>NZ_CP046027.1 GCF_009671065.1 Neisseria brasiliensis | reverse complement strand
CGAGCAGGCGGCCGTTTTCGATGAACAGGGTCAAGTGCCAGTTGCCTTCTTCGCCTTGTACCCAGCCGATGCGGTCGCCGCGTGAAGTGAATTGATAAGGACGCAAAGGCTCGAATTTCGTGCCCATGCGGTTTTCGACTTCTTCGATGAAAGTTTGTACGCCGACGCGCTCAAGCGTGTAGCGGGTTTTGGCGTTTTTGCGGTCGCTGCGGTTGCCCCAGTCGCGTTGGACGGAAACGACGGCGGCGGCGCAGTCCAATACTTTGTCCAAGCCGATAAAGCCGAATTCGCGGGCGGTGTTGGGGTAGGTTTTGGTGTTGCCGTGTTCCATCGACAGGCCGCCGCCGACCAAGACGTTGAAACCGGCTAATTTGCCGTTTTCTTCGATGGCAACGAAGTTCAAGTCGTTGGCATGTAAGTCGACATCGTTGTGCGGCGGAATGACAACGGTGGTTTTGAATTTACGCGGCAGGTAGTTTTTACCCAAAACCGGCTCGGTGGCATCGCCGCTTTTCACGGAATCGGCCAACGGAGCAGTCACCAAGTCTTCGGTAGAGTGCAGTTTTTCACCGTCCAGCCAGATTTCGGCGTAGGCGCGGGTTTTCGGCAACAAATGCTCGCTGATTTTTTTTGCCCATTCGTAGGCTTCTTTGTGCAAACTGCTTTCGACAGGGTTGCTGGTACACAAAACGTTGCGGTTCACGTCGCCTGCGGTGGCGATGGAGTCCAAGCCCAATTCGTTGAGCCATTGGTGCATCGGTTTGATGTTGTCTTTCAATACGCCGTGGAATTGGAAGGTTTGGCGGTTGGTCAGACGGATGGAGCCGTAGAGGGTGCTTTCGCCGGCGAATTTGTCAATGCCCAGCCATTGTTGGGGTTTGATGATGCCACCCGGCAGGCGGCAGCGCAGCATCACGTTTTTTAGCGGCTCGAGTTTTTGCTCAAGACGTTCGGCGCGTATGTCGCGGTCGTCTTGTTCGTACATGCCGTGGAAACGGATGAGTTGGAAATTGTCGCCGTTAAAACCGCCGGTCATGCCGTCTTTCAAATCGTCGGCAATGGTGCCGCGCAAGTGCTGGCTTTGGTCTTTTAAGCGTTCGTTGTCAGCTAAAGGGGCATCGGGCAGTTTGGCACGTGGGTCGGTGGTGGTCATAGTGGCTCCTAGGCTCATTTTGATATGGTCGTTACTTTACCTAGGCCGTCTGAAAATGGGAAAGAATGCTTGGTTGTATGATAAGTGCTTTTGGTTATATTCTTTTATGGACAAAGCAACGATGTCCTTTACATTGTAATTACACATGATTACAATGATTCTGCCATATGCAATAGTGCTGTGGTTTTTTTGGAGAGTACGTATGATGAAGAAAATGTCTTTAATCGTTGCCGGTTTGTTGATGTCGGCTTATGCATTGGCTGCACCAGGTGTATATGTGCAAGGCGATGTGGGTGTGGCGAAAGTGAAAATCAAAAACGATGCTTCTGATTCTAAAAGCGGCTTTAGCCCACGCGTAACTGTGGGTTATGATTTTGGTAACAATGTGCGTGTTGGTGTGGATTATACCCACTATAAAAACTATAGCTATGATTTACCAGAAGGCAGCGGCAAAGCAAAATTCCAAAGCGTAGGTGTATCAGCGATTTATGATTTTGATATGTATCAACCGGTTAAACCTTATGTGGGTGCACGCTTAGGTATCAATCGCGTTTCAGATGATTGGACTGAAGAAGGCATCGGTTATAAAGAAACAGGTTCTTACCGCAAAACCCGTACCGGCGCAGGTGTATTGGCAGGTGTGAGCTATGATGTGGCTCAAAATGTTGCCTTAGATGCTGGTTATCGCTATAATTACTGGGGCAAATTTGATGATATTAAAGTTCACTCTCACGAGGCTTCTGTTGGCGTACGCGTGAAATTTTAATTGAATTGTGTTTAGCCACAAATAAAAAAGCACCTGATATTTAGGTGCTTTTTTTATGCAAGGCTTAGGCTGATTTATTGGTCAACGCAGCTTTCACAAAAGCGTTAAACAACGGATGTCCTTGGCGTGGGTTGGACGTAAATTCCGGATGGAACTGACACGCGAAGAACCAAGGATGGTTTGGTAGTTCAATGGTTTCTACCAAACGCTCGCGGCCTGCGGATACACCGCCGATGACCAAACCGGCTTGTTCTAATGCGGGAACGAAGTTGTTATTGACTTCGTAGCGGTGGCGGTGACGTTCGCGGATTTCTTCGCTGCCGTAGATTTTAGCGGCCAAGCTGCCCGGTTTGAGCTCGACATTCTGTGCGCCCAAACGCATGGTGCCGCCTAAGTCGGCGTTTTCATCACGCACTTCCACGCTGCCGTCGGCGGTTTGCCATTCATCAATCAAGGCTACTACAGGCGAGGCGCATTTCAGGTTGAATTCGGTCGAGTTGGCATCCGGCAAACCGGCCACATCACGCGCATACTCAATCAAAGCGATTTGCATGCCTAAGCAAATGCCTAAGTAAGGCACATTGTTTTCACGCGCGTAACGTACCGCTGCGATTTTGCCTTCCACACCGCGCACGCCGAAGCCGCCCGGTACCAAAATGGCATCCATTTCTTTCAAAGCTGAAACATCGCCGCCGTTTTTCTCGATTTCTTCGCTGTCGAAATAGGTAATTTGCACATCGGTTTCAGTATGAATACCGGCGTGGCGTAAGGCTTCAATCAGCGATTTGTAGGATTCGGTCAAATCTACATATTTGCCGACCATGCCGATTTTGGCGATGTGCTTCGGATTTTTAATCGCGTGAACGATTTTCTTCCATTCGGTTAGATCCGCTTGCTGCACATTCAATTGCAGCTGCTCGGTGATGATGGTGTCGATGCCTTGGTTATGCAGCATTTCCGGACATTCATAGATGCTGTCCACATCATAGCTGCCGACAATCGCACGCTCTTCTACGTTACAGAACAAAGCGATTTTACGGCGCTCGTCTTCTGGCATAGGGCGATCCATGCGGCAAATCAAAATATCCGGCTGAATGCCGATGCCCAACATTTCTTTTACGGTATGCTGGGTTGGTTTGGTTTTGATTTCACCGGCTGCGGCAATGTAAGGCACATAGCTTAAGTGGGCAAACAAGGTATTGTTGCGGCCGAGCTGGCTGCGCATTTGGCGGATGGCTTCAAGAAACGGCAATGATTCGATGTCACCGACGGTACCGCCGATTTCGACGATGGCCACGTCGTAGCCTGCTGCACCTTCATGGATGCGGCGTTTGATTTCGTCGGTGATGTGCGGAATTACTTGCACGGTGCCACCCAAGTAGTCGCCGCGGCGCTCTTTGGCAATCACGTTTTCATACACTTGGCCTGCGCTGAAGCTGTTGCGGCGGGTGAGGGTGGCGTTGATGAAACGCTCGTAGTGGCCTAAGTCAAGGTCGGTTTCCGCGCCGTCGTCGGTGACAAACACTTCGCCGTGTTGGAACGGGCTCATCGTGCCCGGATCGACGTTGATATACGGGTCGAGCTTGAGCATGGTGACGTTGAGACCGCGCGATTCGAGAATGGTCGCAATAGAAGCGGCGGCGATACCTTTTCCTAAGGAAGATACAACGCCGCCGGTGACGAATATAAATTTAGTCATGATGAAATACCCATGTTGGAATACGTGATTTTACCCTGAAGCGGCCGCACTGGCAAACTCGGACAAATGAAAATGAAACAGGCCGTCTGAAAAATACATATTCCTTTCAGACGGCCTGATGGAGATGAAGTCAACCCCATTCAACTGCTTATTTTTTCAATACTTCGTCACGCAATTCTCGGCGCAGGATTTTGCCGACATTGGATTTCGGCAATTCGTCGCGAAATTCGATGTCTTTCGGTACTTTGTAAGCAGTCAGCTCGGTGCGGCAAAAATCGATCAATTCTTCTTTGGTGAGCGAATTGTCTTTTTTCACCACAAATACTTTTAAGGCTTCGCCGGTTTTTTCATTCGGCACGCCAATACAGGCCACTTCTAAAACCTTATCGTGATGGGCGACCACTTCTTCGATTTCGTTTGGATAAACGTTGAAGCCGGAAACCACGATTAAGTCTTTTTTACGGTCAACCAGCTTAAACCAGCCTTTTTCATCCATGACGGCAATGTCGCCGGTTTCGATAAAGCCTTTGCTGTCGATGGCTTTGGCGGTTTCTTCCGGACGGTTCCAATAGCCTTTCATCACTTGGGGGCCGCGCACCCACATTTCGCCCGGCTGGCCTTGCTGCACCAGTTTACCATCGCCATCGCGCAACTCGACTTCGGTAGATGAAACAGGCAAACCGATGCCGCCGCTGTAGGCTCCAATATTCAATGGGTTACAACACACGCCCGGGCTGCATTCGGTCAGGCCGTAGGCTTCGACAATCGGCGTGCCGGTGATTTTTTTCCATTTTTCCGCCACGGCGCGTTGCGTGGCCATGCCGCCGCCTAAAGTCAGCTTCAGGTTGGAAAAATCGATTTCGGTAAACTCAGGACGGTTGACCAAACCGTTGAATAAGGTGTTCACGCCGACAAACACGCTGATGCGGTCTTTTTTCATGTCGCCGATAAAGCCCTTCATGTCGCGCGGGTTGGTAATCAAAATAATTTTGGAACCGGCATTGGAGAAAATCATCAGGTTCACGGTGAGCGAAAAAATGTGGTAAAGCGGCAGCGCGGCGATCACCACTTCTTCGCCTTCGCGCAGCAGGTTTTTAATCCATTCCGACGCCTGCATCATATTGGCGCAAATATTGCCGTGGCTGAGCATAGCACCTTTAGCCACACCAGTGGTGCCACCGGTGTATTGCAGCAGGGCGGTATCTTCGCGGTTTAATTCAACCGGTCGGAGCGTATGCGTCGCACCTTGTTTTAAGGCCGTCTGAAAGGTAATGGTGTTGGCAATGCGGTATTCGGGTACCATTTTTTTCACTTTGCGCAAAACAAAGTTTATCAGGTTGCCTTTAATGGCGCCAAACATCTCACCAACAGAAGCGATAATCACGTTTTTGATGTCGGTGCGTGGCAATACCAATTCCAGAGTATTGGCAAAATTTTCTAACACGATAATGGTGGTGGCGCCACTGTCTTTGAGCTGGTGTTCCAGTTCGCGCGGGGTGTAGAGTGGGTTGGTGTTCACCACCACCAAACCGGCCTGCAAAATGCCGAATAAAGCTACCGGATATTGTAGCAGATTCGGCATCATGATGGCCACGCGTTCACCGCGTTGTAGCTTTAATACGTTTTGCAGATAGGATGCAAATTCAGTGGCGAGCTTGGCGGTTTCGTTGTAGCTGAGCGATTTGCCCATGTTTTGAAACGCCGGTTTGTCGCCGAATTTGGCGACGCTTTTTTGGAATACATCAATAATGGATTGGTAGCGGGTGATGTCGATTTCATGCGCCACGCCCGTTTCATAACTTTGTAACCAAGGTTTTTCCATGGATAATCAGTCTCTTGTGGTAGTAATAAGATGGAAGAAAACCATTGATATGGTTTAGATGAAAAGATTATAACAGCCTAAGCGGATTGAATACAGAAAGGCCGTCTGAAATGTTCAGACGGCCTGAGACTTTCGTTTATTTGATGATAACCGGTTTATCGGTCGACATAATGATACCGCCACCCAAGCACACATCGCCATCGTAAATCACAGCAGATTGACCGGGGGTGACCGCCCATTGCGGTTCATCGAACACTAATTCGATGGTGTCATCATCGAGATAGCGCAATTCGCAGGCGGCATCGGCCATACGGTAGCGGGTTTTGCAGGTGTAGCGGCCAGGTTGCGGACGCTCAGGCAGGGTAAAGCTCAAATCGTTCATGATTAGGCTGTTGGTGTAAAGCAGCGGATGATCGTGTCCTTGTACCACGATTAATTCGTTTTTGCCCAAATCTTTAGCGGCAACAAACCATGGTTCGCCTGCGCCGCCAATGCCTAAACCTTTGCGCTGGCCTAAGGTGTAAAACATCAAGCCGACGTGTTCGCCGACCACTTTACCTTCAGGTGTGACCATTTTACCGTTGTTGGTCGGCAGGTATTTTTGCAGAAATTCGCGAAACGGGCGCTCGCCGATAAAGCAGATGCCGGTGCTATCTTTTTTCGCAGCGGTCGGCAGCTCGAATTCAGTAGCCAAACGGCGAACTTCAGGTTTTTCCAAATCGCCCAATGGGAAAATGGCGCGCTCGAGTTGATGCGGTTTTAAGCGGTACAGGAAATAACTTTGGTCTTTGTTTTGGTCGAGACCTTTGAGCAGGTAATGCACGCCGTTGCGTACTTCTTTGCGTGCGTAGTGGCCGGTGGCAATGGTGTCCGCGCCTTGTTCGATGGCGTAATCCAAGAAGCACTTGAATTTGATTTCGGCATTACACAATACATCGGGATTTGGCGTGCGGCCGGCGCTGTATTCTTTTAAGAAATAGGCGAACACATTGTCTTTGTATTGTTCGGCAAAATTCACAATATCGATGTCGATGCCGACAATATCGGCCACAGCAATGGCATCGAATGAATCTTGCTTGATGCTGCAATATTCGTCGTTGTCATCGTCTTCCCAGTTTTGCATAAATACGCCATTGACATGATGGCCTTGTTTTTTTAACAAAGCAGCAGTCACGGATGAATCGACGCCGCCGGAGAGGCCGACGATGATGTTTTGTGGGGTGTGTTGAGTATTCATGCGGGTAGATATGGGGGAGAAACGGAAAATTTAAAGCGGAATTATAGCATATTTAGTAGTCTTAATAATATGGAAAGGCCGTCTGAAAACCATGGTTTTCAGACGGCCTGTTTTCATTATCAACGTATAACAAACTAGTGTTTGTGTGCGCCTTCGCCGTGGTTGTGTTTATGCGCGGCAGGCATAGGGGCGGTTTTCACCGGCACATGAATGGTTTGCGCTTTTTCGTTTTTGAATTTAAGCGTTACCGGAATGGTTTCGCCATCTTTCAAGGCGCGTTTCAAACCCATAAACATGATGTGGTAGCTGCCCGGTTTCAATTCGGTATTGGCTTTGCTCGGTAATGGCACGCCGCCTTTGACTTCGCGCATACGCATCACGCCGTTGTCGTTGATGTGGGTATGCACTTCAACACGCTCGGCCACTTCGCTGCTGCCGCCGATTAAGAAATCTTGTTTGGCATTGTCGTTGTGGATGGTCATGAATGCACCGCTCATGTGCATGCCTTCTACGGTGGCGCGCGCCCACGCATCTTTTACATGAATGCCTGCGGCTGAAGCAGAAGTTGCCAAACCGGCGATAATTAAGGTTGCCAAAAGTTTTTTCATGTCATATTCCTTGGTGAATGATGGTAATAGAATAATGTTACAGGAAAAAGCAGTCTGAAGACTTTGATATGGGTTAAAAGGCAGGTTAAAACAGGTTAAACCCATATTCACGCCACAGCGACATCAGCCAAACCAGTGCCAGCAGGGTTAAGGCCAATAGCTGGGCGGCCGAGCCGGCATCTTTGGCACGCTTGGCCAACTCGTGTTTTTCGGTGGAAGTATGGTCAACCGCGGCTTCAATGGCGGTGTTGAACAATTCGGTAATCAAGGAAATAAACGAAGCCATAATCAGCAAAGTGCGTGTGGCGGGGCCGAAGTTGAGCAAAAAGGTGATGATAATCAAAATGGCATTGAGTAACACCAATTGGCGGAACGCGCTTTCAAAGCGGTAAGCGGCTTTCAGGCCGTCTTTGGAATAGCCAAACGCATTAATGATGCGCTGTAGGCCGGTTTTGCCTTTTTTGGCGGCGGCGTAAGAGTCGTTTTTCATGGTGATAGGGATTATTGGCTAGTAAGTAAGATAAATAGGCCGTCTGAAAAGGGGAAAATGCTTTCAGACGGCTTTGATGATTATTTAAGCTTTCGACCAAGATTCAACCGCATCGGCAAACATGGCTGCCACATCAAAGCCTTTTTGCTTCATGATTTCTTGGAAACCGGTCGGGCTGGTCACGTTGACTTCGGTCAGGTTGCTGCCAATCACATCTAAACCGGCCAGCAAGATGCCGCGGCGTTTGAGTTCTGGGGCAAGGGTTTCGGCGATTTCGCGGTCTTTTGCGCTCAATTCTTGTGCCACACCACGACCGCCGGCAGCCAAGTTGCCGCGTGTTTCACCGTTTTGTGGAATGCGTGCCAAGGCATAAGGCACGACTTCGCCGCCAATAATCAGAATGCGTTTGTCGCCATCGACAATTTCAGGAATGTAGCGTTGCGCCATGATGGTGCGTGAGTCTAGTTGCATTAAGGTTTCCAAAATGCTGCCGATGTTGGGGTCTTGCTCGGTTAAGCGGAAAATCCCCATGCCGCCCATGCCGTCGAGCGGTTTGACAATAATGTCGCCGTATTCTTGCAAAAAGGCGCGTACGTCTGCCGAGCGGGTAGTCACCAAGGTTGGGGCGGTGAACTGGCTGAAATTTAAAATCGCCAGCTTCTCATTGAAATCGCGCATGGCTTGGCCGCTGTTGAATACTTTCGCCCCTTGTTCTGCCGCTAAAGTTAAAAATTGAGTGGCATATAGGTATTGCATGTCAAACGGCGGGTCGGTGCGCATAATCACAGCATCAAAATCTTTTAAGGCCGTCTGAACTTTATCGCCGTTTTGAAACCAAGCATGGTCGTGATTGTCTTTCGCACCCAAAAATTCAAACGGTGTCGCTTGTGCCACGACCAAACCTTGTTGTACCGACAATTCGCTACTTAAGGTATGCGCAAGCTGCCAGCCGCGTTTGGCCATTTCGCGCATCATGGCGTAGGTGGTGTCTTTGTAGGTTTTGAAAGTAGTCATCGGATCGGCGATAAACAGAACGTTCATGGGGATTCCTTGAGATGAGATAGTGTCATCATACACTTATTGAGGCCGTCTGAAAATTTTCAAGATGAGATTTATTTTGGTATTTTAAGTAAAAGTAATGTTTGTTATTATGTAGCTGATTTAACCATGAAAAGGGGATGACATGAAGAAAACAATGTTTGCGGTTTTGGCCTTCGGATTATTGTCTGCGCCGGTATGGGCAAATGATTATGCCAACTATACTAATGAAGAATTGCGTAAGTTGTGTGAATTTCAAAAACAGAGCCTGCAAAGAAAACATAATGGTACGCCTGCTTGTGAAGCTTTGAAAAAACGTGGGCAGTAAATCAAATAGGGTTTATCTATTTAATGGATATTAAATAGGCCGTCTGAAAATCTGAACTGCACCCCAAAAGTTGGACACTTTCCCCCAACTTAAAAAGGTGCAGTTTTCTTATGTCCAAATATACACTAGACTTCAAATACCGAGCCGTACTTCATTACCAACAAGTGCACAGCCAACAGCGCACCGCAGACCATTTCAACGTCTCACGCACACATCTGCGCCGTTGGATTGCCGCCTACTGCCAAGGCGGTATAACCGCACTTCAACACCCACAGGCTACGCTTATGAAGACTATGCAGACCAAACGCAAGAATCCCTTTATCGTCGACAAACCTGACCATGAAAAAACTCAGGCAGAGCTGATTGAAGAGTTACGCTACATGAGGGCGGAGAACGACTACCTAAAGCACATGAAAGCCCTCAACGAAAAGAACGCCGCCAACGCTGCGAAACCGTTCAAACGCTGAGGGCGAAGCACCCGCTGAAATACCTGTTGCACAGTGCCGGTATACCCAAAAGCAGTTTCTACTACCACATCGGCAGACCTGATCCCGATATAGAAGCCAAAGCAGCGGTGAGTGAAGTCTATCACCAACACAAAGGCCGCTACGGCCAACGGCGGATTGGTGCCGTATTGTCGTGGAATAAAAAGAAAGTGCAACGTATTATGAGACTATTGGGTTTAAAAGCCAAAGTGCGCAACAAAAAAGCCTATCGTCCGCAAGTTATAGGCGAGACCTCGAAAAACATCCTTAAGCGTGCATTCACTGCCGATAAAGCAGGAGCTAAATGGTTGACCGATGTGACCGAGTTTAAATGCACCGACGGCAAACTGTACTTATCACCGATACTGGATGTATTCAATCGTGAGATAGTGGCTTATGAGCTCAGTAGAAAGCCGGACAGCAAGATGGTGATGCAGATGCTGGATAAGGCATTCGGCCGTCTGAACGGACAAACGCCGCTGCTGCATTCCGACCAAGGTGTGCTTTACCGAACTCAGGCTTATCGGGCGAAACTGGCCGAGAAAGGCATTGTGCAAAGCATGTCGCGCAAAGGGAATTGCTGGGATAACGCACCGATGGAGAGTTTCTTCGGGACATTGAAGGTGGAGAGCTTCTATCAGGAAGGTGTGTTATCGGTGACAGAGTTGACCAAAGTGATAGATGATTATATACGTTACTACAATTATGAACGTATTAGTTTGAATTTAAAAAAGCTGAGTCCTGTGGCTTACAGAACTCAGCTTGAACAGGCTGTTTGAGAAAGATTATTAACTTGTCCAAGAATTGGGGGACAGTTCACAATCGATGTTTTCAGACGGCCTTTTTGTATTGAAAACAGATGGTTATTTAATATTTGACTAATTTTATCAAGATTGGAAGTTTAATAAAAAAATTCCAACGATTTTGTGCAACAACCGATTGCAATAGGAACAGTTTTTATTTATATTTACGTTTAAGAATAAAACTAAATCTCATTATGAGATGGAATCAGGAGCACTCACATGTTTGTATGCATTTGTAACGCCATTACTGACCGCGACATCAAAGAATCTGTTGCCGCAGGTGCCGCGACCATGAGCGATTTGCAAGACCAATTGGGCGTAGCCACTTGCTGTGGGTGTTGCAGCGATTTGGCTGCTTCATTCCTGAATGCCGGTACATCTGCCCAAACTACGGTGACTGCAGGCATCAACATTCAAGCCTAATTTTATAGAATACATCAAGGCCGTCTGAATTTTTCAGACGGCCTTACATTCGCATTTCAAGTGCAACGCTCAAATGCCATTGGCAAGGGCTGCTGAAAACAGATCACCCGGTGTCTCATAGTCCAATGTCTTTCTCGGTCGGCGGTTAAGGGCCTCCTCAACCGCTTTAATCTTTTTAGCACCCAGTTTCCTAAAATCCGTCCCCTTTGGGAAGTATTGTCTGATCAGCCCGTTGGTATTCTCCACCAAGCCTTTTTCCCAAGAATGGTATGGACGGCAGAAGTAAGTTTCCGCACCCAGGGCTTTGGCAAAGGTTTTATGTCGGTAAAACTCTTTACCGTTATCCAAAGTAATCGTTTGAATGATATCTTTAAACGGCTTCAATGCCCGAATCACTACCCGGGCTACATCTTCTGCTTTGAAATTGCTGATTTTGCGGATAACGACAAATTTGGTTTTTCTTTCAACAGCAACCACCAGTCCGCTTTTTTGATCTTTACCGACAATGGTGTCCATCTCGAAATCGCCGACCCGCTCTTTTTGATCGACAATGGCAGGTCTGTGTTCAATGTCGGTTCTGTCCGGTACGCTGCCTTTTGTCCATGCACCGCTGCCGTATTTTCTGCGGTAGGGTTTGGAAACGATACGCAGATGGGTGTACAGGTCGCCGCCGTTTTGACGGTCTTTGGCGAGATAGCGGTAAAGGGTGCTGTGGTGCAGTTTGATGTGTTGATGTTTCAGCAGGTAGCCGCAGACTTGTTCGGGGCTGTATTTTTGGGTAATCAGTTTGTTAACAGTCTGTTTGACGGCAGTAGTCAGTTTGATTGGCTTTTTGTTTTTCTTTTTAACTTCGCTTTGCTGTTGTGCTTTTCGGTAACAGTAGGTTCCGTTGACGGAATGCCGTCTGATTTCCCGACTGACGGTGGCGGGATGACAACCGATGTTCTGTGCGATTTGGTTTAGGGGTAGGTTGCGGTAATGTCTGGAAATGTAGTATCTTTGGTGTGAGGTCAGTTGTGTGTAGGCCATATTGCAATCTTTCTTGTCAGGAAAGGCAGTATACTACCGCATACTGGCCTTTTCTGTTATTGGAAATTGCACTTGTTAGGCGAATGTAAGGGCCTTTTTTTTACACCCAATCTGCCAAATCTTCCGCATCAATATCCCACGACCAAATGCCATTTTCCGTGCCGTTCATGCCGCGTAAAAACAGATAGCGCACGGCAATTTGTGGCAAAGCAAGGCCGCGCAGTTTGAAATAGCGGCCGACGGCAATGGCGTAAATCAGGGCTTGCAGGTAGTAATGATGTTCGCCCATGGCTTCGTTCATGGCTTGCGGGGTATAGGCTGCTGCGTTGGCACCCAAGTAATTGGATTTGTAGTCAATCACGCAGACTTGGCCGTCTGAAGCGATGCAGGTCATGTCGATAAAGCCGTTTAGATAGCCTTGTACATCTTGAAAATCCAGCCTTTGCGCCGCTTCGATGCATTCCGGCGGCAAACCTAAATGCGGCTGGGCAAACCATGCGCGTAATGCGGCTAGGTTGAAATCCTGCATATACAGAGTGAAGCCCATTTCGGGTAAACGCTCGCTCGGCTGAATGTCCGATAAGGTATCTTTGCCTGAAATCGGCGTTTCACGGCAACAATCCAGCATGGTCATCACAGCAGGCAGCCATTTTTCTTCAAAGCCGTGGCGGGTTAAGGTTTCCAAAATCTGCTCGCTTTGTTCGGCGGCAGAGCGTTGGAAATCAAGGTTTTCCAGCATATCGTGCAGACACAAGCCGGCATTGGTGCCGCGCGGGAAATGGTGAATGCTCAATTCGTCATGGTCGATTTTTTCAACCACGTTTTCAGACGGCCTGATGTGGCTTTCTGCGGCATCCAAGCTCGGTTGTAATTCTTCGCGTTCGCTGTCGTGCGCTTTGACGTGGCGGCTCAAACCGGTAAAGCTGGTATGGCGGATGTATTCAAATCCGCGCGGCGGAATATCGGCGGCTTGATATTGCACTTCGGTTTGTTTAGCAGAATGATATGCGGCTGATGGAGGTGTATCTTCCGTGAATACAAAGTCGGTATTTTCGTTTTCGGCTTGCTTGTTGATGAATCTTGCCCAATTGTTTTTCAACATGGCCATTTCTGCTGCGCCTTTTCCGGCCTTGCGCTCGCCTTCATAAGCAGCTTTGACGGCTTCACGCGTGCTGTCGGCATGGCCTTCGAGCAGGTAGGCGAAAGTATTGTCGTCGGTATCTTGGCAGTAGGCAGCGTAGATACTCAATTGTTCTTCGGCGCGGGTGAGGGCAACATAAAGCAGGCGCAGGCGTTCGGCCATTTCTTCATCGGCCAATTGGGTATGGTCGTCGTCATCAAGCTGATGTTCGGCCAGCAATTCGCTTTCGCCGCCATCGCGGTGCAGAATCTGCCAATCGTGCGCTTTATTGTCTTGCGCGTCCCACACAAACGGGCAATACACCAGAGGATATTGCAAGCCTTTGGCCGCGTGCATGGTGACGATTTTGACCAAGGCTTCGTCGCTTTCCAAACGCAAGACATTGTTGTCGCCGGCCTTACCGTTTTCGGCCAGATTGATTTGCGCCAGCAGCCATTGATGCAGCGATGCCGGGCTGTGGCTTTGCTCGTTTTCTTCGGATAATCGTTCCAGCAGTTGATGATAATTGGTCAGGCTGCGGCCGTTGCCGTCTGAAAGCAGGCGGATTTCGATGCCGTGTTCGGCGGAAAAATGCTGCATGGTGGTGTAAATGCCTTTTTGCTGCCATAGCTGGGCGGCGCGTTCTGCTGAATCAATCCACGCCAACAGGCCGGCTTCGCTTTGGTTGAGCGCGTAAAGTGCATCGGCATCGTAGCCGAACAGTACACCGCTTAAGGCAAAACGCAGCGATTCGGTGCGGCGCGGATTGAGCCAGAAATCCAATAAAGCCGCCAATCCTTGTGCTTCGGGCGATTCGAACACGGATTCACGGTGCAGCAATACGCTTTGAATGCGACGCGATTTCAGGGCTTGGGCAATCATGCTGCCTTCGTTGTGGGTGCGTACCAATACGGCAATGTCGCCCGATTCCAGCGGCCGCTCTTTGAAATTCAGACGGCCTTCCGCCGCTTCATTTAAGGCAAAAGCGATTTCATCGGCGCAATATTCGGCGGCACGTTTGCGTAAGACATCTTTGTTTAGCGGCTCGGTTTCATTGCCGTGCAACCAACGAACCTGAACAGCAGGGCGACTCGGCGACAAGCGGCTTTCTTCACGCGCCGCACCAACCGGATTGTAATCAATGTTTTCCAATACAAACGGGCGGTTTTTGCATTGAAACAGCGCACCGATGCCGTTAATCAGTTTGGCATGGCTGCGGAAATTGGTCGCCAGCGTGTAATGCTGCTGCGCATCTTCCGCCGCTTGCAGATAGGCATAAATGTCGGCACCGCGAAAGCTGTAAATCGCCTGCTTCGGGTCGCCGACCAAAAACAAAGGCTTGTTTTGGCGGATAAAAATCTCGCTGAAAATCTGATATTGCAGCGGGTCGGTGTCTTGGAATTCATCAATCAAGGCAACCTGCCATGTGGCTGCCACGGCTTCGGCCAAGGCTTGGGCATGCGGATTGGCCGGTTGCAATGCGTTGAACACATCCAGCAGCAAATCGTCAAATGTGCGCTCGCGGCGGGATTTTTTCTGTTCGGCCAAGGCTTGGTTGATGTGGTCGAGCAGGTCGAGCTTGAGCAGGGTGAGGGCGTTTTCTTCTTCGTCGGCCGCGGCCTGCAGTTTTTCGCCGAGCAAACCCAAACCGTGCAGTTCGGCTTCAGTCTGGCTGCTAAGGGATTGTTTTTTTTTAAGTTTTTTCGGCAGCACGTCGGCACGCAGGTTTTCCAGCCGTTTGAGCGAATCGGCGTCGGACGGGGGCAGACGGCCGGTTTCGGCGGCGTGCCAAAGTGCGGCAAACAGGCTTTGATAGGAAGGTTTTTTGAAAAACGTACCGCTCAAAATGCCGCCGTCAAATGCCTGCCAAAACGCTTCTTCGATATTTTTCAGACGGCCTTGGATGTTTTCCCACGCTTGCTGCAAATCCGTTCGCGCGGCGGCCAAACCGTTTTCAGGCCGTCTGAAAACCAGATAGGGGCGGCTGACGAAAGGGCGGATTTCGGCGAGCATGGTTTGGGGCGTTTCGCGGTGGCGGAACACCAGTTCGGCGGCCATCGGATCGTTGCTGATCCGTTCGCGCCAAAAATCCTGCGCCGGCACCAGCAAACGCTCGCGGCTGTCGTCGGCGAGTTCGACATCAAATTGCGTTTGGCACAAAAAGGCGAAATCACGCAACACGCGCTGGCAGAAGCCGTGGATGGTGTAAATCGAAGCGTTGTCGAAATCGCCGATAGCCGCTTTCAGGCGCACGATTAAACGCGCTTGGCTTTCTTGCGCTAATGCTTGTTGCAGTAAGCCTTTGAGAAACACATCGCCGGGGTGTTCGCGTTCGCAATATTGATTGAGGCCGTCTGAATCTTCGGCGGCGTTTGCCACGCTTTCCAAAGCTTGCAATACTTCGTCCAAACGCGCACGCAAGCGGGTTTTGAGTTCGGCGGTGGCGGCTTTGGTAAACGTGACGACCAAGATCTTATCCACCGGCATTTTTTCCAACACAATCAGGCGGGTAAATAGGGCTGCGATGCCGTAAGTTTTACCGGTGCCGGCGGAGGCTTCAATCAGGTTGGTGCCTTGAATGGGAATCGACAGCGGCGCAAAAGCGTGAACGGAATGGGACATAATCGTAAAAGGCTTAAAGTGAAAAAGAATGTGCTTATCATAGCAGAGGCCGTCTGAAAACTCATGGACTTTCAGACGGCCTGTTCACACCAAATTGCCGATTAAAGGTTTTGCAAACGCTCAACCGACGGCGCGAAATAATAGGCACCGGAAACGGCAGTTGAAATATGCTTCAGCAGCAAATCGACTTTGTCGTCTGCCTCGCCAAACATGCTCAATAATTGCGCTTCAATGTTGTGCAGCGTGTGGCAATAGGCAAGGAACATCAAGCCGTGTTCGCCGGTGATTTTGCCGTAAGGCAGGCTGCGGCGCACAATTTTCAGGCCGACGCCGTTTTCTTTCAAGTCCACACGGCCTAAGTGTGAGTCGGCCAAGCGCACACTTTTATCCAGCTCTTCGTCGGTTTCCTTGCTGCGGCCGATGTAGCTTTCTTGGTGTGGCACATCAACTTTATTCCAGCGTTTCAAATCGTGGCGGTATTTTTGCAGCAACACATAGCTACCGCCCGCATCAGGCTGGCCTTCGGGAATAATGCCTGCTTCGTAAATGGCTTGGTCTTGCGGATTTTCCGTGCCATCGACAAAGCCGTCCAAACCGCGCTCTTGATACAGGCGGTAGCCGTGCTCTTCGGTAACGATGGTTAAGCTATCGCCGAAGGTTTCCAATACGTCTTGCGCCAAAGCCAAGGCCGCATCTTGTTGTAGCGATTGAATGTGAATCAACACGTCTTGCTGCGTGGCTGGTGCCAAGCCGTTGCCCAGAGGGGTAAACGGTTTGATTTCACGGCCTTCATCGGCATGGCCGAAAATGCGCCAAGCTTCGCTGCCAAAAGCAATGGTCAAGCCCAAATCAGCTTGCGGAAACTTGGTCTGCAAAGCCTGAAGATGGGCAACGCTGTCGCGGCAAGCGGCTTTAACGGCATCGATTTGGCCGATGCGGATGTCGGCTTCGATAAACACGCCCGATTTGGCGTGGTCAGAAATAATGGCGGTTTGCGGATTCATGGTTTGCTTCCGAATATCAGTTTTCATCAGGCAATATTATAACGCAATTTACCTAGGCGGTTTACAGTTGCTTGCGTTCAGACGGCCTTTGTTGACACGGCTTTATGCTAGAATGTGCGCCTTATTTTCAGGCAGGTTGATTCATGCGTATCGGATTTTTTATTATTGTGTTGGTGTTGATGCAGCTCTTTACCTTTGGTCTGGGGCGCTCGTTGCAATGGCTATTGGCACCGTTTATTGGCAAACGCGGCCGCCGCTGGCTGATGGGCTTGGCTTATTTGATTACCAACAGTTTGATTGTCGGCCTGTTCCGGCCATGTGCACAACGGCCAAGTGGCACCGGCCAACTTAATCGTGCAAACCATCAACCGCGTGGCCTACGGCTATGAAGCCATCGGCAACGGCCATTATTTTGTGACATCAGGCTACGGCTTCTGGGGCATCCCGATGCGCTTGGGCTCACAGGCGGAAGTGTGGATTATTGATGTGAAGGGGCGATAAGCTTGATTATACAAAAAGGCCGTCTGAAAATTCAGACGGCTTTTTTTGATTGCAGACAAGTAAAGGTTGCCGATTTTATTCAGCCACCAATACTTTTTCTTTCAAAGTCTTCAACACGTCCTTCACCGTGTTAATCCGCACATCGATATTTTCCATTTCCGCGCTATACCGCAACTTGTCGGCACCGGCCAAGCGGTATTTTTTGTTGGTTTGAATCAGCATGATGATTTCGGTCGGGTCGATGCGGTTGTTTTTACCGAACGTGATGATCATCGCTTCATTGGTGGCATCGATGCCGGCAATACCCATTTCTTTGGCTTGCAAACGCAAATGGTGGCTTTCAATCAAGGTTTTCACGGCAGGTTCGGTCAGGCCGAAGCGGTCGACCAATTCTTCGTGAATGGCGTTGATTTGTTCGCGCGTTTCGGCGGTGGCCAAGCGTTTGTAGAGCACCAAGCGTTCGTGAATGTCGGGGCAGTAATCATCGGGCAGCAGCGCAGGGCTGTGCAGCTTGATTTCGGTAGTCACACCCAGCGGCGCATCCAAATCAGGCTGGCGGCCTTTTTTCAAATCGCGCACGGCTTGCTTGAGCATCTCGGTATACAGCGTGAAGCCGACCTGCATCATCTCGCCGCTTTGGCCTTCACCCAAGATTTCGCCTGCGCCGCGGATTTCCAAATCCTGCATGGCGAGGGTGAAACCGGCACCCAATTCATCGGCGGCGGCAATCGCATCCAAGCGTTTTTCGGCATCTTTGGTGATGTATTCGGGGGTGAGCAGGTAGGCGTAGGCTTGGTGGTGGCTGCGGCCGACGCGTCCGCGCAGTTGGTGCAGTTGCGCCAAGCCGAATTTATCGGCGCGGTTGATGATGATGGTGTTGGCGTTGGGGATGTCGATGCCGGTTTCGATAATGGTCGAGCAGAGCAACACGTTAAACCTTTGCTGTAAAAAGTCGCGCATCACTTGTTCCAACTCGCGTTCACGCAATTGGCCGTGTGCCACGCCGATACGGGCTTCGGGCAACAGGACTTCCAAGCGTTCGCGCATGTTTTCGATGGTATCGACTTCGTTGTGCAGGAAAAACACCTGACCGCCGCGTTTCAATTCGCGCAACACGGCTTCGCGCACGCTGCCTTCGCTGAACGGTTTGACAAAGGTTTTGACGGCCAAGCGGCGGCTCGGTGCGGTGGTAATTAACGAAAAATCGCGCAAGCCTTCCAATGCCATGCTTAAGGTGCGCGGAATCGGGGTGGCGGTCATGGTGAGGATGTCGACATTCGCGCGCAGGCGTTTGAGCTGCTCTTTTTGGCGCACGCCGAAGCGGTGTTCTTCATCGATAATCACCAAGCCGAGATTTTTAAAGTGGATGTCATCCTGCACCAGTTTATGCGTGCCAATCACGATATCGACCGTGCCGTCGGCCATGCCTTCCAAGGCGGCCTTGGTGGTTTTGCTGTTGTTGAAGCGCGATAAAGATGCCACTTTAACCGGAAAATCGGCGAAGCGGTCGGCAAAATTTTGCGCGTGTTGTTCGACCAAAAGCGTGGTCGGTGCCAACACGGCCACTTGTTTGCCGCCCATCACCGCCACAAATGCGGCACGTAAAGCCACTTCAGTTTTGCCGAAACCGACATCGCCGCACACCAATCTGTCCATCGGCTTGCCTTGGGTCAAATCCTTAATCACTGCAGCAATGGCGGCGGCTTGGTCTTCGGTTTCTTCATAGCCGAAACCATCAGCAAAGGCTTGGTAATCCAATTCGTTGATGTCGAATTTATGGCCTTCCTGTGCGGCGCGTTGGGCGTAGAGGTTGAGCAATTCGGCAGCGGTGTCACGCGCTTTTTCGGCGGCTTTGCGTTTGGCTTTGTTCCATGCTGCGGTGCCGAGTTTGTGTAATTGCACATTATCGTGCGCGTGGCCGGAATAGCGGCTGATGAGGTGCAACTGCGACACCGGCACATACAATTGCGCTTCGCCCGCGTATTCGAGCAGCATCATTTCGGCGGTTTCGCCGCCCAAATCCATGGTAACCAAACCCATATAGCGGCCGATGCCGTGTTCTTCGTGCACCACCGGATCGCCAAGGTTGATTTCGGCCAAATCGCGCAACAGGCCGTCTGAAACATCGGCGTGTTTTTTGCGGCGGTTGGTTTTGCGGGATTTGGCGACGTATTGATACAAATCCGATTCGGTAATTACGGCGATGTTTTGCTCGGGCAACTGGAAACCGTAAGCCAGCGGTGCCACGGTAATCATTAAAGGCTCGTGTGCCGATAAAAAGCCTTGCCAATCGCTCACGGCTTTGGCTTTGATACAGTTTTGCTGCATAAAGCCGGTCATGGTTTCGCGGCGGCCGAGACTTTCGGCGCATAACAAAATACGCCCGTCAAAAGCCGTCTGAAAATCGAGCAGGGCTTGAAGAGGTTGTTCTGCTTGGCGGTTGACCGCAACATCGGGCAGGTTTTGGTCGTGACTGAACACATCCGGCCACACTTGGGCATATGCTTTCAGACGGCCTGCGAATTGGTCGGAGGTGAGATACAAATGCTGTGGAAGCAAAGGCGGGTAAGTCTCATCGCCTTGTGCCATTTGGTAGCGTGATTTGACATCGCTTTGAAAACGCGCGGCTTCGGCATGCACATCGCCCAAGCAGACAAACAGTGCATCATTGCCGACATAGTCAAACAGCGTATCCAACTCGTTTTCAAAAAACAGCGGCAGATAATATTCCACGCCTGCGCCGAAATGGCCGTTGCTCACCGCTTTATACACCGCCGCTGCGTGATAGTCGGCATCGATTTCATCGCGGAAACGGCTGCGGAAGATTTTTTGCGCATCGTCGTCGGTAGGGAATTCGTGCGCGGGCAGAAGGCGGATTTCGCTGACCGGCGCGACGGTGCGCTGGGTGTCGGGATCAAAGGTTTTGATGCTGTCGATTTCGTCGTCAAACAAATCCAAGCGGTAGGGCATGTCGCTGCCCATTGGGAACAAATCGACAATGCCGCCGCGCACGGCAAATTCACCCGTGGCCACCACATTCGATACATGGCTGTAACCGGCTTCAATCAAATTACCTTTGAGCGCGTCTAAATCCAAAGATTGGCCGGTCTTCAGCCAAAACGTGCGTCCGGCCAAGAAGGACACCGGCGATAATTTCTGCATCGCCGTTGCCACCGGCACAAATAGCACATCCGCCGCGCCGCTTTTAATCTGCCATAAAGCCGCTAAGCGTTCCGACACCAAATCGTGATGCGGCGAAAAACGCTCGTAGGGCAGCGTTTCCCAATCGGGCAGGAAAACCGCCGTATCGTGTGGCCGGAAAAACTGCCACGCCGTCTGAAGGCGCAAGGCTTGCTCGGCATCTTGGATCAAGACCACTTTAAGCTGCTTGTGTGGCAAATGGCGTGCCAAAGCCAACGGCAATGAGCCTTGCGAGAGATTGAGCCAACGGGTTTTTTCTTGAGGTTTGGGAATCGGATAAGTCATGATGGCAGATGAAAACAGGTTGAGGCCGTCTGAAAGGTTTCAGACGGCCTGAATGTTAGGAATGCTTATTTTATCAGAGAAATAAAATCATGTTGGCGACAGAAAGACCAAGTAAGCGAAAAATCATCGTAGCCATAGCGTGATTTTTGCGGTTTGGCATTATAATGCGATGCACAAGATGCCTTATTTGGAAATATATGTTTCAGATTCACAATCGCCGCTATTTGGGCAGCAAATTCAAGCTGCTGGCTTTTATTGATAACGTGATTGGCACACACTGCCACGATTGCCATACCTTTACCGATTTATTCGGCGGCACAGGCGTGGTCGCGCATCACTTCAACGACCGTTTCCGCATTCAAATCAACGATACTTTATTCGGCAATTTTTTGGCTTATCAAACTTTCTTGGCGGATGAATCGGTGAATTGGCCGCAAATCAAAGAATTAATTGACGGCTACAATCAATTAACCGATATGCCGTCTGAAAACTATTATTCGCACCATTTTGCCGACACCTTTTTGAGTCGCCAAAATATGCGCAAAGTCGGCGTGATTCGTGACGACATCGATGCTTTGTTCGCCCAAGGCAAAATCAATGCACGTGAACAGGCGGTGTTGATTACATCATTATTGTATGCCATCGACCGCATCGCCAATACTGTCGGCCATTACGATGCTTTCCGCCGCAGTGGCGATTTGACCAAGCCGCTGGTGTTGCGTTTGCCGCAAACACAAGAAGCACACAATCAGGGGAATCAAATTTTTCAGCAGGATGCCAATGAGCTGGTGAAAAGCATTCGCAGCGACATCGTGTATATCGACCCGCCGTATAATTCGCGCCAATACGGCGATGCTTATCATTTTTTGGAAAATGTTGCCGTCAACGCCAAGCCTGAAGTGCACGGTGTGGCGCGTAAAATGGACAGAAGCCATCTAAAAAGCGATTATTGCACGCAAAAAGCAGCGGCGCAGTTTGGCCAATTGATTGAAAACATTGATGCTAAATACATTTTGGTGTCGTATAACAATACCGGTTCGAAAATCAATTCACGCTCGAATGCCAAAATTTCCGATGTACAAATCATGGAAATTTTGCAGAAAAAGGGCAAAGTGTCGGTATTTGAGCAGGATTTTCATGCGTTTACCACCGGCAAAACCCAGTTGACCGAGCATAAAGAGCGTTTGTTTTTGTGTGAAGTCGGCATTCGTGACGAATCGTTTGTGCTGACACCCTCGAATGAATCGAATGAAACCATCGTTAAATCGCCGTTGAACTACACCGGCGGCAAGGGTAAATTGTTGCCGCAAATCAAGGCCAAGCTGCCCGAGCGTTTCGGCGTGTTTTACGATGTATTTTCAGGCGGCGCCAATGTGGGCATCAATGTCTTGGCTGATGAAATTATTTGCATTGATAAAAACCAGCAACTGATTGATTTACTCAATTTTATTCAAAGCCAAAGCTATACCGATTTGGTAGCGCAATTGGAGCAAAAAATCGCGCATTACGGCTTAAGCGATACTTTCCGCCACGATTACGATTTTTATGAATGCAACAGCAACAATGGTTTGGGCAAATTCAATAAAGAGCCGTTTGCCCAGTTGCGGCAAGATTACAACCAATCGAAAGACAATTTATTGTTTCTGCTGCTGATTTTTTACGGCTTCAACAACCAAATCCGTTTTAACCAAAAAGGTGAATTCAATTTACCGGTGGGCAAGCGCGATTTCAATATCAGCCTGCGCAACAAGCTGCGCTTGTTTATGGAAAGGCTGCACACGCGCCATATCCGTTTTGCCTGCCAAGATTTCCGTGATTTAGATATTAAGCATTTACGGCAGCAAAATGCCTTTCTCTATCTTGATCCACCTTATTTGCTGGGCACAGCGGCCTATAACGAAAATGGCGGCTGGACGGCGCAAGATGAGCGCGATTTATTGCAGTTTCTCCAAACCTGCAACGCGCATCAGATTCGCTTTGCCTTATCTAATGTGATGAAACACAAAGGCGAAATGCATCAGCAATTATTGGATTGGTGTGTTGAACATGCGTTTAACATCAACTATTTGAATTTCCATTACCAAAACGCCAATTATCAGGCGAAGCACAAAAATAGCGAAACACAGGAAGTGTTGATTACCAATTATTGATCAAATAAAAAGGCCGTCTGAAAAAATACTTTTCAGGCGGCCTTAATCTAAGGTCGCATTATTTTTCGTTTTGTCGATACCATTCGATAAACGCATCCGGTTTCACAAAACCCAATAAGGCTTCGCTGCGTGTACCGTCGGCACGAATCACAAACACACCAGGCGGGCCGAATAAGCCGTATTCTTTCAACAAGGCTTGGTGCTCGGCGGTATTAGCGGTGACATCGATTTGGAAGAAACGCTGCATATCCACCACCTCATGCACTTGCGGCTGGTTGAGCGTGTAGGCGGCCATTTCTTTGCAGGAAACGCACCAATCGGCATAGAAATCGAGCAATACCGGTTTCGATGGGTCGGCTTTCAAAGCGGCATCCATCGCGGCTTTGAGTTCGGCTACATCGGTGAACATGATGCCGTGATCGCTGCTTTGTCCCGCTTCAGATGGCGGAGTCAAGGTTAAGAAATGGTGTAGGGCGGTGGTTTGGCGTTGGTAGCTTTGCCAGCCGAACCATGCGCCGCCAATCAGCAGCAAAAAGCCCAATACCATCGCCACGCTTTTCAGACGGCCTGTTTGCTTGCCGGCGCGCACCAGCAGCCACACCGCCGGAACCAACAACAATAAAGTATAAAGCGACACCACCAGCGCGTAAGGCAGGTAAGGCGTAGCCAAATACACCGCTACCGCCAGCAGAATAAAGCCGAACGCAGACTTGATGCCATTCATCCAATCACCGGCGCGCGGCATGATGTGGCCGCCGAATGTGCCAATGATAATCAGTGGCACGCCCGTGCCCAAGGCCAGCGCATACAAGGCCAAGCCGCCCAATACCGCATCACCGGTCTGGCCGATGTAGCCCAAAGCAAAGGCCAAAGGCGGCGCCACACAGGGGCCGACAATCAGCGCAGAAAGCATACCCATCACAAATACCGAAGCCATGCGGCCGCCGGAGAGTTTGTTGCTTTGATTTTGGAAATAGGATTGCACCGAGCTTGGCAATTGGATATTGAAGAAACCGAACATCGACAAAGCTAGAATCACCATAATGGCAGAGGCGGTCAGCACTACCCAAGGCTGTTGCAGCCAGACGGTCAACAGCGCACCGGTTAGGCCGGCAAACACACCGACCAGCGTGTAAGTGAGCGCCAAACCCTGCACATACACCATCGATAAGGCAAACGCGCGGCCTTTGCCGGCATTTTTATCGCCGACGACAATGCTCGATACAATCGGCAGCAACGGATACATACAGGCGGTAAAGCTCAAACCCAAACCTGCGAGAAAAAACGCCAACAGATTGGCGTTCAAGGTATCCCAAGACAGTTTGAAGCGGCTGCTGTCGCTCTTGGCAGGCGCAGATTTCAGGCCGTCTGAAGACGTGGCAGGTCGGGTGAATCGTTCTTTTGCCGACACCGGCGCACCATCCCCTTGCGGCTCATACAGGCCGTTGCCGTTGATGTCGAAAGTGGTATCTACCGGTGGATAGCACACGCCGACTTCGGCGCAACCCTGATAGCTCAAGGTTAATTTATATTGGCCGAACGCTTGTTTGTAAGGCCAATTCACCTGTGCTGCGTGGTGATACACGATTTGCTTGCCAAAAAATTCGTCTTCTTTTTCTTCGCCGGGGCTAAGTTGGGGCGTATCGCCCAACACACCGGCGGGATCGGTGTCGGCGATGATTTTGGATTGGTAAAGGTAATAACCTTCGGCAATCTGAAATTGCACATTAATCCCTTGCTCGGTCACATTCACTTGCGGGCGGAATGCTTGTTCGGGCGGCAACAGCTTCGACGCATCAACCGGCCCGGCAAAAGCCGTGTTAAACAAGGCGAGAAAGGCCAAGATCAAATAAAAGAGTTTTTTCATATCGACAACCTGTCGGTGTGGGGTAGGTTTGTGTTGGTTAAACAAGAATTTAATATCAATGTTTTCGGCATTATAAGTGATTTGAGGCCGTCTGAAAAACAGGAAACGGGTTTACTTGCGTTAAATCAGTTTTAGAGAGTTTATCTTATTGAATATTCATGAAAATCAGGCCGTCTGAACTTATTGCTTTCAGACGGCCTTGCTGAATGAAGTGTTTCGTCAAGGATACGCAATCACCGCATAAGCCGAGTGGTTGTGAATCGATTCAAAGTTTTCACTTTCCACCACAAAGCTTTCCACGCGGGCATCAGCAATCAGTGAAGTGGCCACATCGCGTACCATGTCTTCCACAAATTTCGGATTTTCATACGCTTGCTCAGTCACGAATTTTTCGTCAGGGCGTTTGAGTAAGCCGTAGAGCTGGCAGCTGGCTTGTGCTTCTACGCAATCAATCACTTCTTCGATGCCGACTTCCGCATTAGCCACCAGCGACACGGTCACATGCGAGCGTTGGTTGTGTGCGCCGTATTGCGAAATCTCTTTGGAACACGGGCAAAGCGAAGTTACCGGCACCATGACTTTCAGGCTGTGGCTGTATGCGCCGTTTTTGATTTCACCGGTAAGGGTCACATCATAATCCAATAGCGACTGAATGCCGGATACCGGCGCGGTTTTCTTGCGGAAAAAAGGAAAGCTCACGCTGATTTTGCCCGAATGCGAATCCAGTAATTCAACCATTTCGCGCGTGAGTTGCTGCAAACGCTCAAAGCTCAAGGCTTCGGTTTGCTGTTCCATCAGCGCGACAAAGCGTGACATATGCGTGCCTTTTTGTTCGGCAGGCAGATACACCGTCATCGTCAAACGGGCCACGGTGGCCTGTTCGCCCTCAGCGGTGCGCAAGGTAATCGGGAAACGTAAATCTTTAATGCCGACTTGGTTAATCGGCAGGTTGCGTAAATCGCGGGTGGATTGCACGTCTGTAATGGCGTTCATGCGTGTTTTTTCCTTAGAATTAAGCCTAGGCTTGGTATGTGTGGGCAGCAAACGGTAATTCAAGGCCGTCTGAAAAGGTCGGCTTGATAACCGATTTTGTAAATGCGAGATTATATCACTTAGCGGGCAGGGTGGTATTAATTGTTTCTATTTTTCAGATAGTGATAGAATGAATGCCATTCATATCGAAACAAGGTTTGTGCCATGAAATTTGCCACCAAAGCGATTCATTCCAGCTACGATTGCGACGAACACCAGCGCGCGCTGATGCCACCGATTTACCAAAACAGTATGTTTGCCACCCATGAAATCGGCGAGCAAACCCCTTACCGTTACTCGCGCTTGAGTAATCCGACGCGCAAAATTTTGGAAGACACGGTTGCCGATTTGGAACACGCTGCCGCCGGTTTTGCGTTTTCCAGCGGCATGGCGGGCATTGATGCCGTGTGGCGGACGTTTTTGAAGCCGGGCGACACCATCATTGCCGTGGCTGATATTTACGGCGGTGCCTATGATTTGTTGAACGATGTGTATGCGCCGTGGGGCGTGAACGTGGTGTTTGCCGATTTGAGCAAGCCCGAAAACCTCGATGCGCTGCTGGCCGAACACGACAACGTTAAAATGCTGTGGCTGGAAACACCGTCAAACCCGTTGTTGCGCTTGGTGGATATTCCGGCCTTAGCTGCCAAAGCCAAGGCAGCCGGTGCGCTGGTTGGCATCGACAATACCTTTGCCACACCGTATCTGCAACGTCCGCTGGATATGGGTTGCGACATTGTGTTTCATTCGGCCACCAAATATTTATGCGGCCATTCCGATGTGTTGATGGGCGTGGTGGTGGTGAAAACCAAAGAATTGGCCAAGCCTTTGCATAGCATGATGGTCAACAGCGGCGCAGTGGCCGGCCCGTTTGACTGCTGGCTGGTGTTGCGCGGCATTAAAACCTTGGCTTTGCGCATGAAAACCCACTGTGAAAATGCCTTGGAAATCGCCAAACGTATGGAAAACCATCCGGCGGTGGAAAAAGTGTTTTACCCAGGGCTGCCGTCGCATGAGCATTACGAATTAGCCAAAACGCAAATGCCTAAGGGCATCGGCGGCGTGGTGACGATTTATCTGAAAAACGACACCAAACAAGCGGCCAACAGCGTGATTCAAAACATGGATTTGGTCAAAATGGCCTCCAGCTTGGGCGGTGTCGAAAGCTTGGTCAACCATTGCTATTCGCAATCACACAGCGGCGTGCCACACGATGTGAAAATGGAAATGGGCATCAAAGTCGGCTTACTGCGTTTTTCCATCGGCATTGAAGACGTGGACGACATTTGGCAGGATATTTCGAAAGCTTTGGACACGACTTTGTAAATATCTAGGCAACTTTTTAATTTTATTTCAAATAAATCAGTTCATTTTAAAATAAAGAGTTGAGAGTGGTATTTACCAAAAATATATTTTCATAAAAGAATTTAGTGATACAATAAAGTTAAATTTTCTCAACCTTCAACATAAAAGGCTTTAAAATGAATAAATTGGTTATGGGTTTGATTTGTGCTACGGTTTTGTCTGCTTGTGGAACGGTTGGTAATGCAGTTATTTCTGATAATGCTTTGAAGGAAAAAGCTGCATTTGCTTTGGATACTACTGCTGATAAAGTAACGATTTCCAATCGTCGTGGCGACATTGATTCGGTTAAATTTGTGGCAACTACACGTGGACGTTCATATCAATGTTACATTACGACGGTAGCAGGTGTACTGTCTTCTGATGCGATTTGCTCGGGTGCAGGCTCCGCAACAGGTTCAACCAATTGCAATGCTTTATCAAAAGCAGCAGGACGTTGTAAATAATTCACTTCATCAGGCAGCCTGAAAAACACTTTTCAGGCTGCCTAAAAAATTGTCATCCAGCCAATAGGCCGTCTGAAAAACATTCAGACGGCATCATAAATTTCCACAAAAACTTTACTGTTATTTTTCAGACGGCCTTAGCGTATAATCAAGGCCGTCTGAAATATTTTTGACCAAAGGAAACCTTATGGCCGCCGCACCTGAAGCCAAGTTCACCGAAGAAAAAGTGTTATGGGTGAAACACCACACGCCCAAACTGATGACATTCGCCATCACGCGCCCCGAAGCCTACCGCTTTTCCGCCGGCCAATTCTCACGCTTGGGTTTCCGCGACGGAGAAGGTTATATCTGGCGTGCCTATTCAGTGGTATCCGCCGAGTATGCCGATACTTTGGAATATTTCGCCGTGTTGATTGAAGACGGTCCGATGTCGGCCAAACTGGCAAAAATGCAGGCAGGCGATGGAATCCTGCTGGACAAAACCGCCACCGGCTTCCTGCTGCCCGAGCGTTTCCCAGACGGCAAAGATTTGGTCATGCTTTCTACCGGCTCCGGCATTGCGCCGTTTCTATCCATCATCGAGCAGCCGGAAATCTGGCAGCGATTCGAGCGCTTGGTGCTGGTGCATTCCGTATCGTATGCCGACGAATTGATTTTCAACCAACGCTTGGCCGATTTAAAAGACCATCCGCTGATTGAAGAGCATTTCCACAAATTGGTGTTCGTGCCGGTCACCACACGCGAAACCACTGAAAACACCTTATCCAACCAGCGCATTCCGGCTTTGCTGCTGGAAGGCGGTTTGGAAAAACACATTGGTTTTACGTTCAACAAAGCCGATACGCGCTTTATGGTATGTGGCAATCCGGCTATGGTGAAAGACACCTTCCAAGCCTTGATGGACTTGGGCTACGCCATGCACCGCAACCGCGAACCCGGCCAAATAATGATGGAAAACGGCTTTTGATTAGGCTGTAAAATGAAAAGGCCGTCTGAAAAAACACCACACAAAGAACATATTATGTCTGTTAACCACTACGAAAATTTCCCTGTCGGCTCCATCATTTTGCCGCGCCGTTTGCGCAAACCCATTCACACCGTTTATGCCTTTGCCCGCACTGCTGATGATATTGCTGATGAGGGCGATGTCAGCGACGAAAGCCGTTTGCACGATTTGACCGAATTGGAACACGAATTAGACCGCATCCAAAAGGGCGAAACGCCACAAACCGCGCTCATGCAGCGGCTTAATCATGAAGCGATTGCACCTTTCAACATGCCGCTTGAGCCGTTTTACGATTTGCTTTCCGCGTTTAAACAAGACGTAGTCAAAAAACGCTATCAAACCTTTGGCGAATTGGTCGATTACTGCCGCCGCTCTGCCAATCCTGTTGGCCGCATCCTGCTGCATCTTTACGGAGAACACGACCCTGTGAGCATCGCCCGCAGCGACGGCATCTGCACCGCTTTGCAACTGATTAATTTTTGGCAGGATGTCGCCATCGATTGGCAAAAAGGGCGCGTGTATATTCCGCAAGATGATTTGGCGCGCTTCAAAGTCACTGAGCAGCAAATCGCCGAGGGCAAAGCCGATTTCGCTTTCCAACGCTTGATGGCACACGAATGCGAACGCGCCTTCAGCATGCTCAAAGGCGGCTCGCCCTTGGGCAAAACGCTCAAAGGCCGAATCGGTTTTGAATTGCGCATGATTATTATCGGCGGCCAGTTAATTTTGCAAAAGCTCGACGGCATTAAATACGATGTGTTTAACGAGCGGCCGGTGTTGGATAAAAAAGACTGGATGATTATCGTCAAACGCGCGTTTCAGAAGAAATAACTTTTGAATAAAACAGACCGTCTGAAAGCAGTAATTTTATTGATTATTGCTTTTCAGACGGCCTGTTTTTTGACTATCATAAGTCTTATTTCCCAGCTTTCAAAGCCTGCCATTGTTGCACCATAAACTTCAACGCATTCGGCTCAATCGGCACCATAATAAAGCTGTTCTTCAAATCTTCATCACTCGGGAAAATCGTGTTGTCGTCACGATAATCGGCGTCCATTAAGGCTCTGGCCGGCATACTCGACGGTGCATAGGTGACAAAATTGCCGTTTTGCGCCGCGATTTCCGGCTCTAAGAAATGATTGATGTATTGATGGGCATTGGCCACATTTTTGGCATCTTTCGGAATGGCAAACGAATCCACCCAGATCCCCACGCCTTCTTTCGGCATCATCACACGGATTTTTTCTTTGCCACCGGCTTCTTCAGCACGGCGTTTGGCAATGTTCAAATCGCCGCCAAAACCAATGGCCACGCAAGTATCGCCGCGCGCTAAATCATCGATGAAACCGGATGACGTGAAGCGCTTAACGTTACGTCGGTTTTGCTTAAGTAAATCCGTGGCCGCCTAAATGTCTTCAGTTTGGCTGCTGTTTGGATTTTTACCCAGATAATTCAACACCATCGGATACATTTCTGCCGCGCTGTCGAGATAGCTGATGCCACATTGTCTCAACTTAGCGGTGTATTTCGGGTTGAACACCAAATCCCATTCGTTTTGCGGCATGGGCATATCGCCCAAGGCTTTTTTTACGCGTTCGGTATTGATGGCAAAGGTGTTGGTGCCCCAAAAAAACGGCACGGCGTATTCATTACCGGGGTCAACGTTTTCCATCAAAGCCATTAATTGCGGATTAAGATTTTTATAATTAGGAATCAGCGCCTTGTCGATTTTTTGATACGCACCGGCCTGAATTTGACGGCCGATAAACGCATTAGACGGGCCGACCAAATCATAGCCGGATTTGCCGGTTAACACTTTGCTTTCCAAGGTTTCGTCGCTGTCGTAAACATCATAGCTGACTTTGATGTTATTTTTGCGTTCAAATTCAGCCACGGTTTTCGGATCGACATAGTCCGACCAATTATAGATTTTCAATGTGCCGCCGTTATTGGCAGTAGGTTGGCCGGCGCTTTGTTTCGTTTCGGGATTGCCGCTACAGGCGGCGAGAGTCAACACGGCCAAGCCGATTAAAGACAAATGTTTGCGCATCGTGTGTTCCTTAATGTCGTTCTCGGGTGTAAAAGTCAGCGATTATAAGCGATAAAATCTTGATTTGGCGAAAAATTATCGATGTTAACATTCATTTTTGAAACACTTCGCCGCAGATGCGCGCATTTGTAGCCGATAATCAGGCCGATAGATAGCTTGAAACAAGGATTTGCGGTAAGATAAGCAGAATCTGAAAATTAAATTCAGACGGCCTTTGAAAAGCTTCAACAGGCCGTCTGAAACTGTTTAAACCTGTTACAGAAAATACCATGAAAACTTCTGAATTACGCCAAAAATTCCTACAATATTTCGAACAACACCAACACCAAATCGTGCGCTCGTCTTCACTCGTGCCGCATGACGACCCGACCCTGCTGTTTACCAACGCGGGCATGAACCAATTTAAAGATGTCTTCTTGGGCTTCGACAAACGCCCATACAACCGTGCCACCACCGCGCAAAAATGCGTGCGCGCCGGCGGCAAACACAACGACTTGGAAAATGTTGGCTACACCGCGCGTCACCACACCTTTTTTGAAATGATGGGCAATTTCTCGTTTGGCGACTATTTCAAACGCGAAGCGATTCATTTTGCTTGGGGCTTTTTGACCGGCAAAGAATGGCTAAATCTGCCGAAAGAAAAATTATTGGCCACCGTGTATGCGGAAGATGATGAAGCCTACAATATCTGGCTGAATGAAATCGGCCTGCCTGCCGAGCGCATTGTGCGCATTGGCGACAACAAAGGCGCGCGTTACGCGTCTGATAACTTCTGGCAAATGGGCGACACCGGCCCTTGCGGCCCTTGCTCGGAAATTTTCTACGACCATGGCGAAGACATCTGGGGCGGCATTCCGGGCAGCCCTGAAGAAGACGGCGACCGCTGGATTGAAATCTGGAACAACGTTTTCATGCAGTTCAACCGCGACGAACAAGGCAACATGAATCCGCTGCCAAAACCAAGCGTCGACACAGGCATGGGCTTGGAGCGCATGGCCGCCGTGATGCAAGGGGTACACAGCAACTACGAAATTGATTTGTTCCAAGACTTGCTCAAAGCCGTTGCCCGCGAAACCTGCGCACCGTTCAGCATGGACGAACCAAGCCTGAAAGTGATTGCCGACCATATCCGCTCTTGCTCATTCCTGATTGCCGACGGCGTATTGCCGAGCAATGAAGGCCGCGGTTATGTGTTGCGCCGCATTATCCGCCGCGCGGTGCGCCACGGTTATAAATTGGGTCAAAAACAACCGTTTTTCCACAAATTAGTGGCTGATTTAGCAAAAGCAATGGGCGAGGCTTATCCTGAATTGGTGGAAAAACAAGCGCAAATCGTAGAAGCCTTGAAAAACGAAGAAACCCGCTTTGCACAAACTTTAGAAACCGGCATGGCCTTGCTGGAAAATGCATTGGCCGATGGCACCAAAACCTTAAGCGGCGAAGTTATCTTCAAACTCTACGATACCTACGGTTTCCCATACGACTTAACCGCAGATATTTGTCGTGAACGTGGCATCGAATTGGACGAAGAAGGCTTTAACCGCGAGATGGAAGCCCAACGCGCCCGCGCCCGTGCCGCACAAAGCTTCAAAGCCAACACCCAATTGGCTTACGAAGGTCAAGATACCGAGTTCCAAGGCTACACCGAACTCCGCACTCAAGCCACTGTATTGGCTTTGTACAAAGACAGCGAAGCCGTGAACGAATTGGCTGAAGGCGAGAGCGGCGTGGTTGTGATTGATTTCACTCCGTTTTACGCCGAATCAGGCGGTCAAGTGGGCGATGTCGGTTTTATCTTTGCCGGAGAAAATCGCTTTGAAGTACGCGATACACAAAAAATCAAAGCTGCGGTATTCGGTCAATTCGGGGTGGTAACGTCAGGCCGTCTGAAAGTAGGCGATGCGGTGACCGCGGAAGTCGATAACGATGTACGTGATGCCAATATGCGCAACCACAGCGCCACCCACTTGATGCACAAAGCCTTGCGCGATGTATTGGGCGACCATGTAGAGCAAAAAGGCTCATTGGTTACCGCCGATTCAACCCGTTTCGATATTTCTCATCCGCAAGCCATCAGCGTGGAAGAAATTGCCGAAATCGAACACCGCGTGAACCAAGCCATTTTGGCCAACGTTGCAGTTGATGCCAATATTATGAGCATGGAAGATGCGCAAAAAACCGGCGCGATGATGCTGTTTGGCGAAAAATACGGTGACGAAGTGCGTGTGTTGCAAATGGGTGATTTCTCTACTGAATTATGCGGCGGCACCCACGTTGCCCGCACCGGCGACATCGGCCTGTTTAAAATCATCAGCGAAGGCGGCATCGCTGCAGGCGTGCGCCGTGTCGAAGCCATCACCGGTCTGAACGCTTTGAAATGGGCGCAAAACCAAGAACGTTTGGTGCGCGACATCATCGGCGAAGTGAAAGCCCAAACCGAGCGCGACGTATTGGCCAAAATCCAAGCCAACGCCGCCCAAACCAAAGCCTTGGAAAAAGACTTAGCCAAAGCCAAAGCCGAATTGGCCGTACACGCAGGTGCCAAGCTGCTGGATAACGCCAAAGACTTAGGCGCAGCCAAACTGGTTGTCGCCCAAATCGAAGCCGATGCCGCTGCTTTGCGTGAAATCGTGACCGATTTAAGCGGCAAATCCGATAAAGCCGTGATTCTGTTGGCCGCAGTTAACGAAGGCAAAGTTTCCTTGTGTGCCGGTGTATCTAAGCCGCTGACTGCAAAAGTCAAAGCCGGTGATTTGGTCAAATTCGTAGCAGAACAAGTCGGCGGCAAAGGCGGCGGCCGTCCTGATTTGGCACAAGCCGGAGGCACCGAAGCAGATAAGCTGCCGCAAGCCTTGGCAAGTGTTGAAGCTTGGGCGAACGAAAAATTGGCTTAATGAGTACAAAGGCCGTCTGAAAAGGGTTTCAGACGGCCCTTTATCCAAAAATCACCGCATAATTATGCCTTAAATATATGGACAAATCAGGCTAACAAGATTATCTTATCCCCTGTGTAGCCGCGTGCCGGTGATATCAATATTTTCTCAAAGAGGGTTTTAGAGTATGGGTTATCGTGTTGAATATGATTTATTGGGCGAACGTGAGATTCCGAGTGATGTGTATTGGGGCATCCACACCTTACGCGCTTTGGAAAACTTCCAGATTTCTTCGCAAAAAGTTGCGGATATGCCGCATTTTGTACGCAGCTTGGTACAGGTGAAAAAAGCGGCGGCGCAGGCCAATGGTAAATTAGGTGCGTTGTCGACGGAAGTGGCAGGTGCGATTGATAAGGCTTGCGATGAAATTTTGGTCAACGGCCGCTGCATGGATCAGTTTCCGACCGATGTGTTTCAGGGCGGGGCGGGTACTTCAGTCAACATGAATACCTGTGAAGTGATTGCCAACTTGGCTTTGGAGCAATTGGGTCAAGAGAAGGGTAATTATGAAGTCGTGAACCCGATTGATGATGTGAATGCCAGCCAATCAACCAACGATGTTTACCCGACTGCCTTCCGCTTGGCAGTGTATTACAGCGTGGGCGATTTCTTGAAAAATCTGATTGTGTTGAAAGATTCGTTTGCACAAAAAGCGGATGAATTCAAAGACGTATTGAAATTGGCGCGCACACAATTGCAAGATGCAGTGCCGATGACTTTGGGTCAGGAATTTAAATCGTTCCAAGTATTGTTGGACGAAGAAATCATCAATTTAGAGCGCACGCGCCAATTGTTGTTGGAAGTGAACTTGGGCGCAACCGCCATCGGTACCGGGGTGAACACGCCGGAAGGTTATGCCGATTTGGCAGTAAAAAAATTGGCAGCCATCAGCGGCTTGGATGTCAAGCTGACCGAAAACCTGATTGAAGCGACTTCCGACTGCGGCGCGTATGTGATGGTGCACAGCGCGGTGAAACGCACGGCGGTGAAAGTATCGAAAATCTGTAACGATTTGCGCTTGCTGTCATCTGGCCCGCGTGCCGGCTTTGGCGAAATCAATTTGCCTGAAATGCAAGCAGGCTCTTCGATTACACCGGCAAAAGTAAATCCGGTGATTCCGGAAATGGTGAGCCAAGTTTGCTTCAAAGTATTGGGCAACGACACCACGATTACCTTCGCTTCCGAAGCAGGGCAGTTGCAATTAAACGTGATGGAGCCGGTGATTGCGCAATGTATGCTGGAATCGATTTCACTGCTGAACAACGCTTGCGCGGGCTTGGCGGAAAAATGCGTGAAAGGCATTACGGCCAACCGTGAAGTATGCGAAAGCTATGTGTTCAATTCCATCGGTTTGATTACCTTCTTGAATCCGTACATCGGCCATGAAAACGGCGATTACATCGGCAAAATCTGTATGGCTACCGGCCAAAGCGTGCGCGATGTGATTTTGGATTTGGGCTTGATGGAAGCCGCAGATTTGGATCGTATTCTGTCGCGTGAAAACATGTTGAATGCGCAATTGAATAAATAATACGCTAAAAGAGAAAAGGCCGTCTGAAAGCAGACGGCCTTTTTTTGTATTTCACTATTGACGATAATTTTTCAAGAAACGTTCCAATTTCGCCATTGCTTCTTCAATTTGATGCACATAAGGCAAGGTGACGATGCGGAAGTGGTCGGGCTTAATCCAGTTGAAGCCGGAACCTTGCACGAACAATACTTTTTCCTGCACCAGCAAATCGTAAACGAATTTCATGTCGTCATGGATATTGTACATTTCCGTGTCAATTTTCGGGAACATATACATCGCACCCATCGGCTTCACGCAGGTGATGCCGGGGATTTGGTTCACCAGTTCGTAAGCTTTGTTGCGTTGCTCTAGCAAGCGGCCACCCGGTAAGATAAATTCGTTGATGCTTTGATAGCCGCCTAAGGCCGTCTGAATCGCGTGTTGCATAGGTGTAGTGGCACACAAGCGCATAGAGGCGAGCATTTCCAAGCCTTCGATATAACCTTGCGCGTGTTGTTTCGGACCATTGAGTACCATCCAGCCTTGACGGAAACCGGCCACACGGTAGGCTTTTGACAAGCCGTTAAAGGTAACGGTCAGCAAATCAGGGGCGAGGGCAGCGATATGGTGATGCACGGCACCATCATACAAAATCTTGTCGTAGATTTCATCGGCAAAAATAATCAGGCCGTGTTTGCGTGCCAATTCGGCGATTTCCAGCAGTATTTCTTTGCTGTACACCGCGCCGGTCGGGTTATTCGGATTAATCACCACAATCGCTTTGGTTTTCGGCGAGATTTTGGCTTCCATATCAGCCAAATCCGGAAACCAGTCTTTTTCTTCGTCGCACAAATAATGGCGCACATTACCACCTGCCAGCGTGGCAGCGGCCGTCCACAAAGGATAATCCGGCGCCGGAATCAGGATTTCATCGCCGTCGTTCAACAATGCCTGCATAGACATGGTGATCAGCTCGGATACGCCGTTGCCAATAAACACATCATTCACGGTAATGTCGCGCAAACCTTTAGTTTGGTAGTAATGCACGATGGCCTTACGCGCGGAATACAAACCCTTAGAATCGCAATAGCCTTGTGAGGTCGGCAGATTGCGGATAACGTCAACCAAAATTTCATCCGGCGCTTCAAAGCCGAAAGGCGCAGGGTTGCCGATATTCAGCTTCAAAATTTTATGGCCTTCTTCTTCCAGGCGCAGGGCTTCTTTGTGTACCGGGCCGCGGATGTCGTAGCAGACATGATCGAGTTTTGCAGATTTGGGAAAGCGATCCATGATGTGTGTTCCGTCAAATTGAAGATTGTTTACAATGTAGTAAATGTACCCTTTTTGTAATCAGAATAAAAGGGGATAAGCGACAATATTTGCGATTTTAGCAAATTTATCGGTAAAAACAGGCGAAAATGGCTAATTAGGCCGTCTGAAGCCGAGATACAAAAGCAAAAAGACCGCATAAAGCGGTCTTTTTAAAATTTGGTGCCCAGGGTCGGACTCGAACCGACACACCTTGCGGCGGGGGATTTTGAGTCCCCTGCGTCTACCAATTTCGCCACCTGGGCGGTGAAGAAGTCGTTATTATAGTGACTGCAAAAAATTTGTAAAGTAGTTTGCTCGACTTAATTTAAAAACGATTGATATATAATGATAATTTATTCATACGCTGCTAACTTATTTTCAGAAGGCCTGAATGGTTTTTTACATTTTATTAAAATTTCCTAATATCAAAGCAATTACAATAGCCAAACTTTCCCCACACCTTGATAAAGGAAAAAACATGACCCGTTATTTATCTGCTTTGATGTTGGCCGCGCCGATGGCAATTGTGGCTCCTTATGCTGCCGCTGCGACGCATCCTGCGCAAACGCAAATGCAGCAAAATATGGATACTGTGTTGAAGATTGCCAAAAGTTCGGCAAGTGAAGCGCAAAAAGTGAAGCAAATCGAAAGCTATGCCAACCGCTATCTGGATTATGAGCGCATTTCTGCTTTGGCTGTGGGCGCACCGTGGCGCAATTTTACCCCTAAGCAAAAAACTGAATTCATCAGCGCATTCAAAGACATGATTATCAACATGTATTCGCACTCTGCTTTAATGGGTGCGGCGGATGCTAAAGTGAAATTGTTGCCGAAAATGACTTCCAATGGCAACCGACACGATGTTTTCTCTGAAATCCAAACCAAAAGCGGTACCAAATACGAAGTGGCTTACCAGCTTTATCAAGTCGGCTCGGTATATAAAATCTACAATATCCGCGTAGATGGTGCCAGCTTGGTAACAATTTACCGAAATCAATTCAATGAGTTAATCCAACAAAAAGGCATTGACGGTGCGATTGCGACCGTGAAAGCCAAGGGCTTGAAAAAGCAGTAATGGATGGACAAAAAGGCCGTCTGAAAACGTTTGTTTTCAGACGGCCTTTTATATTTTTCGCCTTAATGGTGCTGCGCTCTAAAAGCTTCCTGAATCGGCTTGATTTTCTCCAAACGCGCTTCGTCTATGCGTTGGGCAATTAAATGTTGCTGCTGGTTTTGAGTGCACTGGGCGGCAATGTTACCGGCATCGATTTCATTGGCCGCTTGTAATAAATTCAACCAATATTCACGCTGCGGATATTCGGCATCTTCAAAATTCAGACGGCCTCGTTGGTCGGCCACGCATACATTCAAGGCCGTCTGAAATCGTTCAGGCCGTCTGAAGGCATCGGTTTTCTTTAAGGTATTCAATACAGTAGCCGGTTTGAGCTGCGCCACTTGATGAAAAATAATGTGCCAGCGACAAACCAACTCGGCCAATTCGGCACACGCACGCGGCGCACGCAAACGCTCGTTCACTTCTCGCACCAAACGCACACCGGCCAAGTCATGGCCGTGATGCTTGGGCAGAATGTCAGACGGCGTTTTGGCTTTGCCCAAATCGTGCAGTAGTGCGGCATAGCGTTCCGGCAAACTTAAGCCCATTTCAGCAGCTTTTTGCAACACCATTAGCGTGTGGATGCCGCTGTCGATTTCGGGATGGAAATCCGCCCGCTGCGGCACACCGAACAAAGCTTCTACTTCGGGCAGTAACACCGCCAGCGTACCGCATTCGCGCAAAACTTCAATCATTTTCGCCGGATTTTGCTCCATCAAGCCTTTGGCCAATTCCTGCCAAACCCGTTCCGCCACCAGCGCATCGACTTCGCCATCGACCACCATTTGCCGCATCAGCTGCATGGTTTCATCAGCCACTACAAAGCCATATCGCGCGGCAAAACGGGCAATGCGCAGAATCCTGACCGGATCTTCGGCAAAAGCAGGGGAAACATGGCGCAAAATGCCGTCTGAAAGATCTTGCTGCCCGCCGAACGGGTCGATAATCAGGCCGTCTGAATCTTGCGCCATGGCATTGATGGTTAAATCGCGGCGCATCAAATCTTGTTCCAGCGTCACATCTTTATCAGCATGAAACGCAAAACCGGCATAACCTTTGGCCGTTTTGCGCTCGGTGCGGGCGAGGGCGTATTCTTCGTGGCTGTCGGGATGCAGGAACACCGGAAAATCCTTACCCACCGGCTGAAAACCTTGCGCCAGCATGGTAAACGCATCGGCACCGACCACCACCCAGTCGCGGTCTTTGACTTCTAAGCCCAATAAATGATCGCGGACAGCACCGCCGACTAAATAAATCTGCATAGCAAACTTTCAGTGAAGTAAATGGTTTTCAGACGGCCTGAGACCTTTGTTTTATTTCGTAGCGTCGTTACCCAACGCTTCAAACGCCGCTTTCATAGTCGGATTTTTGCGCGTGAGTTTCTTCACGCTTAATTCTTCCGCCTTATTATTCGCTAAGCGCAAGTTGTTTTCCGAAGAGAGCAGCGCTTCTTTGGTTTTTTGCAAATGAGTGATGGTTTTGTCGATTTCTTCGATGGCCGTCTGAAACTTGCGGCTGGCCAATTCGTAATTGCGGGCAAACGCGGTTTTGAAGGTGTTTAAATCTTCTTCAAAATTCGTGATGTCGATATTTTGCGCACGCATTTGAGCGACTTCCTGCTTGTATTTCAAGGTATTCAGCGCAGCATTACGCAACAATGAAATCAGAGGAATGAAAAATTGCGGCCGCACGACATACATTTTCGGATAAGCGTACGACACATCGACAATGCCGCCGTTGTAAAGCTCGTTATCGGCTTCCAAAAGTGACACCAACACGGCATATTCGCATTTTTTCTCGCGGCGGTCTTTATCCAACTCTTTGAAAAAATGCTCGTTTTTCTTTTTGGTGGCGGTGGTTTCGTTTTCGTTTTTCATCTCAAACATAATCGAGATGATTTCATTGCCGTCTGAATCGCATTCGCGGTAGATATAGTCGCCTTTGCTGCCGCCGGTCGCGTCGTTATCCTTGCCGAACACGGCTTGCGGGAAAGCGGTAGTGCGGATGCGGTTAAACTCGGTTTCGCAATGCTGCTCAAGACTTTCGCCGACCATTTTGGTGGATTGGCGCGCTTTGAAATCTTTATAAAACGCAATCGCTTCATCTTTTTGCTTCAATTCGGCTTGATATTGCTCACGCAAGGCTTGTTTTTCCAATTCGCGCTCTTTGGCCTGTAATAAAAACCGCGCATTGAGTTCGCCCAACTCACGCTCTTTCACCGCGACGGCACGGTGGATTTCCAATTCTTTTTCAATGTTTTTCGATTCTTCCAACGATTTGGCCTGCAAACGCAGCGCGGCAATTTGCTGATCGCGCTCGGCCAATTGCGCTTTCAGACGGCCTTCCGCTTCGGCAACGGCCAATTGGCTGTCTTTTTCATGGCTTTTTAAATGCGCCGCCAATTCGGCCAATTCGCGTTCTTTGGCGGCAAGTTTTTGCTGATAAGCCGTTTCCAGCGTGTTTTCCGCCAGCTTGATTTCGGTGTCGAACTGGCGGCGGCTTTGTGCTAAACGCTCGTTTAATTCCTGCTGAAATTCCAGCGTGCGCACTTGGTTGGCAATGTCGGCATAACCGGCTTCATCTACGGTAAAAGCGGTGTGGCAATGTGGGCATTTGATTTCGGGCATGATGTTCTCGCGTGATGTGTTTGTGCGTTATTTTAGCAGAAAGGCCGTCTGAAAACTGGGTTTCAGACGGCCTTTCAGATGGTTTAAGCACATTGCGTTAATCGCATTTCACCGCGCCGACATCATAGTGAATATTGTGAAATTCATTCAGGCTGCTGCGGTGGCCGATGCTGATGATGATGCTTTCGGGCATTTTTTCGCGAATGGCGCGATAGAGCTGCGATTCGGTTGGCTCATCAAGGGCGGACGTGGCTTCATCGAGCAAAACCACTTTGGCGCGGTCGCGCGCGTATTCAAGATATTCAAAATACCAATGGCCGATTGTTTGACGCACCAAGCGGCGACACCAATTTGCTACCTTCGTGGAACTGGCAAAACACCCGCGGCCAAACCAATATGCTGACCTTTGAATATGACACCGACTACGATTTTCAAATCAGCGGCGGTATCGGCTACAACGATGCGCGCTATTACGGCACGCTGATTTCGCCAACAATAAGCACCACCGACAGCACTCAATACAACACCAACACCGCGCGTCTGACCGATCAGCGTTTTCAAACCACCAGCATGAATCTCACCGCTCGCGGCCAATTTGAAACCGGTGCGGTTGATCACACGTGGAGCGCAGCCTTAGACCGCATCGACCGCCGCCGCCAAACCTATCGCGGCAGCAAAGCAGGCAGCAGCAAAGCCACAATTGACGGCACCGGCTATATTGCCTCGCAACTGGCTTCGTTTACTGCCGACTATCCGACTACCATGGAAAGTACACCGAATCTGGATACCCGCATTGAAGTTAACAGCTTGGCCTTATCCGATACCATGGGTTTTGCCGATAACCGCTACCGCTTGACTTTAGGCGGTCGCTTGCAGCAAGTCGAACAAAAGAATAATCGTGATCAAACCAAAGCTGATGCCAGCCGCTTCAGCCCAATGTTGATGGCCGCGTGGGTGCCGCAACCGGATTTGGTCGTTTACGGCAACTACATGGAAGATTTGGAGCCGGCCAGCTTGAGCGTGGACGACACCACCGGCGATACCACCATGGCCAAACCGCGCGTCAGCCGTCAGTTTGAAATCGGCGTGCGTAAAAACTGGGGCGATTTTGTCACTACTTTAAATGCCTTCCAAATCCGCCGTCCGGGCTATTGGCGCGGCAACACCACCAGCGGAACCGATTTTGCCGCCAGTGGCGCAGCTGCGGGCGATGAGCAGGGCATTGAGCGCAATCGCAGTATCGAATTTAATGTTTACGCCAGCCTGCTCAACCAAACCTTACGCCCGAGCTTCGGTTTGATGTATTTGAAATCGCAAGTGAAAGATTATCCGAATTACAAAGACAATCTGGTCAGCGGCGTACAAGTTGTCAATCCGAGCGTGATTGCCAAAGCGGGCGTGGAATGGGATACGCCTTATGTGAAGGGCTTGACGTTGTCGGGCCATGTGCAGTATTTCGGCAAATCTTATCAAGACACGCAGAAACAATACGCTTTCCCGTCTTACACCTTGGTGGACATCGGCGCACGCTATCAAACCAAGCTGGGTAAAAACGATTTAACCGTGAGCACGGCAGTCGAAAACTTGTTCAACAAAGCTTATTGGCAAGTACAGCGCGGCCAGTATGACCGTAGCTTTGCCGTATTGGGCATGCCACGAACTTATTGGCTGAGACCTTTGCAAAACCCTAGATTTGAGTACAGTTCAAAGTTGTAGCAGCGCAGAAAGCGCAGACATATCATGAAGATAGGCAAGCTTTCGAGCAGCGCACAACGAAGAAATGTGCCAAAGATGGGGATTTTGCAAAGGTCTCTGGCTGAAAGCGGAATATTCGTTCTGATTTTGACAATGAAGAAAGGCCGTCTGAAAAAAAGTTTCAGACGGCCTTTATGTTTGATTTTTATGAATAATTTCTTATGTGCAAATAAATTGTACAAATAAATTGCGCTTTAATTCAATATAATATAAAGAATCATCAATTAAACCGCCTAAAACTTTCAGACGGCCTATCGATATCGAGTTTATTCAGCACCTTTCAAGCCAAAATGCAGGTAAGTGCGCTCGGTAGCGACACGACCACGCGGTGTGCGCTGTAAAAAGCCTTGTTGAATCAAATAAGGCTCAATCACATCTTCAATCGTATCGGTGGATTCGCCAATCGCCGCCGCGACGTTCTCCAAACCCACAGGGCCGCCGCTGAATTTGTGCAAAATGGCTTCGAGAAATTTTCTGTCCATCACGTCTAAGCCTTTGGCATCAACATCTAGCATGCTCAAAGCGGCATCGGCAATATCGGCATCAATTACACCATTATTTTTCACTTCGGCATAATCGCGCACACGGCGCAGCAGGCGGTTGGCAATACGCGGCGTACCACGGCTGCGTTTGGCCACTTCCATCGCACCTTCATCGCCCATGTTCAACGACAACAATTGCGCCGAACGGCTGACAATAGTCGCTAAATCATTGTTTTCATAGAATTCTAAGCGAGAAACAATACCGAAACGGTCACGCAGCGGATTGGTCAGCATACCTGCGCGCGTGGTGGCGCCAATCAACGTAAACGGTGGCAAGTCGATTTTTACCGAACGCGCCGCAGGGCCTTCGCCAATCATGATATCAAGCTGATAATCCTCAAGGGCAGGGTAGAGAATTTCTTCGACAACCGGACTCAAACGATGAATTTCATCAATAAAAAGAACATCATGCGGCTCAAGATTGGTTAACAGGGCTGCCAAGTCACCGGCGCGTTCCAATACCGGACCGCTGGTTTGGCGCAAGTTGACACCCAATTCTTTAGTAATAATATGCGCCAAGGTGGTCTTGCCCAAACCCGGCGGGCCAAACAATAAGGTATGATCAAGCGCTTCGCCGCGTTTTTTCGCTGCTTCAATAAAAATCGCTAATTGTTCCTTAGCCTTGGCTTGGCCGATGTAATCCGCCAGTGTTTTCGGGCGTAAGGCGCGTTCTAAAAGCTCTTCTTGGGCAGAAATCGATTGTGCCGCAATAATGCGCTGCGGCTGCTGGGCGGTAAGATTATCGGTTTGCAACATAATTCATCATTTCAATCATCGGCAAAAGCCGGAAATATTTTCAGACGGCCTCAAAGTTAATATAGCGCTTAGCCGCGCAATTCACGCCAAGCCAAGTAATCACGCAGCGGCGGCATGGGCGGATTAATACAATGCGGACACACGCCGGTGATGTCTTCATCGTCGCTGTCGATATGGTATTCATTCGGATCAAAACGCTGTTGCTGCAAAACCGCCTGAGCCAATGCCTGTGCCTGAATCACATCAAAATCAAAGCGCTGTAAAATTTCTTGAAGCAAACCGGTTTCAGTGGCGCTGAAATCGCCGCTGTTGACAATAATCATGCGCTGATAATCTTCGTTGATAATTTTCTCGCGCAGTAAATCGGTATTGAACATAAAGTCATTGGAAACATGAGATAATAGGCTGGATTATACAGCATAAGTGTATTCTTCGAGATGATTATATAAATTCGTATAATGTATATTATGTTAAATTATGGAATACAGGAAAAAATACCTGAATCCAACAGCGGTTTTCCCACCCCTCTAAAGGCATAATTTGCGTTTATTTATCTTCTTTTTTGGGTGAAAGTTGAAATTTATTTTTATCAATCTTCATCTTTCAATAGGAAGAATAAATTATGTCTGCACCCGTAATTTTAGCTGCCACCTCAACCAAAGGCGGGGTCGGTAAAACCACCTTGCTGGCCAATATCTCCGCCGTTCTCGCCGATATCGGACTGCGCGTTCTCATGGTTGATGCCGATGTCCAACCATCACTTTCCAAATTTTACCCGCTCAACTACCGTGCACCTAACGGCATCGTGGAATTGCTGCTTGGCGACAATTCTGATACCAATGTACGCTCAACAGTGTCCAATACGATTTTCCCAAATCTGGATATCATTATTTCCAACAATATCTCGGCCGATATCCAAACCAAAATCGCCAATCGTGCCGACCGTGCTTTCTTGCTGAAAGCCAAATTCCAAAATCCTTTTTTTCAAAATAATTACGATGTCATCTTAATCGATACACAAGGTGCAGTCGGAGCCTTGCAGGATGCGGCTTCGTTTGCCGCCAGTTGTCTGATTACTCCCATCATGCCTGAAATCCTCAGTGCCCGTGAGTTCGTCACCGGTACTCAGGAAGCTTTGTCACGACTGGCTCAAGGTGAAGTGATGGGACTTGGAACCCCACAGCTGCGTGCTGTTATCTACGCTCAAGACCGCAGCAAAGATGCAAAACTGATTGCCCAAGAAATCCGCGAATTTTTCAGTGCGTCACTCGATGACCGTAAAAAGCTGCTTCAAACTACCGTTCCAGAAGCAAAATCGTATAAAGAAGCGGCAACGTTGCGCATCCCTGTACATTGCCATGAGCAGGAACACCCAGGCAAGCTGATGCCTGCCTATGAGGTGATGCACAATATTGTTTACGAGATTTTCCCGGGCATCCAAGAACGTCAACTGCGCGGAAGCTGTTTCAACAACATGACCACCCTGCTGCCTGAGGAAAAATCTGAGGGAGTGTTGTCATGAGCGTAAACAACAAATTGAACCAAGGTGTGGCCGGTTTGAGCCTCCGTATTGATACCCCGGCTCAGACAAGCATGCTCTTAAATGACAAACCGGCCATGGCTAACGGCATGTTCATGCAGCTGCCGGTGGCCGAAATCGAGTTTTTCGACAAAAACCCGCGCCGCCAACATGATGAGGCCAGCTACGCTGCCATCAAAGAATCCATCCGTGCCACCGGTATCCAACAGCCTGTACATGTGACCCAGCGTCCAGGAGAAAACCATTACGTTCTGGCTCAGGGGGGCAATACACGTTTGAAAATCATGCGTGAACTGTATCAAGAAACAGGAGAAAGTCGTTTTCGAAACATTCCCTGTTTCTACGTGGCCTATACAAACGAAACCGAGCTTCAGATTGCCCATCTGATTGAAAACGAACAGCGTGCAGAGATGTGCTTTTGGGATAAGGCCTGCGCCTATGCGGAGGTGCGCGATATTTTTCAGGATGAGAGCGATAAACGTCTGTCTCTGCGCGAATTAGAAGTAATGTTTGGTGCAGCAGGTTTGGTTGTTTCTCACAAAACCCTGAACCTGTTCTTCTTTGCCTCAGATTCTTTGCAGGAACTGGGACGTTATGCCTATGAACTGTCAAATCCGAAGGTATCTGAAATCAAAAAATTGCATACAGCCATGGCTGTTGCAGCCAAAAAGGCCGGTGAAGCCGACGGCTTTCTCGCAACATGGTCGGATATTCTGGAACAGTGGCACGAACAATACACAGCAGACACTTTGGATGTGACTGCCCTGCTCGACTTTGTCAGCGACCGTTTCAAAACAGTGTATGGCACAGCCGCCTTTATTGATGAAAATGAAACTGGCTCAAACGACACCCAATATTCGGAATCTGGTTCAAACTTCTTAAAAAATCATCCATCTTCTGCAAAATTAAACGCTGAAGAAATCGGTGCGGTGCAGCGCCAAGCTGCACCTGCCACCGAAGGTGGCACTCTTGTGTCCAACAAAACTGTGCCAGTGTCTTTCACGCCGACAGGCGCGGCGCAGCCGGAGGTCGACCCTCCGGCTGGGACGGCACATGCAGTAGAAGCTGAAACAGTCGAACAAATCACCAAAACCCTGCATACCGCAGTCAAAAAATGGCTGAACCGTGTCGGCTTGGCTGAATGTTTTAAAAGCAATCCCGCTTTCCCACTTGGCTTCTATATTGAATATCCGGATTTTTCAGCAATTGCCAATAATCCTGATGTCATTTCCCCTTTTATTGTCGATAACCTTCATACCGAGGCCGGCAATGTGTTTACCTATTTGTGGAAGCTGTGCGGATTAGATGAGCTGATGCTCAATATTGATGATGCGGACAACCCTATTCTGGCACTCCCCGATGATTCAAAAGTCCGTATTGCCTATCACGATCCGGATAAATGGGATGAATTTTTGAATTTCGGGATTGGTGACCGCCCCACTCTGGTTAACTGCGTCTTACACTGGCAAACCCATGCAAATCATCCATTCTGCCCTGTTTTAGAGGAAATTCATTTGCTCGTTCGTCAAGTCAACGCTCAAGGAGAGGCATGATGACGAAGAACAAGCCTTTTGTTTACCGCATGGTCAGTACCGACAATCTCCATACTTTCTTGGCTTTGAGCAAGCTGGCTGCAGCGCCGCATTCAAAAAATGAGGCCTCATACAATGCGATTGCGCTGCGAGAGCATAAAGAGACTTTGGCCAAGCTGCGTCAAATGGACACCAAGCAATTGGAAAAATTAGCCAAACATTCCATTGGTGTCGTGAGCTACCTGATTGATCTGGACTGTCTGCAGAACAATCTGAACGTATTTGAAAAAAATGTTCAGCAGTATGAAGAAGAGCTTCAACGTGTCCGCTGGCTTGTAACCCGCAAAGCCAGTAATCAGATGATTGTGGATTTGTGCCCACTGGTTACCGTGGAAGAAATTAAAAAGGTCCGCCTTGACTTGGGAATACCTGTATCCCGAGGCCGTCTGAAAATGCCCGATACGGGTACTAGACTGCAAATTTTGAAAGCATGGCAAAACAGTCAGTCAGAGAAAAATCTTTATCTGCGCTACCAAAGCCTGTCTGCCGAATTTCTGAATTTGGATTTGGGTCAACTGTATACAGTAATTACAGACGATAAGTATTTTGGAGGATAAGGGATGAATACCGATATCAAATCATCTTTGTTTGTGCCAGGATTCCCCGCGCCCGATTATCGCGAGCATACATTGAAGAGCCTGGCTGCTCTGTGGGATGAACCGGCAACTTATGTCAAACAGTTCGCGGAAGCCATGCAATCTGTGACGCAAGGTTACTTTTTAAGCTACTTCACTGAGAAATGTATGCCCGGTGAGTGGGTTTCCCTTAATAACGACATCGTATTCGATGAGGCCGGTTTGACCCCTAAACAGTGGCGTAACATTCGACAGCAATTGATGGGAAAAGGCCTTTTATTAAACAAGCGCACCGTATTCCCAACAGATTCCCTGTTCACGCTGGATGACCTGCTGCTTGAGCGCACCATTCGCGAACATAGCACACGGAACATTACAGCGATCGGGTGTCCACCGGTATCCATCAACAAGTTGCACCTGAAAACACTGGCCAGCTTGGGCTTGTCGTTCAAGTCGGTTTTGTATTTATCATTTTTGCAGAACGAAACCGAATATGTCGCTTTTCAAAATCGGGGGGAATGGTCTCCATGGACTTACCTTGCCGAAGGCCATGTAACGGAAATGACGCGCTTGTCACGACGCGAGCAGGAAACTGCCATTGCAGAGCTGGGTAAAATCGGTTTGATCGAAGTCAAGTTGGAAGGTATGCCTGCAACCAGAAGCGGCCGATACAGCTTGAAGGTGCTCGGTGCTTTAACCGCACAATATTTGAACAGGACGTAATGATGACAACACTGACCTTGCCCCCACCGTCCCTGTTTAATACCGAGCTCTCACAGTGCTGGGAAGCTCTTCAGGGCGGTCGCACAATCGCGGTATACCGGTGCCTGATTGAGATTACAGGCTCTCTCAAAGCTGCCGCCATGCTGTCTCAGCTGCTGTATTGGACACGCGTCAGCAAGGAGGTTGCGCAACGTGATGGGTGGATTTACAAATCCATCGCACAAATGCAAGAGGAAACCGGCCTGACACCGAGAGAACAGGATACCTGTAAAGATAAACTGAAAAAGCTGAATCTGATTCAAACACGCCGAAAAGGCATAGGTGCGCCTTTGGCGTTCAAGGTCAATTTGGATGAGCTGTCTGCTGCTGTCTGCATGAATGAAGGAAATAGTGGCAATGTCGAACTGACCTTGGATGAGCTGCAAAACAGAAGCTCTTTATTTTACCGCCGCTATTTCAGTAAGCGTATCGCTTACCACCGTGATTTGGTCACGCTGACTGGGTGTATCCACGCAGCGGTCATGTTGACCTGTGCTTTGCAGGATGCTGTCAATCAATTGAACACCCACAAGCACCATGCCTTTTCGTCGCTGACGGCTGCTGAATGGCAGGAGCGGATTGTGTTGTCCGATAAATCACAGCGCACCGCACGTAACCGGCTTAAGGATTTGAAATTCATTTTTGAAAAACATTTCCTGGCCAGCCGCCGGATTTTCACCTTGGTGAATGGTCGTGCCATCTTGGAAACCATACGGAACCTGCTGAATACACCCGCACAGGAAAACCGTAGTAAATTGTCCGAAAAGGCAGAATTTCGCAGATTGGCGGAAAGGGCCAAAAAAGATTGGCGGAAAGGGCCAAATATGGAGGAGCAAGGTTCTCAGGGCGGTTTTTCGGCAGATTTACCCTCTTCTAAAAATATGACATTCGGAATCGACAAAAGGGAGGATTCAGAATCGACAAATGGGGAAATTAAGAAACCACAAAACAGGAAATTCATTTCCGACAAATGGGCAGTTTCAGAATCAACAAATGGGCAGATTGTTATATATTTAAATTACAAAGGTGTTTTTAACTACAACTACAAAACCGTGTTGCCGAACAAAAAACAGGCAATTCAAGGGAATGTTGTGGTAGTTGATGAGGAGTTGATTTACCCGAAAACATTCAACAAGACCATGCAGGAACAAGCTCAAACCATCTTTGGCCGTTACTGTCCGAATGCCAGTCTGAAACAAAAACAGGAAATTCTGGACGAAATTTCGGGGCAACTGAAACCGGTAAACAGCCCTTTGGGTTTGCTGATGACGTTCTGTAAACTGGCAGGACAGAATCAGTTTACAGCCATGGTTGCACACAAGGTCAGCGAGACCCGTAAAACGCAGGCATTAAATCGAAAACGCCAAGAGGAAATGTCACAGCTCCCATCTGAAAAACCGGATTCTCCCTATGCAGGTCTCTCGGTTGAAGAGTTGCGTGAAATGACCAGAAATGCAGTGAACAAAGCCAAAATAAAGGGCAATGCCGATAAACCGAATTTGCTGTCAAGACCTTTGACAGCAAATCCACAAGAGTAAGCAAACGCATGATTGGGGATACGGAACTGATTCTGACATCATGGTTTGAGTCCGGATATTTCTGTATCGAAGTCAGAAAAAACGGCCAAGTTTGGGATTGTGAAAAAAAGCTTTGTGTGAAAAACCAAACATCAGCAAACTTGGCTGAAGAGGAAACCCTCTTTTGGAATGGGTGGTCGAAACGATTTGTCGAAGCAAATTAATCTTTTCTGAAGCAGATAGCTGTCAAGAGTCTTGACAGCGCTGGAGACGCGCAGCGCCATCTGTATCCGTTTTTCGTGGTCGGTTGCAGGTAGGTATAGACATCGTGCTGTTAAGGGGCTTAACAGCGTCCGCGCGGCCCGGTGCTGTCAAGGGGCTTGACAGGGTGTCTGGATGGCCATGATTTTCAGACGGCCGCGCGGCTCAGCGGAAAACTGTAACGGTGGGTTCCCGCTGTTAAGGGGCTTAACAGCGTCCGCGCGGCCCGGTGCTGTCAAGGGGCTTGACAGGGTGTCTGGATGGCCATGATTTTCAGACGGCCGCGCGGCTCAGCGGAAAACTGTAACGGTGGGTTCCCGCTGTTAAGGGGCTTAACAGCGTCCGCGCGGCCCGGTGCTGTCAAGGGGCTTGACAGGGTGTCTGGATGGCCATGATTTTCAGACGGCCGCGCGGCTCAGCGGAAAACTGTAACGGTGGGTTCCCGCTGTTAAGGGGCTTAACAGCGTCCGCGCGGCCCGGTGCTGTCAAGGGGCTTGACAGGGTGTCTGGATGGCCATGATTTTCAGACGGCCGCGCGGCTCAGCGGAAAACTGTAACGGTGGGTTCCCGCTGTTAAGGGGCTTAACAGCGTCCGCGCGGCCCGGTGCTGTCAAGGGGCTTGACAGGGTGTCTGGATGGCCATGATTTTCAGACGGCCGCGCGGCTCAGCGGAAAACTGTAACGGTGGGTTCCCGCTGTTAAGGGGCTTAACAGCGTCCGCGCGGCCCGATAACCATACCAAGGGAGCTTTCGGCAGCATTAAAGCCGATGACTGCTGGGAAAGACCGGTTTCTATGACAGCAGCTTGTCAAAGGATGTGACAAGCTGCCCATTTAAAAAACATTAAAACGGATTGGAATAGCATATGGAATTAAAACAACATCACGTCATTAAACCTGGGAGTATCCATGTTCATCAGGAGTTTCATCTGAAGGTTGGTAACAAAAACTCTCCGTTCAGCAACGGTTACGATATGCCGCGTGCAGCAGAATCGCTTGGTAACAAGGTATTCGAGGCGGTTTCGGAAGAAGATCCACAGTTTACTGAGTGGGAGGTATTTAAGGCTCATGAATTGCTCTTGAAAAACTACCTAGGCAGAAATAATAAGCGCAAAGGTAATCTGGTTTGGGGTACCTACGAGATTTTGCCGTCTGAAAACGACCGCTTCAGTAAAATCGGAAATCTGACTTCCTCAAGCAGTGACAAATTTCTTCTGCATACCAAGCAAGGGGTTCGTATGTGGGAGGGAAACAATAACCGCCGAAATGGAGCGCGCTGGCCGGGTATCAAATACGGACTCAGTCTGAGTGGGGAGCTGTTCAGTGCGGCTATGGCAGACAATCCGTATGCTCAATATCACCTTTGTAGTCTTGAAGAACAGATTCAAGAAATCAATGTCTATATCCACGATGCTCAAGATGATGTAGATAAACAAATTCAGGAGCTGGCCTCTAGCGGTTTGAGTATTTCGATCGTCCGCAACGATGATCCGGTAGAAGTGAGCTTGATGAATACGAGAGGATATGGCTTTAAATTGGTTAAAATGCTGATGGACTATGACCAGTTTGTATGTGCGGTAAAAACCCTGACTACTAAGGGTATGATGTCCAATAAACAAGGTAACGATATTCTTTACAATGGTAGTCGCTTAATGAGACGCACTTTGAATTACCTGTACACGGTAGTCATGGAAATTCGATCGATTCGTAATATCCGAAGAGACAGTCTGTTTGATGATGCAACTCGTGCGAAGCTGAAAATGGCAACAGAGCAAGGTGCATTGCCCCATTTGCCAATGAGTCTGTGGATGTATGACAAACAACCGTCACTTGTATATATCCAGAAAAAAATGAAGCCGGATGAATTACAGAAGCTGGCGGCGGTGCTGAAGGAAGAGGGACTTGCCGAGTAATAACAATGGGCTGTAACCTATCAGGATGCAGCCCATTATCTTTGATCGGTCAGAAACTTTGGATGGAGTCAAAATGGAAAATGGTAAGAGGAAAAATACTGAAAATAGGCGTGAAAAAAGTCAACTTGATTTGTGTTACTGCAAAAGCCTTTTAAGGGTAAGGGGGATAACCGAGCTGGAGGCTAAGATAGAGGAAAAACTCAACGAGCTGTCAGATCTTGTTACAGAAGCTAAAGAGTATTATCGTGAATGTATGGGTTACCGGTTTGTAATGAGGATAATGTACCAGCAGTCACCCATTAGTTACAAAGGCATGCCGAAGTTAAATACCGATACATTACACATCCCCATTATGAATTTCACCAGTACGCAGTACGAGGGGAATACGGTCATCAAAAGACAAGTTGTATTTTCTTGGGAGAATATCAGCACTGCACTTGATGAGGCAAATGCTTCTTTGGATGAGCGCTTACTGCATATGCGTGTCTACTATGCGTTTAAAGATTTTTACTGTCGAAGTAGGGGTATTTCTCAGGAGTTAAGTTCCCTATACCATTCAAAAGCTCATTTTGAGAAAATGATTCAGCATGAAAAAATGGCTGTTCATAATCTGCCGAAATTCATGACTGAGAAAGTTGAGTAACTTTGATAGATGAAGAAAGGTTGTAACCTACGGTTACAACCTTTCTTATTAGCAGGCGCGGCCGTCTGAAAATCATGGCCATCCAGACACCCTGTCAAGCCCCTTGACAGCACCGGGCCGCGCGGACGCTGTTAAGCCCCTTAACAGCGGGAACCCACCGTTACAGTTTTCCGCTGAGCCGCGCGGCCGTCTGAAAATCATGGCCATCCAGACACCCTGTCAAGCCCCTTGACAGCACCGGGCCGCGCGGACGCTGTTAAGCCCCTTAACAGCGGGAACCCACCGTTACAGTTTTCCGCTGAGCCGCGCGGCCGTCTGAAAATCATGGCCATCCAGACACCCTGTCAAGCCCCTTGACAGCACCGGGCCGCGCGGACGCTGTTAAGCCCCTTAACAGCGGGAACCCACCGTTACAGTTTTCCGCTGAGCCGCGCGGCCGTCTGAAAATCATGGCCATCTCTTGACAAGATGTCATGAACTCCGTAATAATACCCCATCCTTAATCTCATGATGGGGTATTTTATCCCTAATTCTTTCTGCCATATTTTCTCTATTTCTTCAGGAGTTAAAATATGTCAGTTCAACTTTCTGTGCGCGGTAATCTTGGCAAAGATTTTAACTTGCGCCCTGTATCCAACCCAAGCAGCAGTGAACCAAGCATGGTTCTTAATTTCTCTGTTGCTTCTCCAAATCTTAAACGCAATGCCGAAGGCAAATGGGAAACGGTATCGACCGAGTGGATTAACTGTGAATACTGGAATCGTGAAGCCGCACATCTACACAAAATCTTAAAAACCGGTATGCCTGTCTATTTGGAAGGCGACGAGCGTTTCGAAAACTATACGAATCGTGATGGCATCGAAGTGCGTGCCCGCATCCTACGCGTGAAAAATCTGTTCATTGTCCCAAATGAACGTATCGAAGGTATTTCTTTGCGCCCTGCTCGTGACCCTGCATCAGGTAAAAATCAAGCTCCAGATGATGCGCTGGATGATGATATTCCGATGTAACCATGGCTGAGAAAAAGACATCAGCTTGGTATGAGATAACCTGCTGGGCAAAGGCTGTTCTGACCGAAGCGAAAGATATTATCTGGACCACTCTGTTATACGGGACTTTGCTCGCAGGTATCTCTTGGGTTATTTACACCACTTTTCTTTGGGTGTTTTCCGAATTGAAAAAAAGTATTGGGATTTGAGATGCGCTTATTCCTCTGTGAGAAACCTAGTCAGGCAAAAGACATCGGTAAGGTACTCGGTGTTTTGGACGGCCGCTATGACGGCTATTTCCAAAAAGGTGATACCGCTGTGACTTGGGCATTCGGGCACATTTTGAGTCAAGCCATGCCTGCTGCTTACGGTGAGGAATTTGCTGATTTTGGCAACATCACAGCCCTTCCTGTTCTGCCTCAGCAATGGAAAATGGAAATCCAGCCGAAGGCGGCCAAGCAGTTCAAAATCATCAAAGGGCTGCTGGCCAAAGCCGGGGAAGTTGTTATTGCAACAGATGCTGACCGTGAGGGTGAGGTTATCGGCCGCGAAATCCTGGAATATTGCGGTTACCGGGGCAAGGTATCGCGTTTCTGGACCAGTGGACTGGATCCTGCCTCGGTTAAAAAAGCCTTGGCAAGAATCAAACCCGGCCGGGAGACAGAAACCCTGTATCAGGCCGGACTGGCGCGGGGGCGTGCAGACTGGCTGGTCGGTATGAACCTGAGCCGGGCATACACCGTGGCATATTCAACAGGCTTCGGAAAAGAACACACCCTATCCATCGGCCGCATTCAGACACCGACGCTGAATCTGGTGGTACGCCGCGACCACATTATCGACAATTTCCAACCCTATCCGTATTACGTTTTGAGTGCCGTGTTTCAGACGGCCTCAAAAGAACAGTTTGCGGCGCAATGGCAGATTCCTGATGAGTTGAAAAATTCAGACGGCCTGTGTACCGACAAATTGTTTGTCGAAAACTTGGCCAAACAGCTGGCCAACGCGACAGGTCGTGTCGTTTCCGCCAAAACCGAGCGAAAAAAGACACCGGCACCGTTGCCGTACAGTCTGTCGGCTTTACAGAAAGAAGCCGGTAAAAAACTGGGCATTTCCGCTTCAAAAGTGTTGAAAATCGCCCAAGAATTGTACGAAAAGCACAAAATTACCTCTTACCCGCGTACTCCGTGCCGTTATCTGCCTCAGTCGCAGCAAAGCGAAGTGGCCGATGTATTTGCAGCCATGGAGGCCATTGACAGCAGTTTGGCACCGGTGTTGGCCAAAGCCGATCACAACCGCCCGTCACGGGTATGGAACGACACTCAGGTCAACAAACATTCGCACCATGCGATTATTCCGACCAAGGTCAGCAATTTCAATTTAGCCCAGCTGGATAAAAACGAGCGCGAAATCTATCTGATGATACGCAACCGTTACATCGCCCAGTTTTATCCCGACTACGAATACGATGCCACCGTGATTGTCGCCGAGAGCTGTGGCCAGCAGTTCAAAGCCACCGGCCAAACCCCGAAAATCCAAGGCTGGAAAACCTGGCTCGGCAAAACGGAAGATGAAGACGGTGATGAAAACGAAAATACGGTGTTGCCGGCCGTTTCAGACGGCCAACAACTGACCGTTACCGGCAGTAAACCCGAAAGCAAGAAAACCGCGCCGCCGCCGCGCTTTACCGAAGCCACCCTATTGGACGAAATGCAGACCCTGTCTGACTTTCTCAAAACTGTGGACGACGAACAGATTAAGAAAATCCTCCGCAGCACCGAAGGACTGGGAACAGAGGCCACCCGCGCCAACATCATCGACCGCCTGTTTGAGATGAGCTACATCGAGAAGCAGAAAGGCAAAATCGTTTCTACCGAAAAAGGCCGCAAACTGATTGCCCAAATACCGGTCATGGTGGCTGATCCCGTTACCACCGCCAAATGGGAGCTGGCTTTGGCCGGCATTGAATCGGGCAAGTTGACGATGGCGGATTTTATGGCCTATCAGGAAGACTTGATTCAGCAGCTGGTTGATCAGGCCAAGGCCGATGCAGTGAAAAGGCCGAAAGTGGTAAAACCGGCCGCTTCAGCTCAGCCGAATAACATTGCCAAGAACAAAGCCGGAGATACCTGCCCGGATTGTGGTGGTACGTTGCAGGAAAAAGCGTTGAAGAATGAACCGGAGAAGAAGTATTTGGGGTGTTCTAAGTATCCTGAGTGCAAGCATTTTGAATGGGTGCAGTGAGAATATTATTTTGGAGGCATAAATTGTGTGAAAAGCTGGAACACGCGGCGAGTCGATAGGCTGTGATTATTTGTTTTTCGAAGGAAAGTTAAAATGAAACAGAAGTATCAAGTAGAAATCCGTTTTCAACTTAACGGAAAAGATGTGGTTGTTGAAAATTATTCCGGTGAAATCAGTAGTCAGATGTTACGACGAGACTCACTAGGGCAACAATTATTGGATGCAATTGAATCTGTCAATACTGCCTGCCGCCGATTGGAGACAGCAGGGAAAATAGGTGATTATCTCTCCTGCGAGTGAGAAGAATGATCGATTTCCTTAAACTTTTGCAGGTAATCAGCCTCGTGTTCTTTGACTTGCAAAGCAATTTTAAATAATGATTGAACATCACTATCTTTAAAGCTAGATTAATAGTAGTTCTCTCTACCGCTTATCATAACTGATGCCAAATGGACGGTGGAGAGACTGAGGCCATTTTGGAAGACTAAAAATGAGGTTCAAATATGGATTTAAGTCGTCGGGACTTTTTAGGACGGGCAACTGCAGTGGCCGGCTTGGTCGCTGTAGGCGGTGCGGGCTTGCTCATCCCGGATTATGCAGCTGCAACTGACATGGCGGATTTCTGGACTCGGGATCGCATCATCAGCTGTCGTCGTGCGGATACCAAAGAAAAACACGATATTCGCTTTTTTACAGCCAATCAGGGCTATATTGAGGACAGTTACCGCCGTGCCTGCTGGATGATGCGGGACGCAAAAGATGGCAATTCGGTTATCGCGGTTGATGTCGGGTTGCTCAACCTGCTCTATGCGATGCAGGAATGGGCTCGTGTATCCGGTAAGCCTGATCCGATCATTACCATCAACAGTGCTTATCGGACTCCACGCCGTAACGCAACCATTGAAGGCGCAGCGCGTAACTCACTACATATGCGAGGTAAAGCAGTAGACATTACCATGCGCGGCGTGACGCTTGGGCAGTTAGAGCAAATGGCACAGTATTATAAAGTTGGCGGCATTGGCATATACGACAGCTTCATTCATTTGGACACCGGGCGATACCGTAGCTGGAGGGGGTAGCATGGCTTTATTAGACAGGGTTCTCGAGCATCCGCCTGCTTGGGCGGAAGATATTCTTCAACCGTGGGATGAGGCTGCTTATCAGGAAAAAGCTCCTTTTATCTCGCGACATTATTGGACTTCGCAAGGGAGCATCAATGTTTTTAGCGTGGTTGGAACGATTCATTCCGATTACCAAAATCATTCATGGCTGCATCTCTTACAAAACGGTAAAAGGATGCATCTTAATTTGCCCTTACTTGAAAGCAATCCGCATTACTACCATGATACTTGCCCCAAAGAGCCTCCAATGTATTTTAAAACTTTGGACGGCCGCCGCTTTTACATCGATGATGACGGCAATCACCGAACCTGTATCGCACGATTCTATTTTTATGAGCAAGGCTTAACTCAGTTACATGGTGTGGTGATCAACCACTACCAGATTGATGAAGAATTTTTCAGCATCTACCAGCAGTTGGAACAGGAAATTCGACGACAGAGTTTAAAAATATGGCTCAAACCAACCCGTAAATTGATTGGGCGTGACGATACGGCAGGCTGGAAAGAAGATTTGTTTGAGACGGAGTTGAAATGGCAGGAGGGTTCTCAGACTTTACTCCTGGATAAGTCGGCAGCCTTAGAGAAACTGGAGGCATTACGCCGTAGAAAGCACTCATGGCTTTCCAAGTTGTTTTCAAAATTTTAAAGTTAACTTCAAGCAAGCAGTTTGGACGGCATCTCTTAATGCCGTCTTTTTTTGTTGGATATCCGTACAAAAGTACAATTACCCTGTTGACAGTATGAAATTTTGGGCATATATTAAAACTGTATTTCAAGTTTGTGGCTTTTCTTAAAAGCTTCGTCATTTAGCCGCTCGAGAATGAAATCCGATTCGTCGGATTAGCGGTACACACTTTCAACCCGCCTTTATTCAGTAAGGCTTCTAAGTCAGTTACGGCATTCGAAAAAGCCGTATTAACCCTTTGGGGATATATTTATCCCCATATGGATTGATATATCCCCTGTTTTTTATGGAGATATATCATGACTCAATCTAATCAAACTCAAAACCAATACTTCAATCTGACTGCCGACGGCATCGGTTTTTTGAACCGTCCCCGCACAGTAACAGCTAAAAAAGGTACCCCTTACTTTGCTGCTACGATTCAGGCCTCTCGTGGTGATTCCGGCGATAAGACACGTTTTGACGTGCGCATCGTTGGTGGCCATGCAAAGGAACTCTTTGAGCAGCTGTTGCAGGAATTTCCTAATTTGCAGGCCACTCAGATGAAGGATCGTCCGACAGTCATTGTCGGGTTTCGTGTAGGTGATTTACAGCCCATCAAGTTTGAAACCGAAGATCGCAAGACCGGTGAAAAAATTGAGACGCTGAGCATCGATGCGCGACTGCTGAAATTCAAGTTCATCAAGGTGAATGGCGAATTTTGGTACCGATCGTCACAAGACGAACCATCTCAAACCGATACGGAGAATACGGCCCCTGCCCCTCGCTCTACCGAGGAAGCGGCTGAAAATCCGACTCAGTAATTAAGAAAGCAGGAAGCCTTTTGGCTTCCTCTTCTTAAACCTCCCCTATTCGTTCAGAAAATTAAGCACCTGCCAATCTCGGATGTTTAATTTTCTGAACGAACTCCTTCTCAATTTTAAAGCAGTACAAGGGCAGGCAACCTTGTAAAAAACAGCTTGGCTTTAAACCTAATTTTGTTTTCTTACCGATGCCCATATCAGTGTGGGCATCCGTAAGTTGATAAGTGCTCCTTAACAATTCGGATTTTTATTTATTGAATACTTGGATTTACCAAGTTCATTTTTCGAGCCACCCTTAGGGTGGCTTACCCAAATGTTTTGGAAGGAATATTTGGGTAAGCTTCCCCGGTTGACAGACCGTTTTCTGTCTGCGTATAGCTGTGTTAAAAGTACGTCCAATCATTCGTGATTGCCACAGCCTTATTTTAAACAAACCGTACATCCGGTTCTTATTACCTCTGAAATGCGGTGCAGCTTTTCAGGGCTCAACTGGGCTTTTGCCCCGAACTCACATTTTTATGTGGGTTCTTCAAGCCAATTTCCCAGAGATTGTCTTGAAGAGCTTATATTTTTACGGTTGACAGACCGTCTCCTTCTGTCTTGCTGTAGCCGTTAATCATCAGCGTATGTATTCGTACATTCACGGCCTTTTCTTTCAACCCATCGGGGCACCTTCCCCGACGGGTCTGGTGTCCCCCTTTTTTTCTGGAGTACACCATGTTTCATTTCTTTTCCCGCCGAAATACCGGCGTTCTCCCCATCAAACCTGCGGACATCCGCAAAGGTATGGTTCTGACTCACCTGCCCACCGGCACGCGCCGTACAGCGGTACATGCTGCATCTAGCGGGCTGCTTTTGATAGACGATGACGGACATCTGTTCGGGCCGTCTGAAAAAGAGCTTGCACAGCAATACTGCCTGCGTGGCCACCAGCTCCGCTGCGGCTTCGAAATTGAAGCTCTGTGGAAGAAAGCCCGCCAACTGCATCAGGCCGACAAGCGCCTGCTGACACGTTTGGGCTGGCGGCTGAGTCCCGAAACCATCCGCCGTGCTCTGGCAGCCTGATCGGGCTGCTTTCAAATTTTTCTATTCAACCCTATGGGGATATACCCCATCAGGGCGGTATATCCTTTTTTTGGAGATATACCATGTCTGTTACCCTTCCCGCTACTTTAAATGTTATTGAAAAAACTGGCCGTAACGGTGTTTTTATGGCCGCTGAACTGATTACCGACATCGGCACGTTCGACTTGAAACACCGTGTGCTGGAGCAGTTTTCACAAGGCACATACAGCGGTGTGTTCACCATCCTGCGCATCTACAATCAGAGCGTCTCATGGAAAAACGGCACCTGGACCAAATTGTGTGCTGAATTGGATTGGGAGGCTCTGCGCATTATGGCTCAATCTGAGGAAACCGTTCCGAGCTCGGCCATGGCCGTTGCTGAAATGGTAGCCGAAGAAGAAGCCGTAACCACTCAGACTCCCACTTCTGCTGAAGCTACGTCCACGACGGCACCGAGTATGCCGTCTGATGAAGACCTGGTATCGGATATGGCACAGCTTCAGTTCAAGCTGGATGCGTCAGAGCCGGTGAAGTTGGATGCAAGCATGGAAGACCGTCAGGCTTTCCGTGAGTTGCGCGACAAGCTGAAAGCCCACGGCTACCGCTTTGAAGGCAGCAGCCAGTCTTGGCATCCTGCCACAGCATAAGGAGGTAGATTATGCTGTTTCAAACTTCATCGCACGATTTGTTTTCGGACGCGTTTTTCATCCTTAACGACCGGCTGATGTTCGCATCACTCTACGGCCGTGATGCCAACCTGCTGTCGCTGTTGGCCGTTTTGAATAACAACGGCCTCAGCGGTCAGGAGCGTTTGGGCTTCCGCGAACCGGATTCTGCTGCCACTTATCCTCCGTGTTCGACCGCACGGTATTTCTCCGGCCTTTACAAGCACATGACCAAAATCCAGACACAGCCTTACGGTGTGCTGGTTCATGCGTTTGTATACGCCGGCGACATCGTGCAGCAGGATTTGGATGCCAAAACAGCCTGGCTGGTATCGGACAACACCGATACCGACCTGTCCGAAGGTATTTGGCAGACGGTTAGCCGTTTGAGCAACATACCGCTGTTGGATGGTTGGTCGGCACAGATACTGCCTCGCCTGCGGGAACAGGGCTGTGTCCGCCACTATCCGCCGGGCATCAATGCCGAAGCAGCCTTGGTTGGTGTGCAGGCCTGCCATATCCGGATTCCGGATGATTTTGACCTTCAGGTCAGCAGCCTGCTTAAAACCGGCGTATTAACCGTCTGATGACTTTAACCCCTTGGGGATATGCTCCGAGGGCATATCCCCTTTCAGGAGCGGATATGAAGCCTCTTATTTACCTGAAAGTCTATACCGATTCAGCCCCATACGATGTTGCCTGGAAACAGGCGGATCTGGAGGTTGAAATCGCCGGCGGAACCGTACGTTTTTACTGTACGGTCGAGCTGGATGAACGCTGTGACATCTTGGCCAAGAGCCTGCGGATTGCAGATTTCGGAAATTCCGAATTTCTCTACGACGGCTCTGTTGACCAAGATACCGTATTACTGCCCGAAGCACATCCCTGCGTCAGTGACAACATCTATCCGGTGTCGTTGCTACGACCGGAGGTGTTCAGTCACGCACTGGCCAATGCTGCAGCAGCAGTAGTCGGACAGTTGTATGAAACGGAGTATGTGTAGCCCTCAAACCTGCATCAAGCAGGTTTTTTAGTGGTGCTGATGGTTTTCAGACGGCCTCGGCATCGCTAAAAAGCCTGTTTCCAACGCCGACAGTCGTATCACTGTCTCGGTGCTGCCGTTAAACATCACCAACCGCATTCGTGCGGCCACGGCTTTTTTCAACCCATTGGGGATACACGTCCCCACGGGGTCATGTATTCCCTGATTTTGATTTTTAGGAGAACCACCATGACCCAGTCAATCTACACCCAAAACGAAGCCCTGATCATGGGCGATTACGGCGCAGCGGAAGTATTCCGCCAGCTGATACTCAGCCTGTTCAACGGTTACACCTATCCGATGCCGGTGCTGACCGTTTCACGTTTGGACAGCAAGCATTTCCCATTGTTTGCCGACATGCTCGAAGCCTATCACCGCGATGGTGAAACGGCTGAACTGCGTGAGCTGGCCTGCAAGGTTCTGGAACGTTTTCCGGAACTGCGCGTCCGCTGCGTTCACCCGGAGAGCACTGCATTGGAAGAGCTGGAACGTGCACTGGCGTTTTACGATCAGTGCAAAGAAGATTCGGAGTCCCGAGCCACCGGTGCATTTGCCGATTCAAAGGAGATGCTGATCAATGCCGTCCGTCATCTGATTAAGCAAAGCCGGGGCTAAACCTGTTTTTTAACCCCTGTATTTTGTACAGTACCGGCCGACTGGCCGATTTTAAGTACCTTTTCAACCTGCTTTCGAGCAGGTTTTTTCAGACGGCCTCAAGTTAAGGCCGTCTGAAAAAACCTGTTTCCAACGCTGACAGTCGTATCACTGTCTCGGTGCTGCCGTTAAACATCACCAACCGCATTCGTGCGGCCACGGCTTTCTTTCAACCCCGACCCGGCGGCGACATCTTTTCCGCCGGGGAATGTGTCCCCGCTTTTAAAAAAGGAGGACACTATTGATACACCCTAATCTGTGGAGAAGGATTAAATCCCGATTCCCTGTTGCCAAACGTCTTTTTGACTTTTGGTTCAAGCTGTTTGAAAATATTACGATATGGAGCCTGGCTTCCATGTTGCCGTATTTCAAACTGACCTCGGATTCGCTTGCCGAACGGTGTGCGAATATTGCGTATTTACTTTTGATTGCTGTCTCTTCGTTTTACGTCATGTACTTTTTGGCAGATAACGAAGCATGGATGAGCAGAAAGGAAACGAATCATGAATGACCTGAGCGTCATGCTTTTGATTGTTCTGTCAATCTTGATTGCGATTGCGGCGGTACTCCGTAAACTCGGCAAACTCCATCAGCAGGAGCTTGAAGAGAAGCGAAAAGAACAATCGCAATGATCATGAATGATTTAACTTTTATCCTCTTACCTGTATTGGCATTCGGTATGATTGCCGTTTATGTGCTCCGTAAGCTCAGCATCCTGCACAAGCAGGAACTCGAGCAGAAGCGCAAAGAACAGCAGCCGTAATACAGTCTGATTTTTTCAACACTTAATCCCACCACAGCCCATGCTGCCGGTGGGATTGTCATATCTTTTTATCCAACCCTATGGGGATACCGTTCCCCAAGGGGCGGTATGCCCTTTTATTTTGAAAGGAAATACCGTGGGTACTTCAAACTTTATGTTCAATCACCGCTTGGATGTCGTAACGGCTCTGACTGCCTCCCAATTCGATGTGGATGCCTACAACGAAGGAATGAACGAAGAAGACCGTCTGCAGCCGGATGATTACGAACGTATCGGCGACATCATCGGTTTCTATACCGAGGATTTCATCGCTGACTTCAAACACCGTGCAGACGAACCGCACCGTAACCGCTATACGAAAAACCGCAACCGTAAACACCGCATCGACGGTTTCTACATTGAAACTACTACTGATGAGGTTGAAGACCGTGGCTGCCACTACGACCGCAACTACGGCGGGACGAAGCTGGCTGAAATCACGGCCGAAACGCTGTTTTTCGGGGAGCGTATCTGCATGACGATGGAAGTCATCATGCGGCACGGCTATTACGAAGGTACCAATATCGACCAGCAAATCAATTTGGGAACCGCTTTCTCAAGTTACAGCTGGGAGGATTACAGTGCCGAAGAAATAGACGGCGCGGTTGACTGCATCATCGATGAATACGCCGACTACCGTATTGCCACCAAAGCCCAAATTTTCTGCTATCACAAAGGCATCGCCAAACGCCTCTCGGCTTTGGAAGCTGCACTGTGGCAGCGTTATGAGGAATTAGTATCCCCGTATTGCGAGGAATACCGTGTGGCCGCGCGTTTCTGCAACGGTGAAACCTGGTATGAAAAGGCAGCAGCATAGCCCGAACATATCTCAACCTGCTTTCGAGCAGGTTTTTTCAGATGGCCTTAACTTGAGGCCGTCTGAAAAAACCTGTTTCACACAGCTGACAGACTGTTCCTTCTGTCTCGATGTTGCCGTTAACCATCATCAGCCGCATTCGTGCGGCCACGGCTTTCTTTTAACCCCGACCGGCGGTGATATCTTCTCCGCCGGAGGATGTATCTCCGCCTTTTTTTCAATGAGGAGATACATTATGATGTACGAACTATCCGGTTCTTTGCCGGGAAAAGTTTTGAGTTGGTCTGGCGGGGTGGTAACATATGTTTAAGAAATTCTTAAAACTTGTGTTTCCGTTTCGCAAGCCCGTTTCAAAACGAATATTCGATTTGTGGCTGAAAATTCTGGAAGACACGGCTGTTGCCTCGATTATTGCAATCGGGCCTTACCTGTGGATAGACGGCGGCTCTGTTTGGAACCGTTGCCTGAATGTGCTGATACTGCTGCTGATTAGTTATACGGCTCAGTTATTGGTGCATTACTTGGTGTTGTATGAATCCAAACTGACAATGCCCCAAACCGATAACCCGGATCAATCCGATGAAAGGAAAAAACCATGACTGCCCTGACTTGGTTCCTACTCAGTGTTCTGGTGCTTATGTGGGTAGCTATTTTCAAGCTATCTAAAATGAGCGAAGAAGACAAGGAGTAGGAAGAGCCATGATTATGACCTACAGCCTGCTGGTTGTGATTGCCGCGATGTTGTTCGGCATTCACAAGCTGGTTAAGTTTGGCGAATCACAACGCAAACAGGATAAGGATCAATAAACCTATCCGTATTTTCCAACCCATCCATCCCACCACAGCCCAGGCTGCCGGTGGGATTTCCATATCAACCATCGGGGGATACTGCCTCGAAGGGGACGGATCTCCCGCTTTTTAAGGAGAACTGTCATGTTCAACGAGATCATCTACCGCGATACTGCCTCTGCTTTTGAAGACTGGCTTAAAATCCTGCGCCGTTTGGGATGCAGCAGCTACTGGAACAGCTACGCTTTGGCCGATGCAGTTTGGGAAGTTGCCCGAACCCATGAGAAAATCCCGCATTTCGGCAATATTGCCCAAGAGCTTGTTCTGACGGCCATCGAACGCTGGTTGTTTGACGAACGTCCCGATTGGACGGTTGCCTATGAAGTTAATGCCCTTGCTTCCTGGTTGAATATCAATGGCACCAACATTACCGACTATTGGCAGTTTATGGCCATGTTTGATGCAGCTGCAGCAGCTGCCTGAGAGGTGAATGATGTTAAACAAGCTGTGCAAATGTGCTTACGAAACCTTGAAACAGAAAGAGGCAGAATATTCGGTACTGCTGGAGGAGAATCAGGCCTTTGTCTGTGCGGAATACCGGCCCGATTGGCGTTTGCTGGGATTAGATTTCGACAATGAAGCCCATCACCCGCTGCTGACAGCCTTGGATGATTTTTTCATAGATACCTGCCTGAATCTGGCCAAACGGGATGAAGGGCTATACGTTGTTGTGTTGGCCAACTCAGAAAGCAAGCGTAAAAAGCGGTTGAGCAGTGCTTTGAGTCGTGAGGAATGCGGCAATCTGCTCATGCGGCTGAGCGAGTCGGATTTGTATGACCCGCAATCTCTTTTGGTAGAGCGCGCTGATGATTGGCGGCTTCACAATCTGCCGTTCTCCGAGGTTTTGGCGGAAACGGTTTTATTCAGTACACGGTAATATGTGGACGGTGCGAACCTGCTTTCGAGCAGGTTTTTTAGCTACGCTGAAACTTCGTTTTCAGACGGCCTCGGCGCAGCTAAAAACCTGTTTCCAACGCCGACAGTCGTTTCACTGTCTCGATGCTGCCGTTAAACATCATCAACCGCATTCGTGCGGCCACGGCATTTTTTTAACCCATCCGGGGCATCCGTCTCCGGACACGATGCCCCTTTATTTTTAGGAGTGCATCATGCGTTACCTTAACGAAAAAACCTTGGAAATCCGTATTACCCAAGACGCATTGGGCAAATACGGTTGCGATATTGTTTGTCCGCACACGGACGAGCTGATTTTCGGCTGGGATCCTGAATTCGATACTGTTCAGGAAGCCCTGACGGCTGCGGTTGTACGGCCGGAGGTCGGTTTGTGCTCCGAGTCGACAAAGCCTTTATCCCGGCCGGATTTGGATTGGGACTTTGTCGAGGCGCATTACCCCGACTACCACCGCTGCGACATCATCTGCCAATCCGGCGATATGGCGGCCTGCTTTGAGTTTGCCGGCATCAATCCCGATGAACTCATCACCGCCGATGCCGTAGGCCGTCTGAAAGCGCTGGCTCCGGACAGGCTGGAAAGCCGTGAGCCTTCGTATCAACAGGTTCGGGCATTTGACGATTTTGTCGGCTGCGGTCTGACCTTTGGTCAGGCGGCGCGGCAAATCGATGATTACTGTTTGGCCAAAGCGGTATTAAACTGTCCTGACGCGCTGCCCGCTGAAACACTGGAGTGGGCGCAGACTGTCTTGGCCGACTAATCTGTTTTTCTTTTTTCAACCCTTTGGGGACTGTTCCCCGAAGGGGGCAGTCCCCGTTTTTTTGGAGACTGCATCATGGAATTTCATGTACAACCCCGTCCACCCCTGGAACAGGTATTTGAGGAACTCGAAGACCTCGACCAATTCATACGCCACAAGGAGGCGGTGGAACAATTCAACCGTCTGCTGGAGCAGCTGCGCGGCAATGACTTGTCCCTGTCTCAGTTTTTGGACGATTTCGGCGGCAGCCTTTTTGAGGCGGTTACCGAACAAAACCGGCCTCTGTACCAAGGCCAAACCCATGCCGCCCATGAGGCGGTGCTGGACAGTCTGCCCCGTCAGCTGTTTCCCGCCCAGCGGGAAGTGGTGCGTGCGGTCAATCAGCTGTTGCAGGTGGAAGACCAACCGGCGGCCGTTATCAATGCCGAGATGGGTACGGGCAAAACCATGATGGCCATTGCCTGTGCCGCTGTTGCCCATGCCTCCGGTGTATCTCGGACGCTGGTTTTGAGTCCGCCCCATTTGGTCTACAAATGGCGGCGCGAAATTCTTAAAACCGTCCCAGATGCGCGGGTGTGGGTACTCAACGGCACAGACACGCTGGCCAAGCTGCTTAAAATCCGCCAGATGCGCGAAGCACCGACTGTTCCCGAGTTTTTTATATTGGGACGGGTCAGGATGCGGATGGGCTACCACTGGCGGCCGGCGTATGCCGTACGCAAGCAGTACCGGAAAGATTACGCCGAAGGCAAGCACTTTATCCGCACGGACAGACTGTTTTGTTGTCCGAAATGCGGCTGCGAGTTGAGGAGTGAGGAAGGCGAGTCTTTCTATTCGGAAACTGAAGTGAAGGCATTTTTGGGTAAATCCAGACGTTTCTGTAAGTGTGGCGAACCTTGGTGGACCTTGTGCCGCAAAGACAGCAACACTGTCCAGCAGAGCGTGTACGAGCGCGTTATCGGTGCGGTGGCCGCGCTGCCGGGACTGGGGCCGAAAACGGCACAGAAACTGGTGGCGCAGTTCGGTGAGGCCATGCTGGCGGATATCCTGGAAAACAACATCCAGGCATTTGCCAACCTGATGGACGAACACGGCGAGTTTGTGTTTAACGACCGTCAGGCGGCACGGTTGGATCGGGCTTTGGGTAAAACCGAGTTTTCTCTGGGTGTAGGCGGCTACCAGCCGACCGAGTTCATCAAGCGCTATCTGCCGAAAGGATACTTCGGACTGATGGTGGTGGATGAGGGCCATGAGTACAAGAACTACGGTACGGCTCAAGGTCAGGCCATGGGTGTATTGGCACGCTGTGTCCGCAAGGTGTTATGTCTGACCGGCACACTGATGGGCGGATATGCAGACGACCTGTTCTACCTGCTGTGGCGGCTGAATCCTCAGGCCATGCTGGCCGACGGCTTCGGTTACAACAAAACCAATACCTTGGGGACGGCGGCGATGGCGTTCATGCGCCAACACGGTGTACTCAAGGAGGTCATCCGCAGCAACGGCAGCGAGTTCGACGGCGGTTCGTTTACCAGTTCCAAAGCCAAGCGTACTTCGGTGCGTACGGCCAAGGCACCGGGCTTCGGCCCCTTGGGCATCATGCGCTACATTCTTCCGGTGACGGTGTTCCTGAAACTCAGGGACTTGGGCGAAGGCGTTCTGCCTCCGTACGAGGAAATCTTCCGGCCGGTGGCGATGACACCGCGACAGGAAAGCATCTACCGTGACATGAGCCTGAGGCTGCAGCAACGCCTGAAACAGGCTTTGGCCAAAGGCGACAACACCCTCACCGGTGTAGTCACCAACACGCTTTTGGCCTGGCCGGACTGCGGCCACCAGCCGGAACGGGTGGTTTGGAAACGATGGAACGAGCTGCTGTTCGAAGCAGAAGCCGTTTTTGAAGAGTCCGAACCTTCTCCCAAAGAAGCTGACCTGCTGGCAGTGGTGAAGGAGGAACTGGCCCAGGGGCGTAAATGCCTGGTCTATACCGTTTACACCGACACCCGCGATACCGCCGGCCGTCTGCAGAAGCTGTTGCAGGCGGAAGGCATCAAAGCAGCGGTGATGCGTGCTTCGGTGAAGGCCGATGAGCGCGAGGACTGGGTGGCCACACGTTTGGATGAAGGTTGCGAGGTAGTCATCTGCAATCCGGAGCTGGTGAAAACCGGCCTGGATCTGCTGGCCTTCCCGACTATCTACTTCATGCAGACCGGCTACAACGTCTATACCCTGATGCAGGCGGCACGACGCTCTTGGCGGATTGGCCAAAAGGAACATGTGAAGGTGTATTTTGCCGGTTACATGGAGACTGCCCAGCAAATCTGTCTGGAACTGATGGCAAAAAAAATCGCCGTAGCCCAATCCACCTCCGGCGATATGCCGGATACCGGTTTGGATATTCTGAATCAGGCGGAAGACTCCGTGGAAGTCCAGTTGGCCAAACGGCTGCTGGATCAGTAAACCGTTTCACCCGAAATGCCGCGTACGGTTTTTCAGACGGCCTTGCGGCCGTCTGAAACCGCCGCCGCACCAAGGAGGTAAGATGAGATACAGCAACAACAAGGATTTTGCAGACTATGTCGGCAAGCTCGTCCGCAGCGGCAAATGGGCATACATCCCCAAGGGCCGCCGCAGGCACGGCTGCTTGCAACACGAGAGCGGTCGTAAATGCCCGGTACCCTTCACACCGGACAACAACCCGCGCAGTTTGCTGAACTTCAAAGCCCTGACCCGGCAGATTGAAGCGGAAAGTGCCTGAATTTTCCGCCGCAAGCCGGCGGTTTCTACAACCTGCTCCGAGCAGGTTTTTTCAGACGGTCTGCAAACCGGAGACCGTCTGAAAAAAACCTACTGTTATTATCTGTAGGCCTAAAACCATTCCGGTTTAAAAGTAAGGTATAATAACCTTACTTTTAAACAGAGGGGCATGTATTATGGGAACCGCTTTAAAGCTGACGGCCAAGAACCAGATTACTTTGAGAAAAGAGTTTTTGGCGCACTTGGGCATAGGAACCGGCGACAAACTCGAAATCAGCAAGCTGCCCAACGGCGAACTCAAGATCAGCGCAGCCAAAAAGACACGCAGCTTTTCCGATGTGGCCGGTTTACTGGCACGCAAAGGCGGCCGCTCTTTCAGTATCGAAGAAATTAATGAGTCTGTTGCCGATGCCTATGCGGCAGCAGGGGTGTCTGGCAAGGATGCAAAATGAAGGTTACTGCAGACACCAATGTCTTGGTACGTTTATTGACCCGGGACGATGAAAAGCAGGCGCTGATCGCGGAAAACATCCTCTCAAAAGCAGAGAAAGTCTGCGTACCCACCTCCGTATTCTGTGAACTGGTTTGGGTTTTAATGCGGTTGTACCGTTACAGCAAAGAAGAGGTTGCAGCCGCAATCAGGACAATGACCGAAATCGAAAACCTGATGTATGAGAAAAATACCGTCGATGCCGGCTTGGAACAGTTGGAATGCGGCGGCGATTTTGCCGACGGCGTAAATGAATATACCGGTAGAAGGATATTTGACGGACAATTCGTGACTTTTGATAAAAAAGCGGTGGCCGTTTTGAAAAAACGGAACATTCCCGCCAAACTGCTTTAAGTTTTACACAGCCGGCAGACTGTTTCTTCTGTCCCGGGTGCTGCCGTTAGCCATCACCCAACCGCATGAGTGCGGCCACGGCTTTTTTCCAACTTTTTAACCAACCCTATGGGGATATACCATCCCCTGTCAGGGCATCGGTGTATCCCCCCATTTTTATGGAGACACCGATGTGAAATTTTTTAAATACTTGAAATTCAGTTTCCCATTACACAAGGAAACACTTGAATCGTGGATTAAACTACTGGATGATGTGACAAAAGCTGCAATAATTGCGGTTTTACCGCTACTCTGAATTAATTCGCATTCATTAACCGAACGCGCTGTGGGCGTGGTTGTTTTGGCAATCATTGGATATTTCTCCCAAATTTTCGCCGACTTACTGCGTAAAAAGCGTGATTCACTAACCCGAAAGGACTAGCCATGCTGATTGGCGGACTTTTATTTCTCCTCTTTCTTTTGCTTGCCTGGTACTTTTCTGTTTTGAAGTATTTGGATAACAAAGGCTTATTAGAGGAAAAAGAGAACCACTAGGTTCGATTTAAACCAACCCGGCCCTTCGGGCCTTATGAATCCCACACGCCGCAACCCTGCGACGGTGGGATTTTTTGCATTCATCTTCTCAACCCTCAGGGGGCTCCCCCTAGGGCAGCCTCCGCCTTTTCTACGGAGGCTTCCATGAATTCCACCAATCATCTGATGCACCCGCGCACCGCGCACAACCATGCCGACAACGGCTATTTCCCGACCGATGCGGCCACACTGGAAGGCATTGCTGCGCGGCTGGATATTGCCGGCGGCAATATCCGCATCTTCGATCCCTGCTGCGGCACCGGTGCTGCGCTGGCTGTCTTGGCCGAACACCTGAGCAGCTGCGGTGCACACTGCCACAGCTTCGGTGTGGAGCTGGACAGTAACCGCGCACTCGAGGCCGCAGGGATGCTGGATTTCGTTGTCCAAAGTGACATTGAAAACTGCATCCTGCAACCGCGCACCGTGGGTTTGCTGTTTCTCAATCCGCCATACGGTTTTTCCACTGCCGACAACCTCAGTGCGGAACGCACCAAACGTTTGGAGGAAATATTCTTCAACCGCACGGTGCCGGTACTGCAGGAAGGCGGCATTCTGGTGCTGATTATTCCCGAAGCTGCCTTAACTGACCGCTTTACAGCCGACATCGCTTCCCGGTTTACCGAACTGAGAATGTACCGTGCCGCCGTCGATACCTACCGCCAGTTGGTGATTATGGGTAAAGCCGGCCGCAACATCGGTAAGGTACTGGCCAAGGAGCAACAACAACTGCTGTTACAGCCGGAAGCCGCCATCCCCATTCATTTGGCCGATACCGACTATTGGTATGAAGTCCCTGAAGCAACGGCCAAACCGTTCCGGCCGATTAACCGCAAGGTTGAAGCTGCCGGTTTGTCTGTCGAACTTTCAAGTGCGGGCAATCAAACTCTATGGCCACATTTTGACCGTTTTTTTCAGGTGGATGCGTCCATGGAAAAGCGCCGGCCACTGTGTGCGCTGGGTAAATGGCATGCTGCACTGGCTTTGGCCGCCGGCCAAGTCAGCGGCATTGTGACAGCTGCAGACGGCCGCCGGCTGCTGATAAAAGGCAGCACCCATAAAATCAAAGTCAGCAGCACCGAAGAAGTGATGAAGGCAGATGGCAGCGTCGAATACGTCATCACGAATCTCGACCGCTTCGTACCGAGCATCCGCGCCATCGATCTGTCTGATGGCGCCGGTTTTGGTGATGTGCTGACCATTAAATAGTTTTTAACCAACCCTGCGGGTGGCTGCCCGTCGGGGTGGCCTCCCGCTTTTTCTTTTAAAGGAGAAGAGTATGACCACCGCGATGAGCCTAAACCAACCCGTTTTACCCGAACTGATGTTATCTTATCTGGAGCAGAGCAAACCGGACCTGTTTCCCTTGGGGAAAACGGTCTGTACGGCCAATTCTCTGTATTGGGCACAGGAAAACCTGCCTCAGCAGCTGACTGAAACCCATCTTTGGCAACTGATTCTGCTCAAGGCCCATGTCACCGGCTGCTGGCAGGATATGGATCCCGAAGACCGCCGTCTGAATCTTCAGGCCCTGGAACCTGGAAACGAAGGGCGGGTTTTATCTGCCTACACCCTGCTGGAACAAAAAATCTACGTCATAACGGAATGGGACAGAAGCTATACCACCATTCTGTTGGCCGAAGATTATTGAGCATGATTCAGACGGCCTCCGTCTGTTCTGTGCCTAAAAATTAGGCAATCGCGCAAACCAAAGCCCAACCGAATTTTGCCCGAGCTGTCTGCCGGTTTATCCACTGTTTTTGCGGATAAACCTTTTTCCAACCTGCGTGGAAGCCCGTCTTCCACGAACGGGTTTTACGCTTTGTTTGCCCTTAAGGAGCTGTTATGAACCCGTCTGTAATCGAGCTGATGCGCCAATGGCTGCAACAGCATGACAATCCGTACATCGTGGGCGTATCGAAGGAACTGGCTGCACCATTTAATGCTGAGTTCCGCCGCCGCTGCCCCAAGCTGTATGAAGTGGCCAAAGAACATGTCCGCTTGTGCCGTCGCCATACACGGCGCTACGGCCTGGGTCAGCCGGTGTATACCTACATCGACTATCAGGACATCAATGCTTATCCGCTGCCTGCTATCGACCCGTATCCGAAAGCACCGACCGCTGCCGTGCTTCTGGCCGATACAGCCATGATGCTGGCCGCCCGTTATCCGTCGCTGACGGATGGCAGCCGGCTTTTTTCACCTGCTGTTTGAGGTTTGACCTGCCTTTCGAGGCAGGTTTTTAGCTTCGCTGAAACGCGCAGGGCTCGTTTTCAGACGGCCTCGGCGCAGCTAAAAACCTGTTTTCAACGCCGACAGTCGTTTTACTGTCCCGGTGCTGCCGTTAAACATCACCAACCGCATTCGTGCGGCTACGGCTTTCTTTCAACTTTTATCAACCCTGTGGGGACATTCACCCCACCAGGGACGGCATGTCTTCACGCAATATGGAGGACATGCCTTGATATATTTCACTTCCAAATACGTACAGGAGTGCAGAAAATGAATCCTGCAGACCTGATACGCCTACCCATGGCTAAGCGCTTGTTTGACTTTTGGTATAAACTGTTTGAAGATGTTACCAAAGCCAGCTTGATTGCAATTCTGCCGTATTTCAAACTGAGCGAGGCTCCGATTGAATATCGGTGGCTGAACGTTTTTGTATTTTTAACCCTTGCTTTCTCCTGCTACTGCATTCTGTATTGGCTTGCTGATAATGAGGCATGGATGAGCAGGAAGGAGGAGGACTGATGGACTCATTGACTGTATTTCTGCTGATTGTGCTTGCACTGGTCTGGACGTTTTTCTTTATTGCCCGACATTCGGTTAACAAACTGAAAAAAGAGCATGAAGAAAAAATGAAAGCCGGCAAAAACAGAATCTGAAGTAACATTCAACCCGTACCGCGCAGCGGTACACCCGACTCCCACCCACACCTTAGGTGTCGGTGGGAATCTTTTTTCAACCCAACACGGGATACTTCGTCCCGTCAGGGTTCGCGGTATTCCGATTTTCAAAAAGGAGTTTCACCGTGAACACCGTTTCCAATACCTATATCGTTTGGTTCCACCGCGAATTCGAGGCGGCCGCAAGTGCGTCCGAAGCCTTAAACGGCCAAGTGCTGCGGATGACGGATGCGGAATATCCGGAACCGGCAGACGTGGTCGGCGAAAGACTGCGTGAGCTGGGCTATTCCGGCGATCTGGTTGATGCCGTCCTACCGGTGGCCGAGTATATCCGCAACGAAAACGTGCATGAATCCATGCCGAGCCGCAGTGACAACTGTTACAGCGCGGCGGTGGTAATCCCGACGCTTCCCAACCGGGAAAACTGGCTGGCTGCCTACCGTCAACCAGCGTTCCTCAGTACCTTGTCCGATGATGTTGCACGAGAAGTATTCGGCAGCATGATGGCCGGCCGGGCTGTGGATTACGCCCTGCTGATGCAGGCGGTGTCTGATTGCACCAACGGCCAGCCGCAGGATTTCCTGCTGGTTCCCGTCGCTGCGAATTTCGGTGGTTATGACGACATTGCCTATCTGCTGAAGGATGTCGAATACGGCCCGCAGAACATCGAAAGCGTTCTGGCTGACAAGCTGGACGAGGTCGATGCCGAATGGCTGTACCGGCGCAACAGCAAAACCATCTCTTGGTGGATGTTTAATCAAGCTCTTACTCTGGAAGATTTCGGCCATGAACCCGGCAGGATTTTGGAAGTGCCGGCCAAAGTACGCTGGGAAGTGGTTTACCGCTGGGCCTGCTATACCGTCAAAGCCTATCTCGACAGCCTGAAGTAAGGGCTGTTTCAAAAAGCACTTGTTACCTGAAATGTGCGCCGGTTTTGCCGACGGTAACTTTATCCAACCGGGCGCAAGCCTGTTTTTAACCCGACGGGGTCGCGATGCCCCGTCAGGGGTGTCCGGCTCCTTTTTTATGGAGCAATATCATGCCTAACCATGTTACCAACATCATGACCGTAAACGGTCCGGCCGAAGCAGTAGCCGAATTGAAAGCCGCGTGGTTCCGAGCCGGCATTCCCGACCAAAAAAGCAGCCCTGAGCTGCCGGATATGGTGGTCGATTTCAACACCCTCCTGCCCCAGCCGGAAGGTATGGACATCGAGCACGGTTCGATGTCATCCAGTGCCGAAGACTGGCTGACGATGAAAGACGACTGGCTTTTGTCTGATGAAGCATTCAGCAAGATCTGGCTCGCATCGAGACTGAAACAGCACTTTGAAACGCTTGTGGATTGGCAGACCGATACGGTCGGCCGTCTGAAAGAGCGGGTACTGTCCACCCCTGGTTCACTCGAGAAAATCGGCCTCAACCGGCCTTATCTGGAGCAGATTCAGCGCAACATTGCCGTGCATGCCTGGCCGACCTGGTATGAATGGTGCAACCGCCACTGGGGAACCAAGTGGAATGCCTACCATCAGTACCTCAACGAATGGTCGGATACTTCGTTTTCCGTTGCTTTCGATACAGCGTGGTCGCCGCCGGAACCGCTGTTTGAAACTCTGGCCGATGCTTTTTCGAATGTTGAAATGGTGGTGCGCTACATCGACGAAGGCGGCGGCTTTGCAGGCACCTTCGTCGCTTCAGACGGCCTGCTGGAGGACTTCCCTTGTGAAGATGGCGATTTTAAAGCTTTCGCAGCGGAGCACTTCGGTTGGACGTTTGATGACGATGATGACGAGTAACTCACCGCATTTGTTTAACCTGTAACCCTGAGGGGCGGTCTGCCCCTCAGGGGGGCATACTGCTCCTGTTTTTTTTAAGGATTCTGTTATGCCTAATTGGTGTTCCAATAGCTTTACCGTGACCGGCACACAGCCGGAAATCGACCGCCTCACCGCACTGATTGTGCGTGAGAATCACGAAAACCACCCAGACAAAGGCGACGGCCTGATTCTGGATTTCAACGGCCTTTTGCCGGTTCCTGAAACTTTGGCCAAACTCGATTACCATGCACTCAATCTGCTGATGATCATACTGGCCCGGGCAGAACCGGATACATTGTTACCCGAAGCTCTGAAGCCTGACCGCACCGGCCCGACACGTCTTTTGGCTGAAAAGTTGGCCGAAGACTTTCCCGGCTGGCAGGAAATGACGGCAGATGATTTGCTAGGCCGTCTGAATGCCGATTCTGAGTTAGCCGAACGCTACGACTATCAGCGCGACGTATTCGAATCCGCCCGAGCTTGTCAGCAGGCGTTCGGAGAGATGAGTGCTTATACGTGGCGAACCAAGCATTGGGGAGTCGGCCGCGAAGCCTTCTATTGCCGGGTATCACCGGCTCCGGGTAAGCTGACCGTATCCTTTGAATCCGCATGGTGCCCGCCGGAAGGTTTTTACCGTGCACTTGTCGAAGACTTTCCCACGCTGGACTTTGAAGCCATCTATCTCGAGGAGAGCAACGGCGTAGCCGGGCGGTATCGTAATGAAGGCGCTGTCCTGATTGACGAGCAGGTGTCGGACAGCGGCCGCAATATCCGTCAGTTTGCCATCGAAGTGTTCGGCTACGAATACGAAGATGATGAAGATGATGACGAATAAGGCTGTCTGAAAAGCAACCCACCCGACGGGTGTATCCCGTCAGGGCATACATCCGTCTCTTTGTATCTGAAGGAGCAACGTATGTATGAATCCGAACTGAAGTTTTACCTTTGCAGCAATATCTACGACCGGCGCATTATGCTTCGTCTGGATTTGCCTGAAACCCGTGACGCAGATAGCACGTTTCATTGCAGTGATGAGGATGTGCCAGTAGCTGAAGCAGATATCGAGATCGATGCCGAGCGGCTGATGCTGGCCTTGGCCGTCCGCAGCCGCTACGCCGATGTTTTAGGCAGCGTTACCATCCCGATTCTGATTCACTCTCCAAGCTATGGCGGCAAAATCCGACAAGACAAGCTGGAAATCAACAGCGCCCGCCACAGCAATAACTTTTGGACAACCGCTTGGTTTATCAACGATTGGACAGGTTCGTGGTATTCCTTTGACACCGACCGCCATTGGCCGGTGGAAAAGCAGTACCTGATGAAATACCTGGAAGACTTGTTGATTCTGTGCGGTAAACGCTAAACCCCAACGGCTGCTTCGGCAGCCGTTTTTTATGCAACAACAATATCTATTTTGACTGAAATAGTGTGGATTTCCCCTGCTATCGCGCAATTCATTCACTCGGCCCTAAATTTAAGGTGAATTTCAAATATAATATTGATTATATTATATAAAATAACAAGTCAATTACTAATTGAAGTGGCCGACTATCCAAATAATTGACCTTTGGTTGTATGAACTTTGCTTTTCTTTACCCTATTCCAATAACATGGCTCAGTCAAACACCTTACAGGTTCCAAGCATGTCCGCCTTTCACTTTTCTTCAAGCTGCCGTTCATTGATGTTGCCGTTCGCTTTGCTGGCAACTACGGCTATGCCGGCTCTGGCTGATGAACGACAAGCAGGTCTGATTCAGCAAGAACAAGCCCGGCAGGAGCAGCAACGTCTCCGCCAACTTGAGCAGCAAATGCAGTCTGCCCCGGATGTGCGCTTAGACCGAACCGCAGAAGCCGTTTCCTCATTGCTGCTTCCTCAAAACGAATTGCCCTGTTTCACCGTTCACGATATTTCTTTGGTTGGCGATTCTGCAAACAAATTCCAATTTGCACTGAATAAAGCCATCAAACAATCCGGTTTCAAGCCCGGGATGTGTTTGGGTGCACAAGGCATTAACCACATCATGACTTTGGCGCAAAATGCAATTATCGAGCGCGGTTACACCTCCACGCGTATTTTGGCGGCACCGCAGGACTTGAACAGCGGCAAGCTGGTCTTGACGGTTATGGCGGGCAAGATCGGCCGCATCCGTTTTGATGAAAGCCATGCCGCAGCAACCCATGTCGGTCGGATTACCGCATTTCAAAACGAATTTCCTTCTGCTTCAGACGGCCTGTTGAATCTGCGTGATTTGGAACAGGGTTTGGAAAACCTCAAGCGTATTCCGACGGCTGAGGCAGATATTCAAATTGTGCCGTCTGAAACGCCGAATGTCACTGATGTGGTGGTGCAGTGGCGGCAACGTACCCTACCTTATCGTTTTACTTTGGGTTTTGATAATTCAGGCAGCAAAGCCACCGGTCGTTATCAAGGCAATGCGACTTTCTCTGCCGATAATCCGTTTGGTCTGAGTGATTTGTTTTATGCCTCGTATAGCCATGATTTGGGTACGCGGTCGGCAGAAACGGATTCAGACGGTCATACGGTTAAAGGTGGAACCAATGGGTATGCCTTCCATTATTCAGTACCGTTCGGCAAATGGTTATGGTCTTGGAACCACAGCTACTACCGTTATCATCAGGCGGTGGCTGGTGATTCGGAGATATATGACTACAACGGTAAAAGCTGGAACAGCGATGTTGGCGTGAGCCGCCTGCTTTACCGTGATGCCCGCCGTAAAACCCACGCTGCATTCAAATTGTGGCAACGTGAAACGCAAAGCTTTATCAATGATGCGGAAATCGAAGTGCAACGCCGCCGCACGGCCGGTTGGTCTGCCAATTTAAACCATAAGGAATACATCGGCCAAGCCACACTGAACTTGGGCTTGGGTTACAAGCGTGGCACGGGGCGGAACAACAGCCTGTCTGCGCCCGAAGAAGCCTTTGGTGAAGGCACATCCCGCATGAAAATCCTCACTGCCGATGCCGGTGTCAATCTGCCGTTTCAGTTAGGCAAACAGAATCTTACGTTCGACAGTAATCTTCATGCGCAATGGAATAAAACGCCATTGACACCTTTGGACAAAATTTCTATCGGCAACCGTTATACCGTTCGTGGTTTTGACGGCGAAACGACCTTATCCGCCGAGCGCGGCTGGTATTGGCGCAATGATTTGTCTTGGCACTATCAACCTAATCATCAGTTTTATCTGAGGATGGATACCGGCCATGTTTCCGGCCGTTCTGCCGAATATTTACTGGGGCAAAGTTTGACCGGTGCAGCCGTAGGTGCACGCGGTCAGGTTAAGGCGGGCGGACAGTTCTTCTATGACGTTTTCGTGGGTAAACCCATTAAAAAGCCCGAACATTTCCGTACTGCCAACACGACTGTCGGCATCAATCTGAATTACAGTTTCTAATCCCATCCCTACCCTCATGCCGTCTGAAAACCGAAGGCATGGGGGTATTCTTGCTTCATAGGAATCCGCCATGAACAAAACCTGCTACAAAGTTATCTTCAATAAAAAGCGCGGCATGATGATGGCCGTTGCCGAAAACACCACCCGCGACGGTAAAAACGTGCAAGACAGCGAAGCGGCTGTTTCAGACGGCCTCTCGCAAGGTGCTGCCAAGTTTCAAATGCACACGGCGGCGTTTTCGGTGTTGCTGGCGGTCGGTTCGGCCGTGATGGTACCGGCCTATGCCGCAGGGATTTCGGCGGACAAGTCCGCGCCTTTGAGCCAACAACCCACCGTTTTACAGACGGCCAATGGGCTGCCGCAAGTCAACATCCAAACCCCGACCGCAGGCGGTGTGTCGGTCAACCAATACCGCCAATTCGACGTGGACAAACGCGGTGCCATCTTGAACAACAGCCGCAGCAATGTGCAGACGCAGCAGGCCGGTTGGATACAGGGTAATCCGTGGCTGGCGCGCGGCGAAGCCAAGGTGATTGTGAATCAGGTCAACAGCGTCAATCCGTCGCTGCTGAACGGTTATGTGGAAGTGGCGGGTCGTCGTGCCGATGTGGTATTGGCCAATCCTGCCGGTATTCAGGTAAACGGCGCAGGTTTTATCAATGCGTCGGGGGTAACGCTCACCACGGGTAAGCCGTTGTTTGACAATGGCAATCTCACCGGCTTCCAAGTGCGTGACGGCAATATCGCCGTCAACGGCGGCGGTTTGGACACTTCAAGTGCCGACTACACCCGCATTTTGGCTCGTGCCGCGCAAATCAATGCCGGTGTATGGGCAAAAGATTTAAGCGTGGTATCGGGCAGCAACGATGTGGCGGCGGACGGCAGCCACACCCAAGTTTCAGACGGCCGCCCTGCTCCTGCTGTGGCCATCGACACCGCACAACTGGGCGGCATGTATGCCAACAAAATTACGCTGGTTTCTACCGACAAAGGCTCGGCCATTCATCATGCCGGCCAAGCCTTTGCCACGGCTGGCGGCGTGACCCTGAGTGCCGACGGCAAAATCGGCAACAGCGGCAGCATTGTCGCTAGCGGTCAAACCCCAAGCGGGCAAGGTTCGGCAGTTTCAATAAACGCGGCCGACTTTATTAACAGCGGCAGCGTATCATCTCAAGGCAAAACCGCGATTCAAAGCCCGAAAGTCAGCAACAGCGGTCTGATCACCTCATCCGACGAACTGAATATCCGCACGCAAAACCTCGACAACAGCCAAACCCTGCAGGCTGCCCGTTTCGACATCGAAACCGGCCGTCTGAACAACAGCGGCAATATGGCGCAAACCGGCTTGCAAAGCCTCACTATTGAAGCCGACAAATTGAACAACAGCGGTTTAATCGGTTATGCCGAGCAAGACCATGCTTCCGGCAAGGGCAGCAAAGCCTCCCCTGCTGCACCCGCCGCGCCGACCACCGCAACCGGCGCGGGTTCTACCCAAAGTCAAAGCCAAACCGCAGCCGCGCCACTCAATCTTGCCCAAGGCCGTTTAAAAGTTTCAGACGGCCTGGACAACAGCGGCAACCTTACCGCCAACGACGGCATCGAATTAAGCACGCAAAACAGCCTGGCCAACAGCGGCAAACTGCATTTGGGCAAGCTCAATGCCCAAGGCGCATTGCTGGACAACCGCGAAGGCGAAATCATCACCCGCCAAGCCGAGATTACCGCGCAAACATTGGACAACCGCCAAGGTAAACTCACCACCACCGAAACCCTCGCCATCCGCAACCAAACCACCGATAACCGCGAAGGGAGCCTGCAATCCGGGGGCAGCTTGGCTGCGGCCGTCCAAACCTTAGACAATAGCAACGGCCAACTCACCGTTAACCAGGAAGCCGATATCAAAGCCGCTTCCCTGCTCAATCCAAACGGCCAAATCGATACAGGCCGTCTGAAAGCCGAAGCTGTCCGTCTGGACAATACCTCAGGCAAAATCCGCAGCGATGAAATGACCGAACTCAAGGTTTCAGACGGCCTCAACAACCAAAGCGGCCTGATCGGTTCCGCCAAAAACATCCGCATCCACGACGGCAATCAGCAAACCTTAACGCTGAACAACGCCTCGGGCGAAATCCTGGCTGGGCAAAACCTCGATATCCAAGCCCAAACACTCGCCAAGCAAGGCACGCTGGCCGCCAATCAAAACCTGTCGCTCAAGCTCAAAGACAGCTTTACCGCCGAACAAGACATCCGCGCCGGACAAGGTTTGCACATCAGCAGCGAAGGCGACCTCAACAACAGCTACACGCTGGAAGGCGGCCGCTTTGTACTCTTGGAAGCTGAAAACATCAACCATACCTCTACCGGTGTCATCCAATCCGGCAGTGATACCCGTCTTAAAGCCGACAATATTACCAACCGTGGTCTAATCAACAGCAACGGCTTAACGCTTTTAGAAGCGGGCGATACCGTATTGAACATCGGTACCGGCCGCGTGTATGGTGACTGGGTGGGCGTTGAAGCAGGCAAACTGGTAAATAAAGAAGAAACGGCCAATGGCGAAACCAAAGCCGCCACCATTGCCGCGCGCGAGCATTTGGCCGTGGGGGCGAAGGAGATTGTGAATCAGGAGCATGCCAAGCTGAACAGCGAAGGCAGCCTGAGCATCGGCGGCAGCTTGGATGAGCAGCATCAGGCGCAAGGCATGGCCGACCGTTTGGTGAATGCCAGTGCTACGATTGAAGCCGGTGGGAATGCACGAATCGCAGCGAAAACTCTGGAAAACCCGAACAAACACTTCGAATTGGAAGAATATCTGGCGGAAACCAGCGAGCAAATCAAAGAATACGCACCAGAGGGAGAGGCTGTCCGTTATCGTGAAGGCAGGGATGGGACGTTTGATAATTCGCGCGGTGAAAAAGACCAAAAGACCGCCGGCTTTCATTTCCCGGATGGCAGCCAAGTTGAAGCCGAACATTGGAATGTATGGGATTACCATACCAAAACATATCGTCAGCGGATTAAAACAAGCAAACCAGCGGAAATTCTGGTTGGCGGCAATCTGACTGCTGTGGGCAGCCGCTGGCTGAACTCAGACAGCCGCATATTGATTGACGGTAATTTGGATTCAGACGGCCTAGAGGAAAACATCAACAATCAAGGCACAAAAGGGCAAGGCCGAGTAGAAACCGTCGGACGGCAACACCTTTCTACATGGGAAAAGCGTTGGTATGACAAAAAACGCCGGCCACGTCGCGTAGAACGAGAGCATACCGCGTATAACCCTGTAAGCACCTTCAGTCACGATTTAGATAATCCGGCTCTTAAATATCAGGAAAATGCCTCACTGGCCAAACCTCAAAGCCTGACGGAAACCGCCACTCCAAACCCAACCACCGTTACCCACGGTGGCAGCACCCCTGCGCCCATTAAAACCCTCAACACCGATACCAAGCTGCCCACATCCAGCCTGTATGCCGTCAACCCGGCTAATCCGTCGTATCTGGTCGAAACCGATCCTGCCTTTACCAACTACAAACAATGGCTGGGCAGCGATTATATGCTCAACGCCCTCAAACTCGACCCAAGCAGCATGCACAAACGCCTGGGCGACGGCTATTACGAGCAAAAACTGGTGAACGAGCAAGTCGCCCGCTTAACCGGCTACCGCCGCCTCGACGGCTACAGCAACGACGAAGAGCAGTTCAAAGCCCTGATGGAAGCCGGCATCACCTTTGCCCGCGAGCAGCAGCTCACGCCGGGTATCCGCCTTTCCGCCGAACAAATCGCCCGTTTGACCAGCGACATCGTCTGGTTGGAAACACAAACCCTCACCTTAATCGACGGCAGCACGGTGGATGTGTTGGCACCCAAAGTCTACCTCACCGTCAAACCCGGCGACATCAACGCCCACGGCGGCTTAATCAGTGCCGACAAGCTGGCGATGGACGGCACGGGCAGCATCATCAACAGCGGTACGCTGGCCGGACGCAAAATCGTTGATTTGGCCGTTACCGACATCACCAACAGCGGTGTGGTTCAAGGCGGTAAAGTACGCTTACGCGGCCAAGACGTGAACATCGAAGGCGGCACCGTTGAAGCCGACACGCTCCTTGCCGTTGAAGCCGACCGCATTCGCGTTGCCTCCACCACCGTCACCGGTGGAGATGAGCGCAACGGTCAAACCCAAATCGACCGTGTGGCCGGTTTGTATGTCAACAACGCTTCAGACGGCCTCTTAAGCCTCAAAGCCAACGAAAGCATCAACTTTGTGGCGGCCAACCTGCGCAACGAAGCGGCCAAGGGCCAAACCCAAATCGTTTCAGACGGCCGCATCGATTTAGGCACCGCCAAGCTCGAGTCACACAGTAAACGGGGAGAATTGAGCGACCGCAACCACCGCCACGTTACCCAAACTTCTGAAGCCGGTACCACCATCAGCGCGGCGGGCGATATCCTGATTTCGGCCAAAGATGATTTAAGCATCCGCCAAGGCAGCATCGCCAGCGATGAAGGCAGCGTTTCCCTCTACGGCCGCAACGTCAGCATCACCGAAGGCCGCCAAACATTGGATTTGGACGAATCGGTTTACAGCAAATCTCGCGGTTTTGCTTCCAAAAAATCCAGCCTCGACCAATACCGCCGCCGGCATGACGAGGCCGTTGGCAGCGAAATCAGCGGCGCCCAAGTGCTGATTGCAGCCGATAACGATTTAACCGTCCGCGGCAGTAACGTGGTTTCAGACGGCCTCACGCTATTGACGGCAGGCAATGATGCCGACATCACCGCCGCACAAAGCAGCTATCACGACAGCGAATTCCACCAAACCAAAAAATCCGGCCTGATGGGCTCGGGCGGCATCGGTTTCACGATCGGCAGCAAAAAAGACGCCGCCGACAGCGGCAGCCGAACGTTGGTGAATCACGGTTCGACCGTCGGCAGTTTAACCGGCGACACCGTCATTTCCGCCGCACAAAACTACCGCCAAACCGGCTCGACCGTCTCCGCGCCCGAAGGCGACGTATTGATTCGTGCGCGCAACATCGACATCGAAGCGGCGCAGGATACTTACGCCACCGACTACCAACATACCTTCGAACAAAAAGGGCTGACCGTAGCGGTGAACGTCCCCGTCGTTCAGGCCGTACAAAGCGCGGTGGCGGCCGCCAAAACCGTCGGCCAAAGCAAAAACGACCGCGTCAACGCTATGGCCGCGGCCAATACCGCATGGCAGACACGTCAGTTGTTGGCCAAAGAAAGCCACCCGGCCAACCTGAAAGGTTTGTCGGACACCGCCGCCGCCCTATCCGACGGCGATTTGAAATCCGCCGCCGACGCCGCCAACATCAGCGTCTCCTTTACCTACGGCCAACAAAAAAACACCGACCAAAGCCATACCGAAGGCACCACCGCCCAAGGCAGCCAAGTCATCGGCGGCGGCCAAGTCAGCCTGATGGCCGACGAAGGCCGTCTGAACATCACCGGCTCCGACGTGGCCGGTAAAGAAGGTACCCTGCTGCGCGCCCAAGACATCGTGTTGCAATCGGCCGAACAACACCACAGCGAACGCAGCGACAACCGCAGCAGCGGCTGGAATGCCGGGGTAGCCGTCGCATTGCAAAGCGGCAAACCGGCTGTCGGCTTTACCGTCGGCGGCAACCGCGGCAAAGGTTACGGCAACGGTGATGACGTGACCCACCGCCACAGCCGCATCGGCGATGCCGACGGCCATACCGTGATCCAAAGCAGCGTCGACACCACCCTGAAAGGCGCACAGGTCAGCGGCAAAGGCATCGCCCTCACTGCCCGAAACCTCAATATCGAAAGCGTACAAGACAGCGCCGTTTACCGCAGCCGCCAACAAAACATCAGCGGCTCGGTCACCGTCGGTTACGGCGCATCCGCGAGTGCCGATTACAACCGAAGCAAAACCAACGCCGACCACCTCAGCGTTACCGAACAATCCGGCCTCTTCGCCGGCGACGACGGCTTCCAAGTGAATGTGAAAAACCATACCGACTTAAAAGGCGGTATGATTACTTCTTCCGAAGCCGCCGAGCAAAACGGCAAAAACCGCTTTCAGACGGCCACCCTCAACCAAAGCGACATTCACAACCACAGCCGCTATGACGCCGACGGTTTCGGCATCGGCGTATCGGCTACGCTCAGCGGTCAGACACTGGGGCAAAAAGCGCCCGAAGCCGGCAGCCATATTCAAAACGTTGCCGGTAAAAACAGCATCGGCAGCACCCTCGGCTACGGCAGCGACGGCGACAGCCAAAGCAGCTTCACCAAGAGCGGCATCGGAACGCGCAACATCGTCATCGGCAACGACACCGACGGCACACAGGCAGCATCGGTTTACACCGCCACCCGCAGCGAAACCGCCGAAGCCAACTCAGGCCGTCTGAACAATGTGTTTGATAAAGAGAAGGTTCAGAACGAGATTGATTTGCAGCGCAGTGTGAGTCAGGATTTCAGCAGAAATGTGCAGGAAGCCAGAACCGAAATCAACCGCAAAGTTGACAATCATAAAGAATTGGCCAAAGCAGCAGAAAACGAAGCCGCCCAAGCATTGCAAAACGGCGATTTGGCCACCTACCGCGAAGCCGTACAAACCGCCAACGAGCACCATCAAAAAGCCGACGATTGGCAAAAAGGCGGCGTAGCCCTAGCTGCCGTGGCCACAGGTTTGAGCGCACCGACCGACAGCGCATTGGGTATCGCCGCCGCCACCGCCAGCCCTGCCGCCGCCTACCAAATCGGCCAATACTTTAAAGGCGTAGCCGCTCAAAATTCAGACGGCCAATTAACCGCCGCACAAGAAACCGCCCGCGCAGTGGCCCACGGCGTCATCGCTGCGGCCACTTCAGCAGCCGGAGACCACAACGCCCTCACCGCCGCAATCAGCGCAGGAGGCGCAGAAGCCGCCGCGCCGTATGTAAGCCGATGGCTGTATGGCGAGAAAGACGGCAGTAAATTAACCGCCGAGCAGAAGCAGACGGTTTCGAGCATCCTGAGCTTGGGCGGAGTGGCGGTAGGTGCGGCTGCAGGCGGCTCGGGATCGGACTGGGTAGCCGGCGGGCAGGCTGCGCAGACGGCAGTGGAGAATAACACAGCAGCAGCGAGACATGTCCGAAGACAACAACGGATTGAACTGACTGCGGATGCTACAGATGAATTATTTAGTTTGTTGACAGGAAATCTCAGCGACATTAAACAATCATGGGCACAATTAAGTAGGGAATTACAATACGAGAAATTACTTGAGACACAGCAGCAATTGGAGCGATTGGGCTATCGAGTACCTTTGGTAAGAATATTGGATAGAAATGGTAATTCCGTTGTTGACTTAGAGGCGAGCAGAAAGAATATGTCCTATGCTGTATCTAGGTTGAACAATGCTTCTCAATCTGAAAAAGCGGCATTTAATGAAGCTAAAAGGTCTGGGCATATTTTGAAAAATGATAAGCCGTTGGCTGTGAGATTTGTAACTTATAGGGATCCAGCTCGTAATATAAATGATCGTGCTGTTGAATATCTTTATCAAAATACTAAAGGTGAATATGTTGTACTTCAAAGACATCATTTGGGGCATATGTATCTGGTAACGGATAGTGGAAATTTAATTGACACCAACTCATCCCAGCCTGCACATTGGAATGTTCGTCATTATTCTAAGGAAATGAAAATCAACCCTACTATTTGGGAAAGCCAAGCTGAAGCTAGTTTAGTTTCCAACTCTCTATCTCGTAGTCAATATGGTGAGCCAATAAGCTATCCTAAGAATCGTAACGTTCCAGACCATATTCCATATAAAAGGACAAAATAATGCAAACAAACATATTGAGTGAGTTTAAGTTTTTTAATGGTATTCCAATAAGGATAAATAAAAAATGGCAATTTATATTAAAAAATAGCTGGAAAAATCTTTTTGATTATCCAATTTTCGTTGAGGATGGCAATTTTTATTTAGAAGAGGGTGGTGATCTCACTATGAGCTTATCGCTCCCTTTAGTAGAGAATCAAGATGGTCCCTTTAGAGATGACTTATTTATGATTTCTCTAATAGCAATTGATATAAAATATTCAGGCGATATTCAAATATTATTAGAAAAAAAAATAAACAATTTATACTTTTCAATATGTAAAATAGAAGAAAATATATTTAAAATATCTATAGATATAGATAATAATCTTTTTTATATTTACACAAGGGAAATTTATATTGGTGCTATGTATAGAAAGATAAATGGAGAATACAGAACTATTCATTAAAGCAAGCGTAGGTTGGGTCATGACCCAACATGACTTAAAAGTATAAGGTCTTGTTGGGTTTTCAACCCAACCTACGCTTGCTATGAAAAAAGGTTGGAAACCTGGTAAAGCTCTAAATAATACTGTACCAGGTGGACAATTAGGAGGAGATATTTTCGCAAATGCAACTAATATTTTACCTTCAAAAGGTGGAAGAATATGGTATGAAGCTGATATTGGAATAACAAATACAATGTCTAGCAAGCCGTAGCCCGCATGAAACCTAAAATCCACAGGTAGGGTGTGTGCCCCGGCACGCACGCGTTCTATGGATTTGAAATTAATGCCGTCTGAAAAAATCTTGTCAATTTTTCAGACGGCATTTTATTATCTCACCTCCGCCAACCTGCGCAACGAAGCAGCCAACAACCAAAGCCATACCGAAGGCACCACCGCCCAAGCCAGCCAAGTCATCGGCGGCGGCCAAGTCAGCCTGATGGCGGACGAAGGCCGTCTGAACATCACCGGTTCCGACGTGGCCGGTAAAGAAGGTACCCTGCTGCGCGCCCAAGACATCTTGCTGCAATCGGCCGAACAACACCACAGCGAACGCAGCGACAACCGCAGCAGCGGCTGGAATGCCGGGGTTGCCGTCAGCTACGGTCAAAACGGCCTTGCCTTCGGCTTTACCGGCGGCGGCAACTACGGCAAAGGTTACGGCAACGGCGACGACGTGACCCACCGCCATACCCATATCGGCGACGCCGGTAGTCACACCGTCATCCAAAGCGGCGGCGACACCACCCTCAAAGGCGCGCAGGTCAGCGGCAAAGGCATCGCCCTTACCACCCAAAACCTCAACATCGAAAGCGTACAGGATACCGCCGTTTACCGCAGCCGCCGGCAAAATCTCAGCGGCCAGATTACCGTCGGCTACGGCGCATCAGCCGGCGGTAGCTACGGCAAAAGCAACACCAATGCCGACCATGCCAGCGTTATCGAACAATCCGGCCTCTTTGCCGGCGACGACGGCTTCCAAGTGAATGTGAAAAACCATACCGACTTAAAAGGCGGTATCATCACCTCATCCGAAGCCGCCGAACAAAACAACCGCAACCGCTTTCAGACGGACACCCTCAACCAAAGCGACATTCGCAACCACAGCCGCTATGATGCCGACGGTTTCGGCATCGGCGTATCGGGCAGCCTCAGCGGCCAAACGCTGGGGCAAAAAGCCCCTGCCGCCGACAGCCGCCTCCAAACCGTTGCCGGTAAAAACAGCATCGGCAGCACCCTCGGCTACGGCAGCGACGGCGACAGCCAAAGCAGCTTCACCAAGAGCGGCATCGGAACGCGCAACATCGTCATCGGCAACGACACCGACGGCACACAGGCAGCATCGGTTTACACCGCCACCCGCAGCGAAACCGCCGAAGCCAACTCAGGCCGTCTGAACAATGTGTTTGATAAAGAGAAGGTTCAAAACGAGATTGATTTGCAGCGGAATGTGAGTCAGGATTTCAGCCGCAATGTACAGGAGGTAAAATCCGAACTCAACCGCCATATTGCCGATTTGGATGCCCGTAAAGAAGCCGGATTCATCAGCAATGAAGAATATGAAAAGCAACTTGCCAAATACGATACGTTAAAATTGCTCACTGATACCGTCAGTATGGGGCTGGCCACTCCGAGCGACAGCTTGGGTGGTTCACTCTTGGCCGCAGCCACTCCTGCCGTCAGCCGCGAAATCGGCGATTATTTCAAAAAACTCGACCCCGAAACCGGTAAAGACCGACAAGGTACGCCCGCGCATTTGGCGGCACATATGGTTTGGAATGCCGCCGTTGCCTATGCTACAGGAAATAATACCGCTGCCGCCGCACTATCCGCAGGCAGTGCCGAAGCAGCGGCTCCGGTGATTTCCAATTGACTGTTCAACCAAAAAGACCCGGCCAAACTCAATGAAGAGCAGAAAGCGGCATTGGCCAATATTACGGGTTTGCTGGGCAGCGGCTTTGGTGCGGCTACGGGTGATTACCGCAATGCCGTTTCAGACGGCCTTATCGGGCAGGCAGTAACGGAACACAATAATACGGCACAAGTAGGCAAAGTCGTAGGTGGTGCAGGAATTGCAGCCTTAGGCTGTCTGTTTGATAAAAACTGCGGCAGTGTATTGGATAAAGTTGCCGAAACGCTGGCAGAACAGCGGAAACAGGCTCAGGCAGAACAAGAAGCGATATTTGCAGCCATTCAGAATGCGCAGAAAGGCGATAAAAAAGCCCAGCCGAAGCCGCAGCAGCAAGTAAGTCAGGCTGCGACGGGTGCACCTATGCCGCCTGATGATGAAGGTAATAATAGGAATCAAGATTCTGACCTAGAAAAAATACTGGAAAGGTCTAATAAATTATCCAATAGAAACAGCTGAACCCAATATGAAAGGAATATTCCTAATAGAACTAATGATAGAGCATGGAAACAGGCTCAAAATGATTTTGATAGTTTGCGTTTACAAAATATTAGACAAATAAATACTCAATATGGTCAAGGTAGAATAGGCACATTACCTGATGGTAGAACGGTAACTGTTCGCCCCGGGAGTTCGAACGGTAGTCCGACTTTACAAATTAACAGCAAGACATCAAATAAAGTAATTAAGATACGATATTAACCGAAAGGATTGAAATGTTGAATTCATTAAAAAAAATTGGCTCAAAAGAAGATTTTTTTCCCTATTTTTAAATTCTAATTGGTCTATATCTAAAGAATTTATTAATAATAAAAATTGGATCGCAGTACCTGTTCCTAATAATCTAACGCTAATAGAATCTGAATGGATGTCAAATGCTATACATTCTCTTCATGTCAATAAATATTTAGAATATACATTTGAATTTAATGGTGATATTTCTATAAAAATTATAGAAAATAATCAAAATAATATTTTTTATAGCGACTTTAATAATAGTGATAAATATGTTATCTTAACCAATGATAATTTAGATTTTTTGTATTTTAAAAATCAAAATAATCTATATCATTTATTTTGTGGAGAATACGATTTCATATATCAATGTTTAAAATGTTCTCATAAAACGGCAGAAAATATATTCTTCTATTATGGGGTAAATGACTATGATGAAAATACAGACGAATATTTGTATTTGAAAGATATATGGGAGTATTACAGTAAGCCGTAGCCTGCATCAATATCCTATTCGGGGCGTAGCAAGCTGTAGCCTGCATAAAACCTAAAATCCACGCGTTCTATGGATTTGAAATTAATGCCGTCTGAAAAATTGATAAGATTTTTTCAGACGGCATTTTCATAAAAGTAAACGTCCGATACCTTGTATGCATGCTGGGCGCCCTCAACCCCGACGACACCCTGCACAAACGCCTGGGCGACGGCTATTACGAGCAAAAACTGGTGAACGAGCAAGTCGCCCGCTTAACCGGCTACCGCCGCCTCGACGGCTACAGCAACGACGAAGAGCAGTTCAAAGCCCTGATGGAAGCCGGCATCACCTTTGCCCGCGAGCAGCAGCTCACGCCGGGTATCCGCCTTTCCGCCGAACAAATCGCCCGTTTGACCAGCGACATCGTCTGGTTGGAAACACAAACCCTCACCTTAATCGACGGCAGCACGGTGGATGTGTTGGCACCCAAAGTCTACCTCACCGTCAAACCCGGCGACATCAACGCCCACGGCGGCTTAATCAGTGCCGACAAGCTGGCGATGGACGGCACGGGCAGCATCATCAACAGCGGTACGCTGGCCGGACGCAAAATCGTTGATTTGGCCGTTACCGACATCACCAACAGCGGTGTGGTTCAAGGCGGTAAAGTACGCTTACGCGGCCAAGACGTGAACATCGAAGGCGGCACCGTTGAAGCCGACACGCTCCTTGCCGTTGAAGCCGACCGCATTCGCGTTGCCTCCACCACCGTCACCGGTGGAGATGAGCGCAACGGTCAAACCCAAATCGACCGTGTGGCCGGTTTGTATGTCAACAACGCTTCAGACGGCCTCTTAAGCCTCAAAGCCAACGAAAGCATCAACTTTGTGGCGGCCAACCTGCGCAACGAAGCGGCCAAGGGCCAAACCCAAATCGTTTCAGACGGCCGCATCGATTTAGGCACCGCCAAGCTCGAGTCACACAGTAAACGGGGAGAATTGAGCGACCGCAACCACCGCCACGTTACCCAAACTTCTGAAGCCGGTACCACCATCAGCGCGGCGGGCGATATCCTGATTTCGGCCAAAGATGATTTAAGCATCCGCCAAGGCAGCATCGCCAGCGATGAAGGCAGCGTTTCCCTCTACGGCCGCAACGTCAGCATCACCGAAGGCCGCCAAACATTGGATTTGGACGAATCGGTTTACAGCAAATCTCGCGGTTTTGCTTCCAAAAAATCCAGCCTCGACCAATACCGCCGCCGGCATGACGAGGCCGTTGGCAGCGAAATCAGCGGCGCCCAAGTGCTGATTGCAGCCGATAACGATTTAACCGTCCGCGGCAGTAACGTGGTTTCAGACGGCCTCACGCTATTGACGGCAGGCAATGATGCCGACATCACCGCCGCACAAAGCAGCTATCACGACAGCGAATTCCACCAAACCAAAAAATCCGGCCTGATGGGCTCGGGCGGCATCGGTTTCACGATCGGCAGCAAAAAAGACGCCGCCGACAGCGGCAGCCGAACGTTGGTGAATCACGGTTCGACCGTCGGCAGTTTAACCGGCGACACCGTCATTTCCGCCGCACAAAACTACCGCCAAACCGGCTCGACCGTCTCCGCGCCCGAAGGCGACGTATTGATTCGTGCGCGCAACATCGACATCGAAGCGGCGCAGGATACTTACGCCACCGACTACCAACATACCTTCGAACAAAAAGGGCTGACCGTAGCGGTGAACGTCCCCGTCGTTCAGGCCGTACAAAGCGCGGTGGCGGCCGCCAAAACCGTCGGCCAAAGCAAAAACGACCGCGTCAACGCTATGGCCGCGGCCAATACCGCATGGCAGACACGTCAGTTGTTGGCCAAAGAAAGCCACCCGGCCAACCTGAAAGGTTTGTCGGACACCGCCGCCGCCCTATCCGACGGCGATTTGAAATCCGCCGCCGACGCCGCCAACATCAGCGTCTCCTTTACCTACGGCCAACAAAAAAACACCGACCAAAGCCATACCGAAGGCACCACCGCCCAAGGCAGCCAAGTCATCGGCGGCGGCCAAGTCAGCCTGATGGCCGACGAAGGCCGTCTGAACATCACCGGCTCCGACGTGGCCGGTAAAGAAGGTACCCTGCTGCGCGCCCAAGACATCGTGTTGCAATCGGCCGAACAACACCACAGCGAACGCAGCGACAACCGCAGCAGCGGCTGGAATGCCGGGGTAGCCGTCGCATTGCAAAGCGGCAAACCGGCTGTCGGCTTTACCGTCGGCGGCAACCGCGGCAAAGGTTACGGCAACGGTGATGACGTGACCCACCGCCACAGCCGCATCGGCGATGCCGACGGCCATACCGTGATCCAAAGCAGCGTCGACACCACCCTGAAAGGCGCACAGGTCAGCGGCAAAGGCATCGCCCTCACTGCCCGAAACCTCAATATCGAAAGCGTACAAGACAGCGCCGTTTACCGCAGCCGCCAACAAAACATCAGCGGCTCGGTCACCGTCGGTTACGGCGCATCCGCGAGTGCCGATTACAACCGAAGCAAAACCAACGCCGACCACCTCAGCGTTACCGAACAATCCGGCCTCTTCGCCGGCGACGACGGCTTCCAAGTGAATGTGAAAAACCATACCGACTTAAAAGGCGGTATGATTACTTCTTCCGAAGCCGCCGAGCAAAACGGCAAAAACCGCTTTCAGACGGCCACCCTCAACCAAAGCGACATTCACAACCACAGCCGCTATGACGCCGACGGTTTCGGCATCGGCGTATCGGCTACGCTCAGCGGTCAGACACTGGGGCAAAAAGCGCCCGAAGCCGGCAGCCATATTCAAAACGTTGCCGGTAAAAACAGCATCGGCAGCACCCTCGGCTACGGCAGCGACGGCGGCAAACAAAGCAGCGTCACCAAGAGCGGCATCAGTACGCGTAATATCGTTATCGGTAACGATAGCGACGGCACACAGGCAAAAGCGGCATACACCGCCACCCGCAGCGAAACCGCCGAAGCCAACTCAGGCCGTCTGAACAATGCGTTTGACAAAGAGAAGGTTCAAAACGAGATTGATTTGCAGCGGAATGTGAGTCAGGATTTCAGCCGCAATGTCAGCCAAATAAAAGGCGAAATTGGCCAACAAATCGACCGCCTTAAAGCAGAAAAAGAAGTTGGTGAAATCAGTGAAGCCGAATACCGCAATAAACTGCAAAACCTGCAATATTTGAATGTTGGCATTAGCAGCATCGCCACTGCATTGATGACCCCGACCGACAGCGCGTTAGGCATCACCGCAGCAGCGGCCAGACCAGCCGTATCCTACCGAATCGGCCAGTATTTCAAAGAAAACGAAGTCTCAAACCAACTCGACGGCGGTAACCGCCCAACCGAAGGTAGTAAAGAGCACATCGCTCTGCATACCCTCAACGGTATTCTTACCGGCGCAGCAGGTGGCAGCAACGCCCTGCTCTCCGGCCTAGCATCCGGCGGTGCCGAGTTGATCGCCCCCACTCTGTCGCGTAGTTTGTACAATAAAGAATCAAAAGATTTAAGCGCCGAAGAAAAGGCCACCATCAGCTCGCTGACAGCGGTATTTGGTGCGGCGGTTGGTGCGGCTTCGGGTAATGGTTCGGATGCAGTAGCGGGCAGCTTGACAGCGCAGAATACAGCCGAGAATAACGATAATTTCAGATTGGATGGATACACCCCTGATGAACGCTCCATTAGAAATTATGCTGGAAAAATTTATTCAGGAGACAAACAAAAAGCAGCCGAATTCATACGTGAATACGAGAAATATCAATTAACTGCGATGCTCAAGGCAGGAAAAGAGATTATCGTTGACACATGGGATACTATCCGACATCCTGTTGATTCAGCAGCATCGTTGTATGAGGCGGTAACGAATCCGAAACAAACATACAAAAATATTGTGCTCTCTTATCAAGAATGGAATACTCTGTACAATAATGCACTGATTACCGATATTCCTTTAGCTGCTCGTATGAAAGCTGAAATGAATGCAACGATTGGTGCAAATGCCTCTGCAATTATCATTAGTGGCGGAACAGCGGCATTGGTGCAAAAATCATTGCAAACGGGGAAATTGGCTCAGACTGTACGAGTTGTTAAGAATACGGTAAAAATTCCCGATTCCATTCCTACGACATCAATCAATCCAAATACAATTAGATTTTCACAAAATACTGTTTCATACAGCAAAATAGATAGAGCAACAGGAAAGCCTTTTACTTATGATGATTTGGTGTCAAGTATGAAAACCAAGGGATGGCAAGGTGAGCCTGTTGATATTATCAAAATGCCGGACAATAAATTAACGAGCATGGATAATACTCGTATCAGGGCTGCGCGTGATGCGGGAATTAATGTTAAAGCAAATGTTCATAACTTTAATGATCCTTTACCAGATAGAATGATTACATCTGGACGATTTGGTGATGCCAAAACTTGGGGGGAGGCTATCACCAAGAGAATAAGTGATCAACGCCCAAAATCATTTGGGAATAACAACCCATCAGGAACACCAACAGCTCCTAAAATTACAGGAAAATCCAAATGAGTAACTCTTTAAATTTACAATTTCTATTTTCAGATAAACTACCAAAAGGATTTAAGTTCCCTAGCTCGTTTATTGATTTTATTAAAAATAGTCAATCAGTTGATTTAACACCATGGTGGTTTTTTCATACTCGGGAAGGAGCATTTGATATATGGTTAGAAGATATACGTAATCAATATCCTAAAAGGCAATTAGTTCCTTTCGCTATGGTGAATTATTCAGATGATATTGCCTGCTTTGATGCAAGCATAGAGTCTACCGATGATCCGATAGTATTTTATGTACACGCATTCGCAAGCCCAGGCTGGGAGGATAGAGGTAGCGTCCCTAATTTCAATGAATGGCTAAAACAGGCACTCCAAGAAGCCCAAGAATACCAAAGTGCAGAATGATATTTAGCATTTTTCAGTATTGGATTGAATATGGAAAAACCAATTAATCAAATCAGTAAATTTTTAAGCTATATTTTAAGGCATCAACCAGAAGCCATCGGATTGATTCTGGATATCAATGGCTGGGTAGATATCGATGAATTATTAGCTAAAGCTGAACAGCACGGTGAAATCATAGATAAACATTTACTGTATGAGGTAGTGAGCCAAAATGATAAAAAGCGGTTCACGATCTCGGATGACGGCATGAGAATTCGAGCGGAACAAGGACATTCAACCAAACAAGTTGATATAGACTATATCGAAAAACAACCACCTGAAATTTTATACCATGGTACCGCCAATCGATTTTTGGATTCTATTTTGCAACAAGGCTTAATATCAGGAAATCGTCATTATGTGCATTTATCAAGCGATTTAAGTGTCGCCACTGAAGTGGGAAAGCGATACGGGAAAGTGGTGATATTGGAAATCAAAGCAGAAGAAATGTATAAGCAAGGATTTCAATTCTATCTGACAAAAAATAATGTTTGGCTTACTAAGCAAGTACCAAGCAATTTTCTTAATCACATAGATTGTAGCAAGTCATCACCTTAATTAAATATTCACTCTCATCGTTATTAATTTGCAGCGGAAAGTAAGCAAGCCGTAGCCTGCATGAAACTTAAAATCCATGTGTAGCGGCACGCACGCGTTCTATGGACTGCAAGTGCAAGGCCGTCTGAAAACACGCCCAAGTTTTCAGACGGCCTTTTTTCTTTACCTCAAATAAGTAACCCTATTACTATGGAGTACTTTTCTTAAAAATATCAAATTGCCCTTTACTACCCGAATGGTGAGCGGCACGGTGTGCCCGTCTTACTTTACTGACGGTTGAGGTGCTGCAATTCAAAGCAGAGGCAATACCGGTAATGCTCACGCCTTGTAAGGTAAGCTGGATAATGTTTTTGTGAAGCTGCTTATCAGCCGGCCGCCCTTTCATCCGCCCGTCTTTTCTGGCTCTCTCAATACCCTGCTGTGCCCGCCCCCGCCGTGTTTTCCAGTCTTCATGGGCTATGCTAAGTGCCATGCGTAGAAACATTTTCTGCAAAGCGTCCATCAATGGTTCGGTGAGGTATTTGGGTAAGGAATCGCTTTGCCCCATCAGTTCATCGATATTGCCGAAAGAAAAAACATCCGGTACATGCAGCTTGGCACCCTTTTCGGTAATCCGATGAATCAGAAGCTCTGCTTCTCTGGGTGGTAAGCGGGTGATGCGGTCGATTTTTTCCGCAATTACCCAATCGCCATCTTGAAGGTCGTCAATCAGCCTGTTCAACTCCGGCCGACTGGCATTCACCCCACTTGCCTTCTCTTCATAGACACCGGCTATGTAAAAACCATTTTTCTTAGCTTCCTCGATGATTTCACGTTGCCGCTCTAAATTTTGCTGCTGGGTACTGACCCGAAGATAAATTCGGGCAATTTTTTGTCTATCCATGTATTTTAAATCCTACATTTAAGCCAGTGGATTTTGAGTTTCTGTTTTTATATTTTACATGGACGAAATCATCCCTGTAAATAACCCATGGTCAAAATACAGTAGCAAAACAAATTTATATCGTACGATATAAAATAGAATCAGTTCCTTCAGTTATGGTTTCCTGATTCAATTTGACCAATAAATCCCCATTGTGTTACATTGTATATAAAATGTAATACAAGGATTCTCTGATGTTAAAAACTGCCCCTATCAATCTGAGAGCCTTAGAGGCACAGAAAAACTTGATCGACCAAGCAGCTGCGCTTTTGGGAAAAACGCGTTCCGAGTTTATATTGGAAGCTTCCTGCTCAGCAGCAGAAAATACCTTAATGGATAAAACCGTTTTCTCCCTGACCTCCGATGAATACCAACAGTTTATTCATTTACTCGAGCAGCCAACCGAACCGAATGATGGCTTTGAAAAGCTTATGTCTATGACACCGGTTTGGGAGCGCTAAGTAATGGATAGGCTGACAGCCCCCGAACTTTTAAATGATACGCACTGCCTAGACGGCTTCAATTGCGGCGTTGCATCTTTGAATGAATGGTTGGTAAAAAGCGCGCTGAAAAATCAGAACAGTAATGCCAGCCGCACATTTGTAGTGTGTAACCAGGCGGGTAGTGTCGTGGGCTATTATTGTCTGGCTGCTGGATCTCTAACCCACGAAGAGGCAATCGGTTCATTCCGAAGAAATATGCCTTCACCAATTCCGGTGATTGTTTTAGGCAGATTGGCAGTTGATGTTCGAGCTCAAGGAAAAGAATTGGGTAAAAGTCTGTTGCGGGATGCGTTTCTGAGGGCTTACAAAATTAGTCAGCATTTAGGGGCTAGGGGATTGCTGGTACATGCAATCAGTGAAGAAGCCAGACAGTTCTACTTAAAAAACGGCTTCACCGCCTCCCCTATCTCGCCTTATACCCTGATGCACAAATTATAGTAGTGCTGACAAACTCGAAGCGGATGATGTTTCTCATCCGCTTTTTCCCCATTCTCCTCACCAACTCCTCAGTTGCTGCCTTTCAACATAGCCCATCTTCTGTTTGAGTATCATAACCATCTGATAATTTGACAAATGGCACCTTGCATTTTCCACACCATAAATCAAGTGATGGTTTCCCCCATGCTTTATCGCCGCATGACTGACAACAGTAAACTGTTTTCCGTTTGGAAGCTGCTTCTTTTTCCTGAGCCTCGCTTAAGACGGCTACATCAATATCGAACTGTTCCGAGAACGGCTGCATGAGAGAAATCTCTGCGCGTTGATCTTCCTCGGTATATGGCTCAATCAATCGTGTATCAACTTGGCTGTCATCCATGGCCGTAGTTTCTGCTGAAATCTCCTCAAAGACCTGCTCCAATACAGAGGCCAGATTTTCCAACTCATTATGCCGGACCTGGGCGGATTCCGTTTTCGCATGCCTGTCGTAAAACGGTAGCTGGTAGCCCATCTTGGAAAAGGCAACGCATTGAAAATAGAATGCACCGTTTTTAATTGGGTAATCACTCATTTTCTGCCCGGTCCGCTTACCGCCAGGTTTGCCTGTACTACTCGGCATCAGGCCAATAGATTCCATCTTGTCCGCCCATTCCTTATTATGGTAGGTGCGGTGACTGGGCTTTCCAAACTCGTGCTGCCACAGGTGTACCATCTCATGCACCAGCGTCTGCATCAGTTCCAGCGGCCGATGAGTGATGAAGTATTGAGGGTTCAGTGCAATCTCGTGGACAGTGCCCTCACCTTTTCCCTTCTGCCACCTGTCACCGGAAAAGTAACCCATAACATTGCTGTCCCGTTGCAATGTTAACAGGCATGACGGCAGTTGGCCGGCGAATAAGCGGCTGTTGAAAAAATCATAGGCATCCTGGATGAAGTTATACATCTGAATGGTTGGCTTGGCGGTCATTCTAATTGCCTGTTTTTATATCGTACGATATAATTTTAAAATAGAAAAAAGAAATTATCCAGTATAAACATATATTTCTTTTGTTGTTTGTACAGTGTTACAATTGTTTAAATTTGTAATACCGTAGTAAATCGGGATATTTAATCATGGCGAATACCAGTAAAATCGAATGGACTGAACGGACTTGGAATCCTGCGGTCGGTTGCACAAAAGTTTCCCCGGGATGTAAAAACTGCTACGCAGAAACCATGGCCTGTCGTCTAAAAGCGATGAAAACCCCCGGTTATGAGGATGGTTTTAAACTTAAAATCCTCCCTGAGCGTCTCACAGAACCATTAAAGCGAAAAATACCGACCACTTATTTTGTCAACTCCATGTCGGATCTTTTTCATGAAGACATACCCTTTGAATTTATAGAAGACGTTATTTCCGTAGTAGAGAAAGCAGATTGGCATACTTTTCAAATTCTGACCAAGCGTGCAGAAAGAATGGAAGCGTTCTTTAAAAACCGTCAAGTGCCTAAAAATGCTTGGTTGGGGGTGACTGTGGAGGATAAAAAATACGGCGTACCAAGAATAGATAATTTGCGCCGGATAAATGCCAGCATCCGCTTCCTCTCTGTTGAACCTTTACTTGAAGACCTTGGAGAAATTGATTTGACCCATATCCACTGGGTTATTGTTGGCGGCGAATCTGGCAGCAAAGCCAGACCAATGAGTATAGATTGGGTTGAAAATGTGCGCCTACAATGCTCAAATTCAGGAGTTGCTTTCTTTTTTAAACAATGGGGCGGCTGGGGAGCCGACGGAAAAAAACGAGCTAAAAAAGCAAATGGCCGAGAATTGAATGGGCGCACTTGGGATGAAATGCCAATATAACAATCTGATTTTGATATAAACATAAAAATACAAAGGAACACCCAATGTCTTACCGTCCATATAGCTGGAGTCATGGTCCGGCAGAAATACAACAGCACAGTGTTGCAAAATTAAATGTTTTAAGGGCTTATCTACTTGAATATTTTAAAACGCTGACTAGCAGCCGGAGAAGAAAGGAACTAAAGCTGACTATTGTTGACGGTTTTGCAGGAGGCGGACTTTACCACCATAAGGATACTAAGGAAGTCATACACGGCTCACCATTAGTATGTCTTGAATCAGTCAGAGAGGCGGAATTCACCCTGAATCAGAATCGCACCAATAAGCTAGTCTTAGATATTGATTATTTCTTTATTGAGGAAAATAAAGACACTTACAATCACCTATTGAGAACTTTACAATTTCAGGGTTACGACATAACTCCTAACAGTAAAATCCATGTTGAAAATGAAAATTTCCATAATCGTGTCAACGATATTGTTAATTTTGTAAATAAAAAAAGTCCAAGAAATGGCCGTTCAATTTTTATCTTAGATCAATATGGTTATTCTGATGTTCCGACAGGTTTAATTCGAAATATTTTCCATAAATTACCCAAAGCGGAAGTTATTCTGACATTCAATATAGACTCTTTAATTAATTTTGCCAGCGATTCAGACACTACCGATCGCCTACTGAAAAAAATTGGCATCATCGTGCCAGATGCCTTTAAAAGCATCGGGTTAAATGAACTCAAAAAGCACAAGAAAGATTGGCGTTTTTTTATTCAAAGTGTTTTACATGAAAATCTGGTTAAGGCATGTGGTGCAAAATTCTACACAACCTTTTTTATCCGCAATACAGGAGGACACGGTGACTACTGGCTAATTCATATGTCAAGCCACTATAGAGCTCGTGATGTTATGACTGAAGTTCACTGGAAACATCAAAATAATTTCATCCATTATGGTGATGCGGGTATGAATATGTTTAATTTAGTAGGCTATACCCCTGGAAACGACCATCATTTCTCAGGACAAACAGCCTTAGGTTTTGAGTTTGACGATATTGCAAAGAGGTCCAGCATCCAACAACTCATGGAAGAAATGCCCAGATTGATTTATGCTAATAATAACGGTATGAAACTAGAAGATTTCTTTTCAAATACTTGTAATCAGTCACCTGCCACATTGAATATTTATGGGGAAGCACTAGATGAGCTGAGAAAAGAAAAAGAAATCATCATTATAGGTAAAAATAAATCCATAAAGAGAAGCGGCAGAATCAAAAAAGATGACTTCATTTTACCCAATCCTCAAGGAAAGTTATTATAAATCAACAAATAATCAAGCATCAGTTCATGGTGCAATGTAGCATAAATCTTCAGGTACGGAAAACTTCCGTACCTGAAGATTTATGCTAGAATACAGGAGACTCAAATACAGGAGACTCAAATATTCAAAACAAGAGGTAAACAATTATGGCGAATTTATCATTGGAAATGAGCCGTCTTGACATGAAAATTGACAAAGAGACCAAGCTTCTTGCTGAGCGTGCTGCAGCCGCCAGCGGACAAAGCCTCAGTAGCTATATTTACAACCTCATCCGCAAAGATGCTCCCCAGATTCTTGAGGAACAGCAAAAGATTGTTTTGACAAACCTACAATACGAAGAATTTATTAGGGCCTGCAATATTGAAGCAACCGATGATTGGCCGTTATCTGACAAGCTGATTGCTGTTGGACGCGCAATGGATCAAGAAGACACCAAATGGCGTTAATTTTTGAACAACTAGATAAAAGTAGACATCATGTTTGAAAATTCAGCTGTGGAAAACCGATTATGGATGCCTACATACGACAATATGCGGAACGAAATGCCAAATTGGGAATCAGCCGGACATGGGTAGCCTTAGAGAAAGAACCGGATCAATTAGAAGCTTTTCCAAAGCTACACACTACGGAAAAATCAGAAATTGCCGGGTATTTCACATTATCAGTGCAATCCATTAACTCCTCAGAGTTAAAATCTCTGGAACTCCCTCAATACCCAACTCCCGTTACCTTACTGGCTCGCCTAGCTGTTTCCAGCTTACACCAAGGTAAAGGAATTGGCAGAAAGCTACTGCTGGCAGCTCTAAAAAAGGCATTAGATACATCTGATAACGGTTTACCGACTTATGCAGTGATTCTTGATGTCTTAGATGAAGATGCCCGTAAATTTTACGATAGCTTCAATTTTTTCAATCCTTTGGGAGATTTGGAAGGGAGCAAATTGTTTGTCCCCATGTCGGTAGTGAGAAAACTGGTTACTCAAATTTAGCCTGAACCGGTAATCCCCGATAACTGCAACTACCTCCAAGCAGGTGCAGTTATCGGGGATTCGTCAACCAATGGGCGACAGTTATCAAATTGAATTTGTTTGGGTATTTTATCCAGCTCGATCTGATTATAATAATGCTAACCACCCCCCCCTCTCAGCCGGCCATGAAATTACTCGCCTACGCTTCCTCCGACGGCTTTGAAACCATTACCCCACTGGCCGCCAAATCTCTCAATTTGACCACTGTGTACAGCCGCCACAGTCCGGGGCATCGCTTGGAAATGTATGTCAACCGGCGCGGCAGCAGGCATTTTTTTGCTTATAAAGGTAACCGGCATCCGAATGGTCATACCGCGCCGGAATCATTAACACATACACTCTGTAAAACGGTATTGACGCAGCTGGCCAACGAGGGATTGCCCACATTACTTAAAGCCACTTATAAAACCGAACAACAGCGCCCTATCCCGTTGACTTTGGTTTCCGGTGTGTGCGAACACGAAATAACGGCCAATGGGCGAAAATATATCATCGACACCTTTTGCCGTTTCATCCAACCTGAAGCGGGCGAATGGCTGCTCTCTGAAGAATGCCGCTGGGGCGGCCGAATAGCGTTTGAGTTTTTTCATACCAGCGGACTGGCTGCCAACCATGCGAAGTGCCGCGACTTAGAAGCTGCCGGAATCCCGGTGTTTCAAATTGCTATCAGGCCGGGAAGCTTCTTCTATATCGATGAGGAAGAGCTGGTCGACTTGGATGTTGAGGAGACTGAAGAACGGATAAGCAACCATTGCCGTAAAATTGCGAATGCGTTTAAAAAGCAGATTGTGGGTGTGTTGTTCAACTACCCTGAATCAATGGCCTTCCGGAATGGGCAAGATTTATATGGTCAGCTTCATGCTGCCGAGGCGCAGATTAGGGAACTTGAAGCCCAGCATCACCACGCAGCCGAACAAATCAACATTTTGTTGGCGGATAACACCCGTTTAAACAGGGAAAATGCCGAATACCTCGACCGATTGCGCAGCATTCAAGAAATCAGGCCGTCTGAAAAACAGACTGAGGAGAAACAAAGTAGTAAACAGCCGTTTTGGAGATGGTGGTTCAAATAGCAGAAATCGAAATTTTACCCTTTGAATTTAAAATTAACTTCTCTTTCTTATTTCTGTTTAGTACAAAATCCTGTACAATGAAGTCCTATCGAAATAGGAAGGAATTGATATGTCAGCTACTGTATTGAGTTACTCTGAGGCAAGGGGATCATTAAAGCAAGTCATGGACGACGTATGTCATAACCACAGTCCTGCTATTATTACGCGGCGACAAGGAGAACATGTTGTTATGATGTCGTTAGATGACTATAACAGCATGGAAGAAACCTTATATTTGCTTAAGTCTCCTGCAAACGCAGCACACTTATATGAGTCCATTGAAGCCGTCAAAGCAGGCAAAACATTTGTACGGGATTTACCTAATGTCCAAACAGAAGCAGCAGAATAAAACAGAAGCCAAGCAAAGGCTGCTATGCTGGACAGACAAGTCTTGGGGTGATTTGCAATACTGGTATAAGCAAAATCAGGATAAATACGAAACTATTATCGATCTTCTGGATGAATGCAGACGAAACCCTTTTAAAGGCAAAGGGAAACCCGAACCTTTAAAGGGAAATTTGACCGGGTACTGGTCGCGCCGTATAGACAGGGAACACCGGTTGGTTTATCTGCCTGAGGATGGTCATATTTATGTGGTATCCTGTCGTTACCACTACGAATAATAGAAACAAAAACTATCAAAGGTGAAGCTAAATCATGAAAACAAAAATCTATACTTGCCTTTTGGCTGCTACATTAACACTGTCCGGCTGTGCCGAAACAGGCCTCTCCATTGCGGCCAATGTCATTGGTTCCACGGTCGGTAATGCTCTCGCCTATGGTAAATATGCTTCGGTTGGTCAATCTTGGAAAATTCGTGATACTGATTTTCGTGAATTGGATCCAAACCAATACCCTAAATTGGCTGATTACATCCGATTGGCCAAAGATGGCCAGGCAGTACAGATTCTTCCGGAAGTGTCTGCTTTTAAAGCCTTCACTATAGAGGATTTTAAGGCATACCGCCAACAAAACCGTGCCGGAACCATCCGTCCTGATGGTTCGGCTGAAGATATGTATATTCTTGCATCTCTCGACATGAAGAAAACGTCTGATCTGGAGGATATCGGCCATCAGGCATTTGAGAAAAAAGCCATCGTTATGGTGCGAGGCCTGAAAAATGATTCAATCGAAGAATCAATGTCGGCAGCAAAATTTATTACGGACCAAGGCGCTGTTGTTTTAATTGCGCCGGCTGTCATGGAGATTCTGAAAGCCAGATTTTCGCCGACATTTGCAACCGTTCAAATCAAGGCTGATGGTTCAATTGGATGTACCCCATCTGCGGGAAAGAAAACATGCCCGGCTTATGGCGGTACGACAGGCTTTTTGCGTCCTGTTTTCGTTATTGGTGGCAAATCATAGTCAGTTTTTTTGTAAGCTCACATAATTGCTCTTTTCAAAATCATGCTCTTGACAAGGTAAGGGGATTTCCTTACAATAAGCATTAGCAATAGTGTGTTGCTAACATTATCTTTCATTTATCAGGATATCTGAATCCCTGATGCCGATTGTAAAGGCGCATTCACACCATGAGTTGATATTGTGAAGCGTTATGTTATAGGCAGGGAGTAGAAATTAATATGAACATTATCTTGAATGCTGTGTCAACCATGACCAGTAAAAACCAAACAACCATTCCGGAATCAGTGCGCAAAGCATTGGGATTGGAGAAGCAGGACAAGCTCCGTTTTTCAGTATTGGAAGGCGGTCAGGTGCTGCTTGAAAAAGACGTGATTGATGAAGAAGAATGTGACAACGACCCTGTTGTCCATAAATTTCTGAGCTTTTTGGAGCAATCCATGCAAGATGCCCCCGAATCGATTCGTCCTGCTTCCTCTTCCCGTTATGCCCGCTATCGTCAACTGGCCGGAGATTAACGTAATAGAGGAACAAGATGCCTGACGAGCAGATGAAAATAAATGGCTATGCCATTTATGAACACGAGTGTTTTATTCAGCAGATGGAAGCCCTTGCTGAGCAAGTAGAGAGCCAAAAAAAGGCTGGAAAAACCGAAAAATCAGATGAAGCAAAGCTTCTGAAGCGGATACTTGATGAAATAGATGCCATTGCTCAAGCGCCCGACAATAAAAAATACCGTCTGGGTCAGACTATGGGTAGTGAATATAAGCATTGGCGGCGGGCAAAGATTATGGGAAGGTACAGGTTATTCTTCCGATACGACTCGACCAGTAAAATCATTATTCTTGCCTGGATAAACGATTCGGATACGAAACGGACCTACGGCAGCAAAAATGATGCTTATGCGGTATTTAAAAAAATGCTCGAAAGTGGCAATCCACCATCAGATTGGCAGGCATTATTGAACGAAACAGTGAAATAGCGTATCCGAGGGGGCTTACGTCAATTAAGGAGAATAGTGCAATGAAAGGCAAAGTAAAATGGTTCAACGCCAATAAAGGTAGCGGCTACATTATCGGCGATGATGGTGAAGAATATTTTTACCGTTTGGATGATTTGCCTATCCGCAGCGGCGATATTGTAGAATTCACTCCTACTCAAAACGCCCGTGGTGAAGTGGCTAAAGAAGTCAAACTGCTGCAAAAAGCACCCTATTCAGACAAAGATAGGAGGAACTATCAAAACATCAACATTACTTCAAACCACTCGACTGTCAAAAAATCCGGCTGTTTTATCGCCACTGCAGTATATGGCAGCTACGATGCCCCCGAAGTTTTGGTGTTACGCCGTTTCCGTGATGAAAAGCTGCTGACTTCCCGCTACGGCAGAAAATTCGTTAACTTATACTACCGCTAATCTCCGCCGGTTGCAGATTTTTTGGAAACCCGACCCAAACTGGCTGGGATTGTCCGTAAAATACTGAATATACTGTTTGTCGGCAGACTCAACTAGGCGAAAATAGAGCGAAAGGAGACATCATGAAAAAATTCATCAAATGGACCGCCATACTCGTTGTGATGTTCGGCATCGCCACCCTGCTCTCCATGGTGGCGGGTAAGGATGTTTCCTGGGCTGCGTTTACCGACGACACCAACTGGGGTGTTGGTGTGCTGTTCGCACCATTGCTGACTGCGGTGTGCTGGGCTGTTTGGCCTGCCCCTGCTACTCGCCATAAATTTTTTATGCCTACTTTTACCGGCACACCTGTCTCAAACCAAGAAGCATACACATGGGAGGAACAATGGGATTTTGTTCACGATCCGGCATTTTCCCACCGCCCCGGAAATATTTGGTTTGATACTGATGATGATGCGAATAAATCCAATATTTTTCAATGGGATGAATTTTTTGAGGAACAAGAACAAAATGAGCACAAAGTCGATGATTCACTCGATCTTCACTTATATGATGACCCTTGCAATATGTGGTACTCTGTTAACAATGAATAAATTAAAGGCAGCTAAAAGCTGCCTTTAATTTATTCGGAGCTTTCCAAAGCCTGTTCGACCGCAGCCAAGCTCTTGTAAAACGCTGTCTTCCCCTCCTCGCTCTGAAGCTCGGTACCGCCGCTGAAACTCAGGCGGACAGCGCAGTCGCTTAAATCATCTGACTCTTCGATTTCAATAATGATATGGGCAATACTCATTCTACTTCCTTTCTATTTAGATCTTGCAATTTCATTTAACGTTTTACCACGCCACGCACTGACCGGAAGCACATTACCTGACGGCGTGTAAAGCATGGCATCCAGATGTGGTCCTGTCACGCCGCCACTGGCACCAAGTTGGCCAATCTTTTGACCTTTAGCAACAGAGTCACCATATCGTAAAGGGCTGGCTCCCTTCATATGAGAAGCACGATAGCGAACCCCATTTGAAGCTTGGATCACTACAGTATGCCCCCATCCTACAGTTACTTTACGACCGTTTCGAATTACAGTTTTTGCCTGGTAACGACTCTCCACGACCCGACCGCTAAAAGGTGCTAATAATGGTGTGCCGACAGTACCGCGATAATCTTCACCTTTATGTTCTTTCACTGTTTTTAAAATCGGATGCACCCGCTTACCAAACGGACTGATAATCGTATGCGCACCGGGTAAAAGCGGCCCCAGCGTTTCTTTGCCGCTGCCGTATGATTTTGCCCCGTTGCCCCGATAACCATCGGTCGGGGCTACTGCTTTGGGCGGAAGGTGCGGGATCCGCTGCCCGGGCGCTGTTTCAGATCATTGGCCAGATTCGGGTTTCTGCCCAAATGAGCTTCGGTTTGATTGGCACCGGAACCGAGAGGGCCTTTACCATCGCGGACATCCTGCATCACCTGTTCACGCCGCTCACCACCGGCATTCCACGGCAAAACATGAGAATTCAGCTCCATCATCATGCCATTGCTGTTTTCGTCCGCTTTTCGTGCCCGATTGGCCAAATCATCGACACGGCTGTCATAGCGATGACCGCTTTGAGCCACATCGCTGTCGACACCACTTCTGGCTTGATTGAAATCCTGCTCATAGTCGAGGCCGCGTTTGCTGATGGCCGCATCCACCGAATCCGCGCGAATCCCGCTGCGGGCGGCACGCTCGCGCACGCCCTCAAATGCGGCCTGGGAGGCACCGGCCACCGAAGCAACATTGCTCTGATACGAAGAATCAACTGTGTTCTGCGGACGGCTATCAGGGGTGAGTCCGCCATCCGATTTCCAGCCTGCCGTTTGTGCGGCGACATCCATCTGAGCGCTGCGACGGTCGGCCGTAGAGATGGCCGTCTGAAAGGTATTACCCTCACCGCTGTTTAGCTGAGACAGGGTCAGATCCGGATTATTCGCAATCAGGTCGTTAGTATTGTCGTAGGTGACGGTTTTACCGTTGCCGTAAGTGCGCTGAGCCTGCTCACGGTAGCTTTGAGCCTCGTTGAAGCTGTCGGTAGCCGAACGGCTGGCCTGCTGCGCACGCTGTATGCTGGCACTTGCGCCTTGCGCCAGTTCGTCTCCGGAGGACAGTGAGTTTTTATAGGCCGCAGAGCTGCTGACTTTGTCGGTAAAGCTGCTGTCGAAGGTAATGCCTTCCTTGTGACCAGCAGAGATTGATTTACCGATGTCTGCAACGAGAGCGTCTTTGTTAATAGCGTCTCCTTTCCATCCCCCTTGAACATTACCTTTCAACGTATTGGATATTATGCGTGCAATAGAGGCTTCAACTCCAGATTGGCGGCCTAATTGATCTAGACCTTTCATGCCTTTTGACATAGATCCTGTCAATTTGTCTAGCTGTTGTGAATCCATTCCAATCCCTAAACTTGCGGTTAAAGCAGATTGGATAGCTGAGGAATTTGAATAAGAATGCTTCTGGGCAAGGTTCTGAGCCTGCTCCTGAGTCCACGACATTTTCTGAGATTGCGCCGCATCCAAGCCCATACCGTAACCCGAATCCGCACTCTGTCCAAAGCTGTGTTTCCCGGCCCAAGCCAAGGTTTGCGCCTGCCCCAAAGCCATGCTTTCCTGATAGGCCGCCTGATGTTGTCTGGCCGCTGTTTCTGCGCGGTCAGCCATGCGGCCGTAGTTTTCCGATTCGCTGATTTGCGATTGTGACGATACGGCCAAACTGCTGTTGCGTGCCTGATAGCGGCTGGTTCCGCTGGCTGCATTCATCCAAGAGGTACCGGCCGCCGAATGCGCGGTCGTCATCTGCGGATCGGTATATACCGGGTTGAGTGAGTATTTATTGGCGTTGGCATTGTTGTAATTCATATTGCCGGCGGCAAAATTGCCCGTACCTGCTTGTGAACCGGCCGATTCCGCACCGGACTTCGCCGCAGTGGCCATGCCGGTCAGTGCGCCCAGCAAGGTGCGTCCGCCCATAACCAATGCGCCGGAAATAACTGGAACCAGCCACATTGCACCAGCCGCCGCTGCTTGGGCATCAGCCGCAGCCATCAACAGGCCATCGCCGGAGCCAGGGGTAATCATGCCGACGGCTGTTTCGGCATTAAACAGACGGCGTGTATGAATGGTCAGCACAAAATTGATGATACTGGCCACCGGTGCCCACAACTGAATCCAAAACAGTGCCATCACATAGAACATGATCAACTTGAATGCCGCAATCCCGGCCAGAAGTGCCAAAATCACCACAAACGGAAAAATCCCAATCAGTACCGCTTCGGCCACAGAGCGCACCACCGGCAGGTTTTTGCTCGCCATAAGTCCGCCGGTTTTTTGGGCGGTAATATACTGGTTACGTGCCTGGGTAAAGGCAAACACTTCCTGAACACGGGCAGCATGGTTGTTGCGCTGACCGTTGATTATCGTGCTTTGACGGATGATTTCCACCATGGCTGACTGCTCGATGTTTTTCAAGGTATCGACACGGGCATTGTTGAGCAGGTATTGGAATGAATTGTTACCGAGTGTGGCCAATGCAGTAGCTTTATTGGGTGCGGTTGATGTACCTAATCCGGCAAATACTTTATCTGCAACGTAATTAGGCAAATAACCTTGTGAGTAGAATTCAGTCCGTGCTTTGAGCAGTTGATAGGCTTTGTCGCAAGTCATCGAAGTGCTGCCGCCCTCATACTGCAAGCGGCTGTTGGCAAAGTTCCCGCCGACATTGGCACCACTTTTTAATTTTGACACATTGGTAAACATGGCACGGTTGGTGTTACCTAAAGTCGCCAGGATGTCCGCACTGTCGCGCAAATCTTCAACCGTATAGAAATGGTACAGGTTCAAATCGAAAAACGAACACTGGTTCATAAACAATGCCCAGTCCTGCGTTAATGTTGCATCAGGAATAGACACGTCCCGAATCTGTTCAATCAGCCGCGCACCGAACAAGACACCGGTTTGGCTGTAGTTAAGTTCGTTGGGTATATTGTAGATTTGCTCTGCCCTGCGGGTCAGATGATGACCAAAGGTGCTGACCATATTGGCCGAATAGGCCAAACCGATGGGGACGTTGCCGACGGTATATTGGCGGCCGGTAAAACCGTGACCGGCGGTTTCGGTAATCAGTACAGTGGTTTTGGGTACCATCATGCCCATCCACACACCGGCAATCACAAAGAGGTAGACAAAGTTGTCTTTGAGGTCGATTTTATAGACGGCCACAAACAAGGTAACCAAAAAACCGAAAAGTGCAGCGGCTTGGAGTGCACCAGTCATGGTATTGGAAGAGGAAAGTGTGGCTACTGCATTAAATACACCTTGAACCGCCTCGCCGTTTCCCGCAAAAGTAAAATATTCGACTGCCATGGCTCCCCCTATTACAAGCGATTCATTTGGTCAAATGCCATACTACGGCCAGAATCGACAAATTGGCTGCGCCATTGGCTGTCGGACTGTGCCATAGCAGACATCATGCTTTGTTCGATTTCGATTTTGGCAAGCGCATGATTGCGTTCAGCATAAATCTTGCCGCGCAGCTCGGCTAAATTATCCATAATCTTCTTCGCTTCTATACCGCTGACTTCGTCCGTCTTGCTGTACAGGCTGACAGCTGTGCGGAGGTGGCGTTCGGCTGAAGAAAGAATACCTGCGGCCACATCGATGGCGATGGTGTCGGTTACGGCGGTCTTTTCCAAATTCTTGGTGCCGAGAAAAGCATCAGCCACGGCCATGCGTAAAATAGGCAGACTGCTGTTGGCCACCAGTACGGATACTTCTCTCACTTCTTGTTCTGTCCAATTGGCATTGCTGCGAATTTTAGCAGGCATGGCTTTCAAGCGTTCCCGTACGATATAGCGCAGGGATTTGATTTGAACATTATTTTTTTCTGAACAGATTTCTTTCTTACGTTCACTGCCGTCACGACAAGTCCACATATCGACGGTCACATATTGCTTGTCGACGGAATTTTCTTTGCCGGAGAGCAGCTCTCCGATGCCTGTAATCCGTGGGGCAAACGATTGCACGCCTGCACTAACCGTACCCTCACCGTCTTCTTTAGGTGTTGGGAAAACAGCTGTACCGGCAATACTGTAATAAAAGTCCATAGCATCAAAATTGCCTAAATCCAGATCTTTGATATCGGACGTATGTTTTTTCATCGCCTCATAGGTGAGATTGCCGCCTGTGAAGCTGATGGTATCTTGAGGCGAATTAGTGCCTGCTGCCTGTTTTGAGACCCTGGCTAAATTCTTACCGTAACGACAGAACCATGAAGCATCTGAAGCATCATCTGCACTGCCTGAGCTGACGGCGGCTGCCTGACAGTTTGAACTGGCGCTCTCTGCAACAGCACCCATCACACCCCCGACAAGGCTCTGTGCCATTTGGCAGGAATTCATGTTATGGGAATTGACTGACTGAGCCAGATCGCGAATGCCGTTGATGGCATCCTGAATCATCGGATCCAACGCCTTTAAAGCCAAGTCAAATGCGACACCGGCAGCATTGTTACCCAAGTTGCGGGTAAACTGAATAAACTCCTCTTTACTGACGAAAGAGAACGAGCCGCCGAAGATGTCGATGCCGCCGCAGCCGGCATTAACTGATGGCAGTTGAATATTGCCGAGACTGAGATTCGATACCGGCGCTCTGGCACTGAAACTGCCGCCGGTATAGAGGCTGCCGCTTTGTCCGTGGAAGGCACCTGCTTCGGTGTAATTGGTGGCGGCTCCCATGGAGTTGAACATATTGGCCATGTCGCTTTCGATTCCGGCATGGGTATGCACCGGAACAGTCAGCGATACGCTTAAGACCAGATATTTTGTAGCAGAAAGACAAATAGCCAGCAATTTAGCCGGCAGTTTTGGGGATTTGATAAATTGAATCTTCATAACCGTCCCTGGGAAAAGAAACGGTTATAGCAAGATGCTTTGCTATAACCAGGAAAATCAGTTATGCAAAGACTTGAGATTAAGGAGATTCCATTCTACGCCAAACTGTTCTAATGTCAACAGTTTGATACTTGGATTTATTTGAACGACAGATGCCAGGGAAAGTGTGGTATATTTCATAGATACATATCTTTTCACGGAAGGGCAATATCATGCAAACAGCCAAAATATTCACCACCGGACGTTCCCAGGCAGTCCGGCTCCCTAAGGCCTTCCAATTCGACGGCCGGGAAGTTTTTATCAAACATTTTGCCGGAGGCGTATTGCTCATCCCTAAGGAAAAAAGCTGGCAGAGCATGGCTGAGGCGGTTGGGGAATTCGAGTCGGATTTTGTTTTGCAGCGGGAAGCTCAACCCGAACAGTCGAGAGAAGAAATCCTATGAGGATCAAATATTTGCTTGATACCAACATCTGCATTTACATCATCAACCAAAAACCAAAATATGTATTTGAAAAATTTGAAGAATACAACCCTGGAGAGATTGCGGTTTCCAGTATTACCGCATGCGAGCTGGCTTTTGGGGTAGAAAAATCAGGTTCGTTAAAAAACAGGGCGGCATTGGAAAAATTTCTGGTCCCACTGGATGTTTTGCCTTTTGACGAGTCGGCCATTTGGCATTATGCACGTATACGTCAGCACCTGCAGAGTAAAGGCACGCCTATCGGTTTGGATCTTCTGATTGCAGCGCATGCCCTGTCTTTGAATGTTCCACTTGTGAGCAATAATACCAAGGAATTTGAACGGGTTGAGGGGCTGTATCTGGAAAACTGGATCCAATAGCGGATTCTGCTTATTCTGCAGAATCTTGGGTATAATTAGGATAACCATACAGACGGCATCTGTCTAAACCTGCCTGTACGCTTGCCGCAAACTGCGTACGCTGTCCTAGGGCAGCGCGGTATTTTTCATTTTACCAACCCTGTGGGGATATGCTTCCCTGCAGGGCGGTATATCCCCGCTTTTTTATGGTACGTCAGCCGGAAAATCAGCATTTACTCAAGCCATCTGCGCTATATCGCATGGCCAGAAAATATGAAATTGAAACACCTGGGACAAATTGGCTGACACGATTCACCCGCCAAAATGCTTGGTGGAATCCTGTTGCGCCATTGCCGCCTGTCGGTGGATCGCCAGAACTACACGGTATTGAAATCGATGAGCACGATATTTGGGAAGACTTAGGTGAGCGTGTCGGCCACAAAGTCGTCTTGGGTACGACACGAGTCGGTAAAACCCGACTTTGCGAGACCATGCTGGTTCAAGACATTGCCCGGGGCGATGTCACCATCGCATTTGACCCCAAGGGTGATGCGGATTTAATGATTCGCATGTATGTGGAAGCCCAAAAAGCAGGCCGGCCTTTCTATATGTTTCATCTCGGATTCCCTGAACACAGTTGCCGCTACAACCCCATCAGCGACTATGGCCGTATCACCGAGGTAGCCACCCGTATTGCCAACCAACTGCCCAGCGAAGGCCAATCCGCCGCCTTTAGAGACTTTGTATGGCGTTTCGTAAACGTTTTAACCAAAACGATGGAAGGACTCTCCATCAAACCGAATTACGAAAACATCTATAAAGCTGCCGCCAACGTCGATCAGCTGGCCGGGGATTATTTCCGCTTGATTTTAGATAAAAATTATCCCGGATGGCTGAATGAATTTAATGATTTCTCATTGCCGGAATCGGAAGCGAAAACGGCCGTTAAAACCGGTCGTAATCTGGACACCATCAAACTGGGTTCGTTCCTGAAAGCAAAACAGCACAATGAACCTTTGATTGATGCCTTAGGCGGCATTTTATCCAATGACCGCTCCTACTTTGAAAAACTTGTCAGCTCGCTCTACCCGCTCCTGGAAAAACTGACAACCGGCGATGTCGCCAAACTGATTAGCCCGGATACCACCGACTTGCTGGATCCCCGCCCGATTATGGACTGGCGCAAAGTAATTGAAAGCAACGCTGTGGTTTATATCGGCTTAGATTCACTCTCTGATGCAGAGGTAGCCGGTGCAGTTGGCAATGCCATGTTTGCAGACCTTACATCACTGGCTGGGCAAATCTACAAACATGGCCATGGCTTTGGCCAAAGCGGCACTACAGGCAAACGCAAGATTGCTATCCATGCAGATGAATTTAACGAACTGATTGGTGATGAATTTATCCCGTTGCTGAACAAAGCAGGCGGCGCAGGTTATCAGGTCACCGTTTATACCCAAACATGGAAAGACGTGGAGGCAAAAATAGGTTCTCCTGCCAAAGCGGGCCAAATTGGCGGTAACCTTAATACCATGATTATGTTGCGCGTCAAGACGGCCGAAACAGCCGAAATGCTGACCAATCAGCTGCCTGAAGTCAAAGTCATGACCAGCACGTTGGTCTCCAGAGCAAATGATGTGGCTTTCCCCGATAGCCATGAGGATTTCGGTAGTGGAAATGAAGATCGGATTGGCTCTGAAACCGTACCGATGCTCACGGTTGCAGATTTAACGCAATTGCCCAAAGGGCAGGCATTTGCATTGATTGAGGGTGGGCAACTTTATAAACTCCGGCTCCCACTACCCAAAACAGACCCTGATGAGGCCAAACTTATTCCAAGTCATATCACTGATATCGCTGTCGCGATGCGTGCATCCTACCGTTTAAGCTCACCATCCACTGATGAGGAGGCATTTGTAGAGGGGGTATCCTATGTCGGCTAAATCTAGCGGCTGGTACATGAACTCGCTGCCTTTGAAATTTCTGCTTTCACCATTTAAAGCAATTTACACGGTATTTCTGATTGTATTGATTATTTTTGGGCTTTCTCTTGTAACACAAAACTATCTGCAAACTCCCGATTTATTAGAGCAAGAATTAGCGCGTTTGGAGCACATCAATCATAATCAGCCAATACTGTGGCAGGATAGGCCGTCTGAAAAACTGAACATCACTGTTTCCAGAACATCCTATCGTACCTTAAGCACAGTCTTCTTCGAGTGGACCCAAGTAAACAAAGCCTTGGCTGCGCAATCTGAATCAGATTTCGGCTATCGGTTCAAAAATTACCTGATTCCTCGACTGGACTTGCTCAAACATTTTGATAAGACCCTACAGGTTATCTCGATACGCATCGGGAATATTTGCCTATTTATCGGCTTGGCTGCTCTTCTCTATATTTTGGCTCTGATAGACGGCCTCGTCATGCGACGGATTCGGCAAGAGAATGCTTCGCGCGAAAGCGCCGGCATTTACCATCGAGCAAAATATTGGCGCAGCGGCATCATCTGGCTCAGTATCTTATTTTATTTGTGTAGCCCGATTGTACTGTCTCCTTATTGGCTTTTAGTCCCTATATCAAGCAGCGCCTATATGGTATTCCTTCAAGCGAAATATCTGAAAAAATACCTTTAACAATAAAATGGAAAGGTCACCTGAATACTATTCAGACGGCCTCTTATATATTACGTCCCATGCAAGGGGCGTAAAAAATCGTTAATACCCCTTGACAAGTTTATTAACCGACTTTCAAGGGGTCTGAAATGTCAATTTGTTAGGGGCTTAGGAAGCAAAATCATCAAAAAACCTGATAAGCTCCTAATATGAAACTAAAAAATAAGTATCAAAAGTTCAGCAAAATTTCAGAGCAAAAGTTTAGAGAAATAATCCGCTGTTTTGCTCTTGATTTGACCGCTTCCGATACTGCTAAAATGACCGGCATTAGTGTACGCAGTATCAATCCTATTTTCCTGAAAATCAGACACAGGATTGCTGCTCTGTGCGAACAAAGCTCACCACTGTCCGGTGTGGTCGAATTAGATGAATCTTACTTTGGTGCGCGACGTATCAGGGGTAAGCGCGGTCGCGGAGCGTCAGGTAAAACCATCGTATTTGGCATACTGAAACGCAATGGCGTGGTCTATACGGAAATCGTTCCCGACGCTTCGAAAGCCTCACTAATCAAGGTCATACGTGGTCACATATCTGCTGACAGTGAAATCAATACTGACGGCTGGAAAGCATATGACGGTCTTGTCGATATGGGCTATGAGAAGCATTACCGTGTCCATCATGGTTCCAATGAGTTTGCTCGAGGAAAGCAACATATCAATGGTATTGAATCTTTTTGGAGTTATGCTAAGGGGCGTTTGGCTAAATTTCATGGTATTTCCAAAGAGATGTTTTATCTACATCTCAAAGAAACGGAGTTTAGGTTTAACCACCGGCATGAAGATTTAGGTAAAATATTAATGAAGATGCTTCGAAATAACCCAATTTAATATTTTTGCTTCCTAAGCCCCTTTGTTATTACACCATCACACCACAACCGGAAACAAATCCGATTGCCTATATTTGTCGCGTATTCGTTGAAACTAACGATGTGCCGACTATTCACGAAGCTAAAAATTTCCCTGTTTTAAGCCCATACGGCCAACAATCCGCTTTTGACACCGCCGATTTATACGGCAAATTAACCGTATCCGCTCTGATGTCGGAGGTGCAATCATGAACCGTTCGGCTTCAGCGTGCGCGAAGCGCGCGCTTCCTTGTCTAAATAGTAACAACTGCATTGAGACTGAAAACCCGATTAAAAACAATGAAAAAGAAATGCCGATTGGTTATGAAAAATTTTTGCCAAACGACATGAAACCCGAATTTAACGAGTTTTCAACATCACACAAAAAATCATCAACCGCTTTGGAAATGAATGTTCATCAATTCATTGAAACATTCGGCCTAAACCATGTTGGCTTTTTAACGCTGACCTTTGCCGATGATGTTCAAGAAGTGAAAGAAGCGCAACGCCGTTTCCACAGCTTACGCACCAATTTTCTGAAAAAACACTTTGAACACTACATTTGCGTATACGAGCGCACAAAGCGCGGTCGTATTCATTTTCATCTGATTGTTAACACACGTGAAGATATTCGCCGTGGTCTGAATTTCAAACAAATTCAAGCCCGAAACTACACAAGTGCAAACAAAGCATTGCGCCAATTATGGCAAATCCTGCGTGAAAACATGGATAAATACGGCTTTGGCCGTTCTGAATTACTGCCAGTAAAAACCAACAGCAAAGGACTAGCCAAATACGTTGCAAAATACATTTCAAAGCATATCAACAGCCGACTGCCTGAAGACAAAGGCTATCGGCTGATTCGTACCACCATTGACAAAAAAAGCTTGTGGAAGATTGCAAACAGCAATTTTTCGTTTGTATCGGCTGGTTCGCGCCTGTGGCGCGAGAAGCTCCAGCAATGGATTATTTGCATTGAGCCATATTTAAAAGAGTATTCAAAACATGAATTTAACCGCGTTTTGAAACCTATTACAGAAGATAACTACAACAGAATTTTAAGCAGCTTAGTAAGCCCGAAATGGGCATTTTATAACCGTAAAACCATTGTCAACATGTAAGGAAATCATCATGACCCAGCAAGCAGAAAAACCCAAAACACAAGGCTTTTATGTAACAGCCACCTTTGACCGTCTTTTCGACAAAGAGCGTAAAAACGAAGACGGCACATACACAAAAACCCACTATGTCGGCCTTTTAGTCCGTTCTGATGACGGCACCGGTTTATGCGAAGTTCGCACCAAGAATCCTGATAAATACAGCACTTTGACGCGTGATCAAGTTATCACATTGCGCATTTTCCCACGTGCTTTTAAAAACAACATGTACTATTCAGACGAACAGTAAACAAGATTCAGGGTTATGGGCTGCGCCCTGATTAGACCCATAGCAGCCCACCACTTTTTTAACTTAAAGGAAAACATCATGAAATTTCAAAATTTCAAAACCAAAGCAAAAACCGCACTTGCTGCAACTACCGTAGCTGCTCTGTCGGCCCCTGTAATGGCTGAAGACTTGATGAACCAAGCTTCAACCGAAATCGGTTCCTTGAAAACAGGTATTGTAGCTCTGGGCGTTGTTGTTGTCGGTATCGCAATTGCCATCGTTTCAATCGGCATTGTGAAACGCGCAATCAACAAAGCTTAAGGCAACATCATGGGTTATCAAGTAGGCCGAATCTGTTATTCAACAGAACAGGAAGCAATTAACGTCTTGATGACCCAAGTTGTGCCAACGATAGATAAAGACGGGGTGTTACATCATCCCGTTTTTAATGGCACTTCTTGGACATACAAACAGCAAACCGTAATGCCCACATTCCCCCAATGCGATGAACACTACTATACAAAACATGCCCAACAAATCGGCACCAATCTAGTGGCCGTTTTTATAAGCATTTGCGTAGTTTTCATAGCTGTCAGGGCTATATTTTTAATGATGAAAGAAAAAGATGAATGAATCCCGAAACAGTATTCACAATAAATCTATTGCCGTACATCGTGGCGTGTGTGGCCTTGTACTTAGTAGCTTCATCGTTCAAGTAGCCTATGCCGATGTAAGCTTACCGCCCCCAGCTGTTCACCAAACCACAAATAACGGATTCCCCAGCAGTCAAGCCTTGAAGAATCAAGGGTATGACCCATCTACAGGCGTTTTACGCGTTGATGAGCGCAATCGCGGTACATCAACCGTTACCAAGAGCGGAGATACGATTACAGGCCAACAGCAAAAGACAGTAACCGTTACTGGCAATTATGGCGAAAAAGGCACGATGTCAACCGCTGCCACACAAAAAACATCTGTTTCAAAATTAGGCACAGCTGCCAATCTTGCTGTTATTGGTTCTATTGCAGGCCAAAGTCAAAAAGAAAATGCAAATAAAATTGGCAGTCAAATTGCACAGGGTGATTATTTTGGAGCAGCCTCCACTTCTATAGAAGTAGCTCATCAAGTTTTAGATAATTTCACTTTAGGATTGTGGAAAGGTATTCCAGAAGGATATAACGGTATTTCCGAATTAAGAAAGGCTGCTGATAATTTTAATAAAGAGATGTATGGGGGCTCTGCAAGCCAACAAGCAAGCCAATTAGGCCAAGTAGCACAACAAGCAGCAGCACAACAAGCCCAAGCCGAGCGAAACGGCGATTTAGGCGGTGCTATTGCCCAAGCAGCAGCAGCGAAAGCAGCGCAAGGGGCTGCCGAAGCAGCTAAAAAAACATCAACAGACAAAGAAAATGAAGCTAAGGGTTTATATACTCATGAAGTTATTTTTAGAATAGAGATACATTCTCATGATGGTTCTCCTGTCGAAATTGTTTATAAAAATGCTTCGTTTAGTCATTCGTCACCTCTTACTGGTTCAAATTCAGTCAGTCAAAAAAATGGTATGTATTATGTTTATGTTCCGGGCTATGGTAAATATTTATCTATTGAACGTCCGTCATATAGTCAAAACAAGTTTTCCTATGCTTTTGCTTCATGGAAGCCTCAATCCGGCATAAGTGAGCAAGCAGCACAATCAATTTCAGAAAACATGACATTAACAGGCAATGACATTCAAAAAATTCTTGAACGCATGTTAGAAAGCCAACAAACCAATCATAAAGAATTAATGGAACAACTGGCAAAAATGGGCGATACCGTCGAACAGGCAACAACGTCAAAAGAATTTACACCGTCCGTTGCTTATTCTGATCCGTACACCCCAGCCGGTTCAGATACCCCACAGCAAACAAGGTTTGAGATTGACAAAAACGGCAATATAACCACTTCGACAGTTTCAAGACCCGACTTGAAACCAAACAGCAGCCAAGCACCAACAAGAACCGTTGTAATACCCAATAAAGCCGAAACAGGGCAGCAGACAGGCCAAAAAGAGACTGGAGAGAACACCACGCCTACCACAGGCGAAACAGGCCAGCAAACACCCACTACAGGCCAAACAGGGCAGCAAACACCCACTACAGGCCAAACAGGGCAGCAAACACCCACTACAGGCCAAACAGGGCAGCAAACACCCACTACAGGCCAAACAGGGCAGACAGCCCAAACCAATCAACAGAACCAGCAGCAAAAAGAATTCTGTGAAAAAAATCCCAATTCCGCAGCCTGTGCCAAATTGGGGGAAGCTGATTACGAAGATATAGCCATACCTGAACAAACCATAGATTTAAGCTTTCAACCGTCAAGCCATTTCAGCACAACAGGAACATGCCCAATGCCCAGAAGTGTTGATTTCGGTATGTTCGGAAGTCATGAATTTAGCTATGAACCGCTTTGCGATTTTGCAGCGAAAATCAGGCCGATTCTGATTGCCATCACGATTTTAAGCTGTGCATGGTTTGTTTCAGGCGCATTAAAGGAAGTTTGATATGTGGGGTCAGCTAATTACCAGTGTATTAATGACTGTTGCAGGTCGGATTATTGCAGCATTCGGCCTTTCATTCGTTAGTTATGTAGGCATGAATGAAATTCAGCAATTTCTTATGGAAGCCATAAGCGCACAAATCGGCGGTTTCCCCGATGAAGCCTTGCAAATTGTCATGATTGCAGGCTTAGGCGTTATGCTTAACTGGATATTCGGCGCCTTTGCCTTTGTCGTTTCCGTAAAAAGCCTATCCAAGCTATCCACCATCGTTGCACAAAAGTAGGGGAAATTTATGTTATCACTTATTACAGGCGTTCCAGGTTCAGGCAAAACATTGAAGCTTATCTCTGATTTAATGACCCGAGACGATTTAAAAAACCGCCCATTATTTTTAGACGGCATTCCTGATGTTGACGAAAAAATTATTCCGCATATGCCGATTCCTGAAGGTGAAAGCATGCAGACGTGGCACAAATGGGCTCCGACCGGCGCAATCCTTGTGATTGACGAATGTCAAAGGGTATTCCGCCCACGGCCAAGCGGTTCAAAGGTGCCTGACTTCGTGGCAGAATTAGAAACTCACCGCCATCGCGGTTTAGATTTTTTCCTGCTCACGCAACACCCCCGCTTAATTGACGCCAACGTCCGCAGCTTGATTGGTCACCATACCCATATCAGCAAAACCAATCTAGGCATACGCAGAAAAGTAGAATGGCAACGCTGTGCCAATCCTGAAGCAAGGTCTGATGTTTCAGAAGGTATTGTCAGCGTGTACAAATTGGATAAACGCGCTTTCGGCGTGTATAAATCCGCTGAAGAACACACCAAGATAAAAACCAAACGTAGTAAGGTTATCTATGTCTTGCCCATGATTCTAGCCGTTATCATTTCCGCCTTGATTTTCTTCTATGGCTGGTTTCAAGACATGGGCAAGCCCATCGAACGGCCACAAATTGAAGCGCAAGCTTCAAGCCCCGAAGCGGTGGGCGGTACGGTGGGCGCTCCAGCGCCAAACGGAACGGCCAACGCGCAGGGGCAATACGCCCATGGGAAAACAATGGCCATGCCACCTGAACCGCCTAAACCACACCTAAGCGAAGAAGACTATAAACCGCGTATTGAAGGTCAACCGCATACCGCCCCTATATATGACAATCTTAATAGACAGGTTAAAACCATGCCGTTCCCTGTTGCCTGTGTCAAAAACGCAAACCGCTGCACTTGCTATACCGAACAGGGAACGCCAATTAAAGAAATGAAGAAATCCCAATGTCTTGATTACGTAGAAAACGGCATTTATAATCCGTACAAACAGCAACAAACGGTACAAAACCAAGCTCCAGCGGTAGAATATACGCCGGAACAAGTAGCGCAAGTTGCTGTGATGGGCGGTCAAAGTCCGCAGAATTTAATGTATGACGGATACGCTGAAAAAGCGTTGAGTAATACAGGTGCGAAAGTAGGTATATGACAGTTTGGCAATTTATAGGCGCGTGCCTTTTTGTTTATGCGGTAATTCATCTTCATAGAAAATACGGCATGGCGATATTTAAAATCTTTGCACTTGAAGCCTTAATTGGTATAAGCATAGCAGCATTAATAATTTGCTCTTATATTTACCTAACCACCTAACCACAAGTCAAGGGGCGGGCGTCCGTAAAGGATTGTAAAGACGGCTTTATCGTCTTTATAATCCTTTATGGATACCCCTTGACGCTAGCCCACCCAAAAACGCTATTAGCAAGGGTTGGGGGCGGTTTTCCCCCAACCCCTGCCACACGGCGAGTGTCCCCGAAGGGTCGCCGAAGGCAAAACCAAAAGCCCTAAGCCCTGAACGTGAAACCAGCATTTTCAGGGCTTGGCGTTTGACGAAACACCAAGCAAAGCCCACGACTTCGAAAGCACGGCCAAAGCCCAAGCTTGCAGGAAAGATAGAAGCGTGGGCTTTCGTACATCTGAAGTTTGAACACTATCTAGGGCAAGAAGCCCGAATTTATAAGGTAAAACCCATGTACTTAGGCATAGACGTATCTAAGCTTACAATAGATTGCTGTCTGATTTCAGACGGCCAAAACCATCAAAAAAAATTCAGCAACAATCCAAAAGGATTTCAACAACTGACAGACTGGCTTAATTTCCACCATGCACCCAGCACCTTACATTGCTGTTGCGAAGCTACCGGCACATATTACGAAGCACTCGCCCAATACCTGCACCACCTATACACAGTAACCGTAGAGAATCCCCGAAAAATAAAAGGCTATGCCATCGCCGAATTGCAACGATCCAAAACAGACAAACAAGACGCCAAACTGATTGCCCAATACTGCCAAGACCGCCATCACAAGCTAAATCCGTGGCAACCGCCTACCGTTGAACAAAAGCAACTTCAAGAACTCGCCCGATACCTAGACCATCTGAAACAACAACGCGCCACCGAAAAAAACAAACACCACGAAGCACCCGACTACATCAAACCCCACATTCAAACCACCATCGACAATCTGAACAGCCAAATCAAAACCGTCAAAAAACAACTTAACCAGTTCTACAAATCTAATCCCAACTACAACACCCAGCGCAAACGATTAAAGACCATCACAGGCATAGGCGAACAAGCAGCAGCCGTCTTACTGGCCGTTTACCAACGACACAACTTCAAGACATCAAAACAGTTCACGGCTTATCTTGGCCTTGATCCAAAAGACCACCAATCAGGAACCAGCGTAAAAGGCAAAAGTCGAATATCAAAAATAGGCAATGCCGATATTAGAAAAAGTCTATACATGCCCGCGCTTGTAGCCTACCGTTGCAATGCCTTTCCCGACTTTGTAGGCCGTCTGAAAGCAAAAGGCAAACCTATCAAGCTGATACTTGTTGCGCTCATGCGTAAGCTGGCCGTGATAGCGTTTACGCTGTTGGCTAACGGCCAAGATTTTGACAAAGCACGATATATATAGCCATCGGTAAATAAAAAACACCCTGAATAAATCAGGGTGTGCATTGTTGCAACGTCAAGAAATGTAAATATTATTGACTGTGCAATACACTATCTTTCCTATTTTTGGTTTGACTGAATAACGCGGATGAAGCCGGAGTGATTCGATAAGTCTCTCCAAATCAACCGCATAATACTTTTGGATGGTTTCAACCGATTTATACCCCATGAATTCTTGAGTGAGACGGGCATCACGACATTTGAAAAACAACCTCCTCCCACAAGCAGACCTCAGCATATGAGGTTTGATATGAAATCCAAAAACTTGAGAGGTAAGTGAATAAGTAATTCTGTATAACTCATTCGCAGATAACATATGCCCTCTTTTACCTGCAAATAGGTATGTCTCATCGGAGAAAAGTGAAGGCCCTATTCTTTGGCTCAATAAACGTATATAGATTCCCAAATACTCAATAGATTTTTTATCTAAATAGATCCGTTGTGGGTTTAGAAACCGCTCATCCAATACAATAGATTGGCCAACAAAATCAACATGACGAACCCGTATTCCAACCAGTTCGTTCACTCGCAATGCTGCTGTGCAGAATAAATCGATTATGCACCACTGCCTCATTGCCTGATAACACTCCAAATCCTCAGGCTCAAGCCATATCAACTTATCAAGCTGTATCATACACGGAAGCTTAGGATGCACTTTAAAGGTTCTGCATGCTGAGAAGCAGTAACTGTGCTGAGAATGTGAAGTAGCATACCATCTTCCAAACATATTCCAAGCCGAAACATATAAATTTAGGCTCGGATTGATAACACCGTTTCTACCTGTCGTTTTTAACAATAGCTTGTGATACTCAACAAGTGTCTTTTTAAAAACTTGCAGACTTACCAATGTCTCATCTTGGTGTTTATAGCCTAAATCCACCAAAATCAGTCCAAATTGGTTCAGCTTCGACAAATACGCCGACTTCGTCGATTTCGAATACTTTTGCTCCGCAATGAACTCTTGGAATATGTAATATGGCCAATATGCAGAGTTTGACTTTACCTTCCGTAATTCCCTATTATATGCCATATGAAACATAAATCCTTTACTTCCCCAGAGAGGTTACAGCGTAAATTTATTTTTCATAAAATTCAACCTATTGAGCAACTTCTTTATCTCTAATACAATATAATAAATTTCAAGTTAAATCTTAAGCAGTAATTTAAATTTGTACTCTGGGAAGGTATAGATTTAAAACACAAGGAGTGAAAAGTCCAATATTAAACAGCATTTTATCTCAACTCATCCAATCCTGGTAAATATTGTATATTATGTTAGGGGCTTAGGAATTTTTTATTTGGTTTCTAGCTAAGAATACGCTTAATGTCGGATACAAGTATCCGACCTACTCTTTATCATCAAATTCACAAATAAAAAGCAGCTTGAAAACATCAAGCTGCTTTTTTCAATGAAGGTTTACTTCATTTTATTTGATACGCATGTCGCCGGTTTCAACAAAACGTTGGTGCCATGACAAGGCTTCCATCAACAGGTGTGGTGTGTGTAGGCCACCTGCTTTTTCGGCGCGGTCGTAGTAGTCACGCAACATGTCGCGGTATTCTGGGTGCGCACAGTTGTTGATAATCAATTGAGCGCGTTGGCGTGGTGATTTGCCGCGCAAATCGGCCATACCTTGCTCCGTAACGATAAACATCACGTCGTGTTCGGTATGGTCGTGGTGTGAAACCATTGGTACGATACATGAAATCGCGCCGTCTTTGGCCACAGATGGCGATACGAAGAATGAGAAGAAGGCATTACGGGTAAAGTCGCCTGAGCCACCGATGCCGTTCATCATTTTGGTACCCATCACGTGGGTGGAGTTTACGTTGCCGTAGATGTCGGCTTCAATCATAGCGTTCATGCCGATGATGCCCAAGCGGCGGATGACTTCAGGATTGTTGGTGTATTCCATCGGGCGCAGAATCAGTTTGTCGCGCAGGAAGTCGATGTTATCGTTAAAGCGTTGCAATGCATCCGGGCTGAATGACAAGGCGGTGGCTGATGCGTGTTGCATTTTGCCGGCCAAAATCAAGTCTAACATACCATCTTGCAATACTTCGGTGTAACCGGTCAAATCGTCAAACGGTGCATCCAACAAGCCCGCCATCACGGCATTGGCGACGTTGCCGACGCCTGATTGCAAAGGCAGCAGATTTTTCGGCAAGCGGCCTGCTTTGACTTCGTGGCTGAAGAAATCGATGATTTGCGCGGCAATCGCTTTTGAGTTTTCATCAGGATCAGCGAATTTGCTGTTGCGGTCACCCGCGTCGGTCAACACGATGGCGGCGATTTTCTCTTCCGGACATTCCAAATAAGGCGAACCCACGCGGTCGAACGGGCCGGTGATGGCGATTGGTTTGCGGTGCGGCGGCACGCCGATATCGAACACCACGTCGTGCATGCCTTCCAATTTGGCATTTTGTGCGGCGTTAACTTCAATAATAACTTTTTTCGCGGCTTTCAGCGCTTCGTTACCGTGGCCGATACCCATGGCCGGAATCAATTTACCTTCTTTGGTAATACCGGATACTTCGATAATCGCCAAATCAAAATCGCCATAGAAACCTTGGCGCATTTGTTGCTCAACGTGCGACAAGTGCATGTCTTGGTAAGCGATGTTACCGGCGTTGATGCTGTTGCGCAGTGATGGGTCTGATTGGAAAGGATTGCGGAAATGCACAGCATTGGCAGCGGCCAATACACCATCACACTCAGGCGCGGTTGAGGCGCCGGTAATCATGCCGATACTGAATGGGCGGCCGGCAGCGTGTTCGGCTTTGGCTTTTTCTGCAATGGCAGTCGGCAGAAGTTTCGGATAGCCTGCGCCGGTAAAGCCGGTAATGGCAACATTCATGCCGTTTTGAACAAATTCGGCTGCTTGCTCGGCAGACATAATCTTGTTGCGCAAGCCTTCGTGCTGGATGCGTTCTTCTGCATTAATCATTTGCTTTCTCCTTTGGTTTGGATCTTGAGCGTGGTCGCTGTTTTTTAAACTAAAAATCGGCAATCTGTTTTTCAGACGGCCTTAAAATAACATAGCGCTACAAACTATATAACAAAGCTTTCAAAGTGTAAAGAATGCCGTCTGAACGGCTTAATGGAACGGGATTTTAGTGCCACCGCACACGACAAACCATTCTCCAAAGTAAATAGACGGCGCTGATTTTGGCTAAATCAGTTTCAGACGGCCTCTTCTTTTTAATGTGATTAATGACAAATGCTACTAGACGATTCCGCCACTTGCGTGAATAATACGCCTTTATTGAAATACTGCGGTTTTGATTGAACAATGAATGATTCCAAAGGTTTGCTGATTCGCTGGCTGATTGTGTGCCTGATTCCGCTCATCACTATGCTGGCTTTTGTGTTGATTCCGCCGCCGGATCATACGCAATATCTGATTAACGGCATTATTCTGGCTTGCGAAGCGACGTTTTTATTCAAATTCGTGCTTTTTGACGTGATTAAGCATCATTTGAAAGGGGAACTTGAATTAAAGCGCAAAACCATGTTGCTGTTTATCCCGATTGTGTTGCTGATTATTTATTTGGTGCATTACTTCGGTGGTTTTTAATACAAAAGGCCGTCTGAAAAAATTCAGACGGCCTTTGATACACCTTAAAGCAATTACAGGCTGTTGGTGAATGTGCGGGTAATCACGTCGCGTTGTTGTTCAGGCGTCAAAGAATTGAAACGCACAGCATAGCCGGAAACGCGGATGGTCAATTGCGGATATTTGTCCGGATTGGCTACGGCATCTTCCAAAGTCTCGCGGGTCAAAACATTGACGTTCAAATGTTGGCCGCCTTCCACTTTAGGACGCGCGCTCACGTCCAGCGGAATTTCTTTGTAAGACACTTCGCCCAAATCAGCCAAAGCCACTACAGCATCGGCTTGATAGCCACTCTCCTCTTTTGCCACCAAGCAACGGGCTTCGTTGGTGCTGTCGTCCAGCAACCAGAATGAGTTCAACAATGCTTCGTTTTGCGCTTGTGTAATTTGAATACCTTTAACCATAACTACCTTCTCTTTCATTAATGTAGAAAAAATCTTAATTCAGCCTTATTTTATACCCTATACCCGAAAAGAAATTGATATAAATCAAGTTACAAAACACTACAGCTTAACTATTTAAGCAATTGTCTTTAATCGTTAAATTATCAAAATCTGATTTGGGTAACCGCATAATATTTTACCCCAGCACCATTGCTGATTTGTGAACATAATTTATGAATAATGAAATAATCAGGCCGTCTGAAAAAAAATCCTGCTGGCTGTTTTGCAATGTCATTGATAATTTCGGCGACATTGGTGTGTCGTGGCGTTTGGCACAGGCACTTCATCAAGAACTGGATTGGCAGGTGCATTTGTGGGTGGACGATGTGTCCGCTTTACAGGCGATCTGCCCTGATTTGCCGGCCGTTCCCTGCGTGCATCAAAATATTGCCGTGCATAAATGGGCGGCACAATCCGCCAATGATGTCACCACCCTGCCCTCGCCGCACATCGTCATCGAAACCTTCGCCTGCGACCTGCCGGAAAATGTTTTAACCATCATTCAGCAATACCGTCCCCTTTGGCTCAACTGGGAATACTTGAGCGCGGAAGACAGCAACGAGCGCCTGCATTTGCTGCCATCGGTGCAAGCCAACGGTGTGCAGAAATTTTTCTGGTTTATGGGCTTCAGCAAAAAAAGCGGCGGCCTGATACGCGAAGCCGATTTTTGCCAACGTATTGACTTTGATGCCAACCTGTTCAGACGGCATTATGGCTTACCCGCTAAAACTGCCGAAGAATGGTTATTGTTCGGCTATCGCAGCCCGGTTTGGGCAAGCTGGCTGGAAATGTGGCAGCAACACGGCCAGCCTATTACGCTGCTGTTGGCCGGTCATCAAATCATCGACAGCCTGAAAGCAGCGCAAGCCATTCCCCAAAACGCTTTACAGCACGCCTGCGATACATTTCAGACGGCCTGTGTCACGCTGGTTAGCATTCCTTTTGTGCCGCAACAAGATTTCGACAAGCTGTTGCAGCTTTCAGACGGCCTGATGATTCGCGGCGAAGACAGCTTCGTGCGCGCGCAATTGGCGGCAAAGCCGTTTTTCTGGCACATTTATCCGCAAGACGAAATGGTACATTTGGAAAAGCTGCATGCGTTTTGGCAGAAAACCGCGCCGTTTTATCCGCCCCATCTTATGGCCGCACATCAATCCTTATCCGATGAACTCAATGGTGCACATGAATTATCGGCCGAACAGCGTCTCCACGCTTGGCAAACGCTGATGGCACACCGAGAAGAATGGCAGCAAAGTGTCGCAGATTGGCAGAAATTTTTGTTTTCCCAACCAACCGCGCTGGAAAAACTAGCCAAATTTGTTTCAAATACGCTAAAATAGCGCGTTTATTTTGTAACTAGAATCTGATTGGAAACACACAATGAAAACAGCTCAAGAACTGCGCCCGGGTAACGTATTCATGGTCGGCAGCGACCCAATGGTGGTACAAAAAACCGAATACATCAAAGGTGGCCGCAGCTCAGCCAAAGTCAGCATGAAGTTGAAAAACCTGCTGACCGGTGCGGCTTCTGAAACCATCGTTAAAGCCGACGACAAATTCGACGTCGTGGTATTGTCACGCAAAAACTGTACTTACAGCTACTTTGCTGACCCAATGTATGTCTTCATGGACGAAGAATTCAACCAATACGAAATCGAAGCTGAAAACATCGGCGACGCATTGAAATTCATCGTTGACGGCATGGAAGACCAATGCGAAGTGACCTTCTACGAAGGCAACCCGATTTCTGTTGAATTGCCAACCATCATCGTGCGCGAAGTAGAATACACCGAGCCTGCGGTTAAAGGCGATACTTCAGGTAAAGTGATGAAAACTGCCCGCTTGGTTGGCGGCACCGAAATCCAAGTAATGGCGTACATCGAAACCGGCGACAAAGTCGAAATCGATACCCGCACCGGTGAATTCCGCAAACGTGCTTAATTATCTGATTTAAAATAAAAATAGGCCGTCTGAATATTTCAGACGGCCTATTTTTATTGATTCACACACGCGCCAATTCTTCACGCATTTGATCAATTACCGCTTTATAATCCGGTTTGCCAAAAATAGCCGAACCGGCCACAAAGGTATCCGCACCAGCAGCAGCAATCTCGGCAATATTATCCACTTTTACGCCGCCATCAACTTCCAGCGCAATGCGTCGGCCGGTTTCTGCTTCATATTTGTCTAACATAGCGCGCACTTGGCGGATTTTCACCAAGGTTTGCGGGATAAAGCTTTGTCCGCCAAAGCCCGGATTCACCGACATCAACAACACCATGTCCAAACGATCCAAAACATTTTCCAACCCGCTCACCGAAGTGGCCGGATTCAATACCAAACCGGCTTGGCAGCCCAAATCACGAATCAGGCTTAAGCTGCGGTCAACGTGTTTGCTGGCTTCTGGGTGAAAAGTAATGATGCTGGCGCCGGCTTTGGCAAAGGATTGAATCAAATCATCTACCGGCTCAACCATCAAATGCACATCAATCGGCACACTGGCATATGGTTTCAATGCCGAACAAATCATCGGGCCAAAGGTGAGATTCGGCACATAATGGTTATCCATCACGTCAAAGTGAATCAAATCGGCACCTGCTGCAATGACGTTGCTGACTTCTTCACCCAATCGGGCAAAATCGGCAGAAAGAATGCTCGGGGAAATACGATAGTGGCTCATAGATGCTCCAAAATTTAAAATTTGATGAGTGTGGCTGATGGTTGACGTTTATTTTAACGCAAATCAGCATATTATGTATTTATTTAAAATCTTAATGAATAAATGCAACGTTTCTGAAAAAATAATTACATGATTTATAACCTACTGAAAATAAAGCATACATTAGTGTTTGTTAATTTATAATTAACGATAATCCAACCAAAATTAACGCGTATGAAACCGCCGTTGACATGCATATCCGTTATATTGCATATGTATTCAAAATTAGGAAATTGCTGTGTTTGTTGTGTTGAAATCCCCTTTAGTTTTTCAGGTTTTATCGTTTGCTGCTCTGTTGGTGTGCAGTAGTGTGATTTATGCCGCGCCCCACGCTTCACAATTGGATGATTTTCATCCTAATTGCAATTTCCGCCAATTGAATCTCAGCCAAGAGCAGCATTCTGCGCTGCGTCGTATCCGCTCCGATTATAAAGTCGCCGCCGACAAAGCCTACAAAAAAGAACAGCGCACCGACCGCACACGCCGCCGCAACATTATGAAAATTTTGACCAATCCTAATTTTGATCAAAACAACGCGCGCGATTATGTGGAAAGCCGTTATCTGTCGCGCATGGATTTTGCCGTGGACCAATTGGCGATTCAACACCGAATTTATCATTTGTTAAGCCCGAGCCAGCGCCAAATTTGGCTGGATAGCTGCTTGCGCTAATTTTACCGAACAGGCAATCAACAAAGGCACTTTTTCAAGTGCCTTTTGTTTTAGTCGATTACCCGTTGCTCTGGCAAACGCCCTGCCCAATCACAGGCAAATTGCCATGCCGAGCGGCCGGATCGGTTGCTGCGCATTTGTGCCCACAATAAAGCTGCTTTTTTGGCAGTTTCATCGTATTCCACGCCAAAGTCGACCAGCCAATTTTCCACCGCCTGCAAATAATCATTCTGATCAAACGGATAAAAGCTCAGCCACAAACCAAAACGGTCGGATAAAGACACTTTTTCTTCTACCGCTTCTTTTTGATGGATCTCACCACGAATACCGGTCGTACCGCCGTTTTCATCCATGTATTCAGGCATTAAGTGACGGCGGTTGGACGTGGCATACACTAACACATTGCTGCATCGTTGCGATAAGCCGCCATCTAAAGTGGTTTTCAATGCTTTATAGGTTTCATCACCGGTTTCAAACGACAAATCGTCGCAGAAAATAATGAATTTTTCCGGGCGTTCGGCCAAAAGTGGCAACAATGCCGGCAGCGTGATTAAATCGCTTTTATCCACTTCAACCAAACGCAAACCTTGATCGGCATACTCATGTAGCAAAGCTTTCACCAGCGACGATTTGCCCGTACCGCGCGAACCGGTCATCAACACATTATTTGCCGGACGGCCTGCCAAAAATTGCTCGGTATTGCGAATCAAGCGCTCGGTTTGCGAACCGACTGCTGCCAAGCGGCTGAGGGGGAAAGTATGCGGATTGGGCAGGCTTTCCAATACGCCTTTGAGCCCTACACTTTGCCAGCGGTAAGCCAGCGCATTCCAATTAATGGCAGTTTGTTCTGACGGTAAAATCAAATCCAAGCGGTTTAATACCGCATCGGCTTTTTTCAAAAATTCAGTAAGTTCCATAGTTTTTCTTTTCAGACGGCCTGTTATTGATGTTGCGCCATCACGCGCAAAACGGTATCGACAATGGCTTGTGTTTGCGGGTCGATTTCAATATTGATTTCATCGCCGACTTGGCGCGTACCGAATAAGGTGCACTCTAAGGTTTCGGGAATTAGGTGGACGTTGAATTCATCGTCGGTCACGTCGCCAATCGTCAGACTGCAACCATCCAAGCCGACAAAGCCTTTGGTTAGGATATAAGGCTTCAAATCCGCAGGCAGGCGAAACCAAAGCGTGCGGTTAAATTCATTTTCATCAATGCGCGTAATCGTGGTGGTGGCCATAATATGCCCACTCATCACATGGCCGCCGATTTCGTCGCCAAACTTGGCCGCCCGTTCCAAATTGACCCAATCTCCTGCTTTCAGACGGCCTAAATTTGTTTTGGCCAAGGTTTCGTTCATTAAGTCGAAGCTGACTTGATTGGCCTCAATCTCGGTAATGGTTAGGCAACAGCCGTTGTTGGCCACGGATGCGCCGGTTTGCAGATTATCGGCCATATTGAGTGGCAGCTCGACGATGTGCGTGCGGAAATCAGGCGATGGTTGGTTTACCGCAACAATGCGCCCCATGCCTTGTACAATACCTGTAAACATTTTGATGCCTTGTTTTTTTGATTAATGCAATTGTAACGCAAAATTCAATAGGCCGTCTGAAAGTATGTATATTTTTCAGACGGTGCGAGGCCTTTATAAAATCCCTATCTTTGGCACATTTCTTCGTTGTGCGCTGCTCGAAAGCTTAGCCTTTTTGTGATATGTCTTCGCTTTTTATGCTGCTACAACTTTGAACTGTACTCAAATCTAGGGTTTTACAAATGTCTCGGCTTTTATTTATCCAAACAAAAAACCGAATCATCAGATTCGGTTTTGAGCATTAGGCCGTATGAAAGATTACAGCGCGTCTTTCAATGCTTTACCGGCACGGAATTTAGGAGTTTTAGCAGCAGCAATAGTCAAAGGCTCGCCAGTTTTAGGGTTGCGACCTTGACGCTCGGCACGTTCGCCAACGTAGAAAGTACCAAAACCTACTAAAGTGACAGTGTCACCTTTTTTCAGCGCTTCGGTTACGGCATTAGTAGTCGCATCCAATGCTTTTTGGGCAGCCGCTTTTGAAATACCAGCTTCTTGAGCAATCGCTTCGATTAATTCAGACTTGTTCACAATCAGTCCCTTCCTATCGTTGAAAATAATGGAGAACCCGATGATTCGGGCTTTTCGTACTTTTGAGTACCTGTGTGCTTTATAGCAATTCTGAAATTACCATGTCAAGCGAAAAGATACGGAATTGCTTTATTTTTCAGGCTTTGCAAGCAAACCCGTATTCTTTTACAACACATTTACACCAAATCAGTGTTTTGTCGCTTTGGCTCTTGACGGCCTGATTTTCGGGCTTTCGGCCAAGGCCTCCACGCTTTCCAACGGTGCTTGCCAAGGCTGCGGCTGATATTCCAAACCTAAAGCCAACACTTCGTCAATCCATTTCACAGGATGGATTTCCAAACCGGTTTTCACATTTTCCGGAATTTCTTCCAAGTCTTTAATGTTGTCTTTCGGAATCAACACATGCTTGATACCGCCGCGCAATGCCGCCAGCAGTTTCTCTTTCAAGCCGCCAATCGGCAATACTTCGCCGCGCAAGGTAATCTCGCCCGTCATCGCCACATCAGCGCGCACCGGAATGCCGGTAAACGCAGAAACCATCGCCAAAGTCATGGCAATACCTGCGCTCGGGCCGTCTTTCGGCGTAGCACCTTCCGGTACATGCACGTGCATATCTTGCTTCTCGTAGAAGTTCGGCGCCAAACCGACTGACTCGGCGCGTGAACGCAATACCGACCAAGCCGCAGTCACCGACTCCTTCATCACATCGCCCAATTGGCCGGTCGATTGAATGTTGCCTTTACCCGGCAAAGCCACGGCTTCTACGGTCAACAATTCGCCGCCAACTTCCGTCCACGCCAAACCGGTTACCTGACCCACACGGTTTTCATTCTCAGCCACACCGAAATCAAAACGGCGCACACCTAGATAATCATGCAGATTATCGGCATTCACCACAATCGCTTTCAGTTTGGTTTTGCGGGTTTTGGCTTTTTGTGCATCTTCTTTCAGTTGCACCGCCATCACCACTTTGCGGCAGATTTTGGCAATTTCGCGGTCAAGCGAGCGCACACCGGCCTCACGCGTGTAATAACGCACGATATCGCGTACGGCAGATTCTTCAATCACCATTTCACCATCACGCACGCCGTTGCGTTCCATTTGCTTCGGCACCAAATACTGCATTGCGATGCTGACTTTTTCATCTTCGGTGTAACCTGACAGGCGGATGATTTCCATGCGGTCAAGCAAGGCCGATGGAATATTCATGCTGTTGGAGGTGGCGATAAACAGAACATCGCTCAAATCGTAATCCACTTCGACGAAGTGATCAGAAAACGCATTGTTTTGCTCCGGATCGAGTACTTCCAACAAAGCCGAAGCCGGATCGCCGCGGAAATCATTGCCCAATTTGTCGATTTCATCAAGCAAGAACAACGGATTTTTCACTTCTGCTTTAATCATGCTTTGAATGATTTTTCCCGGCATCGAACCGATATAGGTACGGCGGTGGCCGCGGATTTCGCTTTCGTCTTTCACGCCACCCAAAGCCATGCGCACATATTTGCGGCCTGTGGCTTTGGCAATCGATTGACCCAACGAGGTTTTACCTACGCCCGGTGGACCGACCAAACACAGAATCGGTCCCTTCAGTTTGTCGCTGCGCTTTTGCACCGCCAAGTATTCCAAAATGCGTTCTTTGACTTTTTCCAAACCAAAATGGTCGGCATTCAAAACCAAATCTGCTTTGGCAATGTCTTTGATAACGCGCGTTTTTTTCTTCCACGGCAAATCTAGCAGCGTATCGATGTAGTTGCGCACCACAGTTGATTCGGCCGACATTGGCGGCATCATCTTCAGCTTTTTCAGTTCGCTCAAAGCTTTTTCTTGCGCTTCTTTGCTCATGCTGGCTGCTTTGATTTTGGCTTCCAAAGCATCCAATTCTCCACGCTCGTCTTCTTCGCCCAATTCTTTCTGAATGGCTTTGACTTGCTCATTGAGATAATACTCACGCTGCGATTTTTCCATTTGGCGTTTCACACGGCCACGAATGCGCTTCTCAACCTGCATGATGTCGAGTTCGGCTTCCAATTGACCCAGCAAAAATTCCATGCGGCCGGCAATACTGGCGGTTTCCAAGATTTCTTGCCGCTGCTCCAGCTTCAATTGCAAATGCGCGGCAATGGTATCAACCAAGCGGCTGTTTTCACTGATGCCATTAATGGTATTTACCACCTCAGCCGGAATTTTTTTGTTCAATTTGGCGTATTGCTCAAATTGTGACAATAAAGTGCGACGCAGCGCTTCCACATCAGGATTGGCTTCGTCTTCATTCTCATTCACGGCTTCAACGTGCGACAAGAATAAATCGCCTTTGTCTTCCACCGTCAGCGCACGGGCGCGGCGCACGCCTTCTACCAATACCTTCACCGTACCATCCGGCAGCTTTAATACCTGCAACACTTGGGCAACCGTACCCATGCGGTGCAAATCTTTGGCAGACGGCTCTTCGATATTCGGATCCAATTGCGCCAGCAAAAACACCGGATCATCGTTGCTCATCGCCATTTCCAGCGCAGCAATCGATTTTGGGCGACCGACAAACAACGGCAGCACCATGTGCGGATAAACCACGACATCACGCAGCGGCAGCGTGGCCAGCGCGCTGTATTCCTCAAAATATTTGTTGTCTTCTGACATATGTGTATCTCTTGCGGTTTTGAATCAAGTTGCCTCGTAAGTTGGGCTGAAAGATTGGATTTCAAGACTTGAAAATCGGCTTAATGCGCATATTTGCCTGATAACCATTTTAAATGCAAGGACAAGTCAGGTTAACAAGGCTTGGCGTTTGCGTTAAAATATGCCTGAACACAAAATCAGGTCGTCTGAACAGCATTTATCGGCTTTCAGACGGCCTTAACAAGGAATACCTCATGTCTGATCAAACCCATACACCCGAGCAAGCCGAAACCCTGCTTGAGTTTCCGTGTATCTTCCCTTTAAAAGTAATGGGCATTACCCACCCTGAATTTGTCAGCTCGATTTTAGCTGCCATTCAGGAACACGCCCCAAATACCACCGAAGCGCACGTGACCACCCGCCCGAGCAGCAAAGGCAACTACACCGGCGCTACCGTAAAAATCGAAGCCACCAGCAAAGAGCAGCTCGATAATATCTACCGCGCCCTGACTTCGCATGAAATGGTGAAAGTGGTTTACTAAGATGAAAATCGTGCAGAAAGGCTTGGTAGAATATCAGCCGACATTCGAAGCGATGAAAGCGTTTAATGCCAACCGCGACGAACATACTGAAGACGAATTGTGGGTGGTCGAGCATCCGCCGGTGTTTACCCAAGGTTTGGCCGGAAAGCCCGAGCATCTATTGATTCGTGACGATATTCCTGTGGTGCAAATCGACCGTGGTGGCCAAATCACTTACCACGGCCCCGGCCAATTGGTGATTTACACCATGATTGACTTCAAGCGCCGCAAAACCAGCGTGCGCCACATCGTTTCTGCACTAGAAAACAGCATCATTGCCACCTTGGCCGAATACAGCATTGAAGCCGCTGCCGACCCGAAACGTCCCGGTGTGTATGTAGGCGAACGCAAAATCGCTTCACTCGGTTTACGCATCAAAAACGGCTCGGTCTATCATGGCTTAGCTTTGAATGTAAACATGGACTTAAGCCCGTTTAGCCACATCAACCCTTGCGGCTATGCCGGTATGGAAATGACCCAAATCGCGGATTTCATCAATCCGTGCCCCACGCTTGCAGAAGTGGCCGATAAACTCACCGGCCATCTGAACACGCAACTGACCTCGAAAGAATCATGATGAGTGAAATTAAAATTGACGATCCCAAACGCGGCGTAAAATTACGCGGTGCCGACAAAACTGCCCGCATTCCGATTAAAGTGGTGCCGTTGCAGGAAAAATTGAAAAAGCCGGAATGGATTCGTGCCAAATTACCTACTAAAAAATTCTTTGAAATCAAAGATATTTTACGCGAACAAAAAATGCACACCGTGTGTGAAGAAGCCTCTTGCCCGAATATCGGCGAATGCTTTAGCAAAGGCACAGCCACTTTCATGATTATGGGCGATATTTGTACCCGTCGTTGTCCGTTTTGCGACGTGGGTCACGGCCGCCCTAACCTATTGGATCCGGATGAGCCACAAAATCTGGCTGAATCTGTTGCCGCCATGAACTTACGTTATGTGGTAATTACTTCCGTTGACCGCGATGATTTACGTGACGGCGGAGCACAACACTTTGCCGACTGCATCAAAGCCATCCGCGAGCGCAGCCCGAACACCAAAATCGAAATTCTTGTACCGGATTTCCGCGGCCGTTTGGACATTGCCCTGAAAATTTTGGCCGAAACACCGCCGGATGTGATGAACCACAATTTGGAAACCCATCCGAGCCTGTATAAAAAAGCCCGTCCGGGTGCCAATTACCAGCATTCGTTGGATTTGTTGCGCCGCTATAAAGAAATGATGCCGCATATTCCAACCAAATCCGGCATCATGGTCGGTTTGGGTGAAACCGATGAAGACGTGCGCGAAATCATGCGTGATATGCGCGCCCACAATATTGAGATGATTACCATCGGCCAATATCTGCAACCTTCAGACGGCCATTTGCCGGTGTTGCGTTATGTGACACCCGAACAATTCAAAATCTTTGAAAAAGAAGCGTATGAATTGGGCTTTAGCAATGCCGCCATTGGCGCGATGGTTCGATCCAGCTACCACGCGGACGAACAAGCTGCCGAAGCCCTGCGCGAAAGCCACGGCGGCGGTTGCAGCCATTAAATCAAACGTGTTTATCATGCCGTCTGAACTTTTCAGACGGCATGATTTTTCAGTTTGTATCATCGCTCAATACGGCTTTTTAAAGCTTTTATGCTATACTTTCAGGCTGAATATGCGCAAAACTGCCACACACTTTATTTTCCTAACATGATGTTTTTATGGAAATTAATGACAGACTTTAAACAATATTCAGGCCGTCTGAAAATTAAAACAAAATAAAACTATACTTTTTCTTAATTTATGCGATAATAGCTAAATAAATTCTTAGTTAATTCGTGACAACACTTACAGAAAGTACCATTATGTCAGATGAAAAAAGCAAAGCCCTTGCCGCTGCCTTAGCCCAAATCGAAAAAAACTTCGGTAAAGGCTCTATCATGAAGATGGATGGCAGCCATCAAGAAGAAAACTTAGAAGTCATCTCAACCGGCTCGCTCGGCTTGGACTTAGCTTTGGGCGTAGGCGGTTTGCCGCGCGGCCGCGTGGTTGAAATCTTCGGCCCTGAATCATCCGGTAAAACCACTTTGTGTTTGGAAGCCATTGCACAATGCCAAAAATCAGGCGGTGTATGTGCATTCATCGATGCCGAGCACGCATTTGACCCGATTTATGCGCGCAAATTGGGCGTAAAAGTGGAAGAATTGTACCTTTCCCAACCGGACACCGGCGAACAAGCCTTAGAAATCTGTGATACTTTGGTACGCTCCGGCGGTGTGGACATGGTCGTGGTTGACTCGGTAGCCGCATTGGTACCGAAAGCCGAAATCGAAGGCGAAATGGGCGACAGCCACGTCGGTTTACAAGCGCGCTTGATGAGCCAAGCCTTGCGTAAACTGACCGGCCACATCAAACGCACCAACACTTTGGTGGTATTCATTAACCAAATCCGCATGAAAATCGGTGTGATGTTCGGCAGCCCGGAAACCACTACCGGCGGTAACGCGTTGAAATTCTACGCTTCCGTGCGCTTGGATATCCGTCGTACCGGCCAAATCAAAAAAGGCGACGACGTGATTGGTAACGAAACCAAAGTTAAAGTGATTAAAAACAAAGTAGCGCCGCCGTTCCGTCAAGCCGAATTTGATATTCTGTATGGCGAAGGCGTGAGCTGGGAAGGCGAATTGATCGACATCGGCGTGAAACACGACATCGTTGAAAAATCCGGCGCATGGTACAGCTACAACGGCGCGAAAATCGGCCAAGGCAAAGACAACGTGCGCTTGTGGCTGAAAGAAAACCCGGAAGTTGCCAACGAAATCGATGCCAAAATCCGTGCAGCAGTCGGCATCAACATTGACATCACCGAAGGTAAAATTGACGATACCGATGGCGAACGTCCTGAAGAGTAAAATCGTGACGGCAACGTGGACTTAATGTCTCATAAAAAAGAGCAGGCTTAGCACCTGCTCTTTTTATTTGTTTTTGAATTGCTTAAGGCGGAGAGCGTTGCAAAGCTCAGTTTAAACTAAGAAAGCTATGCTCGTCATTCCCGCCTGTGCGGGAATGACGATTTAAAGATTTACGAGTTTTGCAAAAATATCAGGCCGTCTGAAAGTAAATACTCCCCAGCCTAAACCTTTCCTATTTTCGCTTCACGAATCGGTAAATTCAACAAAGCAGCCATAGCGGCAAGCACCATATCCGCGTACCACATCCAGTTGTAATCACCAAAAGCCGTAATCGCAATACCGCCCAAATACGCGCCAAGAAAACCGCCGATTTGGTGCGACAACAAAGTTAAGCCGAATAAAGTCGCCAGATAACGCAGACCAAACAATTTGCCGGTAATCGCGGCAGTCGGCGGCACTGTGGCCAGCCATGTCAAACCTAGCCCGAATGCGAATAAGTAAAACGTCCAATCAGTACGCGGCATCATCAGGTAAATCAAAATCAGCAAGGCACGCGAAGCATACATCCAAAACAAAATATATTTGCTGCGAAATTTGCCCACACACCAGCCGGCTGCCAAGCTGCCAATTACATTGGCGATGCCGATAATGGCCAGCGACCACGAAGCTACCGTCGGCGGCAAACCGCACAAGGCCACTTCAGTCGGCAAATGCGTCACCAAAAAAGCAATGTGAAAGCCGCAGGTAAAAAAGCCCAAATGCAACAAAATATAGCTGCGGTCTTTAAATGCTTGTGAAACAGCCTGTTTCAAAGTCTGTTCAGGTTGTACATTCGGGGCCGTCTGAACGGCCACCGCGCCCGATTCTCTGCGCGTGAGCCAACGTGCAATCGGGATAATCAGCAAACTCACCAACGCCAACACATACATGGCACCGCGCCAACCGATGGCCGGAAGAAAAATCAATCCTTGCAACACAGGCGAGAACAGAAATTGGCCGAACGAGCCGCCTGCATTTACTACACCCGAAGCCGTGCCGCGCATTGATGGTGGCAGCTTATTGGAAACTTGGCTCATCAAAATCGAATGACTACCCGCCCCCGACCCCATCGCCAACATCACCCCCATGCTCAAGGTTAAGCCCCAAGTAGTGGTGAGCGACGGAATCAGCGCGCAACCAATGGCCAGAAGAATTGTGCCCCACAACAACACCGGCCACGCGCCAAAGCGATCCGCCAACGCGCCCGACAGCGGTTGTGCCACGCCCCACATCAATTGACACATCGCCATCGCAAAACTGATGCCGGCAATGCTCAATGCAGTGGAATTGACCATCGGCTGCACAAACAAGCCGAGCGACATCCTGATGCCCATGGTAATCATCAACACCGCCGCCGCGGCAAACGCAATCAGCCACAATAATTTCGTCTGATGAATCTCTGTCTGCATATTATTCTCTTGATGGATATGTAAACAATGCCGTCTGAAACCAATGTTCAGACGGCATCTTCATCACAAATCAAACCTTAGTCCGTCTGCCCGTCTGCGCGCTTTCATAGGCTTTTTCAATTAAACCTAACACTTGCGCCACCTGTCGTGCATTCACCGCCAAAGGCTCGCCTTCAGTCAAAGCGGCATAAAGATTTCGATAAAACGCACCATAATCGCCGCGCTCGCTCGGCATGGTTTGGCGCATGATTTGACCGTCGATTTCCGTGTGCAACACGCCCCATTCTTGCGACGTTTCTACATTCCAATTACCTTCAGGCAATATACCGCCAACCAGCAAGGCTTCTTGATTATCCGCGTCCTGCTTGATATACGAACCTTTTTTACCGTGCAGCGTCATAAACGGCAAAGGCTCGCGGGCATATTTGGTGCCAATCAGCGACACCTTCAGGCCGTCTGAATAATACAGCGCGATGTCGAAATTATCATCACTCAACGCGCCTTCATGCTGGTGGCGGATATCGGCATACAGTTCAGACGGCATACCAAATAAATCCACCGCCATATCCAATAAATGCGAGCCCAAATCATACACCAAGCCCACACCTGCGCCGCCGGTTTCCTTCCAACGCTTTTTGTTCAAGCCCGCCGCATAGCGTTCAAAACGAAATTCCGCATCGACAATCTCGCCTAACAGGCCGTCTGAAAGCAGTTTTTTGGCCGTGAGCGGCGCGCTGTCCCAACGGCGGTTTTGATAAACGCTCAACAACACGCCCTGTTCATCAGCCAAATCCGCCAAGATTAACGCTTCTTCCGCCGTGGCACACAGCGGCTTTTCCACCACCACATGCTTGCCCGCCGATAAAGCTTGTTTAGCCAATTCAAAATGCGTTTGATTCGGCGTAGTAATCACGATTAAATCCACGTCATCAGTGAGCAAATCATCAAAATTGCGCACGGTTTCCGCATCCGGCAACACGTTTTTGGCCTTGTCGCTGCTGCGTTCAAACACCTTAACCACATCAAAACGACCGTCCACACGCCAAAATGGCAGATGAAACACTTGCGCCGACATGCCGAATCCGGCCAAGCCGATGTTGATTTTTTTCATACGATTTCCTTTTCAGACGGCCTAATCACAGAATATCCGTTATAATAGCGCATTACAGCAAAAAACCATATTTAATAAGGCGTTTATGGGGTTTCCTGTTCCGCAAAAGCATAATAATAGCCCTTAAATTTCCCTTTAAAATCAATACTTGCCTTTTCTTTTGCGGAATGGATAAATAGAAAAAAGACCGTCTGAAATATCCAATATTCTAGGATATTTCAGACGGTCTTTCCGTCACTTCGGCCATGCTTCGACCAATGCTTTGTGGCGTGCTTTGCAGTCATTGTATTGATGAACTGTTTGCACCGCCCACGGCAAAATTTCTGCGCCTGTTTTGCCGGTCAGTTTTTGCAATGGTGGGCATGGCTGCACTAAATCGGCTGGCGGTTTACTCGCTGTCGGCAATGGTGGCGTTAAGCTCTTGCAAGCCGTCATCGTCAAGGCACACATTGCGATATACAGGGCGCTCGACAATTTTTTGTACTTCAACATAGCGGATTCTTTCTTTCTGTTCGTTTTCGGCTTTGGCCGTCTGATATTCAAAGCTGGCTTGGTGTGCCTGTTCGGCTTGCTGTTTGGCTGCTTCGGCCAAACGTGCCGACACTTCTGCGTAGGCCGTTTTATAGCCTGCTTCGTATCGGTTGTTGCTATACAGGGCAACAAGCCACACGGCGGCCATCAAAGCTGCCAATGCGGCCAACCATTTCCAATATTTCAAAATAAACACCATTATTTCGCTTCCTTTTCGTAGTAGGCCAACATGGTTCGATAATTGGATAGTTCACGTTCGGCATGTTCAAAAGCCGCCAAATCGGCGGATTCGCTGGCTTCGCGGCTTTTTGTTTCCCATTCGGCAATCATGCGGCGGCAAAAATCAATTTCCATCAGTTCGCCGCCATGCATTTGTTGTAACGGTCAAGCTGCCGCGTCCACACGCCCCAGCAGTTGTTTTTGCGGATTGAGCAATTACGGCCACCGGCATAGCGGTACTTCAACAGGGCTTGGCAGGCGGCTTTGTGATTGCCTTTGTTCAATTCGCGGCGCATTGACGATTTATTCCAGTTCGCCATGCCGAAGTTGTATGCGAAATCAAGGTAAACATCATATTCAGTCTGCGACAATGCCACATTCGGAATGCTGGCGCGAAACTTGATTTCATCTTTCGACAGGTGGGCGCGTGCATATTCCACCGCCTTATCTTTCGTAATTGCGGGGTCGGTCATTTTCACGCGGCGGCCATCGGGGTATTGGGTTGTACCAATACCAATAGTCGGCACGCCCACCGAATCACGGTAAGGCTTCGCGCGAAAGCCCTCATGCTGGATTAAGGTCGAAAAAAAACCGAGCGACACAGTCAGCCCGGCTACCCAGTATTTCGTTTTATTTTGCATCGAAACTCCTCAACAATCTTTTTTTCTCCAGTTCGTGTTTTTCTGTTTGCCGCCGATCTTCTCGCATTTTAAAAAACACATTGACAATAAATCCGCCAAGAGCTACTAAAACACCTATCCACATTGCCCAATCCACTTGCAGCAACGCGCCAACCACGCTAGCACCAGCGCCGCCATAGGTATAGCGGCTCGCAATATCAGAGGCAGCGGTTACTGGCTGTTCAAAGTTTTTCATGTGATTAACCTTAAGTAAAAGGCCGTCTGAATTTCAGACGGCCTGTATTGATTACTCGCTCAAGTCAGCTTTAACCAACTCAGCACCGGTAAATTGATGCGGGTTGGGATTGTCGCTATCAACCAATGAGGTCAGTGCCCAATCAATCACATCCACGCCACGCGGCGGATCTTCAGACAGCGAAAATGACACGCTGCCCAATGCGCGCTTGCCCTTGTCGTACAAGTCTTGGTTGTAATAGCTGTCAACCGTGGCCGTGTAGTATTTGTTGGTTAAGTCAAGGTGAACACCCGAAATAATATGAAACGATGCCGGAACACCGGTGTTCACATCTTCAACATCGGCCTTGATGCCGATAATCATTTGCTGTTTAGCTGCCATAAATTTCCTTTCTTAGGTAATAAAAAGCCCGCAAGTGCGGGCAAGATTAAAGAGAAAGGCCGTCATTTTCAGACGGCCTATATAGAACTACATACTTGTTACATCTACAACAAGTGCAAGAGTATCATACAGATTAAGTTTAGTATTACGAACACCAATTATTGCAAGCTTGCGCTCTGGAGCATCTACCAATACAGGTTGATTAAATTTATACACCCCCTCGCCCAACTCTCTAAAACGTTCGTTAGCAAACATGAATCCCCGATATCTTTGAGTAAACTCAGAGGTTGCTGCTAAAGGTCTCGCTTTTCCCGTCACATATAAAAAATCCAAACGGCCAAGTATCTTCAATGATTTTAAATTACTGTCAAAGACAAGTTCCCCTTGTTCATTAAACAGTCTCAACCCGTACTGACTTTGATGGTATTGAGCTAAAGAAGGCACATCTGCATAAACATAGCAAAAAACGCTGTCCTTCTCTTCTTCAGTCAACTCATGAAACTCTCGTGGAAAGTTAACTCTTAAAACCCGACCCCCCGAAGCTGTGGGGTATACTTTAGTGCTATAATAATATCTGCCAATGCGGCATACGCTACTCGCTACAATTATCTGTTTACATTCAGGCAAATTGACAAGGCAAAATTGTTCACCAGAAGCTGTGTCAGGCCTCCAGTCACGGGCAGGAATTTTTGCCACCAAAGCTAACGTTGTACGATTCTGGTCAAGTTGTACGGAACCATCCTCTCTATACGTTACTAATCCATACATACTAAAACTCCACAAAAGCAATATTTATATTTACGTTGCTGTAAAAAACATTGATGTATTCAGTGCTAAAAAAGAATTCTTGAATTTGTTGCTCCGTAGGATATCTATCTAGTGGCACTGGGGTAACGTTCCCCCAGTCAAATTTTAGTTCCTCAGAAATCCTGTAGAAGCTATCGGACCCCTCCCAAACGTGAGGCCAATTCTTGTTACCTGTCCAAGAATTAGGGGTACCCGTTCCATTATAGTAAGGGATAATCGCCCACCTAGACCTACCAGCAGGCAGCCGGACTACGCCCGACTGAACCCGCTCTTCCCCTAGTACCAGCTTGACAATCTTGGTAGGGGCTTCCGAGGTATCCAGAATTAAATTGCCCTCATCATCCCAAATGTTTAAACCATAACTCACAACTTTCCCAACCTTACTCGTAATACTCCATTCTCATCGTAAACCTCGGTTCTGTCACCATCTAAGTAGTAACCAACTTTCTTACCTACTTTAGTCACAGGGTTGGAGGAAATTACCACTGTACCATCTTTCCTTAGGTGAAATTTACCTCCTGCACCTATAATCTCAGGCGCACTAATCGTCTGCTTCGCCGCAATATGTCTACCCAAAATCGTGCCGTCAGCGACCAAGTCACCATTGAGTGCCATACCATTACGGGTGACGGTCATCATCGGGATAATCTTGCTGGTATGCGGCTGCACAAACCCGACTTTATCCGCCATCAGCAAGATTTGACTATCGGCAGTCTGCCCGTCTACACCCATCATCAAGCCCGATACTGCTTTTCGGCCACCTGCTAGCGTTTCAGCTTTTAAGGTGTAAAGGGATTGCACCTTGCCCTTAGTATCTGCAAGCGTTTCCTGCGTTTGCGTCAACTTGGCTTCAGCGTTGCCCACTTTTGAGATAGCTTCATTAACCTTCTTGGTAGTAGCTTCCTCCTTAGCAGCCTGAGCCGATTTAAATTCGGTTAAAGCCGCTTCGGTTGCAGCAGCTTTGGCTTCCAAGTCTTCAGGGGCAGGTGTCCAGTCTGAAGCAACTGTGCCTTTAGCAACTTTCAACTTTTTAAAGGATAACTCACCATCAAATGCATCACCACACAGCAGGTTGACGTCCTTCCCTCCCTGAAGGGAGGGAATTCCTACGGCGATTTGTGAACGGCATTGAGCCATTCACAAATCGCTTCGGTGGGTTTCTGCTGCTGACCGCCTTACTGCACGGTTCACTTCACAGACGCTACGGGCACGTCCTGCCCTGAAACTTCATTTTACTTTTGCGCTGCCAAAATCTCTTGACCGCGCTTTAACACATTGATTGCACCCACAATATCCGCATTGTTTTGATAGCCACATTGCACACATTCAAAGTTTGCCTGTGTTTGACGGTTATCTTTGGCAGTATGTCCGCAAGCTGGGCAACAACGACTGGTATTTTGTGGCGGAACAGCCACCAAATGCCCACCGCGCCACAACAGCTTATAGTCCAACTGACGGCGAAACTCAAACCAAGACTGGTCTAAAATCGCACGGTTTAAGCTTGATTTGGCAGCAACGTTTTTTCCATGCTGCACGGCGTTGCCTTTAGCGGATTTGGACATATTCGCCACCTGCAAATCTTCCACATACACAATCGCGTGGTTTTGGCTGATTGCGCTGCTGATTTGGTGCAGGTAGTTTTTACGGATATTGCTGATTTTGTGGTGCAAACGGCTGATTTTTGCTTTCAGTTTCTGCCAGTTTTTGCTGAATTTGGTTTTGTGTTTGAACTGTTTTTGCAGTTTTGCTAGTTTGCCTTTCAACGTTTTGAATGCGTTGATTGGCTCAAAAAACTGACCATTGGACAATGTTGCAAATTTGGCAACACCCATATCAATCCCAGTTTCGCCACCGTTTGGCTGCGCGATTTCCTGCTCGGTTTCGGTTTGCATAGATACAAACCATTTACCGCATTTTTGCGATACGGTTACGTTTTTCAGGCTGCCTGAAACGTGTCGGCTGTTGCGATAGCGCACCCAACCGATTTTGGGCAAATAGATACGATTATTTTGCTGCTCCAATTTACAGCCTTGCGGAAAGCGGAAACTGTCTTTTTCGCCTTTGCGTTTGAATTTGGGGAAATCTGCGCGTTTGGCAAAGAAGTTTTTGAATGCGCTTTCCAAGTCTTTCAAACTTTGCTGCAAAACTTGGCTGTGGCAGTCTTTTAGCCAGTCTAATTCTCGTTTCCATTCAGGCAGCAAATTTGCGATTTTGGTGTAGCTAAATTTGAACGAATTATCTTGTTGATATTGTTCGTTTTGATACGCCAAAGCACGATTGAATACGAAACGCGAACAACCGCAAAATTGTTTCATTTTGCGGATTTGCTCGCCGTTTGGCATCAGTTCAAATTTGAATGTTTTGAGTATTAACATGATTTCATGGATAATGGAATTTTTAGCAATTTTACACTTGGTCTATGGAAAAAGAAACTGATTTAAGACGTGGTCGGCACGTTGTTTTTAATCTTCATGTACATTTGGTATTTGTCGCAAAATATCGCCGAAAAGTGTTCACAAAAGAAATTTTGGACGATATGCGCGGTATTTTTGAGAGCGTCTGCACCGATTTTGAAGCGCAACTGGTGGAATTTGACGGCGAAGATGACCATGTTCATTTACTTGTGAACTATCCGCCCAAAGTGTCTATTTCAAAACTGGTGAACAGCTTGAAAGGTGTATCTAGCCGCATGATTAGACAGAAAAATTATCCAAGCATCAAACAAAAATTATGGGGCGGTGCGTTGTGGTCGCCGTCTTATTTTGCAGGTAGCTGTGGTGGTGCGCCGATTACGATTATTCGGCAGTATATTGAACAGCAGAAAACGCCTGATTAACTGAATATCAACGGTTTTAGGACTGCTACGCAGTCCGCGCCTTATATCTCCGCCGTGAACGGCGAAGTTTTACGGCGCAGCCTGATTAACTGAATATCAACGGTTTTAGGACTGCTACGCAGTCCGCGCCTTATATCTCCGCCGTGAACGGCGAAGTTTTACGGCGCAGCCTGATAAATGACAACCGCGCAAACTGAAAACCCGAACTTTTTGCAAACCGCCTGCTGTCTGAAGTTCGACTACCTGTGTCATGCTGTCGGTAAATTCGTCAGCGTTTCGGTTGTACAAGTTTGTAATATCAGCGGCTGGATTTTTATTGTAATGTACACTACAATTATCCCTGTTGAGTGGTTCAACAAGCGGAAATGACCACCGTTTCCGATGGGCACTCACAGAGGAAAATGAAATGAAGCACACTCTTCAAATCATTATTTTTCTGGTTCTGATGTTGGTAAGCAGCAAGGCTTACTAAGAACCTGAAAGACGGGGTGGCGGTAGCAGCCGCTGCCCCGATTCCTCAATCTTACAAAACCCAACCCAAAAAATCAAGGAAAAAAAATCATGGCGCAAACTCAAACCGAACGCAATCGGAAATACCACGAAAAACACGGCATCGTGCAGAAGAAATTCAATCTCGACAGCGAAACCGTTGCCCTGCTCGAACGTTTGGCCGCCGAACGGGGCGAAAGCCAAACGGCGGTATTAAAAGCAGCTTTGGCAGCCTTGGATAAAGGGCAGACCGTCTGAAGGCCGTTCTCGCCCGATAATGCCGCGCCGTCTAAATTCAGGGTCAAGTTTCGCCCACGCGCTATTCAGTAGGGCGTTGACAATCGCATTGACTTTCTTTTTCTGCCGGTAGATATATTTTCGGCCTAAGTCGTACTTATCCTGTATGGCTTCTTGTTTCAGATTGCCGAAAATATGAAATACCAGAGCTTCGCAAATAAAAATATTAACGCCCTTATTCTGCTGCCTGATAAACGCAACCAAATCAACAATGCCATCAGCCTTTATACAACTGGTGTAACATAACTCAACCACCGCTAATTCATAGTCATTCAAGACAGATTCAACGCCATCAATAACCCATGCGACATCGGTTAATCTATCTTCAGGCGATAACAGTCCGACCGCCCCGCAAATCGTTGCCCCACCCCGTTCCATGTTATCGCAAACAGCCGCCGTTCCGCTTTTCGGCTGAATGCCGATAACAACGCGCTTATAAGATTCCTTTAATGCCTCATCAACGTTTCGATACATCGTTTCCCCTAAATCTTACACGCACCACCGGCACACGCATCATCGTCCATTTCCGCATCTACACCATCTGGCGCCTCTACCCCGTCAAACGCGCTCAATGCTTCGTCCATGCCGTCTAAATCAAAATCGTCATTTTCCATCTTCACCCCGCCTTTAAAAGTCCCTGTTTAATCAAAAGCTGCTGCGTTCTCATCACACCTTCGGCAAAGGCCGTCTGAAGTTCGTCATGCGATAAATCCGTTTTCAGACGACCATCAACGGCATCATGGCATCGGTTGCACGCATAAGCTGCCTGAATATCGTTCGGCTTCATGGCGATGCCGCATGTTCCTGCCATGCGGTAATGCGCCAAGACGACCGTTTCGGGATTGTGGTTACAGATACCGGCAAGGCGGATTTGGCATTGTTGGCCGCGTGCCGATTCACGGATTTTGCTCATTTCCATACCTCTGCAAGAACCAAACCAGCCGCTCCATAAAAAATCAGGCACACAAAATACCTACAATCACGCCATAAAACACCTGCGGGAGTTTTTCGGCAACCCTGATGCACCGCTGGAGAAAATTCAGCCGCAACACATCAGCCAATACTTAGAATGGCGGAAAGCTACCCCGAGCGGCGCCAATATGGAAATTGCCGTATTCCGTGCCATTTGGAATCAAGCACGCGCATGGGGCTACACCGAGAAAACCAGCCCTACCCAAAACATAAAAACGCACACACTCACAGGCCGAAAAGATGTTTACATTGACGACTATTTATATAAGTTCGTCTATGATCATGCCGATACCGATATGCGAGACCTTATGGACATTGCCTATATTACTGGCCAGCGACCAATTGACATTGTACATATGCACAGTCACCATATACATGATGGTGTTTTATATATTACACAGCAGAAAACACAGGTAAAGCTTCGCTTCGAAGTAACAGGTGATTTGGCTGAAATCATCAATAGACGTGCCAAAGGCGGCTACCTATTTACGAGTAGCCATGGCAAGCCACTTACTAGATCAACCCTAAGCGCCCGTTTTAATAGGCTGCGTAAAAAACTAGCTGAAAAATACCCTGAAATGGCTATAGAATTAAATAACTTTCAATTCCGAGACCTACGTGCAAAAGCAGGGACTGACATCTATCTATCCCAAGATGCAGAAGCCGCAAAAAACCAGCTTGGACATGCGTCACCTGAAATGACAAAAAGATATATTCGTCAAGGAAAAGTATTAAAACCTCTTTCTCGGAAATGAGTTTTGCGGAACATATATATATTATGCGGAACAAATTTATAGACTATATAATTTTTATGATTTAATATCAGTAGCTTATGCGGTAACTTTTTAATAGTGTTATAATAGCGCATTAATGAAACAGGCTGTATGCTTGATTGACCAAATTCATGCCAATCCACTTCAGACGGCCATCAGAAAGGACACATTATGCGAAAACCACAACGCGGCTATGCCCGCCAAGACCGAGTTCGTGAACAAATCATGCGCGAACTGGCCGAACTCGTCCGCACCGATTTGAAAGACCCGCGCGCCGGTTTCATCACCATCAACGAAGTCGAAGTCACCCGCGATTACAGCCACGCTACCGTGTTTTACACCGTATTGGACGACAGCACCCGCGAAATCACCGAAGAAGCACTCGACCACGCCAAAGGCCATTTACGCAGCGAATTGGCCAAACGCATCAAGCTCTTCAAAATTCCCGAGCTGCATTTCAAATACGACGAATCATTAGAACGCGGCATGAGCATTTCCAGCCTGATTGACCAAGTGGCGGCTGAAAAACCGGTAGAAGATTAAACCATCCATCATAAAGGCCGTCTGAAAAGCATTTAACCGGCTTTCAGACGGCCTTTTACAGTTGAAACCCCATGAATACCAAACCCAGCAAACGCCCTATCAACGGCGTTTTATTACTCGACAAACCCGAAGGTTTGAGCAGCAACACCGCCTTGCAAAAAGCGCGCCGTCTTTATCGCGCCGAAAAAGCCGGTCACACCGGCGTGCTCGACCCACTCGCCACCGGCCTACTGCCTGTATGCTTCGGTGAAGCGACCAAGTTCGCGCAATATCTGCTCGATGCGGATAAAGCCTACACCGCCACCATGAAGCTGGGCGAAGCCAGCACCACCGGCGATGCCGAAGGTGAAATCATCGATACCGCCCGTGCTGATATTTCGCTACAAGAATTTCAGACGGCCTGCGCCGCACTCACCGGCCCTATCCGCCAAGTGCCGCCGATGTTCTCTGCATTGAAACACGAAGGCAAACCACTTTACGAATACGCGCGCAAAGGCTTTGTGATCGAACGCAAACCGCGCGACATCACCATTTACTCGATTGATATTCAAGAATTTTCCGCACCCAAAGCCGTGATTAACGTGCGTTGCAGCAAAGGCACCTACATCCGCACCCTCAGCGAAGACATCGCCAAACACATCGGCACTTTCGCCCACCTGACCGCCCTGCGCCGCACCGAAACCGCCGGTTTCACCATCGCACAAAGCCACATGCTGGAACAATTGGCAGACTTAAGCGAAGCCGAACGCGACGCGCTCTTACTGCCTTGCGATGTGTTGGTGCAGCATTTGCCGAAGATCACACTCAACGACCGCGCCGTAGAAATGCTGAAATTCGGCCAGCGCCCACAGTTCACCGAAAACATCGAGCATGAACAACCGATTCGTGTTTACAACCAACAAGGCGAATTTATCGGTTTGGTTGAGTATCAACAAGCCATAGGCCGTCTGAAAGCCTTGCGTTTGATGAATACGGCGAATACAAGCGAATAAAATACACAAGGCCGTCTGAAAAAATAATTTCAGACGGCCTTGTGTATTCAATCAAACTTAACGCAACAATTGTTGCGATTCACCACGCTCAGCGGCTTGCACCTTGTCTTGCGCCGCTTTGACATTGTTTTCCAACCCCTGCACACGCTCTAAATACTTGGCGTAATTGCGTTCATTGCCCAAGCGCACTTTTTTGCCTTCTTCCAAAGCGTGCTGCGCCTGCTGCAATTCGCGTTGTGCCGCTTCCAAATCAGCAGATGTATTTGCTTGCGGCATGCTTTCGCTGATGGCGACTGGGGCGGCAGTTTGATAAACAGGTGCTGAAGTGTATACCGATGGGCGGCCGATATTGCTGGCTTTGCAGTTTTTGCCGCCGTCTTGGCTATAAACCTTGCGGCCTGAGCGGTCGGTGCATTCGTAAATGGTTGCTGCTTGGGCAGCTGTGGAAGCGAGCAAGGCTAAGGTGAGTAAAACGGTTTTGTTCATGTGGGTCATCCGGTTGAAATCAATTCAAGCTATTGTAATGAATTCACGTTAGGGTAAAACGCCGGTTTGTGTAAAAATAAGTTGGCTAAAACCATTTCCACCAAATAAACACCAGCGCAGCAATCATAATCAGGTTGGCGATGATAATCGGCATCCAGCGTTGCGGCTGCTGGCGCACTTCGGCGGCATTGCGCGTGCGGCGGATATAGAAAAACGGGCTGAGCAGCATCGATGCCGCGCAAATCAGAATAATCACGGCGTAATAGATTTTTTCGGTTTCCAACGCGTTTCCTTTTCAGACGGCCTCTATAAAATATGCTACAATTTCGCCCGATTATAACACTCTATTTATAAAGGTTTTACAAAGAATGATTTCTACCAACGGCATTACCATGCAGTTTGGCGCAAAGCCGCTGTTTGAAAACGTGTCTGTCAAATTCGGCGAAGGCAACCGCTACGGTTTGATCGGCGCCAACGGCTCGGGCAAATCCACGTTTATGAAAATTCTGGGCGGCGATTTGGAGCAGACTGCCGGTGAAGTGGCGATTGAAAACGGCGTGCGCTTGGGTAAGCTGAAACAAGACCAGTTTGCTTACGAAGATATGCGCGTGTTGGATGTGGTGTTGATGGGGCACACCGAAATGTGGGCGGCCATGACCGAACGCGACGCGATTTACGCCAACATGGAAGCCACTGAAGACGACTATATGCGCGCGGCCGATTTGGAAGCCAAGTTTGCCGAATACGACGGCTACACCGCCGAAGCGCGCGCCGCCGAATTGTTGAGCGGCGTGGGCATTTCTGAAGATTTGCACAATGCGCAAATGAGCGAAGTTGCTCCGGGCTTCAAATTGCGCGTGTTGCTGGCGCAGGCATTGTTTTCCAAGCCCGACGTGTTGCTGCTTGACGAGCCGACCAACAACTTGGACATCAACACCATCCGCTGGTTGGAAGGCGTATTGAACGAATACGATTCGACCATGATCATCATCTCGCACGACCGTCACTTTTTGAACGAAGTGTGCACCCACATGGCCGACTTGGACTACAACACCATCACCATCTATCCGGGCAACTACGACGATTACATGCTCGCTTCAGCACAATCCCGCGAGCGCGCGCTGAAAGACAACGCCAAAGCCAGAGAAAAACTGCAGGAACTGCAAGAATTCGTGGCGCGTTTCTCGGCCAACAAATCCAAAGCCCGCCAAGCCACCAGCCGCTTGAAACAGGCCGACAAAATCAAATCGGAAATGGTCGAAGTCAAACCTTCTACCCGCCAAAACCCGTATATCCGTTTTGAAGCCGACGAAAAAGCCAAGCTGCACCGTCAGGCCGTGGAAGTGGAAAAACTGGCCAAGCGCTTTGAAACCCAGTTGTTCAAAAACCTCAACTTCATCTTGGAGGCCGGCCAACGCCTGGCGATTATCGGCCCCAACGGTGCCGGTAAGTCCACTTTGCTGAAATTATTGGCCGGTGCCTACAACGCCGAATATTCAGACGGCCTCACCCAAGACGAAGGCACCATCAAATGGGCTGAAAAAGCACATGTCGGCTACTATCCGCAAGACCATGAAAACGACTTCGACGTCGATATGGACTTGAGCGAATGGATGCGGCAATGGGGTCAAGAAGGCGACGATGAGCAAGTGATCCGCGGCACACTCGGCCGCCTGCTCTTCGGCAGCAACGATGTGGTGAAAAAAGTCAAAGTATTGTCCGGCGGAGAGAAAGGCCGCATGCTCTACGGCAAATTATTGCTGTTGAAACCGAACGTGCTGGTGATGGACGAGCCGACCAACCACATGGACATGGAAAGCATTGAATCGCTCAACATGGCGCTGGAAAAATACAACGGCACGCTGATTTTCGTTTCGCACGACCGTCAGTTTGTTTCATCGCTCGCCACCCAAATCATCGAGCTCGACGGCAAAGGCGGCTACGAGCATTACTTGGGCGACTACGAAAGCTATCTGGAGAAAAAAGGTTTGGTTTGATTCTCCATTAAATGAAGCTGAAACTGAAACAGGCCGTCTGAAAAGTGAATCTGCTTTTCAGACGGCCTTACCCTTTGCCGAATGTTATAATCCTGTTCCAACACATTTCCCCTATCGTCTTATGAAACTCAATCCCCAACAACAAGCCGCTGTAAATTATTTGGGCGGGCCGCTTTTGGTTCTGGCCGGAGCCGGCAGCGGCAAAACCGGTGTGATTACGCAAAAAATCAAGCACTTGCTGGTTAACATCGGTTATGCCGGCCATCAGGTGGCAGCGATTACCTTTACCAACAAGGCGGCGAAGGAAATGCAGGAACGCGTGGCGAAAATGCTGCCCAAATCGAAAACGCGCGGGCTGACGATTTGTACCTTTCACTCTTTAGGCATGCGAATTTTGCGTGAAGAAGCCGCGCAAATCGGCTACAAAAAAAACTTTTCCATCTTAGACGGCACCGACAGCGCCAAAATCATCGGCGAGCTGTTGGGCGGCACGGGCAAAGAAGCCGTGTTCAAGGTGCAGCACCAAATCTCACTATGGAAAAACAATCTACAAACACCTGAAATCGCGTTTCAGACGGCCTCAAATGAATGGGAAAAGCAAACCGCGCAAATTTATGCCGGTTATCAAGCCACTTTGGAAAGCTATCAGGCGGTGGATTTTGACGACCTGATCCGCCTGCCCACGCTTTTGTTGCAGCAAAACAGCGAAGTGCGCCACAAATGGCAGCTGCGTTTGCGCTATTTGTTGGTCGATGAATGCCAAGATACCAACACCTGCCAATTCACGCTGATGAAGCTGCTTACCGGCGCGGAAGGCATGTTCACCGCGGTGGGCGATGACGACCAATCGATTTACGCTTGGCGTGGCGCCAACATGGAAAACCTGCGCCAAATGCAGCAGGATTATCCGCAAATGAAGGTGATTAAACTTGAGCAAAATTATCGCTCCACCGCGCGGATTCTAAAAATCGCCAACAAAGTGATTGAAAACAATCCGAAATTGTTCCAAAAAACCTTATGGTCGCAATTCGGCATGGGCGAAGTGGTGAAAGTGGTGGCGTGTCAAAACGAGCAGCACGAAGCCGAATGGGTGGTCAGCCAAATCGTCAAACAAAAAGTCGTGGCGGGCGACAAAGCCAAATATGCCGATTTTGCCGTGCTTTATCGCGGCAACCATCAAGCGCGTGTGTTTGAAGAAGCCCTACGCAGCGCGCGCGTACCCTATCAGCTTTCCGGCGGGCAAAGCTTTTTCGACAAAGCCGAGATTAAAGACGTATTGGCCTACATCCGCCTGATTGCCAATCCGGCCGACGACCCCGCCTTTTTACGCGCCGTGACCACACCCAAACGCGGCATCGGCGACGTGACGCTGGGCAAACTCAACACCTACGCCCACGAACACGAGTGCAGCCTATACGAAGCCGCCCAAACCGAAGCAGCCTTAGCCCTGCTCAACACCGCCAACCGCGAGCATTTACAAGCATTTATGCACATGATGGAAGCCTACCGCAACCGCGCCGAAGTGGCCGATGCAGGCGAATTCATCACCAGCCTGCTGGAAGAAATCGGCTATGAAAACCATCTGCTCATCAGCGAAGAAGGCAAAGCCGGAGAAATCAAATGGCGCAACGTCACCGATTTAACCTCATGGCTGCAACGCAAAGGCGATGAAGACGGCAAAAACATCATCGAAATCGCGCAAACCATCGCGCTGATGACGCTGCTGGAAGGCAAAGATGAAGAAGAAAACGACGCAGTCAAACTCTCCACCCTGCACGCATCCAAGGGCTTGGAATATCCGTATGTGTTTTTAGTCGGCTGCGAAGAAGGTATTTTGCCCCACGCCGACAGCATCGAAAAAAGCAACGTCGAAGAAGAACGCCGCCTGATGTATGTTGGCATCACCCGCGCCAAACGCCAATTAACCCTAACCCACTGCATCAAACGCAAGCGGCAAGGCACATGGCAATTTCCCGAGCCCAGCCGGTTTATCGACGAAATGCCACAGGAAGATTTGAAAATTTTAGGCCGCCAAGGCGGCGAGCCGATTGTCAGCAAAGAAGAAGGCAAAAGCCATTTGGCCAATTTGCGTGCGATGATTGCGGCGAAAAGTAAGGGATAAGCTTGTATGCCGTCTGAAAAGTTTTATCATCTTTCAGACGGCATTTTTAGAATGTCGGATACGAATCGGACGATGTTTACTACGCTGGCACCGACGGTAATAGCGATTGTCAAATTAGATGACATAGGTTAAAGTCCCTGTAAACTAAATATTTTTTCGGGGCTAACCATGTCCACATTCAAGTTGCCTAAAGAATTAGTCGCATTTATCGATGATATTTTCGGCATGTTGGGGCTGGCTTTTGCAGTCCTACTCATATTGGTAATGTTTGCCGTAGGATTTGCCTTCTATCCGATTATCAGCAGTATCGTTGCCGGTCTGTTTGTTATCGGCCTCTTGATGGAATATCTGGGGAAAGGCCGTAAATCGTCTTAGCAAGCGTAGGTCGGATACTTGTATCCGACACTCTTAAAGCTACTAGGCCGTCAAGGCGGCGAGCCGATTGTCAGTAAGGAAAGAAGCATTTTTAGAATGTCGGATACAAGTATCCGACCTACCGTTAGTATAAATTTTATAATAAATAACAAGGCCGTCTGAAATCCGTTTTCTTAAAACTTTTCAGACGGCTTTGTTTATTCCCACATATCACAACAATCGTAGCTCAGATACTTACATCCAACCTTCTTAAATCCACTAATGCAAATGCTCATAAATCTTCTCGGCCAAGGCACTGCTGATGCCTTCCACTTGCGCCAAATCTTCCTTACTTGCTGCGGCCACGCCGCGTAGGCCGCCGAAGCGGGTAAGCAAGGCTTTGCGGCGTTTGCTGCCTACGCCGGGGATGTCGGTCAGCGATGAGGTAACGCGTGCTTTGTCGCGTTTTTTACGGTGGCCGGTGATGGCAAAGCGGTGCGATTCGTCGCGCACGGTTTGCAGCAGGTGCAGCGCCGGGCTGTTCGGCGGCAGGCGGAACACTTCGCCGGTAAACGGTAAAATCAACTCTTCCAAACCGGCTTTGCGCTCGGGGCCTTTGGCAATGCCGATCAGCGGAATGGTCAAGCCCAATTCTTCCCACACGCTCACAGCCACGCCGATTTGGCCTTTGCCGCCGTCAATCAACACGGCATCCGGCCATTTCACGGCTTCGCCGTTGGCTTCAGCCTGCTGCATTTTGCCGTAGCGGCGGGTCAATACTTCACGCATGGCGGCGTAATCGTCACCCGCTTTGGCGGTAGTGATGTTGTAGCGGCGGTATTGGCTCGACTGCATGGCCTGTTCGTCATACACCACGCAGGACGCGATGGTTGCCTCGCCCTGCATATGGCTGATGTCGAAGCATTCTAGGCGTTTGAGGCCGTCTGAATCCATGTTCAACACTTTGGCCAATTCTTCGATGCGGTTTTGCTGGCTACTTTGCTGCAATTGGCGCTGACCGATGGCAATGCGCGCATTTTGTTCGGCCATTTTCATCCAGACTTTGCGCTCGCCGATGGTTTTGGTGACAAACTGAATTTGCCTGCCCTGCTCGTCAATCAAGGCTTGTTGCAGGCTTTCGGGTAAGGTGAAATTGCTGATAATGATGTCGGGCTTGTCTTTACCCAAATAATGTTGCGCGACAAAGGCTTCGGCGTAATCCTGCATATTGGGATCCGGATCGTGGCGCACATCGGGGAAGAAGCTTTTATCGCCGACATGCCGCCCGCCACGCACGCTTACCCAATGGATGCACACGAGGCCGTCTGAAACCACGGCGGCGAGTAAATCGATGTCGTTGGGATTATTCGGATTTTTGCTGTCGATATACTGACGGCTCTGAATCACACCCAAAGCCTGAATCTGGTCGCGATATTTGGCCGCTTCTTCAAAATTTAGCATATCGGCCGCGCGGTTCATTTTATGGTGCAAAACTTGGGTGAGCTCGTCGGTTTTGCCATTCAAAAACGTGGCCGCCTGATTGACATCGGCACGATAATCTTCCTGCGAAATATGGCCGACACAAGGCCCCGAGCAACGTTTAATCTGATAAAGCAGGCAGGCGCGCTCGCGATGCTCAAATACGCTGTCTTCACAAGTGCGCAGCTTGAATACTTTCTGCAAAATCTGAATACTGTCGCGCACGGCATAGCCGTTGGGATACGGGCCGAAATACTGATTCGGCTTTTTCAAGGTGCCGCGGTAATACGCCATCTGCGGAAACTCATGCCCGCTGAACATCAAATACGGATAGCTTTTATCGTCGCGAAACAAAATATTGTATTTCGGCGACAAAGCCTTGATAAAATTGTTTTCCAAAATCAAGGCTTCAGTTTCATTGCGCGTGACCGTGGTTTCGATGTGGTGAACCTGTTTCACCATCAAACGTATGCGTGGCGATAAATCGTTTTTTTGGAAATAGCTCGACACCCTGCGCTTCAAATTCACCGCTTTACCGACATACAATACATTGTTTTCTGCATCAAACATGCGGTACACGCCCGGTAAATTGGGCAGGTTTTTTAGGAATAAATCTAAATTGAAGTCTTGGGTTTCGCTCACGGAACAGCTCATCGGGTAAGGGTTTGATAGATGATAAAGATAGGGATGGAACGGCGGTTTTCAATCTGGCAGTTTTTTTCAGACAGCCTATTTAAAGATTTCCGCATAATCCGTATGCTCAAGTGGCGGCTGCTTAATTTGCTGTTCAAACGCTTGCAAATCGATAAATCTTGCTTGGCGGTGGTATTCCTTACCATGCGCATACAGCAACACCGCCGGAATGGTTAACACTTCAAACACGGCTGCTGCTTCGGTTTGCTCGCTCAAATTGATTTCCAAAGCCGTCAGCGCATGCTTTTCCGCCAAAGTCTGCACGCGCGGTTTTATCGCATGGCACACGCCGCAATTTGTGGCAGAAAGATACAACAAAGCTTCTGGGGCGTTGGCGATGATTTCGAGCGTTTGGGCTAAGGGATAGGTGTTCATTTTAAGCAGGATTTTCTTTCAGACAGCCTCATTATAAGCGATAAAGAAAATGCCGTCTGAAACGTATGAAAACATATTTCAGACGGCATTTTGCTAACTTAGTTGATACGGATGAACCCGTTTTCAGACGGCCTCATCTTCTTTGGCAAACAGCTTATCGCGGTCTTGCTCAAATTCGCCCCACATTGCATTCATGATGGCGAGCAACACGGCAAAGCCCAAGCCCAAAATCCATGCAAAATACCACATTGTTGGTTCCTTTCTTCTTTCAGACGGCCTCAAAATCAATATGCCGTCTGAATCGTGTTAATACGCGCTGTGATCGTTTTCGCGGATGTCTTCCACCGTCACTTTGCCGCTCATTACCTTATACGCCCACGATGTGTAGGCCAAGATAATCGGCATCATGATTGCGGTAGAAAACAGCATCACCACCAAAGTCAGGTGGCTGGAAGTCGCATCCCATACGGTCAAGCTCGAGCGTAAATCGCTGCTGCTCGGCATGATGAATGGGAACAGCGACACGCCGAATGTGCCGATGACACCAATCACACCCAAGGCGGAGAAGAAAAACGCCGCACCCATTTTATCCATGCGTGCCAGCAATGTGCCGATGATGAATCCGGCGTAGGCAATCAGCGGCACCAGCATGGTCAGCGGATATTGCTGATAATTATTGAGCCAAGCGCCGGTTTGTTGGGTCACTTCTTTACCCAAAGGGTTTGGCAGCGTATCGGGGCTGAGTGTGCCGGCAGTCACAACATAGCCCTCCACACCCGTGGCCACCCACCAGCCGCCGATGCTGAATAATAATAGTGTAGCGATTAAAGCAGGCAGCAACACTTTGCGCGTGCGCTGATAAACCACGCCTTCGGTTTTGTTCATCAGGAAAATCGCGCCGTGCAACACCAGCATCGCCACAGACACCAAGCCGCACAATAAGGCAAACGGGTTCAGCAATGCCCAAAACGAGCCGGTGTAAAACGAGCGCATGGTGTCGTCAAAGTGAAACGGCACACCCTGAATCACGTTGCCCAACGCCACGCCGAACAACAAAGCCGGAACAAACGAGCCGACAAACAAGCCCCAGTCCCATGTTTTGCGCCATGTCGGATTTTTCACCAAGCTGCGGTATTTGAAGCCGACCGGCCGGAAAAACATCGCCCACAACACCGCCAGCATCGCCCAGTAGAAACCGGAAAACGCGGTGGCGTAAATAATCGGCCACGCGGCAAAAATCGCGCCCGCGCCGGTAATCAGCCATGTTTGGTTACCTTCCCATGTTGCACCGATGGTGTTCACCACCACGCGGCGTTCTTCATCGGTTTTGGCGACAAACGGCAGCAGCGTGCAGATGCCCATGTCGTGGCCGTCCATCACGGCAAAACCGGCAATCAGAAAACCAATCAAGAGCCACCAAACAAATTTCAGGCTGGCGTAATCAAAGAAATTGACAATATCCATTCTCTGTCTCCTTAATGCGCTTCATTGTCGTAGCGGCCTGTGCCGAGCGAACCCGGCCCTTGGCTGATGTATTTGCGCATCAAATACACTTCCACCACCAGCAATACGGTGTAAAACGCGATAAAGCCCGCCAGCGAACCATACAGCGATGTCACCGATAATGACGATGCCGACAAATGCGTCGGCAGCACACCGTAAATCGTCCACGGTTGGCGGCCGTATTCGGCCAACAGCCAGCCCGCTTCAATCGCAATCCACGGCAGCGGCAGCGAAATCACCGCCAAGCGCAGCAGCCATTTTTTGTGGGCAAACGTGTTTTTCACCGAATGCCAGAAGCTCAAGCCGAATACCAGCAGCATCACCACGCCGCTGAACACCATCACGCGGAAGCTCCAAAACAGCGGCACCACTTTCGGAATGGTCTCACGCGCGGCTTGGTCTTTCATTTCCGGCGTGGCGGCGGCCACATTGTCGGTGTATTGCTTCAACAGCAAACCGAAGCCGAGATTGTCTTGGTGCTGCTCAAACACATCACGCGCGGCGGCATCATCGCGGTTTTGACGCAGCGTTTCCAATGCGGTCACGGCTTGCTGCCCCGATTCGATGCGCTGGCGGTTTTCCGCCACGATGTCTTTAATGCCCGGAATTTCCTTATCCAGCGAACGCGTGCCGATGATGCCCATCACATAAGGGATATGCACGGCAAAATCGTTTTTCATTTCTTGCTCATTAGGAATAGCAATCAGGTTAAACGACGCCGGTGCTGGCTCGGTTTCCCACATCGCTTCCAATGCCGCCATCTTGGTTTTCTGCGCATGGCCGATGCTGTAGCCCGATTCGTCGCCCAACACGATAACCGACAAAATCGATGCCATGCCGAATGCCGCCGCGATGCGGAAGCTCTTCTTGGCAAACTCAATGTCTTTCTTACGCAGCAGATACCAGCTTGACACCGACAGCACAAACATCGAGCCGGTGACATAACCTGCCGATACCGTATGCACGAATTTGTTTTGCGCTTCCGGATTGAAAAACACATCGACAAAGCTGGTCATCTCCATGCGCATGGTTTCCAGATTGAATACCGCGCCGACGGGATTCTGCATCCAACCATTGGCCACCAAAATCCACAAAGCGGAAAGATTGGTGCCCAGCGCCATAAACATGGTCACCAACAAATGCTGGCGGCGGGTCATGCGTTGCCAGCCGAAGAAAAACAGGCCGACCAACGTTGCTTCCATAAAGAACGCCATCAAGCCTTCCAAAGCCAACGGCGCGCCGAAAATATCGCCGACATAGTGCGAATAATACGACCAGTTGGTGCCAAACTGAAATTCCATGGTAATGCCGGTGGTGACACCTAGGGCAAAGTTAATGCCAAACAACTTGCCCCAAAACTGGGTCATGTCGCGGTAAATCACCTTGCCCGTCATCACATACACGGCTTCCATAATCACCAAAATCCACGATAAGCCCAGTGTGAGCGGCACGAAGAGAAAGTGATATAACGCCGTTACAGCAAATTGTAGCCGCGAGAGCTCAATCACATCCATACGAAATACTCCTTATAAATATGCGGTGTTAATCATCAAGAAAATGTGTGGGTAACGTATTCATTAATCATCTGTTTTTCTAATTTTGGTTTCAGACGGCCTTGTCATTGAGGCCGTCTAAACAATGATTAGCTATTTATCTCTAAAATCTGGTCATCCGAATCCTTGGGCAAATGATGGCTGGCGGCAATCAAAAAGCCATCGGCTTGCGCTTCACGCAACGTCTGCCAAATCTGCCCGCGTGTGGCTTCGTCTAATCCGGCAAACGGCTCGTCCAACAGCAAAACAGGTTTTGGCCGCAGCAGCAAACGCGCCAAGGCAATTCGTCTCGCCTGCCCGCCTGACACCGCCGCGCCGTATTCGCCCAAAGGCGTTTGCAAACCCTGCGGCTGCGCCCTTGCCCAATCGGCCAGCGCCACTTGTGCCAACACGCGCCATAAGTCTTCATCGCTGATTTTGTCATCGCCCAAGCGCAGGTTGTCGGCCAGGCTCATATCGAAAATATCGACTTGCTGCGCCAAATAGTTCACCGCCGCAAAATCGTATTCCCGCCCGCTCATGTTCAGACGGCCTGATTGCGCCGCCAACTCTCCAGCCAACACGTCCAGCAAAGTCGATTTACCGCAGCCGGATTTGCCGCGGATAATCAGCGCTTCGCCTGTTGTCAGCGTAAAAGAAACCTTTTCCGCGCCGTTTAATGCACCGGTGTATCGGGCGTAAAGATTTTGAACGCTAATGTGGCTAATATCATTCAAGGCCGTCTGAAGATCGTGATTTTGAATGTCGAAAACCGTTTCAGACGGCATGGTTAATTCGTTCAAGCGGTCGCGGGCGGCGGCGGCAAAACCGTAAGCCATAAATTGCGCCGTCAGAGGCGATAATACTTCGTTCAAGCCGAACACCGCCAACACCATCGCCAGCAATACCGGCACGCTCAAATCCTGCGCTTGCAATAAGGGCAAGGCCTGCCAAATCATCAGCCCAACCACCACCGCCAGCAAACATTGTTGCAACCAGCCATACAATGAAGCCAAAGCTTGTTGGCGGCGCTTCAATTGGCCGTAGGCTTCATCGGCGGCGATAAACTCGCGGCGGCAATCCGCCCAGCACCGCCACAGCAGCAGCGATGTCAGCATCTGCAAAGGCTCGAGCAGCAAAGTACGGCGGGCTTCGGCTTGGTCGGCATCTTCGCGCGCCAGCTTTTTGCCGTGAACGGCAGCCAAGGCAGGCAACACGATTCCGGCCAGCAACAAAGGCAAAGCAACCGCAATCGCCAAACTTGGCGCGACAAAAGCCAGCCACAATAAAAAGGCCGTCTGAAGCAGCAAAGCCCACAACCACGGCATGAAAAAGCGCAGCGGCAGATTGTCGAGCAAATCAATGTCGCCGGTCAGCCGGTGCATGATTTGCGCCGAAACATTGGCCTTATCCCAAGCGTGGGTCAAGTTTGCAAACAGGCAGATACGCAAATCGCGCAGCAGCGCCAACACGGCATTGTGCGAAGCCAAGCGTTCACCGTAACGGCCGGCAGTGCGGATAATTGCCAAAGCGCGGATAATGGCGCCGGGGCGGAAATAGTCGAAGGTGTAAGCCGTTGCCATCGCAGCCAAACCGGCCGCCGCCGCCGCGCTGATAAACCAGCCAGAAACCGCCAGCAAGGCAACGGTTGCCAATAAAGTTGCCGCGCCCAAAGCCCATGCCAGCAACCATTTTTCGGCTTGCGACCGCCACAATTCGTGCAAACGGAATTTATGCTTTTCCATGCTGCGCCTCCAAAATCACCGTTTGATCCAACCAGTCGATTTCCTGCCAATCATGGCTTACCAGCAGCACAGTCTTGCCGCGGCTAAGTGTGTCAAGCAAGGCATAAATTTCAGCGGCAGTTTGCGCGTCCAAATGGGCGCAAGGTTCGTCCAGCAGCCACAAGCCGCAATCGCGCAGCAATAATTGCGCCAACGAAAGCCGCTGCTGCTGCCCGCCCGACAAACCACGTCCGCGCTCACCCAGCGGCGTATCCAAAGCTTGCGGCAATCGGGCAACCACGTCCCACAGGCCGGCTTGCTTCAAAACATGCTGCATCTCTAATTCATCGGCATCAGACTTAGCCAAGCGCAAATTATGGCGGATACTGCCGCGCATCAACGTCGCCGATTGTGCCAGATAAGCGGTTTGCTGCCGCAGTTGGGCAATGTGGTCGCGATGGTTTTTGCCATTAACCAAAATCTCACCCTGATAATCCGCAAAACCAAGCAAGGCTTGCAACAAACTCGATTTCCCGATGCCACTTTCGCCACCAATGCCGATACGCGTGGCAGACGGAATATGCAGCGAAAATTCGGCCAAGCGTTGCCGTTCGCCATCGCTTATGCTGACCTTGTTCAACAAAATTTGCGGCGCATGATGGGCAGTAATGTCATTTGATAGGCCGTCTGAAAAATCATTTGTCTCGGCGTGTGCCAATAAAGGTTGCAAGGCTTCCGCCGCGGCTTGTGCTTGCGCTTTGGCATGGTAATCGCTGCCCAGTTGGCGCAAAGGCAGATAAAATTCCGGCGCCAACAACAAAATAAATAATGCACTTTCATACGGCACCGGCACCACACCTTGCGCCCACGGCAACACGCCGATCAGCCCCAAGCCGAGATACACCGCCACCAGCGCAATCGCCAGCGAAGCAAACAATTCCAATACTGCGCCCGATAAAAACGCCAATGCCAACACGCCCATAGTTTTACGCTGATAGCGCGAAGCCGATTGCGCCACCTGCTTTTGTGCCCAATCCGTCGCTCGCAAACGCCTGAGTGTCGGCATACCGCGCACCAAATCCAAAAAACGCCCGCCAAATTGCGCCAATACATCCAACTGTTCACGGTTTTTATCCGCCGCCATGCTGCCGACCAAAATCATAAACAGCGGCACCAGCGGCGCGGTGAGCAGTAAAAGCCCGGCCGCCAATTTGCTGTGAAAAAATACCGCCGCCACAATCGCCAATGGCGTGATCACTGCCACCAGACTTTGCACATAAAAGCGGCTGATGTAGCCATCGAGCGCATCGACCTGCTCTAACACCTGCGTGCTCAATGCGCCGTCATTGCCGTAGCGATGCCGTGCCGGCCCTAGCGTCGCCAGCGCATCTAATAATTTTGCCCGCAAGCTGCTGCGCGCATCCAAACTGATGTTTTGCAGCAACCTCTCTTTGCCTAAATTCAACAATGGCCGCAGCAGCAAACAAGCCATCAGCCACGGCAAAATACGCACCAACACATCACGGTTAACCGCTGCACCCGCCACCACGGCATTGAGCCAATCGGCAAACAAGTGCGCCAATAATGCGCTTTGCACAATCAGCAAAGCCACCGATACGCATGCCAAAACCACCGGCAGCCACAAGCGGCGGCGGTAAGGCATAAGCAGGCTGCGCAGCAGATTGTCGGAACGCATTCGCGGCATAAAAATTCCCGAGTTGAAAACAACGGCCATCGATCACTAAAGTTTAGCCAAGGATAAGCCGAAAGAATTATGCCATTATATGCCTGATTTGATTTATATCAAACCAAGCAAACTGTAAAAGCATGGAGAAAACGATATGATATTAATAGAAAATATTTATTCGTTTTATAAATGAATTATTCAAAAAGACGAAGGCCGTCTGAATATTCAGACGGCCTTTAATTGAGAAAATAAATTTCTTAACGGCTGCGCTCGATAAAACGGTAATAAGTTTCACCATCTTGCACATAGCCCAATTCCACGCGGGCAATTTCGGAAATGGCTTCTTGGCCGTTGGCCAAATCGTCCACTTCCGCCGCTAAGAAATTATTGCGCAAAGTGAGCGTTTGGTTTTTTTCTTCCTGCACTGCAAGCTGTTCCTTCAACTCATCCGCATGCCCCCAGCTGCCCTTACCGAACCACAGGCTATACTGAAACCATACCAGTGCGATGGATAAAACGATGGTCACCCACTTCATGCAACATACTTCCTATTCTTATTTGCCCAATTGGTAGAAGGCGGCTTTGCCCGGGTAGTAAGCGGCTTCGGCCAATTCTTCTTCAATACGCAGCAATTGGTTGTATTTCGCCATGCGGTCAGAGCGGCTCAATGAACCGGTTTTGATCTGCATGCAGTTGGTTGCCACGGCCAAGTCGGCAATGGTGCTGTCTTCGGTTTCGCCCGAGCGGTGGCTCATCACGCTGGCGTAACGGTTGCGTTTGGCCAAATCAACGGCTTGCAAGGTTTCACTCAAAGTACCGATTTGGTTTACTTTCACCAACAATGCGTTGGCCACGCCTTTTTCAATGCCTTCGGCCAAGATTTTCGGATTGGTCACGAACAAATCGTCGCCGACCAATTGTACTTTACCGCCCAATTTGTCGGTGAGTAGTCTCCAGCCGTCCCAGTCGTTTTCATCCATACCGTCTTCGATAGAGATGATTGGGTATTTGGCCACCAAGTCAGCCAAGTAGTTAGCAAATTCTTCGCTGCTGTAGGCTTTGCCTTCGGCTTCCAAGTGGTATTGGCCGTCTTTGTAGAATTCGCTTGATGCGCAATCCAAGGCAAACAATACATCTTCACCGGCTTTGTAGCCTGCGGCTTCGGTAGCTTCTACCATCAATTGCAGTGCTTCTTCGTGGCTGTTCAGGTTAGGGGCAAAACCGCCTTCGTCACCGACGGTAGTCGGGAAGCCTTTGCTGTCGCACAATTTTTTCAGCGCGTGGAAAATTTCCGCACCGCAACGCAAAGCTTCACGGAATGATTTCGCGCCCACCGGCATAATCATGAATTCTTGAATATTCAAGCTATTGTTGGCGTGTTCGCCGCCGTTGATGACGTTCATCATCGGTACTGGCAAAGCCATCGGACCGGCACCGCCCAAGTAACGGTACAGTGGCAAGCCTGCATCTTCAGCCGCAGCGCGGGCAACCGCCATAGACACGGCCAAAGTCGCATTTGCACCCAAACGGCCTTTGTTGTCGGTGCCGTCTAATTCCAACATGATTTGGTCGATGTAAGATTGCTCGCTGGCATCCACACCAATCAAAGCTTGGGCGATTTCGTTATTGACATGCTCAACCGCAGTCAACACACCTTTGCCCAAATAACGGCTTTTATCGCCGTCACGCAATTCCAGTGCTTCTTTTTGGCCGGTTGACGCACCACTTGGCACGGCAGCACGACCCATTACGCCTGATTCCAACAACACATCACACTCAACGGTAGGATTACCGCGTGAGTCCAAGATTTCGCGGGCAAAAATATCAACGATTGCGCTCATGAACATTCTCCAAATAAAGGGAAGGGAAAAATCGGCTTTTGAAAAGCTGCAGATGTTTCAGACCGCCTCATTAAAGGCCGTCTGAACCAATCAGCAGCAGATTTTCATGAATCTTTTAGCATCGGTTTATTCGTTTATCAAACCGACTCAATCAAACCGGTATAGTTTAACAGTTTTTCAGACGGCCTGATAGCTGGAAAAGACAGATATTGTGCAAAAGGCCGTCTGAAAAGCATTATACAGAAAACTTTTCAAACGGCCTTGATTCAAATTAACAAATTAACGATGGTAATTCGGTGCTTCTTTAGTGATTTGCACATCGTGAACGTGTGATTCGCTCATACCGGCGGAAGTGATTTCCACGAATTCGGCTTTCTCGTGCATTTCATTAATGCTGGCGCAACCCAAATAACCCATGCTCGAGCGCAAACCGCCCATCAATTGATGGATGATGTTCACAATCGGGCCTTTGTACGGCACACGGCCTTCAATGCCTTCCGGCACGTATTTGTCGGTGCTGTCGGTTTTGTCTTGGAAATAGCGGTCGGCAGATCCTTGGCTCATCGCGCCCAGCGAACCCATGCCGCGGTAAGATTTGTATGAGCGGCCTTGGTAGAGTTCGATTTCGCCCGGCGCTTCTTCGGTACCGGCAAACATACCGCCCAGCATCACGCTGTAGGCACCTGCGGCCAAGGCTTTGGAAATATCGCCTGAGAAACGGATACCGCCGTCAGCAATCAGTGGTACGCCCGTGCCTTTTAAGGCTTCGGAAACATTGTGCACGGCAGTCAATTGCGGTACACCAACACCGGCCACGATACGGGTGGTACAAATCGAACCCGGGCCGATACCCACTTTCACCGCGTCCGCACCGGCAGCCACCAAATCCAACGCTGCTTGGGCAGTGGCAATATTGCCGCCAATCACCTGCACTTGCGGATAGTTTTCTTTCACCCAGCGCACGCGTTCAATCACGCCTTGGCTGTGGCCGTGGGCAGTGTCAACCACAATTACGTCGACACCGGCTTCGACCAAAGCTTTGACACGCGCTTCGGTATCGCCGCCGGTGCCTACCGCTGCGCCGACACGCAGACGGCCTTCGGAATCTTTGTTGGCATTTGGGAATTCGGTGTTTTTCAGAATATCTTTAACCGTAATCAAGCCTTTAAGTTCGTCTTGCTCGTTCAACACCAAAACACGCTCAACTTTATGCTGATGCATTAATTCGCGCGCTTCTTCAATGCTGGTGCCTTCGGCTACGGTAACCAAACGATCGCGCGGGGTCATGATGGCCGATACCGGCAAATCCAAACGCTCTTCAAAACGCAAATCACGGTTGGTCACAATGCCAACCACTTTGCCGTTTTCCACCACTGGCAAGCCCGACATTTTGCGTTTGCGTTCGGCACGTTGTTTCAGCAAATCGCCAATCAATACATCCGGCGCCACGGTTACCGGATCTTTCACGATACCGCTTTCATGGCGCTTCACTTTCGACACCGCACGCGCTTGCAGCTCCGGCGTCATGTTTTTATGGATAATACCGATACCGCCTTCCTGCGCCATTGAAATGGCCAGCTTGGCTTCGGTTACAGTATCCATCGCAGCGGAAAGTAAAGGAATATTGAGCGTGATTTCGCGGGTGAGTTTGGTTTGAAGTTTAACGTCGCGCGGCAGCACGGTTGAGTGTGCAGGAACCAATAAAACGTCGTCAAAAGTATAGGCTTTTTCTACGATACGCATGATGCTCAGGCTTTCAGTTTGTGCAAGATGCACGGCATTATAACATGTAAAGAATCTACTTAACAGAATCACTTGCTTATTTGCACTAATTTTTTACAATTTAATCTATTTGCTGCGCAAGAAGCTTATTCCCTACTAAATTTTCGCTGATTTTTATGACATGCCGCTTAAAAACCAAGTAAAATATCGAAAACAACACAAAATACCCTTTTACTCGGAAAACCCTATGAAAACGACTCTAACATACACCCTGCTGACCCTTTGCTTGTCCTTCACTGCTGCCACCGCTTCAGCCAACAGCGTGTACACATGGCGCAACACCAACGGCACCACCACTTATTCCGATGTGCCGCATCGTCTGCAACCGGCGCGCAGCAACACCATGAATGTGCGCACACACACGGTTTACCAGCCGGTTAAAGCAGCGGCTCCGGCTCCAAGCGAAGGCTCGATTGCCGAGCAGCAAAATCAGCTCAATCAACGAATCACCGAAGCCAATAAGCAGATCGAAGCACAAAACCAAAAAATCGCCGAAGACAACCAATCGATGAAAGACGACAACTGCAAAGCTGCCCGTCTCAATCGCGACTATGCCGAATCTGCCCGCGCCAATAATCGTGAAGCATTGAAGCAACGCTACGATGCCGACATCAGCAAATATTGCAACTGATTCACAAATATAAAATGCCGTCTGAAATTTCAGACGGCATTTTGTTTATATTTAATCAAAGAAACATTTTGGCAAACAACAAACCAAAGCCCAAAGAAAATGCCATGCTCAATAAGCCTGGTATCATAAAGCTGTGGTTGAAAATAAACTTGCCGATTTTGGTTGTGCCCGTGCTGTCGAAATCGATGGCGGCAATAATCGGGCCGTAATTTGGGATAAAGAAATAGCCGTTCACCGCCACGAAAGTACCCAAAATGATTTCGGTTGGGATGCCCAAAGAAATCGCAATCGGGAACAAGGTCGCCACCGTCGCGCCTTGGCTGTTGACCAATACCGACAACACAAACAAAGCAAAAGCAAATGTCCACGGCGCAGCTTCGACCAAGTGTGATACTGCTTCTTTCACTTCCGCCAAATGACCGTGCATCAGCGTATCACCCAACCACGCCACACCGAATACGGCAATCACCGCGCGCATACCGGCATGGAATACCGAACCGCGTGTGATGTCGTCGCCATTCGGTTTGCACAACAAAATAATAAACGCGGCTGCCGCCAGCATCACAATTTCAATCGTGTGCGCCATGCCCATCGGCTTGGCTTCTTCGCCAAATACCGGACGCAATTCCGGCAACGCACCCATTATCACCACCAACACCGCTGCCAATAAGAAAATCCCTACCGATAATTTTGCCTGCGGGCTGACGTTGAACGTCTCACGCTCAGATTCATCTACCGCATGGGCGTTCACATAATTCGGGTCTTGCAACAAAGCTTGATAATGCGGATCGTCTTTTAAATCTTTACCCAATTTATTGACGAACACGCAAGCCAAGCCAATGCCCAACAGGGTTGCCGGCATGGTGACTTTCAAGACGTCGGTCATGGTGATGTTTTGCGGTTCCAAATAAGTCACCGTTGCCACCACGGCCGCCGCAATCGGGCTGGCCACAATGGCAAACTGCGACGCAATCACTGCCATGGTCAACGGGCGCGATGGTCGGATGCCGTTGCGGCGGCTTACTTCAGCAATCACCGGCAACACCGAATAAGCCACATGGCCGGTGCCTGCCAATACGGTAAACGTCCACGTCACCATCGGCGCGATAAAGGTGATGTATTTCGGATTTTTATGCAGCACGCGCGTGGCTATTTTAATCATGTAATCCAAACCACCACTGGCCTGCATCGCCGCCGCCGCCGACACCACCGCCATAATCATCAGCATCACATCAATCGGCGGGCTGGTCGGCTCCATGCCGAAACCAAATGCCAACACCGCCAAACCGATACCGCCCATCACACCCAAGCCGATACCACCCAGCCTTGCGCCGATTAAAATACACAGCAGCACAATGGCAAACTGAATGAAAAACATGCCAGACATACACACTCCATTATTGATTAATTTGTGAAAACGTTTTGCCGCTTCGCGTAGTCAAGCAACTTTTATTTATGCTTAAAGAACAAACGCAAAAAAAGCCGGGCGAAAGCACCGGCTATCGTCAACATCAATTTTTTCAATCATACATGAATAAACATAAATAAACAAATTCCTTACATAAACAAAGGCCGTCTGAAATTTCAGACGGCCTGATACCTTCACAAAATCCCTATCTTTGGCACATTTCTTCGTTGCGCGCGGCTCGAAAGCTTGCCTATCTTGATGATATGTCTGCACTTTCTGCGCTGCTACAACTTTGAACTGTACTCAAATCTAGGGTTTTGCAAAGGTCTCAGCCTTTAAAGATTAAATTACTCTCAACTTACATACCGACAAACCCGCGAATCTGTTCCCAATAAAACAAACACGCAATCGCCACCAAAGCTACGCTGATGCCGGCGGCGTTGATGCTGCTGATTTTTTCTTTGAATATCCACGCACCGACTAAAGTGCCCAACACAATCACGCCCATGTTCATGCCCGCGAAAACCAGCGTCGGGTTATCGCTCATGGCTTGGTGCGCGCTGATGTAGGTGACGATGTTTAAAAAGTTCAAGCCGCCGAGCAAGACGCCACCGATGATGCCTTCTTTGGTCCATTTGGTGCCTTTGGAAAACAGATAAGCAAACATCAAAATGGCCGCCAGGCAAAACGCCACCAATAAATTACCGGCAAACGCTGTGCCGCTTTTGGCCACTTGTTTGAACAAAATATCGATCACACCGTAGCCCGCCCAAACACCCATCAGCAAACTGATTTGCGTGGTGATGCTACCCGATTTTTTGCTGCCATCCGCTTTCCACAACAAACAAAACAGCGCCACAAACGCCAACGCAATACCAATCAGACGGCCTTCGGTCAATTGTTCGCCAAAAATGGCAAATGACGCGACAATCGGCAAGAACAGCGACAGCCGCTGCGCCGCATCCGATTTGACGATGCCGACACTTTCCACCGCCTTACCCATAATCACAAATACGCTCGGCAGCAACACGCCCAATGCGGCAAACAGCCACCACGTCGGCAAAAAGCCTGCCAGATTGCTCAAATCCGGCTTCAACACCATCATCGTCAGCGTAATCGCCACAATATAATTCACAGCCACTGCTTGCTCGATTTTGATTTTCTGTTTGCGCGCTACCTTCAGCAACACCGACACCAACACGCTGCACACAATACTGGCAACAAGATAATGCATATTTTCTTTCTCATTCAAAGGGCTAAAACAAACTTCAAACGGCCTTTAATCAAATAAAGGCCGTCTGAAAAATAAGCGGATTAAATGTAGATTTATAACCAGCCGTCAGGTGAGACCGGCTTGCCGTCATACAGTTTCACAAAGCCGGCAACCACGCGGTAAATAAACCACAAGCTCACGATAAATAAGAACACCAAACCGATGCCAATAGACATCGTCGCCGCGCCGATAATATAGCAAATCACGCATACCCAAAATGTTTTGATCAGGTAGCTGATGTGATGCTCGTAAACCGTGCCGCGCATGTCGTCGCGCTTTACATAAGCCAGAATCACGCCGATGATGCATGAAAATGCGGTGAAAATGGTCAACGCATACAGGCCGTAAATCACCATCATATAAGTTCGGCGGTTGTCGTTGGCTGGTGTTTGGGTAGGAATAATGTCGTTCATTTTTGCCCCTGAAATTTGAATTTTGCGGATGTTGATATTATAGTGACTTAAATTTTTAAGAAGCGCCAGCCTTGTGCCGACCTTCGGTGAAACTTTGTTTACTATATCATACATCACTTTTAAAATCAGGAGTTCCGACATGAGCATTGAATATTTCGGCCAACACGCCCGCCTATCCGAAGCCACCGTAGCCAATGGCTTCGTGTTCCTATCCGGCATGGTGCCTGAAAACACCGAACAAGCCGATGCGAAAACGCAGACCGCCGATGTGTTGGCGCAAATTGACTCATGGTTACAACAATGCGGCTCCAGCAAACAACATATTGTCGAAGCCACCATTTATCTGACCGATATGGCCGACTACGCCGCAATGAATGAAGCTTGGGATGCATGGGTTGATCCCAAGCATTCCCCTGCCCGCGCCTGCGTAGAAGCCAAACTGGCCAAACCAGAATGGAAAGTCGAAATCAAGGTTTCAGCAGTTCAGGCGAAATAATAATTTCAGGCCGTCTGAAAACATCAGCAAATATTCAGACGGCCTGAGAGATTTGGTCTTTATTTTGATGATAACGACCCCATATCATCCCCATTGCAAACCTTATTTCTGACTGTTATCAAGGAATCCCCACCATGCAAACCCGCCTGCCTTTCTTCGGCGTTGTCCGTGTCAGCGGTGACGACCGAGCCGATTTTTTACACAATCAATTGTCAAACGACATTCAAAACCTAGCCACCGGCCAAGCCTGTTACGCCACTTACAACACAGCCAAAGGCCGCGTATTAGCCAATATGATCGTGCTCAACCGCGGCGATGATTTGCTGCTGGTGATGGCGCAGGATTTGATTGAACCGATTATTAAAAAATTGCGCATGTATGTGCTTCGCGCCAAAGTGGTGTTTGAGCCCTTGGCCGATTTTGCCGTGGTCGGAGAATTGGCTGATGATGCCAAAGCCGTGATTGCCGCCGAGCCGAGCTTGGCTTTTGCCGCTGAAAACCAAAACGATGTTTGGTGCATTCATCTGCCGCACACAGGCCGTCTGAAAGTCGGTTTGGCAGAACAATTACCACCACACGACGCAGCCGCAGAGAATGCTTGGAATCTGCACGAAATCTGCAGCGGCTACGCTTGGATTTCTGCCGCCACCAAAGAAACCGCTGTGGCGCAAATGCTCAACCAACACATTATCGGCGGCGTTCATTTCCGTAAAGGCTGCTATCCGGGTCAGGAAATTATCGCGCGCGCCCAATACCGCGGCCAAGTGAAACGCGGTTTGGCCGTATTGAGCGGCAACTCATTAGAAGCGGCGGGCATTGCGGTGCAAGTCGGTGGCGAAGAAGCCGGCCAAATCATCAATACCGCCTTCACCGACAACGGCAGCTTAAGCTTAGCCGTGATTAAATTTTCCGCTGCCGATGCAGCATTAACCGATGCCGATGGCAATGCTTTAGCGGTAGAACAATTATTTTTTACGGTTGAGCCGAAAGAATAAGTAAGATCAATAAAGGCCGTCTGAAATTCAGACGGCCTTTATTGATTGGTTCACACCAACCTAAAATTAAAACTTCACACCTTTATGCAAGGCCACAATGCCCGCGCTCATGTTGTGGTAATCCACGCTATCGAAGCCGGCTTCCAGCATCATTTGCTTCAGCGTTTCTTGATCAGGGTGCATGCGGATGGATTCGGCTAAGTATTGGTAGCTGTCAGCATCTTTGGCAATCAGCTTGCCCATCACCGGCAGCAATTTAAACGAATATAAATCGTATGCGCCGGATAATGGCTTGTAAACTTTAGAAAATTCCAATACCAGCAGCGTGCCGCCCGGTTTCAATACACGGTACATTTCTTTCAATGCGGCATCTTTGTGTGTCATGTTGCGCAAACCAAACGCCACCGAAACTAAGTTGAAATAGTTATCCGGAAACGGCAATTTTTCCGCATCGGCCAGCGATACCGGCAAAATCAAACCTTCGTTGAGCAAACGGTCGCGACCAACGGTGAGCATTGATGAATTGATGTCGGTCAGCCACACTTCGCCTTCTTTACCCACGCGTTTTGCCCAACCGCGCGACAAGTCGCCTGTACCACCGGCGATGTCCAACACTTTATCGCCTTTTTTCAAACGCGCGGTATTGATGGTGAAATGCTTCCACACACGGTGCAAACCGCCCGACATCACGTCATTCATGATGTCGTAGTTTTTCGCTACCGAGTGGAACACTTCGGCAACTTTGCCGGCTTTTTCATCTTCATCGACGGTTGAAAAACCGAAGTGGGTTTTGTGGTCGCTCATAATCTGCTTTCTTCAATGGAATAGGTTGTGTCTCTGCTTAATGGCTGCAACCGCAGCTGCCGCCGCCACAAGAATGACCGGCTTTGGCTTGCGCCGCCAAATCTTCGGCTGTCGGAATACGTGATGCACCTGCCAATTCAATGCGGCGCAAGTAATCGGCCCACATTTCATCATATTGGTAGGCCAATTTGTGTAAATACGGCCAATCATACAAACCACTGTCGTGGCCGTCTGAAAAAGTGATTTTCAGTGCATACTGGCCGACCGGCTCCAAGCCCATAATGGTGACATCGGCTTTGCCTGTTTGTAAAACTTCCTGCCCCGGCGCATGGCCGCGCACTTCAGCGCTGGGTGAATACACGCGCAAAAATTCGGCCGGCAGGCTTTTGTGTTCGCCATTGTAAACCAAAGTCAGGGCGACGCGGCCGTTTTGCAGGCGGATTTCTTCGGGGATTTGGTGTTCGCTCATTTGATTACTTTCGTACTGTTTTTACGCAGCATAGCCACTCTGATGGAAAAAATGCCGCCCAAAACAGCAAACAGCACCAGCGCATACAACGAAACGCGCATGGCCATAATTTGATGATTCATGCTCAAGCCCAAAGGCGCAACCATTAACACGACAAACACCAAAAACGTCAACATCATCAACGCAATACACACAAACGCATAACGCGTGTTGGCTTGAATTTTCGGATTAGTCATCATGGCAGCCGATGGGATGAAAACGGTATTTTAACAGCTTTCCGGTTAAATTTCGATAATCCTTAAACGGCTTGGCAACAATTGTTTAGGCCGTCTGAATGGCTTTCAGACGGCCTACTCATTTAAGAAGCAAGATAAAGTGCCAACGCTTTTTCCTTCTCGCCTTCAAACATCAGCCGCACATCGCCACCTGCCACACCCGTCACACGTACCAACACACCGCCGATTTGCCGTTCCAACACTTCCAATTTCGCTCCGCCGCGCTGCTGATAGACCAATTGCGGGCAGGTTTTTAAGCACCACCGATTGCGCCAATGGATAAAATATTTCTCGCCCGACTGCAGCGAGAGTTTCTCACCGCCTTCGACAATAAAATACGGATAATCCGGTTTTTTGGTGCGGAATGTCCATTCAGCGCGCTCCGGTTTACCCTTGCGCTCAAACTCAAACACCGCCCGATACAGCGTGTCGTATTCCAAAGGCCGAACGGGAAACAGCGCAAATTGCCGCGCGCTAAATTGCCGGTTCGGGTCGTTGTGTTGGGTTAACACGCGTTTATGGGTGATTTCCTGCTCGCCTTGATACAATTTAAACGAGCGCATTTCCACGCGCCCGGCTTGTTCGGAAAAAGCAATGCTCACCGGATTACCGGTAAACTCATGCCCCGGCATCGGATCCGGCCGCTCGCCTTGAAAATCGGGCATGGCAAAATGACCCATCGGGTAAACCGTGTATAAAAGCTCGCGACGGTTTTGCACTTCATCGACATACACCACCGCGCCGTTGTGACACGATTGCTTGTAGTAATGGCGATTTGGCTCAGCTTTCAGACGGCCTAAACCACACAATCGGTTAAACCCTTTATGCCCTTGATTCACCACCAAAGCAGTATGATTGCGGCCGCTTTCATAGGCCACGCCGGCTTCGTTAATGCTTTGCTCCAACAAAGAAAAGCGGTGATAAATTGCCGTCATCAAACCGTCAAGCTGCTGATGCACAGCAAATTCAGCCGCCCTATCCGCATCCTGAAAACGACTGCTGGTGCTGACATTCTCATGCACACCATCATAAAGATAACCCACCCGCCTTGCCCGTTCAGACGGCCTGTTGCCGGTAAAATAACGGCTGGCGCGATTGTGTTCATCATGACCGTCATCGGGATTTTCAGTCAGATACAGCGCATGATTGCGGGCAGATTGCTCCAATATCGTCGAATGCGCCAAGGACTGCAAACCGGCCGTTTCGCGCAAGAAGTTCAAATAGCTCAAGCCGTCCAAGCCTGCTACCGCCGCACGATCCTGCGGCGCACTCGCCTGCAGCAACTGCTCCGGTGCAATTTTGGGCGATTGCTGGTATTGAAAAAAGGCGAACACAGCGGCAAACAGGCTGAGCCAAAGAATAAGGGATTTCATGGTTGCGTTTCAGACGGCCTTGATTAAGCCATTCAGCATAATTGTTTGGATAACGGCATTCTACCAAAGATAAAACCAAGGCCGTCTGAAAATACTATTTTTTCAGACGGCCTTAATACTCAATCAATTCACCTTTTCGGCTGCACTTGGAATGTATCCGGATGTTTCTTCAAATATTCGGTCGCCACAAAACCGCCGCCTATCAAAATCAATAAGATGACGGCTAAGGCAATCATGGCGATAACGAATTTATCCATCACATTCTTTCGTCAGGCCGTCTGAAACATGATATTTCAATATTTCAGACAGCCTGTTACTGCCGATTAGCGTTCGATCTGCGATACGTCGCGCACGGCACCTTTGTCGGCGGAAGTCGCCATCAGGCCATATGCGCGCAGGGCTTGGGAAACGTAGCGGTCGCGGTTGACCGGCTTCCAAGCTTGGCTGCCGCGTGCTTCCATCTCGGCACGGCGTTGTGCCAATTCTTCATCGGAAATCATCAGGTTGATGCTACGGTTTGGAATATCGATTTCGATGGTATCGCCTTCGTTCACCAAACCGATGGCGCCCCCTTCTGCCGCTTCCGGTGAAGCGTGGCCGATGCTCAACCCTGAAGTACCGCCGGAGAAGCGACCGTCGGTCAGCAAGGCGCAGGCTTTGCCCAAACCTTTTGATTTCAAATAAGAAGTCGGATACAGCATTTCCTGCATACCCGGGCCGCCTTTTGGGCCTTCGTAGCGGATGATGACGATGTCGCCGGCCACGATTTCGTTAGCCAAAATGCCTTCTACGGCAGCATCTTGGCTTTCAAACACGCGTGCGCGGCCGGTGAATTTCAGAATGCTGTCGTCCACACCGGCGGTTTTCACCACGCAACCGCGCTCGGCGATGTTGCCGAACAATACGGCCAAGCCGCCGTCTTGCGAATAAGCGTGTTCGACGCTGCGGATACAGCCTTTTTCACGGTCAAGATCAAGCGTTTTCCACATGCGGTTTTGCGAGAAGGCTTGCGTGGTGCGCACGCCGCCCGGTGCGGCTTTGAAGCGTTCGATGGCTTCGGTGTTTTCCGGATTGGTAACGTCCCATTTGGCAATGGCTTCTTTCAAAGTCGGCGCGTGAATGGTTGGAATATCGGTATGCAGTTTGCCCGCTTTTTCCAGCTCTTTCAAAATACCGAAAATGCCGCCCGCACGATGCACATCTTCCATGTAGTAATCGTGATTGTTCGGCGCGGTTTTGCAGATACACGGCACCACGCGGCTCAAGCGGTCGATGTCGGCCATTTTGAAATCGACACCGGCTTCATTGGCCACGGCCAGCAAGTGCAAAATGGTGTTGGTCGAGCCGCCCATGGCGATGTCCATGGTCATGGCGTTTTCAAAAGCGGCTTTGGTGGCGATGCTGCGCGGCAATACCGATTCATCGTCTTGTTCGTAGTAGCGGCGGGTAATCTCGACAATCAGACGGCCTGCTTCCAAGAACAAATCTTTGCGGCCGGCATGGGTAGCCAAGTAAGAGCCGTTGCCCGGCAGCGACAAGCCCAAGGCTTCGGTCAGGCAGTTCATTGAGTTGGCGGTAAACATGCCGGAGCACGAACCGCAAGTCGGACACGCGTTTTGCTCGACTTCCTGAATCTGCACATCGGAAACATTGTCGTCCGCCGCTTCAATCATGGCGTCAATCAAGTCCAAACGACGCTCGTCGGCAATATTAATCGCACCAATCACTTTACCCGCTTCCATCGGACCGCCGGATACGAAAATAGTCGGAATGTTCAAACGCATGGCCGCCATCAACATGCCCGGGGTGATTTTGTCGCAGTTGGAAATACACACCAGCGCATCGGCGCAGTGGGCATTAACCATGTATTCAATCGAATCGGCAATCAAATCGCGGCTTGGCAGGCTGTATAACATGCCGCTGTGCCCCATGGCGATACCGTCATCCACCGCGATGGTGTTGAATTCTTTGGCAATCGCACCGGCTTTTTCGATTTCGCGCGCCACCAATTGACCCATATTGTGTAAGTGAACGTGACCCGGCACGAATTGGGTAAACGAGTTGGCAATGGCAATAATCGGTTTGCCAAAATCGGCGTCAGCCACACCGGTGGCACGCCACAATGCGCGCGCACCGGCCATATTGCGGCCGTGGGTAGAGGTTTTGGAGCGGTAGTCCGGCATGTTGTGTTCCTTTGTTTATGGTGGCGTATTTAAAGGCCGTCTGAAAAATGGGGAAATTGTTAACAAAAATAAAGTCGTTATTTTATACCAATCAGGCGCAAATCAGTATCTTAATTTGTCGTTTTCTAATATGAAATAAAGATGAGTTTGCTATACCTGTATTTACTTTTCATTTATTGAGGTTTGAGGCTGTCTGAAATTAATAGGGCTTTCAGACGGCCTCAACATTATGCCAATTCATTCAACCAATCTCGCGGCGTTAAAAACCCGTTTAAACGCGCTTCATCGCTGCCTGCTTCCGGTTGATATTGGTATTCAAAGCGCACCAGCGGCGGCATCGACATCAAAATGCTTTCGGTGCGGCCGCCGCTTTGCAGACCGAAGAGCGTACCTCTGTCCCACACCAGATTGAATTCGACATAGCGGCCGCGGCGGTAAAGTTGGAAATTGCGTTCGCGTTCGCCATATGCGGTGTTTTTGCGTTTGGCAACAATCGGTTGATAAGCTTGCACATAACCTTCGCCGACAGCTTGGATAAAGTTCAGGCAGGTGTCGAAATCCCAGCGGTTTAAGTCGTCAAAAAACAGGCCGCCTACACCGCGGGTTTCGCCTCGGTGCTTGAGATAGAAATAGTCGTCACACCATTTTTTGTATTCAGGATAAACTTCCGCGCCAAATGGGCGGCACAGATTTTCCGCCACGCGGTGCCAATGCAAAATATCTTCTTCAAACGGGTAAAACGGCGTCAGGTCGAAGCCGCCACCAAACCACCACACCGGTGCTTGGTTTTCAGGATAAGCAATGAAAAAACGCACATTGGCATGACTGGTTGGCACATACGGATTTTTCGGATGAATCACCAGCGACACACCCATGGCTTCAAATGCGGCACCGGCCAATTCGGGGCGGTGCGCAGTAGCCGATGCAGGCATTTTTTCGCCTTTAACATGGGAAAAATTCACGCCTGCCTGCTCGAACACCGCGCCGTTTTTCAACACGCGTGATTCGCCTTTGCCGAGTTTGCTCGTCCATTCATCGCGCACAAACACCGCGCCGCCGTCTTCGGCTTCCAATGCGGCGCAGATGTGGTTTTGCAAATTTTTCAATACGGTTAACACGGCTTCTGTGTGCATGATGTTTCCTTATTTTGATTGGGTTGAGGCCGTCTGAATATTTTCAGACGGCCTTAATGATGACTTAACAAATATTGCTTTTCAGACGGCATCAATTGATGAAAAAGGTATGCGCGCCCAAGTAATTTTTGGCGTAAAACGGCTTGGTCAGTTTTTCGGTTTGAATGGTTTTACCGCTGCTTGGTGCGTGAATAAATTCGCCGTTGCCAATGTAGATGCCGACATGCGAATACTTGGTGCGCTTACTGGTGTTGAAAAACACCAAATCGCCCGGCTTCAATTGGCTGTCGGGGATTTTACGCGAAGCGGCGGCCATATCGCGGGCGGTGCGCGGCAGATTTACGCCGAGTGCGTTTTTGTAGATGTATTGAATCATGCCGCTGCAATCGAAGCCGGTAGCGGTGGTACTGCCGCCCCATTTGTAAGGCGTGCCGACCAAGCCCATGCTTTGAATCATGATTTCTTGCGAACCATGTGCGCGGTCGATATGGCTGATGCGCACAGGCTGGATTTTGCGCGTCGGTGCCTGCTTGGCAGTTTTCACCGTTTTCTTCGGCTTTTTGGCGGTGGTGCCACACGAAGCCAACAGCGTTGCGCTTGCAGCTAAAAACAAAGCTTTCCAAATCGATTTCATCGCTTTTCCTTTCGCTTTTCAGACGGCCTTACAGCAAACTTTCAATCGGCAGGAACGACAATATGCGCGCGGTCACACGTTTCCAAAAACCTGCTTCCGGCTCTTTGCCGTAGGTTTTGCCGTCTTCGGGATTATACCAATGCAGCTTGTGGAATTTGTTCATGGTCACTTTATAGGCGTATTTCGGCGTGGTTTCCACCAAGCTGCGCTGCATCATGCCGGCCACTTCAGGGCTTTCAATAACCACGCCCATTTCGGTATTCAGGCGTGCCGAACGCGGGTCGAGATTGAATGAGCCGATAAACACCCGCTTGGCATCGACGATAAAGGTTTTGGCATGCAAACTGGTGGCCGAGCTACCGGTCAAGCCGCGGTCTTTGGTTTTCGGCACGGCATGGTTGGGCTGCAATTCATAAAGATGCACGCCGGCTTTGAGCAAGGGCTTGCGGTATTTCACATAGCCCGAATGCACCGCCGCCACATCGGTTGCCTGCAATGAATTGGTCAACACGTTCACATCAATGCCTTCTTTGGCCATCTGCGACAAGGCTTCTGTACCGCTTTTGGTCGGCACAAAATACGGCGACACCAAATAAATGCTTTCTTGCGGCTTTTGCAATGCGGCAAATAAGCGCTGGCTAATCGGCTGCTTGGAGCGGTCGCGGTTTAAGCCTTTGGCCGGATCGTCGCTAATCAGGCGGGTATGCACGTTAAACCACTCAATATTGTTTTCTTGCATGGATTTAAACAAGCCCGAATTTTCGACTTCTTTGCGGTATTTGGCTAAAACTTCATTGCTGTCTGAGCGGTCGCATTCCAGCTCTTGGTAGCCTTTTTCTATGCTGCCTTTTTTAATCACACTGGTGGCATTATAGGAAGAATTGCTCGCCCAATAGCGGTCGAAATCTTCGGACACATCCGTCACCACCGGTCCGGTCGCCAAAATATCCAAATCGGCAAACACGGTGTCTTCGCCGACTTGGAAATATTCGTCACCGATGTTGCGTCCGCCGAGAATGGTGGCGCGGTTGTCGGCCGTCAGCGATTTATTGTGCATGCGGCGGTTGAGTCGCGGAAAGTCGGTGAGATAACTTAACGCACGCCATTTGCGCGATACAAACGGATTAAACAAGCGGATTTCGATATTCGGGTGGCTGTCGAGCGCCAGTAAAACATTGTCTAAACCGTTGGTGTTGTTGTCATCCAAAAGCATGCGCACGCGTACACCGCGCTCGGCAGCACGGTGCACCAGATTAAACAGCAAGCGACCGGAAATATCGTTGTGCCAAATATAATATTGCAAATCCAAGCTGACATCGGCCGCTTCAATCAAAGCCGCGCGCGCGACAAAGGCTTCATGCGCATCGTTTAACAAATAGATGCCTGAAGTCGCCGGATCATCATCAATCTCGCCTTGTTGCGACGGTTTTAAAATCGCTTCCAAGCGCGGTGCAGAATCCACTTCGATATATTGGCTTTCTGTCCGCTCATCTAAAGGTGGCAAAGCGGCGCAGCCGACAAGAAACGCTGGTAACATGAATGTTAATAAGGTTGTCTTCATTGAGATAATGGTTTTCAGACGGCCTCATGAAAATACAATACACCAGTGCAGGTTTATTCCTTGCATGCCGTCTGAAAAAATGAATTTAAATTGTTGCTTTGCGCATTTTACCTGATTTTTATTGCGAGTTTGAGACCTTTGCAAAACTCCAGATTTGAGCACAGTTCAAAGTTATAGCAGCACAGAAAGCACAGGCATATCACAAAGATAGGCAAGCTTTCGAGCAGCGCATAACGAAGAAATGTGCCAAAGATGGAGATTTTGCAAAGGTCTCAGCCTGTAAGATTTTGGCCATCAGTAACATGTAAGCGGCTAAAAATCAGGCTGGATATCAAAGTAATCATGCCAACGCCAATAAAAGTAAGCTGGAACGCAATATGTAAATCCGTTTGCGCGAAACTGCTGCCACGCCAAAGCTGAAGCATCAGTGCGCCCAAGGCAATGCCCAACGCAATCGCCAATTGCTGATTCACCGCCATCAGGCTGTTGCCGCTGCCGGTTTGATAGCCGCGTAAATCCGCCAGCGTGAGCGTGTTCATCGATGAAAACTGAATAGAATTGCAAGTACCCATCAGCAGCAACAAAATCACCCACACCACCAACGGCGCTTCTGCACCCGGTATCGCCAACAGCATAATCAACACACCCAAAATGCGCGTGTTCCAAATCAATACATTACGATAACCAAATCGCGCCATAATCGGCTTAATGGCAGGCTTCACCAGCAACGAAGCCAACGCAATCGGCGCCACCAGCCAACCCGACAGGCTCGCGCTATACCCAAAGGCCACCTGAAACAATAAAGGCAGCAAAAACGGTATCGAGCTAATCCCCAAGCGGCTGAGCAAATTACCGGTTAAGCCTAAGCGGAACGTGCGCACTTTAAACAAATGGCCGGCATAAATCGGATTGGGCGTGGTTTTCGCATGACGGTAATACAGCCACATCAACACCGCGCCCGTTGCTGCCAGCAGCAATGAAAAGGGAGCAGCATTGGTATGAGACACAATTTCCACAGATAAGGTTAGCGCACACGCCGCCGCGGCAAACATCAAAAACCCGCTCAAATCCAAGGCCGTTTTCTCACCTTTAACATCAGGCATAATTTTCCAGCCAACGATTAAGCCCATCAAACCAATCGGCAGATTCAGCAAAAAAATCCAATGCCAAGACGCATATTCCACCAAATAACCGCCTACCAACGGCCCCAACACCGGCCCGATTAAAGCCGGCATCACCGCGTAGTTAAACGCATTGAGTAACTGCGACTTTTCATACACACGCAAAATGGTCAAACGCGGCACCGGTACCAACATTGAGCCGCCAATCCCTTGCACCGCCCTAGCCAACACCAACATCGGCAAATTGGGCGCAGCAGCACACAATAGCGAACCCAGCATAAAAATCGAAATAGAAGCGAGAAATACTTTTTTCGTGCCCAAGCGGTCAACCAAATAGCCGCTTAAAGGAATCAAGAGCGCCACAGTTAAGGTATAAACAATCACCGCCATTTGCATATTCAGCGGTGATTCGTGCAAATCTTCGGCAATTTTGGGTAACGCGGTATTTAAAATAGTGGCATCCAGCATCTGCATGAAAATGGCAATAGCCATCAACAGCGGCAGCCAGCGGGAAGGTTTCGCAGCTTGGGTCATCATGATTCGGCTTAATTAATGTTTCTTTTCATCAATATCGGGCATTGTACCTGAATTTAAAGGCCACCAAGGCTTTAAGGCCGTCTGAAAAAACTTTGCGTTCAGATAGATTCAGACTGCCTGAGACTTTTTATCACAATATGCCGTCTGAAAATTATTTTTCATTCCTATATAAACAAATTATAACTTAAATTTAATGAGAATGATTACCAAAATATAAAATATCAGAAGGCATAAGCCCTTTAGCTTTCAACCATCTATCGGTAAATTTATTTTGAAAAATTCAACTTGACCTGTTACATCGAATTGCTTAAAGTACAAAATTATCCTTTACTCATTACAATAAAGAAATCTCTACCAAAATGAGCGTAAAAACCCCTACCCCCATTATCCGTTTCGACAGCGTGCCGACCGATGCCTATTTCTTCGGCACCTGCGTTCTCGACATCTTCATGCCCGAAGCCGGCATGGATGCCATGACCTTAATCGAGCAGCAAGGCATTCGCACCCATTTCCCGATGAATCAAAGCTGCTGCGGCCAACCTGCTTATTCTTCAGGCCATCCGCAAGAAGCATTTGAAGTAGCCAAAGCGCAATTGGATCTGTTTCCTGAAAACTGGCCGATTGTTGTGCCGTCTGGCTCATGCGGCGGCATGATGAAACACCATTGGCCAACTTTGTTTAAAGGCACGCCGTACGAAGCGAAAGCCAAAGACATCGCCGAGCGCGTTATCGAATTTACCCATTTTCTCTTAGCCATCGGCTATCACCCTGAAGACAAAGGTGCACCAGTAAAAGTGGCGGTTCATACTTCTTGCGCCGCACGTCGTGAAATGAATGTACATCTTTCCGGCTGGGAATTAATTGACGGCATGGAAAATGTCGAACGCATCGTGCACGACCACGAAAGTGAGTGTTGCGGTTTTGGCGGCACATTCTCGGTTAAGCATCCCGACATTTCCGGTGCCATGGTCAGCGATAAAGTCGCCGCATTGAAAGAAACCCAAGCCACTGAAATCATCAGTGCCGACTGCGGCTGCATGATGAACATCGGCGGCAAAATTGCCAAAGATGAACCCAACATGCCGGCACCGAAACACATTGCCACCTTCTTATTAGAACGCACCGGAGGCAAAGCATGAGCGCACGCGACAATATTCTGACCAAGCTGAGAAAAGCCGATGCCTACCCGATGATTGAGCCGAACACCGCTGATTACTACCGCCAAAACGAAATAACTTGGGAAAACGAAACCGCCCGTCTGAAACATTGGGCAGTGACCATGCGCGCGGTGAAAACCGAGATTTATTGGGTGACCCGCGACAATTGGCCGCAAGTGTTCCGCCAAGCGGCAGAAGAAAAAGGCCTGAAAAATATTTTATTGCCATTACAAACTGCAGACGGCCTCAAAGCCCAAGCCGCCTTGGAAGGCAGCAACATCGAAGCCTTGTCGTTCGACCTTAAAATCGAAGAGTGGAAAGACGAATTTTTCCAGCAAATCGATGCCGGTTTCAGCGGCTCAAAATGCGGCATCGCCCGCACCGGCACTATCATGCTGGAATCCAGCCCCGAGCAACCACGCAGCTTGAGCTTGGTGCCACCTGTGCATTTCTGCCTGTTTGACACCAGCAAAATGTATGGTGAATTTCACCATGCCGTTGAAGGCGAAAAACTGGTTGAAAACGGTATGCCGACCAACGTGATTCTCATCTCCGGCCCATCGAAAACCGCCGATATCCAATTAACGCTGGCCTACGGTGCACACGGCCCGCGCGATTTGGTTGTGCTGGCGATTCTGCCTGATCACATTTCACCTGCCGATTTGGAGGAAACCGTATGAGCAGCCAAACCATCCAATTTCACATGAAGCCGGAAACCTTCAAGCAAAACACCGCTATTTCATTGCAGGACAAACCCTTGCGTAAAAGCCTGCGCACGGCAATGGATATGCTGATGACCAAGCGCAAAGCCGTGTTGTCAGACGAAGAAGAATTGCAAACCCTGCGCGATTTGTGTGAACACATCCGCCAACGCTCACTCTCCCGCCTGCCTGATTTGCTGGAGCAGCTCGAAGCCAACCTGACCCGCTTGGGTGTAAAAGTGCATTGGGCGGAAACGCCTGCCGAAGCCTGCACCATCATTCACAATATTATGAATGCCCACAACGGCAAACTGATGGTCAAAGGCAAATCCATGGTCAGCGAAGAAATCGAGCTGAACCATTATTTGGAAGACAACGGCATTCGTGCGGTAGAAAGCGATTTGGGCGAATTTATCGTTCAGATGGCCGGTGAAAAACCGACCCACATCGTGATGCCTGCCATCCATAAAACCAAAGAGCAAGTCAGCGAATTGTTCCATCAAAATTTGGATACGCCGCTGACCGATGACGTTGACCAGCTTACCGGCTTTGCCCGCATGGCCTTGCGCGATATTTACCGCACTGCCGACGTGGGCTTGAGCGGCGTGAACTTTGCCGTCGCCGAAACCGGTACCTTGTGTTTGGTTGAAAACGAAGGCAACGGTCGCTTATCGACTACCGTGCCACCAGTGCATATTGCCATTACCGGCATTGAAAAAGTGGTGGCCAAATTGTCGGACGTGCCGCCGCTGTATAGCTTGCTGCCACGTTCGGCCATCGGTCAAAACATCACCACTTATTTCAACATGATTACCGGCCCGCGCCGCAGCGAAGAGTTGGACGGCCCGCAGGAAATGCACTTGGTGTTACTCGACAACGGCCGCACGCAAGCCTATGCCGAAGACCAAATGCGCCGCACTTTGCAATGTATCCGTTGCGGTGCGTGTATGAACCACTGTCCGGTGTACACCCGTATCGGCGGCGCAGCTTACGGCACCACCTATCCGGGCCCGATTGGTGAAATCCTGTCGCCGCACCTGCTCGGATTGGAAAGCACCAGCGATCTGCCGACTGCGTGCAGTATGTGTGGCGCTTGTGTGGAAGTATGTCCGGTACGCATCCCGATTACCGAGCAAATGCAACGTCTGCGCGTAGAAGCCCAGCGCTCGCCAAGCGAAGTAGTTCCGCATCCGATTCGCGGCCAAGGTGCATCGCATACCTTTGGTGAACAAATGGCATGGCGCACGTTTAACGGCATTTTCAGCGGCAAAAAAGCCTACCGTGCTTTTGGCTGGGCAGCGACCAAATTCCGCGCCTTAACCCCAAATAAACAATTGGGCTGGACGGATAGCCGCGTGCCGATGAAACCGGCAAAGAAAACCCTACATGAAATGATGGCGGAAAAACAACGCCAATCATAATCTTTCATGGCTGCATCAAGGCCGTCTGAAACGTTCAGACGGCCTTTCGATTATTTCAAGTGAGATTTAGATATTTAGCCCAAAAATTTGAACAAGTGCCTATTTTCCAACAGATACTAACAGTCAGCTTTGCATACCTTTGCTCAAAAGCTTATTCCCTAAAATCAACCTTTTTGAGACAATACCGTCAAATCTGCGCCATCTCGGCCAGTATAAAAACAAACCACACACCAACATAAAGGAATCCATCCGGTGAAACGCATTTTCTTGTTTCTTGCAACCAATATCGCCGTCCTGATCGTTATCCGTATCGTTCTGGCTGTTTTAGGCATCAACAGCACCGATGAAGTCGGTAGCCTGTTGGTTTATTCTGCTGTTGTCGGCTTCAGCGGCTCGATTATTTCCCTGCTGCTATCCAAAACCATGGCCAAACGTTCGGTTGGCGCGGAAGTGATCACCCAACCACGCAGCGAAGAAGAAGCTTGGTTATTGTCCACCGTTGAAGCCCAAGCGCGTCAATGGAATTTGAAAACACCGGAAGTGGCCATTTACCATTCCCCTGAACCAAACGCCTTCGCTACCGGTGCCAGCAAAAATAATTCTTTAGTCGCCGTATCCACCGGTCTGCTTGACCACATGACCCGCGATGAAGTGGAAGCCGTGTTGGCACACGAAATGGCACACGTCGGCAACGGCGACATGGTGACGCTGACCTTGATTCAAGGCGTGGTCAACACTTTCGTTGTATTCCTCGCCCGCATAGTTTCCGGCATGGTTGCCCGCAATGAAGACGGCAGCACATCCAACGGCATGTATTTTATGGTCAGCATGGTGTTGCAAATTGTGTTCGGCTTCTTGGCCAGCATCATCGTGATGTGGTTCAGCCGCCAACGCGAATACCGCGCCGATGCCGGTGCCGCCAAATTGGTTGGTGCCCCGAAAATGATTGCTGCGTTGCAACGTTTGAAAGGTGCCGGAAGCGATTTGCCACAAGAAATGAATGCCATGGGTATTGCCAGCGAAAGCAAAGATTCCCTGTTGAGCACCCACCCATCTTTGGACAACCGCATTGCCCGCTCGCTTGAAAGCGCAATAACATTCAATCATCAAAGGCCGTCTGAAAATATTTCAGACGGCCTTTTTGTATTTGCGCATTGTTAACAAAGTTGCTACGATGATTGAACTTTTCTACCTAAAATAATTCAGAAAATCCAAAGGAAATGTCATGAGCCATCTGCAAACGCTGCAACAAAGAGAAGAAGAATTTACCCGCCTTCGCCGCCAAATCCACCAACACCCTGAACTTGGTTTTGAAGAACAACGCACCAGCGACATCATTGCCGATTTGCTTCAGCAATGGGGCTATGAAGTGCATCGCGGTTTGGCCAAAACCGGTGTGGTCGGTACATTAAAAAACGGCGACGGCAATAAAACCATCGGCTTGCGTGCGGATATGGATGCACTGCCGATTCATGAAGAAAGCACGCACGATTGGCGAAGTAAAATAGACGGCAAATTTCACGGCTGCGGCCATGATGGACACACCACCATTTTATTGGCAGCGGCTCAACGTTTGGCAGAAACCCGTAATTTCAACGGCACTTTACGCGTCATCTTCCAACCTGCGGAAGAATTGCTCTACGGCGGCCGTGTGATGCTGGATGACGGTTTGTTTGATTTGTTTCCTTGCGACATGATTTTCGGCTTACACAATATGCCGAAAATGAAAACCGGTGAATTTTACTTCCGCGAAGGCTCGGCGATGGCGTCATCGGATACGATTCATATTCACATTCAAGGTGTCGGTGGTCATGGTGCCATGCCCGAATCCGGCATCGATGCCACCTTGGTTGCCTGCCACATCACCATTGCCCTGCAAAGCATCGTATCACGCAATGTTAGCCCGCTCGATCAAGCCGTGGTGACTGTGGGCTGTATTCAATCGGGCGATGCGCCCAATGTGGTCAACGGAAAAGCCTTGATGAAGCTGACTGTGCGCACTTTGAAGCCGGAATTGCGCGAATTGGTGTGCCGTCGCATCAGTGAAATTGCTCAAGCGCAGGCCAGCAGCTTCGGCGCGACTGCCACCATCGAACACATCAACGGCTGCCCGCCTTTAATCAACGGCGCTGAAGCCACACGCTTTGCCCGAGAAGTGGCCACCGAATTATTTGGTGCAGAAAAAGTACATACCGCGCCGCCATTGATGGGCAGCGAAGATTTTGCCTTCATGCTGGAAGCCAATCCCAATGGTAATTATTGTTTTGTCGGCAACGGCGACGAACCGGGCGCGTGTATGGTGCACAATCCACTTTATGATTTCAATGACGAGATTATCGTGCCGGCGGCAGCTTATTGGTGCGCTTTAACTGAAAAATATTTACGCTAATCTTTCAGACGGCCTATCTGTCTTCAGGCCGTCTGAATATTGTTAGGATAATAACCATGCAAAACCATTCTCAATCATTTGAAGGCAACGACCGCCTGCTTTTCGGCATGGTGTTGGGCGTGTTGACGTTTTGGCTGTTTTATCAGGCTGTGTTTAACGTCGCGCCTGATATTCAACGCAGCCTTGCCATGCCGGATACATCACTCAATGCGGTGATTAGTTTGGGCTCGCTGTTTTCCGGTTGCTTCATTGTGTTGATGGGTGGGCTGGCAGATAAATTCGGCCGCGTGCGCCTGACCTATATCGGCTTCCTGCTCAACATCGTTGCCTGCTTATTTTTGTATTTTGCCCAAGGTCCTGTCAGTTTCGGGCTGGGGCGTGTGTTTCAAGGCTTATCTGCAGCCTGCATCATGCCGGCCACGCTTTCCATCATCAAAAATTATTACCACGGCGCTGCGCGACAGCGTGCGTTTAGCTTTTGGGCGATTGGTTCGTTCGGCGGCTCGGGCTTGTCTTCGTTTGTCGGCGGCACCATCGCCACTTATTTGGGCTGGCAAAGCATTTTCCTGCTCTCGATTGCGATTTCCATCATCGGCATGCTGCTGATACGTGGCACACCGGAAAGCAAATCACCGCAAACTGCCATCACACGCTACGATTACATCGGCCTGTTTTCCTGCGTATTGGGCTTGCTCGCGCTTAATTTATTGATTACCAAAGGTTTCCGCTTAGGCTTCAGCCACCCCTTCACTTTGGCCATGCTCATCAGCTTTATCGTGATGGCCATGGTGTTTTTCCGCACCGAAATCCGCTTAAAATCGGCGGCTTTTTTGGATTTTTCACTGTTTCAAAACCGCGGCTACAACGGCGCATGTTTATCCAATTTCCTGCTCAACTGCACCGCCGGCACCATTTTCATCATCAACACTTATCTGCAAAAAGGCCACGGTTTAACGCCGTTTGAGGCTGGTTTAAAATCGCTGGGCTATTTGGCGATGGTGTTAATCATGATTCGGGTCAGCGAGAAACTGCTGCAAAAATTCGGCTATAAAAAACCTATGCTCATCGGCGTATTGATTACCGCCACGGGCATTTTGGGCTTATCAATGACCAACGTCAGCCACGAAACCTACATGATTCAAGTGGTGATTTCCTTTGCTCTGTTCGGCTTCGGATTGGGCTGCTATGCCACGCCATCGGCTGATTGCGCGATGGTCAATGCGCCGCTGGAAAAAGCCGGTGTCGCGGCTGGGGTATATAAAATGGCAAGCGCACTCGGTGCCTCTTTCGGCATCGCTACCGGCGCGACGGTATTCAGCGCATTGCAAGCTTCAGGTGTGCACCAAGCCGCACAAGCCGCTTTATGGCTGATGTTGGCACTCGCTTTGCTTTCGTGCTTGTCGATTGCGCTATTGATTCCGAAAGATGGCGGTAAATCTAATCAAGTCTGAAAAATATTACACACTATAAAACAATGCCGTCTGAAACCCTGTTCAGATGGCATTTTTATGGACGCTTATGGTCGCGGTGTCATCATCAAAACTTTCTCGTTTTCTGTTGACCACATTAATTTCGCCGTTTCTCGCAATTGGCCGCGGCTGAAGCTTGCCGGAATATTCGGAATCTCCGTCAGATAACGCGCATCGCCGTAGCTTTGATGGCTGGTAACCAAACGCTCCAACCACAATTCAGGCTTGCGGCGGCGGGCGTTTTCCTGCTCGACAAAGAGCTTACGCAGATTACGGGCTTCAGTGAAGCCGATATTATCAGGCAAACCATTCAACACTTTTTGCGCGGTATGCCAAGCGGCTTGCGCCTGTTCGCTTGACGTATTAAACGACAAACGGCTTTGTATACGGTTTTGCCCGATATTCGGTTCGGCCTGAAATTTCACACCATAAACGCTTTGCTGCTTGCTGCGCAATTCGTCTTTTAAACGTGCATTGGCGATATTGTTCAAAAGCTTGATTTGCTCATGCTGCGCCGGTGAAAGCTGCGGCATGGTTTGCCACGACAAGGCCTGCACATCCGTGCCTTGCGTATCGTTGGCGGCAATGTGCTGCATTTGGCGGCCACTTTGCCAAGCATATTTTGTGGCTGGCATGGCTTGGCGCGGAATATCGGCCAAATATTGCGCCACCCAAGGCTTCACATTTTCAATCGGCAGATTGCTGACGATGTAGTAAGTGGTCGGCGCGGCCACCAGCGTTTGCCATTGTTGCCGGAAAGCGGCTTCATTCAATCCGGCATAAGCATGGCTTTCAGACGGCATCAGCATATTGCGACCATATTGTAATGTGTTCAAAGCATCGCGTTGCCGCCCTGACTTGGCATATTGTGCCACTTTGAAGCGCGACTCTTCCCGCTTCACGGCTTGTTGCCAATCGCTGAAATCAGGGGCAATTTGCTGCTGACGGTAAAGCTGCAACACCGATGGCAACGCGCTTTTGGCAGCTTGTGCATCGGTGGTTTGATGATCGCCCTCCAAGCGGAAACGGTATTGCTGTATACCCTGCTTTTGTTGCCATTGCTTAAAACTGGCCGCGCTCATGCCCTGCGGTGTGGAACGCGCCAACACATCAGCCAAAATTTCCGCCTGCCATGCTTTTTCCGGCTGCTGCCAATAGCCGACATTGGACAAAGCTTTGAAATACAGATTATTGCCTGCCATCGGCAGTTTCATTACCACTGCCGTATCACCGTTACTTAAGGTCAGGTAATGCAGGTTTAATTTGGTGTCTTGGCGTTCTGCAACAATGTTGCCGCCTTTGTTTTCAACAAAACGCGGTTCAGTCAGGCCGTCTGAAACATTTTCAGACGGCCTAACCACCTGATTCAATGTAGAAAATTCAGGCAGCTTCACTTTTTCATTTGCTTGCGCCTGAACCTGAATCATTTTATCCGGCGCGTTTAGCCAATCTGCAATACGCTCATTCACCACCTTGGCATTGATGCGGTAAAGCTGGCTGCGGTCTATGGTTTGGATTTCGGCATCGGGCATGGGCAAACCGCGCAACACGGTTTCATCGCTCATGGCCGCCACTTTGCTCAAATCATTGGGAATGCCGGCTTTTTGCGGCGACAAATTGCCGTGCAATGCTTTACGATATTCCGCCAATTCTTCATTGGTGGCCGGTGTATTTAAAATGTCTTGGCGCAAATGACGCAACACGTTCAACATTTCACTATGCTGATTCGGCGCGGTTTCGGATTGGAACACCAACGCGCCGGTATTGCGGCCCAGCGTATCCATTTTCAACACCACATCTTCGCCCGATTGCTGAATGCGGCGGTTGACGATAAAGGCGGCAAAATTATCCAATAAACGCTGATAAGCATGCTCTTCGTAAGCCGATGTCGGCTGCTTTTTGAAGCGGAATACCAGTGATAATTTGTTGTCGGCATTGTCGCGGTCGGCTACTTGCGCAATATGCCAGCCGTTTTGCAAAGCCGGTTCGTATTCTTCGTAGCAGCGTTCACTCAAGGTAATCGGCTGCAAGCTGCCGAATGCTTTTTGAATCAGGGCAGAAGTTTCATCAATGCTCACATCGCCCATCACCACCAACACGGCATTGTTTACGCCATACCAGCGGTTGTGAAAATCGCTGGCGGTTTTCATATCAGCTTTTTCGATGGCTTCCAAACGCCCGATCGGCGCATACCGCCCTTGGCGCGCGCCTTTATACATCAATTCATGCTGCTGTCGGCTTAAGCGGTTTTGCAGGCTTTGCTGTTGGCGCCATTCGCTTAAAATCACTTGCCGCTCTTTTTCCCAATCGGCAGCGGAAAACTGCTTGGGCTGCAAAATTTGACGGTAAATCAACAAGGTTTCATCAAGCTGCTTGGTTCCGCGCGGCGGGGTCAGCATGTAGCGGGTATAGTCGTAAGTCGTGAGCGCGTTGAAATGTCGCCCCATCTGCCAGCCGTCTTTCATCAGGCGGTTGGACAAACCTTGCGGGTTTTGCGGCGAAGATTGAAACACCATGTGCTCGGTGATGTGGGCTATGCCTTCTTCTCCGGCATTTTCATCAGCTGCACCCACGCCGACATTCATGCGTGTCACCAGCCGTTTGCCGGCCGATGGAATTTTGAAAATATGATAAGTCAAACCATTATCGAGCTTGCCGGTGGCATGCAGCGACTGGTTGGCATAAGCAGGCAGCGTCGCGCCGACAAATGCCAGCACGACAAAATAAGTGAGCTTCATGAAGAGTTTCCGTTTAACGAGGCCGTCTGAAGCGGCTTTATCATGAAGCATTATAGCCTTAATTTATTTAAAATGAATACATTAAACTGATTATATTGCCAATTTTTCAGATGGTCTCACGTTTACGCCACACCATATCAATATGCGGAATGCCGTCTTCCAAATATTCATCCGAAACTCTATGAAAGCCCAAAGATTCATAAAACCGCTGTAAATAAAGCTGCGCTTGAATGTGAATTTCCTGCTGGGGGAAACGCTGCTGCACCGCTTGCAAAGCCTGCTGCATCAACACCCTGCCCAATCCCAGCTCCCGAAAAGACGACACCACCAGCACTCGGCCGATTTTTACCAACACTTCTTCCGCGATAATGCGGCAATACGCAGCCAATTGGCCGTCTTGTTCGGCGAACACATGCAGCGCGTGTAAATCTTTTTCATCCACTTCAGGATAAGGACAATTTTGCTCTACCACGAAAACATCGACGCGGCTTTTATAAATTTGCCACAATTCAAGATGGCTCAATTCGGTAAATACTTTAATATGCCAATTCATTTTTGCCTTTCTAATAAACAGGCCGTCTGAAATTCAGACGGCCTTTAATCTATTCATTTAAAATGACTTAAGCCAAAGTATCCAAAATCTGACGCAAATCATTCGCACCAATCTGCCCCGGCGCCGACGCTTTGGCTGCTGCGCCGAAGGTCATGGCCGAGCCAAAGGTTTGTCCGGCCAAGCGGCTAATCACACCGAGCTTGCCCATCGACATGGTGACAATCGGTTGCTTGGTAGTTTGGTACACTTCCTGCGTGGCATCCAGCAAGGTCAATACATCGGCAGCGCTTTGTGGCATCACCGCGATTTTACAAATATCCGCACCCAAGCTTTCCATTTTTTTCAGACGGCCTGTAATCTCTTCTTTTGCCGGTGTTTTGTCAAAATCATGATTGCACAACAAAGCGGCCACACCTTTAGCCTTTGCAGCCTGCACCGCTGCTTGCACTTTTTCATCACCGGCAAACAGTTCAATATCAATAATATCCACCAAACCCGATTCAATCGCACGGTGAACCAAGTCGAAATAATAATCGTCGCTGCACGGGCATTCGCCACCTTCTACTGCACGGCGGAAGGTAAACAGCAGCGGCGTATCCAGCAAGGCTTGGCGTACCATTTTTGTCTGCGCCAACACGGCTTCGGCATCAGCAGCTATGTCTAAAAAATCGGCACGAAATTCCACAATATCGAAGCTCAATCCTGCCAAACCGGCAATCGCTTGTTGCAGGCCGTCTGCATTTTTAGCCACCAACGGCACGGCAATTTTGGGGCTGCCTGCGCCCAGTGTTACGTTTTTGATTTGAACGGTATTCATTTTTTCTCCTTTATTTTGAATGAAAGGCCGTCTGAAAGCATATTTGTTCAGACGGCCTTATGAAGGCTAAACGCAGTCAGCGATTATTGATCGACAAACGCGCGCTCAATTAAATAATCGCCACGTTGGCCGACTTTTGGCGACGGGGTCAGGCCGAAGCTGTCGAGAATGGCCGCGGTGTCTTTGTTCATCGCAGTGCTGCCGCACAACATTGCACGGTCGTCTTGCGGATTCATCGGCGGCAAACCGATGTCTTCAAACAATTTACCACTCTTCATCAAATCGGTCAGGCGGCCTTGGTGTTCAAATTCTTCGCGCGATACAACAGGATAGTAAATCAATTTTTCTTTCACCATCTCGCCCAAGTATTCATGCTCCGGCAATTCTTTGGTGAAATGGTCGTAATAAGCCAAATCTTGCTTGTAACGCACGCCGTGCACCAGAATCACTTTTTCAAATTGCTCATAAATTTCAGGGTCTTTGGTCACGCTCAAGAATGGTGCCAAGCCGGTGCCGGTGCTCAACAAATACAAGTGTTTGCCCGGATTCAAGTCGCCAGCCACCAGAGTGCCGGTCGGCTTTTTGCTGATCAACACTTCATCGCCCACTTGCAAATGCTGCAAACGACTGGTCAAAGGACCATCTTGCACTTTAATGCTGAAAAATTCCAAATGCTCTTCCCAGTTGGCCGATGCCACACTGTAAGCGCGCATCAAAGGCTTGCCATCGACCATCAGGCCAATCATCACAAATTGGCCATTTTCAAAGCGCAATGATTCGTCGCGGGTACAAGTGAAAGAGAAATAAGCATCGGTCCAGTGATGCACTGACAACACTTTTTCAGTATAAAATTTTGATGACATGAATCTTTTCCTATGAACAAAAGCCGTTGCCGGCACTTTCTAATATTTTGACAATAATCGTTTTCAATCATGCTTCAGGCCGTCTGAATCCATTAGGTTCAGACGGCCTAATGAGCGATTAATCCAAGGCTTTGCGGATGATGTTTTTCACCAGCTCGGCATCGTTTTTCACCACTTCAACGCGTTGCGGCAAATCTTCCAAACCTTCCAAGCCGGCCGGACGCGGAATGGTCACATCGCCCACCGCTTCGTAAATGGTTTGGTCGAACTTGGCTGCCAAAGCGGTTTCCAAGCAAACAATAGTCTCGCCCGCTTCACGCACGTCACGCGCCACTTTTACGCCGTCGGCGGTATGTGGGTCGATCAGTTCACCGTCTTGCTCGTACACTTGGCGGATGGTATCCAGGCGGTCGGCGTGGGTCGATTTGCCCGATACGAAGCCATATTTTTCGTGAATTTCTTCTAATTGGTCTTTTAAATCAAAGCCTTTACCCGAAGCCACTTCAGCCCACAAACTTTGGATTTTATCGGCATCGCGATCCATCAAATCAAACACAAAACGCTCAAAATTCGACGCTTTGGAAATGTCCATCGACGGGCTGGACGTAACGTGGGTATGTTCGGTGGTGCGCGGTTGGTAACGGCCGGTTTTGAAAAACTCGTCCAATACATCGTTTTCATTGGTTGCCACGATTAAGCGGTGCACCGGTAAACCCATTTGGCGCGCGATATGGCCGGCACACACGTTACCGAAATTACCGCTCGGCACACAGAAGCTTACTTTTTGCTCGTTGCTGGTGGTGGCATTGAAATAGCCGGCGAAATAATACACCACTTGCGCCACGATGCGGCCCCAGTTAATCGAGTTAACCGTGCCGACATGGTATTTGGCTTTGAATTCGGCATCGTTTTGCACGGCTTTTACGATGTCTTGGCAGTCGTCAAACATGCCTTCTACGGCGATGTTGTGAATGTTTTCGTCTTGCAGGCTGAACATTTGCGCACGTTGGAACGCGCTCATTTTGCCTTCCGGCGAGAGCATGAATACATTCACGCCTTTTTTGCCGCGCAAAGCATATTCAGCCGCCGAACCGGTGTCGCCGCTGGTCGCGCCCAAAATATTGACTTGCTTGCCTTCTTTGTTCAACACATATTCAAACGCATTACCCAAAAACTGCATTGCCATGTCTTTAAAAGCCAAGGTTGGGCCATTAGACAACGCTTCGATTTTAATGCCGTCTGAAAGGCTGCGCACAGGTGTGATTTCTTTGGTGCCGAACGCGGCTTCGGTGTAGGTGCGGTTGACAATATCGCGCAAATCATCGCTTGGAATATCAGTAGCAAACAGGCTGATGATTTCAAACGCCAGCTCAGGATAGCTCAGCGTGCGCCATTTTTGCAGGGTCACGTCGTCCACTTGCGGATAATGCTCGGGCAGCATCAAGCCGCCGTCGGGTGCCAAGCCCATCAATAATACTTCGCTAAACGATTTCGGCGCAGTGGCACCGCGCGTGCTGATGTATTTCATGTTTTCTACTCTGTATCTGTTTGAATCATTAAAGATTTCAGACGGCCTGATTGATATTCAGGCCGTCTGAACAATTAATTACCGGTGTAAACGCGTTTTACACAAGCAGTCACGGTTTTGGCGGTCACAGTCGCCAATGCTTGCGTGCGGGTGCTTGGGCTCAAAACCTGCATCATTTCGTTGGCAGTCAGTTGATTAGGCGCTTCTTCGCTGGCGCAGCCGCAAATTTTGCTTTCCCATTCTTCTTGTTTTTCAGCCGACATGGCCAAAGCCACCATGCGCCATTCGTTGCGTTTGTTCAATTCGGTGCGGCATTGGTTTTCCACCGCCATTTTCACCACGCTGCTGCCGATACCGGTGCCGCTGCCTAAGCCGTTCATTGATGTGCCGCTGGCGCATGCGCCCAACAATAAAGCCGACACAGCGGCTGCCAAGATTTTTTTCATTCTGTAACCTTCCAAAAGGAACATTTAAATCAAAATAATAATGGGCGCGGCCATCCCGCCTCAATCGCCCTACTTTGACCGCTCACTGATTAACCAGCGCCACGGTTTAAATTTCCGGCATATTATACAGCAAGGCTCTGAATCATGCGAACGCTTGCGCTATAATATCCGGCAAGAAAACCACAATGCCGTCTGAAACGGAATCTGCCATGAATGATTTATTTACCCGCCAACCCGACGCACCGCTCGCCGAACGCCTGCGCCCGCATTCTTTAAACGAAGTCATCGGCCAGCAGCACTTAATCGGCGAAGGCAAACCGCTGCGCGTGGCGGTAGAAGGCGGCAAACCGCATTCCATGCTGCTGTGGGGGCCGCCTGGTGTGGGCAAAACCACGCTGGCACGCATCCTCGCACAAAGTTTCAATGCGCAGTTTCTGCCCGTATCGGCCGTGTTTTCCGGTGTAAAAGACATTCGCGAAGCCATCGAAAAAGCCGAAATCGCCTTGCAGCAAGGTCGGGCAACGATTTTATTTGTCGACGAAGTACACCGTTTCAACAAAGCGCAGCAAGACGCTTTTTTACCGCATGTGGAAAGCGGTTTATTGACCTTTATCGGCGCGACAACCGAAAACCCATCGTTTGAAGTCAATCCAGCCTTACTCAGCCGCGCGCAAGTGTATGTGTTGCAATCATTATCGGCGCAAGATTTGCAGCAATTGATTGAAAAAGTGCTGGCCTTGCCCGAATATCAAGATTTTGAAATCGATGCGGAAGCGCGCGAATTATTGGTGAACACAGCCGACGGCGATGCGCGGCGTATGCTGAATTTATTGGAACAACTGCTCCGCGCTGCCGCTACACGCCGTCTGAAAACCTTAGACGCTGCATTTCTCGCCGAAAGCTTGGGCGCACAAATCCGCCGTTTCGATAAAGGCGGCGAAAGTTTCTACAACCAGATTTCCGCACTGCACAAATCCGTGCGCGGCTCCCACCCTAATGCCGCGCTGTATTGGTTCTGCCGCATGCTCGACGGTGGCGCCGATCCGCGCTACTTGGCACGGCGCATCGTGCGCATGGCTTGGGAAGACATTGGCTTGGCCGACCCACGCGCCTTTCAGATTGCCAACGATGCCGCCACCACGTTTGAACGACTCGGCAGCCCCGAAGGCGAATTGGCCTTGGCACAAGCCGTGTTGTATTTGGCTTCGGCGGCGAAATCGAATGCCGGCTACAACGCCTACAACCAAATGCGCGCATTTGTGCGCGACCATGCCAGCGATGAAGTGCCGGTGCATTTACGCAATGCCCCGACCAAGCTGATGAAAGAATTGGGCTACGGCCGCGAATACCGCTACGCCCATGACGAACCACACGCCTATGCCGCCGGAGAAACCTATATGCCCGACGGCTTGGATGAGCCTGAGTTTTACCAACCCGTACCGCGCGGCTTGGAAATCAAAATCGGCGAAAAACTGGCTTGGCTGAAATCTTTGGATGATGAAGCTTTGAAGTAAAATGATTGGCAGAGGCCTTTGTAAAATCCCTAGATTTGAGTACAGTTCAAAGTTGCAGCAGCGCAGAAAGCAAAGACAATATCACAAAGATAGGCAAGCTTTCGAGCAGCGCATAACGAAGAAATGTGCCAAAGATAGGGATTTTGCAAAGGCCTCTGGGTGATTTTGAATGATTTGTGATCAAAAGGCCGTCTGAAACCCAATGTTTCAGACGGCCTTTTCAATGATTTCTTACTCTTTGTCAAACAAATCCACATCAAACAAATCCGGCTCGCGAATTTTAGCGTGGCAATCGAGCGTGATGTCTTCCGTGACCCGACAGCAACACGGCAGGATTTCGCCGGGCGTGATAAAGGCCAATGGGAAATCATCATAGCCGACTTTGCCGCTGATGAGCTTCAGACGGCATGAACCGCAATAGCCACTGCGGCATTGGTATTCGACCTCGTGGCCGGTGCGCTCCAGCCCTTCCAGCAAGGTTTCGCCGTTTTGCAGCTCAAAAATTTTGTCGTGTGTGCTAATAATGGCCATAGTTTGATAAAAGGCCGTCTGAAAGAAATGCTCAATCCGACAGCCTTTTGTAAGTGAAGTGTTACAGCTCGAAATCGCCCAAATCGTCGGCGTTGACTTCCGCATCGATTTGACCAATCAGGTAAGAAGAAATTTCCACTTCCTGCGGCGCGACCTGCACATTGTCGGACGACAGCCACGCGTTGATCCACGGAATCGGGTTTTGGCTCGCGCCTTCAAATGCCGGCTTCAAACCCACTGCCTGCATGCGCAGATTGGTGATGTATTCGACGTATTGACCCAAAATTTCTTTGTTCAAGCCAATCATCGAACCGTCTTTAAACAGATACGCCGCCCATTCTTTTTCTTGTTCGGCCGCTTTTTTGAACAATTCAAAGCAATCGTTTTCCAGCTCGGCAGCAATTTCCGCCATCTCCGGATCATCGACACCGGCACGCATCAGGTTCAGCATGTGTTGCGTACTGGTTAAGTGCAAAGCTTCATCACGCGCAATCAGCTTGATGATCTTGGCATTGCCTTCCATCAATTCACGCTCGGCAAAGGCAAACGAGCAGGCAAACGAGACATAGAAACGAATCGCTTCCAATACGTTCACGCACATCAAACACAAATACAGCTTTTTCTTCAACTCGCGCAACGAAACTTCAACCAATTCGCCTTTAACATTGTGCGTGCCCTCACCGAATAAATTGTAATACTGGGTGTATTCAATCAATTCATCATAATAGCAGGCAATGTCTTCCGCACGCGCGATGATGTATTGATTTTGCACAATATCATCAAACACAACCGACGGATCATTGACGATATTGCGGATGATATGGGTGTAGCTGCGCGAGTGGATGGTTTCGGAAAACGACCATGTTTCAATCCACGTTTCCAACTCCGGAATCGACACCAACGGCAACAGCGCCACATTGGGGCTGCGGCCTTGAATCGAATCGAGCAGTGTTTGGTATTTCAAATTGCTGATGAAAATGTGTTTTTCGTGTTCCGGCAGATTGGTATAGTCGATACGGTCGCGCGACACGTCGATTTCTTCCGGACGCCAAAAGAAAGACAATTGTTTTTCAATCAGTTTTTCAAAAATTTCATATTTTTGCTGGTCATAACGCGCTACGTTCACTGACTGGCCAAAGAACATTGGTTCTTTTAATGCATCGTTTGGTGTTTTGGTAAACGTGCTGTATGACATGGTTAAATGATCGCAAGACATTTATTTTGCATCCTTATCTTTAGATAAAGTTTTGACAGTTTTTAAGAAATTTTTATTACATAAAACAATTTTCAGCTGCCTAACTGAATAAGCTAATATAGCAGCTATTAAAACTGTTACTTCTTCATTTTGTCCCAAACTATCAATAATCGAAGGAATATCCATAAAATTCATATATTTCCAATAATGAATATCCTTCTTCAAGAAGCCTAAATTTTGCTTACAGACTTCTCAAAGAAGCTCTGTTAAATCAAATTTTAAGTTCCTTAAATCTTACACGCCCCGCCCGCGCAGCCGTCATCTTGCAAATCAGCCTGCGTATCATCCGCGCCGTCGCGTGTATTGTGGTAATACAGTGTTTTCACACCGTATTTGTAGGCGGTGAGCAAATCTTTCAGCATTTGTTTCATAGAAACTTTGCCGCCTTCGAATTTGCCCGGGTCGTAGCTGGTGTTGGCCGAAATCGCTTGGTCGACAAATTTCTGCATCACGCCCACCAATTTCAGATAGCCGTCGTTGCTTGGCATTTGCCACAGGGTTTCGTAGGCATTTTTCAGATTTTCAAATTCGGGCACGACTTGTTTCAAGATTCCGTCTTTCGATGCCTTTACCGTCACCAAACCACGTGGCGGTTCAATGCCGTTGGTGGCGTTGGCGATTTGCGAGCTGGTTTCAGACGGCATCAAGGCAGTCAGGGTTGAGTTGCGCAAACCGTATTTGACGATGTCGGCGCGCAAGCCTTCCCAATCATAATGCAGCGGCTCTTGGCAGATGGCATCCAAATCTTTTTTGTAGGTGTCAATCGGCAGTTTGCCTTGCGAATAAACGGTTTCGTTAAACAATGGGCAAGTGCCATATTCTTTGGCCAGATTTACCGATGCTTTCAGCAGATAATATTGCATCGCTTCAAAGGTGCGGTGGGTCAGGCCGATGGCGGAATCGTCGCTGTATTTCACGCCGTTTTTGGCCAAGTAATACGCATAGTTAATCACACCGATGCCCAAGGTGCGGCGGTTCATGGTCGCATGGTAAGCGGCTTTTACCGGATAGTCTTGATAATCCAGCAAGGCATCCAAGGCGCGCACGGTCAAATCGGCCATTTCTTCGAATTCGTCCAAGTCGTTCAATGCGCCTAAGTTGAAGGCGGACAAGGTACACAAAGCAATTTCGCCGTTTTCATCGCTGATATTGTTTAACGGCTTGGTCGGCAAGGCGATTTCTAAGCATAAGTTAGACTGTCGCACTGGTGCCACGCTCGGATCAAACGGGCTATGGGTGTTGCAGTGATCAACGTTTTGAATATAGATGCGGCCTGTGCCTGCGCGCTCTTGCATCAATGATGAGAACAAATCGGTGGCCGGTACGCTGCGTTTGCGGATGTTCGGGTCTTGCTCGTATTGGGTGTACAAACGCTCGAATTCGTCTTGGTCGGCGAAAAATGCGTCATATAAGCCCGGCACTTCATTTGGCGAAAACAAGGTAATGTTGCCGCCTTTAATCAGGCGGGTATACATCAATTTATTGATTTGCACGCCATAATCCAAATGACGCACGCGGTTTTCTTCTACGCCGCGGTTGTTTTTCAACACCAGCAGGTTTTCAACCTCAATGTGCCACATCGGATAGAACAAGGTTGCCGCGCCACCGCGCACACCGCCTTGCGAGCAGGACTTCACTGCCGCTTGGAACATTTTGAAAAACGGAATGCAGCCGGTATGCTGCGCTTCACCGCCACGGATTTCGCTGCCCAAACCACGGATGCGGCCAGCATTGATGCCGATGCCCGCGCGTTGTGATACATATTTCACAATCGCGCTGGTGGTGGCGTTGATGGAATCCAAGCTGTCGTCACATTCAATCAATACGCAGCTTGAGAATTGGCGGGTTGGTGTGCGCACACCGCTCATAATCGGCGTTGGCAACGATACTTTAAAGGTAGAAACCGCATCGTAGAAACGCTTCACATAATCCAAGCGCGTGGCTTTCGGATATTTGCTGAACAAACACATTGCCACCAAAATATACAGAAACTGTGGCGTTTCATAGATTTGACGGGTGACGCGGTTTTGCACCAGATATTTACCCTCTAACTGCTTCACCGCAGCGTATGAGAAGGTCATATCTCGGCAATGGTCGATATAGGCATTCAGCTCATCAAATTCTTCGCGTGTGTAGTCTTCAAGAATATGGCGGTCGTATTTGCCCGCTTCGGTGAGTTTGCTTACATGGTCAAACAGATGAGGCGGCTCGAATTCGCCGTAAGCGATTTTGCGCAGGTGGAAAATGGCCAAACGTGCGGCCAGATATTGATAGTCGGGCGAATCTTGTGAAATCAGGTCAGCTGCGGCCTTGATGATGGTTTCGTGAATGTCGTCGGTGCGGATGCCGTTGTAAAACTGAATATGCGATTTCAGCTCGACTTGCGACACCGATACATTATTCAGGCCTTCGGCCGCCCAAGTGACGACACGGTGGATTTTGTCTAAATCAATCGGCTCCAAGCGGCCATCGCGTTTGGTTACTTGCAAGTGAGTGGTTGCATTCATCGTCAAAGTCCTAGCTGAAAACACAAGATACGGTATAAATTAATCTTACGGCACACAATATAATGTATTTCAATCCGACAATCCAGTACTTGACAAACCCTGTTTTTTTGGATTGTTTGCCCGATTCAGATGGCCTGAAGATTTTTACATTTTCACCCTCTTGACAGCCATAATGCAGAAAATTCAAGCCTTCACGAGAAAGCAGTTGAATACGTCATCAAATGGTAAGATCGCTAGAGGCTTATGAAATCAGGTAATTTTGATTTTATCGTATGGCCGTCTGAAAATGGTGAAATAGATTTTTTTGACTGATTTTTGAGCAGATTTTCAATGCGTTAAAATTTGTAAACTTAAAAATATGTGACAAACATGACACGCTGTCAAAAAGGCCGTCTGAAAATCAATTGGCATGATCTAATCCATTTCAGATGGCCTTTATTTATCTATATCAAACACCTGATTCCGATGAATTTATGCTATCCGACCAACCACCACCCAATGCTTTGTAAAGCGACACCAGCATTTGCGCGCGGGCAAGCTGCGCCTGAATCAGGTTTTCCTGCATTTGGTTTTCGTTCAAATGTGCGCGTAAGGCGTGGTCTAAGGTTTTGTAATCGTTGCGGAACAGTTTTTCCGTGTCCTGTGCATGTTGCGCGGCTTGGCGATGAGCGGTTTGCATCAACGCGGTTTGACGCTGCATGGCCTGCACGCTTTGATAGGCGCTATCCACTTCACCTAATGCGGTCAGAAGCTGCTGGTCGTATTGCAATAAGGCCGTCTGAAGGCGGGCATCGGCGGCGGCAATATTGGCTTTAATGCGGCCGTTGGTGAAAATCGGCATTTGAATGCCCACGCTCAACAAGCTTGCCCAACCTTTCAAAGCATCGCTACCATCAATGCCGATGCGCGCGCCTTGTCCCATGAAATTAATGCTGAAACGCGGCAGTAAATCGGCTTTGGCACTGGCCAACTTAGCGGCATAGGCATTCACTTGCGCGGTGTGGGCGCGCAAATCGGGGCGGCGCTCCAGCATACCTTGCGGGGTTTGTCCGCTTGGTGCGGCCGGTTGTTTGGCTAACACATCTACAGCTGATGGCGGCAAGTCAAAGCTTTGCGGCATATTACCTGTCAACACGGCAATGCTGCGTACATAAGCATCATATTCGGCTTGCAACGTGGCGCGTTTGGCTTCGGCGGCGGTGAGCTGCACGCCGACTTCATTCACTTCATAGCCACTGACATGGCCTGCTTTGAAACGCCCTTGCACATATTGCTGCAAGCGTTTGAGCGTGTGAATGCTCGCGTCCGCCACTTTCAGACGGCCTTGTACTGCGCGTGCTTTAAAATAGTTTTCGGCAATATCACCGGCCACCAACATTTGTGCGCCATACACCTGCTCTTGCTGCCCCAAAGCGGCATAATAGGCGGCGTCGGCATCGCTGCGTTTCTGACCGAAAATATCCGGCTCCCACGAAGCGGATACGCCGCCCATTAACTGGTCACCCTTGATATCCATCGTGTCGCTGCCCAATGCACTTGCCTGCGGGATTTGTGCAGCCACACCCGAGAGCGGATTATCGGCCTCGCCACGCACAATGCCGCCCTGGCCGCTCAAGCCGACTTGCGGCCCCAAATCAGCAATAGCAGCCCGACTGGTGGCACGTGCTTCGTTCAAACGGCTGACCGCGATTTTGACATCATATCCTTGCGCCAAACCTTGATCTATCAAACGGTTCAACACCGGATCATGCCAATGCTGCCACCATTGGGCAATTTGTTCGCTGCCTTTTGCCGCTTCGCTTTCGCTAAACGATTGCGGCACACTAATTTCGGAATGAAGCGGAATCTGCGTGCTTTGACAAGCGGTTAAGGCCAGCAACACAGCGGCGCATAAAGCGGATATTTGAATGGATTTCATGGATTGTCCTTTTTTCAGACGGCCTAATTTTCGTTTTGAATGTTTTTAATTTGATTTTCTTTCAGACGGCCTTTTTCCATCTTTCAGGCCGTCTGAAAACATTATCCCCGCTGCTCAAGCATTTTCCTAAAGCGTAGCAATGCGTAGCCCAAAAAGGCCAAGCCCAGCAGCATTAAGGCGAGCATTTGCGGCCACACAATATCCAAGCCCGCACCGCGAAATACCACGTTTTGCGAAAAATTGGCAAATTGCGTTTGCGGCCAATATTCGCTAATCATTTGCGCCGCTTCAGGCATATTGCTGCGTGCTGAAGTCGAACCGGAAAACAGCAGCGTAACCATGTGAATCGGGATAATCAGCAAGCCGAATTGCGCCATACTCGGGGCAACGGTCGCCAGCATCACGCCCAAAGACGCCACGCAAAACAGAAACAGCCACAAGCCCGCCGCATACAGCACGATTGAACCATTAATCGGCACATCCAGCATGTGATGCACAATCAGCCGTACCGACAGCAATTCCACCACCAGAATTACCAAACTGTTGGCCAAAATCTTCGACATCATCAATTCAAAACTATTCACCGGCATCACCAACAGATGCTCAATGGTGCCGCGTTCGCGCTCGCGAATCACTGCCGCGCCGACCAAAATCAGAATCAGTAAAGCCGCATTATTTCCTTCCTGCATAATCGGCAGAAACCACACGCTGTCGCCATTGGGGTTGAACTGGATATTCATCACCGGCGAAACCACCGGCATCGAAGGCGTGCCGACAAATTCCTGAATTTCTCGGTTGATAATTTGGGTCAGATAAGACGAACCCAAACCGGCCTGCGTCATCATGGTCGCATCAGTGAGAAGCTGAACCGACGGGCTGCGTCCGGCCTGAACATCGCGTTCAAAATTCGGGGGAATCTCCAACACAAAAATCAAACTGTTTTTATCCATCAGCTCGTCGGCATCTTCACGTTTCACATCTATTGGTGTGCGAAAATACGGCGGCAAAATAACATCACGGATGCGCAGCGACAAGGTTGAGCGGTCTTGATCGATGATGCCCACGGTGGCATTTTTTACATCGGTGCTGATTTGCGCCGAGCTGATGATTTCGCCGGTGAACATAAATCCAATCAATACCAGCAATACCGGATCGGTCAACAGGCTGCGGAATTCCTTAAACATCAGCGTGACAATATTTCGTAAGGTTCTCATCATTTCTCCTGTTTTTTCAGAAGCATACACGCCAAAATCAACATAGCCGCCGCAAAGGCCGCAATTGCTGCATATTCAGTGGTGTAATCGGCCGTATTTAAGCCTTTGGTAAAACTGCCGACGGTAATATTGCGATACCAAGATGCAGGCATGATTTTACCGAACATGACCGAAGCTCCGCTCATCGCAGAAAGCGAATACAGAAAGCCGGAATAATTGACCGTCGGGATAATCGTGATGATCGCCGCCGCAAAAATCGCAGCCAATTGAGAACGCACAAAGCTGGAAATTACCAAGCCCATGGCGGTTGATGCGGTCACAATCAATACCGTGCCAATCAGCACCCCCAGCAACGAGCCTTTCAATGGCACGCCAAACCAAAACACCAGCATCAGTGCCAAGGCAGCAAAGTTAATCAAGCCGACACCGATATAAGGCAACTGCTTGCCGATTAAATATTGCGACACACTGGCGGGCGATGCATAAAAGTTGGCAATCGAACCAATCTCTTTTTCACGCACCACGCCCACCGCCGCCATCATTGCCGGTACCATAATCAACACCAGCATCACCACACCCGGCGCAATCGCATTGATGCTATTGAAATCTTGGTTATACAGCATGCGCGGTTCCACCACCGCCGGAGGATTCAGATTAATCGGTAAGCCTTGTGCTTCAATTTTGGCGCGACTATATGCACCGACCAAACTGGCCGCATAGCCTTGAATATTCGACGCATTAAACGGCATGGCGCCATCAATATAAAAAGCCACTTCCGGCGATAAACCACGCGCCACATCGCGCCCGAAGCCGTGCGGAATATCCATCACCATCACCGCTTGCGAGCTTTGTAAGGCCGTCTGAATGTCAGCTTCGTTTTGCAAAGGCGGCTGCTCAATGAAATAACGCGAACCGGAAAAATATTCCACCAATTCACGGCTTTTGCTGGTTTGGTCACGGTCGTACACAGCAAATCTTAGGTTTTGCACGTCAAATGACACGCCCCACGCCATCGCTGCCAACATAATCACCGGCCCGAACACGGCAAACACCAAGCGGATTTTGTCGCGGATTAATTCTTTGGTTTCACGCCTTGCAAAAGTGAACACCGTTGCCAGCCAATATTTCAATGATTCGGTATCGCGCTTGTGATGGGCGTTTTCAGACGGCGTGAGCGTATTCAGGCCGTCTGAACGTGTATTAACCGGCTGCTTATCCGTGGCTTGGTTTTCAGACGGCATAGAGATATGTTCCGTAGAAGCAAAGTCATCATTTTGCGGAACCGATTGTTGGTTTGGATTAAACGTATTTTCTGTGCTGCTTTCTGCATGTGATGGCGTATTTTGCGCAGAATGGCTAACAAGGCCGCCTGAAACGGATTCGGTGTCATGATTTTCAGACGGCCTGTCTTGCTGTCTGTCGGCCTGAATCACGCGGGCGGCCAGTTGCGCGGCGGCTTCGCCGTTGGCTGTCGGATTATAAGAAGTTGGCTGTGATGCAGTTGATGGTAGGCCGTCTGAAGCAGCGGGCGCAGATTGGCTGGGGTCGCTTGTTTTTTCACCGGATTCTGTTTCGCCTTCCGCTTCAATCAAATACTGCACAAACGCTTCTTCCAAATCCGGTGCGTTTTGCTCGCGGGTCAATTCTTCCGGCGTACCCACGCCCAACACGCGGCCTTTGTGCATAAAGGAAATGCGGTCGCAACGCTCGGCTTCGTTCATAAAGTGGGTGGAGACAAAAATGGTGATTTTGTCTTCGCGCGAGAGCTTGAGCAAATGGCGCCAAAACATATCACGGGCTGCCGGATCAACGCCCGAAGTCGGCTCATCCAAAATCAACACTTCAGGGTGATGCAGACACGCCGCAGCCAATTGCAGGCGCTGACGAATGCCCAAAGGCAGCGATGACGGCGCAGTATCGGCCACTTCATCCAATTGAAATTGATGCAATGCATCCTCTACCGCCGCTTTGCCTTTGTCACCCAATTGATAAAGTTTGGCATGCAAATCCAAATTCTGGCGCACGCTCAATTCTTCATACAGCGAAAACGCTTGCGACATATAACCCACGCGCATTTTCACGTCGGTGCCGCCTGCATCAATCGGTTTACCCAACAACTCAGCCGTACCCTCAGTGGCTTCCAGCAAGCCGGTGAGCATTTTCATGGTGGTAGATTTACCACAGCCGTTGCTGCCCAAAAAGCCAAAAATCTCGCCTTGCGGAATGGTAAAGCTAACCTGATCGACGGCGGTAAAATCACCAAAACGCTTGGTCAAGCCATGCGCTTCAATGGCCGGCGGCAAATCAGGATCAGGCATAAACGGCGTGATGTTTAAAATGCCTTCGGTCTGTTTTTCTTCCGGCAACATTTTGATGTAGGCTTCTTCCAGCTCTTCGGTGCCATACTCTTCCAAAACCGATTGCGTGGATTGGTTGGACAACAGTTTGCCGTCGTCCATCGCCAACAGCTGCTCAAATTGCTGCGCTTCTTCCACATAGGCAGTGGCGACAATCACCGTCATGCCTTGGTTTTCTTGGCGCAAATCGTTAACCAGCGTCCAGAATTGGCGGCGCGACAAGGGATCGACACCGGTGGTCGGTTCGTCCAAAATCAATAAATCGGGATTGTGTACCAAGGCGCAACACAGGCTTAATTTCTGCTTCATGCCACCGGAAAGTTTGCCTGCCGCGCGGTCGATAAACGGATCCAAACCCGTTGCCGCCACCAAACGCGCAATCCGCTCTTCACGTTCTTGCGCTTTCAAGCCGAACAAACGCGCGTGGAAATCGATGTTTTCATATACGGATAAGGTGCGGTAAAGGTTTTGTCCCAAACCTTGCGGCATATAGGCAATGCGGTGCGACAATTCCCGCCGCGTTTCTTTGTCGGCCATGTCGCCACCCAACACCGACACGTTGCCATCTTGAATCACGCGCACACCGGCAATCAGCGACAATAAAGTCGATTTGCCCACACCATCGGGGCCGATTAGACCCACGGTCTGGCCGCGCTCGATTTCAAGCGATATGTTATCCAGCGCCTGCACTTTGCCGTAGCGGTGGGAAACAGCGGAAAGGGAAACGGCGGTTGTTGTCATGGTTATTTCACTCGTGTGGTTCAGACGGCCTGTGTTGCTTCAAGGCCGTCTGAAAATATGGAAAGCTTATTGCGGCAGCTTCACCGCCAATTCAGACGGCCATTCGCCTTCTTGCGTTTTGACAAAGCCGTTGCCGGTCAAACCGCCTTTTAACAAGCGGTTGTAGCGCGTGGCGGTTTCAGACGGCACTTGCAATTTCACTTTAAACATCAACTTGGCGCGCTCGCTTTCGGTTTCCACCGATTTCGGCGTAAATTGCGCATCAGTAGCAATAAATTGAATGGTGGCAGGGAACACGGCATCGATACCGTCAAGTTTGATGCGTGCTTCATCACCGACTTTCAGACGGCTCATGCTGTCGGTCGGCAGGAAAACATTCATCGATACGTCAGTCGGATCCAACAGGCTGACAATTTTGTTGCCTGCTGCAATCACGTTGCCGACTTCAGCAATTTTGTATTCCACGCGGCCATCAATCGGCGCACGGATGTTCATATCATCATTGGCAGACGTGGCGGATTTCACTTGTGCTTCAGCTTGTTCCACACCGGCACGCGCTTCGGCAATTTGCGCGCCGGTTTGTGCCACCACAGCTTGCGCTTCATCGCGGGCGGCTTCGGCGGCTTTTACACCGGCAGTAGCTTGTTCGTAATCCGCTTGGCGTTTGGTCACTTCTGAACGCGAAACCAATTGATCAGCCAGCAATTTGCGGGCGTTGTCTAATTCCAGTTTCGCCACGCGCTGCTGCTGGCGGGCGGAATCGACATTGGCTTGTGCGCGGGCAACCGATTGCTGGGTTTGCGCTTTGGCCGCTTGCGCACGCGTAACCGCTTCTTGCTGACGGCGTGCCGCTGCCTGCGCTTCTGCCAAGCGGCTGGAGCTGGTGTCTGACGACAATTCCGCCAACACATCGCCTGCTTTCACATCATCGCCTTCGGCCACATTCATTTTTTCCACACGACCACCATACAAACTGGCGACATCAATACGGTTTAATTCCAAACGGCCGTTGGATTGGGCGATGTTTTCCGGCAATTTGCCGCTTTGCTGTTGCTGCCAATAGTAAAAACCGCCGGCAGCCAATGCCGCAACCACGGCAATCGTGATGATTTTTTTCATGATTTTTCCTGTTTATCGGTGAATTTTGCGTGATGGGGAAACATGGCATTCAAGCACCAGTCGATACGCTCGCTAATGGCTTCATTGGTGAGAATATCCGGCACTCGGCCTTTGATGGTATCGGGCAGTAAATCCATTTGACCGAAGCGTGAGCCAATAATCATCGGGGCATTTACCGCCGCGCTGAAATAGCCCAAGCGCTGCACATCGGTTGCCGGAACGCTGTTATCCAGCTTGCCACACTCTTCCAACACTTTTCTGAATATTTCCATGCGCTTAGCGCTAGTGGTGCGGATAAAATGATTGATGACATCAACGCCGTTGGCGCTGTCGGCAAACATGCGGTGAATCAATTGCAAATTATTGCGTATATCTTCGGCCAAAACCTGCGCCATGGTGCGCAACTTTTCAAAGGGATTATCGGAGAGCGCCGCCATGTCCAGATTGGCGGAAATGTAGTTATTATGATGATTGAGCAATTCGAGAATAAAGACATCTTTATTGGTAAAAAGATGATGAAACATGCCCGAGCTCAAGCCTGCTTCGGCCGCCAACACGCGCACCGAAAGTTTGTAATAGCCTAATTCGGGATAGAGTTTGCTGCCGGCAGCAATGAATTTGTCATGTGCATTTTGTTCAGACATGGCATCTTCCTTTTCATTGGACAGTTGTCCAATTATGATAAAAAAATTTTTCCCTATCAAGAAAATTTTTAGAATAAAAATACTTATCATCCATTAATATGATATTGTGTTTTTACTCTTAAGATTTGCATAGAGCTTGGTTCAAATTCATGCTTTTTTCAAGAAGCCAGATAGGCCGTCTGAAAAACCATACGCCTTCAGACGGCCTATGGTTTCAATCATTAAATAATACTTTAAACGCCCAATTAATCCGCTGCTGGATATGCGTATCGGTCATCAGGTTGGGCACATTGCTGCTGATGTCTTCTGACAACACACCCATTTTTTCATCACGATGCGTGATAATCAGCGGCAGGAATACCGCACCTTTCAGAAATTCATAGCGGTTTTGCAATTCTAATTCGGAAATTTCCTGCCCTTGATAACATTCACGCAGCAGCTTAATTAAACCTAAAGCAATGATTTCATTTTGGATTTTCAAGGCTCTTCTGATGATTTTGACACCCAAGTAGCTATCCAACAGCATACGGTGCGTCCAATCCAAATTACAGCGCAACGCCACTGATAAGCGCCAAACAATTTGGCGCATACGCTCGATTGGCGGCATTTGCGGCGCAAAATCGAATGATAATCTGCCCAATGAACAGGCATTGAATTCCTGCAACATGATTTTGATAAATTCATCTTTATCGGGAAACATCGATTCGTATGTTTGTGGGGAAATATTGAGGTGCTTGGAGATGACTTCAGCAGTTAAGCCTTCATATCCGTGACTCGGATAGAGCTTGATGCCGGCACGCACCAATTGCATGGCGGTGACACTGTTCATGATATTCTCCTTGTGATTATTTTGTTTTAATTGGACATTCGTCCAACGAGAAAATACTATACCCCCGATAGCTTATTAAACGCAAGCAAAATTTTAAAAAAAAAGCCGTGTGAATCATGTAGATGCATGATTCACACGGCTTTATGTAGATTCAATAAAATCAGTTGATTTAGAACGGAACGTATGTAGTCGGATTAACCGGTTTACCGTTTTGACGCACTTCAAAATGCAATTGGTTGCGTGGTGCATCGGTGCTGCCCATTTTGGCAATAATCTGACCACGTTTCACAGTTTGACCTTCGTTGACCATCAGGCTTTGGTTATGGCCGTAAGCAGTCAGGAAAGTAGAATTGTGCTGCACAATCACCAAATTACCGTAGCCGCGCAAGCCTGAGCCGGCATACACGACTTTACCGTCGGCAGCAGCAACCACAGATTGACCGGCGTTACCGGCGATGTCGACACCTTTATTGTTGCCGCCGAAATTAGTAATCACGTTACCCACGGTCGGACGCTGCCAAGTGATGCCGCTCACGGTGCGGGTAGCACCAGTTGATACGGTGGCGGTAGTGGCCGGAGTAGAAACTGGAGCGGCTGCCGGTGTGCTGGCTGCGGTGGTCGCAGGTGCTACATAGCCTGCCGGTTTCACGCGCAAAACTTGGCCCACGCTGATGGTGTTGTCGGCCAGATTGTTCCATGAGCGCAAGTCATTTTGGTTGATGCCATAGCGTTTAGAAATATTGTAAACGGTATCGCCGCGCACCACGGTATGCGTAGCTGCATTCACGTCAACCGGTGCGTAAGACGGCACATAAGTACCGCCGGTTGAACCGGTGTAAGCAGGCGTAGAAACAGGTTGCGTGGCAGGTGGAACGTATGGCGCATCAGTGGCCACGGTAGAAGCCGCATTCGGATCGTATGGATTGGCGCCGTATGGATTGGTTGCCGTTGAAGTCGAGCCGGTGGAAGAAGTACCGTCGACAACAGGTGCAGGTTGCTGGCTGGCACATGCGCTTAAGAATAATGCCAAAGCGGCCGAGCCGGCATAGAATGCGGTTTTTTTCAACATATGGATGACCTTCGTTTGGGGGTTTTCTATTTCTGTTGGGGCATATCATAATCAAAATATGCCCCATTCTCAAGTGTTGTATGGGTAAAATGACAAACTAATCTGATGAGCGCAGCTGTTTTTGCTCGAGCTATTTGTCTGTTTTTAGGCCGATTTATGCTTGAGGCCGTCTGAAAATTTTTACTTTAGCAAAAGTAAACCGATTGTTCACGCTTATTTTGAAGCCGGCTTATGCGGCGCATTTTGCCAAAATGCACGCACGCCGCTGAGTTCTTCATGCGAGGTTAAATCAATTTGCAGAGGCGTTACCGTGATGAAACCCGCTTCGCACTCGCCAAAATCCGTGCCTTGTTCGCGGTCGGAAATGTCGCCGACCGGGCCAATCCAATACACCGGCTCGCCGCGCGGATTGGTCGTCGGTACAATGCTTTGCGCGTGGTGACGCCGCCCCAAACGCGTGATTTTAATGCCCTGGATGTCTTCCGGCGCAACCGCTGGGATATTGATGTTCCACAGCATGGGGGGTTGCGGCGGATTTTTCAGCAGATGCTCGAGCAGCAACCACGCGGCTTTTTCGGCGGTTTCCCAATAGCGGCCGCTGAAATCGTTTAACGAAATCGCCACCGCCGGAATGCCCATTAAATAGGCTTCTGTTGCCGCAGCGACTGTGCCCGAATACAGCGTGTCATCGCCCATATTTGCACCATTGTTGATGCCGGACAGCACCAAATCGGGCTGAAATTCGGGCAGCGCGTGCAAACCGAGATGGATGCAGTCGGTCGGTGTGCCGCTCACATAATAAAAACCGTTTTCCGCTTGGCGGATGCGCAAAGGCCGGTCGAGCGTTAAGGAATTACTCACGCCGCTGCGGTCGCGTTCGGGTGCCACCACGCGCACGTTGGCAAATTCTGCCGCCACGCGCGCCAAAATCGCGATGCCCGGCGCAAGATAACCGTCGTCATTGCAAATTAAAATATTCATGCGTAATCCCCGAATGATGATGAATGCGATTGTAAATGCACGGTTTGCAATTTGTCTATGTTTCAGACGGCCTTGTGTGTTAGTAAGGCCGTCTGAAACAGGCTATAATCTGAACTATATTCGTTTTAGAAAACCATGCCATGATTGAACACGAAATTCTGATTATCGGTGGCGGCTTGGTCGGCACAGCGGCGGCTGTGGTGCTCAAACGCCAAGGTCGCGATGTTGCCCTGCTGGAAATCCGCCCCGCCGAAACCGATTTAAGCCGCTTGGAAACCGGCTGGGACGCGCGCATTTTTGCCATCAGCCCGGCCAATCAGGCTTTGCTGCAATCGCTGGATGCGTGGCCGTCTGAAAGCCGCATTCAGCCGGTGACCACCATGGATGTACGCGGTGACAATGGCGGACGAATCGAATTCAAAGCCGCCGATATTCCTGCGCCGCGCCTTACCGCCATCGCAGAAAACCGCTGGATCTTGGCCGGATTGTGGCAACAAATCCGTGCGCTGGATATTCCGGTGATCACGCAAAAAGCAGTCGAACTGGAAACCGACATTCAGACGGCCTTAGTACGCTTGGAAAACGGCGATACAGTGCAGGCCAAGCTGATTATCGGTGCCGACGGTGCCAATTCTTGGGTGCGCACTCAAGCCGGCATTCAGGTGCGTGAAAATCCTTACGGCCATCATGGCGTGGTTGCCAACTTCATCACCGAAAAAGACCACCACGGCACAGCGTTTCAATGGTTTAAAAATGGCGAAGTGCTGGCTTATCTGCCGCTGCCCGACCATAAAATTTCCGTAGTATGGAGCACCGCCGAACCGGAAAAACTCACCGCGCTCAGCCCCGAAGACTTGGCCGCTGCCGTCACCGCGCAAGGCGAAGGCGTGTTGGGAAAGCTCTCGCCGCTCTCACCCGCATTTTCTTTCAACCTGATTTTGCGCCGCCCCGAAACCACATTTGCGCCGCGTGTGTTGCTGATTGGCGATGCCGCACACACCATCCACCCTCTGGCCGGACAAGGTGTGAATTTGGGGTTCGGCGATGTGCTCGAACTGCAAAAACTCAGTCAAGGCGTGACCGACATCGGCGCGTATCAATTTTTAAAACGCTTCGCACAAAACCGCCTCGAACCGGTGCGCACCATGCAATACGGCTGCGACGGCCTGTTCCGCCTGTTTGCCGACAACACCCTGCCCGCCCTGCCTTGGCTGCGTAACACCGGCTTGGATTTGGTCAACGCTGCGCCGTTTATCAAAAACCGCTTGATTAAGCATGCGATGGGGTTGTGACTGTTTAAACGTTAATTGAGTGATTGATAGGCCTTCTGAATATTTTCAGACGGCCTTGTTTTATGTCAAAACAAATTGGGATATTTAATATCGAAACAAAATAAAAGTTTATACTAATCGCTGATTTTACGCTTCAGGAAAACACCATGAAACAATACACCCCCGACCCCAAAGCCCTGCTCGGCGGCGTGATTGCCAGCGACAACGACCAAGAAATCGTGCAGCTTTCTTTGCAGCAAAACAATGAAATCCCGACTTACGAAACCGATGCGATTGTGTTATTGCTGGTGCTCAACGGCCGCGCGCAAGTCATCACTTCCGCAGGCACGCTCGACACGCAAGGCTTGCAGGTGGTGCGCCTTGAACCGAACGAAGCACACAGCATCCGCGCCTTGGAAGATGCCACCAATATTTTAGTTATTAAACAAAAAACACATGAATTGGTGTTCAGCAAGAAATTGCGCTTTGGCAGCTGCTGCTTGTGATGGATAAAATCAGGCCGTCTGAACGATAATCTTTCAGACGGCCTTTAACTTTAAGCAAACTATAGTCGTTTTAAATAGAAATCAGACAAGACGACAGCGACCGCCGTGTACATTGAGTACATAAGGGAGCTGGCAACGCTATATTATTTTAGGGGCTTAGGAAGCAAAAATATTAAATTGGGTTATTTCGAAGCATCTTCATTAATATTTTACCTAAATCTTCATGCCGGTGGTTAAACCTAAACTCCGTTTCTTTGAGATGCAGATAAAACATCTCTTTGGAAATACCATGAAATTTAGCCAAACGCCCCTTAGCATAACTCCAAAAAGATTCAATACCATTGATATGTTGCTTTCCTCGAGCAAACTCATTGGAACCGTGATGAACACGGTAATGCTTCTCATAGCCCATATCGACAAGACCGTCATATGCTTTCCAGCCGTCAGTATTGATTTCACTGTCAGCAGATATGTGACCACGTATGACCTTGATTAGTGAGGCTTTCGAAGCGTCGGGAACGATTTCCGTATAGACCACGCCATTGCGTTTCAGTATGCCAAATACGATGGTTTTACCTGACGCTCCGCGACCGCGCTTACCCCTGATACGTCGCGCACCAAAGTAAGATTCATCTAATTCGACCACACCGGACAGTGGTGAGCTTTGTTCGCACAGAGCAGCAATCCTGTGTCTGATTTTCAGGAAAATAGGATTGATACTGCGTACACTAATGCCGGTCATTTTAGCAGTATCGGAAGCGGTCAAATCAAGAGCAAAACAGCGGATTATTTCTCTAAACTTTTGCTCTGAAATTTTGCTGAACTTTTGATACTTATTTTTTAGTTTCATATTAGGAGCTTATCATGTTTTTTGATGATTTTGCTTCCTAAGCCCCTATTTTAAATGACTATATTCAACTATTCATCAACCAATATTGCAAACCCACTAAGGTTTTGGCATCTTTGATTTCATCGTTTTTCAAAGCGACTTTCACTTCTTCGCGGCTGAGCAACACGGTTTCGGTGATTTCGTCTTCATCGTTGCTCAAGGTGCTGCCCACGCGCACGCCGTTGGCTTGGTAGAGATACATTTTTTCATCGCAAAAGCCGACTGCGGTGTAGAAAGTATGCAGTAGTTTCACGCTGTCGGCGGTGTAGTTGGTTTCTTCGGCCAACTCACGCAAGGCGCATTCGGCAGGATCTTCGCCGGCCACATCCAATTTACCCGCCGGCAATTCCAACACGGCTTGATCGGCGGCATAACGCCATTGACGCACCAGCACCACTTCGTCATTATCTGTCACGGCCAACACACAGGCAGCACCGGGATGGCGAATCACCATGCGTTGGCTTTCTTTGCCGTTGGACAAGCGGATTTGGTCGCGGCTGATGCGGATAAACGAACCTTCGTAAATCGGTTCACTGCTGATACAGGTTTCTTTTAAATCCATGATGTTCTTTCTTCAATATAAATAAACAGGCCGTCTGAACGTTTAAGCGAAGCTTTCAGACGGCCTTAGATATAACAAAAGGCCGTCTGAAATCAATTTTTACTACGCTCGATTTCCACGCCCACTTCTTTTACATCCGGCAGAATACCCGGTTTGACGATTCTCACGCGCACCCACAGCGCATTGAAATCTTCTAAAATCAACTTGGCCACATGCTCGGCCAATACTTCCAGCAACAAAAAATCCTGTTCTCGCAAGCTATTGCGCACGGCTTCGCATACTTCGCCATAGTGCACCGTATCGCCGATGTCATCGCTCAAGGCAGATTTTTCCGGCACGCCAATATCTAAATCCAGCACCAGCGTTTGCAGTCGCTCGCGCTCCCAATCGTACACGCCAATCAACGTATCGGCCTTCATGCCGCGTAAAAAAATTTTATCCATTTGCATTGTCCCGTTTTTTGGATAGAATACCCCTTTCATTCTAAGCAAAGCATACAAAATGTACAATGTTTTAGCGGTGACTTCGGCTTATTTAATCGGTTCATTGTCTTTTGCGGTAATTGTATCGAAAGCATACGGCATGGATGATCCGCGCACCTACGGCTCCGGCAATCCGGGCGCGACCAATGTTTTGCGCAGCGGCAAGAAAAAAGCAGCCGCGCTCACTTTGCTGGGCGATGCGCTCAAAGGCTTTGTGGCCGTGTGGCTGGCGCGCTGGTTGGGAACCGAAGTCAGCATGGTAGAAGCCACCGTCGGCGTGTGTGCGGTGGCCGTGCTGGTTGGACATATGTGGCCGATATTCTTCCGCTTCAAAGGCGGCAAAGGCGTGGCCACTGCCTTAGGGGCGTTGCTGGCGCTTTCTTGGCCGACTGCGTTGGTATGCGCCATTGTGTGGTTGGTGATGGCTTTTGGGTTTAAAGTTTCTTCGCTGGCGGCTTTGGTTGCCACAGTAATCAGCCCAATTGTGGCCTATTTCTTTATGCCTTATCCTTCTTGGGTGTGGGCAACCGCGGTGATTGCGGTATTGGTGTTGTATCGCCATAAAAGCAATATCATCAACCTGATTTCTGGTAAGGAAAGTAAAATCGGCGATAAAGCTTCATAGCTTTGCCAAACAATCATATAAAAAAGCCCGACAATGTCGGGCTTTTTTATGCTTTAATACATACAATAGTGTATTTATTCAAATATAATTCAGCTAGAATAAACAAGGCCGTCTGAAATCAGATTCATCATTTTTTCTTTATTTTCCGATTAAAACATTATGTTGAAAAAAAACGCCAAACTCACCCTCACCGTCTCGCTGGCTATCATGCTTTCTGCTTGTTCGCTGGTGAAATATCAACCGCTCGAAACCATCAATAAAGTGGATTTGAGCAAAGGTTATCGTTTTGAAAATGCCAATAAAGAAAATCAAGACGATACTTTTATGGTGTTGATGTTTTCCGGTGGTGGCACGCGTGCGGCGGCTTTGGGTTATGGCGTACTAGAACAATTGCATCAGCAGCAAGTCCAGATCAACGGTCAAAAAAAATCCTTACTCGAAAACGTTGATTTAGTAGTAGGCGTATCCGGCGGCTCAGTATTGGCTGCTTATTATTCGCTGCATGGAGCAGATACTATTCCCAGCTTTTATCGCCGTTTCTTACGGCAAAATTTTCAACGCAAAGTCATCAGGCAGGCATTCTCTGCCACCAACATCCCACGTCTCGCTTCACGGGAGTTCGGCCGCGGTGATTTGCTGCAAGAACAATTTGAAACTTATTTATTCGGCAGTGCCACGTTTGAAGATTTGGAAAAACGCCGCAAAGGCCCGTTTGCTATCATCAGCGCGACAGATATGGGCATAGGCGAACGCCTGAATTTTACCCAAGAATATTTTGATCCGATGTGCTTAAACTTAAGCAAATTAAGCATTGCCCGTGCCGTTGCAGCCTCCAGTGCCGTGCCGGTAGTATTTGCGCCGCTTACACTTAATAATAATGGCGGCAACTGCAATTATACGCCGCCCAAACGCATTCAGGCCGCAGTACAAAAAGATGAAGGAAAAAATAAGCAGCAAAATATTACACGAAAAGAAGTCAAAGAACACTTTCTCCAATACAGCGACAGCCAATCCCGCCCTTATATCCATCTGCTCGATGGCGGCCTGACCGACAATCTCGGTATGCGCAGCCTGCTCGACATGACCGAAGTATATTCGAGCAATATGCTGGTACAACAAATGAGCACGCATAAAATCAAGCGCATAATGGTGATTAATGTCAACGCACAAAACCAAATCAACAGCGATTTGGACAAAACTGCCGCTGTGCCGGGTATGCGCGATGTGGTGAACGCGATTATCGACATTCCGATCGGCAAATATTCGCAAGAATCGCTGCGCCGCTTCCGCGCCTTTACCGACCGCTGGAACGAAGCCCAATACAAAGATGCCAACGGCAATCCGATTTCGCTTACCTTTGTCAGCCTAAGCCTGCGCGATTTGCCTGAATCACCACTGCGCGACACCGTGTTGAATATTCCGACCAGTTTCTACCTGCCGGGTGACGATGTCGATAACTTGCGCACTGCCGCCGCTGAATTGATGAGGCATTCCAAAGAATATCAAGGCTTGCTCAAAGAATTATCCACCCAGCCAAATACCGAAGCCTTGTTTACCCAAACCGAGCCGGAGATGGAAGAAAATCCGGAAATGAAGCCGGTGGAAAATCCGTTTTCCATTGAAGAATTAAATAAGATAAATGCCACTGATTCAGAAGATTTCGAATTACCACCGCAACCATAAGCTAAACATTAAGGCCGTCTGAATGATTGTAAAAACAAAGGCTTCAGACGGCCTTTCTGTTTTATCCGCCTTTCAGTCAAACACATAATTTGCTAAAATACAGCTTATTTATTCTTTCAGACGGCCTACTTTTAAATCGGGCCATCTGAAACATTTCAACACACAGAATCAAACCATGAGCCAAAACGAAAAATTAATCGTCACCGACATCGACCGCCCTGTTCTCACTCCGCCCGACGGCCACAAAAAAGTGCTGCTGCATTCCTGCTGCGCGCCGTGTTCCGGCGAAGTGATGGAAGCCATGCTCGCCAGCGGTATCGATTACACCATTTATTTTTATAATCCGAATATCCACCCACACAAAGAATACATGTTGCGCAAAGAAGAAAACCTGCGTTTTGCGGAAAAATTCGGTATTCCGTTTGTCGATAAAGACGACGACTACGAAAACGACCGCAAAGAATGGTTCGAGTTGGCCAAAGGCATGGAATTCGAGCCAGAACGTGGCATCCGCTGCACCATGTGTTTCGATATGCGCTTCGTCAAAGCCGCGCAATACGCCCACGACAACGGCTTTCCCGTGTTCACCAGCTCGCTCGGCATTTCACGCTGGAAAGACATGAAACAAATCAACGGCTGCGGCCATCGCGCGGCAGATTTGTTTGACGACGTGACCTATTGGGATTTCAACTGGCGCAAAGGCGGCGGCAGCGCGCGCATGATTGAAATCAGCAAACGCGAAAACTTCTACCAGCAAGAATACTGCGGTTGCGCTTATTCCCTGCGCGACTCCAACAAACACCGCAAATCGCAAGGCCGCATTCCGATTAAAATCGGCAAGCTGTATTACGGCGACGAATCAACCATTTACGAGCCACAAGCGATTAAAGTGGATAAATAATCTTAGTTAAAAAACAGGCCAAAGCCTTTGCAAAGCTCGTCAATTTGCATAAATCTTTAAACCGTCATTCCCGCGCAAGCGGGAATGACGAGCATAGTTTTCTTAGTTCAAATTGAGTTTTACAAAGGTCTCAGGCCGTCTGAAAGATTTTATCTTTCAGACGGCCTTTTGTATTGATTAAGCTTTAAGCCAACACTTTCTTCGCCGCTTCTATACCCCAATACGCCGCCTCTTCAAAAACTGAATAGCCGCTCAAATCGCTGTGGGCAAACAATAATTTGGAATGATGCTGCCGCAAAGCCAGTAAGTTTTGATTGTCTAGATAACCCACTTTCGGCACGCTCATGGCATGGCCGCGCACGGTCAGGTCGATGTGTTCGACGTGTTGCCAAAACGATTTGCCGTACACGCTCAATAAATCTTGTGCGGCGATGTCGGCCAATGCTTGCTCGTCGGCTTCCAGCAGCCAGCGGCGGATGTTTTGCGGCGTATCATGATTGAGCGCGGTGTAGGCGGTGAAGATCGTACGCTCAGGCTTGGCCACGCGGATATGCTGGTGCGTGGACACGACATAGCCCAGCGACGGGCTGCCGTAAACCACGTTGTCCCACGCCAATTCGCTGTTGCCCTGCTCTTTGGGAAAACGGTTGAGCACGAAATTCGCCACCAGCCACGGCGCATATTCAGGCGTGTGCAAACCGTATTGCTGCGGCGTATCGATGATGTGCGCCGCCACCATCAAAGGCATGGCGCTGATGACGTGACGGGCGGTGACGGCATAGGTTTCGCCGCCGGCATGGTCGTACAGCCAAACGTCCACGCCGTCTGAATGCTCGCGAATCTTCACGGCGGAAGCGCTAATAGAAGCCGGTTGCGCCAAGCGGATCAGGTTTTCAGACGGCCATGCATGCAAGGTTTGCAAGCCGCTTTTTTCGCGTAATTTCGCCGACAAATGCGCCAAGCCCTGCGGCCAAGTCAATACCGTGTCGGTGCTGTTGCGGCTGGCAAAATAATGCAATCCGGCAAACGCAGACACTTGTCCAATCCCCTGCCCGTAATCGTCGCGACAGCAGTAATCAAGATACCAACGTAAGGTCGGCGAGTGGTAGCGTTCCTGATTCAGCCATTGCGCAAAAGTCAATTTATCGAGCGCGCGCCATTGTGTATCTTGCGATGACAAAGCAATCGGAATGGCAAAGATTTTTTTACCGTCGCTGCCGTAGGCGTTTTTCAGACGGCCTATCAAGGCAAAAAAGCGGCTGCTGTCGTCATCGTCTTGAGGCAGCAAATCCGGCTGCCACGCTTGTTCGTAAAACAAACGCGCTTCGGGCGCATGCACCAAATCCGTTTCACGATAGCTGCCGTCCGCCTGCAAAATATCAAAGTCGCGCAGCATATCGCGGATATGGCTGCTTTCTTTTGACGGCAAGGCCAAATAATGCGCGCCACTGGGCGCAGTCAGGCCGTCTGAAAAACGGTAGGCCGCATTGTTGCCGTCCGGCTCGAAACCTTCGGCCAGCAACACATCACGGTGGCCGTGTTTCGCCAAATACCACAACGCGCTCAAACCCGCCGCGCCGCTGCCCAAAATCAGGGTGTGGCATTGATAATGTTTTTTCGGGTTGGTCGACAATTTGCCGTCGCGCAGCAAATGCCCCATCGGCAAACCGACACGGTTGACCGATACCGTCGGTGCGGCGTTGAGATGATGATAACCGAGATAGGAAAACAGGGAAGCAGTGGTTAAGGCGGCGGTGTAGCCGAGAAACTGGCGGCGGGTGGTGTTCATGGGGTGTCCGGAAGAAATATTAAGAATGCTTTAAGCAAAATGTGAGGCCGTCTGAAAACAATTTTAAGAAATCAAACATCAATCCCAACGGCTGCCGCGGCGGTATACCGTCCATTCGCTGTTCGTGGCTTGTAAGGCTGTTTGCAGGATTTGGCGCACGGTTTCCAGCTCGCTGCTGCCGCAGATAAACGCGTCCACCGCCGCGAAGCCATGCTCCGGCCAAGTGTGGATGCTGATGTGTGATTCGGCCAACAGCAATACACCGGTCACGCCGCCTTCGCCGCCGAAGGTGTGGAAATGGCTGCCGAGTATGGTCGCGCCGGCCGCTTCTGCCGCTTCGCTGAGCCAGTTTTTCAGACGGCCTTCGTCTTTCAGCGATTCAACATCGCAGCCGTATAAATCCAGCAAACCGTGGTTTTCAGGCTGCATTATTTGTGTCCTCCGGCCGAACCGCCGACGTAGCCGCCCACATAGCCGCCTCCGTGGGTGCGCGAGCCGCCGGAATCACTGTCGCTGACGATGGAATAATTGTTGAGCGTTACCATCAGCACAATCAGCGAGGCAAACATAATATAAGCGATTTTAGACATGTGTTTTTCCTAATCGTCGTCGCTGCTGCGGCCTAGAAACCAAATAAATGCGATGCCGATGATGGTCGGAATCATCGATTCGTCAAACACTTGCTCCGAGTTCATCATCAGCCATGCCGGTGCGTTAATCAGCAGCAAGATGCCCACCATCAACAGGCGCAAGCCGTTGCTCACGCCGTCGGGGCGCATATTGGCGGTGTATTGCGGCGCTCGGCTTTGTGCCAGACCGAAGGCTTGAGCAATTTCGTTGTAGCGGATGGGCGTGTTTTTGCTCCATGCCAATTCATTCTGCGACAGCGTCGCACTCAATTTGCCGCTACCTTGGCGGTAATCGGTGTAATAGTTCAAGTCGCCCTGCCGCACCTGCCAATAAAAAGCACCCGCCGCTACTTCAACGCGGCCTCCGTAATCATAGAGCTTTTCGCAACCTCGCGGCTGGTTGTATTGATTAAGGCGCGGCCACTCGTTGAGCGTTTCGGATATGCTCCATTCGCCCTCTGCCGTTTGCACCAGCCAGTTAAACCCGTGCTGCGGGTGATACAGCAGGTACTCCACCCACCAGCCCTCCGGCACCAGCGCATGAGTGGCCATGCCGAACATTTTGTCGAAGGTTTCTTGCGCGTCGGTTTCGCTGTAACGCACCGCGCCCATCACATAATAATCACGGTTTTTCAGACGGCCTGCGCTACCCACTGGCAGCATAAACAGCTTTTCCTGCGCCTGCCGCATGTGGTTGGCTTCAATCAGCTTGATTTTGTCTTCACTGGCCTGCAATTGGCTGGCGCAACTCGGACAGACAATATGCTCGGCTAAGCCGTTGACCCAATGCACCGGCGCACCGCAATTCGGACAATCTTCTGCCTGCCGCGAACCTTTCAGACGGCCTGCGGTTTCGCGGATTTGGTCATCGCTACGGGTATGGGCTAGATGCAAATCATCGAGCTTGACCATGCGCCCGACAAAGGCTTGCGGCTCGGTTTCGGCGTAATCCAAGGTCAGAAACAGGTTTTCGCAGCGCCAGTCGGCCACGCGGTTGACCGTTTCGCCCTGAATCCGAAACGGCAATTCGCCCTGCACCGCCGCTTGGCTTAAACTGATTTCGCGCACATCAGCCGCCATAAACTGCTTGCCGTTGTGGTTTAAGGTGCTGAATCCGGCGCGGATGTCGTGAAATCTCGGTGCCGATTCTGGCAAGCGGTCGGCCATGGTCATCACATACAAGTCGCCTGCTTCCGACAGCCAGCCGTCTTGCCCGTCGTCAAACAGCACATACCATTCGTTCCACACGCCGCCATCATAACGCGCCTGCAAGCGGCCGATAATCGAAAAAGCGCGCAGCAGAAAACGACCCGTCGTGCCGATTTGCAGCGGGCTGAAATCTTCCAGCAGCGCGGAATCGCGGCCGGTATCGACGATGCTGTCGTCTTGGCGCACCAGCATGCTGTTGCAGTAGCCGCACACCAGCGTCATCGCGGTGGCCGAATGTGCTTCCACCGGCGCGCCGCAGCTTGGGCAATCAGTTTTGAAAAAAGGCGTTGTGGACATGGATGTTTTGTTTTATTGGGAAAGTTTCAGACGGCATGGCGAACGCCCGAATTCTCTTTTTGTTTTAATGATTGAACATGTTGTTCAATCCGCTCAGGTGTCGCTTCAAAATCAGGATTTGATAAAATTCTACAAAATTCAATACACTGCTCAATACTGAAAACCTCTTTGTCATATTTCTGAACATAAGGAATAAAATCAGAAACCAAACATACATTTTCCGGAAATGGTGTTTTCAACTGACAATTACGATGAGTAAATGCAACAATCGAATGGAATTCTTTTTCTGAAAGCCCTAATAATTTAGACAAGGCTTTAATATGCTTATAATTTTGTCTTAACGGATTTTGGAACGAAAACTTACTGCCAGAGGGTAAGGTATGCGTCCATTTAGGTTGATTTGGCGTTCCGAAAATCCAACCTTGAAAATATTTTGCTTCAATTACAAAAATTCCATAAGGTGAAATAACAATATTATCAATTTGTGTGCTACTACCATCTATAGGCACAATTAGATTATGAAAATAACGGTAATGTGCTGTGTCAAGCTTTGATAAAACTTGTACTTTGATAATCTGCTCGCCTATCGCACCTTTAAGTGCAGTTTTTTCTTCCTTATTGAGATTACTTTGCTTCTTTCGATCACTATTTTGTCGTGATTTTTTGCGTCTATTCGGTTGATTAGAGCCATCTCCAGCCAACAACATACACACAAAACAAACCACAATGACAAAAATAATTAGACTTTCCATTGTTTTGTTTTCCCTAACAGAGGCCGTCTGAAAATTGCAATTGTTTCAGACGGCCTTTTTGCCTTAGCCAATCAGTTTTTTCAACACTTCGGCTTTGGCTTGGTCGTAGTCTTCTTGCGAAATCAAACCTTCATCAAGCAAGGTTTTGAGTTTGGCCAATTTGCTTTGCGGATCTTCGACAGGTTCGGCGGCCGTCTGAACCGGATTAGTCGGTGCGGCTTGCGCTTGGTTCGGTTGCAGCATACCGGCCATCGCACCGGCCATGGTTTGTCCCACGCCCGCGCCGACACCGATACCCGCACCTATGCCCGCCAAGCCGCCTTCGTTTTCGGCGGCTTTGGTGATGGCTTCGGCGGTTTGGTATTGAGCGTATCTGCCCAAATCGCCAATCACGCCCATGGAGATTTTCTTATCCAGCGCCGCTTGAATGGCTTCAGGCAAGGAAACGCTCTCAACAGTGAAGTTTTCCAGCATTAAACCCAGTTTGGCAAATTCAGCCGCCAGCAATTCGGCCATTTTTTGCGACAGCAGCACTTGGTTGGCCGCCATGTCGAGAAACGGAATGCCTGAGGTGCCGAAAGCGGTGGCCAATTGCGTCACCACAATATTGCGCAATTGCGCTTCCAATTCTTCGCCGCTATAGGCCGCAGTTACACCAGTAACTTCTTTAAAGAATTTGGCCGGATCATTCACACGGTAGGAATACATGCCGAACGAGCGCAATTGCACCGCGCCGAATTCCGAATCGCGCACGGTGACCGGCTGGGCAGTGCCCCATTTGCGGGCAAGCTGTTGCTTGGTATTAAAGAAATAAACGTCTGATTTGAATGGCGATTGGAATAATTTATCCCAGTTTTTCAGGTTGGTGAGCACAGGCAGCGTTTGCGTATTGAGCGTGTAGCGCCCTGCGCCGAATACGTCTGCGGTTACGCCTTCATCGACAAACATCGCCATCTGCGCTTCACGCACGGTCAGGCTGGCGCCGTTTTGGATTTCTTCGTCCTGCATGGGAAAGCGCCACATCAGCAGGCGTTCGTCCGGATTCGGCCATTGGATGACGTCGATAAATTGTTTTTTGATAAAGTCGAATAAAGCCATTTTTTGCTCCCGAATATTAGGTCAAACACGCCGCGTTTAATAAGCCGATGGATACGGAAACCGCACCAAACAGCGCACCCACTGCGACATTGTTGTTAATCAATTCTTCATTGGCGCCTTTAATGATGCAGGTGGCGGCGAAATACACCAAAATCTGTACCAAAGCCGCGCCCAAGCCCCATAAAATAAAATCGGTGAAGCCAACGCTGTGGGAAATGCTCGATGCCAAGGTCACGCAAAAGCCGACCAATGCGCCGCCGAACGACAACGCGCAGGCCAAATTGCCGTTTTTAATCAGGCGCAATTCTTCGGCTGGCGTGATGCGCAGATAAACCGCGGCAAACACCACCGTCATCGCTACGCCGGCAAGCATGTATTGCAGATACAGAAAATACTGGGCTGGAGAAATGCTCACGATAGACATCCTTTGATTTGGTATAATTGCCGGAAACTTTTGCTGATTATGCCATTGACTATGTGCTGCTGACAATGCACATGCCGTCTGAAACGTTGATTTTTATTGTGCTTTCAGACGGCCTTCCTAAAACTTTAAAACACTAAATCACCGTCTTACCCGCCACAGGCCGTCTGAAACATGAAACTCAACCGCACGCTTATTATTTCCGTTTTCGTCGTCGCCAGTTGCGGCTTGGCTTACGAACTCATTCTGGCCGCGCTCGCCAGCTATCTGTTAGGCGACAGCATTCTGCAATTTTCATCCATCATCGGCCTGTATCTTTTTTCGATGGGCATCGGCGCGCATTTGTCGAAATACGTTAAAGACGAAGATACCTTAGCGCGTTTTATCGAAATCGAATTGCTGGTCGGCATCATCGGCGGCGTTTCTGCGCTGGCTTTGTTTGTGGCTTTCGGCTTTTCCGCCGCACCGTTTCGCACTTTGCTTTACGCGCTGGTGCTGATCGTTGGCACCATCGTCGGCATGGAAATTCCACTAGTGATGCGCGTGCTAAACCAGCAAAAAGCGGATTTCAAAGAATTGGTGGCGAAAGTCTTAACCTTCGATTATTTGGGTGCATTGGCCGTTTCGCTGCTGTTTCCGCTGATACTCGCGCCCAAGCTCGGCATGGCGCGTTCGGCCTTATTGTTTGGTTTACTCAATGCAGCCGTAGCGGCGCTGACCGCTCGTGTGTTTAAAGCACAACTGAACAACTACAAATCCTTGCAAATCCGCGCCGCTGTGGTGCTGCTGATTTTGGCGGCCGCATTTCTTTACGCCGACCGCATTACCTTTCAAGCCGAGCAACGCTATTTCGGCGACCCGATTGTCTATGAAAGCCACTCGCCCTATCAGCGCTTAGTCGTAACCCGTTGGAAAGACGATACACGCCTGTATATCAACGGTAATTTGCAATTTTCATCACGCGATGAAGTGCGCTACCACGAAGCCTTAGCCTTACCTGCCATGCAAATGAGTAAACAACGGGAAAACATCTTGATTCTCGGCGGCGGCGACGGCTTGGCGGCGCGCGAAGTGTTGAAATATCCTGAAGTGAACAAGGTCACGCTGGTGGATTTGGATCCCGACATGACCGCCACATTCCAAACTTCCGCCACCTTGAGCGCGCTGAACCAAGGTGCGTTGTCACACCCGAAAATGAACGTCGTCAACGATGATGCGGCCAAATGGCTGGAAACCAATCAAGATAAGTTTGATGTGATGATTATCGATTTGCCCGACCCGTCGAATTTCTCCTTGGGCAAGCTTTATTCCGTGCCGATGTACCGCTTGGTGGCACGCCATCTGAAACCAAAAGGGCGCATTGTGGTGCAATCCACTTCACCTTATTTCGCGCCAAATGCTTATTGGTCGGTGGTTGCCACGCTGGAAGCGGCAGGTTTGTACACCGCGCCTTATCATATTTATGTCCCTTCGTTTGGCGAATGGGGCTTTGTGTTGGCGGCAGCGGACAATGATTTTCCGATTCCGCAGCATTATGATGTGCCGACCCGTTTTCTCAATGCCGAAACCACCGCGGCGATGTTCCACTTTCCGCCCGATATGGCACGGCGCGATGTGGAACCGAATTATTTGAACAATCAGATTTTGGTCAGCTATTTTGAACGCGATTGGAATAGCGTGATTCGTTAGGCCGTCTAAAAACATAAAACAAGGCCGTCTGAAACCCAATGTTTCAGACGGCCTTGTCTATATTTTAACTTTAATCTTCGCCCCACACTTCGGCAGCGATTTCTTCGACCAAGCGCACTTTTGCCCATTGCTCGGCTTCGGTCATGATGTTGCCTTCTTCGGTTGAAGCAAAACCACATTGCGGCGACAAGGCCAGTTGGTCGAGAGGCACGATTTTTGCAGCTTCGGCGATACGTGCTTTGATTTCGTCTTTGCTTTCCAACTCAGGGAATTTGGACGTTACCAAGCCCAACACAATGCGGCCTTTGTGCGGATTGTCGTTGAAGTATTTCAATGGCTCGAAACCACCCGAACGCTCGTTGTCGTATTCCAAGAAATAGCCGTCATAAGCTGTTTGACCAAACAATTCAGGCGCAACCGGATCGTAAGCGCCGGTCAGCAAATAAGACGATTTGTAGTTGCCGCGGCAAACGTGGGTGGTGATGGTCATATCGGCCGGTTTGTCGGCCAAAATGGCTTGGATGTTTTCCAAGGCAAATTGTTTGCTGGCTTCAAAATCAAATTCAGGATTGCTGAAATTGTTGCACAAAGTGCCCCAATACACGTCATCGATTTGCAGATAACGGCAGCCGGCATCGTAAAATGCTTTAATCGCGTCTTTATAGGTTTGGCGCACGTCTTCGCAGAATGCGGCTTTGCTTTCATAGACGCCGGTATCCCAAATAAACGGATACATCAATTGGTTCGGGCTGGGAATGGCGTATTTCACAATGCCCCGGTCGCCGACGATTTCGGCCAAGGCTTTGTAATGGGCGATAAACGGATGGTTTTCGTTCCAAGACACTTTTCCGTTGCAGCGCGTATTGTATTTGCGCACTTCGGTGCCTTTAAACGCATAAGCCTGCTCCGGCACAAAGCCTTCGATGCCGTTGAGGTTTTCCAAAAAGTCAATGTGCCACCATGAGCGGCGGAATTCACCATCGGTAATCACTTGAATGCCCGCGTCTAATTGGTCTTGCACCAATTTGGCGATTTCTTGGTCTTCCACACGGGTCAATTCTTCACGGCTGATTTTGTCCTCGGCAAATTCGGCACGCGCTTTTTTCAGGTTTTCGGTACGCAGGTAGCTGCCGACGGTATCGGCGCGCAAAGGTAAAGTTTTGCTCATGGTAGGTTCCTCAAATAAAGTTTATCTATCGGCAAGTATAAATGAATTGATTAATGACCTGAAGTCAAAAAGGTATGAAAAATTCACGCATTCATGTGATTGAAATTCATAAAGGCCGTCTGAAAAATCATCTTTCAGACGGCCTGATAAACAATCTCAATGCTGGGCACGGATTTGCTGCAAGAAGCGGCGGGTGCGTTCATGTTGCGGATTGTCAAACAACACTTCCGGCGCGCCCTGCTCAACAATCATGCCGCCGTCCATCACCACCACAATATCGGCCACTTCCATCGCAAACTTAATTTCGTGGGTCACGACCACCATTGTCCAGCCTTCTTGTGCCAGTTCTTTCATGGTGTTCAACACATCTTGCACCAATTCCGGATCGAGCGCGGAAGTCGGCTCGTCAAACAGCATCAATTCCGGCTGAATCGCCAAGGCGCGGGCAATGCCAACACGCTGCTGCTGGCCGCCCGACAATTGATACGGATACAAATCGACTTTATCGCCCAAGCCTACTTTTTCCAGCAAGGCCAAGGCAGCGGCACGCGCTTCGGTTTTGGCTTTGCCCTGCACCGATACCGGCCCTTCCATCACATTTTCCAAAGCGGTTTTATGTGGGAACAGATTGTATTGTTGAAACACCATGCCCGACTTGCGGCGCAAGGCTAAGATTTCAGCTTTGCTCGGTTTTTGGGCAAAATCAACTTTTAAGGGCGCGGCATTATCGAATTCGATTTGCCCTTGCTCGGGCATTTCCAACGCGTTCAAGCAGCGCAAAAACGTGGTTTTACCCGACCCAGAAGGCCCCAAAATCACCACCACTTGGCCTTTGTTTACATCCAAATCAATGCCGCGCAAAATGGTGTTATCGCCGAATGTTTTGTGGATATTACGGATTTTAATCATCTTTTTTCCTTACTTAGCCACATAGCGATCGAAGCGTTTTTCAATTTTCGCTTGAATCAGGAACAATACCCAGCAGAAACACCAATACACCAAACCCGCTTCGATATACACCGGCAAAAAGTCATAGGCGCGGTTGGCCACTTCGGAAGCGGTGCGGAACAATTCCGTTACCGTCACAAACGAAGCCAGCGACGTGCTTTTGAATAAGCTGATGAATTCATTGCTCAAAGGCGGCACGGATACGCGGAAAGCCTGCGGCGCGATAATGCGGCGGAAGGTTTGCATATAGGTCATGCCGATGGAAAAACCGGCTTCCCATTGACCTTTGTGCACCGATAAAATCGCGGCACGAATGGTTTCGGAAGCATACGCGCCGACATTCAGCGAAAAGCCGATAATCGCCGCCGGAATCGGATCAATGTACACCCCGACCGCCGGCAAGCCGTAAAACACCACTGCCAATTGAATCAGCATCGGCGTGCCGCGGATGGCGGAAACATAAAACTTCACCAAGCCCAAGAAAATTTTGTGCAACCAGCTTTCAGACGGCATCACGCGAATCACCGCCACGATGATGGCAATCACCATGCCGATGATAAACGAAGCAATCGCCAGCGGCATGGATACCAAAAATCCGGCCTTAACCATAGGCCAAAACGCGCTGATTACCAAATCAGCGCGTGTCTCGGTCATAAACGGCAATGAAGCCAGTAGATTATTTAACACTGATGTCTTTTCCGAAGAATTGTTCGCCCAGTTTTTTCAATGTGCCGTCTGCTCGCAATTCTTTCATTGCTTCGCTGAATTTGGCCACGGCTTCATCATTGCCTTTATTGACAATCAAACCGGCACCGACTTTTTCATCAGCAGGCGCAGTCCACACGATTTTCACGCCGGCATTCAGATTTTTTTGCAGATAATCCAATACCGCCAATTCATCGTTCAGCGTCACTTCGGCACGTTTTTGCTCAATCAGCATCAAGGATTGCGCCAAACCGTCAACCGGCACGATTTCGGCTTTAGCTGCAGTGGCGCGTTCGCCGTAGTTGCTGGTTAAAGATTGGGCGGCTTTTTTACCGGCAATTTCATCAACCGATTTAATGGTGCTGTCGTTGCGTGCCACCAAAACCGGGCCGCTCCAGCTATACGGCTCGGATTTATCAAAAGTCGCTTGGCGTTCAGGGCTGGTCAACGCCACTTGGTTGGCCACCACGTCAAAACGACCCGCTTTCAAACCGGCCATCATGGCATCCCATTGGGTTTCTTTGAATTCAACGGTCACGCCCAATTTTTCAGCGATGGCGCGAGTCACTTCCACGTCGTAGCCGGTCAATTTGCCGGATTTATCGTGGTAGGTGAACGGCGCATAAGTGCCTTCGGTGCCAACGGTGATGATGCCTTTATTGTTGATGCGTTCAATCAAAGAACCTGAAGCCTTGTTCGCAGGTGCCGCACCTGAAGCCGCCGAGCCGCCCTCGCTGCCACCGCAAGCAGCCAGTACTAAAGCAGTCATGCTGCCCAATAAGAATTTTTTCAACATCGCTTGATTCCTGTGTGTATCTTTAAAGCGGCTATTTTAATGGATACTGCCTGCAAATACAAAGAATGCTTTCTGCTATCATTTATAACCAAAACATATAACAAAGGCCGTCTGAAACAAAATATTCCGATATTCTGCTTCCGACGACCTTTCCAATAAACACTAAAATTTTATAGATTTAATGAAACTTCTAAATTATCAATCAAACGCGTGCTGCCCAATCGGGCCGCTGCCAATACCACTAAATATTTGTCGCCCACACGCGCCACTTCCAAGCTTTCTGCTTGACGGATTTCAATATAATCCACCTCCCAACCGGCTTGATTTAAGTTTTCTATTGCCGTTTGCTCGATTTGCGTATAGGCAACATTACCTGCCTGCAATTGTGCCGCAGCGGCTTGTAATTCACGGTATAAACGCGGCGCTTCGGCGCGCTCGGTTTCGCTTAAATATTGATTGCGGCTCGATAAAGCCAAGCCATCGGCTGCACGGCCGGTATTCACCGGCACAATTTCAATATTAAAGTTTAAATCTTCAACAAAACCTTTAATAATCGCCAATTGCTGATAATCTTTTTTACCGAAACAAGCGACATCTGCCTCGACAATATTAAATAATTTACTCACCACCGTTGCCACACCGCGGAAATGGCCGGGACGAAATTTGCCACATAATTCGTTTTGCAGATGCGGTGGCTCAACGTTGTAACGCTGCTCGACATTGGGATAAAGCTCTTTTTCATCCGGCGCGAACACCACTGCTACGCCTTCATTGGCCAATTTATCGGCATCTTGTTGCAAAGTCCGTGGGTATTGATCAAAGTCTTCACCTTGACCAAACTGAAGACGGTTCACAAAAATACTGACCACCACATTATCGGCGCGCTTTTTCGCTTCACGCACCAAAGCCAAATGGCCTTCATGCAGATTGCCCATGGTCGGCACAAACGCTACTTTTCCGGCCTGTTTGCGCCATTCGCGCAATTCTTTAATGGTATGAATGATTTGCATAATTTGAATAATCCTTAAAGACGGCAAGGCCGTCTGAAAATAACGGCTTAATTATACGCCTAGCCCCGATGATAACCAAATCCATCAGATAAAAACAAACATGCCGTCTGAAAACCTGTTATTTTTCAGACGGCATGTTGATTGTTTATTTGCTCATTAATCAGCAAAAGTATGCTCAGGTGCTGGGAAAGTTTGTGCTTTTACTTCATCGACGTAAGCTTTCACCGCCGCTTGCACGCTGTCTTTGCCCTGCATAAAGTTTTTTACAAACTTGGCGGTTTTGCCCGGGAACACACCCAGCATATCGTGCATTACCAAAACCTGACCATCGCAATCCACACCCGCGCCAATGCCGATGGTCGGGCAAGCCACGCTTTCAGTCACTTGCTTGGCCAATTGCGCCGGCACACACTCCATCAACACAATCGCGGCACCTGCTTCATCATGTGCTTTGGCATCGTTTAACAAAGCCTGCGCTTTGTCGCCGCGCCCCTGCACTTTATAGCCGCCAAATGCAAACACCGATTGCGGTGTCAAACCGATGTGCGCACACACAGGAATGCCGCGCATTTGCAGAAATTCAGTAGTTTCTGCCATCCATACGCCACCTTCCAGCTTTACCATATGCGCACCGGCTGCCATCAACTCTGCCGCCGCTGCAAAAGCTTGTTCTTTACTTTGCTGATACGCACCAAAAGGCAAGTCGCTCACAATCATGGCGTTTTTCGTGCCGCGTGCCACGGCTTCGGTGTGGTAACACATATCGCGCAAACTTACCGGCAGCGTGGAAGTGCGCCCTTGTACGGTCATGCCCAAAGAATCCCCCACCAGTAAAACATCCACGCCCGCTTCGTCCATCAACGCAGCAAAGCTTGCTTCATAAGCAGTGAGCATGGCGATTTTATTGCCTTCGGCTTTCATTTTTTGCAGTGTGTTCACAGTAATCATGTCGTCTGGTTTTCCCGTCTTGTTCAGACGGCCTTATGTAGATTAAAACGAGGCCATTATAAGGCTTTCGTGTTAAATATGTGTCAAGAAATAAAAAAACAGCTTAACCACATTCATGATTAAGCTGTTTTATTTGGTGCCGGCACCAAGAGTCGAACTCGGGACCCCCTGATTACAAGTCAGGTGCTCTACCAACTGAGCTATACCGGCTTAACTGGCTGCATAAAAGCAATACAGTTTTAAACTGGTGCCGGCACCAAGAGTCGAACTCGGGACCCCCTGATTACAAGTCAGGTGCTCTACCAACTGAGCTATACCGGCTAAGAAAGTCAGCATTATGCCTTTAACCCTTGCCATTGACAAGGGCTTTGCTGCGAAAAAAATCTGCTATCGCACAAAATATTTGATTTTAAATTAAATATACTTTTTTTCATTTCAAGCAAATGACATGATAAAAATCTATATGGTCAATCATTCTGCAATAGGCCGTCTGAAAAAGAACACAAAATCTGTTAAAATAACCGACTTTCCCAATATTTCACGACTCTGCTCATGGCCCAACACCCTTACCGTCGCTTGCGTGCGCCGCAAGCGCATTTGCCCGAAGTCGGCATTTCTGAAGAAGGCAATATCCGCTCACTACATTTGGGCAGCTCGACGATTCAAAGCTCCATGAACCTCGACCACCCTGCCGAATTGGTGTTGTCATACAGCCGCGCCATGATGGGCTGGCTGTTGTTTACCGAAAACACGCCGCGCCACATTACCCAAATCGGTTTGGGCGGCGGCTCGTTTGCCCGCTGGATTGATGCCTACCTGCCCGATACCAAGCAAACTGCCGTCGACATCAATCCGCAAGTGATTGCCGTGGCACGCAGTTTGTTTGAATTACCGTTTGAAGGTGAAAAATTTGAAATCGTGGAAGCCGATGGTGCGGAATATATTAAGGTGTTCCGCCACAATACCGATGTGATTTTGGTCGACGGTTTCGACGGCGAGCAGATTATTGATGATTTGGTGAGCGAACCGTTTTTTGAAAATTGCCGCCAAGCACTCTCGCCCGACGGTGTGTTTGTGACCAACTGGTGGAGCGGCGACAAGCGTTATCAGCGTTTTGTCGAGCGTTTATTAAAAGTTTTTGACGGCCGCGTGTTGGAATTGCCGGCAGAAAGTCATGGCAACATGGCGGTGATGGCGTTTCAGAGCAGCCCGAAAGAGCAAAATCTCGACAATCTGAAAAAACGCGCCGACAAGCTTAGCGACTTATACGATTTGAATTTCAAACGTATGCTGGCCGATTTAAAAGCCTATAATCAAAACAACGGTAAACATTTTTATTTATAGCATAAAGGCCGTCTGAACATTTTCAGACGGCCTCACACTCAATCAAAAGGAAATCATGATGTTGAAACCCGAGGTCATCGCCATTCAAGGTCCGGTCGGCGCACTCGAAACCATTTACCTACCCGCCCAAGGCACCGCGCGCGGCGTGGCCGTGGTGAATCACCCCAACCCGCTACAAGGCGGCACCAACACCAATAAAGTGATTCAAACCGCCGCCAAAGCCCTGACCCAGCTTGGTTTTCACTGCTACCTTCCCAACCTGCGCGGTGTGGGCAACAGCGGCGGCGAACACGATTACGGCAAAGGCGAAACCGAAGATTGTATTTGCGTTATCGACTATGCCCGCGCGCAACATCCAGAATTGGAACAATTTGTATTGGCCGGTTTCTCATTCGGCGGCTATGTCGCCAACTTCGCCGCCCAAGAGCGCGAACCGGATATGCTGTTGCTGATGGGCGCTGCCCTGCGCCACTACCCCGACCGCCCCGAACCTGAAGCGGCACCTAACCCGAATAAAACCTTAATCATTCACGGCGCAGAAGATGAAGTGGTCGAGATTGAAAAAGTTTTGGCATGGGCGGAACCGCAAGATATTCCGGTGATTGCCATTGCCGGCTCTACCCACTTTTTCCACGGCAAACTGATTGTGTTGCGCGATACCATCAGCCGCTTTGCACCGATGATTTTGGGTTAAATTACTATGATAAACAGGCTGAGTCCTTTGCAAAACCTCATTAATCATTAGTAAAAACCAAAACAGCCGTCATTCCCGCGTAGGCGGGAATCCATCTCAAAATTTCAGAAACTTAATTTATTCAATAGCTTGCTATGTTGAAAAATGGATTCCCGCCTACGCGGGAATGACGTCGGTTCTTTGTGCAATGGTTTTTCAAGGTGTTTTGCAAAGGTCTCGGCCTGTTTTAATTCATCCCCTCATCACGAAACATCTTGCGCCAAGCATGCGGATTCACTTGATAATACTTGAAAAACTGCTGCCGGAACGACACCGCATTTTGAAAGCCGGTTTTCTCGGCAATCTGCTCAACGCTGAAACCTGAATTTTCCAATAAATCCAAGCTGCGTTGCAGGCGCTCTTTGTGCAGCCATTCGAGAAAGGTCATGCCGGTGGCTTTTTTGAAATGACGGGTAAAGGTGCTGTGACTCATGAAAACGCGTTCGGCCACTTCATCAATATTTTGTGGCTCGTGTAAATGGTCGCGCAAATAATCCAACAGCGCGTTGATTTGCGTGTCTTTCGTTGATTGCGCCAATGGCCGCTCGATAAACTGCGCCTGTCCGCCCTCGCGATGCGGCGGTACCACCAGTAAACGCGCGGTTTTGTTGGCAGTTTTGGCACCATAAAACTTGCGGATAATGTGCAGGCAGCAATCCAAAGCAGCGGCAGTTCCGGCAGAAGTAATGATGTTGCCGTCTTCCACATAAATTGAATTCACATCTAATTTCACTTTAGGAAAACGACGGCTGAAATCGGCCTCACCCTTCCAATGCGTTGCCGCTTTTTTGCCGTCGAGCAAACCGGCATACGCCAAGGCATACGCGCCGTAACACAGGCCGACAGTATACGCGCCGCGCTGATAGGCCGTCTGAAGCGCGCTGATTAATTCGGGCACAGGCTGCGTTTGTTCATCTTTCCAACCCGGCACCACCACAATATCGCATTGCGCCATCAAGCCCAAACCGCCATCAATCGACGGCTGCATAATCTGATTGTGCAACGGTTTGCCTGTGCGCGTAACAATTTTCACCTCAAACAAACCGTCTTCCGCCGCATCTTGAAACGCCATATACGGCACGGAAAAATGAAACGGGCTCACTTCGGGATAAAGCAACAAGGCGATTTTCAGCATAATGTGATTCTTTGATTAAGATTGACCCGATTGTTATGTTTTTTGAACTGAATGTCAATTTTCAGACGGCCTTATGCTGCGTACAATGCGTTTCATCGATTCAATCATCACGTTTAAGGAAGAAAATCATGAAACCGAATACCCTGTTTACCGCCGTATTGGCTGCTTCCGCTCTGTTTGCTGCTGCGCCTGCCATAGCCGAAGTGAGCTATCAGCATATCCGCAACGCTACCGCCAAAATCAATTACGGCGGCACCACTTTTTTGGTTGACCCGTATCTTGCGCCTAAAGGTGCGTATGCCGGTTTTGCAGGCACGGTAAACAGCCAATTGCGTCATCCTTTGAGTGCCTTGCCGCAATCCATCGCCGACATCATCAAAGGCGTGGATGCGATTGTTGTCACCCACACTCATGACGACCACTGGGACGAAGCGGCGCAAAAAATGCTGCCGAAAGATTTACCGGTGTTCGTGCAAAACGCCAACGATGCCAAAATCATCCGCAGCCAAAGCTTTAAAGATGTGCGTGTCGTCGGTCAAAACACCGAGTTTAAAAATGTGCGCTTGAGCAAAACCGGCGGTCAACACGGCAGCGATGAAATGTATGTCAACCCACAATTAGCAGAAATGCTGGGGGATGCGATGGGTGTTGTGTTCCAAGCGCAAGGCGAGAAAAGCCTGTATGTGATCGGCGATACTTTGTGGAACTACCATGTTGATCATGCTTTGGCGCAATACAAACCTGAAATCATCGTGATGAACACCGGCCTTGCGCGTATGCCGCAATTTAAAGAAGGCATCATCATGGGCACTGAAGATGTGGGCAAAGCCTACCGCGTCGCACCGAATGCAGACATCATCACCGTGCATATGGATGCGGTAAACCATGCTACCATCAGCAGCGATGATATGCGCAAATATGTGAAAGCCAACCGCTTAGGTTCACGTGTGCATGTGCCGAGCAATGGCCAAGTGTTGAAATTTTAAACAACTATAAATAAACAGGCCGTCTGAAACAATTAGGTTTCAGACGGCCTGTTGTCATTTCACGATTTAAATCCGCATAGCGCTAATGCGTTGGAACATATAAGTATTTTCGCGATTAGATACCGGAATCACGCCGATAAAGGTTGCGCCTTTAACCTTTTTGAATTGCTGGATTTGCGCGTCAGTAATTTGCGAAGCCAACACGCGTGTGCGGAAAATGCGGCCATTGGCATCATGGAAATTCAAGGCCACATATTCTCGGCCATTGACTGTGCGGCGATCGGTTTCGACTTTGCGAATATCGTTCACCACCATTTGATTATTCAAACCACGAATTTGCTCTTACAATGCAGTTTGCAGCGGCTGCTTAAGACCGTCCCAGCTTTTATCGGTCGTGATGGTCACATTCGGATCGTTGGTGTAATGCGTTGTGGTCGAATCGGAAACAGCACACGCACTCAGCGCCGATACGGCGGCTACTGCGGTAATGGTTTTGATAAATAAGGTTTTCATCATCTTCCTTTCTTTCCATGTGGGCAATATGGTTTCAGACGGCCTTTAAAGCGACCATACCATATCATGCCGTCTGAAAAATATCCGTCATAAAAAACGGCTTGATTCATGTTAACACGAATCAAGCCGTTTGCACTAATATGGATTATTCAGCGGCAGGCGCTTCCAACAATGCTTTCATCGACAAACGCACGCGGCCGCGGTCGTCCACTTCCAAGGCCTTCACTTTTACTGTTTGACCAACTTGCAAGTAGTCGCTTACGTTTTTCACGCGCTCATGGGCGATTTGGCTGATGTGTACCAAGCCATCTTTGCCCGGCATCACAGACACAATCGCGCCGACGTTGTTGTCCAAGATTTTCACCACAGTGCCTTCGTACACTTTACCCACTTCCACTTCGGCAGTAATCTGCTCGATGCGGGCTCTGGCGGCATCACCGGCTTCTTGCGTGGTCGCTGCGATGGTGATGGTGCCGTCCTCGGCGATGTTGATTTCAGTGCCGGTTTCGGCAGTCAATGCGCGGATGGTTTCGCCACCTTTGCCAATCACATCACGGATTTTATCTTGGTTGATTTTCATGGTGAACAAGCGTGGAGCGTGTGCCGACAATTCTTGTGGACCGGCCACGGCTTCCTGCATTTGCGCCAAGATGTGCAAACGTGCTTCTTTGGCTTGAGCCAAGGCGATTTGCATGATTTCTTTGGTGATGCCTTGGATTTTGATGTCCATTTGCAGCGCGGTCACGCCTTCGGTGGTACCGGCTACTTTAAAGTCCATATCGCCTAAGTGGTCTTCGTCGCCCAAGATGTCGGTCAACACGGCAAATTTGTTGTTGTCCAAAATCAAGCCCATGGCAATACCGGCCACGTGTGCTTTCAAAGGCACACCGGCAGACAACAGGCTCAAACAGCCGCCACATACGGAAGCCATTGAAGACGAACCATTTGATTCAGTGATTTCAGATACCACGCGCATGGTGTAGCTGAAATCTTCCGGCTCAGGCAATACCGCCAACAAAGCGCGTTTAGCCAAACGGCCGTGACCGATTTCGCGGCGTTTCGGCGCACCAACGCGACCAACTTCACCAGTAGAATACGGCGGGAAGTTGTAATGCAGCATGAAGCGGTCGGTGTATTCACCGCTCAAAGCATCAATGATTTGCTCGTCGCGTGAAGTGCCCAAAGTGGCCACAGCCAAGGCTTGGGTTTCACCACGGGTAAACAAAGCCGAACCGTGGGTGCGCGGCAATACGCCGGTTTGAATGTTCAGCGGACGCACGGTGCGGGTGTCGCGGCCGTCGATACGCGGTTGGCCGTCCAAAATTTGACTGCGCACAACATCGGCTTCCAAGTGTTTGAAAATGCCTTTGATTTCGTTGGCAGACAGAGTGTCGGTTTCTTCGGTAATCAGAGCATCTTTAACGGCTGCCCAAGCTTCGTCCAGTTTGGCTGAACGCGCTTGTTTAGAGCGGATTTTGAACGCTTCGCCAATGGCATTGCCAGCAATTTCGCGCACTTTAGCCACCAATTCTTCATTGGTTTCCGGCGCTTTCCAATCCCATACTTCTGGGTTAACCGCATCGGCAAATTCGTTGATGGCTTGAATCGCCACTTGCATTTGATCGTGGCCGTAAACCACTGCGCCCAACATCACGTCTTCAGGCAGGATGTCGGCTTCAGATTCCACCATCAACACGGCTTTTTCAGTACCGGCAACCACCAAATCCAATTGAGATTCAGCCAGTTGTGCTTTGGTTGGGTTCAATACGTATGCGCCGTTCACATAGCCTACGCGCGCCGCGCCAATCGGGCCGGCAAACGGTACGCCGCTCAATACCAAGGCGGCAGACGCGCCCAACATGGCAGGGATATCAGAATCGATTTCAGGGTCAACCGATACCACCATCGCCACGATTTGAATGTCGTGGTAGAAGCCTTCCGGGAACAGCGGGCGAATCGGACGGTCGATCAGACGGCTGGTCAAAATTTCTTTTTCGCTTTGCTTACCTTCGCGCTTGAAGAAGCCGCCCGGGATTTTACCGGCAGCATAAGTACGCTCTAAGTAATCCACGGTCAACGGGAAGAAGTCTTGACCTTCTTTCACGTCTTTATTTGTGGTGACGGCAACCAATACCACGGTGTCGCCCATCGATACTTTAACGGCCGCAGCGGCTTGGCGTGCGATTTCGCCGGTTTCCAAAGTGACGGTTTGATCGCCGTATTGGAAGGTTTTGATGTGTTTATTGAACATGTTTGTCCTTTCAATGTTGCCGCACCGCTAAAACACTAATGATGCACACTAAAGCGTGAATGTGCATGGTTAGGGTTTCAGGCTGATGCAGCGGGTTGATTAATATTCAGACGGCCTCTTATGACCATCCAACCTGTAATTATAACGGCAAACTGCCGCTAAATCCATATGGTGATTTTATTCAAATGTCAAAGGCCGTCTGAAAGAGTATTCCTTTCAGACAGCCTCATTACATCTTAACGTGTCAACAAATTCAACGCTTCTTGATATTTTTCCACGGTTTTTTCAATCACTTCCACCGGCACTTTCGGTGCTGGGGCTTGTTTGTCCCAACCACTTTGCTCCAACCAATCGCGCACAAACTGTTTATCAAACGAAGGCGGATTTGTGCCGACTTGGTATTGATCGGCCGGCCAAAAACGGCTTGAATCAGGCGTGAGCACTTCGTCCATCAAGGTTAAGGTGCCGTTTTCATCCAAGCCGAATTCAAACTTGGTATCGCAAATAATGATGCCGCGTGACTTGGCGTATTCGGCCGCTTCGGTATAGAGCTGAATCGCTTTCTCACGCACTTCGGCTGCCAATTTTTTACCAATAATTTGTTCGCATTGCTCAAAGCTAATGTTTTCATCATGGTCGCCCACTTCGGCTTTAGTTGACGGAGTAAAAATCACTTCCGGCAACTGCTGCGCTTCCTGCATGCCCTCGGGTAATTTAATGCCGCAAACAGTACCGGTTTTCTGATAGTCTTTCCAACCGCTGCCGGCCAAATAACCGCGCACAATCGCTTCAACCTTCACCGGCGTAAGTTTTTTCGCCACAACGGCGCGCTTTTCCAATGCTTTTGCTTCGTTTTCCGGTAAAACATCGTACACGGTATCGCCGGTGAAATGGTTCGGCATAATATGCGCCAGTTTTTGAAACCAGAAATTGGAAATCTGCGTCAGGATTTCGCCTTTGGTGGGAATCGGGTCGTCCAAAATCACGTCAAAAGCCGACAAACGGTCAGAAGCGACCATCAGCATGCGTTTGTCGTCGATTTCATATAAGTCACGTACTTTGCCCGAATAAATATTTTTCAAACTGATTGCCGCCATGTCGAGAGTCTTTCCAGTCAGGATTCAAAAGTGTTATTTTAGCCGAATTTCTGAAGACAAGGCAGTCTGTCATCAAATAAAAAAAGCCGTCTGAAAGACAAAAGTCTTTCAGACGGCCTGATTCAAGCGTAATCGGCTAAACCATATTAAGCAATCGCTGCTTGGGTTTGCTCTTGGATTTGCTCCAAAGCCAAGGCGCCGGTGCTGTAACCGCCAACTTGGTAAGAAGTACCATCAGAGAATTTGAAGGTTTCGATTTGGTTGTCAGAACCAACAAACCAATCGCCTACCAAGATGCTGTCGCTGCTGTTGGCAAAGGTAATGCTCAAGTCATCACCTTCTTGGCACAAGATTACGTCTTCTAAGCAGAAGCCTTCACCAAATACCAAGGTACCGTCGCCACCATTATCTTCGATGATGTCGTAGCCGTAGCCTTTATCGAAGAAGTAAGTGTCGTTGCCCAAGCCGCCGATCAATACGTCGTCGCCTAAGCCGCCGTCCAAGTAATCGTTGCCATCTTTGCCAACTAAGCAATCATCACCGTCCATACCGAACAGTTTGTTGTTGCCTGAGTTGCCGTTGATGGTGTTGTTCAACTCGTTGCCGGTGCCGTTGATGTCACCATCACCTTGCAGGTACAGGTCTTCAACGTTCTTAGGCAAGGTGTAGTCAATTTCACTGCGTACAGCGTCATGACCTGAAGCAAGGTTACCATCTTCAATAACTTCATCACCTACATTATCGACATAGTAAGCATCGCCGCCATCGCCGCCGCGCATAATATCAGCACCAGTACCACCATTCAGGTAGTCGTTACCCGTACCACCATTCAAGTAATCTTTACCGGCTTCGCCATACAGGCTATCACCATCGTTATCACCTTTGATGGTATCGTTACCTGGGCCACCGTAAATCACATCAGTACCATCTTTACCATAAATGACATCTTCACCATCGGTACCATAGATAGTGTCTTTAACTGCAGTACCTTCAGTATGGCTTGCACCATCTTCAGGTTTCACCACATTAATGACATTATCCGGATTGGTATCTTTGCCACCAAATGTGTTTTCTTGGTTTTGATCGTCTACACAGTCTTCGCACACTTCTTCTTGCTCTGGTGCAGGAATTGGGGCAGGTTGTTGTTCAGGTTTCTGCTCTGGTTTTTGTTCTGGAACAGGCTCAGGTTTTGGTTCTGGTTTTGGTTCTGGTTTTGGTTCTGGTTTTGGTTCTGGTTTTGGAACAATTGGTTTGATTGGGGTGCAATCGTAAGTGTAGGTATAGCACACCACTTTATATGTAGGCTAAACTGGTGCGCAGAACAATGAAAGCAATGAAGAAGATTTAATAGAATAAGAAGGGGCGCAATAGTTGTTGTAGCTCACTTTGTAAGAAGTAGTCGGTGAGCAGTAGTTATTGATGCTGTATGATTTAGCTGGGGCACAGTAGCTGTAACTGGCCGAAGAAAAACCGCCGTAATAATAAGTCATGTTGTATCACTCCCAAAAATATAAAAAAAATGCTGACTTTAGCCTAGAGCAATCAAGCTATTTAGTAAGCAATGTCATTCTAGTGATATTTTTATTTACATTTATTATGACTAGGCAAACGGTATAAATAAATGACAAAAGGGACTTAAAATACTAAAATAATATTTACTTTATTTACTAATATTAATATTTCTGCAATTTTTTCTAACGAATATACCTCAGCAAATAATTCATCTAAATAAATTTTAAGCATATGTATTTATTTATGATTTATAAAATAACTAAATAGAAAAATTACTTTATCATATATAATATCGAATTAAAAATTCAATTTGAATATTTATACTGTATGGATATATTTTTTTAGCAATTCCACCGCAATTATTATTATGCAAATCAAATATGATTAATAGATATATTTATATTTAACTATATTATTTCATGATGTAATTTATTTTTCTATAAAATTTTAGCTTGTATTGAATATTCAACAATTTGTTTTTTCATTTTTACAACACTAAAAAGGCCATCTGAAACCAATTACCCTTTGGTTTTCAGACGGCCTTTCAATTGAATATATTCATTACACCATCATGACATCATTATCCAAGTCATCACGATAAATCGTATTGAGTTCGCGCGGATAAAATTCGGTCAATACATGGCTGACGCCCTGTAAACCGTTTTCCAAACCTTGAATATATTCCTCTTTGCGGAAAGATTCCCGAATCAAATCGCAAATTGCCTGCCATTTTTCTTGCGGCACTTTGCGGCTGACACCACGGTCGGCCACAATTTCCACCACATGATCGGCAAAGGAAACATACACCAGCACACCGCTGTTGTGTTCGGTATCCCATACACCCAACTGGCCGAACCATTGCAGCGCACGGGTATGCGGGTCAACATTTGCCAATATTTCACTGTTGGCATAACGCGATTCGACCACAAAGCGGATTTGGCCGGCATGTTTTTGCTCTGAAAAACCGATTTCACGGCTGATGCGTTCTAAATCCGCAGTCGGAAAAAATTTCTCGACACGCCAGCGTGGGTATTTCCAGTGTTGCCATAAACGTTTAAATCTATTTTGTTCCATTACCAGCTCCCTGAAGCGCCACCGCCACCAAAACCACCGCCACCGCCACCGAAGCCGCCTCCTCCGAAGTCACCGCCGCCGTTTCTCCAGCCGCCGCGTGGGCTACTGCCGCCAAAGCCGCCGCCGAAACCACCTCCGCCGCCGGAAATAAAGGCGCTCGAACCCAATAAGAACGTAAACAAGGTTCCGCCGATGGCCGCAATGATGCCAATCCACAATGCCCAGCCGAACATGGCTGTTAAACCAAACATCACACCGCCGGTAATCAGACTGCCTAAAATACGGCCGAAAATGGATTTCAAGAAACTGCCGGCCACCAATGGCACAAACAGCAACATCATCCATGCATCTTCACCTGCCGGCTCGGCATATTCACTGGTCGCCGCTTCTGGCAAACCCTCGCCGGCAATCAGCCGTTCGATTTGCCCGACTGCTTGATAAATCGCAGCATCAGTTTGGCCTTGCTGCAAATACGGTCGCATCACATCATCTAAAATACGCTTGGCGTACACATCAGGAATTGCGCCCTCCAAGCCGCGGCCGACGGCCAAATGCGTTTTGCGCTCATCACGCACCAGCAGCAGCAAGACACCATCGTTGATGTCTTTGCGACCCGGTTGCCATGTTTCCATCACGCGCAAGGCATAATCAAACGGGCTTTCCGGTGAAATCGCCGGCACGGTCAACACCACAATCTGGCTGCCTTTTTCTTTGCTGTATTGTGTCAAATGCGTATTCAGCTCGACTCGCGCTTCAGCACTCATCATCTGCGCACTGTCCATCACCGGCGCCGTGAGCGGCGGAATGGCGGTTAATTCGGCAGCAAACAGCAAAAAACTGCTCAGCAGCATGGCCAGCGCAAGACCTGTTTCATGAATCACAGATTGCATAGCTTTGCCTTTCCGGATTTTAATGGTCATAAACCATTTTATCCATGACTTCAGACGGCCTGTTCACCATAAATGAACAGGCCGTCTGAAAAGTTAATGCTTAAAACTGCACGGCAGGCGCATTCGAAATCGCACCTTCATTCTCTACGCTAAAGTTCGCACGCGGCTGCATACCGAAAATTTTTGCGGTAATGTTTTGCGGGAACTGGCGCAAAGTGGTGTTATAAGTTTGCACCGCTTTGATGTAGCTGTTGCGCGCGATGGAAATACGGTTTTCCGTGCCTTCCAATTGCGCCTGCAAATCGCGGAAATTTTGGTCGGCTTTCAATTGCGGATAGTTTTCCGACACCACCAATAAGCGCGACAACGCACCACTCAATTCACCCTGCGCTTGTTGGAATTGCTTCAATTTTTCAGGATTGCTGGCATCTTCAGCGCTCAACTGCATGCTGCCCACTTTGCTGCGCGCTTCGGTGACTTTGGTAAACACTTCTTCTTCATGAGTCGCATAACCTTTTACCGTATTCACCAGATTCGGAATCAAATCCGCGCGGCGTTGATATTGGTTCAACACTTCCGACCAAGCCGCATTGGCTGCTTCGTCTTGCGTTTGCATGGTATTGTAACCGCAACCGCTCAAGCTGAACATTGATGTCATCACGGCCAAAACGGCCAACCATTTTTTAAACATTGCACTCTCCATCACATAATGTGTCAAAAAATTTTCCATCACGCCATCATTTTTGATGGCCGTCTGAAAACTTGTTTTCGAGTATAACCTAAAAATTATTTTTTGATTAAAAAAATAAATAAGAAAATAAATTTCCGGATAATCGATTAGGCAAATTTGCTCTATAATACGACTAATTACAGCCTACTACTTTATTTGTTCCGACAGCAAGGAGAAGCCCATATGCGAATTTTACTGACCGGCTCGAAAGGCCAATTAGCCCATTGTCTACGCGACCGCTTACCTGAAAGCTGGGAATTGATTGCCACGGATTCAAGCTCTTTGAATATTACCGATGCCGAAGCTGTGAACAACATGGTGCAAAATTTCCAACCCGATGTTGTGGTCAATGCCGCTGCTTATACTGCTGTCGATAAAGCCGAAACCGATGTCAGTAATGCCTTTGCCGTCAACGCCCAAGCCGTGCATCATTTGGCCGCTGCCGCGCAAAAAATTCACGCGCGCTTTATTCATGTTTCCACCGATTACGTATTTGACGGCAATGCCAAAAGCCCGTATCGCACAACCGACTCAACCAACCCGCAAAGCGTTTACGGCAAGAGTAAACTCGCGGGTGAACTGTTGGCCTTGGCTGCACACCCCGAAGCAGTGATTATCCGCTCGTCTTGGTTATTCAGCGAATACGGCAACAACTTTGTCAAAACCATGCTGCGCTTGGCCGACGAGCGCGACAGCTTATCTGTCGTCAACGATCAAACCGGCAACCCGACTTATGCCGGTGACTTGGCCGCTGCCATTGTCAGCATCATTGGCGAACCGGAAATGCATCGCGGCATTTACCACTATTGCGGCAACAAATCAGTGAGCTGGTACGAATTTGCTGATGCCGTATTCCAAACTGCAGCCAAGCATATTAATGGCTTCAAAATGCCTGAGCTCAAAGGCATCCCAAGCAGTGAATACCCTGTTCCCGCGCCGCGTCCGACATACAGCGTGATGGACAATCATAAAATTGAACGTGATTTCAAGGTAAAAGCGTCCGACTGGCAAAAAGCCTTAAACGACATCATGGGTAAATTAAACTAAGCAAACCCATCAACAATCAAGTAAGGCCGTCTGAAACTAATTTAATCATTTCAGACGGCCTTTTTATTTGACGTCAAAATCTTGTCATTATTGTACGCTATGATACGCACTAACAGAAAAACACAGCAACTTTACATAATTGCTGTATTCAATTCTGTGAAAAGCGCCTATTATGCCAACATAACATCTCACGATAAATATTGCAGGTTTGATAAAAAAACATAATCTGCAAAAAGCAACAAAGTGAAAGGAAGTATCTTTATGCAACATCGTCGACGTCAGTCAATTTTCCAGGCCGCCAAACGCGCCTCTTTTAGCAACAAACCGACGACTCCTGCACAAGTGCAAAGTCGTTAAGTAAAATCAAGGTGCACCATGCTGGGTTGCACCTTTACCATTTCTACTATGCCGTCTGAAATTTCAGACGGCATAGTTATATCAAGATTGCGCTTGAAGATAGGCTTTTAATTTGTCTTCATCTAAAAACCAATGGCAGATCTCATGCTCGCCATGCAGCAACACCGGCACTAATTCATTGTATTTTTCTTCTAAAAGCGGATCTTCATCCACATCAACCACATCCAATTCAAAACCAAATTCCTGCTGGAACGGCTGCAATTGCTCGCGCATTTTGTGGCACAAGCTGCAATACTCGCGGAACATCAACGTTAATTTCATTTATCGTTTCCTTTGTTTTATCATTATTTAATGATGCCACATCAACACCAGTGAAATCGGGATAATCGACAGCAAAGTCGCCATCAGCATTGCGCCCGATGTTTCCTTGACAAAACCATGAATGCCACCAAACAGCGCATACAGACTGGCCATTGGTGTAGTCGCAAACAACACGCCGGCAAACAACATATCCTTATCCGCGCCCATCAACCACAAGCAGGCAAACACCACCAGCGGACACAAAGCCAATTTGCCAAACGTCACCCACGCCATGTCTTTCACATTACCACGAATACTCATGCCGTAAAGATTGCCACCAATCATAAACAGAGCCAGCGGTGATGTAGCCGTGGCCAGCATGGCGGAAAGTTTGTCCATAAAGGCTGGCAATGGTAGCCAGCCAAAAGCAAAAATCAAGCCGATGGGCATGGAAATAATAATCGGATTGGTCAGCAAGCCCTTACCAATTCGGGTAAACAATGCCCAATAATTGGTCTGCCCGCCCTTAGCCAAATCCAGAAAAATAAACATTAATGGCAAAATCAGCAGGTTTTCCGTCAGCACGTTCATGGCAAAATACACGCCGGCCGCCGGACCAATCGCCATCAGAAGCAAAGGATAGCCGACAAAACCGGAATTCGACATTCCCACCGCCAAACCGTTTAACGCAGCCAATTTCGGATCCAAGCCGCGTTTTTTCGTGGCGTACCAACTGATAAAAAACAACAAACCTGAAGCCAGCGTGTAGCCGTAGAAATATTCCGGCTTAAACACATCGGCAATTGGCCGTGTAGCAATGGCGTTAAACACCATCATGGGCATACCGATTTTGATGACAAATTTGCCCAAGCCATCAAGCTGTTCACGGCTAAAAATCTGTTGCCGCATCGCACCATAGCCGATGGCAATCATCAAAAAACGGGGGCGATAATGGTAAAAATGGCGGACATAATTAATCCAAGTAGGCGGAATCAAATACTGAGACTTTTGCAAAATCCCCATCTTTGGCACATTTCTTCGTTATGCGTTGCTCGAAAGCTTGCCTATCTTTGTGATATGTCTGCGCTTTCTGCGCTGCTCTAACTTCGAACTGCACTCAAATTCGGGGTTTTGCAAAGGTCTCATACTTCTAAATAAGCGAATCGCTATTGTAAAACAGAATGCCGATAAAAAGGCCGTCTGAAAAAGATTTCGTGTATCTTTTTTCAGACGGCCTTTTTTTATTTATCCGGCAAGCAGATTAAGCTTTCTTTTTAAACACTGCATTCAGGATGCAGCCCAAAATAAAGCCAACTACTGCAGGCACTACCCAGCCCAAACCGATATCGTACAGCGGCAAAGCGTTGTTAATCGCAGCAGCTGTTTCATCACTAAAGCCGAATGCGGCTTTGTAGGCATCCAATACACCCACAATCAGGGTGAAGAAGATGGTGCAGATATACACAATACGGCCACCGCCGAACAGGTTATGCAAGAACGCCAGCAAAATAATCACCACGGTCAGCGGGTAAAGCAGCATCAACACCGGAATCGAGAAGCTGATGATACCGGCCAAACCTTTGTTGGCAAAACCCATCGATACCAAAGTGAAAATGGTCACAAATGTTTTGTAAGAAATACCCGGGCACAAGCGGTTGAAGAATTCCGCATTGGCTACGATCAAGCCGATTGCTGTACTCAAACACGCCAAGAATACAATCACGCTCAGCAAAATATTGCCGGCGTTGCCAAAATAAAATTGCGCAGTTTTCGACAACACTGCCGCACCGTTTTCCTGCATACCCAAACCGGCCACGCTGGTGGCACCCATGTAGCCAATCATCAGGTAAACCAAAGCCAAGCATGCCGCGGCAACCACACCAGCCACGGTGGTAGTGCGCAACAATTCTGCGCGGTTGTCCACGCCCATGGCGCGTACGGCATCAATCACAATGATGGCGAATACCAACGATGCCAGCGCATCCATGGTGCCGTAGCCTTCCAAAATACCTTTAGCAAACGGACGAATGGCAAAATCACCTTGTGGCGCAGTCAGCGCACCCATCGGGTTCATCGCGGCATAGCCCATCAAAATGGCAATGGTCACCAACAACGCAGGTGTCAAAATTTTACCGATACGGCCGACCAGTTTGCCCGGCGACAACGACAGCCAATAAGCCACGCCGAAAAAGAATAAACTAAACAATGCCAAAGCCAGCGTTTTGTTTTCTTCGCTGATATAAGGCACCACACCGATTTCAAACGATACCGTTGCCGTGCGCGGCGTGGCAAACAAAGGACCAATCGCCAAATACAGCGCTGAAGCAAACAAAATACCATATAAAGGGGTCACGCGTGAGGCCAATACCTGCACGTCGCGCGAGTTGGAATAACCAATCGCAATCACACCCAATAAAGGCAAACCGGCACCGGTCAGCAAAAAGCCGAGCATGGCCGAAAACCAATTTTCACCGGCCTGTTGTCCCAAAAATGCAGGGAAAATCAAATTACCGGCACCAAAAAACAAAGCAAACAGCATCAGGCCGACAGCCCAGAGCGATGCCTTTTGATTTCCTGAAGAATTCATGTGTACCACCTGTTTTTCTTATCTGTACAATCAAATATCATGCGCTATTTTGGTTTGACACCGCCACAGACATGACCAATTCAAGCTTTACTTTTATTAAGCAAAAACCAACATCAGCCGCTTGAAAACGCCGATGGGTGCGCTATAAAATGTAAAGTAGGTGTCAAGAATAGTCAAATTTTCCAAAATCAGCAACTTATTTTTAATGATTTTCAAATATTTCTCGATTAGCGGTAAACTGAAACCACACCGCTTTGCGTGGTTTAGATGAATCGTTTTTCTTCTATACAATGAAAAGGCCCTTACATTCGCCTAACAAGTGCAATTTCCAATAACAGAAAAGGCCAGTATGCGGTAGTATACTGCCTTTCCTGACAAGAAAGATTGCAATATGGCCTACACACAACTGACCTCACACCAAAGATACTACATTTCCAGACATTACCGCAACCTACCCCTAAACCAAATCGCACAGAACATCGGTTGTCATCCCGCCACCGTCAGTCGGGAAATCAGACGGCATTCCGTCAACGGCACCTACTGTTACCGAAAAGCACAACAGCAAAGCGAAGTTAAAAAGAAAAACAAAAAGCCAACCAAACTGACTACTGCCGTCAAACAGACTGTTAACAAACTGATTACCCAAAAATACAGCCCCGAACAAGTCTGCGGCTACCTGCTGAAACATCAACACATCAAACTGCACCACAGCACCCTTTACCGCTATCTCGCCAAAGACCGTCAAAACGGCGGCGACCTGTACACCCATCTGCGTATCGTTTCCAAACCCTACCGCAGAAAATACGGCAGCGGTGCATGGACAAAAGGCAGCGTACCGGACAGAACCGACATTGAACACAGACCTGCCATTGTCGATCAAAAAGAGCGGGTCGGCGATTTCGAGATGGACACCATTGTCGGTAAAGATCAAAAAAGCGGACTGGTGGTTGCTGTTGAAAGAAAAACCAAATTTGTCGTTATCCGCAAAATCAGCAATTTCAAAGCAGAAGATGTAGCCCGGGTAGTGATTCGGGCATTGAAGCCGTTTAAAGATATCATTCAAACGATTACTTTGGATAACGGTAAAGAGTTTTACCGACATAAAACCTTTGCCAAAGCCCTGGGTGCGGAAACTTACTTCTGCCGTCCATACCATTCTTGGGAAAAAGGCTTGGTGGAGAATACCAACGGGCTGATCAGACAATACTTCCCAAAGGGGACGGATTTTAGGAAACTGGGTGCTAAAAAGATTAAAGCGGTTGAGGAGGCCCTTAACCGCCGACCGAGAAAGACATTGGACTATGAGACACCGGGTGATCTGTTTTCAGCAGCCCTTGCCAATGGCATTTGAGCGTTGCACTTGAAATGCGAATGTAAGGGCCTTTTAAATCAATGCTTAAGCCTTACCGTCGGCTTTCAACAAAATTTCATACAAGCGGTCTTTCAATGCCAATTTTTCTTTTTTCAGCTCTTCAATATCATCCGCGCCAGCAGTAACCGGATTGTTTACCAAGCCAGTGATTTTGTCGTCCAATTCGTTATGCTCGTCAAACAAGCGGGCGAAGTGTGCGTCTTCTTGTTTTAATTTAGAAATCAATTCGCGATATTCTGGGAACATACTGTTTTCCTCTCTTTTTTAAATCAAAGTAAAAATAACACGGTGAAACCTGTGTTGTGTTGTCGATTTCTTGATTACATTATAGCAAAGGCAATATTTTTAGCCAGCTTTTTTGCGGTTGTAATCTGCTTTAAATCAAATATCCACCAAACATCTTCTATCAAGGGATGACCTTTCCTCTAGACGGCGTAAAAACACCGCCTTACAATCAGTAAAACACGCAACCGCAAGGACAAAACCATGAATCACGCCATCAAAACCATGAAAAACCACCGCGTATTCCGTCACTTCAAAACCGGCATCACCATGCCTCAGGAAGACGTGCAAACCATCATCGATTGTGCACGCCAAGCGGCTTCATGGATGAACGGCCAACACTACACCATCATCAACATCACCGATGAAAACTTACGCAGCCAAATCGCCGCCTTGCAACCTGCTAATCCGCAAGTTGCCACCTGCAGCACTTTTCTGATTTTCATCGCTGATTTACACCGCAGCGAATTGTGTTCGCAAGCCTATAACGGCACGTTTACCGCGGCTTCGCATTCCGATAACTTAATTACCGCCGTCACCGATGCTTCTCTGGCGGCACAAAATGCCGTTGTCGCAGCAGAAAGTCTGGGCTACGGCACTTGCTATATCGGCGGCATCCGCATGATTGCGGCGAATATTATCGAATTGTTGAATTTGCCAAAAAACACGTTCCCCCTATTCGGCCTGTGTATCGGCACGCCCGACATTGAAATGCGCGTCAAACCGCGTTTGCCGGAACACACCGTTTACGCTGAAAACCGCTATCCCGACGACCAAACGCTTTCAGACGGCCTCGAAGCCTATGAGCAAACCATGACCGAATTTGGTGAAGCGCGTGAAAAGCTGCCTTACCGCGAAAAATTTGCCCGCTATTACAGCAGCACCGAGCCGAAAAATGAGCCATTGATTTTCCAACAAGGCTGGCTGGGCGGCGGCCAACATGACTAAAATTCGTGCCGTTTTCGGTGCGAGCGGGCAATTTGTATTATTTGCTGACCGCCCTTACTGGATGCCCATCAACGATGCCGATTACGACCATGCGCCCCAATTAAGCGGCGAATTCAGCATTCACGATGAAGCCTTTTACCCGATTGACGGCAATGATGTGGCATTTGATTTGCCTGATAACGTGAAAGTTTTCAGCGAGGAAGCCCGCCGCTTGGAAGAAAGACGCTTGCAGATGTTGGCTTTGGAAGATTTGGCCAAAAACCTGAAAGCGGCGCAGGCTGAATATGATTTGGAACAACTCATTGGCAAAATCGATTTTTATTTAAAACAGGAAGATGTGTTTGATCGCTAATGTTCAGACGGCCTCAATAATATTTCGCTATGACTGCCTAAAATTGTTGACAATTCCAGCCAATTTGGTACATTACTCAGCTTATTTATCTGCAACATCATTTCCCCTTTCACAACCATTCCACCACAAAGGATAAGCCCATGTTTTCAAAAAGCGTAACCCTCGCACAATACGACTCAGAATTAGCCGCCGCCATGGATTTGGAAGTGCAGCGCCAACAAGACCACGTTGAGCTGATTGCCTCTGAAAACTACGTCAGCTGCGCCGTTATGGAAGCCCAAGGCTCACAATTGACCAATAAATATGCCGAAGGTTACCCAAGCAAACGTTACTATGGCGGTTGCGAACACGTTGACGTGGCCGAGCAATTGGCCATCGACCGCGTGAAAGAATTGTTTGGCGCGGCTTATGCCAACGTGCAGCCACACTCTGGTTCACAAGCCAACCAAGCGGTTTACGCTTCTGTATTGCAACCGGGCGACACCATTTTGGGCATGAGCTTGGCACACGGCGGTCACTTGACCCACGGTGCCAGTGTGAACATTTCCGGCAAATTATACAATGCCGTAACTTACGGTTTGGATGAAAACGAAGTATTGGATTATACTGAAGTTGAACGCTTGGCTTTGGAACACAAACCAAAAATGATCGTGGCCGGCGCGTCTGCCTACGCTTTGGAAATCGACTGGGCAAAATTCCGCGAAATCGCCGATAAAGCGGGCGCGTATCTGTTTGTCGATATGGCGCACTATGCCGGTTTGGTGGCCGGTGGCGAATACCCGAATCCGGTGCCTTTTGCCGATTTCGTCACCACCACCACCCACAAAACCTTGCGCGGCCCACGCGGCGGTGTGATTTTGTGCCGTAACGAAGACCACGCCAAAGCCTTGAATTCAGCCATCTTCCCAAGCCTGCAAGGTGGCCCTCTGATGCACGTTATCGCTGCCAAAGCCGTGGCATTCAAAGAAGCGCTGCAACCTGAATTCAAACAATACGCCAAACAAGTCAAAGTCAACGCTGCGGCGATGGCAGAAGAATTGGTGAAACGCGGTTTGCGCATCGTTTCCGGCCGCACTGAAAGCCACGTTTTCTTGGTTGACCTGCAACCGATGAAAATCACCGGTAAAGCTGCCGAAGCCGCTTTGGGCAATGCGCACATCACCGTCAACAAAAACGCTATCCCGAACGACCCTGAAAAACCATTCGTGACTTCAGGTATCCGCATCGGTTCTGCTGCGATGACTACCCGTGGTTTCCAAGAAGCCGATGCCCGTGTGCTGGCAAACTTGGTTGCCGATGTTTTGGAAAATCCGGAAGACGAAGCGAACTTGGCCAAAGTGCGCGAACAAGTGACCGAATTATGCAATAAATATCCAGTTTATGGTGCGTAATCTTGTCAGACGGCTCACTATTTTTCAGGCCGTCTGAAACCAGTTTGTTGTATTAAAAAAGCCGTCTGAGTGCATTTCAGACGGCTTTTTCTTATTTTGTTCAAATAATGAATATCTTACTGATTCAGACGACCTTATGGTACATGCCGTCTGAAAACTTATAACGAAAACGCATTAAATTAAAACCAACCATTCTTTCCTTTTTTCAGACGGCCTGTATAAAGTAACGCTACCTTCAAATGCCTGCCGTTGCAGACATACGCAGCAAAAAATCAAAATGTGGCGGCCGTTGCCGACAATATTCAGCAACGCACCGCCTCGACAAAGGAACCGTCATGAGTCAAGCCAATCCGTTACCTGCCGAAATTTCGGCGCAATTATCTGCCCTGTCGCCAACCCAACTGGCTTGGCTGTCGGGCTATTGCTGGGCGCAAAGCCAAGGCGCAGCAAGCGGCACTGGTGTGGCACCGGCTGCATTTGCCGCCGAAGCCGCTGCCCCTACTGTCGCCCGCCGTGTTACCGTATTATCTGCTTCGCAAACCGGCAATGCCCGCCGCGTGGCCGAATCCCTGCATCAGAAACTCGAAGCCGCCGGCGTGAGTGCGCGCTTGGTTGGCGCGGCCGACTTCAAGAGCAAAACCTTACCTGAAGAAGACATTTTACTGCTGGTAACGTCTACCCAAGGCGAAGGCGAACCGCCGGAAGAAGCAGTGCCGTTGTATAAATTCGTGTTCGGCAAAAAATCACCTGATTTGAGCAAACTGACCTTTGCCGTATTGGGTTTGGGCGATTCTTCTTACCCTAATTTCTGCCAAGCCGGTAAAGATTTCGACAGCAAATTCGCCGGATTGGGCGGCAGCCGTTTGACTGATTTGGGCGTGTGTGATTTGGATTTCCAAGCCGCTGCCGATGCGTGGGTGGATGCGCTGGTGCCGAAAGTGGCCGAACTCTTTACTCAAGCCTCTGCCGCACCTGCGGAAAATGCAGCCACCGCTTCGGTGGCTGCAAGTGGCGGCGCGGTTTACACAAAAGAACAGCCTTACACCGCCACTTTATCCGTGCGCCAAAAAATTACCGCACGCACTTCCGAAAAAGACGTTGAACACGTCGAAATCGATTTGAGCGGCTCCGGCATTCAATATCAAGCCGGTGACGCGTTGGGCATTTGGCCGTTGAACGCGCCCGATACCGTGCAAAAAATCCTGAATCTTGCCCAATTAAGTGGCTCGGAAACGGTCAAACTCGCCGATGGCAAAGAAACCGACCTTCAGACGGCCTTAACCGAGTTTGCCGACATTACGCAAAATACCCCGGCTTTCTTGCAGCATTATGCCGAATTGACCGACCACGCCGAGTTGCGTGAAATCGTGTCCGACAGCGACAAACTCGATGCCTATCTGGCGATTACGCCGCCTGTGGGGGTGTTGGCGACTTACCCGAAAGCTTTGGACGCGCAAACCCTGTTCGGCCTGTTCCGTCCACAAACCCCACGCCTGTATTCCATCGCTTCGGCGCAGGATGAAGTCGGCGAAGAAGTCCATCTCACCGTCGGTGTGGTGCGTTTCGACCATCACGACCAAACCTACACCGGCGTAGCTTCGGGCTTTATCGGCGAGCGTTTGGAAGAAGGCGGTGAAGTAAAAGTGTTCGTTGAGCCCAACCCACATTTCCGCCTACCTGCCAACGGCGACACACCTATTATCATGATTGGCGCAGGCACCGGTGTGGCCCCGTTCCGCTCGTTTATGCAGCAACGCGAAGCCAACAGTGACGGCGGCAAAAACTGGCTCTTCTTCGGCAACCAACGTTTTTCCGATGATTTCCTGTATCAAATCGAATGGCAGCAATTCCGCAAAAACGGCTTGCTGACCCGCGCCGATTTGGCTTGGAGCCGCCAAGGCAAAGATAAAGTGTATGTGCAGCACAAAATCACGGAAAACGCCGCCGAAGTGTGGGCATGGCTGCAAGAAGGCGCGCATGTGTATGTGTGCGGTGATGCAACCCGCATGGCACGCGATGTCGAAGAAGCTTTGTTGAACGTGATTGCCGAACAAGGCGGATTGAGCCGCGATGATGCGGAAGACTACCTCAACGATTTGCGTGAAGACAAACGCTACCAACGCGATGTGTATTGATTAACTATCTCGATTTTCCTCCACCTTGAAGTAGCTTATGCCGTCTGAAAGATTTCAGACGGCCTTTTTTTTCAGACGGCCTTTACATGTTTGGCGGTAAAAATCCAGTATAATGCCACTTAAACACAGTAATAAGGTAAAATAAATTGGAAGGATTACAACAACTTATACAAATGTTAATCGCATTTGTGAATTGGATATTGAAATTACTCGACTTTTTGTTTTAAACTTAAGCCCAATCATTCATTTATTAAAGCAAATTTTCCATCATGCAAACGCAAATTCGCTCAGTTTCTTATTTCTATTGGTACCACACCGACGTGCGGTACTTTTTTGCGCTTGTCTGAAGCATAGAGAAATAAGCAAACGCGAAACATGCCGCCACGTAAATCGGGCGGCACTTTTGTTTTCAAGCTTTAACGGTTGCCGCCCAAAAAATCAAAAACACCCAAACTTTTTAAGGAGCAACCCATGAAACACGCCACCACCACCTTCACCCAAACCAACCCATTACACCGCTGCCGCATGATTGTCGATGGCAATATCCACCGCAGCGATTTGTGCGACGGCACATTGCCCGATGCTTCGGAAAACCTGATTAGCGAAGCCATGCTGCCGAGTATCCGCACCATCGCCACCTTAATCGCCGCCGAGCGCCATCAGTTCAACCAAGCCAGCCCGGCCGTGTTCACCGAAGAAGCCGATTTCTTTGCCGCCCGCATTTTGGTTTTGGGCGTGCGCCGCTTTCATCTCGACATCACCTTAATCCCGATGCTCAAAACCGCCAACCAACGCGCCCAAGCCTTCGCGTTCAAACATAATTTGCCGTTTACGCCGGCCGATATGCAAATGGCGCTGCACCCCAACCGTCCGGCCAATCTGCTCATCATCGAAACCGAACACGAAATGGAAAGCCAAGGCAATTTAATCGCCAACACTTTAGCCTTTGCCGCCAAATTGCCACGTTTGCCTTTGTAAAAAAACCGCAACCCGACTTGATAAATATTGAATTTCCCCTATATTACGACTCATAATCTGTTTGACGGATTTTGCCGAGTCAATCGGCTTAGACACAACACCATCTTATTATGGAAGCCAAAATGAAAAAAATCATTGCCTTAGCCGTATTATCGACTTTCGCGTTAGCTGCCTGCAAAGACGATACTCAAGCAAAATTGGAACAACAGCAAAAACAAATCGAAGCGCTGCAACAACAATTAAGCCAACAAAATAACCAAGCCACCGCACAAGAAGACAACACTGTTTATCAATTGGCAGAAGATGCCGTTAAAGACACCATTCCTGCCGAAGCCTTGGCCAACAACGGCAACGGCGAGCCTGTTACCGGCACCGACGGCCAACAATATATTTACGACCAATCTACCGGCAGCTGGTTGCTGCAAAGCTTGATTGGTGCCGCTGCCGGTGCGTTTATCGGTAACGCTTTAGCCAACAAATTCACTAAGGCCAATAATCAAAACAGCCCGGTTGCCCAACGCGCGCGCAACAGCTATTACCAAAGTGCCCGTCCGAACGCACGCACCAGCCAGCAACTGAACACCCGTTCTGTTCCGGCGCAAAACCGTGCCGCCACCACACCGAACTACCGCCAAACTCAGGCTGCGCCGTCTAACACCCGTCGTGCTGCCCCAGCTCGCCGTGGTTTTGGCCGCCGCCGTTAATTGAATACAGGCAGGCCGTCTGAAACTTTTCTTTCAGACGGCCTTATTCATTTCTAAAATATATCAAAATAAAAAATCTGATTAATTGAATATATTTTATTGCTATAAAGATAGTAAAAACCATTTATTCCAAAGCACACGCCTTTTCAGTACAATAAGCCATCTGAAATGCCAACCATAAAGGAAACAGCATGAGCAACCATCACAAACTGATTATTTTGGGTTCGGGCCCTGCCGGTTACACCGCCGCCGTTTACGCCGCGCGCGCCAATCTGAATCCGGTGATTATTACCGGTGTCGAGCAAGGCGGCCAATTGATGACCACCACCGAAGTGGACAACTGGCCGGCGGATGCTGAAGGCGTACAAGGCCCTGAATTGATGGCGCGTTTCCAAGCCCACGCCGAACGCTTCGGCACAGAAATGATTTTTGACCAAATCCACACAGTTGATTTGCAAAACCGCCCGTTCACGCTCAAAGGCGACATGGGCGAATACACTTGCAATGCGCTGATTGTCGCTACCGGTGCTTCGGCCAAATACTTGGGCTTGCCGAGCGAAGAAACCTTCGCCGGTAAAGGCGTATCTGCTTGCGCCACTTGCGACGGTTTCTTCTACCGTGAGCAAGATGTGGCCGTGGTCGGCGGAGGCAATACTGCCGTTGAAGAAGCGCTTTACTTGGCCAACATTGCCAAAACCGTTACCCTGATCCACCGCCGCGATACTTTCCGCGCCGAGAAAATCATGGTCGATAAACTGATGAAACGCGTTGAAGAAGGCAAAATCATTCTGAAGCTGAATGCCAACTTAGACGAAGTATTGGGCGATGATATGGGCGTGACCGGCGCACGTTTGAAACACAACGACGGAAGCACTGAAAACATCGATGTTAAAGGCGTATTCATCGCCATCGGCCACAAGCCGAACACTGATATTTTCAAAGGCCAATTGGATATGGATGCCACCGGCTACCTGCAAACCAAAGGCGGCACGGCAGACAATGTCGGTGCGACCAACATCGAAGGCGTGTGGGCAGCAGGCGACGTCAAAGACCACACCTACCGCCAAGCCATCACCAGCGCGGCTTCAGGCTGCCAAGCGGCTTTGGATGCAGAACGTTGGTTAGACAGCCAAAATCTCTAAAGCACCATTCACTGAGGCCGTCTGAACGTTTCAGACGGCCTTTTCTGATGTATTCAAATATAAAATGTTTAGCTTGTGCTTTTGTTGCACCTGACACATGAGCAAAGCAAAATCAGGTTATAATTGACGCCACGCGTGTGTCTATTCATATTAAACCTAGCCATACATAAAAAAATCAACGGCTTGTGCTATCTATCTCAAGCAACATCATCAAGCCCATATTTTTTATGGAAAACACCCAATGAAAAAACTCACTACCCAAAACCTGCACACACAGCTCAGCGAAGCGCTTGAAAGTAAAGAATTTGTGTTGATTCTCAACGCCATCATCGAATTTTTGCGCAGCGGCGGTAGAAGACAAGCATCACAGCGTTTTGATTTAATCATTGCCACGCTGAAAGACAATCCGGATTTGGCGCGCAAATTCAGCCAACGCTTTTATATTTGGCTGGAAAAGGTACACGTTTATCCGGCGCTGATTAAGCTCGGCCTTTTTTCGCGCGACAGTTTTATCCGCGAAATCAGCAGCCGTATTTATGAACGCTTCAGCCCGTCTTTCAAAGATTTCAGTAATTTATTGGAAGTTTTTCTCTATCTTTTCCATACCCAAAACGACGAAAAATGGCTACAAACCCTCAATCTGCGCCAATGGCTGGCCTTATACGAGCTGATTGAAGAACATGCCGATCCGACCTTGCTGCAAATTGTGCAACGCAAGCTGACCGATTCATTGCTGCGCTCAATGGAAATGCTTTCGCTTTGGATTGCTTCCGAAGCCATCGAGCCGGAATTGGTGCGCATTGCACCGCGCCTGCTGCATTCCGATTCGCCTTTTGTCGGCTTGCAACGTGAAATGGCCAAGCTGATTGAGCATTACCGCCTTGAAACCACGCCTTACGATACCGCGCATTTGGAAGTGATGTTCGACCAATGCGTGACACAAGTGGAATATCTCGCCCGTCGTGGCACCGGTGCAGGCTCCGGCTCATCAGTCAAAGTGGCGCACTTATTAGAGCGCCTGCAGCAGACCATAGGCCGTCTGAAACTCTTAACCGACATTCAGACCCAGCCGCAGCAGCGCACACGTTTGACTGTTGTGTTGATGAATTACCTGATTAATGCCGCTGTCGGCCAATACAGCACGCGCGAATTACGCCGCAGCAGTATCCGTATGTTGGCACGCAGCATTACCGAGAATACCAGTAACCACGGCGAACATTACATCACGCGTGACCGCAAAGAATACATGAGCATGCTCTATTCGGCAGCCGGTGGCGGTGTGATTATCGCGCTGATGGCGCTGAATAAAATCCATATTGGCACGCTGGGCTACAGCGAATTTTTCACCTCTGTTTTATCCGGCCTGAATTACGGCATAGGCTTTATGATTATTCATATGCTGCATTTCACCGTCGCCACCAAACAGCCTGCCATGACCGCCGCGCGCTTTGCCGAGAAAGTCGATTTAAACGAACGCGGCCGTGCGGTTGACAATAAATTGGCCAAGCTGTTGATTGACGTATGCCGCTCGCAAAGTGTGGCTGTATTTGGCAATGTGGTGGTGGCGATTTTGTTGGCGGGTATGATTTCGGCAGCTTTTATCAGCAGCAACCAACAGCCTTTATTGAGCGAACAAAGTGTGGCGTATCAATTGAAATCGATTGATATCTTTACCCAGCCAACATTGTGGTATGCCGCGATTGCTGGCGTTTGGCTGTTTTGCTCGGGGATTATCGCCGGCTTTTTTGACAACCGCTCCGACTATCTCGACTTGCGCAACCGCCTAACCGTGAATCCGCTTTTACGCAAAATCATGCCTGCTACCTTGCGCAAGCACTTTGCCGAATACATGCACAACCATTACGGCTCGCTGATGGGCAATTTCATTTTCGGTATGCTGCTGGGCATGACAGGATTCTTCGGCCATCTCTTCAACCTGCCGCTCGACATCCGCCATGTGGCCTTCTCTTCAGCCAACTTGGGTTATGCGGCAGTAAGCGGCGATATTGGTGCAGCTGCCTTTATCTACGGCATGATTGGTGTGTTGGCCATCGGCACGGTGAACCTGATTGTCAGCTTTGTTTTGGCTTTATATGTTGCCCTACGCTCTCGCGGCACTGAAATCGGCAGCATGTCGAACTTAATCAAAAACGTGTGGACGCAAGTCAAAACCAATCCGCTGCAATTGGTGTATCCGGTGCACATACCAAATAACGGCAATGGTAACGGTAACGGAAAAGACAACAGCGATTCTAAATCACACTAAACCCTTAAAATTTAAAAGCAATTATTCGCAGGATTCTTCAACGTAAGAATCCTGCTTTTTTTGTGTTCAGACGGCCTATTTTGCCAAAGTCATAAATGACTACATTCAATTACAAAATGATTGCGTAATCAAAAAAGCAACGATAATATGCCGATTAGCCATTGCCACAAGCATCAGGCCACATTCCAAAGAACAAAATTCAGGAGAAAATCAGCATGGATCAATTTGTTTACCGCATGGGCAATTTAACGCCTGAAGCCGCCCAACAACTCGGCCAATCCTTCCACACACTCAAACCAAGCCAATACAAAGATGGTGCCTACCGCCTGCGCCGCTATTCCAAATTCGACTATCAGCGCAGCAGCGGCAACATCGAATTACAAGCTGGTGCGCAGTTTGTGCAAAGCTCGGATTTAAACCGCTTTCAAGGCGACATCGCCCGCACTTACGACGACTTAACCGATGAAACCATCCGCAGCGATGGCTTTGCCCATATGATGGCATCGTTTGCCGATTATGCCGATTTGCCGGAAAACGTCGAAATCGAAGTGCATCAAATGCGCATCATTGCCAAATCGGCTGCCGAAGCTGCCGTGGCCACGCCCGAAGGTGTGCATCAAGATGGCTTCGACCGCATCGGCGTGTTCACCGTTGCCCGCCACAATGCCGATGGCGGCGAGCTTTATCTATGGCAAAACCAAAACGATAACGAAACCTTAGCCGCCTGCACACCGCAAGCGGGCGACTTTTGCGTGTTAAATGACAAAGCCATTTGGCACAGTGCTTCGCCCGTTACTGCTATTGAAGAAGATCAAGCCGGCTACTGGGATTTGTTTGTCTTAACCGCCAACCGAACCTAAACACACCATTACAATAAAAAGGCCGTCTGAAAGCACCCCTGCCTTTCAGACGGCCTAATCGACCAAAGAGAACGAATATGAACTACCCTATTGATACCATCAGAAGCCATTTTCCCGCCCTGTCTCAAGCCGATGACAAAGGCCAGATGCCGCTGCTGCTCGACGGCCCCGGCGGCAGCCAAGTACCGACACAAGTATTGCTCGCCATCACCGATTATCTTGGCCGCTACAACAGCAATCTGGGCGGCTACGCCGAGGCCGGTTTGAAAACCCAAGCGGTAAATCAAGCTGCTCGCACCGCAGCCGCCGATTGGCTGGGCTGCAATGCCGATGAAATTGTGTTCGGCTTAAACTCTACCAGCTTGATGTTCAACATCAGCCGCGCGGTAGCGCAAACTTGGCAGGCCGGAGATAATATCATCGTCAGCAGCCTAGACCATTTTTCCCACGTTTCATCATGGCAGCGCGCCGCCGAAGATCGCGGCGTAGAAGTCCGCACCCTGCCGCTCACGGCAGATGGCACCGATTTGGATGCCGACAAACTGGCCAATTTGATTGATGACAAAACCCGCTTGCTGGCATTTTCACTCGCATCCAATGTGCTGGGCACCATTCCCGATGCCGCCAAACTGATTCAAATGGCCAAACAAAAAGGCGTATGGGTCAGCGTGGACGGCGTGCATGCGGCGGTGCATCGTTTGCCCGATGTGAAAGCCCTAGATTGCGATTTTTTCTTTGCTTCTGCCTACAAACTCGGCGGCCCGCACTTAGGCATGATGTACGCCAAAAAAGCGCATTTAACCGATTTGAAACCATACAAAGTTGAGCCCGCCGCCGAAATCGCGCCCAACCGTTGGGAGCAAGGCACGCAGTCATTTGAAGCGCAAGCCGGTTTTGTGGCCATGATTGATTACTGGGCAAACTTAGGCGGCAAAGTTTCAGACGGCCGCCGCGAAGCCTTAGCCGAAAGCTACCGCCGAGTCGAAGCCTATGAACAAAGCATCAGCGCGCGCGTGTTGGCGCATATCGCCCAACGCCCCTATATCCGCCTTTATGGCAAAAACAGCGAAAACGACCGCACGCCGACCTTTGCTTTCAATTTAGTCAAAGACGGCCAACTCTGCGATGCCGCCGCGGTCAGCCGCTGGTTGGGCGAAAAAAATATTGCACTTGGTGCAGGCAATTTCTATGCGCTGAATGTGGTACGCCATTTGGATTTGGTCGAACACGGCTTCTTGCGTATCGGTTGCCTGCATTACACCCACACCGATGAAATTGACCGCTTTTTTGCGCTGCTAGACGATTATGCGCGAGAGATTGGCGCTTTATAATACAAAAGGCCGTCTGAAAAAATATTTTTCAGACGGCCTTTGTTTATATCGTCGTTACATACGCCCCAATTCGCGTTGCAGGGCTTGAATGTTTTGCTGGCGGTCGAGTACCGAACCTTCCAGATTTTTGATTTGCTGGCGGTCGATGGTGCCGCCCTTCACGGCGCGTGCTTGTGCCAAAGATTTTTGCGCTTCAGACAAGGCTTTGCGCTCGTTGCTCAATTCGGTTTCCAAAATGGCGCGGCGGCTGTTGCTGGCTGCAGGTTTAGGCGCAGGTGCGGCAACAGATGGCGTGGTCGGGCGAATCGGTGCCGTCGGCGCTTTGGCTTTGGCACTCACTGTTTTATTTGAACTGCGCTTGGTGTGAGTAGCCGCTTTAGACGCTTTGGGCTGTGGTGCAGGTGCGGCCACCACTTCAGGCGCATCGTAGCGCGCGCTGCTGTATCGGCCAATCGGTGGCAAATCAGGCGCATGGCAGCCACCCGACGGGCGCGATGTATAGACGACTGTGCCATTGATTTCGCAGGTATAGATCTTGCTGGCTTCTGCTGCAACGCTAGAAACCGCGATGATGGCGGCAAATGTGTTTAAAGCAAAGTATTTCATGTTCATTCTGATACACCATGCCTGCTTTTCAGACGGCATGATGATAATAGTAAAGTGAGTGGGATAATGTGTATTTGGCCGCTTACGCAATCATTTCAACGATTTCTTTAAAATCATAATCTTGCCATGATTTTTCAGACGGCCTTTTTATTATTAAAATAGAAAGATTCAAGCAAACTCGGCATCAATTTGAGTCAAAATCTCTTCCAACTCTTCCTGCCACAGCAGCCAATTTTCTTCCAATTCGTTTAATTTTACTTTAGTTTCAGCCAATTGCGTGAGTGTTTCCTGCAATTTGGCTTTGTTTTCATCGGAATACGCGGCTTCTTGTGCCAAAAATGCTTCACAGGCCGTCTGAATCTCGGTCAGCTTGGCGATTTCTTTTTCGGCTTTGTCGATTTTCTGCTGAACCGGTTTGCCGCGCTTGGCTTTTTCCTGACGGATTTGCGCTTCGATGCGCTTGGTGTCTTTGCGGTTTTGCGATTGTGCGGATGCGGCCGGTGCGGCAGCAGCATTTTCCTGCGCCAAACGCCATTGGCGGTAATCGTTCAAATCGCCGTCAAACGGATTCAGACGGCCTTTGTCGATTAATAAGAAACCGTCAGTCGTGGCTTCCAGCAAGCTGCGGTCGTGCGACACCACAATCAATGCACCTTGGAAACTCTGCAAAGCCAGGGTCAAGGCGTGGCGCATGTCCAAATCCAAATGGTTGGTCGGCTCGTCAAGCAACAGCAGATTCGGCTTTTGCCACACAATCATCGCCAAAGCCAAACGCGCTTTCTCACCGCCGGAAAACGGTTCGATTTTCTGCAAAGCCATGTCGCCGACAAAGTTGAAACCGCCCAAAAAATTGCGGATTTCTTGCTCGCGCACTTCCGGTGAAAGCTGCTGAATATGCCAAACCGGGCTTTGGTCGTCGCGCAAGGTATCGAGCTGATGCTGCGCAAAATAGCCGATATTGAGTTTTTCCGAGCGCACAATCTGGCCGGAAAGCAAATCCAACTCGCCTGCCAATGCCTTGATAAACGTTGATTTACCGCTGCCGTTAACGCCCAGCAAACCATAGCGTGCGCCGCTTTCCAGCGACAAACTCAAATCGTGCAGCACCACATTGTCGCCATAGCTCAAATCCGCTTTATCCAGTTTCAACAATGGATTAGGTAAATGCGCCGGGCTTTCAAATTCAAACGAAAATTCACTGTCTAAATGTGCGGGAGCGATGCGCTCCAATTTTGCCAAAGCTTTCATGCGGCTTTGCGCCTGTGTGGCTTTGGTGGCCTTGGCTTTGAAGCGGTCGATAAACGACTGCAAATGCTTGATTTGCGTTTGCTGCTTCACATACGCGGCTTGCTGCTGCGCCAAACGCTGCGCGCGCTCGTTTTGGTAGAAATCGTAATTGCCGCCGTATTGGGTTAATTTTTGATTGGATAATTCAATCGTTTGCGTGGTAGTCGCGTTGAGAAAATCGCGGTCATGCGAAATGATGATTTGCGTGCAGGCCAAATTGGCCAAATGGTTTTCCAGCCATAACACGGTTTCCAAATCCAAGTGGTTGGTCGGTTCGTCAAGCAGCAGCAAATCAGCACGGCGCATCAAGGCTTGCGCCAAATTCAGGCGCATACGCCAACCGCCGGAAAACGCTTTCACCGGCTTGGTGTGTTCTTCTTGAGAAAAGCCCAAACCGCTCAATAATTTGGCCGCGCGTGCCGGTGCGGTGTAGGCATCGATTTCGTCTAACTTGGCATGATACTCCGCCTGCTTCATGCCGTCGTTTTGCGCTTCGGCTTGGCTTAAGGCCGTCTGAAACATTTGTAATTCCGTATCACCCTGCAACACATAATCCAGCGCCGAAGTTTCCAACGCCGGTGTCTCCTGCGCCACGGCAGCCAGCTTCCAAGTAGGCGGAATCAGAATATCGCCGCCATCCTGACTGATTTCGCCCTTAATTAACGCAAACAAGCTCGATTTACCCGTGCCGTTTTTACCAATCAAACCCACGCGCTGATTGGGGTTGATGGTGACGCTGGCTTTATCCAGCAACACTTTCAAGCCGCGTTGTAAGGTCAGGTTCTTTAATTCAATCATGGGAAACTCTATATCAAGATGGCTAAGCGTAAAGGCGGTATTTTACCTGAAATCGATACAAAAAGGCCGTCTGAAAAACAAGTTTTCAGACGGCCTGATCGGGTTTACAAATTAAGCATTTGTTTCTTTTCGTCCGTAAATATCGAAGCCCGGTTGCTTCACACGCAACAAGAAGGTAACGAAGAAAGCAAAAATATACAAAGCAGTACAAGCATAAACCACGCCGATAAAGCTAAACATTGGCAACACTAAAGTCGCAATCGCAGGAGCCACAAAGTTAGACAAACCGGCTGACAAGTTATACACCGAAATGGCCGCGCCTTGGTGTTTTGGTTCTAAAGTAGTGAATACCGCCGTCATTGGCACAAACGCCGCCACAAACCAACCCAGCAAAATCGCTGGAATCCACGCCATCATAAATTCGGAAGTGGATGCGCCTTCTACGCCTGCCGGTGCAACTTTGTTGTACCACTGAGGCAAATAGTAAAACACCAGTGACGATACCGCCATACCAATACAGCCAAACCAAAAATCAAAAACAACACGTGAAACACACACCACATGATAAAACCGATAATCATGGTTTTACGTGGCGTAATAATCTCGGCCAACACGCCGGAAATCCAAGCCAACAGCGCGGCAGCGAAACCATAAACCGCAAAAGCGGAAGAAGATTGCGCTTCGGTAAAGCCTAAATCGGTAATGTATTTCGACAAAAATGCCAACTCAAAACCGTCTCCGGTCATAAACAGGGCAATGGCAAGATAGCCCCATACCAAATTCAAGGGCATGCCCAGCCATTGTTTGTTTTCTGTTTCTAATTTATTCATCATCATCCTTTGATTTGAGATTCAATAAATGCCGTCTGAAAGCGAACAGACGGCATTCATCATTTGTTTATCATTGATAAAAATACTTTCAAAACTTTCAGACGGCCTCGGCTTGTCTAAAAGCTTTGTCTTGTTGGTACAAAGCACGGAAACGCGCATACCGCTCGGCCAAATAATCCGCATTAGCGGCTTCTGGTTCAAACACTTGTGCAATTTCAGGCTTGGTACAAACCTCTTTTTCATCGGCACCGACAGCTAAAGCCGCCAAACGTGCCGCACCCAATGCGCCGCCGGTTTCGCCACCTTTATGCGTCACAATCGGCAGTTGCAGCGTATCGGCCAGCAGTTTTACCCAGAGCGAGCTGCGTGCGCCGCCACCCAATAACGAACATTGTGCAATGTGCGTGCCACTTTCCTGTAATACACGCACACCGTCGGCAATGCCAAAGCCCACACCTTCAATCACGGCATAGCCCATTACTGCGCGGTCGCTGCTGTGGCGGATACCATGGAAAATACCGCTGGCAAACGGGTCGTTGTGCGGTGTACGTTCGCCTGAAAGATACGGCAGAAAAATTGGCGCATTGGCTTTTTGTTCCGCGCTCAAACTGGCGATTTCAACCAGCAAATCAGCCTCGCTCACGCCAATCAGTTTGCAATACCAGCTCAAGCAGGCTGCCGCACTCAACATCACACTCATTTGATGCCAACGATTAGGCAAAGCGTGGCAGAAGCAATGCACCGCATCTTTAGGCGCAGGACGATAGGCTTCATTCACCACAAACACCACGCCAGAAGTGCCCAGCGAAATAAACGCATCGCCCGGATTGACCGCACCGACACCGACCGCGCTGGCGGCATTGTCGCCACCACCGCCCGCCACAACAACTTCAGCGCTCAAGCTCCATTTTTCAGCAATTCCCGGCAAGAGCGTGCCGCTGTTGTCACTGCCTTCAATCAAGGCAGGCATGTGTTCGCGGGTCAAACCTGTGGCGGCCAATACTTCATCCGACCAATCGCGCTTGGCCACATCCAGCCACAACATACCGGCTGCATCCGACATTTCGGATACTTTTTTACCAGTCATCAAAAAGCGGATGTAGTCTTTCGGCAGCAATACCGAGGCCGTCTGAACAAAAATTTCCGGCTCGTGTTTTTTCACCCACAATAATTTCGGTGCGGTAAAACCGGGCATGGCCAAGTTGCCGGTGATGTCGTGCAAATCAGGAACAGCAGCTTCCAATTCGGTGCATTCTTCTGCACTGCGGGTGTCGTTCCACAAAATTACCGGACGCAACACTTGATTGTCTTTGCCCAGTAACACCGCGCCGTGCATCTGGCCGGATAAACCGATGGCCTTGACCGAATACCAAGCCTCACCGGCTTTTTCACGCATTTTCGCCATCAAGTCGTTGGTGACCTGCCACCATTCTGCCGCCGACTGCTCCGACCATTGTGGATGCGGGCGTTGAATGGAAAGCGGCAAGCCGTGTGTACACACGATATTGGCGTGTTCATCCAGCAATAAAGCTTTGATTTCGGATGTGCCGTAATCTAAACCGAGATACATAATGATTTCCTTCAAGCAATAAAAGGCCGTCTGAAAGACATCTTTCAAAGCTTTTTCTTTTCAGACGGCCTATTCGGTTTATTTCACAAATTCGCGTGCTTTGGCGACTTGTTCGCGCAACAAGGCTTCAAAATCGGCATTGGCAGACAATTCGCCGAACAAGGCTTTGTCAGTGGCGAAAACATGAATCGGATCATCAGATTCAAACATCGCATGCACCGCGGCTTCATCCAAAATACCGTCTTGATAGGCATAAGGCAGCTTACCTTGGTGCCATTGCTCCATAAAGACGAAGAAAATCGCCGGGATCAATGCGGTTGCCGCCGGACGCGCGCCTTGTTTGTAGCGCTCAATCAAGGTCGGCTGGATTTGCGCCGGAATTTTGAGAAGCCGTCGGCCGCCACGCGTTGGTTGGTGTCTTTGATGTGCGGATTGGTGAAACGCTCCAGCACCACGTCGCGGTATTTGCCCAAATCAATCAAATCGTTGCCCAAGCTGGCAATCACGTCTTCGGTGACATAGTCGTAGGCTACTTGGCGCACTTTGTCGTTTAAAGTGCTGTCGTGGATAAACAATTCACCTTGTAAAGTACCCGCCCATGCAATCGCTGCATGCGGCACGTTCAATACGCGGATTTTGGCTTCTTCGTAAGGAATCACCGACTCCACTAATTCCACGCCAACTTTTTCCAAAGCAGGACGGATATTGTCTTTGAAGTTGTCTTCGATGACCCATTGAATAAAGGTTTCGCCCATAACCGGGCGCCCTGTCGTCGATGCCGGTTTTTTCTTTGATACGCGCAGACAAATCTTCGGCAGGATGCGGCACAATGCGGTCAACCATGGTATTCGGCGTAGTAGCGTTTTGCGCTAGCCAATCGATCAAGTCGTTTTGCTTGGTCAATTGTAGAAACTCCACCAAACCGTCATGGAAGCGCTCGCCATTATGGCGCACGTTGTCGCAGCACAATAAAGTCACGCGGCCGTCTGAAAGTTTCATACGCTTACGCAGAATTTTGGCAATCACGCCATAGATGGTTTCATGACCGCCCTGCAAATCCGCCTGTAAAGCCACATCATTTTGTACCAGCTTGAATTTGCTGTCGAGATAATAGCCCGCTTCGGTAACGGTAAAGGCAATAACTTTAGTGTTTTCCGCCGCGCCCACGGCAATCAGCGACGCCAAATCGGCTGCCCAACGAATCGGCTGCTTGATGGATTTAATCACTTCATATTCACGCTCATCATGCGGGCTGACGGTTTCCAAGACATATTCGCCGTTTTGAGCCAACATTGCTTCCACAGTGTGTTCGCTGTCGTTGCGGATATTACCTGCCGCAATCGACCAACTGTCGTCGCCAGATTTAATCAATTCATTGATATACCATGCTTGATGCGCACGATGAAATGATCCAAGGCCGATGTGTAACCATGTATATTGTTGACTCATTGCAAACTCCTTAAAAAATTGCATTATCTGTGAAGCTGGTTTAACATAATTTAACGAATTTCGTCTTATATGTATGTAACTTACCGAAACTCAGATTCTGCTTTTACTTGAACTTAATTTCAGGTCAAGAATTTATTTTATTACAGAGCCTTCAATAAATTGTTAATATTATTTAGTCGTAAATTATTTAAATTCATAATGTTATATAAAACTACATGTGATAAAAGGTTAAGATTGATGATAAACTCGCTTAAATCAATTTTATATCTATCACCCTGTAAAGGTTAAATTATTTAAACTTACTACTACATGCCACTAGATTACTGATTTATGTCGGCTACATTTTTTGAAACATAATTTCACTGAAGTAATTCACATTTATGTCCTATTCAACAGTATTTTGAGTAATTTATATAAAAAACGTAAAGTTGATATTATTTTTTTAGGGGTCTTATCTCCTAAAAAGAGCTTCGTTTTCCCTTTAATAAAAGCATATCCCTTAAAAATTATCATTTTGAAACCAAAAAAGGCCGTCTGAAAAACAAGTTTTCAGACGGCCTCTAAATCGCTTTAATCAAATGCGAAACATTATGCGATTTCCAACCACATCACTTGATACGGACGCAATTCCACATCTTGATTCAATTTCACGGTTTCGCCGCTGATTAAATCTTTAGCTTGGAACGGCATCGCCTGCAATGCGTGTGCAGTAATGGTTTGCGGGAATTCGCTGAAGTTGGCAAAGGCCAAAAGCGCATTGTTGCGGATGTAGCCAATCACATGTTTATTGTGGGTGTAGAACGTGACCAAACGTCCACCATCAAAACGCGGATTATTTTGACGAATCTCAATCATGTGGCGCAAACCTTGGTAAATTTGGCCTGCCGTGGTCGATTCATCGTGACGCTGGTTGTACAACTCTTCGTTGTAACGCGGACGGTGCGCCCAACGGCTGTCGTCGCGTTTGTTTTCATCATGCGACCAATCGGTATCGTTTAAGGTACCGACTTCATCGCCCAGATAAATCAACGGCAAGCCGCCGGTGCTCATCACGATGCTGTAGAGCAGTTTCAAACGGTCAACGGCAAACGGATCGTTTTGCGCCAAACCCACCAAAGCCGCCGCCGTACCGCTCACGCGGCAATCGCCTGTGGTCGGATTGTATTGGAATGGTTCACCGCGGGCAAAGCTGCCATCGTAATGATTGACAAAGAAGCGGTTGAGAAATTGGCGGTGATCGTAGCCGTGAATGCCGAATTGGCCGGCATCTTCGTCGGCAAATGTCCAACCGATGTCGTCATGACTGCGTACATAGTTCACCCACGCAGTGTGTTCCGGCAAGTTGTGACGGTAAGTCAGCGCATGGTGCAACAGGTTCACTTCACGCGTGGCTAAGGTATTCCACAACAAGGCCATCTGCAATGGGTTGTAGCCGATTTGGCATTCGTTTTGGCCGATGTATTGCACCACTTCATCAGGGTGAACAATGGCTTCGGATTTGAAGAATACACCGGGTGCGGCAATGCGCATCACAGCATTAAACGCGCGAATCAAAGCATGGGCTTGCGGCAGGCTTTCGCAAGTAGTGCCCATTTGTTTCCAAATAAAGGCCACCGCGTCCATGCGCAGAATGTCCACGCCCAAATTGGCCAAGAACATCATCTCACCGGCCATGGCATTGAATACCCATGGATTGCTGTAGTTCAAATCCCATTGGAAGGAATTGAAGGTTGTCCATACCCAGCGGCCATCTTCCAATTGCGAGAAACCACCCGGATGCTGGTCAGGGAAGATTTCGCGCAAGGTGCGGTCGTATTGGTCGGGCATCCAGCGGTCGGGGAAAATATAGTAGAAATTGTCATACAACGGATTACCGGCCGCGCACTCTATTGCCCAATGATGCTCGTTTGACGTGTGGTTGAAAATAAAATCCACCACCGTCGAAATACCGGCTTCGTGCAAAGCCGCAATCACGTCGCGCAAATCGTCAATCGTACCCAAAGCAGGATTGACATCGCGGTAGCTGCTCACAGCATAGCCGCCATCGCTCTTACCCTCAGGACATTTAAACAGCGACATCAGGTGCAGATAAGTCAGTCCCAATTCTTTGAAATAAGGGATTTTTGCTTTCAAACCCTGCAAATCACCGGCAAACAAATCCACATAGCACACACCGCCGACTTGTTTATTCGACAAAATCCAATCCGGATCGGCTTCACGAGCGGCATCGGTTTGCTTCAGCGATTTGGCACGTTGCGAATAGCTTTGCCATGATTGGGCAAATAATTGCTCCAACATCGGCAAAACGGCTTCGTTATTGCCGTAAACATTATCCAACTCATACATTAAGCTCGGAAAATGCGTTTGCAAACGCTCGCTGAATTTTTGCCAATCTTCCGAACGCTCAATACTTGCGCGCTGCTCGGGCGTATAAATCGTCAATACACGCTCTTTTAAGTGCTGAAGGGTCAAATCGACCTGCTGGGTTTGAGTCAACATAATGCCTGCTCCGATTAAGGTAAAATATCAAACAGCCTGACTTAACAGGAAATTTTTTTTAAAATTCTTTTACATCGCCAAACATCATACTGCAACTCATAGCCCATGCCTAGTGGCTGCCGATAGCTTTTCATTACAATATTGACAATCGTTTCAGACGGCCATTTGCCTATTATGCGGATTTGATGAGATAACCATACTTATCCAATTGATTTAATGAGAACAAAATTTAAATCACGATTTAATTTTATCCATCATACGCTTTAAATAAATGGCCCTATTCAATAGCGAAATCGTGCATATCGTTTGACTCAAATCAAAGGCCGTCTGAAACTTAATCAGCCAAAAATCTGCTGATAATGCTCGGCCGAAAAGCCAACATAAAATTGGCCGTCTTTATCCAATACTGGGCGTTTAATCACGCTTGGATTGTCAACCATAATGCGGACAGCACCTTCCTGCTCGGCGGCTTGTGCCTGCGTTTGCTCATCTAATTTACGCCATGTTGTGCCGCGTTTGTTCAACAAGTTTTCTAAGGGGATTTGTGACAACCATGCCGTGATCAATTCAGGTGTCGGCGGTGATTTTTTGAAATCGACAAACTCGGCTTCTACACCGTTATCCGCCAGCCATACGCGGGCTTTTTTAACTGTGTCGCAATTCGGAATACCATATAATTTAATCATGTTCAGCCTTTCATTGATTTTTGCCCTGCCATTCTACCGAGAGCTTGTACAGTTTGCCACAAAATACGGTAGAATAAACAACAATGGCTTTGGCCGATATTCCGACACACGACATCATTACGGAGCGACCCGATGAAAAAAACCGTCACGCTTTCTTTAATTGCCGCTGCTGTGCTTATGGCCGGCTGTTCAGACGAAAAACCGAGCAATTCTTTATTTGAAAAAACCATCAATCAATATGCCAAAAATCAAGGTATTTGCCTGCCTTTGGTTTTGAATGTGCAAAATCCGCGCGGCAACGACAGCTTCACGCAAGTGCCGATTGGTACGCCTGAAATCAAGTTGGCGGAAAAAGACCGTAAAGGCAACGACATCAACAAAACTGCATTGAAGCAATTGAGTATTCTGGAAAAAGAAGATTTCTACGAAAAATCTAAAGAAACCATGCCGGTTGCTGCCAATAGCGATGAAACTGTCAAAGTATTGGTTTATAAGCTGACTGAAAAAGGCGAAAAACAAACCCGCGCCAAAGAAAAAATGCCGCATTTCTGCATCGGCCATCAAGAAGTCAATAAAATCAATTGGTACACCGAGCCTAGCCCATCCAACGGCATGACTGTTTCGCGTGTTTCTTACGAAGCAAAATTTGTGCCGGAAAAATGGATCGGTAATTTATTGAAAGCCGGTGGCAATGCCAAATTGCCATTGGATGAAGTGCGTGTGCAGACAGCCACATTGGTTAAAACCAGCGATGGTTGGAAAGACTCACGCGAATTACGTTGATTTGGTGAGTTTTATCAATATAAAAAGGCCGTCTGAAAATATTTAGGGGCTTAGGAAGCAAAATCATCAAAAAACCTGATAAGCTCCTAATATGAAACTAAAAAATAAGTATCAAAAGTTCAGCAAAATTTCAGAGCAAAAGTTTAGAGAAATAATCCGCTGTTTCGCTCTTGATTTGACCGCTTCCGATACTGCTAAAATGACCGGCATTAGTGTACGCAGTATCAATCCTATTTTCCTGAAAATCAGACACAGGATTGCTGCTCTGTGCGAACAAAGCTCACCACTGTCCGGTGTGGTCGAATTAGATGAATCTTACTTTGGTGCGCGACGTATCAGGGGTAAGCGCGGTCGCGGAGCGTCAGGTAAAACCATCGTATTTGGCATACTGAAACGCAATGGCGTGGTCTATACGGAAATCGTTCCCGACGCTTCGAAAGCCTCACTAATCAAGGTCATACGCGGTCACATATCTGCTGACAGTGAAATCAATACTGACGGCTGGAAAGCATATGACGGTCTTGTCGATATGGGCTATGAGAAGCATTACCGTATCCATCATGGTTCCAATGAGTTTGCTCGAGGAAAGTAACATATCAATGGTATTGAATCTTTTTGGAGTTATGCTAAGGGGCGTTTGGCTAAATTTCATGGTATTTCCAAAGAGATGTTTTATCTGCATCTCAAAGAAACGGAGTTTAGGTTTAACCACCGGCATGAAGATTTAGGTAAAATATTAATGAAGATGCTTCGAAATAACCCAATTTAATATTTTTGCTTCCTAAGCCCCATATTTATTTCAGACGGCCTTTTTATCTTTTTATATTTTATTTAATGCGCTTGAACACCAAATCCCAAACACCATGCCCTAAGCGTTTGCCGCGGGCTTCAAATTTGGTTTCCGGGCGGTAATCCGGTGTCGGCGCGTAATCTTCAGCCGTGTTTTGCAGGCTGTCGAAACCGCTTAATACTTCCAGCATTTGCACAGCATATTCTTCCCAGTCGGTCGCCATGTGGATGTAGCCGCCGATAGCTAATTTAGGCAATAGTTTTTCAACAAAATGTGTTTGCACCAAACGGCGTTTGTGGTGGCGTTTTTTGTGCCACGGGTCAGGGAAAAAGATGTGAATACCTGATAATGCGCCATCAGCCAGCATATTTTCAACCACTTCCACAGCATCATGGCGCATCACGCGAATGTTGCCGACTTGCTCTTCTTCAATCAGTTTCAAAATATTGCCGACACCAGGACCATGTACGTCAATTGCTAGAAAATCCGTTTCCGGCAAACGCTTGGCAATCTCGACCGTAGCCGTACCCATGCCGAAGCCGATTTCCAAAACTTTAGGATTGTCGCGGCCGAAATGTTGGTTTAAATCAATAATGGCATCTTGATAGTCGACACCGAATTGCGGCCACATGGTATCGATGGCGCGCTGTTGCGCTGCAGTCATATGACCTTGACGCAAAACAAAGCTGCGGATAGAACGCAAATGCTCGGCAGGCACTTGGTTTTCTTCGTGATTTTGAGTGGAATCTGTCATGCTGGTTAAATCTTTACAATCAAGATAAAAAGGCCGTCTGAAACAAACAGCTTGGAATATGGTGCGTAATTATACCTGATTATGCTTGTTCAGACGGCCTTTTCTTTGGGCTTATGCGTTCAGACGGCCTGTTGCCATTGTGCCAACAATGTTTTCAACACATCGGCTTGCTCATGGCCATTGTCAATCGCTTGTTGCAGCCATTTACAGGCTTTTGCAGGATTTTTCGGCACGCCCATGCCATGAAAATAGAGACAAGCTAAATTGTATTGCGCCATCGTATCTTGCTGTTCGGCAGCAGATTCAAACCATTGCGCGGCTTGGCTGAAATCATTCGCAACGCCCTGACCGCTGTAATACATCATGCCCAAATTGGTTTTGGCTTTGGTATGCCCTAATTCGGCTACTTGGAGGTAAAGTGGTAAGGCTTCGGCATAGCTTTGGCTGCGCTGTAAACCATAATGCGCGGCAAAGGCTTTTTGATAAAGGCTTTCTGCTTGCTGGCGTTGTAAAGCAGTTTGTTTGGCTGCTTCATAATGCTGATGGTCGTTCAAGGCGCTGTCGGACAATAATTTTTGATGCGCTGAGATGTCGCCCAAATCCGCCGCTTTTCGATAATATTCACGAGCTTTTTGCGGTTGCGCAGCCACGCCCAACCCATAGCGGTAAATATCACCCAATAAACGTAAAGCTTGCGGGTGATTGTTGGCAGCGGCTTGTTCAGCATGATGCTGCGCTTTTTGCGGATCGCGCTCAACATCTTGACCCAAAAGATAAATTTCTGCTAAAGCAGCATGGGCATCGTTATCGCCGTTTTCAGCGGCCGTCTGAAACCAAGTCAAGGCTTCGACACTGTTTTGCGGCAACAAAATCTCAGCCAATGCGGTTTGTGCAGGCGCAATGCCGTGTTGTGCGGCAACCTGCAAATGCGCCCTTGCTTGCGTTAAATCTTTTGCCACACCTTGTGCCAACTTGTATTGCAGCCCAAGCTGCCAATGCGCCGCGACAAAACCTTGCTCGGCAGCCAAACGGTAAAGCTGATGCGCTTTATATAAATCAGGTTCGGCAGCATATTGGTGATATTGCGCCACAAAATATTGTGCCTGCGGATGGTTTTGCTCCGCTGCTTTATTTGCCCACAGCAATGCCTGCTGGGCTTGCCCCATCTCGTTAAATGCACGCATCAAGCGCAATTGCGCATGCACCAAACCTTGTTCGGCCAATTCGATATAGTGTGGCAGAAGGGTTTGAATATCCGCATTTTCCGATTCTTGCAATTGCAGCAGATTATAACGGGCATACACATGCCCCGCTCTGGCCGCTTGCTTTAAATACTCAACACCGGCGGCAAAGTCCACTGCAATGCCATGGCCGTTAATCAGGCAGGCAGTGAGCTGAAAAGCCGCTTCGCTGTGGCCGGATTTGGCAGCGAGCTGCAATAATTGCGCTGCTTGCGCGTAGTCCGGCGGCGATTGCAACAAAAATTGATGGGCTTGTTGATAAAGATTTTCGGTTGTCTGTGTCATGTGGCGTTTTCTTATTGATATTGTTTTGACATTTTAGCTATATGTAAGAAGGTAAACTAAATTATGATGACAAACTGTTTGATTTTTGACTTAAGCGTAATCTGTTGTATTAAAAAGGCCGTCTGAAAAGCATTTTTCAGACGGCCTATCATTTAGATTAGCTGTTTTCCTTCAAAAACATATTCACACCGCTTTCGCAACGGATTTGCTGCGTTTCTAAAGTACGCTCTAAAAGCGCATCATTTTGTGGCAGAGAATCGCGTTCGGCTTCGTGATGCCACAAGTGATACGCAATGCCGGCGAATTTAAGATTGTGGCGTTTCATACCATTGTGGTAGCAGCGGGCAACAAACTCGCTGTCTTCGCGCCCCCAGCCGACAAACCAGTTATTAAAGCCGTTTACAGCTAAGGCATCTTCGCGGAAAAAGCTCATGTTGCAGGTTTTGATGCCACGGTGGTTTTGGCTGCCGTTTTTACCGACCAATGCAGACAAACAACGGCATCTTAAAGCAGAAAGGCGTTTCTCAATGCCTGAATCAAACACAGAAAGATTCGGCAATTGTTCGGAAGCCAAAATTTCTTGCGTGCGCGCTTCAGTCAAAATCACGCGTGAACCTTGTACCAAACGGCCTTTGAGTGCCAATTTTAAATGATCGGCAATAAATGATGCATCCAGCAACATATCGCCATCAATCAGCACAATATAATCGCCTTTTGCCATCGCCAATGCACGATTGCGCGATTCTGCGGCACGAAAACCATCATCAGGCCGCCAAGAATGCTTCACCGGCACCGGACTTTGCCGGTTAACGTATTGAATCACATCTGCCGTTTTGCGGGTTGAACCGTCATCGGCTACAATAATTTCATCAGGCAAACGAGTTTGCGACAAAGCCGATTGCAACACAAATGCAAGCGCATCCGGCCGGTTATAGGTGGTAATAATCAGCGATACTTTCAGATTTTGGTTACGCTCATGCAACTTCACATATTTATAGTAAGAACCTTGCGCGTTAGCCACTGAAATGGTGAGGCCGTCTGAACCATAGGCAAAACCGCGTTTCAGGAAATAATTTTTAATAAACGACACGCCGCCGTGCAGCAAAGCTTTGGCTGGTGAAGTTTTCTTTTTAAAGCGGTTTTCATCGGCATACAGCGAAGAATATTGCTGCATTTTTTGAATCAAGCCTTCTGCGTTTTCAAAAGAATAATGTTTCAGACGGCCTGATAAAGAATAGCTTTGCGCATCTTTGGGAATCATCAAAGATTCATGCACTTGACGGTCGGAAAAGCGGGTAAAACGACGATGATAAAGGCGCGGCAGAATATCCGGATACCAGCCGCAACCTTTAATCAAACGGCCGTTGTAATGATTCAGGCGGGACAAGGTATAAATACTTTGTGGGTCATTTTCCGACACTGCGGCGCGAATACTGTCGATTAATTCCGCATCGGGCACTTCGTCGCTGTCGATACTGAAAATCCAATCGTTTTGCGCCAAACGAGCAGCCATGTTTTTCATGGGGCCGAAACCGATAAAATCATGCTTGAAATAGCTGACATTTTTAAATTGCGCGGCAATCTCGAATGTGCGGTCAGTCGAGCCATTATCGAGCAGCAAAACTTCATCAAAATCGCCCAGCGCGGTCAGCACTTCCACCAAATAGCGTTCGGAATTTTTTACCAACATGGCGGCAGTTGCTGGAATTCTTGTGTTTATCATGGTCAGGCCGTCTGAAAAATATCTTAAACGGCTGTATTTTACCCGATATACCGCTACAATACGCATTTCATTTTTCAGACGGCCTATTGACTATGCGATTGCTGCTCGCCCCTATGCAAGGATTATGCGACGACGTGATGCGTGATTTGTTAACGCGTATCGGCGGTTACGACGAGTGTGTCAGCGAATTTGTGCGCATCACCCACACCGTGCATTCCCGCGCCACATGGCTGAAATATGTGCCGGAAATTGCCAACGGTAACCAAACTTTTGCCGGCACACCGTGCACCGTGCAACTCTTAGGCAGCGATGCCGACAATATGGCCGTCAATGCTTTGGAAGCCGTGCGCTTTGGTGCCGACAAAATCGATTTAAACTTCGGCTGCCCCGCCCCCACCGTCAACAAACACAAAGGCGGTGCGGTTTTGCTGAAAGAGCCGGAATTGATTCACCACATCGTCAAAACCCTGCGCAGCCGCCTGCCCGAACATATTCCGCTAACCGGCAAAATGCGCTTGGGCTTTGAAAATACCGATTTGGCTTTAGAATGCGCCGCCGCGATTGCCGAAGGCGGCGCATGCGGGTTGACCGTACATGCCCGCACCAAAGTTGAAGGTTACGAACCGCCGGCGCACTGGGATTGGGTACGCAAAATCCGTGATGCAGTCTCGATTCCGGTCACGGCAAACGGCGATGTGTTCACGCTGGAAGACTATTTAGCAATTAAAGAAGTCAGCGGTTGCGACAGCGTGATGTTGGGACGCGGTGCGGTCATTCGGCCGGATTTGGCACGACAAATCAAACAATACGAGTATGGTGAAACGGTAAAGCCCACCGATTTTGCCGAAATCGCCAGTTGGATTAATCTCTTCTTTGATTTGTGTGTTGCCAAAGAAGCCAACAACAAATACCCCGTGGCGCGTTTGAAACAATGGCTCGGCATGATGAAAAAAGAATTTCCGCAAGCGCAAGATTTGTTTGAGCGGGTGCGAACTTTGAAAGAAGCGGATGAGGTCAAACAAGTGTTGTTGGCCTTTGAAGCAGAGCAACAGGCCGTCTGAAAAAATGCCGTCTGAAAACGTTCAGACGGCATTTTTAGTTTGATAAAGGCAGCTTAAGAAGCCAACACACGAGGGAAAAATACTTCGTTTTCCAAATGGATATGGTCGGTCAAATCATTGACCATTTCTTCTGCTAAGCGGTACAAGCGCGTCCAGCTGCCACAAGCATTTTCCGGAATTTCAAAATTGTTGGTCAATTTGCGCAGGCGTTCGATGGCTTTATCGTGTTCTTCATGTTCGTGCATCATCACACTAATCGGCATTGCCGCACCACGCCCCACGCCCTGATTCACCATCGGAAACAGCATACGTTCTTCCTTCATCATGTGGCTCAATAATTCATTTTGCATATAGGCCAGCAACTCGGCAATTTCAGCCGGAAAAGTATCGGCATGCACTGTTGCCACTTTTTGCGCTAACGGCACCAGCTCATCAAATTGCGCGCGATGCACATTATGGTAACGCTGCAAAATATGGTCGATGGTGGCATTAAAAGGCGCAGTTTCCCAAACGGTAAAATCGGTCATGGTCAGGTTCCTTGTGTTGATGAAAGGCTTTCAGACGGCCTTTTTTAAAGATACATATTTTATGAATGTATTAGATAAGTGCAAGGATACACCGTTTCAGCCGCTTTGTATAGCGTTGAATAAATGAAATAAGTAATTAAAAATAAGCGTAATTTTCAAATATTTTTTAAAAATACTGGACATGAATAATAAAAAATCCCAAGTCATTCATGACTTGGGATTTATATTCGTGGCAGAGGGGAAGGGATTCGAACCCTCGATACGCTATTAACGTATACACACTTTCCAGGCGTGCGACTTAAACCACTCATCCACCCCTCTATAAGATAGATTATTTGCCGATTCACATCACGCAAATAATAAAAAATCCGGTTTCAAACCGGAAGTTTGGTGCCCAGGAGAAGACTCGAACTTCCACACCCGTGAGGATACTAGCACCTGAAGCTAGCGCGTCTACCAATTCCGCCACCTGGGCATTCAATTGTTAAAGCAAAGAGACCAATCATGGTGCCCAGGAGAAGACTCGAACTTCCACGCCCGTGAGGACACTAGCACCTGAAGCTAGCGCGTCTACCAATTCCGCCACCTGGGCTTTGCTTTATTTATCGTTTTACGTTACAGTACCGAAGGTGCTGCTGAAAACGAAGTGGCTATTATATATTTACAACGAAGAATGTCAACTGTAAAAATGAATAAAAAAATTAAATTATTAAATCTACGAGAAAAAGATCCTTACTTAGAGCGAGAAAAGCAACGTTACGCTGAGCCGTTGCCCAGCCGAGAGTGGGTGATTGAATTATTAGAACAAAAAGGCGTGCCAACCAAAATCGATGCCTTGGCACGCGAGCTTTCTATCAAAGAAGAAGAATACGAATTTTTCGAACGCCGTCTGAAAGCCATGGCGCGTGATGGTCAGGTATTGATTAACCGTCGCGGCGCAGTGTGTGCGGCGGATAAACTGGCCTTGGTTAAATGTCGTGTCGAAGCGCATAAAGACGGCTTCGGTTTTGCTGTGCCGCTGGAAAAAACCGGCGAAGGCGATTTTGTTTTATACGAACGCCAAATGCGCGGCGTGATGCATGGCGATATTGTCACCGTGCGCCCTGCCGGTATCGACCGTCGCGGCCGCCGCGAAGGCATGGTGCTGGATATTGTTGAGCGTGCGCAGGTTCAAGTGGTTGGTCGTTTCTATATTGATCGCGGCATTGCGATTTTGGAAGCAGAAGACAAACGCTTAACCCAAAGCATTGTGTTAGAGCCTGAAAGCGTGGCGCAATTTAAGCCTGAATCCGGCCAAGTGATTGTGGCCGAAATCGAAAGCTACCCTGAATTGCACCGCCCTGCCGTAGCCAAAATCATCGAAGTGTTGGGCGAATATGCCGACAGTGGCATGGAAATCGAAATTGCCGTACGCAAGCATCATTTGCCACACCAATTTAGCGAAGCCTGCCAAAAAGCCGCTGCAAAAATTCCTGATCATGTGCGTAAAAGCGATTTGAAAGGCCGCGTGGATTTACGCGATTTGCCTTTGGTGACCATCGATGGCGAAACCGCGCGTGACTTTGACGATGCGGTGTACGCCGAGCGTATCGGCCGCAATTTCCGCTTGGTAGTGGCGATTGCCGATGTCAGCCATTATGTGCGCCCGGGCGATGCGATTGACAATGATGCCATCGAGCGCAGCACCAGCGTGTATTTTCCGCGCCGCGTGATTCCGATGCTGCCTGAAAATCTTTCCAACGGCATTTGCTCGCTGAATCCTGATGTTGAGCGTTTGTGTATGGTTTGCGATATGTCCATCACTTATGCTGGTAATGTGAAAGAATATAAATTCTATCCGGCGGTGATGCGCTCCCACGCCCGCTTGACGTACAACCAAGTATGGCAATGGATTCAAGAAGGTTCTGATAATCCGCTGAAGCCGCAAATCGATACCTTATATAAACTTTTCCAAGTGCTGCAGAAAAAACGCCAAGATCGCGGCGCAGTCGAATTTGAAAGCGTGGAAACGCAGATGATTTTCGACGACAATGGCAAAATCGAAAAAATCGTGCCGGTGCATCGTAATGATGCGCATAAGCTGATTGAAGAATGTATGCTGGCGGCGAACGTGTGTGCGGCAGATTTTCTGCTGAAAAACAAACATACCGCCCTATTCCGCAACCACTTAGGCCCAACGCCGGAAAAATTGGCGACCTTGCGCGAGCAATTGGGTTTACTGGGCTTGACCTTGGGCGGTGGCGATAAACCGACCCCGAAAGATTATGCCGCCTTGGCGCAGCAATTCAAAGGCCGACCGGATGAAGAGTTGCTACAAGTGATGATGTTGCGCTCGATGCAACAGGCAGTATATGAACCTCATAACGATGGCCACTTTGGCTTGGCTTACGAATCATACGCCCACTTCACGTCACCCATCCGCCGCTATCCGGATTTGACCGTGCATCGTGCCATTAAGGCCGTGTTGCAAGGCGAAAAATACACGCCGCAAAAAACATGGCAGGCCTTGGGTGTGCATACTTCGTTCTGCGAGCGCCGTGCCGATGATGCCAGCAAAGACGTTGAAAACTGGCTGAAAACTTATTACATGCGCGATAAAGTGGGTGAAGTATTCAAAGGCAAAATTTCCGGCATGACCAGCTTCGGCATTTTTGTCACCTTAGACGACATCCACATCGACGGCTTGGTGCACATCAGCGACTTAGGCGAAGATTATTTCAATTTCCGTCCGGAAATCATGGCCATTGAAGGCGAACGCAGTGGGGTGCGCTTCAGCATGGGCGATGAATTGATGGTTAAGGTTGCCCGTGCCGATTTAGACACCAGCAAGATTGATTTGGTATTGGTAAACGGCAATGAAAACGGCACAAAAAGCCGTCGCTCAAATTCACGTGCTGCCGCCAAAAACGAAAGCAGACAGCCCGCCGTAGCCGAAAAAGCCCAAACCCGCAGTAAAAAACTGTCGACTAAAGAAATTGACGAGCAAATGGCTGCCGCTAAGCAAAAACCTTCACGCCATAAAACGGATGAGCACAAGCAAGCTGCCAAACCTAAAGCAGCAAAAAGCAAAAAATCATCGAAAAAGAAAGGCGTGAAAGTCAAAGTGAAAAGCAGCGGTGAGCATGCCGGCAAACGCAAAGGCCGCAGCAAAGCCAAGTCTTAATGTTTAGTATTTAGGCGTATGAAAGGCCGTCTGAAACTTAGTTTTCAGACGGCCTTTCATCTTATTAGTGCTTGCTAAAAATGAAGTTTTTTTACATAGCGCAAAAAAACCATAGCGTTTATGGTGTTATACTGTAATGAGGAAAACAGTCGGCTTCAATAAAAATCCAATCATGAGCCGACGCATAACAAAACACACAGTGAGGTCACGTCATGTCACCACGTCCCGTTACCATTACGTCCTACAATATGCACAAAGGCATGTCTGCGCTCAACCGCAAATACCAGCTCGACAGCATGGGCGATGCCTTGCAATCGCTCAATTCAGATGTATTGTTTCTTCAAGAAGTGCAAGGTATGCACACCAACCGCAGCAGCAAAATTCTCGAATACCCGAGCGAGCCGCATTATGATGTGCTGGGTAACCATCTCTCTTTCAACCGCAGCTACGGCAAAAATGCCATCTATCCGCAACGCCACCACGGTAATGCCATCCTCAGCCATCTACCGCTAGAAACCCGCAATAATCTGAATATTACAGTCAATAAACACGAGCAGCGCGGCATGTTGCATTGCGAAGTATTACCGGAAGGCTGGGATGTTCCTTTAGTGTGTTTGTGCGCCCACCTGAATTTGCGTGAACCCGACCGCGCCAAGCAATATCAGACGATTTTTGAATACGTCAGCCAACACATCGATACCCAAAGCCCATTGATTATTGCCGGCGACTTCAACGATTGGCGCTATAAATCGGCCATTTCGCTGGGCAAAGCCCTCAACCTAGATGAAGTGTTTCTCGACAGCAAGGGCAAACGCCCGAAAACCTTCCCTTCCCGCATGCCGCTGCTGAGCCTTGACCGGGTTTATACGCGCAATTTGGACATCATGGAAACCCAAATCCACAACAGCCGCAACTGGCAAATGCTTTCCGACCATCTGCCTTTAAGCGTGAAAGTCAAACCGAAATTGCCGTAAAGCAATGCAGCATGAAAACAGGCCGTCTGAAAGAATTTCCCCACGCAAAAATTCTTTCAGACGGCCTGAATTGCTGATAAGATAAACATCATTCAAGATTTAACAGAAAAGGCGCAGATGATGGATATCGAACACGATTACCTCAGCCGGATGCCGTTTCACATCGTATTCATCGACCCGCTGCACACCGATTTCAAAAGCAGCGCCCGCAAATTAAATGAATACATCCACCGCAATCCGCTCGCCCATGCCCGTTTACACCAGCCGAAGTTTGCCGCCAAAATTCTTGAAATGGCTGCATTCCGCAACAATATGCGCGTGGTGATACGCAAAGCCGATGCACAAGTCAAACACGATTTGCACTATCTCATTCGCAACGGCGTGTTTACCACCGATGAAAAAATGTGGTTGTTTATCAATGATCCCGATAACTTGGCGTTGGTGAAAAATTAGGTCGTCTGAAACCAGCCAATCAATAAGGGGGTAAACAATGGGGTATAAAGCAGATAAATTATCAATTTATCATATATAAATCAAAAGGTTATAAATTAAATGCTACTCTTTATTGATAACTACGATAGCTTCACCTACAACATCGTGCAATATTTTGCCGAACTCGGCCAAGAAGTCGTGGTGCGCCGTAATGACGACATTACATTGGAAGAAATCGCCGCGCTCAAACCACAATACCTGATTATCGGCCCCGGCCCGTGTTCACCGAAAGAAGCAGGCATTTCCGTGGCCGCCATGCAGTATTTTGCCGGTAAGCTGCCGATTATGGGCGTGTGTCTCGGCCATCAAACCATCGGCGAAGCGTTTGGCGGCAATGTAGTGCGTGCGCAAACCTTAATGCATGGCAAAGTTTCGCCGGTTCATCACACCAATCAGGGCATGTTTAAAGGTTTGCCTAATCCCGTGACTTGCACGCGCTATCACAGCTTGGTGATCGATCGCCACACCCTGCCCGATTGCCTTGAAGTTACCGCATGGACGGATGACCAAGAAATCATGGGCGTGCGCCACAAGCAATATGCCATCGAAGGCGTGCAATTCCATCCCGAAGCCTTGTTGACCGAACACGGCCACGACATGTTGCGTAATTTCTTGGAAGAATTCAAAGATTTTCGCCCCCAAGCTCAAGCTGCTTGAATAAAAAATTCAATTTCAATGAACTATCCGCCATGACAGCGGTCTGAAGTTTCATATAATAAATGCCGTCTGAATCTATTTATCCGAAAATATGTCCAGACGGCCTCATAATCTATGCTCTTTATGTGCTGAAACTCCTTTCGGCACGACACATTCGGCCATACGCTTGCTCAATATCGATTCCACAAACCACCGTAAATTTCAAATTTGCACTATCGGCAAATCCATAATTTATGGCAAGAATAATAAGGATATTGCCGCGTAATGGCCACTCCATCTTATCCCAGCCGCCAAGTGCTTCTCTATTCACTCATGGGCGGTTTCGGCGTATCATTGCTCGTTATCGAAGCCAATTGGCAGATTCTCCGATGGGCCGAACGGCAAGACGGTTATCATCCACCACCTGCCGGCATACCTGCCCATCTTTTTGAAATTCTGCTGTATGCCACCCTGACCTGCCTACCTTTGGTTTTGCTTACCGTTGCCATTTGCGTGGACAAACGGGTTTACCGCAACAAACGCGGCGGGTATATTATCGGCTTTTGCGCCACCGCTGTTTTCTTGGCTATTGTGATCGGCGCATGGCTGTTTAAAATGATTACCCACTACATGGAAGCGCACACCATTTGGCTGCCGCCTTCCGATTTTGGGTCTGCATTGGCTTATATTTGGCTGTGGTTTTGCATAAGCTCGGTAATGCTGTGTGCTTGGCTTGCCGGTACGCCGCCTAAACCTGAGCCTACGCTGCAAGAAAGCGCATAACATTTATCTGAAATACCGAAGGGAAAACACATGATTACGCCGCAACAGGCAATTGAACGTTTAATCAGCAACAACGAGCTTTTTTACGATGAAATGACCGATTTGATGCGCCAAATCATGAGCGGTCAAGTGCCGCCGGAGCAAATCGCGGCGATTATGACCGGCTTGCGCATTAAAGTGGAAACTGTATCTGAAATCACTGCTGCCGCAGCCGTGATGCGTGAGTTTTCCACCAAAGTGGCGGTGAACCATGCCGATAATTTGGTCGATATCGTCGGCACAGGCGGTGATGGTGCAAAAACCTTCAATATCTCAACCACGGCCATGTTTGTGGCGGCCGCAGCCGGTGCCAAAGTGGCGAAACACGGCGGCCGCTCGGTGTCTTCTTTCAGCGGTGCGGCCGATGTAATGGAACAAATGGGCGCGGTGTTGAATGTATCGCCCGAACAAGTTGCCCAAAGCATAGAGCAAACCGGCATTGGTTTTATGTTTGCACAAAACCACCACAGCGCCATGCGCCATGTTGCACCGGTGCGCCGCTCATTGGGCTTCCGCAGCATTTTCAATATTTTAGGTCCATTAACCAATCCGGCAGGTGCGCCGAACCAGCTTTTGGGCGTGTTCCACGTTGATTTGTGCGGCATTCTCTCACGCGTATTGCAGCAATTGGGTTCGAAACATGTGCTGGTAGTCTGTGGCAAAGGCGGTTTGGACGAAATCACCCTTACCGGCAATACTCGCGTGGCCGAATTGAAAGACTGCACCATCCATGAATACGACATCAACCCGCAAGATTTCGGCATGGAAATCCGCCGCAACCTTGACGACATCCGCGTGGAAAACAGCGAAGAATCGCTGCAAAAAATGGATGCCGTCTTAAACGGTGAACACGGTGCGGCGCGCGACATTGTGGTGCTCAACGCTGCCGCGGCTTTGTATGCAGGCAACGTAGTGGACTCTTTGGCTGCTGGTGTCGCAGCCGCCCAAGAAGCGATTGATTCGGGTAAGGCTAAAGCCAAAAAAGCGGAATTTATCGAATTTAGCCGACAGTTTGCCGCATAAGCTATTGTCTTCAAAGGCCGTCTGAAACATGAGTTTCAGACGGCCTTTTTATATTTAACGAAACCAATCCCCCACAAGCATATATAACAAAATCATCTTTGCAATAAACAAACCATTCTTTCCCTTTTTCAGACGGCTTCTATAAAGTGACGCCCATAATCACTATTCTGTTATCAAACCATGTTATTACTGAAAACCCCCAGCGTCTTACCCGGTTTTAAAATCAGCTTAGGGCTAACCGTGTTGTGCTTGTCGCTTTTGGTCGTGTTGCCGTTTGCCATGATGGCGGCCAAAGCCGGCGAAATCGGTTGGACGGCTTTTTGGCAAACCATCGCCGAGCCCAATGTTTTGGCAGCGGTATGGCTGACTCTGAAAATGTCGTTTTACGCCATGCTGACCAATATCGTGTTCGGCACTTTGGTCGCGTGGGTGTTGGTGCGCTATGAATTTCCCGGCAAAAGTCTGGTAAATGCTTTGGTGGATTTACCCTTTGCCCTGCCTACCGCCGTCATCGGTATTGCCTTGGCAACTTTATACGCGCCGAATGGCTGGATCGGCCAATGGTTCGAGCCTTTGGGCATCAAAATTGCCTTTACCCCCATTGGTATTTGGATTGCGCTGGTGGTGGTGAGCCTTCCATTTATCGTCCGTGCCGTGCAGCCGGTATTGGAGGAATTATCAGGCGAATACGAAGAAGCTGCGGCCACTTTGGGTGCCAACCGCTTCACCACTTTTCGCCGCGTGTTACTGCCGGAAATCATGCCGGCTTTGATCACCGGCGCAGGTATGATGTTTGCCCGCGCAACAGGCGAATACGGCTCGGTAATTTTTATTGCGGGCAATATTCCGATGGTTTCCGAGATTTTGCCGTTGATTATTACCGGCAAACTGGAGCAATTTGATGTGCAGGGTGCATCGGCGGTGGCGTTATTTATGCTGATGATTTCGTTTGCGATTTTATTTGCCTTAAACGTAACACAATGGGCATTAAGCAAACGTGCCGGCGCCAAAGCCTGATAGGCCGTCTGAAACTTTTGGAATAGAAAAAAGATATTGATTATGCAAACCCATTCTTCCAATCCAAACCTAACCGAGCCGCGCTGGCTGCGTTTCACCTTAACCGCGATTGCCTTGCTATTCCTGCTGGTGATGCTGGTGGTGCCGCTGGTGGCGGTGTTTTACGAAGCCCTAAAAGGCGGTTGGGATTTGTATGTGCAGTCGATTACCGATCCCGAAGCATGGTCGGCCATTCAATTGACCTTGATTACCGCTGCCATTGTGGTGCCGGTGAATGCTGTGTTGGGCATTGCCATGGCTTGGCTGCTCACGCGCTTTGATTTTCGCGGCAAACAATTGCTGACGACTTTGCTCGATTTGCCGTTTTCCGTGTCTCCGGTGGTGGCCGGTTTGATGTTTGTATTGCTGTTTGGCGCACACACTGTTTTGGGCGGCTGGCTCGAAGCGCAAGGCATTCAGATTATTTTTGCCATTCCGGGTATTGTGTTGGCCACTTTGTTTGTAACCTTTCCCTTTGTGGCGCGTGAACTGATTCCGCTGATGCAGGCGCAAGGCGACAGCGAAGAGCAGGCGGCCTTGACTTTGGGCGCGAGCGGCTGGCAAATGTTTTGGCGCGTGACCCTGCCCAATATCAAATGGGCGCTGCTCTACGGCGTGATTCTGACTAACGCGCGCGCCATGGGTGAATTTGGTGCCGTCAGCGTGGTGTCCGGCCATATTCGCGGTGAAACCAACACCATCCCGCTTTTGGTAGAAATCTTCTACAACGAATACAACTTTACCGGTGCCTTTGCCCTATCCGGCGTATTGGCCTTATTGGCCTTAGCCACCTTAGCCATACAAAACTTCATCACCAAAATGCAAGAGAAAAAACTCGCCGCAGCGGAGAGAAACGCATGAGCATCACCATTGAAAACTTAAACAAACATTTCGGAAATTTCCACGCGCTGAAAAACATCAATCTAAACGTGCCGACCGGCAAACTGGTTTCGCTACTCGGCCCATCCGGCTGCGGCAAAACCACGCTGTTGCGCATCATTGCCGGCTTGGAAACTTCCGACAACGGCAAGATTCTGTTCGACGGCCAAGACGTTACCGACAAACATGTGCGCGACCGCAAAGTCGGCTTTGTATTCCAACATTACGCCTTGTTCCGCCACATGAACGTGTTCGACAACGTGGCTTTCGGCTTGACCGTATTGCCGAAAAGCAAGCGCCCGAGCAAAGAAAAAATCCGCGCCAAAGTAGAAGAATTATTGGGTTTGGTGCAGCTTTCGCATTTGTCCAAATCTTATCCGCACCAGCTTTCAGGCGGCCAGCGCCAACGCATCGCCCTTGCCCGCGCTTTGGCGGTAGAACCCAAATTACTGCTGCTGGACGAACCATTCGGCGCGCTCGATGCCAAGGTTCGCAAAGAATTGCGCACATGGCTGCGCGACATTCACCATAATCTCGGCGTGACCAGCATTCTCGTCACCCACGACCAAGAAGAAGCCTTGGAAGTATCCGATGAAATTGTGGTGATGAACCACGGCCACATCGAGCAAACCGGCAGCGCAGACCACATTTACCGCCAGCCGGAAAATGCGTTTGTCACTGAATTTTTGGGCGAAACCGATGCCTTCGAAGGCCGTATCGAAAAAGGAGTGTGGCATTACGGCAGCTACCAATGGCCGCTCGACCGCCAATACAAATGGCAGGAACAATTGGCCACCGGCTATATCCGCCCGCACGAATGGCAAATCGCCCAAGCCGGCCAAACGCCGATGCTGACCGCCGCGGTTGAAAAAATCCACGCTGTCGGCGCTTTGACCCACGTCACCGTCAAACACGACAACCGCGACGTGCACATCACCCTAGCCGGCAGCGATGCCGCCCGATTGGCCTTGGCCGTGGGCAGCGAGCTGGCTTTGGTGCCGAAGCAAATCTACATCTTCTCGCAAAACGAATTAATCGAATATTCGATTTGATTGCGATGATTAAAGGCCGTCCGAAAATATCGTTTTCAGACGGCCTTTTGTCTTGAAAATCGTTAACAATCGGCGCATAATCAAAGGCTCATTTTTATAAAAAACAGCCAACCCATTTCAATAAAGGAAGCCGCCATGAGCAACTATCTCACCCCCAATTTCTCATTCGCCCCAATGATTCCCGAGCGCGCCTCGGGCAGCCGCGTATGGGATACCGAAGGTCGTGAGCTGATTGACTTATCAGGCGGCATCGCCGTGAATGCTTTGGGTCACAGCCATCCCGAGCTGATTGACGCGCTGAACCAGCAAGCGCAAAAAGTGTGGCACATTTCCAATATCTACACCACCCAACCTGCGCAAGATTTGGCTCGCCGCTTGGTAGAAAACAGCTTTGGCGACAAAGTGTTTTTCTGCAATTCCGGCGCCGAAGCCAACGAAGCCGCGCTGAAACTTGCCCGCAAACACGGCCGCGACCATTTTGGCGAACACAAAACCGAAATCATCGCCTGCGTCAACAGCTTCCACGGCCGTACGCTGTTTACCGTATCTGTCGGCGGCCAGCCAAAATACAGCCAAGATTACGCACCGCTGCCGCAAGGCATTACCCATGTTGAGTTTAACGATATCGCCGCGCTCGAAGCCACCATCAGCGAAAAAACGTGCGCGGTGATTATCGAGCCGATTCAAGGCGAAAGCGGCATCTTGCCTGCCACACAAGAATATCTCGAAGCCGCCCGCCGCTTGTGCGACCAACATAATGCCTTACTGATTTTTGATGAAGTGCAAACCGGCGTCGGCCACACCGGCAAATTGTTTGCCTACGAGCATTACGGCGTGAAACCCGACATCATGAGCTTGGCCAAAGCGCTCGGCTGCGGCTTTCCGATTGGCGCGATTGTCACCACCGATGCCATCGCCCCAACCTTTGGCCCCGGCACACACGGCTCTACCTTCGGCGGCAACCCATTAGCCTGCGCCGTTGCCAACCGCGCGTTCGACATCATCAACTCGCCTGAAACCTTAAGCCATGTACAAGCTCAAGGCGAAAAACTTCAGACGGCCTTACAACAAATCGGCGAGCGCACCGGCGTATTCAAACAAGTCCGCGGCATGGGCTTGCTGCTGGGTGCCGTGATGGCCGATCAATATGAAAACCGTGCCGGTGAAATCTTCAACGCCGCCTTAAAACACGGCCTGATGGTGCTGGTTGCCGGTCCAAATGTCGTGCGCTTTGCCCCAAGTCTGCTGCTGAACGATGAAGATTTGCAAGAAGCCATGCAACGCTTAGAAGCTGCGATTAATGAGTGGTTAGCTGCTTAAATACTGAGACCTTTACAAAACCCTAGATTTGAGTATAGTTCAAAGTTGTAGCAGCACAGAAAGCGCAGACATATCATAAAGATAGGCAAGCTTTCGATCAGCGCACAACGAAGAAATGTACCAAAGATGGGGATTTTGCAAAGGTCTCAGACTGCTTATCCATAATTAAAAGGCTGTCTGAAACAATCTGTTTCAGACGGCCTTTTTTTAATTAAACGCTTAGACTATCCTTGCATCACGACTGCGGTACGCTCCAATCGCTGTCGGTCAAATCATAGATTTTCTGAATTTCTTTCAGAATATTGTCAAAATCGATATTCAAATCTTTCAGACGGCCTGTGCGGATATCAAATACCCAACCGTGCACTACTGGAAATTTTTCTTTCAGATAACGTTTTTGCACGCCGGCACTTTTGATGACGTTGATGCATTGTTCTTGCACATTTAATTCGACTAACCGGTCATAACGCGCTTGCTCGTCTTCAATCGCATCCAATTCTTCACGATGCAGGCGGTAAACATCGCGGATGCAACGCAACCAAGGGTTCAGCATGCCGTAATCTTTGGCCTGCATGGCGGATTTTACGCCGCCACATTCATAATGGCCGCATACGACAATGTGTTTAACGTTCAAATGGTAAACTGCATAATTGATGACCGAAGCCACGTTAATATCAATGGCGTTGACCATATTGGCAATATTGCGGTGCACAAACACTTCACCCGGCTGCATGCCCATCATGTCTTCAGCGGTTACGCGGCTGTCGGAGCAGCCGATGTAGAGATATTCCGGCGTTTGGTTGATGGAAAGCTTATCAAAAAAATGTGGGTCGTTGCGCAATTGCTCTTCGGCCCATTGGCGGTTATGTTCAAAAATATCTTGTTTGGTTTTAGACATTCTATTTTCCTAGAAACAGACTCATGCGGAAGTCTAGGCTGATTTGTCCGATTAGACAAGCCCGAAGGCAGGAAAAGGCCGTCTGAAAGTCGTGCCACCGCCTAAAGTAGCAATCGCGACTGGCTTTAAGTATCAACTTACCGCTCCCAAATACGCCCATACAGAATCTTACACTCGCAAACATTGACCGCGTAAGTTGAAAAGACGACAATCAATCAACGAATCACGGCTTTCAATAAAGGCCGTCTGAACAAGAAAGCCATCATGACACGCAATGAATTAATCGCCGCCCTACCCAAAGCCGAACTCCATGTCCATATCGAAGGCACATTTGAGCCGGAATTGATGTTTGAAATCGCCCGCCGCAATCAGGTTGATATTCCTTACGCAAGTGTTGATGAAATCCGTGCGGCTTATGATTTTCATAATTTGCAGTCTTTTTTAGACATTTATTATGCCGGCGCGGCGGTATTACTGCATGAGTGCGATTTTTACGATTTGACCCGCGCCTATCTGCTGCGCTGCCGTGAAGACAACGTGACCCATACCGAAATTTTCTTCGATCCGCAAACGCATACCGAGCGTGGTGTAGCTTTTGAAACGGTGATTAACGGCATCGACCGCGCCTGCCGTGATGCGGCGCAAGAATGGGGCATTTCCAGTCACCTAATTATGTGTTTCCTGCGCCATTTATCGGAAGACTCGGCATTTGAAACCTTGGCACAGGCTTTGCCGTTTCGCGACAAAATCATCGGCGTGGGCTTGGATTCGAGCGAAGTCGGTCATCCACCGTCTAAATTCGAGCGTGTGTTTGCCAAAGCGCGCGAATACGGCTTGCTGGCCGTGGCGCATGCCGGTGAAGAAGGCCCGCCGGAATATGTGTATGAAGCCTTGGATTTGCTCAAAGTGGCGCGTATAGACCACGGCGTGCGCTCGGAGGAAGACGATGCGCTGATGCAGCGTTTGATTGATGCGCAAATGCCGCTAACGGTCTGCCCGTTGAGCAATCTCAAGCTGAAAGTGGTCAATCATTTGGGCGCACACAATTTACACCGTATGCTGCAGCGCGGCGTGTTGGTGACAGTCAATTCAGACGACCCTGCCTATTTCGGCGGCTATGTGAATCAAAATTTTACCGAGTTGGCCGATGCTTTGGATTTGAGCAACGACGACATCCGCACGTTGTGCAAAAATTCGTTCAAAGCATCGTTTATCAGTGATGCGGAAAAAGAAGCATGGTATCGTCGCATTGATGAGACCGTTTAACCGTAGGACTTAGCTTAATCAGAAAGGAATCAACATGGCTCAAGTAACATTTAAAGGCGATCCGGTAGAAGTAGGCGGCACCCTGCCACAAGTCGGCCAAACCGCTCCTGCATTTACCTTAGTGGCCACCGATTTATCCGAAAAAAGTCTGTCGGATTTTGCCGGTAAGCGCAAAGTGCTGAACATTTTCCCAAGCATCGACACGGGCGTGTGCTCGAAATCGGTACGCGAATTCAACGAGCGCGCCACCGGCTTGGATAACACCGTCGTTTTGTGTATTTCCGCTGATTTGCCGTTTGCCTTAGTACGTTTCTGCGGTGCTGAAGGCATTGAAAACGTGACCTCGCTTTCGACTTTCCGCTGCAAAAACTTTAAGCAAGACTATGGCACTGAAATTCAGTCTTCCCCGCTCAAAGGCTTGAACACCCGCGCGGTGGTGGTGCTTGACGAAAACGACCAAGTGCTGCACAGCGAATTGGTGCCTGAGATCGGTGAAGAGCCAAATTACGATGCGGCTTTGGCTGTGTTGTAAGCATTAAAAATCATCAAGGCCGTCTGAAATTTAAATTTCAGACGGCCTTGATGATTTAGATTGGTTTAACCTTCCAACACGCTGGCAGAAGCGGCTTCTGCTTTCACTTTGGTAATCGCAGCTTCACGCACAGCTTCGTCAGCAAAGAGCGGGCTGGTGCCAATGATTTGGCCGTTGGTGGCTTTAAGATTAAAGTAGAATTTGCCGTTGTTGCTTTCCTTTAACTCATAGCGCCCATCTTCGGCAGAATTTTTGCGAATCGACTCGATGCCGTTTTGCGCAGAAGCTTTGCTGTTGTATTGCTCGCTTTTCAATAAGGTCTTATCATCATCGCCCAGCAGGCTGAAGCTGAAATGACCGTCATCGCTCTTGCGTAATTCAAATGCTGCCATACTTACACTCCTTTTCGGTTGATTGTGCCGCGTCCTGACGCAGGGGCGGAAAATGAAAAATATTCCTAATAATATAAAAACAGCTTGCAATTGTGTCAATCAAATATATGCAAACTTTATAGATATCATATAAACATAATGATTTCGTGATGATACACAAATGCCGTCTGAAACGTTTCAGACGGCATTTGTGTATCAATAATCCACTTTAATGGCCGATGGTGCTTCAACCGCTTCTACTTGATGGTTCAGCGGCGCCAAATCCAATTTATCCATCAGCAGACGGTCGCCATCTTCATCCGGATTGTCGGTGGTGAGCAGCTTGTCACCGTAGAAAATCGAATTGGCGCCGGCCAAGAAACACATGGCTTGGGTAGATTCGTTCATGCCCGTGCGTCCTGCGCTCAAGCGCACAAAGCTTTTCGGCATCGTGATGCGCGCCACGGCGATGGTGCGCACAAATTCCGTCCAGTCTAAATCTTCCGCATCGGCCAACGGCGTGCCTTCAACTTTAACCAATTGATTAATCGGCACACTTTCCGGCTGCGGGTCGAGATTGGCCAAGCTGGCAATCAAGCCGGCGCGTTCGGCGCGGGTTTCATTCATGCCGACAATGCCGCCGCAGCATATTTTCAAACCGGCATGGCGCACTTTGCCCAAAGTATCCATGCGGTCTTCGTGTTGGCGTGTGTGGATGATGTCGTTGTAACGCTCGGGGTCGGTATCGAGATTGTGGTTGTAGTAATCCAATCCGGCTTCTTTCAAATCTTCGGCCATGCCGTCTTCCAACATGCCGAATGTGCCGCAGGTTTCTAAACCCAAGGCTTTCACGGCTTTGATGATTTCGGACACGGTTTCTACATCTTTCGGTTTCGGTCCGCGCCATGCCGCACCCATGCAGAAACGGCTGGCGCCGCGTGCTTGTGCGATTTTGGCTTTGGCGACGATTTCATCGACGTCCATCATTTGTTCTTTGCCCAAGTCGGTGTTGTGATGCGCCGATTGCGGACAATACGCGCAATCTTCGGGGCAGCCGCCGGTTTTGATGGAAAGTAAAGTGGAGAGTTGGATTTCGCGCGGATTAAATTGTTGGCGGTGAATTTCGGCAGCCTGATACACCAAGTCTAAAAACGGCAAGGCAAACAAAGCTTCTACATCGCATTTTTTCCAATAACGCGCAGTCGGATGCGGCTTGCGCTCGGTTTGGCGGCGCAAGGCTACGGGAGAGAGTGTCATGTTGTGTTCTTTCTAAATTCACAGCGGCGCAATGACGCTGATGGCTTGACTGCCGGCACAATGACGACAGCGGCGGATAGAGGCCGTCTGAAGCGAAACCGTATCTTTATGCAAGGATTTAGGCTATGATTTCAGACGGCGTGGAAAGTGTAACCTGTTTAAAAAACCACCGCAAAGGATTTTTAATGACTGCATTCAAATTAGCAATTTTCGATTGCGACGGCGTATTGGTCGACAGCGAACGCATTACCTGTGAAGTATTGACGCAATGCTTGGCCGAACAAGGCTTGGTAATGGACAGCCAAGAAGTCTGGCGGTTATTCGTTGGCAAATCCATTCCCAAAAGCATGGAGATGATTGGCGAAATGCTGGGCGAAAGGCCGTCTGAAAGCATGTGGCAGGAATTTGCCCAGCGAGCCAATGCCGCATTGAAAGAAGATGTTGAAGCGGTGAAAAACATCGAAGCCGCACTCGATGCGCTTGAAATTCCTTATTGCGTGGCATCCAACGGTGATTTTGCCAAGATGAACACCACGCTTGGCGCCACCGGCCTGCTGCCACGTTTTCAAGACAAAATGTTCAGCGCCACGCAAGTCAAAGCAGGCAAACCCGCGCCCGATTTGTTTTTGCTCGCCGCCCAAACCATGGGCTACGCGCCGCAAGATTGCGTGGTGATTGAAGACAGCCCCACCGGTGTTACCGCCGCGCTGGCTGCAGGCATGACACCGTTTGGCTATACCCAATGGACGCCGCGTGAGACTTTGCAGGAAGCCGGTGCGCTGGTGTTGTTTGACGACATGGCGCAATTGCCGCAATTGATTCGGGATTATTCAGCATCACAATAAAAGTTTCAGGCCGTCTGAAATATTAAGTTTCAGACGGCCTCAATTTAATCAGCTTTTGCCTGCTCAATCAAATAAGCCACCAAACTCGGCACACCCTCTGCCGCGCGTTTTGGAATCACTTCGATATTCGCCGCCACACTTTGCGGATTCGGGTCAACCAAATACAAATCGGCATGCTGCGGCGCGTAATGCACCAAAGAAGCGGCCGGATAAACCTGCATCGATGTGCCGACGATGATCACCACATCGGCATCGCGCATTTCCTCTACCGCCACATCAAACATCGGCACTTGTTCGCCGAAAAACACAATATGCGGCCGCATCGCACCACCGCTGCTGCTCAAAGTTTCCGCTGTTTGCTCGCCGTTAAACTCAATGATTTCATCAGGGTCAGCAACGCTGCGCAGCTTATTCAGCTCGCCATGCAGGTGCAACACATTTTTGCTGCCGGCTCTTTCGTGCAAGTTATCCACGTTTTGCGTGATGATTTGCACGCGGTAATGTTCGGCCAAATCCAGCAACGCTTTGTGCGCCGCATTCGGCTCTGCCGCATTGGCTTGGCGGCGGCGCTGGTTGTAGAAATCAATCACCAACTGCGGATTTTTCGCCAAGGCTTCGGGCGTGCAGACATCGGTAACTTTATACCCTTCCCACAAACCGCCCGCATCGCGGAAAGTCAATAAACCGCTATCAGCGCTGATGCCTGCGCCGGTTAAGACCACACATTTCTTCATGTTGCCCCCATTGTGATTAAGGCCGTCTGAATATGTTATTTTTTCAGACGGCCTCTATTAATTACAACAAACCTTGTGTTTTTAATGCTTTTTGCACGCCTTCATCGGCTTCCACGCGCTGATAAAAGCCTTCCAATTTATCTAAGTGGCTCAAATCGATATTGAATGCTTTCGCCCAACGCAGCACCACATACACGTACACATCAGCAATGGTTAATTCGCCGGTCAAATAATCCTGATTATGCAGGGCTTCGTTAACCAAGCCGAAATAATCGCTCACTTGCAGCATCGCACGCGCACGGATTTGCGCACCTTCACCCTCGCCTTCGATAAAACGGTTTGGATTAAACACATAAGCAAAAGTCGAATGCAAATCGGCATTGGCAAACGCCAGCCATTGACGTGCTTTGGCTTGTTGGTGCACATCGCCTTTGCCAAACAGCTTGGCTTCAGGGTATTGCGTGTTGATGAAATCCAAAATCGCCATATTTTGCGTCAGCGACCAATCGCCATCTTGCAAAACCGGCACCGAACCCAAGGAGTTCAAGGCCAAGAATCCCGGCGTTTTCAACTCATCGCGCGCCATTTTCACCGCTTCAAAATCGGCCTTCGCCCATTCCAAAGCCACATGCGGCACCAGCGGGCAAGCGCCCTGCATATAGTAAAGTTTCAACATGGTTTTTCCTTTTTTGTGTTGTGAAGCTATTGTACGCTATTTTAAAAAGCCGTCTGAAAGCTGCATTCATTAAAAAATTTCAGACGGCCTCAATCTCAATCATCAGGGTGAAGTCTGGCCGCCGCCCGCTCACGCGCTACGGTGCTTTTGTCTTTTAAGGTTGCGCCTAAACCCAGCTTTTTTTCATATTCAGATGGCGGCGTATCGTCGTCTTCCATGCCGAACGCGCTGGCATTGACCCAAAGCGACAGCAGCCCGGCCACCGCTGCTAAAAACCCAACAATATACCAAAACATAGCTCTTTCCTTTTGCCATACCCAATCGGCACGGTCTCTTGTTATATTGGGATAAACTGTATCATATTCTGATAGAAGGATAAATTGAACTTACTTAATACAATATTCGGCAGATTAAAACGTTAAAAAACGAAAAGGCCGTCTGAAAACCACGTTTTCAGACGGCCTAAGAAATAATCAATCAACCGCCGCACGCACCGCAGCAACCGCCTTCACTGTGGCCGCCACGTTTTTCTTGATTATCTAAAACCGGCAATTCCACTTCTTCTTTGGTTTCGGCTTCTTGATTCGGCAAATCGTTGACTTTGATTTTGTTTTCTTCGCTCATGGCTTCACTCTCGCTTTAGGGTTAAAGTTCGGTCATCATAACATGACTTTTATATTCATCTTTTGATAAAGCGCAAAAAACTGAGACCTTTGCAAAATCCCCAGATTTGAGTACAGTTCGAAGTGAGAGCAGCGCAGAAAGCGAAGACATATCATAAAGATAGGCAAGCTTTCGAGCAGCGCATAACGAAGAAATGTGCCAAAGATGGGGATTTTGCAAAGGTCTCAGGCCGCTGTTTCAGATGGCCTATCTCATCAACAATATTCACAATCCAAAATATCTTTGCGGATATTTTTCAGCAAGAATTCAGCAGCGGTATCAGATTCGGTTTGAATGAACACAAACAATTTCGCCACCACTTTGCCGATAAACACTTTCTTCAAGGCGCATGCTTCGGCGATTTTATAAGATGCCAAGAAATCGGTGATGTCTTGCGGCAGGCTGCGTTTATCCAGCTTCACGGCCGTCATGCGCTTGTCGCTGTTGAAACGTTGCAGCAGGGTTTGCTCTTTGTCGAGCTTGATGCCGGCTTCTTTTTCTTCGGCCGTAGCGCGGTTGAACGCATCGTAAATCTCGGCATACAGCATGTCGTTCGGCCCTTCAAAAATGGTGAACGGGCGGAAGTCGATGGCAATATTGCTGGCCACATGGCCGCTTTCAAAGCCTTTGGCACCGAGTAATTTTTGCAGCTTTTGCGCGGCATCGTAAGTGTATTCGGTCGCCAAGGTCTTGATAATATTGGCTTCCATCACCTGATGGCTAACCGGCTGATCCGGTGACACGCGGTTGCAAGTGAAATCGTACAACACTTGCGACACTTCATAGCGGCGCTCGATTTCACGGCGCTCGAATTCGACGAATTTAATGTCGTTACGCACGTATTTTTGCGTGTTGGCGACAATGTATTCCATGATGCCGTGCGTCATACCGACCAATTGCAGGCGGCTGCGGATGAAAATGTTTTGGAACGCACGCAAGCTGGCGGCATCGCTATCCGACAATTTCATCACCAAATTGGCCGGAATATTGCCGTCAATGCGGTTGATCGCGTAACGCACCGCGCGCAAACCTTCCGATTTCAATACTTCGCAGCGGATGTATTCTCTCGGCACCAATAATAAATTGATGACTTTAGACAATTTGCCGTTTTTGCGCTCTTTGGCCGCCACCAGCAGAAAATCGCTTTGAGAATTGCCCTGCCAATATTTCGCCGCTTTCACGTAAACGGTTTCGTCATCAACATACTCGTAAAACGACTGCATTTCACGCGCGATGGCTGCACCTGAAGTTTCCGGCTCGGTAACACCCAAGCCACCGCCCTCGCCTTTGAAAATCAAGTCCAAACCGAGCTTGATTTGCGACTCGCTGCCGAATTCTTGCAACGGCTGCAATACCAGCGCACCTTCAATACCGGTACGCAAAGTTACGGGCACGCCGTAATGGCCGGCCAAACGCAATACTTCTTGAATTTCAAACTGGCTGTTTTTGCGGCCGCCGTGTTTTTCATCCAAAAACGGCAGCAGCAAACCGGCATTTTTCAATTCCAGCCATTTGTCTTCCGGCAGATATTGCATCAAGCTTAATCCTGCGCCAAATACACGCGCAAAAGTCTCTTCGATATGTCGCAAAAAAGCAGCCGTATCCATGTTTACCGGCTGCAATGTAGATTCTGCAGATGCCATACAACCTCTTTTTAGATGATGTGTTTTAGAGTTTAGAGTTTATTTACTAATTTATATCACAATCTTTATCGGGCGACAATCGTTATCAAAAATTTTGACGGTATCATTGTGAAAAGCAATGATTTGGCGAATAAAAGCACGATCCAAGGCCGTCTGAATGCGGTATAAACACAAACAAAAATACAACACCTTGTTGAAAAACCTTAGTCCATACCGTCTGAAAAGTTTCAGACGGCATGAAGCGGCATGCGTATAATAACGGCTTCATCCCTTATTTTACGGAATCCGTCATGGCAAAAGCACCGAAAACCGTTTACCAATGCACCGAATGCGGCGGCACATCGCCCAAATGGCAAGGCAAATGCCCGCATTGCGGCGAATGGAATACTTTGCAGGAAAGCTTGGCCGCGCCCGAACCGAAAAACGCGCGTTTCCAATCGTGGGCGGCGGATACTTCGAGCGTGCAATCTTTATCTGCCGTGACCGCCACCGAAGTGCCGCGCAACCCGACCGGTATGGGCGAACTCGACCGCGTATTGGGCGGCGGTTTGGTTGATGGCGCGGTGATTTTGTTGGGCGGCGATCCGGGCATCGGCAAATCGACCCTGTTGTTACAAACCATCGCCAAAATGGCGCAAACGCGCAAAGTTTTGTATGTTTCAGGCGAGGAATCGGCGCAACAGGTCGCCTTGCGCGCGCAGCGTTTGGATTTGCCGACTGATGGCGTGAATCTGTTGGCTGAAATCCGCATGGAAGCGATTCAGACGGCCTTAAAACAACACGAACCGGAAGTGGTGGTCATCGACTCGATTCAAACCATGTATTCCGACCAAATCACGTCCGCACCCGGCTCCGTGTCGCAAGTGCGCGAATGTGCGGCACAACTGACGCGTATGGCCAAGCAAATGGGTATCGCCATGATTTTGGTCGGCCACGTCACCAAAGACGGCGCGATTGCCGGCCCGCGCGTGTTGGAGCATATGGTGGATACGGTACTGTATTTTGAGGGCGACCAGCATTCCAATTACCGCATGATACGCGCGATTAAAAACCGCTTCGGTGCCGCCAATGAGTTGGGTGTATTTGCGATGACGGAAACAGGTTTGAAAGGTGTGTCGAACCCATCGGCGATTTTTTTAGCGAGCTATCGCGACGATGTGCCGGGTTCGTGTGTATTGGTGACGCAGGAAGGCTCACGGCCTTTATTGGTGGAAATCCAAGCCTTGGTTGATGATGCCCACGGTTTTACACCCAAACGCCTCACCGTCGGCCTTGAACAAAACCGCCTGTCCATGCTGCTGGCTGTGTTAAACCGCCACGGCGGCATCGCCTGCTTTGATCAAGATGTGTTTCTCAACGCCGTCGGCGGCGTGAAAATCAGCGAGCCCGCAGCCGACTTAGCCGTCATCCTTGCCATGCTTTCCAGCTTCCGCAACCGCCCTTTGCCGGAAAAAATGGTCTCCTTTGGGGAAATCGGTTTGAGCGGCGAAGTACGCCCTGTTGCCCGCGGTCAGGAACGCTTAAAAGAAGCGGAAAAACTCGGCTTCAAACGCGCCATCGTGCCGAAAGCCAATATGCCGCGCAATGTGAAAGAATTTCCGAATTTGGAGATTTTCGGCGTGGGCAGCTTGCAGGAAGCAATTGATGTCTGCCGTAATGCACAAGATTAAATCATATTGCAAAGGCCGTCTGAAACGTTTCAGACGGCCTCACTTATTGATAATCGCCACTTTGCGAATCAGTTTCTCCGCATTGGCCAACGCATTTTCTACTTCAGCATAGTCAATTTTGCTGCCCGCAATCAGCGCGCGCGTGTCGTTGAACACCACTTTCACGCGCCCGTCGGCTTCCGTTACCAATACGCGCAACGGTAATTGCAAGGCAAATTCAGGATCTTTCACCATCAAAGGCGTGCCGGCTTTCGGTGTGCCGAACACAATCACTTTTGCCGGTTGCATATCCAAGCCACTCTCTTTGGCCGCCGCTTGATGATCAATCACGGCAAACACATTCATGCCTTTTTCTTTGACTGCGTTTTGCAGGCGGTTAACCGTTTCATCGAAAGTGTATCGGCTGTCAACTGAATGCGTTTGGTTCATCTGCTTTCCTGGTCGCATGATCGGGATGGGGTTACTGGTTGAGGTAGAACAAGCAGCAATTACTGTGGTAGCAAATACTGCAACAGCTAAAGTTTTTAACGCTTTCATAAAATCTCCTTTTTTATGTTTTTAAAATCAAGGCCGTCTGAACATATTTTATTTCAGACGGCCTCAATGATTATTTCAAACCTTTTTTCAATAAATCTTCATAGCCGCCATGATTGGTTACATTGGTGTAACCTTCTTTTTTCAAGGCTTCTAAAGCGGCTTCGGCACGGCGGCCGCTGCGGCAATAAAGGTTAATCGGCGCATTTTTATCCGGGCTGACTTGTTTGATTTTGGTGGTAATTTCATTTGCCGGAATATTGACCGCATTGCGCAAATGACCTTGAGAAAATTCTTCCGGTGTACGCACATCAATCCATACGCCTTTTGCTTTGGCAGGTTGTGAGGCGGCTGCTTCCTCAGTCGGCTTCGTGCCCATAGCCTGTGCAGACAAAGGGGCAATCAGAGCAGCAGCAACGATTAATAACAGGAATTTTTTCATGTTTTTTTATCCTTGAAATAGTTTATGAAACGATTTGAAATGATTCTACACGATATTATTTTCAGACGGCCATTATTTTATTTAATTTTAATCAAATAAAAAAAGCCGTCTGAAAGATTCAGACGGCCTTTGAGTCAGTTTTAAATTTAAGCCAATTTCAATTTGGCATTCACATCGCGCAATGCGGTGCGCAAGCCTTCTTCAATCACCGGATGATAGAAAGGCATATCCAACATTTGCGGAATGGTCATTTTCATTTGATGCGCCCAAGCCAACAGATGCGCTAAGTGTTCGGCAGCCGGACCAAAGATTTCTGCACCCAAGAATAAGCCGGTGCCTTGCTCGGCGTAAACACGCATATGGCCTTTGTTCACCAGCATCACACGGCTGCGACCTTGGTTTTTAAACGATACTTCACCGCTGACAAATTGGTCTTCTGAGTATTTGGCAGAAACCTGTGCATATTTCAAACCAATCGAAGCGATTTGCGGCGTGGTGAACACGACACCGATGGTGCTGCGGCGCAAGCCTTGTTCCAGATTTGGGCAGCGGCCAGCATTGTCACCGGCGATTTTGCCTTGGTCTGAAGCTTCGTGCAACAATGGTAATTGGTTCGATGCGTCACCGGCGATGAAGATATTTGGAATGCTGGTTTGCATGGTCAGCGGATCGGCAGTCGGTACACCGCGGTCGTCCAATTTGATATCCAAGTTTTCCAAGCCGATATTGTCCACGTTCGGGCGACGGCCAACGGCAGCCAACAGGTATTCGGCAGTAAATTCACCGCTTTCGCCATCTTGTTCCCATTTCACCACGACATTGCCGTCTGCATCCAATGCAGCTTCGGTTTTGGCATCCAAATGCAGGGTCATTTCTTCACCGAATACGGCTTTGGCTTCTTCCAATACCACTGGGTCAGAAATGCCGCCCAACGCACCACCCACACCGAACACTTCAACTTTCACACCCAAACGATGCAAGGCTTGGCCCAATTCCAAACCAATCACGCCCGGACCAAATACCGCTACGCTTTTCGGCAGTGTATCCCATGAGAATACATCGTCGTTGATGATGACTTTGTTGCCCAATGCTTGCCATTGCGGCAACACAACCGGACGCGAACCGGTCGCAATTACGATGGTTTTGGCTGTGATTTCGGTGTGATCGTCAATTTGCACGGTATTGGCATCGATAAATTTGGCAGTGCCCATGATGCGTTTATCAGCAGGCCATTCTTCTACATCGCTCACCACAAAGCCGACAAAACGGTCACGCTCAGATTTGACGCGGCTCATCACCTCCTCACCGTTAACCGTTACGCTGTCTTTATCCAAATGAATACCGAATGGATCGGTATGCAAGGCATGGTGACGGGCTTCGGCAGCGGCAATCAATAATTTAGAAGGCATGCAGCCAACGCGTGCGCAGGTTGTGCCATAGACATGGTTTTCAATCAGGTAAACATTGTCTGTGTGCAAACGGGCATTACGAAACGCGCCCATACCGGCAGTACCGCCGCCCATTACCACTACATCTGCTTGAATTTTTTTCATTGTCGAGTCCTTTATAAGTGCAGCCTAAACGTGTTCAGACGGCCTAATTGTTTTTTCAGAAACCCCGATTAAATTTCATAATAGCCGGATTTCCTTGTAAATATAGAGTTACTCAGGTAATACCGCGCAATGTTCGGCATTACCTGAATAACTCTAACATTATTCAGGAAAGCAGCCCGAAGACTGTTTTTTATTTTTTAGCGATTAATCATGAATGATTAAACAGTCGCCAAGTAAGCATCCAGCTCTTCGCTGCCGCCGATGTATTTACCACCAACGAATACTTGAGGAGCAGTCATCTTACCGGTAATGGCGCGAACAGAAGTCACAGTAGCGTCTTTACCCAATACGATTTCTTCATAAGACAGGCCTTTGTCTTCCAAAGCTTTTTTAGCTTTAGCGCAGAATTGGCAGCCTGGTTTGGTGAAGATCGCGATAGACTCTTGAGATTTCCACTCTGGAGCGATGTAGTTCAACATGGTATCAGCGTCAGATACTTTGAATGGATCACCTGGTTCTTCCGGCTCGATGAACATTTTTTCTACTACGCCGTCGTTAACCAGCATAGAGTAGCGCCATGAGCGTTTGCCGAAGCCCAGATCATTTTTGTCAACCAGCATACCCATGCCTTCGGTAAATTCGCAGTTACCATCAGGGATCATCACGATGTTGTCAGACTCTTCTTCAGCAGCCCAAGCATTCATTACGAATGTGTCGTTTACAGATACGCAGTATACAGCATCTACACCGTTCTCTTTGAACGCTTTAGCCAATTCGTTGTAGCGTGGCAAGTGTGAAGATGAACAAGTTGGGGTAAATGCGCCTGGCAATGAGAATACCACTACTTTTTTACCGGCGAACAAGTCATCGGTAGAAACATCTTTCCAAGCGTCGCCAACGCGAGTGTGGAATACACAGCTAGGTACTTTTTGACCAGTACGATCTTGCAAAGCCATTTTGAGCTCCTTTTAGATTAGGTTTAATAAGGGTGTTGAAAATCAATGTGCACATTCTAACCCACCGACTTTCATTTGTATAATTTATAGTTCAAATAATCTTAATAATCTTAAACTATAAATTATATCACTGCTTCTAAAAATATAAATAGAGGCCGTCTGAAAAATTTCAAGGCTTATTCAAAACTATTTTTATCTGCTTCAATATTTAGGCGCACATAATTTTCCGCAATATCCTTTAGCGCATAACGGTCGCTATTCGGATATTCAGACGGCCTGTATAAAGGCGCAAAGTCCAAGCGAATGCGGATTTTTTTCATGGAAATGATACGCCACAAGGATGACACCAAGTTTACATCGGCATAAGAAGGCTCAATACTGCGCCGCCCCAAGCTGTCGTAATAGCGCAAAGTCACCACCTGAATCGGCGCATCGGCATCAATAGCAGATTGGAATAAGGCCGCTTTAAAAGGCAAAACTTCTTTGCCTGAAGACGTCCGCGCTTCGGGAAAGAAGCTCACGTTTTGCCCCGAACGCAAAGCCGCGCCAATCGCTTGGTTAATCGGCTCAATGTCGCGACGGGAATTGCGGTTGATAAATACGGTGCCGGCATTTTTGCCCATTTTGCCCAATACCGGCCATTTGCTGATTTCCTGCTTCGCGATAAAGCTGCTCGGATACACCGCGCTCATGGCAAAAATATCCAGCCACGACACATGGTTGGCCACGACTAAAGTGCCGTTTACCGATTGCTGCTGTGGCGGAGTGCCGATTTCCAGCTCAACATCCAAAGCATTCAGCGCGCCTTGACCTAAAGCCAACACCGCCTGATTGCGTTGTTCTGGATTATTGCCATCGATGTTGCTCAGGTTTTTAGCAGTTTGATAAAGCCACGCCGTCAAGCGCGATAAGCGGCGCAGGCGTGTGGTGAATGAGGCTTTTGGAGAAGACATATTTTTCTTATATTCCATTTGTTTTCAGACGGCCGAGACCTTACCCGACCTTATTTCTGGCAATGCACACAATAAAAAGTACCCCGCTGACCCAAAGTCTGTTTTTGAATCAACTGACCACATTGCAAACAAGGCTCGTTGTGTCTGCCGTACACGGCGTATTCCTGCTGAAAATAACCGCTTTTGCCATCGCTGTTGACGAAATCGCGTAAAGTGCTGCCACCGGTATCAATCGCGCGTTGCAATACTGCTTTGATGGTTTCAACCAATAAAGCGCATTCTTTTTTAGTCACTTTATTCGCTGGGCGCTGCGGCAAGATGCCTGCTTTAAACAGACTTTCGTTTGCATAAATATTACCCACACCCACCACAACGGCATTGTCCATCACAGCCAACTTCACCGCGCGCTTAAGCGGTTTCAATTTTTGATACAGATATTCAGCGTTAAAATCATCAGACAACGGCTCAGGACCTAATTTTTCCAATAGCGGATGGTGCTCGGCAATACCTTCATACCATAAAAATGCGCCAAACCTGCGCGGGTCATGATAACGCAGCAATGTGCCGTCTGAAAAACGGATTTCAACATGATCATGTTTGTCGTGTGTCTCTATGCGTTCGTCACTGGCGGTAAAAATCCGCAAGCTGCCTGACATACCCAAATGAATCAGCAAAATACCGGTATCAAATTGAATCATCAAATATTTCGCACGGCGCTGACAATCAAGCACGGTTTGTCCGTGTAAAATCTGCGCCAATTCAGGATGAATCGGCCAACGCAATTTAGGCTGGCGCACTTCAACCGATGAAACCGTTTTTTTGGCTATGTGCGGGCTAATTCCACGCAATGTGGTTTCCACTTCAGGTAATTCGGGCATAATCTTTGAATGAAAATAATCTTAAATTAAAGAAAACAAAACAATAAAGCCAACCGCATTTATTTTAAAGTATTAGGCCGTCTGAAAAAGGTAAAACTCTGCAAAAATGCCCTATTTTCCTTCTACTCTGGCAATCGTCAAAGCCACCGGCTGCTCTGCCAACTCTTCTTCAAGTTCCGGCAACGGCGTTACCCCAGCCATGCGCTTGACCAAGACCAAACCATAGACGGCAGCACATTGTGGCCACCAACGATCCCCTGCCTTTTCCAAAAATTGCCAAAATTTCAACGCTGATTCTTGCTCAACCGGCGGCACATATACCATAAATTGCCCGTATTCGATTTCGAAACCCAAATTCTGAATCTGCTGCTTAAATTGCGGCAAGGTCAAACAATTTTCTTTATGCGGCAGACGTTTACCATCAAACCATTTACTGCCACACCAAAGTGAGCTCACATTAAAACCGGTCACAATCAATTTGCCGCCATGCTTCAATACTCTGGCAGCTTCAGTCAATGCCAGCAGCGGCGAATCGCTGTATTCATGGCTGTGCGGCAGCAGCAACATATCCAATGATTGACTTTCCCAAGCCATTTCGGTTGCAACCATACGCACATCATCGGGAACATAAATCAGCTGTTCAGACGGCCTCAACCAAGCCTGCCCGATTTGCGCTGCCTGTTGATTATCGGCAATGCATACATGCTTTTGAAAAAACTGCCGCTCTTTTTGCGCAACATATTGCCCCATTACGGTTTGTTCAAACCAATTATTCATCTGCGCTCCTTACTTTCAGACGGCCTCATTATAAATTGGGTATCAATTTATACCATAGCGTCAAGTTTTTACACGCAAGGCCATGACTTTTGTCAAAAAGTTGGCATTAAGGCCACAGTGTCTGCAAATACCGAGCTTATCGGCTTGACGTGTACAACGTCAAACAGTAGTATCCAACTGACTAAATTTATTCTATCTTACTATCATTTTTGACTATGGCAAAACTGAAAACGATTGCACTCACCATTTCCGGTATTTCCGCCGTTTCCGGCGCTACTTACGCACAAGCAGCCAACAACGCCACTCCGAATCAGGTCGGCATGGCGATGATGCGTTTGAATTCCGCTTTGCTTGACCAAGCCAAATCACAAACCTTTGGCTCGGGCAGCTTGTGGGCTTCTCTGCGTAAAGACTTCCGCATGAATGAAGTCAACACCGAATTGGTTCGCCGCCATGAAGGCAAATTTGCGGCTGGTCGTGCTTATTTTGACCGCACCATCAACCGCAGTAAACCTTATATGTATCATATTGCTACCGAAGTTAAAAAACGCAATATGCCTGCCGAAATTGCTTTGCTGCCTTTCATTGAAAGTGCCTATGTAACCAAAGCAAAATCACATGTTGGCGCTTCAGGTTTGTGGCAGTTTATGCCGGCAACCGGCCGCCATTACGGCTTAGAAAAAACCGCATTATATGATGGCCGCCATGATGTGTATGCTGCAACCAATGCCGCATTGAATTATTTAGAATATCTGCATCGTATGTTTGGCGATTGGTCTTTGGCTTTGGCTGCCTATAATTGGGGCGAAGGCAATGTCGGCCGTGCAATCAACCGCGCACGCGCACAAGGCTTGGAGCCAACCTACGAAAACCTGCGTATGCCGAATGAAACACGCAATTACGTGCCGAAATTATTGGCTGTTCGTAATATTGTCGCCCATCCGCAAGCATATGGCATGAACGTGAGCGAAATCAGCAATCAGCCATATTTCAAAGCTTTGGATATCGATCAGCCGATTGACCACAGCGCCATTACCCGCTTGGCGAATATTGGCGAAAGCGAATTTTTGGCATTGAATCCAGCGTTTAACGCGCCTGTATTCATTCCTAAAGCCAACCGCAAATTATTGTTGCCAGCCAGCGCTGCTGCAACCTTTGAGAAAAATTACCGCAACGCTAAACCGGAAACCTTACTGTCTTGGGATGTATACACCTCATTCAGCAATACCCGCTTAAGCGATATCGCCGCAGAAACCGGCATGAGCGTAGCCGAAATTAGACGTTTAAACGGCATCAGCGGTCATTCATTGTCTGCCGGTCGCAGTATTTTGGTGGCGAAAAACAGCTTGAGCGGTGGCAATAATGCACCGATTAACTTTATCGATAACGATAATACGCCGGATACTTATCGCTCAAACATGCCTGAAATGGCACCAATTCAATTGGCCAGCAATGCTAAAGTGGCTGATACATTGGCTGCCAACATCGTGACACCGATTGCCAAATCAAGCAAACCGATTGACTTTGTCAGCCGTACTCAAGCTGAATATGTTGCGGTTGCCGCTGCCAAAGCACCTGTTGCTGAAACAGTTGTAGCCGTGGCTGAACCACAACCGGCATCTGTTGAGCCTACCCCAGCTCCGGTTGATGTGATGGCGGCTGTTGCCCAAACCCAAACCGTGGTTGCAGAAGCAAAACCACAAGCACCTGCGCCAATGAGCTTGGCTTCAGGCTTGGTTGCCAACGCAGCGGATAATACGGCCGAAAAAGCAGTTGAAATCGCCGTTGAAACCACGCCGGAACCGGTTGCGACAGAAGTGGCTTTGACTGAACCGTTGCCGCTGCCGACTCAAGGCCAACAAGCTGAAGAGCCTAGCCAAGAAGCTGATTCTTTGATGGTTTTGGTACAAGACTCTACTTCGCGTATTCAAGCGGCGGAGACGGTTCAAGAAACCGTTGCCAAGCTGACTGAGCAAGAAAACGCAGCGAAAGCCCGTGCAGCACGATTGGCTGAAAATAAAGCCAAACAGCAACAACGCGTTGCTACTCGCTTAGCACGCGCGAAAACAACCGAATCGGCACAAACCGTTGCCGGCGGTATGCACCGTGTAGCGGAAGGCGATACTTTGTACAACATTTCGCAACGCTATAATTTGAGCGTGGCCGATTTGATTACCGCCAACAACATCAAAGGCAACAACATCCGCAAAGGCCAATTGTTACGCGTTGCTGCAGCCAAGCCAAAAGCCAATACGGCTAAAGTGCAAAACGTAGCTTACACAGTACGCAAAGGCGATACATTGAACACCATCGCCAGCCGCTTTGATGTGAATGTCAATGATATTCGCCGCTGGAACAAAAACACCCGCACGGTTACCCCGGGCCAACGCTTGAAATTACAAGGCAGTTAATGCCATAAAAAAAGAACCGCAATGCGGTTCTTTTTTTGTTCGTGACTATTGATGATTACGATAAATAAGCTAGGGCGTGTCCCTAATTTGAATAAGCCCAAAAGAGCCCTATTTTAACCCTATATTCCAACGAAATATAGGCAAACACAAACAATGGCGAGAACCGCAATAACTGACAACATATGGGAACAATTACAAACAACCATGAAAGCGCACGGCTGTCATCAATGGAAGAACGACCGTACCGTGATGGAAGCCATACTATGGAAGCTAAGAACAGGTGCACCATGGCGAGACATACCTATTGAGCTAGGGTCATGGAAAACCGCTTATAACCGCTTTAACCGATGGTCTAAAAAAGGCTTGTGGCAGAATTTTTTTTTGATCTACGAAAAGAAATTGACAAAGAATGGGTATTCATCGACGGAAGTTATGTACGGTGTCATCAACATGCAAGTGGAGCTCGGCGTGGTTTCGATAGAGCAATTGGACAAAGCCGTGGCGGAAACACGACAAAAATACACCTATGTGTGGACTCGCATGGAAATCCGCTCGATTTTAAAGTCACTGGGGGTAACGTGCACGACAGTCAAGTTGCAAACGACTTGATAGAAGTCATACAAGAAGCCCAGTATTTTATCGCTGACAAAGGGTATGACTCGCAAGAAATCAGAGATAAAGCGATAGAACACGGTATGAAAGCTATTATACCAAAGCGTAAAAATGCCAAGAAAACTAACCCTGATTTTGATAGCTACCTTTATAAATTACGCCACTTAGTCGAGAATGCATTTGCACGATTAAAGCAGTTTCGTAGTATTGCTACTCGCTATGAGAAATTAGCTCGTAATTTTAAATCGATGCTTTACTTGGCTTGCTCTATTATTCATGCTAAGTTAAATTGAGGACACGCCCTAATCAGTGATACAAAAAAAAGGAATGCAGAAAACTGCATTCCTTTTATTTTCAGACGACCTTTAGGCTATTAACCGCGCTTACCTGCCGGACGGCTTGATTTACCATAGCCGCCTTTACCGCCAAAGTCACCGCCTGATTTGCGTTTGCCTTTAAAATCCGAGCCGCTCTTTTTGAAGCCTTCCGATTTTTTAAAGCCTTCGCTGCGTGGTTTAAAGCCATCTTCACTGCGCTCACTGCGGGCTTTACCACCAAAGCCACCTTCGCTGCGCGGTTTACCGCCTTTGCGATCACCGAATTTACGGTCACGATCGCCGTAGCCACCTTTAGCAAATCGGCCACCGCTGCCTTTCGGTTTACCGCCGGTAGATTTGCGTTTGCGAGTCGGCTCCATGCCTTCCACGGTTACTTCATTCAATTTGCGGTCGATGTATTTTTCAATTTTGTGTACTTTAATGTATTCGTTCACTTCAGCAAACGTCACCGCGATACCGGTGCGGCCAGCACGGCCGGTACGGCCGATACGGTGTACATAATCTTCCGCCTGTTTCGGCAAATCGTAGTTAATCACGTGGGTGATGGTCGGCACGTCGATACCGCGTGCAGCCACATCAGTCGCCACCAAAATTTTGCAACGGCCTTTGCGCAAATCCATCAAGGTGCGGTTGCGCCAGCCTTGCGGCATGTCGCCGTGCAAACAGTTGGCAGCAAAACCTTTTTCATACAATTCATCAGCCAACACTTCGGTCATGACTTTAGTTGAGGTGAAAATCACGCATTGGTCGATATTGGCATCGCGCAGAATATGGTCGAGCAAGCGGTTTTTATGGCGCATATCGTCGCAATACAATAATTGCTCTTCGATTTTGCCTTGGTCGTCAACGCGCTCAACTTCAATCACTTCCGGATTCTTGGTCAGCTTACGCGCCAGTTTACCAACGGCACCGTCCCAAGTCGCAGAAAACAACAAAGTCTGGCGGTCTTCCGGTGTGGCTTCAACGATGGTTTCGATGTCGTCGATAAAACCCATATCCAACATGCGGTCGGCTTCATCCAGAATCAGCACTTCCAAGCGGTCGAAATCAATTTTGCCACTGCTCATCAAGTCCATCAAACGGCCCGGGGTAGCCACTACCAAATCAACCGGTTTGCTCAACGCGCGGGTTTGATAACCGAATGATGCGCCGCCAACAATGCTGACGGTGCGGAACCAACGCATATTTTGCGCATAAGTCAGCGCGCTTTTCTCGACTTGTGCCGCCAATTCGCGGGTTGGAGTCAGTACCAAAGCGCGCGGGCCTTTGCCGTTTTTTTCGCTGCGTTTGGTTAAGCGTTGCAGGGTCGGCAGCAAGAAAGCAGCGGTTTTACCCGAACCGGTTTGCGCCGAAGCCATGATGTCACGGCCTTCCAAAGCCACCGGCACCGACTGTGCCTGAATCGGGGTTGGTGAATCGTAGCCCGCGCTTTGCAACGCAGACAAAATGTTTTTATCAAGATTTAAATCAGCAAATTTAATAGACATGACTATCCTAAAGACACAACAACAACTTCCGACTGAACATTTCAGACGGCCTGAAGCAAAGGATAAGTAACGGGAAATCAGTTACAAGGTTGTCGCAAGCCCTGTGGCTTGTAAGTTAACATCGACGACAACCTGCAAATATGCGTGAAAGCAAAAAGATATAAGAAACGCGGCACAATACCGGTTAATAGGTTTGAAGACGATGGCTTCATAAAAATAAAGACGAATGGCGGATAATATAGACTTCGCCATATTCGGTCAAGCACAAATGCGTTAATTGGCGTAAAATAGCCATTTTATTCAGCAGGCCGTCTGAAAATGACCGACATCACACCATTCGCCAACCGCTTGGGCAAAAACATCAAACACCTGATGAAATGGGCCAAACGCAACCAAATCGAAGCATGGCGCATTTACGACCGCGATATTCCACAATTCCCTTTTGCCATCGACGTGTATGGCGACCACATTCATTTGCAGGAATACGACACCGGCTGGCTGATGCAACCGGAAGAATACGAAGCATGGCTGAACGATGTGTTGGAAGCCATCGGTTTTGTCACCGGCTTTGCGCCCGAGCAAATCCACCTCAAACGCCGCGAGCGCCAAAAAGGCACGCAGCAATATGAGAAAACCGGCAAATCCGGCGAAGATTTCATCATCAGCGAAAACGGCCGCCGCTTTTGGGTCAATCTTGATAAATATTTAGACACCGGCCTTTTTCTCGACCACCGCAATACCCGCAAAAAAGTCGGCGACAGCACCCAAGGCAAACGCTTTTTAAACCTGTTTTCCTACACCGGCAGCTTTACCGTGTATGCCGCAACCGGCGGCTCCATCAGCAGCGAAACCGTCGATTTATCTAATACTTATCTGGATTGGGCAAAACGCAATTTTGAATTAAACGGCATTGATTCAGTTGCACACAAAATCGTACGCGCCGATGTGTTTCAATACTTAAAAAATGCTGAAGCCGAAGGCAAAAAGTTTGACCTGATTGTGATGGATCCGCCGAGCTTTTCCAACAGCAAAAAAATGCTCGATATTCTCGACATCCAGCGCGACCAAATGACTTTAATCAACGGCGCCATGAAGCTGCTCGCTTCAGACGGCCTGATGTATTTTTCAAACAATTTACGCAGCTTTGAATTGCATCCCGAAGTCAGCGAAAAATATGCCGTGAAAGATGTGAGCAAGCAATCCGTTCCCGATGATTTTCGCAACAAGAAAATCCATCAATGCTGGGAAATCCGCCACAAATAATTTCAGACGGCCTAAAATCAAATCAGGCCGTCTGAAAAAGAATTCATGAAAAATAAGGAGCTATGATGTCTGCACTCGAATTGATTTCACGCAACAAAATGTTCAACGGCCACCAAGAGCGCTACCGCCACGCTTCCGGCGTCAACGGCTGCGACATGACCTTCAGCATTTACCTGCCGCCACAAGCCTTGCAAGGCTACCGTGTGCCGGTGTTGTATTGGCTCTCCGGCCTGACCTGCACCGATGAAAACTTTACCCAAAAATCCGGCGCGCAACGCTTTGCCGCACAATGGGGTATCGCTTTAGTTATGCCGGACACTTCACCACGCGGCAACAACATAGCCGATGACGAAGGCTACGACTTGGGCAAAGGCGCAGGCTTTTATGTCAACGCCACACAAGCACCTTGGGCAGAACATTACCGCATGTACGACTACATCGTCGAAGAATTGCCGGCGTTGATTGAAGCCAATTTTCTGGTGACCGACCAGCGCAGCATTTTCGGCCACAGCATGGGTGGCCACGGCGCATTGCAAATCGCTTTGAAAAATCCCGAGCGCTACGCTGCCGTTTCCGCCTTTGCACCGATTGTCAACCCGAGCGAAACACCTTGGGGACAAAAAGCCTTTGCCGCCTATTTGGGCAACGACCAAACCGCATGGAAAAACTACGACAGCACCGCCCTCGTTCAGACGGCCTCGAAAAAACTGCCGATTCTCATCGACCAAGGTGATGCCGACCAGTTTTACCCGAAAGAATTGCAGCCGGAAACCTTTGTTAACGCTGCCCGTGGTAATGGGTTTAACGTTCAATTCAAAAAACGCGAAGGCTACGACCACAGCTATTTCTTCATCGCCAGTTTTATCGACAGCCACATTGAATTTCATGCCGAAGCATTGGGGTTGTAATCTGCCATAATCAATTAAAGGCCCTTACATTCGCATTTCAAGTGCAACGCTCAAATGCCATTGGCAAGGGCTGCTGAAAACAGATCACCCGGTGTCTCATAGTCCAATGTCTTTCTCGGTCGGCGGTTAAGGGCCTCCTCAACCGCTTTAATCTTTTTAGCACCCAGTTTCCTAAAATCCGTCCCCTTTGGGAAGTATTGTCTGATCAGCCCGTTGGTATTCTCCACCAAGCCTTTTTCCCAAGAATGGTATGGACGGCAGAAGTAGGTTTCCGCACCCAGGGCTTTGGCAAAGGTTTTATGTCGGTAAAACTCTTTACCGTTATCCAAAGTAATCGTTTGAATGATATCTTTAAACGGCTTCAATGCCCGAATCACTACCCGGGCTACATCTTCTGCTTTGAAATTGCTGATTTTGCGGATAACGACAAATTTGGTTTTTCTTTCAACAGCAACCACCAGTCCGCTTTTTTGATCTTTACCGACAATGGTGTCCATCTCGAAATCGCCGACCCGCTCTTTTTGATCGACAATGGCAGGTCTGTGTTCAATGTCGGTTCTGTCCGGTACGCTGCCTTTTGTCCATGCACCGCTGCCGTATTTTCTGCGGTAGGGTTTGGAAACGATACGCAGATGGGTGTACAGGTCGCCGCCGTTTTGACGGTCTTTGGCGAGATAGCGGTAAAGGGTGCTGTGGTGCAGTTTGATGTGTTGATGTTTCAGCAGGTAGCCGCAGACTTGTTCGGGGCTGTATTTTTGGGTAATCAGTTTGTTAACAGTCTGTTTGACGGCAGTAGTCAGTTTGGTTGGCTTTTTGTTTTTCTTTTTAACTTCGCTTTGCTGTTGTGCTTTTCGGTAACAGTAGGTTCCGTTGACGGAATGCCGTCTGATTTCCCGACTGACGGTGGCGGGATGACAACCGATGTTCTGTGCGATTTGGTTTAGGGGTAGGTTGCGGTAATGTCTGGAAATGTAGTATCTTTGGTGTGAGGTCAGTTGTGTGTAGGCCATATTGCAATCTTTCTTGTCAGGAAAGGCAGTATACTACCGCATACTGGCCTTTTCTGTTATTGGAAATTGCACTTGTTAGGCGAATGTAAGGCCGTCTGAAAAGCCAACACAGCTTTTCAGACGGCCTTTTGCTATAATCGACATTCTGAATTTGAGTTTTGTCACACGGAAAATTACCATGTCCCGAATTGCCGCCCTGCCCGATCATCTTGTCAACCAAATTGCCGCCGGCGAAGTGGTTGAACGGCCTGCCAATGCGTTGAAAGAAATTGTTGAAAACAGCATCGATGCAGGCGCGACGGCGATTGATGTCGAGCTTTCCGGCGGCGGCATCCGCCTGATTCGCGTCACCGATAACGGTTCGGGCATTCACGCCGATGACATTAAATTGGCATTACACCGACACGCCACCAGTAAAATCAAAAGCTTAAACGATTTGGAACACGTCGCCAGCATGGGTTTTCGCGGCGAAGGTTTGGCGAGTATCGCGTCAGTATCGCGCCTGACTTTAACCAGCCGCCAAGCCGACAGTGCACACGCCAATCAAGTCAAAGCGGAAGACGGCAAAATCAGCGAGCCGAGCGCGGCGGCGCATCCTGTCGGCACCACCATCGAAGTAGCCGAACTCTTCTTCAACACGCCCGCACGGCGCAAGTTTCTCAAATCGGAAAACACCGAATACGCCCATTGCGCCACCATGCTCGAGCGTTTGGCCTTGGCGCATCCGCACATTGCCTTTTCACTCAAGCGCGACGGTAAAAGCGTGTTCCATTATCCAAGCCAAAACCTGAATCAGCGTATTGCGGCGATTGTCGGCGATGACTTTCAGACGGCCTCGTTGGAAATCGACAGCGGCAACGGCGCTTTGCGTTTATACGGCGCGATTGCGAAACCAACCTTTGCCAAGGGTAAAACCGACAAACAATATTGCTTTGTTAATCATCGCTTTGTGAAAGACAAAGTCATCATGCACGCGGTAAAACAGGCTTACCGCGATGTGTTGCACAATGCGTTGACACCGGCTTTTGTATTGTTCCTCGATTTGCCGCCGGAAGCGGTAGATGTCAACGTGCATCCGACCAAAACCGAAATCCGTTTCCGCGACAGCCAGCAAGTGCATCAATTGGTGTTCCACACGCTCAACAAAGCCTTGGCCGATACCCGCGCCGACCAAACCGAAAGCGTTACCAACGCCGGCGGCATTTTGCACGATATGCTGGGCATGAACAGGCCGTCTGAAACGGAAAACATGCCAAGCGATAGGCCGTCTGCGCACTCCGCCCAAGCGGAAAACCAAGTGTTTCACACCAGCTATGCCGATATCGCTCGCCCAAATGTTTCAGACGGCCTACGTTCATCCGCTTCTGGCAAAACCGCGCCCATGCCTTATCAAGCCGCACGCGCGCCGCAGCAGCGTTCACTGTCTCTGCGCGAAAGCCAAGCAGCGATGAACACTTATGCCGAATTATTCAAGCACACCGAGCCTGATGACGACATCGAGCTGGCGCAATTCGAGCAAGCCCGATTTGGCAGCACCGAGCCTTATGTTTCCGCAGCCTCCAATCCGCTTTCAGACGGCCTAAGCCGCCCCGAAACGCCGCCGCTTGGTTTTGCCATCGCCCAATTATTAGGCATTTACATCCTTGCCCAAGCTGAAGAAAGCCTACTGCTGGTCGATATGCACGCCGCAGCTGAGCGCGTGAATTACGAAAAGATGAAAAGCCAACGCGACAATCTTGGCAGCCTGCAAAGCCAGTGCCTGCTGATTCCCGTTACCTTTGCCTCCAGCCACGAAGAATGCGCCACTCTTGCCGACCACGCCGAAACCTTACAAGCATTCGGCTTGGATATGTCAGATATGGGCGGCAACACCATCGCCGTGCGCGCCGTGCCGAATATGCTGGGCAAAGCCGATGTCGCCGCGCTGGCCAAAGACGTGTTGCAAGAATTGGCGCAAACCGGCGAGAGCCAAACCATTGCCGCGCGCGAAAACCAAATTTTAGCCACTATGTCATGCCACGGCTCCGTGCGCGCCGGCCGACAGCTCACCATCCCTGAAATGAACGCCCTGTTGCGCGATATGGAAAACACCCCACGCAGCAACCAATGCAACCACGGACGCCCGACTTGGGTGAAACTGACTTTGAAAGAATTGGATGCGCTGTTTTTGCGTGGGCAGTAAGCGATTGAATTTGTATTGATTGTGAATTAAATAACACAGCCAAGACTTTTCACAAAACTTATAAACTTGCAGAAGCCTTTAAGCCGTCATTCCCGCGCAGGCGGGAATCCAGACTTATCAGCTTCAGGAATATTGAGCTATTACGGTAATTTGAAATTCTGGATTCCCGCCTGCGCGGGAATGACGAGCATGATTTTCTTGGCTCAAATTAAAGTGTACAAAAATCTCAGGCCGTCTGAACGTTTCAGACGGCCTAAAATATAGAAATAACAAAGATATAGTTTGTCGTCATTACCCAATATTTTCTAAATCTCAACGGTTGGTCAGATTGAACAACCTAATCTACAAAATTCGGTTAAAGAAATGCCGTCTGAAATTTAACCTTTCAGACGGCATTTTGTAAGTCGCCAACACCTTTTGCACGAATTTTTGGCAGCTTTTGCACTTTTTGAAAATATAAATCCTACCACCTTTTGCACATGATTAAAGCCCATTTAAATTATTTTTAAATGGGCTTTAATCAATCCAGCTCTTATGAAATAGCATTACTCTTTAGGGCTGTGATTGCGCTCACGCTCTTGGTTGTATGCGCCTCGGCAATGGTTGGCCTGCCAGAAAAACAGTTTATTAATTACGGCCATTGCCATTAACCAGCTTTTGGCAGAATCTGGTTTGATGGCATTACGGTAAACGCGCGCAGATAGTGTCTCATCAGGATAACCGCCTAGGAGAGTATTGATGAATTGATCAAAACCAATAGCCGTGAAACGGATGTAATGGATAACTTTAGCCATCAAGTAGCCTCCGGCGGCGCGGTGAACTCAATCTTGATTTTATCGAGCGCATCAACCGTTTTGGCCGCCCCAATCTTGCTTTGCAAGGCTTGACGTTGCCCTGCCACATGGGCAGACAAGGCGGAATAGGCCAAGGCTTTGCGCAAGGCGGCGGCCTTGAGTTTGTCAGGCTCCATGCCACGCGCGGCGGCAATGCGGTCTAACACGGGCGTGGCGGCGGTGTTGTCGGCTGCCCACGCTTGCGCCTCGGCTGATTGCAGCGGCCATGTTTGCAGCTCAAAATCGGGGATGCTATCCAAATCGGCCGCCTGATTTACAAAGGCTTGCGCGGCTGCGTTAAGCTCAACCAGCTTGGCGGCTTTGGCTTGGGCAAGATTGATGGCGGGGCTGTTTTTGGCTTGCAAAATCAGCTCGCCGTTTTTATAAACGGCGGTTTGGTTGCCGCGGCCGCACCATTGCTGATATTGACTGATGCTTAATTCGGGCAGCTCGTCGATGTTGATATCGGGATACAGCTGCGCCAATGTGCGGTCGATTAAGTCAAATTCGCCGGCCTCGTTGTTGATGCGGACGCAATATCCGCTCAGTTGTGTATTAATATCAATCATTTAATAACCCTCTACTTTAATGACCATATCGATTAATTCATCACTGTCGCCAGCCCAGCGGCGCGAGTTAAACGAGACTTTATTTTTATTTGTGCCGCGAGGATTCCAGCTGTATTTATGCTCAGAGGCCTCATGTTGCCATCTTTGCGATATATTCGTATCGGTGGCGCGTACAAATTGGATTGAGGCATAACAGACTTTATTGGGCATAGCTGTCCATAAGTCGATATCTATTAATCTCCCCGCAGTAGTATTCCCATAACCGACGGCAGCCTCTTCGAAATCAAACCAAAAGACCCTAGCATTCTTGATGTGAAAATACTGCACAACGCTGCCATCGGGACTGATGACCGTCTCGCCTGTGACGCGCATGGTTTGTTCGGTATGACCGGATGCTGTGCCGTTAATGGTGCGGCTGTAGCTGCGGCGGGTTGCGGTGGCCGCCTTAACAGCTTTGTCATAGGCGGTTTTGACGGCTCTTGATGATGCCGCTGTGCTACTGGAGGAGCTGTTTACGACATCGGATAATTGGCCGTCAGTTAAAATCGTAGACCATTTCCCCCAGTCGGATGGCTTGCTAATGGGGTTTTTATCACTGCCTCTCACCCACATATTTCCATCTGAGGCGATAATTTGGGTGCTGTCATTTCTATAGCCGATAACCATGCCGGCCACGTCTCCGCCGACTGGCAATGGGGCTGAGGCGGCGGGGTTAGTAAAAAAGCATGGCGTGGTCTGGCTGTCGAGATTGATGCCATTGCGGTTAGTTGGGTTTGCTCCATTGATTTGCTCTTCAACCCATCTCCGATACGCAACATGCTCAATGCCGTTTGGTTGCTTGTACGCAATACGGCCTTTTTCTTTTCCGTCGGCACCGATGAAAACATAGTTAAATCTAATGCCGTTATCCGTAGTCTCGCCTTCGGGGGAGATATCAAATCGCCAATAACCTGATTTTGTTGTGGCGCGCCACCTCTCCCATCGCTCGTAGTCGTTAAAAATTAAAATGCCGTCTAATGTTTGACTGCCGCTGTTGCCAAGCTTTTCATCTTGCAGTTTTTTGCCCATGGCCGCCGTCAACGCTTGGTTGGTTGCGCTGCTGGTCAAGGTATTGTTAAGCTGCACAATACCGGCCGCTGTTGTGCTGGCCTTGTCGATGGCATGGCTGTGTGAACTGGCCGCCACGGTATTGCCGCTGGTTGCGGTAATGGTTGACGGGGTGCCGAGGGCAATGGTGCGGTTGGCGGACAGATTGCCGCCGCCTGTGAGGCCGTTGCCTGCGGTGATGGTGGTGTTGGCGTTGGCTTTTTCTGCTAATGCGTTTGCAATTGCACGATACATTTGGTTTGGCACTGCCCCATTAACTTTGGCGTTCAATCCAGTAATCAAACCAACAATTTCGCCTTGCACTGCATTAAGCCAATCAGCAGTTACTACCGTACCCAACACATCACGGCCGTTACCGTCGACAAACCGTTTATCGGGCGTGTTGATTTCTTTCATTTTGTTGCTCCATAGCTAAAGCCAACCCAAGTATGAGCAGGTTTTAAGTCTTTAAAAACAGTCTCTATCACATCGTCAGAATATTCGGTTAGGCGGCTGCCTGCTACACTGCCACCCGCACGAAAACGCCAAATATTTTGACTCTCCTTCTGTACATGGACACGCCAAGTCCAAATAATATCCTCAGGGGCAACAGCATCGCCTGCACGATTGATACCGGCACGAAAGGGTTGAGGCTCTTCAATTTCAATACGGTATCCGGCGGCCGCGGCCAATTGTATAAAATAGGGTATTGATAATCCGCCAACCGCATTAATTTTAGATACAACCCTGGCTACTCGTTGCTGATAATTTTTGCCGACACCATCAATATCCAGGAGACGCTCCCAAGCAACCAGCAAGAGCCCTGCCAGAAGAGGGGTAATGCTTGCTGATGCATTATCTGCCAACCGCGATACCTGATCTAAAACCCCTCCGTCAATTTTTGCCTGTGCTCTATGGCGATTTGTATTGCGCGCATAGGACACAGGGGGCAACAACCCCAACAAAACCTTTTGGTAATCCATTATTTAAATTTCCGTGACATTTATTTCACCTAAAAAAAACCAATCCATACGGTTACTGATATCGATAATAAGGTTGTTAGTGGGAGAGGTAATGCGGCGATCGGCAATGCCATTAATATTGCTAATGACCGCTTCTATCTTAGACAAAACAAGCTCTTCCCCCGGAGCCAACCCTGCGAAATAGCTTGTTAATGACTCCCGAATGCGTTGTTTCGCCTCAATAATATCGATACCGCTAAGCCGCACCCCTACCACCACCGGCACACTGATGATAGATGGCTTCATGACCAGGACACTTTTGGCTGTGACAGGCCGCATTTTGTCAATATAGGTTTGTGTATTTTTGACGATTTCGTCACTTGGCAAACCTCCTTCCGTAGTAATAACGACATCAACCGTGCCCAGGCCCCGCCGGAGTGGGTAAATATAAGCACTTTCTACCCCGTCTACCTGTTCTGCCCAGTCTTTATAGTCATGTATGTTTCCGCCGGCAGGCGGATGCCGGATGATTCTGAGCAATCGCTTCAGCAATGACGCATCGTTTTCGGCATCGGTGCCGCCTTCGGCATTAACCACACAATCACTTGGCACACCCGCAGGCGCAGCCATAAATTGCGCTTGGCCTTTTGAAACATTGGTATTCAGGCCTTTGTCTACCGCCTTAACTGCCACACGATAATGGCCGTCCGGCTGCACAATAGTCTGCTCGGTCGTAACAAAAAAACGCTCGTCCTGCTTGATTTGCAAACCAACATCAATCACAGCACCTGACAACGCGCCGCTGCCTGTCGCATATCCGGCAGAGCCGGTTGGATTTCGGCGGCGGATACCGCGTAAATTGGCGTGGCGTTCCAGATATTCACTATCTGCCGTGTCCGGAAAAATTTGACGCGTAATCCATGCCTGATGGGCATATTGGCCAACGGCCACGCTGGCCAAACGGCTGGCGTGGACAAAATGGTCGCTGTCGCTGCTGATATCGGCAGTTGGGTCTAAGGATTGTGTGTCGCGCAAAATACTGTCGCGGATTTCCTCAAAAGTCGGAATCTGAAACATCTTTAAAACCTTTTTAAATAACCGGCACGCCGTGGCGGTAATCAAAACCACCGGCCACCGTCTCCACTCTGATATTCAGATACAGCATGCCGTTGTGTGGCTGTTCTGCCGTCACCTCAATGCGTTCGGCACGGCCGTCATCCACAATCGGCTGCAAGGCTTCTTCCGCATATTGCTTGGCTAACAAGCCCACGCGCTCAAGGTCTTTTTCACGCTCGAGCAAATGCAGCAAAGAGCCGATGTTTTTATCCGCCCACCAACTGCCCAAAGGCGTTTTCAGACGGATATAAACCGCGTTTTTCAAGCTGTCGATGGTGCGGCCGGTATAGTCACCGGTTAGCGTGTCGAGTTCTTTATCCATGCTGCCATTTTATTCATCACAAATAAGCACATAGAGCAAAGGCCTTTCAACCCTGCACGCGCAAAAAGGCCGCCTGAAACCAGATATTAAGCATTACTTAAATACTGGTTTTCAGACGGCCTTTAACAACGGTTTAAACCACTTCGCCTGTTGTCGCACCATTGGTTTCGGTGTGTTTATGACCACTGCCCACATCTTTACCGTTGTTGGTCAACGCACCGGTGGTATTCAAATCGCCGACCATCTCCACATTGCCGGTAAATTTTGCGCCGCTGCCGCCTTGCACGGCCATGCCGCCGTTGCCGTTGATTTGGCCTGCGGCCGTTACCTGCTGCGTTGCACTCAGGTTGGGTGTGTCAAACGCTGCGCCACTACTGGCCGACACCTGATAGCTTTTGCAGTTGACTTTATAGACATCGCAATCCGCTTCAATAATCCGCCCTTGCTTAATCACGATTTTGGCTCCTTCGCTGCTGTAAATCGCGGTTTCCCCGGGCTTTAAATTCTTAACCCGAAAACTGCCATGCTCAGTGGCGACAATCACACCATGCGATGTCGCACCGCCCAGCGGAATCACGATGGCTTCCGTTCCCTCCGGTGGGGCACTGGTAAAGCCAAACTCTTGCAACTGCTCCAAATCTTGCAGCGTTTCATCGGCCAAACCGCTCAACTGCACACGTTGCACCGGCTCAGACGACACCACCAGTGTAATTTTGCCGCGAAAGGCCGCGCGCACCACATCACCCACTTCACGCGCCGTCTGCCCGACACGTTTTGCCATTTTTGCCAAACTCATTCAAATACCGCCACGCCGCTTAATTTAGATTTCGACTTAGCTGCTTTGCGCCGCGTTGTGCGGGCTTTGCGCGTTTGCGTGCGCTTATTCGCAGCCGCCTGTTTACTTTTATCGCTCACGCCTTTTTTCTTACCCTTACGGGCACGAGCTTTTTCCGCTTTGGCCTGATAAGCATCCGGTGTCCACACGCCATCTTCTTTAAGGCGCAACTCGGTAATCGTGCCATCCATGCGGCTCAAGCCGAAGCGTCGACCCATCAAGAAAAACACTGCATCAATGCCTTCCTCTTCATCAATCACATGCACACGTTGCCCGGGCTGCCACAACACACCGCTTTGCGTTTTGTGGTCGCCCACCGTAATGGTCAGCGTGAATCCCTCCAGCCGCCAATCCGACAACTGCTTTTTGGCTTGCTTTTGCAAAGCAGCCAAATTTTCCGCATCGTGGATAACCACCGTTTTCGGCTTGTGCAGGCTCATGCTCGGGTCTTTATGCACCCACTTCAAATCATGCTTGCTGCTGTCGCCGCGTTTGGCATGGCTTTGCCCCAAAAAAGTGACCTCCGAATATCGGTTTTCCACGCCGCGCTCAATATTGAGCTGCTGCACATTGCGCCGTTTATCGTCACGGCTCCAGCACAAGGTTGCCACCGGCTCGCTGCTGTAATCCGCACCACCCACAACCAACACGCCATCCGGCGTAAACCAAGGGTGCAGCCCGACCGAGTTGGCAATATGCGTCAACGCCTGCCATACCGTTTCACCGGGCTCGATATCGATTTTATCCAGCGTCTCGTTTTTCTCGGCACGCAGCTCCACCTTGGCAATCTGCGGCCACGGTTCGACCAGCTTTTTCGCCGCCGCCAACACCGTCATGCCTTTAACATTCAGCTGCGGCGCAGAGCAATCGACCAACAAGCCGGCCAAATCCCGACCCGACAAGCGCAAATCACGGCGACCCTTGCTTTTATCATCGCTCTGATTGTCGATAATCCCCGTCATTACGACCTGTTCATTAATCAACACTTCGCAGCTTTCGCCCGACAAATCCGGAATCTCGGTTGCGCCATAATGCAGCCCGACCGTCAAATCAAAGGCATCGGCAGGAATCAGAAAATCACTGTCGATACTGTAAGATTCCCAGTCGCGGTGCTCTTGGTCGCCGACACGAATGGCAATAGTGTTTTGATAACTGTTATTTTGCATAAGCATTCACCAACGTATTGCGCCGGATAAAGGCAGGGTGGGTAATATGCGGATTGAGCCGCACCAACTCATCCGCACGGCCGATATCGGCATAAAACGCAAACGCAATTTGATGAATGGTGCCGTCTAAAGGTGCACGGCGCACAACCAGCGGCGGTTTCTGATTGATGGCCGCCATCACCAACGCATTCAGACGGCCTGCCGTTTCGCGCAAGGCTTCTACCGTTTGATGACATGCGCTATACACCGATTCAGCCGATACCTGTTCAGCCAAAGCCTGTTTTTCCACCTCACGCAGTGTATTAATTGTTTCCTGAATACGGTGCCGCACCGCGCGGTTAATCTGCATTAAATCAGGCGCACTCATGTCTTCACCATAGTCTTCAACCATTTCCGAGGCCATTTCAACCAGCGCACCTGTTACCCACAATGCCAATACCAGCCGCAACGGCTGCAACTGCTTATCGGTCAGGCGGGTTAAATCTGACACCGCATTGCCGTGACGATCTTGCCGCAAACGATTGGGCACAGCCAACACCGATTCCGCCGTCTCCACCGCCTCATCAAAACGTTGGCGCACCGATAAACCACCGCTTTGCACATCCAAAACCGCACCGGCATCCGCCGCCTGACGCAAACCTGCCTCAATCAACTCATCCAATTGCTCAACTGCTGTTTTCGAGGCCGTCTGAAACATGCTTTGACTATAACTGCCACCTTTAAACGGCCAGCCGATGTCATCAAAGCCAAACAGCGAGCGTATCGCCGCAAAAGAGCCGGCCAAGCCACTGTAAATCCCCAATGCGCTGCCCCATAAATCCGATAAGCCGCCTTTAACCGCCAACACCGAATCAATAAAGCCCTCAGCCATGCTGCGGTAGGTGTCGATACGCGCAATCAGCCGTTCCAGCGCCATCAAAAACGAGTTTTCAAACACCAAAATCGGCTGCGCTTCCGTGCCTTCACGAAACGTAATATCAATCGCCGCCCAATCCACATTGTCGGCCTCATGGCGGTAGCTCCAACTGGCCGGCACCATATTGTGCATACGCCCCCAAACAGGATGCACCAGCACGCCGCCGCCACTTTCTTCCAACGCCTCCAACAGCTTCAACAAACGGCTCGAATACTGCCGACCGAAAAACACCGCACTGATATTGACCTCGCGGCCGGTGTTGCCCATGTCTTCCAAATCCACGCCCGACACAAACGGGCGCGCGTGTTCGGCCAACGCCTTGCCGTTGCGCTCTTCAATATGCTCAATATCAAACGGCACGCCTTTAAACGATGCCTCTTGTAAAACTGTATGCCAGCCGCTCATTGACCCGCTCCTCGGCCAAACATGGCCACCTGATAACGCGATACCTCATTGGCAATCACGCGGCCGTCAAGATTGACCGACATATTATTGGTAATCGTCGGATTCACCGCCGCCAAGGCCGCCGATATTTGGTCAATACGCGCACCGACTGCCTCCGCATTCGCCTGTACTGCTGCCGTGTATTCGCCCGTTTGTTGTAAAATCGATGCCTGATAAGTGGCCGTTTGCTGAGTAATTACCGGAGACAGCTTTTCAGGGGGCTCAGTAGGTACAGGCGGCATAGTTGCCGCAGGGGGCGGAGTTGGCGTTTGTGCTGCCTGTGGTACGGGTGGTTTTTCGCGCACCGCATCCGTTACCGCAGCATGAATCAAACCACCCACGCCACCAATAGCCGCACCCACAGCCGTACCGATGACCGGAATCACTGAGCCAACGGCAGCTCCCAGCATGGCACCGCCTGCCGCCGATTGCGCATAACCGGCACCGCGACTATCCAAACCACCTTCGAAAAAGCGTTTATTCTCGTTGCGGTTAATCCGTTGATGAGCATCCCCCAACAGACCACCGCCAGCACCGGCTACCGGCAGCGCAACCGCACCCACTGCACCTAAACCGCCTTTTAATAAGCCACCCAGCCCACCTTTCAACAAGCCACCCGCGCCGACCATGCCGCCAATATTCAGCAAAGACATCACGCCCAGCGCACCGGCCGCAGCCGTGGCCGCAGCCGTTAAGGTTTGCATAGCAAGCGTGGCGTTCGGGTATTCCGCAGTCAGTTGTTTCAGTGCGGTTTCGGCTTCAACGGCGGCAGATACATCTTGTTTTAACAGGGCTTCGGCTTCGGCTTTTTCCTGCTGGAATGCGGCCGAGCTTTGCAATACTTGGTTTTTCTTATCAACCAAACTGGCTGCATCTTCCAAGCCCATCAGGTCTTGCATATATCCTTCTACCTGTGCCATATCTGATGCCGCCAACAGACCACCTTTGGCTTGGATATCAGGCAATAAGCTGGATAACACAACGCCTTTCATGATGTTCATTTGGCTTTCGGCAGTTTTATCGCCTGCGTCTGCTCGTTTTTTATAGGCTTGATATTCGGCATCTTTTTCCAGCATGGTATTGGCCAAGCGCGCTAAAACTTGCACCGCACTCTCACCGTTTTCCCTGCCTTTTAAAACCGAAGCCTGCCAATCGATACCTTGTCCGGGCGCATTGGGGTTGGCCATTTTGGATAACCGTTTAATCGTATCGGCAGACAACGTTTTTTCCAGCAGATTGCGTACATTGTTTGCCGCTTCGCTATTCGAGCCTGCCTTATTGGCCGCCGATTGCAACGTTGAAAGCAGGAAACCAAAACCCTGCAAACCATCCATACCGGCTGCCTTCGCTGCAGGCAACAGGGCCGGCAATTCTCGAACCATATCCGCAATTTCAAAGTTACCCTGCATACCCGATTTCATGGCGTATTCAAAGGCCTTACCCAAATCGTTGCCTTTAAAGCCGAAATCACTCAATACCTTCATCAATCTGGCAGTATCTTCGGGATTGTATTCGCCCACTTTTTCAGCACCCGCAATCATGGCTTTATGCGATGAATGTGCATTGCTTTTTACCTCGTCGTAGCTCATGCCGTTGGCCATCATACTGTTGACCAAATTCAGCGCGGCATCAGCATTGCCACCGTTGGCCTGCACCAATTCCAGCGCAAGGGCTTTGATGTCTGCCTTGCCTTGCGTGGCAATCCATTCAGCAGATTTGCTGTTGTCTTCGCCATAAGCCTGCCACGCCACTTGCGTGATATTTGCGTCTAATTGCTTGGCGTTGTTCATGGCCGGTTGCAGCACACCATAAGCCGCCATGCCACCCGCCAACATTGCACCGCCGACCGCCATACCTTTGCCAAACTTAGACTGCAAACCGAGCCCTTGATGGAGTTCGGCATTTAATTCGCGAATCTTATTGCGCGTGGCTACTGCCGCACGTTGTAAATCATTCTGTGAAGCGGTACCGCTACGCGCTAAACGACGGAAAGAAGCTTCAGTCTGTAAAATTTCACGGCGGATGGCACGCTCAGAGCGAATGCCGGCAGCCTCATAAGGCTTATTGGCACGCGCCAATTGCTGACGGCTTAATGCCGCGCGCGCAAGTTGTCGCTCGGTATCCTGCAATAAACGGACTGCACCGTTGTCTTTACCTGTTAGTGATAACACCAGATTCATGTTTCCGGCAGCCATAAAAAAGCCCTTAAACTTAAATTAACTCAAGGTCAATTATCGTTTAAAGGCTTGCCAAATCGGGATATAAGGCTTTTCAATCCTACTGCTGCAAAAAAGCCGTCTGAGAACAGTTTAAAAGCTGTTTCAGACGGCCTTTTCATTCCGGCTTCTTCCGCCGCTGCGAAATAATCACATCACCACCGCTCTCAGGCTTAACCCCCAAGCTCAGCAATACATCATCCGCCCACGCGGCGGCTTCTGCATGGCTCATGGCGGCGACTTCGGCGGCGGTCAATCCGGCTTTCGCCATTAAGATGACGCTGCGGCGGTAGCTTCGGTGGACGTGTCGGTAGTCGTAGGGGTCTCGTCGGCCGCTGCGGTGGGTTTTGGGTTCACCGAAGCGGCGGCGGATTTTGCACGCAAATCGTCCATTGCGGCCATGATCAGGCGGTAATCTTCGCCGACTAGATTATCCATCAGGTAATCGACCGTCAAGGCTTCAGACGGCAAACCGTCAATGCTGACTTGTTGTGTCCAATACGCCAATGTCAGCGCAACCGATAACGCGCTTTCGGTGAGCTCTTTACCCTCGGCATAATCGTCAAACGCCGCCAGCGCATTCAATTCACCGCCGATGGTCAAGGGGCGGCAAACGGCGTTTTTACACACTTCGCCGTCATGCGGCAAACCCCAAATCAAGGTTAAAGGCTGCTTCATGGTTTATTCCTGAATTTTATGCAACGCCTGCATCTCAATGTCGATACGCGCTTCATTGTCGGCTTCGTATTGCTCTGAAATTTCCACGGTAAAGCAGTCGAGATAAGACGTGCGGCGGTCTTCTTTGTTAATCGGGTAAATCGTGATTTTGGCCTTGGTGATGTTTGCCCAGTCGATTTTCGTGCCATCAATCGGAATGGCCGCCGTTACCGACAATTTATGCTCAGTAATGCCGTCGGCGTAGCCCAATACACGGCCTTTGCGGTTCATCGTTTTGACCGGTTTGCGGCCGGTGGTGGTTTGCGGCTTCAGGCTGACGATGTCGATTTCCGCACCGTTGACTTCCATCACAATCGCGCCTGCGTAAGTAGCGTCGCTCATGCTGTTTCCTTTTTCGTTGTTTCAGACGGCCTTTAAAGCGGCTTTAAAGGCCGTCTGAACAGGGTTTACAAAATCAAATCAATGCGACCGGCGAAAACGTGCAAGCCGTTGACCACATCAGCCGGAATCACTGCATTCAGACGGTTCGGGTCGTTTTCGGCGCGCACCATCTGCAATTTGCCTTTATTGGCTTCGGCGTTTTCGATGATTTCTGCGTCTTCCAGCTTAATCAACACGTCCAGCACTTCCGATTTCACTTTAGGCACCAAGGTATCCGACAGTTTGGCGCGTGGGAAACGCAGCGCAATACGCTCTTTCACAGCTTTGCGTGTGTAGTCGAGCGTGCGGATGGTGGTGATGTCCAGCAGGCTCGGGTCGTCCACATCGGCGGCCGACTTGGTGTAGGTCGACACCGCGCGCATAATCTGCACCTTGTTGTTGACCACGGTCAGCGGAGTCATGCCGTTGAACAGGGCGTTGTTGCACTCGGTAAACAGCGGCCAATCGGCATCCGGTGTCACGGTCAAGTCGTGTACTTCCAGCGTATTGAGTGGTTTGGCCGGGTCTTGCTCGGCGGCCAGTTGCGCCGCATAGCCTGCCGCAATCAACGCATTACCTTCAATCGCGCCTTTGTACCAAGCGCAAGTCACACGGCCGTCATTGAGTTTGGCGGCAAAGGCAATACCGGTGGCCAACGTGCCGCGCCAACCAAAGACACCAATACTGCCGCGCTGCTCAATGGCATTGGATACATCGGTCAAATGGGTGCTCAAGGCCTTGGCATTGGCATCATCCACAAACGGGCAGACAATCACATGGTAGTGTTTACCGGCCACCACAGTCAGGGCTTCGCTAATATCGGCATTTTTCTGGCCATTCGCCAACGCCGTTACATTGAAGCTCAAACCGGCCGCACCGGAATGTACCGATACGGTAATTTCATTGCCGATTTCGCCTTTGTTTTTGGCGGTTAGGCTCACCGTTGCGCCCGAGCCGCTGCCCGTTACCAAGCAGGCAGGCGAAGCAGCAAGTTTGGCGCGCAGCTTGTCGGCTACGGATTCAGCAGTGGCACCGGCGGTAACCGCAATACTGTACTCCACACCGCCAATCACCAAATCCACCGCACCGGCGGTTGTCGCCTCACCCGATACCGCCACGCTGCCAACCGCCGCCACACCGGCTTCATGGTCAGGCACACCGATAACGGTCACATCCAAATAGGCATTATTGCTGAATACCTGTTTGACCATCGCTTGCGCCCAAGAGCCTTGGCCAAACAGCTCGCCTGCCTGTGCATCGCTATACAGTTGCACCGGCGTGCGTTCAGGCTGTTTGCCGTCAGCCAACATCGGGCCGATAATCAGCAGCTTTTGCGGATTCTGCGGCAAACCCTGCACGGCAGTGCGGGTGTTGAACTCGATGTATTGGCCGGGTACGCGCACTGCGCCCGGAATCGTATCGAAAGAGATTTCTTCAGCCATTATTCAGCACCTTTTTTCTTGGCGGTTTTCAGGTCGGCCGCAAGGCCGTCTGAAACCTGAATCAAATCACCCTCGGCAATCAGGCGGCGGTAGTAGAGCGCATTGTCCACTTCCACCGGCGTATCGCCGATGTATTCGTAAGGGTTGTGCGCCATTGGCACACGCAAGCCGTCGGCGGCTTTGACTTTAATCTTGTTCATCGGATTTCCTTAAATCAAAGTGATGCGGCAGTTTTGCACCGCTGGTCGGGTCAATAATCAGGCCGTCCATGATTTCAAACGGCGCATAAGGCTCGGAAAGCTCGCCTTTGTATTTGGTAAACAGATAATCGCGGTCAGCAGGATCGTGTGTCTCTTCGGGGAAACGGCCGTTTTCCAAGGCCACGCTGTCCCAATTCAATTGGTATTCCACCGCATAAATCGATACGGCCGCATTGCTCACCAACACATGATTGGCAATCGGGCGCACCGCCTTGGGAATCAGACCGCGTGAATCATTACCGGCCACACGCTGCCCGTCGAGCAGACGGCGTACGGCGGTAATCAAATCGTTGCTGCCAATTTCGCGGCGGTCGATACCGCCTTGGCGCAAGGCCTGCTCATTACGCAGCGAGCGCGTAGCGCACATCACCACAAATTCGCCGATATTTCGATAACGAAAATTACCGCTGTCGGCCTTTTCCGTTTTGCAGCCGCCGAATGTTACCCACACCGCAGGCAGGGTATTGATTTGGCCGGCCAAATCGTCAGCCTCGCCGTTGTAGCTTTTTACACTGCGCACCATTTGCCCCAAACCGCGTGTCAGGCGGTCGGTTATCGCTTGCTCAATCTGTGTGATCACGGGTAAAAATCCTGTTTTTCGCGTTCACAAACACAATACCGTCTGCATCTGTTTCAATTTCCGCGCCATCATCATCGATGCCAAGCTGCAATTCGCCTTTGGCCAAAGCACGCAACAAATCCAGCACATCGATTTTGTAGCGATTGCGGATTTCTTCCGTAATCAAGACACCATTGGCAGCGGTCAGCCGATAGCGGGCAATGTCGCAACACAGTCGCACCAATATGGGCGGCGTTTCAGCAAATGGCCGTTTGAAGCGGCCGAGATAGGCATCGATTTCCGCTGTTGCGTCATCCAACGCCACCAACGCCACATCATCATCAATCAAGCCGTCTTGGTTGCGGTCGGTCATCTGAATCACTTCCAAATCACCAAATCGCGCCACCATATCGGCAATGCCCGCATAAGCCATTAATTGACCTCTTCGCGTTGCAAGGCAGGCTCGTCAACAATGCGCTGCCACGCTGTTTCACCGACTTCGGCACGTTTCACCACTTGCCATTGGTCGGTAAACAGCACACCGCCGCGCCACAGCTCTTTGCCTTTGGCCGCACGCACGCGCAGGGCTTCGCGGCTGTCGGTTGCCGTATCGGCCTTTACGGATTGGCCGCGCAGTGCAGCCAACTCACGCGCCAAGGCTTCTTTGCCGTCTTCGGCTTCGGCCAGTTTGGCGGTCAGGTCTTCGATTTCGGCACGCGCGGCAGCCAGTTCGGCCTGTGCTTCGTCCAGCTTTTGCTGCAAAACCGCTTCCACGCCCAAGTCTTCAGGTTTGGTTTCTGCCGTTGCAGCAACATTCACTTCTTTTTTAACGTTTTTTGTCATCGCAGACTCCCTTTTCAGACGGCCTTTAAAACCTGATTAAAGGCCGTCTGAAATCAGTTGAAAGTTACAGGTGTACCGAAACGTGCAGCTTCAGGCGGCCTTTGAAGGTGTTGGTCGTACCGTTGATTTTGTCGGCTTCCAACAGTTCGCGTGCCGTGCCTTCCAGCTCCGGCGGAACCACCAGCAGGCCCGGCTTCACATCGAGCTTGTAGCCGCCGTTGGCTTCCAAACGCTGCATCTTCACGATGATTTTTTCCAAGTTTGCCTTGTTCAAGGCCGTTTTCTCGGCCATGTGCGCCAGTTGCCACAGGCCGAAACCGGCAGCGCAGCGGCGGCGCGAACCATAGAGGTACACGTCTTCCATAAACACTTTGTCCGATTTGGCTGGGTCGAACTTGGTTTCAAATTCCGGCTCGGTGCGGCTTTGAAACACCAATGGCTTGAGCGTTTTGGTGTCGTCAATCACATACCAGGTCAAGGCATTTTCATCCGTGCCGGTGGTGATATTGGCGGTCGGCGTGTTGTCGCCTTTGCCATCTGTTTTGCTGTTGACCGGATGGTCGGTGTCGAAGAAATACTGGCCGTCATAGCAAGTGGTGGTTTTGCCTTTTTTCAACAAACCCCACACCAAATCATCGGGCAATGCTGCCGCTGATTCACCCATCGCCTGCATCATCGGGCGATACATGCCGACCTGATCGTCTTCGATATCGGTGCGCTCCACACCAACGGTCGCTTCGTATTTTTTATTGGCAATGCTCATGGCCTCAGTTGCCATTTTTTCGATTTGGCGCTCACCCACCCATTCGCGCATTTTCGGGAACTTGCCCAGCCAGCCGTAAGTATTGATTGCGGTGGTCGATGGCACAGTCATGGCGATGGTTTGGTAAGACGGTTTTACCGATTCAATACCGGTTTGAAATTCTTTGCGGAAAGCGGCGGTAATCGCCGTTAAGATGGCTGCTTTATCCATTATTCAGCTTCCTTTTCTTTGATTTTCATAAATTCGGCATGGCTCATACCGAGCATTTTGGCGGCATGTTCTTCTTCCGCCGTCAACGCGACCACCTTTTCAGGTACTTTGCCATCGGTTTGCGTGCCGGTCAGCGCAGCCACCGGTTGCGCGTTGTGAATAAAGCCGGTTAAAAATGCCAAGCCGTTTGGCTGTTTCAATACGCCTTCGGCCCATTCTTTTTGTGCCGGCAGCAATTTACCTGCACTCAAAGCAGCGGTAATCAGCTCTTGGCCTTTATCCGCTTCACGTTCGGCAGTCAGCGCGGCAACTTGTTTTTGCAGCTCGGATACCACCGACACCGGCGCGTATTGGGTCAAATCAGGCTGGCCGCCTTGCGCAGACAGCGCGGCGATTTTGTCGTCTTTATCGGCCAAATCTTTAAAGATAGCGGCAGACAAAGCCACGTCTTTCGGTTTGGCCTGCAAAAGTGCAGTCAGGGCTGCGGTTAATTCGGCTTCCTCTGCCTGCGGCAGGCCGAGCAGTTGTTGCAACAACTCTTTCATCGGGGTTTGCTCCGTTTCAGGTTTGATAAACTGTGCCGACGCAGCCGCCAACACCTCGTCCATGCCGTCCAACGCAGGATAATTGGTCAGCGCGGCATGGTAGATTTTGCGGACGTAGCCTTTATTGTCGTAAGAAAACACCGCCGAGACATAGCGGTATTCCTTGGCCGCAATCGCAGCCGCCGCTTTATCCGTCCACTCGACATCGGCGAACAAGCCTTTAGGCGTAAAATTCAGCCAGCGCATCCAACCGGCGGCAGGTGCGGGCTGGCCGTTTTTTTCCTTATAAAGCGTCTGGTGCTCATAATCGACCACCAACTGATTACGCGAAGCATTGGCCAAAGCCACGACATCATTGCCGTTTTCCTCAGTTAAAAACCAAGCCGGCACATCATTCGGGCGGCCGTCCACCGCGCGAAACTCACCATAGGGCAGCAGCTGAATGCGGCCGTCTTTCGGCTGCACTTCAAAGCTGCACGCAGCGAGACTCAGTTGTTGTTTGTCTTTAGGCATATCCACTCCTTGTCGATAGTGGCCATTTTCCGGCTTTTTTCACACCATAAAGAGCGGACACGCTTCAAACCTGCCGCCGACATTCAGCCGATAGAATTAAATCCGTTTCAGAGCCTTTTTAAATTCGCCTAGGATTGCATTTAAATCTTCTGATAGGGGTTTGCCTTACCGTCATAAAAAAACGCGCTAAAAAGCGCGTTTTTCAGGCCGTCTGAAAATCAGCCGATCAGATTGGCGAAATAATCCTGCACATCATCCATTAAAGCCTGCTTGTCGTCGTTGCTCAAAACCAAAAATTCACGCTGCGGAATGCGCACCTTGCGGCCACGTCCCGCCATGCCGCCAAAATTGTGAATCGCAGCATAAACCAGATTGGTGCCGACCAGCGCGGTATCGTTGTCGGAAAAGGTACTGAAGCTGTTGCGCAGCGCACCGGTATCGTTCAGCGGCTTGCCGTTGCGGTATTTCAGCCCCAACCATTTCGGACGGCCGCCCGCGCGGAAATTATCACGCACGCCTTTGTGCATGGTTTCCGATAAGCGGCGCATAAGCAGATAGCGGTTTTCCACGCCACTGCCCAAACGTTCGAGCTGGTTTTGCACCACAAACAGGTTGTCGATTTGGACTTCAATCATGCTATAATCATCTCAAGACATCGGAAAAGCGGTGATAATCTCGATACCGCAGCCTACCCGAAAGGGTGACCGAGAGCGTGTGCAAGTGATTTCGAGCCTTGCCCGATGTCTTACTTCAACACTTCTTTCTTTTCCATTAGTTTTCTGATTTCTTTCTCATTACTGATTCGGTACGACTGCAAATATACTTCTTCCACGTCGTCGATATACTTCAAAACCGCCCATAAATATTCCTGATTGCGTTGAGTTGTAAAAATCAACTCTCTGCCATCTCTGATAATATGGTCTGGATTAGCCAAAAATTCAGGCAGAAAAGCGTAATAATCCTCCGCAAAACCTTGCCCCTCTCGGCTATCCACCTGCTTAATCAGTGTATCGTCCGATAACCAAACAGTCGCCCGCTTCAACCCCGTACGTTGTTGCACTTCTTTACTCAACACGCCTGCCGCAAATTTCACTTGCCGAGACAACTTGTTGCGGATGTCGATTTTTTCGGCATTATCAGGCTTGCCGTCAATTTTCAGACGGCCTTTCACTGCGTAAAACTCTTCCGAAAGCTGTTTAAACACCGCCTTAAATTCCGCACCGCCCATTTCCGCCTTTGCAAACTCATGCGCCAAAGCGCGGTCGTATTGGTCTAAATTCGGCCGGTAATTCATGCGGCCGGCATTGTAGCCAAAACCACGGTCGGTGGTGTACAGGCTGCCGTCGGGTGCTTTATAGGCAATCGTCGGGTAGCTGTCGCCTTTTTTGTTGTAGACCTTATGGGTCTCCACCAAATTATGTTCGCCCGACTGGCTCAACACTTTGCCTTCACGCTGCATATCGCGCTCACTCAGCGCAATCACCGAGCAGCGGCAGCGGTAGCCGTTGGGCGGATAAAACGTTGCCCAAAACGGGTCATCATAGCGATAAACCAAGCCATCCATCGCCGCGTGTGCCGGTCGTGTGCGGTGGTCGCCCACTGCGTCATACATCCAATACGGGCGGCTGTCGATGTTGGCCATATAGCCTTGATATTGGCCGGCATTGTAAGCCGTCTGCATATTGGTGCGGTAGATATTTTCCAACCGGCGCGGCGCACCAAATACTTCGCCGCTGGTCGGGTCAATAATAACTTTGCCATCGTGGCCGTTAGGGTGCAGCCAGCCTTTGTTTTGCAGATGCTGCAAAATGCCTTTGTTCCAATCGGCAAATGATTGGCCGTCTGAAGCTGCCTTAACCATGCTCTGCTTGATGTCGTTGAGCATATCCAAGTCGGTCATACGCGCAATGGTGTATACCTTGGCAATTTCCGAATCGGTCAGATTGCGGTAATTTTCCGCCGTGACCTGCTTGGTTTTCAGCCATTCAATGGCTTTTTCAGGGGCTGAACCGAGAGCGAAGTTAATTTTTGGCATCGGCCTGTCCCAGTAAATCGCTCAAAAACAGCGCATTGCGCATATAGGTTTCCAGCTCGCGGTTGTCGAGATTCGGATACAGCGCAGTCAGCGCGGCATCGGCTTCTTCATAGCTTTCGCACGCCGCCAAAACCGCTACCGCTTGGCGCACAATCGGATTGAGTTGGGCATTAAAATCAGGCTGTGCAAACGCTTCATCGGCCGCAGCATCCAAGACTGCCTGCTCATGCGATACCGCCGCTTGTTGCGGCATGCGCGCCGACAAAGCCGCCAACGCCGCACGATTAACCGGATTATCTGCCACCGCACGCGCCAATACCTTTTCGCCTTCCGCCGCTTCCGGGATCACCAGCTTATCGCGCACCCAGCCTTCAGGGATTTGTACTCCCACATCCACCAATTTCGGCAATGCCTCGGCAAACACCGCAATATCCGCCGCTTCGCGCGTATCAAACTCAAAACGAGGCGGGCGGCCGATGTCGCCGAAATTAACCTGTAAAAACGGCAGGATAATTTGCTGTGTAATGGTTTGGGCGATTTGTTTCGCGTCCGACACCAGCAAATCACGGCGCACCTCATTGTGGATCATACCCAGCGCATGGGTGCTGGATTTGCCGTCCGCGCCACTGGTCAAGGTCTGACCTAAAATCAAACGTGCAGCCGATTTTTCGCACCAGTCGGCCATTTGTAAAAACGGATTACTGGTGGCTGTCGTGCCATTGGCCGCAGTGTGCAGCTCGATTTCCATGCCTTCCGGCATAATACCGGCAGCGTTGTGGCCGATTTCCGCCACTGCCCGTAACAGCGTGCGTTTCTCTTCTTTGGTTGCCCCAGCGCCGTATTTACCAATGCGAATTGGCATGCCATACAACTCTAAAAACTCGGCAAAGTCATGCACCGCATAATGTTTAAACATATACAGCCATGCCAGCGTGCGGAATAAACCATTACGCGCCTGTTGCACACTGCGTGATTTATGGCTGTGTACCACCCAGCCCAGCGGCCACAATGCCACGCCCATCGGGTTGTCGGGTGTTTTCAACAGCAGCGCATCGTTTTTATCCCATTTAAACCAGCCTTGCGGACGATGGGTAAAACGATGGGGCAAATACAGGCCGTCTGAAAGCCGCCACTCGATTTCGAGCGCAGCAAAGCCGTGCCCGACGGCATCCATCAGGTCAATCAGCAAATCATCAAAACCGCCCAAGCCGTCCATCATCTCAAAAGCGGCTTCGGCCAGCTTTTCTTCCTGCGGCGTGGCATTGCGCGGCGGCGATACACGCCAATCCAAGGTCAGCAACGCACGTTTGCGTGTGCCCATGTTTGCCCCGATGTCGCTGTCGCGCTCCTCAATATCTGCAAACAGTTCATGCTGGGCAGTAATGTCGCCGCTCTCCGCGTCTTCAAACAGCGCGCGCATTTTGGCGGGCGTGATAAAGTTGGACGGATGATCCGCAATCACGCGGCCGGTGGCGGTAATCTGCGCCACATCGGTTTGCAAAGCCACTTCGGGCTTTATCTTTCTGTTTTTGTCTTGTTTAGCCATTATCTCGCCCACTTACTTTTAATATCGTCGTAATCCACATCGTCATCAGCCAAGCTCTCCCACTCAATCGGGGCGGAATTGGCCGTTGCACCTGCCCACAACATCTGCACCGCATCTGGGCCGTCGTCGTGGTCGGCCATCGGAAAATGACGGAATTGCTGTTCCAAAGCCGAGTGGCTTGAATGCAGTAAAATCAGGCCATTGGCCATATGCGGCTGCAAAGTCTCAATACGCAACAGCTTGTCGGTAATCGGCTTCACCGCACGCGCCGGTACCGGTACACCACGCGCCGCGCTGCGCTTGACCAGCTCGTCTTTCAAAAATTCCTGAAACTGCACCGTCTCCACAAACCACAGCTTGCAGCGGTACTGTTTATGCAGGCGGATAACGTCTTCAATAATTAAATCAGGCAGACGTTTTTTAATCTGCGCCTCCACGATATACAGCTTGCCGGTGGCGCGATGATAGCCGCCCACAATAATGGCACTCGGGTCGCGGCTCGCACCGGCTTTACCCAGCGATGGGTCAAGCGCACCAAAGTAAATCAGGTCGTGCGGCAAATCCGTCCAGTATTGCAAGGCAGACGCAAACGGCGCAGCTTCGCCGCTCACCGGGTCATTTTGATACTCGCTGTCAAAGGTCGCATGGCCGTCGCGGGCGCGGATGTTCATCAAGGCCAGCACACCGCGCGCCGCCCATGACGTTTGCGCGCCTGCGTCCATTTCCGCCTGATTCGCCTGATAAAACGCATCGGCCATCGCTTCACCGGCTTTACCGTTATTCCGCAGAATAGCTTCCCATTCGTCCCACAACGCCATATTGTGCGGCCATTGCAGCATGGCTTTGAATTTGACACTATGCCAAAACGGATTATTCAGCGTGCGATTGAGTACGCTGTCGTAATGAAGGATGGTGCCGATATACACCACATCGTATTTCTGACCGACACCGCCGAGCGGCAACACGGTTTTCTTCAACCACGCGTCGAGTTTGTCGCGCTGGTCGGGATTGCGGACTTGCTCATCGTTTTCAATATCGTCCAACACAGTCAGATCGGGGCGGTATGGGCCGTGGCGCAAACCACGCAGCTTTTTGCCGCTACCGGCTACTTGCACCTTAATGTCGTTGGCCGTCACAATCGTACCGGCCTGCCACACACGGCCTTGACCGCAGGCTTCGGCAAAGTCGGTTTTTAAACGCGGGTTAAATTCGAGTTCGGCCTTAATCGCTTCGAGCATCGGATAGGCTTGGTCGATGCTGTCCATCACAATCACGCAGTAATGCTTTTGCGCGGTAATAATGCAATACAGGGTAAAAAGCTGCGTCACCAGCGTGGATTTCGCTTCACCACGCGGCGCGGCAATGGCTTCATGGCGGCCTTGCGGCGATTGCAAGACTTGCGGCAGTATGTTAAACAGATATTCATGCAGCTGTGATTTGCTCGCGCTGCGTACATAGTGGGGGAAATAAGTATTCACGAAATACTCATAGCCGCCCACCGGATCAAATACCTTGGCACGCCGTTCGGCGATGGCCTTGGGCGAAGCGTCAAAGCCGTCTACTTCCGCCTCAATGACTTGGCGCAGGCTGGCCGCAAGTTCGGCAAGGGATTTGAGAAATTCTTTATTTTTCATTACGGAGTGCTCAAAATGGATTGGTTAGACAGAAACATGCAACACGAATTTTTGTCAGAGCTTTATAAGGTTTATCCCGACAGTACTACTCATGACTATTATATAAATACCGCTATCGCCCAAACTAATGGCGTTATAGAATAAGAAGATGATGTTTTGTATGTGTTGAAACAATCCGCAAATCTGCAATACTTAGCTGAGCATGGTTTGGTTGTTTGTGAAGATAAGACTTTAATAACCGCTACTGTTAAAATCACAGCCAAAGGTATAGATTTCCTTGCCGACGATGGCGGCCTATCCGCCATTCTTGGTGTTGTGACCGTCAAACTGCACAGCGACACCATTCAAGCTTTGATTGCGGCAAAAATTGACCAAGCAGAGATTCCCGATGAAGAAAAAGGCCGTCTGAAAACGGAATTGGGTAAAATCAAAGACACCGCATTAAGCACGCTTACAGAAAATGCGATTAATGCCATTCCTGCTACCCAGCTCATCGCATTTTTAAAATCAGCTATCGGCGTTTAACCAAACTTCCGTTCCACTTCCACCCCAAACGGCTCCAACACTTCCACAAAAGCAGCCAAATGTTTGGGGTGTTTTTCCTGCACAAACACCATCAGAAATTCAATCAGCTCCAACGCCGTTGCCAGCTTCGATGTTTCCGGCATCACACGCGCATTGGCCGCAACCGTTTTCGTAAACGCATCAGCCAAACTCGCCAGCATTTTGGCGCGGTCGGACGGGGTTAAATCTTCGATACTCGAATCCTGCAACATCGTCATGGTGCTGTTGTATTGCACCATAAAACCGGCCAACATCGCGCGGCTCAGGTCTTCAATGCCGCCACCGGCCAGCGTGTAGGCAGCGCGCAATTTGTCCCAATCGTTGCCTTTTTCCTTGTCGGCACGTTTCCACGAGCGAGCGGTGGCCTGTGGCACCTCGCACATAATGGCAGCCGTTTCCAGCGTTTGCGCGCCCGAAACATAGAGCTGGCGCAGACGTTCGCGTTTTTCTTGCGGGTGCGCCATGATTAAAATCCCATCTTGGCTTTAATCAGCTGCCAGCCCACCGACACAATGCCGCCGCCGACCGCACCGGATACGCCGCCGACCACCGCCGCCGTGCGTTTGGTGTCTTGGCGGATTTGGGCAATTTCGGCCTTCATCTCATTTTGGTTTTGCAGGGTTTGGTCGGTCTTGACTTCGATTCGCGCCAAGGCTTCTAAAATAGGGTCTTTCATTTGTCTGCCTTTCTTTCGGCTAACTTGTCGATTTTTTCTTCAATACGGTGCAGGCTGGCGACCATCGTCTTGCGGTCGGCGACTGCATCGGCCTTGGTCTGATAGCCGATTTTCACGTCATGCAGTTTTTCGGTTAAATCGTCCATCCGTTTGTCGGTCTCTTTCAGACGGCCTGACAAGTTGTTGACCCAAAACCAAAAAGCAGCAACTGCAATAGGCCACAGGGTTTTAAAACCAAATTCAAAATCCATCATTGCGGCACATCTCCAAAAACAATACGGCAGCCGTACCCGTCGGGTCGCACGCTGTCCACTTCGATCACGTCGCCGTAACGATGCACGGGGTAGGTTGCTGCCACTGTCTGCCACAGCGCGCGGATTTGCGTTTCAAAATCGCCGCCGTCCCACTCGACCGCAAACGTCACGTTAAACGCCGAGTCCATGCGCACGCGGTATGTCCAGCCGCCTTTATCTAGCAGCCGCGACACATTCAGGATAAATCCCTCCTGCTCACGCGCGCGACCCAAGCCCAATTCGGTATCCGCATGGCGGCAGGCCAACACGCGCTGCACTAACTCTCGGTAAGTCGTCATGGCGTAACCTCCGAGCTGTCAACTTTAAGTTGACCACTCACCCAATCCCGCCAGCTTTGATTTTGCACCTCCAGCTTTTGCACATAGTTGCCAAAGCGCACCGCATGGCGCAGCAGCTCTTGCGGCTCGCCCGATTCGGGCGGCTCAGGACGCAGCGGCATGTCCAGCAGTGCAGCAGGCACAGGCGGCATCACCGGCTTTTCCACCGTCTTAATCGGCGTAACCGAGGGCTTGGCGGTAGAGGCGCAGGCTGTCAGCACCAAGGCCGTCAACACAATGGCCACCGTTTGCGCTTTTGTCTTTTTCGATAACATGATGGATTTCTTTCTCAATGGCCGCCGCGCGGCGGTCGAGTTCGTGGTTGGCGCGTGCCAGTTTCGCGCTTTGGTCTTGGGCAAAATCCTGCCATTTTTTCTGTTCGGCAAGGGCTTTTTCGAGTTCGGCAGCATAGGCTTGTTCGGCTTTCAGACGGCCTTTGTCCGCTTCGGCTTTGATTTGCTCAATCACAACCTGCTGACGCTTAAAGGCCGTCTGAAAACCGCCATACCACACACCGCCCAGCAACACCGCAGCAGCCAAAGCCGCCAGCGCATACTTAATCATCTTGGTCTGCGGCATGTTCGACTTCCTGACGTTTGACTGACACATACGAGCGGGCAACGGCGTATCCGCCGACAATGCCCAAATAAATCGCCCAGATTTCAGACGGCGCATCCGGCGCAATGACAAATTTATAAGTCGCCGCCGCGCAGGCTACGTTTGCCCACAATTTGCTGTGCGATACCTTGCCCGTGGCAGGATTGCGGATAATGTCCAAAACAGCCATGCCTAAGCCTTTCTGCGTGCCTTACGCGCCGCACGCTTGGCCGCTGCCACACCCGAAAAGCGGTGCGGCTGCTTATTGCGGCCTTTGCCGGTGTGGCGCAGAAAACGCGGCGTATCCAATACCGGCAAGGCTTTTACATCGGTTTCAGACGGCTTGTTGCCCAATGCCCATGCCAACGCCGCCAGCGCATATTTTTTAATCTTGCCAAACATCAGCCCAGCTCCTTCGCAATCGCATTGGCAATCGCACGGCAAATCGGCCATTTACGCTGCTTAAACAAGGCCAAATCCGCGTCATTGCTGATAAAGAAAGGCTCAAACACAATGCCGCCATGTTGCGCGTAGGCCAAGCGGCTGTGCTGGCCGGCGTTATCCGGCTTATAGCCCTTGTCCCCACGCAATTTCCAGCCGGTCGCCTCAGCCACTGCTTGGCTCAATACCTGACACCAGCGTTTGTTTTTCGCTGTGGCCAAGGCTTCAATGCCCGTGGCGGCCTTATTCGCCGCCGCATTGCAATGAAACTCAACCGCCACCGCCGAGCCGCGAATCAGCGGCAACGCTTTGGCCAAAGGCAGATTGCCTTTACCCTCGCCGTCAGTGCGCACGGTCAGGCCGTAGTCGTTGCGTAAAATCGATGCCACGATATTGCGCATATCCTGCGCCAAATCCGCCTCACGGTCGCTGCCGTTGACCGCACCGGGATCGCGCTCGCTGTGTCCTGCGGTCAAACAAATAATCTTGCTCATAAAGCCCCTTTAAAATCGGTTTAAACAATTCTTCAGAAAGCCTTATCGTAAATTTCCGCCGCAAATCCGCTAATCCTATGCTTTTCAACCCTGCCACCGTTTCACAAACGCAAAAAAGCCCCGCACAGAGCGGGGCAAAGTCCTTGGTCACACGTCAAAATAAATGCTGCTGGTCGGCAGCCTGTGTACGGCTGCCTACAATGTTATAACCCGTGCGGTCGCTGATTTGATAGCGCGGGCAAAGCGCACTCATGGCCATCAGGCGGCTCACTCCTTGCCGCTCGGTCAAATCAAAAAATTCACTGCGAAATTGCTCATTACGCAGCTCACGCAACGCTTCCTCACAACGTGGCACATACAATTCCTCACCACCGAATACGCGTAAAAGCTCATAAGTTTTTTCCTCACCAATGGCCGTAAACAGCATATTCAAACGCGGCGTATCGTTTTTGCCCTTACCAAACTTAAAGCGCGCACCGCCAATGGCCTTAACCAAATCCAATGCCGCCTTTACGCCGATGGTATCCACAATCTGCACCATCGTCTCCGGCAGCAAATGGCGCACACGGCTCAAATCAACTTCCTGCATATTGCCCCCCTTAAACAGCCTTTTTCTTGCGGTTGGCCGCAATCTGCAACGCCGCCACCAGCTTGTGCATATTGTCGTCTGAAAGCCATTCCACACGGTCAACCTTAAACATCTTCTTCGCCGTACCGTGCGCATAATTCCACGACCAGCCGTTATCCAGCAGCAACGCTTCAATCTTGCGCATCATCGGGTCGGCAGAGTCACGGCGGTTCGGACGGCGGCCTGCCGATTTGGTCGGCTTAAAACCGTGTTGGCGCAAATCTTCCACCACGCGCTCCAATTCAGGGATACTGCATTGCGTGCACGACGATTTGCCGGTCACACGCAGCAGCACCGAGCGATAAGCCGGGTCATCCAAACCCAGCTCCTTTTGCGCTATCTTGATTTTGGCAATCAAGCTGCGGCGCAGGTTTGTCACGTTACTCATCTCAAAAATCCTAAAACACAATATATTGTGTATTTTAAGATATTTTATGCATAAAATATACTATATATTGATTTAAGCGGCTGTTTTTTTGTGAAAGGTTGGAATGTAAAAAGGCCGTCTGAAACAGCTTTGATACTGTTTTCAGACGGCCTTTCCAACATTGGTACAGCAGTATACCAACGCCCAAAATGTTTACATCTTTTTCAAAGTTTTCCGTTTCCAACGTTTGGCCAATTTTTCAAAATCCTGAAAATTGGTAGCATGCCCTTTTTCGCTGTTGCGGATGGCTTCTATGGTTTGGCAGAGCATTTTCCAGTCGCGGATAATGATGTTGCAAAATGAGCGTTTATATATCTTTTCATCAATCACCCCGGTATTGATGCCGACTGCCACAAATTCCCGATAATTCAACAAGGTAAGAATAGCTTTTCGTTCTTCAGGATATTGCTTTTTGTCGAGATATTGGTGCAGACTGGGAAAATCCCCTTGAATCAGGTTATAGACGGTTTCTACTGATTTATTCAATTCTTCATTAAATCGCTGCCTTAAGATTAAATCCACAGTAGCCATGCGGCGGTTGTCGTTTTTGTTGTTACGAATAGATAAAGCGGTAAATCCCAATCCTAAGAAGAGAATTACCGCTTGTATAATCAGCAGCCAATCTGCCAGAGTTATCGAATTAGTTGTCGTCGTATCCATCAAAAAAGCCCCTTGTAAATGCATTTTTTTTCATACGTCCTCCTTCTGTTGTTTGTTAATAACAACGTTAATCACATCACAATTTTAATACAATCCGAAAAATATGGCCAATTCGGCTGGTTCGTCTAGTTTGCCAACATCTGAATAAAACACAATATTTTGTGTTTATAAATTTTTTTCAACAAAAAAATACCATATTTAGTATTGTAAAATTTGCACATTGCCAACAAAAAGACCGTCTGAAACAGCGTTAAATCTGTTTCAGACGGCCTTTAAACAATCCTATTCTGCCTTGTGTGCAAACCGCACATCATCCATAACTTCTTTCAAGCCCGAAATGGGAAACGACAGCAGCGCGGCGATATTTTCCGTATCAAAGCAGGCATTGCTGCTTTCGGTTTCATACATCAGCATATGCAGTGTATCTAAAGCGGTATAGGCGCGGCAAAGCGTTTCGTAGCCATCTTCACTCATCATATAATTCATCGCTTAGCCCTCCAAGCCTAAAGATTGTTGACCGTTTGCCGATGCCAGCGCATGGCGGTTGCGGTATTTCGGGTCGGGCCGGTAGTCGGTCAAGCCCAAATCGGCCAACTGTTTCAGGCGCAGGCGCACATTCGACGGCGCAATCCCCAGCAGTTTGGCGGCTTCCGCCTGATTCAAGCCCATATCCACATAGCGCAGCAGACGCGCCATATCGGGGCGGGTGGCCAGATAAGCCGCTTTCAGCTTTTCAAGAGTGTAGGCATCGGCAGCCGGCTCGGCCAGTTTTTCTTTTGCCCAAGCGCGGAAGGCTTTGGCGTTGGGCGTATTGGCAAAGAAGCTCAACAGGTTGCAGCCGGAATGGGAGAAAATGCGGGTTTTACGGCCTTGACCCTGAACCATCAAATTGATGGTGCAGCTATCTTTCTCTGTAAATTCATCGATATGACGGTTATAAAGATTGGTTACGCCGTCGCGGGCGCGTTTGTCGGAGAAACCCAAAGCCAAGCCGAGCTGTTCGGCGGTCAGCCATTTGCCGCCGTTGTGGTCGATAATGGCAATTTGGGAAGGGTTGAATTGTGATACAAGTGTGTTCATGGTATGATTACCTTTCTTTTAGAGTGCATTTAAAAGACAGAGAAAGAATGTTTCCGCATTGCTTTCTCATACTCCCCACCAAGTTTCCGCTTGGTGGGGATTTCATTACAGCGGTGTTTTGCTGTTGAGATAATGATATTGCGTGGACACGCAAAAGTCAAGTGTTTTTGAATTCATCTTTCAATTTTTCTTTAACCCATTGAGAAAAATCTAATTTATTTGCTGCTTCCAGCAGTTCTTTCTCGGTTTCAGTATTGAAAGACACCTTTTTGATGACACGTTTTGCTTCATATCGCTTGCGATATTCCACCCATTTTTCATCAGCCATAGGCATACTCCTTGATTTTCTGCACGGGTTATTTTAAGATTGGGACTAGGCGGCGTGCCGGCCGCCTAGCTGGTTAGCCCTAGTAAGCGTTACCGCTTACCGTTAACAGGATAACCAAGATAAGAATTTGAAGGGTGAGCTTCATTTTCTTCTCCCAGTAGAGCCCCGCTTCGGTGGGGCTTTTCCCGCATCGGCCTTACTGCACCGATGAATTGAATTATATTGCGTGGGCACGAAAAAGTCAAGTATTTCCCCAAAAAAACACGCAAAAAGGCCGTCTGAAACAGCGTTAAATCTGTTTCAGACGGCCTTTAATCCTACCTTAAACGTCCCAGCCCTCCATCATTCCTACCAGCCTCCCAGCAGCTCCATCAGCTCAGCCAGCAGCTCACTCAACGCGGCAGACATCAGCAGCTGCGTGGCATAGGCTTGGCTTTCGGCATCATCGCCGTGGTCTTCAGCTTCTTCCTGCACCACGTCCAGCCATTGGATGCGTTTCAGCGTAAGATCCCGTGTCAGGATAAACGCCACGCGTTCGTGCCACACCAAGCCCAGCTCGGTTACGGTCATGCCGTTTTTGGCGTGTTGCGCCACATCGTCGGCGGTCAGGTCTTTGCGGCTGATTTTGACTTTGGGGGCAACGTCGCCCGCGCCGACCAAGGTTACATCGCTGTCCAACTCAAAACGGCCTTGCGCTTGGCCTGCCAGCAGCCAGTCGGTCATCAGCGATGACGGCGATTGGCGGGTAACCGGCCTTTGAGCAGGCAGGCCGCCGAGGGCTTCGCGCAGTTTGGTGAGCAGGTTTTCGGCTTTTTTGGGGCTGGCCGTATCCGTCCACAGCCAGCCTTTAGCGATCAGTCCTTTGGTGCAGCTGGATTTGGTCAGGGCTTTGGGCAGCAGGTCATCGATAATCGCTTGGCGCAGTTCCTGTTTCTCTTTGCGGCCGACATTGCGGCCTTCGGCGGTTTGGATTTTGGCGATCTGCTTATCCAGATTGTTTTTAATTACCGCGCCCGGCAATACTTTTTCTTCGCGCCGCAAGCTGATAAGCATGGTTTTTTGTGCTTTAAAAACAACAGGATTGCCAAACGGCACAGGCACATAAAAACCCTCGCTAAACCATTCTGAGCCGAGTGGCGAGCTAAACCAGTTTTCGGCAATCGCTGTTTCCAAGCGTTCCACGTCGGGCAGTTCCGGCAGGCGGAATGGGGTAAGTTGTTTAAACCACATGATTTTTTTCCTTTTCAAAAATGGCAGGCATCAGCCCAACTCCTGTTCCGTCGGTTCAATCACAAAATCCTCCACGCCGCTCACAATCTTAATCCCCGGCACCTGACCATCTGAAAAACGCTCTTTCTGATTCAGGATGGCATCTTTGTCGATTTCCTTTTTGGTTCGGACAAACTCGGCAAAGGCGGATTTTTCGGAGAGCCATGCCAATACGGCGGCCACACCCGTCACCTTGACCGACGGCGGGCGGATGCGCCATTTAATCAGGCCGGTGGTGAAGTCCACAGTTTTGGTTTTGCCGTTGTCGGTCAGCTCATCTTTATGCGCCTCACAGTAAGCGGCCACACGCTCGGTCAGACTGGTGATTTCGGCGCACAACGGGGCAGCATATGCGGCGTACTCTTCTTCGATAGCGGCTTTCTTGTCACCGGCTTCGGTTTCCAGCCGTTTGACTTCGCGTTGTAAATCGCCGATTCGGCGGATAAACGCGGTAACTTCCGCTTTGTCTTGTGCCGCCTCGATGGCGGGCTGTTTGATTCGGGTGGTTTTAGCCATTTTGATTTCCTTTCGGGTTGGTTAAAGATTTGCTGTTTAAAATGCTTTTAATGCTGCTTTTAATCTGCTTTAAAGCCGCTTTGCCTTCGGCTTTCTGCGCCGCCGTGCGCTGGTAGCGGTGTTCCAGTTTCAGCGACTCCGGCGGTGGCGGCAGATTGTCCAAAAAATCTTTCGGGCTCGGCCAGCGGTTCATTTCGTTGGCCAACACCATAAAGGCCGTCTGAAACCGCTTAACATCGCGTACATCGTCCCACTCGCGGCCATGTGCCAACACACGGCTCCATGTTTGCGCCGTGGCGGCCACTGTATCGGCGGCGGGCGACCCGGCAAGGCGCAAGGTCAGCAGCATGGTCAGGCCGTCTATCATCGTGTTGTGCAGTTGGGTCGGTAACTCCTTATTCATTTTTTCAATCCTTGCAGCGACGCGGCTGCGGTTAAAGTTTGGCTCGCTTTGGCAGGCGGTGCCGCACGGTGAATGTGTTGGGCTGCTGTCGATACCGCGCCGCCTTGTCCTTGCCATCCGGCGATAATCTCGTACAAATAACCATGCGACTTCAGCGGCGTTTTCAGACGGCCTGCTTCGCGTGCGGCCAACACTTCGTGTAGGGCATAGAGCCATGCTTCCAGCGGTGCGGCGTAGGCCGTGCCGTCTCGTTCGATGGTGGCGGTTTGGATTTGCAGCAGCAGCTCCTTCATCAGTTTCTCTGTACGTCCCCAAGAGAGCTGATTTTTTGCCGGTCTGAACAGCCCGATATAGCGGATAAGTACTTGGCTGATGTCGGCATCCAGCCCTAAAAACATTTTCATGATTTCGGCGGCTGACGCGTCGTTGACCAGACTGTCCAAGCTGTTGACCGCACCGCAGTTGGGGCAGCGGCAAATCATGATTCCTTCCCTTCTTGCAACCCATCCAAGCAAGCCTTCAGCCGCGGATGGAATTCCAATGTATATGCCTCTTGGTTCACAATGCCGTTTATCGGAGAGAGCAGCGTTTCAAGTGCCGTCATCAGCCAGCCCAAGTTGCAGTTGTCGTAGGCCTCAATCACGGCATCCAGCACGGCGGCCTTGTCTTTATCTTCCAGCCACTCGTAATCGCCGTCGCCAGCCGGCTTTAACGGATTGAGTTCATAGCTCACGTTATCGATCATACGGATAAGATTCCACGCGGCCGCCAAATCTTGTTTTTCAGGTTTTGCGATGTTCATCACGCTTCCTCCCACAACATAATCGCTCTTTCCAAAGTAGCCGCTTCCGCCGTTTTCATCACGCCGCCTTGCCGCGCCACCACCACAAAATTACCGCCGTCCGACTTGCTGACGACCAACTCGCCACGGTCTTCGAGCCATTCGATAAGTTGTTTGTTGGTCATGATTTATCCTCCAGTTTTTGGTTTTCTGTGCTGTTCATCGCATGGTTGAGCGCAGCCTCTTGGCCTTTTTCCCAGCCGTTTACACGGTCGCGCAGGGATTTGCCTTTGCTCAACTTCAATTTGCTTGTTGTCAGCCCTTTGTTTTCTTTCCAGAGCTCCAGCAGCTCCGTTTCTCGTTCGCCATTGGCGAAAACATCTACCTTTTTACTTACAACGGCAATCCAGCCTAAGCAAAACTCGTCGGCACGCATGGTTTTGTTTTTGGCAAGACGAACTCGTGCAAGCTGCGTTTTGATGTAGTCGGCGCGGGCTGCTTTGAGTTGGCGCAGCAATACTTGATAAGCGTACTCCGCCAATTCGTTGCGGGGATTCATACCGTAAAATTTCAGACGGCCTTCCACTTTCATTTTTTTGGGGTTAAATGCGTAGTCAACATAACTGCACACCCCGAAACTTCTCGCTACCACACCGGCCAAATAACCCTGCCATTGCGGTAACGTCTGCGCACAAGCCAAGCCCTCTGTTTCCTGTATGGCCGACAGTTCAATATCCTGCTCGTTAATGCCGTATTGCTTCATCAACGCCTGTGCCTGCTTCAATGCTTGCGCCGCTTCATGCTCGTTGGCCGACTTACTCAAGGCCAAACACTTTTTGATTTTGTTTAAGGCTTTTTCCTTATCCATTTTTAAAATCCTTTTAAATCAACACCTTACAATTTTCACAAGGCAAAAAATATATAGCCGTATCAACAGCTTGCCGTTTTAATGGTCGTCGTAACCGTCGCCGATCATCCGCAGCACCACCAGCCGCGCCAAAAATTCCAGCAGCAAGCCTAAGCAGACCAATGCCGCCAATCCCAAAGCGATCCACATCATTTTTCCTGCTCCTTTTTCATCAATTCTTCCGTTTCCCGCTTCATCCGCGCCTGATATTCCTCCGCCGTTTCCTGCTTCTTCCGCGCCTGCCATGTCCAAACGCGGCGGCGGTGTTGGCCGTAGGCTTGCCAATCCTGATTGCGTCTGCCGAAACTCATTTTCGCCATCCTTTCTGTATCGCCTTATCCCCAAAGCGGCGTTTGATGTCCGCCACCGCCTGTTTCAATGCCAGCTCACGCGCCTTGCGTGTCGGGCGTTTCGGCTTATTCATAGACGATTCCTTCCATCTTGCTGTCCGCGCTCATGCTGTCGTATTGCGCTTCCACCTTCATCACTTCCGCCTGCGCCGCCATGTCCGCCGAGCGTTCCAAACTTGCCCCTTGCGCCTGCACCGGCTGCGCCGTACAGGTATGCAGTAACACCCCCGCAGCAAACAACAACACCGCGCTCACCATGCCCGCCAGCAAATGTTTCACATACTCAATCATTTTTCAAATCCTTATAAATCAAATACTTAATATTTTCGTAAGGCAAAAAAATTATTCCGCATCCAATCCGCCTTAACCTGATCCGCCCATTCTTTGGCTTCCTCCTTACACTCAAAACGCTTTCGAGCGCGGCGGATTTGCAGCCATGCAAAGCCTTCCTTGCGCTTGGCGCGCACATCCGCCCGCCAAATCTTGTGCCGCTTATGAGTGGCATAATCATGCCAAGTATCTTCGTACACCCCTGCGTGTACCGTATATTCACGCTTCATTTCAGACGGCCTTTTAACGGATAATTAACGTGCTGTACTTTTTCACGATCCCAGCCTGAAGCTGGATACCGTTTTTATTTGCGGTGCGCACCGCACCACACATCAGCTTACTCATGCGGCGCGTATTACCGTTGGCTTGTTTCACAACTTCCGCCAACGTTTCTGCATCCGCTTCCGGCAACGCAGTTTGTGCAATCGCCATCAACTCATCGTCCGGCAGGCTGTCGCCAAGCGGCAGGGCAACCGATACGCGGCTGTAAAGCTGCACCAGCTCGCCATGCTTACCGCGCAGGTTGACTACCAGTCGCGGCATACCGCTCATCACCAAGCCGCAGCCCGTTTCATCGTGCAGGCGGCGCAAAATCTCTAAGGCACGCAAAGGCAGGTTTTCCGCTTCATCCACCACAATCAGACGACCTGAATCACGCAAACGGTCGGCCACCGCTTCAAACAAATCATTCAGGCTGCCCGTATTGACCAGCTTGCACGCCGTTGCCAATTTGCGCATCAACACCAGCGCATTAAAGCTCGGATTCGCTTCAATTAAGATGGCGGTCGGATTTTTTTCGCAGTAGCGTTTTACCGCCTGCGTTTTGCCCAAACCGGCCTGACCGTAAATCACCACCACCTCACCGCCTTCGTGCGCTTCCAGCATGGTGCCCATAATGCGGCGCATGGTAGGCGTAGACACAAAGCCGATGTTCAGTTCTTCACGTTGTGCCTTGCTTTCCTGCACGTCCAAATAGGTTTCGATTTTTTTCTCGACTGTTTCATATTTGCCGCCGTGTTCGGCATAATTGCCCTTTAAATACATATTGATTTGCGACACGGAGCTGCCGATGGCTCGGGCAAGCTGGCTTTGGCTCAAGCCCGAGCGCTCTTTAAATTCGATAAAACGCTGTTGTAATGCCTTGTTGATTTGGTTTTTCATTTTTACTATCCTTAAATTTTCAACAACCCTTAAAGGCCGTCTGAAATGAATGATTTGCCCGACTTGGAAAAACGTCTGAATATGATTGAAATCAGTCTTCAGGAATTGGAGCAGATTTCCATCGCCGATACTGCCGTCCTGGCTTGGCTGCTTCAGCGGATTACCCGCCAAGAGCCGACTTCGATTGAACAGGTTCGCCGCTTTCTAACTGCTCAGGTTGCTCACTTACCTGAAGATGACCCAATACGTGAACATTTCGATTCATTGCTTCTACTCGTTGCCGACGCAGAGTCTCTCGCTTAGTCTGTTCTGCCCGTAATGTTTCCGCCGAGAAACACTCGGGCTTTTTTACTGTCTGTTCCATCTCCATCTCCTACATATCTGCTTCAAAAAGTTCAAAATCATCCGTTCCTGTTTTCGGCAATACCGCATATTCCGCTTCAATCACATCAAGGGCTGCCCCCAAATTGCCCAGCTCATCCCACGTTTGCGCGTGTTCCAAAGCAGGATTGATTTCCGCATTTGCCAGTTTGATGACGTTTTCCGCACGTTTAACCTTACCTTTACGGCGGTTTTCCGCCAGTTGGTCGCGGCGCGAAATCGGCATTGCAGGGCGTTTGTTGCCGTCGAGTTTGGCCTTGCATAAAAACTTACCGGCCATGTCATACACCAACACACTCTGAGCATCGTCTAAGTCATAAGCCACACGTACCTCGTCTTTGTGATACTCAGCCAAATCCACGCTGAAATACTGGTTGTTAAACAAATCCAACCAACCACGCTGCACCTTGCGGATTTCCTGCGGACGGAACAGCGTTTCTTCTTCCTCCTCCGCCAAGAAATCAGGGGTCAGGCCGTCTGAAATCATGCGTGCATCACGGTATTGCTTCGGCGTATAGTGCGACCCGTCTGCCGTTTTCGGCAGCTCGCGGTGTGGGCGGTTGTTGTATTCCTCAATACAGGCCAACACATCAGCGATAAACTGCTTCCAGCTAGGCAGCTTCGCCGCCCATTTCTGCTGTTCCGCCGTCAACTCCTTACCTTGCTCCAGCGCATTAAACGCACTTTCCAACTTACGGTAAGTCAGGTTTTTCGTGCTGCTGTCCATCCCTTCGCCGGTAAACGTCTCATACTGTCGCGCCATCCGAATCAAATTGTCTTTCCACCAGCGTTCGATAATGCCGCGCCCCTGCGGATTGCCCGGCAACCCCGTCTCATGATGGATACCCAGCCGTGCCGCAATACCCGTAATCTCATGGTCGATGGTTTTACCCGTTTGGCCGCCACCGTTATCCGAGTAATACATCAACGGCACACCAAAATGCTTGACCCCAATCCGCAGCGCATCACACACCGCCACACAACTTTCTGCCAAACTCACCGAAAACCCCATCACCATCCGCGTGCAGCCGTCCAAAATCACCGTCACTTCCGGCTTAAACGGCCTGCCGTGTACAGGGTGCGCCACCTTCGCCTTAAAGCTGTGGCCGTCGCCAATCCAAACATCATTCGGCTTCAACGCCCCCCAGTCACGCTTCACATAAGGCATCAACGCCTTATATGCCGCGCCGGTTCGGCGACCACGTTCCTGCATAATCATCGGCAATTTCTCCCAAACACGTCGCACCTGGCTTTCAGTTGGCATTTCATTAATCGGCATATGCTTTTCCCACCAATCCGCAAACAACCCATAGCTGTGCGCCAATTTCGGCGCGCTCGGCACATTGTGAAAACGGATAAAATGCGGCAACCAACGGTATTCCGACAGCGGCACCGCCTTGCGTGTCGACTTCGGTGCCAACGCCATCAACCGCTCGTTGGGTGTAGCCGCCTTACGGTAAGCAATCGTCCATTCCTTTAAAGAGCGCATAGACAACTTCACTTCACCACCGCTTCGCGCATTCGCCAACGGCAACAAATCCACCAAATACTGCGGCAATCTGCCTTGCTCCAACTGCTCCAGCACATAAGCCTGCGCATAACTGATTTTCAAGCCGCCGATACGGTGCATTTTCAACACCTCCGCCACAATCGACATCCGCGCATGAGCACATTGCCGTTGCTTTTCCGTCAAACCGCCGACTGCTTCATCAATCGGCAGACCAAGCTGCGTATTCGCTTGTTTGGCCGGTGCTTTGCCGACTGCCGCAGGCAGCGTTTCCACCAAATTCTCACTTTCAGCCAACAAACTTTCCGCCTGTTTCTGCTGGATCGCATTGCGGATTTCGGGGGGTAGGCTGGAGATTAGGTATTGCTTGACTTTTCCGCCTTTCCCTTGGCCGTCTGAAAATTTATAGGTCCAGTTCTGCCTTATTGCCATTTTGTCTAACGCCTGTCTTGACTTATTCAAGACGACCGACAACTCTCGGCTAGATATTTTTTCCATAAAATCAACCTCATTTCAGCCCTAGCTTTCGTGCGATCTCGAAACCCTTGCCGTATTTGGCTTTATTTTGACCGCCGACAACTAAGTAAACTTCACGCGGCTTGTAGCCGTTTTCACGTGCCCAAGAAGCCAGTGTTTTTCCTTCTTTTTCAAAGTTTTCTTTTAATTTTTCTATAGTTATCGTCATAGATAGTCCTTTTTCTTTGTGCTAAAATACTGCACTAACTAAGTGTTAGTACTGCCCTGTTTTTTTTGAATTATGAGAAAAATATTTCTCTTTTGCAAGGATTATTTTGTGGAAAACATTTCTCTTTTTGGTAGTCGATTGAAAGTAGAAAGAAAAAAGTTGGGTTTGACTCAGTCTCAACTTGCTGAGAAATGTGGAATTACACGTGAGATGTGGGGAAAATATGAGCGCGGCGTGTTTATGCCAAACTGTGAAATTATTTTCTCTTTTTATGGACTAGGTGCAGATGTGAATTTTCTTTTCACAGGAAATAGGCCGTCTGAAAATTCAAACGAACTCAGCAAAGATGAACTAGAGCTGCTTCAAAACTATCGGCAATCAACAGATAAAAGCCGTGAAATCATTTTGACTATCGCCAAAACACAGGAGAAAAAAGAAGTCGGTATTACGGCTGGTGAAGTAGCCTGACGGGAAGAACTAAGCAACCATTTTGCAAGAAATAGGTTGCTTAGTCACAAATTTAGCCAAAAATCATATTTTATTTATCCATATGATTTAAAAATAATTTTAATTAAGCAACTGAAAAAATTTGGTTGCTTATTCGGTTGCTTAGTCATCATCAGACAAGAATTTGATACTACGGGGCTGACTTAATAACCAAAATGCCAAATTTTGGTTATTAAGCCTTAGTTCCATCCTAAATCTATAAATTGTTAGTGTTTTGATTTTAAATGAATTCTCATTTAACAACCCAAAATAAAAGGTTATTAATCAGATTATTAAGTCCAGCTCAATTTAATTGGCTGCTGAAAAGAAAGGGGTAAGTATGTTCACGGGAAATGAATGGCTTGATGTAGCTGAAATCTCCGTCTGCCGACGGATTGACCGAGTGATAAAAGAATATGGGATAACGGCTGAAAGCTTCTCAGAAATAGCAAATATCCCAATAATAGAAGCTAGAAAGATGTTGAATGGAAAGAAAAAATATTCTATTCCAACCATATCGGCAATCTGCCTTTACTATGATATAAATGCGAATTGGTTATTTTCTGAACAAGGCAAAATGTATAAAGAGCCTGATATGGTTGATACTGATGGCTTATGCATTGAAATAGATGAATATGCCTTCATTTCGCATTACACTTTCCCTATTTTTAAAGATGGCCAAGAATCATTTTATCGGACTGATAAAGGAGGAAGCCCAATCCCTTTTCGTCGTGACTGGCTAGATAAAAATATTTCAACTTCAATCAATAATTTATCGGTATTTGAAGTATTGGGCGACTCGATGGAAGGCGTGCTCAACCATGGCGATTCGATTTTGATTAATCACGCCGAAACCGAGCCGCGCGACGGCCTGTACGTCTTAAGAATCGGTAACGACCTGTTTGTCAAACGCGTGCAGCGCATACCCGGCAAACTGCTCGTAACGTCCGAAAACCCACGCTACGCGCCATTTGAAATAGATTTAAGCCATACCGACGACGACATAGCCATCATCGGCCGCGTGGAGTGGTATGGCCGCAGCATTGATTGAGCTTTTTAAACCCGTTTTAAAAAAGTCTTAAAACCATTTTAAATTTGATAATTCCCCGCCAGCTTTCGTCCAAAAAAATGCGCATTTTTGCCCATTTTGTTGCAAAAGCTGGCGTAAATTTTTTTAGACGCAAAAAAGGCCGAAATCCACGTCTTTTCAGGATTTCAGCCTTTTTTATTGGTTTGATGTTCCGGTGCAAAAACTAACAGTACCCCACAATTTTCAATCAATATGCAACAGAAATTATTCAGCCGCAACCATTTTCTTTTTTCTCGGCTTGCGACGGCGTTTGCGCTTCGGTGTTTCGCCACCTTCGCGATATTCCTGCTGCTGGCGTTGTTGCGCCGCCATGCCCATTTGGCTGCGGGTTTCGTCATCAGCGTGTTGGAAAGTTGTCCACCATTGTACGATGTCATTATCCACTTCGCCGACTTGACCGCGCAGCACCAGAAAATCATAAGCGGCACGGAAGCGCGGTTGGCTTAATAATTTATATGGACGGGCACCGCGCATATTGTCAAATTGCGGTTGCAACTGCCAGATTTCGCGCATGGTAGCGGAAAAGCGTTGTGGCACCCCCCAGCCTTTTTCAACCGTTTCACGCAAGGTGGTGATGGCATCGTTTAAGGCCGGAGCCGATTTTTGGCCTTGTTGCTGGTATTCTTGCCAATAGGCGTTAAGCTGCGGCCACAAAATCGCTGCCAGTACGAAACCGACCGACACGGATTTATCGGCGCGCAAACGCTCGTCGGTGTTTTTCAGCGCAATGGCGATGATGCGGTTTTCGGTTTTATCGGCGGATTTCAAAGCAGTAAGCAGCGGATGAATGTCGTTGCTCACGCCTAAGGTATTCAGCTTTTGCAGGCATTGGCGGGCATGACCTGAAAACAGCAGCTTCATGATTTCGTCAAACAAGCGGGCCACCGGCTCGTTTTTCAGACGGCCTGCATATTGCGGAATCGGCGCGGCGGTGTGTTCTTCCACATCAAAACCGAGTTTGCCCGATAATCGAACCGCACGCAAAATCCGCACCGGATCTTCTTGATAACGCTCGGCCGCATCGCCGATCATCACCAGTTTCCGGTCGGCAATATCGCTCACGCCTTGATGGAAATCGAGAATTTCTTCATGAATCGGGTCGTAATAAAGCGCATTGCAGGTGAAGTCGCGGCGCATGGCATCTTCTTCGATGCTGCCGTAGGTGTTGTCTTTCATGATGCGGCCGTGCGCGTTTTGCACGGCTTTGTTGCCGCCGCGGAAAGTGGTCACTTCAATGGTTTCGGGGCCGACCATCACATGCACAATTTGAAAACGGCGGCCGATGATGCGGCTGCGACGGAAAATTTTATGTACTTGCTCAGGCGTGGCGTTGGTGGCAACGTCAAAATCTTTCGGTTCCACGCCCAACAATAAATCGCGCACCGCACCACCAACCACATAGGCTTGGAAGCCTTCTTTATTCAATTGCTTCACCACTTTTTCAGCGGCAAAGCTCAACATATCCGCGCTGATGCGGTGTTCACTATACGGTAAAACCGTTTTTTGCACCGCTTTGCTCGCTTTCGATGGCAAAACTTTGTGCAACCATTTTTTCAACATACTTAAGATTCTTTTCAATTGAGGCCGTCTGAAACGCTGACGGTTGAAAGCAACCTTTGCACAATATTCTGTGGGCAAAACATTGTGCAAAGGTTTCAGACGGCCTGACATGTAAAATTCAAACTGCAAAACACCTTGAATCGACGTTTTGCAACAATAATCCGCCATTATACCCGAAACCCTGTTTTCCCCAACAAAATCAGCTATAATATCGGCCTTAACGCATTTTACGCGCCTTTGGAGCAACAAAAATGTATCAATACAAATCCGATGCCACCCAATTTTTAGACCAATTGGTTGCCGACAACCCTGAGCTGGAGCAAGAGCGTTTGGCCAACCGCGATTTATTGTGGGATGTCGAGCTCAAGCCCGAAGAGCAAGCCGGTTTTGAAGCGGCGAAAGTGGCAAAAAAACCTTACACTTACTACCAAGATTGATGGTTCAGACGGCATGACCACCCACACGCACAATATCGCGCCCGAATTACAAGATTATCTCAATGCCATCGGCGAAGCAGAGCATCCCGTGCTTACTGCCTTACGCGAGCGCACAGCACATCACCGCTTGGGCAAAATGGCGATTGCGCGCGAGCAGGCGGCTTTGCTGACTTGGTTGGCGCGTTTGCTTAAGGTGGAAAACTATCTGGAAGTGGGTGTATTCACCGGCTACAGCAGCACCGCAATGGCCTTAACCCTGCCCGAAACCGGCCGCATTACCGCCTGCGATATTAATGTCACTTTTACCGACATTGCCCGCGAAACCTGGCAGGCTGCTGGCGTGGCGCACAAAATCAGCCTGCATTTGCAGCCTGCTTTGCTCACGCTCGATGATTTAATTGCCGAAGGCAAAAGTAGCCACTACGATTTGGCATTGATCGATGCCGATAAACCGCCAACACCGCAATATTTCGAGCGCTGCCTGCAATTGGTGCGCAGCGGTGGCGTGGTCGCGATTGATAATGTGTTGCTCAATGGCCGCGTGATGCACGAAGCGGATGACAACGCGCCACCAAGCCTGCATATTTTGCAACAATTCAACCGCAATCTGCCGAATGATCTCCGCATTGTGCCGATTACCCTACCCGTCGGCGACGGCTTAACCCTGTTATTAAAAAAATAAAAAATGACAACATTCAAGCTCACCCTTACCGTTTTATCTGCACTCGCTTTAAGCGCGTGTGCCGCCACCCAACCTGTGCCTTATCAGGAAGAATCGTTTATTCTGCCGGACATTCCGGATGAACCTTTGCCACCGCCAAGCGGCATTCCTTATCCGCAATTAAACCAGCAGACCCAAATCGACCAACTCGGCATTCAGGTAGCACGTTTAGAGCGCGACATGAGCACGCTGCAAACCCGCATCGAGGAACTTGAGCGCGTCAACAAAATCCGCCCGAAACCGGCAGCCAAACCAATTATTACGGTTAAAAAACCGGCTACAACCCAGCGCTTAAACGATGCCAAACTCAAAGCGGCTTATCTGAAAAACGATGGCGTGGCCGTCAGCGATGCCGATGCCGTGGCACTGAATGAAACACGCTTATACAACCAAGCCTTGAAATACTACCAGCGCGGCAATTATGTAGCAGCGGCGGCGGTATTGCGCGGGGCAGACGGCGGTAATGGCAGCGAAGCAGCGCGCCGCAATATGTATTTGCTGCTGCAAAGCCAACAGCGCATCGGCAATTGCGAATCGGTGATTGAAATCGGCGGCCGCTATGCCAACCGTTTCCTCGGCAGCGCGCAAGCACCGGAAGCGCTCTTCAGCATCGGTCATTGCCAATATCAAATGCAGCAAAAAGACATTGCCCGCAGCACATGGCGCAAACTGATTCAAACTTACCCTGAAAGCGATGCCGCCAAACGCGCCGCAATCAGAATCAAACAACGCTAAACGGTTTTCAGACGGCCTTTTGCATCATGCAGGCCGTCTGAAATTTTTATTTATTTGAAAGCTTTATTTTTGGAGAAAAATCATGATTCAAGTCGGCATTATTATGGGCAGCAACAGCGATTGGCCGGTTATGCAGCAGGCTGCGCAATTTTTAAAAGAATTTGGCGTAGAATTTGAAGCGCGTGTGGTTTCTGCACACCGCACGCCGGATTTGATGTTTGAATACGCCGAAACTGCACGCGAGCGCGGCATCAAAGCCATTATCGCCGGTGCCGGTGGCGCAGCGCACTTACCGGGTATGGTGGCAGCGAAAACAACTGTGCCGGTGTTGGGCGTGCCGGTGCCAAGCAAATACTTACGCGGCGAAGATTCTTTACTCTCTATCGTGCAAATGCCAAAAGGCGTGCCGGTAGCAACATTTGCCATTGGTGAAGCCGGTGCGGCCAACGCTGCCTTGTTTGCCATTTCTTTATTAGCGAATGAAAACGCTGAATTGGCGCAAAAGCTGGCCGATTTCCGAGCCAAACAAGAGCAAACTGTTTTGGCTATGACACTGGAAGATTAAGCCCGTTAACATTTCAAATGCAGCAAAAAGGCCGTCTGAAAAACATTTCTGCTTTTCAGACGGCCTTTGTTTATACGTTAACTTAAATCAAACCACTACCCTGCGCTTTTTGCTTAGCTTGACCAAATTCCAATTTACTCAATGCCGACAAATAAGCCTTAGCTGTTGCCACCAATACATCGGTATCCGCGCCTTGGCCGTTCACCACGCGATCACCGCGTTGCAAGCGAACCGATGTTTCGCCTTGGCTTTCCGTGCCTTGGGTCACGGCATTTACCGAATAAATCTGCAACGTCGCTTGGCTTTGCGCCACGCTTTCGATGGCTTTGAAAATCGCATCGACAGGACCTGAACCATTGGCCGTTGCGCGATGCTCGCTGCCATTTACGCTGAACACGATTTCGGCAGTCGGCAATTCGCCGGTTTCGGTATGAATTTTTTGCGAAATAAATTTGTATTGCTCGGTCGCCAAGGTCATTTCGTCGGATACCAAAGCATGCAAATCTTCATCGAAAATTTCGCGTTTTTTATCAGCCAGCTCTTTAAAGCGGGCAAACGCGGCATTCAGCGCTTCTTCACTCTCCAATTCAATGCCCAATTCTTGCAGCTTGGTTTTGAAGGCATTGCGACCAGACAATTTACCCAAGCTCAAGCGGTTGGTTGACCAGCCTACCGATTCGGCTGACATGATTTCGTAGGTTTCACGGTGTTTCAACACACCGTCTTGGTGGATACCTGATTCGTGGGCAAACGCATTGGCGCCGACGATGGCTTTGTTTGGCTGCACCGGATAGCCGGTGACGGTCGAAACCAATTTGGAAGAAGGCACGATTTGCGTGGTGTCGATGCCGGTTTCCAAGCCGAACAAATCACTGCGTACTTTCAGTGCCATCACGATTTCTTCGATAGACGCATTGCCCGCGCGCTCGCCCAAGCCGTTGACGGTACATTCCACTTGACGCGCGCCGCCTTTCAATGCGGCCAATGAGTTGGCTACAGCCAAGCCCAAATCGTTGTGGCAGTGTGCCGACCAAACCACCCGGTCGCTGCCCGGAGTTTTGGCAATCAGTTCACGGAAAAATTCTTCAGTTTTGTAAGGAATCGAGTAGCCGACAGTATCCGGAATATTGATGGTGGTCGCACCGGCTTCAATTACCGCGCCACAAATTTCGGCCAAAAAGTCGATTTCGCTGCGCAATGCATCTTCACATGAAAATTCAACATCATCGGTGTATTCTTTGGCAATTTTCACGGCTTTTACTGCAGCTTCCACCACTTGCTTCGGCTTCATTTTCAGCTTGTATTCCATGTGGATCGGGCTGGTGGCAATGAAGGTGTGAATGCGCTTGTTTGGCGCCGGCGCAATCGCTTCACCGGCTTTGCGGATGTCGTTTTCAACTGCACGAGACAACGAACAAACCGTTGATTTGGTGATGATTTTGGCAATCGAATTTACCGCATCCCAGTCACCCGGGCTGGCAGCGGCAAAGCCGGCTTCAATCACATCAACACCCAATTTTTCCAATTGACGGGCAATGCGGATTTTCTCTTCTTTGGTCATCGCGGCGCCGGGTGATTGCTCGCCGTCACGCAGGGTGGTATCAAAAATAATTACGCGGTTTGTTTGTGTCATGTCATTTCTCTCCAGAGAATCTTGTTTTTTTAAAAAAGCATTCAAGTCTAAGCGGCGGCCTTGTGCTTCGGCTAGGGCGGTTAATTTTTGCAATTGTGCCAAAGGCAATGAGCCTCGGGTGCGCCATTTATAGATGGCGGCAGTGGTTGCGGCATTTTCGGGATCGTGTTGCTTCAGCGCTTCGGCCAACGCGTTCACTCCGCCGAAATAAGCAACCAAGCGGTCGATGTCCAGTTGCATGATGTTCCTTGTCTAAAACTTTAGAAATTTTTTAGTTGAGTTGAAAAGCATTATACGCAAATTGGACAAAACGACAATAATTTTTTGCTAAAAACCGCATAAATATTTTTATGAAGCTAAATTTTTTATACATATTGTCTAATTTAATCATTATTAATGAGGCCGTCTGAAAAATATAGTACACTCTGCGATCTCTGCAAATATATGATTTACCATGAATTCGCTGATTCCCACTTCTCAACATACCGAAATCGAATGGCGCAACCAAAGCACGCAAAAGCCGCCGCAAAAAGCAGTTTATCTGCACGACGCCAATACCGACACGGTATTAAAAGCTGCCTACGAACACACCGCCACGGTTTGGACAGGCGATTTTCACCAAGCCAAACAAGTGTTGGCAGCCATGAAAAAGCGTGTACGCAAACCGGCTAAATCGAAGAAGACACCAGCAGATGTTCAGACGGCCTTTCATACCCACCGCATGCAGCAGGCGCAACAAAGTCGCGTAATCAATATGTTGGCAGTAGAAATCGGCGCAGGATTCACGCTCAACATTTCCCGCGCGCCCGACATCCGCCCTGCGCTGCTGGACGTGTTTGGCGAAGAAAACGACCATGCTTTTTTATTGCCGCTGAATCAGCTGCTCGGTTTTATCGGCGCGCATGAATGGCACAAAAAAGGCATTCATCTCGAAGCTTTAGGCGGCAAGATTCATGTGCCCTTTGGCGTATTTTCGCCTTTGCGCGGCGAATATTTAGACTTAATCGCCGCCGCACCACTCAACCCAAACGTTCAGACGGCCTTTGACATCGGCACAGGCTCAGGCGTGATTGCCGCCCTGTTGGCCAAACGCGGCATCGCCCACATCACCGCCACCGACACCAATCCCCAAGCCATCGCTTGCGCCACAAAAAATATTCGCAATCTTGGCTATGAACAGCAAGTTAACATTCAGGCGGTAAACCTGTTCCCTGAAGGGTGTGCCGATTTAATCGTCTGCAATCCGCCTTGGCTGCCCGCGAAACCCACTTCGACCATCGAAACCGCCTTATACGACCCCGAACACGGTATGCTCAAAGCGTTTCTCAACGGTGTGGGCAAACATTTAAACGAAAGCGGCGAAGCGTGGCTGATTATTTCCGACTTGGCTGAGCATTTACACCTGCGTCACGCCGACGATTTACGCACATGGTTTCAGACGGCCTCATTAGCAATCATCGATGTGCTGCACATCAAACCGCAACACAGTAAAGCCACCAATCCCAACGATCCGCTTGCTTTTGCCCGCCTGCAAGAAACCACTTTCCTCTACCGCTTGAAAGTGGCTTAAAACGCGCCATATACAGGCCGTCTGAACGTTTCAGACGGCCTATTTCATTTTTTAAGAAAGCAAGCATGAACACTGCTCTTATCCGCCCCGATATTGAAAACAGCCGCAGCTACCGCTTAAGCCGCCTGCTCAAGCGCTATCTTGATGATTATTATCTCGATGGCTTTATCGGGCTGTTCCCCGTGGCGGGCGATGTGTTCAGCCAAACATTTAATTTGGTGTTTGTGTATATTTCGCTGTTTAAAATCCGCTCGATTCCGCTCACGCTGGTGGTGATTTTCAACAGCCTGCTGGATTTGTTGATTGGCTTGATACCGGTAGTGGGCACAGTTTTGGATTTTTTCCACCGCTCTTACAAACGCAATTTTCTGCTGGTAGAAGGCTTTAGCCAAAACAATCCGCATATTATCCGCAAGGTTCACGGACAAGCTATTTTTGCGGCGGTGGGTATTGTGGCCGTGGGTGCGGCTTGTGTTTGGCTGATTCAAAACCTGTTTATGCTGCTGGAACAAGGCTGGCAAATGTTGTTGAATTGGCTGTAAAACCTGCCTTACTGATACATCGGCACAACTTATAACCAAACACCATAAGATAAGCAAAATCGATTCTTTCCTATTTTTTCAGACGGCCTTTAACATGCCGACATTGCCAAAATAAGAAAGAACACAACATGAGCCATTATCCTATTTTTGCCGATTTGCACGGCCGCGCTGTTTTGCTGGCGGGGGCTGGCAAGGTTGCCGAGCGTAAGGCGGAAAGCTTATTGAAAGCCGGTGCCGCTATCCGCGTGGTGGCGCAAAAGCTGAATCCAACTTTTCAGGCATGGCAAAGCGAAGGCAGGATTACTTGGCTGGGCGGCGTGTTTCACGATTTTTATTTGGACGATGTGTTTTTAGCTGTTGCTGCTACCGATGACCATGGCTTCAACCAACGGATTTTCCAAGCGGCGGAAGCACGCGGCAAATTCTGCAACACAGTCGATACCGCCGATTTATGCTCGTATATCGTGCCGGCCATTATTGACCGTAGCCCGATTCAAATCGCCATTTCCAGCGGCGGCACTTCGCCTGTGTTGGCACGAAAATGGCGGCAAATCATCGAAACGCTGCTGCCGCTACACACCGGAAAAATGGCGGCCATCGCGGGCAAATGGCGTAGTCGCGTAAAAGAAAAAATCGACGGCACGGAACACCGCCGTCGCTTTTGGGAACATTTGTTCGACAGCCGCTTTAACGCGTTAACCGCACAAGGCAACCTCGAAGCCGCGGAAGCCGAATTATCCGCCCAGCTTGACGGCTACCAGCCTGCCAAAGGCGAAGTGGTCTTGGTTGGTGCGGGGCCGGGTGATGCCGGTTTGTTGACCATTCACGCTTTGCAGGCGATTCAGGCGGCGGATATTGTGTTGTATGATGCGTTGGTGTCAGATGAAATTCTGGACATGGTGCGCAAGGATGCGGAAAAAATCAGCGTCGGCAAGCGCGCGGGCTGCCATCATGTACAGCAGGAAGAAACCAATCAATTGTTGGTGAAATACACCTTACAAGGTTTACGCGTGGTGCGTTTGAAAGGCGGCGACCCGTTTGTTTTCGGGCGCGGCGGCGAAGAAGCGCAAGTACTGCGTGCAGCCGGTGTGCCTTATCGCATTGTACCGGGCGTAACCGCTGCTTTGGGCGCGACGGCATATGCCGGCATTCCACTGACGCATCGTGACTGTGCGCAAAGTGCGTTATTTGTTACCGGACACAGCAAACACGACGGCGACCAGCCTGATTGGCGCACTTTGGCATTAAGCCATCAAACTTTAGCAATTTATATGGGCACACTACGCGCTTCGGTGATTGCAGAAAAATTGGTTGAATACGGCCGCAGCGAAGATACGCCTGTTGCTATTATTTCCAACGGCACCCTGCCGAACCAATTGGTACAAACAGGCTGTTTGAAAGATTTACCGCAAATGGCAGAAAACGCGCCGCGCCCTGCTTTGATGATTATCGGCGAAGTGGCGGCATTGCGTGATGAATTGAAATGGTTTCAAGAAGGTTATGCTGCTTAATCGTTAATAAGTATAGCTCACAAATCAAAAAGGCCGTCTGAATTTTCAGACGGCCTTGTGTTTCATAGGGTTAGGCAGCAATTAATGCTGCCGTATGCCTATTATTTTTTCTTCTGCGCCGGCAAGTCGGTACAAATACCCAATGCCACTTCGGCAGCCATACCGATCGATTCACCCAAAGTCGGATGCGGATGGATGGTTTTGCCGATGTCTTCGGCATCACAGCCCATCTCGATAGCCAGACAGATTTCACCAATCATGTCGCCACCGTTTGGACCGACAATACCGCCACCAATAATTTTGCCGGTTTCGGCATCAAAAATCAGTTTGGTAAAGCCGTTGTCGCAGCCGTTGGCAATGGCACGACCAGAAGCCGCCCAAGGGAAGTTGGCTTTGGTGATTTTGCGGCCTTCTGCTTTGGCAGACAACTCGGTTACACCCACCCAAGCCACTTCAGGCGCAGTGTAGGCAACACCCGGAATCACGCGCGCATCGAAGAATGCTTTGTGACCGGCACAGTTTTCTGCGGCAACGTGGCCTTCGTGAACGGCTTTGTGCGCCAACATAGGCTGGCCGACAATATCACCAATCGCATAAATGTGCGGCACATTGGTACGCATTTGTTTGTCGACTTCGATAAAGCCGCGGTCGGTCACAGCCACACCGGCTTTTTCCGCACCAATCAGCTTACCGTTAGGTGCACGGCCTGCAGCGACCAACACAGCATCGTAGCGTTGCGGCTCTTTCGGTGCGTTTTCGCCTTCAAAAGTCACATACACGCCGTCTTCTTTAGGCTCGACAGCCACGGTTTTGGTGTTGATCATGATGTTGTCGAAACGGTATTCGTTGGCTTTTTGCCATACTTTGACCAAATCACGGTCGGCACCTTGCATCAAGCCGTCCATCATTTCAACCACGTCTAAGCGTGTGCCCAAAGTGCTGTATACCGTACCCATCTCCAAGCCGATGATACCGCCGCCGATAATCAACATTTTGCCCGGCACTTCTTTCAGCGCCAATGCGCCGGTTGAATCGAAAATGCGCGGATCTTCAGGGATAAACGGTAACTTGGTGACGCGGCTGCCCGCAGCGATGATACAGTTTTTGAACGCAACGGTTTTCTTCTCGCCGGTTTGCGTGGCTTGTTCGTATTCGTCGCTGGTGGTCAACGCCACTTCCATGTGGTTAGGACCAACGAATTGGCCTTCGCCTTGGATAATATCGACTTTACGACCTTTGGCCATGCCTTTCAGGCCGGTGGTTAAACGATTCACTACGCCTTCTTTGTAGCCGCGCAGCATGTCGATATCCAATTCTGGCTCAGGATATTTAATGCCGTTGGCTGCCAAGTGGCGCACTTCATCAATCACGGCTGCATTGTGCAGCAAAGCTTTTGATGGAATACAACCTACGTTCAGGCAGACACCGCCCAAGGTGCTGTAGCGCTCAACGATGGCTACTTTTAAGCCTTCGTCAGCAGCGGCAAATGCAGCTGAATAGCCGCCAGGGCCGCCGCCCAAAACGACTACATCGTATTCGGCATCAGCAGTACCGGCAAATTGCGCGGCTTGTGGTGCAGGCGCAGCTTGTTTCGGTGCTTCTTGTGCCGGCGCTTCGGCTTTAGGGGCTTCCGCTTTTGGTGTTTCCGCAGCTGCGCCTTCGGCCTCGATAACAGCAATCAAGCCGCCTTCGGAAATTTTATCGCCGACTTTGACTTTCACTTCTTTTACCACACCCGCAGCTTCAGCAGGCACATCCATGGTGGCCTTATCGGTTTCCAAGGTAATCAGCGTGTCTTCCAGCGCGATGGTGTCACCCGCTTTAATTTCCACGGCAATAATATCTACATTTTCGTGACCGCCGATGTCGGGCACTTTCAATTCGATTAAGCTCATTTTTAGCCTTTCTGGTTAGCCGTCTGAAAGATTTCAGACGGCATCAACATCATTCAAACTTAGCGTGTTGCGGCAAGCCTTGAAGCCCGCCGCACACTTCGCCGATTACAAACTAATGCGGCGGAAGTCTTTCAACAGGTTGGCCAAGAATACGGTGAAACGCATACCGGCCGCGCCGTCGATTACACGGTGGTCGAAAGACAGGCTCAATGGGCACATCAAACGCGGCTCGAATTCTTTACCGTTCCAAACCGGTTTCATTTGCGATTTGCACACACCCAAAATAGCCACTTCAGGCGCGTTCACAATCGGGGTAAAGCCGGTGCCGCCAATACCGCCCAAGCTAGAAATGGTAAAGCATGCACCTTGCATTTCTTGCGGTTTCAGCTTGCCTTCGCGGGCTTTTTTCGACAATTCGGTCAACTCTTGGCTGATTTGTTTCAAGCCTTTTTGATCCACATCTTTAATCACCGGCACAACCAAACCGTTTGGTGTGTCGGCAGCAAAACCGATATTGAAGTAGTTTTTCAATACCAAGTTGTCGCCGTCTAAAGAAGCGTTGAACTCAGGGAATTGTTTCAAGGCTGCAACGGAAGCTTTGATGATGAAGGCCAAAGGCGACAATTTCACGCCTTCGCGTTCCCATTCTTTATTCAGCTGTTTGCGGAATTCTTCCAATTCGGTCATGTCCGCATCTTCGTTTACGGTCACGTGTGGAATCACCACCCAGTTGCGCGACAGGTTTTGGCCTGAAATTTTCTTAATGCGCGACAACTCTTTGACTTCAATCGAACCGAATTTGCTGAAATCCACTTTCGGCCATGGCAACAAGTCCAAACCACCGCCCAAAGATGCGCCGGCTGCAGCAGGAGCAGCTTTGCCCGCACCACCTTGCATGGCAGCTTTAACGAATGCTTTAATGTCGTCGCCAACGATACGGCCTTTCAAGCCAGTACCTTTTACTTGACCTAAGTCCACACCCAATTCACGCGCCAATTTACGCGCTGATGGGCCTGCGTGTGCTTTGGCAAAAGCAGCTTCATCAACCGGTGTGCTGCCGAATGCAGCAACTGGTGCAGAAGAAGCAGCAGGTGCAGGTGCAGCGGCTTTAAGGGCTTCTTGAGCAGGAGCCGGAGCAGCTTCGGCAGCTTTCGGTGCTTCAGCAGCAGGTGCAGGGGCGGCGGCAGCGCCACCGGCAACTTCAACTTCAATAATTGCCGAACCTTCAGATACTTTATCGCCCACTTTAATCAACACAGATTTCACCACACCGGCAGCAGTAGATGGCACATCCATGGTGGCTTTATCGGTTTCCAAGGTAATCAGCGTGTCGTCTTCGGCAACGGTGTCGCCGACTTTGATTTCAACGGCAATCACGTCAACATTTTCATGACCGCCGATGTCTGGTACAGCCACGGTTACTGTACCACCTGCAGTAGGTGCAGCAGCTTGAGCCAGCGCAGGTGCAGGTGCTTCTGCTTTGGCTTCTTCCGCTTTAGGCGCTTCTGCAGCAGCCGGTTTTTCTTCGGCCGCTGCAGCACCGGTTTCCACCAGCAAAATCACGCCGCCTTCAGAAATTTTGTCGCCAACGCTGACTTTCACTTCTTTCACCACGCCCGCGGCATCGGCAGGTACGTCCATGGTGGCTTTGTCGGTTTCCAAAGTAATCAGGGTATCGTCAACCGCGATGGTGTCGCCAGCTTTGACTTCTACGGCGATAATGTCCACGTTTTCGTGACCACCGATATCGGGTACTTTAATTTCTACGATTTGACTCATCGTTTTATTCCTTAGTTGTGCTGCAACGTTTATCGTCGCAGTAAGGTTTTTTGAAACAGATACGTTTGTTTTCAGACGGCCTTTATTTTCAAGGCCGTCTGAAACATCAGCCTTGCATGTTTAACGCTTGATTTTGAATAAGAATAACATTCAAAATCTGTTTTCAGACGGCCTGTTTATCACGAGGCCGTCTGAAACGTTTTAGCGTTCCCAGCTTGGTGCGGTATCAGTGGCGATACCGTATTTCTCAATGGCTTGTTGTACGGTTTCTTTGCTTACTTTACCTTCATCGGCCAAGGCAGCCAAAGCGGTAACGGCTACGTTGTAGCGGTCAACTTCAAAGAAGCGGCGCAGATTTGCACGGCTGTCGGAACGGCCGAAACCGTCGGTACCCAACACGTGGAAATCGTTTGGAATGTAGGCGCGGATGCGTTCTGCAAAGCTGCGGATGTAGTCGGTAGCAGCAACGACCGGGCCTTCATGGCCTTTCAATTGTTGCGCCACAAACGGCAACTTAGCTTCCTCCAACGGATGCAGACGGTTGTAACGTTCTACTTCCATGGCATCGCGGTGCAATTCGTTGAATGAAGGACAAGACCACACGTTGGCTTCCACGCCGAAATCTTCTTTCAGCAATTTCGCGCCGGCCATCACTTCTTGCAAAATGGTGCCCGAACCCATCAATTGAACTTTCTTGTCAGATTTGCCGCCTTCTTCCAGCAAGTACATACCTTTCAAGATTTCTTGCTCAATGCCTTTACGTTGTGGCAAGGCCGGGTGGGTGTAGTTTTCATTCATCAAAGTCAGGTAGTAGAACACGTCTTCGTTTTCTACATACATGCGGCGCAATGCATCTTGAATAATAACCGCCAATTCGTATTGGAAAGTCGGATCGTAAGATACACAGTTTGGAATCAGATCAGCTTGAATTTGGCTGTGACCGTCTTCGTGTTGCAAGCCTTCACCGTTCAAGGTTGTACGACCGGCAGTACCGCCCAACAAGAAACCGCGTGCGTGCATGTCACCTGCTGCCCATGCCAAGTCGCCAACGCGTTGGAAACCGAACATTGAGTAGTAGATGTAGAACGGAATCATGGCATAGCGGCTGTTGGCGTATGATGTTGCCGCAGCAATCCAGTCGGCCATTGCGCCCGGCTCATTAATACCTTCTTGCAGAATTTGACCGTCAACTGATTCTTTATAAAACATCAATTGGTCTTTATCTTGCGGAGTGTATTGTTGGCCTTTAGGATTCCAAATACCGTATTGGCGGAACATGCCTTCCATACCAAAGGTACGACTTTCATCCGGCACGATCGGCACAATACGTTTACCAATTTGCTTGTCTTTCAACAAAGTTGACAAGATGCGGACAAACGCCATAGTGGTCGAGAACTCACGATCGCCGCTTGATTGCAATTGACCGTCAAATGCGCTCAATTCAGGAATCGGCAAGGCTTCGTTGTTCGGGTTGCGTTGCGGCAGGTAACCACCCAAGGCGTTACGGCGTTCGCGCAAGTATTTCATTTCTTCGCTGTCTTCGGCAAAGCGGTAGTATGGCAAGTCACCGCTGTCGATTTGCTCGTCAGTAACATCGATGCCGAAACGGTCGCGGAATTGTTTCAGCGATTTTACGTCCATTTTTTTGGCTTGGTGGGCAACGTTTTGACCTTCACCTGAAGCACCCATGCCGTAACCTTTAATGGTTTTTGCCAAAATCACAGTCGGACGACCACCGGCATTGTTTACCGCTTCATGGTAAGCTGCATACACTTTGTGTGGGTCGTGACCACCGCGGTTCAATGCCCAAACTTCTTCGTCAGACATATTGGCAACCAAGGCTTTCAATTCAGGCGTATTGAAGAAATGCTCGCGCACATACGCACCGTCTTTAGATTTGTAGGTTTGGTAGTCACCGTCCAACACCTCTTCCATGCGTTGTTTCAAGGCATTATTGGTATCGCGCGCTAACAAGGCATCCCATTTACTGCCCCAAATCACTTTTAATACGTTCCAACCGGCTCCGCGGAAGTTGCCTTCCAATTCTTGGATGATTTTGCCGTTACCGCGTACCGGGCCGTCCAAGCGTTGCAAGTTACAGTTGATGACGAAAATCAAGTTGTCCAAACCTTCGCGGGCAGCCAATGCAATCGCACCTTGAGATTCCGGTTCGTCCATTTCACCGTCGCCACAGAATACCCAAACTTTACGGCCTTTGGTTTTGCTCAAGCCGCGTGAATCCAAGTATTTCAAGAAACGTGCTTGGTAAATCGCCATCAACGGACCCAAGCCCATTGATACGGTTGGGAATTGCCAGAAATCAGGCATCAAGTGTGGGTGTGGGTAAGAAGGAATACCTTTACCGTCCACTTCTTGACGGAAGTTGTCCAGTTGTTCTTGAGTCAAGCGACCTTCAACGAATGCGCGGGCATAAATACCTGGCGCAGCGTGACCTTGGAAGAACACCAAATCGCCTTCTTCACCTTCACCTTTAGCGCGCCAGAAGTGGTTGAAACCGACGTCATACAGCGTAGCAGCCGATTGGAAAGATGCGATATGACCACCCAATTCCAAATCTTTTTTACCTGCACGCAACACCATGGCAGCTGCATTCCAACGAATCGCAGAGCGGATGCGGTGTTCCAATTCGTGGTTACCCGGAGATTTCTGCTCTTTACCCACAGGAATGGTGTTCAAGTACGCAGTGGTGGCATCAAACGGCATGTGAACGCCGCGACGACGGGTGTATTTCACCAAATTTTCCAGCAGGAAGTGGGCGCGTTCGGTACCTTCAGTTTCTAAAACCGAGCTTAATGCATCCAACCATTCCTGTGTTTCAATCGGATCTACATCGTGCAATTGAGTGGACATATCAGTATCCTTATATTGGGTTACAAACACCGACTTCGAAAGCATTCTTTCGAGTCGATTCGTATATTTTCAATTTAGAAAATTTAGTTTTCTAAATTGAATATTTAAGCGAAACATATGACGGTTTTCCCGCCAAAACATCTGATTTACAGGTAAAATTTACCAATGCTGCTTGATGACAGCATTTGTCACAATTACCCTACTTAAAAAGACGACTTAAATCCTATCAGTATTTATTCCGACTGGCAAACCAATCGGATGAATTATTCAATAAAAATCAAATTTTTTCGGCCTAAATTTTTGTGCAATTTTCCAGAAAATTCATATTCGAAATAAATCGAATATTTTATTTTCGTATTGAGCGTCATTACCACCATTTAAGAAAAAGAGTATCTTCGCTTTAACTTTCGTTTTCTAAGCAAAAAAGCGTAAAGATTTAAATAGGTAAAATTCTCATTTGCATTTTAAATACATGGGTATACGGATTTAATGGTTGATGGGTCACCTTCACCCCATCAATCTGATACCACCCTCAGATGGTTGATAGATCGACTCCGTAGTTGAGTTCCTCTGCGAAGTCCGGCAGTCCGTAACCGATGGTTTTCTTGTAGAAAGGAGAGACCTTCGCAGTCGGTGCCTTCTTCTTGTGCTTCGTGGTGTAGAGCATTCGTGCCCGCATCACCTCGAAGGAGTAACCGCACCCTTCACGGTTCTTGTCCTTGGCCAGTCGGTTGATGGACTCCGTGTAAGCGTTGGTGACGGGCATGTCCGTCTCGAAGTCGGTCATGGTCTCTTCGCGCCAGTTTCCCACTGCCCTGACCAGATCGCTCCAGACTTCCTTTTGGCCCTTCGGGATGGTGGCTATCCACTCGTCCAGGGCGGCTTCTGCCTGGAGCCGTGTGGTGGCGTCCCAGATGCCGTAGAAGCGCTCCTTGTGCTCGTAGGCGGCCAGCAGTTGCGGGAACGCGCCTGTCCAGGTCTCCATGATGAGGCGCTCCCGGTCTGAGACTTCGTGAGCGCGTTTCAGCAGGATTTTCCGGTCTCCCTTGAGAGTCCGGCTCTGGGACGGTTTCAGCTCCTTTCTGAGGCCCTTGCGCACTCTCTCTAGGGCATCGTTGGCCATGCGCACCACATGGAACTTATCGACCACGATACGGGCCTGGGGCAGCACAGCCTTGACCGCTGCCCGGTAGGGGTTCCACATGTCCATGCTGACGATCTCGACCTTCTGCCGGTCTTTCAGCTTCATCAGGTAGTTGGTCACTACGTCCTGGCGGCGGGTGGCCAGCAGGTCGAGCAGGGTTCGCTCCTCAATGTTGGTCAGAATGCAGCGGTAGCGCTTGTTCAGGTATAGCTCGTCAATGCCCAGGATGCGGGGCGTCTCGAAGCGGTGCCAGCACCCCAGGAACTCGGCGCGGGCGTTGAAGATGTCGCGCACCGTCTTCTCGTCCAGGCCGGTCTGTGCCGCCACAAAGGTGTAGGGGTGGTTGAAGGATTCCTTCTCCACGTACTCATGCAGCCGCAGTGTCATACGGAATCCGTCCACCATCTCCGGTAGCTGGGGCCTGAATGTTGTCTTGCAGGCCCGGCAGGTGTATCGGCGGCGGACCACCCAGAGAGTGACCCGTTTGCCGTGGATGAGCAGATCACGATAGGGAACGTCACGCTTGCCGAACCGTACGAACTCACCCTGCATGCCGCATCCCTCGCAGGCGATGGGATCGGGCACGTCCACCTGGAAGTGCATTTCGTCGTCGGTTGATTTGCAGCCCAGTACTTGGTATTGCGGCAGGTGAAGGATGTTGTCGGGAAGTTCGGTCATGGTGTTGTATAGGCGTAGGTGTCAGTCAGATCCATCCGGCTCGGCATTGGTGTTTGCTTTTTTACCCAACAAGCTGCTGGAAACGAAAAGTAAGGCACCGAGGACAATTGCAATATCAGCCAGGTTGAAGGCCGGCCAATGCCAGTCTCGCCAATAGAAATCAAAGGAATCCACAACATAGCCGCGAAAGACCCGGTCAATCAGGTTACCCATGGCGCCACCGAGGATAAGACTGTAAGCGATGGCTTCTCCTTTATGACGATTTTCAAGGATCAGCTTGATCAGAAAAATCGAGACCACTACCGCGATTCCGATAAAAAAGTAGCGCTGCCAGCCTCCACCATTCGCAAAAAGACTGAATGCGGCACCGGTATTCCATACGTGTACCCAGTTAAAGAATGAGGTCACTGAAATAGACTCGCCATATGCCATTGATTGTTGCACCAGCCATTTTACGGCCTGATCAGACGCTGCCAGCAGGCCCGATATGGACAACAGAGCGTACGGTGACAGATGTTTGCCAAAAATGGACATTGCTTAATCCTTGAGTGCCAGAATGCGTCTGGCACCGTTAAGTACAATTACCCCCGCGATGGTGCCGATAATCAGATCCGGATAATTGGACCCGGTCCACGCGACCAGAGCGCCGGCGGTGATGACCCCCAGGTTGATCACCACGTCGTTGGCCGAGAATATCCAGCTTACCTTCATGTGCGCCCCGCCTTCCCGATGTTTGGATATGAGCAGCAGACAACTGGTATTGGCAATCAATGCGACGAATGCGATAGCCATCATCACCAGCGATTCAGGCTCACTACCGAATACAAAGCGTCTCACCACCTCGACGAGCACGCCCACAGCCAAGATCAGTTGCAGTACACCAGCAAGATGCGCGGCACGTACCTGCACTTTCACGCTATGTCCAACCGCATAAAGGGTAAGCCCGTACACCGCCGCATCGGCAAAATTGTCCAGGGATTCTCCAATCAGGCCGGTGGACCGGGCGATCAGACCGGCAGTCATTTCCACCACGAACAGAAGTGCATTGATGCCGAGCAACCAGCGCAGGGTCCCGGATTCTTGCTTAGCAGAAGCTGCCGAAAACTCGGCGGCCTTGATGGTCTCCGGATTTGCAGCGACGGTTTCCTGAAGCGAGGCGCCTAGCCCCAAGGTCTTCAGTTTCGCGGTAATGGGCTCAGCCTCGCCGTCATGCACGACCTTCAGCCGGCGGTTCGACAAGTCGAAGGACAGTGCCCGAATCTCCTCAACGCCGTTCAGGGCCAGGCGAATCATTCGTTCTTCTGATGGACAGTCCATCTTCGGCACGGCATAAACACTGACCCATCTCCCTGGCCCCTCGGAGGAGGCCTGTATATCGGTATCCGCTGCGGACGTTGCATCACCGCCACAGGCGCCACCACAGGATTTACTCATGATATGACTCCACTTGAACAATGTTGTGGTACCATTTTAAACTATAAAGCTACTATAAGGTCAATAGAGTAAAGAATCCGTTGGGGAGGAGGCTGATGCGCATTGGTCAGTTGGCACAGTTGGTAGGGGTCGAAACACAGACGATCCGCTTCTATGAACAGCAGGGCTTGTTGCCGCCGCCTGATCGGCAGGACAACGGTTACCGTGTCTATACCGAGAAGCATGGTGAGGGGCTGGCCTTCATTCGTCGCTGCAGAATCCTAGGCCTGTCACTGGCTGAGATTCACGAACTACAGAGCTATCAGGACGACCCTCATCAGCCTTGTACCGCCGTCAACACCTTGCTCGATGATCACATCTCTCATGTGCGGTCGCAGATAACCGCTCTGCAAGCGCTTGAGAAACAACTCGTTTCACTGAGAGCGAGTTGCAACGATGACCGGGAAATTGAGGCGTGTGGGGTTCTTGCTGGAATTAGCGAAGGAAACATGCACCAGCAGTAGGTGAAGCATCAACCAGATAATCCGATGAGATGCCGGTCTGTCTCACTCTCATGCAAAGGTAAGATCAACCATTTAATCCGCTTACCCAATCTTTTTAGCACCCAGTTTCCTAAAATCCGTCCCCTTTGGGAAGTATTGTCTGATCAGCCCGTTGGTATTCTCCACCAAGCCTTTTTCCCAAGAATGGTATGGACGGCAGAAGTAAGTTTCCGCACCCAGGGCTTTGGCAAAGGTTTTATGTCGGTAAAACTCTTTACCGTTATCCAAAGTAATCGTTTGAATGATATCTTTAAACGGCTTCAATGCCCGAATCACTACCCGGGCTACATCTTCTGCTTTGAAATTGCTGATTTTGCGGATAACGACAAATTTGGTTTTTCTTTCAACAGCAACCACCAGTCCGCTTTTTTGGTCTTTACCGACAATGGTGTCCATCTCGAAATCGCCGACCCGCTCTTTTTGATCGACAATGGCAGGTCTGTGTTCAATGTCGGTTCTGTCCGGTACGCTGCCTTTTGTCCATGCGCCGCTGCCGTATTTTCTGCGGTAGGGTTTGGAAACGATACGCAGATGGGTGTACAGGTCGCCGCCGTTTTGACGGTCTTTGGCGAGATAGCGGTAAAGGGTGCTGTGGTGCAGTTTGATGTGTTGATGTTTCAGCAGGTAGCCGCAGACTTGTTCGGGGCTGTATTTTTGGGTAATCAGTTTGTTAACAGTCTGTTTGACGGCAGTAGTCAGTTTGGTTGGCTTTTTGTTTTTCTTTTTAACTTCGCTTTGCTGTTGTGCTTTTCGGTAACAGTAGGTTCCGTTGACGGAATGCCGTCTGATTTCCCGACTGACGGTGGCGGGATGACAACCGATGTTCTGTGCGATTTGGTTTAGGGGTAGGTTGCGGTAATGTCTGGAAATGTAGTATCTTTGGTGTGAGGTCAGTTGTGTGTAGGCCATATTGCAATCTTTCTTGTCAGGAAAGGCAGTATACTACCGCATACTGGCCTTTTCTGTTATTGGAAATTGCACTTGTTAGGCGAATGTAAGGGCCTTTATGCTGTTTTAAAGCACCGATTTCCCTTAAAATACCGCCTGAACAAACGACCGCATGACTTGCATTTATTAAGAGACTGAAACACCATGAATTTACACCAAACCGTAGCGCGTGAAGCCGAAGCCGCTTTCGCCGTCGCCAATATTGCCGGTGCGCCTGTTGTATTGCAACCGGCCAAAAATGCCGATTTCGGCGATTTCCAAATCAACGGCGTGATGGGTGCGGCCAAACAGGCCAAGCAAAATCCACGCGAACTGGCACAAAAAGTGGCCGATGCGCTGGCTGGCAATGCCGTTATCGAATCTGCCGAAGTGGCGGGTCCGGGCTTTATCAACCTGCGTTTACATGCTGATTTTTTGGCACAAAATATTCAGACGGCCTTAAACGACACCCGATTGGGCGTGGCTGAAAATACCAACCCGAAAACCGTGGTCATCGATTATTCTTCGCCCAACTTAGCCAAAGAAATGCACGTCGGCCATTTGCGTTCGAGCATCATCGGAGACAGCATTTCGCGCGTATTGGAATTTTTGGGCGACAACATCATCCGTCAAAACCACGTCGGCGACTGGGGCACGCAATTCGGCATGCTGGTGGCCTATATGGTGGAGCAGCAAAAAGACAATGCCGCATTTGAACTGGCCGATTTGGAGCAATTTTACCGCGCCGCCAAAGTGCGCTTTGACGAAAGCCCTGAATTTGCCGACACTGCGCGCGAATATGTGGTGAAACTGCAAGGCGGCGATGAAACCGTATTGGCCTTATGGAAGCAGTTTGTCGAGATTTCCTTAAGCCACGCGCAAGCCGTTTACGACACGCTGGGTTTGAAGCTGCGCCCTGAAGATGTGGCGGGCGAATCAATTTACAACGACGATTTGCAGCCGGTGGTCGATGACTTGGTGGCGCAAGGTTTGGCGGTTGAAGATGACGGCGCGAAAGTGGTGTTTTTGGAAGAATTCAAAAACAAAGAAGGCGAACCAGCGGCGTTTATCGTGCAAAAACAAGGCGGTGGCTTTTTGTATGCATCCACCGACTTGGCTTGCGTGCGCTACCGTGTAGGCCGTCTGAAAGGCGAGCGCTTGCTGTATATCGTTGACCACCGCCAAGGTTTGCATTTTGAACAGCTGTTCACCACTTCACGCAAGGCCGGCTACTTGCCGGAAAACGTAGAAGCGGAATTCATCGGCTTCGGCACCATGATGGGCAAAGACGGCAAACCGTTCAAAACCCGTTCGGGCGATACGGTGAAGCTGGTGGATCTGCTCGATGAAGCGGTTGAGCGTGCCACCGAATTGGTGCGAAGCAAAAACCCGGATTTGAGCGCGGAAGAAGTCGCCCAAATCGGCCAAACCGTCGGCATTGGCGCCGTAAAATACGCCGACTTGAGCAAAAACCGCACCAGCGATTATGTGTTCGATTGGGATGCGATGTTGAGCTTTGAAGGCAACACCGCGCCTTACCTGCAATACGCCTACACCCGCGTGCAAAGTGTGTTCAAAAAAGCCGGCGAATGGGATGCAGCCGCCCCTTTGGCTTTGACCGAGCCTTTGGAAAAACAACTGGCGCTGGAGTTGCTGAAATTTGAAGACGTATTGCGCAGCACCGCCGAGAGCAGCCATCCACACTACTTGGCCGCCTATCTTTACCAAGTGGCCACGCTGTTCTCACGCTTCTACGAAGCCTGCCCGATTTTGAAAGCCGAAGGCCAAGCACGCAACACACGTTTGCAGTTGGCCAAGCTTACCGGCGATACGCTGAAACAAGGTTTAAATTTGCTCGGCATTGAGACCTTGGAAGTCATGTAATTAATTAGTTAATGATGATTAAAGCTGAGACCTTTGCAAATCCCTATCTTTGGCACATTTCTTCGTTGTGCGCTGCTCGAAAGCTTGCCTATCTTTATGATATGTCTGCGCTTTCTGCGCTGCTCTACAACTTTGAACTGTACTCAAATCTAGGGTTTTGCAAAGGTCTCAGGCCGTCTGAAAACATATTTTTCAGACGGCCTTTTTGCTATTATGCCATTTTGATTCCTTAAGATACTTATGAACCGTTATCATCTGATGCTGGCGATTGTCGGCGCGACGTTAATTTGGTCGGGCATCAGCCCAAAAGACTACCCGACTTGGGGCTTGGAAGTGGCGCCGGCTATCATCGGCACGGTTTTGCTGCTGGCAACCTACCGCCGCTTTCGCTTCAGCGATTTTGCCTATTGGGTGATGACGTTTCACGCGGTGGTGCTGATTGTCGGTGGGCATTATACTTATGCCGAAGTGCCACTGTTTGACTGGCTGAAAGAGCCGATGGGCTGGGAGCGCAACAATTACGACAAACTCGGCCACTTTATGCAGGGCTTTTCACCGGCAGTCATCGCAGCGGAAATTTTGTGGCGAAACCAAGTCATCACCAGCCGAAAATGGTTGGTTTTCCTCAGCCTTTGCGTGTGCATAGCGATTAGCGCGGTGTATGAATTGATTGAATGGCTGGTGGCGGTGTTGAGCGGCCAAAGCGCGGAAGCATTTTTAGGCACGCAAGGCTATGAGTGGGATACGCAGGCCGATATGATGTGGTGTGGTATCGGTGCATGCGTGATGTTAGCTTGCTTGGTGTGGAAAAAGCATTTTCGCTAAGAAGCTGACTGACTCTCTTTAAGTTGGCATCCTTCCTCTTATGCAGGCATAAAAAGGCAGGATGCCAAGTCCCGACCATTAAGGCACTTCATGCCCCAATGCGGCAGAATACACATTAATCCATGCTTCTTCGCTGAAGCGGATAGTCAGCGCATCAACGGCATTTTTCACGCGCTCGATTTTGCCGGAGCCGACAATCGGCATCATGCCACTCGGGTGGTTGAGCAGCCAAGCATAGGCCAGCGTGTCGATGCGGGTTTCGTTGTAAGCCTCGCCTGCTTTCAACAAAGCTTGGGCAACGCGTTGGCTTTGTTCATCACTGCCATCAAACAATTGACCGCCGGCCAAAGGCGACCATGCCATTGGTTTGACGCGTTTTTCCAAGAGATAATCCAAGCTACCGTCTTCAAATGGGACGATGTGCAAAGGAGAAATCTCGATTTGGTTGGTCGCCAAGGTTTGGTTAACATATGATTGCAACATATTGAATTTTTGAGTGGAATAGTTTGACACACCAAAATGGCGCACCAAGCCACGCGAATGCAGGTTATCAAACGCTGCCGCCACTTCTTCTGGGTTCAGGCAAGGTGGCGGACGGTGCATCAGCAATAAGTCGAGATGATCGCAATTTAATTCTTTGACCGAACGCTCGGCCGACCAGATAATATGTTCCGCGCTGTTGTCATAAAATTTGCTTTTCATCTGTGGCAAGGCTTCGTTGGGGAACGAAATGCCGCATTTGCTCACAATCGTCATTTGATCGCGCAGGCTTTTTTCCAATTTCAATGCTTCGCAAAATTGGCCTTCGTTGATGAAACCACCATAACACGCGGCATGGTCGAAAGTGTTGATGCCTAAATACAACACCTCATGAATCAGCTTCAAATAGCCTTGGGCATCTAATTACCATTCATGCGCGCGCCAGTAGCCATGCACCAAACGGCTCATGTTTAAATCTTGGTTAATCGTGTGGTAATGCATATTCGTTCCTTTATGTTTGCAAAGCGAAAAGCCGTCTGAATCATGTTCAGACGGCCTTAAATCATTATTTGGAATTGCGCTCCAACAGCCAAGCTTGCGCTTCGGCCACATCATCAAAATATTTCGGATGCTGGTTGGTAATCAGGCTGGATAAACGTGCGCCGAGCTTAATCCAAATGTCGTCGGTCACCACCGCCACACGGCCGAAATCGTCTTCGTGTTCGTTTAAAAACTTAATCTGCTCCACCGCCATATCGATGGTGAAATCTTTCAGCAGCGTCATATCCAAAAGCATATCGGGCAGACGGATTTTTTGTTTGCAGTCAAGCAAAGCCTGCTCCAATTCGCGGAAATCATCTAAGGTAAATTCGTTGTACAAAGCCACATTCAGGCCGTAAGACTGCTCGCGGATAGAAATCATGTTTTGCTCCTCGTTTTATTTGAAAAAAAGCCGCTTTATCCAAACCGGCTTAATGCCGCTTAATACACCGCTAGCCACAATAATAATCATACCGAGCACTTCCTGCCAAGTGATTTTATCGCCCAGCAGCCACATGCCCGACAAAGCAGCGAATACCACCGTTAAATACGACAAGGATGCCACGGTAAATTTGTTGCCCACTTTATAAGCATGGGTCATGCACAACTGCGCCACCGTCGCGCTGGCACCAATCCCCAGCAAATACGGGGTACTGCCCCACGATAACGCATGCCAGCCGGAAACACTCGCCCACACCGCCGACACTACCATGCCGGTAATCGACAGGAAAAACACCACCCGCCAGCCCGGTTCGCCCAAAAGCGACAATTCGCGCACCTGCATATATGCCCAACCCGACATCGCACCACCGGCCAAACCAATCAGCGCCGGAAACACCTGACCGCTCTCAAACGACGGGTTCAGCAACACCACCACGCCGATAAAGCCCAACACCAACACCGCCTGCGTATAAAGCGCAATACGTTCTTTCAACACCAAAAACGAAAACACCGCCAAAAAAAATCGACGAGGTATAGCCCAGCGTCACGCCCGTGGCCAGCGGCAAATGCATCACCGCGTAGAACAGGCACAACATCGCCAAGGTGCCGACGACGCTGCGGTTAAGATGCAGCTTCCAATGCGGAGAGCCGAATGTTTCGCCACGCATTTTCGCCATCAAGCCCAACACCAGCGCGGCAAAGCTCATGCGCCAAAACACCAGTTCGCCGCTATTCAAGCCAAATTCCTGCGAAGCCGCTTTGATGCACAGGTTCATAATGGTAAAACCCACCGCGGCCACAATAATCCAAGCGGAGCCGAGCAGGTCTTTGTTGCTTTCAGTCATGTTGACAGAGTTCAAAAAATTAATCGGTTAATATTATAACAAAGGCCGTCTGAAAATACGCGGTTCAATCGCATCAGCAAAAAATATTCAGCGTTCAGACGGCCTTAATCGGCGAAGAAGCCGATAATCTTCTGAATCGCCACGTCCATATGCTTGGGTTGGGAAAACGGATGATCCGCGCCCTCCACCGCAATCAATTCGACCACATTGTTTTCAGCAAAGGTTTTCGATACACCAATGTCGATCATCTCGTCGACCGTACCGTGTAGAATTAACAGGTTATCCGCATCGTCCAAATAATCATGCTGCATCACGTCCGCCGCTTGCAAGGCATCCAAAAAATCCCTGCCAATCTTCATTTTGCGCTCAAAGCCGAGCAACACTTCCTTGCCCTTCTCCACCTTGCTACGCTCGTCTGCCGACATATTGTCCAGCAGAGTTTGATACATTTGAATCGCCGGCGCGCGCAATGCCACTTTGTGAAACGGATTGCCGTTTTGCGCCATATAATTCAGCGTGAGATAGCCGCCAAAACTATTGGCATAAGCATAAACCCGCTTGGCACCAAGCTGCGTTTGCGCATATTCAACCACCAGCGACAAATAAGCAAGGCATTCATCCAGCAGCAATTTTTTACGCGCATCCGCCCCATGACAAGGCCAATCAAACGCCAGCGCGGCATAATTGTGATACTTGGCAATCAAACGCTCACCAAATTTCACCGTCGAGCGGCCGTCTTTACTGCTGCCGAAACCATGCATCACAATCACCACATTTTCCACCGCATGCAGGTCTTTTTCGTAAAATAATTTACAACGCACGCTGTAACCGCGCTCGTTGATGTCGAATAGTTTTTCCATATTGATTCACATCATTTCATTCTTCATGATTGGCATCATAACGCTATTGGCTTGCCGATAAAAGGCTGAGGCCGTCTGAAGTGAAAGCCTGAGACCTTTATTTTCAGACGGCCTTTCGTCCCAATAAATAAATCACCGATTTGGCATCATCGCCTTCGCCTGTGCGATGGTGTTCGGCAATCAACCAATCTAAGCCGCTAAAGGCTGTCTGAAGCGTAGCCAAATCAGCCAACATATTGATATCGCTAGGCCCTTTCACCAATGCCGCCTGCTCGGGATGAAAAAACACACCGGCAAACAGGCCGTCTGAAACCAGCGCGTTAACGATATTTTGCGCCACGCGGCTGCGCACCGGTTCGGCAAAATGACAGTTGACCGAGCTAATCACCGCATAGGTTTCAGACGGCATCGCCATCTCAGCAACATCAGCCACGCGTGCGGCAAAATCCACACCTTTCAATGCCGCCAACCTTTGCGCCTTGGCAATACCCACCGCCGACAAATCCACCCCTTCCGCCAGCAAACCCTGCTGCACCAGAAACACACCGTTGCGCCCTTCACCGGTCGCCAAATCCAATGCCCGCCCTGAAGCAGGCAAATACGGCTGAATGCGGCGAATAAACTCATGCGGCTCGGTGCCGAAAATAAATTCATCGGCGGCGTAGCGTTCGTCCCATTTGCTCATGGCTGCCTTTCTATCGGCAAAAGCGTATTTTAACGCAAAAGGCCGTCTGAAAAATCACTTTCAGACGGCCTCAATTTAAGCATTTCAGTTCATCAATTCATCCACCAATTCCTGCACGGTTTTGATTTTATCGATGGCGGAAATGCCGTTGCCCACCGACACATAACCCTGCTCAAAATTGCCTTCCAGCATGCCCAAACGCATGCCTGTGCCGGCGTTCATCAGCTTGGCGATTTCGCTGCGCGGTGCACCGCTTTCGCTCAATTCAAAACATTGTTTGGCCAATTCGGTCGGCAGCGAGCGGTAGTAATAAGGCTCGGTGCGGAACAGCAATAAATCGTTGGCGCTTGCATCCACAATCCAATCTTTCACTTTTTCGCTGGCGCGACATTCTTCGGTGGCGATAAAGGCCGTGCCAATCCACACACCTTCTGCACCCAAAGTATAAGCCGCCTGCACGCTGCGTTTATCGGCAATGCCGCCCGCCAGCATAATCGGCAAATCGACTTTGCCGACAAATTCGGCCAACACAGAAAAGCTGCCCATTTCTTTCATCGGCAAGGTGCCGCCTTCATCAAAACCGGTCAACACCAAAATATCTGCGCCCAATTCCTGCGCTTTCAAAGCGTCGGGCAAATTCGGATTCGGTAAGCGGCAAATAATTTTGATGCCGGCCTGTTTGAATTTGGCGTAAATATCCGCGTCCAACCAGCCGTTATCCAACACCACCGGCACGCGCTCTTCAATAAACAAATCCACCATGTGCGGAATCAGCGAAAAATCGTAAGACAAAATAAACGGCACACCAAACGGTTTGTCTGTCAGCGCTTTCACTTTGCGAATCTCATTGCGCATACGTTCAATCACATCTTTATTGGAAGTGGGATTTGTGGTTTGCCCTGCGTGCGGTGCCAAAAAGCCCAAACCGCCGGCTTCGGCCACCGCCGCCACTAAGCGCGCATCAGTCAGCCAAGACATCGGCGCTTGCACGATAGGATGTTTGATATTCAGGATTTCAGTAATGCGGTTTTGCATGATATTTCTCGTTGCTTGATTAGGATGGGTGTATTTTATATTTCTAAAATAAAAATAAGAATAGCGATAAATCGAAATATTATTTTCATTATTGGAAACCTTAAACCATAAAAAGGCCGTCTGAAAAAATTCTTTTCAGACGGCCTAGCTTTATGTTTTTAATCCATATTGATACGGCACATCCAAATGCTCTCGCAAAGTTGAACCTTCATAATCAGTATGATAAATCCCACGCTCTTTCAAAATCGGCACGACTTTTTCCACAAAATCTTGCACGCCTTTTTGGCTGTCTGGGGCAAGCGAAAAGCCGTCTGTTGCCCCTGCTTTAAACCACTTTTCCATAAAGTCCGCTACGTCTTTTGCCGTGCCGACCACCACAGGGTGGTAGTTAATCACGCCATTGGCAAGGGCTTCTTTGGGCGACATGCCTTGCTTGATAAGTTCTATCGCTCGTGGCGAACGGGGGTCATGCGGGTGCGGTGTCGCTTGATTTTGCAAATGTTTTGGCAAAGGCTCATTCAAATCAAGCCCGTGTAAATTCACGCCAATCATCGCCGATAAATAGCGGATTTGCCCATAAAATTCATCATCACTCATAAAATCAATGAGCTTCATTCGGCGAGCCAACGCTTCTTCGTAAGTATCGCCAATCGTGAACATAAATCCGCTAAACATATTGATGTCGTCAGCGTTTCTGCCGTGCTGTATGGCACTTTGTTTGAGTACATGGCGGTAGGTTCGAGCTTCGTCAATCGTAAACGGATTGGCATACACACCACTGGCAAAACGTCCAGCCAGCTCTATCCCCTCTGGGCTTGGCCCTGCCTGAAAAATCGGCGGTTGCCCCTGTGGTGTCGCTGGAATGGGCAACGCCCCTTTGACTTGGTAATGCTTGCCTTTGTAATGGGCAGGTTTGATTTGGCTCATGTCGGCAAATACGCCTGTGGTTTTGTCGGTGATGTAGGCATTTTCGCCAAAACCGCCCCACAAGGTTTGCACCGCTTCCACCATTTCGTGTGCCATTTCGTAGCGTGTGGTCGTGTCAGGCAGGGGCTTGTCGCCAAAATTGTAGGCGGTCTCTCGTGTGCCTGTGGTTACCGCATTCCAGCCGACACGCCCTTTGCTTAATGTGTCTAGCGTTTTTAATTGACGAGCCAAATTGTAAGTCGTGGAAAAAGTCGCCACCATGCCGATTTTTTTGTGTGGCGTAGGCAACGGCAGAGAACATCACCATCGGTTCAAGCGGAAACGCAGGCGAACGCGTGGCAATGTCTGCACCACCGCCAGCCCCACCAAACGAAGGTGTATCGGCAATAAACAGGGTGTGGATTTTGCCTTGTTCAGCCGTTTTTGCCATTTGGACATAAAAATCAATGTCGGTATAGGCACGCTCGTTGCTGTCGGCAAGTCGCCACGACTGGAACTCACCGCCATAACCTGAAACCAGTTGTAGGGCGAGTTTGATTTGTTTGTTGGAATTATCAAGATAGTCGGTCATTTTGGGTTCTCCCATTAAAAAATATGGGGATATTATAGGATTTTATTTTTAGAAACAGAATGGCGATTTTTGGGAAAGTGATTTTTGGATTTGGAAAGGTGGTTTCGGGTAATTAAAAAACATTTCAATCATACTTGAAATATTGAAATTTCTTGTTATAATTACGCCTATGAATACGATACAAGCAAGCAAACTCTTTGAGAGCCTGTCTTCTCCGATAAGACTGGCGATTTTTCAACAACTTACCGCCGCAGGCAGTACTGGCATGATTGCTGGCGACTTGGCAAAACAGCTTAACCTTGCCCCGAATAATGTGTCTTTTCATCTAAAAAGCCTGTTGCATTCAGGGCTTGTGCGTGTGGTGCAGGAAGGACGGCACATGCGTTATTTTGCCGAGCTGGATTTGATGATGGCATTGACCCATTTTCTGACCCAAAACTGCTGTTCTCAAACAGGCGAATCTTGCCAGTGATTTTCAGGCAGCCTGAAAAATTATTGCCAAATATTTCTATATTTCTTGAAAGATTGGAGTAACTATGAACATTACCATTTATCACAACCCAAACTGCGGTACTTCACGCAATGTGCTGGCACTCATCCGCCACGCTGGTATTGAGCCACAAGTGATTGAATATTTGAAAAATCCGCCAAGTGAAACGACTTTGCGTAATTTAATCAAACGCATGGGCATCACGCCCCGCCAGTTACTTAGGACGAATGTAGTGCCGTATGAAACGCTTGGTTTGCAAAACGAAAAGTTAAGCGATGACGAACTCATTTCCGCCATGCTTCGTGAACCGATTTTAATCAATCGTCCGATTGTGGTGAGCGAAAAAGGCGTGAAATTATGCCGTCCGTCCGAAACAGTTTTGGCATTTTTACCGCCTTTTGCGATCCCGTTTATCAAAGAAGACGGCGAAATTATTAATCATAAGGAGTAAATCATGGGGTTGTTTGAACGTTTTTTAAGCCTTTGGGTGGCGTTGGCGATTGTGCTGGGCGTGGTTTTGGGTGTTTGGTTTCCCAATGTATTTCAATGGGTTGCATCTTTGGAAGTGGCTCATGTGAATTTGCCTGTGGCGATACTGATTTGGCTGATGATTTATCCGATGATGATTCAGATTGATTGGTCGGCAATCAAAGACGTGGGCAAAAAACCAAAGGGCTTATTTTTAACCTTATTTATCAACTGGTTGGTCAAGCCGTTTACGATGGCGGTGTTCGGCTGGTTATTTTTTCGGGTGTTTTTTGCAGGTTGGGTGGACGCACAGTCGGCACAAGAATACATTGCCGGCATGATTTTGCTGGGTGTGGCACCGTGTACGGCAATGGTGTTTGTGTGGTCGCAACTGGTCAAAGGCGACCCCAATTACACTTTGGTGCAGGTTTCGGTCAATGATTTGATTATGATTGTGGCGTATGCTCCGATTGCAGGCGTATTGCTCGGCGTAAGCGACATAGAAATTCCGTGGAATACCTTGATTTTAAGCACGATTTTGTATGTGCTGTTGCCCTTGCTGGCTGGGTGGTTTACCCGCTCTTATTTACAAAAATCGGGTAAATCGGTGGCACAATTTTCAGGCAGCCTGAAACCTTTTTCCATTACGGGTTTGATTTTGACGGTGGTGTTGCTGTTTGCCTTTCAAGCCCAAACCATTATTGCCAATCCCTTGATTATTTTGCTAATTGCCATTCCCTTGCTGGCGCAAACTTACGGCATTTTTGCCTTGGCTCACGTTTTGGCAAAATGGCTCAAATTACCCCACGAAATTTCCGCCCCTGCGTGCTTGATTGGCACGAGTAATTTTTTTGAATTGGCGGTGGCGGTGGCAATTTCTTTGTTCGGTTTGCATTCTGGGGCGGCATTGGCAACGGTGGTCGGTGTGCTGGTGGAAGTGCCTGTGATGCTCTCGCTGGTGTGGTGGATAAACCGAAAATCGCTGGAAAATAAAGGGGTGTAGGTTTTTCAGGCAGTCTGAAAGTTACAGCTAGCAAAATTAAATTTTACTACACAAACCACTCGCCCTAAGCTTGTCAAAAATTCGGTTTCTTCTATGGTTTGACAGGCTTTTCATGAGTGGAAAGCGTAGCACTTTTTCATTTTGCAGAGTGTATTTTGCAAAATTTAAAAATAAAAACACCGCTTGAACATCAATCCAAACGGTGTTTTAAATTAACTGACTTTTAATTCCGCCCAAGCCCTTTTGATGATTTCTTGGCTGGCTTGTAACGCCAAAAATGCCAAAACAAACGCCACAATTAAATCAGGATATTTTGATTGAAAAAAATAAACTGCCATACCCGCCAAAATTACCGCCACATTACCAATCGCATCGTTTCGGGAACACACCCACACACTGCGGACATTGCTGTCGCCATCACGAAATTTTAATAATATCAACAATGCCGACACATTGACCAATAACGCCAAAAATCCCACAATACTCATTTCAGAATAACTGGGCATTTCCCCATAAAACACACGATAAATGGTCGTCATTAAAATAAATAAACCAAAACCGCCCATCGTTAGCCCCTTAACCATAGACGCTTTGGCACGGTAACTTAACGCCATTGGCAAAACAATCAAACTTATCAAATAATTGGCACTGTCGCCCAAGAAATCCAAACTGTCCGACAACAGCGAAATTGAACCCGATTTAACCCCCATCACAATTTCCACAAAAAACATTGATAAATTTAATATCAAGACAATCCACAAGGCTTTTTTGTACTTGGACGATTGATGAATGGGCTGATTTGAAGTGCAACAATTTTGGCACGCCATTTTTTTGCTCCTGTTTTGAGATGAAATTTGCTATACTATAAACTCCGTAGTCATTACAGGGTCAAGCCAAAATGTCAAATTTTTTTAAAATAAAACAAGCCAGTGAACAAACAGGCGTACATTTGGAAACCATTCGTTATTATGAAAAACAAGGCTTAATCACCCCTACACATCAACAAAATGGCTATCGTGTGTTTGATGAAAATCAGTTAGAACAATTACGCTTTATTAAAACTTGCCGTAATATCGGTTTTTCTTTAAGTAACATCAAAACGCTGTTGCAATTACAACAAACGCCTAACAAACAATGCAATGAAATCGATGCACTTGCCGAGCAACATTTGGCATATTTGGACGAACAAATCACAGAACTACAACAAGTTAAAACTTTTTTAATGCAATTTGTGGGTTGTGAAAATAAAACTGTTGATAAGTGTCAGATTATTCAAGGTATTAAAGAAAAAGAGTAGCGGAATATTTTTCAGGCAGCCTGAAAACAAAAATGCCGTCTGAAAATTTTCAAACGGCATTTTATTTCATTTAAAAAACAATCAAACCTTAACCACAATCTTACCAATCTATTGATTGCTTGCCATATATTCGTGGGCTTTGACCATTTCATCAAAGGCAAAGATTTTGTCAATTTCTGGGTGTAACTGACCGCTTGCCAAGCCGTCATAGACAAATTGTTTGGCTTTGGCGAGTTTTTCAGGCACGGTGGTGATTTCAAAGAGTTCATAACCCCGCACCGTCAAATGTTTGCCCAAAATCGGGAACACAGGCACGGCAATGTCATCGTGGCTTAATGCTCCGTAAATGATGTAGCGACCGTCTTGTGCCATTCCCTGAAAAATGTGCGATGCCCCTTGCCCGCCCACAGGGTCAAACACCACATTCACGCCTTTGCCATTTGTGATTTTAAGAAGTTGGGCGGTTACATCGTCTTCGCTTGTGACAATCACAAAATCCGCTCCTTTTTCCAAAAGCACATCGCCTTTGGCGTGGGTGCGAGATAAGGCAATCACGGTTGCCCCTTGCATTTTGGCGATTTGGATACTGGCTAAACCAACCGAACTGGTTGCACCGCCCAGCAGCACCACATCGCCTTTTTGTATTTTGCCAAACTCAATCAGTCCGCCATAAGCGGTAACAAACGCCATCCAACTGGCGGACGCTTGTTCCATTGTCAGCGTGTCAGGGTGCTTGACGACTGCGTGTTTGGGCATATTAACAATCTCGCCATAAGTGCCGTATTCAGTAAACATAAAAGACGGAATAATGCTGACCTTATCGCCAATGGCAAATTCGCTCACGCCATTGCCAATCGCTGTTACCACGCCTGCCCCTTCGTAGCCCAAAATCGCAGGGAATACAGGGTCAATCACATACGCCCCTTCTCGGTACATCATTTCGGCACGGTTTAAACCAATGGCGTGGATTTGGATTTGTACTTCATTTTCTTTTGGTGCAGGAACTGCCACACTTACATTCGCCTAACAAGTGCAATTTCCAATAACAGAAAAGGCCAGTATGCGGTAGTATACTGCCTTTCCTGACAAGAAAGATTGCAATATGGCCTACACACAACTGACCTCACACCAAAGATACTACATTTCCAGACATTACCGCAACCTACCCCTAAACCAAATCGCACAGAACATCGGTTGTCATCCCGCCACCGTCAGTCGGGAAATCAGACGGCATTCCGTCAACGGCACCTACTGTTACCGAAAAGCACAACAGCAAAGCGAAGTTAAAAAGAAAAACAAAAAGCCAATCAAACTGACTACTGCCGTCAAACAGACTGTTAACAAACTGATTACCCAAAAATACAGCCCCGAACAAGTCTGCGGCTACCTGCTGAAACATCAACACATCAAACTGCACCACAGCACCCTTTACCGCTATCTCGCCAAAGACCGTCAAAACGGCGGCGACCTGTACACCCATCTGCGTATCGTTTCCAAACCCTACCGCAGAAAATACGGCAGCGGCGCATGGACAAAAGGCAGCGTACCGGACAGAACCGACATTGAACACAGACCTGCCATTGTCGATCAAAAAGAGCGGGTCGGCGATTTCGAGATGGACACCATTGTCGGTAAAGATCAAAAAAGCGGACTGGTGGTTGCTGTTGAAAGAAAAACCAAATTTGTCGTTATCCGCAAAATCAGCAATTTCAAAGCAGAAGATGTAGCCCGGGTAGTGATTCGGGCATTGAAGCCGTTTAAAGATATCATTCAAACGATTACTTTGGATAACGGTAAAGAGTTTTACCGACATAAAACCTTTGCCAAAGCCCTGGGTGCGGAAACTTACTTCTGCCGTCCATACCATTCTTGGGAAAAAGGCTTGGTGGAGAATACCAACGGGCTGATCAGACAATACTTCCCAAGGGGGACGGATTTTAGGAAACTGGGTGCTAAAAAGATTAAAGCGGTTGAGGAGGCCCTTAACCGCCGACCGAGAAAGACATTGGACTATGAGACACCGGGTGATCTGTTTTCAGCAGCCCTTGCCAATGGCATTTGAGCGTTGCACTTGAAATGCGAATGTAAGGCCGTCTGAAAGATTCAGACGGCCTTTAAAAGCATAGTCAATACAAAAAAAGAGCGGTATGACCGTCTTCAAAGCCATACCGCTTAAGTTTGCGACACACGCAAGTTGTTAACCCGAAACCTCGTCTGACACTATCGGCAAGTGCCTGTCGTTGACGCCATTAAAAACGCAAGCATGCAGTTTGGCTAATTTTCTTTTTTGATAATTTCGATTAGTTTTACTGATAATTTGCTCAAATATATAATAATTTCAAAATCTTAAAATATTCAAAACCAATCAAATTTATTCACTCTTCGCTTTGGTATTTTTTAAAGGCCGTCTAAAAATCAAATTCAGACGGCCTGAAACTTTTGCAAGACTGATGAATCATTAATAAAACCAAAAATGCCGTCATTAGCTTCATTTTTGTTTACACTGACTTTCAAAAGCGTTTCGCAAAGGTTTCGGCCTTTTATTTGCCTTTTTTAAATGATATGATTTCCGCACAACATCCAACTACAACGCAAGGAGAAACGCCATGTCCGCCCAATTGCCTCGCCCGGAAATCGATTCAGACGGCCTGCTGGAATATTCGGTGGTTTATACCGACCGCGCTTTAAACCACATGTCGCAAAAATTTCAGACGGCCTTACGCTATATTTCCGCCACCTTAAAATCTGTTTACCACGCCCAGCACGTTGCCGTGATTCCCGGCAGCGGCACCACCGGCATGGAAGCCGTGGCTCGCCAATTTGCCCGCGACCAAAAATGCCTGATTGTGCGCAACGGCTTTTTCAGCTACCGTTGGACGCAAATCATTGAGCAAGGCCGCATCACCGACGACATCAAAGTCTTGACTGCCCGCCAAGCCGACGAATACCAAGCGCCTTTTGCGCCCGCACCGATTGACGAAGTATGCGCCGAAATCGCCGCATACCGTCCAGCCGTGGTGTTTGCGCCGCACGTTGAAACCGCATCCGGCATTATCCTGCCCGACGACTACATCGCCCGTTTAGCCGAAGCCACGCATGAAGTCGGCGGCTTGCTGGTGATTGACTGCATTGCTTCTGGCTGCATGTGGCTGGATATGGAAAAGCTCGGCATCGACGTGTTGATTTCCGCACCGCAAAAAGGCTGGAGCGGCTCGCCGTGTGCCGGTTTGGTGATGTTGAACGAAGCCGCCTACCAAAAAGCGCAAGAAACCCAGTCCGACAGCTTTGCTGTGGACTTGAAAAAATGGCTGCAAATCATGGAAGCCTTTGAAAACGGCGGCCATGCTTATCACGCCACCATGCCGACCGACGGCTTGTTCCGCTTGAGCGAAGTCATCCGCGAAGCCGAAGCCATCGGTTTTGAAACCCTACGCGACCGCCAAACTGAATTAGGCAACAAAATCCGCCGTTTATTGGCCGGACGCGGCTTTCCGAGCGTGGCTGCTGAAGGTTTTGAAGCACCGGGCGTAGTGGTGGCCTACACCGACAATCCCGATATTCAAAACGGCAAAGCCTTTATCGCACAAGGCCTGCAAATTGCTTCGGGTGTACCGCTGCAAGTGGGCGAGCGCAGCGATTTCCAAACCTTCCGCTTAGGCTTGTTCGGCTTGGATAAGCTACAAAACATCGACCGCACCGTTGCTTCATTTGCCGATGCCTTAGCCAAAGTAGGCTAAGCGCAATATCAATCAATAGATAGGCTGAGACCTTTGCAAAACTTCAGATTTGAGTATAGTTCAAAGTTAGAGCAGCACCGAAAGCGCAGGCATATCACTTAGATAGGCAAGCTTTCGAGCAGCGCATAACGAAGAAATGTGCCAAAGATGAAGATTTTGCAAAGGCCTCAGGCCGTCTGAAAGCCAATAACTTTCAGACGGCCTTTTTAATCTTGGCCACACCCAATCATTTATATTTTTATTTATCCAAGTTGCGCCATTTTCATGCGCGATTGAGCTATTTTCTAATACAAGGCCGTCTGAACATGGATTCAGCTTCATTAAAATAGCGCAAATCCACATCAGCCTTGCAGAATGCTTATCCGTAATCAAGGCGAACTGTGTATAATGCGTTTATTCTGTTAGCCCACTATTTTCATTCTCAACATCATGACTGAATCCATCCGCTTACCCGCTTCCCGCCTCAAACCCTCCACCGTTGCCCTGCCCGGCTCAAAAAGCATCAGCAACCGCACGTTGCTGCTGACCGCGTTGTCCGACAATGTCTGCGAAATCCGCTCGCTGCTCAAATCCGACGACACCGACCGCATGCTTGAAGCCTTAGACAAACTGGGCGTAAAAATTGAATGCTTAGAAACAGGCCGTCTGAAAGTACACGGTACAGGCGGTGCGTTCCCTAATCGCGAAGCCGATTTATTTTTGGGTAATGCCGGCACCGCATTCCGCCCATTAACCGCTGCCTTAGCCGTTTTGGGTGGCAATTACCATTTACACGGCGTGCCGCGTATGCACGAACGCCCGATTGGTGATTTGGTCGATGCGCTGCGCATTGCCGGTGCCGACATTCAATATTTGGGCAACGAGCATTATCCTCCGCTGCAAATCAACACCTTCACCGACAACGGCACGCGCGTGATTCCGATTAAAGGCAACGTATCCAGCCAATTTTTGACCGCGCTGTTGATGGCGTTGCCGCTCACCGGCGAAGCGTTTGAAATCCACATGGTCGGCGAGCTGATTTCCAAGCCCTACATCGACATCACGCTGAAGCTGATGGCGCAGTTCGGCGTGAACGTGGCCAACGAAGACTACCGCGTGTTCAAAATTCCGGCAGATGCGCGTTACCATGCGCCCGATGTTCTGCACGTCGAAGGCGATGCCTCAAGCGCGTCTTATTTCTTGGGTGCCGGCCTGATTTCCGGCGCACCGATTCGCGTGACCGGCATTGGTTTGAACAGCATTCAGGGCGACGTGGCTTTTGCGCGCGAATTGGAAAAAATCGGCGCCGATGTGGTGTGGGGCGATAATTTTATCGAAATCTCACGCGCAGAAAATCAAGCGGTAGAAGCCTTTGATTTGGATGCCAACCACATCCCCGATGCAGCAATGACTTTGGCCGTGATAGCCTTAGCCAGCGGCAAGCCCTGCACCCTGCGCAATATCGGTTCATGGCGCGTTAAAGAAACCGACCGCATTGCCGCAATGGCCAATGAATTGCGTAAGCTCGGTGCGGAAGTAGTGGAAGAGGCCGAAGCCATCCACATCACACCGCCGGCGCAATTAAACGCCGATGCCGCTATCGACACCTACGACGACCACCGCGTCGCCATGTGTTTCTCGCTGGTGTCGCTGCTGGGCGTGCCGGTTGTCATCAACGACCCGAAATGCACGCATAAAACCTTCCCGACTTATTTTGACGTGTTCGGTGAGATTACCGAAGCGTTGTAAGATTTAATATGCCAAGGCCGTCTGAAACTTCAAAACGTTCAGGCGGCCTTTTTGTTATAATTTACCGTTCTATATTATTTGAATCGTTTTTATGAACACGCCCAAAGCCTTTGCCATTCTCGGCCCGACCGCCAGCGGCAAAACCGGCCTCGCGCTTAAAATCGCCGAAACCCTGCCGGTGGAAATCATCAGCTTGGATTCGGCGCTGGTGTACCGCGACATGGACATCGGTAGCGCCAAGCCCACCGCTGAAGAACGCGCCGCCGTGCCGCATCATATGATCGACATCATTTCACCGCTGGAAAGCTACAGCGCGGCGGAATTTGTCACCGATTGCGTGCGCTTGATCAACGAGATTCATGCGCGCGACAAGCTGCCTTTGATTGTCGGCGGCACCATGATGTATTTCCACGCGCTGACCGAAGGTTTGAACGATTTGCCCGAAGCCGATGCCGCTGTCCGCGCTCAGCTTCAAGCCGATAAAGCCGCGCACGGTTTGGCGCATTTGTATCAGCGTTTACAGGAAATCGATCCCGAAACTGCAGGCCGTCTGAAAGCCAACGACAGCCAACGCATCGAACGCGCTTTGGAAGTGTTCATGCTCACCGGCAAACCCTTAAGCCGACATTTTGCCGAACAACCCGCCCACACGCCGCCGCTGGATTTGTGCACCATTGCGCTGATTCCCGAAAACCGCGCCTTATTACACGCGCAAATCGGTAAGCGCTTCGAACAGATGTTGGCACAAGGTTTTTTAGACGAAATGCAGATGCTCAAAAGCCGCTATCCTGAATTAACGCCCGATTCCACCGCCATGCGCTGCGTCGGCTACCGCCAAGCATGGGATTATCTCGACGGCCTGACCGATTACGACACCTTTGTCGAAAAAGGCATCATCGCCACGCGCCAACTAGCCAAACGCCAGCTCACTTGGTTGCGCAAAATCCCTTTTGCCCACGCGCTTGATCCTTATGGCGAAGACGATTATGTTCAGACGGCCTTGAATTTGGTGCGCCAGCATTTTGATCAACAGGCCGTCTGAAATGAAATTAAGCACTCCGCCCATCGCCCCAAAAACCTTAGCCATGCTGAATCGCTTGGGCATCGAAACCTTAGCCGATTTGCGTGAAGTTGGTTCGGCCAAAGCCTTTTTACTGCTCAAAGCCGCCGGTTGCACGGTTACCCAAAGCACCTTATGGCAACTCGAAGCTCTGCTGTTGGGCATTGCCGCTACCGATTTGAGCGATGCCCAAAAAGCGGCATTAAATGAACACATTAAGCAGCATCCGCCCGTAGCCGTGTTCCCTACGCCGTCTGAAATAGCAGAATTTATGCAAGCGGCGTTGCAGCAAGCCGAGCAGTCTGCCCAAATGGGTGAAATTCCCGTCGGCGCGGTGGTGGTGCACAACGGCCAAATCATCGCCGCTGCCCACAATACTTGCGTGCACGACCACAACATCAGCCACCACGCCGAAATCCGTGCATTGGCGCAAGCAGGCGCGGCATTAGGCAATTACCGCCTTGACGACTGTGATGTCTACATCACGCTCGAACCCTGCGCCATGTGCGCGTCCGCCCTGATTCAAGCGCGGGTGAAGCGGGTGATTTTCGGCGCATCCGAACCTAAAACCGGCGCAGCGGGCAGCGTGTTGAATTTGTTTGAAAATAGTTTGCTCAACAAGCACACCGCCGTTTTGGGCGGCGTATTGGCAGATGAATGTCGAAATTTGTTACAGGATTTTTTTCAGAAAAGACGCAATTAAACTAAAGGCCGTCTGAAAGAAAATCTTTCAGACGGCCTTTAGTTAATGAAACATCGATTTAACCGATATTCGCCACAATCGCCACCACAATCACCGCCACCGCCAAAGCCGCAATGAATTTGCCGGAACTGGCAAATTTCAGCAATGGCAGCTTGCCTTCTAATTCTTTATAGCCGGTAATCATCGGCGTAATCAAATTGTGTTTTTTCAAAAATTTATACGCCAAAATGGTGATGATGTGCACCGCCGCCAAAATCAGCAGCAGATTGAAAAAGCCAAAGTGGATTTTGCGCATGGTCGCGCCAGTGCTGCTGCTCACCAAGCTGTTTAAATAGCCGTTGTAAATAAAGGTATTATCATCGGGTGAAAACAAGCCGGTCGTCACTTGCACCAACACCGCGCCTAACAAAGCCAACACCATCAATGCCCCCAATGGATTGTGGCCGGGCTGCTCGTTTTCAGTGATTTCGCCTTTAAGGTAGCGGATAATCTGTTTCGGCCCGCGCACAAACTGGCTGAATTTGGCCGTATCGCTGCCCCACAAACCCCAACACACACGAAACACCACCAAAGCCAAAATCAACAGGCCGCAGCGTAAATGCCAAGCCAGTAAGTTGCCGCCAGTTTGACCGCTGTACCACATAAAGGCAATCGCCAACACCAGCGTCCAGTGAAAAATACGCGTAGGCAAATCCCAAACTTTGATTTTCTGTTTCATTGTCGTGTTCTTTCTTATAAGATGGAAATAAGTTTGTGTTTGCCCTATTTTAACCAAATTTGCCAACGGTATCATCATGATTTATCCACCTTATCACATTCTTAACCCGGAACAAATTTTTCAGACGGCCGCGCAATTTCCCAATGTGTTCCGTCCGCGTGAAGCCGAATCCCACAAAGGCACTTACGGCACTTTAGCCATCATCGGCGGCGCGACAGGCATGAGCGGCGCCGTTGTGTTGGCCGCCACAGCGGCGATGTATCAAGGCTGCGGCAAGGTTTGGGCAGGATTTAACCAACCCGGTTTGCCCTTTGCCGTGATTCCCGAGCGGCCTGAAATCATGCTGGCCACGGCAGAGCAACTCCACCAACGAACAGACATCAGCGCATGGGCAGTCGGCTGCGGTTTGGGTTTGCATGAAGAATCGGAACACATCATCACATGGGCGTTGCAACACACCCAAAACCAGCCTTTATTGCTCGATGCCGATGCGCTCACCTTACTCGCCCACTCGCCGACCAGTCGCGAATCAGCCAAACAGCACGGCCGATTGGTACTGACACCGCACCCTGCCGAAGCCGCGCGATTATTGCAAGCCACTACCGCCGATATTCAGGCCAACCGCATGGAATCAGCAAAAACGATTAGTCAAACATTCAATGCCGTCACCGTATTAAAAGGCCATCAATCCTTGGTCGCCACACCCGATGGGCAGGTTTACACTAACTTCAGCGGCAATGCCGGATTAGCGACGGCAGGCAGCGGCGATGTGTTGAGCGGCATCATCGGCAGCTTGTTGGCGCAAGGGATTGAGGTACAAGAAGCCGTGCAAGCCGGTGTGTGGCTGCACGGGGCAGCGGCAGATGTATTGCGCGACAGCCAAATCGGCGAAATCGGTATGCTGGCCGCTGAGATTGCACCGGCTGCGCGTTGGCTACGCAATTGGCTCGCCAATCAAACGATGAATCCGGTGAAGCTTTGGCATGCCTAATGATTAAATGTTGAATAACAGGCCGTCTGAAAATAGAAAACTCGTTTTCAGACGGCCCGATACCTTTGTAAAACCCTTGATTTGAGTACAGTTCAAAGTTGTAGCAGCGCACAACGAAGAAATGTGCCAAAGGTAGGGATTTTGCAAAGGTCTCGGCCTATTTTGCATTCTGCCGCCAAGGCGTGTATGCTTGCGATTTTTATTTTATTGTCAACAATCATGAATAAACTTACTCAAATCAGCCATTTCATTGGCAAAACCTTTGCTTTTTGGGCAGCCTTGTGCGCCATCATCGCGTTTGTTTCCCCTGAAACCTTTAAATGGGTGCTGCAATATGTGCCGATTTTGCTCGGCGTGGTGATGTTCGGCATGGGTTTGACGCTCAGCCCATCAGATTTCAAAACCATCACCCAACATCCCAAAGCCGTGATTATCGGTGTGGTGGCGCAATTTGTGATTATGCCGCTGGTGGCTTATCTGCTCACCCGATTATTTAGCCTGCCACCTGAAGTGGCTGTGGGTGTGATTTTGGTCGGCTGCTGCCCGGGCGGTACATCATCCAATGTGATGACTTATCTTGCGCGCGGTAATGTGGCCTTATCGGTAGCGGTGACTTCAATTTCTACCTTGCTGGCACCGATTTTCACACCGATGATTTTTATGCTGCTGGCCAACGAATTGCTCGACATCAATGCTACGGCGATGTTTGTATCGATTCTAAAAATGGTATTGCTGCCGATTGTATTGGGTGTGATTGCGCATACGCTATTTAAAACCCAAACCGAAAAAGCCGTCGGCGTATTGCCGTTGATTTCGGTGATTGCGATTGCGCTGATTATCGGTGCGGTGGTCGGCACCAGCAAAGGCAAAATCGTCGAAAGCGGCTTGTTGATTTTCGGTGTGGTGGTTCTGCACAACGGCATCGGTTATCTGCTGGGCTTTTTGGCAGGCAAATTCTGCAAACTGCCTTACGATGCACAAAAAACCTTATCCATCGAAGTGGGCATGCAAAATTCCGGCTTAGGCGCAGCTTTGGCGGCGGCACACTTTGCTGCGGCACCGGTGGTGGCTGTGCCGAGCGCGCTGTTTAGCGTATGGCACAATATTTCCGGCTCGCTGCTGGCTTCTTATTGGGCCGGTAAAGCGGATAAAAACGCTTAATTCTTGCTGAATTAAAACAAGGCCGAGACCTTTGCAAAACCCAAGATTTAAGTACAGTTCAAAGTTGTAGCAGCGCAGAAAGTGAAGACATATCATCAAGATAGGCAAGCTTTCGAGCAGCGCACAACGAAGAAATGTGCCAAAGATAGGGATTTTGCAAAGGTCTCAGGCCGTCTGAAAAGTTCATGACTTTCAGACGGCTTTTGATTGTCAATCATAAAGAAAACGGCATATCTTCGCAGATATGCCGTTGATTGGGTTAAGAGAACCGCTATATAGGGTAGTGGTTTGTGTTTTAGTCCTCTTGCGCCCCGGTTTGCAGGTAGTTTGCCAAACCAATTTTGGCAATCAATTCCTGCTGGGTTTCGAGCCAGTCGATTTGCTCTTCGTTGGTGTCTTTTTGTTTTTCCAACAAGTCGCGGCTGACGTAATCTTGTTTTTCTTCACACAAGGCAATGGCAGCAGCCAAGGCTTCGTGTTTTTCGTTTTCTTTGGTCAAATCGCAAGCGATGATTTCTTCGGTGCTCTCGCCAATCAGCAATTTGCCCAATTCTTGCAGATTTGGTAAACCTTCCAAAAACAAAATACGCTCAATCAAATCATCGGCTGCTTTCATTTCGATGATGGATTGTTTGTAGAAATGTTTGCCCAAATCCTCAAAGCCCCAGTTTTTCAAAATACGGGCATGTAAGAAATATTGGTTGATGGTTACCAAAAGCAAGCCTAAGTTTTTATTCAGCTCGCGGATAACTAAACGGTCGCCTTTCATAGATAGCCTCCTCGTTCAATTACATTTGGCTTTGGTAATAATTGCCTTCACCGATCAATTCGATCAGGCGCAATTGTTGCTCCAGCCAGTGAGCGTGATCTTCTTCGGTGTCTTTCAATTGCTGAATCATCAAGTCGCGGGTCACGTAGTCTTGAACTTCTTCACACAATTTGATGCCTTTTTTCAACGCATCGCGTACTTCGTATTCGGTGTTTAAATCTGCTTGCAGGCAGCTTTTTACATCGGTACCGATATTGATTGCGGCAGGAACCATTTTCGGGGTGCCGCCCAACATCAAAATACGGCGGATGAAGTCTTCAGCGTGTTGGGTTTCTTCTTCCATCTCGTGATTCAGACGTTCGAACAATTTGGTGTAACCCCATTCTGAATACAGACGCGAGTGGATAAAATATTGATCACGGGCGGCCAATTCGCCGGCCAGCAATTCGTTCATATAGTCGATAACTTGTGGATTGCCTTGCATGGTGTTTCCTCTTTCTTGAAATGCCGCCTCGGGCAAATGTGTTGGTTTTGGGATTGAGTGTATTGTAGTAAAGATTGCGGCCCAATACAATTTTTCTATTTAAAATACAAACAATTATCAAAAATATCTTGAAGTAAAAAGGCCGTCTGAAAAAATCAATTGGCTGATTTTTATCGCTTTTTATTGCCATTGGTATTAAGAATCTGTTACAACGCAACCATATATTTACATTCCTTAACCATAAATAAAAGCAAATAAAGCAACAAAACCCATCAAATTTAATTATGAATTATTCTCAACTGCTTTTAGGCAATTTCCTACAACACCTCCTCTCCCAAGCATGAAAAATATCCGCCCCAATCCAACGGCTTTAATTTTATCGTGCTATAATGCCGAGTTATCTTAAAAATCTTATTAAGGCACGATTCAAGCCATGAAACAAATTCGCAATATTGCCATCATCGCACACGTCGACCACGGCAAAACCACATTAGTTGACCAATTATTACGCCAATCAGGCACCTTCCGCGACAACCAGCAGGTTGACGAGCGCGTGATGGACAGCGGCGACATCGAAAAAGAACGCGGCATCACCATCTTGGCCAAAAATACCGCCATCGAATACGAAGGCTACCACATCAACATCGTCGATACCCCGGGACACGCCGACTTCGGCGGTGAAGTAGAACGCGTATTGGGCATGGTTGATTGCGTGGTGTTGTTGGTTGATGCGCAAGAAGGCCCTATGCCGCAAACCCGTTTTGTGACCAAAAAAGCTTTGGCTTTGGGTTTGAAACCGATCGTTGTGATCAACAAAATCGACAAACCAAGCGCGCGCCCAAGCTGGGTAATCGACCAAACATTCGAACTCTTCGATGCATTGGGTGCGACTGACGAGCAACTCGACTTCCCGATTGTGTACGCTTCCGGCTTAAGCGGCTTTGCCCGCTTGGAAGAAGACGGCACCGAAAACGACATGCGCGTGCTGTTTGAAACCATTTTGAAACACACACCGGCACCAAACGGCAGCGCCGATGAAACGCTGCAACTGCAAATTTCCCAACTCGACTACGACAACTACACCGGTCGCTTAGGCATTGGCCGCATTTTGAACGGCCGCATCAAACCGGGCCAAGTCGTTGCCGTGATGAACCACGACACCCAAGTTGCCCAAGGCCGTATTAACCAATTGCTCGGCTTTAAAGGCTTAGAACGCGTGCCATTGGAAGAAGGCGAAGCCGGTGACATTGTGATTATTTCCGGTATCGAAGACATCGGCATCGGCGTGACCATCACCGAAAAAGACAATCCTAAAGGCTTGCCTATGCTCAGCGTTGACGAACCAACCCTGACCATGGACTTTATGGTGAACACTTCTCCATTGGCCGGCACCGAAGGCAAATTCGTGACTTCGCGCCAAATCCGCGACCGCTTGCAAAAAGAATTGCTGACCAACGTTGCCTTGCGCGTGGAAGACACCGATGATGCGGATATTTTCCGCGTTTCAGGCCGTGGCGAATTGCACTTGACCATTTTGTTGGAAAACATGCGCCGCGAAGGCTACGAATTGGCCGTCGGCAAACCGCGTGTGGTATACCGTGAAATCAACGGTGAAAAATGCGAGCCGTATGAAAACCTGACTGTTGACGTACCTGACGACAACCAAGGCGCGGTAATGGAAGAATTGGGTCGCCGTCGTGGTGAATTGACCAATATGGAAAGCGATGGCAACGGCCGCACTCGCTTGGAATACCACATTCCGGCGCGTGGTTTGATCGGTTTCCAAGGCGAGTTCATGACCATGACCCGCGGTACCGGCTTGATGAGCCACGTTTTTGATGACTACGCACCGGTGAAAGCCGACATGCCGGGTCGTCACAACGGCGTGTTGATTTCGCAAGAGCAAGGCGAAGCCGTGGCTTATGCTTTGTGGAACTTGGAAGACCGCGGCCGTATGTTTGTGTCTCCAGGCGAAAAAATCTACGAAGGCATGATTATCGGCATCCACAGCCGCGATAACGATTTGGTTGTGAACCCATTAAAAGGTAAAAAACTGACCAACGTGCGCGCAAGCGGTACTGACGAAGCCGTCCGTTTGACCACGCCAATCAAGCTGACTTTGGAAGGCGCGGTAGAATTTATCGATGATGATGAACTGGTTGAAATTACGCCGCAATCCATCCGCTTGCGTAAACGCCACTTGAGCGAGCAAGAGCGTCGCCGTCACTTTAAAAAAGTAGATTAATTTCGGTTTAATCATACAAAGGCCGCCTGAAAAGCTATAATGCATTTTTCAGACGGCCTTTTTTAATTTGTCTAATATGATTAATCCTTCCGCTCAAACTGCCGATGGCGAACACATCGACACCAATGTCGAACAAACCGCCCCACGCAGCAACACCAGCAACGCGCCCAAAGCCGCCATTCACCAAACTTTATATACTGCCGACAGCTTTGCGCAACATGATTATTTAGCCAAAGGCAAAAAGCTACCCAAAATCACACCGGCTGAAGTCGGGCAAACCAATTGGCTGCACTTTGTCGGCATCAACAATATCGAGCTGCTCAGGCACGCGCTTCAACCCTACGGCATTCACGAATTGGTGATTGAAGATATTCTCAGCCGTAAGCAGCGCCCAAAAATCGAAGATTACGGCCACTATATCTTCATCGCCGCACAAGTGTACAATTACGGCACCACCAAGCTGCATTCCGACCAAGTGTATCTGGTCATCGGTAAGGATTTTGTGTTGTCGTTCCAACAAAAGCCGTTGGGTTTGTTCAGCCAATTCCGTCAGATTATGCGACACAACCCGCATCACGTTCTGGACAAAAACGCCGCATTTTTGGCTTATTATCTGCTCGACCGCATTGTTGATGACTACTTCATCGTCTTGGAAGATTACGATAACCGCGTCGAAGCCATCGACAAAGCCCTATTCAAAAATGAAAACGGCGACACACTGTTAAGCCGCATCCACCGCCTCAAACGCGATGCCGTACGCCTGCGCCGCACCCTACTGCCCATGCGCGACGTGTTTTACCAGCTTGCCATGCGTGGCGACTACGATATCTTCGAAGGCGGATCCACCGTTTACCTGCGCGACGTGTACGACCACAACCTGCAATTAATCGAAACGCTGGAAGCCTCGCGCGATATGGTAGTCGGCATGATGGACGTGTATTTGTCGTTCCAATCCAACCGCATGAACCAGCAAATGCGTGTCTTGACCGTCATCACCATTATGTTTATGCCATTAACCGTGCTCACCGGCATCTACGGCATGAACTTCGACAATATGCCCGAATTGCATTGGCATTACGGCTATTACGCCGTGCTTGGTTTGATGGCCACCATCATCATCGGCCTGTTAATTTTCTTCTTCCGTAGAAAATGGTTATAGCTAAATTTATAAATTAAATTGGATTATATCTTTTAATTTACTATAATCATTAAACCTATAACAAACACAAGTCATCCATATGGAAAATACCCAACGCCAAGCATCACACGAATTGATCATGTCCGAGCTGATGATGCCCGACACCGCCAACTTCAGCGGCAACGTCCACGGCGGCGACTTACTGCGCTTGCTCGACCAAGTGGCCTATTCATGCGCCAGCCGTTACAGCGGATACTATTGCGTCACCCTTTCCTGCGACCGCGTGTTGTTTAAAGAGCCGATTCACATCGGTGAACTGGTCACATTCTACGCCAGCGTCAACTACACCGGCTGCACGTCCATGGAAATCGGCATCCGCGTCGAAGCGCAAAACATCCGCACCGGCGCCATCCGCCACACCAACAGCTGCTATTTCACCATGGTTGCAATGGAAAACGGCAAAACGGTTGAAATTCCGCAACTGGAAGTAAAAACCGAATTGCAACGCTGCCGCTGGGAAAAAGCCAAAAAACGCAAAGAAATGAGCCTGCAAAGCAGCAAGATTTCCTGCGAGTCTTAATGCTTAGACCAAGTTAACAATGCCGTCTGAAACTTTTCAGACGGCATTGTTATTGTGATTCAGAATAGCAAGATTTTTTATAAAATTCAAAACACTCAAAAATTACCAATTACTATGATTAAATTCAATCCGATAATTCAATATAGAAATCATCAGGCCCTTACATTCGCCTAACAAGTGCAATTTCCAATAACAGAAAAGGCCAGTATGCGGTAGTATACTGCCTTTCCTGACAAGAAAGATTGCAATATGGCCTACACACAACTGACCTCACACCAAAGATACTACATTTCCAGACATTACCGCAACCTACCCCTAAACCAAATCGCACAGAACATCGGTTGTCATCCCGCCACCGTCAGTCGGGAAATCAGACGGCATTCCGTCAACGGAACCTACTGTTACCGAAAAGCACAACAGCAAAGCGAAGTTAAAAAGAAAAACAAAAAGCCAACCAAACTGACTACTGCCGTCAAACAGACTGTTAACAAACTGATTACCCAAAAATACAGCCCCGAACAAGTCTGCGGCTACCTGCTGAAACATCAACACATCAAACTGCACCACAGCACCCTTTACCGCTATCTCGCCAAAGACCGTCAAAACGGCGGCGACCTGTACACCCATCTGCGTATCGTTTCCAAACCCTACCGCAGAAAATACGGCAGCGGTGCATGGACAAAAGGCAGCGTACCGGACAGAACCGACATTGAACACAGACCTGCCATTGTCGATCAAAAAGAGCGGGTCGGCGATTTCGAGATGGACACCATTGTCGGTAAAGACCAAAAAAGCGGACTGGTGGTTGCTGTTGAAAGAAAAACCAAATTTGTCGTTATCCGCAAAATCAGCAATTTCAAAGCAGAAGATGTAGCCCGGGTAGTGATTCGGGCATTGAAGCCGTTTAAAGATATCATTCAAACGATTACTTTGGATAACGGTAAAGAGTTTTACCGACATAAAACCTTTGCCAAAGCCCTGGGTGCGGAAACTTACTTCTGCCGTCCATACCATTCTTGGGAAAAAGGCTTGGTGGAGAATACCAACGGGCTGATCAGACAATACTTCCCAAAGGGGACGGATTTTAGGAAACTGGGTGCTAAAAAGATTAAAGCGGTTGAGGAGGCCCTTAACCGCCGACCGAGAAAGACATTGGACTATGAGACACCGGGTGATCTGTTTTCAGCAGCCCTTGCCAATGGCATTTGAGCGTTGCACTTGAAATGCGAATGTAAGGCCGTCTGAAAACCATGTTTTCAGACGGCCTGCTATTCATCTCAACCCACGCGGTAAAACGCCAAACTGCCCAACAAATTCGGCAAATATTTGACCTGCTTGCTGCCGGCCATCACTGCGCGTTCCTGCACGCGGATTTTGTTTTTTGCACACAGCAAATCGAAATCTTTGAGCGTACACCAATGAATATTCGGCGTATTGTACCAATGATAAGGCATGCGTTCCGACACCGGCATATGGCCGCCCAACGCGATTTGAATGCGGTTGCGCCAATAGCCGAAATTCGGGAAGGTCACAATAGCCTGTTTGGATACGCGCATCAGGCTTTGCAAAATCAATTCGGTATTCTGCATGGCCTGAATGGTTTGGCTCAACACAATCACATCAAACGAATTGTCACCAAACTCTTCCAAGCCGCGCTCCAAATCGGCCTGAATCACGTTCACACCGCGCGCCATGGCGGCGATGATGCTGTCGGTGTTGATTTCAATGCCGTAGCCGCTGCAGTTTTTGTGTGCCACCAAAGCGGCCAGCAATTCGCCGTCACCGCAGCCCAAATCCAATACGCGGCTGCCTTCTGGAATCCAATCATAAATCAATTGTAAATCATCGCGTAAATTCATGATTGAATCTCCTTGGCAACATTGTTCATATAAGCGGCAACAGCGCGGATATAGGCATCGTCTTCCATCAAAAAGGCATCATGGCCGTGGTTGGACTGCACTTCGATATATTGCACCGATTTACGCGCGGCAATCAGCGCCTTGACCAATTCTTTCGAGCGCTCGGGTGCAAAACGCCAGTCGGTGCTGAAGCTGGCTACAAAAAATTTGGCCTGCACATTTTGCAGCGCTTTACTGAGATTGTTATTAAAATCGGCCGCCGGATCGAAATAATCCAAGGCTTTGGTCATCAATAAATAGGTGTTGGCATCAAAGCGACCGGCAAACTTATCGCCTTGATAGCGCAGATACGATTCAACTTCAAATTCCACGCCGTAGCCATATTGATAGCCGTCTGAATGCAGCTCACGACCGAATTTTTTGCCCAACCCTTCTTCGGCCAAATAAGTAATATGCCCCATCATGCGGGCAATGCGCAGGCCGCGGGTTGGAATTTTTTGTTCGCGTGCATAATGCCCTTCATTGAAATCAGGGTCGGTTAAAATCGCTTGGCGGGCAACATCGTTAAACGCAATATTTTGTGCGGAAAGTTTTGGCGCAGAAGCAATCACCAAAGCGTGGCGCACGCGTTCGGGAAAATCAATCGTCCATTGCAAGGCCTGCATACCGCCCAAACTGCCGCCGACAACCGCTGCCCATTGTTCGATGCCCAAGGCATCTGCTAGCATGGCTTGTGATTTCACCCAGTCTTTGACCGTCACCACCGGAAAATCGGCGCCGTAATCTTGACCGGTAGCCGGATTTTCCGACAAAGGCCCTGTTGTGCCATGGCAACCGCCCAAATTATTCAGCCCGACCACAAAAAAACGCTTGGTATCAATCGGCTTACCGGGGCCGACCATGCTGTCCCACCAGCCGGGATATTTGTCCTCAGGCGTATGGTAGCCGGCAACATGATGGTTGCCCGATAACGCATGGCAAATCAATACCGCGTTGGATTTTTCCGCATTCAATTCGCCATAGGTTTCAATCATCAAATCAAAACGCGGCAAAGTCCGGCCGTTTGCCAGCGTCAAGGGCGTTTCAAATGCCATTTTTCGGGGTGTGACAATGCCCACCGATCCATTTTTATTCATGATTATTCCAAGGGTCATGCAAAAAATGTATTATAACGTTTAGCCAACATTTTGACATATCTTGACCATAAAATTCCTTTACTGCCTTCTTTCAGACGGCCTTATTTAAAAAACCACCAAAGAGCCACCCCATGATCGGCCGCCTGCTGCGAATCTTTTTCCTTTTTGCCATCATTGCCCTGATTATCAACCGCCTGTTCAGCCGCAAGCAGAAACGCGCCATGCGTGAAGTGGCGCAAATCAGCGCGTGGGTATTGGTGGGGGCTTCGGTGGCGACGCTGATTTGGTATTTGATTATGCTGTATTTCAAGCATATCCCGAACAGTTATTAATTAATGTAAAAGGCCGAGACCTTTGCAAAACCTTAGATTTGAATACAGTTCAAAGTTGTAGCAGCGCAGAAAGCGCAGACATATCGTAAAGATAGGCAAGCTTTCGAGCAGCGCACAACGAAGAAATGTGTCAAAGATAGGGATTTTGCAAAGGTCTCAAGCCGTCTGAACAGCCTTTACTCAAGACAAATCCACTAAAAAATGCTATGCTTTGTGCTTTAAATCTGTCGAACTGATTGTTTGAAGCAATGAAAAAGTTTCTTATTCCGACTGCTGCTGTGATTATCGCCGCAGCCCTCGGCACACCTTATTATCTGGGCATTCAAGCCGAAAAAAGCCTGACTTCGCAGCAAAAATTACTGCAAGAATCGGGCTTTCTCACGGTTGAATCACACGATTACGACCGCGGCTGGTTCACCTCCACCGAAACCACCATCATCCGCTTGAAGCCAACCTTGCTGCAAAACACGCAAAAATACCTGCCTGACAATCTGAAAACCGTGTTAAAAGAGCCGATTACCGTGGTCAACCACGTTACCCACGGCCCTTTTGCCGGTGGCTTTGGCACGCGTGCCAAAGTGGATACCGAATTCCAATACCATCCTGAAGCAGCTAAAGTATTGGCGCGATTCTTCGGCGACAAAACACCGGTCAGCATGACCAACACCGTTTATTTCAACGGCAACGGCGTGATGAAGCTCAGCATTCCGGAATTCGACTATGAAGAATTGTCCGGCATCAAGCTGATTTGGCAAGGCTTGAGCGGTCAAACCGATTATGAAAACGACTTTGTCGGCTATGCGCACGATTATGCTGCGCCTTCATTGCAAGTGAAATTGGCCGACAAAGGCGATATTTCCCTAGAAAACCTACATTTCAAATCGGAAACTTCAGACGGCCTCAACAAACTTTCCTTAGGCAAAAGCAGCATCACACTGGATAAATTCCTGCTGCAATGGAAAGAAGGCATTGATTACAATGTCAAATTAAACGAATTGGTGAATCTGGTGACCAATCTGCAAATCGGCGCGTTTATCAACCCGACCGGCACAATTGCCCCTTCCACCATTGAAGTGGCTAAGCTGAAATTTGAAACCCAAACCAATGAAGTGGACAAATTCATCAACAGCGAAGGCCGTTTCCAATTCGATACACTCACCTACGGCAAAGACCGCTACGGCCCGCTCGATATTAATGTTGCTGCCGAGCATTTGGATGCGCAAGGTTTGCTGGCGCTCAAATCTAAACTGGCGCAGATTTCCGATAAGGAAATGAGCGAAGAGCAAATTCAAAACGAATTGATTCAGACAGCCAAGACCGATGCATCAGGCTTGTTTACCCAAAATCCGGTGTTAAACGTGAAGACGTTTAAATTCACCATGCCGCAAGGCAATGTCGATGCTTCCGGCACATTGGCCTTTAAAGGTTTGGCACAAAAAGATTTGGATAATCTGGCCGATATGCTGAAGAAAACCGAAGCCGATTTCAACCTGCAAGTGCCGCAAAAATTGCTGGAGCAAATGGCCATCAACCAAGCACACAGCATTTTCAGCGTGAATCCTGAAGACGAAGCCGCCGGCCGCGCCACCATTGAAGATATCAACGAAACCTTGCGCTTAATGGTCGACAGCACCATCCAAAGCATGGCACGCGACCAATACCTGACCTTGCAGGATAACCATGTCAAAACGCATCTCAATCTGCAAAACAGCGAATTGAAGCTCAACGGCAAAGTATTGGAAACCGAACCGGAAGCGGCATTTGACGAGAGTGATATGCTACCCGATGAAGCATTTGAAAATGAAGCGGCATCGGCAGTCTCTGCTGCTCCTTAAATCTTTTATTACCATCTAAATAGGCCGTCTGAAACACACGTTTTCAGACGGCCTTTTGCATCACTTAATCTTTTACTGATGATAAAAAAATCAAAGCATTAGTGATGAATACCGATGCCCAACATGCCTAATGATTAAATTTAACGAACTATTCAAAAATAAGTTTGGCGCTTTACCAAAATTGGTGCCACATTCAAACTGTTCAAAACAAAATAACAACGAAACAAACTTTCAATCAGAGGTCGCCCATGAAAAATCAAACCATCATGCAATATTTCGAGTGGTATTTGCCCGATGACGGCAAACACTGGCAACGCTTAGCCGACGACGGCCAACATCTGGCCGATATCGGCATCAGTAAAGTCTGGCTGCCACCTGCCTGCAAAGCCACCGGCACCAATGATGTCGGCTACGGCATTTATGATTTATACGACTTAGGCGAATTCGACCAGAAAGGCGCCATCCGCACCAAATACGGCACCAAAGACGAATATCTTCACGCCATCGCTACATTAAAAGAGAAAAGCATCCACCCAATTGCCGATGTCGTGTTAAACCACAAAGCCGGAGGTGATAAAAAGAAGCGTTCAGCGTATTGAAAATGAACCCCGATGACCGCCAACAACCGATTTCCGAACCTTACGAAATCGAAGGCTGGACGCATTTCACCTTTCCCGGCCGCAACAATCAATACAGCGATTTCCAATGGCACTGGCACCATTTCAGCGGCACCGATTACGATGCCAAGAATAAAGAAACCGGCGTTTTCATGATTTTAGGTGAAAACAAAGGCTGGGCGGATAACGAATCGGTCGATTCCGAGTATGGCAATTACGACTATTTGATGTTTACCGACATCGATTACAAACATCCCGATGTGACCGCCCACGTGCGCGACTGGCTAAAATGGTTTGTCGACACCACCGGCGTGACCGGCTTGCGTTTAGACGCCATCAAACACATCGATCAAAATTTCATGCGCGAGCTGATTCAATACGCCAAAGAACTTTACGGCGATGAATTTTACGTGTTTGGCGAATATTGGCACGGCGATTTCGACACCAAAGACAATTATTTAACCAGCACCGACTTTACCTTCGATTTGGTCGACGTGGGCTTACACATGAATTTCTTTAATGCCGCCCAAGCCGGTGAAGGCTATGATTTAACGCAGATTTTTCAAGGCAGCTTGGTCGAGTATATCCCGACTTTAACTGTCACCTTTGTCGATAACCACGACACCCAGCGCGGCCAATCGCTGCAATCCACCGTGGATGATTGGTTCAAACCCATGGCTTACGGCATTATCTTGCTGCGTGAGCGTGGTCTGCCCTGCGTGTTTTACGGCGATTATTACGGCATTGATGGCGAATTCGGCCAAGCCTCTTTCCGCGAAGTTATCGACAAATTGCTTTATTTACGCGGACATCATGCCTACGGCGAACAAATCGATTATTTAGACGACCCCAACTGCATCGGCTGGACGCGCTTAGGTAATGAAGAACATCCCGACGGCTTAGCCGCCATCATCAGCAACAGTGCCGAAGCAGAAAAAAGAATGCACGTCGGTATTCTCAACGCCAGTAAAACCTTTGTCGATTATCTTGGTCATCACGATGCCGAAATTCAAATTGATGAAAAGGGCTGGGCAGTGTTCCCTGTACGCGGCGGCAGCATATCGGTATGGGCGGTGAAACAGATGTGATGATTAGCCAGCCTTCACTTTAAATCAAAAGGCCGTCTGAAACACAATTTTTCAGACGGCCTTTCGCTCAATCACCAAAAATCTTAATCAATTACCAACGGCAGGAATGATTTCACCGTTTCATCAACCGCTTTCACGCGCAGCAAGAAATCTTCCAATTGTGCCAACGGTAATGCACTCGGGCCGTCGCAACGGGCTTGGTCGGGATTTTCATGCGCTTCCAAAAACAAACCGGCCAATCGGGTCGCCATACCGGCCAGAGCCAAATCGACCACTTGTGAGCGGCGGCCACCGGAAGCGGCGGCACCGGAATCACGCGTTTGCAGCGAATGGGTCACGTCGAAAATAATCGGCGTTTGCTCGCAGGTTTTCTTCATCACGCCGAAACCAAGCATATCGACCACCAGATTATCGTAGCCGAAATTGCTGCCGCGTTCGCACAAAATCAATTGGTCGTTGCCGGCTTCTTTGAATTTTTCGATGATGTTTTTCATCTGCGACGGGCTTAAGAATTGCGGTTTTTTGATGTTGATGACATTGCCGGTTTTCGCCATCGCCACCACCAAATCGGTTTGGCGCGCTAAAAATGCCGGCAATTGGATCACATCGCACACTTCCGCTACAGGCGCGCATTGGTAAGGCTCATGCACATCGGTAATCACAGGCACATTAAATTCACGCTTCACCGCTTCAAAAATCTTCAAGCCTTCGTCCAAACCCACGCCGCGGAAGGAATGAATCGACGAGCGATTAGCCTTGTCAAAAGATGCTTTAAACACATACGGAATGCCCAATTTATCGGTTACTTTAACGTAATGCGCGCAGGCTTTGAGCGTGGAATCCATGTCTTCCAACACATTGATGCCGCCAAACAGGGTAAACGGCAAATCGTTGCCGACTTGGATTTGATTGATTTGAACATTCATGGCTGAATCCTTTTCTAGGCCGTATGAACATAACGGCGCTCGTCACTATTTAAAAACTACTGAATATTAAAAGGCCGTCTGAAAGTATCAACCGTTCAGACGGCCTGTGTACCTTACAAAACCGTATGCGGCGGCTCATACGAAATCACATCGCGGATTTTATTGCGCTCGTCCACCAGCACCACTTTTGGCTCATGGTTGGCGACTTCTGGTTCAGACAACATCACATACGACATAATAATCACGATGTCGCCCTTTTGCACCAAACGCGCCGCTGCGCCATTCAAGCACACCACGCCGCTGCCGCGTTCGCCGGGAATGGTGTAGGTTTCAAGGCGTTCGCCATTGTTGTTGTTGACGATGGCGACTTTTTCGTTAACACAAATACCGGCGGCATCCAGCAAATCTTGGTCAACGGTGATGCTGCCGACATAGTTTAAATCGGCTTCGGTTACGGTGGCGCGGTGAATCTTGCCGCCGAGCATGGTACGGAACATGGGTTTCTTTTTCTTTCTCAATCAATTTGGGTTTACAGCATTTCAAACGGCCTCAAGCGTTAACTTAGGCCGTCTGAAAAATAAACCGCTATTATAACCCCATTTGCGTCTTCATCCAGCGCAAATATGCCGATAAACCACGCGATACCGGCTGCATCACAATTTGTGGGCAATCGTAGCTGTGGTTGGACAAAATCAGCTTTTCCACCGCTTTATAATGACAACGCGAAGATTTAATCACCACGCGGATTTCTTCATCGCAACACACTTCTCCCTGCCACACATAATGGCTGCGGATGGCTTCATACTGCACGCACGCGGCAATTTGGTTTTGCAACAAAGCCATGCCGATTTTCTCGGCTTCTTCACGCGTGGCGGTTGTGGTGGTAATGATAACGGGCTTGAATGCGGGCATTTCAGACGGCCTTTATTTAAAATTCAACACCGGCCAGCCTTTTTCTTGCGCTTCGGCCAGCAATTCGGCATCCGGATTCACCGCCACCGGCTCGTTCACATGGCGCAGCAATGGTAAGTCGTTTTTGGAATCGCTGTAGAAATACACTTTGTCGTAGCTGTCTAAGGTTTCGCCACGCGCGGCCAGCCATTCGTTCAAGCGGGTAATTTTGCCTTCTTTCAGGCTCGGTGTGCCGTGATAATTGCCGGTATAGCGGCCGTCTGAACCGATTTCAAGCTGGGTGCCGATGACGTTTTCAATGCCGAATGCGTGACAAATCGGGGTAATGATGAACTCGTTGGTGGACGAAATCACCAATAATTCGTCGCCGGCATTTTTGTGGCTGTCCACCAGCATACGCTGCATCGGCGTGATGTTCGGGATGATGAATTCGGTCATAAATTCGCGATGCATTTCAGCCAATTGTTCCATGCTGTATTCTTTCAACGGAGCAAGATGGAATTTGAGAAATTCATCGATATTCAAGCAGCCGTTGCGGTAATCTTGGTAGAATTTTTCGTTTTGCGCTTCGGTGTATTCGACATCGACCAAGCCTTTTTTCATCAGGTATTGCGGCCATGTGTGGTCGGAATCGGTGTTGATTAAGGTGTTGTCGAGGTCGAAGATGGCGAGGTTTTTCATTCTGTTTCCTGTTGTTTTAAAAGTTGGCGCAAAAGCGGTAAGGTGATGCGTTTGCCCATCATCACGGCGTAATGGTCGAGCGTGTCGAGCATTTGCACGAGACTGTCCATGTCGCGCCGCCAATGGTTTAAGAGGTATTCGAAGATTTCGGTGTCGATGGTGACTTGTCGCGCGGCGGCCATGCTGGCGAGAGCATCGATTTTTTCTTGGTCGGTTAAGGGTTTCACTTCGTAAACCAAGCAATAAGCCATGCGGGTACGTAAATCTTCACGAATCACCAATTGTTGCGGGGTGTATTCGGAACCAAGCAGTAGAAAGCCTTTGCCGCTGTTGCGAAAGCGGTTGAAAATGGCAAACAGCAGGGCTTGTTCTTCATTATTCAGCCGCTCGACTTGGTCGATGGCCAAATAGTCGGCATCAAAGGCTTTTTCGGTTAAGGGGTGAACGGCGGCATCGATGTACACGGCATTTTTACCGGCTTCTAAGGCTTGGGCGATCCATGCTTGCAGCAAGTGGCTTTTGCCTGCGCCCTGCTCGCCCCAAACGTAGATAAACTGACCGTGTTTATGCCGCAAAACGTACACCAGCTCGGCATTTTCGGTGCCGAGAAATTTATCAAAGCTGGGGTAATCGTGTGCGGCAAAATCGAAAATAAGCTGGTTCACGGAAATATTTTGGCCTGTATGGGAATCGGGGTTATTTTACGTTGTTTTAGCGGCTTGTATCAAGGTTTCAGACGGCCTGCAAACTTAAGCAAAATTTTCTTGTCTAAGCCTGCATTTGGTTTAAAATGCTCGCTGATTTTGGCGGATGCTTCGTGCATGGCCGCCGTTTTTCTTGTTTGAAAGCCCTTTAATGAAAATTTTTGAATCCGTTTACGACAAAACGCTGCAATGGTCAAAACACCGTTTTGCGCCGTTTTGGTTGAGTTTTGTCAGCTTTATCGAAGCCATTTTCTTCCCCGTGCCGCCGGATGTGATGTTGATTCCGATGTCGATGGCCGAGCCGAAAAAAGCCTTGCGCTTTGCAGTATATACCACGCTGGCATCGGTTTTGGGCGGCATGATTGGCTATGCCGTCGGCTATTTTGCCTTTGATTGGGTGTCGGGCTATATTCAAAGCTGGGGCTTGCAGGCCAAATTCGATCAGGCGCAGCTTTGGTTTGAAACGTGGGGCGTGGTGGTAGTGTTTTTGGCAGGTTTCTCGCCAATTCCGTTTAAAGTCTTCACCATTTGCGCCGGCGTGATGAACATGGCATTTTTGCCGTTTGTATTATCCGCCGCCATTTCCCGCTTTGCCCGCTTCTTCTTGGTGGCCAGATTATCCGCTTGGGGTGGTGAAAAATATGCAGATAAAATCCGCCACTACATTGAAATGCTGGGCTGGGGCACGGTAGCCTTGGCTGTAATCGGTTATGCGGTGTATAGCTTTACCCATTAATCTATCTAAAGGCCGTCTGAATATTCAGACGGCCTTTAAACGATTAAAAAACCTTGGATAAAATTTATCCAAGGTTTTTTATTTCAGCGCTTATTTGATGAAGTTTTTCAACACCAATGACGCAATGTCGTCCAAGCCGAAACCGTCGGCTTCTTGCGGATTACCGTTTGGCGTGGCGCTGTCTACCAAGTTTGGCAACACTTGCGCCAACAAATCGCTGGCTTGCTGGCCGTCCATACCGAATTTTTGTGCCACTTGGCCAATCACATCGCTGCCCAAGGCGCTTTGCAATTCATTGCCTGAAACCGGCGCATTGTCTTGAGAAGTAGAAACCCAGCTACCCAATGCATCACCTAAGCCACCTTGTTGCAATTGGTTAATCAAGTTGCCCACGCCGCCTTGCTGTTGCACCAAATCCATCGCCATATCGATCAGCGGGTTTTGGCTGGTGCCGTTGTTATTGTTGTTCAGGGCTTGGGTTGCCACGTTCAACAAAGTATCCATTAAAGCCATGATGTATCCTTTAAATGATGTGTTGTTGTAAAACGACTTGAGTGTAGCAAACATTGGCGCGTTTACCTGTTTTCTTAACGCAAATATACGCAGGCCTTCTGAAAAGATGTTGCACAGCACAATCGGTTTATTTCAGACGGCCTCAATCAAAAGCCTTTTTATTTACTGTCTTCCGCTTCCCGACCATTAAAATATTCCGCCGCACCGCCTTCAAAAAAGCCCTGCAAAATGGCTTGCGCCGCCACTTGATCCAACACCGATTTCTGTTTGCGGCCAAACACCTGCGCTTCAGCCAACAAACTTTCGGCATACAGCGACGACATGCGTTCATCCACCCAATACACCGGTAGATTAAACCGCCCCTGCAAACGGCGGCCAAACTTGCGGCTCAAGCGCGTTAAGTCGTGCTCGGTGCCGTCGGTATGCGTGGGCAGGCCAACCACCAATTGACGCGGCTGCCATTCTTTCACCAGCTTGGCAATGGCTTCAAACTTGGCATCGTTGCTATTGCCGGTGACGGTTGCCAGCGGATGGCTCATGCCCAATTCGGCATCGCCCTGCGCCACACCTATGCGTGCTTCGCCAAAATCAAACGCCAGCGTCGTGCCTTTGGGTGCTTTATGCATGCCCTGCCCCTGTAACCAAACGGTCAGGCTGAATGCCGAGCTTTTCAAACACAGCCGCATAGCGGTGTTCATACGGCACGTCAAACAAAATATGCTCATCGGCAGGCACGGTCAGCCACACATTATCGGCCAATTCGCGTTCCAATTGCCCTTTGCCCCAGCTTGAATAACCAATGCTCACCAAAGCTTTATCCACCGCACCGGGCTCGGATAAATTTTCGATAATGTCGCGCGAAGAGGTTAGCGCCACGTTATCGGTTACCGCCAGCGTGCTTTGCCAATTGCCCAAAGGCGTATGCACCACATAGCCGCGGTCAACCTGCACCGGCCCGCCCATCATCACGCTTTCGTGCTGCATGCGCAACGGAATATTGCGGTCGCTCACGGCAAAAATCATGTCCATCGTAATCGGCGACGGCTTATTGATGATAATGCCCAATGCGCCTTCTTCATCATGCTCGCAAAGATAAATCACACTGTCTTGGAAAAGCGGGTCATCCATATTGGGCATGGCCACCAAAAAATAGTTTGCTAAATTCATATGCTCTCTTGATTATTTAGGTTGCGCCGGTGCCGCCACTTCAACAATACACGCACCATGCACTTCTTTATTGGCCAAACCGGTGATTTCTTTTTCATCTACGCGCTGCCCATCGAAGCAGGAAATCGCGCTCAAAGAATTTTTCGGTGAACCTTGCACAATTTTATCGCTGTACACCAAATAGGCGAAAGCCTTACGCTTCGGGTCGTAATAACGGATAATCTGCTGGCTCTTAAAAGCTACGCTGGCACTGCGCTTGAAAACCTGCTTCGGCTTGGTAACTGCTGCTTCATTGTAGCGGATGATATTGGCAGACTGTACACACGACACCGAAGCATCGCTGGCGTCTTCTTCCAAATTCACGGTTTCTTTCAAGCCACCTTTTTTGGCATAGGAAATATAACACGCCACACCCTGCACATCAGGGTCGTCAAACGCTTCCACTTCAATGCGGTCGTTTTTACCCAGCATGTGAAACACCGTACTGGCCTTACCGATTTTATCCGAATCGCTGCCACCGCAAGCCGCCAACAATGCCGCTGTAATCGCGGCCAACGTTAATTTTTTCAACATCGCTACTTTTTTCATCCTTGACGTCCTTCCCTCCCTGAAGGGAGGGAATTCCTACGGCGATTTGTGAACGGCATTGAGCCATTCACAAATCGCTTCGGTGGGTTTCTGCTGCTGACCGCCTTACTGCACGGTTCACTTCACAGACGCTACGGGCACGTCCTGCCCTGAAACTTCATTTTACTTTTGCGCTGCCAAAATCTCTTGACCGCGCTTTAACACATTGATTGCACCCACAATATCCGCATTGTTTTGATAGCCACATTGCACACATTCAAAGTTTGCCTGTGTTTGACGGTTATCTTTGGCAGTATGTCCGCAAGCTGGGCAACAACGACTGGTATTTTGTGGCGGAACAGCCACCAAATGCCCACCGCGCCACAACAGCTTATAGTCCAACTGACGGCGAAACTCAAACCAAGACTGGTCTAAAATCGCACGGTTTAAGCTTGATTTGGCAGCAACGTTTTTTCCATGCTGCACGGCGTTGCCTTTAGCGGATTTGGACATATTCGCCACCTGCAAATCTTCCACATACACAATCGCGTGGTTTTGGCTGATTGCGCTGCTGATTTGGTGCAGGTAGTTTTTACGGATATTGCTGATTTTGTGGTGCAAACGGCTGATTTTTGCTTTCAGTTTCTGCCAGTTTTTGCTGAATTTGGTTTTGTGTTTGAACTGTTTTTGCAGTTTTGCTAGTTTGCCTTTCAACGTTTTGAATGCGTTGATTGGCTCAAAAAACTGACCATTGGACAATGTTGCAAATTTGGCAACACCCATATCAATCCCAGTTTCGCCACCGTTTGGCTGCGCGATTTCCTGCTCGGTTTCGGTTTGCATAGATACAAACCATTTACCGCATTTTTGCGATACGGTTACGTTTTTCAGGCTGCCTGAAACGTGTCGGCTGTTGCGATAGCGCACCCAACCGATTTTGGGCAAATAGATACGATTATTTTGCTGCTCCAATTTACAGCCTTGCGGAAAGCGGAAACTGTCTTTTTCGCCTTTGCGTTTGAATTTGGGGAAATCTGCGCGTTTGGCAAAGAAGTTTTTGAATGCGCTTTCCAAGTCTTTCAAACTTTGCTGCAAAACTTGGCTGTGGCAGTCTTTTAGCCAGTCTAATTCTCGTTTCCATTCAGGCAGCAAATTTGCGATTTTGGTGTAGCTAAATTTGAACGAATTATCTTGTTGATATTGTTCGTTTTGATACGCCAAAGCACGATTGAATACGAAACGCGAACAACCGCAAAATTGTTTCATTTTGCGGATTTGCTCGCCGTTTGGCATCAGTTCAAATTTGAATGTTTTGAGTATTAACATGATTTCATGGATAATGGAATTTTTAGCAATTTTACACTTGGTCTATGGAAAAAGAAACTGATTTAAGACGTGGTCGGCACGTTGTTTTTAATCTTCATGTACATTTGGTATTTGTCGCAAAATATCGCCGAAAAGTGTTCACAAAAGAAATTTTGGACGATATGCGCGGTATTTTTGAGAGCGTCTGCACCGATTTTGAAGCGCAACTGGTGGAATTTGACGGCGAAGATGACCATGTTCATTTACTTGTGAACTATCCGCCCAAAGTGTCTATTTCAAAACTGGTGAACAGCTTGAAAGGTGTATCTAGCCGCATGATTAGACAGAAAAATTATCCAAGCATCAAACAAAAATTATGGGGCGGTGCGTTGTGGTCGCCGTCTTATTTTGCAGGTAGCTGTGGTGGTGCGCCGATTACGATTATTCGGCAGTATATTGAACAGCAGAAAACGCCTGATTAACTGAATATCAACGGTTTTAGGACTGCTACGCAGTCCGCGCCTTATATCTCCGCCGTGAACGGCGAAGTTTTACGGCGCAGCCTGATAAAATTTACGGATACTATATAAGACCGTTTAATAAGATTGCAAGCATTTGTGAAACGCGTTTAAATAAGATTTTCAGACGGCCTGACAATCAGTATAATCGGGCTTTGTCGCTTTTAATGACTTTAAGAAAATACATTATGCGTTACACACCTCTTTTACTCGCCTTATTGCTCTGTTTCGCCGCTCCTTCATTCTCAGCCAACGATTCGGCCAAAGAAAAAGCCGCTGCCGCGAAGAAAAATACCCAAACCAAAAAAGCAACCGCCCCAAAAGAAGCGGCCAAAGCCAACGATAAAAAAACCGCTGCCAAAGACAAAAAAGACAGCGGCAAAACCGCATCAGCCAAAACCAAAGAAAAAGCAGACAACAAACCAACCGAAAAAGCCAAAGCTGTTGCCAAAAAAGACGATAAAGTCGACAACAAAAAAAGCAACGCCAAAGGAGCAGACAATAAAAAAGCAGCTGCCCAAAGCAAAGAACAGCCAGTGAAAAAAGCTGCCGCGAAAAACACTAAAGAATCAGCCAAAGAAAAAGAAAGCAACAGCAAGCAAACCAACAAAAAAGCCGCCGCCAAACCTGAAACGGCAGCAAAAAAAGACAATAAAAAAGAAGCGGCCAAGCAGCCTGCCAAGCAAGAAACGGCTAAAAAAGAATCTGCTAAAAAAGAGCCGGTAAAAAAAGCAGCTGATAAAAAAGAAACAGCCAAACCAGTCGCTAAAGCCAATGCGGCCAATGATAAAAAATCCGCTGCCGCACCAAGCAAAGACAGCGACGAATTACGCTCCGCCGTCAGCGCCGCCACTAATGATTTGAACGCCAAGCAAGCTTTGAACAAACGCACGGCCGATTTCTTGGTGCGCGTGAATGCTGATTTGAAAAAGCTGCAACAAACCCGCAACAGCTTATCCAACATCAACCGCCAACAGCGCGATGCATGGAACAAATTGCAACAATTGGATAAAGATTTAACCCGTCTCAAAGCCGAAGTGGGCAACACCCGCGCACAGATTTCGCGTTTTGTTTCAGGCAATTATAAAAACAGTCAACCGAATGCCGTTGCCCTATTCTTGAAAAATGCCGAACCGGGCCAGAAAACACGTTTCCTGCGTTACACCCGCTACATCAATGCTTCTAACGAAAAAGTGATGGCGGATTTGGCCAAGCAGCAAAAAGAATTGGCCGCACAAGAAACCAAAATCAACAATGAATTAAGCCGTCTGAAACGCCTGCAGGCCAATGCGCAAGCGGCGTTGAAAAAACAAGGCGCAAAAAATACTCCTGAGCAAGTCGAAAGCCGCCGCCAAAATGCCGCGATGGCCAAAGACGCCAAAAAATCAGTTACCCAAAAAGACAACGAGCAGCGTTTGAACAATCTGATTAAAGATTTGGACAAACAAAAAGCCGAGCAGCGCAAAAAAGAGGCCGAAGCGCGTAAAAAAGCAGCGGAAGCGCGTTTGGCCGCTGCCGAAAAAGCACGCCAAGCCGCCAAAGCGAAAGAAGAGCAAGCCGCGAAAGAGCGTGCCGCCATGTCAAATCTCACCGATGAAGACATGAAGCTGCAAGCACCGAAATCCGGCAGCTTTGTGACCATCAGCAATCCAAATAGCTTCAGCCGCATGCAAGGCCGTCTGAAAAAACCGGTCAATGGTATGCTCTCAGGCTTGTTTGGTCATCAGCGTGAAAGCGGCGAAATGTGGAAAGGCGTGTTCTACACCACGCCACCTGCTGCGGTGAACAGCATTGCCGCCGGTAATGTGGTATATGCCAGCGAACTAGAAGGCTACGGCAATGTGGTCGTGGTCGATCATGGCGACAAATACGTCAGCGTGTATTCAGGCTTGAGCGAAATCGGTGTGGTGAAAGGATACAGCGTCAGCCAAGGCCATAAAATCGGCACCAGCGGCACCCTACCAAGCGGCGAAGAAGGCCTGTATTTGGAAATCCGCTACAACGGCCAAAACATGAATCCGCTCTCTTGGATTAATTGATGTTCAGACGGCCTTTATATGCAGATTCAAAGCATACTGAACATTCATGAATGGTGATTAACATGACGAATTTGCTGCCAAGCAAACAGTTGCTAGCATTTTTTTACCCTAAAACGGTTGTTTCATCGGGCCAAATCGCCTAAAGTTTCACGAACGATGACTTAGGCCGTCTGAAATAACCCCACCTTTTCAGACGGCCTCACAAAGCACACAAAGAAAGTTAACAATAATGTCAAAATCCACTTTGAAAAAAGTTGCACTTTACACCTTGGGCGCGTTCAGCGGCGTGGCACTCAGCCTCAGCGTTCAAAGCATTGCCGCCGAAAAAAGCGCTAAAGACGAATCTTTACCGGTAAAATCCATCCGCACCATGGCCGAAGTTTACGGCCAAATCAAAGCCAATTATTACCAAGACAAATCCGATGAAGAATTATTCGAAGGCGCGATGAAAGGCATGGTTGCCGGCCTTGACCCACATTCGGAATACATGGATAAAAAAGGCTATTCCGACCTGAAAGAAAACACCAGCGGCGAATTTGGCGGCTTAGGCATGGAAATCGGCCAAGAAGACGGCTTCATCAAAGTAGTTGCCCCGATTGAAGACACACCGGCCGAGCGTGCCGGCGTAAAAAGCGGCGACTTCATTGTCAAAATCGACAATACTTCAACCCGTGGCCTGACCGTAAGCGAAGCGGTGAAAAAAATGCGCGGCAAACCGGGCACCAAAATCACCCTGACCCTGTCGCGTAAAAATGCCGACAAACCAATTGTGGTGAATCTGACCCGCGCCATCATCAAAGTGAAAAGCGTACGCCATCACCTGCTAGAACCGGGCTACGGCTACATCCGCGTGACCCAGTTCCAAGAGCGCACCATCGCGGGCGTGAATGATGCTGCAAAAGATTTAACCAAGCAAAACGGTGCGCCATTAAAAGGCTTAATTTTAGACCTGCGTGACGACCCCGGCGGCCTGCTTAACGGTGCAGTCGGCGTATCGGCTGCTTTCCTGCCGAATGATGTGAATGTGGTCAGCACCAAAGGCCGCGACGGCAAAGCCGGTATGGTATTAAAAGCCACGCCTGAAGATTACATCTTATCCAGCGGCAAAGACCCGCTTGATGGTTTACCTGCCGAGCTGAAAACCATTCCGATGACGGTATTGATTAACTCAGGCTCTGCTTCTGCTTCGGAAATTGTGGCCGGTGCGCTGCAAGACCACAAACGCGCCGTAGTCGTTGGCACACAAAGCTTCGGCAAAGGCTCAGTGCAAACCGTGATTCCGTTGTCCAACGGCAGCGCGGTTAAATTGACAACTGCCTTGTACTACACGCCAAATGACCGCTCGATTCAAGCGCAAGGCATTGTGCCGGATGTGGAAGTGAAAGACAAAGACCGCGCCTATGAAAGCCGCGAAGCCGACTTAATCGGCCATATCGGCAATCCGTTGGGCGGCGCCGATGTCAACAGCAGCAACGAAATCCCTGAAACGGTTGAAGAAGCCTTGAAGCAAGAAGCCAAACCGAAAACCGACAAGGAAAAAGAAGAAGACATCATCGCCCGCCGGACACCGAATCCGGCTAAAGACGACCAATTACGCAAAGCTTTGGATTTGGTGAAAAACCCGACCGAATGGCAAAAATCCTTAGGTTTGGCAGCGAAAAAACCAGCACCGAAAAAAGACGATAAAAAAGAAGATAAGGAATAATCCTTAATCCACATTTAAAACCAAACAGGGCAGAATGTTTTCTGCCCTGTTTTTTGCTATCTTTCATCATTAAATAAAGGCCGAGACCTTTGCAAAACTCAATTTGAAGCGAGAAAACTTATACTTGTCATTCCCGCGCAGGCGGGAATCCAGTGCGTCAAATTACTAAAATAGTTAAACATTCCTAAAGCCGATAGATCTGGATTCCCGCCTGCGCGGGAATGACGGTTTAAAGATTTCTAAAAATTAATGAGTTTTGCAAAAGCCAAAGGCCATCTGAAATTATTCTTTTCAGACGGCCTTTTTGACTATAAACACAATAAATACTTAAGCTTTCAGCGCCGCTACAACTTGCGCCACCACATCACCAGACGCAATGCTTTGCGATTCGGTATCACGGCGTTGCGCATATTCTACATTGCCTTCTTTCAAACCACGGTCGCCAATCACGATACGATGCGGAATGCCCAACAATTCAGAATCGTTCAGCAACACACCGGCGCGCTCATCACGATCGTCCAGCAACACATCCACACCCTGCGCTTGCAGTTCGGCATAAATGCGGTCAGCCGCTTCACGCACCGCTTCAGATTTTTTGTAGTTCATCGGCACAATCACCACTTCAAATGGCGCCATGGCTGGTGTCCAAATGATGCCGCGTTCGTCATGGTTTTGCTCAATGGCTGCTGCCACCACACGCGTCACACCGATGCCGTAGCAACCCATTTCCATGATTTGCGATTTACCGTTGTTGTCCAAGAAAGCGGCATTCAAGGCTTTAGAATATTTATCGCGCAATTGGAACACATGTCCCACTTCAATGCCGCGCGCCAGTTTCAGACGGCCTTGTCCATCCGGGCTGGCATCGCCCTCCACCACATTACGCAAATCAACAAATTCAGGCTCTGCCGAATCGCGGCCGAAGTTAAAGCCGGTATAGTGGTAGTCGTCTTCATTGGCGCCAATCACCCAATCCGCACCTTTTTCAGTGGCGAAATCGGCATAAATCTTGCCCTTAAAGCCAACCGGCCCCAGCGAACCACCATTGGCACCAAATTGCGCCAAAATCGCTTCCGGAGCCGCCATGCTCAAAGGCGATTTCACACCGGCCAATTTTTCCGCTTTAATGTCGTTAAACTCATGATCGCCGCGCAACAGCAGCAACACGATTTCGCCCTCTTCCTCGCCTTCAACCACGATCGATTTCAGCGTTTGCTCAATCGGAATATTTAAAAATTCCACCAACGCCGCAATCGTTTTCACATTCGGCGTATGAACCTTATCCAATGTCGCTTGCGCTGCCGCACGCTCACCGCTCAAAGGCAGCGTCGGCGCCAATTCAATATTGGCCGCGTAATCAGACGCATCGCTATAGGCAATCACGTCTTCACCGCTGTCAGCCAACACTTGGAATTCATGCGAACCGGTACCGCCAATACTGCCCGTATCCGCTGCAACAGGCCGGAAATCCAAGCCCAAACGGTTGAACACGCGGCAATAAGCGTCATACATATCCTGATAAGTGGCCTGCAAAGACTCAAAATCCGCATGGAACGAATACGCATCTTTCATCACAAACTCACGCGCGCGCATCACACCGAAACGCGGGCGGATTTCATCACGGAATTTGGTTTGGATATGGTAAAAATTCTTTGGCAATTGCTTATAGCTGCTGATTTCCTTGCGCACAATATCCGTAATCACTTCTTCACAAGTCGGCCCCATACAGAAATCAGCATCTTTACGGTCTTTCAAGCGCAGCAATTCCTTACCGTAAAACTCCCAGCGGCCAGATTCCTGCCACAATTCAGCAGGCTGCACCACCGGCATCAGCAATTCCACACTGCCGGCACGATTCATTTCCTCGCGCACCACGTTTTCCACCTTACGCAACACGCGTAAGCCCATCGGCATCCAAGTATACAAACCCGACGCCACCGATTTAATCAAACCGGCACGCAGCATTAATTGATGGCTGGCAAGCGAAGCTTCCGCAGGTGCTTCTTTTAAAGTAGAGATAAAAAATTGACTGGCTTTCATGATGTCTGGTTCGAGTGTTCAAAATAAACGGCTATTGTAACGCGATTGGCAAAAATTTAATAATTTTTCAGCTGTCAACGAAAATTTGTACACACCTTTACAGCGCTTTGTTTTACTTAGAAATTTTATTTTCAGACGGCTCGAAATATCAAAAATACATAACCTATTGATTTTATTGAATTTAAATTGATTAATTTTTAAGCAACTTAACAGCATGATTGTCGCTAAAACGTTTTTTTTGTTTATTCAAAGTTTACCCACAAGGTTATCCACAGAGTTTGTGTATAGATTTTCACGCTTCTGCAATATAAGCTTTTGTCATTCGAATGACTGTCAAATTGCAATCATATACATGCGTTTGTCAAGATTTTTTCTCAGCTAATACAAAATAAAAAACGCCATGTTTAGCAACATGGCGTTTAGAGAATCTGGTGGAGGCGGGGGGAATTGAACCCCCGTCCGAAAGTCCTCTACAAAGCGTTCTACATACTTAGTCTTGCCTACTTAAAATCTTGCTCCCCTTGCGCCGACAGACAGGCTCTTGGGAAACCAGTTACCTTAAATCTTATTTTCCGCCAAGTAACCCGACGGAAAACCAGCCAATGTAAAATGACGTTGCCGTAGGTTTGACCCTACACAGCCCATCGGCCAACTGCTGCAACGGCTAGCCTTAAGCGGCTAAAGCGTAAGTTTCGTCGTTTGCGACTATTTAGATTCAGTGTTTTACGGGAATCTGAGACCCCGGTATGCCCGCATCTGCTTCGCAACCCCCGTCGAAACCAAGATCGCCCCCAGATAGGAAAGTGTTATTATACGCAGTGTATGCGGTTTTGCCAATCTTTATCAGGCCGTCTGAAACGATTGTTTATGGCAAGCCGGATAAAAAAGGGCTACACTCTCTCGATTATTTCGCAACACCTACTTAATTTTCAGACGGCCTATTGATATATTTGTTTCAAATAGCAATAACGCAAGGCCGTCTGAACAGGATAACCACTATGTATGATGTTAACACACACGATGTGCGCCGTTTCTTTGCCTATGTTTGGCAACACCGCTTCACGCCGCTGCAACTAGATGGCTTGCAACAAAAGGCTTTGCGCATCATTGAAGCGCATCCGGAATATGAACATTATTTGGCTGACATCGACAATTATTTAGATAAAAACTGGCTGCCGGAAGATGGGGAAAGCAATCCTTTTTTACATATGTCGCTGCATTTGTCTTTGCAGGAACAAGCGGCCATCGACCAGCCGCCGGGCATTCGGGCGATACATGCGCAATTGTGCGCGCGTTATCATGATGACTGGATTCGCGCCGAGCATGAGATGATGGACGCGCTGGCGGAAACCTTGTGGGAAGCGCAGCGCTATGGTCGCGGTTTGGATGTGAATGCCTATATGACACGTTTGCGTAAACTAGTCGGCTTGGGGCAGGAAGAGCACGCGCGGTTGAATCCGCATGACGTGGGTTTGTCCGATAAAATCAGTGAGCGTGAGTAACAGAATGATGAGGCCGTCTGAAAGTTGATTGGCTTTCAGACGGCCTTGTTTCATGTTAGCCCATCAACCCCGCCTGCCGCATGGAATAAGCCTCCTGTGCTGTCACTACAAAATGATCCAACAACGAAATATCCACCAAATTCAACGCCTGCGCCAATCTCTTGGTAAACTGAATATCCGCTTCAGACGGCCTCGCATGTCCGCCCGGGTGATTGTGGGCGAGAATCAAGCTATCGGCGTATTCTTCAAGCGCCAGTTTGACGATCTCTCGGATATAAACCGTGTTTTCCGCCACCGTGCCGCGCGACAATTCACGCACGGCAATCAGTTGGTTTTGACGGTTAAGCAACAAAGCCAAGCTGACTTCGACTTTTTCGTACCCTAAGTTGAGCCGCAAATAATCACCGGCAGCCTGCGGATTATCGAGCGTCATGTTTTGCTGCAACTCTTCGCTTAAAATCCGCCGCCCGATTTCTTTAACCACAGCAAACTGGGTAAAGCTGGCCAAGCCCATGCCTTTATGTGCCGCCAATGCACGCGCATCCGCATTCATCAGCTTGCCCAAGCTACCAAACTGTTGCAGCAGATAGCGCGCCAAATCCACTGCGCTCATGCCGCGTGTGCCTACTCTGAGCAAAATCGCCAGTAATTCTGCATCGCTCAATGCTGAAGCACCACGCGCCAATAATTTTTCACGCGGCCTTTCCCCTTCCGGCCATTCTTTAATACTCATACAAACCTTAATAATTACTTTTATTATAGTTTTATAGTATATTAATTTAAGACAGTATCCAATCTTTCTTTATTCAAAATATAGAAATCATGGCGAATGCGTTTGCTGCATACAACAATGCCGTCTGAAATTAGTTTCAGACGGCATGGATACGTTTTAACTGCCTAATTTGCCATAAGCCTGATAATCACTCAAACGCAGCACGCCCACGGTTTCACCGTCTTTTTGATAAGGGTAAAGCAAAACATAATGTCCATTTGCATAATCAAAACGCGGCGTATTGGCTTGTTGTTGAAAGGCAGTGTTTAAATATTCGCGCTCGGCCAAATCGGTGGCATAAAGAAAATCACTTTTACCGGCCAATTGAGTTTTGTCACCCAAATAAGCCATTTTATCCAGACTTAAGTTCAGCAACACCGCTTTGCCATTAATCTGATCAGGCACAATCAAGGAAACCTGAGTAAACGAGCTGTCTTGTTTGTTCAGCAGGGTCAAAATCTCTTTGGCCGTCTGAAACTGTTCGGGCGCAAAACGATAATCCGCAAGCCATGCCACTTGTTGCTGATTATCTTGAATCAGGCTTTGCGCAGAATGTTCTAACAACTGATGCTTTTGCTGAATGGTCTGGTAATTTCCGCCGAATAAAATTGCCGCCAACACAGGAAACACCAGCAATACGCCATAAATCAGTTTCTTACTGCTGGCAACGGCCACTTCCTGCCCACGCTCGGCAATGCGCGTTAAATTAGCCATGATATTCAACATCAATGCGCCGGCCATCAAAGCCAAAATACCCAAAATGCTCAAGCCGAACATGCCGGTCATATGTTCACGGAAAACTTTCAGCCCAAACACTTCAATCAACACAAATGCAAACACCCAATACATCAACAACAATATCGAAATCAGGCCGATGATGTTGCTGATTTTGACTAATTTTTTGAGTTCCATCTCTTTCCTCCCATGCTGCCATACAATCTGCTTATGCTTATCTTAGCGAAAAATTCAGGCTAAATATATGCTTGTCACTATTTTGCTTTCAGACGGCATTCTAGGCCATCTGAAAACATCATCGGCTTAAATCAATCAATTTTCCACCTTATCCCTTTTTTGCCACTAAATCACGGCAAATCTATTTAAATAAGCCATTAACAAAAATTTAATATTGCCCCCAACCCACTTAGGCTAATATAATATCGAGTTCACTTAACATCTTTTCACGTCTTCAAAATTAAATAGTCTGCGAGTCAGCCAGTTTATTTAATTTTGGGAACGTTGTTCCCCTTTTCCCGCTGCCCGTGCGCTTTGCAAGCGTTTTCAGACGGCCTTTTTTTATGCCGTCTGAAAACGCCCTCCAGCAATCAAACAGCTTTTTATCACCCATCGAAAATCCGTTTTGCCGGTACTCGTTTCAATTTTTGGAGTATTGCCATTATGACCGCAACCACTGCGTCTTCTGCCAAACCTTATTTGCAAATCCAAGGTTTGGTGAAAAAGTTTGGTGACAATTACGCTGTCGATAACATCGACTTGGATATCTATCAACACGAAATCTTCGCCCTTTTGGGCAGCTCGGGCAGTGGTAAATCGACGCTGCTGCGTATGCTGGCGGGCATGGAAATCCCGAATCAGGGCAAAATTATTCTGGATGGCCAAGATATTACCAAGCTGGCGCCGTATGACCGCCCGATTAACATGATGTTCCAAAGCTATGCCCTATTCCCGCACATGACAGTCGAGCAAAACATCGCCTTCGGTCTGAAGCAGGACAAAATGCCCAAAGGCGAAATTGATGCGCGCGTGGAAGAAATGCTGCGCTTGGTGCAGATGACCAAATTTGCCAAACGTAAACCGCATCAAATGTCCGGCGGTCAACAGCAGCGTATCGCCTTGGCACGCAGCTTGGCAAAGCGCCCGAAAATTTTGTTGCTTGACGAACCATTGGGCGCACTTGATAAAAAACTGCGCCAACAGACCCAATTGGAATTGGTGAACACGCTTGAGCAAGTGGGCGTAACCTGCATCATGGTGACACACGACCAAGAAGAAGCCATGACCATGGCAACGCGCGTGGCCATTATGTCTGACGGCCAATTGCAGCAAGTCGGCACCCCAAGCGATGTGTACGATTACCCAAATAGCCGCTTTACCGCTGAATTTATCGGTGAAACCAATATTTTCGAAGGCGTTGTGGTGGAAGACCATGCCGATTACGCGATTATCCAATGCGAAGGCTTGGAAAACCATGTGCGTATTGACCACGGTTTGGGGGGGCCTGCCGAGCAAGATTTGTGGGTGAGCATTCGTCCGGAAGACATCGATGTATACAAAGACAAACCTGAGCATTTGGGCAATTACAACTGGGCGCAAGGCACGGTTAAAGAAATCGCCTACTTGGGCAGCTTTGCCATCTACCATATCCAATTGCCAAACGGCCGCGTAATTAAGAGCCAAGTACCGGCGCCTTACTGGTATGTGCGCAATATTACCCCGCCGACTTGGGATGAAACCGTTTACGTAAGCTGGCCTGAAAACCAACCTACTCCGTTGTTCCGATAAACAAGGAATACCGCGATGAATTTAACCCAATTAAAGAAAAAGCTGTTCCGCAAGCCGGGGCAGCGCATGGTGATTGGCATCCCGTATTTGTGGCTGCTGGTGCTGTTTCTGATTCCGTTTGCGATCGTGCTGAAAATCAGCTTCGCCGAGCAGGAAATTGCGATTCCGCCGTTTACACCGCTCACTACTTACGATGAAGATTTCCGCCGTCTGAATATTCTGCTCAGTTTCCAAAACTATGCGGATATTTTCCAGAATTTCTGGGCGACGTTGGGTCAATTGCTTAATCCGTTCAGCAACAGCAACGGCGAAAACATTTATCTGCTGACTTATTGGTCTTCGATTAAAACCGCGCTGACGACAACCATCATCTGTCTGCTTATCGGCTATCCTACGGCCTATGCCATTTCCCGCGCTAATCCGTCGATTCGTAACGGCTTGCTGCTGGCGATTATGTTGCCGTTTTGGACATCATTCTTGCTGCGTGTTTACGCATGGATGGGCTTATTGGGACACAACGGCATCATCAACAACTTCTTGATGAAAAACGGCATCATCAGTCAGCCGCTGGATTTGTTCTACAACGCATTTTCCTTAAATCTGGTGATGGTTTACGCCTATTTGCCGTTTATGATTCTGCCTTTGTACACGCAATTGGTGAAACTCGACGGCCGCTTACTGGAAGCCGCTTCCGATTTGGGCGCCGGACCGATTAAATCATTCTTCACCATTACCCTGCCGTTGTCGAAAACCGGCATCATTGCAGGCTCTATGCTGGTATTCGTACCGGCAGTTGGTGAATTTGTGATTCCGGAATTGGTTGGCGGCTCAGAAAACCTGATGATCGGTAAAGTATTATGGCAGGCATTCTTTGACCAAAACAACTGGCCGCTGGCTTCTGCCGTTGCCGTGGTGATGGTGATTCTGCTGGTGATTCCAATTGCGCTGTATCAGCATTACGACAACCGTCAAATTGAAGAAGGATCGAAATAATGCATAAACAAAAATTATCTTGGTTCTTAAAGCTGATGCTGTTTATTTCATTGGCGTTTTTGTATATCCCGCTGTTTGTGTTAGTGATTTACTCATTCAATGAATCCAAACTGGTAACGGTTTGGGGCGGCTTCTCCACCAAATGGTACTCAGCCCTGATGCAAAACAGCACCATCTTGGAAGCTGCTTGGTTGTCGCTGCGTATTGCTGTGGTTTCATCATTGGCCGCGGTGGTACTCGGCACACTGGCCGGCTATGCCATGGCACGCATCAAGCGTTTCCGCGGCAACACCTTGTTTGCCGGCATGGTTTCCGCGCCGATGGTGATGCCGGATGTAATTACCGGCTTGTCGATGTTGCTGCTGATTATTCAGGTGCAGATGTTCCTGCAAAACAGTGAATGGCTGCAAGCGCTCTACTTCGACCGTGGTTTTTTCACCATTTTCTTGGGTCACACCACCTTATGTATGGCCTACATCACCGTGGTGATTCGCTCGCGTTTGATTGAATTGGATCAATCACTGGAAGAAGCGGCCATGGACTTAGGTGCACGCCCACTGAAAATCTTCTTCGTGATTACCCTGCCACTGATTGCGCCTGCGATTGCTTCCGGCTTCCTGCTGGGCATTACCTTGTCGCTGGATGACTTGGTGATTACATCGTTCTTGTCGGGCCCTGGTTCTTCAACCTTACCGCAAGTGATTTTCTCCAAAATCAAACTGGGCTTAGATCCGCAGATGAACGTATTGGCAACCATCTTTATTGCTGTGATCGGTACGCTGGTTATCCTTGGCAACTATTGGATGATGCGCCAAGCCACCAAGCGTGATCGTGAAGCTGCCGAAGCTTACCGTCAAGAAAAAGCAGCTATTCAATAAATCAGCTGCATGATGCAGAAAAAGAGCCACTTTTATAGTGGCTCTTTTTATTAGGTGTATTAAGTACGTCCCAAACAAACAGAGGCCGTCTGAAACATTTCAGACGGCCTCTCATTAAACTAACGGAACAAATCCAATGATTTCACGAACACCATCACGATGCCGTAAAACAACGGAATCCCCACCAATGCCCAGCGCCACCATACTGAAAAACCACCGCGCTTAATGTTTTCTTGCAGCAGATAAGCATCGGAAATTGCGGTTTCATCATCAGGATTACTGCTGGCAGCGGCTTTGTGAATATCGATTTCATGGTGTTTTTCATGCACGGCTTTCACGCATAAATTACACAGCAAACCCACCAACAGCAAACCGGCCATAATATACATGGTCACGCTATACGCCTGCGCCGCCGGAATGCCGCTGTCGATTTGACTTTGGCGGATATAATTGACCAATACCGGACCAATCACCGCGGCCGTTGACCAAGCCAGTAAAATCCGGCCGTGAATCGCACCCACTTGGTAAGTGCCGAATAAGTCTTTCAAATAAGCCGGAATCGCCGCAAAACCGCCGCCATACATCGACATAATCACGCAAAAGCAAATCACAAATAAGGTTTTGTTGCCACTGGCGCCAATCGACGGCACGGCAACATACAGCAGCGAACCGAGCACGAAGAAAATGGTGTACACATTTTTGCGGCCGATTTTATCGGAAATACTCGACCAGAAAAAACGTCCGCCCATATTAAACAAGCTCAACAAGCTTACAAAACCTGCCGCCGCCCCCACACTAATCGCCGCCTGCTTGCCTACTGAAGCTTCAGAAAACAATTCCTGAATCATCACCGCCGCCTGCCCCAATACACCGATACCGGCGGTAATATTCAGGCACAACACCCAAAACAGCAGCCAAAATTGCGGCGTTTTCATCGCTTGGTTGACGTTGACATGATTGCTGCTGACCAGTTTATTGTTCACTTTCGGTGCAACATAGCCTTCCGGCTTCCAATCCGCCGCTGGCACGCGAATGGTAAACGCACCAAACATCATCAAAGCAAAATAAATAAAAGCCAACACCACAAACGTCTGCGCCACGCCTACGGAAGTATCGCTGCTGAACAACCCCATCAGCCACACCGACAAAGGTGATGCCACCATCGCGCCGCCGCCGAAACCCATAATCGCCAAACCCGTGGCCATACCCGGTTTATCGGGGAACCATTTCATCAAAGTCGAAACCGGTCCGATATAGCCCAACCCCAAGCCAATGCCACCAATCACGCCATTGCCTAAATACAGCAAAGCCAAATTGTGGGTGCTGACGCCAATGGCCGACACCAAAAAACCCAAGCTGAAACAACAGGCCGCCACAAACATCGCTTTTCTCGGGCCGACACGCTCCATCCATGTACCAAACATCGCCGCCGATGCGCCCAATACTGCTAAGGCAATGCTAAAAATCCAGCCGACCGTGGTCAGCTTCCAATCGCCCGCCGTCGATTCGGTGATCCCGATTACTTTCGTCAGCGGCGCATTAAACACAGAATACGCATAAATCTGGCCGATGGCCAAATGCACGGCCAATGCCGCAGGCGGCACCAGCCATCGATTGAAACCCGGCTTGGCTATGGTAGCCTCACGGTCTAGAAATTTCATGGCAACCTCAAATGATAATGGATTAACTGATTGATTTTACCCATAAATCGGGAAAATTGTCGACAATTATATCAGTTTTCAACCTTTTCTCTATGCCACAAAATAACTATTTTTAACAAAAATCCCCACAAAATTGCCTGATTTACTTTCAGACGGCCTCAAATAGCATTATCATCTTACTTCCCGCTATCAGGAGCTGATTTATGCAAACCCAAGCTGTTGTCCGCCATATTGTCGATTGGTTGAAAAATTATGCCGAAAGCGCACGCGCCAAAGGCTTTGTAGTAGGCGTATCCGGCGGCATTGATTCTGCCGTTGTGTCCACGCTGGCCGCCGAAACCGGTCTGAACGTGTTGCTGATTGAAATGCCGATTCGCCAAAAAGCCGAGCAAGTCAACCGTGCACGCGAACACATGGAAAACTTGCAGCAACGCTACACCAACGTCACCGCCATGAGCGTGGACTTAACCCCGACATTTAACACTTTTGCCGAAACCGTTGAAGTCGATGAAAGCGCGTTTCCAAACAAACAACTTGCGCTAGCCAATGCCCGATCCCGCCTGCGCATGGTCACACTTTATTACTACGGCCAACTGCACGGCCTGCTCGTGACCGGTACCGGCAACAAAATCGAAGATTTCGGCGTGGGCTTTTTCACCAAATACGGCGATGGCGGCGTGGACATCAGCCCGATTGCCGACTTAACCAAAACCCAAGTTTACGAATTAGCTAAAGAACTGAATGTCATCCAATCCATTCAACAAGCCGTGCCGACTGACGGTTTGTGGGATACTGAGCGCACCGATGAAGAGCAAATGGGCGCAAGCTATCCCGAGCTCGAATGGGCGATGAGTGTTTACGATACCCATCAACCTGAAGATTTCAGCGGCCGTGAGCGCGAAGTTTTGGAAATCTATACGCGCTTGCATAAAGCCATGCAGCACAAAATCAACCCGATTCCGGTTTGTAACATTTCGCCTAAGTTAATGAAATAAATTCAAGGCCGTCTGAAACTTCTTTTTCAGACGGCCTGATTAAAAAAGAAAACCATCCAACCATGCGCCTACGCCACGTCGCCTTAATTTGCGCAGATTACGCGCGAAGCAAACATTTCTATACCGAGATTTTAGGCCTAAACATTCTCGCTGAGCACTACCGCGCCGAGCGAGATTCTTATAAATTGGATTTGGGAATCGGTTCGCATTATGTGCTGGAGCTTTTTTCCTTCCCCAATCCACCGCCACGCCCAAGCTACCCCGAAGCCTGTGGCCTGCGCCATTTGGCTTTTGCCGTGGATGATGTCGCTGCCAAACACGATGAATTAAGCGAAAAAGGCATTGCCTGCGAAGACATCCGCATCGATGAATACACTGGCAAAGCGTTTTTCTTCTGCCAAGATCCCGATGGTTTGCCGATTGAGTTTTATCAGGAATAAACTAGGCCGTCTGAAACTTTGCTTTCAGACGGCCTGTCACCTTATAAACCGCTGCAAAATCAGTTAAAATACGCCCTTTCTGTTACTTTACCTACCGCTACCGTTATGAATATTCTGCAAGTTGAAAACGCTTCTTTTGCCGTCGGCCATGTCGCTTTATTGGATAAAGCCGCTTTCCAGCTCGACAGCGGCGAAAAAATCGGCTTAATCGGCCGTAACGGTGCGGGTAAATCTTCGTTTTTAAAAATCCTTGCCGGCGTGCAAAAGCTGGACGACGGCCAGATTATTCTGCAAAACAACCTGAAAATCGTTTATGTGCCGCAGGAATCGTTTTTTAATAACGCGGCAACGGTGTTCGACATCGTGGCTGAAGGCTTGGGCGAAATGCGCGGGCTGTTGAGCCGTTATCACCAAGTCAGTCATCAGCTGGAAAGCAGCAGCGATGAAAGTTTATTAAAAGAACTCAATGAATTGCAGCTAAAAATTGAAGCACAAGACGGCTGGAAACTCGATGCGGCGGTGAAACAAACCATCAGCGAATTGGGCTTGCCGGAAGACGAAAAAATCGGCAATCTTTCCGGCGGCCAGAAAAAGCGTGTGGCCCTGGCGCAAGCATGGGTGCAAAAGCCTGATGTATTACTGCTTGATGAGCCGACCAACCATTTGGACATCGACGCGATTATCTGGCTGGAAAACCTGCTGAAAAACTTTGAAGGCAGCTTAGTGGTGATTACCCACGACCGCCGCTTTTTGGATAATGTCGCCACCCGCATTGTTGAGCTCGACCGCGGCACGCTGCGCTCCTATCCGGGCAGCTTCTCCAAATACAGCGAGAAAAAAGAGCAGGAATTGGCCGTTGAAGCCGAACACAACCGCTTGTTCGACAAATTTCACGCGCAGGAAGAAGCGTGGATTCGCAAAGGGATTGAAGCCCGCCGCACACGCAACGAAGGCCGCGTTCGCCGTTTGGAAGAATTGCGCCGCCAACGTGCCGAGCGCCGCAATGTGCAAGGCCAAGTCAATTTCAAGCTCGACAGCGGTGAAAAAAGCGGCAAAATCATCGCCGAATTGGAACACGCCTCTTTTCAATACGGCGACAAAGTCATCATGGATAAATTCTCCGCAATCATTCAGCGCGGCGACAAAATCGGCTTAATCGGCCCCAACGGTATCGGCAAAACCACGTTTTTGAAACTGATTTTGGGCGAATTGCAACCAACTTACGGCCGCATCCGCATCGGCTCCAAACAGGAAGTGGCCTATTTCGACCAATTCCGCAGCGCGTTGAACGAAAACGACACCGTGTTCTACACGCTCGGCCAAGGCAATGATTTTGTCGAAATCGGTGGCAAAAAACGCCATGTCATGAGCTATTTGGAAGATTTCCTGTTTCACCCCGCGCGCGCGCAATCGCCGGTTTCTTCACTTTCCGGCGGCGAACGCAACCGCTTGTTGCTAGCAAAATTATTCACCAAACCAGCCAATATCTTGGTGCTGGACGAGCCGATCAACGACTTGGACATCGACACACAAGAATTGCTGGAAGAGCTGCTGCGCGATTACCAAGGCACGGTGTTTTTGGTCAGCCACGACCGTATGTTCCTCGATAATGTGATTACGCAAAGCATTGTTTTTGAAGGAAACGGCCGTCTGAAAGAATACATCGGCGGCTATGAAGACTATCTCGATGCCAAAAAGCGCGAGCAAACCCTTCAGACCGCCTCAACCCCGAAAGCGGCAACCGAGCCGGTGAAAGAAAAGCCCAAAGCCAACCGCACAGTGAAATTATCCTATAAAGAACAGCGCGAACTCGATGCCCTGCCCGATGAAATCGCCGCGCTAGAAGCCGAACAGGCCGAGCTCAATACCCAGCTTTCTGATCCGGAAATTTTCAAAGACTACGAAAAAGCCGGCGCATTACAAGCGCGCGCGGAAGAAATAGAAATGCTGCTGTTGGATAAGCTGGAATTGTGGGAACGCTTGGAAGCCAAGCAAAATGGTGTGCAGTAAGGTTTCTCTTTCCAACAAAATGCCGTCTGAAACTTTTCAGACGGCATTTTTTTAATTTTTCGGCTGCTTTTTTAAAAAACATATTCCATGAAATAAACCGATACATAAGCCATATACAGCCAATGGAACCACGATAAACATGACCAGCCAAGCCAACCATCCTGCCACCTGATTGTCTTGTGGCAACGGTGTTTCCAGAAAAGCTGCAATACACACTGCCCAATATAAACAGCAACTTATCCAGAAAAAGGCTTTGATGATTCTTAAAATATCATACCTGACTATAGGTTGAACTACCGAAGTAAGTAATTGTGGTTGGGATAAGCGTGGTTGAGCTTTTAATTTGATATGCGGTTTGATTTTATAGGGTTTTGCTGAATGATATTTTTCTTTTTGCATCAAGCCTAATAACAAACCGATGATGAGAAAAATGGTTTTCCAATCCCAACTCCAAATCCATATGATTAATGCAGATAAGACAATAAACCCGACCCAAAACGCAAAAACACTCATGACAATACCGATTAATGCACCCATTATTTTGCTTTCTTTTTAATCAAGTACATTCTCATTATAAACCACCCCATAAAATAAGGCCGTCTGAAAATATTTAAATCAAATATTTTCAGACGGCCTCGATTGAATCTAAACCTTAGTCCAAATGACTGCTACTTGGTGCCAATACGGTGCGGTTGCCGTTGGCTTCTGCCGATGACACAATGCCGTCGGCTTCCATTTGTTCTACTAAGCGGGCGGCTCGGTTGTAGCCGATACGCAATTGACGCTGCACACCGGAAATGCTGGCTTTACGCGTTTTCACCACATAGGCAATAGCTTCGTCATACATCGGGTCTTGGTCGCTGTCGCTGCGGTTGCCCATGCCCGGTAAATCCTCGGTCATGCCACCGCTCAGAATTTCTTCAACGTAATCCGGTTCGCCGAATTGTTTCAAGTATTCCACCACGCGGTGCACTTCGTCATCGGAAGCAAACGCGCCGTGAACACGCTGCGGATAGCTGGTTCCCGGCGGCAAATACAGCATATCGCCTTGGCCTAACAGATTTTCCGCGCCCATTTGGTCAAGAATGGTGCGGCTGTCGATTTTGCTGGAAACCTGAAACGCGATGCGGGTCGGGATATTGGCTTTAATCAAACCGGTAATCACGTCCACGCTCGGGCGCTGGGTGGCCAAAATCAAATGGATACCCGCAGCACGGGCTTTCTGCGCCAAGCGGGCAATCAATTCTTCGATTTTCTTACCGGCCGTCATCATCAAATCGGCAAACTCATCCACTACCACCACGATAAACGGCAGCTTTTCCAAATACTCCGGATTATCCGGCGTGAGCGTAAACGGGTTGACGATTTTCTCGCCACGCGCTGCGGCTTCGGCAATTTTTTGGTTGAAACCGGCCAAATTCCGCACGCCGGCATGGCTCATCAGGCGGTAACGTTTTTCCATTTCGTTGACGCACCAATTGAGCGCATTGGCAGCCAGCTTCATGTCGGTCACCACAGGCGCGAGCAGATGCGGAATGCCTTCGTAAATGCTCAATTCCAGCATTTTCGGGTCAATCATAATCATACGCACATCTTCCGGCGAGGCTTTAAAGAGCATCGACAGAATCATCGCGTTCACGCCCACCGATTTGCCGGAGCCGGTGGTACCGGCCACCAGTAAGTGCGGCGCTTTGGCCAAATCGGTAATGACCGGTTCACCCGTAATGTCTTGCCCCAAGGCCAAAGTCAGCTTGGATTCTGATTCGGTAAACACCGGTGAATTGAAAATTTCACTTAAGCGTATCATTTGGCGACGCGGGTTCGGCAATTCCAAGCCCATGCAGGTTTTACCCGGAATGGTTTCGACCACACGGATAGAAGCCACGCCCAAAGAGCGTGCCAGATCTTTTTCCAAATTAATCACCGCGCTGCCGCGCACGCCGACATCCGGCTCGATTTCGTAGCGCGTAATCACCGGGCCCGAATAAGAATCCACCACCTTAACCTTGACTTTAAATTCAGCCAGTTTGTCTTCAATGATGATGCCGTTTTCAATTAAGGCTTCTTCGGTTTGCGTCGCTGTCGGGTCGAATTGCGGCGGCAACAATAAATCTACGCTCGGCAGATTCATTTCAGACGGCATTACCACTGCTTGCTGAAGCGCAGGCGCTGGTTGGCTGATGGCATGGGGGGCTTCAGCAGATACAGGCGCGGCAAGCTCATCATTTTCTTCAGGCCATTGGTCGGCTAAAGATGGCTCTTCATCATAACGCCCATCTTGCGCCGCTGCGTATTCATCCGAATTCGCCGCATCATCGTACAAGTGTTCAGACAACATAGACTCATGTTCAACTGAATGTCCACGCTGCTCAAACACGGATACGGTTGCCTCATCCAAGGCCGTCTGAACGGCAGGTTTCGGCTCGGTGATGATTTCTTCGGTTTCACTGATTAAAAAGTCTTGCAGCGAACGCAACGGGCGGTTGCTTACATGCGCATTGACCGACACTTCCGGCAAGGTCACGGCAGGCGGCTCTTTGAACGCTGGCGGCTCGGGAATATTCACCGGCACAGGATCTACTTTCGGCACGACAGGCGGCTCGACTACCGTCGCATTCGGCGCAGGCGGGCGCGAGATAAAGGCTTCGTTATTTTGGAAACGCGATGCTTTCGGCGCCGGTTTGGCAGGTTGCACCACTGCGCTGCTTTTCTCAACCACCACCGAATCAGGAATCACGCTTTCACGCGTACGGGTATCGATGCGGCGAATTGGCTGCACGCGGCGATTGAGCGGCGAAGTGCTTTGCGACAGGTTCGCTAAAATTTCATCATCTTGAATAATGGTCGGCTGATAATCTTGAATCGGCGCAACCGCAGCGGCCAAGCGGCTGCGGGCGGCGGTTTGGCGCGCCAGATTTGAGTGGATTTTTTCCACGTCAATTTCATCCCAACGGCTCGGAATGTCTTTGACCGGAATGGTTTCACGCTCCACTGTACGCAAAGCATTTTGCGCCGATTCAATGCGCGGCTTTTGCGCCGGATTGATGTGGATTTCCTCCACTTGTGCCAACACACGCTCGCGAGTGCGGCGCAAAGCCGGATCATCGAAATCAATCACTTCTAAATCTTGGCGCGGACGGCGTGACGGCTGGAATGAGGCCGTCTGAACCGATTGCTCTTCAGAGAATACTTGTTTTTTAACGTTTTTTTGCTCCGTTATTTCCTGCAACACGGCTTCGCTTAACGAACGGGTGGCATCTTCCAAAGTGATTTCTTCAAAAGCTGCGCCCTGCACCTTGCGCGGCACATATTCGGGAATATCGGTTTCTTCAAACGGCACAATCACCGGATCAGGCACGGCAGACAAGCGTTTGGACGCGCGCGCAGGACGGATAAATTCTTGCACCTCCTCCAACGGCTGCACGGGTTTATTGACTTTTTGATAGGTATGTTGCTGAAACTCACGCTGAAATTCTGCTTCTTCTTGAGCTTGCGCCAATTCGGCTTCATGGTAAGACTGCTCGGAAAAAGCAGAAGAATCATCCACATAATCTAATTCTTGCGTTTGATTATCTGCTGATTTGGCACTGTGGCGTTGCGCCGCCAACAGACGCAAACGGGCGACGGTTCTGCTGTAAGCAGCTTTGGCTTGATGGCCGAACTTGTGTGCCGCTTGCGCTTCTTCAGGATTTTCGGCGTATTGTGCCAATTCGGCTAAGTCATCGCCTTCGCCTTTTTCCATGCGGCCAAGCTCCTGCCGCCATTGTTGGTCTTGTTGGTAATGGAACCACAACAATCCGCCGATAGCGCACAACAGAAGGAAAATCAACACCGTCCACAACATAGGAAACCTTAATATCCGATTCAACTACAAAGGCGGTTATTTTATCGTGTTTCCGCATTAAAAAGAATAAGTAAAACCGCTATCGGCGCAATATTTTAACGATTCGGCGTATAATAAGGCCGTCTGAAAATATTGAGCGCGTATTCCTTATGATTTTTCAAGCCGAATGGTTTTCATCTGCTGCTTTGATTGCGGCATGGCTCATCTTGGCTGCCTTGCTAGCGGCGTGTGCCAAACCTGCTTTCAAAGCTATTGCCGCACATCGCTCGGCCGTGACCTTGGCTATTTTGATTTTGACCACAGCATGGCTTTTGAGCGCGACACCTGATGACGGCCAACTTGCCGGCATGAGCTATCACCTTTTGGCAATGAATTTAGTGGCACTCATGATTGGCACACCAGCGGCTTTTTGGTTGGGCGCATTGCTGCTTTTTTCTTATGTATGGCTGTTTGGCGGTGATTGGCAGGTGTACCCTATCAATGCTTTGGCGCTATTACTACCGCCTCTGGCCATCAATATTTTATTTCGCCGCTTGGTGAATATGTTGCCGGCCAATCTGTTTATTTTTATTTTCGTCAACGGCTTTATCGGCTCGGCAGCCAGCATCTTGTTTACCGGCTTGGTGTTGGTCACAGTTTTGGATTGGGCTGCAGCCTTTCCTAGCGAAGTATTGTGGTCCACCGCCCTGCCCGTTTTTATTCTGATTGCTTGGGCGGAAGCCTTTTTAAGCGGCATCACCACTGCGATTTTTGTGGCGTTACGGCCGCAATGGCTCAATACTTTCGACGACAACCGCTATTTAAAATCAAGCAATCAAATTTGGTAGCTTCAGACGGCCTTAAGGAACCATATGTCTCCCGCTTCTTTTCTGCCGATTGCTATTGGCGCTGCATTTGGTGCCGGTATCCGCTGGCTGTTCGGCCTTTATTTTGCCCATATCACCACTTCATTTGCTTTCGGCACTTTGGCGGCAAACTGGGTCGGCGCACTGCTTATCGGCATTTGCGCCGAATTGGTGCAACATCCGCAATGGAAGCTGCTGCTGATTACCGGCTTTCTCGGCAGCTTGACGACATTTTCCAGCTTTTCGTTGGAAATGGTTCAGCTTATGCAGGCACAGCGTTGGGGCGCGGCTTTTGGCGCAGCGACCTTGCACGTTTTCGGCTCTTTTGTGCTGACGGCTTTAGGCATGTGGCTGGCACAAATGTTTAAGGCCGTCTGAACGTTCAGACGGCCTATAGTTAAATTAATCTATTCCAATTTCCAAGCACACCACTTCTCCACAAAATGCCTGCGCAGTTTCATTCATATGCGCGGGCTTGTATGCGCCAAAAGCGTAAGTCATGTCGGCGCAAAAAGTGTGTTCATCGCATTCAGCCGTATCGCCGTTTAAACCTGTGGGCATATCCAAAGCAATTTTGAGGCCGTCTGAAGCATTTAGTGCTTGGCAGACAGCAACGATATTTCGCGGCAAATTCCCGCTGAAACCAGTGCCGAATATACCGTCAATCACCACATCATAAGCATTTCTTGTTTTCAGACGGCCTAATAAATCTTCTTCATCTAAAAAAGTGATGCCTGACAACCCTTTTAAACGTCGGCGATTAAGTTCTGATAAATCCGATAATGTATTGCCGCAGACCAAGGCAATATCCACTTGCCAGCCATGCCGCTGCAACACGCGTGCAATCACCAATCCATCACCGCCATTATTACCTTTGCCACACACAATCAATACTTTTTGCCGACCAGCACAATGCTGCAAAATATCCGCTGCCGCCGCTTGCCCCGCGTTTTCCATCAACTGCTCAAATGATGTGCCTTTATCCACCGCGGCTTGCTCGGCGGCACGCATTTCTTTGGCATTGTAAATTTTCATATCCGCGTCCGATTCAGAATAGTCATCATAAAATTATAGTCTTATCACAGCGAAATCGCTTACTTTCATGCGCCCATTTATATCAATCAATAAAAAGGCCGTCTGAAACATCCAGTTTCAGACGGCCTTGATTCAAGCTAAGGCTCGATTAGATTACCATTGGTACAACGCACCTGCACCCACGCCCACATGGCCGCCGGTATTGGTTGAGAAGTTACCTTTGATAATCCAGTTGCCACCATCGCTCATCGAAGATACACCGATGGCCATAGCAGATTCGCCACCGTAGTGACCACCACCGATACCCAAGCCGGTCGCACCCGGACGGGTTACTTGCGGAATTGAGCTTTGGGCAATCGCACCAGCCACACCGGCATAAGCTTTCTTGCCGACATTGTCAATGTTTTGTTGCAACTGATTACCCATACCAACCAACTGATTCACGTTGACCGCATCGGTACCGTTTTTACCCGGTGCCACGTTGGTAATGGTATTACCACCGTTATTCAGGCCGATCGGGCTGATGCTCACGGTATTTTGCGGATTGGCTTCAGTTGGCGCGGCAATGGTCACACCGTTGTTGTTAACCACGGTATTACCGGTAGTCAGTGAACCTTCTTGACCCAGATTCACATCTTTAGCCAATTTCACTTCCAAGGTATCGCTACCATTGGCTACCACACCGATGTTGCCGTCTGAAAGCTTGGCAGTATCGGTTACGCCGCCTTTCACATTCACGGTTTGACCCAGCTTGCGGTTAACATTGTCACCACTGTCACCAGCAAAGGTAAGCGGCTGATTCACGGCTTTGTCCAAACCACTAATCGCATCGCCGACATTATTCACCGCAGTTGTGCTGCCATCTGCAGGATTGGTCAAGGTATAGCTAGGGGCGCTTACCGTACCATCTGCATTCACAGTCGAGCCGCCACCCAAATGGTTGGCAACGCTGTTGGCTGTAGCATAGAGCTGGCTGCCATTGACCGCATCTTTGCTGTCTGCGGCAACCTTACCGGCTGCTACGTTGGTGATCTTTTTATCAGCGGCATCAATACCTGTCTTCGTTACGCTCGGGCCATTATTAATGGTTAGGCCGTCTGAATTCAGGGTACTGTCACCAGTGGTTACCGTCTTGGCTGTAACGGTGTTGAAATCAACATCGTCTTTAGTGGCAACGGTAAAGTTAGCACCGTCACGTTTAATGGTGATGTTTTTACCATCAACGAAGTTCACTTCATCACCTGAGCTGATGAATTCACCTGTATCACCGTTTGCTTTAGCAGTAAAGCCAGAGTTATTGATGGCATCGGTCACCGTTTGGGCAGTCGCCAGCGCATTAGGCATGGTCGTGCTGGCATTGCCTTTACCGTCAGTAGTGATGTCACCAGTGATGGCGGCAATGTTGCCGTTAGTATCAACTTCAGTGGTTACACCGTCGGTTTTGGCTGCAACGGTGTAAGTGGTGCTGCCGTCCTGTTGGCTTACTTTAGGAGTAACAGTTACACCCTGATCACCTCCAACCTTAGTAGTCGCCGCAGCTTGAGCTGCTTTCAGCTGACTAACGTTGACTGCATCGGTATCGGCCTTGCCAGCTTTCACATTGGTGATTTTATTACCACCGTTGTCTAAGCCATCTTTGGTCAATGTAACAGGTTTACCTGCTGTACCGTTATTGATGGTAATGCCATCTTTAGTCAGGCTGGTGTCACCGTTCTTAACACCCTCATTACTGATGGTGGTATCACCGGCTTTAACGCTGTCAACGGTAATGTTTTTAGCAAGATTGTAAACAACATCATTACTATCAGCTGATTTACTGATCACGATATTGCCATCAGTATTTTTCATATCAACTGTTGAACCCGGTTTTACCAATGAGCCATTTTCACCTTGAGCGGTCAAAGTAAAACCAGAATTGTTGATGGCTTCTGCTACGTCACCTGCGGTGGCCAATGCAGTCGGGGTCGTTGCGCTAGAAACACCTTTGTCGTCTGCAGTAATGTCGCTGGTTACAGCGGCAATATTGCCTGCTTTATCAACTTTGGTGGTCACACCGTCGGTTTTAGCCGCCACGGTGTAAGTGGTGCTGCCGTCCTCTTTACTTACTTCATGGGTAACAGTTACACCTTGGTCACCTTCAACTTTGGTAGTCGCTGCTTTTTGGGCTTTTTCCAACTGACTTACGTTGACCGCATCAGTTGGTTTTTCACCTGCTTTCACATTGGTGATTTGGGTGCCAGCTGCATCAATACCTGTCTTCGTTACGCTCGGACCATTGTTAATGGTCAGGCCGTCTGAATTCAGGGTGGCGTCACCAGTAGTCACTGTAGTTGCTTTAACAGTATTGAACTCAACATCATCTGCAGTAGCGTAAGTAAATACGTTGCCTACGCGTTTAACAGTCAGGTTCTTACCTGCGTTAAACTCAACTTCTTCGCCTGGGTTAATCAAGGTTGCTTCGGCTTCGTCACCATCAGCTTTGTTACCGCCTGATTTAACGTTGAAGCCTGAAGCGTTAATGGCTTCGGCTACGTCACCTGCGGTGGCCAATGCAGTCGGGGTCGTTGCGCTAGAAACACCTTTGTCGTCCGCAGTAATGTCGCTGGTTACAGCGGCAATATTGCCTGCTTCATCAACTTTGGTGGTCACACCGTCGGTTTTAGCGGCCACGATATAAGTTTTGCTGCCGTCTCCGTTGTCCTTAGGGGTAACAGTTACACCCTGATCACCTTCAACTTTGGTAGTCGCTGCTTTTTGGGCTTTTTCCAACTGACTTACGTTGACCGCATCAGTTGGTTTTTCACCTGCTTTCACATTGGTGATTTTATTACCCGCAACATCCACTTTCTCTTTGGTAATGGTTGGACCATCTGTGATGGTTATACCATTGTTGTTGATGGTGGTATTCCCTGCTTTAACACTGTCAACCGTGATATCTTTGGCTAATTTGATATCCAAAGTGTCACTACCATTAGCTACCACGCCAATGTTGCCATCTGAAAGCTTAGTGGCATCAGTTACACCACCTTTAACATTAACGGTTTCACCCAACTTACGAGTAACATTATTACCACTGTCGCCTGCAAAGGTTAGTGGTTTAAATGCTTGAATTGCAGTTTGGTTGATGGAATCATTGATGTTATTAACAGTAGTGCCGTTTACAGTAACAGGGGCGTTGGTTACGGTAACATCGCCAACTTTTAAGCCATCGTTGTTGATGGTGGTGTTGCCTGTGGTTACAGAACCAGTGTTGCCTAAGTTTAGGTTATTTTTCAATGCGACTTTATACTTTTTGCCACCTGTGTCGTTGGTGCCATCTTCGGTGACGGTTACGTTATCACCGGCTACAACGCTTTCTTCTTTGGCGATTTGTGCTTTAGTTGCATCAGACAAATCCAGTGCGTAATCCGTGGTCACTGCTTTTGTAGTCGCATCTGTAACAGACGTTTCTGTTTTCTTCAATGCATCGCTTACTGATACCGTCGCTTTGTCTGCACTAACGGTGTATTCAGTGTTGTTACCATCAACTTTAGATTGAACATGAGTATTGCTGCCGTTTACCACTGTAGTAGTTTTTTCAGTGCGCTCAGCTGCCTCATTAATAGCATTGGCAACATCTGCTGCAGTTGCAAAATTATCACCTGCAGTATTCGCGGTAACTTTACCTGCTTCATCGGTTGTCAAACCGCTCTTATTCACATCAAAGGTAATGTCAGAGCCTGAAGCACGTGCAGTTGTACCAGTGCCGTTTACAAAACCAATGTCCTTGTTACTTTGATTCAAAGTTTCAACATTGTTTCCGTTCACCGAAGTAGTCAATTCTTGGACAGCAGTATCCGCTTTGGCCAAAGAATCCTTAGAAGCTTGTGACAAATCAACTTTGTAATCGGTCACGTTCTGCTTATCTTTTTTACCGGCGAGAACTGTTACAGCCTCAGAACCATTGCTCACAGTTGTGCCATTGGCATTAACAGTATAAGTTTTGGAACCATCCGCATTACCTGTAGCAACAACATCAGTCACATTCGTACCAGCAGCTACCGTAGATTTGGCAGCTTTAATGGCATCGTGAATATTATTTTTACCAGTATCACCAATATTGGTAAACGTAATATCGCCTTGTTTATCAGGATTTAAGGCTGCATTACCACCAAAGTTATTTACAACTGCCTTAGCAACATTACCTAAACGATCTTGAGTAAGGTAAAGTTGGCTACCGTTAATCGCATCAGTCGAGGTAGATGAGATTTCACCGGCTGCAACGTTTTGAATACGGCGCTCTGCGCCAGCAGCACCAACTGAAACGGCGCCCACGGCTGTTTGACCAGCAAAAGTACTGTAGCTGATGCCATTCACTTTAGCTGTGCTTACTGTGCCGGTTGCACCGCCGGTAGTGGTCGCTCCTGCCGCAGTAGCGTTTTTCGATGCGTTAAATAGCGTACCTTTGCCCTGTTCTGTAACAGAGCCTGCACCTGCAGTGACCGAGCTGTCATTACCTAAATACACTGAGTTAGCAACGGTTTCACCCAATCGAGTTTTACCATCTCCACCAGTATTGATGCCGCTACCCAATACATAAGTATCTTTAGAAGTAATGGCATTATTGTTACCTACTACACGTGAGCCGGTTGCATCAACAGTGTCTGCTAAGCCATTAGCAAGTTGTAATTTACCGTTGTCATCATAAGTGGCAGTTGCACCGATTTGGTTATTGTTACCAAACGCGCCAGTATTGGCTGAACTTGAGCCAACAGCGTTGTCATTACCCAAAGTATAAGAGCCTGCACCAGAAACGATAGATAGATCACCAATCGCACCCGCATTTTCAGCATTTACTAAGTTACCAGTACCGATAGAGATAGAATCTACAGCAGTGGCTTGTGCGCCTTTACCGATAGCAATGGCATTAGTACCTTGGTTTGTTTGATCTTTAACACCCGTTTTTGCATTAGAGCCAATCGCAATAGAATCTACACCAATTAGTATTGGCGTCATACTTTTCTGTCGAATTCCCAGTTGATGTACCAATAGCGATTGAACGATCACCTAGTGAGGTAGTCGAATGTCCCATTGCTAAAGATTTTTCACCAACAGCAGCTGATGCTACGCCATAAGCTTGTGATGCGTGACCCTTTGCAACAGCTTGACGACCAACTGCCACCGCGTTAATGCCTTGGGTTTCAGCTGCCGCACCAACTACCACACCGCCTGCACGCGATGTTGCAGATGCGCCAATCGCCACACCTAAGCCACGTTCAAATTCGCTTTCCACTCTTGCCGAATCACCAATAGCAACACCGCCATATTCTGCATGTGCCTTCTGACCTACAGCAACAACTGAAGAAGCTAGTAATTTATTGTTTGCATCAGCAACTCCATCTCCTAGTTTTTTGAATGATGTGTAAGGGTTGTTGTAATGAAAATGATAGGTTTCATGTCTGGTTCCAGAGTAACCATTATTTCCTCGGCCTTGGGCTGTTGATGCTCCTGAACCAATAATAACAGCACCGGTTTGATTTTGAGCATTAGTATTTGAACCAATGACAACTGCTTTATCTACTGAAGCAATTGCATTTTTACCAATGGCAATACCTTCTTGACCAACTTCACCGTTTTTATCAGCAAATGAAATGCTAAATTTTGCCATTTCTTCACGGGCAGAATCGGCATAACCTTGAACTTTTTCATGGTTAATTTGCCCTTTGTCACCATCCCACAGCTTGCCGCCTCCTTTAGTTTCTGTGGTGATGTATTCTGAAGTGCCATTAATCTTATCGACAAATAACTTTTTCTGTGCATCGCTCAGCATGGTGTCACTTGTGATCGATTGTCTGGCTTTTGCTAGCGCAGCTTGGACTTCCGAAACATTGTGAGAAGTTTTAGAAATCGCAGCTAAATCCTTCTGAAGCGTAATCAGAGCTTCATGATTTTTGGCAATACGGCCTACGGTTGCTTCTGCACCAATCGCAACAGAATCTTTGGCTGCTGCATTGGCGGTACCACCAATTGCCACTGCTTTATCGCCAGATGCAGTTACTTGTGAACCGATTGCCACACTGCCATGGCCAGTAGCTTTAGCTGCACGCTCATCAGTCGCACTGAAGCTATCTGAACCGATGGCGATTGATTGCGAGTTACCCTTAGCAATTGCATGACCAATCGCCAAGCCCTCTTCGTAGTGATAATTAATAATGGTATTGTTTTTCGGATCCGAAAGGTCGCCCTGTTGAGCGCCCGGCTTGGATTGTGCTGCCATTGCAGGTGCGGATAAGCTCATAGCCAACAAGGCAGCCGCAGCTACTGCAACTGATGATTTAGAACTTTTTCCTTTTGAAGTTGAGATCTCTGCAACAGCAGTCCATGTTCTAGTGACTTCGTTAAAAACCACTTTATAAACTTTATTCATTATTTAGCCTCTGCTTCCAATTAAATTTTAAGGTGATATAAAAGCGACCTACCCCACCTTTGCCTGCTTTATAGCGCTTACACAGCTGACATGTGAAATCTTGTTCCACCTATTTATGTTGCTTTCTTTCAATCATATGTGAATCGGTTACGTAGGTGTGCATATGACAAAGTATACTCCACCTGAGTATTCCATAGCCAATTTTCTTGCCAAAATTATTGTAATTACTTAATTTATCTTTACATTCAAACTTTCCCAGCCTATCCGACATTGAATCAACTTCTGGGTTTAAAATTTTCAAAATTCAATTTAAATAAAAATGATAAAACTCAACAATTCATTATGTATTATATTTGAAAATTTCACCTAAAGATATCTTATTATTATTATTATTATTATTATTAATATGTTTATTATTTTTTGATTATTATGCATTTATTATATTTTAATTAGGTTATAAGCATGATGATAAGATGGGAAATAAAAAGTATGAGAACTTAAATTACTGTTTCTTTTTTTATACACTCGGGTTTTATACACTCGGGACCATTCGTATAAATTAACGGAAAACATACTTTTATATAATAATAGCGTTGGGGTATTTATCTTGGCGTCAAAATGTGGAAATAGCCTTGATTAATCTCTCTTGAAGAACTAAATTTATTCCCAGTACTTTTCGAAAATGGAGCTTGAGGGCTTCCATTATTTATCCATATTGATCAAAGGAAATCATCATGGCTAAAGCAAAAAAAGAGAAAACCAATCAAATCGGCCTGGAACAAAGTGAGGCTGCGCCAATCAGTGAGAAGCTGAATGCTTTATTGTCGAGCTATCATGTGTTTTATCAAAATGTGCGCGGCTATCATTGGAATGTTAAAGGTGAGCATTTTTTTCTCGCTGCATACCAAATTTGAAGAGCTTTACACCGAGTTGCAATTGCAGATTGATGAGATTGCCGAGCGTATTTTGACTCTTGCGGGTACGCCGTTGCATACTTACAGTGATTTCATCAAACATGCTTCTATCAAAGAAGATAAAAATGTATTCGACGGCTGCGAATGTGTTGAAGGTTTGGTCGGTGGCTTACAAGAGCTGATTGAGGAGCAGCGTTCTGTGATTGCAGCGGCAGATGAAGCCGGTGACGAGGGCACGGCGGATTTGATTACCGGCTATGTGAAAGCGCAAGAGAAGTTGATTTGAATATATAACGCTTTTTTAGGCGTGAAGAAATGATGTAAATAAAATATTGTTTTTACTATCAATAAAAGGCCGTCTGAAAAATATCAGACGGCCTTTGTATTATTTCAAGGCTCCAAGCAGCTTAGAATGAATGCCGCCGAAGCCGCCGTTGCTCATAACTAAAATTTGATCACCGCTTTGCGCCTGTTTGGCAATTTCGGCCACAAAAGCCTCAAAATCTTGGCCGACATGCAATTTATCGCCCAATGATGCTAAGGCTTCGGCCACATCCCAATCCACGCCTCCGGCATAGCAGAATACTTGGTCTGCTTGGCGCAGGCTTTCGGGCAGCGCGGCTTTCATGGTGCCGAGTTTCATGGTATTGGAGCGTGGTTCCAATACGGCCAAGATGCGGGCACTGCCGACTTTTTGGCGCAAACCGGCCACGGTGGTACCAATCGCGGTCGGATGGTGGGCGAAATCGTCGTAAACGGTTATGCCGTTGATTGTTCCTTTGATTTCCATGCGGCGTTTCACGTTTTGGAATTGGCCTAAGGCTTCGCAGGCCGTCTGAATATCTACACCGACATGACGTGCAGCGGCGATTACAGCCAGTGCGTTCAGGCGGTTGTGTTCACCCAATAATGCCCAAGCGATATGGCCGACGTGTTCGCCTTTGAAAAAGACGTCAAAGCCGCCCTGCCCGTCTGCTTCGCCGATTTGCCAGCCGGCTTGGTTGCCGAAGAGCTCGACCGGTGTCCAGCAGCCTTTGTCTAAGGTTTCGTGGATGCTTTCTTCGCGGCCGTTGGCCACAATCAGGCCGTCTGAAGGTACGGTGCGTACCAAATGGTGAAATTGGGTTTGAATCGCACCCAAGTCGGCAAAAATATCGGCATGGTCAAATTCGAGATTGTTTAAGATGGCGGTGCGCGGTCGGTAATGTACGAATTTGCTGCGTTTATCGAAAAATGCGGTGTCGTACTCGTCGGCTTCAATCACGAAAAATGGTGATGTGCTGTTGGGATCTTGGCGTGGGGTTTGCGGCAAGCGCGCCGACACGCTGAAATTCTGCGGTACGCCGCCAATCAAAAACCCCGGCGCCAAACCTGCATATTCCAACACCCAGGCCAGCATGGAAGCGGTGGTGGTTTTGCCGTGTGTACCGGCTACGCCCAAAACCCAATGATGATGCAATACGTTTTCTGCCAACCATTGCGGGCCGGAAATATACGGCAAGCCGCGGTTTAATATGGCTTCAACCACGTCCATGCCGCGCTTGGCGACATTACCAATCACATACACATCGGCTTGAAACTCATCCAGCTGGGCGGCATCAAAGCCTTCATGTACGGCAATGCCCAAGGCTTCCAGCTGGGTACTCATCGGCGGATACATTTTGGCATCGCAGCCGCTGACTTGAAAACCTGCTTCTTTGGCAATGGCTGCCACGCCGCCCATAAAGGTGCCGCCGATGCCGATAATGTGGATGTGTTTCATGATGCAAATAATCTTGTTCAAAAACACTCATTATAGCGGAAATCGACTTAAAAGGCCGTCTGAAAATATGAGAAGCGTTTATGTGCGGTATAATGTTCAGATATAACCACAACAGAGAGAGCCAACCATGGAATTTATTAAAACCCGTGCCGCCGTTGCTTGGGTGCCGAATGAACCCTTAAAAATCGAAGAATTAGATTTAATGCCGCCGCAAAAAGGCGAAGTGTTAGTACGCATTGTCGCCACCGGCGTGTGCCACACCGATGCTTACACATTGAGCGGACAAGATTCGGAAGGCGTGTTCCCTTGTGTGTTGGGACATGAAGGTGCCGGTATTGTCGAAGCTGTCGGCGAAGGAGTCACTGATTTTGCCGTCGGCGATCATGTGATTCCGCTTTACACCGCCGAATGCGGCAAATGCAAATTCTGTATTTCGGGCAAAACCAACTTGTGTTCGTCTGTCCGCACCACCCAAGGCAAGGGCTTGATGCCCGATGGTACCGTACGCTTTTTCAAAGACGGCCAACCAATTTACCACTATATGGGCACATCAACCTTCTCGGAATACACCGTTGTAGCCGAAGTGTCTTTAGCCAAAATCCAACCTGAAGCCGATTTGAAAGAAGTGTGCTTGCTGGGCTGCGGCGTAACCACCGGCATGGGGGCGGTGATGAATACGGCTAAAGTTAAACGCGGCGACACCGTAGCGATTTTCGGCTTGGGCGGCATTGGTTTGGCTGCGATTATCGGCGCACGCATGAGTGGCGCCAGCCGCATCATCGGTATCGACACCAATCCGTCTAAATTTGCTTTAGCGGAAAAGCTTGGCGCAACTGATTTTATCAACCCGAAAGATTTCGATAAACCGATTCAAGAAATAATTATCGAGATGACCGATGGCGGTGTGGATTATTCGTTTGAATGTATCGGCAATGTGGAAGTAATGCGCGCGGCTTTGGAATGCTGCCACAAAGGCTGGGGGGGAAAGCATCATTATCGGTGTGGCACCGGCCGGAGCGGAAATTTCCACCCGTCCGTTCCAATTGGTTACCGGCCGCGTATGGCGTGGTTCGGCATTCGGCGGCGTAAAAGGCCGCAGCGAATTGCCGGGCATCATCGACCAATACATGCGCGGCGAATTTGCCTTGAGCGATTTCATTACCCACACCATGCCTTTGGAAGAGATCAACACCGCTTTTGACCTGATGCATGAAGGTAAATCAATTCGCAGCGTGATTCATTATTAATCGTGTAATGTGAAACAAAAGATAGGCCGTCTGAAAGGAAATGTGAACTGCACCCCAAAAGTTGGACACTTTCCCCCCAACTTAAAAAGGTGCAGTTTTCTTATGTCCAAATATACACTAGACTTCAAATACCGAGCCGTACTTCATTACCAACAAGTGCACAGCCAACAGCGCACCGCAGACCATTTCAACGTCTCACGCACACATCTGCGCCGTTGGATTGCCGCCTACCGACAAGGAGGTATAACCGCACTTCAACACCCACAGGCTACGCTTATGAAGACTATGCAGACCAAACGCAAGAATCCCTTTATCGTCGACAAACCCGACCATGAAAAAACTCAGGCAGAGCTGATTGAAGAATTACGCTACATGAGGGCGGAGAACGACTACCTAAAGCACATGAAAGCCCTCAACGAAAAGAACGCCGCCAACGCTGCGAAACCGTTCAAACGCTGAGGGCGAAGCACCCGCTGAAATACCTGTTGCACAGTGCCGGCATACCCAAAAGCAGTTTCTACTACCACATCGGCAGACCTGATCCCGATATAGAAGCCAAAGCAGCGGTGAGTGAAGTCTATCACCGACACAAAGGCCGCTACGGCCAACGCCGGATTGGTGCCGTATTGTCGTGGAATAAAAAGAAAGTGCAACGTATTATGAGACTATTGGGTTTAAAAGCCAAAGTGCGCAACAAAAAAGCCTATCGTCCGCAAGTTATAGGCGAGACCTCGAAAAACATCCTTAAGCGTGCATTCACTGCCGATAAAGCAGGAGCTAAATGGTTGACCGATGTGACCGAGTTTAAATGCACCGACGGCAAACTGTACTTATCGCCGATATTGGATGTATTCAATCGTGAGATTGTGGCTTATGAGCTCAGTAGAAAGCCGGACAGCAAGATGGTGATGCAGATGCTGGATAAGGCATTCGGCCGTCTGAAAGGGCTGACCCCGCTGCTGCATTCTGACCAAGGTGTGCTTTACCGAACCCAGGCTTATCGGGAAAAGCTGGCTGAGAAAGGCATTGTGCAGAGCATGTCGCGCAAAGGGAATTGCTGGGACAATGCACCGATGGAGAGTTTCTTCGGGACATTGAAGGTGGAGAGCTTCTATCAGGAAGGTGTGTTATCGGTGGCAGAATTGACCAGAGTGATAGATGATTATATACATTACTATAATCATGAACGTATTAGTTTGAATTTAAAAAAGCTGAGTCCTGTGGCTTACAGAACCCAGCTTGAACAGGCTGTTTGAGAAAGATTATTAACTTGTCCAAGAATTGGGGGACAGTTCACATCGCTTCGGTCTTGGTTTTTTTCAGCCAATACTTGAACACCGGTCAAGGTCAATATCGGATAGTGACCGGCACGGGTGGCTTTGGTGGTGCTTTTCGCAGACTCTTCCGTGGCTTTCGCTTCCAATACAGTTGGATCGGAAAGCAGGGATGCTTTAAGAATATCTTTAAGATCGTGCGCGGAAACAGTTTGCGCAGACATCATGCAGACAATCGAGAATAAAGAGATTTTTTTCAGAAACCCCGATTGGCGGGCGCTGAATGGCATGAGATGGGAAAATGGGGTTTGCATATGATTCACAACAAGTGTATCCGTATATGTGTTTGTTATGGGCTAAGAAATTCTTGTAATTTAATTGATTGACAGCCTGTTAATGTTCACAGCATATCATCATATTTAACATTTCTCATCATTTCTCAGATAAAAGGTATCGATACACTACCAAAAGTACACGTTTTTTTATACTGTCAGCAAAGTGATTATTTATACAAGGCAAGAATCAACCAATCATCATGTATTCATTGCTGAGACAGTGCAAACCATATAAAACAAGAGGCCGTCTGAAACGACCTCTTGCAATCAGCTTAACTTACTGATGCGCAGCAATAATCTGCAACATTTGCGCCAACACTTTCGGATTACCGGCCACTACATCACCAGTTTCCAACCAGCTTTCGTTGCCTTTCATGTCAGTCACAATGCCGCCCGCTTCTTGCACAATCAATGCACCGGCTGCAATGTCCCAAGGTTTCAGGTTAAATTCAAAGAAACCATCCAAACGACCACAAGCCACCGCGCACAAATCTAACGCAGCCGCACCTTCGCGACGGCCACCGGCAGTTTTCGACAAGAAATCTTTCAAAATAGCCAAGTATTTGTCCATCATGCTTTGATCAACTACCGGAAAACCTGTACCAATCAAGCAACGGTTTAACTCGATGCGGCTGGAAACGCGGATACGGCGGTCATTCAGCAATGCACCCTTACCACGCGAAGCCATATACAAATCATTGCGCTCCGGTGCATACACCAAGGCTTCTTGCAACACACCTTTGTGCAGCAGCGCCATAGAAATCGCATATTGGGGATGACCATGCAGGAAATTGGTGGTGCCGTCTAAAGGATCGATAATCCATTCGTATTCGGCATTGTCTTTACCGTGAGAACCGGTTTCTTCGCAGGTGATTTTGTGATGTGGATAGGCTTCTTTAAGCGCATCCACCAGAATCATTTCTGATTCACGATCAACATTGGAAACAAAATCGTTGAAGGCTTTGCTGTCGATTTTGACAGTATCCAGATTGCCGCTGGCACGGGTCATCATCTGGCCGGCACGACGGGCAGCTTTAAAGGCAGTATTTAAAATCGGGTTCATGGGTTTCTTTCTAAATAAGGTACAATACCGCCTGACGCGCAGCAACCGCACACACACCAAGCGCAACGTTTTCACGTTTCCAATGTTGTTAAAGAACGTTTCAGATTTTCAGACGGCCTGTTTTCATAAAGGCCGTCTGAAAGAAATGGAAGTATGCTGCATTATAACCGATTAGCTTTGAAACCGAAACAAACATGATTGCCAAACCCGCTCTGCCCGACTATTTAAACCACATCCACATCATTCTCACGCGCACCAGCCATCCGGCCAATATCGGCTCAGCCGCGCGCGCCATGAAAACCATGGGTTTGCACAAGCTCACCATTGTCGCGCCCAACCTGATGGCCACGCCGATGACGGAACACCCGCCTGTGTTCGACCCGCAAAATCCGCAAAATTTCCAATTACCGGAAGAAAGCTTCACGCTGGCATCAGGCGCAGCAGATGTATTGGCCAACGCCAAAATCGTCGCCACTTTAGATGAAGCTTTGGCCGACACCACCATCAGTTGCGCACTCACCAGCCGCCGTCGTGAAATCACGGCACCGCTGCAAACTCCGCGCCAATTGGTGCCTGAGTTATTACAAGCGGCAGCCAACGGAGAACAAGTGGCCTTAGTATTTGGCAACGAAACATTCGGCCTGTCGATTGAAGAAGTACAAGCCTGCAACCGCTTGATGACCATCAACGGCAACCCCGATTATTTCTCGCTGAACCTCGCCCAAGCCGTGCAAGTGGTGTGCTATGAAATTTTCAGCCAAACCGATGTACCGATGACACATTTGCAACAGGAAGACCACGCCGCCACACACGAGCAAATCAAAGGCATGGTGTCGCACATGGAATCCTTAATGCACGATGTGGACTTTTTCAAACGCCGCAACAGCGAACGCCTGATGCGCCGCATGCAAAGCCTGTTTGGCCGTGCCAACACGCAAACGGAAGACATCGACATTTTGCGCGGCTTTTTTAACACCTTAAAACAACGTTTAAAAGATTAATTTTTCAGACGGCCTGATTGATAAAAGGCCGTCTGAAAGTAAGATACCCTTATGAATTACGCTCTTGATGCCTTATGGTGGAAACTCACCAGCCAGCCCGTGCGCGAGTTGGCTACCCTGCTCACCGCCCCGCCCTTGTGGCACAGCGGCGCAGAATTGCCGGTGCGCGAATTACTGGGCGAACATGGTTTCTGCTACCTGCTCTCGCTCGACCAAAATCCGCAGCCGCTTACCGATTATCTGGCGCAACACGCTCCGTTTGGCCGCCGTTTGGGTTTATATGCCGAACATTTGTTGGCGTTTTGGTTCAGCCACGCACCGCATACCGAATTGTTGGCACAAAACCTGCAAGTGGTTTCAGACGGCCTCACCATCGGCGCGGCGGATTTTATCGTTAAGCTCAACGGCAAAGCTTATCATATTGAATTAACATGTAAATATTACGGCAGCGCCAGTGGAAAATTTGATGATTTGCGCGGATTAAACCAGCAAGACTGCTTAGCCGACAAAGCTAATAAATTACCGCAGCAACTAATGCTGCTGAAATTTTCAGACGGCCTCAAAACCTTGCAGCAACAGCAATTACCCAGCGATTTACAACCGGCTTCGATTGTGCGCGGCATCGGCTTTTTTGCCGAAGGTTTTGCTGATTTCCAAGCACCGCTCAATCCTTATGCTTGGCGCGGCGTGTATCTGGCCGACTGGAACACACACGATTTCAGCCGCACCGATACGCGTTATTACCTGCTCGACCGCATGGCCTACCTCGCCCCCGCCCGCGTGATTGAAGCCGAAACCTTAAATGCCGAAGCCGTGTGCCAAATCGACAGCGGTTTGGTCGCGGTATTGGAACTGCGCCCCGACGGCTATTGGCACGAAATATTACGCATCATGAAAAGCGTGTAAGCGCCAACCAATCTGTTGCCTAGCTGCTTTTTCAGACGCCCTCATCTTCAGGCCGTCTGAAAATCCCGTATAATCGACCCATTCCATGATTTAAAGTAACCAAGCCCATGACACCGATTCAACTCGAACACACTGCCGCATTGCTGGCTGACATGCTGACTTTCAAGCAACCTGCCGATGCCGTTTTGTCCGCCTACTTCCGCGAACATAAAAAACTCGGCCGCCAAGACCGCCACGAAATCGCCGAAACAGCGTTCGCTGCCTTGCGCCATTATCAAAAAATTGCCGCCGTATTGCGCCGCCCACATGCCCAATCGCGTAAAGCCGCGCTGGCGGCATTGGTGCTCGGCCGCAGCGTCAACATCGGCAAAATCCAAGATTTGCTTGACGAAGAAGAAACCGAGTTTCTCAGCCATCTAAAAGCGCGCAAAGCCGAATTTTCAGACGGCCTGCACACCGCTGCCGAACTGCCGGAATGGCTGATTGCGCAATTGCAAACCCATTACAACGATGAAGAAATTCTCGCTTTCGGCCGCAGCGTCAACCAAGCTGCGCCGTTGGATTTGCGCGTGAACACCTTGAAAAATAAACGCGACAAAGTCTTGGCCGCCTTGCAAGCCGAAGAGCCGAGCGCCGAAGCCACGCCGTTTTCACCGTGGGGCATCCGCCTGAAAAACAAAATCGCCTTGAACAAACACGAATTGTTTCTTGACGGTTCGGTTGAAGTGCAAGACGAAGGCAGCCAATTGCTGGCTTTATTGGTCGGCGCCAAACGCGGTGAAATCGTGGTCGATTTTTGTGCCGGTGCGGGCGGTAAAACCTTGGCCATTGGGGCGCAAATGGCGAACAAAGGCCGCATCTACGCTTTCGACATCGCCGAAAAACGCTTGGCCAACCTCAAGCCGCGCATGACCCGCGCCGGCCTGACCAACATCAACCCCGAGCGTATCAGCAGCGAACACGACAGCCGCATCGCCCGACTCACCGGCAAAGCCGACCGCGTCTTGGTTGATGCGCCGTGTTCAGGCTTGGGCACATTGCGCCGCAACCCCGATTTGAAATACCGCCAATCGCCGGAAACTGTGTCCAATTTATTGGAACAACAACACAGCATTCTCACCGCTGCGGCCAAACTGGTGAAACCGCAAGGCCGCTTGGTGTATGCCACCTGCAGCATTTTGCCGGAAGAAAACGAACATCAGGTCGAGCATTTCTTGGCTGAAAACCCCGAGTTTGAATTGATCGACAGCAGCGAATTGCTCGCCGCCGCCAAAGTGGATTTAAACACCGGCAAATACCTGCGCATGGATTCTGCAGTTCACCATACCGATGGTTTCTTTGCCGCGGTGTTGCAGCGCAAATAACAATGGGCCGTCTGAAAAACAAAGTTTATATTTTCAGACGGCCTTTGCTTGAATTTCATCCGTTACGCCTTATTTACTCTCCAGCGCAGCAAAAGAGTCATTTTAAATTCCCGCAACTTGCGTATAATGATGACGTTCAAACCGAATCACTCCGATTGTTTTAAAGGAATCACACATGAGCATTCATGATCAAATCAAAGAAGTTGTCACCACCCACCGCGTTGTCTTGTTTATGAAAGGCACCAAACAATTCCCGCAATGCGGCTTTTCATCTCGCGCCGTGCAAATTTTGAACGCAGTCAACTGCACTGATTACGTAACGGTTAACGTGTTGGAAAACGACGAAGTGCGCCAAGGCATTAAAGAATACAGCGACTGGCCAACTATTCCGCAACTGTATGTTAACGGTGAATTCGTCGGTGGCTCCGACATCATGATGGAAATGTTTGAAGCCGGCGAATTGGAAGAAGTGTTAAAAGCCTAATTGTTGACAAAGGCCGTCTGAAACCCTGTTCAGACGGCCTTTTGCATGGTTTGCACTGTTTGCGCGACACCCAAAAAAAAGTATAATAAACCCACTTTACCAGACATCGAGTAGAAGCAATGAATGTGACCGTCATCGACCATCCCTTGGTCAAACACAAATTAACCCTAATGCGCGAAGCCGAATGCAGCACCTATAAATTCCGCACACTCGCCACCGAACTCGCCCGCCTGATGGCCTACGAAGCCAGCCGCGATTTCGACATGGAAAAATACATCATCGACGGCTGGTGCGGCCGCATTGAAGGCGACCGCATCAAAGGCAAAACCTTAACCGTGGTGCCGATTTTGCGTGCCGGCTTGGGCATGCTCGACGGCGTATTGGATTTGATTCCCACCGCAAAAATCAGCGTGGTCGGCCTGCAACGCGACGAAGAAACCTTAAAACCGGTTTCCTACTTTGAAAAATTCGTCGACAGCATGGACGAGCGCCCTGCCTTGATTATCGACCCTATGCTGGCCACCGGCGGCTCGATGGTTGCCACCATTGATTTGTTGAAAGCCAAAGGCTGCAAAAACATCAAAGCCTTGGTATTGGTTGCCGCACCCGAAGGCGTGAAAATCGTTAATGACGCGCACCCGGATGTAACCATCTACACCGCCGCGCTCGACAGCCATCTGAACGAAGACGGCTACATCATCCCGGGCTTGGGCGATGCCGGCGATAAGATTTTCGGTACGCGCTGATTCAAATAAACAGGCCGTCTGAAAAATATCCGCTTTCAGACGGCCTGTTCCTCCTTTTCCCCACCCATCAAATTAAGGAACATCATGAGCTTTCAAGACAATCTGGCTGCCATGCCTGCAATCGACCACTTAAGCGGCCTAGACGTTCACAATGAGCAAGGCGAAACCATTCACCACATTCCTGCTGCACCGGGCAAGCTCGGTTCATTAAAACTCTATCACGCGCTGGCGCAAGAATTCGATAACCAACTAAACGCCGCCGCAGCCGAACGCGGTTTAGCCTTGTTTGCCGAACACGTAGCCGATGCCGAAGCCAATCCGGGCAAACACCCTAACATCGATTTGCTGTTTAAAGTCAAAGCCGAAAATTTGGTTTATCAATTGAAACCGTTACAAGCTTAATTCAACATTAAATGCCGTCTGAAATTGATTTCAGACGGCATTTTGTTACCCTATAACAAAATCGTTTACATTGTTTAAAGTGTGTTATACCATAACTCACCGTTTTAATTGACCCACCCACTTTTATAGAGAACACCCATCATGAAAAAATCTATTTTACTGATTACTTCCGCATTGTTCCTGTCCACCGCCGCACACGCCCACCGCGTATGGGTTGAAACTGCCCACACCCATGGCGGCGAATACCTGACAGCCGAACTGGGCTATGGTGAATTTCCGGATTTAGAGCCAATCGCCAAAGACCGCCTTAACATTTTCAAACCATTGCAACTGGTGACCGAAAAAGGCAAAGAAAACCTGATTCAAAAAGGCCAATTCAACTACCAATACCGCAGCAACCGCCCAGTTAAAGACGGCAGCTACTTGGTGATTGCCGAATACCAACCAACTTTCTGGTCAAAAAATGCCGCCGGTTGGAAACGCGTGAATAAAACCGAAATGACTGATGCCACCTACTGCGAAGAAAGCCGCATGTATGGCAAAAACATCGTCAACGTTGGCCATGAAAGCGCAGACACCGCCATCATCACCAAACAAGTCGGCCAAAACTTAGAAATCGTACCGCTCGACAATCCGGCTAACGTGCACGTCGGCGAACGCTTTAAAGTACGCGTGTTGTACCGCGGCGAGCCATTGGCCAACCATCCGGTAACCGCAACTTTCGACGGCTTTGACAACAGCGACCGCAGCAAAACCCACAAAGTAGAAGCGCAAGCATTCTATGACGTGACCAACGACAAAGGCGAAGTGGACATCATCCCATTGCGTCAAGGTTTCTGGAAAGTCAACGTTGAGCATAAAACCGATTTCCGCGACCAAAAAGTCTGCGAAAAAGAGTCTAACTACACCACACTCACTTTCCAAATCGGTCATACCCACCACTAATAAAAATCGCTGAAACACGCGACAATACATTGCAAACGTCAAAGGCCGTCTGAACATTCAGACGGCCTTTTATCATAAATATTCAAGGCTGATGCGGCGCAAACTGCCACTCCCCTAAAGCCAAATCCAATTCAAAAATATTCAAGCGCCCAATTGCCACCCGCACCAAACGCAAACACGGATAACCGGCCTTCGCCGTCATGCGACGCACTTGGCGGTTTTTGCCTTCAGTAATCTTAATTTCCAGCCAAAAATCCGGCACCGTTTTACGCACCCGAATCGGCGGCTGACGCGGCCACAGTTTATCCGCTTCGCCTTCGCTCAACACACGCACCTTGGCCGGTCGCGTCACAAAATCCCCCAAATCCACGCCACGGCGTAACACATCCAATTTCGCCTCATCCGGCACACCTTCCACCTGCGCCCAATAAGTTTTTTCCTGCTTAAACTTCGGATCGGCGATTCTGGCCTGCAAACGCCCATTATTCGTCAACAATAACAAACCTTCACTATCCGTATCCAAACGCCCAGCCGGATAAAAACCCGGTTGCTCAACATAATCTTTTAAGCATGGGTGTTTCTCATGCGGCGAAAACTGGCAAATCACGCCATAAGGTTTGTTTAAAACGAGCAAATCATTCATTCAGACGGCCTCAATATTATGTTGGATATTCGAGCAGCAACCGCACACCAATCGAACACGTTTACGTCATTATGGTTAATAACACAATCAATGTGCAAATACCAAAACAAAACCCGCTGACTAATCAGCGGGTTTTGTTTGTTCTGGCGGAGTAAGAGGGATTCGAACCCTCGATGCAGGTTGACCCCACATGCTTCCTTAGCAGGGAAGTGCCTTCAGCCTCTCAGCCATTACTCCTAAGGAAGTCCGAACTATACTGGTTTGCAGCTGGGCTGTCAAGCATGAAAAAAGGATGGTTCAATAAACATCTGAATTAATTGGGAACAAAAGTAATCATTTGCTCTGAACAGCAATATTAGCTTGGTTTCACCCTACTTGTTTTACCCTATAGCCGATATTCATACTTTACCCACCTCTCTTTTCAGACGTCCTTTTCCTATACCAAAGAACTAGTTTATTGATAATGATTGCATTCCCCCAACTCCTTTAAATTGTGCCATAATAACGCGTGCCATACCGCTTGGCATGGAAAAGAAAAACCTTAACCTACAAGAGAATCTCTATGACTAACAAAGCCACCATTATCTATACCCACACCGATGAAGCACCTGCTTTGGCAACCAAATCATTCCTGCCTATCGTGCGTGCGTTTACCCAATTCGCCGACATCGACGTGGAAACCAAAGATATTTCATTGGCCGGCCGTATTTTGGCCACTTTCCCGGATTTCTTGAAAGAAGAGCAACGCGTGCCGGATGCTTTGGCCGAATTGGGCGAGCTGGTGAAAAAGCCTGAAGCCAACGTGATCAAGCTGCCGAACATCAGCGCGTCTGTGCCGCAACTGACTGCTGCGATTAAAGAATTGCAGGCGCAAGGTTTTGCTGTGCCGGATTTCCCGACCGACCCGAAAACCGACGAAGAAAAAGCCATCCGCGAGCGCTACGACCGCATTAAAGGCAGCGCGGTAAACCCTGTTTTGCGCGAAGGCAACTCTGACCGTCGCGCGCCTAAAGCCGTGAAAAACTTTGCCAAGAAAAACCCACACAGCATGGGCGCTTGGTCTAAAGATTCCAAAACCCACGTTGCCACCATGCAAAGTGGTGACTTTTTCCATAATGAACAATCGGTTACCGTACCAGCCGCCACTTCTGTGTCTATTGTCTTCACCGACAAACAAGGCAACAAAAGAGAATTGCGCAAACCAGTTAACCTGAAAGACGGCGAAATCATCGACGCAACCGTGATGAACAAAAAAGCCTTGGTGAGCTTCTTGAATGAGCAAGTGAAAGAAGCCAAAGAGCAAGGTTTGCTGTTCTCATTGCACATGAAGGCGACCATGATGAAAGTGTCTGACCCGATTATTTTCGGTCACGCCGTCAAAGCTTTCTTTGCCCCTGTATTCGAAAAATTCGGTGACGAATTGGCTGCTGCCGGTGTTAACGTAAACAACGGTTTCGGTAACTTATTGGCCAACTTGGACAAACTGCCGTCTGAAACCAAAGCTGCGGTTGAAGCCGAAATCGCTGCCGTATATGCGGCCAACCCTGATTTGGCAATGGTAGATTCCGACAAAGGCATTACCAACCTGCACGTGCCAAGCGACGTGATTGTCGATGCGTCTATGCCTGCGATGATCCGTAACTCGGGTCAAATGTGGGATAAAGAAGGCAAGCAGCAAGACACCAAAGCCGTGATTCCAGACAGCAGCTATGCAGGCGTATATCAAGCCACCATCGATTTCTGCCGCGAACACGGCGCATTCGACCCGACCACCATGGGCACTGTGCCAAACGTCGGCCTGATGGCGCAAGCAGCTGAAGAATACGGCTCGCACGACAAAACTTTTGAAATCGAAGCCGACGGCGTGGTAGAAGCGGTTGATGCTTCAGGCGAAGTATTGATGAAACATGATGTTGAAGCCGGCGACATCTGGCGCATGTGCCAAACCAAAGATGCGCCGGTGAAAGACTGGGTGCAATTGGCAGTAAACCGCTCACGCTTGAGCAACACCCCTGCCGTGTTCTGGCTGGATGAAAAACGCCCACACGACAAGAGCTTGATCAATAAAGTAGAAGCCTACCTGAAAGACTTGGATACCAATGGTTTGGACATCCGCATTCTGTCACCGGTAGAAGCCACCAAGTTCAGCTTGGAACGCATCAAAAAAGGCGAAGACACCATCTCGGTAACCGGCAACGTATTGCGCGACTACCTGACCGACTTGTTCCCGATTTTGGAATTGGGCACCAGCGCGAAAATGTTGTCTATCGTGCCTTTGATGAACGGCGGCGGCATGTTTGAAACCGGCGCGGGTGGCTCTGCTCCGAAACACGTACAACAATTCTTGGAAGAAAACCACTTGCGTTGGGATTCTTTGGGCGAATTCTTGGCCTTGGCAGTATCGTTTGAGCATTTGGCACAAAAAACCGGCAACAGCAAAGCCCAAGTTTTGGCCGACACTTTAGACGCTGCGACCGAGCAATTGCTGTTGAACGGCAAATCACCAAAACGCAAAGCCGGTGAACTCGACAACCGTGGCAGCCACTTCTACATCGCACTCTACTGGGCACAAGCATTGGCCGCTCAAGACAAAGATGCTGAATTGAAAGCCAAGTTCGCGCCATTGGCCGAAACCCTGACTGCCAACGAAGACAAAATCGTGGCAGAATTGGCTGCCGGCCAAGGCAAAGCTGTGGACATCAAAGGCTACTACAGCCCGAACGAAGAGTTGGCTTCTGAAGCCATGCGCCCAAGCGCTACTTTGAACGCTGCTTTGGCTGCACTGTAATGAAAGCAAAGCCGAATCTTATGTAAATTGATTGGATTTGGCTGCTGACATTCATCAAAGGCCGTCTGAAAGTGAATCATGCTTTCAGACGGCCTTTTGATATATTGCTTTATCGTTCAGACGGCCTGATACCTTTGCAAAACCCTAGATTTGGGTACAGTTCAAAGTTGTAGCAGCACAGAAAGCGAAGACATGTCACTAAGATATAAAAGCTTTCGAGCAGCGCACAACGAAGAAATGTGCCATAGGGATTTTGCAAAGGTCTCAGCCTGAAAAACCTGATTTAATACCACCCGAAACAATCTATCCGCCTACCCTGATTTAACCTATAATACGACTTTAACGATTCCGCGCCGTTTGAATATTCAGACGGCCTGTTTTATTTTCTGTGCCATTGTCATGTTTCTCGATATCAACCGTTACCCTGTTCCCGTTTTCAAAAAAGAAATCCGCCATTTGATTCTGCTGGCGGTGCCGATGCTGTTGGCGCAAGTGGCGCAGGTCGGCATCGGTTTCGTCGATACCGTGATGGCCGGTGGCGCGGGTAAGGAAGACTTGGCCGCCGTGGCTTTGGGCAGCGGCGCGTTTGCCACGATTTTCATCACCTTTATCGGCATCATGACCGCGCTCAACCCCATCATCGCCCAGCTCAACGGCGCTGCTAAATTCGATGAAGTCGGTGAAACCGGCCGACAAGGTTTGTGGTTCGGGCTGGCGTTAGGCGTGTTCGGTATGCTGCTGATGTGGGCGGTAATTGTGCCTTTTCGCAATTGGCTGGATTTGGGCGACTACATCGAAGACACGATGGCGCTGTATATGATTTTTACCGGCTTGGCCATGCCCGCGGCGATGATACACCGTGCGCTGCATGCTTATGCCTCCAGCCTCAACCGACCGCGCGTAATTATGTGGGTGAGCGTGGCGGCGTTTTTCCTGAATGTGCCACTCAATTATATGTTTGTTTACGGCAAATTCGGCATGCCGGCTTTAGGCGGTGCGGGCTGCGGCTTGGCAACGGCTTTGGTGTTTTGGTTCAACGCCATTGCTTTGTGGTTGTATGTGACCAAGCAGGATTATTTCAAGAAATTCAAGCTCACCGACCGCTTCAGCAAGCCCGATTGGGCAGCGTTTAAAAACTTTTGGAAACTGGGCGCGCCGATTGGCCTGTCTTACTTTTTGGAAGCCAGCGCGTTTACCTTTATCGTGTTTTTGGTGGCGCGTTTGGGCGAAGATTATGTGGCCGCGCAGCAAGTCGTCATCAGCCTGACCGGCATTATTTATATGGTGCCGCAAAGCGTTGGCGCCGCATCGACTGTGCGCGTGGGCTTTGCACTCGGTCGCCGCCAATTTGCCCGCGCCCGCTATATTTCCGGCGTATCATTGATTTTAGGCTGGGCATTGGCTGTTATCACTGCCTTGGCTTTGGTATCATTGCGTTATCCTTTGGCAGGCATGTACACCGATGATGCGATGGTATTGAACATTGCTGCGGGCGTGTTGCTGCTGGCGGCGGTGTTCCAACTATCAGACTCGACCCAGTGCATTGCTTCTTATGCCTTGCGCGGCTATAAAGTCACCAAAGTGCCGATGTATATCCATGCGGTGGCGTTTTGGCTGTGCGGCTTGCTGCCGGGCTACATCTTGGCCTACCGCTTCGACATGGGCTTAAACGGCTTTTGGACAGCCTTAATCGTATCGCTCACCATTGCCGCGATTGCATTGGTTTGGTGCTTGGAATTGTGCAGCAAATCCTTTGTGAAATCCTATACACGATAAATTTCAGACGGCCTTATCATATGCCGTCTGAAAGTAAGTGATATATTATAATATTATTATTTTTTTCAGGCGGCCTCATGCTCTGCCGTCTGAAACCTTTCTTCAGGCTTTATCATGAAACTCAGTTATCAAACCGACCTGACCCCTTACAACACCTTCGGCCTTAAAGCCAACGCCCATGCTTTTGCCGTTTTGGAACAGGCAGAAGATATCCGCGAAATCATCCGCCTGCCCGAATTCAGCCGCGACAATGTTTTGTGGTTGGGTGGCGGCAGCAATATCCTGCTGATGGAAGATTATTCCGGTTTGGTGGTGCACATGGCGAATAAAGGCGTGCGCGAAATCAGCCGTTCAGACGGCCTTGTGTATATCGAAGCGCAAGCCGGTGAAATTTGGCATGAGTTTGTGTTGCACACGCTGGATTTGGGCTTGAGCGGTTTGGAAAACTTAAGCCTGATTCCGGGCACAGTCGGTGCTTCGCCGGTACAAAACATCGGTGCATACGGTTTGGAAGTAAAAGACGTGATTCGCAGCGTGCGCTGCTTTGATTTGGATACCGAAACTTTTGTCGAATTGAGCAATGCCGATTGCCAATTTTCTTATCGTGAAAGCTTTTTTAAGCAGGCAGGCAAAGGTCGCTATGTGATTGTGTCGGTGGTATTTGCGCTCAAAGAGCATTTCACGCCTAATTTGAAATATGGTGATTTGGCCGCCGCAGTCGAAGCCATCTGCCAAGTCCGTGAAGCTACGGCGAAAGATGTGTCGAATGCCGTGTGTGCAATCCGCAACAGTAAGCTGCCCGACCCGAACATTCTCGGCAATGTCGGCAGTTTCTTTAAAAATCCGATTGTCAGCGCCGAGCAAGCTGCATTATTATCGAGCAAATACACTAATATGCCGCAATATCTACAAGCCGACGGCACGGTCAAGCTGGCTGCAGGCTGGCTGATTGATCAATGCCGTCTGAAAGGCTTCCAAATCGGCGGTGCGGCCGTGCATGATAAGCAGGCTTTGGTGTTGGTGAATAAACACAACGCCCAAGCCCAAGATGTTTACCGCTTGGCACAACACATTTGCCGCGAAGTGGCCGAAAAATTCCAAGTCTCGCTGCATGCCGAACCCAACTGGCTGCCGGCTTCATACAGTTTGTAATCTATACCATTAAGGAATAATCACGTGGTACGAGAACCCAAAATCAACACTTACACCCGCATTATTAATGCCAGCCTTGTTTTGTTTAACGAAGAAGGCGAGCGCAACATCAGCACCAACCACATCGCAGCACACTTGGGCATCAGCCCCGGCAACCTGTATTACCATTTCCGCAATAAAGATGAAATCATCATCCAGCTTTTCAAGCGCTACAGCGAAGCCCTGCTGCAATACCTGCAAGAAGCGGAGCTACCAAAAGACGTCGAAGGCGCGATTACCTATATGGCGGGCATTTACACTGTGATGTGGGAATACCGCTTCCTGTTTAGCGATGTGAACACCTTGTTGGCACGCAGCGCCGAATTATTGGGCGAACACAACAACTTCACCCACGCCAAAGTATCGCCATTATTGGTAAAATTATTAAACGAACTCAACGACCACGGCATCATCCGCGCCGACAAAACCGCCATTGACGACTTGGCCGTGAATATGTGGATCATGACCAAATACTGGTTCGACTTCGACGGCTCGCTGCAAGGCCGCACCAAATTGACTGAAGATTCCAAAGCCCGCGGTGTGCAACGCTCATTGAGCCTGTTGCGCCCTTATCTGCTGCCGGATCATATGGTTGAATTTGACCAAAAAATCAGCAATCCGCCGGTTTAATTTTTTACTTTTATTCAGGCCGTCTGAAAAAGAATGGATTTTCAGACGGCCTCAGCTTTTACTTAGAAAATCAATAATATGAAAAACATCGCTGTTTATTGCGGTTCGAATTTAGGTAAATCGCCTGCTTTTTATCAAGCTGCCCAAGTCATGGGGCAAGCCATTGCCGAACGCGGCAGCCGCTTGGTGTACGGCGGCGGCAAAGTCGGCCTGATGGGCACGGTCGCCGATGCGGTTTTGGCGCACGGTGGCGAAGTCATCGGCGTGATTCCGACCTTTTTGCGAGAAAAAGAAGTTGCCCACCAAGGCTTGACCGAGCTTATCGAAACGCCCGATATGACCGAGCGCAAAACCAAAATGATTACGCTATCCGATGCCTTTATCGCCATGCCCGGCGGCATCGGCACTTACGAAGAATTGTTTGAAGTGTTGTCGCTGTCCCAACTGCGCCAACACACCAAACCCATCGGCCTCCTGAATATCGAAGGCTTTTTTGATCCATTGATCAACTTAATGCAACAAACCGCTGCGCAAGGCTTTATGCCACAAACCAATTTGAATTTGCTCTGCGTAGCCGACAATCCGGCCGATTTGCTGGCCAAAATGGCGGCGTATGAATTTGTTGATGCACCTAAATGGGCGCAACCGAGCTGGCAAAAATAAAAGGCCGTCTGAACATGAACGAAACGCTCCCTGCTTGCGCCATTCTCGGCCTTGGCTACCTTGGCCGCCCTTTGGCACAAAAATTCTACGAAAACGGCTATGAGGTGACGGCCATCAAACGTCACCTCACTTCCGACGACATCAACCTGCCGATTCAGCTTGATGCCGTTGATTTAAACCAGCCCAACGCTTTTCAGACGGCCTTACCACATTGGGCGGACAAACCGACATGGTTCTGCCTGTTGCCGCCGTTTTCACTCCACGATTACACCGCCGCGCTGCAACAATGGCTGCAATTAGCCGAATCGCTTGATGTGCAACATATTATTTTCACCAGCAGCACCAGCGTTTATGGCGATGGAGCGCGCGAGTGCGATGAAACCAGCCCACTCAACCCGCAAACCGACAACGCCAAGCAGATTGCCACCGTGGAAAACCTGCTGCTCAACAGTGCCATTCCCCATGTCGATATTTTGCGCTTGGGCGGCCTTTATTCCGCCGAACGCCATCCGGTGACGCGTTTGGCGTTGAAACGCAACATCAGCGGCGGCAAGCAGCCGGTGAATGTGGTGCATCAGGATTTGGCCGTGGCCGCGCTGTTTCATACGGCCTTGAATCCCGACGGCAAGCGCATCAAAAACGTGGTCGAACCCAAGCACCCGACCCGCGCCGAATTCTATACCGCCGAAGCTGCCAAGCTCGGTTTGCCCGCGCCCGATTTCAATCCCGATGACCAAAGCAGCGGGAAAATTGTAAATACCGTTTGCGTGCACGGCTTAAGTCTGTAAAATCAAGGTTTGTTTTATTTTCAGACGGCCTCAGAGAAAACCATGTCCGCCCTCCTTCCAGTCATCAACCACCTGATTCAGCAGAATCCCGAGCATCAATATGATTTGGCCGGATTTGCAGGTAAAACCCTGAGCGTTCAGATTGCCGGTTTCCGTATTCACGGCCGCATCAGCGAAAAAGGCTTTTTAGAAGCCGCCGCCGATGCGCCCGATACCGAAATCACTTTCCACAACAGCGCCATTCAAAAAATCCTGCAAGGCGAGCAGCCCGGCGTCGGCGACATTGCCATCGACGGCGATTTGATTCTAGGCATGTCGCTTTTACCGATTTTCGGCGGCCTACGCTATTATGCCAACGACGATTTAAGCCGCATTTTCGGTGATGCCGCCGCCGGTAGCATTGCCACCCGCGCTGCCGTTATCGGCCATACCGTCAAACAAATCGGCAAAAGCATCGCCGAGCAAATCAGCGAGTTTTCCCGCGAACCGGAATCGCCGGTTATCGACCAAACCACGCTGGCCGCATGGATGGAAGAAGTCGATCAACTGCGCGACGACGTTGCCCGCCTACACGCCCGCCTCGATCGCCTCGAGCGCGATATCTGGCTCTGATTTCAGACGGCCTCTTACCCTTATTCCACCGCCATGAACAGTCCATTCAAAAACATCGGCATTGTTACCCGCCCGAACACACCCGAAATCCAAGCCACCGTGCATACTTTGGTGGAGTTTTTGTGCCAATCCGGATTTGCCATCTATGTAGACGAAGAAACCATCGTCGAACACAGCATCCTTGCCGATGATATTCCACTCTGCACCACCTGCTGCAAAGCCGATTTAGGCAAATATTGCGACTTGGTGATTGTATTGGGCGGCGACGGCACTTTCCTTTCTGCCGCCCGTGAAGTGGCCGGACGCGGCATTCCGATGATTGGCGTCAACCAGGGTCATCTCGGTTTTCTCACCCAAATCCCACGCGAACAAATGGTCGAAGATTTGCGGCCGGTTTTGGAAGGCAAATACCTGCCGGAAGAACGCATTTTATTGGAAGTGGATTTAGTGCGTGACGGTGAAATTCTTCATCGCTCACTGGCTTTAAACGATGCCGTACTCTCGCGCGGCGCAGCAGGCCAAATGATTGAATTTGAAGTATTTATTAATCAAGAATTTGTCTACACCCAGCGTTCGGACGGCTTGATTGTATCCACCCCGACCGGCTCAACTGCCTACGCCTTAGCCGCCGGCGGCCCGATTTTACAGGCCAGCTTACGCGCCTTTACCTTGGTGCCGATCTGCCCGCAATCGATGACCAACCGCCCGATTGCCGTGAGTGACACCAGCGAAATCGAAATCTTGGTCACCAAAAGCGGCGATGCCCGCGTGCATTTCGACGGACAATCGTTCCACGACATCCAAAACCTCGACCGCCTGATTATCCGCCGCTACCACAATCCGCTGCGTGTGTTGCACACCACCGATTACCAATATTTCAAAACCCTGCGCCAAAAACTGCATTGGGGCGAACAACTGGTTTAATAATGAAAGGCCGTCTGAAAAGCAGAAATGTTTTTCAGACGGCCTTTGTTTAGTCGAGATGAATTACACCATATGCACAGCGATATACAGCAAAAAACGGTCATCGGTGTGATCAAGATTCAAGCGGGTCAATTCAGCAATTTTGTGCAAACGGTACTCTAAAGTATTACGGTGGATAAACAACGCTTTAGCTGTCTCTGCTGAATGCATGTTGTGATTAAACCAAGCCAGCAAAGTTTTGGTCAACAAACCGTTTTTATCTGCCTGTTTGAGCTTATTGAGCGTTCGTTCCAATTCGCGTCGCTGCCAGCCGTCTTTCAGCTGGTTGAGTAATACCGGCAAGATCAGTTCTTGATAATTGTAAATGCGCTGTTCAGGAAAACGGTTTTTTCCTACTTGCAACGTCGTATTGGCCGTCTGGTAAGACAAGGCAATACTGTTGGTCTCTTCCTCACAATCGGGGAAATAGTTACCCAAGGCGATGCGCACGTTTAATGACGTTTGCTCACTCATACGTGACACCAGCAATTTCACCCGCTCCATATGGTTATGAACATCCCAACGGCCAAGCGAATCTAAAGCAGGTTTGAGAATCACGATTTGCGTTAAGGACAAAATGGCCACTAAATTATCGCGTTCGGGATAATGCAGCAGGTTTTGCAGATTATGTAATTCGTTGCTGATGGCTTCGATATCCAGATCGCCGGTATCAACTTCAATGATACACACCACGCGCGGAGTAGATAAATCCACGCCTAGGCGTTTCGCCCATTCGTTCATTGACGGACTGATTTTTTCCGTTGAAATCAGGTTAAGAATCAGCTCTTCTTTCAAACGCGCATCCTGCGCCAGCATTTCAAACAACTGTGCCTGCTCCAGCATCATTTCGGCAGTCATACACACCAAACGACCGAATTCGCGCAAATTTTCCGGTTCGCCGGTTAAACCGATAACGCCGACCGTTTCGCCATCTAAGCGCAAGGGTAAATTAATGCCCGGGCGAACACCATGTAAGTTTTTAGTGACCTGTTCATCAATATCGACAATGCGCCCCTGCGAAAGCACCAATAATGCACCATCGTGTATGCTGCCTATACGGTTTTCATCACCGCTGGCAATGATTCTGCCTTTAATGTCCATAATATTGACGTTACAACCGATGATGTCCATCGTACGTTCGACAATTTTTTGGGCAAGCTCGGTGTTGAGTGGGTAAACAGACATAGTATTTTCTCTTGATTACAAAAGATTAGGTATCGGGTAGACATAACAATTGTGCCATAGTTGATATGCCATGAAATTATAAATTTGCATAAAAAAACAGATTATATGGCGTATTTTTTATACATCCGCACAAAGACTTTACACACATTTCCATACATAATAATGTCACAAATTGACAAACTAGGAGATTAACTATGCCTACTGTATCCGCTCTTGGCGCACTCATAGCGTTATGCGTCGCTATTTTCCTTATTCTCAAAAAAGTACCGCCTGCTTACGGCATGATCGCCGGTGCATTAATTGGCGGCTTAATCGGCGGTGCAGATTTGGCGGCGACGGTTAAGCTTATGATTGAAGGCGCACAAGGCATCACCACGGCTGTCATGCGTATTTTGGCTGCCGGTGTCTTGGCCGGTGTGTTGATTGAATCGGGTGCTGCCACCTCTATTGCAGAAACGATTGTCAAAAAGCTCGGCGAAAACCGCGCACTTTTGGCTTTAGCTGTGGCAACCATGATTTTAACTGCTGTAGGTGTATTTGTTGACGTTGCCGTCATCACCGTATCACCAATTGCATTGGCCTTAGCCAAACGTGTCGACTTATCCAAACCAGCCGTTTTATTGGCCATGATCGGTGGTGGTAAAGCCGGTAATATTATCTCACCTAACCCCAATGCCATTGCCGCTGCGGATGCGTTTGATTTAACCCTTACTTCAGTCATGGCTGCCGGTATCATTCCCGCAATTTTCGGTTTGATATTTACTTATTTCCTTGCGAAGCGACTGATTAATAAAGGCTCTCGCGTTAAAGCAGAAGAAGTGTCTGTTGAAAATACTACACAGCTGCCAAGCTTCGCTACTGCTATCTCGGCTCCTCTTGTTGCCATTTTATTACTGGCCCTGCGTCCTATCGCCGGCATTGCTATTGATCCTATGATCGCTTTGCCTGTAGGCGGTTTGGTCGGTGCTTTATTGATGGGTAAAATCCGTAGCGGTAACCAATACGCAGTAAGTGGTTTAGGCAAAATGGCGCCGGTAGCCATCATGCTGTTGGGTACCGGTGCTTTGGCCGGTATTATTGCCAATTCAGGTTTAAAAGATGTATTAATTGATGGCTTGACTGCTTCGGGTTTACCTTCCTACATCCTTGCCCCGATGTCCGGTATGTTGATGTCACTGGCAACCGCCTCTACAACAGCAGGTACAGTTGTAGCCTCTAATGTATTCGGTAGTACTTTAATTGAACTCGGTGTCGCCGGTATTGCTGGTGCTGCGATGATTCATGCCGGTGCAACAGTACTTGACCATATGCCTCACGGCTCATTCTTCCATGCAACAGGCGGCAGCGTTTTCATGGACATTAAAGAGCGTCTCAAACTGATTCCTTATGAAAGTGCCATCGGTTTGCTGATGACCATCATCTCTACCCTTATCTTCGGCGTATTTAAATTTTAACCAACCGGTTCAGACGGCCTTATGCTTAAGAAAGCCGTCTGAAACTAAAAAATATTTTTTCGCAACCCCGCAATTATTTTTATTCTTTCAGACGAAATCAGTCTGCCCACACTCCTGATACAACCTCAAAAGGATTAACTCATGAAAATCGTTATTGCCCCCGACTCCTTCAAAGAAAGTCTGACCGCATTGGAAGTAGCAGAAGCCATCGAAACCGGCTTAAAAAAAGTTTTGCCTGAAGCAGAATACATCAAAGTACCGATGGCCGATGGTGGCGAAGGTACGGTGCAATCACTGGCCGATGCTACAAAAGGCCGTCTGATTGAAACAGAAGTCACCGCACCTTTAGGCATTAAAATCACTGCTGCTTTCGGTATTTCTGGCGATGGAAAAATCGCCATTATCGAAATGGCCGCCGCTTCAGGCTTACATTTGGTGCCGTCTGAAAAACGTAATCCGCTGCTGACGACCAGTTACGGAACAGGTGAGCTTATCCGTGCCGCTCTTGATAAAGGCGTACAAAAAGTGATTCTCGGCATTGGTGGTAGTGCTACCAACGATGCAGGTGCTGGTATGCTACAAGCTTTAGGCGCAAAATTAACAGATGCGGAAGGCAAAGAAATCGGTTATGGCGGCGGCAGTCTTGAGCAATTGGATAAAATCGATTTAAGCGGACTAGACAAGCGTTTAGAAAATGTGTCTTTTGAAGTGGCGTGTGACGTGGATAACCCCCTGTGCGGCACCAACGGTGCTTCTGCCGTATTTGGGCCGCAAAAAGGCGCCGACCCCCATATGGTGCAGCAATTGGATAAGGCACTCTCCCATTTTGCCGAGATTGTAGAACGAGATACCGGTGTATCTATCCGCGACCACGCAGGCGCAGGTGCAGCCGGTGGTATGGGTGGCGGTCTGCTTGTATTACCACAAGTGAAACTAAAAGCCGGTGTCGAAATCGTTATCGAAGCGACTCAGTTGGCCGAAAAAGTTAAAGATGCCGATTTAGTCATCACTGGCGAAGGACGCATGGATGCCCAAAGCATTCGCGGTAAAACACCGGTAGGCGTTGCTAAAACTGCTAAGAATTTCGACAAAACCGTCATTGCAATCGTAGGCTGCTTGCGTGAAGATTATGAAGTTGTTTATCAAGCAGGTATTGATGCCGTATTCCCGATTATCCGCCACTCAGCCCCCTTGGATGAAATCTTAAAACAAGGTCGTGAAAATCTGGTTTCTACCGCACAGAATGTTGCTAAATTGTATCTCTTAAGCAAGTAGGCAAACCTTAAGAAATCATAACCAAAGGCCGTCTGAATTTCAGACGGCCTTTTTTACAACAAATAAAACCATACAATTCAACACTTTAAAAATAAGCTCAACAAAATCAGCAATAAAATATATAAAATCTTATTCCAATTACGAAAAATCTTAGTTAAAATAAACCCATCTAAAGAAAACCGTTTAAATCATTCTTTTCAGACGGCCTTTATCATACTAAGGAATACCATCATGTTGCTGGCACTCTCTTTACGCGATTTCGTGATTGTTGAAAACCTAAACTTAGATTTCCAAAACGGCTTTACCGTCTTAACCGGTGAAACCGGTGCCGGTAAATCCATCACGCTCGACGCGCTCGGTCTGCTTTTGGGCGATAAAGCCGATTACAGTCAAGTGCGCAACGGTGCCAAAGAAGCGCAATTTTCAGCCTTATTTGATATCGGCAGTCTGCCGCAATTGCAAGCCCAATTGCGCGAACAAGGCTTGCTGGAAGACGAGGCAGAAGAACTCAACATCCGCCGCATCATCGATGCCAAAGGCAAAAGCCGCAGCTACATCAATAATCAAGCTGCTACTTTGGCGCAGCTCAAAACCATCGGCGAGCAATTAATCGATATCCACGGCCAAAATGCCCATCATTCCCTAAACCAAGAATCCGCCCAGCGTCAGCTTTTGGATGCCTTTGCCGGTGCATTGGAGCAAGCCGAAAGTGTGCGCCAACAATACCAAAGCTGGGTTGCCGCCAAAAAATCGCTGCAAGAAGCGCAAGAGCAATCTGAAAATATCGCCATCGAGCGCGAACGTTTGGAATGGCAGTTCAACGAATTAACCCAGCTCAACCTGCAAGCCGGCGAATGGGAAACTCTCAGCCAAAGCCACGACAACTTGGCGCATTCTGCTGAATTGTTGCAAACAGCCGAACAAATCGGCGAAAACATCGATGGTGACAACGGCATTCAGCGCCAAATCTACCAATGCCAAAAACTTCTTGGCAACCTGCAAAACATCGAACCACGCTTTGCCGAAAGCCTGAATATGCTCGCCAGCATCGAAGCAGAATTGGGCGAAATCAGTGCCAATATGCGCGATGTCGCCGGCCGCACCGACATCGATCCCGATGAATTGGCCGAACAAGAACGCCGCATGGCCGAACTCATGAGCATGGCGCGTAAATACCGCATCGAGCCGGAAGCCCTGCCAGATAAATTAGCCGAAATCGCCAGCCAATTGGAAAGCTTACACGCCGCTGCCGATTTGGAAGCCTTGGAAGCGGCTGTCGCGCAACAATTTGCCGAATACCAAGAAGCCGCGCACACACTTTCAGCCATGCGCCATCAAGCTGCCGGCCGATTGAGCAGTGAAACCACCGAGCATATGCAACACTTGGCAATGAAAGGCGCGCGTTTCGACATCGTTTTGCTGCCATCATCACCAACCGCACACGGCTTGGAGCAAGTGCAATTCCAAGTGGCTGCCAACAAAGGCAGCGTATCGCGTCCATTAAACAAAGTCGCCTCAGGAGGTGAATTGGCGCGCATCAGCTTGGCCATCCAAGTCGTATCCAGCCAATACACCCATGTACCGACCTTGATTTTTGACGAAGTCGATACCGGCATTGGCGGCGGCGTGGCCGAAATGGTCGGCAAAGCCTTGCGCGCTTTGGGTAAACAGCATCAAGTTTTGGCCGTCACCCATTTACCGCAAGTTGCCTCATGCGGCGAACATCATTGGCAAGTGCGCAAACACAGCGAAGGCGAACAAACTGTCAGCGAAATCCGCGTGTTAAACGAACAAGAACGCGTGGAAGAAGTCGCCCGTATGCTGGGCGGTGAAATCATCACCGACACCACCCGCCACCATGCCGCCGAATTGCTGACACTGGCCGCGGCTTGATTGGGTTCAACTTACCAACCACAAAATAGGCCGTCTGAAAATCTACTGATTGAACTGTCCCCCAATTCTTGGACAAGTTAATAATCTTTCTCAAACAGCCTGTTCAAGCTGGGTTCTGTAAGCCACAGGACTCAGCTTTTTTAAATTCAAACTAATACGTTCATAATTGTAGTAACGTATATAATCATCTATCACTTTGGTCAACTCTGTCACCGATAACACACCTTCCTGATAGAAGCTCTCCACCTTCAATGTCCCGAAGAAACTCTCCATCGGTGCGTTATCCCAGCAATTCCCTTTGCGCGACATGCTCTGCACAATGCCTTTCTCAGCCAGCTTTTCCCGATAAGCCTGGGTTCGGTAAAGCACACCTTGGTCAGAATGCAGCAGCGGGGTCAGCCCTTTCAGACGGCCGAATGCCTTATCCAGCATCTGCATCACCATCTTGCTGTCCGGCTTTCTACTGAGCTCATAAGCCACAATCTCACGATTGAATACATCCAATATCGGCGATAAGTACAGTTTGCCGTCGGTGCATTTAAACTCGGTCACATCGGTCAACCATTTAGCTCCTGCTTTATCGGCAGTGAATGCACGCTTAAGGATGTTTTTCGAGGTCTCGCCTATAACTTGCGGACGATAGGCTTTTTTGTTGCGCACTTTGGCTTTTAAACCCAATAGTCTCATAATACGTTGCACTTTCTTTTTATTCCACGACAATACGGCACCAATCCGGCGTTGGCCGTAGCGGCCTTTGTGTCGGTGATAGACTTCACTCACCGCTGCTTTGGCTTCTATATCGGGATCAGGTCTGCCGATGTGGTAGTAGAAACTGCTTTTGGGTATGCCGGCACTGTGCAACAGGTATTTCAGCGGGTGCTTCGCCCTCAGCGTTTGAACGGTTTCGCAGCGTTGGCGGCGTTCTTTTCGTTGAGGGCTTTCATGTGCTTTAGGTAGTCGTTCTCCGCCCTCATGTAGCGTAATTCTTCAATCAGCTCTGCCTGAGTTTTTTCATGGTCGGGTTTGTCGACGATAAAGGGATTCTTGCGTTTGGTCTGCATAGTCTTCATAAGCGTAGCCTGTGGGTGTTGAAGTGCGGTTATACCTCCTTGTCGGTAGGCGGCAATCCAACGGCGCAGATGTGTGCGTGAGACGTTGAAATGGTCTGCGGTGCGCTGTTGGCTGTGCACTTGTTGGTAATGAAGTACGGCTCGGTATTTGAAGTCTAGTGTATATTTGGACATAAGAAAACTGCACCTTTTTAAGTTGGGGGAAAGTGTCCAACTTTTGGGGTGCAGTTCATTGTTTTTCAGACGGCCTTCTTTAAATATGATTACGCCAATACACCCAAAATTACGCTACCTGCTTTAAACACCGCTGTGGCGTATTGCCCCGGGTGCAAATCAAGCTGTTCGGTGCTTTGCACGGTAACACTCGCATGAATATGGATATTGCTGCCCAAATCCAAGGTCACAATCGAATTGACCGTACCACGTTCGACATGTGCAATCACACCCTTCAACTGGTTGCGGGCGGAAAGTTTGATGTGGTCTAAATCGGTGGCGATGATGATGTTGGTGGATTTAATCAAGGCAATCACCGTATCGCCCTCTTTCAAACCCAATTCAGCGCAGCTTTCGCTGGTGATGGTGGCGACCACTTCATGATTGCTCGGCAAAGTCAGCACCACTTGGCTGTGAATGCCGCTGGTTTGAATGCTTTTAACAATGCCTGCGAATTGGTTGCGTGCGCTGGTTTTCATGATGTTCTCTTTATGTTCAGACGGCCTATCCTGATAAAAGGCCGTCTGAAAGTCAGTTTCTCGGATGATGTTGCTCGACCACGCTTTTTAAACGCTGGTTGGCAACATGGGTGTAAATCTGTGTGGTGCTGATGTCGGCATGCCCCAATAAGGTTTGCACTACACGCAAATCGGCGCCGTGATTGACCAAATGTGTGGCAAAAGCATGGCGTAAACCGTGCGGGCTTAAGGCGGTAATCCCTGCCATCTCGGCATATTCTTTCACAATCATCCACGCCAGTTGGCGCGAAATGCCGACCCGCTTTTGGCTGACGAACAGTTCGTCACACATTTTGTTTTTCAGTAACAACGGGCGCGATTCCTGCACATAGCGTTCAATCCAATATACGGCCTCACCGCCCAAAGGCACGATACGCTGCTTGTCGCCCTTGCCGATGGTTCGAATCCAGCCTTTATTTAAATCAATATCGCCCAATTGCAATTTCACGGCTTCAGTCACACGCAAACCGGTGGCATACATCACTTCCAGCAAGGCTTTATCACGCAAACCGTGCGGCGTGTCGGTATCGGGCGCGTTCAAGAGGCGGTCGATTTGTTTTTCGGTAATCAGCTTCGGCAATTTTTGCGCCTGCTTTGGTGCTTTTAAAAAAGTGGTGGGATTGTCATGGTGCTGCTCGGTTTCTTCCAGCCACGCATACAACCTTTTACACGCAGATAATGAGCGCGCTTGCGAACTTGGCTTTTCTGTGGCATCGTACACCACATCCGCCAAATCTTCACGCGCCGCATTCAGCCAGTCAAGATTTTTCTGGCTTAAACGTGCCGCCACTTTTTCCAAATCACGACGATAGCTTTGCAGGGTGTTTTGACTAAGGCGGTGATTGAGCCAGAGGTGCTCTAAAAGCTTGTCGATTAAGGTATTCATAAGAATTTAATATTGAGGCCGTCTGAATATGGTTTTCAGACGGCCTGAAACTTTTAAAGCTATTTCTCGCTCACCGTTTCCAACACTTCTTGCGCATGTCCGGCCACTTTGACCTTGCGCCATTCGTGTTCGATTTCGCCAGACTTGTTCAACACAAAGGTGCTGCGCTCGATGCCCAACGATTCTTTGCCGTAAAGCTTTTTCAGCTTGATGACGTCAAACATTTTGCACACGGTTTCGTCTTTGTCGCTCAAGAGCTCAAATTGAAAGCCTTGTTTGGCGCAGAAATTTTGGTGCGCTTTCACACCGTCGCGCGAAATGCCGACCACGGTGTAGCCCAATGCTTTGAATTGTTCCAAGCGGGCATTGAAATCCAAGCCTTCGGTGGTACAGCCGGGGGTGCTGTCTTTCGGGTAGAAATACACAATCAAAGGCAGGTGTTCGGCAGAGTGGAAATCTTCACCGCTGCTGGATGGAAGGGTAAATTCGTATGTTGACATAATCAATTCCGTTTCAGACGGCCTATCAGGCTATTTTTCACTCAAATTCAGATAATTGCGACTGCCCTGCAAATCGCTCATCGCACGCAGCAGCAAATCAAAATGCTCGTCGTTGCCGTTAACGTCCAACTCATCGGCATTCACAATCAGCAAAGGGGCGTTTTGATAAAGGTGGAAAAAGCGGCTGTATTCTTCGTGAATGCGGTTGAGATAGCCGGCTGGAAACAGGTTCACCACACCATCGCCGCGTTTTTGCAAGCGTTTGCGGTTGGTATCGGCGGCGGTTTGCAGATAAATCACCAAATCCGGCACAGGATATTGCGGCATGGCGCGGCGTTTTAACTCCCAAAACAGGGTTTGTTCTTTATCGTTCAGCACCACCGGCACGAAAATTTGGTCTTTTTCCAATAAGAAATCGGCCACAATCACGCTGCCTTTTTCTTCTTCGGCATTAATCACGTCCACGCTGTCGGCTCGGCGCATCAAGAAAAACAGTTCGGTTGCCAAACCGTGATTATTGGCATTGGCATAAAATTGCGCTAGAAAAGGATTTTGGTCGGCATTTTCGGTCAAATGCAGTGCATTAAATTGAGCGGCCAAGCGGCGGCTCAATTCTGATTTGCCGCTACCAATCGCACCCTCAACCGCAATATAACGATAGTTCATGTTGATTTCCTACTCTGTCTTTTTATTGTCAGGCCGTATTTTATCAGACCCTGCAATGCTGAACAGTATCAAAATGCCGTCTGAAAGCTTTTCAAACTTTCAGACGGCCTATTTATTATTCCGCTTCACTCAATAAGCGAATACCATCATCGCCTAATCGAGCGACAATATCGGCAGCATTACCGTGTTGGCCCAATTTGAAATCCGGCAGAATTTCGGCCAATGGTTTCATCACAAAGCTGCGCTCATGCGCACGCGGATGCGGTAAGCTTAAATGCGGATCATCACTGCTTTGATGATCATAATCGATGATGTCTAAATCCAAGGTGCGCGGTGCATTGCGGAATGTGCGTTCGCGACCAAAATCGGCTTCGATTCGGTTCAACACCGCCAACAAAGCCACATCGCTCAAATCAGTGGATACGGCACACACGGCATTCACAAAATCCGGCTGGTCATCATAACCAACGGGCGCGGTGATGTAGAGTGACGACGTGTGTTCAAGCTTAATTTGTGGATGGGCGGCAACCGCTGCCAATGCCGCACGGATTTGCTGGGCTGGGTTCTGTAGATTGCTGCCCAGCGCAATAATGGCAGATTTTCGGTTTAACATGGTTCAGACGGCCTTAGAAATAAGGTTTGAATAAAGCCATGTACACAATCGTCGCCACACACGCCATGGCGCACAAATAAGTCACATAGAATTTGTTTGAACGCGGTGCAGAACGCATCATCGCCACGCCAAAACCAATATATACCAACAATAAAACGATTTTCACTGCCAACCAAGGCGCATTAAACGGGGTGAAATGGGTCAATTTCATCAGCCACAAGCCGGTAAACAACAACATGGTGTCGTTTAAGTGTGGCAAGGCTTTCAGCAGGCCACCCAAAGGTTTTTGCGGGTTTTTCCACAACAAGAAAAAACGCAGGTTAAACAATAAAATCGTAATCGCCACAAAAAGCATGTGGCTGTGTTTGACAATTAAATATTGCATGGTAGTGATGGTGGTTGGTTTAAGAATGCCGCTATTTTACCCTAAACATTCATTTCTGACGTAACTTTTGTATCGCCAACACATAAGGCGGATGGTTTTGACGGTTGATAAAATGGTATTTCAACACAGCAAATTCTTGCTGTGGCAAAGATTGCGCCCATGCTTCAATGGCTGCTGCTTCCACACACCCCGAATCATGGCCGGGGTATAACACTGTTACCACAATGCCATTGGGATTTAATAGTGATAACGTGCTGTTGAGCGCCGCAAGGCTGCTGTCGGCTGATGTGGTGATGTTTTTATCGCCCCCCGGAAGCCAGCCAAAATTAAACACTGCCGCATCCAAGCCTTGTCGGATATGACGTTCAATATATTGATGACTGTCGTGAACCAAATTCACGCGGCTCAGCAGGTTTTCCGCCATCAATCTGGCTTTGGTCTGCTCAATGGCTTGCTGTTGCACGTCAAACGCCCACACTTTGCCGCGATAACCTACGGCTTCGGCCAAAAAAACCGTATCGTGACCGTTACCAGCCGTGCCGTCTAAGGCCGTGTCGCCATTGTTTAAATGTTGAGTTAATAGTTGATGGGTAAAAGGAAGAATATTCTGAATTGACATCACATTCTCTTGGTATGACTTAAAAGGCCGTCTAAAAATAAAAATACCTTACCGTTACCGGTAAGGTATTAAAAATAATGACCTGCATTATTCTGCTGACTGTGTTTCCACTTGCACCGGCGCAGCTGCTTGTGCTTGGGCAGCCGGTTTGTTTTCGTGCTGCAAACTTACCGCACGAGCCGGAACGATGGTTGAAATAGCATGTTTGTAAACCATCTGGGTCACTGAAGTATTACGCAGCAGAACAACGTATTGGTCGAATGATTCAACTTGGCCTTGCAGCTTAATGCCGTTAACCAAGTAAATCGAAACCGGTACGTGCTCTTTACGCAACGCATTCAAAAAAGGATCTTGTAACATTTGTCCTTTAGCTGTCATATTCTTTACTCCGTTATTATGATTTTAAGGAAAGCCGTGAATAGCTTTATGGGTGATTGTAGCCTTGAATGTCGATTTTTACCAACAATTTTGGGTAAGAATATGCAAACTTTTTAACATGGTTTAGTTATTGCCCCCGCTTGATTTAGCTGATATTCGGCGCTGATTTGTTTAGATATTTACTCTATTTACGCTTATCTCTTTCTTCTTTTTCAGTTTTATTTCCTATCCGGCATGTTTCACGACTGACTTACTCAACGCATATCAAAAAAAACCGGAAAACGAATTTGACTATCGCTTTCCGGTTTGGCTTTATTTGCTGTGCTGTTTTTTCACGCTGACTTGGCGTTTCTTCGCTTTACTGCCGCTGTTGCGCACTTTTTCATCTTTGCGCTCTTCACGTTTGGCAATGCGATTACTGTAAGCCGCGCGGCGCAACGGTTTTTTCTTCGGCTTGTCTTCTTTTTCTTCGTAAGGGTTTTCCGAAACATTATATTGAATGCGCAACGGCGTGCCTTGAAGATTGAAGGCTTTGCGGAAAGTTTGCGTCAGATAGCGCGTGTAGCTGTCGGAAATCGCGTGCAGCGAATTGCCGTGCACCACAATCACCGGCGGATTCATACCGCCTTGGTGGGCATAACGCATTTTCGGACGGGTCAAGCCTGAACGCGGTGGTTGCTGGCGCTCAATGGCCGTCTGAAGCACGCGGGTAATTTTCGGCGTCGGCATTTTAATCATGGCTGCGTCATAGGCCGCCTGAATGCTGTCGAACAAACCGTCAATGCCGCGTTCTTTCAAAGCGGAAATAAAATGGAATTTGGCGAAATCCAAGAAATACAATTTGCGGTTGATGTCGCGCTTCACTTGCTCACGGCGCTCTTCGCTGATGCCGTCCCATTTATTGACCGCCACGACCAAAGCACGCCCTGCTTCCAAAGCGAAGCCGGCAATCGTGGCATCTTGGTCGGCGATGTCTTGCTGCGCGTCCAATACCAATACCGCCACATTAGCCGCTTCAATCGCCTGCATGGCTTTGATTACCGAGAATTTTTCCACCGCTTCATCTACTTTGCCGCGACGGCGCACACCGGCGGTATCGATGATGGTAAACGGTTTGCCTTCACGCTCGAAATCGATGTGGATACTGTCGCGCGTAGTCCCGGCCATGTCAAACGCAATCACGCGCTCTTCGCCCAAAATGGCATTCACCAAAGTCGATTTGCCGACATTCGGGCGGCCAATCACGGCAAAAACCGGATGCTTAGCGGTTTCTTCCTCTTCTTCCGGCTCTGGGAACTCGGCCAGAATATCTTCCATCAGGTAATACACGCCATCGCCATGCGCACCGGAAATCACATACGGCTCGCCCAAGGCCAGCTCAAAAAATTCGGCAGACAATACTGCCTGATTGCCACCCTCACCCTTGTTCACGGCCAAATACACCGGACGCGGGCTTTGGCGTAAACGGTCGGCAATGATTTTGTCTTGCGGCGTTAAGCCGGTACGGGCATCGACCAGAAATACCACTGCATCGGCTTCATCCACCGCTTGCAGGGTTTGGCGTGCCATTTCATGCAGGATGCCGCTATCGACCACCGGCTCGAAACCGCCGGTATCAATCACCAAATAAGGCTTGCTGCCGACTTTGCCGTGACCGTAATGGCGGTCGCGCGTTAAGCCGGGCAAGTCGTGTACCAACGCATCTTTAGTGCGCGTTAGTCGGTTGAATAAGGTGGATTTGCCGACATTCGGCCGTCCCACCAATGCAAATGTTGGTTTCATTTTTTCACTTTCCTTTTTCAGATGGCTTATATTTACAGGCCGTCTGAAAACACATAACGGCTTGCCGGACACACTACCCGACAAGCCTGCTGTTTGTTTCTTAAATCTGCATAATCGTATTTAATTACTTGGCACCATCATGCAGAATTACACAACCATCTCTATTTCAGACGGCCTTATTTTTGCGAATCCAATTTCATTTGAACCAATTCGCGACCCACCGAATCTTTCGGCAATTTGGCCAATGCCTGCTCATAGCTGGCAGCTGCTTCTTTGGCTTTGTTTTGCGCTACGAAAACATCGCCTTTGGTTTCCAGCAGCAAGGCTTCGTAATCGGCATCCACTTTGGCATCCAACGCCGCTAAAGCTTCATCGTATTTCTTTTGCTGCAATTTTACCACGGCCAAACGTTGCGCCGCCAAAGCTTGAACCAAAGGCTCTTTTTGGTTTTTCAACACCCAGTTCAGATGGCCTGAAGCCACATCGTAACGACCGGCATCAAACTCAGTCGCCGCCACCATCAAGGTTGCTTGTGCAGCTGGAATGGTTTCGGCAAAGTTTTGCTGCAGGTTTTGCAAATCGGCATTAATGGCTTTGGTATCGCCTTTGTTTTGTGCTTTTTCAACCAATTGCGCCAATACATCAGCTGCTTCTTGGCTTTTTTTCACCAAATGGCTTTGGTACATGGTATAACCCAAATAGCCCAATGCAGCCAGCATCAGTAAGGCAAACAGCCAGCGGCCGATGCTTTTCCAAAAGTATTTGAAATTATCTAACTCTTGTTGTTCTTCCAAATGAGCTGCCATTTATGCGTTCTTCCATTGTTGTAAAGTGTTGATTAAATCAGCGGCGGCCACGGTAATTTGGCCTTTTTCGCCCTGCATGTCTTTCAGCGTCACTTTGCCTTCGGCCAATTCGTCTTGCGCCACAATCAGGGCAAAATGTGCGCCACTGCCGTCGGCTTTTTTCATTTGCGCTTTCAGGCTTTGATAACCGGAATGCTGCAACACATTAAACCCTTCGGCACGCAAGGCTTGGGCATATTGCATCACCTGCAAAGCGGCACCTTCACCTTGATGCATGGCATACACATCAGGCGCAGCATTGGCTTGCAAGGTGCCGTATTCGTGTACCAGCAACAATAAACGCTCAATGCCCATGGCAAAACCAATCGAAGCAGCCGGTTTACCACCCAATTCTTCAATCAAACCATCGTAACGGCCACCGCCGCATACAGTCGCTTGTGCGCCCAGTTTGTCTGTCGTCCATTCAAACACGGTTTGGTTGTAATAATCCAAGCCGCGCACCAAACGCGGATTTTCGGTGTATTGAATATTCAAACCATCCAGCATGGCTTTGAAGCGGCTGTAATGCGTGCGCGATTCTCCGCCCAGATAATCCACCAAGCGCGGCGCAGCGTTACAAATTTCCTGTAATTCCGGATTTTTGGTATCCAATACACGCAGCGGGTTGGTTTTCAGACGGCGTTTGCTATCTTCATCCAATTGCGCTTCATATTCGGTCAGATACGCCACCAATGCGGCACGATGGGCGGCGCGTTCTTCGCGATTACCCAAGCTGTTAATTTCCAGCGTCAAATAATCACTAATGCCCAATTTTTTCCATAAATCGGCCGACATGGCGATGATTTCGGCATCAATGTCAGGACCTTCAAAACCCAAAGCCTCAATACCCACTTGGTGAAACTGGCGGTAACGGCCTTTTTGCGGGCGTTCGCGGCGGAACATCGGCCCCATGTACCATAATTTCTGTGGGCTGTTGTACAAAAGATTATGCTCAACCACTGCGCGCAAGCATGAAGCCGTGCCTTCTGGGCGCAGGCTCAAGCTCAGTGAATCGTTAGAATCGGAAAAGGTGTACATTTCCTTGCCGACCACATCGGTTTCTTCGCCGATAGAGCGCACAAACAAACCGGTTTGCTCCACAATCGGTGTGCGAATTTGCTGATAGCCGTAAGTGCGCGCCCACTGGCTGACCATGTCTTCAAAAGCCTGCCAAAAAGCAGCGGTGAGTTTGAAATCTTTTTGTTCGACAGGTAAAAGGTCATTCATACCTTTTACGGATTGGATTTTTTGTGCCATTTCAAATCAGGATGCTTAAATCAAATAGTCGGTAATTATAGCTTATTTTTAGCGGATTGTGTTCTCAGACGGCATCTTCCTTACGGTAAGGCTGTCTGAAAATCATTTCAATGCCAAGAAGGCTTCGGGTAAAATACGCGGTATGAATACACGCATCAATCCCCTGCCGCTGCTTGACGGCGTAAAGCCCAGCTATCTGGTGTTGCCGCACGACAAATCGTTTTACGGCTTACCGCTTTTGCATTTCTTATGCGCCCGTTTTCCGTTTGTTGATGACACCAATTGGCGCAAACGCTTAAACAGCGGATTTGTGGTCGATTCAGACGGCATGGCTTTGAATGCGGATACAATATTTCAACCCGGGCAAACGATTTATTATTATCGCGAAATCAGCCGTGAAGACGAACCGCGCATCCCGTTTGACGAAAAAATCCTGCATATTGACGAGCATTTGATCGTGGTGGACAAGCCGCATTTCCTGCCGGTGATTCCCAGTGGCCGTTTTCTGCACGAAACCTTGCTCACTCGCTTGCGCCTACACCCCGATTTGCAACACCTAAACGTGGAGCACATCACCCCGATTCACCGCTTAGACAAAGACACGGCAGGCGTGATGCTGTTGTCGCACAATCCGGCCAGCCGCCGCGATTATCAGACCATGTTCCAAGATAAAACGGTGCGCAAAACCTACGAAGCGGTTGCCCCCACGCGCACGGATTTGGTTTACCCTTATTCGATACAATCGCGGCTGGTGCGTGGGGATCAATTTTATTTGACGAAAGAAGTTGATGGCGAGCCGAATGCCTTTACCACCATCGAATTGGTTGAAAACCGTGGCAAAACCAGCCTTTACCGCTTGCAGCCGATTACCGGCAAAAAACACCAACTTCGAGTGCACATGATGAGTTTGGGCATGCCGCTGTTAAACGATGCGCTTTATCCTGTTGCGCTGGCGGTTGGCGATGAAAATTATGAAAAGCCGTTAAAACTATTGGCAAAAATCATTGAGTTTAGCGACCCTATTAGTGGCGATATTCGCAAATTTGAAAGCATGCAGAAGCTATAAAATAAAGGCCGTCTGAAATATTGCTTTTCAGACGGCCTTTATTTGAATATTAAGAATTAAGCATTTTTAATCGGAATCACACGCGGCTGAACGCGTTTGGCACCGCCTTCACGGTAATTCTCTTTCACATACTCTTCGACAATCAGCAAGAATTCTTGTGCAATGTTGTCGCCTTTTAAGGTGACTTTGCGTTCGCCATCAACATAAACCGGCGCAACAGGGGTTTCACCCGTACCCGGCAGGCTGATGCCGATGTCGGCCAATTTACTCTCGCCGGGTCCGTTCACCACGCAGCCCATTACGGCCACATTTAAGGATTCCACACCCGGATAAACCGTACGCCACACGTTCATCTTTTGACGCAGATAATTTTGCACATCTTGTGCCAATTCTTGGAATACCGTGCTGGTGGTGCGACCGCAACCCGGACAAGCCGTGACCATTGGGGTAAACGAACGCAAGCCCATGGTTTGCAAAATTTCTTGTCCGACAATCACTTCTTGCGTGCGCGAGCTACCCGGTTCCGGTGTTAATGATATGCGAATGGTGTCGCCAATGCCTTCTTGCAGCAACACGGCCAGCGCCGCCGTAGACGCTACAATGCCTTTGCTACCCATACCGGCTTCGGTCAAACCCAAATGCAGCGGATATTGGCAGCGGCTGCCCAACTCACGATACACTTGAATCAAATCCTGCACCGCGCTGACCTTACACGACAAAATGATTTTATCTTCCGGCAAGCCCAAGCTCACCGCTTTTTCAGCCGACTCTAAAGCAGAAACGATCAAGGCTTCTTTCATCACTTCTTCCGGCGGCAGCGGCGTAGCCGAAGCCATGTTGGCATCCATCATGCGCTTGGCCAAACTTTGATCTAAAGAACCCCAGTTCACGCCGATGCGCACGGCTTTGTTGTTTTCAGCCGCGGTGCGAATCATGTAGGCAAATTTTTCATCGCCTTTTGCACCCTTGCCGACATTGCCCGGATTGATGCGGTATTTGGCCAATGCTTTGCCGCACTCGGGATATTCGGCCAACAAGCGTTCACCGTTGAAATGGAAATCACCTACTAACGGTGTGTTGTAGCCCATATCATCTAAGCGCTGACGGATTTCAGCCACTTTGGAGGCTGCTTCAGGGCTGTTGACGGTAATCCGCACCATTTCCGAACCGGCATCGCTCAACTCTTTAACTTGTAAAGCGGTGCCTTCCGCATCAGCGGTGTCGGTGTTGGTCATGGATTGCACCACCACCGGTGCGCTGGAGCCAACGGTAATATGATCAATTTGGACTTGATGTGTTTGGCGGCGTTTGAGTGTGTTCATGTTTATTTTTTTCCTGCAATAAAGGTGGCAGACTGTTTGCCCGGGGCACGGTAATCAACCGGACGAATGCTGGTGCCGCCATAATTGGCTTCGGCACCAGCCGCGATACCGACCCATACTTCATACGGCGCACCGCCTTTGAAGCGGCGCTCACTGCCGGCCGGAATGATATTGCTGAACACCATTTTGCCATCTTTATCATGAATAATCAGATTACTGCGGTATTGTACTTTCACCCACAATTCATCGGCAGCCACTTCGACTTTCGACTCGGAAGCCGCAGAAGCGGCGACATCTGAAGCAGCAGAAGCAGCCGCAATCACTTGTGTGCCTTGCTCGGTCATTTTCGATACTTCAACATTGCTGGCTTTTAAAGCCGGCGCTTGCAAGCTGTTTTGCACGGCACTGCTGTCTTGTGCGTATTGTTGGCTACTTTCTAAATTCGACTTGTTTTGCCATAAATAAATACCGCCCACAATCAAAGCCAATGCCGCCACGCCCAAAATCCATTTTGGGAAACCGTTTTTCTCGACACTTTGGTAATTAAAACCGGCATCTTTTTCGCGATTAACCGCATACACATGATCAGCAGTTTGCGGCACAACGGTTTTCAGACGGCCTGCAATTTGCTGTTCATCCATTTTCAACAAACGCGCGTATGAACGCAGAAAGCCAGTGGCAAATACCAAACCTGAAAAGCTGGAATAATCGCCTTTTTCCAAATCTTGAATTTGCTCAACCGATAATTTCAGACGGCCTGCAATATCGCTGATGTCAATGCCTTGCTTTTCACGTAATTGGCGCAATTCATTGCCCAATGCTTTTGCTGCTTCGATGTTGTGTGCTGTTTTTTGTTGATTGTCCATGTATTATCGACCTGTCGTCACTGCCTGTAGTTCTTCGGAATAAGGGAAATTGGCTCTTAACTGCGCTTCGTATTCATAAGCGGCTTGGGTGTTACCCAGCGCATTAGCCAAGCGCCAACCTAACAGCAAATCATCTGCCTGCAATACGTCAACCTTGCTTTGGTATTGGCGGAAGTAATAATCGGCATCGTTCAGACTGCCTGCCAACATTTTGGTGCGTGCCAATTCTTTGAATGCGGGCGGAAATTGCGGCGCAGCAGCCAAAGCGCGCTCTAAATATGCTTCAGCCAATGAGAATTGACCCATTTTTGCGCTACAAATGCCTTTGTTTAAATTCGCCACATACGGGCTGGGATACGTCGGATCCGACAGCGCTTTGTCGAAATACTGAATCGATTCAGCCGGATTATTCATGTGGCTGCACACAAACCAGCCGTAGTTATTATTGATTTCCGCGCTATCCGGTTTCAACGACAAGGCTTTCAAAAAGCTTTCTTGCGCTTTGTCTTGTACCTTCAAGTATTGGTAAATCTGCGCACGCACCAACCAAGCCACTTCGTTTTTACCATTAGAATTTAAGGCATCTTCAATCGCCTGCGTTGCCTGACGGTAATCCTGAACGCGCATGTATTCCAAAGCCAATTGCGTTTTGATATTGGATACCTGCTCTGCACGTTCGCGTGGGCTTGGGCCTGACGAACCGGCACACGCTGCCAATGTTAAGGTCACAATTAAAGACGATAAAATATTTAATTTCATGGCTTAACCCTGTTGCTCAACCAAAATTTGCTGCCATTTTTGCTGACGCTTGGTTTTATCCTGAACCTGACCTGCCAACTGGCCACACGCCGCATCAATATCATCGCCGCGTGTTTTACGCACTGTCACCACATGGCCGGCCTGCTGCAAAATATCGCGGAACACACGAATATTTTCATTTGAAGAACGGTCGTAACCAGAATTCGGGAACGGGTTAAACGGAATCAGATTGAATTTACATGGCACATCTTTCACCAATTCAATCAACTCACGCGCGTGTTGCGGTTTATCGTTAATGCCATCCAGCATCACATATTCAAAAGTAATGAAGTCGCGCGGTGCTTTCACCAGATAACGCTGACATGCAGCCATCAATTCTTTCAGCGGATATTTTTTGTTCAACGGCACAATCTCATCGCGCACGGCATCATTAGACGCGTGCAACGATACCGCCAAAGCAACCGGCAAGGCGTCGCGCAAGCGATCCATCTGCGGCACCATGCCAGAAGTCGAAACGGTTACACGGCGGCGGCTCAAGCCATAACCATGATCGTCAAGCATAATGCTCAAAGCGGTGACTACGTTATCGAAGTTGGCCATCGGCTCGCCCATGCCCATCATCACCACATTGGAAATCACGCGCTCGTTTTTCGGCGTGACACCCATCGCTTTGTTTGCCCACCACAATTGGCCGATGATTTCGGCAGCGGTCAAGTTGCGGTTGAAGCCTTGGCGACCGGTAGAACAAAACGTGCATTCCAATGCACAGCCCACTTGCGATGAGATACACAATGTGCCGCGTTCGGCTTCGGGGATAAACACCGTTTCCACGCCGTTGCCGGTGCCGACATCCAGCAACCATTTGCGTGTGCCATCGGTCGATTCTTGCGACGTCATCAATTGCGGGATGCCAACAGTAGCTTGTTCGTTTAATTTTTGGCGCAACGATTTGGCCAAATCGGTCATTTCATCAAATTCAGAGGCACCCGATTGGTGAATCCAACGCATCACCTGCTTAGCGCGAAATGGTTTTTCACCCATCGCGGCGAAGTGTTCGGTCAAGCCTTGTAAATCAAAATTCAGTAGATTGGTTTTCATGTATTCTTAAACTATGAGAAGCTGTTAAATTAAAATTATATAGAACGGCAAGATACAGCTTTAATTTAAAAGCTTGTTATTTTGTTATTTTCAGACGGCCTACCTTTGATAAAAGGCCGTCTGAAACCTATCCGACAAAGTCTTTTAGCCGTCTGCCTGTTTTCCTGAATACAAGTTGCATTCAGAAAATCATTTAGACGGCCTCAAATAAATCGACAATGCGTCAATTAACGAGGGCAGATTTCGCTGTCGTTAAAGAAGTAAGCGATTTCGATGGTAGCGTTTTCCAAGCTGTCAGAACCGTGTACCGCATTCGCGTCGATAGATCCAGCAAAGTCAGCGCGGATGGTGCCGGCAGCTGCTTCTTTAGGATTGGTCGCACCCATCAGCTCGCGGTTTTTCGCCACGGCATTTTCGCCTTCCAATACTTGAATCATCACTGGGCCACTGGTCATGAATTTAACCAGATCAGCAAAGAAAGGACGCTCTTTGTGCACAGCGTAGAAACCTTCGGCTTCTTCTTGGCTCAGGTGTTTCATTTTTGCGGCAACAATTTTCAAGCCGTTGCTTTCAAAACGGTCATAAATTTTACCGATAACGTTTTTGCCTACGGCATCCGGTTTTACGATAGAGATGGTGCGTTCAATAGCCATGTCATGTCCTTATATTTATTGCATTTTGCAATAGGGTTTTTCAAAATTCGACGAAGCTTTATTTTACCAAACTTCATTTGCTTTTGGTAAAAAGCAGCTTCGACCGGTCAAAAAAATGATGCTTATTTTTTCTTACCCAGCGTCAAATGCGGCTGCTCTAAATACACTTCAGACTGCATCTCCACCATACGGCTGGCGGTACGGGTAAATTCTGCGGCAAAATCGCCTTCAACATAAATATCGTTCACATCGACTGCACTGGTGGCGCACAATTTCACGCGGAAATCATACAAAACGTCAATCAGCCACGTCAGACGGCGCGCTTCGGCTTTTTCCAGCGGGGTCAAACGCTCTAAGCCGGACACAAACACAATTTCGTAATTCTCCGCCAAATACAGATAATCCGCTTGTGAGCGCGGACCAAAGCACAAGGCACGGAAATCAAACCAAATGGCTTTGTCTGATTTGGCTTTATGCGGAATTTCACGGTCGTGAATGATGCTGATACCCGGATTCAATTCCGATGTATGCGCCATTTCTTTAAACAATTCGGCCAGTTTGTTTTCATTTTCTTCATTGCTCGGCACAAAGAAAATTTCAGCCGGCTTCAAAGTGCGCAAGCGGTAATCTTCGCCGCCATCCACGTTCAACACCGTCAGGCTGGACTCAATCAAAGCAATGGTTGGCAAGAAACTGCTGCGGTTTTGCCCTTGCGGATACAGTTCAGACGGCGCATAGTTGGAAGTTGCCACCAACACCACACCTTCATTTAACAAATTTTCCAACAGGCGGCCAAGAATCATGGCATCGGCAATGTCGCTGACGTGAAATTCGTCAAAACACAAAACGCGTGTTTCTTGAGAAATCTCGGAAGCCACGGCTTTCAATGGATTCGCTTCGCTTTTCAAGCCTTTCAAGCGCTGGTGAATTTCCGCCATAAAGGCATGGAAGTGAACACGACGTTTGCGTTTATATGGTAGGCAGCCGAAAAAAGCATCCATCAGAAAGCTTTTACCACGGCCTACACCGCCATAAAAATACAAACCTTTCGGCACTTGCGGCGAACGCAGGCTGCGGCCTAAAAAACGGTTGCGCTTGCGTTTGAACATCATCAATTCAGTCCACAAACGATCTAAATGCTCAATGGCAACGGCCTGCGCTTCATCACGGATAAAATTAGGCTGCTGAGCAGCGGCCTGATACCACGTCAACGGACTGTGGTTTTCAAAACTTGGCGGGACAAACAGATTTTCTCTATCACTCATTACCGAACCTTATTATTTATTAATTCTAACTGAATGGCAGCCATTATAAATGATTTCAGACGGCCTCCAAGCATTTATCGTATGAAACTTCTTTATTGCTTGAATTTATAAGAGAAAACGCCGCATTTCTGCGGCGTTTGTTTACTCAGGTTTTTAGTTGGCGTTCTCTTGCAGAGCCAAGTCCACACGTTCGCGCAATTCTTTACCTGGCTTGAAATGTGGAACATGCTTTTCAGGCACTTCCACACGCTCGCCGGTTTTCGGGTTGCGACCCACGCGGGCTGGACGGTGATTCAAGTCAAAGCTGCCGAAACCACGGATTTCAATACGTTGGCCGCGAGCCAGCGAACGGGTCATGGTATCTACCAAAACTTTCACGCTATACTCAACGTCTTTAGCCATCAATTGATTTCCGTTTTTCTCGGCAAAAACCTCTGCCAAACGAACCATTAATTCAGACTTAGTCATTGTCTGTAACCTTATTCTTCACCAGACAATTTGGCTTTCAGCAAATCACCCAAGCTGGTGGTACCGGCATTGGCAGTTGCTGCAGAATTTACTGAGTTCAAAGCGTCACGGTTTTCTTTAGCGTCTTTGGCTTTTACAGACAAGCGGATGCTGCGGTTTTTGCGGTCAACAGTTGCAATCACGGCTTCAACTTCGTCGCCTTCTTTCACAACATTGCGCAAGTCTTCAACACGCTCGCTAGACCATTCAGCTGCTGGCAAGTAAGCTTCTACTTCGTCAGACAAAGCCACTACAGCGCCTTTAGCGTCAACAGATTTCACAGTACCTTTAACCAAAGCACCTTTATCGTTTACGCTAACGAAGTTACCGAATGGGTCGCCTTCCAATTGTTTGATGCCCAAAGAGATGCGCTCTTTGTCCACATCGATGGCCAATACAACAGCTTCAACTTCTTCGCCTTTTTTGTATTTGCGAACGGCTTCTTCGCCAGATTCAGTCCAAGACAGGTCAGACAAGTGAACCAAACCGTCGATGCCACCAGGCAAGCCTACGAATACACCGAAGTCGGTAATCGATTTAACCGCACCAGACAATTTGTCGCCTTTGTTGTGGTTGGCAGCAAATTCTTCCCATGGGTTAGCTTGACATTGTTTCATGCCCAAAGAAATACGACGACGGTCTTCATCGATTTCCAAGATCATCACTTCTACTTCGTCGCCCAATTGAACCACTTTGCTTGGGTGTACGTTTTTGTTGGTCCAGTCCATTTCAGAAACGTGTACCAAACCTTCGATACCTTGTTCGATTTCAACGAATGCACCGTAGTCGGTCAAGTTAGACACTTTACCGAACAGGCGGGTACCTTGTGGGTAACGACGGGTCAGACCGCTCCATGGATCTTCGCCCAATTGTTTCATACCCAGAGAAACGCGTTGTTTGTCTTGGTCGAATTTCAATACTTTGGCTTCAACTTCTTGGCCGACTTCCAACACCTCGCTTGGGTGTTTCACACGGCGCCATGCCAAGTCGGTGATGTGCAGCAAACCGTCGATGCCGCCCAAGTCAACGAATGCACCGTAATCGGTGATGTTTTTAACGATACCTTTAACAACCGCACCTTCTTGCAGATTTTCCAGCAAGGCTTTGCGCTCTTCACCCAAAGTGGCTTCCAAAACGGCACGACGTGATACCACCACGTTGTTGCGTTTTTTGTCCAATTTGATAACTTTGAACTCGATCTCTTTGCCTTCAAAGTGTGAAGTGTCTTTAACTGGACGAACGTCAACCAAAGAACCCGGCAAGAATGCGCGGATGCTGTTGATCATCACAGTCAAACCACCTTTTACTTTGCCGTTGATCACGCCAGACAAGATGTCGCCGTTTTCCATTGCTTCTTCCAAAGCAATCCAGTCGGCAGCGCGTTTGGCTTTTTCGCGAGACAGTTTGGTTTCACCGAAGCCGTTTTCAACAGATTCGATGGTTACGGTAACGAAGTCACCAACTTTAACTTCAATTTCGCCTTGAGCGTTTTTGAATTCAGCTACATCAATCAGAGATTCTGATTTCAGACCTGCGTTAACGGTCACAAAGTTTTGGTCGATTGCCACTACTTCAGCGGTAATCACCTCACCTGGGTTCATCTCTTGCAGGGTGAAGCTTTCTTCCAATAACTGAGCAAAATTTTCCATAGACATAAATAACTCTTTTCGGTACACCGCCAAGGGGTGCGGGGTAAGTTAGACATCGCTCACCGCCCTTGGCACGGCAAGCGTCAAAATCAAATTGATTAAAATAAAAATGCTGCGGTAGAAATACTTTTACAGCCTTCTTATTTTAACCGACTATAATTTTTCAGACGGCCTTTTACGATAAAAAAGCCGTCTGAAATCAAGCAAAAGAATTATACAGCAATTTTCAGACTTTGCTATACCAATCAAGCACTTTTTTTACACTTTCTTCGATACCCAGCTCGGTCGTATCCAAAAGCTGCGCATCCGGCAATTGCTGCAACGGTGCAACAGCACGGCGGCGGTCAGCTTCGTCACGCGCTTCGATATCCGACAGAATGCGGTCAAATTCCACACCCTCACACGGCAAGCCGATTTGCTTGGCGCGGCGTTCGGCGCGCACTTGCGCGCTGGCAGTCAAAAACACCTTCAATGCCGCTTCAGGGAAAATCACGGAACCGATGTCACGACCATCGGCCACCAAGCCTTTATCGGTTAAGAAATCACGTTGGCGCTGCAACAAAGCGGTACGCACTTGCGGCAATTGCGCCACAGCAGATGCGCCCATACCGATGGCTTCGGTGCGGATTTGCTCGGAAACATCTTCACCATTGAGCAATACTTTTTGGCCGTCAAACTCAGCCGGCAAACGTTCCGCCAATTGGGCTACGCCGGCTTCATCCGTCCACTCGACATTTTCTTTTTGGGCATATAAAGCAGTCAGGCGGTAAAGCGCGCCCGAATCCAGATAATCAAAGCCCAAGGCAGCAGCTACGCGTGATGCAACTGTTCCTTTTCCTGAAGCACTCGGCCCATCAATGGCAATAACTTTTTGTTTTTCCGACATATCCGTTCTCTTTATCGTGTTGGGTTTGAAGGCAGCGCAAAGACCATCTGAACAACCATTGCGGCCGTTAGCGACATTATAAACAATCTCGACCGCAAATTCATGGTTTCAGACGGCCTTTGCATGCAAAGACGATACAAAAGCTACCAGAATCATCGTATAATCGCGCCCGATTGTTTCAAAATCATCACGGAATTTAACATGCAACAACTTAAACTTGCCATTTCCGGCGCACAAATTTTATTTGTCGCGTTCGGCGCAATGGTACTCGTCCCCCTTCTTACCGGCCTGAATCCCGCCCTAGCCTTGCTTGGCGCAGGTATCGGCACACTTTTATTTCAATTGCTCACCAAACGCAAAGTGCCGATTTTCTTAGGGTCTTCGTTTGCCTTCATTGCGCCGATTATTTATTCCATCGGCGAATGGGGCTTACCGTCAACCATGTTCGGCTTATTTGTCGCCGGTTTTATGTATTTCATTTTTGCCGCACTGATTCGCTGGCGTGGCTTGGAAGCGGTGCACAAATTATTGCCGCCTGTGGTGATTGGCCCGGTGATTATGGTGATCGGTTTATCTGTTGCCGCTGCTGCCAGCCAAATGGCCATGGGTCAATCCGGCGGTCAGCAAGTCATTGAATACAGCGATTCTTTGATTTTAGCCGGATTCACTTTTGCCGTGACCGTGGTCGTGTCGGTATTCGGCAGCAAAATGATGAAGCTGATTCCGATTTTAATCGGCGTGGCTTCGGGCTACATCTTGGCACTTATGATGGGCTTGGTTGATACTTCGCCGATTGCCGCCGCACCTTGGTTTGCTGTTCCTCACTTCGAAACACCCGAAGTCAACTGGCAAGCGGCTTTGTTTATGCTGCCCGTCGCCATTGCACCCGCCATCGAACACATCGGCGGCATCATGGCCATCGGCAACGTAACCGGCAAAGACTATGCCAAAGACCCGGGCTTGGATAAAACGCTGGCCGGCGACGGCTTGGGCGTGTGCGTGGCCGGCTTAATCGGCGGCCCGCCTGTGACCACTTACGGCGAAGTCACCGGCGCGGTAATGATCACCAAAAACAGTAACCCAAAAATCATGACTTGGGCAGCCATTTTCGCTATTTGCATGGCCTTTTTCGGTAAATTCAATGCATTTTTGGCATCGATCCCCTTGCCGGTAATGGGCGGCATTATGATTTTGCTGTTCGGCACCATCGCATCACTGGGCTTGAAAACGCTGATTGATGCCAAAGCGGACTTAATGCAGCCGAAAAACTTGGTGATTGTCAGCTCAGTACTCACTACCGGCGTGGGCGGCATGATTATCAAGTTTGGCACTCTCAGCTTCGCCGGTGTCGGCTTGTGCGCGATTTTGGCGATTTTGCTGAACTGGATTTTACCGACAGCGAAAGAACCTGCCGCACCGGTTGAATAATTTTATTGGTATCACAAAGGCCGAGACCTTTGCAAAATCCCTATCTTTGGCACATTTCTTCGTTGTGCGCTGCTCGAAAGCTTGCCTATCTTGATGATATGTCTTCACTTTCTGCGCTGCTACAACTTTGAACTGTACTCAAATCTAGGGTTTTGCAAAGGTCTCACGCCGTCTGAAAAAATCATTTTCAGACGGCCTTTTCACTTTCATTTCCTATTTACACACCGGCACCGCAGCCGGATAAATCGACACTTGCGTTTGCGTCAATCTAAACAAATCTTCCAGCTGCCGTTGCGCTTGCGCGGTTGCATTCTTCAAAATATCGGCTTTACACGCACTGGTGAGCACCTGCTTGCGCGCCTGCTCTTGCACAATTTTAAACACCGTTTTATCCATCGGCAAAATATTCAGCGAACCTGTTTGAATGTCGTAAACTTCAATATCTTCCAAATCTACGCTGAGGATTTCCACTTCCGGCAAGCTGACGATGACTTTTTCATCGATGATGTTCACATTATCAGCAGTGATTTTATCCAAATCGACGCCGGCCAACACTTTGCCGCGCACGATAAACAAACCGCTTTGCGCATCCTGCCACAGCTTGCGCCAGTCGCCTTTTTTCTCGGTGCGGATAATGGTGTCGATATAAAACGCCGTGCTTTCCAAGCGGTTGAGCTGCTTGATTTGCGTCAGCACCCCTTCGCGCGACAATACTTCAGCCCGCTCTTGTGCAACGCGTTCATGATAAAGCCAACCACCTGCCGCCGCAGCCGCAACCAACAACAACACCAGCAGCCCGCGAAAAAATGTCTTCATCGCATTAACCTTAAAACTTTTAATAAAATCAAATGGTAATATGCTTGCTTTTGATAAAATTTCAATCACAAAGGCCGTCTGAAAACCTAATTTTACGTTTCAGACGGCCTTGTTTTCTTATTTAAAATAATTACCATAAAGTAATATAAATACCTCATATTACCAAATTTGCTTTTTGGTAAAGTTGGGACTACAATCAATTACGTTCTCACACACAGGACACACCATGACCATTACCGAATTGCGCCGCCACAATCTGCGACTATGGATTAACCAGCAATGCGGCGGTCAGCAAGCCCGATTGGTTGCGGCAACCGGCATCAATCAGGGCGAACTCTCCGCTTTATTGAAAAACAAATCCTTCGGCGAGAAAAAAGCCCGAAAAATAGAGCGCGATGCCGCCATGCCCGAAATGTGGCTCGACACCGTACACACACCCACTCCCTCCGAATCTCAAGAAAGCAAAGCCATGAATATTGCCACCATTCCAGAAATTTTAGCCGACATCAAAGCCGGTAAAATGGTCATCATCACCGATGCCGAAGACCGCGAAAACGAAGGCGACCTCTTAATGGCCGCGCAATTTGTCACGCCCGAAGCCATCAATTTTATGATTAAACACGCCCGCGGTTTGGTTTGCCTGCCGATGGCCGAAGAAATGGTCGAAGAACTGGGTCTGCCGATGATGACGCAGAAAAACGGCGCACAATACGGCACCAACTTTACCGTCTCCATCGAAGCGGCCAACGGCATCGCCACCGGCATTTCCGCAGCCGACCGTGCCTTAACCATTCAAACCGCCGTATCGCCGACTGCCAAACCGGAAGACATCGTACAACCCGGCCATATTTTCCCCTTGCGCGCGCAAAAAGGCGGCGTGTTGGCGCGTACCGGCCACACTGAAGCCGGTGTCGATTTGGCGCAAATGTGCGGCCTGATTCCGGCAGCGGTGATTTGTGAAATCATCAACGACGACGGCACCATGGCGCGTATGCCGGAATTGATGAAATTTGCCGAAGAACACGGCCTAAAAATCGGCACCATCACCGACTTAATCGAATACCGCAGCCGCACCGAAAGCCTGTTAGAAGAAATGGGCGACTCGCCGGTCAACACACCGTGGGGCGCATTCCAACAACACGTTTACGTCGATAAATTAACCGGTGAAACCCATTTAGCCTTGGTCAAAGGCACACCGACTGCCGAAAACGAAACCTTAGTGCGCGTGCATGAGCCATTCAGCGCCATGGATTTTATTTCACCGAATCCGCGCCATTCTTGGTCGCTGCCGCAAGCCTTAACCCGCATTCAACAAGCCGAAAGCGGCGTGGTGATCTTAATGCACCGCACAGAAGACGGCGCGTCCCTGCTCGACCGCACCTTGCCAAAAGGCGCCAACCAAGCTTTTAAATGGGACAGCAAAAGCTACGGCATCGGCGCGCAAATCTTGGCCAACCTCAATGTCAACAAGCTGCGCGTATTGGGCAAACCGTCTGCTTTCACCGGCCTAACCGGCTTTGGCTTAGAAGTAGTCGGCTTTGAAGAAGCGGAAAATCAGTAATTAAATTCTTTTGAGCCAACAGGCCGTCTGAAACTTACCATTTCAGACGGCCTCAATTTTTTCTTGCACCCTGCGGCAAATCTTTTATACTGATGAAGCAACCCGTCGATTTTCAATAACAAAGGAGAAAGTCATGCCGAATATCCAGCATCAAATCGAGTCGCAAAAATTTGTCTTATTGGCCGATGACGAAATTGTCGGCGAATTGGATTACCGCACGTTTGGCAATACGCTCGACATTACCCACACCCGCATCGAGCCACAACATCGTGGCAAGGGCTTGGCACGCCATTTGGTGAATGCGGCCATTCAGGAAGCCGAGAAAAACGGTTTGAATTTGACCGCCAGTTGCGATTACGCCGAACAAATTCTGGCGCGCGAAGGCCGCTTATCGCATTGATTTCATCTATTTTATTTTGAAGGCCGTCTGAAAAAATCATCTTTCAGACGGCCTGAGACTTTTTAAAACTCCTTGAAAAATGATAGCACAAAGAACCGCCGTCATTCCCGCGCAGGCGGGAATCCATCTTAAAATTTCAGAAACTTATTTTATTCAATAGTTGCCATGCTCAAAAATGGATTCTCGCCTGCGCGGGAATGACGGTCGTTTTGGTTTTTATTGATGATTCACAAGGTTTCGTAAATGTCTCGGCCTTTAACTATGAATTACTTCTGCCAATACGTTTTCACGTTCACAAATTCATACAAACCGAATTCCGACAACTCACGCCCATAGCCCGACGCTTTTACGCCGCCAAACGGCAAGCGCAAATCGCTGCTGGTGTGGCGGTTGATAAACACCGAACCGGCTTGAATGTGTTCAGCACATTGCCAAGCCTGCTCGGTATTGCCCGAATAAATCGCCGCGCCTAAGCCAAACGGCGAATCATTGGCCAATTCAACCGCATGCGCTTCGCTGTCTGCCCGCAAAATCATCGCCACCGGCCCAAACACTTCTTCATGATACACGCGGCAGGCCTTATTCACCCGATCCAAGACCGTAGCCGGATAAAACCAGCCTTTACCTGCGGGGATTTCACCACCCATCAAACAATCTGCACCATGTGCAATTGCATCTCGTACTTGCTCATGCACGGTATCGCGCAAATCGGCTCGGTGCAAAGGCGCAAGTGTGGTGTCGGTGTCTTTGGGATGGCCGCTTTTCAGCTTATCGCATTCTGCCAAAAACAAAGGAATAAATTGACCGGCAACCGCTTCGGTCACAATGATGCGCTTGGCTGCATTACACGATTGGCCAGCATCGCGAAAACGTGAATAGCAGGCATCTTTTGCCGCTTGTGCCAAATCGGCATCGGGCATCACAATGAAGGCATTGCTACCGCCCAGTTCCAAAACGGTTTTCTTCAAATGCATACCGGCATGTGCGGCAAGTCGGCGGCCGGTATGGGTCGAGCCGGTAAACGCCATGGCATCGGTAGCTTCAATGGCTTTCAGCGTATCGTCATGGCTTAGCCAAGCCGGCATCATTGGTAAATCTTCACCGATGATGTCAAACAAAGCGGCAGTAACACGCGCCACGCTGGGGGCTGGTTTCACCACGCAGGCATTGCCAGCGCACAAAGCCGGAATGGCAAAACGCAGCACCTGCCACACCGGATAATTCCACGGCATCACCGCCAACACCACACCCAAAGGCTCAAATCGGACTTGGCTCAAACTCGCTTGCGTAGCGATGGTTTTGTGCGCAAGCAATTCCGGTGCCAGTCGCACATAATAGCGGATTAATTCAACCGATTTTTTCAATTCGGCCTGACACTCATGCAAGCATCTCCCCACTTCTTCGCACACCATTTCCGCCAAGCGCTCTTGCTCGTCGGCCAAGCGGTCGGCAAACTTGTTCAGTAAAGCCGTGCGCGCGGTGACATTGAGTGCGGCAAATTGCTGTTGGCGTTGCTGAAGCTGGTGCAGTGCCGTTGAAAATTCATCCCAACTTTGCGCGTCTCGGCGGTAAAGCATTTCGCCATTGGCGACGTTTATGCTGTGAAACAAAGTGTGCTCCTTTGAGTGCGTGTGTTTTTTATAGGTAAACCGATATTATAACGAAGGCCGTCTGAAATTGTTACCGGATAAAATGGCGCAATATTGTTCAGACGGCCTGATGAATAAAAGTTTAAGGCCGTCTGAAATATTTCAGCCGGCCTTGATGAGCTGGTTAAGCTGGTTTTACTCACCCCAGAATTGGCGCGCAATGCGTTGACCTTGCTGGATTTTTTTCCATTGCTGCGCTTCAGTCAATTCGTTGCCGCCGTCACAAGACGCAAAGCCGCATTGGTGTGACAGGTATAATTTATCTTTCGGCACATATTGCGTGGCTTCTTCCAACAATTTCAGCGTACGCGCTTCATCGTCTAAATCAGCGGTTTTGCTCGACAAGAAACCCAATACCACTTCAGCTTCCGGTTTATCAGCAAAGGCTTTCAAGGCGGTCAGGTTGCCGGCGCGTTCGTCGTCCCATTCCAAATAAAAACGGTCGTAATTTTGTTTTTTCAGGAACAAATCGGCGATGGTTTCGTAGCTGCCGTCAGCCATGTTGCGCGAATCGTAGTTACCGCGGCAATTGTGGGTGTACACTTTCAAGCCCAATTCGTGGGCAAAAGCGATGATTTCATTGTTTAAATCGATGAAATCTTGTGCCAAGTTTTGCGCTTCGGCAGTAAAGCCTTGGCCGCTGAACGGGCTGTGTTCATTATCGGAAGCAAACAATTCCCACAAGCAATCGTCAAACTGAATGATTTTGCCGCCGGCTGCGTAGTATTCACGCAAGAAATCTTTGTATGCTTCAACCAAATCGGCACGCAAGGCTTCTTTGCTCTCATACACTTTGCCGCCGATGTTTTTCGACATGATGCCCAATTCGCCATAAATGTGCGAAGGAGACGGAATACAGTGTTTCAACACGCTGCCTTCAGGCGACAAGGCTTCTAAGCGTTTGTAGTGGTCGATGAACGCGTGGTGTTTGCAGCAAACATGGTCGGTAAATTCAATGCCAACGTCGCGACGGGTTTCGTATTTCTCATCAGGATTGTTGTCGCGGAAAAAGTAACCGTGTTCGGCAATAAAGCGGCGAACACCGGCCAAGCCCCACACGAAATCCAAATGCCACAACGAGCGCGAAAATTCGCCATCGGTGATTTCAGGCAATTGATGCTCGGCTTGCTCTTTCACGATTTTGGCCACGGCTTCGTCTTCGGCTTCTTTATAGCCTTTCAGTTCATCGTAAAATGGATATTGGATATCGTCGCGCTTTCCAATTTCACGCTTGAAAACCAACAAATCTTCTGGGCGCAGGAATGAGCCTACGGTTAAAAAGCGTTTTGAAGTTACTTGTTCTGTCATGTTATTTCCTTCTCTGGCGTTATTTTTTATTGAGATGTCCCACTATACCCAAGCTTCTATACAACAATCAAACGCTTAATTTTCGCAAAAAACATGAATTTCATTCATAAAGAGGCCATCTGAAATATTTCAGACGGCCTTGAAAACCTTTTGTTGATTGTATCTTAAGCAGCCAATTGAGGGAAAATAGCCTTCAAACCGGCCACAATAATTTCCACTGATACCGCTGCCAGCAGCATGCCCATAATCCGGTTGAGAATGCTCAAACCGGTATCGCCCAGCCATTTGCTGACTTTTGCCGATGCCATCAACACAATATAGCAAAACAGGCTAATCAAAAATCCGGCAGCAATGATGCTGACCACATCCCAATAATTTTGCGCCGCAGAGGCATAAATAATCACAGTAGAAATACCACCCGGGCCAATCATCATAGGAATAGCAATCGGCACCACGGCAAACGACATCACATTATCTTTAGGTTTTGCCGTAATCGTAATCTCACTGTCTTCACTGGTGCCCAAATCAGGCTTAGCCGGATTGTCGTCGCCTTTCATCATCGAAATGGCAATCAACAGCACCAAAATACCGCCGCCAACTTGGAACGAACCAACACTAATGCCCAGCAGCTTCAAAATCAAACCGCCGCTGACGGCAAAAACTGAAATCACGATAAACACCGACAAAGTCGCCACTTTGGCAATTTTACGTCGCTCGCGTGTGCTGTGGTTGCGGGTTAAATCGAGATAAATCGACAACGCACTAAATGGATTAATCAACACCATAAAGGCGACAATTAATTTGGTGATTTCAACACCGAGTTCCATGTTTTATCCCTTTTGTGTTTCTGTTTTTGGTCGCGGTAGTTTTTGTTCGTTGGCAATGCCCATCAACAACGCCAAAATCATCATGATGGAAATGGTTGCCGTGCCGCCGTAGCTCACCAGTGGCAATGGCACCCCCACCACCGGTAAAATACCGCTCACCATGCCCATGTTCACAAAGGCGTAGCAGAAAAAGGTCATGGTCAACGCGCCGGCCAATGTGCGGCTATATAAAGTTTGTGCGCGGCCGGCAATGTACAAACCGCGCCCCAAAATCACCAAATACACCAGCAATAATAAGATATTGCCGATTAAACCGAATTCTTCGCCAAACACGGCAAAAATAAAGTCAGTCGTGGCTTCAGGAATATAGTCGAGATGCGTTTGTGTGCCATTGAGCCAGCCTTTCCCCCACACACCACCCGAGCCGATGGCAATCATCGATTGGATAATGTGATAACCCGCGCCAAGTGGATCTTTAGTCGGATCAAGCAAGGTCAACACGCGCGTTTTTTGGTAATCGTGCATGCCGTAATTCCAAACTAAGGGCAATACGGCCACAAAGCCTACAATGGCGGCAAAAATCACTTTCCACGGCAATCCGGCAAAATAAACCACAAACAGACCCGAAGCCATAATCAACGTGGCCGTGCCCAAATCAGGCTGTTTCAAAATCAACGCCACCGGCACCGCCATCAAGCCCAACGCGGCCAGATAATGCCACCAGCGCAATCGGCCTTCAAAGCGCTGGAAAAACCACGCCACCATCATCGGCAAACCAATTTTCATGATTTCAGACGGCTGAATTCTGATACCGAGATCAAGCCAACGGGTTGAGCCGTTGACCGTTACGCCCGCAATTTCAACGCCAATTAACAAGACCACGCCCACCGCATAAATCGGCAACGCCCATTTGGCAATAGTTTTGGGCGGGACTTGCGCGACAACCCACAATAAAATAAAGCCGATAACCGTGTGCAGCGTTTTGTTTTCCAGCTGACCAAATTCTTGCCCATCGGCCGAATAAAGCAAAAACAGGCTCATGATGTACACGGCCAGCATCGCAAAAAACAGCCAAGGATCAATCGGCGCCCATACGGTTTGCTTGATTTTTTTCGCCCAACCGACGCTTTGAGGTTCAGTCATTATGCGTTTCCTTTGTCGGTTGTGAGGTTACAGAATGTTGATAGGCCGTCTGAAAAATCGAAGGGGGAACCGGTTTGGCTTGTTGCACACCAATTGTTGCCTGTTTGACCCATGCTTCAGATTCAGGCGGAAACTGATTTTGTTTCACGTTCAGCATATAAAAATCGGTTAAACTGCGCGCCAATGGTGCTGCATTCGCACCCCAACCACCGTTTTCCAGCAATACCGCAATGGCGATTTCCGGTTTATTCACCGGCGCAAACGAAATAAACCATGCGTGGTCGCGATGCTGCTCGCGCAAAGCGGCCGCATTATAGGATTTACCCTGCTGAATTTGCACCACTTGTGCGGTACCGGTTTTACCGCCCATGGGATAGGCCAAGCCTGCACCGATGCGATGGCCTGTGCCGCCCGGTTTCAATACTTTCACCATCGCATTTTTGATGTATTCAAAATTATCGTGCTTAAATGGAATGGTGCGTTCAGGAACTGGATTGATTTTGGTGATTTCCCGATTGTTGTAATTCAAAATTTCTCTAACCAAATGCGGGCGGTAAACCACGCCATCATTAGCCAAAGAGGCCGTGGCATGCGCCATCTGTAAAGGGGTATAAGCGTTATACCCCTGCCCCACACTCACCGACACCATTTCCCCCGGCATCCATTCGCGCGCCGATGGCGATTTGGCTTTAGCAAAACGTTTTGCTTTCCATTCACGGCTTGGCAGGATGCCGCGGTATTCATTCGGTAAATCGATACCGGTTTGCGCACCTAAACCAAACTCAGCCAGATAAGGATGTGTTTTATCAATGCCCAATTCATAGCCGGCACGATAAAAGAAGGTATCTGATGAAACCTGAATCGCTCGGCTCAAATTTGCCGAACCATGACCGCTGCGCACCGCATCGCGGAATAAATGTCGGCTACCGGGAATGCTCCACGCACCCGGCGCAGGTAATACTGTCGATTGGGTCAGCTTACCGCTTTCCAAAAAAGCCATACCGATAAAAGGTTTAAACGTCGAGCCCGGCGGATAAAGACCTTGCGTCACACGATTGATTAACGGGCGCTGCCAATCTTCATTCAGCGACTTCCATGTCTCCGTATCAATGCCATCGATAAACAAATTCGGGTCAAAAGAGGGTTTGGAAACAAACGCTAAAACATTACCGTTTTGCGGATTAATCGCCACCACAGCGCCACGCTTGCCGCCTAAAATACGATCGGCTTCAAGCTGCATGCGGATATCCATGCCTAAGCGCAAAGTTTGCCCCATTTTAGGCGGCACATCTTTCAACACTTTGACGATATTGCCATAGGCATCTTTTTCTACTTCTTGATAACCCGGCACACCATGCAGCTGGTGTTCATAATAATTTTCCAAACCAGATTTGCCGATGTGGGTGCTGCCGCGATACAGGGCGGTCAAGTCTTCTTCTTTTAGCTTTTCTTGGTCTCGATCGCTGATACGACCGATATAACCGACAAAATGTGAAGTTAACGCGCCATAAGGGTAAGAACGGAAAGTACGCGAATTGACTTCAACCCCTTTAAACTCATGCAAATGCACGGCCAACTTGGCAGCTTCTTCATCCGTCAGCTTTAATTTGAGCGGAATATTTTCGTATTTACGATAAGTTTCGCGGTATTTTTTGAAACGTTTCAAATCCGTTTCGCTGATGTTGACATACTGCCTTAAGGCTTCGATTAAATCATCCATCTTGCCTTCAATTTCACTTGGAATCACTTCCAATGAGAACACCGGATAATTTTTCGCTAAAGGTACGCCATTGACATCAACAATTTCACCGCGAATGGGCGGTTTGGGAATGATGGTGATGCGGTTGGTAGATGCCCGACCGGTAAAGTCATCATGGCGCACTACTTGCAGATAAACAAAGCGTGCCAATAATAGTGCGAAAAAAATTAAAATCAGCACAAAAACCACCAACAGTCGCAAGATAGAATCTGATTGCGACGCATTGGCGGCTGATGGTTTAGGCATAGATTTCACCGGCTCGGCGGACAAATTTCGTTTCAACATGACTTTATCGACGGGAACGGCTGAAATTGATCAGAATCAGCATCAATTGGCTGAGCAAAGGCCAAAGCAGTGCACCGATAAATGGCGCAATAAAACTTTGCCAAGTAATGATTTGATGGCTTAGGAACAAACGCGCAGCAGCAAGCAAAGCTTGATTACACAACAAAGCCGCCAGCACCACTAAAATCTGCATCACATGACCATAGAGCATAATTTGGCGATGATAGCTCAACACAAAAAACACCATTATCGTATAAGACAAGGCGTGCAAGCCCAAAGAAGCGGCCGTACCGATATCAACCAAAAGCCCAACCACAAAAGCCACGCCCATACCGACAGCTTGCGGCCGTTGCATGGTCCAATACAGCAAGGTCAAAGCCGTTAATTCCGGCAGCCAGAAAAACACGTCGAAAGGAAACGGCATGAAATCCAGCAGCATCGCCACAATAAAGGTAACCACCATACTCAACGGCACAGCGTGGAAAGAATCATCAAATTCGTTCATGAAATTAAGGTTCCGTCGGCGCGTAAATATGTTGCGGCAAAACCAGCACAAAGCGGCTGCCTTGCAGCGCAGCAAAAGGTGTGAGTGTCGTGTCGTAATAAGGCGTACCCGAAGCACGCACCACTTGATTGACCGTTGCCACCGGAATACCGGCCGGATACACACTATCCAAACCTGAAGTTAACAAAATATCGTTGGGCTTTAAATCAGAGGCCGTCGGAAAATAACGCAAATCCAATTTACTGCCGCTGCCGTAAAGCAAGCTGCGTTCACCGGTACGCTCCACCACCACCGGCACGATGGTTTTACTGCTAGACAATAAACTGATTTCCGAGCTTTTCATCTGCACTTGAGTGACCTGACCGATTAAGCCTTCGGTATCGATAACCGCGTCACCGTTTTTCACGCCGTTGCTGCTGCCTTTGTTGATAATCAGCTTTTCAGAAAGTGGATCTTTACCATTGGAAATCACTTCAGCACCAATCACATCGCTGATGCCGCGCTGTTGCAAGCCATAAAGCTTTTTCAACTCACTCAATTCGCTTAAGTTGACTTTATCACGCTGCAAACGGATTTTCAGACGGCCATTTTCTTCCTGCAAAATACGGTTTTGCTCCAGAAGCTCAGCCTGAGATTGCGACAAATTGCCGACATATTGATAGAGTCGCACAGGTTGATTGGCCAACCACTGTATCGGATACAAAATGGTTGCACCAACCTGACGAATAGATTGAACGGCGGCAAAATGGCTGTCGAGCATCATCAAAGCGATGCCCAACACCACGTAAACCGCCAACTTAAATAATGGCTTACGGCTATTATTGTCACCGTCAAACCGTAAAGACGATTGTTTCATACCTACCCTTTACGGTTAAGGATTTTCAGCAAAAATGGCATCCCACTTGCCGATATAGTCCAAAGCCTTACCTGCACCATAAGCCACACAATTCAAAGGCTCATCGGCAATACCGACCGGCAACCCGGTGGCATCGGCCAATAAAGTGTCGATGCCTTTGAGTAACGCACCGCCACCGGTCAACATAATGCCGCGATCGGCAATATCGCCCGCCAATTCCGGTGGTGCCTGCTCCAGCGCCAAACGCACTGCACGGACAATTTGATTTAATGGTTCGCTCAATGCTTCTCGAACTTCATCTGTGGTAACCGCAATCGATTTCGGCGTACCTTCTGCCAAATCTCGCCCCTTCACACGCAAAGCACTCATATCATCGTCATCAAATGCCGAGCCGATTTTCTTTTTCAATTCTTCCGCGGTCGCCTCTCCAATCAAGACACCGCGTTTACGGCGCACATAATGAACAATGCTTTCATCAAATGCATCTCCGCCGGCGCGTACCGAATCCGAATAAGCCATGCCCCCAAGTGACAAAATGCCGATTTCAGTCGTACCACCGCCAATATCGACAATCATCGAACCAGAGGTTTCTTCAATCGGCAAACCTGCGCCCAAAGCCGCAGCCATTGGTTCTTCAATCAAATGCACGCTGGATGCACCTGCTGCAAATGCAGAATCACGAATCGCTTTGCGCTCTACCTGAGTCGAGCCACCCGGCACACAAATTACCACGCGCGGTGGTACCACCATGCGGTCGCCGGTCGCCTTTTTAATTAGCAAACCCAGCATCCGTTCGGTAATATTAAAATCAGCAATCACACCGTCTTTCATCGGACGGATAATCTCAATATTTCGCGGCGCACGACCCTGCATTTTTTTGGCTTCGGTACCGACCGCCAAAATTTTGGCTTTACTGTTGGCCTGACCAGTTTGCACCGCCACAATCGACGGCTCATCCAATACGATACCGCGGTCACGCACATAAATCAGCGTATTGGCCGTACCTAAGTCGATGGCAATATCATTTGACAGAAAACGGGATAAAAAACGAAACATGAAAATACCTGAAATATCGGGCAACCGCCCCTAACGTGTTATTTTAAATAATCTTCTCAGAATACATAGACACAACAATTCAGACGGCCTGCCATTATTTAATGAATAAAACCAAGCCATCCCAAAATCACCATGCCACCCTGATGGGTTTTCGGTTATAATTCTTCATTTCATTGAAGATGAACGCAATGATACCTTATAAAGGTTGGATTTGCTATCAGACAAGGACATTTTATGGCTTTAACCTTAAACGATGTGGAAAAAATTGCCAAGCTTTCCCGTCTGCGTTTAACCAACGAAGAACAAACGCAAACCTTAAAGGAATTAAACGACATTTTCGCCATGGTTGAAAAAATGCAAAACGTGGATACCGATGGTGTTGATCCAATGGCACACCCGCATGAAGTCGCGCTGCGCCTACGTGATGATCGCGTTACCGAAAGCGACCACGCTGCCGAATACCAAGCTGTTGCGCCTGAAGTGCGTAATCGTTTATACATCGTACCGCAAGTCATCGAAGAATAAATTTATTTTCAGACGGCCTGTATAAATTTCAAACGAGAGGCCGTCTGAAACACAAAATTCGGAAACCATCATGCCTCAATATACCTTAAAACAAGCCAGCGAATTGCTGCAAGCCAAGCAAATTTCCGCCGTCGAACTCGCGCAAGAATATCTTGTCGCCATAGATGCCAAAAATCCGGCCATCAACGGCTACATTACCTTAGATAAAGACTTGACCTTGGCCGAAGCCAAAGCCGCCGATGCCCGTATCTCTGCAGGCAATGCCACCGCGCTCACCGGTGTGCCGATTGCGTATAAAGATATTTTTGTACAACAAGGCTGGCGTTCTGCCTGCTCGTCGAAAATGCTCGACAGCTTTGTTTCACCTTACACCGCTACCGTGGTGCAAAACCTGCTTGATGAAGGCATGGTCACTTTAGGCCGCGCCAATATGGACGAATTTGCCATGGGCTCGACCAATGAAACTTCATTCTACGGCGCCACGCAAAATCCTTGGAATACCGCACACGCACCGGGTGGCTCATCAGGTGGTTCGGCCGCAGTAGTTGCCGCGTGTTTAGCCCCTGCCGCGCTCGGTTCCGATACCGGCGGTTCTATCCGCCAACCTGCCTCACATTGCGGCATCACCGGCATCAAACCAACTTATGGCGTGGTTTCCCGCTTCGGCATGGTGGCTTATGCATCGAGCTTCGACCAAGCCGGCCCGATGGCGCAAACCGCCGAAGACTGCGCCTTGCTGCTCAACGCCATGGCCAGCTTTGACGAGCGCGACTCCACCAGCTTGGAACGTGAAAAAGAAGATTACACCCGCGATTTGAACCAGCCGTTAAAAGGCTTGAAAGTCGGCTTACCAAAAGAATATTTCGGCGAAGGCAATAGCGCCGATGTTCAGACGGCCTTACAAAATGCTATTGATTTATTGAAGGCTCAAGGCGCAGAAATGGTAGAAGTCAGCCTGCCGCAAACCGAGCTTTCCATCCCAGCTTATTATGTATTGACTTCCGCCGAAGCCAGCACCAACCTGTCGCGCTACGACGGCGTACGCTACGGCCACCGCGCCGCTCAATTTGGCGATTTGGAAGAAATGTACGGCAACACCCGCGCCGAAGGTTTCGGCAGCGAAGTGAAACGCCGCATCATGATCGGTACTTACGTATTGAGTCACGGCTACTACGATGCCTACTACCTGAAAGCCCAAAAACTGCGCCGCTTGGTCGCCAATGATTTTCAGACGGCCTTTGCCCAATGCGACATCATTCTCGCGCCAACTGCCCCGACCGCTGCGCCCAAACTTGGTGCCAACGCCACACCGGTGGAAACCTACTTGAGCGACATCTACACCATCGCCGTAAACCTCGCCGGTTTGCCTGGTTTAACGTTGCCTGCCGGTTTCAGTTCAGACGGCCTGCCGATTGGTGTGCAATTGATTGGTAACTACTTTACCGAAGCGAAGATCTTGGGTGTGGCGAACCAAATGCAGCAAAATAGTGATTGGCATACCCAAAAACCATTGTAATGAAGAAGTTTGCTTTTCCTACCTTCCGTGATGTTTATAATTTTGCGCCTAAATACAAGCTCCAGCATTTAAAATTTACGCTGCGCTGCCTGTTTTCCCGCAACAACATCAAAGCATTTGAAACGTTTGTAAACACTTGCGAAAGCTATCTAAATTTTTTCAGAAACCGTTCCCAAGATGCCTATCCACTGATTCATGCGTATATGGACAAACGTTTCAATGGCAAACAGCGGCTGTCTGTCATGACAAACGATTTAAAAGCAGCACGTTCATTATTTGGCCAACGGGCTTTTGCGCAGATTGCACATGCAGACTCATCCACAAATTCGATTGTGTTATCACAATTAACCGATGAGTTGAGTTTATGCCTTCATCGCAACGACAATTGTGTTGATGAAGGCTGGTGGGCGGTATCATTGCGTGATACTGCAAATCAACGCCTTTACGCCGCTACTTTTGCCTTTATCAATCATCGCTTAGTGGTTGGCTCTGTACAAGGCCCTGCCGGAGAACATGCAAAAGACTTGGTCAAAAAGCTGACAAAACAGCTTCATGGTTTGCGTCCGCAAAATTTAGTCGTTACCGCACTGCAATACTTAGCCGCTTGCTTGTCGCTGGAAAACATTGCCGGAATTTCGCAGGCTGATCAGGTTAAGCTGCGCTGGCGCTTAAAGAAACGGGTGCAAATGGATTATGATGTATTTTGGCAAAACGTCGATGCCAAACTGCATGATGATGGCTATTGGCACTTACCTGCTATACCCACGCGTAAAGAATTAACGGAAATCGAAAGCAAAAAACGATCAATGTATCGAAAACGTTATGAAATTTTGGATAAATTGTTTGCTGATACTGCAACATGCCTGCAAACCAATTAAAGAATGGCAATTAAACTACCTTTCTTTGCACATGCAACTTGATTCAGATTGCTTAAAATAACCAAATTATTGAGAGAATCCTATGACTTGGGAAACCGTAATCGGACTGGAAATCCACGTCCAATTAAACACAAAATCGAAAATTTTCAGCGGCGCGTCCACTTCTTTCGGCGCCGAGCCGAATGCCCACGCTAGTGTGGTGGAATGTGCGTTGCCGGGTGTATTGCCGGTGATGAACCGTGAAGCCGTGGCCAAAGCGATTAAGCTGGGCTTGGCCTTGGATGCGAAAATCAATCAGAAAAATGTGTTCGACCGCAAAAACTATTTCTACCCTGATTTGCCGAAAGGTTATCAAATCAGCCAACTGGATTTGCCGATTGTGGAACACGGCAAATTGGAAATCGTGGTCGGCGATGAAGTGAAAACCATCAACGTCACCCGCGCGCACATGGAAGAAGATGCGGGCAAGTCGGTGCACGAGGGCTTGAACGGCGCCACCGGTATCGACTTAAACCGCGCCGGCACACCTTTGTTGGAAGTGGTTTCCGGGCCGGAAATGCGTTCGGCTGCCGAAGCCGTGGCCTATGCCAAAGCCTTGCATAGCTTAGTGACTTGGCTGGATATTTGCGATGGCAATATGGCGGAAGGCTCGTTCCGTGTCGATGCCAACGTATCTGTGCGCCCGAAAGGCCAAGCCGAGTTCGGTACGCGCCGTGAAATTAAAAACCTGAATTCATTCCGCTTTTTGGAAGCTGCTATTAATTACGAAGTGGGAGCGCAAATCGAAATCATCGAAGACGGGGGCAAGGTTCAGCAAGCAACCATGCTGTTTGATCCGGAAAAAGGCGAAACCCGCGTGATGCGTTTGAAAGAAGATGCCCACGACTACCGCTACTTCCCTGATCCTGATTTGTTACCAATCATCATTTCAGACGACCAATTGCAAAAAGCCAAAGAAGACATGCCGGAATTGCCGTCTGAAATGGCCGCGCGTTTTGTGGCGGAATACGGTGTGAGTGAATATGATGCCCGTTTGCTGACTGCTTCGCGCAACCAAGCTGCTTATTTTGAATCAGCGGCAAGCGATAAAGCACAAGGCAAGTTGGTCGCCAACTGGATGAACGGCGAATTAGCCGCTACGTTAAACAAGGCAGGCTTGGAATTGGCCGACAGCCCAATCAGCGCAACGCGCTTGGCCAGCTTAGTGGCGAAAATTTCAGACGGCACTTTAAGCAGCAAATTAGCGAAAAAAGCCTTTGAAGCAATGTGGGCGGAGCCGGAAGCAACAATCGAACAAATCATTGAAAAACACGGTTTGGTGCAAATCACCGATACCGGCGCAATTGAAGCGATGGTGGATGAAGTGTTGGCCAACAATGCTAAAGCGATTGAGCAATTCAAATCCGGCAACGAAAAAGCGTTAAATGCCATCGTCGGCCAAGTGATGAAAGCCAGCAAAGGTAAAGCCAATCCGGCGCAAGTTCAGGATTTGATTAAAGCCAAACTGGCTTGAAGCCACACTCAATCTAACTTTTAGATAAACCCAGGCCGTCTGAAAACACTTTCAGACGGCCTTAATGATGAAATATACCATGAGCCACACTATTACCCTTGGTGAAGAAACCCGTTTCCATGTTTCTTCCCATGAAACCGTCTTAAGCGCCGCCACGCGCCAAAATCTCAATCTACCGCACTCCTGCAAAAACAGCATTTGCGGCCAATGCAAAGCCGATTTGATCAGCGGCGAAATGACCATGAGTGAGCATTCAGCAAAAGCCTTATCGGCTCAAGAAAAAGCACAGGGAAAAATTTTGCTTTGTTGCACCACGCCTCAAAGCGATCTCAGCATTCATATCGATGGCTACGACCCCCACGCGCAAAAGGTCAAAACCTTACCCGCCCGCATTGAACACATCCGCATTCAGCATAATGTCGCTATCTTGCGCTTGGGTCTGCCCAAAACGTCTGCTTTTTCGTTTTCGGCCGGACAATACATTGATTTGCTGCTTCCCGGCAATATTGTCCGCAGCTACTCCATTGCCAATTCACCCGACCAAAACGGTTTTATCGAGCTACATATCCGCCGCCGTAACGATGGCGTGTGCAGCAATATGATTTTCAAGCAACCACCTGTCTTAAAGGAAAAAGGCATCGTGCGCATCAAAGGTCCGCTGGGCACATTTGGCCTACAAAAAGAAAGCAACAAACCGATTATTTTCTTAGCCACCGGCACCGGCTTTGCGCCGGTACGCAGCATGTTGGCCGAACTTATCCGCCAGCAAAGCAATCGCGCCGTGCATTTATATTGGGGTGCGCGAGAAATACAAGATTTGTATGCCTTAAGCGAAGCACAAGACTATTTAGGCCGTCTGAACCATTCGCGTTTTACGCCAGTATTGAGTGCGCCAACACCTGATTGGCAAGGTGATTGCGGCCATGTGCAAGATATTACTGCACGCGATTATCCAGGTTTAAGCGCATACGAAGTCTATGCCTGCGGCGCACCGGCCATGATTGAGCATGCCTTTTCTTTATTCACTACCGAATGCAGCTTACCTAAAGATGCATTTTATTCGGATGCTTTCACGCAGGCCGCCTGAAATACAGCACCTTATCGAAAATCATAGAAAGTATTTTCACTCAATGAATAAATAACTTTACAAATAAAATGCCAATATTTTGAATTTAATTCCTACTAAATTTCTTTAATATTTCATTTTATTTGCATTTAAATGGGAAAATTCTTTTTCAAACCGCTTTTATGAGAAAAGAAAGGCGAACTTGATTTGAATCAAAACCGAAAAATAATTTTCATCTATAATTCACTCATTGAATTCAGGCAGAGGCCGAAACGCCGAAGCCACTTGCTTTCATTACCTTTTATCTCTTTCCTCTTGATGTGTGTGTGTTTGGGTGTGGCCATGTTTGCCACCCCTTTTTTTTTGGCTTTTATTCTGTGAAAATGTGAAGTAAAATCCGTGATAACAAATACAAAGGACAACCATGAGCAACAAACTCACACCACCCACCGAATTGCCCGATGAAAACGACTTACGCGCCGTACTTGCTTATAACATGCGGCTGTTTCGCGTCAATAAAGGCTGGTCGCAAGAAGAGCTTGCCCGCCAATGCGGCCTTGATCGGACTTACGTTTCGGCAGTAGAGCGCAAACGTTGGAATATTGCCCTTTCTAATATTGAAAAAATGGCTGCAGCTTTGGGCGTATCCGCCTATCAACTGCTGTTGCCACCGCAACAATTATTGAATTTGATGTCTCATGCCCCTCAATAGGCCGTCTGAAACGATTTTGCCCAAAGGAAAAACCATGCTTGCCGATATCCAAACCATGCGCGAATGTTTTTTGACGGAGAAACAACAGGCCATCGACGCTTTTTTGCGCAAAAACCAGCCCATGACTTTTTTTGCCCAATATGGCGCTGCCGTTGATAAACTCTTACAACAGCTTTGGCAACATTTCATGGCCGACAGCGGCATGAGTCTGCTGGCAACCGGCGGCTATGGCCGCAATGAGCTTTATCCCTATTCCGATATTGATTTGGCGATTGTATCGCCGGAAGACATTTCAGACAGCCATAAAGAACAAATTACCCAATTTGTGCAGACATTGTGGGACATGAAGCTTATGCCCTCGGTTAAAAGCGGCAGCATGGGTCAATTGTGCGAAAGCATTGAAGATGAAATCACCGGCGACACCGCTTTTTTGGAAGCGCGTTTTTTATGTGGTGACCAAGATTTGGCACAGCGTACCATCACCTGCATGAACAAGCAGCGTGATGTATCCACTTTTATTGAAGCCAAGCTGCTGGAAATGAAGCAGCGCCACACCAAATCACAAGGTTCGGGCGCAGTATTGGAACCCAATATCAAAACCTGCGCCGGCGGCTTGCGTGATATTCATACCATGCTTTGGCTTGCCAAGGCTCAAGGGCTTAACACGCGCCCTTCTTCTCTGATTCGCGAAGGCATTCTGACCCGCTTGGAAGCCTGTATGTTAACGCAGGGCTACAAGCAACTTTCTACCATCCGCATCCATTTGCACTTATGCGCCAAACGCGCAGAAGACCGCCTGATTTTCGACTTGCAAGCACAAGTGGCTGAAAACATGGGCTGGGTCAACGAGAGCTACCGCCAAAAAACCGAACAATTAATGCACAATTTCTACCGCGCGGTAAAAAGCATTAACCAGCTCAACGGCATTTTGATTCCTATGCTGCAAGGCCGTGTTTATTCCGACCCCATGCGGGTGACGTTGCGCATCGATGATGATTATGTGCAAGTGAACAACCAAATTGCCGCCCGCGACAAGTCTATTTTTGCCAAACAGCCGACCAACATTTTCAAAATTATCCAAATCTGGCAAAACCACAACGACATCAATGCCATCGAACCGCAAACCTTGCGGGCATGGTGGGCGGCAACGCGCAAAATGAACCGCCAGTTTTACCAAAATCCGACCAACCGCCATTATTTTGTCGGCTTTTTCCGCAATGGCAACGGCCTGACCCATGTTTTGCGTTTCTTAAATCTATACGGCGTGCTCGGCCATTATCTGCCAGCATGGGAAAAAATCGTCGGCTTAATGCAGCATGACTTATTCCACGTTTATCCGGTGGACGATCATATCTTAGCCGTGGTGCACAATATGCGACGTTTGGCTTTAGATAACCACAGTCACGAGCATCCTTTTGCCTCTGCACTGATGCAATCTTACGACAGAAAAGACATTCTCTATTTGGCCGCTTTCTTCCATGATATTGCCAAAGGGCGCGGCGGCGACCACTCAATTCAAGGCATTGAAGATGCCAAACAATTTTCAGACGACCATTTTCTTACCCAAGAAGAAGGTGAATTACTCGCATGGTTGGTCGAGCATCATTTATTGATGTCCACCGTTGCACAAAAAGAAGACATTCAAGATCCTGAAATCATCCGAACGTTTTGCGAGCAAGTACAAACTTATGAACGCTTGTGCGCGCTGTATCTACTCACCGTCGCCGATATCCGCGGTACCAACCCCAAGCTCTGGAACACATGGCGCAGCAGCTTATTAGAAAGCCTGTTCCACGCCAGCAGCCGCTATTTGGCCGGTGACAGCTATTCGACTACCATGCTGCTGAGCCGTCGCCAACAAAAAGCCACCGCATTGCTTACCCGCACCGGCGCACCGGAAAAGCAACAGCAAAAACTGTGGAAAGTATTGGGTTCGACTTATTTTATCCGCCACCAAACACGCGAAGTATTGTGGCACACCGCCAATTTGGTACACGATTTTGAAACACCGCTAATCCGCAGCCGCATTTTGCCGAAAAGCGATTCATTCCAAGTGATGATTTTCATGCCCAACGGCCCACGGCTTTTCCCACGCTTATGCCGCATTTTCAGCCGTCACGGCTTTGACATTTTGGCCGCACGCGTGTTCATCACCGAACACAATTACATTCTCGACACCTTTATTGTGCAAATTCCGTCGCAACACGACCCAGATTATTACCCGAATATCCAAAGCGCATTAGAAGCGGAATTAAACAGCTTTATCCACGGCTATACGGTTTTGGAAAACCAAAACTACGATTACCGCTTAAGCCGCCGCAGCCTGTATATGGCTATTCCGCCACGCGTCACCATCACACAGGAAGAAGATTATCCGGGCTGGTTTACCGTGGAAGTGGTGGCCGTCAACCGCGCTTACTTGTTGGCCGATATGGCCGATGTGTTCTTCAACCACAACGTCAGCCTGCGCTACGCCAAAATCACCACCTTGGATGAGCGCATTGAAGACAGCTTCACCGTGTATTGTGAAGACTTGGATAACCCGAAAAAACAATTTGCACTCAAGCAAGCCTTATTAGAACAATTAACGATTTAAAACCAAATAAAAGGCCGTCTGAAAATAATTTTTCAGACGGCCTTTGACGTATCTTCACGGCCACAACCACGCCCACACGCTGCGGCCTTCGCCTTGCAACAACACCAGCGTGCGGCAAGCCGAGGCGGTATTCATACACTCTAATCCGACACCACGCGATGCTGCTTCAGCGATAATTTTCGGATGGATAAATTCTTGTTTTGCGCCGGTGCCGACAATAGTCACTTCCGGTAAGTTTTCTTCTGAGGCCGTCTGAAAGAAATCGCTGAGGTGTAATTCAGACGGCCTTTTGTCTGCCATTAAGGTAATGGTATCTGATTTTAAAACAATTGGTTGTGTCCACATCTTTCCGCCTGCTTCAATCACACCGTGTCGGTATGCGGTGATGGCAGTGGGTGCTTTTGCGGTGTTTTCTTCAATCAGCATGATGTTGTTGTCCTTCGATTTTTAGCCATTTTTGATGGTCTTTTAACCTGAATTTCATCTAATCGGTTTAAATTGCCTTTCAGACGGCATGATTCATTCTACAAAATCAGCCATGACATTATTTTATTCTACTGCGGAACTTCTTTAAAAAAGGTGCAAAAACAGGCAATTTCGGGTAGGATTAGCAAATTTGACGTCCGCACCGCGCCTGCTTGATTTCAAGGCTGCATTCTGTGTGCGACAGTTTACGCTATTGAAAATTTCGGCTCAACAAGGAGACACAATGAAGCCAGTGAATATCGGTCTTTTAGGTTTAGGTACGGTAGGCGGCGGCACCGCAACCGTTTTGCAGGAAAACGCCGCGGAAATCAGCCGCCGTTTGGGTCGCAACGTGAACATTTCAGCCGTGTGCGACAGAAGCGCCGAAAAAGCAGCCGAAATTGCGCCGAATGCGGCTTTTGTGCAAGATCCTTTTGAGTTGGTACGACGTGATGACGTGGATGTGGTCGTTGAATTGTTCGGCGGCACCGGCATTGCTAAAGATGCCGTTTTGAAAGCGCTTGAAAACGGCAAACATGTTGTTACCGCCAATAAGAAACTGCTGGCCGAATACGGCAACGAAATTTTCCCGTTGGCCGAATCAAAAAACGTGATGGTGCAATTTGAAGCAGCCGTAGCCGGCGGCATTCCGATTATCAAAGCCCTGCGCGAAGGCTTAGCCGCCAACAACATCAAATCCATCGCCGGTATCATCAACGGCACCAGCAACTTCATCTTGAGCGAAATGCGCGAAAAAGGCAGCGCGTTTACCGATGTATTGAAAGAAGCGCAAGCCTTGGGTTACGCCGAAGCCGACCCGACTTTCGACATCGAAGGCCACGATGCCGGCCACAAAATCACCATCATGAGCGCATTGGCGTTCGGCACACCGGTTGATTTCAGCGGCTGCTATTTGGAAGGTATCAGCAAACTCGATAGCCGCGACATCAAATACGCGGAAGAATTGGGATACCGCATCAAATTATTGGGCATCACCCGCAAAACCGACAAAGGCATCGAATTGCGCGTGCACCCAACCCTGATTCCGGAAAGCCGTCTATTGGCCAACGTGAATGGCGTGATGAATGCCGTGCGCGTGAATGCCGATATGGTGGGCGAAACCTTATATTACGGCGCAGGTGCCGGCGCATTGCCGACTGCCAGCGCTGTGGTTGCCGACATTATCGACATCTGCCGTATGATTGGTGCCGATGCGGCGAATCGCGTACCGCATTTGGCCTTCCAACCTGAAGGCGTAAAAGCACAAACCATTCTGCCGATGGACGAAATCACCAGCAGCTACTATCTGCGCGTGCAAGCCAAAGACGAACCGGGCACATTGGGTAAAATTGCCAACCTATTGGCCGAACAAGGCGTGTCTATCGAAGCTTTGATTCAAAAAGGCGTGATTAACAAAACCACTGCTGAAATCGTGATTCTGACCCACAGCACAGTTGAGAAAAACATCAAATTAGCCATTGCCGCCATCGAGCAATTGGATTGCGTGGAAACACCGATTACCATGATCCGTATGGAAAGTCTGTATGGCTGAGCAACCGTTAACCCCTGAAGAACAAGCGGCGAAAACCAAAAAAGCCAAGGCCAAAATCCGCACCATCCGCATTTGGGCGTGGATTATCATGGCCTTGCTGGTGAGCTTTTTCTTTTTGTCGCAATGTGCCTTGTCGAAGCCAAAAGCCAAACAAGCCATTATCGAATCGTGTGTGAAAAACATTCCGTTTGCCGACAAATGGCAGACTGATTTGAAAGCACGCGGCTTGGAAGGCAAAGGAGAGCAAGTCATCGGTGATTACTGCGTGTGCATGTGGGACGAGCCTTTGGAAAAATTGACTGAAAAGCAAATTCAATTGTTCAGCAAAATCAGCGCACAAGAGCAGCTTGAGTTGCTCGGTGGTGCCGCTGCTTTTGAAGCCCGCGATCAGCAATGTATTGCCGGTTTGAAAGCTGAATAAACAAGCAGAGACCTTTGCAAAACCCCAGATTTGAGTGCAGTTCGAAGTTAGAGCAGCGCAGAAAGCGCAGACATATCACAAAGATAGACAAGCTTTCGAGCAGCGCATAACGAAGAAATGTGCCAAAGATGGGGATTTTACAAAGGTCTCGAGCAGATATAAACAAAGGCCGTCTGAAATATTACGTTTCAGACGGCCTTTTTATGTGTTTTTTAAACCGATTTATTCATAAAATCATCGCTTTTAATCAACACATAAGCCAGCACCACTGCCAACAATGCCGTGCCCGCACCGACAAAACCAATGCTGCCCAAGCCTAGACCAACAGTCACATAATGCCCCAACAGCGCACCGCCGCCGATACCCACGTTATACAGACCCGAATAAATCGAGGTGGCAACATCGGTGGCATCCGAAGCAAAGTTCAACACTTTGGCAATCATCGACAGGCTGACCACGCTGATGGCAATGCCCCACACAAAACACAGCGCATAAACCGCCCATGCCGAACCAACCAACGGCCACAGCAAGGCCGTCATCAATACCACCAAGGCCGCTGCGCCGATAAAGAATTGGCGCGGAAACTTGGCAAACCATTTGCCGAACACAAACGAAGCCACAAAGCCGGCCGCACCATACAAGCCCAGCACAATCGTTACCTGCTCCGGCTTAAAGCCGCCGATTTGCAGCACAAACGGCTCGATGTAGCTATACGCGGTAAAATGCGCGGTAATAATCAGAATGGTAAAGCCATACAGCAACATCAGATTTTTGCGTTTCACCAGCAACGGCAAGCTGCTCAATGAACCGGAATTCACACTCGGCAGCAAGGGCAAATTTTTCGCCAGCACAATCATCACTACTGCCGCGCAAATGCCTATCAGCAAGAAGCTGATTTGCCAAGAATAAAACTGCCCAATTACGCGCCCCAGCGGAATACCCATCACCATCGCCATCACCGTGCCGGTACTCAACAAACCCAGTGCTTGCGTGCTTTTACCTTGTGGCGCAACCCGCACGGCCAAAGATGCCGTAATCGACCAAAACACCGCGTGTGTTAAAGCAATACAAATCCGGCTGGCCAACAACACGCCGAAATTCCAAGCGAAAAACGACAACACATGTCCGCCCACAAACACGGCAAATAAAATCAACAAAAGCTCGCGGCGCTCGAAATTTTTCGTCGCCAACATCAGCGGCAGCGACAACAACGCCACAATCCACGCATACACCGTCAGCATAATGCCGACTTCGGTTGAAGCCATGCCAAAGGTTTGGCCGATGTCGCTCAACAGCGCAATCGGAATAAATTCAGTGGTGTTGAAAATAAACGCCCCCACCGCCAAGGCTAATACACTCAGCCATTGTTTTTTCTCTTTTGCCGCCGACATAATCTTACTCTTCCCGATTAAAACAGGGGCGTTATTCTACTCCGTTCGCGCAATAATTAAAACGATAACAATAGACTACATTTCATTTGATTTCAAATGTTTCAGACGGCCTTTAAGAATAAAGAGGCCGTCTGAAAAAATACTTGACCCTAACCTAGCGTTAAGGTTTATATTATATTTAAGTTATCCAACCCACGAACGAAAGGAAGAAATCATGGAAACCATTACCTTAAATGTAGAAGGCATGACCTGCGGCGGCTGCGTGAAGAGCGTCACCCGTATTTTGGAAAACACCGATGGCGTTACCAAAGCCGAAGTAAGCTTGGAAAACAAAAATGCCGTAATTGAATTCGATGCTGCCAAAACCAATGCTGATGCGTTAATCGAAGCGATTGAAGACGGCGGCTTTGATGCTTCACGTTGATCACAATATCAAGGCCGAAACCTTTGCAAAATCCCCATCTTTGGCACATTTCTTCGTTATGCGCTGCTCGAAAGCTTGCCTATCTTTGTGATATGTCTTCGCTTTCTGCGCTACTCTAACTTCGAACTGCACTCAAATCTGGGGGTTTGCAAAGGTCTCGGTGCCGTCTGAAAGCAAAATTTTCAGACGGCCTTGATTTTTAAGAATACTTGACTTTAACCATCCATTAAGGTTTAAGCTTTTTTTATCTCATCATTGACTGGACAACGAAAATGAAACAAAAAGTCCGCTTCCAAATCGAAGGTATGACCTGTCAAGCTTGCGCCTCACGCATTGAAAAAGTATTAAACAAAAAAGACTTTATCGAAAGTGCGGGTGTGAATTTTGCCAGCGAAGAAGCGCAAGTCGTGTTTGACGACAGCCGCAGCTCAATAGCCGACATCACCCGAATTATCGAAAAAACCGGTTTCGGCGCGCAAGAAAAAACCGATACGCTGCCTAAAGCCGACAGCGATGAACCGGTGCATATCGGCTGGCGTTTGTGGCTGCTGCTGGCGATTAATGTGCCGTTTCTCATCGGCATGGCAGGCATGATGATTGGCCGCCACGATTGGATGATGCCCGCCCTATGGCAATTTGCTTTGGCCAGCATTGTGCAGCTTTGGTTGGCGATTCCGTTTTACAAAAGCGCGTGGGCTTCAATCAAAGGCGGCTTGGCCAATATGGATGTGCTGGTCACCATCGGCACGGCGTCGATTTATCTTTATTCGGTGTATATGATGTTCCACCACCGCGGCATGGGGCACGACGGCATGGCGCATGTGTATTTTGAAGCAAGCGTAATGGTGATTGGCTTTGTGTCGCTGGGCAAATTTTTGGAACACCGCACCAAAAAATCCAGCCTGAACAGCTTATCGCTGATGCTGAAACTCACACCGAGCAAAGTCAATGTGCAGCGCGACGGCGCATGGCAGTCGCTGCCGTTAGACCAAGTGCAAACCGGCGATATGCTGCGTGCCAATCACGGTGAACGCATTGCCGCTGACGGCGTGGTCGAAAGCGGCAGCGGCTGGACAGACGAAAGCCACTTAACCGGCGAATCCAATCCTGAAATGAAACAGCAAGGCAGCAAAGTTTTAGCTGGTGCGCTGGTGACTGAAGGCAGCTTGATTTACCGCACCACCCAATTGGGCAGCCACACTTTGCTGGGCGACATGATGAACGCGCTTTCCGAAGCGCAAGGCAGCAAAGCGCCGATTTCACGCATGGCCGATAAAGCGGCGGCGGTGTTTGTGCCGGTGGTGGTCGGCATTTCGCTGCTCACGTTCGCGCTCACTTGGGGCATCAAAGGCGATTGGCAAGCCGGCTTGATGCATGCCGTGGCGGTGCTGGTGATTGCCTGCCCGTGCGCGCTGGGCTTAGCCACACCGGCGGCGATTATGGTCGGCATGGGCAAAGCGGTGAAACACGGCATTTGGTTTAAAGACGCGGCTTCGATGGAAGAATCGGCGCATGTCAACGCCGTGGTGCTCGATAAAACTGGCACGCTTACCGAAGGCCGTCCGCAAGTGGCTGCGGTTTATCTGGTGCCGGATAGCGGTTTTGGCAAAGACGATTTGTTCCGTATTGCCGCAGCCGTCGAGCAAAACGCCACTCATCCGCTTGCCAACGCGATTGTTTCGGCTGCCTTAGCGCGCAATTTGGATTTACCGCCAAGCAGTCAGACGCAAACGGCAGTCGGCGCGGGCATTTCCGCCGAAATCAGCGGTTTGGGTTTGGTGAAAGTCGGCAAAACCGATTACGCCAATTTGACCTTGCCGACCGATTTAGAGGGCGTATGGCCAATTGCCAGCTTGGTGGCCGTATCGGTTGACGACCGTCCCATCGGTGCATTCGCCTTAGCTGATGCACTTAAAAGCGACACCGCCGAAGCAATACGCCGTCTGAAAGCGCATGATATCGATGTGTATGTAATGAGTGGCGACAATCAAAATACCGTCGAATACATCGCCGCGCAACTGGACATTGAACACGCGTTTGGCAACATGAGCCCGCGCGATAAAGCAGCGGCGGTGCAAAAACTCAAAGACGACGGCAAAGTTGTCGCCATGGTTGGCGACGGCATCAACGATGCCCCTGCTCTGGCTGCGGCCAATGTCAGCTTCGCCATGAAAGGGGGCGCCGATGTGGCCGAACACACCGCTTCGGCAACATTGATGCAGCATTCGGTCAACCAACTCGTCGATGCCCTGCTTGTGTCACGCGCTACGTTGAGGAACATCAAGCAAAACCTGTTTTTTGCCTTTTTCTACAATATCCTCGGCATCCCGCTGGCTGCTTTGGGTTTTCTCAGCCCGGTGATTGCCGGCGCGGCAATGGCGCTGAGTTCGGTATCGGTATTAACCAATGCGTTGCGCTTGAAACGTGTGAAAATTGAATGATGCCATTATTCGAAAGGATAAAGGCCGAGACCTTTGCAAAACTTCAGAAACGAAGAAATGCGCCCAAGATGGAGAGCTTGAAAAGCTCTCAGGCCGTCTGAACGCGATATGCATTCAGACGGCCTTTTTTCGTTTATAATCGCCTTTATTTTTTGATGAAAGCCCAACCATGGAAATGATGGCTGCAATGAATATCTTTTTGATTGCGTTGTTGATTTTTACCGTATTACTGGTATGGTCGCGCAATTGGAAACGCAAACAGGCTTATTTAGAACACATCAAAAGCAAGCCGGATACATTTGAATGGATCAGCCAAAACCTCACCGGCGTAGAAATCAAAGATTTAAAAGCCGTGGCCGACCGCTTCGGCCTGCCGATGCTACAAGCTAAACAATTGATTGATTTTTACCGACAAAATTATCAAGCCAAATAAGCTTTACAGAATCCAACCTAATGATTTGACCCATGTTAAGGCCGTCTGAAATAATTAATATTATAATATTAATTATTTCAGACGGCCTTAACAGTAGGGGGAAACATGACGGTTTATCTTATCGGCGACTCAATCCGACTGGGCTATGAAGCTACAGTACAAGCTGCCCTATCCGATGTACCCATACTCTCACCGATCAACAATTGCCGCTCATCACATGATGTGTTGCAACACATCGAACAATGGACACAAGGTGCGCAGGCCGGAGACATTATTCACCTAAACTGCGGTCTGCACGACATCCGCTACAATGCAGGCAGCAGCCAACCCTTAACCGACATTCAAGCCTACCAAGCCAATCTGAGACAAATTTTTAACCGCTTGCAGCAAACCGGCGCACACCTTATCTGGGCAAGCAGCACGCCTTTTTTACAAAGCGTACACAATGTGACCAAATCATCGCGCCGCTATTTGAAAGATATTCAAACCTATAACCAAATAGCCCAAGACTTGGCACATGAATTCGGTTTTGCCATTAATGATTTATATGCGTTGATGTTTATGCAAGACTTAACCGCGCTGACCATCTGCGACGGGCTGCATTTCAATGAGTTCGGTAATGAAATATTGGGTGAGGCCGTGGCTGAATCGATTCGGAAAGTTAGTTTTTGAATAAATTAATCAAAATGAGGCCGTCTGAAACTTAATGCTTCAGACGGCCTTTTGGCGTTATTCAATTTCAAGCGACCTAGCCACGCATCACTTCTTCAATATCCGCTACGCTTTTCGGCGCTAAGGCGGTGTAATTTTCACAACCGTTTTCGGTTACCAATACATTGTCTTCAATGCGGATACCAGTATTGTGGAAGACTTCAGGAATATCATCGGCCGTGGCAATATACAAGCCCGGCTCGATGGTGCTGCACATGCCTGGTTGCAGCAATAAAGGCTTGCCGTTGTGCCAGCGTTTACCGACATCATGTACATCCAAGCCGACCCAATGACCCAAGCCGTGCATGTAGAAACGTTGATAGGCTTGTGATTCGATGTTGCCGTCAACTGTGCCGCGCAATAATTTTTGATCAATCAAGCCTTGCACCAAGATTTTCAGCGCGATTAAGTGAACCTCACCCCAATCGGCATTCGGTTTCACGGCGGCGATGGCGGCTTCATTGGCCGCCAACACGATTTCGTAAATGTCTTTTTGTGCCGCGGTAAATTTACCGTTTACCGGAAAAGTACGTGTGATGTCGCCGGCGTAAAAATTATATTCGGCACCGGCATCAATCAGCAGCAAATCGCCGTCTTGCAGCATATCTTTGTTGTCAACATAGTGCAGACAGCACGCATTTTTACCGCCTGCCACAATGCTGTTGTAAGACGGAAAACGCGCGCCGTGACGCATGAATTCGTGCAAAATTTCGGCTTCAATCTGCAGCTCATTCATGCCCGGTCGTGTTTTCTGCATGGCTCGGATATGCGCCAACGCGCTAATTTCACCGGCTTTTTTCAAGAGCGCAATTTCGTGATCGTCTTTAATCAAGCGCATACCGTCCAACAACGCCGCCAAATCAGCCAAATTTTCCGGCGCATAAGTGTTGGTTTGAATACGGCGGCCGGCACTTTGCTGCACGCTGTGCCATTTGGCCATCACTTCTTTATCGTGTTCGGGATATAAGCCCCACAAGGCATACAGGCTTTTTTTATTCAGCAGCACTTGCGTTAATTTTGCCGGCCATTCGATATTTGCATAGGCTTCATCAAAACCGAACACTTCCAACGCCGCTTCTGGCCCATAGCGAAAGCCGTTCCAAATCTCGCTTAAGGCATCTTTTTCGCGACAGAACAAAATGCTTTTTTGCGTCGCACCATCCAGCAGCAACACCGCTTGCGGCTCGTCAAAGCCGGTCAGGTAATGAAAATAGCTGTCTTGGCGGAATGGAAATTCGGTGTCGTTGTTACGGTGCTGTTCTGGCGCGGCAAACAAAACCGCCACGCCTTCGCTGCCGATTTGTTGCAGCACGCGTTGGCGGCGTTGGATAAACGGGGTATTGTTCATTATGTTTCCTTAAAGCCGTCTGAAACTTTTCCAAGCTTTCAGACGGCCTCTATTATTAATCACTGTTTATAGTTAAAGATTAATCAGGTAATTTCAACCCTTTGGCTTGCTCGATTTTTCGGGCAAACCACAAAGCTGCCGCCGCACCGCAGACATCGGCCACCGCATCCCCAAACGAACCTTCGCGTGTTTGGGTAAACATTGCCTGCGCGCACTCGCTGGCAATGGCAAACACCACGGCGGCAATCATCAGGCCGCGATACGGAATCGGGTGCTTATCGGCCATATATGCTTTGGTGAGCAGCCAAAAGTGTGCGAAAAACAAAGCAAAATGCGCCACTTTATCGAAATTTGGAAACGGCGGCGCGCCGCCTGTTGATTCTCGCAACAGCAGTGAATAAATGGCAGCCGCAAACCACAGCGCGGCCAATGCGGTAAATTTATTGCGCGGTAAGGTCATGTTCACCCTCTTCGTCCAGCCATGTTTGGCAGATTTTGGCCAATCGTACGAATTTGCCACCGCGCCCGTTTAGCAAGTCGCGCCATTGTTCTACTTCTTCACGGCTTGGGGCATCATCTAAGCTGCATTCGTATAACAAAAAATCAAGGGTTTCTTCGACTGTACCGAGGCTTTCGGTTTCAATCAAATCAATCAATTCACTCATGGTTTAGGCCGTCTGAAAATATAAAGTTATCGACTGTGTAAAAAACGCTGCGCCTCTTCAAATTCACCCGCCGTCAATAGCGGTATGCCTTTGATGGATTTATTGACCGAATCTTCAATCAATTGGCGGTGTTCCGTGCTCGGTTTGTTCAACACATAAGCCGACACCAGAGCCTTATCGCCCGGATGATCAATGCCCAGACGCAGGCGGTAGAAATTCGGCGTACCCAATCGGGCTTGAATGTCTTTCAAGCCGTTGTGGCCGCCATTACCACCGCCGAGCTTGAATTTAATGCGGCCGCATTCGATGTCGAGTTCATCGTGCACCACCAGAATTTCTTCGGGTTCAATCTTGTAAAACTGTGCCAAGGCCGCCACCGCCTGACCGGAACGGTTCATAAACGTCATCGGTTTAATCAGCCAAATATCCCCTTCAGGGCGGCTGACACGCGCCACTTCGCCGAAGAATTTTTTCTCATCTTTAAACGTCGCTTTCCATTGCCACGCCAATTCATCGAGCAGCCAAAAGCCGACATTGTGGCGGGTTGCTTCGTATTCTTTGCCGGGGTTGCCTAGGCCGACGATCATTTTAATTGGGTTAGACATGATTTTCTCTTTGGTGTGTGGTTCTTACAGAAGGCCGTCTGAAATAAAAGGGTTCAGACGGCCTCAAATTCAATCTTCCTGATTTTGCACGCGCTGTCTGCGTGCCTCTTTCGGGTCGATCAGCAAAGGGCGATACACTTCAATGCGGTCTTTATCGCGTAATACGGTATCGTCTTTGGCTATTTTGCCGAAAATGCCAAGCTTGGCCGAATATAAATCCAAATCGGGAAATTCGTTTTCCAAACCGCTTTGCAAAGCTGCTTGGCGGATGGTCGTCCCTTCTGCCACTTGCATGGTTTTCAACACTTGCTTATCCGGCAATCCGTACACGATTTCAATATTAAGCATAGCGGCGGTCAGCCTCTTTAACAAATGCGTCCACCAAAGTGCCGGACAAATGATTAAACACCGGCGAAATCATCGCCGACAAAATCGAACTGCTGAATTCGTATTCCAATTTAAATTCGATTTGGCACATATCGTCACCCAAATCAACAAATCGCCAAGTGCCGCGCAGGGTTTTAAACGGCCCTTCGAGCAAATCCATTTTGATTTCTTGACCGGGAATATTGTGGTTATGCGTGGCAAACGATTGGCGCACGCCCATGTAGTCCATAAACAGGCGCGCTTTCAATTCGGTATCGGTGCGCTCGATGATTTCGGTTTTGCTGTACCACGGCAGGAATGTCGGATAATCCTCCACGCGGTCAACCAACTCAAACATCTGCTTGGCGCTGTGTAACACCAACACGCTTTTTTCTACTGTTTTCATGGCGGAATCAAACTTAAGCAAAAGTGTCATTATAAACGAATTTTCCGGCCTTTTCAGACGGCCTGAAGCAATAATCTTCAATATTGATGCTCTTTTTACTTTATTTTGATGGTTTCAGATATGAAAAAACGGCAGCGTTAACGCTGCCGTTTGATATGCCGATTATGGCTTGTTCACACCCGAATCATGATCAGAAGAATGTTCAGGTTTAACATTTTGCACTTCGGTTTGCGGACCTTCAGGCGTAATCACCATCACTTGCTCCGGCTCACCTTTTTCTTCTTCAGGCTCATCTTTGCGCAGATTATGACTGTAATCTTTCGGCGGGCTAGGTTGCTCGCCTGCCATGATTTCCAATACCTGATCACGATCGATGGTTTCCCAATCCATCAGTGCTTTACACATGGTTTCCATCTTATCTCGGTTTTCGTCCAAGATTTTGTAAGCCACGGCGTATTGCTCATCCAAAATGCGGCGGATTTCGGCATCCACATCTTGCTGGGTTTTTTCAGAAATATTTTGTGAACGGGTCACGCTGCGACCCAAGAACACTTCACCTTCATTTTCCGCGTAAACCATCACGCCCATTTTGTCGCTCATGCCGTAGCGGGTCACCATTTCACGGGCAATTTGCGTTGCGCGTTCAAAGTCGTTGGACGCACCGGTAGAAATACGGCCGACAAAAATATCTTCGGCAATACGTCCACCAAACAAAATCGCGATTTGGCTCAGCATTTGATCTTTATACATGCTGATGCGGTCGCGTTCCGGCAGCTGCCAAGTCAAGCCCAAGGCTCGGCCGCGCGGCATAATGGTGACTTTATGCACCGGATCGGTGAAGTCCAAGCTCTCGGCCACAATGGCATGACCCGATTCATGATAAGCCGTCGCACGTTTTTCATCTTCGTGCATCACCATTGAGCGGCGCTCAGGACCCATGTAGATTTTGTCTTTGGCATCTTCAAAGTCGCTTTGATCGACTTTGATTTTATTGCGGCGACCGGCAAACAAAGCGGCTTCGTTTACCAAGTTAGCCAAATCGGCACCAGAGAAACCCGGCGTACCGCGCGCCAATGAAGTCAAATCAACCGATTCATCCAAAGGCACTTTTTTGGCGTGCACTTTCAAAATTTGCTCGCGGCCACGGATATCCGGCAGCGGCACCACTACTTGACGGTCGAAACGACCTGGGCGTTGTAAAGCAGGATCCAATACGTCCGGACGGTTGGTTGCAGCAATCACAATTACGGTTTGATTGCTTTCAAAGCCATCCATCTCAACCAGCAATTGGTTCAAGGTTTGTTCGCGTTCATCATTACCGCCACCCAAGCCTGCACCACGCTGGCGACCTACGGCATCAATCTCATCGATAAAGATGATGCAAGGCGAGTTTTTCTTGGCTTGCTCAAACATATCGCGCACACGGCTGGCACCAACACCAACAAACATTTCCACAAAATCCGAACCGGAAATGCTAAAGAACGGCACACCTGCTTCACCGGCAATTGCTTTAGCCAGCAAGGTTTTACCGGTACCCGGGCTACCGGCCAGCAAAATACCGCGCGGCACGCGACCACCCAAGCTTTGATAGCGGGTCGGCGCTTTCAGATAATCAACGATTTCCTGAACTTCTTCTTTTGCTTCATCGCAACCGGCCACATCAGCAAAGGTCACTTTGTTGGCATCTTTATCCAACAATTTGGCGCGGCTCTTACCGAATGAAAACGCACCGCCTTTACCGCCGCCACCGCTTTGCATGCGCATGAAATAGAACCATGCGCCAATCAACAGCAATACCGGCAACAGGCTGAAGAACAAGCTGCCGAGCATGCTCGGTTTTTCTTCAGGCGTCACTTTGACGCGGACATCTTTATCCAATAAAGTCTGAATCAGCTTATCGTCAAGCGGCGCATTGGTGAAAAACGAAGTTTTATCGGCGCGCTCACCTTTAATCAGATAACCGCTCACGACCGAACCTTCGATATTCACGCTGGCCACTTCACCGTTGTTTACCTGTTGGATAAACTGCGAATATTCGATTTGTTGTTTATTTTCCTGCTTGTCATTAATGGCATTGAATGCCGCCATCAGGCAGACACCCAGCACCAACCAGACCAATACATGTTTAATGGTATTCCCCACTGAATCAGGCTCCATATATAAAGGTAAACGAAAGAAACGATTTTAATGCACGCTGCCCATATTGTCAGCGTTTATTTTTGCCCAATAAATAAATCTCACTGGAACGATTGCGGGAAGCCTCAGGCTTGCGTGTTTGCACCACGCCAAAAACCACCCGCATGGCCGCCAGATATTCCTGATAGCCTGCTCCCTGAAATACTTTAACCAAAAAATTACCACCTGTTTTCAAATGGTTGGCAGCAAAATCCAAAGCCAATTCGCATAAATAAAAGCTCTTGGCCTGATCGGTCACGGCATTACCCGACATATTGGGTGCCATATCACAAATTACAAGGTCTAAGGGGCGATTATCCAACAGCGATTCAAATTGCGCCAACACATCGTCTTCGCGAAAATCACCTTGAATGAATGAAACGCCTTCGATTTCGTCCATTGGCAAAATATCCAAAGCAAATACTTGGCCGTTTTTACCGACCAATTTGGCTGCTACCTGAGACCAGCTGCCCGGTGCACTGCCCAAATCAGCCAAAATCGTGCCCGGCTTGATGAGCTTGTCTTTTTCGTTGATTTCCAAAAGCTTATAAGCTGCACGCGCACGATAACCGTCTTTTTGCGCCATGTGGACATAATGGTCGTTCACATGCTCGTTGAGCCATGCTTTAGAAGATTTGGAACGTACTGCCATAGTGTGTGAATGTGAAAATTGAATGGCTCTATTGTACGTTATTTTCTCGCAGCCCGCCGTTAAATCGCGTACAATATCAGATTATTATTTTTAATTTAAGCAATACAAACATGACTGACGATAAATTAAGCACCAAAGAAATTTTGGAACTCAAAGCCCGCGCGCATCACCTGAATCCGGTGGTAATGATCGGACAACACGGTTTGACAGAATCTGTGATCAAAGAAACCGATGCTGCCCTCACCGCTCACGAATTGATTAAAGTGCGCGTATTGGGTGACGATCGCCAAGAGCGCGTAGAAATCTGCAATGCATTGTGCGAAGCGGTGGATGCGCAATTGGTGCAACACATTGGTAAATTATTGGTTTTATGGCGTAAAAACTTAGAAATGTAAACCGATTAAACGATTCCATTATAAAGGCCGTCTGAAAAAATGATTTTCAGACGGCCTTTTGATTTTTTAGATTTACTTCCATTCCAAAGCAGAAATCCGCCACACCAGCACCAGCGCCAAAATCGCGCAAATCATGTAAATCAAGCTGGAAATACCGTGCCACATGCCGAATGAACCGCCGGTTAAGCTCAGCAACCAATTGGTGGTTTGTGTTTTATGCGCTTCAATCACCGGTGTCACCAAAAATTGATTGGCAGCCAACCCCAGCCACAATACCGCAATCAATTTACCGTTGATTGATTGCACGTTGCGCACCGCCGCAACACGTTTGCCGACAAAATACACCAATGCCCAAACCACCAAACCGGTGTAAGACACCACGTTAAACAGCTCGCCCGCAATTGCACCGGCCTGCAATTTAGGCAAACTTTTAAACAAGACCGGCGCGGCAACATAGCCTGCCATCACTTGCATACCCAGCCATATACCGGCTAAAGCAACAACCAATTTATTCATCATTTCTCCCTTGTTAATCAGGCCGTCTGAAAGTATATGCTTTCAGACGGCCTGGTTCAAATCCCATAACGGATTTATTACCTTATAATAGATAAATTAAATGGGGCTTAGGAAGCAAAAATATTAAATTGGGTTATTTCGAAGCATCTTCATTAATATTTTACCTAAATCTTCATGCCGGTGGTTAAACCTAAACTCCGTTTCTTTGAGATGCAGATAAAACATCTCTTTGGAAATACCATGAAATTTAGCCAAACGCCCCTTAGCATAACTCCAAAAAGATTCAATACCATTGATATGTTGCTTTCCTCGAGCAAACTCATTGGAACCATGATGGACACGGTAATGCTTCTCATAGCCCATATCGACAAGACCGTCATATGCTTTCCAGCCGTCAGTATTGATTTCACTGTCAGCAGATATGTGACCACGTATGACCTTGATTAGTGAGGCTTTCGAAGCGTCGGGAACGATTTCCGTATAGACCACGCCATTGCGTTTCAGTATGCCAAATACGATGGTTTTACCTGACGCTCCGCGACCGCGCTTACCCCTGATACGTCGCGTACCAAAGTAAGATTCATCTAATTCGACCACACCGGACAGTGGTGAGCTTTGTTCGCACAGAGCAGCAATCCTGTGTCTGATTTTCAGGAAAATAGGATTGATACTGCGTACACTAATGCCGGTCATTTTAGCAGTATCGGAAGCGGTCAAATCAAGAGCGAAACAGCGGATTATTTCTCTAAACTTTTGCTCTGAAATTTTGCTGAACTTTTGATACTTATTTTTTGTTTTCATATTAGGAGCTTATCAGGTTTTTTGATGATTTTGCTTCCTAAGCCCCATTAAATATATTGCACCGAAATGATATCGTATTCACGCACACCACCCGGCGCTTGCACTTCCGCGACATCGCCTTCTTCTTTTCCGATTAAAGCGCGGGCAATCGGTGAGCCGACGTAAATTTTGCGCTCTTTAATATCGGCTTCATCTTCACCGACGATTTGGTAGGTCACTTGCTCTTCGGTTTCCAAGTCTTCCAAGGTCACGGTGCTGCCGAACACGATTTTGCCTTCGGCATGGATTTCGGCAGGATTGATGATATGTGCCAAAGACAATTTGTTTTCCAATTCGGAAATGCGGCCTTCGATGAAACCTTGGCGCTCTTTGGCAGCTTCGTATTCGGCGTTTTCCGACAAATCACCGTGCGAACGCGCTTCGGCAATCGCTTCAATCACTTCCGGACGGGCAACGCTTTTCAAGTGTTGTAATTCTTGTTTCAACAATTCTGCGCCGCGCACGGTCAATGGAATTTTTTGCATGGTATGTTCTCCGCAAAGCGTTTATACGCTTCTTCATTGATGGTGTCGCGCCCACGGTCGGTCAGACCGCGGGCGCAAAATAAAAATACAAGCCGCCTGTGTTCGGCGGCTTGTTCGTAAGAAATTGAATAGCGTTATTGTACCACCAAACCTGAAAACCGCAATCCCAAAAGAGGATTTCACGGCGATTCGTGGTTTATTGGGTACACAAGCAATAGGCCGCCTGAAAAAAATGTAACCAGTTTTTCAGACGGCCTATTTATGCTTAATGATTAAAACGGAATATCGTCATCAATATCGTCAACCGGAGCAGCCGGAGTAGTTGGTGCGCGGCGAGCTGGGGCAGCCGGTAGCGCGCTTGGCGCTTCTTGCTGGTGAGCCGGAGCAGATTGATAAGATTGCTGTGGTGCCGATTGTTGGTAACCACCTTGCGAACCTTGATAGCTACCTTGGTCATAGCCGCCACCATCATAAGGTGCGCCGCCTGAATTATCGTTGCGGCCGCCGAGCATTTTCATTTCGCTGGCGATGATGTCGTAAGCAGTGCGCTCGATGCCGTCTTTGCCTTGGTATTTACGGCTTTGGATACGGCCTTCCAAGTATACTTGGCTGCCTTTGCGCAGGTATTGGCCGGCGATTTCAGCCAAACGGCGATACATAGTGATGTTGTGCCACTCGGTACGCTCTTGGCGTTGGCCGTTGCGGTCATTCCATGTTTCGCTGGTGGCGACGCTGAAGTTGCACACCGCTTCTCCGTTGGGCATGTAACGGACTTCCGGATCACGACCCAAGCGGCCGATAAGGATGACTTTATTCAATGACATATTAATCTCCTGAAATGATTTTTTCCGCCGCCGACGGGTCGAAACCTTTTTGCAACGCTTTAATATAAACGGTTTGTTTGTCTTGGCTGAACGTCACCGCTTCCACACCGGATAATCCGGTCAACGCATGGTAAAGTGTATCGGTTCGCCCCTGCCATTGCGGCTGCACCGCATAAGCTATGTTTTTCACCGGCTTCGGCGCTGGTGACACCCAAGCAATCAGCAACCACACCAACATCAACGCGCTGCAAAAGGCAAACACACCATTGAAACCGTAATGCTGGAACAACACCCCGCCAATCGTACCGCCGACAAATAGGCCGATGGATTGCATGGTATTGTACACACCCATTGCCGTGCCCTTCAAATCCGATGGCGCGATTTTCGACACCATCGATGGCAGGCTGGCTTCCAACACATTGAAACCAATAAAATAAATAATCATAAACGCCGTGATGAGCCAAATCGAGTTCAGGCCGAACATCAAAGCGATTTGCGCCGAAGTAATACACGCAATGCCGAAAATAAACACTTGTTTCAGCTTATTGCGTGTTTCACCGACAATAATCAACGGCACCATCAACACCAAGCCGATGATGGTTGCCGGCAGATATACTTTCCAATGCTGGGTTTTCAGCAAGCCCAATGCTTCCATGGCAAATGGTAAGGTGGTAAACAGCGCCATTTGCGCCGCATGCAGCGCGAAAATACCGAAATCCAAGCTTAATAATTGACGGTTTTTCAATACTTCCGCCACCCGACCCGGCTGGGCTTGCGCATCATCGTGCACGCGGGATTGTTCGGGATTGGGCGTTAACCATGCCACCACGCCGATGCTGATCAGTGTCAGCACACCGGTCAGGGCAAACAAGCCTTGCACGCCAATCCAAGCCGATATCATCGGCGCTAATACCAAGCTCACGGAAAAAGTCAGGCCAATACTCAAGCCTATCATCGCCATGGCACGGGTGCGCACTTCATCGCGCGTCAAATCCGCCAGTAAAGCCGTTACCGCCGCGCTCACTGCACCTGCGCCCTGCAAAGCACGCGCCACCACCAGCATGGTTAAAGAATCGGCCACCGCCGCCATAAAGCTACCGGCAGCAAAAATAATCAGGCCGATGTAAATCACTTTTTTACGGCCAAACTTATCCGAAGCCATGCCCATTGGCAATTGCAGCAAGGCCTGCGTCAAGCCGTAGATACCCATTGCCAAGCCGATTAAGGCTTTATTATTTTCCGCGCCGGGCAAGGTTGCCGCATATAAAGCCAATACCGGCAACACCAAAAACATACCCAGCATGCGCAGCGCATAGACACCTGAAAGCGTCGTGCTGGCACGCCATTCGTGCGGAAACATTTGTATGCGGTTATCTCTAGCCATCATTATTTTTCAGACGGCCTGATGAAGCATCAGGCCGTCTGAAACCTAAAAAGTCGTTAACGGAAAGATTATACAGGATTCAAATTTCTTTGCATTTGCTTTATCGCAGCTGCCTGATTTCGTATGCAAAATCCATCAGCCATGCCATTGCCAGCGGTTGCGCCATGCACCCAAAACGGCATTGGGATATTTATTGCTGCCCAAGCTGCCGTTAAACCGTGCCAACGCGCGCGCCAAATTGCCTTTTTCCACATTATTATAGTGGCGCAAAATGGTGCAACCGTAGCGCAGGTTGGTGCGGATATCGAAAAGATTGTGCGAAGGCTTGCCGATGTAGTTTTTCCAAAACGGCATCACCTGCATCAAACCGCGCGCCCCCACGCCGCTAATCGCATATTGGCGAAACGCGCTTTCCACTTCAATCAAACCCAATACCACTTGTGGATCCAATCCGGCGCGGCTGGCTTCGTAGTGAATATTGATGAGCAAACGGCGGCGCTCTGCGGCATCAGGCACGAATCTTGCCAAACGCGACGACATGGTTTGCAGCCAACGCTCGCCTTCCGCCGCACTGGCAAACACCAAACGCGCCGGATTAACATTATTAATCGAGCCGCGCATCACCGATGCCACATCGTCCGACAACGTCTCTTCGCGTTGCGCACCGGCAACGGCCAAAGCGGGGCTAAAAAGCAAGGCGCCGCCCGCAATCAGCAAGCGGCGGCGTGATAAAGAAGGTTCAACAATCAGATGAGCAGTTTTTTCCATGAGCTAACGTATTGTGTTTACAGATATTATTAATATAGGATTTATGCCGTTTAACAGGCCGTCTGAATATCGGGTTTATTTTTCAGACGACCTATTATATGAGTATCTTTGCACTGAATCAAAGGATATCCACATTGGGGGATGACAGTATTTTTGGCGCCATGTAACATAACGTCTTCATTTTATCCCATCCGATTCATTCCTATGACAGCCCCCAGCTCAAACCTTCTTGCTTCTGTGGACTTAGGTTCCAACAGCTTCCGCCTGCAAATCTGTGAAAATAATAACGGCCAACTTAAAATTATTGACTCCTTCAAACAAATGGTGCGCTTGGCTGCCGGTTTGGACGAACAAAAATTCCTTAGCGAAGAGTCACAACAACGCGCTTTGGAGTGTTTGGCTAAATTTGGTGAACGGCTGCAAGGCTTTCAGTCTGAGCAAGTACGCGTAGTGGCTACCAATACCTTCCGTGTCGCTAAAAATATTGCCCAATTTATTCCCAAAGCAGAAGCTGCGTTAGGCTTTCCGATTGAAGTTATTGCCGGCCGCGAAGAAGCACGTTTGATTTACACCGGCGTGGTGCACACCCTACCACCCAACGGCGACCGCATGTTGGTCATCGACATCGGCGGTGGTTCGACAGAATTTGTCATCGGTTCAGACTTAAAGCCGACCAACACCGAAAGCTTGGCTTTAGGCTGCGTGACCTACAGCATGCGTTTTTTCCAAAACAAAATCACCGCCAAAGATTTCCAAGCCGCCATTTCTGCCGCGCGCAACGAAATTCAGCGCATCAGCAAAATGATGAAACGAACCGGTTGGGATTTCTCGGTGGGCACTTCCGGCTCGGCCAAATCTATTCGTGACGTATTGGCTGCCGAATATCCGCAAGAATCCGACATCACTTACGAAGGCATGAAAAAGCTGGCCGACCGCATCATCGATGCCGGTTCGGTGAAAAAAGCCAAATTAAGCGACTTAAAACCAGAGCGCGTGGAAGTATTCGCCGGCGGTTTGGCCGTGATGATGGCGGCTTTTGAAGAGCTGGAAATCAAAAAAATGATGGTCACCGAAGCCGCATTGCGCGACGGTGTATTCTACGATTTCATCGGCCGTAAATTAAACGCCGACATGCGCGACCAAACCACAGCCGAATTCCAAAAACGCTACCATGTCAGCCAAAACCAAGCCAAGCGCGTGTCGGAAACGGCTCAAGCCTTTATGGAAAATATGTGTTTGGCGCTGAATGTGCCAGTGCAGGATTTGGCCAATTGGAAGCAATTCTTGCGCTGGGCAGGTTTGCTGCACGAAATCGGCTTAGACATCGCCCACACCGGCTACCACAAACATTCGGCCTATATCTTAGAATACGCCGATATGCCTGGCTTTTCACGCAAAGAACAAATCATCTTGTCGCAATTGGTGCTCGGCCATCGCGGCGATTTGAAAAAAATGGTTGATGTCGTCGGCGACGATCAAATGCTGTGGTATGCCATTTTGTCGCTGCGCTTGGCTGCACTCTTCTGCCGCGCACGTTTGCCGCTGGAATTGCCGAACCAACTGCAATTCCGCACCGATGAAGACAAGCAAAGCGTGTTGCTGCGCATCAGCGAAGCTTGGCTCGACAAGCATCCATTGATTGCTTCAGCGTTGGAATACGAAAGCCAGCAATGGAACAAAATCAATCAGCCTTTTGATGTGCAAACCTTGTAAATCAAAAATTAAACAGGCCGTCTGAATTTCAGACGGCCTGTTTAATTTGCTTATTAAGATTAAGAATGGCTTTTCTGCCATTTATTAAACGATTCCAACGCACGCTCAAGCAAGTTTTGCAATTGCGCCCATTCTTCATCAGATAAATCGGCAAACATGTCTTTTTCCAAATTGTGCCCGATGGTTTCCGCCACCAACCAAGCTTCTTCACCGCGTTTGCTCAAATGCAGGCATTGGCGGCGGTTATCGCGTTCATCTACCGTACGGGTAATCAGACCACGCTGCTCCAAAGCGGCCAAATTTTTCGACAACAGCGTTTTATCCAGTTCCAAATTTTCCAATAACTCTGTCGGCGTACTACCGGGCATATCGTGCAGCAAACGCAATACACGCAACTCACGAATTTTCAAACCGACGGCATCGTAGTAATAAACATCGGCCGCTTTAATCGCCGCTGAACTGATTTGCACTAAACGGTAAGTCAGGTATGCCATGTTCTCTTCCTTTGTGATGATTGTATTTATTTTCAGACGGCCTCCATTTTCAGCCGTAAGCTGCATCAGGTAATATTAACGTAATCAAGGCCGTCTGAAAACCTGATTTGTTTTCAGACGGCCTTGTTCTACCGCTTAATGATTAAGGGCAAGGATTGCTGATTTCGGCATGCACATCATTAATCGCATTCAATAGATCTTCGCTTAACACCACGTCAGCCGTGGCGATGTTTTCGCGCAATTGATCCATCGTGGTCGCACCGATGATGTTGCTACCGACAAACGCTTGCTGCGTTACAAACGCCAAAGACAATTGCGTCAGCGTCAAACCCGCTTCTTCGGCGATTTTGGCATAACGCTCGACCGCTTCTTCCGCTTTCGGCTTGGTGTAACGTTGGAAACGTTCAAACAAAGCCAAGCGGCTGCCTTCCGGTTTCGCGCCGTGACGGTATTTACCGGTCAACACGCCAAACGCCAGCGGCGAATAAGCCAACAGCGGGATGTCTTCACGCAAAGAAATTTCGCTCAAGCCCACTTCATAGCTGCGGTTGAGCAGGTTGTACGGATTTTGCACCGAAGCCACGCGCGGCAAATCGGTGTTTTGTTCGTGTTGGTTGAGATAGCGCATCGTACCCCACGGCGTTTCGTTCGACAAACCGAAGGCACGAATTTTGCCCTGTTTCACCAATTCGCCCAAAGCATCGACGATTTCTTCAATCGGTGTAAAGGCTTCGTCAGCCGGCAAGTCGGCTACGCCCAATTTGCCGAAGAAATTCACTTTGCGCTCCGGCCAATGCAGTTGGTACAAATCCAAATAATCGGTGTTCAAACGCTGCAAACTGGCATCACAGGCTTCTAGGATTTGCGCGCGCGAAAAGTCGTTGCCGTTGCGGATATAACTTTCCAAGCGGTTGGCACCGGTCGGGCCGGCGATTTTGCTTGCCAACACAAAATCATCACGCTTGCCACGCGCTTTAATCCATGAGCCGATATAGCGCTCGGTGGTGGCATAGGTTTCCTTACCCGGCGGCACAGGATACATTTCCGCCGTGTCGATAAAATTCACGCCGTTGGCCAAAGCGTAATCCAGCTGCTCATGAGCTTCTTGTTCGGTATTTTGCTCGCCCCACGTCATGGTGCCCAAGCAGATTTTGCTCACTTCAATGCCGGTGCGACCGAGTTTGCGCTGTTCCATAAAATTCCTTTCAGAATGTTTTCAGACGGCCTAATGCTTCAATGCCGTCTGAAAATCAATTAATAATTGCGGCGGCGGAAGAAAAATGCGCCATCGCTGTCGGCTTCCAAAATATAGCGGCCGGTTTGTACGGCGGCATAGCCCGATTTGTTTTCAGAATACGATTTCAAACCGGCATGGCTAATCAGATAATCGGTCAGCTTAGCACTGTCTTCCGCCACATTGTCCACCAGTTTGGCAAATAAAGTGTGGCAGGTACCGTCTTTGCGCCAACCGATGTTTTTACCACCATCGGTTTCCATACAGGTGCCGCGAATCATTTCTAAATCGTTGCCGCGCTCACCGATAAGCTCGACTTGGTTGCCATCACCCATACCCTCAATCGGATAGACTGCGCTCGGCTTGCCGTCAACCGTTTGACCTGCTTGCGCAGCACCCAATGCCAAACCGTTAATCGCGCCCTCATCAATATATTTCACTTTAAACAAAGGCTTCGGCGGTACACCGGCTTGCGCTTCATCGGCCGGTTTATCAGACTGGCCACCGCAGGCCGCCAGCATTATTGGCAATAACAACAAGAAAAATTTGCGCATGATTTCTATCCTAACGATTCGGAATGATTCAGAAAATGTTATTATAGCCACCCTGTAATGGTTTTAACACCCACCAAGCCCACGAAAAACCCCATGATTTGGAACATTATTATCATCCACCTGCTCGGCATGATGGGCCCCGGCCCCGATTTTTTCTACATCGCCCGCACCGCCGCGTTACACGGCCGCAAAAATGCCGTGTTTGCCGTATTGGGCATCGTCACCGGCGTGATGTTTTGGGCCAGCGCCACCATGCTCGGCTTATCGCTGCTGTTGAAAACCTTTCCGATGTTCAACACCGTATTGATGTGTTTGGGCGGCAGTTATTTGATGTATTTGGGTTGGAAAATGGTGAATGTGCGGCAAAACGCCGATTTCCGCCATGCCGAAGCCGCTGCGGCTGCCACGCCTACCACCCCTTTGAACGAGATGAAAAAGGGCTTGTTCGTCAATCTTTCCAATCCCAAAATCGTGGTCTATTTCAGCAGCGTGATGTCGGCAGTGTTGGCAGACATCACCGAAACATGGCAAATTGCCGGTGTCTTGCTGCTGCTTTGGGTGGAAACCATCGTTTTCTTCACCGGTTTGGCGGTTTTGTTTTCCGGCCAAGCCGTGAAACGGTTTTACAGCCGCTACAGCCGCTATTTGGATAATTTTTCCGGCTTGTTTTTCTTGTGCTTTGGTGGCTACTTGATTTATAAGGCTTTATTTTCGTAACCGATTTAAACGAGGCCGTCTGAAACATTCAGACGGCCTTTTTTATTACAAATGAATATGTAAAAATATGCTATAAAACTTTTAATTTCCAAAGCTATTTGATACATTTAATTGATTTAACCACAACAATAATAAGGAGACGCGCAATGATTTGGTTTATCTTAGCCGCCACCCTGCTGATACTCGAGCTGTTTATCGGCACGATTTATCTGATGGTGGTGAGTGCTGCTTTATTCGGCGCAGGTTTAGTGGCATGGTTGACCGCCAACACCGTGGCTGCGATTCTTACCGCAGCTGTTTTATCCGCTTTAGGCATCTGGTGGGCGCGCGGTTGGATTCAAAAACACCGCAAGCCGGATGAAATTGAAAACCTTGCCAATGATCTCGATGTCGGCCAAACCGTGCAGATTTCACGCCATTTACACACCGATTATTACGAAGTGATTTATCGCGGCACACATTGGCAGGCGCAGGCATTGAATGCACCAGCCGCTGCCACCGCACAAACCGGCGTGATTACCGGCAAAAACGGCAATATTTTATTGATTCACTTACATTAATCCATTCACATTAAGGAAAAAACATGGAAATTTTATACAGCTTTCCAATTCTGATTTTGGCGGCGGTAATCGTCTTCGGCTTTAAAGCCTTTGTGGTCGTGCCGCAGCAAGAAGCCTATGTGGTCGAGCGTTTGGGGCGTTTTCACAAAGTGCTTAATCCCGGTTTGAGCATTCTGATTCCCTTTATCGATCGCGTGGCCTATAAACACACGCTTAAAGAAATTCCGCTTGATGTACCCAGCCAAGTCTGCATCACGCGCGACAACACCCAGCTTACCGTTGACGGCATTATTTATTTCCAAGTAACCGATCCAAAGCTCGCTTCATACGGCACTAGCAACTATATTATGGCCATTACCCAATTGGCGCAAACCACTCTGCGCTCGGTTATCGGCCGCATGGAATTGGATAAAACCTTTGAAGAGCGTGACGAAATCAACAGCATCGTCGTGGCTGCGCTAGACGAAGCAGCCACTTCTTGGGGCGTGAAAGTGTTGCGTTACGAAATCAAAGACTTGGTTCCGCCGCAAGAAATTCTGCGCTCAATGCAGGCACAAATTACCGCTGAGCGTGAAAAACGCGCCCGCATCGCCGAATCGGAAGGCCGCAAAATCGAGCAAATCAACTTGGCCAGCGGTCAGCGTGAAGCCGAGATTCAACAATCCGAAGGCGAAATGCAGGCAGCGATTAACGAATCACGCGGCCAAAAAGAAGCGCAAATCAACCGCGCCCAAGGTGAAGCCGAAGCCCTGCGCTTGGTGGCCGAAGCCAACGCCGATGCCATCCGCGCCGTGGCCGCTGCCTTGCAACACCCGGGCGGTAATGAAGCGGTGAATCTGAAAGTGGCCGAACAATACGTCGAAGCCTTCAGCAAACTGGCTAAAGAAAACAATACCTTGATTATGCCGGCCAACGTGGCCGACATCGGCAGCTTGGTTTCCGCAGGCTTGAAGATTGTGGAAGGAAATAAAAATTCTTCATCGATTTTGAAATAATCATTTAGTAAAAAGGCCGTCTGAAAATGATTTTTCAGACGGCCTTTTTATGTATTGAAAACTTAGCGAGGCAACCAGCGTTGGATGGTTTGATCCAATCCGCCGGATAATTTTTCCAAACGCAGGAATTGGTCAACATAAGCTTTAAAGCGGAAATCATTGTCACGAATCAGCCAAGCATTTTGCGCCGGACGCAGCGGTTTATCCGGATTCACGCCGCACAACACGCCTTTGTGTTCATGGGTTTTCACAATCGCTTCGGCTGCTTCTGTCACAAACACATCCGCGCGCCCTTCTGCCACTTCATTAAAAATGGTCAGGTTTTCAGGGTGCATGGTCAGCTTGGCGCTGGTCAATACCGTGCGGGCATAATTTTCGTTGCTGCCGCCCGGATTGGCCACAATACGCACATGCGGCTGGTTGATTTGTTCGGCCGTTTGGTATTTAGATACATCTTCGCAGCGCACCAGCGGTGTTTTGCCATTGGTAAAATACGGCTCACTCATCAACGCTTGCTGCTGGCGCGGCAACGTAATCGAAATACCGCCCACACCCAAATCACATTTTGATTTGAAATCAGCAATCAAAGTCGGCCAGCTGCTTTTCACAATCTTGACTTTCGCGCCCATGCTTTGTGCCAAACTCTCGACCAAATCATTGTCGATGCCTTCAAATTTTCCATTATTGTCAAAGCTGAAAGGCTTGTAATCATCGGTGAGCACACCAGCAATTCTTTGCTTTTCATCACTTTTGCCAAAGTATCCGGTGCTGCTGCGGCGTGCGCTTGAACAGCCAATGCCGACAACACGGCAGCCATCAATAATTTTCTCATCTTTTCTTCCTTAGGGTTTGTTCATGCGCTATTTTAACCTTAGCATGAAAAGATGAAAAACTCGCTTTAAGCAATTTTATTTCGTTTTTGAAAATAATTAAAATATTATCTTTCTTATTTAGTAGATTATTTCAATTAATTTTAAAGAATAGCCAAACCGATAACGCCTTACACCTTTTATTCATCATTCAATATCATTTAAATGTGTTCAGACGGCCTCCAACAACCATTGCGGTAATGCCGCTTTACGTTTGCACACTGTATTCAAACGCTGCTGCCTGTCTTTTTCAAATACCAAATCCACACCGCTTTGCAGGCGTAAAATCACGTTGGCCGCATCTTCAATTTTGAAAAAATCGATGTGATGACGGATTAATTGGTTGAGTACAAAATTCAAATTCAGCTTTTCCGGCTGGCCAAATAGCCAAGGATGCAGCAAAATCGAACGCCCGCCGTCTAAGCTGCCAAAAGGCAGATGCTCCAAGCGGATTTGGCTCAATATGCCGTCTGAAAAATGAAATTCGATGTTGCCATAAAGCCAAATATTCAAGCCCTGCTTGACGATTAAGCCTTGCGATGTGCAATCGGGATCGGGAAACATCTGCAAAATCTGCTCGTCGCTTTGGCCGATTTCTATGTAATCAAAACGGCCGGTTTTCAAAAATTCGTGCATATTGACGGCAATGGGAAAATTGAATTTCATGCGCACTACTCCATCGATAAAACGCTATGGTGTTTATCTTAAATTAAAATACGAATGAAATCTATTCTTATTTAAGATAAAAACAAAAGGCCGTCTGAAAGATGGAGTTCTTTCAGACGGCCTGCTAAACCAACTAATACTAATCAGCTAAGCTTATTCAAATGCCAAGCGGTCGCCGTCGGCAGTTACGTTAATCACGCTCTCCGGTGCATAACGGCCGGACAACAAGGCTTTGGCCAGCGGATTCTCAATCTCGGCTTGAATCGCGCGTTTCAAAGGTCGCGCGCCATATACCGGATCGAAACCGGCTTCGGCGATGATGTCCAACGCCGCATCAGACACACGCAAATGCAAGTCTTGCGCTGCCAAGCGTTTTTCCAAACCGCGCAACTGGATTTTAGCAATGCTGCGGATGTGTTCCTGCGCCAAACCGTGGAACACGACCACTTCGTCAATGCGGTTAATCAGCTCAGGGCGGAAATGCTCTTTCACATCTTCCATCACCACTTCTTTGAGCGCGTCGTAATCGGCGGTGCCCATTTGCTGAATGTGCTGGCTGCCGATATTCGAGGTCATCACCACTACGGTGTTTTTGAAGTCCACCGTGCGGCCTTGTCCGTCGGTCAGGCGGCCATCATCTAGCACTTGCAGCAAGATGTTGAACACATCGGGATGCGCTTTTTCGACTTCGTCCAGCAAAATCACGCTATACGGTTTGCGGCGTACTTGCTCGGTGAGGTAGCCGCCTTCTTCGTAGCCGACATAGCCCGGAGGCGCGCCGATTAAGCGGGCGATGCTGTGTTTTTCCATGTATTCCGACATATCGATGCGGATTAAATGGTCTTCGCTGTCGAACAAGAAACCGGCCAGCGTTTTGCACAACTCGGTTTTACCCACACCGGTCGGGCCTAAGAACAAGAAGCTGCCGTATGGTTTGTTCGGGTCGGCCAAACCGCTGCGGCTGCGGCGGATGGCATCGGCCACGGCACGCACGGCTTCGTCTTGGCCGACCACGCGCTGATGCAATACTTCTTCCATCTTCAGCAGTTTCTCGCGCTCGCCTTCCATCATTTTCGCCACCGGAATGCCGGTCATGCGCGATACGATTTCGGCCACTTCGTCCGCGCCCACTTCAGTGCGGAAAAGTTTGTTGGCTTTTTTGGTTTCCGGATTGCTCTCGGCGGCGGCCAGTTGCTCGCTCAATTTCGGCAGTTCGCCGTATTCCAGCTCAGACGCTTTGGCATAATCGCCGCTGCGTTTGGCCTGCTCGATTTTCACTTTCAAATCATCGATTTGTTTTTTGATATCGGCCGAGCTGGACGATGCGGCTTTTTCCGCTTTCCAGATTTCGTCCAAATCGGCGTATTCTTTTTGCAAACCATCGATTTCTTCGTCAATCAGCTCCAAGCGTTTTTTGCTGGCTTCGTCGCTTTCTTTCTCAACGTGCATTTTTTCCATTTTCAACTGGATAATGCGGCGGTCGAGTTTGTCCATCTGCTCCGGTTTGGAATCCAATTCCATTTTGATGCGGCTGGCAGCTTCGTCAATCAAATCAATGGCTTTATCGGGTAGGAAACGGTCGGTAATATAGCGGTCGCTCAATTCGGCTGCGGCCACAATCGCCGGGTCGGTAATGTCGATGCCGTGGTGAATTTCGTAACGCTCTTGCAAGCCGCGCAAAATCGCTACCGTGTCTTCCACGCTCGGTTCGCCCACCAATACTTTTTGGAAACGGCGTTCCAGCGCGGCATCTTTTTCGATGTATTGGCGGTATTCGTCTAAAGTGGTCGCGCCGATACAGTGCAATTCACCGCGCGCCAAAGCCGGTTTCAACATATTGCCGGCATCCATCGCGCCATCGGTTTTACCTGCGCCGACCAAAGTATGGATTTCATCGATGAAAATCAATGTGTTGCCATCGTCTTTGGCCAAGTCGTTCAACACGGCTTTCAAGCGTTCTTCAAATTCGCCGCGGTATTTCGCACCGGCAATCAAGGCCGCCAAGTCCAACACCAGCAGACGTTTGCCGCGCAACGATTCCGGCACTTCGCCATTGACAATGCGCTGCGCTAAGCCTTCTACAATGGCGGTTTTACCTACGCCCGGTTCGCCAATCAATACCGGATTGTTTTTGGTACGGCGTTGCAACACCTGAATCGCGCGGCGGATTTCGTCATCGCGGCCAATCACCGGATCGAGCTTGCCTTCGCGGGCGCGCTGGGTTAAATCGGTGGTGTATTTTTTCAAGGCTTCGCGTTGGTCTTCTGCATTGGCGTCATTCACGGTTTGTCCCCCACGCACAGCATCAATCGCCGCATTGATGTTTTGCTCGGTCGCACCGGCATTTTTCAACACTTTGCCGGTGGCATCGTTTTGCTGCACCAAAGCCAACAAAAACAATTCGCTGGCAATATAGGCATCACCGCGCTTCATTGCGGCTTTATCCATCAGGTTCAAGACAGCCTGCAATTCACGGCTCGGTAAAATCTCGCCACCATTGCCCGATACTTTCGGGAAACCGTTCAACAAGGTTTGCAATTCGGCTTTCACCTGCGCCACATTCACACCAGCATGCGCCAGCAATGCCGCCGCGCCGCTGTTTTGATCGTCTAATAATGCTTTTAAAACATGACCTGCTTCCAAATAGCTGTTGTCTGCGGCTAAGGCCAAGCTTTGACCTTCCTGCAGCGCTTGTTGGAATTTTGCGGTAAGTTTGTCGAATCTCATCTTTTGCTTCCTTCTCGTGGAAATATTCTGTTAACCCCTATATAAAGCCATCTGTGGATAACTCAATATGCGAATGCGTATTTTTTGATGATTTTATCTTATATTATTGTTTTATATATAATTAAAATTGTGCATAACTTTTCAGATGGCCTTTTCCCTTATCTTTAAGGCCGTCTGAAAAAATCCCTACAAATCAGGTATAATCAAGCCCTATTCTTTTTCAGACGGCCTTTTCAAGCCGAAACACAGGAATCCACCATGAGCAAAAAACGCGTTCTTACCGGTGTTACCACCACCGGTATTCCCCACTTGGGCAACTATGTCGGTGCCATCCGCCCGGCCATCCGCGCCGCGCAAGCCGATGATACCGAATCTTTTCTGTTTCTCGCCGATTACCACGGCATCATCAAATGCCACGATCCGGCAATGATTCACGAATCCACCCAAGCCGTGGCCGCCACTTGGCTTTCATGCGGTCTTGACCCCGAGCGCACCACGTTTTACCGCCAAAGCGACATTCCTGAAATCATGGAACTCAATTGGATTCTGACCTGCATCACCGCCAAAGGCCTGATGAACCGCGCCCATGCCTACAAAGCCGCCGTGCAGGATAACCTCAACAACGGCCAAGAAGACCAAGACCACCAAATCGAAATGGGCTTATACAGCTACCCGATTTTGATGACCGCCGATATTTTGATGTTTAAAGCCAACGAAGTTCCCGTCGGCCGCGACCAAATCCAACACGTGGAAATGGCACGCGACATCGCCGGCCGCTTCAACCACCGCTTTAAAGAAGTGTTCACCCTGCCCGAAGTGAAAATTGACGAGCAGGTTGAATTGCTGGTCGGCTTAGACGGCCGTAAAATGTCAAAATCCTACGGCAACACCATTCCGCTGTGGGAAAACGACAAGAAAACCCAAAAATCGGTCAACAAAATCATCACCAACCTGAAAGAGCCGGGCGAACCGAAACAGCCCGACGAAAGCCCGTTGTTTGAAATCTATAAAGCCTTCGCCACGCCGTCTGAAACCGCCGAATTTACCCAAATGCTGGCCGAAGGCTTGGCTTGGGGCGAAGCGAAAAAACTGTTGGCCGCCAAAATCAACGCCGAATTGGCCGAACCGCGCGAACGCTACGCGGCACTGACGGCCAATCCCGCCCAAATCGAAGAGATTTTGCAGGCCGGTGCCGCCAAAGCCCGCAAAGAAGCGCGTGTGTTGTTGGACGAAGTGCGCGATGCGGTGGGTATTCGTGCATTGAAATAAGGTTTGAACATGGCAAAGGCCGTCTGAACAATCGATTTGATTTTCAGACGGCCTTTTATCCATGAAAGCTTTTTTTAAGGAATAAAAATGCTTCCTCACAACCATCCCTTATTCATGACAACACAACAGCAAGATTTAATATATCGAATGCAACAATCCGGTTGCGCTTTTCAATTCAGCGTTAAAAAATGGCCTCAAGCAACTGCGCCCACAGAAGCTGACCACCAAGCTGCTGTCATCGCATTTTTTGAAAACGTGATTCGTCCGCAATATGACGATTTACGACAAAAAGTACACACAGAAAATCTTCATAAGCTACACAATATTCGAGCCCATCCCAACCCCAAAAGCCATCAACAAGACCAACAACGCTTGCTTAAGAAAATGGCAGACGATGATGCATACTTTACTTTACGCTTAATGCCCGAGCGCATGTCTTGTGCACCATTACCGCCTTTATCGCCTCAACAAGCTTATGACGAAATGTCTTTAAACCATGTTGAATATACACAAAACTGGGGCGCACAGCTTTGCCATCAGTTCATTCACCCACCCTATGAGTTACAAAACATTGATGAAGCTGCACGTTTGGCTTTATGGTTGGATTTCTGCGATTTATGTGGATTAAACCAATCTCAAGCCAAAATTTTGGACTGGGTTAGCCATCAAGCATATGCCGATGATTTCCAAGAAAATTCATTATTCAGCAATTACTTCGATGAAGGCTTGGATTGGTGGGGCGTGTGGTGTTTGAGCGTATATAACCCTGATAACCAAACGCTTGCAGTTATTACGGCAAGTGAAAATGATTAGTCTAGAGAAAACCATCTGAATAATTTTCAGACGGCCTTTTTTCAATCCTTCAAAATCCCACGCGCACGCAGCAATGCGGTTTTGAAATCTTCTTGGTAATCTTTGGCAATTCCCGGCACAGGCGCGGTTTTGTCTTTGCCGTGCATTTTCAAATGATAGATAATCACTTCGTCGGTCAACTCGGCAACCGGCTTGTCAAAACCTGCTTCGTCGGCAATTTTCTGCAAAATTTGGGTTAAGTGCATTTCCGGCTCTTGTTTCCAATAAGGCTCGAGCAATTCTAAAAGTTCGCGCAATCGGTGTGAACGCATGATGTTTCCTTTCGGGTAAATGAAAACGGTTTTATGTTTATTTTAATGGATTTATCGGCGCCGTTCAAAGACACATTCAAACAGCCTTCAGGCCGTCTGAAAATGCTATAATCCGCAGCATTGATGTTTACAGGCAGACGATTATGCAAACTTGGCACGAAGCCATCGGCGCGGAAAAAGAGCAGCCCTATTTCCGACACATTATCGACACGGTCAAGCAAGAGCGGCAGTCGGGGCGGGTGATTTATCCGCCGGCGGCGGATGTGTTTAATGCGTTTAAGGCAACCGAGTTTCATCAGGTGAAAGTGGTGATTTTGGGGCAAGATCCGTATCACGGCGCAGGTCAGGCGCATGGTTTGTCGTTTTCGGTGCGGCCGGATATTCAGATTCCACCTTCTTTGGCGAACATTTATAAGGAATTGGCCACCGACATCGAAGGCTTTCACATTCCGCAACACGGCTATTTGCAGCACTGGGCGGAACAAGGCGTGTTGCTGCTCAATACGGTGTTGACCGTGCGCGCCGGACAAGCGCATTCGCACGCGCCTTTAGGCTGGGAACGCTTCACCGACCGCGTAATCGCCCAGCTTAACGAACACCGCGAGCATATTGTGTTTATGCTGTGGGGCAGCCACGCACAGAAAAAAGGCACTTTTATCGACCGCAGCCGTCACTTGGTGTTGACCGCGCCACATCCCTCGCCGCTTTCCGCCTATCGTGGCTTTTTCGGCTGCCGCCATTTCTCGCAAGCCAATGCGTATTTAAAGGCGCAAGGTTTGGCGGAAATTGATTGGCAGGTTTAATCAAGTTTTACCTTAAATATAAACGCAGTATGATTTTTATTTGAAACGACTATTACAAAAGCCGTCTGAACATTCAGACGGCCTTTGTTTTTTACGCCAAGAATAATTGATAGGCTTGGTTATCCGTTTCGTCTTGATAAACATAACCCAAGCTGTCTAAAAATTCGTTAAACGCGGCTTCATCAGCAGGCGGCACGTCAATGCCGACCAAAATGCGGCCGTAATCCGCGCCGTGGTTGCGGTAATGGAACAAGGTAATGTTCCAGCCGCCTTGCATGTGGTTCAAAAAGCGCGCCAATGCACCCGGGCGCTCAGGGAACTCAAAGCTAACCAAGCGTTCGTTTTTCACCTTATCGGTGCGGCCGCCGACCATGTAGCGGATGTGGATTTTAGAAATTTCATCGTTGGTCAAATCCACATTCGGCAAACCGGCATCGTTAAGCTGCGCGTGAATGGTCGCCAAATCGCGTGAACCGGCGGTTTGCAGGCCGACAAACACATGGGCTTTGTCGTCATTGCCGTAGCGGTAGTTAAATTCGGTGATATTGCGGTTGCCCAGCAAATCGATAAACTTGCGGAAGCTGCCCGGTTCTTCCGGAATCGTCACCCCGAAAATACCTTCGTTGCCCTCACCCAGTTCGCTGCGCTCAGAAACGTGGCGCAGACGGTGGAAATTCATGTTGGCGCCGCTGGTCACGGCGATCAAGGTTTGGTTTTGCACGCCATTGCGGGCGATGTAGGCTTTCAAACCGGCCAAAGCAAGCGCACCGGCAGGCTCCATAATGCTGCGTGTGTCGTCAAAAATATCTTTAATCGCGCCACAAATGGCATCGGTATCGACAGTAATCACGCCATCGAGCAATTCTTTGCACAAGCGGAAAGTTTCTTCGCCCACCACTTTTACCGCCGTGCCGTCTGAAAAAAGGCCGACATCTTTCAGCGGCACGATTTTACCTTCTTCAATCGATTGCTTCATGCAGCAGGAATCATCGGTTTGCACGCCGATCACTTTAATATCGGGGCGAACTTGTTTGATAAACGCCGCCACACCGGCCGCCAAACCGCCACCGCCAATCGGCACAAACACGGCATCGATTTTATCCGCACGCTGGCGCACGATTTCCATGCCCACCGTGCCTTGTCCGGCAATCACATCGGGATCGTCAAACGGCGCGATGTAGGTCAAGCCGTCTTTTTTTACCAATTCCATGGCGTAATCATAAGCATCGTTATACGACACGCCTTTCAACACTACTTCGCCGCCACGGTTTTTAACCGCATCGATTTTGATTTGCGGCGTAGTTTCCGGCATCACAATAATCGCACGACAGCCCAAACGGTGTGCCGACAATGCCACACCTTGCGCATGGTTGCCCGCCGAAGCCGCAATCACGCCGCAGGCCAAGGCTTCTTTGGATAATTTGGCCATTTTGTTGTAAGCGCCGCGAATCTTGAATGAAAACACCGGCTGCAAGTCTTCACGCTTGAGCAGGATATTGTTGTTCAGACGGCCTGACAAACCACGGGCAGGCTCCAACGGGGTTTCCACCGCAACATCGTACACAGAAGCGGTCAAAATACGAATCAGATAATCGGAATAAGAAGGGCGAGTGTTCATGGGGTATCTATTAGAATCAATCGTTTACAAAATAATTAAGCCATCGCCGTCAAAATCTTCGTCAAACTTTGTCAACAAAACAGCGAAAAGGTAAAACCATACCCCTCAGGCCGTCTGAACGCAAGAAAAATCTTAGCAAATCAAGCCCGAATCGGTATAATGTGCGGCTGTCCTTTAGCGGCCGTCTGAATATTCAGCTTTCTATCCTGCTGATTTTTTTAGCCAGTTGTTGCCATTCAATCTTGCACAACTCACGATTCAGCTTTTCAGACGGCCTTTTTTACGCATTACGCCAACGAATATTGATATACCCAAGTTATGAAAAAAACGCTATTCAGCCTGACCCTAGCCGCCTTATTAAGCAGCCATGCCTTGGCCGCGCCGCAACCTGCCGCTAATCCCGCATCCGCACCGGCCGACCAAGCCGCTTCTGCCGCGCAACCGGAAATCTTGATGCCGAGCATCAACAGCCCGACCACGTCGCCGGAAATCGCCGCCACCGCCTTTATCGTCAAAGATTTATACAGCAACCAAGTTTTGGCTTCCAACAATCTCGATACCCAAATCGAGCCGGCATCATTAACCAAAATGATGACCGCCTACCTCACCTTCAAAGCCTTGGAAAATGGCACTTTAAAAGCCGACCAAATGCTGACCGTGTCCGACCAAGGCTGGAAAATCGAAGGCTCGCGTATGTTCCTCAACCCGAATGTGCCGGCCAGCGTCAGCGACTTGATTAAAGGCATGGTGATTCAATCCGGCAACGATGCCGCCATCACCTTGGCCGAAGCCATGGGCAACGGCTCGGTGGAAGAATTCGTCAAACAAATGAACGAAGAAGCCAAACTCTTGGGCATGAACAACACCCATTTCAACAACCCGACCGGTCTGCCTTCAGACGGCCACGTTTCCACCGTCAACGATTTGGCTTTATTGTCGGCCGCATTGATTAAAGATTTCCCGAAATACTATCCCGTATTCTCGATTAAATCGTTTAAATACAACAATATTGAGCAACCCAACCGCAACCTGCTGCTCTACCGCGACCCGAATGTCGATGGCTTGAAAACCGGCCATACCGAAAGTGCTGGCTACAATTTGGCCGCTTCCAGCAAACGCAACGGCCGCCGCATTGTATCCGTTGTGGTCGGTACCGAATCCATCGAAGCACGCGCAGCCGAGAGCGGCAAATTGTTAAACTGGGCATTGCAAGCCTTTGATACACCTAAACTTTACAGCGCCAACGAAGCCATTTCGCAAGTCAAAGTGTATAAAGGCGCAGTCAACGCCGTGAACATCGGTTTTGTCGATGAAACCTACATCACCATTCCGCACAACACCGGCAGAAGCCTGAAACCAATCTTAGAAACCGTGCAGCCCGTCTTGGCGCCGATTGAAAAAGGCCAAATCTTAGGCAAACTTAAGCTGATGAAAGACAACGAAGTCGTGGCCGAAAAAGACGTGCTCGCGCTCAACAGCGTTGCCGAAGGCAGCTGGTTCAGCCGCACATGGGACAGCATCGTTTTATGGTTTAAAACCACATTCGGCGGCAGCGTAGCCGACAAACCGGCTGCGTATGACAAACCCAAAGCCACACCGGCTCCGGCCAGTGAACCTGCTTCAGCACCGGCCTCACAAGCAGCCAGCGCCGCCATGCCTCAAGCTGCTTCTGCTGCTTCTATGCCAAGCAATACACCGGCCAGCGCACCGGCTTCTGCCGCCGCATCCGCCGCGAAATAAGTTTTAGGTTTCACCATAAAACAAGGCCGTCTGAACAGATATGTTTCAGACGGCCTTTTGTTTTAGGTTGAGTGCTTAAACACAATCAATGGCAATAGTGAGATAAGCTTCCTTGTAGGTCGGATTCTTGAATCCGACACTTTTGTTCAGAAAACAAATATTTACGCACCACAAGCAAATGTCGGATACGAGTATCCGACCTACAAGTTTAATCATCATAATCAAGCGCAAGCTCAACATCTCCACCGCCCCAATTCAACGGATAAATGCCTTGCTTTACACAACGATGAAAAGTAGAAAATTCCCAATCAGCGACTTGAGCGGCATAGCCGTGCTTCACAGGATTAAAATGAACATAATCGAAATGTTGGGCAAAATCCAATTCATCTCTAATTAAATGCTCCCAAAAACGGTTTTGCCACAATTTCACATGACTCCCCACCAAATATTGGCTTTGTCGCTTAATCTGCCGCCAACGCTCCGAAAAATTAACATCGTTTTCAGGTAATCGCCAAATGGTGTGCATATGATCGGGTAATAACACCCATGACAAAATTTCAAAAGGATATTTTTCGCGTACCGTTAAGATAGATTGGCGTAATGCAACGCGTACCGTTTCATCGGTTAAAATAGGTTTGCGTTGATGCGTGGCCACCGTGAAGAAATATGTACCACCTGCGTGATAAACACGGCGGTATTGCATGATGATTCCCCATTTAACTTATCGTAGGTCGGATTCCTGAATCCGACAATTTTGTGTCTTGAGCAAATGTTTCTGCAGCCAAAGAAAATGTCGGATACAAGTATCCGACCTACTAGATTACTCCGCTCCAAACAACAAGTTTTCTTTAATGGTACGGATTTTATCCCGCAAGACCGCTGCCTCTTCAAACTGCAAATCCCTAGCCGCTTGCTGCATCTGTTTCTCCAGCTTGGCAATTTCTTTAATCGCATCTTCTTCGGTGTGAATCTCGCCGACTTTCACCTTGCCTTTGTTTTTCAGACGGCCTTTGGCTTTGCTGTCATTTTCATCACTATATACACCATCGATAATATCTTTGACTTTTTTATTGATTTGTTGCGGCACGATGCCGTGTTCTTCGTTAAATTTAATCTGTTTTTCGCGGCGGCGTTCGGTTTCGTCGATGGCGGCGCGCATTGAATCGGTGATTTTGTCGGCATACAAAATCGCCAAGCCGTTGACGTTACGAGCGGCGCGGCCGATGGTTTGAATCAGGCTGCGATGTGAGCGCAGGAAGCCTTCTTTGTCGGCATCGAGAATGGCGACCAGCGACACTTCGGGAATGTCCAAACCTTCGCGCAACAGGTTGATGCCGACCAAAACGTCAAACAAGCCTAAGCGCAAATCGCGGATGATTTCCACGCGCTCGACGGTGTCGATGTCACTATGCAGGTAGCGCACTTTGATGCCCAGCTCGCTGTAATAATCGGTGAGCTGCTCGGCCATGCGTTTGGTGAGCGTGGTGACTAAAGTGCGCTCGCCTTTTTTGATGCGTTCGTTGATTTCGGATAACAAATCATCGACTTGCGTGCCGACTGGACGGATTTCGATAATCGGATCGACCAAGCCGGTCGGGCGTACTACTTGCTCAACCACTTGTCCGGCGTGTTCTTCTTCGTATTTGGCCGGTGTGGCGGACACGAAGATGGTTTGCGGCATGATTTTTTCAAACTCATGGAATTTAAGCGGGCGGTTGTCGCGGGCGGAAGGCAGACGGAAGCCGTAATCGACCAGATTTTGTTTGCGCGATGCATCGCCTTTGTACATGCCGCCGATTTGGGTCACGGTCACGTGGCTTTCGTCGATGAACATGATGGCGTTGTCGGGCAGATAATCCATCAAGGTTGGCGGCGGTTCGCCTTCTTTTTTGCCGGAAAAGTGGCGGCTGTAGTTTTCAATGCCTTTGCAAAAGCCCATTTCATAGAGCATTTCCAAATCGAAACGGGTGCGCTGTTCGATGCGCTGCTGCTCGACGGGGCGTTGTTCATTGGCAAAAAATTCAATGCGGTCGCGCAATTCTTCTTTGATGCCTTCGCAAGCTCGCAACACGGTGTCGCGCGGGGTAACGTAATGGCTGCTCGGAAACACGGTGTAGCACCCCACCCGTTGCAGATTGCCGCCGGTAAGCGGATCGAACAAATCCAGTCGGTCGATTTCGTCGTCAAACAAGCTGATGCGCAACGCGCTTTCTGAGCTTTCCGCCGGATACACGTCAATCACATCGCCGCGCACACGGAATGAGCCGCGTTTGAAATCCATTTCGCCGCGTTCATACTGCATCGATACCAGCGTAGAAATGATGTCGCGCTGCTCGAGTGTGTCGCCTTCTTTCACTGACAACACCATTTGCTTGTATTCAGTCGGGTCGCCGATACCATAAATCGCGGACACGGTGGCGACGATAATCACGTCGTTGCGCGTCATCAGGTTTTTGGTGGCACTCAACCGCATTTGCTCGATGTGTTCGTTAATCGCCGAATCTTTTTCAATGAATAAGTCACGGCTCGGCACATAGGCTTCGGGCTGGTAATAATCATAGTAAGACACGAAATATTCCACCGCATTTTCGGGAAAAAATTCGCGCATTTCGGCGTAAAGCTGGGCGGCCAGCGTTTTGTTGTGCGCCATAATGATGGCCGGACGGCCACTTTGGGCAATCACATTGGCCATGGTGTAGGTTTTGCCCGAACCGGTCACACCAAGCAGGGTTTGATAAGCAAGGCCGTCTGAAAGCCCTTCCAGCAAGCCGGCAATCGCCGTGGGCTGGTCGCCTGCGGGCGGAAACGGCTGATGGAGTTTGAAAGGTGAATTGTCGTATTGGATGACTTGCATTTCAGACGGCCTTGGCATAATTTTGAGAACGCATCATTATAGCAAAAAGGCCGCCTGAATAATGCTTGCAATCAGGGATAAAACGCAACGGATATTAATGAATTAACCATAAAATTCTCTATATATATTACAAATAGATAAACGGCAAATTTTAGGATTTAGTGGTTTTTAATGTCTCTTTTCATAATTTCAATGGTCTAGTTTTGTCAAAGCCTGAAAAATAACGTAAACCTGTTTCCCAAGTTTACGCTAATTTACTTATCATGCGCTTCGATGATAATCACCTCATTCCTCAGAAAGGAAATGAAATGAAAAAATATTTTGCTGAGTTCTTCGGCACATTCTGGCTGGTTTTCGGCGGCTGTGGTAGCGCGGTTTTGGCAGCAGCTTATCCGGAACTGGGTATCGGTTTTGCCGGTGTATCTCTGGCATTTGGTCTGACTGTTTTGACCATGGCTTACGCAGTTGGCCACATTTCAGGTGGCCACTTCAACCCTGCGGTATCTGTGGGCTTGTTTGTGGGCGGCCGTTTCAACGCTAAAGATTTGTTGCCTTACATCGTTTGCCAAGTGATTGGTGCGATTGCAGCAGCCGGCGTATTGTATTGCATCGCTTCAGGTAAAGCAGGCTTTGACGCTGCGGCTTCAGGCTTCGCCAGCAACGGCTTCGGCGAACACTCGCCAAACGGCTACGATATGATGGCTGCTTTGCTGATTGAAGTGGTATTGACCGCATTCTTCTTAATCATCATCATGGGTTCGACCGACCGCCGCGCACCAGCCGGTTTCGCGCCAATCGCCATCGGTTTAGCTTTGACCCTGATTCACTTGATCAGCATTCCGGTAACCAATACTTCGGTTAACCCTGCTCGTTCTACCGGCGTGGCTTTGTTCCAAGGCGGTTGGGCTGTTGAACAATTGTGGCTGTTCTGGGTGGCTCCGATTATCGGTGGCGCCATCGGTGCGGCAATTTACCGTTTTGTATTATCAAACGACGAAGAATAATTTTAACGGGACGATGTCCGTGGTTATCACCCATACAGCCGCATGAAAGTGCGGCTGTATTTTTTTCAGACGGCCTATTACAATAGCGACTGATATTCTCTGATAAACAGAAAGCAGATATGCAAACCTTACCTTTCCAAGCAGAAATCGCCGAACGCATGCTCATCGGCACTGAAAACGAAACCATCCATCCAGATGCGCAATTTATTGAAACAGCCAACGGCTATTGGATCGCGTGGCACGAAGGCATCGCTGCCCTCTTGGCACCGGATACCCCGCCTGATATTCCGTGTTTCTGGGTGGAAGGTGCCGACAGCTTGGCCGAGCTGGTGGCTTTGGTCGAAAACGGCCAATTTGACGAAGTAGAAGAATTTGACGGCGACGACGATGCTTGGCACGAAGCAGTAGCCGGTTGCGGCAGCCATGATCACGACGACCATTGCGGGTGCCAAAAGTGATGAAACTCAATACCTTGATTTTGCCGCTCATCGTATCGTTTACCTTGAGCGGTTGCGTGGTAGGCGCGGCTGCCGATTTAGCCGCCACAACTGTTCTGACTGCCGGCAAATTAGCGGTCAAAGGCACAGGCGCATTGATTGACGCGGCCATCCCTGATGGCGATGATGATGACGATAAAAAAGAAAAGAAAAAATCGCGCAAAGAAAAGCGGCAAGAGAAAGCTGCCGAGCAACCGACTTATCGCCAGCCGCAAAGCAGCCCTTATTCTTATCAGTCAAATACACCGACTGTTTACCAAACAAGCCATCCGACTCAAACCACGTCGCAGCCGCGCTACATCACCATTGATGAATACGGCAATGCACATGAAACACCTGCACCTTATACTATCCAGCAGCCAAGCTATACGGTTGAGCAGGAATATTGATTTGCAGTAATAAGATAGGCCGTCTGAAAGTTTCAGACGGCCTTGATTTATCATCTATCAATCAGCATTAAGCAGCAAAGCGTTTCGCCACTTCATCCCAATTCACGATTTCCCAGAAACCTTTCAGGTAGTTAGGACGGCTGTTGCGGTAGTCGATGTAGTAAGCATGTTCCCACACGTCGCAAGTCAGCAATGGGGTGTTTTCAGTGGTCAACGGAGTCGCTGCATTAGAAGTCGATACCAAATCCAATTCACCGGCTGGGGTTTTCACCAACCAAGTCCAGCCTGAACCAAACGTACCGGCCGCACAAGCGTTGAATGCTTCTTGGAATGCTTCAAAGCTGCCCCATTTGGCATCAATAGCCGCAGCCAATTCGCCGGCAGGTTTTTGTTGGCCTTTAGGCGTGAAGCCCAACCAGTAGAAAGTGTGGTTCCAAGTTTGGGCTGCGTTGTTAAACACGCCGCCTGAAGATTTTTTCACGATTTCTTCCAAAGACATTTCTTCAAATTCAGTGCCTTTGATTTGGTTGTTCAGATTGGTGATGTAGGTTTGATGGTGTTTGCCGTAGTGGTATTCCAGCGTTTCTTTAGACAGATGTGGCTCCAGAGCGTCCAAAGCGTATGGCAATTCAGGCAGTTTGTGTTCCATGTTGATACTCCTATTTATTGATATATGAATTATCTTTTGGTCGTGTGCATTACCCTTGAAAAGGTAACGTCCCTTATTCTACCCGTCTCGGCTTTAAAAAACCAATTAAACTTATACTACGATATAATAGCAGTCTCTTATTCAAAGCATTTTTTGGGGATGAAACGCCATGAACGATTATCTTGACATGCCGTCTGAAGACCGTGAAGTCACGGCTTTGGCCTTGCCGCCGCATTCGATGGAAGCCGAGCAATCGGTTTTGGGCGGTCTGCTTTTGGAAAATGCAGCATGGGACAGAATCGCAGATGTCGTTACCGGTGAAGACTTCTACCGCCACGAGCACCGCCTGATTTTCCGTGCCATCGCCATGCTGATCAACGAAAGCCGTCCAGCCGACGTCATTACCGTGCAGGAAGCCTTAGAGCGCAATGACGAGCTCGAATCAGCAGGCGGTTTCAATTACCTGATTACCCTCGCGCAAAACACCCCTTCTGCCGCCAATATCCGCCGCTACGCCGAAATCGTGCGCGAGCGCTCCATCATGCGCCAATTGGCTGAAGTCGGCACCGAAATCGCCCGCAGCGCCTACAATCCTCAGGGGCGTGATGCCGGGCAGTTGCTCGACGAAGCCGAAAACAAAGTGTTCCAAATTGCTGAGAGTACCGCTAAATCCAAACAAGGCTTTTTAAGCATGCCCGATGTATTGGATGAAGTCGTCGCCAAAATCGACATGCTCTATTCGCGTGAAAACCCCGAAGAAGTCACCGGCGTATCCACCGGCTTTATCGATTTGGACAAAAAAACCTCCGGCCTGCAACCGGGCGATTTGATTATCGTCGCCGGCCGCCCGTCTATGGGTAAAACCGCTTTTTCTATCAACATTGCCGAGCACGTTGCCGTTGAAGCACAATTACCTGTTGCCGTGTTTTCGATGGAAATGGGCGCGGCGCAATTGGTGATGCGTGTGTTAAGCTCCGTCGGCCGCGTCGATCAGCAGGTTTTGAAAACCGGCAACCTGCAAGACCAACACTGGCTCAATTTCAACGAAGCCGTGATTAAACTCACCAACGCGCCGATGTATATCGACGAAACACCGGGTTTGACCGCGCTCGAGTTGCGCGCCCGCGCCCGCCGCTTGGCACGCCAGTTTAACGGCAAACTGGGCTTGATTGTGATTGACTACCTGCAATTGATGTCCGGCTCCGGCCGTTCCGACAACCGTGCGTCTGAATTGGGTGAAATTTCCCGCTCACTCAAAGCCTTGGCCAAAGAATTGCAAGTGCCGGTGATCGCCCTGTCACAGCTTAGCCGTACCGTTGAGCAGCGCACCGACAAACGCCCGATGATGTCCGACTTGCGCGAATCCGGTGCCATTGAACAGGATGCCGACCTAATTATGTTTATGTATCGCGATGAATACTACAATCCTGAATCGCCGCTTAAAGGCTTGGCAGAATGCATCATCGGCAAACACCGTAACGGTCCAACAGGCAAAGTCCACCTCACTTGGATGGGGCAATTTACCAAGTTTGACAATGCCGCCTACGTTCCCGAGTCTGCATTGATGGAAGATTGAGACAGATTCCGCCGCCAAACTAAGCGTTTTTCATATTTTATTAGGCAATACTTGGCAATATCGTTTAGAATGAAATACGCGTAACACGCATATAAACAAATATAAAACCAAGCATTACCATACATTACCGATAAACTTCCGCCAAACTTACCGATACTCATGCACGCCAAACAAAAAGGTTTTACCCTTATCGAACTGTTGGTCGTGATTGCCATCATTGCAATCATGGCCGTCATCGCCCTTCCCAACATGAGCCAATGGATCGCATCGCGCCGCGTGGCCAGCAATGCGGAACAAATCGCCAATCTTCTGCGCTTCGCCCGCAGCGAAGCCGTTCGTCTAAATATTCCAGTTTATGTTTGTCCGGTTCAAATTAAAAAAGATGGCAAATCTAATGGTAGTTGTAATGCCAGTTTCGGTAACCAAGGTTTGATGGCTTTTGCCGATACCGATAAAAACAAACAATATCAACGCACTTCTACCGATATTCAATTACGCGCTATCATCTTAAACAGTAAAGATAATGATCGCATAACCCATAGCTATTATGCTTACCCCTTTAGCGGCAGCAAAACCACCGATAGCAACGTCCGCTGGACTTTCCTACCTAACGGTAATTTTGTACGTTGGAATAAATCTCCTACTGCGACAGACAATTTCCCGACACCTAGCGGTTACACTCAAATTATCTTAACTGATGCCCGTGCAAGCAGCGATAATGATAAAAAAGCCCGCTCTACCGTATTGTTTATCGACGGCAGCGGCCGTGTAGAAATCTGCGCCAAATCCGACTCGCGTGATATTTGCCAATATTCCGAAAAATAACAATGATGAAAACAACGACATTACTCTTTTCTGCTCAGCAGCAAGGCCGTCTGAAAGCCAATCAACAAGGTATGACTTTGATTGAAGTCTTGATTTCCATGTTTGTTTTGGCCATCGGCATTCTTGCCTTACTTTCTGTACAGTTGCGCGCCGTTTCCAGCGTTCGTGAAGGGGAAACGCAAACTATCGTTTCTCAAATCACGCAAAATATGATTGAAGGCATGTTAATTAATCCGGTTTTATCAGTTGAATCCAAGACAGATATTTCAGGCAATGAAGTAGAGCGAGTAGTTAAAAAATCTTATGACCATTATCTAACTACTGATAAGAAAAAGTCCTCTGGTATAGAAAGTAAAGATAATTTTGCAATATCTCAAATTGAAGAATTTCGTCAAGCATTATTATCTGCTTTTCCTGACAAACAAGTTTTCTTTGTGATTTGCCGTGATGACTCTGGTAAAGCGCCAACATACGCTTCCCCAACTCCTAAGTGGGAGTGTAGTGGCAGCGGAGATACCGTTATTAAAGTTTTATGGCTAGCCGATGCAGAAGAAGAAGAGGATAATGAAGAAAACAAAAAAAATAAAAGCTTAATTACATCAGGAAATTATATAGTTTACACCCATCAATCACGCGTTACGGAATAACAATGAAAAATAAACGCCCTACTTTTAATCACCCACCTAAAATGCAAGGCTTCAGCCTGATTGAATTTTTGGTGGCCAGCGCATTAAGCATGATTGTTTTAATGGCCGTTACTTCAACCTACTTTACCGCCCGCAACCTCAATAATGCAGCAACTTCTCGATTAAGCGTGCAACAAGATTTACGCCATGCTTCAACTTTATTAGTCCGCGATGCACGTATGGCAGGAAGTTTTGGCTGTTTTAATATGGTTAACTATCCTCCATCAGCTATTATAAAAGATGAAAGCAAAGCTCCATTTAATTTGGCAAGCAACGCAACAGATAAAGGAATGATTCCTATCGTCGAAGTTACTACAATTAATTCTCCAGGGTTTAGCCCAAACGCCGATAGCACCATACTCATTTTTCAGTATGGTATTGATGACACCGCTCCTAATAAAAACGTTGCTGTTTTCAGTAGTTGCAATAGACTTTATAAACCTATTAACAATAATTTGAATGATGCCAGCGATACATTTTCTAAAGAAATAGGTGAGGATAATAAAGGATCCATTTCTATCCTTAGGCATATGGTTGTAGCCTATGCAGTTGGAAAATTTGGTGAGCAAGAGGGCTTGTACCGTTTCCAATTAAATGACTCAGGAAACTGGGAAGCACCTCAACTTCTAATCAAAGATGTTACATGTAGGAAATCATCGCGTTGTTTACACCACAGGTTGAGAAAAATAAGCCTGCAAGACCTCAAACGGCGTATCGCCGTTCAAACTGCGGTGCGGCTTCACAGTGTTATAGAAATTAACAAAGCGGCACAACTCCTTTCGCCGGTGTTCCGGACTGTCAAACAACTGTTTCTCATGCCACATCTCCATCAGGGTGCGGATAACCCGTTCCGCCTTACCGTTGGTCTGCGGACGGGCAACCCGGGTAAACTTTTGACCAATCCCGTTCTCATAACAGGCTACACCGAAAGCATGGTTGGCTGAGCCTTTATATTCCGTACCGTTGTCGGAGTAAACGCACTCAATCAGGTATGGGCAAGGATCAATCAGGTGTTCGGTCAGAAACTTGGCAGCACTGTCTGCGGTTTTGTCCGGCAAAATGGCGGCGTATAGCTCCCTTGAGAAATCGTCAATGGCGACAAACAGGTAATCCCGCTTATCGGTGGCTTTCTGCCCTTTGAGCAGCGGCAGCCGTTTGGTATCGAGATGTACCAGCTCTCCGGGATAGGATTTATTGTAGCGTTTGGCCTGCCTTTTGAGTTTTTCCTGAATGCCGCGTTCTACCTTGGCCAGGCGTTTCATTCCGTACTTTGCCTGTTTGAAACGGTTGTTGGTACTGGTTTGGGGTTTGAGCAATCTGCCTCTTGCGGCTTTAAGTGCGCGGTAAATGGTGACGCGGCTGACTTGGTAGCGGCGTGCCAGGGAGGTGACGCTTTCCTTTTCCTGCGTGTAGGCCAGCCAAATGGCTTGGCGGTGGTGCGGGGTGAGACGGGTGTTTTTGTGCATGTTCATGTTTCAGTATTCTCCTGGAAATGCTGTAAACAACGCTACTAGTTTCTACATGTTACATCCATGGAAAGAGAATACACCTATGTAGATTCTTGCCCAGAAAATATTTTAGTTGATTCTACCTCTACACCGAAAGAAGAAAATTTCACTACAATTAACCCAAAGGATCCTCTACGCACAAACCCTGCAGAAAATGAGGCTACTACTCCGGCTTTAATTCGTATTACATTGAAAGGTAAAGGGGGGCAAAATATAGAAGCCTCTAATGAGAATAATGTTCAAATTTATAATATTGACGCCGCAATAAGAGGAGGCAATACATGCGCCGACCGACCAATCTGATAAATTCTTTTCATGAAAAATCTTCTCAGCAAGGTTATGCTTTATTCATTGTATTGATGATTATGATTGTAATTGCGCTTTTAGTAGTAACAGCAGTGCAATCTTATAACACTGAACAACGTATCAGCACTAATGAGGCAGACCGTAAATTAGCAATGAGCTTAGCTGAAGCTGCTTTACGTGAAGGTGAAAATAAAATTATAGATTTTGACAACAAGGTCACAACCTTTACAGCAGATTGCAAGCAGGGGCTTTGTTTAGCTCAAAATATAAAAACCCCTTCAACAGATAGCCTTATAAAACTTGAAGGATCTGCTACCGACAATGCATGGCAACGTAGCTGTGATAAAGAATTATGTATTGATAAGAATGGACAACAGACCAATATTAAACAAATAGATGGAGTTAAAATAAAACCCCCAAGATACATTATCGAATACATCAGTACCGATACTTCCCAAGGCAGCATGATTTATCGTGTTACTGCCAAAGCATGGGGTAAAAACAATAATACTGTCGTTATGCTTCAGTCTTACGTAGCGAATGAATAATATGAAAAATAATCAAGGCTTTACTTTAGTTGAATTGATGATCACGGTTGCCATTATTGGTATTTTAGCAACCATCGCCCTGCCTTCTTATAATCGTTATATTGAACGTGGCTATTTGGCACAAGCGCATACTGAGTTAGTGAACGTTAACAACCAAATCAAAACTGAATTGGTTAAAAATCCATCATTGGATATTGCTGATAAATTGGCAAAATTTGAAGACAATTATGTCAAAGGTATGGATAAAGCCGTTACCGACCGATATACATTCAAGGCACAATTGGCAAACAAAGATTCCGGTCGCCGCTACCGTATTTCAGCCGTGCCTAAATCTGAAACAGGCTACACCTTAGCGATGTGGATAGACAGCTTAGGCAACGCATACCGATGTTCCGATGCTGCTTCAGCAACAGCATTTTCTACCGATGGTAAGTGTGAACCCATTTCAAACAAAAAGAAATAAACCATTGGAGAGGCCGTCTGAAACAATTTCAGACGGCCTCAGACATTCGTACGGTTGGCTTTGCTTTGAAAAAGCTAACCGTACCTACGTTTTAAATTATAGGTACGTTTAAGACGGTACGCCGTAACAGTACGAACGCCTGCGCGGATATAACAGGCTGCTCCAATTCTGTAAACAATAAAAAAGCCCGCAAGTGCGGGCTTTTTTATTACATTTTCTTAGCGTTTTTTACCAGTTACAGTAGCAACAGCCAAGTTTTCATCACGTTTCAGAGAAACGCTTTCCACGCCTTCCGGGAATTTGATGTCTGACAAGTGCAAGATGTCGCCGGCAACAACAGCAGAACAATCCAAATCCAAGAACGCAGGAATGTTAGCAGGCAAAGCGTACACTTCTACTGAAGTGTTCAGCAAAGAAACGCGGCCACCTTGCAATTTAACAGCATGTGAGTTTTCAGCATTAACCACGTGCAATGGTACACGGATGCGGACTTTTTGATCGGCTTTAACAGCTTGGAAATCGATGTGTTGAACTTGTTGACGGAATGGGTGCATCTGGAAATCGCGCACGATAACGTCTTGAGTTTTACCTTCCAAAATCAATTTGATCAACGCAGTGTGGAAAGATTCTTTTTCCAATGCGTAGTACATGGTTTTGTGGTCTACTGCGATTGCCACGGCATCTTGGCCTTCACCGTACAAGATGGCAGGGATTTGACCTTCGCGACGCAGGCGGCGGCTCGCACCAGTGCCTTGATCTTCGCGAACAGTAGCTTGAATTTCGTATGACATAATAAAAATACTCCAATTAGATTAAAAATATCGTCATCGGCCGCGACCAGCTTAAGACGACTGAGTGTTATGGCAGCAAAATACCACCAAAGGTTGTGGTCACTTCTTCATTGAAAAGATAGGACACAGATTCTTCATTGCTGATACGGCGAACCGTTTCAGCCAACAAACCAGCAATAGTTACTTGACGGATGCGGTCGCAATTTTTTGCCGCTTCCGACAAAGGAATGGTATCAGTTACCACTACCTGATCAATGTCAGATGATGAAATGCGCTCTACGGCAGCGCCGGAGAATACAGGATGCGTTGCATAAGCCAAAACACGTTCAGCACCACGCTCTTTCAGTGCAGAAGCGGCTTTGCATAAGGTATTGGCGGTATCAATCATATCGTCAATAATCAAACAAGTACGGCCTTGAACATCACCGATGATGTTCATTACTTCGGCAACGTTGGCTTTAGGACGACGTTTGTCGATAATCGCCAAGTCCACATTCAGCGCTTTAGCTACTGCACGCGCACGCACCACACCACCGATATCAGGGCTGACGACGGTCAGGTTTTCGATGCGTTGCTGGGCAATGTCATTGAGCAAAACCGGCGTGGCATAAATATTGTCCACTGGAATATCAAAGAAGCCTTGGATTTGGTCGGCATGCAAATCAACGGTCAACACGCGGTCGATACCGGCTGAATACAACATATTGGCAACCAATTTGGCCGAAATCGGCACACGAACCGAACGCGGGCGGCGGTCTTGGCGGGCATAGCCGAAATAAGGAATCGCGGCAGTAATACGGCCGGCAGAGGCGCGCTTCAAGGCATCTGCCATGGTCAGAATTTCCATCAGGTTGTCATTGGTTGGCGCACAAGTCGGCTGCAGAATGAATACATCGCGGCCGCGTACATTTTCCAATAATTCAATGGCGACTTCACCATCGGAGAATTTGCTTACATTGGCTTCGCCCAATGAAATATCCAAGTGTTTCACAACACGTTGGGCTAAATCGGGATTGGCATTACCGGTAAATACCATCAAACTATCATATGCGGCCATATCATTTTCACCTGATTTTTGATTCAAACATTGCTCAGAAAACATCTTGCTTTCCTCTGCTTGTGTACATTGACGTTAAGCCCGACATTATACGCAAAATAAGACACAAACCCAAGGATTCAGCAGATAAATTCGTCAATTTACAACTTGACGTCCTTCCCTCCCTGAAGGGAGGGAATTCCTACGGCGATTTGTGAACGGCATTGAGCCATTCACAAATCGCTTCGGTGGGTTTCTGCTGCTGACCGCCTTACTGCACGGTTCACTTCACAGACGCTACGGGCACGTCCTGCCCTGAAACTTCATTTTACTTTTGCGCTGCCAAAATCTCTTGACCGCGCTTTAACACATTGATTGCACCCACAATATCCGCATTGTTTTGATAGCCACATTGCACACATTCAAAGTTTGCCTGTGTTTGACGGTTATCTTTGGCAGTATGTCCGCAAGCTGGGCAACAACGACTGGTATTTTGTGGCGGAACAGCCACCAAATGCCCACCGCGCCACAACAGCTTATAGTCCAACTGACGGCGAAACTCAAACCAAGACTGGTCTAAAATCGCACGGTTTAAGCTTGATTTGGCAGCAACGTTTTTTCCATGCTGCACGGCGTTGCCTTTAGCGGATTTGGACATATTCGCCACCTGCAAATCTTCCACATACACAATCGCGTGGTTTTGGCTGATTGCGCTGCTGATTTGGTGCAGGTAGTTTTTACGGATATTGCTGATTTTGTGGTGCAAACGGCTGATTTTTGCTTTCAGTTTCTGCCAGTTTTTGCTGAATTTGGTTTTGTGTTTGAACTGTTTTTGCAGTTTTGCTAGTTTGCCTTTCAACGTTTTGAATGCGTTGATTGGCTCAAAAAACTGACCATTGGACAATGTTGCAAATTTGGCAACACCCATATCAATCCCAGTTTCGCCACCGTTTGGCTGCGCGATTTCCTGCTCGGTTTCGGTTTGCATAGATACAAACCATTTACCGCATTTTTGCGATACGGTTACGTTTTTCAGGCTGCCTGAAACGTGTCGGCTGTTGCGATAGCGCACCCAACCGATTTTGGGCAAATAGATACGATTATTTTGCTGCTCCAATTTACAGCCTTGCGGAAAGCGGAAACTGTCTTTTTCGCCTTTGCGTTTGAATTTGGGGAAATCTGCGCGTTTGGCAAAGAAGTTTTTGAATGCGCTTTCCAAGTCTTTCAAACTTTGCTGCAAAACTTGGCTGTGGCAGTCTTTTAGCCAGTCTAATTCTCGTTTCCATTCAGGCAGCAAATTTGCGATTTTGGTGTAGCTAAATTTGAACGAATTATCTTGTTGATATTGTTCGTTTTGATACGCCAAAGCACGATTGAATACGAAACGCGAACAACCGCAAAATTGTTTCATTTTGCGGATTTGCTCGCCGTTTGGCATCAGTTCAAATTTGAATGTTTTGAGTATTAACATGATTTCATGGATAATGGAATTTTTAGCAATTTTACACTTGGTCTATGGAAAAAGAAACTGATTTAAGACGTGGTCGGCACGTTGTTTTTAATCTTCATGTACATTTGGTATTTGTCGCAAAATATCGCCGAAAAGTGTTCACAAAAGAAATTTTGGACGATATGCGCGGTATTTTTGAGAGCGTCTGCACCGATTTTGAAGCGCAACTGGTGGAATTTGACGGCGAAGATGACCATGTTCATTTACTTGTGAACTATCCGCCCAAAGTGTCTATTTCAAAACTGGTGAACAGCTTGAAAGGTGTATCTAGCCGCATGATTAGACAGAAAAATTATCCAAGCATCAAACAAAAATTATGGGGCGGTGCGTTGTGGTCGCCGTCTTATTTTGCAGGTAGCTGTGGTGGTGCGCCGATTACGATTATTCGGCAGTATATTGAACAGCAGAAAACGCCTGATTAACTGAATATCAACGGTTTTAGGACTGCTACGCAGTCCGCGCCTTATATCTCCGCCGTGAACGGCGAAGTTTTACGGCGCAGCCTGATAAAAAAGCGTGTAAGAAAACTTACACGCTTTTATTTGGCTGGGGAGGAAGGATTCGAACCTTCGCATGCTGGAATCAAAATCCAGTGTCTTAACCGCTTGACGACTCCCCAATAAAGGGTGTTGGCTGGGGAGGAAGGATTCGAACCTTCGCATGCTGGAATCAAAATCCAGTGTCTTAACCGCTTGACGACTCCCCAACAAAGTGTGGATGGCTGGGGAGGAAGGATTCGAACCTTCGCATGCTGGAATCAAAATCCAGTGTCTTAACCGCTTGACGACTCCCCAACTGGTTCACTTATACATGAAACAAAGGATGAACAGCTAAACCTTCAACACAATATGCTTCATATATTTTAGAAACTTGTTGGTATATATTTTCTGCTTCTTCTTGAAGCTGACATGGAATAAAAATACACGCACCGGAACCGGTCATTAATGCGTCACCATGCTTCGACATCTCAAGATAAGCTTCCCAAACTTCAGGATACTCCTGAAACACCACCGCCTGCATATCATTGCGAAATGGCTGTAATGCTTGGAAAGCAGGCATTATGCTTGGTTTGGAATCGCGTGTCAAGTGTGGATGGGAAAAAATTTTTCCGGTTGCCACATGCACATCAGGCTTCACAATAACATACCATTGTTTTGGCACATCTATTTCGATTAATTTCTCTCCGACACCACGCGCAAATGCGCTGCGCCCAAAGATAAAAAACGGCACATCTGCCCCCAGCGTAACGCCCAAATCAATCAATTCTTGCTCGCTCAAGCCGCATTGCCATAATCGGTTTAACGCCATCAAAACCATTGCCGCATCGGAGCTGCCTCCACCTAATCCGCCACCCATTGGAATCTTTTTGTCCAACCAAATATCCACCCCACCGGCAGATTGGGTATGCGTTTTTAATGCAGCAGCTGCACGATAGGCTAAATCCTGCTCCTGCGTCACTCCTTCGACAGGCGTGTGCAGCACAATCTGGCCATCGTCGCGCAAAGCCAGATAAACAGTGTCATACAAGTCAATCAGGCAAAAAATGCTTTCCAATTCGTGATAACCGTCTGCTCTGCGGCCGGTAATGCGCAAATCCAAGTTTAACTTAGCCGGCGCTAAAAAAGCTTGCGCATGCTGCGGAATGTTCATACGGCCTCCTTAGCCACGGGTGGCGCATTGTTGTTGCGCAGTCGGTTCCGGCTGGGTATCCATTTCATCAAACACCAGCCGCACGCTCAATTTCGCGCTTTCCAATAACAATACACGTGCTTGGCCTGCCTGATTGAGCGTTCGGCTGATGGTCCAGTCGAATTGCTGTAAACGGCCGTCTGAAAGCAATTGATACGGCGCATCGGCCACGCGTTTACCATTTGCCCAAATATGCAGATATTGCACCGGCAATTCAAAGCCCAATAACTGCTGGCTTAATTGTTCTGCGGTTTGGGCGTGATAAACCTGCCCTTTATTGTCCACCGCCAATACGCCCTGCTTATCTTGGCACAATTGGCCGACCGTATTGCCCAATGGGGTATTCACGTTGATGGTTTGCACTTGGTTTTGATACGCCCAATCAAAATTGGCATACGAACCTTTACCGTCCATTTTTACTACCAAGCGGCCTTCTGCGGTAAAGTTGCTTGTGTTATCCGCTTGCGGCCAACTGTTTTGCTGCGGCATATTGGGTTGGGCACACGCTGCCAATACCAAGGCTGCCAAAGTAGACACATATAATTTAAACGTCATCATCACTCCGAATTACTTCAGTCAGGCCGTCTAAAAACGACGATATTTTCAGACGGCCTCGTATTATTTTGCTTTAGGTTTTGCTTTGCGCGCAGGCTGCGCATTTGGCACTGCTACGCCAAAGCGTTTCATGGTCGCTTTTAACAAGGCTTTGTCACCCTCTTTTTGCAAACCATCTCGCCAAATTTGTTTGGCTTGCTCTTGTTGACCCAGTTGCCACAACACTTCACCCAAGTGTGCCGCCACTTCCGCATCGGGATACTCACGATAAGCATATTCCAAATACGGCAAGGCTGCTTGCGCATCGCCTTTCAGGTAATAAGCCCAACCCAAGCTGTCGTTAATTGCAGCAGACTCCGGCTCCAAATGGTAGGCCGTCTGAATCAACTGAAACGCTTCATCAAAATATGGCTTGCTATTAGGCATAATCAATAAAGTATAGCCCAAAGCATTCATGCCGCTGGCACTATTGGGATTCAAATCGTTATAGCGGCGCAAATCGGCAATGGCTTTTTCATGCTGGCCTAATTTTTCGTAAACCATCGCACGTTGATACAGAATATCCGGCAAACGATCAGCAACTTCAGGCTGTTTGGCGGCTTTAGCCATCATCTGATTCAATTCTGCCAATGCGGTTTGCGGTTTATCGCTTTGCGCCAAAGCAAACAGGTAAACACGCTGCAATTCTGCCGCACCAAAGAACCTGCCTTGTTGCTCAGGCAGCTTTTCTGCACGGCGGGCTTCGGTTAAGGCTGCGGCCATATTGCCTTCTTCTGCCGCAATCGAAGCTTTCAACACCGCTTTATCAAACGCATATTCCGGCGCGCTGATTTTATTCACCCATCTTTTGGCATCGGCATAATTTTTCATATCCGCATAACGCATGGCACCGATAATCGCTGCGTGGCCTTGCTGCTCGCGTGTGCCGGTATTGTAGGCTTTTTCCAAATAATTTTCGGTGACCGAAATATCTTCTTTACGGCTCGCCGACAATAAGGCCGCCTGAACATACAAATCGGCATTCGGATTGGCTGCCAATAATTGTTGCAGACGCACATAGGCTTTGTCCAACTGTCTCGAGGCAATCAGGCTGCTGATTTCCAACTCCTGCCACACCGGTGACAAATAAGCGGTATTGGTTTCTTCAAAAAAGCGGTTGAGCATTTGCGGCTGGCGTTGCGCCACCAAACGCATGGTTAATAAGGTCGGTGGCAAAATTTCCGCATCCAACATAGCCAAGCGCTGCATGGCTTCTATCGCATGGCGTTCGTCACCTTCTTGCGCGCTGAAAATTACATCGGCAATCGCCGCTTCCGGCATATTGGGATATTTTTTCGCCGCTTTATGCACTTCTCTGCCTGCTTTTTCCGCCAAGCCTTGCTGCTGCACTGCTGCTTGCGCCAGCAGCAAGAAGATACGCTGCGTTTGCTCTTCAGTGGCATTGTGCAACACATCATCCAAGCCACTTAGTTTTTGGTCGGCATTGCCCATCAGCAAATCGCGTACCCAAGCCATGCGTTTTTGTGCCGCACTCGGTACCGGCTCAATTTCACGCCACTTCTGATAAATCATCTCGGCTTGTTCAAACGCATTGAGTGACACCGCCATTTCTAAGGCACGCTCGGCCACTTCCGGAGATTTTGTACGGTTGAGCGACACCATATAGGTCGCCAATGCCGTGCCGGCATCACCTTTTTGCAATGCCATTTCACCGCCCAATAAGGTAAATACGGTATTGGCACGATCAATCACGCCTACACGACGCTGGCGCTCTAATTCACGCTCTTCGGGCGTATAGCGGCTTTTTTTCTGAATCAGCTCTTTTACTTCTTTGGCCGCTTTGGGCTGGACTTTGATTTCGTTGGCCGCATAACTTTCAACAGCAAACAACATCATCACCGCTGCAGCCACAGCGCGGACACGGGAAGGGGCAAAAAACATAATCATTCCTTTACATCGCCGACTGTGTTCAGACGGCCTTGAGTTTAGGCATAACTTTATCACAAGCCGTCTGATTTGTAGATTTAAGCAACCGTAAACCTAATGTATAGTCTTTTAAAATAAAAATAATACCGTGTTGCCGACGCCCTTATTTACCAGCGTACACAGCAATCGCTGCCACCTTGTCTTATTTCTATTTTAAGCGACTATAATATAATCATGTAAACACGTTACGGATACCTCCAATGACCCGACCGCTTTCCGATTTCCTGCTGCGCGCGCACGAGTTTGACAGCTCCACCCAAAATTTGCGCAACCGTTTTCTCAATCCGGCCGAATGCAAAGTGGCGGCGGTTTTATTGGCCGTGGTCAAAAAAGATGAACAATGGCAGATATTGTTTACCTGCCGCTCCGGCTCACTGCGTCACCACACCGGCCAAATCGCTCTAGCCGGTGGTCGCTACGAGCCTCAAGACCTCAACTTAACCCAAACTGCCTTACGCGAAACACACGAAGAAGTCGGCATTCTGCCGCAAACTTGGCAAACCTTCCCCTCTCTGCCGCCGCACTACACGCCATCGGGTTATGAAGTACATCCCATTCCCGCGCTTTCTAATGAGAATCCTCACATTGAAACCAATCCGGACGAAGTAGCAGAAGTGTTTTATGTGCCGTTTGATTTTGTGATGAATTTGCAGCATTACGAAATGCGGCCGCTGCAACACCAAGGCAAAACCATCGCCATGCCGACGTTGCCTTTCCAACATTACGATATTTGGGGCTTAACCGCGGTGATTCTTTATGGCTTGGCCGAGCGCTATCAACAATATTGTAAGGCCATCTGAACGCATATTTTCAGACGGCCTCAGACCTGCATCATCAAAATAACGAATCAAACAAAGAATCCGAACGCTTAGCCGGTTTGGTATTTTGTCCGGCCAAATTATCAGCATAGACCCAACCTTCGACAATATTATTCTGCGCCCATGATCGGCAGCCTTGTCCACGCTCATAATGCTCTGGATAACACACATCGCCTTGAAACTCAGCATATACCCAGTTTTTCGCCGTGCGCGTGTTTGGCTTGATTTGGATTTTTTGATTGGCCGGCAAAACAGAAATTACGCTGCATTCGGTTGATGAGCAAGCACGGATATTGATGTCTTCTTTGCCGATTTTGCCGGGCACATAACCTATGACTTGTTTCGCTTCACTTAATTCGACCGTTTCGTCTGCGCCACGAAAGCCCAACCAAGCAAGCCAAACAATAGCCAAAACCAAGCCGCCACCAATCAAATAATGACGAATCCGCCAATGATGTGAAGCCGTCTGAACATTTATTTTTTCAGACGGCTTATTTACCGGTTTATTTTGCCACACTTCACCCGTGCGCAAATCTTGCGCTGAAATCAGGTTTTTACCGGCGCATTGTCGGATAACTTGCGCTGCTTCTTCAACCGAGCAGGCAAAAAACTCACGGCCGCCATTGACCCGCTTGTCACTTAGTCGCGCATGTACCTCGCGCTCAACTTGCGGATACTGATGGCAGCGCACCTGATACGCCACCTCAAACGGATAAGCCACGCCCGTACTATACAGCGCCCGCGCCCGCTCTTGTGGCAGGTTTTTGGTAAAGCCGATTTTAATCAAACCGGGCATGCCCTGATTGGTCAATACATACACCCAACCTTGCTTCAAAATTGTGTCCTTCTTATTTCAATGATATTCATTAAAAGGCCGTCTGAAAAGATACAAACCTTTTCAGACGGCCTCGAAAAAAAACATTACCTAATGTCTTTTATCATACTTCGCTTGAATCGTTTTCACCTTCGATTGGCGCAGCAACGTTATGCAGCTCCTCGCCTTCTTCAGCCGCTTCTACTTCCGGCTCTTCCGCCACACGCTCCAAGCTTACCAAGGTTTCGCCTTCGTCCAAATTAATCAGGCGCACACCTGCTGCGGCGCGACCGGTTTCACGGATTTGCTCGACTTTAGTACGAATCAACACGCCGCCGCTGGTAATCAGCATCAAATCGTCGCATTCCTCCACCAAAGTGGCCGCCACCAAATCGCCGTTACGCTCGCCGGTGTTGATGGCGATATTGCCTTGGCCGCCTTTATTTTTACGGCTGTAATCAGCAATCGGCGTGCGTTTACCGTAGCCGTTGGCGGTGGCCGTCAACACTTGCAGCGCGCTTTGTTCGCATTCAGGTGAGAAAGTAATCAGGCTGACAATCTTACCGTCGGCCGGTAAACGCATACCGCGCAAACCGCCACTGCCACGACCGGAAGGTCGCACGCCGTGTTTGCCGCTAGGCAGGGCGTTTTCGTTGTCAGCCTCTACTGCTTCATCATCGAGGCCGTCTGAAACGTCATTTTCATTATCGATGTCCGCATCTTCACTTTCATCGCCGCCGCTGCGTTCCCAATATTCATTAAAGCGGATGGCTTTACCCAAATTGGAGAACAGCATGATGTCGTCCGCACCGCTGGTTTGCGCTGCGCCGACTAAGTAATCGCCCTCTTTCAAGGCAATGGCTTTAATACCTTGACTGCGCACGTTTTTAAACGCCGACAATTGTACTTTTTTCACCATGCCTTGTGCGGTGGCGAAGAATACATATTGGTCTTCAGGGAATTCGCGCACGGCCAAAATCGCGCTGACTTTTTCGCCTTCTTCCAACTGAATCACGTTGTTAATCGGGCGGCCGCGGCTGTTGCGTCCGCCTTCCGGCAGTTTGTACACTTTAATCCAGTGGCATTTGCCGAAATTGGTGAAACACATCAAATAGTCGTGCGTATTGGCCACAAATAAAGACTCGATGAAATCTTCTTCTTTGGTGGCTGCCGCCTGCTTGCCGCGCCCGCCGCGACGTTGCGCCTGATAATCGGTGGTCGGCTGGGTTTTGATGTAGCCGCCATGAGTCAAAGTAACTACCATTTCACGCTGCGGAATCAAGTCTTCATCGGCAATATCACCACCAAATGGATTGATTTCGCTGCGACGCTCGTCACCAAAATTGGCGCGGGTATCTTCCAATTCTTCGCGGATAATTTGGGTGATGCGTTCAGGCGTGGCCAAAATATCCAAGAAATCAATGATTTTTGCCATAATCGCTTTATAGTCGGCGACAATTTCTTCTTGATCCAAGCCGGTCAGGTTGCGCAAGCTCATGCGTAAAATGGCATCGGCCTGCAATTCGCTCAGATAATAGCCTTGACCTTGCAAGCCCAAGTTTTCTGGCAAACCTTCCGGACGCGCCATGCGCAAATCCAAATCAGTGCGGCTGAGCATGTCTTCCACCAAACCGCTGCGCCATGCACGCGCCAATAATTTTTCTTTGGCTTCCGGTGCATCGGCTGATTCTTTAATTAATTGAATCATCTCGTCGATATTCGACAAAGCTACCGCTTTACCTTCTGCAATGTGGCCTTCATGACGCGCTTTTTTCAAGCGGAACAAAGTGCGACGGGTCACCACTTCACGGCGGTGGCGGATAAACTCGCTTAAGATTTGCTTCAGATTCAGCAAACGCGGCTGGCCATCGACCAAAGCCACCATATTGATGCCGAAGCTGTCTTGCAGCTGGGTTAATTTATACAGTTGATTTAAAACGACTTCTGAATTTTCGTTGCGTTTTAACTCAATCACCACGCGCATACCGGATTTATCCGATTCGTCGCGCAGATCAGAAATGCCTTCCAAAGTTTTCTCGCGCACCAAATCGCCGATTTTCTCAACCAATTTGGCTTTGTTGACTTGATACGGAATCTCGTCAATCACAATCGCTTCGCGCTCACCGTTTTTACCGATTGGCTCGATGTGCGTTTTACCGCGCATCACCACGCGGCCACGACCAGTTTTATAACCTTCACGCACACCGCTCATGCCGTAAATGGTGGCACCGGTAGGAAAATCAGGCGCTTTAATGATGTCGATTAAGGTATCGATGTCGGTTTCAGGCTCGTCCAACAATTGCAGACAGGCGTTAATCGTATCGGTCAGGTTATGCGGCGGAATATTGGTTGCCATACCCACGGCAATACCTGAAGAACCGTTTACCAGCAAAGCCGGAAAACGGGTCGGCAACACCAGCGGTTCATGCTCGCTGCCGTCGTAGTTTGGGCCGAAATTCACCGTTTCTTCTTCAATATCGGCCAGCATTTCATGAGCGATTTTTGCCATACGGATTTCGGTATAACGCATGGCTGCCGCACCATCGCCGTCAACCGAACCAAAGTTACCCTGACCGTCAACCAGCATATAACGCATAGAGAAATCCTGCGCCATACGCACAATGGTATAGTAAACTGCGCTGTCACCGTGTGGATGGTATTTACCGATCACGTCGCCGACAATACGGGCAGATTTCTTGTAAGAAGCATTCCAGTTGTTTTTCAATTCGTGCATGGCATAAAGCACACGGCGGTGAACCGGCTTCAAGCCATCGCGCACATCTGGCAGCGCGCGCCCCACAATCACGCTCATGGCGTAATCAAGGTAGCTTTTGCGCATTTCATCTTCAAGGCTTACCGGGATGGTTTCGAGTGCAAACTTATGGTCGTTGCGGACTGTTGCGTCTGTCATGATTCCTAGCATTTCTTATAGCAATAATTACGCGTGATTTTACCACAAAACTGCATCATCACCTAACCGCAAGCAATCATTTTGACAACAGGCCGTCTGAATCCAAAATGCGTTCAGACGGCCTATTTCACTCAAGGCAAAAACAAAGGCATAAATGTAACAAAATAGCCAAATTCAAAAATAAAATTGTACAAATTGTCTAAAATTTTCTAAAAATTTGGCGAAATTTTATTTCATAGATAAAAATTAGACAAAATCAGTTGCTTTTCTAAGTTAATAAGTCTAATATTCCCCACATACTATTCACCACTACCCATTGATAAAAGAACACACCATGAGCGCACAAACCCTCTACGACAAACTTTGGAACAGCCACGTCGTCCGCGAAGAAGAAGACGGCACTGTTCTGCTTTATATCGACCGCCATCTGGTACACGAAGTCACCAGCCCGCAAGCCTTTGAAGGCTTGAAAATAGCCGGCCGCAAATTGTGGCGCATCGACAGTGTGGTTTCCACCGCCGACCACAACACCCCGACCGGCGACTGGGACAAAGGCATTCAAGACCCGATTTCTAAGTTGCAAGTCGATACCTTAGATAAAAACATCAAAGAATTTGGTGCATTGGCTTACTTTCCGTTTATGGACAAAGGCCAAGGCATTGTGCATGTAATGGGACCTGAACAAGGCGCCACCCTGCCTGGTATGACTGTGGTATGCGGCGACTCGCACACTTCTACCCACGGCGCATTCGGTGCATTGGCACACGGCATCGGCACATCCGAAGTCGAACACACCATGGCCACCCAGTGTATTACTGCCAAAAAATCTAAATCCATGCTGATTGACGTATCAGGCCGTCTGAAACCGGGCGTGACCGCCAAAGACGTGGCCTTATATATCATTGGCCAAATCGGTACCGCCGGCGGCACGGGCTATGCCATCGAATTCGACGGTGAAGCCATTCATAGCCTGTCAATGGAAGGCCGCATGACTTTGTGCAACATGGCTATTGAAGCCGGTGCGCGCTCAGGTATGGTATCGGTTGACCAAACCACCATTGATTACGTTAAAGACAAACCATTCGCACCGAAAGGTGAAGCATGGGATAAAGCCGTTGAATACTGGCGCACATTGGTTTCCGATGAAGGTGCCCAATTCGACAAAGTATTCCGTTTCAAAGCTGAAGACATCGAGCCTCAAGTCACTTGGGGCACTTCACCGGAAATGGTGCTCGACATCAACGGTAAAGTGCCGAATCCGGCCAACGAAACCGACCCGGTCAAACGCAGCGGCATGGAACGCGCTTTGGAATACATGGGCTTGGAAGCCGATACGCCGTTAAACGAAATTCCGGTGGACATCGTATTCATCGGTTCTTGCACCAACAGCCGCATCGAAGACTTGCGCGAAGCCGCTGCCGTGGCCAAAGGCCGCAAAAAAGCTGAGAACGTTCAGCGCGTGTTGATTGTGCCAGGTTCAGGCTTGGTAAAAGCACAAGCCGAAGAAGAAGGTTTGGACAAAATCTTTATCGATGCCGGCTTTGAATGGCGTGAACCGGGTTGCTCAATGTGTTTGGCCATGAATGCCGACCGTTTAGAGCCGCAACAGCGCTGCGCTTCTACCTCCAACCGCAACTTTGAAGGCCGACAAGGCAACGGCGGCCGTACCCATTTGGTCAGCCCGGCCATGGCTGCTGCAGCTGCGGTGAACGGCCGATTTGTGGATGTGCGCTGCCTGTGAAACTATCTGACAATAGCACGTTGATATTTAAATATTTATATATTCACATTAACTATTGCTATTTAGAAAGATGGTGGATATTATAAGAAGTACAGCAAACCAGGCTGTACTTTTCAAACCATAAGGAGCTTCATATGAAAAAATTTGCCCTGATCGCTTTGACCGCCATGACACTTTTGTCTGCTTGTAACACCATTTCAGGTGCAGGCAAAGATGTAAAAGCAGCCGGCAATGCAGTCAGCAACTCTGCTGAATCTGTAAAAAGCTACTAATCATTAGCTCAACTTCTACAATAGGAAATTCAATATGAAAAAATTTGCATTGATCGCTTTGACTGCCATGACTTTGCTGTCTGCTTGCAACACCATTTCAGGTGCGGGCAAAGATGTGAAAGCTGCCGGTAACGCAGTTAGCAATACCGCAGAAGAAGTAAAAAGCTACTAATCATCAGCTTAATAAATAAGCGTAAATGCCCCGTGAATCGGGGCATTTTATAATCTTAAATAAACGAAAAAGTACAGACCATGAAAGCATTTACCAAAATTACCGCCCTCGTTGCCCCGCTTGACCGCAGCAACGTCGATACTGATGCCATCATCCCAAAACAATTCTTAAAATCCATCAAACGCAGCGGCTTCGGTCCTAATGCCTTTGACGAATGGCGCTATCTTGACCACGGCGAACCGGGCATGGACAACAGCAAACGCCCGCTTAATCCCGACTTTTCCCTCAATCAGCCCCGCTATCAAGGCGCACAAGTTTTGCTGACCCGCAAAAATTTTGGCTGCGGCTCATCACGCGAACACGCACCATGGGCATTAGACGACTACGGTTTCCGCGCCGTCATCGCCCCTTCGTTCGCCGACATTTTCTTCAACAATTGTTACAAAAACGGCTTATTGCCGATCGTCTTGACTGAAGAGCAAGTCGACCAATTGTTTAAAGAAGTCGAAGCACAAGAAGGCTATTCACTAAATATCGATTTGGAAGCACAAACTGTGACCACGCCAAGCGGCGATGTGTTCACTTTCGACATCACCGAACACCGCAAACACTGCCTACTCAACGGCTTAGACGAAATCGGCTTGACGCTGCAACACGCAGATGAAATCAAAGCCTTTGAAGAAAAACGCAAAGCCGCGCAACCTTGGTTGTATCACTAAAAAATCCAAACAAGTCGGGTAAACACATACAAACTGTGTTTACCCGACCTGCGGACAAATGCGTAGATACCATGCTGTCTGAAATTCACCTAGCTCCTTTATTCCAATCCATATAGGCCGTCTGAAACGGGCTTGCCTTATGCAGAAAAGTATTTTCCATATCACGAAAATGGATTGCCCTTCAGAAGAGCAAATGATTCGGATGAAGCTGGGCGCTATCGAAGGCATTCATGCGCTTGAGTTTGACATTTCCAACCGCCGCATGACTACCTACCACCACGGCAGCGCTGATGAAATCTTGCAGGCACTTGCACCGCTGAATTTCGACAGCCGCTTGGAAAGCACCGAATTAAACACTGACCCATTGGCCGACAACGCTCAAGACCATAAAGAACGCACCTTATTGTGGCAAGTCTTGGCGATTAACCTGTTCTTTTTTGTGTTTGAATCTGTCAGCGGTTGGTTGGCCGGTTCGATGGGCTTATTGGCCGACAGCTTGGACATGCTGGCCGATAGCTTGGTGTACAGCATGGCTTTGCTTGCCGTTGGCACCACTGCCGCGCGTAAGAAACTAACCGCACGCGCTGCCGGCTATTTGCAACTTGTCTTAGCCATTTTGGGATTCAGCGAAGTGGTTCGCCGCTTTTTCGGCTGGGAAGGTATGCCGGATGTCAGCTTGATGATTGGCGTTTCTCTGCTGGCATTAGCCGGAAACGCCCTCTGCCTTTACCTGCTGCAAAAAAACAAAAGCCGCGAGGCGCATATGCAGGCCAGCATGATTTTTACGTCTAACGATGTGATTGTGAATCTGGGCGTGATTGCAGCCGGTATCCTGACCTTACTGACACATTCGGCTTATCCCGACCTGATTATCGGGCTGATTGTGTTTGGCTTAGTAGCACGCGGCGCGATTAAAATCTTGCAGCTTGCCAAGCAATAATGAAAAGGCCGTCTGAAACCCTTCATTCACATTCAACATTGATTACACCATGATTACCGACACCATCGCCAACGCCCAACGCTATGCCGCCCTGCACCCCGACTTTGCCGATGCCATTGCATTGCTGCAAACGCTGGACTTCAGTCAACTGCCAGACGGGCAATACCCCTGCGACAATCCCAATATCCGCCTATTTGTCGGCAACGAAGCCATGCGCACACGCGAAGCCGCCCAGCCGGAAGCCCACATCAAACACATCGACATTCAAGTACCCATCAGCGGCGTGGAAACATATGGCTGGATAGACCGAGGCCGTCTGAAAAATGGTTTGGGCTATCAAGAAGAAAAAGACATTGAATTTTTTGATTGCGCACCCGAAACTTGGCTGGATATCGAACCAGGTGAATTTGTGCTGTTTTTCCCCAACGACGGTCATGCACCGCTGGTCGGCGATGCCCCTACGATTCGCAAAGCCGTGTTTAAAATCCGCACATTGGAAACCCGCGAATCTTAATCAATAGGCCGTCTGAAACTTACTTCTTATTAAAATCATGAAAACCAGAGAATATCTGTTTGAAGGCTTAGAAAACTTAAATGACGGCTTCGATGCCGAAAGCATTATTTATGTTTCCGAGCAAGATTTTGAAACCGTGCTCAACCGCGCCGAAGCCAAAAACATTGCCATTTACGGCATTGAGCCTTGGTATGAACGCGATTTTTTTGATGTGCGCGTATATGATTTCACCGGTTACGAAGCCAATGATCCGCGCTGGTATCGCGCAGCATTTGAAGAATTCAAAAGCGAACAATCCGGCTTGATGTATGCCATGACTTACGACAATTTCACCATCGAGTAAATCACGGCAGCACACGATAACCCTTCCCCATTTTTCACTCTTTTATTCATAAAGGAAATCAACAATGACCAAACAAATCGCCATTCTTCGCGGCGACGGCATCGGCCCTGAAATCATCGGCCAAGCCGTGCGCGTATTAGACAAACTGATCGAGCGAGGTCTGGATGTGGCTTACGAATACGCGCCTTTAGGCGGTGAAGCCTACGACCAATACGGCCAGCCTTACCCAGAATTCACGCAAAACCTGTGTCGCAAAGCAGATGCGGTGTTGCTGGGTTCGGTAGGCGGTCCGCAATACGACAATCTCGATCGTCCGCTGCGTCCGGAACGCGGCTTGTTGGCCATTCGTAAAGACCTGAATTTATTCGCCAACCTACGCCCTGCCATTTTGTATCCTGAATTGGCCAATGCTTCTACCTTGAAACCTGAAGTCGTGGCCGGCTTAGATATTCTGATTGTGCGTGAACTCACCGGCGACATTTATTTCGGCGAACCACGCGGCATCCGCACCTTAGAAAACGGCGAGCGCGAAGGTTTCAACACCATGAAATACAGCGAAAGCGAAATCCGCCGCATCGCCCATGTTGCCTTCCAAGCAGCGCAAAAACGCAATAAAAAAGTCTGCTCTGTGGGCAAAGCCAACGTATTGGAAACCACAGAATTGTGGCGCGAAATTTTTGAAGAAATCGGCAAAGAATATCCCGATGTGGAATTGAGCCATATGTATGTCGATAACGCCGCCATGCAGTTGGTGCGCGCGCCGAAACAATTCGACGTGATTGCCACCGGTAATATTTTCGGCGATATCTTGAGCGATGAAGCATCCATGCTCACCGGCTCTATCGGGATGCTGCCTTCAGCTTCCCTGAATGAAAACAACAAAGGTCTGTATGAGCCTTCTCACGGTTCCGCACCAGACATCGCAGGCCAAAACAAATCCAATCCGCTGGCGACTATTTTGTCGTTGGCGATGTTGGTACGCTACAGCCTGAACGACGAAGCACGCGCGCAACAAATCGAACAAGCCGTGCAAACCGTGTTGAAACAAGGCTTCCGCACCGGCGATATTTTCGAAGAAGGCACCAAGCTGGTTTCTTGCTCGGAAATGGGCGATGCCGTATTGGCTGCACTGTAAGGCCGTCTGAAGAATGCGTGGTAGCTACCACGCATTTTTTAATGTTTCCGTTTCATATTCTCTACCATCATCAACATTAATCAAATAGAGAATTAACCATCAGGAAACGTTTATTTGCATTAACTATGTTAAGATATTTTCGTAATATTTGATGTATTCATTCCCATTCGCTCTCACAAAGGATATCGATATGAAGAAAATGATTTTTACCGTATTGGCTGCTGTCGTAGCCGCTTCTGCTTCTGCCGCAACTTACAAAGTTGACGAAGCCCACACCAATGCCCGCTTTGCCATCGACCACTTCAACACCAGCACCAACGTAGGCGGCTTCTACGGCTTGAGCGGTACTGTTGATTTCGATAAGGCCAAACGCCAAGGCAAAATCGACATCACCATTCCGGTGAATACTTTGCAAACCGGTTCTGAGCGCTTTACCGGCCACCTGAAATCACCGGATTTATTCAATGCCGAAAAATTCCCGGAAATGCGCTTTGTTTCTACCAAATTTAACTACGTTGGCAAAAAGCTGACTTCTGTTGACGGCAACCTGACCTTGTTGGGCAAAACCCACCCTGTGAAACTGAAAGCCGAAAAATTCAACTGCTACGACAGCCCGATGGCCAAAGCCGAAGTGTGCGGCGGCGACTTCTCAACCACCATCGACCGCACCAAATGGGGCATGAATTATTTGGTTGACAGCGGCATGGCCAAAAAAGTGAAATTGGATATCCAAATCGAAGCTGTGAAACAATAATACGTTTAATCAGCGAAAAGGCCGTCTGAAAGGTAAAGTTTCAGACGGCCTTTTACGTTTTCTTGTCTATTTTTCACACAGAAAAAGCCGATAATAGCGCATTCAAAATTTATCCTGAATGCATGCGAATAATATAGGAAACGCACATGAACACTGTAACAAAATTGACCTTAGGCGCGCTGATGTTGAGCGCAGTTTTTGCCGCCCAAGCCGAAACCCGCGCCGTGATTGAAACCAATATGGGCAAAATCGAATTGTCGCTTGATGAAGCCAAAGCACCGAAAACAGTCGCCAATTTCGTCAACTATGCCGAAAAAGGCTTTTACAGCAACACCATCTTCCACCGCGTGATTGACAATTTCATGATTCAAGGCGGCGGTTTTACGGAAAACATGGCGCAAAAAGCCACCGATAAAGCGATTGCAAACGAAGCCAACAACGGCCTGAAAAACACCGTCGGCACCATCGCCATGGCGCGCACTGCCAATCCGAATTCGGCCACCAGCCAATTTTTCATCAATACCGCCAACAATGATTTTCTCAACTTCAAAAGCGCCACACCACAAGGTTATGGCTATGCGGTTTTCGGCAAAGTCACTTCCGGCATGGACGTGGTAAACAAAATCAGCAAAGTGCAAACCGCTACCCGCGGCTTCCACCAAAATGTACCAGTGAAACCGGTAGTGATTCAAAAAGTCAGCATCATCAAATAACACAACAGGCCGTCTGAAATTCAGACGGCCTTTTTCAATTATCAAAAATCAATTCGGCAATAAATAAACGCTGACACCATCGCCTTCACTTACCGTTTGCCCTGCCGGCACTTCACACAAAGCATCAGCGGCCGTACAAGTGCTCAACATCGCGCTGCCTTGGTTCGGCAATAATTTCACCACCGTCTCGCCAGCTTCGCCATTTTCTAACACCACGCGTAAAAACTCGCGGCGCTTGATGGCTTTTTTGGTTTGAAAGGCGGCTTTAGCCGTAACTTTCGGCAAATGCCAATGTTTTGCCTGCTTGCCGGCCAGTTTGTTTAATACCGGCAACAACAGCATATTGGATGTGGCAAACGTGGCCACAGGATTGCCCGGTAAGATAAAGATTTTGCATTCGCCAATGTGCCCCCATGCAAACGGCTTACCCGGCTTGATGGCCAAAGTGTGCATGGTCAGCGAGCCGATGCGCTCAATCGCCTGCTTCAAATAATCCGCCTCACCCACAGATGCGCCGCCGCTGGTAATCACCACATCGAATTGCTTAGCAGCTGCGGCTAAGGCGGCTTCGGTTTGCGCCAAATCATCGGGCAAAATGCCGCCGTCGCTCACCTGCAAACCCAATTGCTGCAACCAAGCCAGCAATTGATAGCGGTTGGCATCGTAGATTTGGCCGTCTGAAAGCGCTTGGCCGGGTTCGACCAACTCGTTCCCCGTAGAAAACACCTGCACTTTCAAAGGTTCATACACAGTCAATTCGGCATAGCCTTGCGAAGCGGCCAAGCCTAAAGCGGCCATGTTTAATACCGTGCCTTGCACCAATAATTCTTGGCCGACTTCGATTTCTTCGGCTTTCAGACGCATGTTTTGTCCGGCTTGAATGTCGGCATTCACCAGCAAGCGCTCGCCGTCGGTTTCGGTTTGCTCCTGCATCACCACAGCAGTGGTGTTCGACGGCAATGGTGCGCCGGTAAAAATGCGTACCGCTTCGCCTTGAGCCAACGGATTTACTGCCGTTTCACCGGCTTGAATGCGGTCGGTAATACGAAATTCGCGCAAGCTGCCTTCGTTGTCGCATACTGCATAGCCATCCATCGCGCTGTTGTCAAACATCGGGCTTGGATATTTGGCGTGCAGACTTTGCGCCAAAACGCGGTTGGCCGCTTGAGCTAAAGGCAGCGTAACCGTTTTCAGACGACATGGGTGTTGTTCCAACAAAGCCGCAAGTGCTACTTCAAAATCAATCATCATGCTTCTTTCAAATCTTCAGGCGTGTTGTAATTCACGAAACATTTATCCGAATCAAAATTCACTGCGCGCGCGCGTTGCTGTTGCAGCCAGCCGCGTATGGTGCGCATACCGGCATAAAGATACGGCACGGCGCTTTGCAAAATCTGCGGGCGGATAAACATAATGCTATATTGCTGGCGCTCGGGCGTTTCCACATAAAACGCATTGCATAAAGGCGTGCGCTTGGCCACCGCTAAAAAACGCGCCACCAAATCTTCGGGCAGCTTGGGCATATCGCACGACACAATTAAGAGCCAATCGGCTTTGGCCAGCTGCAAATCATTGGCCGCCGTGCACAAAGCTGCCAGAGGGCCCAAATGATGCCATTGACGCACATCGGCAAACACATGCGGGCTGCGGCGGGCGTATTCTTCCAAATTGCGGTTGGCGCTGATGGCGATGTGATCGACCTGCGGCGCAATCCGCCCAATCACATGGTCAATCAAAGGCTTACCTTTCCATTCGACCAAGCCTTTATCCACACCGCCCATGCGGCTGCCTTGTCCGCCTGCGAGAATAAGCGCGTACGTTTTCATGGTGTGTTCCATTGCTGCGCGGCCGCTTGGTCGCTCTGTTTGGCTTCTACCCAACGTTCGATGCCGTCTGAAAAGGTTTCTTTTTTCCAAAACGGCGCTTCTGTTTTTAAATAATCCATGATGAATTCGGCGGCGGCAAACGCTGCTTTGCGATGCTCGGAAGCCGCCAACACCAGCACGATTTGTTCATCGGCACGCAATTCACCCACACGGTGAATGATGGTGCAGGCGGTCAGCGGCCAGCGTTCGGCGGCCGTCTGAACAATACGGGCGATTTCGTTTTCAGTCACTTCGGGAAAGTGCTCGAGAAACAGGCTTTGCAAAGGCGTATCGGTATCACGGTCGCGCACCAAGCCGACAAAGCCGACCACCGCGCCAATATTACGGCCTTGCATGAGCAATAAGTCGTATTCTTGCTGCAACTGAAAATCCTGTGTTTGGATGCGGATATCAACCTGCATATCAGCCCCCTGTTACCGGCGGCAGCAAGCCGACTTCAGCAGCATCGGGAATATCGGTTTCCCATGTGCTGATTTTTTTATCCACCACCAAACGGAAAATATTGCCAACAGCCAAGGCTTCTGCCCAGTCGTCGCCACGCGCGTGCAACAAGGCCAGCAAATCACGACCATTACCGCCCTGCCATTCGATTTGCTCTTGGGCGGTTTGTAATTTTTGTTTTAAAACACCGAAATATAAAATGGTAATCATGCGAAATTTTCAAGAGTGGTTTTGCAGGCCGTCTGAAAAGCTTTTACCATCAAGCCTGCAAAATGTTCATATAAATTGAATTTTATCATAACTGGATTTTACACGAATCCGCATGAAATTCTAGCCGATAAATACATTTCTTTGCATTATTGTGATTTAGACCAAACAATGCTATTTTTAGGGCATCATTTAATTGCCATCATCATGAACAGATTAGCCCAATTTTCAGACGGCCCCAGCCTTTCGGCGCGGCTCAAATTTCTGACCGTATTGTGGGTCAGCTCAGCCTTGTTTTCAGTCGTATTCACCTTGATTTTATCATGGCGGCTGGAAGGTGCCGGCACAGCCATCAACCATGCCGGCAGCCTGCGTATGCAGACCTACCGCTTGACGCATTTGGTACACGAAAAAGAACCTGCCGAACATGTGCGTCAACAGATTCAAGCGTTTGAACACACTTTGCTGAAGGTCAGCGAAAGCGATGTGATCAAGCCGCTCTTGCCTTCTCGTTCCGGCAATGCCATGAATTCCACCCTGATTCAAACCAGCCTGATGGACGATTGGCAGCACAAAATCCGCCCGTCTTTAGAAGCCAATCAATTGCCCGACAATCAGGATTTATACCGCTTTGCCGGTAATTTGGATTTATTCGTGCAGGCTTTGGAAAATGCCAACGAAGAAAACACCCAATGGCTGCGCCGCTTTCAGATGGCCTTAATTCTAATGATTTTTGTTGCGGCCGGTTTCATGATCAGCTTGCACTATGCGTGGATTATCCGCCCATTGGAAGCCTTGAGTGCGGGCGTGCGTGCCATCGGGCGCGGTGAATTCGGCACGGAAATCAACACCGACTATATCCGCGAGTTTGCCCAAGTAAATAAAGGCTTCAATCAGATGAGCACGAGCCTGAAGACACTTTATACCGACTTGGAAGGCCAAGTGGCACGCCAAACGGAAGACCTTGAGCGGCAAAACCGTGATTTGGCGCTGCTCTACCAAACCACGCGCGATTTGCACCAAATCCACCAACCGAAAACCGCCGCCACCGAATTTTTAGGCCGCACCTTGCCCGCCGTCGCCGCCATTGCCGGCAGCGTGCATTTATTTGATGCCGAACACAAACGCTCTGATTTGGTTGCCAGCTTAGGTTTACCGGAAGATTCGCAAGCCGAGCCTTATGCCGATTTAGATAGCGGCTTTTCCGACTCAATCGAAAACCTGCCGCTGCATTATCTCAACAGCGAACACAAAGGCCGTCTGATTGCCATCGAGCATCCGCGCTTCGAGCAGATGGCCGTGTTCCCGATTACTTATAAAGAAGAAGAGCTGGGCTTATTCACACTGTATTTTTCAGACGGCCACACCTTAAGCCAAAGCGACCAAGAATTGCTGCAAACTTTAAGCAGCCAATTGGGCGTGTCGATTGCCAACAGCCGCTTTGCCCAAGAGCGCCGCTTGCTGGCCGTTTTGCAGGAGCGCAACTTAATCGCCCAAGGCTTGCACGACAGCATTGCGCAAACGCTGACCTTTTTAAATTTACAGGTGCAAATGCTTGAAAGCGCGTACAATGCCGAACAGAAAGAGCAAGTGGATGAAAACATCCGCTTCATCAAAGACGGCGTGCAGGAATGCTACGACGATGTGCGCGAATTGCTGCTGAATTTCCGCACCAAGCTTAGCAACAAAGATTTCCCCGAAGCGGTATCGACGCTACTGGCACGATTCGAGCAGCAAACGCAAATTGAAGTAAACACCACCTGGATTGAAGAAGGCGGCTGGCTCAACCATGACGAGCAGCTGCAAATCATCTTTATTTTGCAGGAAAGCCTGTCGAATATCCGCAAACACGCGCAAGCCGATAAAGTGGATGTGAGCCTGATTAACCGTCAAGATTTCACCCTAAAAATCAGTGACAACGGCATAGGATTCGACACCGACACCATCGACAGCTTATCTGGCGAACACGTTGGACTCGGCATTATGCAAGAACGCGCCCGCCGCATCGACGCCGTGTTGGATGTCGCCTCGCAACCCCACAAAGGAACCACCGTAACCTTAGTGTTACCGCAACATAAGAGAACCGCATCATGAGTATTCAAATTATCTTGATTGACGACCACACCTTGTTTCGCAGTGGCATCAAAGCGCTGCTTTCCCGCCAAAACGATTTTGAAGTCATCGGCGAAGCTTCAGACGGCCTGTCGGGTGTGAAATTGGTTGAGCAGCAAAAGCCCGATATTGTGTTGCTCGACTTGGATATGCCGGTCATGAACGGCCGCGAAGCCTTGGCGCAGATTTTGAGTGCCAATCCCAACCAGACCGTGATTATGCTTACCGTTTCCGAAGACAGCGATGATTTGACCGAATGTATGCGCATCGGCGCGCGCGGTTTCTTGTTGAAAAACATCAACGCCGATTTCCTGCTCGACAGCATCCGCAAAGCAGTTGACGGCGACAATGTATTCTCACCGGAAATGACCTCGCGCTTGGTGCAATCCCTGATTTCCCCAGCCGCACCGCGTACCGACGTGGCTTTGTCCGCCCTCACCCCACGCGAGTTAGAAATCTTGGGCTATCTTGCCGCCGGCCACAGCAACAAGGTTATCGCCCGCCATTTGGATTTGGCTGAATCGACGATTAAGGTTCATGTGCAAAATATTTTGCGTAAACTCAATTTAAGCAGCCGCGTACAGGCTGCGGTTTATGCGGTGCAACATAAAGTGCCGCAGCCTGAAGGGATTTAACGTTAATAGTAAAGGCCGTCTGAAATATTTAGTATTTCAGACGGCCTTTTATTAACCAAGAAACAAGCAATCAGTAAATAATATTTTTACCGTAGCCTTCCAATATTTCCTTAATTTTCAATACGGTCTCTTTCGGTGGCGGATGCACGCCGGTTAATTTGTATTCATCGCCGCACAACGCCCATTTGTGCGCACCCAATTCGTGATACGGCAACAGCTCAACGGTTTCGATGTTATCCATACCACCGATGAACTCACCCAACAGATTAGCTGAGCGTTCGTCATCGGTGTAGCCCGGCACAATCACATAACGCACGCGTGTAGGCTGTTTGCGTTCGGCCAGATAGTGGGCGAAGTTTAAGGTTTTGGTATTGGGAATGCCGACCAATACTTTATGAATGTCGGGATCAATCTGTTTCAAATCCAGCATCACCAAATTGGTGTGATCCAGCAAACCGTCCAAAATCGAATCGTAGTGCAAAGCATAGCCGTTGGTATCCAAGCAAGTATGGATTTCCTGTTCGCGGCAGGCGGTAAACCAATCGCGCACGAATTCATATTGCAGCAGCGGCTCGCCGCCGGTGGCCGTTACCCCGCCGCCGGTTGCACGCAGGTAATGGCGGTAAGACATCACTTGCTTCATTACTTGCTCAACCGTTAATTCTTGGGCTTTGTCAGTATGCAAACCCCATGTATCGCGGTTATGGCAATACAGGCAGCGCATCAGGCAGCCTTGCAGGAACAAAACATAACGCAAGCCGGGGCCGTCGACCGTGCCGCACGATTCGATAGAATGCACAATGCCTTTGCCCTGATAATGGCGATGCCCTGCAGCGCTATCGGCTTTGGCGCGGATACGCGGTTTGATGTCTTTGGCTTGCTGTTCGGGGGTAATGGTGAATGTTTGCATAATCTTGTCCGAATACATGAAGACGTTGGCCATCTGAAAACATACGCTTCAACGATTGACGTCCTTCCCTCCCTGAAGGGAGGGAATTCCTACGGCGATTTGTGAACGGCATTGAGCCATTCACAAATCGCTTCGGTGGGTTTCTGCTGCTGACCGCCTTACTGCACGGTTCACTTCACAGACGCTACGGGCACGTCCTGCCCTGAAACTTCATTTTACTTTTGCGCTGCCAAAATCTCTTGACCGCGCTTTAACACATTGATTGCACCCACAATATCCGCATTGTTTTGATAGCCACATTGCACACATTCAAAGTTTGCCTGTGTTTGACGGTTATCTTTGGCAGTATGTCCGCAAGCTGGGCAACAACGACTGGTATTTTGTGGCGGAACAGCCACCAAATGCCCACCGCGCCACAACAGCTTATAGTCCAACTGACGGCGAAACTCAAACCAAGACTGGTCTAAAATCGCACGGTTTAAGCTTGATTTGGCAGCAACGTTTTTTCCATGCTGCACGGCGTTGCCTTTAGCGGATTTGGACATATTCGCCACCTGCAAATCTTCCACATACACAATCGCGTGGTTTTGGCTGATTGCGCTGCTGATTTGGTGCAGGTAGTTTTTACGGATATTGCTGATTTTGTGGTGCAAACGGCTGATTTTTGCTTTCAGTTTCTGCCAGTTTTTGCTGAATTTGGTTTTGTGTTTGAACTGTTTTTGCAGTTTTGCTAGTTTGCCTTTCAACGTTTTGAATGCGTTGATTGGCTCAAAAAACTGACCATTGGACAATGTTGCAAATTTGGCAACACCCATATCAATCCCAGTTTCGCCACCGTTTGGCTGCGCGATTTCCTGCTCGGTTTCGGTTTGCATAGATACAAACCATTTACCGCATTTTTGCGATACGGTTACGTTTTTCAGGCTGCCTGAAACGTGTCGGCTGTTGCGATAGCGCACCCAACCGATTTTGGGCAAATAGATACGATTATTTTGCTGCTCCAATTTACAGCCTTGCGGAAAGCGGAAACTGTCTTTTTCGCCTTTGCGTTTGAATTTGGGGAAATCTGCGCGTTTGGCAAAGAAGTTTTTGAATGCGCTTTCCAAGTCTTTCAAACTTTGCTGCAAAACTTGGCTGTGGCAGTCTTTTAGCCAGTCTAATTCTCGTTTCCATTCAGGCAGCAAATTTGCGATTTTGGTGTAGCTAAATTTGAACGAATTATCTTGTTGATATTGTTCGTTTTGATACGCCAAAGCACGATTGAATACGAAACGCGAACAACCGCAAAATTGTTTCATTTTGCGGATTTGCTCGCCGTTTGGCATCAGTTCAAATTTGAATGTTTTGAGTATTAACATGATTTCATGGATAATGGAATTTTTAGCAATTTTACACTTGGTCTATGGAAAAAGAAACTGATTTAAGACGTGGTCGGCACGTTGTTTTTAATCTTCATGTACATTTGGTATTTGTCGCAAAATATCGCCGAAAAGTGTTCACAAAAGAAATTTTGGACGATATGCGCGGTATTTTTGAGAGCGTCTGCACCGATTTTGAAGCGCAACTGGTGGAATTTGACGGCGAAGATGACCATGTTCATTTACTTGTGAACTATCCGCCCAAAGTGTCTATTTCAAAACTGGTGAACAGCTTGAAAGGTGTATCTAGCCGCATGATTAGACAGAAAAATTATCCAAGCATCAAACAAAAATTATGGGGCGGTGCGTTGTGGTCGCCGTCTTATTTTGCAGGTAGCTGTGGTGGTGCGCCGATTACGATTATTCGGCAGTATATTGAACAGCAGAAAACGCCTGATTAACTGAATATCAACGGTTTTAGGACTGCTACGCAGTCCGCGCCTTATATCTCCGCCGTGAACGGCGAAGTTTTACGGCGCAGCCTGATAAACACAATGCCGGACTCATCACCCGGCATTGTGTTCACAACCCACACTCAGATTACATGGTTTCCGTGAAGGTACGGGTAATCACGTCTTGTTGTTGCTCGCGGGTTAATGAGTTGAAACGCACGGCATAGCCGGATACGCGGATGGTCAATTGCGGATATTTATCCGGATTTTCCATCGCATCTTGCAAGGTTTCACGGTTCAACACGTTGACGTTCAAGTGTTGGCCTCCTTCCAATTCACCGGCTTCGTGGTGGAAATAACCATCCATCAAACCGGCCAAATTGCGTTCGCGTGAGCGTTCGTCTTTACCTAAGGCGCCCGGCACAATCGAGAAGGTATAAGAAATACCGTCTTTGGCAAATTCAAACGGCAGTTTCGCTACTGAAGTCAACGAAGCAACCGCACCGTTCACATCGCGGCCGTGCATAGGGTTGGCGCCCGGGCCGAAAGGCGCACCAGCGCGACGGCCGTCTGGGGTGTTACCGGTTTTCTTACCATAAACCACGTTGGAAGTAATGGTCAACACGGATTGAGTCGGAATCGCATCGCGATAGGTTTTGTGGGTAGCCACTTTACGCATGAAGCGCTCTACCAAATCACAAGCGATTTCGTCAACACGGTCGTCATTGTTACCGAATTGCGGATATTCGCCTTCGATTTCAAAGTCAACCGCAACGCCGTTTTCATCGCGAATCGGTTTCACTTTAGCATATTTGATGGCAGACAGCGAGTCGGCTGCCACAGACAAACCGGCAATGCCGCAAGCCATGGTGCGGATGATGTCGCGGTCATGCAAGGCCATCAGCGCGGCTTCGTATGAGTATTTGTCGTGCATGTAGTGGATGATGTTTAAGGCGGTGACATATTGAGTTGCCAACCAATCCATGAATTGATCCATGCGGGCAAATACGGTGTCAAAATCCAATACTTCATCCAGAATCGGGTCAGATTTAGGACCTACCTGCTCTTTCGATTTTTCGTCCACACCGCCGTTGATTGCGTACAACAAGGTTTTGGCCAAGTTAGCACGCGCACCGAAGAACTGCATTTGTTTACCGATAATCATCGGGCTCACACAGCAGGCAATCGCGTAGTCATCGCTGTTGAAATCAGGGCGCATCAAATCATCGTTTTCGTATTGAACTGATGAAGTGTCAATCGAAACTTTGGCGCAGAATTCCTTAAAGCCTTGCGGCAATTGCTCAGACCACAAAATAGTGATGTTTGGCTCTGGTGAAGGACCCATATTGTAAAGGGTATGCAATACGCGGAAGTTGCTTCGGGTCACTAAGGTGCGGCCGTCTAAGCCCATACCGCCAATCGATTCGGTTGCCCAAATCGGGTCGCCTGAGAACAATTGATCGTATTCAGGGGTACGCAGGAAGCGTACCATACGCAGTTTCATCACCAAATGGTCAATGAATTCTTGCGCTTGGCTCTCGGTAATCAAGCCTTTTTGCAAATCGCGCTCGATGTAGATATCCAAGAATGAGGATACACGACCAAACGACATGGCGGCACCGTTTTGCGATTTCACGGCAGCCAAGTAAGCGAAGTAAGTCCACTGAATCGCTTCTTGCGCATTGGTCGCCGGTTTAGAAATATCGTAGCCATAAGACGCTGCCATTTCTTTCATTTGCGCCAAGGCATTGTATTGGTCGTTGATTTCTTCGCGGCGGCGGATTACTTCCTCCAAATTCACGCCGTTTTCCAAATCTGCTTGCAATGAGTTGTATTGATTCAGTTTGTCTTTCATCAAGAAATCAATACCGTACAAAGCCACACGGCGGTAGTCGCCAATGATACGACCGCGACCATAGGCATCAGGCAAACCGGTAATCACGCCTGATTTGCGGCAACGGCGGATATCAGGGGTATATACGTCAAACACACCTTGGTTGTGTGTTTTACGGTATTTGGTGAAGACTTCTTCGACTTCAGGATTCAAATCAACGTTATAGACCTTACACGCATCTTTCACCATTTTCAGACCGCCAAACGGCATGATGGCGCGTTTCAAAGGCTCATCGGTTTGCAGGCCAACGATGGTTTCCAAATCTTTGTCGATATAACCCGGCGCATGGCTGGTAATACCGGAAACCACTTGCGCATCAATTTTATAAGGCTCGTGGGTACGGTTTTCAACTTTGATGCCTTCCATCACTTCTGCCCACAATTTAGTTGTGGCTTCAGTAGCCGGCGCTAAGAAGCTGGCATCGCCTTCGTAAGGTGTGTAGTTTTTCTGAATAAAGTCACGAACATCTACGCTGGTTTCCCAGTCGCCGCCTACAAAGCCTTCCCAACCTAATGGGCGTTCTTGTACATCAGCAGACATATCAAACTCCTATTTTAAATAAAGTAAAAGCAAAGTGAACTAGATAATTTATATATTAAGAATAGCACTTTTTGCCCTAAAGAGATAGGAATAAACATGAAATAAAACTACTTATCTAGCCCGAGTTGATTTATATCAAGTCCGATTATAGCTACTTAAAACTACATTTAGATTACCCTGAAATTTTCTAAAAATCGGCGTAGAATAAAATAATTCAGCCCTTAAAATCTTGTCGATTTTAAGGGCTGAATTTCAGACGGCCTCGTTATGCAAACGGATGATGCAGCACAATGGTCTCTTCACGATCAGGGCCAGTCGAAACAATCGCCACCGGCGCGCCGCAGATTTCTTCAATGCGCTTCAGATAGGCTTTGGCATTCTCCGGCAAGGCATCGTATTCTTTCACGCCAAAAGTGGATTCCGTCCAGCCTGGCATGGTTTCAAAAATCGGTTTGCACAATTCCACAGTATCGGAGCCGCAAGGCAGGATGTCGGTTTTGCTTCCATCCGGCAATTCGTAGCCGATGCAAATCTTGATTTCTTCGATACCGTCCATCACGTCCAATTTGGTGATACACATACCGGAAATACCGTTTACCTGAATCGAGCGTTTCAAAGCGGCGGCGTCGAACCAACCGCAACGGCGTGCACGGCCGGTAACCGAGCCAAACTCATGACCACGTTCGGCCAAACCCGCACCCACTTCGCAGAACAATTCCGTTGGGAACGGACCCGAGCCCACGCGTGTGGTGTACGCTTTCACGATGCCCAACACATAATCCAACATTTGCGGACCCACACCGGCACCGGCAGAGGCCGCACCGGCCAAGCAGTTAGACGAGGTCACAAACGGATAAGTACCGTAGTCGATGTCAAGCAAGGTACCTTGCGCACCTTCAAATAGCAATTTTTCACCGGCTTGTGATTTATCGTTCAACACGCGTGATACATCGGTAATCATCGGTACAATGCGCGGCGCCACTTTTTCAATCACCGCCATCACGTCTTCCGCTTTTACCGGCTCAGCACCATGCAAATGTTGCAACTGAACATTATAGTAAGCCAAAATCGCTTCTAACTTTTCAGGAATTTTGTCCAGATTCAGCAAATCGCCCACACGAATCGCGCGACGAGCCACTTTGTCTTCATAGGCAGGGCCAATACCGCGGCCGGTGGTGCCGATTTTGCCTTTGCCGCGAGACGCTTCACGCGCCTGATCCAAGGCAATGTGGTAAGGCAGAATCAAAGGAGCAGTCGGCGCAATTTTCAGACGGCCTTCTACGTTTTTCACACCGGCGGCGTTCAATTCATCAATTTCACCCAGCAATGCTTCCGGCGAAACCACCACACCCGAGCCGATGAAGCAATCCAGTTGCTCATGCAAAATACCGCTTGGAATCAGGCGCAAAATGGTTTTTTTACCGCCTACCACCAAAGTGTGGCCTGCATTGTGGCCGCCTTGAAAACGCACCACGCCAGTGGTTTCTTCTGCCAACCAGTCAACAATCTTACCTTTACCTTCGTCGCCCCATTGCGCGCCGATTACGACAACATTCTTAGCCATAAATCAAAATCCTGATCTAAAAATTAATTAATTTCAATGATTTTCCACTCACCGTCGATTTCTTTCAGACGGCCTGCAATATCTTTTGAGCCATTGTGTTCCATGCCGTAATCAACAATCACACACTGACCTTGTTCACGCAAATCTTCAATCGCCTGTTTGGCATTGAGCACATCTTTTTGCGCCACCATCACCACCGATTGGCGATCGATTTTTGGCAAGCGACCGATAAAGCTGCGTAAGTCGAAACTGAATCCGGTGGCCGGACGCGAACGCCCAAAATATTCGCCCAATCCATCATAACGGCCACCACGCGCGACAGCATCATGGCTTTTCGAGCCATAAGCAGCATACAGCAAACCGGTGTGGTAATTATCAACACGCAATTCCGATAAGTCGATGTGCACATTTTGCTCAGGGAAGGCATCGCAAATCGCTTGCAATTCATCTAAAGCCTGACCAACAGCAAACAAATCCGGCAATTTAGCACGTGCTTCAGTTAATACTTCACGGCCACCATATAAGCTTGGCAACAAAGTAAACGCTTTTGCCCACATGCCGTCTAGTTTCCATGCTTTCACTTCATTGGCTACGGCTTGGGCATCTTTATCCTGCATTAAAGCCAATAATTGCGCAGCTTGCTCTTCATTTAGTTGCGCTGCCTGCGCCAAAGCACGAAACACGCCAACATGCCCCAAAGACAATAGCAACTCACCCAAATCGGCGATTTTCATGCTTTTGAGCATCAAGTCAACGACTTCAATATCAGCAGCGATATCAGTAAAGCCGTAAAGCTCCGCCCCGACCTGCAAAGGCTCACGCGTTTTCAGAAAACCGTCAGGACGCGCATGCAATACCGAACCGGCGTAACACAAACGGTTAATGCCGTTATTGGCAGAAAGCAAATGCGCATCGATACGTGCTACTTGCGGGGTAATGTCCGCGCGGATACCCAATTGGCGGCCGCTGATTTGGTCGGCCACGCGGATGGTTTTCAGCGACAAGCCCGCATCGATGTGGGTAAGCAGCGAATTGCTGTATTCCATCAGCGGCGGCTGCACCAATTCATAACCGTGCACGCGGAATAAAGCCAACAATTGCTCGCGTGCGCTTTCCAATTGGCGGGCATTTGTCGGCAAAACATCAGCAACATGCTCGGGTAATTGCCAAGATTGCATGATTGTGTACCTTTTGTAAACATAAGTAAGGCTGCTTAAGCTTAAAATCAGACGGCCTATACGGCCTTCCCGTGTATCCTGATTTTAAATTTAAACAGCCCCTGATGATGGCGCAAACCATCGAGTTATTAAAATCAGACTTTAACACAAAAATTACATTTGTGCAGTTGCTTTTCAATCTTACAAGGCCGTCTGAAATGTTCAGACGGCCTATCCATATTCTCAACGTCTATTACGACTTGAAAGAAATCAATGTCACGATTAAAACAAACAATCGCCAAGCCTTGCCACATACTTGACTAAACTACTCAGATATTAGAAAATTGACCTATGATAAAAAAAGCCACACACAGGCACATACCATGAGACTAACCACTAAAGGCCGCTTTGCCGTGACGGCCATGATCGACTTGGCGATGAACGCACAAACCGGCGCCGTCAAGCTCAGCGCCATCAGCGAGCGGCAAAGCATTTCCCTCTCTTATCTCGAACAGCTTTTCAGCAAGTTGCGTCGTGCGCAATTGGTGGAAAGCTTGCGCGGCCCGGGCGGCGGTTATATTCTGGCTGCCCCTGCCTCTGAAATCAATATTGCCCAAATTATCGAAGCGGCTGAAGACAAGCTCGACGCGACCCAATGCAGCAGCAAAGCCAACTGCCACCACGGTGTCCCTTGCCTGACGCACGATTTATGGGAAAATCTCAATACGACCATCAACAATTATTTGAGCAGCATCACCCTGCAAAGCATTATTGAGAAAAAGCATACTGAAAACGACGGCAAAGTCGTCACGTTTACACACATCCATTAAACTACCCGATATATAAAAAGAAAGAGCAAACCATGTCTGTTAACACCCCTGTATATTTAGACTATGCTGCGACCACACCGGTTGACAAACGCGTTGCCGAAAAAATGATTCCTTATTTAACCGAATTATTCGGCAACCCAGCTTCCAACAGCCACAGCTTTGGCTGGACTGCTGAAGAAGCGGTTGAAGAAGCACGCGCCAACATCGCAGCTTTGATTCACGCCGATCCGAAAGAAGTCGTGTTTACCAGCGGCGCCACCGAATCCAACAACTTGGCCATTAAAGGCGCGGCGCACTTCTACAAAAGTAAAGGCAAACACTTAATCACCGTGAAAACCGAGCACAAAGCCGTGCTCGACACCATGCGCGAATTGGAACGCCAAGGCTTTGAAGTGACTTATCTGGATGTACAGGAAAACGGCTTGGTAGATTTGGAAGTGTTGAAAGCCGCCATCCGTGAAGACACCATTTTGGTTTCCGTAATGTGGGTCAACAACGAAATCGGCGTGGTGCAAGATATTCCTGCCATCGGCGAAATCTGCCGCGAACGCAAAATCATTTTCCACGTTGATGCTGCCCAAGCCTGCGGTAAAATTCCGGTTGATGTTGAAGCAGCTAAAGTGGATTTACTGTCTATGTCCGGCCACAAAGTTTACGGCCCTAAAGGTATTGGTGCTTTGTATGTGCGCCGCAAACCACGCGTACGCTTAGAAGCACAAATGCACGGTGGCGGCCATGAGCGCGGTTTCCGCAGCGGCACCTTGGCAACCCACCAAATCGTCGGCATGGGCGAAGCCTTCCGCTTGGCGAAAGAAGAATTGGAACAAGACACCGCCCATTACCTGAAATTGCGCGACGTGTTCTTGAAAGGCATTGAAGGCATTGAAGAAGTGTACATCAACGGCGATTTGGAACACCGCGTACCAAACAACCTGAATGTCAGCTTCAACTTCGTCGAAGGCGAAAGCTTGATTATGGCTGTGAAAGAATTGGCCGTATCCAGCGGTTCGGCGTGTACTTCCGCTTCATTGGAGCCTTCTTATGTATTACGCGCACTGGGCCGCAACGACGAATTGGCGCACTCTTCCCTGCGCATTACCTTCGGCCGCATGACCACCGAAGAAGAAGTGGCTTACGCTGCTGAGTTGATTAAATCAAAAATTGACAAACTGCGCGAATTATCGCCACTGTGGGAAATGCATTTGGACGGTATCGACTTGAATACCATCGAATGGGCCGCACATTAATCGTATTCAACCCAACATGCCGTCTGAAACACGTTATGAATCAACTTTGATTATCCGGTTCAGACGGCCTTAAGAACAATCACAGCAAAAGATAAGGAACCCACATCATGGCATACAGCGATAAAGTAATTGATCATTACGAAAACCCACGCAACGTCGGCACTTTCGACAAAGGCGATGATACCGTCGGCACCGGCATGGTCGGTGCACCAGCTTGTGGCGATGTAATGCGCCTGCAAATCAAAGTTAACGATGAAGGCATTATTGAAGATGCCAAATTCAAAACCTACGGCTGTGGCTCTGCCATCGCCTCTTCTAGCCTGATTACCGAATGGGTGAAAGGCAAGAGCTTGGACGACGCTTTGGCAATTAAAAACAGCGACATCGCCGAAGAATTGGAATTGCCACCGGTAAAAGTCCACTGCTCAATTTTGGCCGAAGATGCGGTGAAAGCAGCGGTTGCCGACTACCGTAAGAAAAAAGAAGTTTAATCATTGTTCAGACGGCCTATGCCTATTTTTAGGTCGTCTGAAACATTCAGTTCAATAAAGGAAAGAATATGATTACGCTGACCGAAAATGCAGCCAAACACATCAACGGCTATTTGGAAAAACGCGGCAAAGGCTTAGGCGTACGCTTGGGCGTGAAGACCAGCGGCTGCTCGGGCATGGCTTATAATCTTGAATTTGTCGATGAAGCCGATGCAATGGATACTGTTTTTGAAGCCTTTGGCGCCAAAGTATTCGTCGATCCAAAAAGTCTGGTTTACTTAGACGGCACACAAGTCGATTACACCAAAGAAGGTTTGCAGGAAGGTTTCAAATTTGAAAACCCGAATGTGAAAGATTCTTGCGGTTGCGGTGAGAGCTTCCACGTGTAAGTTATAAGATTACTGTCGAAACCATTGTTCAAATTAAAGTATTTATTCAGCATTACTTGCGCTATACTCATTAAATATTAAAAAACAATATTTATATTACGGGTATAGCGTTATGTTTATCGAATTAAATCAAATACTTTTACAAAGCCAGCATTATTCACACGATTATTGGGAAGATTGCGGCTTATTGGAAGCCGAAGATTGCCTGCGCAGCTTTCAAAGCCACGACTGGCAAGCCTTAGTGCAAAATCTGCCAAATCAGCCCGAGTTTTGGCGCACAAATCTGATTGCGGTTTTACAACAAATCCCGTCGTCAGAAGGTGTGCATATTTTGGCTCAATTGTGCCGCGATTCGCAGCCATCAGTTGCGCGAGCAGCCAAGCGCAACATTCTCAAAATGGCAAAAAATGCCCAGCCAGAAAGCACCTATGCAGCCGAGCTGCAACAATTGGCTGCCGATATTGCTGCTGAGAAAAAACCTTTCCGCTTGTTCCACTTTTTACACAGAAAGCAGCCGCACTGACCGGCTGTATGATTTTCATCATGAGCCAATATTTCAACCTATTCCAACTGCCAGCCCAATTCGATCTTGATGAACAAAAGCTCGAACAAACCTATCGCGATTTAGCGGCGCGTTTTCACCCCGACAAATTCGCTGCAGCTTCTACTTTCGAGCAAAAACAGGCAGTGATGATGTCGGCTACCATCAATGAAGCTTACCAAACCTTAAAAAATCCGATCGACCGTGCTTCCTATTTATTAAAAGCACAAAATATTGAAGCTGATGCACCGGAACACACAGCTTTCTCACCGGAATTTTTGATGCAGCAAATGGAATGGCGCGAAACCTTGATGGATGCCCAAATGGCACAAGACCAAGCAGCGATTGCCGCTTTAGATGAAGAAATTCTCAACGAACAACAATCACTGTTTGCCGCACTCAACAGCGCATTCGCCAAAGAAGATTACGACAACGCCGCCCAACTGGTTCGCCACTGCCGTTTCTTGAATAAACTGCGCAGCGAAATCGCCGCCGCTTTATAACCCGCTGATAGGCAAAATGAGGCCGTCTGAAATTTTTTTGCGATTTGACGTATTTTTATGTTAAATACTGAAAGCAATATCAAGACAATATCATTTTTACCATGACACATACTCAATTACTCATTCTGACCTTGAGCGGCTTATTGCTGGCCGGCTGCCAAAGTTACCGAGATGACCAAAGCCGCCGCAGCAAAATCGCCCAATTTTTTATTAGTCACCCCGTTGCTGCACAAGCTATTGGCGTTGAAGATAAAAAATCTACCAATATCACCAGCAATGCTGCCCGTCTATCGCAACGCACCGGTTTGGATAACCAAGCCAACGGTGATGGCCGTGGCACACAAGTCAATGCCGTCCGCCATACTTTGTGGCAGGCAGCCATCGCCTCACAATTTGACAGTGACATAGCTGAACGTATCGGTAATGCCTACCTGAACGACACCGATGTACGCGAGGGCAAAACCGATTATTACAGTCGTCTGGCTGCCGACCAAGCTGTCGATCTGCGCAACAACATCATCGGCCGCAATATTGGTAGCGATAAGCCGGCTGCCGATATGAAAACACTGGCGCATGATGTTTTACTCCATTATCACAAAGTCGGTTTGTGGACAGCCAATCAAACCAGATCCAAAGGACGAAAAGTTTGGCGTATCAGTCAAAATAAATTGAGCACAATAGAATATAAAAAAGCTCTTGCCAACTTGGCATCCTTAAATTCAGATGGCATGAATGCAAAAGAGCAGCTCGAATATTCTTCTGGCACATTGCGTGACATCAGCAAATCAGTGCAGGCCATCAGCAAGGTTCAAGATTAATCAAAATCTTCACATATTCAGCGGGAGCCTTCAAAGGCTCCCGTAATTTTTTCAGCGACTGCACTTCTGCCGACCGACAAATCGGCGTACACTAATGCCGTATCCGAAATTGGGCTTTTGCATGCTGCCAAACATCACACAAGTCTCAAGCTGTTGAACTAGTGAAGGCCGTCTGAAACCTTATCGTTCCTCGGCAACAGCGTTTTCACAGAAAGGTTAAAACATGAATTTCCCATCTCGCTTTGTTTCTGCAACCCGTATGCGCCGTATGCGCAAAGATGATTTCTCCCGCCGCCTGATGCGCGAGCATACTTTGACGGCTGATGATTTGATTTATCCGGTCTTCGTATTGGAAGGCGAAGGCGCGGAAGAAAATGTGCCTTCTATGCCGGGTGTGAAGCGTCAAAGCTTGGATAAATTATTGTTCACCGCAGAAGAAGCCTTAAATTTGGGCATTCCGATGTTGGCTCTGTTTCCTGTCGTGACACAAAACAAAACCGAATTGGCCGAAGAAGCTTACAATCCGGAAGGCTTGGTGCCGACTGTGGTGCGCACCTTGCGTGAAAAATTTCCTGAATTGGGCATCATGACTGATGTCGCGCTCGACCCTTACACCATCCACGGCCAAGACGGTTTAACCGATGCCGATGGTTATGTGATGAACGATGAAACCATCGAAGTATTGGTCAAACAAGCTTTGTGCCATGCCGATGCTGGTGCGCAAGTGGTGGCACCTTCCGACATGATGGACGGACGCATTTTAGCCATTCGTGAAGCCTTGGAAGATGCCGACCATATCCACACCCGCATTATGGCCTACTCTGCCAAATATGCTTCTGCCTTTTACGGCCCCTTCCGCGATGCCGTGGGCAGCTCGGGCAATTTAGGTAAAGCCGATAAAAAAACCTACCAAATGGATCCGGCCAACACCAACGAAGCTTTGCAAGAAGTTGCTTTGGATCTTCAAGAAGGTGCGGATATGGTGATGGTGAAACCGGGCATGCCTTATCTGGATGTCGTCCGCCGCGTCAAAGATAAATTCGGCGTGCCAACTTACGCTTACCAAGTATCCGGTGAATATTCTATGTTGCAAGCGGCGATTCAAAATGGTTGGCTGGATGGCGAGAAAGTGATCTTGGAAAGTTTGCTCGCTTTCAAGCGCGCCGGTGCTGATGGCATTCTGACTTACTACGCCATTGAAGCGGCAAAAATGCTGCGTGCTAAATAAGCCGTATATTTCATTTGATTATTTAGGCCGTCTGAAACATCAAACACAAACGCTGTTTGATGTTTCAGACGGCCTTTTGACATTATTAGTATTGCTAACGATTTAATCACCCAACGCGGTTTAACTGATTCAATCTTATTTTTAACATTCCAACCTTATTCATGACTGTTTTATTTCAAAAACACTTCTCAAAAATAAATTAAACCATTGTTTAAATTTGATAAAAAATGTAGGCACTGAAATTATCGCTAAAAATGCTTTACATTATATTTACACTATCTTCAATTACAAATATACTTCTATTCAATTATTACTATTATTTCGAACCCACGCAATAAAATTAAGTTCTTGATAATAAAATAATCTTTCCAAAATTCTGTCTTTTTCAATTCACTCTCAACAAAGGAACGCAGTATGGATTTACATGCAAAAGACAAATCCGAACACGCGGAAAACGTCGAGCTGCTCAGTGCACAAAAGCCGATTACAGACTTTAAAGGCCTGATTATCACGCTGGTGGCCGCTGTGCTCTGCTACGGCATTTACCACATTCTGCCTTACGAAACCAATGCCAACAAAGGTTTGGCTTTATTGCTTTTCGTGGCAATTTTGTGGTTTACCGAAGCGGTACACATCACCATTACCGCACTGATGGTACCGGTGGCCGGTGCGATTTTGGCGTTTCCGGAAATGGATATCAAAAAAGCCATGGCCGGTTTTGCCGACCCGACCATCTATATTTTCTTCGGTGGTTTTGCCTTGGCAACGGCCATGCACATGCAGCGCCTTGACCGAAAAATTGCCGTCAGCCTGCTGATGCTCTCTCGCGGCAACATGAAAGCCGCCGTCTTGATGATGTTTGGTGTAACCGCGTTCTTATCCATGTGGATCAGCAACACCGCCACCGCCGCGATGATGCTGCCGTTGGCCATGGGTATGATGGATCACTTGGATAAAGAAAAAGACCGCAAAACCTTCGTTTTCGTGCTGCTGGGTATCGCTTATTGCGCCAGCATCGGTGGCTTGGGTACCGTAGTCGGCTCCCCGCCGAACATGATTGCTGCCAAAGCATTGGATTTAGACTTTGTCGAATGGATGAAACTTGGTCTGCCGATGATGCTGCTGATTTTGCCGCTGATGTTGCTGGCTTTGTTTATCATTCTGAAGCCGAATTTAAACGATCGTGTTGAAGTTAAAGCCGAAGTGATTCCGTGGACCTTACACCGCGTCATCGCCTTGATGATTTTCTTGGTAACCGCCTGCGCGTGGATTTTCAGCTCGAAAATCAAAGCCGCATTCGGCATCGCCAATCCGGATACCGTGATTGCTTTGATGGCCGCGATTGCCGTGGTGGTGTTTGGTGTGGCGCAATGGAAAGAAGTTGCCCGCAACACCGACTGGGGCGTATTGATGCTCTTCGGTGGTGGTATCAGCTTGAGCGCATTGCTGCAACAATCCGGTGCATCGCTGGCTTTGGGTCAACAAGTGGCCACCACTTTCTCAGGCGCGCATCCATTGCTGGTGATTTTGGTGGTGGCGGCGTTCATCATCTTCCTGACTGAATTTACCAGTAACACCGCTTCTGCCGCGCTGTTGGTGCCAATTTTTGCCACCATCGCCGCACAAATGGGCTTGCCTGAAGAAGTATTGGTATTCGTCATTGGTATTGGTGCATCGTGTGCATTTATGCTGCCGGTGGCCACACCACCAAATGCGATTGTGTTCGGCACCGGCATGATTCGTCAGAAAGAAATGATGAATGTCGGCATCTTGCTCAACATCATGTGTGTATTCTTAGTGGCTTTCTGGGCATACTTTATGTTGATGTAAGCAATGATTTAATACTTTGATTCAAGGCCGTCTGAAAATAATTCTTTCAGACGGCCTTGAATTTTCTCTGGTACACTCCATTTTGCAAAAGATGTTTAACGAAAGGAATCCCATGATTATTCTGCACACCAACAAAGGCGACATCAAAATCGAATTGGATTTTGACAAAGCACCGGTAACCGCGGCCAACTTCGAACAATACGTTAAAGAAGGCTTTTACGACGGCGTGATTTTCCACCGCGTGATTAAAGGCTTTATGATTCAAGGTGGCGGCATGGATGAAAACATGAGCGAAAAAAACACCCACGAGCCGATTCAAAACGAAGCAGGCAACGGCTTATCTAACGATAAATACACCATTGCCATGGCACGCACTTCCGACCCACACTCGGCCAGCGCGCAATTTTTCATCAACACTGCCGACAACGCATTCTTGAACCACCGTTCAAAAGAAATGCACGGTCGCAATGTGGTGCAAGAATGGGGTTATGCCGTATTCGGTAAAGTGGTTGAAGGCTTTGATGTTGTGGACGCAATTGAAGGTGTGGCCACCAAACGCCACAGCTACCACGATGATGTGCCGACTGAAGCAGTGATCATCACCAAAGCCGAAGCAGTTTAATCATTGATTGATTTATGCCGTCTGAACTTTTTTCAGACGGCATTTTTATCATCTGTTTAAAAGTACATAATAGTGCATTAAATTTAAATATCATCCGCTCATTTTCACGCTAACAGAATTTTCCATTGTCACGTATAATAAGCAGCAAAACCATGACATCACAAGGAATCGACACATGAAATGGCAAGGACGCAGACAAAGCTCAAATGTAGAAGACCGCCGCGGCAGAAGTAGCGGCGGTGGTGGCGGTAAAACGCCCGGCATTATCGGCATCATCGTGTTGCTGGTCGGCGCTTATTACGGTGTCGATTTATCCGGTTTGGTCGGCACCCCAAGCGTGGGCATGAGCCAGCAATCCACGCTCGATAACAAATTGGAAAGCCAATTAAACGAGCTCTCGCGCGTGGTATTGGCCGATACCGAACAAACTTGGAGCAAGATTTTCGCTCAACACGGCCAGCAATACCGTCCGGCCAAAATGGTGCTCTACACCGGCGGCACCTCCACCGCCTGCGGCACCGGTCAGGCAGCCATGGGGCCTTTCTATTGTCCGGGCGACCAAACCGTTTACTTGGATTTGTCGTTTTATGAAGACATGCGCACCAAACTGGGTGCATCCGGCGATGCTGCCTTTGCCTACGTGATTGCCCATGAAGTCGGCCACCATGTGCAAAACCTGTTGGGCATTTTGCCACAAGTGACCCAAGCGCAACGCGGTGCAAGCAAAACCCAAGCCAATGCCTTATCAGTGAAACTTGAATTGCAGGCCGACTGCTTTGCCGGCATTTGGGCGCGCGATTCCATCAACCAAAACCTGCTCGACACCAATGACGTGCAAGAAGCCATGCTGGCCGCCGAATCTGTGGGCGACGATCGCCTGCAGAAAAAATCGCAAGGTTATGTCGTGCACGACAGCTTCACCCACGGCTCATCTGCCGAGCGCATGGCATGGTTGAAACGCGGTATCGACAGCAGTGACATCAACCAATGCAATACTTTCGCCACCAATTGATTTTGAGTTTAAAAAAGCCGTCTGAATTAATTATTCAGACGGCTTTTTATTGAAATCTGCTACACCAAGTTTGCTATAATCTTTTCCCTTATTCATTTTTCAGACGGCCATTATGCTCAGCTACCGCCACGCCTTTCATGCCGGCAACCATGCCGATATGCTCAAACATTTCACCCTGTTTCTCGCCTTAGAATATTTCAACCGCAAAGACAAACCCTATTGGTATATCGACACCCACAGCGGCGCCGGTTTATACGACTTGGGCAGCAGCGAAGCACAAAAAGTCGGGGAATACAAACAAGGCATTGCCCTGCTCAACCAAGCGCAAAACCTGCCCAACGAGCTGGCGGAGTTCACAGGCCGTCTGAAACAAATCCTACCGCAAACCAACCTTTATTGCGGCTCGCCTTGGCTGGCACAAGTCCTCACGCGCGACAGCGACAAGCTGCGATTATTTGAACTGCATCCGAGTGATTTTCAACATCTGCAAAACAATATGCGTGAAGCCCGCTTAGGCCGCCGTGGCATCATCAGCCAAAGCGACGGCTACCAAGGTTTGATTGCCCTGCTGCCGCCACCTACTCGCCGCGCCGTGGTGCTGATTGATCCGCCGTATGAAGAAAAACAGGATTACCAGCGTGTAGTGCAGACATTGAAAGAAGCACAAAAACGCTTCGAATCCGGCTGCTACATGGTGTGGTATCCATGCTTAAGCCGCGAAGAAAGCCGCAAATTGCCGGAGCAATTGCAAAAGCTGTCGCCGCAAAATTACCTGCACGCCGAATTACACGTCCACACGCCACGCGCCGACGGCTTCGGCATGCACGGCAGCGGCATGTTTATCATCAATCCTCCTTACCTTTTGGCCGAACAACTGCAAAACAACCTGCCCGCACTCACCGATATTTTGGCGCAAGACCAAGGGGTGAACTTTGTGTTGGATTATCAAATTAAATAAATCCTATCATCTTTAGGCCGTCTGAACGATTCAGACGGCCTAAAGATTATATTCATACTGGCCACTATCCTTGTAGACATTGTCAAATCTGATAACATTACGTAAATTCATTTGTAATAACCGATTGAAATAAAGAGGCTGAAATGAAAGCATTATTGGCTTATATAAGAGATATGATTTCTATGATTTTCATTCTTGCCTGGATGGTTTTCTTTGCAGTTTTCGGTTTGATTGCCGCTATTGCCTACAGTTTTTATCCAACCACCACCTTAATCATCGTTGCCCTGACATTACCCGGCTTGATAGTTGAATTTTTAAAAGATCTTAGATCTAAAAACAATTAAATCCCTTTTCGGCAGCCCAAAGTATGCCGCTGATTTCTGCTAAAGATAGCCTACACCTGCATTTTCCATTACAATTAACTACATCTTTTCAGACGGCCCTATATCATGCGCCCACGCCTTTATTTGCTTGCGTTATCCCTTACCCCATTCTTGTTAAGCTCATGCAGCGGCGCGGAAAACGATCCCATTTCCCAAGCCGTCAACGAGCAAATGCGCAATGGCTTTATCACCGTGGTTTCCGAACAATGCGTCAACCGGGTTCCGCAAGACCAACAATTCGTATCGGCAGAAAAAGTTCGCCAAATCTGCGACTGCACGGCCGGTAAAATGTTCGACAGCGTTTCCACGCAAGACTTAACCGATATGCTCGCCGGTAAAATCAGCCCCGAACTCACCGACAAACTCAGCAGCGCTGCCATGGCGTGTGCGGAAGAAAGCATCAGCCAGCCTGAAGCGGCATCAGCCGTGGCCTCGGAAATTACGCCAGCGCAATAAAACTGGGGTAGGCCGTCTGAAATCAAAATTCCATGACTTTTATTGAAGAAAAGAGTGTGACATGACTACTTTAGCGCAATTTTTACCACAACACCTGCAACAAAACAACGTGCCTACCGAATTGGGCAGCGTGTTGCAATCCGTTGTTTCTGCCTGTGAAGACATCAGCGATAAAGTCCGCTTGGGCGCATTGGCCGGTGTGTTGGGCATGGCCGGAACGGGCAACGTGCAAGGCGAAGACCAGAAAAAACTCGATGTTATCGCCAATGATGTGTTGATTGATGTATTAAAAAGCAACCCGAATGTGGCCGGTTTGGCCAGCGAAGAAGAAGACACCTTTGTCGCCTGTAACAATAATGGCGGCTATTTGGTATTGTTCGACCCGCTTGATGGTTCGTCCAATATCGATGTGAACATTTCCGTTGGCACCATTTTCTCGATTTTGGCCAAACCTGAAGGCACGTTGAACACCGAATCTTTCCTGCAAAAAGGCCAAGACCAAGTCGGCAGCGGCTATGTGTTATACGGCCCGCAAACGCAATTGGTGTTTACCTTGAAACACGGCGTATTCGTGTTCACCCTGAATGAGCAAAACGAATTTGTGTTGACCCAAGAAAATCCGCAGATTCCGGCAGCCACCAAAGAATTTGCCATCAATATGTCGAACCAACGCCACTGGTTCGCGCCTATGCAGCAATATATTGAAGAACTTTTGGCCGGTGAAACCGGTGCGCGCGGCAAAAACTACAATATGCGCTGGGTCGCCAGTATGGTCGCTGAAATCCACCGTATCTTGATGCGCGGCGGTGTGTTTATGTATCCGCAAGACAAACGCGACCCGAGCAAACCGGGCAAACTGCGCTTGATGTATGAAGCCAACCCGTTGAGCCTGATTTTCGCCCAAAGCGGCGGCATGGCCAGCAATGCATTGGAAGACATTCTCAGCATCCAGCCAACCGGCCTGCATCAACGTGTGTCAGTCATCATGGGCAGCCGCGAAGAAGTAGAACGCGTTAATGAATTGCATAAAGCTTGATAGTTAAACCGATTTTATTTAAATCACTAGAAAAAAGGCCGTCTGAAATTTCAGACGGCCTTTAATATTAAAGCAATGGACTCATCAAACGCACCACGTTTTCCACCAAAATCCACCATTTAGAGCGTTGCTGCCATTCATCGGCGGAAATATATTGACTGTCGGTCAGATAGCTTTGCTGCAAATCATAAATTTTCTGCGTCATACCGTGGTTGTAAATCGCCAAGCTGATTTCCAGATTCAGGAAGAAACTGCGCATATCCATGTTGACCGTGCCAAACAGCGCGTAATCGTCGTCAATCGTCATGGTTTTGGCATGCAGCAAACCGCCGTCGAACAAAGCCAGTTTCACGCCCGATTCGAGCAGCATCGGATAATAAGCGCGTGAAGCATAATGTACCATGGTCGAATCGACCTTGGCGGGTACAATCAGCGTCACGTCCACACCGCGTTTGGCGGCAGAAGTCAACGCCAGCAGCAATGGTTCGTCCGGCACAAAATACGGCGTGGTGATGGTGATTTGATAAGTGGCGGCATAAATCGCGCTGACGATGGTTTCGTAAATCACATGGCTACTCTGCTCAGGGGCAGACGGAATCACTTGCGCGATGACATTGCCCTGCTTCATTTTCTCAGGCAGCATTTGCGGAATGCGGTCTTCATGCTGCTTCAAATATTGCTGAATGCCTTGCAAGTTTTCATCATCTTCCACCGCCAAATCGGCAAAAAACACCGCCGCCATTTCCAACACCATCGGCCCGGTGCAGCGCATCATCACATCAATCCACTCGCCCACGCCGGAATCTTGTTTGAAATAGCTAGGGTCAACCAAATTGAAGCTGCCGGTGTAGCCGATTTTGCTGTCCACCACCAAAATTTTGCGGTGATTGCGCAAATCGGTGCGGGTGAACAAAGTTTTGAGCAAGCCCACCGGTAAGGCGCATTCGATTTCCACACCGGCCTGACGTAAACGCCCGACCCAATAGCTGTTTAAAAAATCACGACTGCCCACGCCATCGGCTAAAATCGCGCAATCAACACCACGCTGCGCCGCGTTCATCAGCGCTTCCAATAATTTTTCAATCCGCCCCTGCGCATCAATAATGTAAAACGCCATCATCACTGATGTTTCTGCTTGTTCGATGTCGGCAATCATGGTGTCGATGATGGTGTCGGTGGTGGAAAGCAAGGTCATGGCATTGCTTTGCGTCGCGCCTAAGCCGGTGGTATGCGCCGCCACTTGGCTGATGCCGTGCAGATGCGGTTTCATTTTACCGCTGATGTCGAGATGCACATCATGCAAGTATTTGTCGGCAAACTCGCCATAAAAGCGGTTCATTTCGCCGCTACGTTTAGCACGCGCCGTGCCTAAGCGCGGCTCGCCGATTAAAATATAAGCAATGGTGCCAAACACGGGAAACAAAAACAAAATACTCAGCCAGGCAAAGGTCGAGCCGATGTTTTTTTGTTTGTAGAGCACACGCAGCATACAAATCAAGGCTGCGGTGGTGTGGATGACGACGAAAATCTCCGTCCAAGTGATGTCTTTTAAAAAAGTCATGCTGCAAATTAAGAAAATCAGAATAAGCGAATTATACGCCAAACCCATGCAGCAACTGCCAACGGAATACCGTCTGAAAATATATTATTGAGAAAGCTTATCAAATTTGTTAAGTTTTGTTATACTGCTACTAAACTTACCCATTCCACCATAAAACCTTATTCAGACAGCATAATATATTAAAGGCCGTCTGAAAACACAGCCAACATGCAGGAGCGATGATGAGCCGATTTTTTGGATTCTGTACTGTTTACACCGCCGTTTTCACCGCACTTTTAAGCATTTCCCTGCCCTATGCCGCCGCAGAAAATGTTCAGACGGCCTCTGCCACAATAGCCGCGCCTTACCGTTTTATCGATGAAACCATCCACAAAGCGCCAAAAGACAAAGCCGAATATCACGCAGTCGAGTTGGCCAACGGCATGACGGTATTGCTGATTTCTGATCCCAACGCCAACAAATCCATCATGGCTGCGGCCTTGCCCATTGGTTCAAAAGACGACCCGATCACCCAGCAAGGCATGGCGCACTATTTGGAACATATGATTTTTATGGGCTCCAAGCGCTATCCTGATGTCGATGGCTTGATGACATTCCTACAAAAAAACGGCGGCCGCACCAATGCATCCACCAACTTCATGCGCACTGCCTACCATTTCCATGTCAACCATGATGCTTTCAACGAAGCCGTCGCACGCATGGCTGATGCTTTGGCGTTTCCGATTTTGTCGCCCGAATATTCTAAAAAAGAGCTGAACGCCGTGAATGCCGAATTAGTGCGCGCCAAGGCCAGCGATACCGCGCTACTGGCCAGTATCGCCGCCAACACGGTCAATCCTGCGCATCCAAATGCCAAATTTATGCATGGCAACCGCGAAAGCCTGCGTGACAAACCCGGCAGCAAATTGCACGACGAATTGCTGAAATTCCATCGCCAATACTATTCTGCCAATCTTTTTAAGGCCGTTTTATATTCCAAGCAACCGATTGAGCAGCTGGCCAAACTCGCCGCCGATACCTTGGGAAAAATGCCGAATAAACAAGTGGTTGAACCGAAAATCGATGTGCCGCTTTATCGAGCGCAGGATAAAGCCGTTTTACTGCAATACAAGCCGCTTCAGCCGTCAAAATCCATCGCGCTGTCATTTAGCTATCCGAAAAACGAAGAGCATTTGTTCCGCGCGAAAACCGGCGCTTATCTGGCTTATCTCTTCACCAACAATACCGCCGGCACACTCAGCGACTATCTGATTAAAAACGGCCTATCCGACAGTGGCCTGATTGCGTTACCCGCAGACAACAATGGCGGCAACGAAAGCGCGTTTGTCTTGACCTTGGCCTTAACCGAAAAAGGCTGGCAACAGCGTGATCATATTGTGTCGATGATTTTCCAGCAGATTAAGCTCATCAAACAATCCGGTATCGACGATGCCTACTATCAGGAAATCCGCGAAAGCCTGAAGCAATCCTTCCAAACCACGGATGTGCCAAAAAGCGTGGGTTATGCCTCTGCATTGGCAGAAACCATGTTACGCTATCCGCTGGCCAATATTATTGATGCCGGTTTTGTTGCTGATGGTTTGGACAAAGCCGCTGTCATGGAAAAACTCAATGGCATGACACCCGACAACATGCGCATGATAGAAGTTTCAGACGGCCTCAATCCATCGCAACACACCACGCCTTATTTTGGTGCGGTGTATGATATTCGTCCGTTCACAGCGCAGCAAAAAGCAAAATGGCTGGATTTCAGCGGCAATCCGAAATTGGTTTTGCCCCAGCGCAATCCTTATTTTGCCGATGATTTTTCAGCCAATGCCCAAGGCGTGAAACGCAGCCACCCCAAAGCGCTGCACAATCAAAAAGGCTTAAAAGTTTTCCACATGCCTTCGCAGCATTTTGGCGAGAATCCCGAAGTTACCACTACCATGATGTTCACCATCATGCCCAATCAGCCCGATCTTAAGCTCGGCGTAGCGGCGTTGGCCTACGGCTACATGAACGATTTGGCGCAAAGCCAGCTGAGCTATCAATCACAAATTGCCGGTATGTCAGTGGGCATTACACCGACGGAAACCGGTTTTGTGCTCAACAGCGGCGGCTATGCCCAGCATTTAGGCAAACTCACCACCGATTATCTGAAGAATTTCACCCAAACCCCGCTTAACGCCGACCAGCTCGAACAAGCACGCAAGCGTTTGCTGGACGGCTTGGAAGCGCAGAAAAAAGCCGGCAGTTTGGCGCAAGCGGTATCAGTGTTCCATGATTTTGAGCGCTACCCTACCTTCGATTGGGACGATCTTTATGCCAGCGCCAAAGAAGTGAATCTGCAAGATGTTGCCCTTGTGCGAGAGCGGATTCTCAACAACATCAATGGGCTGCGTGTCTTCTCATTCGGCAATTTTTCCGACAAACAAGTAAAAAAATTGGTGCGCGACGTACAAAAAATCGTGCCGAACGCCAATCATGATGTCTATCGCATGCGCTATCCCGATGTGAGCCAATCCGAGCGCAAACTCAACCACATTGTCAACGTGCCGCATGAAGACAACGCTTTGAGCATCATCTACATGCCCAAAGGCTACGAGCGATTGGAAGGCCGCGTGCGCGCTTCCTTGCTCACGCGCCTCTTGAGCCGCTGGTATTTCGATGATTTACGCACCGACAAGCAGCTTGGCTATAGTGTCAGCCAAGGCGTTTATACCATCGGTAAAACAGCAGGTTTGCAGTTTTCCGTGCAAAGTGCCGATGCGACACCGGCCGAAATCATGCACCACAACCAGCGTTTCTTTAATGAAAGCTGGCAAAAGCTGCAAGACTTGAGTGAAGAAGACGTAGCACGCCAGCGCAACAATATGTTGATCCACTTGCGTCATAAACCCGAATCGCTGAGTCAGGAAGCCGGACGATATTCCAGCGACTTTCTCTATGGCAATTATGAATTTGACACCCGCCAAAAAATTATGGCGTTAACAGAAAAGCTCACCAAGCAAGACTTACTCGATTTCTACCGCAAAGCCGTGATAGAACGGGAAGGTTTCGTCTTCGCTTCACAAGCGCTCGGCAGCAAAGCAAAAAATGGCGATGCTGCGCAATTTGAAGGCTACGAAAAGGTAAACAGCATTGCCAAATTACAGAAGGAATTTGAAATCAAAGAATATTAAAATTGTGTTCCATAAAATAAAAAGGCCGTCTGAAATTCAGACGGCCTTTTCTAAGCTTCAATTATTTGTGATATTGGCGTGATAACTCATGCACGGTATCGACCAAGATTTTTGCGTGTTCCGGATTGGCATACTGATTGATGCCGTGACCGAGATTAAACACATGGCCGCTGCCTTGGCCATAATCGCCGAGAATACGCGCCACTTCAGTGCGGATGCTTTCCGGAGTGCCGAACAAAGCAAATGGATCAAAGTTGCCTTGCAGTGCCACTTTATCACCTACACGGCGGCGCGCTTCGCCGATGTTGCAAGTCCAATCCAAGCCCAGCGCATCGGCACCGATAGCCGCCATTTTTTCCAACCACAAGCCGCCGCCTTTGGCGAACACAATCACCGGCACTTGGCGGCCTTCGCTTTCGCGTTTTAATCCTGCGACAATCTGCTGCATGTATTTTAGGCTGAATTCTTCAAACGCAGCATCGCTCAACACGCCGCCCCAAGTATCAAAAATCTGCACCGCCTGCGCACCGGCCTCGATTTGCGCATTCAGATAAGCCGTCACTGCTTGAGCATTGGTGGTCAAAATTTTGTGCAGCAAATCAGGGCGCGAATACATCATGGTTTTAATGGTGCGAAATTCCTTGCTGCTGCCGCCTTCGACCATATAGCAAGCCAGCGTGAACGGGCTGCCGGAGAAGCCAATCAACGGAACGCGGCCGTTTAAGGCAGTGCGGATGGAAGTAACCGCGTCAAACACATATTGCAATTTGGCCATATCCGGCACTTCCAATTTAGCGATGTCGGCTTCGTGCTGTAACGGGCGCTCAAATTTTGGCCCTTCGCCTTCGGCAAAATACAGCCCCAAACCCATGGCATCCGGCACGGTCAGAATGTCGGAAAACAAAATCGCCGCGTCCAAATCAAAACGCTCCAAAGGCTGAATAGTCACTTCGGTGGCCAGCTCGGTGTTTTTACACAAATCCAAAAAGCTGCCCGCCTGCGCGCGCGTAGCTTTATATTCCGGCAGATAGCGTCCGGCTTGACGCATCATCCAAATCGGTGTGTATTCAACAGGTTGCTTTAAAAGAGCACGGAGAAAAGTATCGTTTTGCAATGGAATCATGACAGCTTTCTAAATATAAGGCCGTCTGAACAGGCGGCCGGGATCAATGAAATACGCGTCTTGTGTCACCGCGCATGATGAACGTATTGTAAACATAAAAAGGCCGTCTGAACAGGTTTCACACGCATGGAAACGTTTCAGACGGCCTTTACGTGAATGCGCTTAAGCTTTGGTCATCAAGGCAACCGGTTCTTCCTCTCCCACCACGCTTTCCAACACCAGTTTGCGCTGGGCATCGGCTTTTTGCGATTGGTTGGTTTCATCGAACACACGCGCCAGCGTCAAATGCGCGCTCAAGCTCGGTTTAATGGCCAAGCTGGCTTCCAAATAGCCTTGCGCCTTGCCCCACAGCTGCTTACTGTAAGCCAATTGACCCAAATACATCAGCAATTGCGCATTATCCGGGCGTGCCTTCAACCAAGAATCGGCGGTATCGATGGCTTTTTGTTGCTCGCGGTCACTCAAATAGCGCACGCTTTCAACAAACGGTTCTAGCAATTCGACTTGCTGCGTTTGCGGATAATATTGGTTGACCCATTTCACCGCTTGCTCATACAAGCCCAAACGCTCGTATTTCTGCGCAATTTCGATACACATTTCACCGGCTTTCAAATTATCCGGAATGCGTTTCAAGCAGGCTTTCAAGCCGTTTTGGTCGGAAGCCAGTGCCAGCAGGCGACGGTATGCCCAAGTTTGGTATTGCTCGGCTTCATAATCGTTAATCGCACCGGCTCTCACCAGTTTTTCCGCTTTATTCAACACTTCCAACGCATTACCATGGTCAAACGCATAACGCAATTGCAAGCGCACCAAGCGGGTCAGGTTTGGGTTGATTTGTGCGGCGGCATTCAGGTTTTCTTCAGCAGCCGGATAATCGCGGCGGCTCAAAGCAGATTCGGCCAGCAGCAAGTAGCGCGACAATTGCTGTTTTTTCGGCAGCAATTCGATGTCTTTCAAATAGCGGTCGCGCAAGTCTAAATTATCCATCTGGTCGGCAGCGTGTGCGCCCAACATCAAAGCCAAGGTACGGTTGTCGCCCGCTTCTTTGTTGGTCAATACTTTGGCCGCTTCCAGTTCGGCTTTTTCAAAGCGGCCTTCAAAAAACGCCAAACCTGCGCTATTCAAAGCATGCACAGCTTGATTGCCTTTGCGCGCTACGCCGAAGCGTTGCAAGCGGCTCGGCACATTCAACACGCTGGCCAAGAATTTCACCAACAAATACAACACCACAACCACCGCAATCAAGCCCAGAATAAAGGCATGCAGATTGATGCGCAGCATGGTTTGCTCAACCACTACATACACGTTACCGGTGTAAATACCCGAGGCAAGTGCCAAACCTACGGCAACGGCAAATAAAATCACAATCCAAATGACGCTTTTCATGCCTGTTCCCCTTTCGCTTGCGCCGGTGCTTCTTGAGCGGCTTCAGGTTTGGCAGCAGGTGCGACCGGTGTTTGCGGCTGCGATGCTTTGTTTTCAGACGGCAACGCAGGCGCTTCAGGCATAGTCGCAGCGGAAGCCGGCGCCGGTGCGGATGCTTGCGCTTCAGCAGCTTCGGAAGCGGCTTTCGGCTCGGCTGCTTCGGTTTCCACTGGTGCCGCGGCTACTGCAGCTTGCACACGGCTGCCGTCTTGATAAGCGCGTACGGCAGCCAAGCTGTTTTTCAGTGCGTCACCGCTGGTCATGCGGATATCCAAGGCTTTCAATTCGGCCAATTCTTTCAGCCATGATTGGGTGGCCGGTGATTTATTGTCGAAATACTGTTTCACCGCGGCTTCGACATTGTTCAAATCGCTTTGATACACTTCACCGTTGTGTTGCAGCAAGGCGGTGCGGGCATCCAAAAGGCGCAGGCGTAAGTTTTCACGCACGAAATAAATCTGCTCCGGCGACAACAACATCGAATCGTTGCTCTCCAAATTGCGCACTTCCACCAAGCCTTTCAATGCACCGAGTGATTTTTCCCAGGCGTTTTCCCACCATGAAAGCTGCGGATTTTCTTGAACCTGCTCTGCCGCGCCCGGTTTCAGCGTGCCATCCACCACCAACGGCAAACCGGCCACAGCAGTTTCTAAGCGGTCGATACGCAAAGCGGTACCGGAAACATCGACGTAAGGTCGGTTTTTCAATTCAGCCAAATCGCTGCTGATGGCTTGCTTAATCGGCAATAATTCAGGCTGGTCGAAACGACTCAAACGGCTGTTGACATGTTCCAACACGCCCACCGCACCCGGCACATTACCCGACAGCATCAATTGCTGCGCGGCCAGATTCAACATGCTTTCTGATTCGTCCACCAACCAGTTGACGCGGCCTTTTACCAATTCCTGATAGGCTTTTTGGTTTAACTCGATTTGGTCGCTGTTGGCTTTTTGCGCATTGGCCAAACGCTCAATTTCGGCTTGAATGGTGGTTTGGCGGCTGATGTTGTCTTTCAGCAAAGAAGCATTTTCAGATTCGCCCAACGCGGCTTTGTCGATTTTTTGGGTAAAGGCCAACTCTTGATTTCTCAACACATTCTGACCTTGAACAAACAAGAAACCGCTCGCACCCAAGCCCAGTAAAGCCAGCACCAGCGCACCAACAGCCAAACCTTTGCCGGATGATTGCTGAATCACCACCGGCGCAGGAGTTTGGGAAGATGACTCGTTTTTCGGTGTATTTTTATTGTCTGACATAGTGTTTCCTGTATTTCGAGATTCGGCCACCTCTGCGGCGGTCGGCTTCGGTTCGGCCGGTACGCTTTCTGACTTGGCTTTTTTAGACGGCATGGCTTTGCCTTCTGCATTGACCGCAATCACGCGCTCGTCGTTGTTTTGATTGATTTCGGGTTGTTTGTCTTCGGTTTGGCTCATATCGGCTCCGTTTGAGACATGGGATAAAGCCGCGGCATCGAGTGCGGCGACCAATTGGATATTTTGCGCGCCAGCCTGCCGTAAAGCATCGGCCACGCGCTCGTGATGGGTCAAGTATAGCAAGGTTTTGAAGCGTTGCGCCAATGCCGGCGGCACTTGTTCGAACAAGGCTTTTACGCTTTCGGCAGAAGTGATGTATGCCGCTTGCACATTTTCTTCGGGGAAATCTTGCCAATTCAATTCTTTAGGACGTCTGAAATACACCTCGGCCACTGCCACACCAAAGCCTTGTTTGCGCAAATTTTCGATGAGAAAATCGCGTCCGCCATGCCCACGAATCACCAAAATTTTGGCATTTTGCGGCAGGTTTTGCCAAATCAGCAGCCGCAACACGGCTTCGCTGTCGTTGCCGTCGGTCGGGCTGAAAATTTCGTGCTGGGTAAAACGGCTTAAGGTTCGGCGGCTGGCTTCACCAACGGTAATTTGCACTTTCATGCCGTCTGAAAAATCAACATGCGGCGCGGCAATTTCAATGGCGGTAGGGCTAACCCAAAACACAGCGTCGCATTGTTGGAACACTTCCGCCAAGCCAGCCAAAGCGGTTTCATCGGGTTCGATTTCGATGGGGTTGAACGCAACCGCATCCCAACCCAATTGACGGCATACGGCAATGTCTTGTTGCGCCCGCGCCTCGGGGCGCACGATTAATAAGGTGGACATATTCAGACGGCCTTTCTTAGAATCTGGGGGAATCGTGGGAAAAGAATCAAATCCAACATACCGATTTATTGCCGATTTCGCAAGTGTTGGTGTTCAGACGGCCTGTTTAAAATCAAATGAAAAGGCCGTCTGAAAACTACCAGCCAAACCATTTGGTATTGGTGCTTTGATTTTTCTCAGCATTTTGCTGCTTGCGAAAATCCCACGGCGCTTGCGGATTTTTTGCCCGCCACAAGCCTTTGCGGTCGCGCTTGGCTTGTTTTTGCGCGGCGGCGTATTCGGCAAAGGCCAGCTTGTTTTGCTGCTTCTTGGCATAGTATTCATAATGCCACGCCGCACCTTCGCGCACCATCATCAGGCTCAAATCGGTATTGCCTTTAAACACTTGCGCCACTTCGCGCCCGTAGCGGTCCAGCTCGAACACTTTCACTTTGACTTTGGCATTATCCGCCACCGCTTTTAATTGGTCGCGCGAACGGGTGCCGTAGGCTTGGTTCATTTCCGGCGCATCGATATGCGCCATGCGGATTTTGTGTTTGCGACCGTTGGCATCGGTGACGTGGATGGTGTCGCCATCGGAAATGCGTGTGATGCGGCCGGTGTAATTTTTCTGTTGGCTTTGCTTCTGCTTGTCTGCTTGCTCGATGCCGGCCAATTCATACAAATCGGGCAGCACACTTTTCCAATTGCTAACCTGTCTGACACGCTCGACAACTTCGCCACCGACTTTCAACCAGTCGATTTTATCGCTGCTATACCCCAAGCCACCGGCCACTGCGGCCAAAATGGCCAACCATTTCAACATATTGTTATTCCATAATTATCAAGGCCGTCTGAAAATTGACACTTTTCAGACGGCCTGAAGATTCGGGTTTAATCCTGACCCGGATAAATCACTTTAGCACCTTCCGCCGTACCCAATACCAACACATCTGCGGCATTGCGGCCGAAAATGCCGTTTTCCACCACGCCGACGATTTGGTTGATTTCGTCTTCACGCGTTACCGGGCGGTCGATATTCAAACCATGCACATCCACGATTTGGTTGCCGTGAAAAGTGGTCACACCAAGACGCAATTCAGGCTGGCCGCCCATGGCCAACAGTTTGCGCGATACCAATGAACGGGCATTCGGAATCACTTCCACCGGCAGCGGGAATTTACCCAAGCGTGAAACGTATTTACTCTCATCGGCAATACAGATAAATTTATCCGCCGCGCTGGCCACGATTTTTTCGTTCAAATGCGCCGCACCGCCGCCTTTAATCATTTGCAGCATGTGGTTCACTTCGTCGGCACCATCGATATACACCGCCAAATGATGCACATCATTGAGCGACAATTCGGGAATGCCGTATTGCGCCAACAATTCGCTGGATTTTTTCGAAGTCGATACCGCGCCTTTGATTTTTTTACCGCTCTTACCCAAAGCTTCGATAAAGAGATTGATGGTCGAACCGGTGCCGATGCCGATGTATTCGTTTTCCGGCACAAATTCAACCGCTTTTTCCGCTGCAATTCGCTTCAATTCGCCTTGTGTCGCCATGATTGCTCCCTTATAAATGATGGTGGATGAATGTTGAGCCTTTTACAAACTGCTCACTTTAATTTTAACATCGAGACGGCAAGCCGTCATGACAGATTATTCGCTGCCGATACGCGCTAACAACACCGCCGCCTGCGCTTCAATCGCTTCCATGCGGCCGAGATAGCCGAGCTTTTCGTTGGTTTTACCCTTCACGTTGACACAGGCCATATCAATGCCCAAATCTTCGGCAATATTCGCGCGCATGGCATCGATGTGCGGGCGTAGTTTCGGCTGCTGGGCGATAATGGTGCTGTCCACATTCACTACTTGCCAACCCTGCGCCTGCACCGCTTTATAGGCTTCACGCAGCAAAAAGCGGCTGTCGGCATCTTTGTTTTCCGCCGCCGTATCAGGAAACAGCTTCCCGATGTCACCCAACGCCGCTGCCCCCAATACCGCATCGGTAATCGCGTGCAACAAAGCATCGGCATCGGAATGGCCGAGTAAGCCTTTTTCAAACGGAATCTTCACGCCGCCGAGAATCAAATCGCGCCCCTCGACCAGTTGGTGAACGTCATAACCTTGTCCGATACGGATATTCATGTTTTCTTTCCTATTGTGTATTGGTTTCATGTTTCAGGCCATCTGAAAAAAATTATTTCAGACGGCCTTATATTCAATTAGCGAGCAATAAACGCACAATAAATTCATCTTGCGGTAAGGTCAGCTTTAAATTGCGCGTGTCGCCCAACACCAGCAACGGCTGCACGCCCAGCATTTCCACCGCCGATGCTTCATCGGTCACGCTGCTTAAATCATCGGCAGACAAAGCGCGGTGCAATAAGGCCGTCTGAAAAAGCTGCGGCGTTTGCGCCTGCCATAATCCGGCGCGCGAAACGGTTGCCGTGATTTGGCTGTCTTCACCCGCGCGTTTCAAAGTGTCCGCCACCGGCACCGCCAGAATCCCGCCTTGTTCGACATTGGCTGCTGCTTCAATCAAGCGGCTCAAGGCTTCGGCAGGCAGGCAGCAACGTGCGGCATCGTGCACCAAAATATTGTCGGTTTCCGCTGCCAAACCTTGTTTTAATAAAACTTCCACACCGTTGCGCACGGTTTCGGCACGCGTTTCCCCGCCCACCTTAAATATGCCGACTTTATCCGAGGCTGTCTGAAAAATATGGTCTTCCGGCGACACGATAACGGCAATAAAATCAATTTGCTCATGCTGCTCGAAAATATCGACAGTGTGTTGCAACACGGTTTTGCCGTTGATTTCCACATATTGCTTGGGCTTGCCCGCGCCAAAACGTGCGCCGATACCGGCAGCCGGAATCAAAGCGATATTGCGTTTCATGCCTGCTGCTCCGCCGTTGCCGGTTCGCGCCAAATGCATTCATCACCCAGCGCATCTAAATATTGTTCATGCTCGGCCAATTCGCTTTCATCGGCACGCACCACTTTCAGACGGCCATTGCGTGTGGTTTGCACCAAATTCACCTGCGCTTGCCCCTCGCCGCTTTCTTCATTTGTGCCGCCCATCAAGTCAAATTGCTGGCGGGTCATAGCCAGATACACATCGGCCAATAATTCGCAGTCGATCAATGCACCATGCAACACACGCTTGCTGCGGTCGACAGAAAAGCGGTTACACAATACATCCAAGCTGTTTTTTTGACCGGGGAACATTTCACGTGCCATTGCTAAGGTGTCAGTCACTTGGCAGCCGAGTTCTCGCACATTGGGCAAACCGATTTTGGAAAATTCGCGGTTTAAAAAGCCTTCATCAAACGGCGCATTGTGGGCAATGATTTCGGCATCGCGGATAAAATCGGCGATTTGATTCCCCACCGCCGCAAAAACCGGCGCGTTTTTTTCTTCCAACACTTCCAATGTCAAACCATGCACTTTAACTGCGTCTTCCGGAATATCGCGTTCGGGATGGATATAAAGATGCAGATAATTGCCGGTCAATTGACGGTTGATCATCTCAACACCGGCAAACTCAATCATGCGGTTGGTCGGGTCGTCAAGAAAACCGGTGGTCTCGGTATCGAATATAATCTGGCGTTTGCTCATGAGGCTGTCCTTTTTTCGTTGCCCGAATCATACTAAATCAATGCGTGAAAGTATAGTTTGCAAAAGTTTAGTCGGATTTTCATTCACCCAAATACTCAGGCCGTCTGAAAACTTTTAGACAACAATTAAAATATGCCGCAAAAGCTGATTTTTACTATTTCCCTACTAAATCACTCAAGCTTTGAAAATTTATCTCAAATTAATTTTAATAAAAATCAAAATCTTATCTCATTATTAAAAAATAATAACAATTATCATTTGCAAATTAGAGAGAAATCCGTATAATTCAACTCATCGAAACACACAACGCAACACACAGAAAGAAAGGAGAAGCACATGCCAGAAAGTATTTTTAAGCAAGTCTCTCTCGACATTCTGAGACTGCACCAACACACCATCCGCTCGCTTTTGGCCACACAAGGCTGCGGCGATTGTGAAATACACGACGCAGTGTATGTGACTTTAGATGGTCGATATTATGTTGGATTACCGTGTATGCCGTCTGAAAATCCATCTGATACCGGTATTTTGCTGATTGAAGACGAAGTTTCACAAGCGCGGTTAAGTTGGGTTGCCCACACCCGCGAAGTGAAACAGAAAGACAATTTATACCAGCGCGTCAGCAGCGCCCTACAGCGTCGCTTGGAACGCAGCAAAGGTAAGCACACCCAAGCAGCCCCCACCTGCCTATTGGAGCTTACCCCACAACAAGGCCGCCTGACCACAGGCAGCAAAGATTTATCGCTCTCACCGCATGATTTGATGAAAGCACTTTATCCGGCAACACATAAATTAGGAGAATTTGCCCTGTAACAGTTTTGGTAGTGGTTTGTGTTCCTTTTGCGCCCCTTAATTATTTTAAAGGGGCGATTTTTTTTGCTGTCCAAATCCTGAGACCTTTCAGACGGCCTAAATTACAGTACAATAGGCCGTCTGAACCTTGATTCCCTATACTATTATGCAACTTCTCAAATACCTGCAATCACAAGGCCTCGGTAGCCGCAAGCAATGCCAATGGCTGATCGACAACGATTGCGTCGTGATTAACGGCGACATTTGGAACAACGCCAAAAGCACCATCGAACCTGCCGATGTCAACACGCTCAGCATTGACGGCGATGACGTGGTGGTCGTACCCATGCCCCACTTCTATATTCTGCTCAACAAACCTGCCAATTACGAAACCTCGCACAAACCGCAGCAATACCCGAGTGTATTCAGCCTGTTTCCCGACCACATGCGCAATATCGATATGCAGGCAGTTGGCCGCTTGGATGCCGACACCACAGGCGTTTTGCTGATTACCAACGACGGCCAGTTCAACCACCGCGTGACCTCACCCAAGCATAAAGTGGCGAAAATTTACCGCGTGACACTCAAACACGCCGCTGATGACAGCTTGTGCGAAACCTTGAAAAACGGCGTGCTATTACATGACGACAACGAAACCGTTCGCGCAGCCGAAGCTTATTTGGAAGATGCCAACACGCTGATCATGACGATTACCGAAGGCAAATACCACCAAGTCAAACGCATGGTGGCCGCTGCCGGCAACCGGGTCGCACAGCTACATCGCGATAAATTCGGCGATTGGGACACGCAAAATTTAGCCGCGGGCGAATGGAAATTTATCCAAATGGATTATTGAATTGTGTTTTTGCAAAAAATCATTACACATTTTGAATTTTTAAATTCAATAAAATCAATTAATTATTTAGCATCTTTTATAATTAACAAAACTTAACACAAATATCGCTGAACTATTATATAATTCGCCTGTCTGAGTAACACTTGCTTCGAGAGAAGTAAGTAAGTGAGTAAGACGTTTTCCCCGTAATGTGTTTGGCCATCTATACTTTTCCCCTTAGTATAGATGGTTTTTTTTATCCCAAATTTATCATCAATTAACAAATAGCTTTTGATTAATTTATTTTACTACTCTAGCCAATTTAGCCTGCTATCTAAATCGTCATTCAAGTTTTACCAAACCATGATTTTGTCTGTTTTCTTTAAAATTTAATTGTTTAAGTAAATGCTATTTCATTCATTTTAAATATTTTTCTAGAAAACAATGAGATAAAATATTTAATTGTAAAGGCAGTGATTTCCCTACTTGCACAGCCAAGCGCGTTTGGTTACGATGGTTTCACACAAGACACAAAGTGTGTACCCCTTAAAACATAACGAAAGGAACTGGTATGAACTGGGATCAAGTAGAAGGTAAATGGGATCAATTAAAAGGTAAAGCCAAAGTGAAATGGGGCCAATTAACCGATGATGATTGGGCAGTCGTAGAAGGCCAACGCGATCAGTTGGCAGGACGCATTCAAGAGCGTTACGGCTACACCAAAGAACAAGTTGAAAAAGAATTGGACGATTGGGTTAACGACCGCTAATCCGACATCTATTTTCTAGATGAACATTAAAAAACCTGCCTATGGCAGGTTTTTTCGTTTTAATTCTCTACAGGTTTGCGCAGTAACAGCACAAGATCTTTCTCAAATCTGAATCGTTAACTCAATCTCAAACCAGTCTTTTTACCTGTTTTGTTTTCAGATGGCCTAAATTATGACTATTTTTCACTACAAAATTTCTCTTTTTTAGTATTATTCACTATAGGCCTTTTTGATATTCAGCTAAATTGCATACTTTATCAGGCGTATAATATTGCCGTTTAGTTTTGCTTGTTATGAATATATTAATATGAATTCTTCCCAACCCCGTCAAACCTGGTCAAACCGATTGACCTATATTCTGACTGTTGCCGGCGCGACGGTCGGCTTCGGCGCTACTTGGCGTTTTCCCTATTTAGTCGGTGAAAACGGCGGCGGCGCGTATGTATTTTTATTTTGTATTGCCATGATTGTGATCGGTATTCCGATGATTTTGGTGGAAAACGTGATTGGTCGGCGTAAAGGCGTCAACGCGCTGGATGCCTTTGGCGGCGAACTCAACGGCAAACCGGTACCAAAAATCTGGAAACTTGTCGGCTGGATGGGCTTACTCGGCGCATTCGGCATCATGGCTTATTATATGGTGCTTGGCGGCTGGGTTATCAGCTATATCATGAACTTAATCGATGGCGGCTTGGATGTGTCGCAACCGATTCACGGAGAAGTCACCAAAGCATTTTTTAGCGAACATATTGAAAATAGCCCATGGTCGATTGCGCTTTACACCCTGCTGTTTGTGTTGGCGAACTATTTTATTTTGGTCAAAGGCGTGATTGGCGGCATTGAAAAAGCAGCCAAATACTTAATGCCGCTGCTGTTTTTATTCCTGATTGCGATGGTGGTGCGCAACGTTACCCTACCCGGCGCGATGGAAGGCATCACGTTTTATCTGAAACCCGATTTCAGCAAAATCACGGCGCAATTGTTTGTCTTCGTGCTCGGACAAGTATTTTTCGCCTTGAGTTTAGGCTTCGGCGTGATGATTACCTTGTCGAGCTATTTGGATAAAAACGAAAATCTGGTTCAGACGGCCGTCATCACCGCCGTTACCAATACCTTGATTGCAGTATTGGCGGGCTTTATGATTTTTCCTTCACTCTTCAGCTTTGGTGTAGCGCCAAATTCCGGCCCGACATTGGTGTTTCAAAGCCTGCCGATCGTGTTTTCCAATATGTGGGCAGGCTCTGTGTTTGCGGTGATTTTCTTCTCGCTGCTGCTGATTGCCGCGCTCACCACTTCTTTAACCATTTACGAAGTGTTGATTACGGCGCTACAGGAAAAAACCAAAATCCGTCGTGCTGCAGCGATTACCATTGTATTGGGCGGTATTTATGTATTGGGCAATATTCCATCGATTTTAGCTTATGGCCCTTGGCGGGATATTTCAATTTTCGGCCGCAATATTTTTGATGCTTTCGATTTCATCAGCGGCAATATTCTGTTTATGCTCACGGCTTTGGGCTCGGCATTGTTTGTCGGCTTTATGATGAAAGATGAAGCGAAAGACGAATTGCGTCATCAAGGCAACGACACCACTGTGAATATTTGGTTCAACTATGTCAAATATTTGGTGCCGTTGGTGATTCTACTGATTTTTATCAGCAACCTGATTTAAGACCAATCATTTAGGCCGTCTGAAACATTTCAGACGGCCTTTGTGTATATTACGACAGCGGTTTATTGTATAATTCGGCATTACGCACATTACTTTTAGACGCCGTTTCAGACGGCCTCTGCAACAGAATTCTATGGCCACAAAATCTACGAAAACACCTCCCAAACCCAAAGTCAAAGCCAAAACGGAAGCCGCCAAGCCTGCTGTGCGCCGCTCAGCCAAAGCACAAGCTGCTGCCCAGCCCAATAAGTTGTCGGAAAGCCTGAAAGCAGCCAAAGCCTTACAAAAAGACGAAGAAAAAAAAGCCCGCCCCGAGCATGTAGTGAACCTCATCAACGACACCATGTGGCTGTTCGGCTTGGTGATGACCATTTATCTGGCGATTTCTTTATTGAGCTTTGACATGAGCGATCCGGCGTGGTCGCGCAGCGTGGCCAACACCAGCAAAGTGCAAAACTTCGGCGGCTTGTTCGGCGCGTATGTATCAGACATTGGCTATTACCTATTCGGCCTGTCGTTTTGGTGGTGGATTATCGCCTCGGGTATGTTTCTCTATAAAAACTTCCGTCCGCTGCAAAAGCAAGAAAACCATAAACCCTACAATCACGGCGTAGCGGCTTTGGCCTTATTTTTGCTGCTGGTGTGCAGCCCGATTTTGGAGCACTTCGCATTCGATGCCGCATTGAATGACTCGCTGCCCGTGGGTGCCGGTGGTTTAATCGGTGCGTTTGCCGGTTCGGGATTGGGTTGGCTGCTGGGCAAATCCGGCAGCCTGTTGATTATGTTTGTTGTGTTACTGTTGGCTATTTCACTGCTGGCGCAAGTTTCGTGGCTGGAAGTATTGGCTAAAACCGGCCACAATGCCGAAAAAAACCTGCAAAACCTCAAACAAAAAATCGCCGATAAAAAGCAGCAAAAAGCCGACGACACCACCGATTTGCGCGACACCAAACCGGCTCGCCGCCTATTGAAAGAAGCCAAGACCATCACTGCTGAGCCTATGCAGAAAATCGAAGGCAGCAGCAGCAACCGCAAAGCCGTGACCGTATCCGTAGCGCCGCCGCCTAAAATTCAAACGTCTTTGTTTGACGACCATAAAGAGCCGCAAGCCGTGGGCGAATACCACAAACCGAGCATGAATTTGCTGCGCATACCTGAAGGTGAACCGGTAGCCGTTGATCCCGATGTGTTGCAGCAAACTGCCGAACGCATCGAATCCAAGCTGGCCGAATTTGGCATTGGCGTGCAAGTAGTGTCGGCCACCGCAGGCCCTGTGATTACCCGTTTTGAAATTGAACCGGCGCAAGGCGTGAAAGGCAGCCAGATTGTTGGTTTGGCCAAAGACTTGGCGCGTTCGATGTCGGTGCAGGCCGTGCGCGTGGTGGAAACCATTGCCGGTAAAAACACCATGGGCATCGAATTGCCAAACGAACACCGCCAAGACGTGATGCTGAGCGAAATCTTGTCTTCAGAAGTGTTTAACGAAGCGAAATCGAAGCTGACTGTCGCCTTGGGCAAAGACATTTCCGGCAATCCGGTAGTCGGCGATTTGGCCAAAATGCCCCATTTATTGGTAGCCGGTATGACCGGTTCGGGCAAATCCGTCGGCGTCAACGGCATGATTATGTCCATGCTGTATAAAGCCACGCCGGATGAAGTGCGCTTCATCATGATTGACCCCAAAATGCTGGAATTGAGCATTTACGACGGCATCCCGCACCTGCTCTGCCCGGTGGTCACCGATATGCGTGAAGCCGGTCAGGCGCTGAACTGGTGTGTGGCCGAAATGGAAAAACGCTACCGCCTGCTTTCCCATGCCGGCGTGCGCAATTTAGACGGCTTCAATAAGAAAGTCGAAGATGCCAAAGCAGCAGGCAAGCCGTTGCTGAACCCTTTCAGCTTAAATCCTGATGACCCCGAGCCATTGGAAAAACTGCCGCTGATTGTGTTGGTGATTGATGAATTGGCCGATTTGATGATGACCGAACGCAAAGCCGTCGAGCAGCAAATCGCCCGCTTGGCGCAAAAAGCGCGTGCCGCTGGCATTCACATGATTGTTGCCACACAACGCCCGAGTGTCGATGTGGTAACCGGTTTAATCAAAGCCAACATCCCGACGCGCATGGCCTTTACCGTGCAAAGTAAAATCGACAGCCGCACCATTCTCGACCAAATGGGCGCAGACGAATTGCTGAAATACGGTGACTCTTTATTCCTGCAACCGGGCAGCGCCGAGCCAACCCGCGTGCAAGGTGCGTTTGTCTCGGATGATGAAGTGCATAAAGTCGTTGCCCATGTCAAAGAACAAGCCCCAACCCGCTACATCGAAGGCTTGCTCAGCGGTGAAGCAGCTTTGGAAACCACAAACATCGTCAACCCAAATGCCGACAGCGACGAATTATTCGACCAAGCCGTTGCATTTGTGTTAGACAGCAAAAAAACCTCAATTTCCGCTTTGCAACGCCAATTACGCATCGGCTACAACCGTGCGGCTAATTTGATGGAAGCATTGGAAAACGCAGGAGTGGTCACCCCTGCCGACATCAGCGGCAGCCGCCGCATTTTGGCGCAAAAAGACCAGCTTTGATTTTAAACATGGCAAAGGCCGTCTGAAAATTTTAGTTTTCAGACGGCCTTTTTAGATATACAAGGATAAAAAATAAATCAGCGTATTAGGGCGTGTCCCTAATTTGAATAAGCCCAAAAGAGCCCTATTTTAACCCTATATTCCAACGAAATATAGGCAAACACAAACAATGGCGAGAACCGCAATAACTGACAACATATGGGAACAATTACAAACAACCATGAAAGCGCACGGCTGTCATCAATGGAAGAACGACCGTACCGTGATGGAAGCCATACTATGGAAGCTAAGAACAGGTGCACCATGGCGAGACATACCTATTGAGCTAGGGTCATGGAAAACCGCTTATAACCGCTTTAACCGATGGTCTAAAAAAGGCTTGTGGCAGAATTTTTTTTTGATCTACGAAAAGAAATTGACAAAGAATGGGTATTCATCGACGGAAGTTATGTACGGTGTCATCAACATGCAAGTGGAGCTCGGCGTGGTTTCGATAGAGCAATTGGACAAAGCCGTGGCGGAAACACGACAAAAATACACCTATGTGTGGACTCGCATGGAAATCCGCTCGATTTTAAAGTCACTGGGGGTAACGTGCACGACAGTCAAGTTGCAAACGACTTGATAGAAGTCATACAAGAAGCCCAGTATTTTATCGCTGACAAAGGGTATGACTCGCAAGAAATCAGAGATAAAGCGATAGAACACGGTATGAAAGCTATTATACCAAAGCGTAAAAATGCCAAGAAAACTAACCCTGATTTTGATAGCTACCTTTATAAATTACGCCACTTAGTCGAGAATGCATTTGCACGATTAAAGCAGTTTCGTAGTATTGCTACTCGCTATGAGAAATTAGCTCGTAATTTTAAATCGATGCTTTACTTGGCTTGCTCTATTATTCATGCTAAGTTAAATTGAGGACACGCCCTAATCTGAATCATGGTTTATTTTGTTACCTGCTGATTCAAATCACACCACAGGCCGTCTGAATCGACCAATTTTCAGACGGCCTTATCGCCTATTATTCAAACATTGTGCTATACTAGTCGGCTGAATTTTATCCCTTTTGCAACCAATGGCCGCCTGAGGCTGCCGATTGTTGTTTTGCCGCCTTTGAAGGCAAATCACGCAAACAGGTTTCCATCCATTAATCAACAAGATATTTAAGGGCTTACGATGAGCGTAACTGTAGAAACTTTAGAAAACTTGGAACGCAAAGTAATTGTGTCTCTGCCTTGGGCTGAAATCAACGCAGAAACCGACAAACGTTTGAAACAAACCCAACGCCGCGTAAAAATCGACGGCTTCCGTCCGGGCAAAGCCCCATTGAAAATGGTTGCGCAAATGTACGGCGCAAGCGCGCAAAACGATGTGATGAACGAATTGGTTCAACGTGCATTCTACGACATCGCGGTAAGCGAAAACCTGAAAGTAGCCGGTTTCCCACGTTTTGAAGGCGTGGAAGAGCAAGACGACCAAGAATCTTTCAAAATCGCTGCGATTTTTGAAGTATTTCCTGAAGTCGTAATTGGCGACTTGTCTGCACAAGAAGTTGAAAAAGTAACGGCCAACGTTGGCGATGCCGAAGTTGACCAAACAGTTGAAATCCTGCGCAAACAACGTACCCGCTACAACCACGTTGAGCGCGAAGCGAAAAACGACGACCGCGTAATCATCGATTTTGAAGGCAAAATCGACGGCGAATTGTTTGAAGGCGGTTCTTCTAAAAACTACGCATTCGTATTGGGCGCGGGTCAAATGTTGCCTGAATTCGAAGCAGGCGTTGTGGGCATGAAAGCCGGCGAAAGCAAAGACGTTGAAGTAAACTTCCCTGAAGAATACCACGGCAAAGAAGTGGCCGGTAAAACTGCCGTGTTCACCATCACTTTGAACAACGTTTCTGAGCCGACCTTGCCGGAAGTGGACGCTGATTTCGCTAAAGCCCTGGGCATTGCAGACGGCGATGTGGCTAAAATGCGTGAAGAAGTGAAGAAAAATGTTGGTCGCGAAGTTGAGCGCCGCATTCAAGACCAAACCAAAGATTCTGTAATGGAAGCTTTATTGAAAGCATCTGAATTGCAAGTGCCTAACGCTTTGGTAAACGAAGAAGCTACCCGCTTGGCCAACGAAATGAAACAAAACTTCGTAAACCAAGGCATGGCTGATGCTGCCAACTTGGATTTGCCAATCGACATGTTCAAAGAGCAAGCCGAGCGCCGCGTATCTTTGGGCTTGATTTTGGCTAAAGTGGTTGAAGAAAACAAACTGGAACCAACTGAAGAGCAAATCAAAGCCGTTGTGGCCAACTTTGCTGAAAGCTACGAAGATCCACAAGAAGTCATCGACTGGTACTACGGCGACGAAAGCCGCTTGCAAGGCCCGACTTCTTTGGCCGTTGAAAGCAACGTGGTTGACTTCGTATTGGGCAAAGCCAAAGTTACTGAAAAAACCTTGTCATTTGACGAAGTAATGGGCGCACAAGCCTAATCTGCCGTCTGAAAAATGACATCATGAAGCACTAAAGCGGCGCGCAAAGCGCGCTTTGGTGCTTTTTGCTTCTTGAGTGCATTATCGTTGTTTACAATAAAAATAAAATAAGGCAACAGCGGCCGCTTGTATATCCGACATAAGGACGATGGCAACGCTGTATTATTTTTATGTTAAACCGCCATACGTTGAAATGCCGGCCATTTGGCACCATATACGGAAAAGATGATTTACCGATTTCCGTATCACTTACTGACAGGAAAAGTCCGCATGACTCCAGACATTCAAAACTATCTCGTTCCCACCGTTATCGAACAAAGCGGCCGTGGCGAACGCGCTTTCGATATTTATTCCCGCTTGCTGAAAGAGCGCATTGTATTTTTAGTCGGCCCCGTAACCGACGAATCTGCCAATCTGGTGGTGGCGCAATTGCTGTTTTTAGAAAGCGAAAATCCGGATAAGGATATTTATTTCTACATCAATTCCCCGGGCGGCTCGGTTACCGCAGGCATGTCGATTTACGACACCATGAATTTCATTAAGCCTAACGTATCGACTTTGTGTTTGGGTCAGGCTGCCAGTATGGGCGCATTCTTGCTGTCTGCCGGCGAAAAAGGCAAACGCTTTGCCCTGCCAAATAGCCGCATCATGATTCACCAACCATTGATTCACGGCGGCTTATCCGGCCAAGCATCCGACATCGAAATCCATGCCAAAGAGCTGATTAAGATTAAAGAAAAACTCAACCGTTTGCTGGCGAAACATTGCGACCGCGATTTGGCTGATTTGCAACGCGATACCGACCGCGACAATTACATGTCTGCCGATGAAGCCAAAGAATACGGCTTAATCGACCAAGTATTGGAAAGCCGCGAAGCATTGTTGGCAGAAACCAACTAAATCTGTTATCTAAAAAGGCCGTCTGAAATCCATTTTTTCAGACGGCCTTTTGATAAATAAATAGCAAATAATCAAAATATCTCTTTGCTTTATCTTGTATGATACAAATCTTCTTCGCCATTAAGAAGGCCGTCTGAAAGCTTTACGTTCAGACGGCCTTTTACATCATCACATTTTATTAGGCACGATGTGGCAACTCTTCTTCAGTCAACGGTTTGATGTACCAAATATCGCGACAATAATCAGCAATCGAGCGGTCTGACGAGAAGAAGCCCATATTGGCAATGTTAATCAAGGCAGAGCGGTTCCAAGCGGCTTTGTCTTTGAAATGCGCATCTGCTTTGGCTTGCGTGTCGATGTAGCTGCGGAAGTCGGCCATCAATTGGTAATGGTCACCATTAGGCTGCAAAACATCGTTGTAGCGGGTCGGCTCTTCCGGTGAGAAGGTGCCGTGGCTGATTTGGTTGACCACACGGCGCAAGTCATGGTCTTGCTCGATGTAGCTCAATGGATCGTAGTCATTGCGGCGGATTTCTTCCACTTGTTCAACAGTGTTACCGAAGATGTAGCAGTGTTCCGCACCAACTTTATCCAGAATTTCAACGTTGGCGCCATCCAAAGTACCCATACAAATCGCGCCATTCAAAGCGAATTTCATGTTACTGGTGCCTGATGCTTCGGTACCGGCCAATGAGATTTGCTCGTGCAAGTCGGCGGCAGGAATGATGATTTGCGCCAAGCTCACGCTGTAGTTCGGGATGTACACCACTTTAATCAAGTCGCGGATGCGGCTGTCGTTGTTGATGATTTTGGCCACATCGTTAATCAAGCGAATGATTTTCTTCGCCATGTAATAAGCCGAAGCGGCTTTACCGGCAAAGATAAACACGCGTGGCTGCCAATCAGCATCCGGGTTTTCCAAGATTTTGTTGTAACGGTCGACAATGTGCATCACGTTCAAGGCTTGGCGTTTGTATTCGTGGATACGTTTGATTTGAATATCAAACAAAGCGTCAGAGTTGACTTTGATGCCCAACTCTTTTTCGATATAGTCGGCCAAGCGTACTTTGGCGGCTTTTTTCACTTCGGCAAACTCGGCCTGAACTTGCGCATCATCGGCTTTGTCGTTCAGTTTGACCAAATTATCTAAGTGCAAACGCCAATCTTGTTCACCCAAATGTTTGTCCAAGAATGAAGTCAATGCCGGATTGGCAATATTAATCCAGCGGCGCGGGGTCACACCGTTGGTCACATTGGTGAAGCGCTCTGGGAAGATTTTGGCAAAGTCGGCAAAAATGGTGTTAACCATCAAATCAGAGTGGATTTTGGCCACACCGTTGACTTTGTGCGAACCAATCACTGCCAACCAGCCCATGCGCACACAGCGGCCATGGGTTTCGTCAATAATCGACACACGGCTGACAAATTCATCATCAAAATTACCAATGGCACGCAAGGCATTCAGGAAGTAAGCATTGATTTCAAAGATAATGTCCAAATGGCGCGGCAACAAGCGACCCATCAAATCAACCGACCACGTTTCCAAGGCTTCGCTCATCAAAGTGTGGTTGGTGTAAGAGAACACTTTGCAGGAAATATTCCATGCTTCAGTCCACGATAAGCCCTCTTCATCGATCAAAATGCGCATCAATTCAGGAATCGCCAATACCGGATGGGTATCGTTCAAGTGAATCGCTACTTCATCGGCCAAGGTGCGGATATTCGGGAAACGGCATTTGTGGCGTGCGATGATGTCTTGCACGGAAGCTGAAACCAAGAAATATTCTTGTTTCAAGCGCAATTCGCGGCCGCTTTCGGTTGAGTCGTTCGGATACAACACGCGGGAAATGTTTTCATCGCTGTTTTGCGCGCGCACGGCAGATGCGTAATCACCGCGGTTAAAGTCGGCCAAATCAAACAGATTGCCGGCATGTGCTGTCCACAAGCGCAATGGGTTGGCCACGTCGCCGCCGTAGCCAGGAATAATTTCATCATAAGCCCAAGCCGAAATTTCTTCGCTCGGATGCCATTCTTTTTTGTCGCCCATGTTCAACACTTGGCCACCGAAGCTGACCGCATATTGTTTGTTTGGACGGGCAAACTGCCATGCCAAATCCTGATCCAGCCACAAATCGGGTTTTTCAACCTGCTGGCCGTCCACGATTTCTTGTTTGAACATACCGTATTGATAGCGAATGCCGTAGCCCATGGCCGGAATGCGCAAGGTTGCCAATGAATCCAAGAAACACGCAGCCAAGCGACCCAAACCACCGTTACCCAAGCCCGGATCTTGCTCTTGTTCGCATACATCGGCAAATTCTTTGCCCAATTGCTTGAACGCTTCTTCAAATTCAGCGTACACGCCCTCGTTAATCAACGCATTGACAAACGAGCGGCCCAACAAGAATTCCATAGAAAGATAGTAAACCATGCGTTTGCTGTTTTCGATGTGGGCGCGGCGGGTTTTGAGGAAATCCTCGGCAATTAAATCGCGTGCAGCCAGCATGGCGGCATTCAGCCATTGATGCTCATCAGCATCTTTCGGGTCAACACCCAAAATAAAAATCAGTTTGTAAACAATCGATTTGCGGATGGTTTCAGCATCCGGTTTCGGCATAACATAATCGTAGCCTGAGATAGGAAGTTTCTGAGCCATGATAGCCTTTCTTTTTTCGTGTGTTTCAACACACAGTGATGAAATCAGGCCGTCTGAATGGTTTCAGACGGCAAAAATAGGAAAATGGATTGAATCAAATTCAATATACAATTCGATGTAAAACTACAAAATTAGTTTAATTCTGGGCAATCAGTGTATCTTTCCGACTGCCAATATATTCAGACGGCCTCAGATGAATACCACTCAATCTTGAGCTGAACAGAACCGATATGCGTCGATTTTACCTGAGCTTCTATTAAAACACTATTAAAATCTATGCTTTACTCGCTTTGCGTAAAACCCATATACCCATGTGCGACACTTCGCATTGCTGAGCCATCGGTTCGTAATTAAATTTCTCAGATGGTACGCAAGAAACTTTCCAACTTCCTTGAGGTAGGTTAAATAACTGCGTACTACGCTTGCCATTCACCAATAACAACCATTCGTCATCCAGCAAAACCTGCATGGCTTTTACGCTGTGGTCATTCCAGCATTTATCCGTCATTTCAAGGCCGTCTGAATTGAGCCAAGTGACGTGTGTTTTATCCCACCATTTATCTGCATTTAATGATTTGATTTTCTTGCGAATTTCAATCAAATCATGCACATAATCCTGCAGTACATGCGTTTCAGACAGCCAATCCAGCCATGTGATGGCATTATCTTGGCAGTAGCCATTGTTGTTGCCCTGCTGGCTATTGCTGAATTCATCGCCAGAAAGCAACATCGGCGTGCCGGCAGATAAAAATAATGAGGCCAGCAAAGCTTTGACAGTGTATTCGCGCGACTGCAATACACACGGATCATCGCTCTCACCTTCTACGCCGTGGTTGTAGCTGAAGTTTTCATTGTGGCCGTCGCGGTTTAGCTCGCCGTTAGACTCGTTGTGTTTTTCGTTGTAGCTCACCAAATCCTGCAAGGTAAAACCATCGTGTGCGGTGATGAAATTGATGCTGGCCGATGGCAATCGCCCACTGTGGTCGAACATATCGGCAGAACCCGACAAACGCTCAGCAAATGCACCAAGATTGCCGTTTTCCCAGCTCCAAAAAGCGCGCATATCATCGCGGAACAAGCCATTCCATTCGGCAAAAGGCTGTGGGAATTTGCCCACATGGTAGCCGTCTTCACCAATATCCCACGCTTCGGCAATCATTTTACGACCAGCCAACAGCGGATCTTGAAACAGCATATTGAAGAAGCGGCCATAAGTTTTAAATGCCGGTTCGCGGCCGAGAATCGTGCCCAAATCAAAGCGGAAGCCGTCAACGTGAAACTCTTCCACCCAATAGCGCAGGCTATCCATCACCCAGCGGCTGATGTCACGGTTCACCACTTTAAGTGTGTTGCCGCAGCCCGACCAGTTTTCATATTCATACTGCGCGTCTTGCCAATACCACAGCGAATTATCCATGCCGCGTTGACATAAGGTCGGCCCTTCAATGTCTTGTTCGGCAGTGTGATTGTAGACAACATCCAAAATCACTTCGATACCGGCCGCATGCAAAGCTTTGGCTGCCTGCCTGAATTCGTCGGCGGCATTGTCGGGATTAGCCGCGTAATCGGGTTCTACCGCAAAATGCGAATAAGTGTTGTAGCCCCAATAATTCGACAAACCCATTTTCTGCAAATGGTATTCATCCAAATGCTGATGTATAGGAAGCAACTCAATCGTGGTGATGCCCAATTTTTTCAAATAAGCAATCACGCGCTTATCGGCCAATGCTTGATAAGTACCCGCATTCGCCAAATCAGGAAATTTCTTGGTAAAACCTTTGACATGCGCTTCATAAATCACCGTATCGCCCCAAGCAATATCGGGATGGCGGTCATCGCCCCAATCAAAATCAGAAGGCGGCACCACCACGCTTTTGGGCGCAATGGCCGCATTATCACGGCCGTCTGTATGATGAAACCACGCCATTTCTTTTTCGTTGCGGTATTGCGGCACGCCGTCAATCTGCTTTGAATAAGGGTCAATCAGCAGCTTTTGCGGATTGAAAAAAGCACAATGCGCACCATAGCCCTGCCCATACACACGAAAACCATAGCGCTGCCCTGCTTTAATATTGGGCACAAAGCCGTAAAACACCGTGCCTGAGCGACAAGGCAGTTCTAAGCGCGTTTCTTTTTCCCCGTCAAACAAACACAATTCAACCGATTGTGCGTAATACGAAAATACAGCAAAATTCGCCCCGTTTTCCCGCAAAGACACGCCCAAAGGATACGGGCGGCCTGCTTCAATATGCCATGCTTCGGCATTCATATCATTTACCTTATTTCAACTTATGGATTCAAACTGATGATGTGGCTATTTCTTACATATCAGGCTGAGACCTTTGCAAAACTCCAGATTTGAGTACAGTTCAAAGTTATAGCAGCGCAGAAGCGCAGACATATCACGAAGATAGGCAAGCTTTCGAGCAGCGCATAACGAAGAAATGTGCCAAAGATGGGGATTTTGCAAAGGTCTCAAGTCGTCTGAACATGCCAACATCAAAACTTCTATATTATATTTAGCCTAAACCGCTGTTTCAGACGGCCTCTGAAACAGCGGTTTCCGATAAACTGCTTATGCTTCGACAGTATCGCTTTCAAGCTCTTCTGCTTCAAGTGTTTCAGGCTTATCGGCGGCTTTATACAAATACACGGTGGCCAACGGCGGAATTTTCACCGACAGTGAATTCGGTTTGCCGTGTGAAGCGATGTCTTCACTTGCCACTTCCGCACCGGCACTCACGCCGCTGCCTTTATAGGCGGTTTGGTCGGAATTCATGATTTCACAATACACGCCTGCTTGATTCACGCCGAAGCGATAGGCATCGTGCACCACTGGCGTAAAGTTGCTGATGACGATAATGGTGTTGCCTTCGCGGTCGCGGCGTTCAAATACGAATACAGAATTGTTGCCATCATCGGTCACCAGCCATTCAAAGCCTTCTGGCCATTGGTCAAGCTGATACAGTGGTGCGTTGGCTTGATAAATGTGGTTTAAATCGCGCACATAATCCTGCATGCCTTTGTGCCAGCCGCCTTCTTCTTCCAGCAAATACCAATCCAAGCCTTCGTTGTAATTCCACTCGCGGCCTTGCGCAAATTCGTTGCCCATAAACAGCAATTTTTTGCCCGGGAAGCCGAACATAAAACCGTAATAAGCGCGTAAATTGGCAAACTGCTGCCAGCAATCTCCCGGCATACGCCCCAACAGCGAATATTTGCCATGCACTACTTCATCATGCGACAGCGGCAACACAAAGTTTTCGCTGTATTGATACATCATGGCAAAAGTGATTTTGTCGTGATGGTATTTGCGGTTGATTGGGTCTTCCTGCATGTAGCGCAAGGTATCGTTCATCCAGCCCATATTCCATTTGTAGCTGAAATTCAAACCTTCTTGGCGGGTCACATTTGGAAATGAAGTCGAATCTTCGGCAATTTGCGTCGAATTTGGCACTTCTGATTTCAACATGGTGTTGGTGTCATGCAAAAATGCAATTGCTTCCAAGTTTTCATTGCCGCCGTATTGGTTTGGAATCCATTCGCCTTCTTTGCGTGAATAATCACGGTTAATCATCGATGCAATCGCATCCACGCGCAAACCGTCAAAACCAAAACGCTCAATCCAATACAGCGCATTGCCTTGCAGGAAGTTTTTCACTTCATTGCGGCCGAAGTTGTAAATCAGCGTGTTCCAATCCTGATGGTAGCCTTCGCGTGGGTCAGCGTGTTCGTATAAAGCGGTGCCGTCAAATTTGTTCAAACCATGATCGTCGACCGGGAAATGGCCGACCACCCAGTCGAGAATCACGCAAATGCCCACATCGTGCGCAGCTTTAATCAAGGCGCGCAATTCATCGGGCGAACCGAAACGGCTGGTCGGCGCATACAAACCAGTGGCTTGATAGCCCCACGAGCCGTCAAACGGATATTCCGAAATCGGCAGCAATTCGATGTGGGTAAAGCCCATGTCTTTCACATACGCCACCAATTCGGTTGCCAGCTGCTCATAGGTCAGCCAGAAATTGTTTTCCGGATTGCGCTTCCACGAACCCAAATGCACTTCGTAAATGCTGATTGGCGCATCAATGGCATTGGCGCGGGCGCGGAATTCCGGCTCAGCCACTTTATCCGGCAAACCGCGCACCACAGAAGCCGTACCCGGCCGCAATTCGGCGGCAAACGCATACGGGTCGGTTTTTTGGCGCACGTTACCGTGAATGTCGCGGATTTCAAAGCGGTATAAATCGTTGAGCTTGATGCCGGGGATAAACATATCCCAAATGCCATTATCACGATGGAAGCGCATCACATGGCGGCGGCCGTCCCACTGGTTAAACTCGCCAATCACCGACACGCGCTGCGCATTCGGTGCCCACACAGCGAAGCTCACACCTTTCACGCCATCGACTTCAGCAAAGTGCGCGCCTAAAGTTTCATACGGCCGCAAATGCTTGCCTTCTGCCAACAACCATGAATCCATGTCTTGCAAAGCCGTGCCGAAACGGTACACATCTTCTTCGCGCACCGCTTCGCCATGTTCGCTGTATTTCACGCTCAAGGCATAGCCGGGCGCATGTTCCGGCAACACGGCCACGAAGAAACCGCGTTCATCAATTTTTTCAGACGGCATAATCAATTTGCCATCGTGGCGGTTGACGATGTCCACACTAAACGCACCCGGAAACAGCGTACGCACCACTTCATCGCCTTCTGCCAAACGGTGTCGGCCGAGATAAGCAAACAAATCGTTGTGTGTCGCCAAAAACAGGCTCTCGACCGTGTCGCGTTCGACGGAATCCAGCTCGTGATAAGCCTTGGTGTGGCTGTTTTTCTTCATGCGTACCTCGTCAATCATGGCAAGTTGTCCGCTCATTAAGCGGTGGTTAGAGAAATCTTCCAGCGTAACCGGCATTTTGCGCGCCCAATTCGGATAACCTTCGGCCACGCCCGGCACGTTGAGGTTATCGCTCATGCCCAGCAGGTTTTCTAATTGCAGGGCAAGCAGTTTGCACTCAGTTTGCGCGGCATAGCGGTGCACCGAACTCATTAAGCCTTCGGTCATTTCAGACGGCATGTCTGTATCTTCAGGTAAGCAGCGGCTTTGTTTTAATTTGGCAAACAAATCGGCTTTATCGTCTTCGCGCTGTTGTAAGGCCGTCTGAAACGCTTCGTCATCGGCAATCGTGCCCAAGCGATGCATGGTGGCCAAATCTTTACCGGTCCAATACGCAGCCAATGGTGCCACGTCGTGGGTGCTGATGACCGCAATCGCTTGATGCGGATAATCTTGCGGCCATTCAAAACCTTGTGCATTTTTACTGAAATACACCACTTTATAAGAATACACCTGATAGCGGTAAAGCAATTCCCGCGCCTGATCTGGCACCGTGCCCAAGTCTTCACCGATAATCACGCATTGATGGCGCTGGCTTTCCAAAGCCAAAATGGCAAACATCGCTTCGGCATCGTAATGCACATACGCGCCATGATCGGCGGTTTGGCTGCCCACCACCCACCACAGGCGGCACAAAGCCATTACATGGTCAATGCGCAAAATACCATATAAACGCATGTTTTCACGCAATAATTGGGCGAATTTTTCATAGCCGTTGTGTTTGAGTGCATAAGGATTCAGTGGCGGCAAATTCCAGTTTTGACCGGTCGGGCCCAGCGGATCCGGTGGCGCACCGACCGACATATCCATGCAGTAATCACGGCGATTCAGCCAAGTATCCGAGCTACCACGCGCCACGCCGACGGCCAAATCGCCGTAAATGCCCAGCTTCACGCCGTGTTTTTGCGCGGCTTGGTTCACTTCGGCCAATTGTTGCGCACACAGCCATTGCAGCCACATATAAAAACGAATTTCGCGCTCGTGGCCTTTGGCAAAATTCTGTACCGCTTCGCTTTGCGGATCTTGATATTCAGACGGCCACGATGTCCAGCCTATCTCACCCGGCTGGTTGTAATATTGGTCTAAGGCTTCAAACAAGCCGAAACCACGCAAGGCTTCGCCCTTTTCAGCAGCAAACACGGCAAAGGCTTCGCGTTCGCGTTGCGCTTCTTCGCAGGTTTCTTTTTCAAACGCATTAAACGCCAATTGCAGCGCATCACGCTTAAACGCCCAAACAGCGGTATAGGTCACGGTATCGGTCAGGCGCAAGGCGGCGATGCGTTGCTGGATATTGGGTTGCGCCAGCCATTTTTTGGCTTTTTCGCCATAGCTGAACGCAGCGACTTTGGCGACATCCAAATAAATCGGATTGAGCCATTCGCGCGATGACGGGCTATATGGGCTGGCATAAGCCGGACGGCTGGTAAACAGTGCATGCAATGGATTAATGCCGATAAAATCCAATTGCTGTTCGGCCGCAAAAGCCATCAAATCGGCCAAATCGGTGAAGTCGCCAATGCCCCAGTTTCGTTCCGAACGCAAGCTGTAAAGATGCGTGGTCAGGCCATTCATTCTCAGGCCGTCTGAAAGCGCTTTAGGCTGATAAACGGATTTCGGTGCCACAATTAAGCGCAGTTTCACCACCGCACCATCGGTGTCGGCAGACAACACATAATAGCCGGCGACCAATTCAGGCAAAGCCACCCGCAAGTTACCGTTGTCGTCATAGGCATTTAAAGCCCAGCTTTCACCGGCTTCGTTTTCCAAACGGTATTGTGCGGCTGAATGAAATGCGGCAGGCAGGTCTAAAGTTTGCCCTTCCTGCTCGCGTACCACCAAAGTATCGACAAACAGGCCGTCTGAAACATCGGTTTGCTGTAAAGATTGAAGAATGGCCTGTAAGACTTCAGGCATGGTTTCATGGTAAATGCCATTGATGTCGTAAAAGCCTAAATCGATGCCGTATTCGCCGGCTCGTATTTCTAATGAGTTCATCGCGTAAATCTGCCGTTGCGGTTAAGAATGTGGTGAGGCTAATCTTAATATAGATTGTGCGGTATCAAATATGTAATCCGACGTAGGCCGCCAATAAAGCGTATTTTTCTCGGCTTGATTTGATTTAAGCCAAGATTTGGTAATCTTTTCAATCAACTGTTTGACTGCACCCATTCAGACCAAAGGCCGTCTGAAGGGTTCGACACACAGGTCAAAACTTTTCAGACGGCCTTTTATTATCCGTTCACAAATTAGTGATGGTGACCATGCGGGCCATGTACATGGCCGTGTTCGATTTCTTCGGCAGATGCTTCACGGATACCGTCGACAGTCGCTTTAAACAACACTTTCATGCCGGCCAAAGGATGGTTGCCATCAACCACGGCTTTACCGTCGGCCACATCGGTTACACGATAGATCAATACTTCGCCGGTTTCGGGATCATCGGCTTCAAACATCATGCCCACTTCTACTTCAACCGGGAACACACCAACATCTTCAATGCGCACCAATTCCGGATCTTGTTCGCCAAACGCATCATCAGGCGACAATGCCACTTCTACGGTCTCACCGACATTTTTGCCGTGTAATGCTTCTTCAACCAATGGGAAAATACCATCGTAGCCGCCATGCAGATACACGATAGGCTCTTCGGTTTTATCCAATAATTGATTGTTGGCATCGTACATTTCGTAATGCAGGGATACTACTGAATTTTTAGCAATCGCCATTTTGTCGTCCTTGTTAATTGTTACCACGTTGATACAAGCTGCATTCTAACACAGAGCCGCTGCTTGAAGTGTGTCATTCTGACGGCGCTAATAAAAGCCGGTAAGCACCATCTTTCGCCACTTGCAAATTAAAACCCGACTTTTCACAAAATTAATATTTATTGTTGCTTTTCCACAACCAAATTGCAAAAATTTCTCAAAATTTAACACTTGGCTTAAATTTTCACGAGATTGTCACAAACTCTGTTATTCAACAGAATAAATAGTTGAATTCAAAAATATTTAGCCGGGATTTTACTGAAGAATTGTTACAAAATTTCCAAAAATCTGGAGCTATTTTGTTATTTTTTCAAACTAAGCAATTCATTCTGCGCTCTCTCTTAATTGTGCGCCGTTGCAATGGCTTATACGGTGGGGCATAATTAAGAAAATTCAGTAATGAATTTCTACTGTAGAGGCCGCTATGCGGCCGTTTTTTAGTTTTTACTTTAAATCGATTTAAAAAAGAAGGTTATAAAATGAAAAATTCATTGTTTGCTGCTGCTTTGTTGTCTTTGACTTTGGCTGCTTGTGGTGGTTCTGAGCCAGCTAAAGATGCTGCTGCTGAAGCTGCTTCTGCTGCCTCTGTTGCTACTGAAGCTGCTGCTTCTGCTGCTGACGCTGCCGCTTCTGCTGCTACTGAAGCTGCTTCTGCTGCTACCGAAGCAACTGTTGAAGCTGCTTCTGAAGCTTCTGATGCTGCTACCGAAGCCGCTTCTGCTGCTGCCGTAGCGACTGAAGCTGCTGCTTCTGCCGCTTCTGCTGCTAACTAATATTCTGATTCAGAATAAAAAAGCAGGATACTTTTTATAAGTATCCTGCTTTTTGTTTTTCAGACGGCCTGTTATACCCTTTTACTTGCACCCAGCTTCTTTACAGATTTGCGCTATAATCCTGATTCATCACAAAACAAAACCAATCATCAGGCCAGCATGGATACCCCGCTACTCACCTCGTTTCAATCATTTCTCGATGCTTCAGAAATTATCGAGCCAACCCCCTCGCTCATCATCGACCAACGCCGCCGCTTCACTTCCACACCGGATATTATCCTGCAACCCAATTCCGTTAAAAGCGTGCAAAAAATCCTGCGCTTTTGTCATGAAAATCGCATTACCATCACCCCGCAAGGCGGCAACACTGGCTTATGCGGCGCGGCGGTCGCCCGTCAAGGCGTGCTGCTTAATCTTTCCAAGCTCAACAAACTGCGCGAAATCAATCTGGCGGATAACAGCATGACGGTCGAAGCCGGCATGATTTTGCAACACGCACAAGAAGCCGCAGCCAATGCCGGCCGCTTGTTTCCCTTAAGTTTGGCCAGCGAAGGCTCCTGCCAAATCGGCGGCAACATCGCCTGCAATGCCGGCGGCCTGAATGTGTTGCGCTACGGTGCGATGCGCGATTTAGTCTTAGGCTTGGAAATCGTCTTACCCAACGGCGAATTGGTTTCACACCTGCAACCTCTGCATAAAAACACCACCGGCTACGACCTGCGCCACTTATTTATCGGCAGTGAAGGCACGCTCGGCGTGATTACCGCCGCCACCTTAAAGCTTTTCGCCCGCCCACAAACCACCGCCACCGCATGGATTGGTTTAGCCAGCATCAATGAAGCGGTGAAGCTGCTCACCCAAATCCAAGGCCACTTTGCCGAACGCTTATCCAGCTTCGAGCTTATCAGCCGCTTCGCCTTAGATTTATCGTCTGAATTCAGTCAATTAACCAAGCCCACTGATGCCGATTGGCATATCTTGATGGAATTGACCGATTCTGTTCCTGATACCGATTTGGCCGATCAATTGGCCGAATACCTTTATGCCCAAGGCTATGAAAACAGCGTGTTAGCACAATCCGAACAAGAACGCCAAGAATTGTGGACTCTGCGCGAAAACATCTCCGCTTCCCAACGCAATTTAGGCACCAGCATTAAGCATGACATCGCCACCCCAATTGCAAATGTGGCTGATTTTGTATCCGAATGCGCCGCCGCCTTAAAAACTCGTTTTGCCGATATCCAAATTGTCTGCTTCGGTCATTTGGGCGACGGCAGCCTGCATTACAACACCTTCCTGCCCGACATCCTAAGCAACGAAGTGTATGAATACGAAAACATCATCAACACCATCGTTTATGAACATATCCTAAAACACCAAGGCACCATCGCAGCCGAACACGGCATCGGCGAAATCAAAAACCATTGGATTCCGCATGTGCGCGATGCGGCCGAAATCGCCTTAATGCGCGCCATTAAAGCGCAATTGGATCCGCACAATATTATGAATCCGGGTAAGCTGTTACCCTAGCTTCATGTATCCAATTATCAGGCTGTCTGAAAAGAAATTTTTCAGACGGCCTGAGACTTTTGTAAAACTCAATTTGAACCAAGAAAACTATACCCGTCATTCCCGCGTAGGCGGGAATCCAGACTGATAATTTTCAGGAATATTTAATTATTTCAGTAATTTTACGTTCTAGATTCCCGCCTACGCGGGAATGACGGTTTGAAGATTTCTGAAAATTGACGATTTTTGCAAAGGTATCGGCCTCTTTATTATTGCTTAAATTTTGAGCAATAATTTTTTCTCATTAAAATTCAAACAATAAAACCAGTTATCCACATGATTCACACATCATCACACACTTTAATCACGGATATCAGCCAAACTTATCCCGTGATGACTATTCCCAAGCCATCTCCAATTCGCAACAAAATGCCGTCTGAAATCATACTTTAAGCTTGACGGATTCAGCGCTTTTTGCATAAAAATTACTTTGCCTATTTTTTAAACAATCCAATTTTTTCTTTAAATTTCAATCCACAAACCTGATTATCCACAGCCGAATTCACACAAAGTAAGGATAACTATACTTTTGTTAAGTTTGTGCTCAGGCCGTCTGAACGCATTTTTTGATTGGATTCACTCAATCAAATGGCTTTTTCTGCCAATAAAACTTTCCTTGTTTCAGACGGCCTTGAAAAACTTCCGCCCCACCGCCCAATTCGAATACCAGTGCACCCGATAAATCCGTACGCAACAATGTCGCCCCATGCGCCGCAACTTTGTTTTGCACCGCCTTAGTCGGATGGCCGTAACTATTCGCATAACCGCTTGAAGCTATGGCATATTGCGGTGACACCGCATTCAAAAATGCACTCGCGCTGGCGGTATTGCTGCCGTGATGCCCTAACACCAATATTTGGCTATACAACGCATCACCGTATTTTTGCACCAAATCCAGCTCGCCCTTCTGCCCCATATCGCCGGTAATCAGCAGCGCCTTCCCGTCGGCCAACACGCGCAGCACACAGCTCTTATCATTGTCATCCTTACCCGAATGCGCTTCAGACGGCCTTAAAAATTCAAAGGCCACACCGTCCCACATCCATTGCGATTCATCGCAAAACTCGGCCTGCGGATAAAATTCAGGCTGACCGGCCAGCAGCTTTTCTGGCGGTTGGCCGCGCTGAATGGCCGCATAGCCGCCGTCGTGATCGATGTCGTGATGCGACAACACCAGTTTATCCAGCCGCCGAATGCCCAGCGCATTCAAGCTCGGCACAATGCCCGCACCCGCCGCATGCGCCGTGCCGGTATCGAACAGCAAACGGTGTTCGCGCGTTTGCATCAATACCGACAAACCCTGCCCCGCATCCCACACCCACACTTTCAGACGGCCTTCCGACAAAGGTTGCACACGGTAAAACACAAATCCAACCAGCACCAAGCAAGCCCACGGTTTCAAAGCCGTACCACGTGGCAGCAGTAAAACCAATGCCGCCAAAACCGCCAACACCATCAGCGGCCAAGGTGCAGCCGCCACCGCAAATTCAGGCGAATACGCTGCCAGCCACACCAAAAACCGCAGCGTGTATTCCGCCAACGCCGCCGCCAACCATTGCAGCGGCGCAAACGGCAGTGCCGAACTGAGCAAAGCCAGCGGTGTCAACACCCAAGAAAACCACGGAATCGCCACCACATTCACCAGCGGGCTCAACAGTGGCAGCGAAGCAAACATATAGCCCAGCAACACCACCGACAACAAAGTCGCCGCCCATTGCCCGCGCACGGCCAACCACCAGCCGCGCTCATTCAGACGGCCTGCCGACGACCAAATCAGCGCCGCCACCAAACCGAACGACAACCACAACCCCACGCCCAATGCCGCCAAAGGATCAAACAGCAACACCAGCGCCAAAGCCTGCCACCAGCCCGTCCACGGCGATGAACCGCTGCCGCGCCACCACGCATAAGCAAACGCCGCCAACATCAACACACTGCGCTGCGTCGGCACGCCAAAACCCGCCAACCCCGCATACAGCAACGCCCCCAGCACACCGCCCGTCAACACCCACAATCTCGGCCGCTTCGGCACCACAGGCAGCACCCGCAGCAACAGTTTCACCAAAAAACCAAACCACACCGCCACCATCGTCACATGCAGCCCCGAAATGCTCACCAAATGCGTCAAACCCAAAGGCCGAAACGCCTGCCACAATTCCGCACGCAATGCCGATTGTTCGCCAATCCCCAATGCCCGCATCAAGCCGATGCCGTCTGAAAACTCGTGTCCATAAAGATTCGCCTGCTGCCAATTGCGGCTGATGCGTTCACGCCACAATGTCAAATTTAGGCCGCCCGACTCCGCCAGCAACACCCTGCCCTTACCCAACGAACCCATGCCACCCACACCATTGGCCAATGCCCAAGCCTCACGATTGAGCCCGCGCAAATTCACTTCCCCCACCACCGGCCGCACCCGCGCCGATACCTGCCAACGGCTGCCCACCGGCCAATCACGCAGCTGATAATCCGACAACATCAAGCGATACTCACCGCCATCCTTATCCCAAGCCTTGGCCGCAAACTGCACCCGCCGCTCATCACGGCGCGGCAAATCGTCCACCACCACCGTCAACGCCACATTCTCCACCCGCGCCACCGGCCATTGCCGCGCCAATGCCGATTCCGTACGCCACACCCCATAAGCCATGCCAAGCAACATACACAACAACACCGCCGCCGGTTTCCAACGCCAAGCTGCCAATAAAATCAATCCAAACGCCGCAAGCCACGCCCACAACGGCGGCACCACAGGCAACAGGAACGACACCAATACCCCGAATGCCCAGCACGGCAATACATAACGCAACATAAATTATTTCTCTTGTAATCGTTTTTTGTTATGATAAATTAGAAATAATAGATGTGCATAGAAAAAGCCGTCTGAAAAATATTTTTCAGACGACTTTTTTCTATTTAAACCTACACATCAAATCCATGCAGAAAAAACGGAGTACCATTATCCCATTTAACTAAATGATCACCTTTACCAAGTAAAAGTTCAGCACCCGTTTCATCTAAGATAATCTTAGATTCAGTAGACTTTTGCACACTTAGTGCAATCCTTGCCGGTAAATTACTACGCAGTGTACCATCTAATATTTTTGCATCAGGACGCTGGGTACTCAAAATTAAATGTATTCCAGAAGCCCTTGCTTTTTCAGCCAACATCATTAGTTGCTTTTCAATTCCATTATGATATTTGAGTAAATTAGCTAGCTCATCCACTACAATCACACGATAACGTGGACGGATATGTTCAGGAAGTTGGGCAATTTTTTCAACTCGATGTTGGCTCATAAGTAAATAGCGCTTTTCAGATTCTTCTACACTTTCAAGAAGAAATTGGTACATTTCATCATAGTTATCTAGAATCCGCTCCTCATAAAGATCTTCTTCATTTTCAAATATCCGATAATCAACTTTTTTTGGATCAAGGATCGCCACTTCCATCTTGTCCTGACCTTTACATAAATCAAATAAGCTGCGTAATAGTGTACGCACAAATACAGATTTGCCCGAGCCAGTAGTACCACCAATAAGCAGATGCGGTGCAGAAGCCAAATCTTTAAAATGAGCTTTGCCGTATTCATCTATTCCTACACACACAGGCAATATATAATCTTTATTATAACTTTGTAGGGCCTCTGCAAATTTTTCTGCGCCTAATTTATGCCATGTATTCTCGTCACGTAGCAGCTTCACATCATAAGCATGACTTTCATTGTTGTAACATGGCACAATATGTAAAGCGCTCTCTTTCACACCTAATTCTGAGCACAAGCCTTGGTGATATCTATCTAAATCAGCATATTTGCTCAAACGCAAACGATAAATATCATAACGTGCCCCTGCGTGATGGAATTTCAAATCTGCGATACTAATATTTTGGCGTATGAATGCACTACGCAGGCGTTGTTCTTGGTTCTCGAATGGTATTTTCTCTCCTTCTTGGTAATCTGAAACTATTTTTTGTTTTCCTAAACCTGCATTTTTCACAGCTAAATCAGCTAACTCATTTAAGAAGATTTGTCTAGCTGCTAATTCATCATCAGGCTTAAAGCGCTTACATCCCTCCCAAAAATGTTCCAGCTCCACTGCTCCTGTATGCCATAACGAATGGATAAATATATACAAATCTTCTTTACTTAAATCTTTATCAGGATTCAATCTAAATAATGCCTCACTTAGCATAACCAACCATAGCCTTGAATAATCCTGAAAACAGGTTTGAAAAGAAGCAATCTCCGTACCCTTAGCATTTGGTGCTGGAATAAGTTTATTTGGAGTATCAGTGAAGCCCTTAACAAAACAATAACCTATACACAACATTGCCCAATCGTAATGGCCATCAAAGGCTGGAAGTGCACCTGCCTCATTGAGCTTAACACGAATTTTTTTTGCTTCTTCGCTGGAAATAATTCGCTTTTCACTCATCAAAGTATGAAAAAAGTCGGTATCCCACTTTTTATCAGTATGTTCTAATCGGTACATGATGTTTCCCTGTATATCTCAGATAGCTGATTATTCAAAATAAACGTCAGCAGTAACCTGCGAACGCGCGCCGGCACTTGCCAAAGATTCAGCTTCCACTAAATAAGTACGACTGATATGCGGCTCTAAACGATGATAAACCTCAGGCGTGATTTCTGTATCCTGCGACAATAAAATAACTTGCTGATTTAAACTGCTCCAATGCTTAAATAAGCCTTCACGATGACCTTCATCCAAACGAGCTAACGGAGTATCAATGATAAACGGTGCCTGATAGCGTGTGACCTCTGCCAATGCTGATACCAACGACATAATGAGAATCTGCATTTGTCCTGCTGATAAATCTACACGTGATTCGTATCCGTCTCGGCCAAATAAACCCATTTTTCCACTTGCTTCAATGCGTATGCGGTCTATACGTTCATCATGCGCAATCGAACGGTTAATCCGTGTAGCAGCTTCACCAACTGCTTCAACTTTCTTTTTCAATAATTCCTCTGTTAAGCGTACAATTACTTTATCCATCTCACCAGCACGACGGGATTTAATTAACTGAGGATTACTTTCACTAATTTTATTTTGTAAATCAGAAACTTCTTTAAGACAGCGTTCTTTAGTTTTTTCATGTTGAATCAAATTACTTTTCAGATGGCCTGTACGTTCTTTATATTTATCGGCTTCCTGATTAGCCTCTTTCAGTTGTTCAACCAATTCATCGTTGTTGGTTCCTTTCAAATTTTCTATTTCAGCAATAATATGCTTTCGTTCAGCTTCTTTTTTTGCATTTTCTTCAAGCAATTTACCAATCTCACCCTGCGGCATACCACTCAAACGAGCGATTTCATTTTGAATTTCAGCATGGGCATTAACGGAAAGATAATTATGTTCGATTTTATCGGCACAGTTTTCAGGTAACGGATAAAACAATTGTTCCCAACAATCTTCTACAGCCTCTTTCAGTAATGGCTGACTGAAAATCACACCAGCCATTTGCCCTAATGCCTGATTTACTTTTTCACTACCAACAAACGTATTCCAAAAATCATCAACTTTTTCGGCAATTTGGTTTTTTCCTGCTTCATGGTTTAAACGATTTTTCTCATACTCTAATTGTTTCTGCAAATCGTTCAAGCGGCCTCTAGGTAAAAACGCCAGCGGCATGGCTTTAATAGCAGCTTTGATATGGCTTTGGAATTCAGCCATTTCTTTGTCTAGTTTCTCACGTTGAGCCATTAAATCTTGAGATGAACGTATATCACTACCACCACCAAGCTGTTGCATTAAACTATCTCGTTTTTCTGTCCAATGCTGCCATTGTGCGTTTGCATCAGATAATTCTTCGTTAAACACATCCAAATGGGCTTCAGCGTGGCTTAACTTACGTTCTGCATTTGCTAATTCTTCCTGCATTTTATTACTACTGTTTTGAGAAATATTTTTAGTACAATAATCTCTCAAGCTAACACGCAACTTCTCCAATAAAGTAACACCTAATAAACCTTTCAGAGCCTGGTTAAGCCAAACCCCCGCACCACTTCCTTCTGCCGTTTTAACGATTTTCTCCCCATCAAAAAAGAAAAAAGGTGCATAATCAATAGGTAAAGCGAATGCATTAAGATATTTTCCTGCCATATCTTCATCAATCAATTCATAATAGCCATTTTTAGCTAATTCGATGATCATTGAACTATCAGTAGGTTTGTATTTTCCGTCAGCATCGAAATACCATTTTCTTTTGATACGTAACCCGTATTCTTGTCCTTGATAGTGCTGACAAATTTCCAGTTCTAATACCATTTCACTGCGGCCATATTTCATTTCTGCTTGATGATGCAGGGCAGATTGCAGAAACTCAACATAACTTTTTTCTTTACCTTTGAGACCAGCTCGTTGGAGATGACTAATCGCATCTTTATCGTATAAACAAAGATAAACTGCTTCTAAAAGCGTGGTTTTACCATGACCATTTTGAGCACCAATTAAGACAATATTTCTCTCATCCTTTGGCTCGGGAAAATGAAAAACAGCATTATCGTAAGACTTAAAATTCCGTAACCGGATTGAATGTATCCACATAATTTATTTCCAGTAGTTTTTGTTATCAAAAATTTCATCAAACATTTCTGTCATACCACGTCTGCGAATTCGCTCTTGTTGGTCGCGCTCCCATGCTACTAGTTCTGCCAATGCTTCAATGGATACACCATGTTCTTCAGCAATTTCAATCATGAGCTTTTTGGCCGCTTCATCACTCCAGAGTAGTAAATCAGCTACTTTTTCTTCGATTTTCCTGTTCATGCTTTTTTCCTTGTATGAGATTGAATCAAATCTTCCGCCCAAATCTGTTTAATCAAATCGACTTCTTCCTGCGTAATCAATTGCTGCCCGTAAACTGCTTGAATTTCCAACAACTTCGCTAAAATCATTTGTCTCGCTTCGACGGTAAACGGTCCTGGAATATGCTTACCATCTTTAATCGTGATGGTGCCGTTGCGCCGCTCGACTTGGCGGTATTCAGGCTTATTACGGATTTCTACCAACCAATCTCTAAAATTAATTAGCGGCTGATACTCAGTTTTTCCCACATCAACAAAACCTTGTAAGCTTCTATCTTTATTCACGACTGTGCATGTCCAACAGCCAAAACGGCTGGAATTAGTACCACAACCAGGCGCTTCTTCCTGTGACAATACAATTGGACATTCGCCCCCCGCAGCTTCACGGTAAAGTTTGACCAATGCAGAATGTGAACCACCCCACGGTGGATTGTTGCTTGCTAAAAACTCCCATACATCGTCAGTGCTTAAATCAACAATTGGGCGATATACAAAGGCGTTGGGCAAACTACCATGCGGCGTAAGATTAGAATCAGTAAGGTTTTGGTGACTTTCAATGCTCGCTTTACGAGTAGAGGATTCATCTTTGCGTACACCTAAAATAATGATGGCTGCACCATTCTCGGCAACTTTATCCAAAATAAATTTACTGGTTGGCTGAATTTTTAAACGGTCAGTACACCACCGCATACTGCGATTAGGCGATGGATAACCTTTACCAATTAACAGCGTCCAGAATGTCTCTTGTAATTTTGGTGTAGTAACCTCACCACTAACCGGCAATTTGAAAATCTTAGCGGCTTTTAAAATTTTATTAAGTTCACCGCGCATATGCTGCACAACCAATGGGCTTTCCACTAATGTGTCATTGGATACAAAAAATACCTCCCGCTTACGCATACTGGCAGGCAAAGCAAGCAAAGCCTCAAAAACCAAATGCGCCACTAAAGTACTGTCTTTACCGCCTGAAAATGTCACAATCCAAGGATAGGACTGCTGCAAACTCAAATATTCTTCAATAATTTGTTCACGAATATTGTCAAATGGTGTTTCTGTATAAATAGGGATGGCGTTCATAAACTACTTTTAAGATTAAATGTTATTTGCACCTAAAACAGGTGCAAATAACATTGTACCTAAAATCGGTGCAATGAAAAACCTGCGCCTCTCTATTTATTCAACTGAGCATTTGTATTTACGACAAATGCTAACTGCACGACGCATTGAGCTTGGCTTATCCCAAAGAGCATTAGCCGAACGGCTTGATGTTGTACATTCTTTTATTGGCAAAGTTGAAACTGGAGACCGCCGCTTAGATTTGTTTGAGTTTTTGGTTTATTGCGAAGGTTTAGAATTAGATTCCTTGAAAGTAATAGAAGAAATAATTCATCGAACCAGGCCACAAAAATGGTAGAAAATATTGATACAACAAAAATGCCGTCTGAAAGATTTCCTCTTTCAGACGGCCTTTATCATTTAGTTAAAATCAACTCAAAATCAAGCCAATTCTTTGCGTAGTTTCTCGGTGACGTTCATCATTACTTGCAGCTGTTCGATGGTTTCTTTCCAGCCGCGGGTTTTCAAGCCGCAGTCTGGGTTGACCCACAGGCGTTCTACCGGTACGACTTCGATGGCTTTGCGCAGCAGGTGTTCGATTTCGCCTTCGGTCGGCACGCGCGGGCTGTGGATGTCGTATACGCCCGGGCCGATGTCGTTCGGGTATTTGAATTCGCCGAATGCGGTCAACAATTCCATGTCGGAACGTGAGGTTTCGATGGTAATCACGTCCGCGTCCATGCTGGCGATGGCCGGCAGGATGTCGTTAAATTCTGAGTAACACATATGGGTGTGGATTTGGGTACTGTCTTCGCAACCGGTTGACGACAGGCGGAAAGCTTCGCTTGCCCAAGCCAAGTAGGCATCCCAATCGGCACGTTTCAACGGCAGGCCTTCGCGGATGGCCGGTTCGTCGATTTGAATCACTTTAATACCGGCTTTTTCCAAATCCAATACTTCGTCATTTAAGGCCAAGGCGATTTGTTTGCACACGGTGCTGCGCGGAATATCGTTGCGCACAAATGACCATTGCAGAATCGTTACCGGGCCGGTCAACATGCCTTTCATCGGGCGTTTGGTCAGGGTTTGGGCGTAGGTTGACCAAGCCACAGTCATGGCGTTCGGGCGGCTGACATCGCCGTAAATCACCGGTGGTTTTACGCAGCGTGAGCCGTAGCTTTGCACCCAGCCGTATTGGGTAAAGGCAAAGCCTTCCAGCAATTCGCCGAAATATTCCACCATGTCGTTACGCTCGGCTTCGCCGTGTACCAACACATCCAAATTGAGTTTTTCTTGCTCTTCAATCACCAAGGCGATTTCTTTTTTCATCGCGGCTTCGTAATCAGCGGCAGACAATTCGCCTTTTTTGAACGCGGCACGCGCTTGGCGGATTTCAGTGGTTTGCGGGAACGAACCGATATTGGTGGTCGGCAGCAACGGCAGGTTCAGCCACGCTTGTTGCGCTTTAATGCGCTCGGCAAACGGTGATTTGCGTTGATCGGCATCGGCCGGCAAATCGGCCAAACGTTTGGCCACTTCGGCGCGGTGGATTTCGGTACTGTTGGCGCGTGAATCGGCAGCGGCTTGGCTGTCGGCCAATTCGGCGACAACCGCTTCGCGGCCTTGGTTCAATGCGGTTTTCAACACGCGCAATTCTTGGGTTTTCTGCAAGGTGAAGGCCAACCATGAGAACAAGGCAGGTTTGTTGGCTTTCAGTTTTTCCTCTACCGACAAATCATATGGCGTATGCAGCAGCGAACATGAGCTGGAAATCCACAAGCACTCGCCCAATTGGGCTTGCAAAGGCTCAAGCGTGGCCAATACGTTGTTCAAATTAGCGCGCCAAATATTGCGGCCGTCAATCACGCCGGCAGACAATACTTTGTCGTAATCGGCAAATGCATCCAATTGCTCGGGCGCGCGCACCAAATCAATGTGCAAACCATCTACAGGCAAGGCTTTCAGACGGCCTGCGTGTTCTGCAACCGAGCCGAAATAAGTGCTCAGCAAGATTTTGGCATTGACTTGGCTTAAAGTTGCGTAAACATCTTGGTAAGCATCCAACCACGCTTGCGGCAGGTCAACCGCCAATGCAGGCTCGTCGATTTGAATCCATTCGGCACCGGCAGCAGCCAATTCGGTCAGGATTTCAACATAAACCGGCAATAATTTTGGCAACAGGCTCAAGCGGTCGAATTCGGTTGCGCCTTTTTCTTTACCGATCCACAGGTAAGTCAGCGGGCCGACGATGGTCGGTTTGGCTTTATAGCCCAAGGCTTGCGCTTCTTTCAATTGTCGAACATAGTGCGCGGCATTGGCTTTGAATTCGGTATCGGCGTGGAATTCAGGCACCAAATAGTGGTAGTTGGTGTCGAACCATTTGGTCATTTCGATGGCAAACTGATCTTTATTACCGCGCGCCAATTGGAAATATTGTTCCAAAGTCAGGTTTTGGCTGTCGAAACCAAAACGCGCCGGAATCGAGCCGGTAGCCACTTGCAAATCCAAAATGTGGTCGTAAAAAGTGAAATCGGCCACCGCCACAAAATCCGCATCGGCTTCGGCTTGGTGTTTCCAGTTTTTCTCACGCAAACCCTTTGCCACGTCCAGCAGCTCTTGTTCGCTCACTTCTTTGCGCCAGTATTTTTCTTGCGCAAATTTCAATTCACGGAATGCGCCAACGCGCGGGAAACCTGAAAAATGTAATGTAGCCATGTGCTCTCTCCTGATTAAAAATGTTCGTTATTGATTCAAAAATAAAAGCTTATTCAATATTTAAGCGGCTTGCGGCAATGGGCGTACACCCAAAGTGTGACAAATCGCATAAGTCAATTCGCTGCGGTTGAGCGTATAAAAGTGGAAATCTTTCACGCCTTCACGCGACAATACTTTGACCATATCGATGGCAATGCTCGCCGCCACCAAATTGCGTGTGCCTTGATCGTCGTCCAAACCGTCGTACATACGCGCCAGCCAGTTCGGAATCTTCACATTGGTCACTTGCGCCATCTTGCCCAATTGCTTGAAATTGGTTACCGGCAAAATGCCCGGCACAATTTCGGCATCAATGCCAACCGTGACGCAGCGGTCTCGGAAGCGCAGATAGCTTTCGACATCAAAGAAAAACTGGGTAATCACATGATTGGCACCGGCATCGATTTTGCGTTTTAAATTAATCAAATCCGCCTGCGCCGATTTGGCTTCGGGGTGCACTTCCGGATAAGCGGCCACGGAAATATCGAAATCGGCCACCGAACGCAACACTTTGACTAAGTCTTCAGCATAAAACGGCTTTTTCGCATAACCTGCCGGCTCATCACCACGCAGCGCCACAATGCGGCGGATACCACTGTCCCAATAATCTTGCGCAATTTGTTTCAACTCTTCAGGCGAAGCATCGATGCCGGTCAAATGCGGTGCAGCATCCAAACCGGTTTGCTGCTTGATGTTTTTGACGATGCCGTGTGTGCGGTCGCGCTCGCCCGAATTGGCGCCATAAGTCACCGAAACAAACTTAGGATGCAGGTTTTTCAGGCGATGAATCGAATCCCACAGCATGGTTTCCATTTGCTCGTTTTTCGGTGGGAAAAATTCAAACGATACGTTGATATCGCCTTTTAAATCACACAAACTGTTGTTTAGTGCATTAATTTCTTTTGCGTAACTCATGGCTTTTACCTCTTGTGCAATGGTGCTGTGTTTTCTGTTAACGCTATCTTATTTTTTTCTTCATCATGAGTCAATTTCAAAATTTTCCAATTAATCATGAATTTTTTTAATAATAAAGTAAATTTGTATTTTTATCAGATTTTCATAATCCTTTTTTAATTCAGATAAATATTAAAAATGCCGTCTGAAAAAGAGTGTTTTCTTTTTCAGACGGCATTTTCAAAAGATTCATGCTTAATGCACACAATCGAACGCGGAATGCTTAACACATATCCACTTAAATATGAATTTCGTTCATCAAAAATAAAAAGGCCGTCTGAAAGTGAATACTTTCAGACGGCCTCTTAGTTTTTCAAAACTCAATTTGAACCAAGAAAATAAGGGTCGTCATTCCCGCGCAGGCGAGAATCCAGAATTATCGGTTTCAGGAATGCTGAACTATTTCAGAAATTTGACGTTCTGGATTCCCGCCTGCGCGGGAATGACGGCCTAAAGATTTCTAAAAATTTACGAGTTTTACAAAGATCTCGATCGCTTTTCAATCTTTATCCTGCTTCTGCATTTTCAACCAAAACAAATGGCGACAAGAATCGGTAAAGCGCTTACGCTCAGGTGTGATGCGACCATGCTCCGGATGCTTCAACACCTGATAGCTGATTTCACACGGCAAACAAGCAGCCGCCTCGGGCTCGATATCGAAATTACCTTCGTCTTGCTCCACGCGGTAGCGCAACATCGCTCCATCGACAAAACGGTACATCGTTTCATCCAACACGCCGTCTGAAAGCTTTTCAGACAGCGTGTCTTCTTTGGTAATCACGGCCACGTCGCCCAAACCATGCGCGGCGCGGACATACCGTCCCAGCGGCAAATCCATTATTCAGCTTCTTCAATCCAAGCCTGTTGCACGGCTTCGAGAATACGCTCACCACAACGCGCCGGATCGTCGTCAAATTCCGGCAGCGCCATAATCAATTCGCGCAAGTGGGTGAATCGGATGGTTTTCGGATCGATGTCGCCGTGTGTGTCATACAATTCTTCGGCGATGCGTTGGGTATCAGTCCATTTCATGAATGTGTCCTTTCGATGTGTAGCGACTTGGATGTTTATCAAAGCGCTTTTATCCATACAGCATACCAGGTTACCAATAAAAGCATCTTGAGTATATTTCTTTACCCTATACTTTTCAAATTTAAGCCTTATTCCAAGATGTTCACACACGCACAGTTTTTACTTTAACTTCAATCTGCTTGTGCAACGGCTCCAACTTGTTCATTAATGATCTTCACGCGCATGGTTGATGGTGTATTTCGGAATTTCCACCACCAAATCTTCATCGGCCACCACTGCTTGGCAGCTCAAACGTGAATCGGCTTCCAAGCCCCATGCTTGGTCGAGCAAGTCTTCTTCGATTTCGGTCGGCTCTTCCAAGCTGTCGAAACCTTTGCGGATAATCACGTGGCAAGTGGTGCAGGCGCATGATTTTTCACAGGCGTGATCCACTTCGATGTCGTAATCCAACAAAACGTCCAATACGGTTTTGCCTTCCGGCGCATTCTCGATAACTGCGCCTTCAGGGCACAATGTTGCGTGTGGTAATACGGTAATTTTTGGCATTTTATGTTCTCGTTGATGTCAATGGTTTGTGTCGGGCATGTGTAACACGATGCCTTTTTGCTTTAAATTGTCCCAGCATTCTTGCAGATAATCCGCATCATGCTCGGGGTAAATCGGGTGGTCGGCAGGTAACGGCGTTTGCTCGGCATAAGGCGGCTCGGTTTTACCGCGATACAGCGGGTCAAACCACGCTTCATCAGGCCGATAACCGCGCCGGTGCATTTCCTGCATAATCAGCACATGATACTGAAAAAGCTTATACGGCGGATGGGTAAACACATAATCCACCGTCGCATGCGGCCGCGCCCAGCCTGCCCCGCGCAAGGCGGCACATTCGCGGTGTTGTCCCAAAAGCTGCTGGCGCGGCAATTGGCTAATCAAAGATTCGTGCCACAAGCGCATGATTTTCTTTCATTATTTTTTCAGACGGCCTGAATATTAAGGAATCACAATGCCGTCAACTTTGGCCGCCAAAAATTGCAGGTATTTTTCGTCTTCACCGTCCCACAATTCTTCATCGCCCAATTCATAGGCCGTCTGTAAGGCTTCGAGCGCAGCTTTTTCTTCGCCCAATTCAAACTGGCTTTGCCCCAAGCGCAGATAGATAAACGGATTATCCAGCGCATTGATATAGGCCAAGGCTTCGGTCAAATCTTTAACGGCTTGGCGGTATTTGCCGTTTAAAAAATGCGTGTCGCCCATCGCGGCCAAAATCCACGTTGCCGCTTCCCATTGCGATTTTGGTTCGGGCAATAGCTTCCATGCTTCCTTATATTGCTTAACTGCTTCGTTAAACTGGCCTTCATCCGCCAAATCATCGCCTTGATCGCACAACGCGCTGATTTGTTGGTATAAATCTTGATTTAATGATTCCATATCGACTTTCTTTTTTCAGACGGCCTTAATTGAAAAAGGCCGTCTGAAACTGCTTAAATATTATCTACGCTCTGCCCCATCAACGCGCGCTGGATGTTGCGGTTCATGCGCTTGGCGGCGAAACCATCGGTGCTGTGGCTCAACGCCGTCACAGCGGCGCGAATATCATCGGCACTGCCATTTTCTACACGGCCTTGCAAAGCAGTGATGTCGGCTTCGATTTTGGCCAATTCTTCCGCTTCGAGCAAATCGCTGTCGAGTTCCAGCGCGGCTTTGATGGCGTCCATCAGGCTTTCGGCTTCAACCGTCGCTTCGGCGCGTGCGCGCGCGGCTTTATCGTCGGCAGCATTGCTCATGCCTTCTTTCAACATTTGCGTGATGGTGTCGTCGTCCAAACCGTAAGACGGTTTCACTTCGATTTGCGCGCTCACGCCGGTGGTTTGCTCTTGCGCCGATACCGACAGCAAACCATCGGCATCCACTTGGAACGTTACCCGAATCCGCGCCGCACCGGCCACCATCGGCGGAATGCCGCGCAAGGTGAATTTGGCCAAGCTGCGGCAATCGGATACCAATTCACGTTCGCCCTGCACCACATGAATCGTCATGGCGGTTTGGCCGTCTTTAAATGTAGTGAACTCTTGCGCACGCGCCACCGGTAAGGTGCTGTTGCGCGGAATGATTTTTTCCGCTAAGCCACCGTAGGTTTCCAAGCCGAGCGACAAAGGTGTCACATCAAGCAGCAGCCATTCGCCCTCGGTTTTATTACCGGCCAACACATTGGCCTGCACCGCCGCGCCCAGCGCCACCACTTCATCGGGATTCAGGTTATTTAAAGGCATTTGTCCGAAGAAAGTCGCCACCGCTTGTTGAACGTGCAACATACGGGTCGAGCCGCCCACCATAATCACGCCTTTGATATCGGCCTTGGTCACGCCCGCATCTTTTAACGCCTGCTTCACCGGATCAATGGTTTTTTGCACCAAATGCTGCGTTAATTGATGAAACTCTTGGCGCGTGATGGTTACATCAACCTTGTGGCCGTCTGAAAGCGTAGCCTGCACGGTCGCGCTGGTTTCAGTGGTTAAGGTTTCTTTGGCTTCGCGGGTCAAGGCCAGCAATAATTGGCTGTCTTGCTCGTTGAGTTTCGACAAATCGGCGCGCTCCAAAATATGGCAGAACAAACGATGGTCGAAATCATCGCCGCCCAATGCAGAATTGCCGCCCGTAGCCTTCACTTGGAACAAACCTTTGGTCAATTGCAACACCGATACGTCAAACGTGCCGCCGCCCAAATCGTACACCACAAACGTGCCTTCCGAGCCGTTGTCCAAACCGTAGGCAATCGCCGCCGCGGTCGGCTCGTTGAGCAGACGCAACACATTCAATCCGGCCAAACGCGCCGCATCTTTAGTTGCTTGGCGTTGCGCATCATCAAAATACGCCGGCACAGTAATCACCGCGCCCACCAAATCGCCACCCAAACTCTCTTCGGCGCGCGCTTTCAAGGCTTTTAAGATTTCCGCCGACACTTCAATCGGCGTTTTCGCGCCCTGCCGCGTGTTCAATTCAATCACGCGTTCGTTGTTGCCGAAGCGGTAAGGCAGGTAGTGCGTTTCTTTTGATAAGTCGGCCAAAGTGCGGCCGATTAAGCGTTTGGCCGAACTGATGGTATTGAGCGGATCGATTTTTTGCGCTTTCAAGGCATCCGCGCCAACTTCCACGCGACCGTCTTCGCAATAGCGTACGACAGAAGGAAAAGTTTTGCGACCGCGTTCGTCAGACAAGCAGACTGCACTGCCGCTGCGCACGGTGGCGACCAAGCTGTTGGTGGTGCCGAGATCGATGCCAACGGCTAAACGGTGTTGATGTGGTGCGGCAGACATGCCGGGTTCGGAAATTTGCAAAAGTGCCATGGTTGGTGTGCCTTTTGGTTTTATGGTGTCATCGGCCATATTCTAACAGATTTAACGCCGATAGTTGAGTGGTTTAGTCGGGAATAATAGCCAATCTCAATGGGCTATTTAGCCCTGCAACATATCAAAGGCCGTCTGAAAAACACAATTTTTTCAGACGGCCTTACATTCGCATTTCAAGTGCAACGCTCAAATGCCATTGGCAAGGGCTGCTGAAAACAGATCACCCGGTGTCTCATAGTCCAATGTCTTTCTCGGTCGGCGGTTAAGGGCCTCCTCAACCGCTTTAATCTTTTTAGCACCCAGTTTCCTAAAATCCGTCCCCTTTGGGAAGTATTGTCTGATCAGCCCGTTGGTATTCTCCACCAAGCCTTTTTCCCAAGAATGGTATGGACGGCAGAAGTAAGTTTCCGCACCCAGGGCTTTGGCAAAGGTTTTATGTCGGTAAAACTCTTTACCGTTATCCAAAGTAATCGTTTGAATGATATCTTTAAACGGCTTCAATGCCCGAATCACTACCCGGGCTACATCTTCTGCTTTGAAATTGCTGATTTTGCGGATAACGACAAATTTGGTTTTTCTTTCAACAGCAACCACCAGTCCGCTTTTTTGATCTTTACCGACAATGGTGTCCATCTCGAAATCGCCGACCCGCTCTTTTTGATCGACAATGGCAGGTCTGTGTTCAATGTCGGTTCTGTCCGGTACGCTGCCTTTTGTCCATGCACCGCTGCCGTATTTTCTGCGGTAGGGTTTGGAAACGATACGCAGATGGGTGTACAGGTCGCCGCCGTTTTGACGGTCTTTGGCGAGATAGCGGTAAAGGGTGCTGTGGTGCAGTTTGATGTGTTGATGTTTCAGCAGGTAGCCGCAGACTTGTTCGGGGCTGTATTTTTGGGTAATCAGTTTGTTAACAGTCTGTTTGACGGCAGTAGTCAGTTTGGTTGGCTTTTTGTTTTTCTTTTTAACTTCGCTTTGCTGTTGTGCTTTTCGGTAACAGTAGGTTCCGTTGACGGAATGCCGTCTGATTTCCCGACTGACGGTGGCGGGATGACAACCGATGTTCTGTGCGATTTGGTTTAGGGGTAGGTTGCGGTAATGTCTGGAAATGTAGTATCTTTGGTGTGAGGTCAGTTGTGTGTAGGCCATATTGCAATCTTTCTTGTCAGGAAAGGCAGTATACTACCGCATACTGGCCTTTTCTGTTATTGGAAATTGCACTTGTTAGGCGAATGTAAGGGCCTTTAGTTCAGCCCCAAATCACTATACAATCCATCACCATAACCATACCAACTCACAGGACACGCTGTGCAACCCATCGAATACTGCCGCCAAAAAGCCGCCGAAAGCGGCTCCAGCTTTTTATCGGGCTTCAAATTCCTGCCCGAACACCAGCGCGATGCGATGACGGTGTTATACGCCTTTTGCCGCGAACTCGACGACGTGGTCGATGATTGCAGCGACAAAAACATCGCCCAAACCACGCTCAACTGGTGGCGCATCGATTTGGCACGCGCCTTTTCAGACGGCCTGCCCGAACACCCCGTCAACCAAGCCCTACAGCCCGTTGCCCGCAGCTTTAATCTACCGCAAAGCGAATTTGTCGAACTCATCGACGGCATGCAGATGGATTTGGATCAAGCCCGCTACACCACGTTTGACGAACTCAAACTCTATTGCCGCCGCGCCGCCGGCGTGGTCGGCTGCCTGATTGCCCGCATTTTAGGCTTCACTAATCCCCAAACCCTTGATTACGCCGACAAAATGGGCTTGGCGCTGCAATTAACCAACATCATCCGCGATGTCGGCGAAGATGCCCGCAACGGCCGCATTTACCTGCCGATGGAAGACCTGCAACGCTTCAACGTGCCCGCCGCCGTGATTATGCAATACCAAGCCACACCCGAATTCGGCGACATGATGACCTTCCAAATCCAACGCGCCCGCGACACCTACCGCCAAGCGCTTACCCTGCTGCCTGATGCCGACAAAAAAAACCAAAAAGTCGGCTTGGTCATGGCCGCGATTTACTATGCTTTATTAAATGAAATCGAACGCGACGGCGCGCAGAACGTGTTGAAATACAAAATCGCCATTCCTTCACCGAGAAAGAAACGGATTGCGCTGAAGACTTGGGTGTTTGGGTTTAGGGTTTGAGTTTGTTTTTCAAATATTTAGGAAAGATTAGATGACGGCTTTTGAATAAACCTTTTTCGACAACATTCAAAATCTTGAATAAAAGGTCTTATCATAAAGGAATGAAAAATGAATTGTATTCTAGAAGATATTTTAAGTTCTTTCTTTCGCCAATATGATTTTTCACAGAAAAAATATATTAATGCCGTATTCAAAGGGATTTTATTGGGAACAATAATGTTCTTATTATTTTTTGTCGGTACCTTTTTAAACCAAGCTTAGATTTCAAATTTATAGAGTTAATCGTCATCTTGCTAGAAATCAACCTCATCAGTGTTGCTATCATGTCATTAGTTTATTTGATTGATCGTGTTATGAACAAGCTATAAAGGATGAGCTTTAATGCCGTCTGAACCCTCCCTTAACCCCAACCCAAAAAAGAAAAGCCATGTTCCCTAATCAACAATCCAAACCCAAAATTGCTGTTATCGGTGCCGGATGGGCCGGTTTGTCGGCAGCGGTAAAACTGGTTCACCGTGCAGATGTGACACTATTTGAGGCAGGCAAGCTGGCGGGCGGGCGGGCGCGTTCGTTTGGTGGCGACAAGGGCGGGTTTTCATTTTTAGACAATGGCCAGCACATCATGATTGGCGCGTATCACGGCGTGTTGGCTTTGATGAAGCAAATCGGTGTGCGCGAACAGGATGCGTTTGTGCGGCTGCCGTTGCAATGGTATCTGCACGACGGTTTGCGCTTTCAGACAGCCGCATTGCCTGCACCTTGGCATGTGTTGCTGGGTTTGTTAGGCGGCAAGCAGATTTCTTGGGCGCACAAATTTAAATTGTTAGGCGATATGCATGCGTTGCAAGGCCGTCATCGCCGAAATTTGCCGGATACGCCGATTGCTGCGTGGCTGAATGAGCGCGACACGCCGCGCAAATTGATTGCGCAATTTTGGCAGCCGCTGGTGTGGGGCGCGCTCAATACGCCGCTGGAGCAGGCGAGTTTGAATATTTTGTGTAACGTGCTTTCAGACGGCGTGCGGGCAAATAAGGCAGGCAGCGATTATCTGTTGCCGAAAACGGATTTGGGCAACATTATGGCCAATCCGGCGCTGGCTTATCTGCGCAATCATGGCGCGACCATCCGCTTGGAAACGCGCGTGCCGCCTTTGGAAAACCTGCCCAGTGGCCAAGTGCAGGTTAATGGTGAAGCATTTGATGCGGTGATTTTGGCCGTTGCGCCGTATCATGCTGCAGCCTTAATGCCGTCTGAAACGCCGGATTACATTCAGACGGCCTATCAGAATATAGAATACCGCGCGATTACCACGGTGTATCTGCGTTATGCGCAAGCGGTGAACCTGCCAGCGCCGATGACGGGTTTTGCCGAAGGCACGGCGCAATGGCTGATTGCACGCGGTGCGCTCGGTTTGCCGCCGCAGGAAGTCGCCGCCGTGGTGAGCGTATCCGACCATATTGACGCGGTGAAAGCGGATGAATGGGCGGCTAAAGTGCATGCCGATGTGAAACGCGTTTGCCCTGATGTCGGCGAACCGGTGGCCAGCCGTGTGATTACGGAAAAACGCGCCACCATCGCATCGAAAGTCAACCGCCCTCTCCCCGATTTTGCGTGGCTGCATCACCGCGGCATTTATCCTTGCGGCGACTACCTGCACCCGCGCTATCCGGCCACGCTGGAAGCGGCGGTGCAATCGGGTGTAGCGGCGGCGGATTTGTGTTGGCATGATTGGCAAACGCGGATTCAGCCATAGCGTGTGGCAAACAGGCGAATCAAGCCAGTTGTAAAGGTTAGCAAAGTGCAATACACTGTTAATATTCTTTAAAAGGCCTTCTGAACGTTTTTCAGACGGCCTAGCCGAACACCGAGGATTCTTCATGTCAACATTACAAAACAAAACCATCATCGTCACCGGCGCATCACAAGGCTTGGGCGAACAAGTGGCCAAGGCGTATGCCGCCGCCGGCGCGACCGTGATTCTGATTGCGCGCCACCAAAAGCGTTTGGAAAAAGTGTACGACGCGATTGTCGAAGCCGGCCATGCCGAGCCTTACGCCATCTGCTTTGACCTATTGACCGCCGAAGACAAAGAATTCGACCAACTGGCGGCTACCGTGGCCGAAGCCACTCAAGGCAAGCTCGATGGCATCGTGCATTGCGCCAGCTATTTCAACGCCCTGTCGCCCTTGGATTTCCAAACCGTGCCCGACTGGATTAAGCAATTTCGCATCAATACCATCGCCCCGATGGGCTTGACCCGCGCCTTTTCGCCATTATTGAAAGAATCGCCGGACGCTTCGGTGGTGTTCGTCAGCGAAAGCCACGGCGAAACCCCGCAAGCCTACTGGGGCGGCTTCGGCGCTTCCAAAGCCGCGCTCAACTACTTAGGCAAAGTCATCGCCGACGAATGGGAACGCTTCCCTAACCTGCGCGCCAATATCTTGGTACCGGGTGCGATTAACTCGCCGCAACGCATCAAATCCCACCCCGGCGAATCGCAAAGCGAACGCAAAACCTATGAAGACGTGTTGCCGCAATTCGTTTGGTGGGCGAGCGAAGAAAGCAAAGGCCGCACGGGCGAGATTGTTTATTTGTAAGATTCGGTTTGAACAAAGGCCGTCTGAAAAATCATGTTTTCAGACGGCCTGAGACCTTTGCAAAACTCAATTTGAACCAAGAAAACTATGCCCGTCATTCCCGCGTAAGCGGGAATCCAGATTGATAGTTTTCAGGAATATTTAATTATTTCAGTAATTTTATGTTCTGGATTCCCGCTTACGCGGGAATGACGGTTTAAAGATTTCTGAAAATTGACGAGTTTTGCAAAGGTCTCGGCCTTTTTGTGTTTAAGCCAATGCCAAAGGCGCAATGCGCATTAAGCTGTCTTGAATTTGCTCGCGCACCATTTCGGCATCGTAATGGCTTTGCAGATTCAGCCAGCTTTGTGCATCCGTGCCGAAAAAAGCGGCCAAGCGCAGCGCAGTATCGGGCGTGATGGCACGTTTGCCGTGTACGATTTCATTGATTCGGCGCGGCGGCACGTCAATGGCTTTGGCCAGCGCATATTGACTGATGCCCAGCGGAATCAGCCAGTCTTCCAGTAAAATTTCACCGGGATGAGATAAAGGAATTTCTCGTTTCATAATGGCTCCTAACCTTTTCATCCGCAGATTAATGATAATCCACGATTTCTACTTGCGAGACATGCCCGTTGCGCCAAACAAAACATATCCGCCATTGTGCATTGATGCGTATGCTGTGTTGCCCTTCACGATCGCCACTCAGGGCTTCCAAATGATTGGCGGGCGGAATACGCAGAAAGTTTAAATCGGTAGCGGCGTGAAGCTGCTGTAGCTTTCGAATTGCCACCCTCTCGATATTGACGAAACGCTTCACCCTTTTGCCTGCAAACAGCATTTCCGTTTCTTTGCACGCAAAATCTAAAATCATGCTGGTTCCTTATTTTGCGTTTTGAATTATCATAACGTTATGCGTTAATATCGTCAAGCGTTATGAATGATTAAAGGCTGAGACCTTTGAAAAACCCCAGATTTGAGTACAGTTCGAAGTTATAGCAGCGCAGAAAGCGCAGACATATCAATTAGATAGGCAAGCTTTCGAGCAGCGCATAACGAAAAAATGTGCCAAAGATGGGGGTTTTGCAAAGGTCTCAGGCCGTCTGAACAATATTATTCAGACGCTCTCAGCAATATAACAAAATCATCTTTCTATCAAACAAACCATTCTTTCCCTTTTTCAGACGGCCTGTTTAAAGTATGCGCTATCGAGCATTCCACAAAAGAGAAACCGCATGTCTATTCAAAACCACCACCTCGATTGGCTTGAAGCCGAATCCATCCACATCATCCGCGAAGTCATCGCCGAAGCGAAGAATCCGGCATTGCTGTTTTCCGGCGGCAAGGATTCTGTTGTGTTGCTGTCGCTGGCGGTTAAGGCGTTTCAAATCGAAGGCCGTCCGCTGAAATTGCCGTTCAAACTGCTGCACGTCGATACCGGCCACAATTATCCCGAAGTGATTCAGTTTCGCGATGAAACCGTAGCGCGTACGGGTGTGCAGTTGGTAGTAGGCAGTGTGGAAGAATCCATCCGCAAAGGCACCGTCGTGTTGCGCCGCGAAACCGATTCACGCAACGCCGCGCAAGCGATTACTTTGGTGGAAACCATTGAAGAACAAGGCTTTGATGCGCTGATGGGCGGTGCGCGTCGCGACGAAGAAAAAGCGCGTGCAAAAGAGCGGATTTTCTCGTTCCGCGACGAATTCGGCCAATGGGATCCGAAAAATCAGCGCCCTGAATTGTGGTCGCTTTACAATACCCGTCTGTTCCAAGGCGAAAACATGCGCGTATTCCCGATTTCCAACTGGACGGAACTCGACATCTGGCAATACATCGCCCGCGAAAAACTCACCCTGCCGCCGATCTACTACACCCACAAACGCGAAGTGGTCGAGCGCGACGGCCTGCTGATTCCGGTAACTCCACTCACGCCGAAACGTGACGGCGATGTATCGGTGATTCGTGACGTACGCTTCCGCACTGTCGGCGACATTTCCTGCACCGCACCTGTGGCCAGCACCGCCGCCACACCGGAAGACATCATCGCCGAAACCGCTTCCGCCACCATCTCCGAACGCAGCGCCACCCGCATGGACGACCGCGTTTCCGAAGCCGCAATGGAAGAGCGCAAGAAAGCAGGCTATTTCTAATTTTTCGGTATAACAGGCCGTCTGAAAGCCGATTGCTTTCAGACGGCCTCAATCACGATTCCACTTTACCCGTTCAGACGGCCTTTATCGACCACCATGCAAACCATCAAAACCCTAGACCTGAACCTGCTCAAAGCCCTTAACGCCCTGCTCGACGAGCGCAACGTTACCCGCGCCGCCGAGAAGCTTTCCGTGTCGCAACCGGCCATGAGTGGCATGCTCACCCGCCTGCGTGACAGTTTCAACGACCCCCTGTTTATCCGCACCCAACACGGCATTTTACCCGCCGACCGCGCTTTGGGCTTGGCCATTCCCGTGAAGCAGATTCTCGAGCAGGCGCAAGGTTTGCTGGCTGAACCCGAGTTCGACCCTGCCAGCGCCGAACTCAAGATCAACATCGCCGCCAGCGATTACGCCATGCGCACCATCGTCACGCCTTTTCTGGCCGCGCTACACCACCAAGCGCCCAATATTCAAGTCAACATTACCTTATTCAACCCGCGCAGCATACAGGAAGATTTGGAGCGCGGCACACTCGATTTTGTGCTGACCACATCCGAGCAAGCACCGGATAATCTGCATACGCGTGCTTTGTTTGACGAACATTACGTCTGCGCCGTACGCACCGACCATCCCGTTTTGCAGCACGGCCAGCTCGATTTGGCTACATTTTGCGCCTTGCAGCATGTTATCGCTTTATCAGAGCATACCATCAACAATACGCCTGCCCGCGCCCTAGCCGACATCGGCATCAACCGCCGTGTATCGGTACAAAACGCATTGGCACTGCCCGATATCGTGCGCCACAGCGATTTATGCGCCGTCACCCCTTACCGCCTGATTGCCGGACAAACCGACATCAGCCATTTTCCGCCACCGGTCAATATTCTCGGATTCACCACTACCTTAGTGTGGCACGAACGCACCCAGCGCAATCCAGCACACCAATGGCTGCGTGATTTAATCGTGCAGAGTTGCCAGCAAACGTAGGTCGGATACTTGTATCCGACATTCTTGAATATGCGGCAAACAAATAACAACTTCCCAAGTAAAATTAAGCTGAGTTTTCATGCCGTCTGAAAAGTTTGATCATCTTTCAGACGGCATTTTTCGTATTTTAAAATGTCGGATACAAGCAAACGTAGGCCGGATACTTGTATCCGACATTCTTGAATATACAATAAGCAAATAACAACTTCCCAACCAAAATTAAGCTAAACTTTAATGCCGTCTGAAAGTTTGATCATCTTTCAGACGGAATTTTTCGTATTTTGAAATGTCGGATACAAGTATCCGACCTACGATTATGACAAGCGGCAAAAAATTTTAAGAAAAAGATTTCAGACGGCCTTCCATACCCGCGCAAACCCAAAATCACTTGCGTTTCAATAATCGCAACGCATTCCCCAACACCAGCAACGAGCTCAAACTCATACCCAGCGCAGCAATCCACGGTTTGACATAGCCCAACACCGCCAAAGGCACGGCAATCAGGTTGTAGGCGGTTGCCCAAGTCAGGTTTTGCTGAATGATTCGTCGTGTGCGGCGGGCTTGGTCGAGCATCTGCGGCATAATGCGCATATCGTCGTTGAGCAACACCACATCGGCGCCATCACGCGCCACATCAGCGCCACCGGCCACCGCCACGGAGACATCAGCCTGCGCCAACACGGGCGCGTCGTTGATGCCGTCGCCCACCATCAACACTTTACGGCCTTGTTTTTGCAGCGATTCGACATAGTTCAATTTATCTTCCGGCGTGGCTTCGGCGTGATGGGCATCAAGCGCCAAGGTTTGGGCGACATGGGCGACGGCGGCTTCTCTGTCGCCGCTCAATAAGTGCAGGCGGATGCCCTTGGCTTTCAAATCGGCCAACATTTCTGCCGCACCGGCTTTGATTTCGTCTTCCAATAAAAAGGCCGTCTGAAAGCCGCTTTGGTTGCCGAGAAACACCATGCTGTCGTTGTGGGCAATGTGGGCTGCTTCGGGCAACGTGCCGGCAATTTCGGCCACAAACTCCGCCCGCCCCAATGCCCAGATTTGCGTTTGTCCTTCAAAAGTAATTTGCGCGCTGACACCGTGGCCGACGCGGTTGACCCGTTGTCCGACAATCACGCCGTCTGAAAAGGTATTATCGGGCGCATGATTCAAAATAGCGCGCGCAATCGGGTGTTCGGATTGCTGCTCCAAGGCTTGCGCGATGGCTAAGCCGTCTTCATTGTTCAGACGGCCTAAGGCGATGATGCGGCTGACGGATAATTCGCCGCGCGTGAGTGTGCCGGTTTTGTCGAACACCACATCATCAATCTGCCCCAAGGCTTCCAGCGCGTTTTTACCGCCAATCAACACGCCGTCTTTGGCGAGCGCGCCGGTGGAAGCGGCCAGCGCGGTCGGTGTGGCCAGCGATAAGGCACACGGGCAGGTAATCACCAACAGCGCCACGGTGATCCACAAGGCAGTTTGCGCATCGGCGTATAAGGTCCAGCCGATAAATACCGGCACCGCCAAAATCAATTCGGCAGCAACAAAATTAGACGCATATTTTTCAGCCAACTCGGCCACACGCGGCTTTTGCGCCAACGCGCGGTCGAGCAGTTTCACAATATGCGACAAGCGCGTTTCGCTGCCGACGGTATCAGTGCGGATAATCAGCGGGCTGGCGGCATTGAACGTGCCGGCAATCACTTTATCGTCAACACGCTTGACCACGGGCAGACTCTCGCCGGTAAGCATGGCTTCGTTGACTTCACTCTCGCCCGATAAGACCGTGCCGTCAACCGGAATCACTTCGCCCGGTTTCACCACAATCATTTCGCCGCGCTGCAATTTGGCGACCACGGCTTCTTCGGTTTCATCGCTATTCGGATAATCTTTCAGGCGATGGCAAAACGCAGGCACGAGTTTCACCAAGCGTTCGGCTGCATCACCGGCTTTGCGTCGCGCGATTTGTTCCATAAAACGGCCGCCGAGCAGGAAAAACATCAACATGGCGATCGATTCGAAATACATGCCCTCACTGGTATTTTGCACCATGCTGTAAATACCGGCGGCAAACGTCATCAACACCGCAATCGCAATCGGCGTATCCATACCGGCGCGGCGGTTTTTGAAATCACGCAGCGCACCTTTATAAAACGGCACGGCGCAATAAAACACCACCGGCAACACCATCAAAAAGCCGCCCCAATGCAAAATTTGCAGATAAAGCGGTTCGATGTCATTGCCGTAAAGATAAGTCGGCAAGGCAAACATCATGGTTTGCATGGCACACATACCTGCCACCGCCAAGCGCACGATAAATTGTTTGCGCTCTTTATTGGCCGACTCTTCCACTTTTTGTGCATCATAAGGCGAAGCGGTATAACCGGTTGACTGCACGCGCAATAAAATATCCGAAAGCGCGACTTGGTCGTTATTCCACGATACTCGCGCGCGATGGGTGCTGTAATTCAAATCCACGCGTTTCACCCCCGGCAGGCGCAACAATTGCTGTTCAATCAGCCACACACAAGCCGCGCAAGTAATGCCGCCAAGCATCAACACCGCTTCACGCTCATCACCCTCGCCCACTTCGACAAATTCGGCTTGCACTTCGGGCAAATCATAGAGCTTCAGTTGCGACAAAATATCCTGCTCGGGCAAAGCGGCTTTTTCCGCATCGGCGGTGCGCTGTTTGTAGTAGTTGCCCAAGCCGGCATCAATGATGCTTTGCGCCACTGCCTGACAACCCATACAGCATGTTTCGCGCTCTTCATTGTCATAAATTACGGGTAAATGAATATGCTCGGGAATTTCGAGTCCGCAGTGGAAACAATTTTTTTTCATAATAATAACCGTCAATCTTCAATTATTCTTTTGTCGTTGGCAACGAAGAGGAATGATGGCATAAAACCATTTCAGACGGCCTATCCGCCAACGCATATTCAATCATCGCTTCGCGCAAAGCTTCCAAGCCCAAACTTTTCTCCACCGAAATATTCACCGCCACCGCTTTGCCGCGATGGTCGCGCAATACACCGGCTTCACGCTCACCTTCGGGCAGCAAATCGATTTTGTTATACACCACCAATTGCGGCACTTCATGCGCCTTAATTTCATGCAATACTTCGTTCACGTCATCGATTTGGCGTTGAAAATCCGGATTCGATGCGTCCACCACATGCAGCAACACATCCGCCAGCGCCGTTTCTTCCAATGTAGCCGAAAAAGCCGACACCAATTTATGCGGTAGATCGCGTACAAAGCCCACCGTATCCGTGAGAATCACACTGGCTTCATGCGATAAAAACAAGCGGCGCGCGGTGGTGTCGAGCGTAGCGAACAATTGGTCTTTCGCCAACACATCAGCCTTGGTTAAGCGGTTGAACAAGCTGGACTTTCCGGCATTGGTGTAGCCGACAATGGCAAAGGTTTTCAGACGGCCTGATTCACGCGATTTGCGGCGTGTGGCACGCTGCTTACGTACGCTTTGCAATTGTTTTTTCAACGCGGTGATTTTTTGGTTAATCAAGCGGCGGTCGGTTTCCAATTGCGTTTCGCCCGGCCCTTTCAAGCCGATACCGCCTTTTTGGCTCTGCATATGGCCGTAACCGCGTACCAAGCGGCCGCTCAAATGCGACAGCTGCGCCAATTCCACCTGCAATTTACCCTCTTGCGATTGCGCGCGTTTAGCAAAAATCGCCAAAATCAAGCCCACACGGTCGAGCACACGGCATTGCAATTCTTTTTCCAAATTGCGCTCTTGTGTTGGCGTGAGTTCGTGGTTGAACACCACCAAATCCACATCATGCTGCTTCACCGCTGTGGCCAGCTCATCGGTTTTACCCTTACCGACAAACAGCGCCGTATGCGCTTTATCGCGTTTGGCAGTTTCTATCTGTACCAAATCGCCACCGGCTGCGCGCACCAAATCGGCCGCTTCCTCCAAGGCCGTCTGAAAAGACTGCTCGCGCAATTCATTGGCACCGGAATAATCCGCACTCAACATCACCCCGACCAACATCACGCGCTCAGGTTTTTCCAAAGACTTATCAACGGGGAACAAACGGGCTTTACTCAAGAGATTTCCTTTTTCAGACGGCCTGAATCAAAATACCTATTCTACGTCAAACACACCAAACGTGCGCTTGTTTCACACATAAAAAAAGGTTTTCAGACGGTCGTCTGAAAACCTTTTCATCATTTCATATTATTAAGACTGAACAGCTTTAGCCGCTGCTTCTCGCACTTTGTCCGCCGCTTCTTCAATCGCTGCTTGGCTCACCTCGGCAGTATTTTCCGCAGCTGTCACCACTGATTCGGCAGTTTGCGGGGCTGTTGCTGCCACTGTTTGCAGCGCTGCATTAGCCGCATTCACCGGCGCATCGTCAAACGGTTTAGCATCCGGTGATTGCAACGGCAAACGCGCCAAGATGGTGGTCACGCCGGTCACTTTGTCCCCAATCGCCACTTCTGCTTTGGCATCCAAAGGCAGGTAAACATCAACGCGCGAACCGAAGCGGATAAAGCCGTAGCGTTCGCCGCGGCTTAATTTGCGGCCAACTTGGGTGTAACACAAAATGCGGCGCGCCACCAAACCGGCAACCTGCACAAAGGTAATTTCGCGGCCTGTGGCGGTGGTCACCAACACGGCATTGCGTTCGTTTTCGGTGCTGGCTTTGTCTAAATCCGCATTCAGGAATTTGCCGCGGTTGTATTCAACGGCTTCAACTGTGCCGTCCACCGGCGATTTTTGCGAATGCACGTTAAACACGTTCATAAAAATACTGATTTTCAAGGCTTCGGTTTTGCGGTATGGGTCTTGCGCGCGCTCAACCACCACCACGCGGCCGTCAACCGGACTCAACACCGCATCCGCATCTTGCGGAATGTAGCGCGCCGGATCGCGGAAAAACTGCAAGGCAAAAATGGTAAACAGCCAAAACGGCAGCGACAACCAGCCATTAACGGCCGTCACCAACACGCTGGCGATAAAACCGATGGCGATAAATGGCCAGCCTTCGCGGGCAATAATTGGATGCGGATAAGAAGGTTTGTTCATGCAGATTCCTTTATTCGTAGGGTTTGGGTGATTATAACGGATTATCGGCGTAAATAGTCAGGCCGTCTGAAAAAATCAACGGCGCACATCACCATGTTGAACATCAGAAAAATGCTACAATATCCTATTCTTGATTTTATTTTCAGACGGCCTAAACACTATGTGCAACCATCATCACAAAAACGCTTCCGACAACGACACCATCCGCATCCGCGGCGCGCGCACGCATAATTTGAAAAACATCGATTTGGATATTCCGCGCCATAAATTGGTGGTGGTCACCGGTTTGTCAGGCAGCGGCAAATCCAGCTTGGCGTTTGACACGCTGTATGCCGAAGGCCAGCGTCGCTATGTGGAAAGCCTTTCCGCCTATGCGCGCCAGTTTTTGCAGATGATGGACAAACCCGATGTCGATTTGATTGAAGGCTTGTCGCCGGCGATTTCGATTGAGCAGAAATCCACCAGTCACAACCCGCGTTCTACCGTCGGCACGGTGACCGAAATCCACGATTATTTGCGTTTGCTGTATGCCCGCATCGGCACGCCTTATTGCCCTGAACACGACCTGCCTTTGTCGAGCCAAACCGTGTCGCAGATGGTCGATCATGTGTTGGGCTTACCGGAAGACACGCGCGTGATGATTTTGGCACCGGCCGTGCGCGGCCGCAAAGGCGAATTTGTTGATTTCTTTGCTGATTTGCAGGCGCAAGGCTTTGCACGCGTGCGTGTGGACGGCGAAGTGTACACGCTGGATGAAGTGCCGAAACTGCAAAAAAACATCAAACACGACATCGATGTGGTCATCGACCGCGTGAAAGTAAAAGCCGACATCAAACAGCGCTTGGCCGAAAGCTTTGAAACCGCACTGCGCCACGGCGAAGAACGTGCGCTGGCTTTGGAAATGGACAGCGGCGAAGAACATTGGTTTTCCGCGCGTTTTGCCTGTCCGGTGTGTTCATACAGCTTACAAGAATTAGAACCGCGCCTGTTTTCCTTCAATAATCCGGTCGGTGCCTGCCCAAGCTGCGACGGCTTAGGCAGTAATAATTTCTTCGACCCTGAGCGCGTGGTGGCACATCCCGAATTGTCTTTGGCCGCCGGTGCGATTGACGGCTGGGACAAGCGCAATCAGTTTTATTTCCAAATGATTCAATCGCTTGCCGCGCATTATGATTTTGACGTGAAAACACCGTTTGAAGAATTACCGGCCAATATCCAAAAAATCGTGTTGCACGGTTCGGGCAAGGAAGTGATTGAATTCCAATACCTTTCCGAGCGCGGTGGCACATTCACACGCAGCCATGCTTTTGAAGGCATTATCCCCAATATGGAACGCCGTTACCGCGAAACCGACAGCGAAACCATCCGTGACAAACTGCGCGAATACCAAAGCCACCGCGCCTGCCCGAGCTGCGGCGGCGCGCGTTTGCGTAAAGAAGCGCGTTATGTTTATGTCGGCAAACAACCTTTGCACGAAATTTCCGCATGGCCGCTCACCCAAACCTTAAATTTCTTTGAAACGCTGGCTTTAGAAGGCAACAAGCAGCAAATTGCCGAAAAAATCCTCAAAGAAATCACCGAGCGCTTGGGCTTTCTGATTAACGTCGGTCTCGATTACCTCAACCTGTCTCGCTCCGCCGAAACCCTATCCGGCGGCGAAGCGCAGCGCATCCGCTTGGCCAGCCAAATCGGCAGCGGCCTGACCGGCGTGATGTATGTGTTAGACGAACCTTCCATCGGCCTGCACCAACGCGACAATGACCGCCTGCTCGCCACCCTCAAACGCCTGCGTGATTTGGGCAACAGCGTAATTGTGGTCGAACACGACGAAGATGCCATCCGCGAAGCCGATTTCGTCATCGATATGGGGCCGGGTGCGGGCGAACACGGTGGCAATGTCTTGATTGCTGACACACCGGAAAAAGTTGCCCAAAGCAAAGATTCCATTACCGGCCAATACCTCAGCGGCCGCAAAACCATTCCCGTGCCGTCTGAAAGAACACCGGTCAACCCTGACCGCATGCTGGTCTTAAAAGGCGCGCGCGGCAACAACCTCAAAAACGTCACCCTCGAACTGCCGCTGGGCTTGATTACCTGCATCACCGGCGTATCCGGCAGCGGCAAATCCACCCTGATTAACGACACGCTGGCCAAAATCACCGCCCGCGAGCTGAACCGCGCCCACGAAGAACCCGCACCCTACGACGACATCAGCGGCCTCGACCACCTCGACAAAGTGATCAACGTCGACCAATCCCCCATCGGCCGCACCCCGCGCTCCAACCCCGCCACCTACACCGGCCTGTTCACCCCCATCCGCGACCTGTTCGCCGGCGTACCACTTGCCCGCGAACGCGGCTACAACGTCGGCCGCTTCTCGTTCAACGTCAAAGGCGGCCGCTGCGAAGCCTGCCAAGGCGACGGCGTGATTAAAGTAGAAATGCACTTCTTGCCCGATGTCTATGTGCCCTGCGAAGTGTGCCACGGCAAACGCTACAACCGCGAAACCCTCGAAATCCAATACAAAGGCAAAAACATCAGCCAAGTGCTGGACATGACCGTGGAAGAAGCACGAGCATTCTTCGATGCCGTGCCCACCGTATCGCGCAAACTGCAAACCCTGATGGACGTAGGCCTCGGTTACATCCGCCTCGGCCAATCCGCCACCACCCTCTCCGGCGGCGAAGCCCAACGCGTGAAACTGGCATTAGAATTATCCAAACGCGACACCGGTCGCACCTTATATATCCTAGACGAACCAACCACCGGCTTGCACTTTGCCGATATTGCTTTGCTATTAGAAGTAATAGGCCGTCTGAAAGGCAAAGGCAACTCGATTGTGATTATCGAGCATAATCTGGATGTGATTAAAACGGCGGATTATATTGTTGACTTGGGGCCGGAAGGCGGCGATGGTGGGGGGAGGATTATTGCTTCAGGTAGCCCTGAGCAGGTGGCGAAGGTTAAGGGGAGTTATACTGGAATATACTTAAAAAAACATATGACTTAACTATCTAAAGGATAGGAGTAAATGGACAAGAAATACTGGAAAAATATAGTGGAAAACCCATTGTGGTCTATTTTGAAAAACTCACTATGGGTTGGCGCAACCGTCTGTATTATATACTGCATCCAACTCGGATTTTTCCCAAAAGGAATAACAATAGGAGAAACTATTACTTTTATTATCTTCACATTTGCATTCTCAATAGTTTACTTATTTTATGTACTAATCTTTTTAGTATGTGGTGTTTTTATCATTAGACCTACTGCATATATTATTTATCATGTAGGAAATCATCGCGTTGTTTACACCACAGGTTGAGAAAAATAAGCCTGCAAGACCTCAAACGGCGTATCGCCGTTCAAACTGCGGTGCGGCTTCACAGTGTTATAGAAATTAACAAAGCGGCACAACTCCTTTCGCCGGTGTTCCGGACTGTCAAACAACTGTTTCTCATGCCACATCTCCATCAGGGTGCGGATAACCCGTTCCGCCTTACCGTTGGTCTGCGGACGGGCAACCCGGGTAAACTTTTGACCAATCCCGTTCTCATAACAGGCTACACCGAAAGCATGGTTGGCTGAGCCTTTATATTCCGTACCGTTGTCGGAGTAAACGCACTCAATCAGGTATGGGCAGGGATCAATCAGGTGTTCGGTCAGAAACTTGGCGGCACTGTCTGCGGTTTTATCCGGCAAAATGGCGGCGTATAGCTCCCTTGAGAAATCGTCAATGGCGACAAACAGGTAATCCCGCTTATCGGTGGCTTTCTGCCCTTTGAGCAGCGGCAGCCGTTTGGTATCGAGATGTACCAGCTCTCCGGGATAGGATTTATTGTAGCGTTTGGCCTGCCTTTTGAGTTTTTCCTGAATGCCGCGTTCTACCTTGGCCAGGCGTTTCATTCCGTACTTTGCCTGTTTGAAACGGTTGTTGGTACTGGTTTGGGGTTTGAGCAGTCTGCCTCTTGCGGCTTTAAGTGCGCGGTAAATGGTGACGCGGCTGACTTGGTAGCGGCGTGCCAGGGAGGTGACGCTTTCCTTTTCCTGCGTGTAGGCCAGCCAAATGGCTTGGCGGTGGTGCGGGGTGAGACGGGTGTTTTTGTGCATGTTCATGTTTTAGTATTCTCCTGGAAATACTGTAAACAACGCTACTAGTTTCTACATTTAGCAATACAACCAAGTTTAACAATCCTTCCTAAATCCACCATCAGAATACTAAATCTTAGTTTCGATAAAATAACTGTTCATGTTAAAAATCCATATAACAAGCTAATAACTAGTAATGGAATATATGGAAATAAGAGTCAACTTGGAAGTGAATATTTATGTTATGAAAAAAGTGATATTTTATTAGGGCGTGTCCCTAATTTGAATAAGCCCAAAAGAGCCCTATTTTAACCCTATATTCCAACGAAATATAGGCAAACACAAACAATGGCGAGAACCGCAATAACTGACAACATATGGGAACAATTACAAATAACCATGAAAGCGCACGGCTGTCATCGATGGAAGAACGACCGTACCGTGATGGAAGCCATACTATGGAAGCTAAGAACAGGTGCACCATGGCGAGACATACCTATTGAGCTAGGGTCATGGAAAACCGCTTATAACCGCTTTAACCGATGGTCTAAAAAAGGCTTGTGGCAGAATTTTTTTTTGATCTACGAAAAGAAATTGACAAAGAATGGGTATTCATCGACGGAAGTTATGTACGGTGTCATCAACATGCAAGTGGAGCTCGGCGTGGTTTCGATAGAACAATTGGACAAAGCCGTGGCGGAAACACGACAAAAATACACCTATGTGTGGACTCGCATGGAAATCCGCTCGATTTTAAAGTCACTGGGGGTAACGTGCACGACAGTCAAGTTGCAAACGACTTGATAGAAGTCATACAAGAAGCCCAGTATTTTATCGCTGACAAAGGGTATGACTCGCAAGAAATCAGAGATAAAGCGATAGAACACGGTATGAAAGCTATTATACCAAAGCGTAAAAATGCCAAGAAACCTAACCCTGATTTTGATAGCTACCTTTATAAATTACGCCACTTAGTCGAGAATGCATTTGCACGATTAAAGCAGTTTCGTAGTATTGCTACTCGCTATGAGAAATTAGCTCGTAATTTTAAATCGATGCTTTACTTGGCTTGCTCTATTATTCATGCTAAGTTAAATTGAGGACACGCCCTAGTATGTGCTGACATCAAAACATTGTAGTGACACGTCATCATGAAGTAAAGGCCGTCTGAACGTTTCAGACGGCCTTTGAATAAAGCTATTTTAAATCAAAAAGAAATATGACCAAATCGTAATAATCACCACGCTAAATGCGCTCAACACCAAACCTACTGAGAGCATTTCCCGCTGGCGAATTTTGCCCGAAGCAAAAATCAGCGCATTCGGTGGGGTACCCACCGGCAACATAAACGCACACGATGCACCAATGCTGATAATCAACACCAGTGCGGTTTCCGGTAAGCCCATTTGCTTGGCAATCGAAGCAAACATCGGAATCAGCAAAGCAGATGAAGCCGTGTTACTTGTGAAGTTGGTCAATAGAATAATAAACAAGAATAATAAACACGGTTACCGCAATCGTCACCAATAATGGCGACGTGCCGCTCAAGACTTGCGCCACTTCATTACCCAGCGCAGCCGAAGCACCGGTTTTCTGCATCAGGCTGCTCAAGGTAATGCCGCCGCCAAACAGCAACAACACACCCAAATCCACGTTACGCGCTACCTCACGCCAACCGACCGTGCCCAAAATCACCACCAATGCAGCGGCGGTTAAGGCAATCACGCTGTCGATGGCGGTAATGCCGGTGGCTTCAGCGATTTTACCGCTCAACATCCAAGCCAATGCCGTACCAACCGCGACCACCACAGTCAAAATGCGGTGCAGGTTCCACGGAATATCTTCATGTTCAACATCGCCCATGTTGATTTTCTTAAAATCGGGATTTAATACTAAAAACAGCGCAACCAACATAGCAGGCATCAAAACCAACACCATTGGCAAACCATATTTCATCCAGCCCATAAAATCCAAACCCAAGTCTTTGGCGGCAATGGCATTGGGCGGCGAACCAACCAACGTACCAATACCGCCAATACCTGCGCTGTAGGCCAAACCCAATAGTACAAAAGTGATGATGTTGCGGTCTTTTTCCGGATTCAATTGGCTCATCATGCCCAAGGCCAAAGGTAACATCATGGCTGCTGTAGCGGTATTACTGATCCACATTGACAAAAAAGCCGCTGCTGCAAAAATCAGCAGCGAAGCGGTAAGAAAGCTACCACGAGATAGAGCAATTACCTTTAAAGCCAGCTTGCGGTCAAGCCGCTGAATATGCATAGCGGCGGCTAAGGCAAAACCACCAAAGAAAATATAGATAATCGGGTCGGCAAAATTGGCCAGCGCTGTTTTGGTATTCATCTCCGGCACATGAAATACCACCGCCAATACCGGAATCAGCAGCGCCGTCACGGTGATGTGCACGGCTTCCGTCAGCCACATAATGCCGACAAACAACAAAATCGCCAAACCCTTATTCGCCTCAGCATCGTAAGGCAGAATATAGTAAAGACCAAAACTCAACAGCGCAGCAACCAAGGTAATCATCAACCCGCGCCAACTGGTCGCCGGTGGTTGCGCACTTCTCAGCGAGAGATTCTCAGGCAAATGCTTCTGAGTGTCGTCATGGATAAATTTTCCCAAAAGAAGCGCCCTTTTCTGATTGGAGTGGAAATATTTTTTTCATGCGGTGTAGGCGAGCGAAAACATTTTGACAAGCTCTTAACAATAAATAACTGAAATTGTAAAATTGAATAAATTACCTATATTTATCATGCATTTATTTTTATGACATTTTGTTTATAGTTTAATTAATTGACTTGAATCAAAAACTTATTCATTAATGCATAACATTTTCCTAGATTGCATTACAGCAAACTACCCACCTTTTCAGACGACCAAACAAAAAAACACCGCAAGCAAAGCTTGCGGTGTTTTTTAAATAAGGTGGCGAGCCGAACCCCCGGCACTGGCGCATCAGAGTGGGCTGCTGGCTTCCGCCCCTGACCCGGTGTTCCAAATAACCATGCGGGGAGACCCGCCAAAGAAGCCATGATTATAACGCTTTTCGGGTAAATTTCAAGCCTATTCTGGCATCAGGCCGTCTGAACATTAAAACAGTCGAAAAATGCAACTAAAAAAGCAGTAAAATTGTCAACAAAACAAATTCCATAAAAAGCGATTTCAGTATAAAATAAACGGTCTTTTTCCATTGAAAAATAATGGTATTTAAACTACATTAACACACCTCGTCACAGACTATCTGAAATTCCAGACGGCCTGAACAACCAAAAATTGTCAAAATAAAAAGATACGGACCACACCCCATGACCACGACTGCTGCTCCGCAACGCATCCGCGAAATCCCCTACAACTATACCTCTTATACCGACCGCGAAATCGTCATCCGCCTGTTGGGCGAAGAAGCTTGGCATATCCTGCAAGATTTGCGCAGCCAACGCCGTACCGGCCGCTCGGCGCGTATGCTGTTTGAAGTATTGGGCGACATGTGGGTGGTGGTGCGCAATCCTTATTTGGTTGACGACCTGCTTGAGCATCCCAAGCGCCGCGAAGCTTTGGTGCGTGAAATGCGCCATCGCCTGACTGAAATCCAAAACCGCCGCGACGACAATCAACAAGTCGAAACCTTGGTGCAATCTGCCCTGACTGCGGTGCAGGATTTTGATGCCAGCTTCGACATCACCAAGCAAAAACGCAAACAGATTCTCGAGCGCTTGAGCCAAATCACCAAGCCGCACAATATTATGTTTGACGGTTTGGCGCGTGTCACGCATGTGACCGATGCCACCGACTGGCGCGTGGAATATCCGTTTGTGGTGATTAATCCCGACAACGAAGCCGAAGTCGCGCCTTTGATACGTGCGCTGATTGAGCTGGATTTGGTGATTATTCCGCGTGGTGGCGGCACAGGCTATACCGGCGGTGCGATTCCGTTGGATGCCAACAGCGCAGTCATCAATACTGAAAAACTCGATTTACACAACGGCGTGCAATTCGTCACCCTCCCTGGTTTGGACGGCACGCATCCGATTATCCATTGCGGTGCCGGTGTCGTTACCCGCCGCGTGGAAGAAACCGCGCAAAAAGCCGGCTTGGTGTTCGCCGTTGACCCTACTTCTGCCGACGCATCTACCGTCGGCGGCAATGCAGCCATGAATGCCGGCGGTAAAAAAGCCGTATTGTGGGGCACCGCGCTCGACAATCTGGCCTACTGGCAAATGGTCAACCCGAAAGGCGAATGGCTGCGCATTGAACGTGTGCGCCATAATTTCGGCAAAATCCACGATGAAAAAACCGCGATTTTTGATGTGCACACTCTTGACACCAGCGGCAATAACATCGTCAAAACCGAACGTTTGGAAATTCCCGGCCACAAATTCCGCAAAGTCGGCTTGGGCAAAGACGTTACCGACAAATTCTTGAGCGGCTTACCGGGCATCCAAAAAGAAGGCACCGACGGCATCATTACCAGTGTGGCTTTTGTGTTGCACAAAATGCCGAAACACACCCGCACCGTCTGCATGGAATTTTTCGGCACCGTTGCCAACGCCACGCCATCTATCGTTGAAATCCGAGATTACCTACTCGGGCATGAAAAAGTGCAATTGGCGGGCTTGGAGCATCTCGACTGGCGCTATGTGCGTGCGGTCGGCTATGCCACCAAAGCTGCCGGCAAAGGCCGCCCGAAAATGGTGTTGCTCGCGGATGTGGTTTCCGACGACGAACAAGCCGTGCAGGAAGTAGCCGAGCACATGATTGAAATGACGCGCAAACGCGAAGGCGAAGGCTTTATCGCCATCACGCCTGAAGCGCGCAAAACCTTCTGGCTCGACCGCAGCCGCACCGCAGCCATCGCCAAACACACCAACGCCTTCAAAATCAATGAAGACGTGGTGATTCCGCTTGAGCGCTTGGGCGAATATTCAGACGGCATCGAACGCATCAACATCGAATTATCGATTAAAAACAAGCTCACCCTGTGCGCCGCCCTGCTCGATTACCTGCAAGGCCGTCTGCCAGTCGATGCGATGGGCACCGACTTGCCAAGCAAAGAATTATTGGGCGACCGCGCCACCCACGCGCTGAATCATGTTTCCGCGGTTAAAGAGCGCTGGGAATGGCTGCTGGCCAATCTTGATGCGCCGTTGAGCGAATACAAAGCGCGTTACAGCAAAGCAGTATTTGCCGATCCGGAAGCGCGTGATGACGAAAGCTGCTTTATCGCCTTCCGCGATTTCCGTTTACGCGTATCAATTAAATCCGATGTGATGAAGCCTTTGAGCGAAATTTTCAGCGGCAAAACCGACGTGAAAATTCTCGAAGATTTGGCCAAAATCCACGGCAGAATCGTGCGCGGCCGCGTATTTGTCGCGCTGCACATGCATGCTGGCGACGGCAACGTACACACCAATATTCCGGTGAATTCCGACGATGCCGAAATGCTTCAGACGGCCTATCACTCTGTTGACCGTATCATGCAAATCGCCCGCAGCTTAAACGGCGTGATTTCCGGCGAACACGGCATCGGCATCACCAAAATGGAATTTTTGAGCGATGAAGACATGCAGCCGTTTTGGGATTACAAAGCCAAAGTCGATCCCGAAGGCCGCTTCAACCGCCACAAATTGATGAAAGGCGCGGACCTGCGCAACGCCTACACGCCGTCGTTTGAATTACTCGGCGCGGAATCACTGATCATGGAAAAATCGTCTTTGGGCACGATTGCCGAGTCGGTGAAAGACTGCTTGCGCTGCGGCAAATGCAAACCGGTGTGTTCAACCCATGTGCCGCGCGCCAACCTGCTCTATAGCCCGCGCAACAAAATTCTCGGTGTCGGCCTGTTGACCGAAGCCTTCCTTTACGAAGAGCAAACCCGCCGCGGCGTGTCGTTGAAGCACTTTGACGAGCTGACCAACATCGGCGACCACTGCACTGTGTGCCACCGCTGCGTGAAACCGTGTCCGGTCAACATTGACTTCGGCGACGTGACCGTGGCCATCCGCAATTACCTGAACGAAACCGGCCACAGCACCACCGTGCCGGCAGCGGCGATGGGCATGGCGTTTTTGAACGCCACCAACCCCAAAGCCATCAAAGCCCTGCGCGGCGCGATGATTCAAACCGGCTTTCCGGCGCAGAACTTTGCCTACAAATTGGGCAAAATGTTCCCGATTGTGAAAAAAGAAAAAGCCGCACCAGCCGCCACCGTCAACAAGCCGAGCATTAAAGAGCAGGTGATTCACTTCATCAACCGCCCGCTGCCAAAAGGCGTACCGGCCAAAACACCGCGCTCATTATTGGGCATTGAAGACGACAAGAGCATCCCAATTATCCGCAACCCGCAAACTGCCGATGACAGCGAAGCCGTGTTCTACTTCCCAGGCTGCGGCTCCGAGCGTTTGTTCAGCCAAATCGGTTTGGCCACCCAAGCGATGCTGTGGCATGTCGGCGTGCAAACCGTGTTGCCGCCGGGTTATCTCTGCTGCGGTTATCCGCAAGATGCGGGCGGCGACAAAGCCCGTGCCGAGCAAATGAGCACCGATAACCGCGTGCTTTTCCACCGCATGGCCAACACGCTGAACTACCTCGACATCAAAACAGTGGTCGTCAGCTGCGGCACCTGTTACGACCAGCTGGAAAAATACCGCTTTGAGGAAATTTTCCCCGGCTGCCGCATCATCGACATCCACGAATTCCTGTTGGAAAAAGGCGTGAAACTCGACGGTGTGGAAGGCCAGCAATACCTGTATCACGACCCATGCCACAGCCCGATTAAAACCATGAACGCCACCCAAATGGCCAGCGAATTAATGGGACAAAAAGTGGTGTTAAGCGACCGCTGCTGCGGCGAATCCGGTATGTTTGCCGTGAAACGCCCCGACATCGCATCGCAGGTGAAATTCCGCAAACAGGAAGAAATCGAGAAAAACCTCAAAGAGCTGCCGCAAGGCCAGCCGGTGAAAATGCTCACTTCCTGCCCTGCCTGCCTGCAAGGTTTGAGCCGCTACCGCGACGACAACGACATGCCGGCCGACTACATCGTCATCGAAATGGCCAAGCACATTTTGGGCGACAACTGGCTGAATGAGTTTGTCGATAAAGCCAACAACGGCGGCGTGGAGAAAGTGTTGCTGTAAAGTCTGTGTTAAATTCAAAGGCCGTCTGAAAAACATTTTTTCAGACGGCCTTTCCTATTCTGCATTAAAATAATGCCCTATTACATAAATCACTGCCCGCAAACCATGTCTAAAAAAATCCTCATCATTTCCCCAAGCTGGATTGGCGATTGTGTTATGACCCAGCCGCTTTACCGCCGCCTGCACGAGCTACATCCGGGCTGCACCATCGACGTGTTCGCCCCGAAATGGTCGATGGCGGTCTTCGAGCGCATGCCGGAAGTGAACGAGATTCTGGAAAACCCGTTCGGCCACGGTGCATTGGATTTGAAAAAACGCTGGCAAGCCGGGCGTGAACTGCGCAAACGCGGTTACGACCAAGTCATCGTGCTGCCCGGCTCACTCAAATCCGCCATCATCGCCTTGGCTACCGGCATCAAACAGCGCACCGGCTATGTAGGCGAATCGCGCTATATTTTGCTTAACGACATCCGCAAGCTCGACAAAGCTGCCCTACCGCTGATGGTCGACCGCTACACCGCGCTTGCCCATCCGAGCCAAGCCGATTTTAACGGTCATTCCGACCAGCCTTTGTTCCAAATCGATGCCGCCAGCCAGCAAGCCGCTTTAGCCAAGCATGGATTAAATACCGACAAACCGATTATCGCCTTTTGCCCCGGCGCAGAATTCGGCCCCGCCAAACGCTGGCCGGCACGTCACTTCGCCGGTTTAGCGCAAAACCATCTGGCCAAAGGCTGGCAGGTTTGGCTGTTTGGCTCGCAAAAAGATTTTGACATCGCTGAAGAAATCAACCAGCTTTCAGACGGCCTCTGCACCAATTTATGCGGCAAAACCTTGCTTTCCGAAGCCATTGATTTACTGGCCTGCGCTGAAAACGTGGTCTGCAACGACAGCGGCCTCATGCACCTTGCTGCCGCGCTCGACCGCAAACTCGCCGCTGTGTACGGCTCGTCCAGCCCCGACCACACACCGCCGTTGAGCAACAAAGCCGAAATCGTCACCCTTAATCTCGATTGCTCACCTTGCTTTAAGCGAGAATGTCCGCTGGGACACACCGATTGCTTGAACAAAATCGAGCCGCAAATGGTCGAACAGGCTTTATTGAAAATTCATGTAGAATAAGCATAATCGCCATAGATAAAAGCCATGCCGTCTGAAAAGTTTCAGACGGCATGGCTTTTTAAATATCATTAATTAAATCATTGATTTAATCTTTCGTAACTTGTCCAAACAATTCCTCATGCTGCCGCAACAATCTTTCCTTATCGTCTTCAAAATCCAAAATTTGTTCAAAACGCTTTAACACCGCATGCGCGGTATCTGCAGCCGAGGCGGCAATATGCGGATCTTGGCTGTTGGCAGCAATACCGGCCAGCACTTTTTGCATGGTCAGGCCGACTTCGGCTGCGCCTGCACCGTCGCGCGCAATGGGTAAAAAGGTTTGCGGCACCCATTGGTTGCTGTCGGCGGCGATGATAGACAAGCGGTCATATTGCGTTTCTTCGCATTCAGGATTCGGCTTGGTCAGCAAACGCAATATCATCACCATCACGCTGATGGCGGTGCCGGGATCGTTGATGCCGGGCGACAAGGCGCGTTGGGCAGCTTCACTCAACACATTCAAGCCCCATTGCGGATCTTGTTCATAGGTGCGCTCTTGGTTGATGACGAAGCATCCGGCGAATTTGTCCGCCAAATCCGCATCGTCTTGACCGGCAGACAAACACGCCATTACGGTGTTGGGCGTTAACAATTTGCCCGGCCTAATAATAATTGAGACATACGTTTCATGCTCTTCCGCCAGCTTTTGCAACGATGCCATATCGATGTGGGTGAGATAACCGGGCTGCTTAGCATAAATCGGGCGCACCGGCTGCTGCAAGCTGCCTTTCCACGCCGCGCCCATATCGGGTGCGGTGTAATAATGATCCAGCGCGCTTTCGGTTTTGGCACTGATTTTGTTCAAAGTGTTACCCAAGCTGCCCAGTTGCGACAGGGTAAACACCCAACGAATCAGCGTCACAATCAAATACACCAACACCGCAATCGTGCCGACAAACAAAATAAAGCGGCCGTTTTGCCCGTAATATTCCATGCCCAACGCGGTTTTGGCGATTACGGCATAGATAAACGCGGCGATAAAGCTGGCGATGGCGGTGCGCGTATTGTCATCGGCCATCACCAAATTCATGGCGCGTGGTGTGGCACCATTGGCCGCTGATGAAAACGCCGACACCATAATCGACAGCGAAAACGTGCTTACCGAAAGCATACTTGATGCCACAATGCTCAACAGGCCGTCTAAGGTGCTGCGTTCAATATCGGGCAAGATACCCGCTTGCAACATATCACCGAAAAAGCGCGCAATAAAGGCAAAAATCACGGCAAAAATCGCCCAATAAGCGGGTACCAGCCAAAGTTGGTTGGCTGGTTTCTTCACAGCAATCAGCCAGCGGTAAAAAGTATTGGTCATGAGTTTTAAAAAAATGCACAAGCAAAACACAATTATAAATCAATCAGGCGGGCAAACCTATTTCCACGCTTTTTTGCTTGAATTCCCTTTCAGACGGCCTTATCATCATTGTCAATCTCGTTCATATAATAAAGGCACACAATCATGCAGGATATTCAACAATACGTCCGCGACACCGCCACCGCGGCCAAACAGGCTTTCTATCTGATGGCAAACGCCACCACCGCACAGAAAAACGCCGCGCTGTTGCGCATGGCCGAATTGATTGCGCAGCACCAAACCGCCATTCTGGCTGCCAACGCGCAAGACATGGAAAACGCTGCCGCCAAAGGCTTGGATTCCGCCCTGCTCGACCGCTTGAAATTAACAGAAAAAACTGTCGAATCCATGTGCGAAGGTTTGCGCCAAGTGGCCGCGCTGCCTGATCCGGTCGGCGAGATGGACGAATTTCGTACCCGCCCAAACGGTTTGCAAATCGGTAAAATGCGCGTGCCGCTGGGTGTGATCGGCATCATTTACGAATCACGCCCAAACGTTACCATCGATGCAGCCGCCTTATGCCTGAAATCCGGCAATGCCTGCGTGTTGCGTGGCGGCAGCGAAGCCTTTGAAAGCAATATGGCAATTGCCAAACTCATCCGCCAAGCGCTGACCGAAAACGATTTACCGCCGGCCGCCGTGAGCGTGATTGAAAACACCAGCCGCGAAAGCGTCGGCACCATGCTGCAAAGCCCTGAACTGATTGATGTCATCATTCCGCGCGGCGGCAAATCGCTGGTTGCCCGCATCGCCGCCGAAGCACGCGTGCCGGTGATTAAGCATCTCGACGGCATTTGCCATGTGTACATCGACCAAGCCGCCGATACGCAAAAAGCCATTGGCATCGCCTTCAATGCCAAAACTTCCCGCTACGGCACTTGCAACACCATGGAAACCCTGCTGATTCACGCCACACGCGCCGAAGAAATGTTGCCTTTGCTGGCAGAAAAATACGCAGAAAAACAAGTCGAGCTGCGCGGTTGCGAACGCACTTTGGCGATTTTGCACAACATCAACGCCGCCACCGAAGAAGATTGGGACACCGAATACCTCGCCCCTGTTTTAGCGGTGAAAATTGTCGATGACTTGACCCAAGCTATCGCCCACATCAACACCCACGGCAGCCACCACACCGATTCCATCATCACCGAGTCTTACACCGATGCGCAAGTCTTCCTGCGCGCAGTGGACAGCGCCAGCGTGATGGTCAACGCGTCCACCCGTTTTGCTGACGGCTTTGAATACGGCTTAGGCGCAGAAATCGGCATTTCCACCGACAAAATCCACGTGCGCGGCCCGGTTGGCTTACACGGTCTGACTTCGCAAAAATGGGTTGTGTTGGGCAACGGCCAAGTACGTGTTTAAACCCGATTATCAAGGCCGTCTGAAAGCTTATTTTCTTTTCAGACGGCCTGAGACCTTTGCAAAATCCTAGATTTGAGTACAGTTCAAAGTTGTAGCAGCGCGCAATGAAGAAATGTGCCAAAGATAGGGATTTTGCAAAGGTCTCGGCCTCATCATTGATATAACAAAATCATCTTTATTATAAACAAACCATTCTTTCCCATTTTCAGGCGGCCTCGTTAAAGTATCGGCAAACCCAATATGAAGGAACGCACATGACCGCCACCACCGCCCCATTACTCCGTTTCATCACCGCTGGCAGCGTTGACGACGGCAAATCCACCCTAATCGGCCGCCTGCTCTACGACAGCAAAACCCTGCTGACCGACCAAATCGACAAGCTCAACAAAGCCTCTGAAAACGGCGACACACCCGATTTCGCCAGCCTCACCGACGGCTTGGCCGCCGAGCGCGAACAAGGCATCACCATCGACGTGGCCTACCGCTATTTCGCCACACCAAAACGCAAATTCATCATCGCCGACACGCCCGGCCACGAACAATACACCCGCAACATGGTCACCGGCGCTTCGACCGCCGATGCCGCCATCGTCTTGGTCGATGCCACCCGCGTTGATTTCAGCGGCGAAGAACCAGTTTTACTGCCGCAAACCAAGTGCCACAGCGCCATTTTGAAACTGCTCGGCTGCCCGAACATCATTGTCGCCGTCAACAAACTCGACTTGCTCGATTTTGACGAAAGCAAATACCAAGCCATCACCGCCGCCTATCAAAAGCTCGCCCAACAAATCGGCCTCACCGCCGACGTGCATTTCCTGCCCATCAGCGCCTTGAAAGGCGACAACATCGTCAACGCCAGCGCGCAAACGCCGTGGCATCAGGGTTTGCCTTTGCTGCCGCTCTTGGAAAGCCTGCCCGTTTCCCGTAAAGACGCGCTCGCCCAAGCCACCCATTTCCCCGTGCAACGTGTGGCGCGCCAAGACGGCAGCAGCAGCGACGATTTCCGCGGCTACCAAGGCCGTTTGGAAGCAGGCCGTCTGAAAGTGGGCGATGCAGTCAAAGTATTACCCAACGGCCAAACCGCCAAAATCGCCGAGATTTACAATCCGAACGGCAAAACCGATACTGCCGAAGCCGGCGAAGTATTGACCATTACGCTCGACACCGACATCGACATCTCGCGCGGCAATGCCATCGTCGCCGCCGACAGCCCTGTTGCGCCAAGCCAGCAATTCCAAGCCGCGCTGTGTTGGTTCGACGATATTCCGCTCAACCCGCGCCGCAAATACCTGCTGAAACACACCACCCAAACCGCCGCCGTCAAAATCAGCGAAATCGCCTACGTTTGGGACGTAAACACCCTAAGCCAAGTGCAATCCGCCACCGAGCTGAAACTCAACGATATCGGCAGCGTCAGCCTGAAAACCCAACAGCCGCTCAACGCCACTACCTACGAGCAAAGCCCGGCCACTGGTGCGTTTATCATCATCGATGAAGCCACCAACCACACCGTCGCCGCCGGCATGATTCGCGGGGGTGATGAAGCGGATACCTTTGAGATTTAACACCGGTTTCGTTAGAAATAACCATGCCGTCTGAAAGATATGCTTTCAGACGGCATTATTGTTAAGTTTAGCAAAAATATGCCATAATATTTCGATTTTTTTAACCGGTCTAAAACATGGCTAACGATATTACTTTCAATAAAACCTTCTCCCGTTGGGCAGTTTATCGCGCCGGCCTGAAACAAACTTTTGTTTTTTGGCTTTCACTCATCTTGGCATTCAGCTTAGAACGTTTTCTCATGCTGAATCATTTTGTTTCCGAAAATATTACCCAACAATATCGTGATGATATTACACCACTGTTTTTAAAAGGTTTATTGTTTGATATTAAAGCCTCATCGCTCTTATCTGCCGTCGCCTTTCTATTGCTTTTGGTAAGCTTAATCCACCCGACATTGGCACGCATTTATCAAAAAATCCACAAAAAACTTTTAACCTTATTCTTCGTCATTTCCATCGCCTTTGCCTTGGGCAACTGGTTTTATTTCTCTGTTTATGAAAAACAATTTGATGTTTTTGTCTTCGGGCTGTTTGATGAAGACACCAATGCGGTTATTAAAACCATTTGGTCGGATTACCCCGTTGTTTCCGGCAGCTTGGCATTGCTGGTTTTGGGCGGATTATTTGCTTGGTTGCTCAACAAATTACCACGCGCCAATCAACAGGCAGCTGCACCGGTATGGCTCTGGGTTGCCGGTATTGTGCTGCCATTATTGGCGTTAACATTAGGCATTCGCGGTTCCGTGGGCAAATTTCCTTTGCGCCAAACCGCCATGCAGATTTCCGCCGCTCCGCAATTGAACAAACTGGTTCCTAATGCCTTGATTTCTTTAGACTGGGCAAGAAAAGAATATCGCAACAGCAGCTATTTTGAGCCTGTCAGCGATGCAGACGGCAGCCGCATAATCAGTCAACTCTTGGAAACTGAAGCAACTGCTGATTTACAGCAGCTGGTAAAAAACACGCCTGCCAACCCTACCGTAGCGCAGAAAAAACCGAATATCGTGTTGGCCGTGATGGAGAGCATGAGCAGCCATTTATTGGATTTCGACAATGCCGAAAGAAACTTATTAGGCCGTCTGAAACCGCATTGGCAATCAGATTGGGTATATAAAAAGTTTATTTCTGAAGGCGATGGCACCAGTGATACCCTACACCGCCTGTTTGTGCGCAGCCCCCGCTTAGACTTAAGCCAATCGACTGCGAAAAACAAAACCTTCATCAGCAATATGTTCAAACCTTATGCCGATGCCGGTTATCACATTGTTTATCTCACCGCAGGCAACGGCGGCTGGCGTGATTTTGATACCTTCCTGCGTCATTTGGGTGTGGATGAAATCATTGATGAAAATGGCTTGAAAGACCGCTTCCCTGAAGCGAAATCCAGCAGATTCCTGATGAGTATATGTTCCGCTATGCAGAAGAATTGCTGCAAAAAGCAGAACAGCAAAAGCAGCCCGTATTCATCATGATGCTGTCTGTCACCAACCATCCGCCTTACCGCTTACCCGATACGCAACAAAGTGTCGATTTCCGCTTAACAGAATCTGAATCCGCTCGCTTAAAAGCATTGGCGCAAGGTAAAGAATTGAATGAGATTTTCAACACCTTCCGCTACAGCAACGACCAATTGGGCGGCTTTATCGCCAACGTGAAGCAAACAACGCCCGATACCATTATCGCAGCAACAGGCGATCATAATATGCGTGCCATCGGCTACCCCGAAGCCAATGAAGTGGCTTTAGGGCATGGTGTGCCATTTTATCTTTATGTTCCGGAGAAATACCGCCATCAAACAGTGTATCAGCCGGAGCGAGCGGGTTCGCATAAGGATGTTTTACCGACACTGTATCATTTAAGCCTGTCTGATACACCTTATTACGACACAGGCTGCAATCTGACTGCGCCACAAGCCAATTCGCCTTGGTGCGGTTATGGTTACAATAAAGAAGTGCTCATTACTGAAAACGGCTTCTATCATCTGCATAATCAAAAATTCCACCCTTGGTCTAAAACACAAGGAGATTTGCATGCTGATTCGCCTACCCAGCCGAATGAACACGACCTGAAACACATCAAAAAAGGCAGCGTGTACACGGAATTTCTCGAATGGCAAATTAACCGCATCGTCACCGCCCAGTAATAACAATGCCGTCTGAAAGCAAACCTTTCAGACGGCATTTTCTGATTGCTAACCAATCACACCGCCGCTTCGCTGCGCTCACCCGTGCGGATACGGATTGCTTCTTCCACCGGGTACACAAAAATCTTGCCGTCACCGATTTTGCCCGAACGGGCGTTTTCGATGATGGCTTCGATGGCGCGTTCCACATCATGATCGGCCAACACCAGCTCAATTTTCACTTTCGGCAGGAAATCGACGGCGTATTCTGCACCGCGGTAGATTTCAGTGTGACCCTTTTGGCGGCCGAATCCTTTTACTTCGGTCACGGTCATGCCGGTGATGCCGATTTCGGTTAAGGCTTCGCGCACGTCGTCGAGTTTGAAAGGTTTAATGATGGCTTCGATTTTTTTCATGGCTGGCTTTCTATTTGTTTTTCAGACGGCATACATTAATCATCAAGTTAATCATCAAGGCCGTCTAAACAGGAAAAGATGACTGGAAAATTATCACAATCCGCTTTTTTATTCAATCGCGTTTTATGGTGTGAATTGTTGACACTTCGCGGCAAAATACCCAAGCAAAATAGCCCTATTATGCGTATAATATCGTTTTTCCCAACCGCATTTGAGAGCCGAATCCATGTCTGTTGTTTTGCCCTTGCGCGGCGTTACCGCCCTGTCTGATTTCCGTGTTGAAAAACTGTTTCAAAAAGCAGCCGCCACCGGCCTGCCTGAAGCGAAGCTGGAAAGCGAATTTTGGTATTTTGTCAGCAGCGAAAATACTTTAGACGCTGAGACCGTTGAAAAACTGCAAGCCTTGCTGGAAGCTGACCGTGTTGCCGAAACACCAAAGCCCACAAACGGCTTGCATTTATTTTTGATTACCCCACGCTTGGGCACGATTTCGCCTTGGGCTTCTAAAGCCACCAACATCGCGGAAAACTGTGGTCTTGAGGGCATCGAGCGCATTGAGCGCGGCATGGCGGTGTGGATTCGCGGCGATTTGACTGCCGAGCAGCAACAACAATGGGTGGCGCTGTTGCACGACCGCATGACCGAAAGCGTGTTGACCGACATTGATGCGGCGGCGCAATTGTTCCACCACATCCAATCGGAAACTTTCTCAACCGTCGATTTGCTAAACGGCGGTAAAGAAGCCTTGGTCAAAGCCAACAGCGAAATGGGCTTGGCCTTGTCGCCTGACGAAATCGATTATTTGGTGGAAAACTACCAAGCCTTAGGCCGTAATCCGAGCGATGTCGAGCTGATGATGTTCGCACAAGCCAACTCGGAACACTGCCGCCACAAAATCTTCAACGCCGATTTTATTTTGAACGGCGAAAAACAGCCTAAGTCGCTGTTCCGCATGATTCGTGACACCCACGAAGCCCACCCTGAAGGCACAGTCGTGGCCTACAAAGACAACTCTTCCGTGATTGAAGGCGCGAAAATCGAGCGTTTCTATCCTAATGCCGCCGATAACCACGGCTACCGTTTCCACGAAGAAGACACCCACATCATCATGAAAGTGGAAACCCACAACCACCCGACCGCCATCGCCCCATTTGCAGGCGCGGCCACCGGAGCGGGCGGTGAGATTCGTGACGAAGGTGCGACCGGTAAAGGTTCGCGCCCGAAAGCAGGCTTGACCGGCTTTACCGTGTCCAACCTGAATATCCCCGGTTTGGAACAGCCTTGGGAACAAGGCTACGGCAAACCCGGCCACATCGCTTCGCCTTTAGACATCATGATTGAAGGCCCAATCGGCGGCGCGGCGTTTAACAACGAATTCGGCCGCCCTAATCTGCTGGGCTATTTCCGCACCTTTGAAGAAAAAGTCGACGGTCAAGTGCGCGGCTACCACAAGCCGATTATGATTGCCGGCGGCTTGGGCAACATTCAGGCGCAGCAAACGCATAAAGACGAAATCCCTGAAGGCGCATTATTAATCCAACTCGGCGGCCCGGGCATGCTGATTGGTCTCGGAGGCGGCGCGGCTTCGTCTATGGATACCGGTACCAACGACGCTTCTTTAGACTTTAACTCGGTACAACGCGGCAACCCTGAAATCGAACGTCGCGCGCAAGAAGTCATCGACCGCTGCTGGCAGCTGGGCGACGACAATCCGATTATCTCCATTCACGACGTGGGCGCGGGCGGCTTGTCAAACGCTTTCCCTGAATTGGTTAACGATGCCGGCCGTGGTGCAAAATTCAAGCTGCGCGATGTGCCTTTGGAAGAACACGGCCTGACCCCACTGCAAATCTGGTGTAACGAATCGCAAGAGCGTTATGTGTTGTCGATTTTGGAACAAGATTTAGACACCTTCCGCGCCATTTGCGAACGTGAACGCTGCCCGTTTGCCGTGGTTGGTGTGGCCACCGATGACGGTCATCTGCAAGTGCGTGATGATTTGTACGACAACAATCCGGTCGATTTGCCGCTGAATGTTTTGCTCGGCAAACCACCTAAAACCACCCGCAACGACACCACCGTAACGCCGTCTGAAAGCCAGTTTGACTCTTCTGCCATCGACATCACCGAAGCCGCTTACCGCGTGCTGCGCTTGCCGACTGTCGCTGCAAAAAACTTCCTGATTACCATCGGCGACCGCAGTGTGGGTGGCATGACCCACCGCGACCAAATGGTCGGCAAATACCAAACACCGGTAGCCGATTGCGCCGTGACCATGATGGGTTTCAACACCTATCAAGGCGAAGCCATGTCTATGGGGGAAAAACCGACTGTCGCCCTGTTTGACGCACCGGCTTCCGGCCGCATGTGTGTCGGCGAAGCGATTACCAACATCGCCGCTGTCAACATCGGCGAGATGGGCAACATCAAACTTTCCGCCAACTGGATGGCCGCCTGCGGTACCGAAGGCGAAGACGAAAAACTCTACCGCACAGTCGAAGCCGTTTCCCAAACCTGTCAGGAACTGGGCATCAGCATTCCCGTGGGCAAAGATTCGCTATCGATGAAAACCGTATGGCAAGACGAAGCAGAACAAAAATCCGTGGTTTCGCCTTTGAGCCTGATTATTACTGCGTTCGCGCCGGTAAAAGACGTGCGCAAAACCATCACGCCTGAATTGCAAAACGTGTCAGACAGCACCTTGCTGCTGATTGACTTGGGCAACGGCCAAGCCCGCATGGGCGGCTCGGCTTTGGGTCAGGTGTATAATCAAATGGCAGGCCAAGCGCCGGATATTGAAGCAGGCCGTCTGAAAGCATTTTACAACGCCATTCAGCAATTGGTTGCCGAAGACAAACTGCTGGCCTACCACGACCGTGGCGACGGCGGTTTGTTTGCAACCTTGGCGGAAATGGCGTTTGCCGGCCGCGTGGGTTTGAATGTGGACATCAGCGCATTGACCGCTGCACAAGCAGACCAAAACGCTGCCGCTGCCCGTGCCTTGTTTAATGAAGAATTGGGTGCAGTAATTCAGGTGAACGCGGCCGATTTAGCGGCTGTAGAAGCCTTGTTTGCCCAAGCCGGTATTGATGTACACAACGTCGCTACCTTGGCTGCCGATGAAAAAATCGTTATCCGCAACGCAAACGGCATCTTGCTGGAACAATCCCGCGCCGACCTGCAACGTGCATGGCAAGAAACCAGCCACGCCATTCAAAAGCTGCGCGACAATCCGGCCTGCGCCGACAGCGAGTTTGCCTTAATCGGCGACAACCAACGCAGCGCGCTGTTTGCCGAGTTGACTTTTGATGTGAACGAAAACATCGCCGCACCGTTTATCAACAGCGGCGCAAAACCAAAAATCGCTGTTTTGCGCGAACAAGGCGTGAATGGCCAAATCGAAATGGCCGCCGCCTTTAATCAAGCCGGTTTTGATGCCTATGACGTGCATATGTCCGACCTGATGAGCGGCCGCGTGAACCTCGACACCTTCCAAATGCTGGCAGCGTGTGGCGGCTTCAGCTACGGCGACGTATTGGGCGCGGGCGAAGGCTGGGCGAAATCGATTCTATTCCACCCTGCTTTGCGCGACCAGTTTGCCGCCTTCTTCGCCAATCCGAACACGCTCACGCTGGGTGTGTGTAACGGCTGCCAAATGGTCAGCAACTTGGCCGACATCATTCCGGGTACCGCTACATGGCCTAAATTCAAACGCAACGAAAGCGAACAGTTTGAAGCGCGTTTGACTATGGTGAATGTGACCAAATCGCCTTCGCTGATTTTGAACGAAATGCAAGGCGCCAGCCTGCCGGTGATTGTCAGCCACGGCGAAGGCCGCGCCGACTTTGCACTCAAAGGCGGCCAAGTACCGGCCGATTTAGCCATCGCGCTGCAATACGTTGATGGTTTGAACCAAGTCACCCAAACCTATCCGCTCAACCCGAATGGCTCGCCGCAAGGCATTGCCGGCGTCACCAATGCCGACGGCCGCGTTACCATCATGATGCCGCATCCGGAACGCGTCTTCCGCGCTGCGCAAATGAGCTGGAAACCTGAAAACTGGGCGGAACAATCCGGCTGGGCGCGTCTGTTTGCCGGTGCGCGTAAAGCATTGGGTTAATCCGCCAACTAAGGTTTGAATATCAAGGCCGTCTGAAAAACACTTTTCAGACGGCCTCAGCTTTTTTGCATTCTGCTCCATATAGAGTATGATAAAGCCTGATTTGCTTTCTAGGCCGTCTGAAACATGAAACACGCTTTTATTCTCAGCGATTACGAGTATCCGGAATGCGACACCAAGCCGTTTGCCTTGCTCACCGCCAATCCGACCAAAATGCACCATTATGTCGCACAAACCGAGCAGCGGCAGCACGCGCATAATTCGTCGGTTGGCACGCAAAACCAAAACGTGTACCGCCTGCCGATCAGCCTGTTTCACAAGCCTTATCGCGGCGAAGTGGATAATGTGAATATTATCACCAATCTGGCCGCCAAAAACCTTTACACGCTAACCTTTGTTGAAGATTCGCCCAATCAATACAATCTCGAAAGCTGGTTCAACCGTCATGAAAGCGGCTATGAAGATTCATGCCAAATGCTGCGCAGCCTGCCTGCAGGCCATCTGAAAGCGCCCGATGCCATTTGGCGGATTCTGCGCTTGAAGCTATTGGGCATTTTGCGCAACCCAAACAACCACAAAACCTTGTTTGCCCACCGCCTGCACCAAGCCATCCGCCGCCAATTGCCTGATGTGAGCCGCGAATTCGTGCATTTAATCCGCGCACGCGACCCGAAGCGCATCCGCTCAATTTTGCAGGATTTCGATTTCAATTTTCACGGTTATGTCAATTGGCTGTCGAATCTTTACGGCATGTTGAGCGACGGCGTGTCGCAACCTTCGCTGTTTGAACAGATGTTCCGCGCGGCGTTTGATGTGCCCGAAGCGGTAAAAATCGAGCTTTACCGCTATCCTAACAACTCAGGTTTGTGTCTGTTTAACGACCGCTCGTTTTGCCTGCAGGAATCGAAAAAAGAAATCAGCGTCGGCGTGAACCTCACCCACGATATGTTCGCCATCGTGCATGTAAAGCTGGAATTATGGCGCACGCTGAAAAGCGAGTTCCCTCACAAGCAAACGCGCAAACAAGGCGAAATCCATATTTACGACCACAACCAAACCCAACGCCTGACCTACAACCGCTTAACCATCAAACAAGCCCGCGCCGCCGTGTACGGCTTAAGCCGCAACCACCGCGATTATGTGCAGGAATAGACATTATAAAAAAAGGAATAACATGAAAATCACCCCAGTCAAAGCATTCAACGACAACTATATTTGGATGATTCAAGAAGGCAATCTGGCCGTCTGTATCGATCCGGGCGATGCCACGCCTGTCTTGAAATTTCTGGTCAACAACCGCCTGATGCTCGCGCAAACATGGATTACCCACCACCATGACGACCACCGCGGCGGCGCAGCGGCCTTATGGCGCACATTTTTAGAATCACCGGTTTACGGCAACAGTGACATTCCCGAAGCCACCCACCGCGCCGAAGCCGGTTTGCAGATTCCGTTTGGCGACGGCTTGACCACTGTTTGGGCCACGCCCGGCCACACCAGCCATCATTTAAGCTATCTGTTTGAAACTTCAGACGGCCTGCATGTTTTCTGCGGCGATACCTTATTCAGCGCAGGTTGCGGCCGCGTGTTCACTGGCACGATTGAAGAATTGTTCGACAGCTTCCTGCGTTTCAACCAATTGCCGGAAAACACCTTGTTTTACCCTGCACACGAATACACGGCCTCCAACTTACGCTTTGCCGCCCACATCGAGCCGGACAACGCCGACATTCAGACGGCCTTGCGCGAAGCCGAATCCGCCAGTGCCCCGACCTTGCCGGTAACACTGTTGCACGAGCGCAAAGTCAATCCGTTTTTACGCGTCGGCTTGCCACAGGTTTGGGAACGCGTAGAAAGCTTGAGCGGCAAAAAATTGGATACCGAATTGGAAGTGTTTGCCGCCTTACGTGAATTGAAGAATCAATTTTAAGGCCGTCTGAAAAGCAGTTTGATACCTTTGCAAAACTCGTCAATTTTCAGAAATCTTTAAACCGTCATTCCCGCGTAGGCGGGAATCCAGAATGTAAAATTACTGAAATAATTCAATATTCCTGAAAACTATCAGTCTGGATTCCCGCCTACGCGGGAATGACGGGCATAGTTTTCTTTGTTCAAATTGAGTTTTGCAAAAGTCTCAGTTTGTGAGCTTTTTAAATTGCAAAAAGGCCGTCTGAAACATCATGTTTCAGACGGCCTTTTGTATGGGAAAGCCAATATTGCCTGTTATTTCTTCTTATCCTGCTTCAAATCCACCAAGCGCGTGCCCGCCAAGAAATCATATAAAAACTGACGGTCAGGATTCAGCAACGCAAAGCCCCACGGCAGAATCAGCCAAAACAAGGCTGCACCGAATGCAAGCATCGGCGGAATATTCAAAAAATGGCGTAATCCGGCATAGGCCAGCATGGGGATAAAAACCACAAACACGCAAGCCCAGATGAAGCGTTGACGCAGTTGGTGCAGCGGCGGTTGCACGTTTTGCTGATTGGCCAAGCCAATTTTCCAAGTTTGCATTGCCAGCGTTTGGCCTTTTTGCAGCCAATTCATGCGGAAGTAATACCACCAAAAACCAATCACCAACACACAGGTAACAAAGCTGGATAAATAGGTAGAAATCGGATTGAGAAAAATTGCCAGTATGCCCGACAAAATCGCGGCAATGGCGGTCACGGCGCCGACCAGCAGCATTTCATACATCAAGGCGGCAAGACGGCGTTTGAGGGAAACAGTGGGGAATCGGGTCATGGGCATAGTGGAATACAAAGGGCGAGATCTTTGCAAAACTTCTTCAAAAGCCACTGCACAAAAAATCGACGTCATTCCCACGCAAGCAGGAATCCATTTATGGAAACGGAAACCTATTGAATAGAAATAGTTTCTTAAATACCAAGATAGATTCCCGTCTGCGCGGGAATGACGGCTGTTTTGGTGTTAATGATGGTTCATGAAGTTTTGCAAAGGTCTCAGGCCGTCTGTAAGACCAAAGCGAAATCAGGAAATAATTTCGCTTCGACCTATTTCAGACGGCCTGTCGGTTTAAAATCAACGGTGCGGGCGTTTTTGGCCTTTGGCTTGTTGCGCCGCCATTTGGTTCATTTCCTGACGGGTCGGGCGTTTTTTAAACATGGCATGCGCTTCGTCAACCGAACATTTTTGCGACAAACAAATCAAAGTAATCGCATCTTTTTGCGCTTGGCCGCCACGGTGATACATGCGGCGCAAGTTGGCTTCGTTGATGCGGCCTTTTTCAGGGTCGATGTCGAATTTTTTCAGGCGCTCAATAAATTGGCGTTGCTGGCGGCGCGAAGTCCACACGAAACCACCGGCAGCGGCAGCCATAATGATGACGGCAATCAAAATGGCCAGCGGCCATGAATCGACGATCAACACCAACAGCAGGCTCAAAACGGCGGTGGCCAGAATCATCAGGCCGGCTAAGCGGATTTTTGCTTTTGTATCCATGGATTGTGTTTCCTTAAAACAGTTTGAGGCCGTCTGAAAAAATTCCGTTGAGCTTTTCAGACGGCCTTGGAATGATTTAACGCTATTTTACAGTATTTTCTTGCTTCAGGGGAAAGATTGGCGGCTTTTTCATTGAAACGGGCGAATCGTTTTACACCGCCAAACCCATCACTAATTGTTTGAATTCCGTCCACGCATCGCCTTCTTCTGCCCCTTTAATCATGCGGTCGATTTTGGCACAGGTTTGCAGCGCGTCTAATAGTCGGCTGATGGGAATACGGTTGGCGGCCATCGGTGCCAGCGTTTGTTTTTCGCCCCACAGGCGCAGGCTGTTGCGCAGCGATTGGATATTCTGCCCTTGTTTTAACGCAGCGGTCAGTCGAATCAGCGTGCGGATGTCTTCGGCCACCGCCCACAGCAGCAACACCGGTTCTTCGCCATCGGCTTCCAACCCGTCAAGCAAACGCGCCACCCGTTGCGCATCGCCCTTCATCCACGCGCCGGCCAGTTGGAACACATCAAATCGCGCCACATTGGCCACTGCCGCTTCGGCATCGGCCATGTTCAGCAGATGGCCTTTGGGGTGCAGCAAGGCCAGCTTGTCGATTTCCTGCTTGGCAGCCAGTAGATTGCCCTCAACGCGTTCGGCAAACAAAGCCAACGCATCGTTTTCAATTTCCAAGCCCCATTTCTTCAGACGGCCTCGAATCCATGCTGGTAAGACTGCCGCACCCACCGCTTTGGCTTCCAGCATCACACCGTTTGCTGCCAGCGCGCCAAACCATTTGGCTTGCGTTTGCGCTTTTTCCAGCTTGGGCAACATGATGACGGTGACGGTATCTTCGGGTAACTGTTGGGCAAAATGCTGCAGCGCTTCACCGCCGTTTTTGCCCGGTTTGCCGTTGGGAATGTGCAATTCGAGCAGTTTCAAATCGGCAAACAAACCCATGCTGCCCGCCGATTGCAGCCACTCATTCCAATCAAAATTAGTTTCGGCGGTATGCACTTCGCGGTTGAGATAGCCCTGCTGCCGTGCGGCTGCACGCAAGGTATCAAGTGCTTCAATCCGCAATAAATCTTCTTCGCCGTGAATAACATACAGGGGCTTGAGCGGCATATCGGCACTGAGCTGCTCGATATTCATCGCCGCCATTTACTGCGTCGCTTTCAAAAAGGTCAGGCGGCGCACGATTTGGTCGGCAGCATCGGTGCGCATTTCCGACCAGATGTTTTGTTCTTCTTCGGCTTTACCCAACACTTCGCTGTCGGCGTAATCCATGGTGCGGTGTACCATCACGCTCATCGGTTCGCCCACCGGCTCGCCGTTGCGGGTCGCTTGTGCATCCACGCGCAGCATCAGCAGGTATTCGTTGATATCGGCTGCACGGGTGATGGTGTAAATATCGCGGCGTGTTTCAATGTGGGTCACATTCACCGTCATTTGTGCCTGATCCATACCGACCGGACGGCCGTCTGAACGGCGCAGAGAATTTTCCAAAGCCTGTTGCAATGCGCCGCCGTTAACATACCAGTTTTGATAGGGCAGCGGCTGCGAGGTGCCGGCCGTGCCTTTCAAATGGAAACCGCAGGAAGCCAGCAGTAATACAGCGGCGGTCAGGATGATTTTTTTCATGTTAGGCTTTCGTTTTCAAGACGAGAATAGCTGGATTATAGCGGATTATCAGGCCGTCTGAAATCTTTGGGTTTCAGACGGCCTGATGAGATAAAAGCAACTTCGGTCAAACTAATTGAATCGAGGCCGTCTGAAAAGCAATAAACTTTTCAGACGGCCTCGCAATACTTTCAACTTATAGAAGCATTATACTTCATTATCCAGCCAAATCACGCTCACCATACGGCCGGTCTGCCCGTCGCGGCGGTAGGAGAAAAAGCTGTCACGCTCCAATACGGTGCAATGTTCGCCGCCGTAAATCATACTTACGCCCTCGCGCTGCAGCACCATTCGCGCCAAAGCATACATATCGGCCAGATATTTGCCACCGCCGATGGATTCAAATGCGCTTTCGGCAGCGGGCATTTGTGCGGTAAACGCATCAAACACGTCCTGCCCCACTTCAAAAGCTTCCGGCCCAATCGCCGGCCCCAAGTAGGCCATGATTTCTAAAGGTGCTACCTGCATGGCGCACACGGTATTTTGAAGCACACCACCCGCCAAACCACGCCAACCGGCATGTGCCGCAGCCACAACCGTCCCTGCTTTATCGCAAAACAAAACCGGCAGGCAATCGGCGGTCATGCTGGCACAAGCGGCTTTGCCGGTGGTATCGACGCTGGCATCGGCATCGATAAGCGTTGCCAGCGCATCAGTGGCGTTCACCACAATATCGCTGTGGATTTGATTGAGGTAGGCAACGGGCAAACCGATTTGGTTTTGCACGATTTCGCGGTTGCGCGCCACATGCTCGGGGTTATCGCCGACATGCGCGCCGATATTCAGGCTGTGAAACGGCGCTTCACTCACCCCACCGTTGCGCGTGGTGATTAAGGTTTTCACATTGGCAGGCGCAGGCCAATCAGCAGTCAGGAAAGTTTTGCTTTGCGCTTTAATGCCCAAGGTTTCGCTTAAGGTTTTCATGCAGTTCCTTTTTTCAGACGGCCTATTTCATTAATAGGCCGCCTGAAACATTATTCTCGTACATAAACGACTTCAACATCGTAATCGTCTTCGTTCCAATCATCGTCATCATCACTATCGAGCTTGTCTTGCCATTCTTCTTCATGGCTCAACGATGAATCCAAACCGGCTTCCAAACGCAATACTGAAAGCAGATGGTAAATATCATCCGGCAACGGCGCTTCAAACGACACCGTTTCATTGGTTTTCGGATGAACAAAGCTCAAACGGTAAGCATGCAAGGCTTGGCGCGCGCCCAAAGCCTTCACCGCTTCTTTCACGCCTTCGCTGCACGGATGGCGTGGGTTGCCGTAAACCGGATCCGCCGCCAACGGGTGATTGGCTTCGCGCATGTGCACGCGGATTTGATGGGTGCGGCCGGTTTCCAAAGCGCATTCGATATAGCTGTGCGACAAATAGCGTTCCAGCACTTTCACATGAGTCACAGCAGGTTTACCGCCATATTTCACCACCGCCATTTTCAAGCGATTATGCGGATCGCGGCCGATTAAAGTGTCGATTTTACCGTCAAACGGCACCACACCGTTGGCTACGGCACGGTAAATGCGTTTCACCGTACGCGCTTGAAGCTGCTGCACCAAAGAAGTTTGCGCCGGTAAATTTTTCGCCACCACCATCAAACCGCTGGTTTCTTTGTCCAAACGATGCACAATCCCCGCACGCGGTACTTGGCTTAGTTCCGGGCAATGTGCGAGTAAGCCGTTTAATAACGTGCCTGTCCAGTTACCCGCAGCGGGATGCACCACCAGCCCGGCAGGTTTGTTGATAACAATCACGGTATCGTCTTCGTAAACAATATCCAAATCCATCGTTTCAGGCGTAAACGCCAGATTTTCTTCGCTCGGACGCACGGTAACTGTGATAAACTCTCCGCCAATCATTTTTGCTTTCGGCTGGGCAGGTTTGTCGTTTACCATGACATCGCCGTCTTTAATCCAAGTGGTCAGGCGGCTGCGCGAATAATCGGGCATGAGTTTGGCCAGTGCCGCATCCAAACGCAATCCGGCCATCTCGACAGGAACGGTCAATTTAACACAACTTTCTGCTTCAGGGACTGCCGCAAAGTCTAAATCATCGCTATAATCAGCTTCATTATCAAAGGAAGTATTCTGCATGAAAAAAATTCTTTTATTAGTTTCTTTAAGTTTGGCGCTCAGCGCATGTGCCAATAAAGGCACCATCGATAAAGACGCTCAAATTACTCAGGATTGGAGTGTGGAACAGCTTTATGCTGAAGCACAGGATGAATTGAACAGCAACAATTATACGCGAGCCATCAAGTTATATGAACTGCTGGAATCACGTTTCCCTAATGGCCGCTACGCGCAGCAATCGCAATTGGATACGGCCTACGCATACTATAAAGACGACGAACCGGAAAAAGCCTTGGCCGCTATCGACCGCTTCCAGCGCCATCACCCGCAACATCCGAACATGGATTATGCCTTATATTTAAAAGGCTTGGTATTGTTTAATGAAGATCAGTCTTTCTTAAATAAATTAGCCTCGCAAGACTGGTCCGACCGTGACCCTAAAGCCAACCGCGATGCCTATCATGCTTTTGCCCAATTGGTAGAACGCTACCCGAACAGTAAATATGCACCGGATGCCACAGCACGCATGACTAAATTGGTTGATGCATTGGGCGGTAACGAAATTGCTGTTGCCCGATACTACATGAAGCGAGGCGCATACCTTGCAGCCATTAACCGCGCGCAAAAAATCGTTCAGCAGTATCAAAACACACGTTACGTCGAAGAATCATTAGCCATGATGGAACTGGCTTATAAAAAACTGGAAAAACCGCAATTGGCTCAAGATACCCGCCGTATTTTGCAACAGAACTTTCCAGAAAGTCCGTTCTTAACCCATGAATGGCGCAATGGCGATATGCCTTGGTGGCGTTATTGGAAATAATGTATTGTATTGATATAAGAAATCAGCCTGAAATATTTCAGGCTGATTTTTTTGATTTGTGTTTAATGTATTTTAAACTTGACTAGGGCGTGTCCTCAATTTAACTTAGCATGAATAATAGAGCAAGCCAAGTAAAGCATCGATTTAAAATTACGAGCTAATTTCTCATAGCGAGTAGCAATACTACGAAACTGCTTTAATCGTGCAAATGCATTCTCGACTAAGTGGCGTAATTTATAAAGGTAGCTATCAAAATCAGGGTTAGGTTTCTTGGCATTTTTACGCTTTGGTATAATAGCTTTCATACCGTGTTCTATCGCTTTATCTCTGATTTCTTGCGAGTCATACCCTTTGTCAGCGATAAAATACTGGGCTTCTTGTATGACTTCTATCAAGTCGTTTGCAACTTGACTGTCGTGCACGTTACCCCCAGTGACTTTAAAATCGAGCGGATTTCCATGCGAGTCCACACATAGGTGTATTTTTGTCGTGTTTCCGCCACGGCTTTGTCCAATTGCTCTATCGAAACCACGCCGAGCTCCACTTGCATGTTGATGACACCGTACATAACTTCCGTCGATGAATACCCATTCTTTGTCAATTTCTTTTCGTAGATCAAAAAAAAATTCTGCCACAAGCCTTTTTTAGACCATCGGTTAAAGCGGTTATAAGCGGTTTTCCATGACCCTAGCTCAATAGGTATGTCTCGCCATGGTGCACCTGTTCTTAGCTTCCATAGTATGGCTTCCATCACGGTACGGTCGTTCTTCCATTGATGACAGCCGTGCGCTTTCATGGTTGTTTGTAATTGTTCCCATATGTTGTCAGTTATTGCAGTTCTCGCCATTGTTTGTGTTTGCCTATATTTCGTTGGAATATAGGGTTAAAATAGGGCTCTTTTGGGCTTATTCAAATTAGGGACACGCCCTAGATTCTAAAAATTTTTCTATTAATTCATCAAAAAGCCGTCTGAACCCAATAAGTATTTCAGACGGCGTCCTTCTTTCTCATAAGCCAGCCTGCTGCTACTTCTTAACAGCAGGCTGAGCAGCTTTCTTAGCCGGCGCAGCGACAGTGGCTTCATTCTTTAATTTCGAGAAGATTCCTTCACCAATGCCTTTGACGTTTTTCAGTTCGTCCAAGGTCTTAAAGCTACCATGCTGTTTGCGATACTCTACAATCGCTTTGGCTTTGGCAGGGCCTACACCCGGCAGTGCCGTCAGTTCGCTTTCGGAGGCGGTGTTGACATTCACTGCGGCAGCAGAGACAGAAGCAACTAAAGTGGTCAGTGCGTAGAAGATGATTTTCTTCATCGGATTCATGCGTTTTCTCCTGAATGTGTTGATAGTATCGTAGATTATATTTACTCAATATTAATAATGCAAATATTATCTACTGATTATTTCATGACTGTTTCATCATGACCACGCTTTTACTTAGTTACAGTTGTATCAAACGTAAAGAAGCCTCTGACATTCATCAGAGGCTTCGGAATGGGTGTTTGGCAGTGACCTACTTTCACATGGAAGAACCACACTATCATCGGCGCTGAGTCGTTTCACGGTCCTGTTCGGGATGGGAAGGCGTGGGACCAACTCGCTATGGCCGCCAAACTTAAACTGTACAAATCGGTAAGCCGTTATGCAGTCTCCTGCACTTATTTATTCTTTAATCAACTGTTGGTGATGACTGAATCATCAGTAAGCTTTTATCTTTGAAGTTCTTCAAATGATAGAGTCAAGCCTCACGAGCAATTAGTATCGGTTAGCTTCACACATTACTGCGCTTCCACACCCGACCTATCAACGTCCTGGTCTCGAACGACTCTTTAGGAGGATTAAATCCTCAGGGAAGTCTCATCTTCAGGCGAGTTTCGCGCTTAGATGCTTTCAGCGCTTATCTCTTCCGAACTTAGCTACCCGGCTATGCCACTGGCGTGACAACCGGTACACCAGAGGTTCGTCCACTCCGGTCCTCTCGTACTAGGAGCAGCCCCCGTCAAACTTCCAACGCCCACTGCAGATAGGGACCAAACTGTCTCACGACGTTTTAAACCCAGCTCACGTACCACTTTAAATGGCGAACAGCCATACCCTTGGGACCGACTACAGCCCCAGGATGTGATGAGCCGACATCGAGGTGCCAAACTCCGCCGTCGATATGAACTCTTGGGCGGAATCAGCCTGTTATCCCCGGAGTACCTTTTATCCGTTGAGCGATGGCCCTTCCATACAGAACCACCGGATCACTATGTCCTGCTTTCGCACCTGCTCGACTTGTCGGTCTCGCAGTTAAGCTACCTTTTGCCATTGCACTATCAGTCCGATTTCCGACCGGACCTAGGTAACCTTCGAACTCCTCCGTTACTCTTTGGGAGGAGACCGCCCCAGTCAAACTGCCTACCATGCACGGTCCCCGACCCGGATTACGGGTCTGGGTTAGAACCTCAAAGTCACCAGGGTGGTATTTCAAGGACGGCTCCACAGAAACTAGCGTCTCTGCTTCTAAGCCTCCCACCTATCCTACACAAGTGACTTCAAAGTCCAATGCAAAGCTACAGTAAAGGTTCACGGGGTCTTTCCGTCTAGCAGCGGGTAGATTGCATCTTCACAACCACTTCAACTTCGCTGAGTCTCAGGAGGAGACAGTGTGGCCATCGTTACGCCATTCGTGCGGGTCGGAACTTACCCGACAAGGAATTTCGCTACCTTAGGACCGTTATAGTTACGGCCGCCGTTTACTGGGGCTTCGATCCGATGCTTGCACATCTTCAATTAACCTTCCAGCACCGGGCAGGCGTCACACCCTATACGTCCACTTTCGTGTTAGCAGAGTGCTGTGTTTTTAATAAACAGTCGCAGCCACCTATTCTCTGCGACCCTCCAATGCTTACAGAGCAAGTCTTTCACATCGAAGGGCATACCTTCTCCCGAAGTTACGGTATCAATTTGCCGAGTTCCTTCTCCTGAGTTCTCTCAAGCGCCTTAGAATTCTCATCCTGCCCACCTGTGTCGGTTTGCGGTACGGTTCTGATTCAACTGAAGCTTAGTGGCTTTTCCTGGAAGCGTGGTATCGGTTACTTCAGCACCTTGGTGCCTCGTCATCACTTCTCGGTGTTAAGAAGACCCGGATTTGCCTAAGTCTTCCACCTACCGGCTTAAACAAACTATTCCAACAGTTTGCTAACCTAACCTTCTCCGTCCCCACATCGCATTGAATCAAAGTACAGGAATATTAACCTGTTTCCCATCGACTACGCATTTCTGCCTCGCCTTAGGGGCCGACTCACCCTACGCCGATGAACGTTGCGTAGGAAACCTTGGGCTTTCGGCGAGCGGGCTTTTCACCCGCTTTATCGCTACTCATGTCAACATTCGCACTTCTGATACCTCCAGCACACTTCTCAATGCACCTTCTTCGGCCTACAGAACGCTCCCCTACCATACGTGTAAACACGTATCCGCAGCTTCGGTTATAGATTTGAGCCCCGTTACATCTTCCGCGCAGGACGACTCGACCAGTGAGCTATTACGCTTTCTTTAAATGATGGCTGCTTCTAAGCCAACATCCTGGCTGTCTGGGCCTTCCCACTTCGTTTACCACTTAATCTATCATTTGGGACCTTAGCTGGCGGTCTGGGTTGTTTCCCTCTTGACAACGGACGTTAGCACCCGCTGTCTGTCTCCCGAGGAGCAACTTGATGGTATTCTTAGTTTGCCATGGGTTGGTAAGTTGCAATAACCCCCTAGCCATAACAGTGCTTTACCCCCATCAGTCTCATACTCGAGGCACTACCTAAATAGTTTTCGGGGAGAACCAGCTATCTCCGAGTTTGTTTAGCCTTTCACCCCTATCCACAGCTCATCCCCGCATTTTGCAACATGCGTGGGTTCGGACCTCCAGTGCGTGTTACCGCACCTTCATCCTGGCCATGGATAGATCACTCGGTTTCGGGTCTACGCCCAGCAACTATTCGCCCTATTAAGACTCGGTTTCCCTACGCCTCCCCTATTCGGTTAAGCTCGCTACTGAACGTAAGTCGTTGACCCATTATACAAAAGGTACGCAGTCACGGAACATGTCCGCTCCCACTGTTTGTATGCATCAGGTTTCAGGTTCTATTTCACTCCCCTCCCGGGGTTCTTTTCGCCTTTCCCTCACGGTACTGGTTCACTATCGGTCGATGATGAGTATTTAGCCTTGGAGGATGGTCCCCCCATATTCAGACAGGATTTCACGTGTCCCGCCCTACTTGTCGTACGCTTAGTACCATTGATCAGATTTCGAATACGGGACTATCACCCACTATGGTCAAGCTTCCCAGCTTGTTCTTCTATCTCAACAATTATCACGTACAGGCTCCTCCGCGTTCGCTCGCCACTACTTGCGGAATCTCGGTTGATTTCTTTTCCTCCGGGTACTTAGATGGTTCAGTTCTCCGGGTTCGCTTCTCTAAGCCTATGTATTCAGCTTAGGATACTGCACAGTATGCAGTGGGTTTCCCCATTCGGACATCGCGGGATCAAAGCTTTATTGCCAGCTCCCCCACGCTTTTCGCAGGCTTACACGTCCTTCGTCGCCTATCATCGCCAAGGCATCCACCTGATGCACTTATTCACTTGACTCTATCATTTCAAGAACCTCTTTGACTTAATCCGCACTACCGTTGACAAGTAGTGGAACTAGATGTTTTTACTTTGATAAAGCTTACTGCTTTGTTGTGTCTTAACCCTGCCTTTTGTGTTTCAGGGTTAAGTCGATACAATCATCACCCAAATACTGTGATTTACTTCTTCACAACAATCAGCCATTTGCAAATAGCTAATTGTCAAAGTAAATCAACATTGTCTTTGTTTGTTGATTTCGGCTTTCCAATTTGTTAAAGATCGATGCTTTTCAATATTGCTATTGACTTCGCAAATCAAAATGAGCTGGCCATTATATCAGCCTTCTTTTTGCAGTCAAGCTTTTTCAGTCGTTAAACAAAAAATCAGCGCTAAGCGCTTTTTTATTTAACTTCTGCCAACTGACTTTGATTTGGGAAGTGTGTGGTGGAGGCAAACGGGATCGAACCGATGACCCCCTGCTTGCAAAGCAGGTGCTCTACCAACTGAGCTATGCCCCCAGTATGAGTTGTGGTGGGTCTGGGAGGACTTGAACCTCCGACCCCACGCTTATCAAGCGTGTGCTCTAACCAGCTGAGCTACAAACCCAAGGTCGTTATTTTGAAATCGTTTAAGTTCAGCTTTTAAACCGTTCTTTTTCAATCTCTCAATATCTTTTGCATCTTCTACAGTTTACCGATAAGTGTGAATGCGAGAAGCCTCTTCTTTTCTCTAGAAAGGAGGTGATCCAGCCGCAGGTTCCCCTACGGCTACCTTGTTACGACTTCACCCCAGTCATGAAGCATACCGTGGTAAACGGGCTCCTTACGGTTACCCTATCTACTTCTGGTATCCCCCACTCCCATGGTGTGACGGGCGGTGTGTACAAGACCCGGGAACGTATTCACCGCAGTATGCTGACCTGCGATTACTAGCGATTCCGACTTCATGCACTCGAGTTGCAGAGTGCAATCCGGACTACGATCGGTTTTGTGAGATTGGCTCCACCTCGCGGCTTGGCTACCCTCTGTACCGACCATTGTATGACGTGTGAAGCCCTGGTCATAAGGGCCATGAGGACTTGACGTCATCCCCACCTTCCTCCGGCTTGTCACCGGCAGTCTCATTAGAGTGCCCAACTGAATGATGGCAACTAATGACAAGGGTTGCGCTCGTTGCGGGACTTAACCCAACATCTCACGACACGAGCTGACGACAGCCATGCAGCACCTGTGTTACGGTTCCCGAAGGCACTCCTCCGTCTCTGGAGGATTCCGTACATGTCAAGACCAGGTAAGGTTCTTCGCGTTGCATCGAATTAATCCACATCATCCACCGCTTGTGCGGGTCCCCGTCAATTCCTTTGAGTTTTAATCTTGCGACCGTACTCCCCAGGCGGTCAATTTCACGCGTTAGCTACGCTACTAAGCAATCAAGTTGCCCAACAGCTAATTGACATCGTTTAGGGCGTGGACTACCAGGGTATCTAATCCTGTTTGCTACCCACGCTTTCGAGCATGAACGTCAGTGTTATCCCAGGGGGCTGCCTTCGCCATCGGTATTCCTCCACATCTCTACGCATTTCACTGCTACACGTGGAATTCTACCCCCCTCTGACACACTCTAGCTAGCCAGTTCAAAACGCAGTTCCCAGGTTGAGCCCGGGGATTTCACATCTTGCTTAACTAACCGTCTGCGCTCGCTTTACGCCCAGTAATTCCGATTAACGCTCGCACCCTACGTATTACCGCGGCTGCTGGCACGTAGTTAGCCGGTGCTTATTCTTCAGGTACCGTCATCACACAGTGATATTAGCACTATGCTTTTCTTCCCTGACAAAAGTACTTTACAACCCGAAGGCCTTCTTCATACACGCGGCATGGCTGGATCAGGCTTGCGCCCATTGTCCAAAATTCCCCACTGCTGCCTCCCGTAGGAGTCTGGGCCGTGTCTCAGTCCCAGTGTGGCGGATCATCCTCTCAGACCCGCTACTGATCGTCGCCTTGGTAGGCCTTTACCCCACCAACTAGCTAATCAGATATCGGCCGCTCAAATAGCGCTAGGCCCGAAGGTCCCCAGCTTTCCTCCTCAGAGAATATGCGGTATTAGCTAATCTTTCGATTAGTTATCCCCCACTACTCGGTACGTTCCGATATATTACTCACCCGTTCGCCACTCGCCACCCAAGAAGCAAGCTTCTCTGTGCTGCCGTCCGACTTGCATGTGTAAAGCATGCCGCCAGCGTTCAATCTGAGCCAGGATCAAACTCTTATGTTTAATCTCTAACTTATTTAACTTCTGGTCTGCTTCAAAGAAACTGACAAAGTATAGATAAATCTACATCTTGTCTGTTTTTGTCGCAGTGTGAGGCTTGTCGCACTCACACTTATCGGTAATCTGTTTGTTAAAGAGCAAGAACCGAATTATACATCACTCAAACTGCTTGTCAACTCTTTTTTCAAAATTCATCGAAAAATCAAATCAACCGTGCTATAATTATAAGTTCGTTTCGCCACTGCGTCAGCAGCGAAGAACCGAACTATACCCCTCCCTCCAAAACCCGTCAACTCCAACAAACAACAAATTTCTACAAAATCCAACAAATCGCTGTTTTACAATAAAATTTAATTCTTACAAAATTACAAGAAAACTGACTCAACCGCTAAAAACTTATCAGCCTATATACAAAAGCCGTCTGAAATGAAGCTTTTCAGACGGCCTTATTCTATACTTCATGATATAGTGGCAACATTCTTTCTCTTTTTAATAATAGATACAAACTTCATTGATATGAGCAAACATATTCTACTGGGTATCAGCGGCGGCATTGCGGCTTATAAATCTTGCGAGCTGGTGCGTCTTTTGAAAAAACAGGGTCATAACGTGACTGTGGCCATGAGCCGTGCGGCGGCAGAATTTATTTCCCCACTTACTTTTCAGGCTTTAAGTGGCAATCCTGTGTTGACCGATACCCATAACGGGGAATCGGGCGGCAACGGCATGGCGCATATTAATTTAACGCGTGAAGCGGATGTATTTTTAATTGCACCTGCTACGGCCAACACTTTAGCCAAAATCGCCAACGGGATTGCCGATAATTTACTAACTAATTTGGCTGCGGCGCGCAAATGCCCTTTGGCCGTCGCGCCGGCGATGAATGTGGAAATGTGGTTTAACCCTGCCAATCAGCGCAATATCCGCCAACTGATTTCAGACGGCATTACCGTCTTCCAACCCAATAGCGGCGAACAGGCTTGCGGCGAAACCGGTGTCGGACGCATGCCGGAAGCAGTAGAGCTGGCTGATTTAATCCCCGATTTATGGTCATCCAAAGCCCTTGCCGGCAAAAAAATCCTGATGACTGCGGGTGCAACTTTTGAAGCCATCGATCCCGTTCGCGGAATTACCAATATTTCCAGCGGGCAAATGGGCATAGCATTGGCACGTGCTTGCCGCGCAGCCGGTGCAGAAGTCACCTTAATCTACGGTCAAATTCAGACGGCATTGCCTGCCGGTTTGCACCATATCCAGCAGGCAGTCAGCGCAGAAGCCATGTATCGAGCCGTTCATCAACAGATTCAGCAACAGGATGCCTTTATTTCCGTTGCCGCTGTGGCCGACTATAAAGTCAAAAACAGCAGTGAGCAAAAATTGAAAAAAGACGGCAGCGGCCAAGCACCGATTATCGAGCTTACCGAAAATCCCGATATTCTTGCTTCGGTGGCTGCGCTACCTCATCCGCCATTTTGTGTCGGTTTCGCCGCCGAAAGTGAAAACGTATTGGAATATGCCCGCACCAAACGCCTACGTAAAAACATTCCGATGATTGTTGCCAACCAAGTATCGCAAGCGATGGGCAAAGCCACCAATCAGATTACGATTATTGATGACGGACAAGAAACCACGTTCCCCGAAAGCAGCAAACAGCAGGCTGCCGAAGCGATTGTGAAGCGATTGGCTGAACTGATTTAACGGTTTTTAAATAAAAATGCCGTCTGAAACATTCCGATTTCGTTTTTTCAGATGGCATTTCGCAATCACAATTCACTTAGCTTTTCCACCACACGATAGTTTACCCCGTCAAACACGGCAAAATGCTTTTTCGCGCACGCAATTTTTTGCTGTTCTTTCAAATACAATTTATCCAAATCCACACCATCTTGAATGCCTTTGCCTGTGTTTTTGGTTTCGGCAACAAAGTAAACTTTGTCGTGATGATTCATCACAATCGCCCAATCGGGATTGTGATGGCCAATCGGCGTAGGGATTTTAAACCAACCGGGCAATTTGAAATACAAACGCACATCTTCATGGCTTTCACACTGTCGGGCAAACGTGTTTTCTGTGCCGGAATCCAGCGAAATATAATCCGAAAAAATCGTTTTATCGGCATTTCCAATGGCGAAAGTATGCTCATTTTTAAAAAATTCCGCGCCATTTTCTTCCAAATCGCACCAACGTGCCAAACTTTGCGTGTATGCCGTTTCATCTTTTTCAGGCTGCCTGAAATACTGAATGCCGTCAATCATCAAACTATGCAATGCCAGCAAAATTTTCTCACTGACCAAATCAATAAAACGCTGCGGATTATTGGCTAATTCATCAATCCGCTCGGATTTTTGGATAATCTCAAAAATCGTTTGGCGCGTGAGTTGCGTTTTGCGTTGGATTTCGTGCAACACATCGGGCATTTCCCAATCATTTTCCAGCGCATGATTTTGCGAATCAATCTCTTCGCCCCAAATGCCGTCTGTTTGCGTTTGATTGATTTTGGCTTTTTGCACAACTAATTGCGTTTTTTGAATGGGGGGCATTTTGCGAACCGATTCGAAGGCTGCCTGAATCAAATCTTCGCGTTCAAACATCACTTTATAATAAGTTTTGCAACACAATTTCTGCCAAATTGCCAAAAATTCAGGGTCTAGCGTAAAACCTTTGCGATACGTCTGCCGGGTTCTGTCGCTTGCCTTTTTCGCGCCACCGTTACCAAATTGGATACCGCATTCATCTTCATACTCTTTTTGCAGATTGGCGGCGAAACTTTCATAGCTTTCATTCGGAATCACGGTCAAAATATTCACGCCGTCATCGCGCACGCGCTCGCCTTGTTGATTGACCGCCAAACGCAAACCGCGCCCGATTTCCTGCCGTTTTTTAATCGGCGAACGCGTTTCGTTGAGCGTACAGATTTGAAACACATTCGGATTGTCCCAACCTTCTTTTAAAGCGGAATGCGAAAAAATAAAGCGCAATTTGCTGTCAAACGACAACAATTTTTCCTTATCTTTCATAATCAAATCATAAGTAGCTTCATCGGCTTTGCTGCTGCCGTTGGTGTCTTTGTCCTTGCCTTTGTCTTGCGAAAAATAGCCGTCATGCACACCGTCCGCGCTTTCGCCTGTTTCGCGCTCGTAAATTTCCGCAAACCAACGCGCAAATTTGCCGTTTTCACGATAATTCGCCACTTTATCAATAAAAAACAACGATAAAACCTTAATTCCTTTCGGATTTAAACGCTTCTCTTTTTTCAAATGTTCTTGAATCGTGCATTCCATCTGCTTTTTCATGATTTCATCGCGGATTAAATCATCGTCTTCGCCCAACGTGATGATTTGGCCGTTTGATAATGCCATTTCGCCCGATTCCGCATCTAAACTATTGACAATAAAACCGTGCCGATAACTTTCATTACCGCCTGATTTATCAAACAAATCATCGTCCTTCTTAACGCTAACCGTTTTTTTCTTGGTTTCTTTTTTATCCTGAACATGAAGTTCCACTTTGGCGGTTAATTTCTTCTTGCCCGCCACAAATTCTTTCAATACCACATACGCACCATTGACATCATTTTTTGCCAACACAGGTTCCACTTCAATCTGCTTCACCAATTTTTTGTTATAGGCCTGCACGGGATTTAAGCTGTAAATTTTGTGATACGGATTTTTATGCGTGGCGGAATAACGCAGCACAAACAAAGGGTTTAACGAATCAATCGCTTGTTTTGCCAAATCGGTTTCCATATTTTGCGGTTCGTCCACAATCACAATCGGCCGGGTTTGGCTGATTTGCAAAATGGGGGCTTCTCCACTTTCATTAGGAGTATTAATCACATTGTCTTTTTTATTGAATGCGTCAATATTCATAATCAAAACATCAATATGCGTGCCGGTGGCAAAGCTGCGCAAACGGTTCAAACGGTCGCTGCTGTACACCGAATGGGTGAAATGCACGCCGTCAAAGGCCGTCTGAAAATGTGCCGTCATCGCGCGAATGCTTTGCAACACGCCTTCACGAATCGGCACACTCGGCACGACAATCACAAATTTCCGCCAACCATATTGGCGGTTCAATTCAAAAATTGTCCGCAAATACACATAAGTTTTGCCCGTTCCCGTTTCCATTTCTACGGAAAAATTCAAGCCGTGTTCGCCGATTTGCGTTTCAGGCAGGCTGAAATTGTGTTGCACTTCGTTTAAATTTTTGCCGATTTCGTCTAACGGCAAAACGCGCCGATTGCCCACAACGGGCGAAAAATCCGATTGCAAAGCAAAGGTTTGCTCCTGATTGGGTTCGCCCTGAAACAAATGCACGACTGCGTTAACGGCTTCGTGCTGATAATCTAATTGTTCAAATTTCAATTCCATTTTGCACCACCGTTACAGCGTTTCAAAGTCAATATTGGCATCTTTAAACTGCAAGGCGGCATTGGTTTTCAGCGCGTCATCGCCTGCAAATGCTTTGTCCAGCACAAACACTTTTTTGGGCGATTGGGCACGCACTTCGTCCAACACCGCTTGATTGACGGTATCCAGCAACAACGCGGTTTTGCGCGTTTGCGCGGCATTGTTCAGCCAAACCACATGATCAACAAATTCAATGCTGTCCGTTAATTCAAAACCCAAGCGCAACATCAATTCATAAGCCATATTTTCAACGCTGGCGTGTTCATGGACGATATTTTGAAATTCTTCCAGCAAAGCCAATTGCTGCTGCTCGTTCAGGCTACCTGAAAGCGGTCTGCGCCATTGTTTGAAATGGCTTTCGGTTAGTTTGAATACTTTGAAACCCGTGTCCACGCTTTGCCCGTCTTTCAGGCTGCCTTGTAGTTGCGTTCCTGCACGGCGGATGCGTTCTTTGGCTATTTCGGCAATATTGGCGAAACCGGCTTTGCGCGCTTCAGAGTTTTCATCGGTTTCTTCGGGTAATTGCACGCAGATATAACGGCGGTTGCCGCCGTCTTCGGCGTTGAGTTGCATCACGGCGTGGGCAGTTGTGCCGCTGCCCTCTCATGTCAAGCTTATGACAAAAAAGAGGTTATTGTTATGTAATTTAAAAGAGAGTGATTGATCACTCCCTTTGCTACTTCCATATTATGTTCAACACTTCGTTTCCTTCGCAGATTACTGAGTCTATATATTTCTCCATCAATTCTCTGGTAAGTTTAGTGTTGTCTATTACTTCTTTTTCTTCTTTTGCTTTTTGTATTTTTTCTTTTATTGCTTGTATTTCTTCATCTATCGAATTTTTAGAGTCAATGAATTTTTGTCTATTCATCTTACCTAATTTATACTTCTCAAAATTCTGCATTTTCTTAGCTTCAAGATCTTCGATAGATTTTTCCAAAGGTTTAACTTTTATTTTTTCATCCTTGATTGGATCTTCTATACCATATTTTTCTTTTATTGCTTCAAATACCTGCTCTTCAAGGCTTCCTGCTCTTGAATTTTTGTGTTTTACATTATTACACTTACATATCCTACAAGTAAAATATGTGTGAACTCTTATGCTTCCATCTTGTCGTTTTCTTTTTGATTGAGTACATCCTAAAATGTGATTGCAAGTTGGACATTTTGCAAAACCTTGTAGTGGAGATTTCTTTCTCCATTCATAATCGGTATTTTTACCTTTCATAAATAGGTTCTTCTCTTTAATCTTCTGAACTTTTTCAAAGTCTTCTCTAGAAATAATAGCTTCATGATTATTCTCAACTCTTCCCCATTCTTCTTTTGGTTTGAATTTAAAAGAAGACGGATTTAATACTGACTTATCTTGCATATTGAAAGTATAAGTTCCAGTATAATTTTCATTTGCTAATACATCTATTACATTGCCATTAGTCCAAGTTGGTCTAGGTTTTTTCTCAGTTCTGATTATTGAATATTCGAAATCAAGATTTGTTAATTCGCTCTTTCTTTTTGATGGTGTTGGAATTTTTTCTTCATTTAATATCTTAGCTATATTTCTTGAAGATATACCATCAAGTGCAAGTTTAAAAATCTTCTTTACTATCCAAGCTGTTTCTTCATCAACTATGATTTTATGTCTATCATTAGGATCTTTCATATATCCTAAAGGTGGACTCCAAGCTAAAAACTTTCCTTGTTTTTTAAGTGTAGTCATAGATGATTTTACCTTTTCAGAAATATCTTTTGTGTAGAAATCATATAATAATCCCTTGAATTGAATATCTAAATCTGTTCCATTTCCTTTTTCTTTGTTACTATCATAGCCATCATTTATGGCAATAAATCTTACTCCAAGGAATGGAAATATATTTTCAAGATAATCTCCAAGTGTTATATAATCTCTCATAAATCTGGACAAGTCTTTTACAATTATCGTCTGAATATTATTTTTCTTTACATCTTCGAGCATTCTTTGAAAGGCTGGTCTATTTTCATTTGTTCCAGAATATCCATCATCAACATATTCTTCTCTTGTGAAGTTTTTAAATTCTTCATTCTTGTCGAGATAATCGTTTAGATATGCTCTTTGGTTTATGATACTTTCACTCTCATCAGTCTTTATCATATCTTCAACGGATAATCTAATATAAAGAGCAATCTTACTCATCGTCTGTTCCTCCTACCAAATTGTCTATATTGAATTTAAAGACTATTTCAAATTCGTGTTTATCATAAACTATTATTTTTTCAATTAAGCTATGGATTAAATCACCAGGTATGAATGTGAATTTTCTAATCATCAGATGTTTTATTTGTCAGAAGGATATTTCAGTATTATGGGGACTAAACATTTGCCTATATCTTTTTCCTTTCCCCTAAAAAAATGTTACGCATTTAGCTTAGTCATAGATAAACACGCCCTTAGTGCAGATACACAAAAAATTCTAAATGATTTTTGCTTAGATATGGACAAAATAAGTGAAAGATTAAAGTTAAATAAAAATGGATATTTAAGTCATGCAGACTTTGAGTTAGGACATCTTTTTGAAGAATTTTATAATGCTAAAGATAAGGAAAGTATTACCTATTTTCGTGTTAAAGCAATCGAATTTTTATATTTCATCAACAAACTGTCGGGCAATGAAGAAACTGAATTTCGATATTTCAACAAAAAATATATACAAATAACAAAAGATGTTTGCAAATATATGACAGAACATTTAGAAGAAAAAGTATCTCTGGAACAATTAGCTTATGAAAAAGGAATTAACTTGTCGTTACTGTATAAAGTCTTTGCACAAGTATATGGAGATACTCCTTATTCTTACATAAAAAAATACAAGATGAATATAGCGTCTAATGAATTAAGAAATTCAAAGCGTAAAATAAATGATATTGCGTTAAGTCTTGGATATAGTAATGCAAGTAAATTTTCTATTGCATTTCAATCGGTATATGGTATTTTACCTAAAGATTATCGAAAGGCAGAAAATTAACACTTTTGGGCTATTTTTTGGATAGATATATAGCTATGGAGTAGAAGCAAATAAATATAAAAAGTAAAATGATGTATGTTAGCAAGAGCTAACTACATCATTTTTTAGTTAGGAGGATTTATTATGGCAAAGAAAACGCCAAAACAGGTAAAGCCTAAAACTGGCTTGGCACGATGTATGGAACTGGCTTCAAATAAGAAAGGACTGATTTTTATATCCGCTATTCTTTCTTCCTTAGCGTCGATTGCTTCATTTATTCCTTATATTGCAGTTTACTTCATCATTCGTTCTATTCTTCAAGTTTATCCAAATTTGAATAGCTTAGATGTCAATGAAGTAATAGGGTATGGCTGGTTGGCTCTGGGTGGAATTATCGCAAATATTTTGTTGTATTTTTTGGCGATATTTTGTTCTCATCTTGCGGCTTTTGGAACATTGTATGAATTAAAGGTTAAATTTGCAGAACATATTACCAAAATACCTTTAGGTTATCATTTGACGATTGGAAGTGGACGGTTAAGAAAAATCATGGACGAAAATATAGAAAGTGTTGAGGGTTTCATTGCACATCAATTTCCTGATTTTGTGGCTTCCGTAACTGCTCCGATTGTTATGGTTATTTTATTATTTGCTATTGATTGGAGATTCGGCATTGCTTCTCTTGTTGGTATTATTTTAGCTTTTATTGTTCAGTTTATGGGTTATGGAAGTGGGGCAATGAAAGAAAATATGGGGAAATATCAAATTGCTCTTGAAGATATGAATAATGCGTCTGTTGAATATGTACGAGGTATGCCAGTCGTTAAGGCTTTTAATCAGACAGCTAATTCATTTGAACAGTTAAAACATGCAATCTCTCAATATACAGAATGGGTATTGAAATTTTCATTAGGTTGGCAAAATTGTATGCCTGCATTTACAACGATAATTAACAATATTTATCTTGTGCTTATACCCGTAGGTATTTTAATTGGTACTAATGCAGTAAACCAGAAAGAATTTCTGATGACTTTCATCTTCTATTTGCTCTTTGTTCCAGCAGTAGCGGGTATACTTAACAAAATTATGTATGTTTCAGAATCGTTTATGCAAATCAATGGAAATGTTGCAAGAATGGACGAAATATTTAATATTCCAGTCTTAAAAGATACACAAATATCAAAGACTTTTGATAATGACAATGTTACATTCGATAATGTTAGTTTTTCTTATACTGGAAAAGAGAATGAACTGGCAATAAAAAATGTTTCTTTTGAAGCAAAGCAAGGGGAAATAACAGCGATCGTCGGCTTATCTGGTGGTGGAAAAAGTACGATTGCTAATTTGATTTCTCGTTTTTGGGACGTAACCTCTGGAAGCATTAAAATAGGAAATGTTGATGTTCGTGAAGTTGGAACTAATGACTTAATGAAACATATTAGCTTTGTGTTTCAAGATATATTTCTTTTTAAGCAAAGTATTTTCGATAATATTCGCATGGGAAATCCAAACGCAACAAAAGAGCAAGTCATATCAGCTTCTAAAGCGGCACAGTGTCATGATTTTATTTCTAAATTACCAAACGGATATGATACAGTAGTCGGAACACAAGGTATACATCTTTCAGGTGGAGAACGACAGAGAATTGCTATCGCAAGAGCTATTATTAAAGACGCCCCTATCATTGTATTAGATGAAGCAACTGCATTTAGCGACCCTGAAAATGAATATTTGATACAAAAGGCTTTTGAGAAACTTATGCAAGACAAAACTGTCATTATGATTGCACACCGTCTTTCTACAATTCGTAATGCAAATAAAATTATTGTTATGGAAAATGGTCGCTTAATTGAAAGTGGAAAACATAATGATTTAATACAGAAAAATGGACGTTATGCTGAAATGTGGAAACATTATACAGAGGCGATTGATTTGAAAGTTCAAACAAAGGTGGTGCAGTAAAATGAAAAAATTAAAAGAAATATTATTTTTATCAGATAAAAAAAATGTAAAATTATCATCTGCCATTTCAATCGCCTCTATAATGGTACTTATATTAATCTTCATCTTGACATTCTCCTATTCCATTTTAAATGTGTTTTTTATTCCATATCGAGCATAACATAATTTTTTATTAAAATACAAATGAAAGCAGTATTTTTGAGTAGACATAAATAAAAGAAAGCCTTTGTTTATCAGGCTTTTCAACTCTACATAGCAATGCTATGACTCCACATACAGTAAAATAAAGGCCTTATACACCATGACAAAAGTATTTTCATTACATAATGGTGGAGTAAATTTATTCGTTAAAATTCACGGGGTTTCTCCACTCGCATAGGCAAGCGATAATGTGTCCAACTCAATTCGCGACACAATACGTAGTTTTTGGAAAAGCAAGATAAAACTGACGCATATTTTAAAGATTTACAATAGTAAATTCTATTCCGAAATCTGCCAATTTATGTTTAGATAGTTCAACTATTAATCTGGTCCATACTCAGACTCTTCCTCTCAACCCTGCTTATCTATAATACTTTTATCCTTATTCCAATATGCTTCCACCATTGCAAAGGTTACAGATTGATATATTTTACTTCCGGCTTCTGAACGAATACTTTTATTTTATTCATAAAACTGTTCCATTTCATTCCTTTGAAAATTGTATACAGCTCATTTTCCATAGTTTTGAATACAGAAATATTTTCCCTGTATAAATACCTTTGCCAGACTTGATGGAATATTATTAAAATATTTTCTTTAGTTACTTGGATTAATTTATCCCTTCCAAATGCGTTACTAATGTCTTTTAATGCTTTAAACTTTTTACAGATTCTAAGTAACTGCTGAAAAAATGAAGGAATTGAATCAATAACCTTATCCCGCATCATTTTATCTAAATAGAATTGCATTATATTATCAAAAGATAGTATGCCCTCTTTATATTCCAACATAAGCAACTCACTTTCACCTGAATATTCCCACTTACTATACATCTCTAAATCATTTATAAAGTAGACAAACATTTTATCGCTAAAAGACCAGTTCACACCTTCAATTTTGGTTACTACTCTGTCAACTCCACTGTCCGTATTGATATGTTTCCATGCCCTGATTTACAAGCATTTTCGTGATTTCAATGTACTTAAAAATTACAATCTATTTTTAAAATGACCTATTTTCAAGCCTTTTTCACATGTTACTTCTGAACCCTTGACATCAAGACAACACTCTCAACGTGAATCAAAGATTAAAAGAGATAAGCAATGTGTATAGTAATCCCTTATTGAAAATATAAGATTAAACTTCACAAATATCATAGGTATATTATTACTATCTGCTAATAATTCCGCTAAAAGTTGAAGATTTACCCATTATCGAGTAAAACTTTTTTAATATACAACTTCGTCTTCTATGATAATCGAATGGTGTTTTTCACAAATTTCATCAAAACAATCCTTACAAAGATCACCAGATAATACTCCATCTTCTTTATTGCTAAAAATATCATAATACTCTCTACACTCATCTAATGCATCATAAAGACCATATAACTCATTTGTTTTCTTTAAACATCTAGCACATCTACATCCATCAAAACATGCAATCGCTTCATACGTATTTCCATCACAATAATGTACAGCATTTCTTGTGGTGTATAATAAATCTTTCGCAACACTAAATTCAATTTTCCCTTCATCATACAACTCTAATACCTTTTTAGACACTGAATTTAATCCATGCCCAATACTATGACAACTCATATTTTTAGCTCTTTTTTTTTATTATCACTAGGGCGTGTCCTCAATTTAACTTAGCATGAATAATAGAGCAAGCCAAGTAAAGCATCGATTTAAAATTACGAGCTAATTTCTCATAGCGAGTAGCAATACTACGAAACTGCTTTAATCGTGCAAATGCATTCTCGACTAAGTGGCGTAATTTATAAAGGTAGCTATCAAAATCAGGGTTAGGTTTCTTGGCATTTTTACGCTTTGGTATAATAGCTTTCATACCGTGTTCTATCGCTTTATCTCTGATTTCTTGCGAGTCATACCCTTTGTCAGCGATAAAATACTGGGCTTCTTGTATGACTTCTATCAAGTCGTTTGCAACTTGACTGTCGTGCACGTTACCCCCAGTGACTTTAAAATCGAGCGGATTTCCATGCGAGTCCACACATAGGTGTATTTTTGTCGTGTTTCCGCCACGGCTTTGTCCAATTGCTCTATCGAAACCACGCCGAGCTCCACTTGCATGTTGATGACACCGTACATAACTTCCGTCGATGAATACCCATTCTTTGTCAATTTCTTTTCGTAGATCAAAAAAAAATTCTGCCACAAGCCTTTTTTAGACCATCGGTTAAAGCGGTTATAAGCGGTTTTCCATGACCCTAGCTCAATAGGTATGTCTCGCCATGGTGCACCTGTTCTTAGCTTCCATAGTATGGCTTCCATCACGGTACGGTCGTTCTTCCATTGATGACAGCCGTGCGCTTTCATGGTTGTTTGTAATTGTTCCCATATGTTGTCAGTTATTGCGGTTCTCGCCATTGTTTGTGTTTGCCTATATTTCGTTGGAATATAGGGTTAAAATAGGGCTCTTTTGGGCTTATTCAAATTAGGGACACGCCCTAATCTAAATATATCATATTTTTTTATTTTACTACAATGCTTTATTATAAACCTACTAACTGATTTTGTAATAATGTAATCAAATTTGCCTTATAATCCATCTACAATCATTTTTTTATAGCTTGTTCTTCCATTCTTTATTAACCCACTTCTTCCAACATCGTGATACACTTCAGCTAAATCGATTTCTATTACTTTGTTAGAAAGTTCTTTAAAATATGCAATTTGACTATTTAAACCTGAACGTTGTTCTTCTATATTTTTACTTACTCTACAATATACTGTAATTCTTACTACTTCTTTCGTTTTATTTTTAACTGGTATCTTCACTACATGTATCATTTTTTATCATCCTTATCACTCCAATCTTAACATATGAAAAAGATGCAAGTTATCATCAACAACTTACATCTCTATAAAACTGATTTGATTTTTTATCTTTTTCGCAACAGAACAATGGACTCTACATGCCTTGAGTGGGCAAAAAAGATGTCGCACCCCACTGGTATCCCCTTGGCGGAAGCCCATATTTCTGAAACAGTCGCCTGGATAGGCTATTTTTCATTGATTTGGTGCCTGCTTTTGCGTTACAATCCAAGTAATTGTAAGCAATAAAGCCTTCAAAAGCATGTTGTCCTCTTGAAGGCTTTATTCGGTACAACTTTAAAATTGGTTTACTTATCTTTATCTTCCTCTCTAAGATACTTAACTAGCCCCGGATAATTGCTTATCCTTACAGTTCGGATCAATTAGAATTAGCCGAAAACGGCGGCGAAGAAACGAACCACCGAGAAGCACCGCCGCATTGCCGAGCTTGATACCCTCATTGAACGACTGTATGCGGACCGGAAAAGGCGCGGTTGACCGCCTTGCCCTCAAAGGCTTAGGGGCATATCAACTATATATTGGGGCCGAGTGCCGTTACTTTAACACCGCCGCTAGCCATGAGCTTATGCTTCCTTTAGGACACTGTCCCAACAGACACTTTTTAAAGTATGCTGCACTAATCCTTATTTTTCACAGCATAGCGCAATGACAGACAGCCATGTTCTGCATTCTCTGTTCCCTGCAATTCCAAATTAACTTTTTCAGATAACAGAAGGTTATCAAATAGTTGTTTTTCTTTATTACCTACAAAACATGGTGATATCACAAGACTGATTTCATCAATAAGTCCGTTTTCTAATAATTTGTTGGTTAATCCACCGCCACTGTCTGTCCGCATGTATTTACACCCATATTGCTCATGCAGGATCTGAAAGGCTTTTTCATAGTCCACATGATCATTTCCTGACACAATATATGGGTAATGCCTTTCCTCCAAATAATTCAAATATTCCTTCGGAGTGGCAGTTGATACCAGAATGACAATTTCCTTCAGATATCCAAGATTTCTTAAGCAATGAAGACTTCTCAAGATACCTCTGCTGTCAGGTATGACTCCTATTGGTCTGGGGTCCTCCGGGCTTGTTATGATTTTCTCAAAATCAGCCTCTGTTTCAGCAGGATATTTTTCAAATGCAGTAAAAACAGTATTGGACCCAAACAGCACCGCATCCGAATGAATTCCCCCGGCAACCTGGTAGTAAACTTCCGGATTATCAAAGCCTTTAATGCGGCCATCAAGGCTAATTTGTGTGTGCATAATTATCTTTGGTTTCATATTTTTCAATCCTCCTTTTTGATAGTAGAATATCATAATACACTGACAGCTGTATGTCAGCAGGGGATATGAAACCTTACAAAAAATACATAACAGACCAATCGCTTTCTCTAAATCAAGTTTAGGCAGTGATTCGTAATTTGTGCCAGGTGTTTACGGGTTATGCATTTTAATTCATCAGGTTGGACTATTTCAATGCCTGATCCATATTCAATCAGCTGCTTGCTCAATATCTCAAAGGAATCTGTCTGGAATTCGATTTCCATTTTACTTCCCAAATCGGTTTCTTCAAGGAAGCCGAGAGAATACCTGTTCTTGATAGAATTGTATGTCTCCCCTTTTTCAGCTCTAAGAATTACATTATATAGTTTTTTATATGAAAGCATTTGTTTTAATATTTGTTCCAAAGAGCCATCATGGCTTTGACAGAGCTCTTCTTCTATGCAAATGCTTTTAATCCGATCCACACGAAAATTCCTATATTCATTTCTTAGCCTGCAAAACCGATTAAGTACCAGTTCTGTTCATAAAACCCCAGTGATATAGGCTCTATCATTCTGCTTTCCGGTTCTTGCCCTCCTGATGCAGGATATTGAATTGATATTACCCTTTTATTGCAGATTGCAGTCTGAATTGCTGCAATAACGTTATCCGCCAATGTATTTTTCTGTCCAGATGTGCTGTACACGTTAATACTGTTCTCCAACTCCTGTGCATAGTTTTTTTCACCATGCTTCAAAATAGATTTGATTTTATACATAGCTGAATCAAAATCCTTTATAAATGATTCATCTCCATGGCAATTTAAAAATTTCCCTGCTGTAATCAATGCACCCACTTCCGCCGCTGTAAACATTACCGGCGGAAGTAGGAAGCCCTCTACAAGAAAATATCCTTTTCCGGCCTCAGATCCAATTGGTATTCCGGCTTCTTCAAGTGTCCGGATATCTCTGTAAACTGTCCTTAAGCTTATATTAAATCGCTGTGCAATTTCTTTGGCAGGAATTATTTTTTTTGATTGCAGCTGAATAAGAATAGAGGTTACTCTGTTAATCCTGTTCAAATTTTATTCCTCCTCTGTGACTTCCATAAAAAGTATATCCTATGCGTTCTTAAGCTAGCTGCTGTTAGTGCTTCTCATTGCACCCTGGTTATAAAAGCCATACTCACAAACCTCTTCACCAAAACTCTTTACATCTCTAATATAGAACTCTATCTAGCGAACTTTTAGAAAAGATATAAAACATCAGAGTATGGACAGTTGCGGATGTACTTCAGAAAAGATTAGATGTCTAAAAAGCTTGTAGTTAAAGCTTTTTAGACATCTAAATCTAGGTACTAAAACAATTCATCCAGTAAAATATAATATTTTATTTTCTCCCAATCAGGCTTGATCCCCAGTAAGTCAAAAAATAGCTCGACATACTGTTCTTCCCCGATATCCTCCCTGATCGAGCGGACGCAGAAGGCAATGTCATACCACTTGTCCGCCCTGCCGCTTCTCCCAAGATCAATAAAGCCACTTACTTTGCCATCTTTCACAAAGATGTTGCTGTCTCCCAGGTCGCCGTGGGAAAAGACAAGTTCCTCTTCGGGCTTTTCCGTCTTTAAAAAATCATACAGCTCGCGCGGATCTTTAAATGGAGTGTCTTCTTCCCAGTTTTCGCAATCCACATCGGCCAGATCGTTATTCAGTAAGTAATCCAATTCGGCTAAGCGGCTGTCTAAGCTATTCGTATAGGGACAATCCGATATGTCGATGGAGTGAAAGAGCCTGATGCACTCCGCATACAGCTCGATAATCTTTTCAGGGCTTTGTTCATCTTCATACTCTTCCGAGCAAAGGACGCCATCGGCCTCACTCATGAGCAGATTGCTCCAGCCATCATGCCGTTCAAAGTGCAGGACCTTTGGAACAGGCAGCTTTCCTTCCAGCCATAGCATCATGTCCTTTTCTCGTTCCACATCATAGGTGGTCCCTTTATACCGGCTGTCCGTCATTTTTAAATATAGGTTTTCATTTTCTCCCACCAGCTTATATACCTTAGCAGGAGACATTCCTTCCGTATCTTTTACGCAGCGGTATTTTTCGATCAGTTTTTTCAATTCCGGTGATATTCTCATTTTAGCCATTTATTATTTCCTTTCTCTTTTCTACAGTATTTAAAGATACCCCAAGAAGCTAATTATAACAAGACGAACTCCAATTCACTGTTCCTTGCATTCTAAAACCTTAAATACCAGAAAACAGCTTTTTCAAAGTTGGCGTATAACATAGTATCGACGGAGCCGATTTTGAAACCACAATTATGATAGAATTTACAAGCTATAAGGTTATTGTCCTGGGTTTCAAGCATTAGTCCATGCAAGTTTTTATGCTTTGCCCATTCTATAGATATATTGATAAGCGCGCTGCCTATGCCTTGCCCCCTGAAATCCTTACATACGGCGATATCTTCTATATAAGCGTACCGGTTCCAATTTTTTCGCAGTTTAACTTTTCCGACGCATTTATCGTCTTGGTAGTAAAGATATATTATCTTATCAGTATTGTCAATATATTCAAGGCAATCTGCCTCCTCATCCTCTTCATCCTCTTCGTCTTGGTAGCTTTTTAAATATGGCGCTTCATAGAGTAATTCTGTAAAGGTCCAATTCTCGTTTTCATACCTCGGTATAATCTTACCTATCACCTCAAATGGTTCGCTGGGTTTATCGATATCTTTCAGGTGCCCTGCTTTCATTTCTGTAATCACTGTTCCCGCCTCTCTTCTATATCAGCGGCATATGTGCTATCCAGGCAGCCGGTTTTACCAGTGTATTTTTTATACATGTCCCTGGTATATTTTGTTATATTCCTATCATACTCCGGATAGGCATAATGAAGCCTTTCCGCCACCTCACCGGATACCGCCCTGAACAATTGATGGCATAGAAATAATGCTTCCCATATGTTTTCATAGGAATCCATCCGGTAGGTGGACAAAAGTTTCTCCCACAAATCCTCGGATATATACCTTTCAATAAACTTATAGTTCTTGCCTACACTTAATTTAAAGCCTGTTTCGATGCCGACCTTCCATGATATCATTCTCAGCAGCTCATGGCGAACAATCTGATTAAAATGATCAATAGCAAATAAAATTTCCTTACGGCACAGTCCCTTAACCACATAGGTAGTGGTGTTCCAGAATTCATTGCAGCAGTCATCGTATTCCCGGGCACTGGGTTTTCTTATATGATAATCCATGTCGGTCGGAACTACAGCTTGCTGAATCCTTCCATCCTTATCCAGAATAATCTTTATCAATTTATCGTCATTCAGGTAGTTTCCCAACTCTTCCAGGGGCAATAAGGTAAGGTCTATTTTATTATAATCATCAAAAAGTATTATATAGGAGTAGCCTTTCTCTTCAGCCGGGAATAGTTCCATATCCTCCGGTTTTTGCATCATTATAATATTCCCAAATTGATTAAGCCAGTCATCATTAGATATAAACGGTTCTATATCACTTACAAAATATGTAATATCATAATCCTGAAATTCATCTTTAGGTATATTAATATTTGCGCGTGACCCCTCAAGGGTCACAATTCGAATACGTTCATCCTGTTCTGCTAAAGAAAGTACTAAATCCATCATTTCTTTTTCTGATCTCATTTACATACTCCTCGTTTATTTTTTCTATATTATTACATCTTCTTTTTTGCCGATACAATCAGCATCATTGGGCGTCGCATTTCATCCGCCATCCCCGGAATATCCATCATGTTCTCTGGCGGCTGTGGCTCCACAATCTGATTTATTATAAAACTATTTGAAAGCAGTGTATTTAGATATGTGGTCAGTGTTCTATGATATTTTGTAACCTTTTCTTCCAAAAACATAGCTGTCCGTTTGCCCTCATAATAATAATTGTCCACCGGGAAATGCAGTATTTCTCCTTTTTCGTTATAATACCAGTCTTGTGTTCCATGAGCAGTAAAAACAGGATGTTCAACTGTAAAAACTAAATTGCCACCAGCCTTCAGCATCCTATATATCTTTTTTATTAAATTCTCATAGTCTGCTACATAATGAAACGCAAGCGAACTTAGTATTACATCAAAGCTCTCCTCTGGGAAATCCACATCTTCTATGGCACAGCATTCATATTCAATCTGTGGAAAATGGGTTTTTCCTTTTGCTACTTCGAGCATTTTATGAGAAATATCAACACCTACTACAGAGGAAGCACCGTTTTCCATCGCATATATACAGTGCCATCCATAGCCTGAAAAGAAGTCTAGGATTAAATCATTTGAATTTGAGCCTAATTTCAATAAATTAGTTATTAGCAAAGTTGGTTTTGGGAAATCAAAATAACGATTTTCTAGTAACTCCTCTACTTCTAAACTGCCACGTTGATTTGTGCCAAATTCAATACCCCAGAAATCATTAGGAATTTGTCCTTTTGAATTATCTAAATATAATTTTCCATAAGGTTGTTCATCTCCTCCGCTAGTCCAATAAATTCCATTTTCCGCATCTAATTTTTCAAAATCTTCTTTTTTTATCATCCAAGGACCAGTCAGAATATTTCCTGATTTGGTTTTTACATCATAAAAGTGTCTTCCCCTTGTTTTATCTAGCAATATTTTTCTACGAAATAATCCATTTTCATCTGAATACCTATATTCCTTTAATGCCTTATCTGTTAATGATAATTTTCCCAGCTCAAGTTCATAAATATTCTTAGCATAACAAAGTAGATATTCTTTTACTTTAGCTAAATTTCCAATATTTGGTTGATTATCTGTTCTGCGCCAAACAATTTCCGATACAAAATTCTCCGCCCCAAATACTTCATCGCAAAGCAATTTCAGTTGCGCCTGTTCGTTGTCGTCAATGCTGATAAAAATCACGCCGTCTTCGCGCAACAGCGTCTTTGCCAAATGCAGGCGCGGCAACATCATGGAGAGCCAGTTGCTGTGATAGTGTCCGTTGTCTTTGCTGTTTTTGCGCCACGCGCCGGCAAATGCGCCGTCGCGCAATAAATAGCCGTCTTGGTCTTTGTCGCCCACACGTTTGGCGTATTCTTCGCGGGTTTCGGCGAATTTGTCGGGATAGACAAAGCTGTCGCTGCCTGTGTTGTAGGGCGGGTCGATGTAAATCATTTTGACTTTGCCCGCGTAGGATTTTTGCAGAATTTTCAGGGCTTCCAAATTTTCCGCTTCGATAAATACGTTTTGCGTGTCGTGAAAATCCACGCTTTCGGCAATGCAGGGCGCAAGGGTGTTGAATGTGGGCGATTGCAAGGTGCGGTAGGCATCGGATTTGCCTGCCCAATTAAGTTGATAGCGTTCGTTCTGGGCGCAAAGGTTGTCTTCGCCCAACGCTAATTTGAGTTTTTCAAAATCAATTTGGTTTTCGCTGAAGACTTCAGGAAAGAGGGATTTGAGTTTGGCAAGATTACCTTTTAATATCGTATTCGGGTTTTCAGCCGGGCAGTCTACCCCCCCCCCCCGCAAATATTTTTAACTTCTTGATTATTCATAATATTTTCCTTAATTTTTTGATTTAAAATGCCGTATGGATTTGCGGGTAAACATACCCGACCTACGCGCTCTGTCTTGTTGTATTTAGCGGATAGGCATATCCGCCCTATGTGTGATGCCGTCTGAAAATTTTTCAGACGGCATAACTGGCATGGTTTTGCTTTATATTCAGTCGGTTGTGTCGGCGAAGCACGCCACCCTACACTTTTTTTCTTACAGCCCCAATTCGCGCAGGAAACGGATATCGTCCGCCCAGCCGGATTTGACTTTCGCCCACACTTTTAAAAACACTTTGGCATTAAAAAGTTTTTCCATGTCCAAGCGTGCTTCGGTAGAGATTTTTTTCAGGCGTTCGCCGCCTTTGCCGATGAGGATGGCTTTTTGGCTGTCTTTGTCGACCAATACGGCGATGTAGATGTTTAACATGCCGGTTTCGGTTTCTTCGAATTGTTCGACTTCGACGTTCATCGCGTAAGGCAATTCTTCGCCTAAGTAGCGGAACAGTTTTTCACGCACGATTTCCATGGCCAAGAAGCGGCTGGATTTGTCGGTGACCATGTCTTCGGGATACATGGGAATGCTTTCGGGCAGATACGGTTTGAGCTGCTCCAGCAGGTTGGCGATGCGTAAGCCGTGTTTGGCGCTGACGACTTCGTGGCCGGCAAATTCAAATTCGGCTTTCACTTCGTTAACAAAGGCTTCAAGCGCGTATTTGTCTTTGGCTTTGTCTTTATCGATTTTGTTCACCACCAGTACAACCGGCGTGTGTGACGGCAATTGTTTCATCACTACGCGGTCAGCATCGGTAAAGCGCATGGCTTCTACCACAAACACCGCCACATCGACGCCGCTTAATGCTTCGGTGACGTTTTGGTTGAGGCGGTCATTTAAGGCGTTGCGGTGATTGATTTGAAAACCGGGGGTATCGACGAACACGAATTGTGCGGTGTCGTCGGTGTAGATGCCGGTCACGCGGTTGCGCGTGGTTTGGGCTTTTTTGCTGGTGATGCTGATTTTTTGGCCGATTAAGTGATTCATCAGGGTAGATTTGCCCACGTTCGGTCGGCCGACAATGGCCACGAAGCCGCAGCGGTAGTTTTCGCTACGCTGGGATTCGTTGTTTAAGAAGGTTTCGATGTCCATGTTTTTCTTTCGTATTTTTGGTTTTCAGACGGCCTGAGACTTTCGCACAACTTAATTTGAACCAAGTAAACTCTACTCGTCATTCCCGCGCAGGCGGGAATCCAGAACTTCAAATTACTGTAATAGCTAAATATTCCTGAAGCCGATAGGTCTGGATTCCCGCCTGCGCGGGAATGACGGTTTAAAGATTTCTAAAAATTTTCGAGTTCTGAAAGTTCTCAGCCTATTGATAAAAACAGGCCGTCTGAAAACTCTTTTAAATTATTGATTGGCCTGCTTCGGCAACCACGCTTCCACAGCTTGTCGCATATTCACGGCCTCTGCCACAATTTCGCTTTCCAGCCCGGTTTCGCTGCTTTCTCGGATTAGATCCAACTTCATACGCTCGTTGCGCTTGAGTTGTCGGCGTTCTGCCAAAATCGGCATATCGGCCACCACTTCATGTAGCTTGTTCATGGCCGGATATCTGCTGAAATCGAGTCCGGCTGATTCAATTAAAGGCTTTAGCCGCAACACGCCTTCGGATAAATTGCATTGTCCTTGCGCCATCGCCATAGCAATCAGATCTATGCTTTGAGCGAGTTTGCGACGGCGCTCGTCTTGGGCTTGTTCGGCTTGCTGTTTTTGGCGGTACACTTTCAACCATAAATAAGCGGCATACGCGGCCATGGCCACAATTACCAACACGCCGATTATTATCAAAACTTTCATACGGCCTCACCCTTATTTTTTGCGCTTGATCGGGAATGTTTGTTCCAACCATTTCAGTGCTTCGGCAGCGGCTTCCTGCTCGGCGGTTTTGCGGCTGGTGCCTTGGGCTTTGCAGATGAAACCGAGTTCGCCCAAATCGCAGGAAATCACAAACCGACTGTCGTTGGCTGTGCCGATTTGCTCTTCGATGCGGTATTTCGGCAAGGCCAAGCGGCGGGCTTGCAGGGCTTCTTGCAGCGTGGTTTTGTTGTCTTTGCCTTGATTTTTGAAATCGACGGACTTCACTCGGCTGGCAAACAAATGGCGCACCACCTTCTCCGCCGTGGCAAAATCGGCATCAAAGCTTACTGCGGCGAACATGGCTTCCATGGCATCGGCCAAGATGGAAGGCCGTCTGAAACCGCCGCTTTTGAGTTCGCCCGTGCCTAAATACAAGCCGTCACCGACATTCATTTCTAAAGCGATTTCAGCCAATACGCCTTCGTTGACCAAGTTGGCACGCAAGCGCGACAGCTCGCCTTCGGTCAATTTCGGAAAGGCATCAAACAACATTTTAGCGATGGTGTAATTCAAAATCGCATCGCCGACAAATTCAAAGCGCTCATTGTGTTTTGCGTTGAAACTGCGGTGGGTCAAGGCTTGCTGCAATAATTCGATACGGCTGAACGCATAACCCAAATGCTGCTGGATTCTTTGGTGCGCCTGCTGCTTCAATACATCGGATTTCATCGGTTTCCTTTATGCGCAGCCCGAATGGGTTTCCATACTCCGCTAAAAATATGCAAACACTTTAAGGCTGATTGTTTTTCAGACGGCCTATTGTAACATCAATCCCCACATTTCATGGGCGATAGCAAGTGCGAAAAACAGCCGAATCGTGTAAAATCCCCTCCACATCATTGAGAAGCCAAACCTTATGAATATTTTTGCCCAAGCCCTGCAAACCGCGCTCGACCGCTGCATCGCCACCAAAACCGTGACCGAGCAAGGCCAAGCCGTGGGCTTTTTATACCGCGAAGAACCGGTGTTTGAAAACGACAGCGGCTGGCGTTTTTTCACCGGTGAAGAAAGCGACGAATACACCGACAATCCGGATAATTTCACCGTGTGCAGCATGTCGGACATCACCAAAAACAACCCCGACATCGTCGCCCTGCTTACACAGCCGCAAGGCAGCGCATGGGAATTGAACGAAGACGGCGAATTTCAAGCCGTTGCCGATTGGCAGCCTAAAGATTAATTGTTCAGACGGCTCTATTTCATGCCGTCTGAAACCACTTTTAAAGGATTAAACATGAACATCATCGAACCCGTTTTAGACGGCAAACAACTGCGCATCGGCATCGTGCAAGCGCGTTTCACCAACGAAATCGGCGGTGAAATGCTGAAAGTCTGCTGCCGCACGCTGCAAGAATTGGGCGTGGCCGACGGCAACATCACCATCGCAACCGTACCCGGCGCGCTGGAAGTGCCGATTGCCTTGATGAACCTCGCTTCATCCGAGCAATTCGATGCCCTGATCGCCATCGGCGTGGTGATTCGCGGCGAAACCTACCATTTTGAATTGGTGTCGAACGAATCCGGCTCCGGCGTGACCCGTGTCGGCTTGGATTACAACATCCCGATTGCCAACGCCATTCTCACCACCGAAAACGACGAACAAGCCGTTGCCCGCATTGAAGAAAAAGCATCTGATGCCGCCAAAGTTGCCGTAGAAATGGCCAACTTGGTGAACCGTTTGCTCGAAAACCAATTCGACGCAGAAGAAGACGAAGAATAATCTGACGCTTTGTTTCAGACGGCCTGTCACCGATCAGGCCGTCTGAAACCTTTTATAAGGACATCCCCATGAAAACACCACGCCGCCGCGCCCGCGAGCTTGCGGTACAAGCGCTGTACCAATCCAACATCAACAACACCGCCGCCCCTGAAGTGGCCAAAAACATTCAAGACCTGCCCGACTTTGAAAAAGCAGACCAAGAATTGTTCACCAAATTATTCTTCGGCACCAAAACCAACGCCGCCGAATACATGGAACGCATCCGCCCGCTGCTAGACCGCGACGAAAAAGACTTAAGCCCGATCGAACGCGCCGTATTGCTGATGGCCTGCCACGAATTATCCGCCATGCCGGAAACGCCGTATCCGGTCATCATCAATGAAGCGATTGAAGTCACCAAAACTTTTGGCGGCACCGACGGCCACAAATTCGTCAACGGCATTCTCGACCGCTTGGCCGTGCAATTGCGTCCGGATGATCCGAAACGCGGTTAATTGTTTAGTGTATAAAAAATGCCGTCTGAAAAGTTTCAGACGGCATTTTTGTTTGTCTATCAATCAATATTGCACCGACCAAGCCACGGTTTGGCCTGCGCGCATCGGCACCAATACTTCATCACCGTAAGGCACGTTTTCAGGAACAGTCTGCGCTTGTTTGACTAAAGTAATGGTACGGCTGTTTTCCGGCAAGCCGTAGAAACGTGCGCCATTTTTAGAGGCGAAAGCTTCGAGTTTGTCGAGCGCACCGGCGTTTTCAAACACTTCGGCGTAAAGTTCGATGGCGGTCATGGCACTGAACATACCGGCGCAGCCGCAAGCATTTTCTTTGGCAGATTTGGCGTGTGGCGCTGAATCGGTACCCAAGAAGAATTTATGTGCTTTGTCACCGGTAACGGCGGCAACCAAGGCTTGGCGGTGGGTTTCGCGTTTCAACACCGGCAAGCAAAAATGATGCGGATGCACGCCGCCGACCAGCAAATCGTTGCGGTTGAGCAGTAGATGTTGCGGGGTCACGCTGGCCGCTACGTTGTCGCCGGCTTCCAGTACTAAGCGGGCGGCATCGGCAGTGGTGATGTGTTCAAACACCACTTTCAAATCGGGAACCTGCTGCAAAACGGGCTTCATCACGCGCTCGATAAAGGTGGCTTCACGGTCAAAAATATCGATTTCGGCATCGGTGACTTCGCCATGCACCAAGAAACGCATGTCTTGCGCCGCCATTTCCTGCAACACGGGAATCAGTTTGAACAAATCGGTTACGCCGGAATCGGAATTGGTAGTGGCACCGGCCGGATACAGTTTGAAGGCCACAATGCCGGCGGCTTTGGCTTCGCGCACCAACTCAGGCGTGGATTTGTCGGTGAGATATAGCGTCATCAACGGCTCGAAAGTGCTGCCTTCAGGTAAGGCATCGAGAATGCGCTGCTTGTAGACCAAGGCATCGGCCACGCTGATCACCGGCGGTTTCAAGTTGGGCATAATCACGGCACGCCCCATTTGGCGGGCGGTGAAAGGCGCTACGGCTTTGAGTGCATCGCCGTCGCGCAGGTGCAAATGCATGTCGTCCGGCTGGATAATGGTCAGGGTTTGCATGATGGTTTCCTTTTGGTTGTTCGGTTTCAGACGGCCTTTGGTTCAGGCCGTCTGAAAATCAGTTCGTTTGGTTCAATACGGGTTTGGAATGATAAATCTGATGGGTGAAATATAATGCGGCTTGTGTGGGCAACTGCTCCGATGGCGATGTATTGGCCGTCAGCACCCATTCTTCCGGGCTGCCTGATTCGCGCCACGCATAAGAAAGCTGGCGGAAAGGAAACGGCGATTGCGTGGATTTTTCGGAACGCAGTTCATGGTTCAAGCCCTGCGGCGCTTGCTCGACCAATTGCATGAATTGCTGGCGTACCATGTTTTCATCGGCTTTTTCGGTTTTGATGCTGCAGCTTTCCGGCGCAAGGCTGAGATAATAGGCCACTTCATTTTTCTCAAGCTTCCAAACAGCGTTCCAGTCAAGCTCCATCATACCGAACGGCAGCTTTTTAATATCGTCTTCGGTCATGGCTTGCGCATTTTGTGCGCCCGCCCACGCGGCCACTTGAGCCGGTTCGCCACGCAGCGCCACGCAGGATTCGTTAAAAAGCTTCACCGCTTCTTGCGCGCGCTCTTCTTTTTGCTTGGGTGACAATTCCTCGCCCCCACAAGCGGCCAACATCAATAACGCGGCACACAATAAGGTTTTCTGCATTTCAGACGGCCTATTTGTGTTTGACCACTAAGGTAAACACCCCTTCGTTTTCAGTTGACTCCAATAAAACATGGCCGGTTTGGCGGCAAAAGGCTTCAAAGTCGCCCGGTGCGCCCGGGTCAGTGGCCAATACGGTCAAGACTTCATCGGTTTGCATTTGTGCCAAGGCTTTTTTGGCACGCAAAATCGGCATCGGGCATTTCAAGCCGGTTACGTCTAAGGTTTGGGTCATGATGGTTTGCGTTTAATCTGGTTAAATATTAGGTTAATTATACCTGACTTGCTTGCACCTGCGCTTTTGAAACCCTAAAATGCAGAATATTTTCATCATGGAGAGCGTTATGCGCCGCATCAGTTTGCTGGTTATGGCCTTGGCCGCCACTTCCGCTTTTGCCCTGCCCACAAGCGACAAAGACAGCTTGGTCAACAGCCGCTACCAAGAAAGCGCGCAAGAAAAAGCCGCCCGCGAATTTAAAGAAGCCGAAGCCGATTTACCTGCCCTGCCGGACACTAAATCAGGCGATTGGTTTGATATTTATGTGAGTGAAACCTATGCCAAGCAGCCGAAAATTTTATTGAGCAGCCTGCAAATCATGCCTTCGCCCGACACCAGCATCCGCTATATTTTGAACACGCAGTCTTCGCAAGGTTACGATAACCTGACCGCCGAAGGCATTTTCTGCGCCCGTTCCAGCTTTAATTATGGTGGCGACAAACGATCTTCGTATAAAGTATTCGGCTATGGCGATCCGATAAACAACCGCTGGATTAAACCGCGCAATGCGGATTGGAAGCCGATGGGCGGTGCGATAAGCCGCAACGACGAATTGCACAGCGTGCTTTATAACGCATTCTGTGTTGATGGCGCGCCGAATACGGTAGAAGGACTGATTGAGCGCTTGCAACAACGCGCCGGCCGCCACAAACCAAGTTTGGTTAATACCAATAAATAAACTAAATAGGCCGTCTGAAAGACTTCTACTTTCAGACGGCTTTTCACTTTGATTTTTTTCAGATGGCCTCATATCAAGTCTAAACACTTGAAGGATCCCCCCCATGAACATCAGCGAAATCGCCAAACGCTCGGGTTTGAGCAGCAAAATGATTCGTGATTATGAAAAAATCGGCTTGATTCCGGCTGCCGGACGCAGTGAATCGGGCTACCGCCAATATCAGGAAAAAGATTTAGATACGCTGATGTTTATCAAACACGCGCGTGATGTTGATTTTTCATTGGCGCAAATCGAGACTTTATTACAGCTCAAACATAATCCGCAACGCACCAGCGCACAAGTGAAGCAATTAGTGGCGGAACATATTGCCACGCTTCAGGAAAAAATCAGCCGCCTGCAAAGCATGACCGCTACGCTGCAATCTTGGCACGATTGCTGCCAAGGCAATGATGAGCCTGAATGTGCGATTATTGAGCAGCTTTCGGAAAATACGGTTAAAACATCTTGTCATGGCTGATTCAGACGGCCTGAAAAATCATTACTTTTTTATAGCCAATAAAAATACAAAAACCTGCCTAAATAGCTCAGGCAGGTTTGTTTCATGCGCAATCTTAGAAGCGGTGATGCAAGCCCAAAGATGCGGCTGCTTGTTCTACTTTGCCTTTATTTGTTGCGGTTAAGCGTGTTTTATTGCCTACGCGCAGGTAGCCGACTTGGCCGCGTGCAGAAGTGCGTTTGCTGAAGCGGTAATCACCGCCAACAATCACTTGGTCGAATTTATCCACCAATTTTTCGCCGCTATCCACGCCTTTAGCCGGCCAGCCGTGTGCGTAGGTAATGCGCGGACGCCAGTTGCCAAAGTTGTAGCCTGCGGTTACTGCGGCATCAATCACTTTTACAGCTTCTTCTTTACCGGCATCGGCAGTAATGTCGCTACCGTTGTAGGTATTGAAACCATCGGTGAAGTTAGCCAGATAAGTGTTGGCACTTTCGTTGGCTTTGGCATATTGTGCACCTAAGCCCAAGAATACATTATTAGCATCGTAAGCAGTTTCCAAGCGAACGATGTGGCCGTCTTCGGTGCCGACACGGTTTTTACGTAAGTTATAAGCCAGCTTGGTAAAGAATTCAGGATTGCTGTAGCTTACGCCTGCAGTGTATTGATCGCGGCCTGCTTCGGCATGGGTGTATTTGTCTTCAGGGTTTTGGTTATCGCGCGGAGAATATTGCGCATTGAATTGGAAACCTGATAACGATGGGCTATCGTAACGAACCGATACATTGCGCGAACCGGTGCGGGTAAACACGCCCAAACCTGTAGCGGTATGGCTCCACATCCAGGTATCGATGGTATCCATTTCGTTGAGCATATTATTCAAATTACCGGCGCGCAACTTACCGAAGCTGCCTTCCACACCGATAAATGAATCACGATTGCCCCATTTTTGGCTGTTGCTTTGACCCAAAATCGAAGCACGTTGTTCCAACTGCCAAATCGCAGTCAAATCATCGCTTAATTTTTCTTTGCCTTTGAAACCGATGCGTGACGTATTGTCGTTAATACGGGTTGAGGTTGCGCTTTTTTCAGTGCCGGAATCGCCTTTGATTTTAACTTGGCTGGTGCTGACGCTGCTTTTGATTTGACCGTATAAGGTCACATCGGCATAAACGCCGCATGAAAATGCGGCGCAAGTGAGTGCGAGGATGGTTTTTTGCATGGTGAGAATCTCCCTTTTCAAAAATATGGTTAAACCAACCCTGCTATCTTAATAAATTTTCACTTTAAAGACAATATTTTTTAAAACGATAGGCGTTTTTATTTATTTTGACTTTGCTTTAAATGATTTTGCCACGCTTGTAGAGCAAACAGGGCAAATATAGCGCCATAGCGGTAAGGCTTGGGCAACGGTAAATGCGATGTTTTTGACAACAAGCTGGTCGATGATGTGGCAAAGCTGCTGCCAAAATCAGCCAAGCGGTAGAGCATGGCTTCATTTTCAGCCGATTTTTGCGCACGGATTTCTTTGAGTTTGCGTTGTTTCAAATAAGAAGCAGCCACTTTCAAGCGCGCCAGTTTGATTTCCAATTCCAGCAGTTCGCGGGTTTCTTTTTGTTGTTGGTTCATGGGGATTCTCCTTGTTATTCTTCGTTGATTTGACCACGCAGGTAGGCAATATCGGCTTGAATGTCTTTTAATGTATTGCCGATGCGGTTGTTTTGTCCTTTCCAGCTGCCGATAATGCGGGCGCAGGCAATGACGATAATCAACAGGCTCAAGCCGGTGATGCCGAAAAATGTCCAAATTGCTTGCTGATCGGTCAATACGCGATTTAAACCGAATAACAAACTAATCAACGCTACCAACAGCAATATGGCTGAAATCACCAACCAAATCACGCTGCGCACGGCATTGCCCGCTTGTGCGGCTAAATCCAGATTCAGCAACTGCAGGCGCAGCATCAATAAATCGATACCTTGGTTGAATAGTAATTTGGTATGCTGGATATTCTCTTTGAGATTCATTTCTCTTCCCTTTCTCAACTTTATTCTGCTTCAAGCGTGTGAAATAGAAAGGCCGTCTGAAACCTTTCAGACGGCCTATTCATTCGCAATTAGCGGCGGTTCAGCAATACACCGACCACCAGACCGGCTAATGCGGCAAAGCCCATTGCGTAATAAGGTTTATCGCGTACGGCTTCATCAGCTTGTTGGGCGTGGTGTTTCACACGCTCGCCGACTTCGGCTTCAAATTCTGCAAAGCGTTTTTTGCCTTCTTTGAAACGCTCGCTTGCTTCAGCTTCAAATTCAGCGTATTTGTCGCGTGCTTGTTCGGCATGGTGACGCAAACGCTCGGCAGCTTCAGCTTCAAATTTGGTCAGGCGGTCTTTAGCAGCATCCAATTTTTCTTGCAATTTTGCTTTGGCCTCTTTGGCTTCTTCAGTCGTTGCTTCCGCACCTGCATTGTACAAATCTTCTACATCATTCATTACTTCACGAATATCTTTCAACAGAGCTTCTTTTCGAGTTTCATAATCATGTTTTTTCATTGTTACGCTCCTTTGCGTGTTCGTTTGATGTGCTTTCAGTATAGTGATGATTACATCGACTTACAAGACAATTTCCATAAAGATAATTTGAATTCTTGTAAAGATTGTTAGATTTTGAATGATTCAAATTTACTGTGAAAAGTTTTTAAAATGATTTAGTGAACTTAGCTGAAATCCGCTATTCTGTTGTGCGCTTTAAAATAGATTGATTGAAATAGGCCGTCTGAAATCCGTATTTCATGACGGCCTTGCAGATTCTTAGCGATTAAAAGGCAGCCACACACGCGCTAAAACATACATTAATGCTCCACCTGCTCCTAATATAAAAAACACCACGCCTTTTTTACGCGCATTCGGACACAGCCAATACACCGCCAAACTAAAACTCAAAAACAACACCGCCACGCGCCAGACCAAGGCTTTATCTTTATAGCGGTTGAGCGTATAGGTTTCGGTCATCATCACATACAGCTGAAAAACTGCGGCCACACACATCAATATAATGCCGGTCGGTAAGAAAATCAGCCCGAGTAATTCTTTATTCATCACTTTAATGCCGTCTGAAAAATCAATATGCCATTATAGAAGATTTTGCCATGCCCTGCTTTATTGGTTTGGCCGAGTAAGGCCGTCTGAAAAAGTGATTTATTTTAAGAATCGACGCTGCAAACGGTTTTCCCATTCATCGGTATAAGGCTTAAAATAATGCGGCGAAATACGGTTTAACTTCATATCCAAATCGTCCCAACATTCATAGTTCTGAATTTCCTTACCGGTTTGGCTGGAGGTAATCGTCACGCTGGCATCGCCATTATGAAATTGCGCCATCTCATAAATGTATTTTCCCGATTCAAAACTGAGCGCTTCTGAATTGGAGGTGTAGGCAAAATAGGCAGAATCCGCTGCAGCCTCTGCCATATATTTTCCGGCATGAAACGACAATACATAACCATTTGCTTGGCGCAAACTTTTCAGGCTGATTTTTTCGCCGGCTTTGGTCTGGCATAAAAATAATGTCAGGTTGTGGCTGAGAGTTAAATTTTGATTTGCCCATGCAGATTGCACCATGCTCATGGAAAACAATACACACATGGCTAATTTTATCAGTTTCATTATCTCATTCCCCATTACTCATTAAAAATGCCGTCTGAAACGTTTTCAGACGGCATTTCAAACACTTCAGCAATTAGCCGTGCAAAGCGCGCTTGTCGGCAGCCAATGCCGCCTCATGCAACACTTCCGACAAGGTCGGGTGGGCATGGATGATGCGGGCGATGTCTTCGCTGCTGGCTGAGAATTCCAAGCTGGTCACGCCTTCAGATACCAATTCGCTCACTACTGGGCCAATCATGTGTACGCCCAAAATGCGGTCGGTTTTGGCGCAAGCCAATACTTTGATGGTGCCTTTAGCTTTGCCCATGGCCAATGCGCGACCATTGGCGCCAAAGCCTGAAGTGCCTTTTTTGTAGTCAACGCCTTCAGCTTTCAATTGCTCTTCGGTTTTGCCTACCCAAGCAATTTCAGGATCGGTATAAATCACGAATGGCACGTTATTGAAATCGATATGTGGTTTTTGACCGGCAATGCGTTCAGCCACGGCCACGCCTTCATCGCTGGCTTTGTGTGCCAACATCGGGCCGCGCACCACGTCACCAATTGCCCAAACGTTTGGCAGGTTGGTTTTGCAATCGCCATCTACTTTGATGAAACCGCGCTCATCTTTTTCCAAGCCCACAGCTTCAACATTCAAACCATTGGTGTTCGGAATGCGACCAATGGCCACGATCAATTTATCAAAGGTTTCGGTTTTGGCTTCGCCTTGAGCAGTTTCGTATTGAACGGTCACGCCTTTTTCGGCTTTAATATCGCCAATTTTCACGCCCAATTCAATTTCTAAGCCTTGTTCTTTGGTGAAGAATTTGAACGCTTCTTTGGCAATTTGCTGGTCGGCAGCAGCCAAGAAAGTCGGCGCAGCTTCCAAGATCGTCACTTCCGAGCCCACACGCTTCCATACCGAGCCCATTTCCAAGCCGATCACGCCGGAACCGATTACACCCAATTTAGCCGGTACTTCAGTCAGGTTCAAAGCACCTTCGTTGTCCAATACATTCACGTTATCAATGGCAATTTGTGGCAACGGACGTGGCACAGAACCGGTCGCCACAATCACGTGTTTGGCTTCAACAACGGTTTTTTCGCCTTTGTTGTCCACTTCGATTTGGTACAAATCGCCGTTTTTACCTTTGAACGAACCCAAGCCAAACAAGCTGTCGACTTTATTCTTTTGGAACAGGAATTTCACGCCGCCGGTCAATTTATTCACGATACCGTCTTTGCGCTCAATCATCTTAGCGGCATCAAACTTGATGTCGCCCACAGTAATGCCGTGTTCGGCAAAATCATGTTGCGCAGCATGAAAATGCTCTGAAGATTGCAACAAAGCTTTTGATGGGATGCAACCTACGTTCAAGCAAGTGCCGCCCAAGGCAGGTGCATCACCTGCTTTGTTCACGCCTGCATCGATACAGGCTGTTTTGAAACCTAATTGTGCAGCGCGGATGGCAGCAACATAACCGCCAGGGCCCGCACCGATAACTACTACATCATATTGTGACATTTGAAATCCTTTGTCCTTCAAAAAGAATGTGCTGAAAAAGAAGTGATGCCTAGCGTTTGTGGCGGCATGAATAAGGACTGAATTCCTTCACTTCCATGCGTGTGATGTTGTTGTAAACACGAATAGTGGCATTCGGATAGGTTTGGCAAAGCGATTGGCGCGCCATTTGAATGCCCGCTTTATTACTATCAAGCTCAAATTTTTTATTCAGCTGCTTACCTTGTGCATTATAAGCATTCACCGAATATTCCTTGCCGGAAAAAGCGGCACACGCCGATAAAGCCAGCGCAGATAAAATAATCAATGTTTTCTTCATGTTTACGACACCCAACATGCTTTCAGACGGCCTTAAAGGCCGTCTGAATATATTACAGATCTAACAACAGACGAGCCGGATCTTCCAAGGCATCTTTAATGGCTACCAAGGTCAATACCGCTTCGCGGCCGTCAATGATACGGTGGTCGTAAGACAATGCCAGATACATCATCGGACGAACCACAACTTGGCCGTTTTCAACCACAGCGCGCTCTTTAGTGGCATGCATGCCCAAGATGGCAGATTGTGGCGGGTTGATAATTGGGGTAGACATCATCGAACCGAAAGTACCGCCGTTGGTGATGCTGAAGGTACCGCCAGTCAAATCGTCCAAAGAAATTTTACCGTCTTTGGCTTTCACTGCGTAATCTACGATGGCTTTTTCAATGTCAGCAATGCTCATTTGGTCTGCATCACGCAAGATTGGCACCACCAAACCGCGTGGGCTGCCGATGGCGATACCGATGTCGAAGAAGCCGTGGTAAACAATGTCGTTACCGTCAACAGAAGCATTCACGATTGGGTATTTCTTCAGCGCAGCAACCGCAGCTTTCACGAAGAAAGACATAAAGCCCAATTTAGTGCCGTGTTCTTTCTCGAATTTGTCTTTGTATTTCGCACGCAAGTCCATAATTGGTTTCATGTTGACTTCGTTGAACGTGGTCAAGATGGCGTTTTCTTGTTGAGAAGCCAACAGACGCTCTGCCACACGGGCACGCAAGCGGCTCATTGGAACACGTTGCTCAGGACGGGCACCGGCAGGAACTGGGGCGCTGGCAGCGGCAGCAGGTTTAGCCGCAGCATTTTGCACATCTTCTTTCAAGACACGACCATCACGGCCTGAACCTTGAACTGAATTCACATCTACGCCTTTTTCAGCAGCCAATTTGGCAGCAGCCGGCATAGCAGGCGCACCGGTTTGTGTAGCTGCAGCAGGAGCAGCAGCTTCTGGTTTTACTTCGGCAGCTTCGGCTTGAGGCGCAGCTTCAGCAGCAGGTTGCGCCGCAGCAGCTTCAGTATCGATGCGTGCCAATACTTGATCGGCTTCAACAGTTTCACCATCGCCAACGATGATTTCAGCCAATACACCGGCTTGTGGAGAAGGCACTTCCAAAACCACTTTATCGGTTTCGATTTCAATCAAAATTTCATCGCGAGCAACTGCTTCGCCCACTTTCTTTTTCCATTCCAACAAGGTACCTTCCGATACGCTTTCAGACAACATTGGCACTTTTACTTCAATGATCATTTTAGTCTCCGGTTTGCCGCCTTTCAGACGGCCTTGTGATGTGTTCTTATTCCTACGGCCTGAATCAGACCGTAGGCGTTTCTCTCTTCAATTAGCCATTCAATGCGTCTTCAACTAATTGCTTCAATTGGGCAACGTGTTTGCTCATGTAACCGACTGCAGGCGATGCGCTGCTTGGACGGCCAGCGTAAGACAGTTTTTGGTCTTCGGCAATCACCGCTTCCAAACGATGGCGGATTTGGTAGAACGCGCCTTGGTTTTGCGGCTCTTCTTGTGCCCAAACCACTTGTTTGGCATTCGGATATTTCGCCAATTCTGCTTTCACCTCATTATCCGGGAACGGATACAATTGCTCTACACGGATAATGGCTACATCGTCTTCCAGCTTGCGCTCGGCACGGCCTGAAGCCAAATCATAGTAAACCTGACCGGCACACAGAATCACGCGTTTCACGCTGTCATTGCTGCTGCGTTCGGCTTTGTCTTCAATCACCGGGCGGAAACGTGAACCTTCAGTGAAATCAGACAATGGGCTCATGGCATCTTTGAAGCGCAACAGGCGTTTCGACATGAAGATTACCAAAGGCTTACGATAAGAGCTCAATACCTGACGTTGCAACAAGTGGAACATTTGCGATGCTTCAGACGGCATCACGATTTGCATATTGTGTTCGGCACACAATTGCAACCAACGCTCCAAACGAGCTGATGAGTGTTCAGGGCCTTGACCGTCATAACCATGCGGCAGGATGGTGGTCAAACCACACAAACGACCCCACTTGGTTTCACCTGATGACAGGAATTGGTCAATCACCACTTGCGCACCGTTGGCAAAGTCACCGTATTGGGCTTCCCAAATGGTCAATTTATCCGGTGCTGAGCAAGCAAAGCCGTATTCATAAGCCATGACCGCTTCTTCATTCAAGATTGAGTCGATTACCAAGAAGTCTGCCGCGCCTTCACCCATGTTACGCAATGGCACATAAGCACCATCGTCCCATTTTTCACGTTTTTGATCGTGAATCACTGCATGACGGTGTGAGAAGGTACCGCGACCTGAGTCCTCACCGGAAATACGCACACCTGCGCCTTTGGTGACCAAATTGGCATAGGCGATGGTTTCGGCCATACCCCAGTCAATCGGCTGCTTACCTGAAGCCATGGCTTTGCGCGCTTCATTCACACGCTTGGCATTGGCATGCAGGGTGTAGTTATCCGGAATATTGGTAAATTTATCGGCCAAGCGTTGGATATCGGCAGCAGGCAAGCTGGTATCTGCATCTTCACGCCAGTCTTTGCCTTGGTATTTGCTCCAATCGATGCTGGTGCGTTGGAAATTGCTCAATGTGGTTTGTTCCACATGCTCACCTTTATCCAATGCATCACGATAGGCCTGTACCAAAGCATCGGCTTCGGTTTCAGTGATCACATTTTCAGCTACCAATTTTTCAACATACATGGCACGAACGCCTGGATGCTGGGCAACTTTTTTGTACATCATCGGCTGGGTCAATGTCGGGTCATCGCCCTCGTTGTGCCCCCATTTGCGGTAACATACCACATCAATGACGATGTCTTTTTTGAAGGTTTTACGATAATCCAAAGCAGCTTGGATGGCAAAACATACACGTTCCGGATCATCACCATTAACATGGATGACTGGCGCAGAAACCATTTTCGCCACATCGGTACAATACACGGTAGAACGGACGTCGCGGGTATCAGAAGTGGTAAAGCCGATTTGGTTATTGATCACGATGTGAACCGTACCGCCGGTGGTGTAACCACGGGTTTGCGATAAGTTGAATGTCGCTTGGTTGACACCCAAACCGATGAATGCAGCGTCACCGTGAATCAACACCGGCAACACTTTTTCTTGACCGTTTTTACCCAAACGCTCTTGTTTCGCGCGAGCCGAACCTTCCACCACCGGATTCACGATTTCCAAGTGTGACGGGTTAAAGGCCAATGAAACGTGCATAGGACCGTTTGGTGTAGCAATATCGGAGCTGAAACCCATGTGGTATTTCACGTCACCGCTTGGATGTTTAATCTCGGCACGGCCTTCAAACTCGGCAAACAAGTCACCCGGTTTTTTACCCAAAGTGTTGACCAACACGTTCAGACGGCCACGGTGCGCCATACCGATAATCACTTCTTCTACGCCATCTTTACCGGCATTTTGAATCAGGTAATTCAAGCCGGCAATCACGCTTTCACCACCCTCAACACCAAAGCGTTTTTGACCGACATATTTGGTATGCAGGTAACGCTCCAAAGTTTCGGCTGCAGTCAATTGCTTCAATAAATATTGTTTTTGCTCTTTGGTATAGCGTGGTGTAGACAGCACGCTTTCAAAGTAATTGCGAATCCAGCGACGCTCTTCGGTTTCCGGAATATACATGTATTCCACTGCCAAATGGCCGCAATAAGTTTGTTTCAAGTTTTTAACGATATCAGACAAGGCCATTTTTTCTTGACCGTCGAAATCGCCTTCGCCCATACTGAACTTCACTGCCATATCTGCATCAGTCAAGCCATGGAATTTAGGATCCAATGCTTCCAAATATTTTGGCGGCATACGTTTTAACGGATCCAATTGCGCCGCACCAACACCTTGAATGCGGTAAGCAGAAATCATGCGCAACACGCCAACCTGTTTTTTCAACATGGCCTCATCAACATTGCCTGCAATAGCGGCTGTTGATTTCGTCTTAGCCAAATTGGCAAATGATTCACGAATCGGTGCATGGGCAACGTCTACATCAGTTGCACCCGGCAGCTTGGTTAAGTCAGTAAAGTATTGTTTCCACTTATCTTCTACTGAGTTTGGATCAACCAAGAAAGCTTCGTATAACTCCTCAATATAAGGGGCATTTGAACCAAACAGATAAGAGAAATTGAGTTTTTCGTCCATCATGGCGTGTGCTCTTTTCTTAAGATATAAATAAAGGGTAGAACTTTGTGCTACTTTAACGGAGTTCAGGCCGTCTGAAGATGACACTTTATTCTACCCTATTCCGAACTAACTGCCTGTAGATATTTTGTCTTAAATCGATAAAACTAATCAAACAGACTTTTTAGTCTTTAAAATGTAAATCAACAATCATTAATAAGATAATTAACGTTGCTCAACCGGTACGAAATCGCGACGGTCTTCACCAGTGTACAATTGACGCGGACGGCCAATTTTCAGCGCTGGATCACCGATCATTTCGTGCCAATGAGAAATCCAACCTACGCTGCGCGCCAAGGCGAAGATAACGGTAAACATCTCTGTTGGAATACCCAAGGCTGACAATACGATACCTGAATAGAAGTCAACGTTTGGATACAATTTGCGTTCCACAAAGAATGGATCTTTCAGTGCAATTTGTTCCAATTCCATTGCCAATTTGAATTTAGGACTGTCTTCCAGACCCAATTCTTTCAAGACTTCATAGCAAGTTTCACGCATGATGTTGGCGCGCGGATCCATATTGCGGTAAACACGGTGACCAAAGCCCATTAAGCGGTATTTACGCTGCTTCACGCCTTCCATGTAGGCTTCTACATTAGAAACATCACCGATTTCGTCCAACATATTCAAAACGGCTTCATTAGCACCACCGTGCGAGGCACCCCACAGGCAAGCAATACCTGCTGCAATACATGCAAACGGATTGGCGCCTGAAGAACCTGCCAAGCGGACAGTCGAAGTCGAAGCGTTTTGTTCGTGGTCAGCATGCAAAATGAAGATGCGGTCTAAGGCGCGTGCCAAAACAGGATTTGGTTTGTATTCTTCACATGGTGTCGCAAACATCATATGCAGGAAGTTCTCTGCATAAGTCAGGTTATTTTTCGGATAGTTAAACGGCAAACCGTTTGAGTAGCGGTAACACATTGCCGCAATCGTTGGGATTTTAGAAATCAAACGATAAATCGCAATTTCACGGTGTTTTGGATCAGTAATGTCCAAGCTGTCTTGATAGAATGCAGATAATGCACCAACCACACCCACCATCATCGCCATTGGATGCGCATCACGACGGAAGCCACGGAAGAACCATGTCAATTGCTCGTGCACCATGGTGTGGTGGCTTACAATATCGGTAAACTCTTTTTTCTGTTCCGCATTTGGCAGCTCACCATAAATCAACAAGTAGCAAACTTCCAAATAATCGGATTTCTCTGCCAATTGCTCAATCGGATAACCGCGGTAGTAAAGCAAACCTTCTTCACCGTCGATATAGGTAATCTTAGACTCACAGCTTGCAGTCGATACAAAACCAGGGTCAAATGAGAACAAGCCGGTGTGTTTGGTTAATGCACGAATATCGATTACATCATTACCTAATGATGCTTCCAATACCGGTAATTCCAATGCCTCTTGGTTTGGGGTGTTGAGTTTTACTGTTTTAGACATTCTCTGCTCCTTTGTAAAATGGGGCTTTTATACGTTTTGCTTTACAGCACGGTCTTGCTTTCAGACGGCCTATGAATATTTCTACAATGTATCAGAAACACTGTATCAATACCCATTTTATGCCTGTCTGATTCTATTAAGCAATGGAATCAGATGAGTTTTTTCAGTTTGTGTATAACCGTTAACCAAAGCTAACAAGTCTTGATCTTGAAATTCAAGAATCTCAACAAACGCAGCTAATTCCTCATCATTTAATTGCTCAAATTCTCTCTCCATAAACCGGCCGAGAACCAAGTCAAGCTCTAACAGTCCTCGGCGGGTTTGGAAACGGATTTTGCGTTTTGCAGTATCGTCAAATACCATCATCATTAAACTGCTCGTTTCAACATGATTTCTTTAATCTTACCGATTGCACGGGTAGGATTCAAGTGTTTCGGGCAAACGTCAACACAGTTCATAATGGTATGACAACGGAACAAACGATATGGATCGTTTAAATCATCCAAACGCTCGTTGGTAATGGTATCACGGCTGTCAGCAATGAAGCGGTAAGCATTCAGCAAGCCAGATGGACCGACGAATTTATCAGGATTCCACCAAAATGAAGGACAAGCGGTTGAGCAGCATGCACACAAGATACATTCATACAAACCATCCAGCTCTTTACGGTCTTCTTGAGTTTGCAGACGCTCTTTATCCGAGTCAATCGGCGTATCGTTTACCACATAAGGCTTAATCGAATGATATTGTTTGAAGAATTGGGTCATATCCACAATCAAATCGCGGATAACCGGCAAGCCTGGCAATGGGCGGATTTTAATCGGCTGCTTCAGGCTACGAATGTCGGTCAGACAAGCCAAACCATTTTTACCATTAATGTTCATGCCGTCTGAACCGCAAATGCCTTCACGGCAAGAACGGCGGAACGACAAGGTGTCGTCTTGAGCTTTCAGCTTAACCAATGCATCCAATAATTTTACGTCGGTCGGTTCGATTTCCAACTCGTATTTCTGCATATAAGGTTTCGCATCAACATCAGGGTTGTAGCGGTAAACTTCGAAACTTACTTTTTCCATGAGAAGTGTTCCTTTTCTCACGAGCGGTTTGATGAATGATTATAGAATTTCAAACCGTCGGTGTAGGGTCATTTTTCTGATATTTTTCAGACGGCCTTTGATAGGCCGTCTGAAACTGGATACATTAATAAACGCGCTTGGCCGGTTCGATATAATCAACGGTCAATGGTTTGGTGTGTACCGGTTTGTAGCTCAAGGTATTGCTCAATGAATGATACAGGGTGTGTTTCATCCAGTTATCATCATCGCGCTCTGGGTGGTCATCTGAAGCATGCGCACCACGTGATTCTTTACGCGCTTCGGCAGATACCAAGGTCGCTTTCGCTACTTCAATCAAGTTATCCAATTCCAAAGCTTCGATACGCGCAGTATTCCAAACCTTGCTCTTATCTTTAATTTCGGTGCGTTTCACACGCTCGGCGATTTCCAAGATTTCTTTCACACCTTTGCTCAAGATTTCATCGGTACGGAATACACCGGCGTGAAGTTGAACAGAGCGCTGCAAATCACGACGCAATTCATCAACATTTTCACCATCGGTTTGGTTATCCAAACGATCCAAGCGCTGAGCAGTCAATTGACCGGCATTTTCCGGCAATGCTTTCCAGCCTTCTTGTGCTTTAATGAAGTCGATCATACTGTCGCCTGCTGCTTTACCAAATACCACCAAGTCAAGCAAAGAGTTAGTACCCAAACGGTTGGCACCGTGTACTGACGCACATGCACACTCACCAGCAGCATACAAGCCTTTTACTACCGACTCATATTCGTCACCCTTAGGCACAATCACTTCACCATGATAGTTGGTTGGAATACCGCCCATCATATAGTGGGTAGTCGGCACCACTGGAATCGGGTCTTTAATTGGGTCGATACCGGCAAACTGGATGGAAATCTCACGGATGCCCGGCAGTTTTTCCATAATTTTTTCGGCACCGATGTGGTCGATTTTCAGCAATACATGGTCTTTGTTTTTACCACAGCCGCGACCTTCGTAAATTTCCATCGCCATTGCGCGAGAAACCACGTCACGAGAAGCCAAATCTTTTACAGTTGGCGCATAACGTTCCATGAAACGCTCGCCGTTGGCATTCAACAGAATACCACCCTCACCGCGCACACCTTCGGTAATCAATACACCAGCACCGGCTACACCAGTCGGGTGGAATTGCCAGAATTCCATGTCTTCCAATGGAATGCCCGCACGCGCACAAATGCCCAAACCGTCACCGGTATTCATGTAGGCATTGGTTGAAGATGCGTAAATACGGCCACCACCACCGGTAGCAAACATCACCGCTTTAGCATGGAAAATGTACACATCACCGGTTTCCATTTCCATCGCAGTCACGCCAACCACATCACCCTCTTCATCACGAATCAGGTCTAAAGCTGTCCATTCCACAAAGAATTGGGTATTGGCACGCACGTTTTGCTGATACAAAGTATGCAGCATGGCATGACCGGTACGGTCAGCAACGGCGCAAGCACGTTCTACCGCGCGCTTACCGTGTTCGGCAGTATGACCACCAAACGGACGTTGATAAATTTTGCCGCTTTCTACGCGGTCAAAAGGCATACCCATGTGTTCCAGCTCGATAACCGCTTCAGGTGCCGCACGGCACATAAATTCAATCGCGTCTTGGTCGCCCAGCCAGTCAGAACCTTTTACGGTGTCGTACATATGCCAATCCCAACGGTCTTCCTGCACGTTACCCAAGGAAGCAGAGATACCACCTTGCGCAGCAACAGTATGCGAACGAGTTGGGAACACTTTAGACAATACGGCACAATTCAGACCGGATTTAGACAATTGCAGGGCAGCACGCAGACCTGCACCACCGCCACCAACAATCACGGCATCAAACTTGCGAACAGGAAAACTCATACTTACCCCCAAATAACTTTAACTGAATATACCAAGCAGCCAATCAACCAAACGATGGTGGCTACTTGCAAGAATAAACGCAGACCAAACGGTTTAATATAGTCCATCCACAAATCACGGATACCAACCCATGCGTGCAAGAACAAAGCAATAAAGCTCACTTGAGTAAACAATTTCACCCAAGTTTGGTCAAAAAATGCCTGCCATGCAGCGTATTCTTTTGGCAGTGCCAACAAGAATACAATCAACACAACAGTATAAATCAGCATAATAACAGCAGTTGCACGCTGCATTGCCCAATCTCTCAAACCGTAGTGGGCACCGGTTAATTTACGATCTACCATAACAAGGCTCCAATCACTACAGTCAATACCAAAGCAGCAATAAACACCAGCTTGGCAGTATTACGGGCTGTGTTTAATTCCAAACCTTTATGCGCATCCAACAACAGGAAGCGGATACCGGCCAAACTGTGATGCAGATATGCCCACAGCAAACCAATCAAAGCCAGTTTCACCAGCGGATTGGCAACAAAGGCACGATAAGCTTCAAAATCTGATTCTTGACTTAATGTGCCTGAAAGCAAGTAAAGTAATACCGGCAAGGCAACAAACAAAACAACACCGCTGACGCGGTGTAAAATAGAAACAATCCCCGGTATCGGCAAGCGAATATTAGGGATTTCTAGAAAGACAGGACGTGGTTTGGCGGACATGGTCTGTTCCTCTGAATTTATTTTCTTCTCAAAATCGGGTAGCGCAAAACTACAATGAATTACACTTGCTATAATTTACATGGTTTAGCGCCGTTTGAACAGCCCAATTTGTAAACAACCTAATAAATTTTTACAAAAAAGAGACAAATAATTTTATCGTATTTCTTTTTAACTACTCCTTTCGCCTGATAATTGATAATATCAACCTAAATCGCCATTCCCTAGATAAACATTCAATTTATCTGAATTTATTCAGTCGGCAGCACCTACTCAATTTCTACATAGTCGTGAGCAATGGAAATTATTTTGATATTAATTAAATAAGGCGGTTATCTTAATCTTACTTAAGGATTTTACTTTTTGGCTGCTTATCATAAAACTGCATTGAGTTGACGTATCTTATCATCCAATCTCTTATACTTGCTTTTGGTTTTCCGTTCCAATGTTTTCACTAAACAAGAAGAATGGCCAAGTAACACATATCACGACAACGATTAAAAGGGCTTTTCTATGAACGACTCAAACTCTGCTTCTCCTGAAGACTATATTCCCAAATTCAGACGCAAAAAACTCGATGAACCCGGTTTCTTGCGCAAGCTTGGCCGTTTTGCCGGCAGATTGGGCGCGCCGGTAGTGCGCCAGCTTTATGCGCTGTATTTTTTATGGAAATCACCGCATACACCCAAACAAGCCAAGATGATTATCTTAGGCGCATTGGTATATTTCTTCAGCCCGATTGATGCCATTCCTGATTTATTGGGACCATTGGGGTTCACCGATGATATTGCCGTAATCACAATGGTGTACAGCCAAATGAAAGCTTATCTGACTGAAGACATTCGCGAACAAGCACGCATTGCCACCGATAAGATTTTAGGTAAAAAATAACCAACAATAAAAAGGCCGTCTGAAATTCAGACGGCCTTTTTTTATATCAAATCATTGCAATGGCGACATATTCATCACTTCCATCAGGAAGTTGGTAAATGCCGGATTGCTTGGTTTGCTGTTCATGCTCTTCCAACGCTGCTGCCAACCGCGCAAAGCGTTTTGAATATACAGCTTAGATTGTTGAGTGGTGATTTCACCACGTTGGCTATCTACGGCAGAACGCAAATACACTTCATACATACTGTCGTCAACAGAGTTGCGGCCAACCAATTGGATGCGATAGCGATTCAAGTATTGAGCCGCTTGAACTTTGGTCATCTTTCCTTGACTGACCTGATAGCTCAAACGCGTCGCTTCGTCACGGATTTTGGAAACATCCGACCAGTGACTAGAAGCTAGACGGAAACCGGCAGCCGGCTTCTCAGTTACTTGGACATTAGTCGGGCGCACCGGCACTTCTTTTAAGGTTGGCACGTAAATAGATTGACAACCGGCAAGTGCCGCCAATGTAAATAAGAGGGGGATATATTTTTTCATGTGGGTCATTATAATCAGATTCGTCGAATAGTCCAAATGATGGCAGCACGGATACATCATCAAGTTTGCTCAATTACAACATATTTCGAATAGGCCGTCATCATCTGAAAAATGAAAACACACAAAAAAGGCCGTCTGAAACGGCCTTTTTAATCACTGATATTATGCCAAATCGGCAAACAATGGCGTAGAAAGATAACGCTCGCCATAAGAAGGAATCAATACTACAATCAATTTACCTTCGTTTTCAGGACGTTTCGCCAGTTGCAATGCGCTCCAAACGGCTGCACCGGAAGAAACACCCACCAAGATGCCTTCTTTTTCTGCCATCGCACGAGCAGTTTCAAATGCTGCTTCGTTTGGTGCTTTAACGATTTCATCGTAAATGGTGGTATTCAATACGCTCGGTACGAAACCGGCACCAATACCTTGAATCGGATGTGGGCCTTTTTCACCACCGCTCAATACAGGTGAGGCTTCCGGTTCTACCGCAACGATTTTGACATCAGGTTTGTGCTGTTTCAACACTTCGCCCACGCCAGTAACCGTGCCGCCGGTACCCACACCAGCTACAAAGATATCCACTTTACCATCGGTATCACGCCAAACTTCTTCGGCAGTGGTTTCCCGGTGGATTTGTGGATTGGCAGCATTGTCAAATTGACGCGGCATGAAGTAAGTGCTTGGATTTTCATCAACCAAAGATTGTGCTTTGGCAATCGCACCACCCATACCTTCAGCAGCCGGAGTGAGAATCAATTCCGCACCAAATGCACGCAACAGCATTTTACGCTCTTTACTCATGCTCTCTGGCATAGTGATGGCCAATTTATAGCCGCGAGCAGCACACACCATTGCCAAACCGATACCGGTGTTACCGCTGGTTGCTTCAACAATCACGGTATTTTTGTTGATTTTACCGGCCTTTTCCGCCTGCTCAATCATCGCTTCTGCAATACGGTCTTTTACGCTGCTACCTGGGTTGAAAAATTCCAACTTCACAGCAACGTCGGCTTTCAAACCCTCGGTCAAACGGTTTAATTTCACCAAAGGAGTATTGCCGATTAATTCGGTAATGTTGTTTGCAATTTTCATGTTCTGCTCCTGAATAAAGATAATACAACCTGCATATTAAGCTGAGGCCATCTGAAAAACCAATATTTAATATTTCTTACTTTATAACTTTTTGTTTAAAAACGCCCTACGATGATGATGGACAAAACCACCGCCACTTGGACGACCAACAACATCAAAAACCCACTTTGCAATTGCCGGCTGCTAAATAAGCTGGCAGGCTGCTTCATGATTTTAACGCGGTGCACATAAAATACTGCCATTAAAACCAATTGCACGATAAACCAATAGCTCGGCTCCAAGGCATAAAAAGCCAATAATGCCGGCATGGAAAAAATAGAGGTGCCTTCCGGATAATGATACCAAACCATACCTGCCAATAAAATAAATACCGCAGTCATCAGTGCATTGCTGACTGCAAACAAGCTCAGCAAAGGATGCGCTTCATCAGCCTGCCAAAATTGGCCGTCTGGTGTTTTTTGCCAATGGTTCAAAAAGAAAAAAATACTGCCTATCGTTAAATAAAAATGCGGAATAAACAAAGGCCCAACATGGGTAATGCCCCAGGCACCAGGTATAATTTCCGCGCCCCAAAAGCCCACGCCCAACCATGCAATCACTGCCGCCCAAAACCATTGGAATTTCTCAGCTTTAAAAATCAGCCCCAAGAAAAACACGGCATAAATCACGGCTGCCCATAAATCAAAATGAAAAGCCATCTTAATATTGCAACTCGCCTTCAAATACTGTTTCAGCAAGACCGGTCATCATCACATCATCACCATTCTGCCAGCTGATAAACAAATCGCCCCCCGGCAAGCTCACCTTAACCGGCACACCCCCATCCAGTAAACCTAAGCGTACACCGGCCACAACTGCCGCACACGCGCCGGTGCCGCATGCTTGCGTTTCACCCGCCCCACGTTCATACACACGCAACTGAATCGATTGGCGATCCACAACCTGCATAAAACCAACATTTACGCGTTCCGGAAATTGGCTATGCGATTCAATGGCCTCACCCCAATGCTCGACTGGCGCATTTTGCGTATCTTCCACTACAATGACCGCATGCGGATTACCCATATTGACGCAACTTACCGGAATGGATTCCAAGCCCACCAGCACAATATGTGTTAAGGCATCATCTGCTTCATCACTAACCGGCACAAACGGAATTTCAGACGGCATAAATTTTGGTTTGCCCATATTCACAGTAACCAAGCCATTATCCAACAATTTGGGCACAATCACACCACTGGCGGTTTCCACCAAAATTTCCTGCTTGTCAGTCAACCCTTTATCCACCACAAAACGCACGAAACAACGCGCACCGTTCCCGCATTGCTCTACCTCCCCGCCATCGGCATTAAAAATGCGGTAACGAAAATCCACCGCTTCAGATGATGGTTTTTCCACCACTAAAAGCTGGTCAAAGCCCACCCCACGGAAACGGTCAGACCATTGTGCCAAAGGCGCTTCTGTTGGGTCAAACTGCTGTTCGATCGCGTTGACCACCATGAAATCATTACCCAAGCCATGCATTTTTGTGAATTTTAAAGTTTTCATTATTGCTTCCTAGCTGTTATCTGCCTAAAGGATGCTGTTTAGCCAACAGGCAAACTATATATAAAGAATCACGCTTGCCCAATCAAACTGTTTCGACGACTAACATTCTTATTATGATTCAAAAGGCCGTCTGAACACATTCTACCTTAGTTCCGCAAAATTTTTATGCCCTATCGTTTTTAACTATGGCCACATTGAATAGAAACAACGCAGCACCTTGATTACATTTTGCAAGAATCATCTAAAAATATTTCAACAAAATCCAAATATATGTATTAAAAAAAACAACATTTTTAATAATCGGTGCAAAAATACGACAAGCGGTATTTTTAAATAAATAAACGGTGTTTTTTAGTTTCAAAACACCTATATTTTTATTCTTAACTGAGTTATTCAAAATAAATATATGATTTTAAAATAATTAATTTGTCATATTTTCTCAAGTTACTTTCAATAAAGTATAAATTCTAAGCTTAAAATGCCAACAATTAGAATAATCACTACTAAAAAAAATAAACCGTTTATCGCAATTTTTGCGCATTTATCGCTTGCTAATTCTCTGCCAACATTGCAAAATGCATACATCGAAACACGGAACACAACAAGTTCCAACAAAACATAATCTTTATAAATTAAAGAATTACACATTAACAAAATTACGACAAACGTTTAACTCACAAGGACAATATCATGAACATCCGTCAAACTTTAACCGCTTTAGTTGCTTTCACCGTTTTAGCTGCTTCACAAGCCGCCATGGCAAACAATATTGCTTTCTATCAAAAAGCATCTGAAGCCACCGCTCCGATTACGGGCAAAGTTGCGGTGCGATTGACCATTGGTGCAGACGGCGATGTTCACAATGTACGTGTGGTTCGCAGCAGCGGCTCAAGCAGCATCGACAACAGCGCCGTTCAATGGATGGAAGCGCAAACCATGTCACCTGTTTTGATCAACGGCATTGCCAAAGAATTCAGCGTTGTGAAAGAAATTAAATTTTCAGAAGGCAAAAACATTCAACAAGCCAGCTTGAAATAACCTTTTCATCTCCCTGCTTACCCCAGAGCGCCAAAAAGCACTTTTCCCAAGAAAGTGCTTTTTGGCGTTTTCGTTTCCAAAAACCAACAAAATTCCTGCCAATTCTTGCCTTTTACCTAGCATAACGAAAATCAGCAATGAAAACCGCTATACTCATTGCCGTCAGTTAATAAAGAAATTTCCAAAGGAAAAACAATGAAAAAGATTCTGTCAGCTGCACTCGCCATCACCGCTTTAAGTGCCTGCTCGGTAGGCACACCCGGCATGTCTGTGGGCTTAGGCGTGGGCACCCGACTGGGCAGCCATGTCGGCTTGGGCACTTCTTTAAATATCCCTGTGCGCTTGGATCAAACCAAAATCGGTTCCAACACCAACCAAAGTAAAAACAACGGCGGCGTCAATATTGTTGACGAGCAAATTGTGACTTATTTTGACGCCCACGGTAATGCTTCAAATAATGCGGTGAAAGGCGGTTTTTACCGTCAATTATTAAGCAAACGCAATAATGAATATGTGGTGCAAGATTTTTACAGCGACAACAGCATCAAGCGCACCGACCCTTACACCATCAACCGCAACCAATTGATGCAATTTCGCGCAACACCGACCAACGGCTCTCTGACAACTTATGCCTACAACGGTAACGTTATGCAGCAACAAGTTTTCCAAAACGGTAAATTGGTTAGCGCAAAATACTGATTACGGCAAAATAAATAGCTTACGCAAATAATGTGCATACCTAGCTTTCAGACGGCCTGACAACACAAGCTTGCCATCGTATGTTAGCGATAAAATAAATTTTCTTAGCTTTCAATTATTTGTAATATTGCTACGAATTTATTGCCTTTTATCGGTTGACACATTTTTTGCAGACGCTATAATACGCTCCATTCCCCGATAGCTCAGTCGGTAGAGCGACGGACTGTTAATCCGCAGGTCCCTGGTTCGAGCCCAGGTCGGGGAGCCAAATTAAAAAGCCTGAACAGAAATGTTCAGGCTTTTATTCTTATGTATCTCTAAAAAACAATACCGTCTGAAAAGGTTCAGACGGCATTATTATTGCGTACTCACTTGTTTCATCCAAGCAAACAATTCATCTAAATCATAGTCTCCGCTATGTGGCACGCCCCACGGTAAGGCATAATCAACGTTGGCGCCATGGTTTTGCAGCTTGGCCGCCAACACAGCAGAGACCGCCAATGAAGTATCGCGGTCGTTGGTGCCGACACGAATCCGCCAGTTTTGCGACATTTTCGCGTCGGTATCCCCCACATAATTCAGCGGATTCATCATTTTAATGTCTTGCGCTGCGGCCATGGTTGCGCCTGCTACGGTGCTGTTGCTCATGGCAAAGGTAGTGAAATGCTGTTTGTCGGTATCGGCATTGCCAAATAATTGGTTTTCACCGGTCGATAAATCCACGCCGTCAAATGCAGGCGGCGTTTTCTGACGGACTGCGGTTTGTGCATATTGGGCAAAATCAATTGCCGTTACTTTGCCGTTTTTCACCGCCAGCCAATCCGCTTTTACTTCTTTGCCGGCATCCAATTGCTGTTGTGCCGATTGCGCCAAGAATCCGGTCACGAAATCTTTAAAGCTGCCGTTGCCGCTTTGATCCAAGGTCAACGCACGGCCTTGTGCGTCTTTCAGATTCAAGCTGTTGATGTAAGCAGGATACATGGGCTTGAGTTTATCGGACAAGGATTTTTGTGCTTCGGTGAGCGTACCCGGCACCAGTTCACGCTTGACGTTGTAATCCAGCATGGTCACACTCATTTTCTTGTAATCGTTGACACCGTTAAACTGCCATTCATAAGCCATGTCAGCGTGTTCCAAATCGGTAATCGGGCAATATGCGGAAACCGCAAAAATATCATCGCCCGCATTCGCTGCGCCTAGGGCTTTCAAATGCGCTTCATAATCCGGATGATTGCCGCTTGCACCCAATAATGAAGACTGCGCACCGCCCGCGCTGGTGCCGTTGGAAATGATTTTTTCAGCATCACCCGGCATCACTTTATCGTTAGCTTTCAAATAGCGCACTGCCGCTTTTAAATCGACAATTGCCGCCGGTGCTTTACCAGTAGCCGCAGTCCGTCCGCGCGCGCCTGCCGATGCCACCACATAACCTTTTGACAAGGCTACCGCTGCGGCATTCGGTGATTGCACCGCATTTTCAACCATAGGTCCACGCGGGCGTTTCAATTCAGGCTTCGCCGGTTTGGCCGGCATATAGCCGCCGATTTGATTAGGGAAGAAAATCGGTGCCGTTTCTGCTGTAAAGCCGTCAATATTACCGTTTTGGTAATATTGCTCCGGCACATAAATATTCATCACTTCATATTCAGCATCGATTGGATTTTTAACGTACACAATGCCTTCATAGGCACGGAATTTAATCGTTTCACCATTCACCACCATACTTTGTTCGGTGTATGGCTGTTTGGAAAAATCCAAATCATGACTTGTTTTGCCCGATGTTGCCGCACAAGCACTCAACCCCATCGCCACAGCAGCCGCCAATAATGTTTTATTTACTGCATTCATGCTGATAACCTTAATCATTCAAATAAACGATTGCGATTATGCGCCCAACTTTGGTTTATTCCGGTTAAGAAGCAGAAAAAATCGCGCTATAATAGCGCTTTTCAGACGGCCTCACTCATGACTTCCCTTCCCCTGCAAAGCTATACCGTATATCGCGCTGATTCAGACGGCCTGCGTGAAGAACAAGACGTGCTAGCCGAAGAAACCGCCATCGCCTTGGTCTACAACGGCATTACCCATGTGGTATTGATGGCTACGCCGCAAAATTTGGAAGCCTTGGCCTTGGGATTCAGCTTGAGCGAAGGCATTTTGACCACCGCTTCCGAGCTGTACGACATTGAAGTCAACGAAGCCTGCGATGGCATTGAAGTGCACCTCGACATCGCTTCCGCACGTTTTCAAGCCTTAAAAGAGCGTCGCCGCAACATGACCGGCCGCACCGGTTGCGGTTTGTGTGGCATCGACAGCTTGGCTGCGGTCAAACCGCAATTGCCGCAAGTACCCCGCGGCCAGGCATTGGCCATCCGCAACATTCAGACGGCCTTAGCCGATTTCGACAACCATCAGCCCTTGCGTCAATCCGTTGGCTCGGTACACGGCGTGGCTTGGGTACAAAACGGTCGTATTTCAGCCGCGTTTGAAGATGTCGGCCGCCACAATGCCTTAGACAAATTAATCGGCCACGGCACGCAACAGGCTTACAATTGGCAGCAAGGTTTCGCGCTGATTTCCAGCCGCGCCAGCTATGAGATGGTCGCTAAAGCCGCTGCGATGGGCATAGGCTGCATTGTTGCCGTCTCCGCCCCAACCGCGCTGGCCGTGCGCTTGGCCGAACAAGCCGGCATGACCTTAATCGGCTTCGCCCGCCCGCATAAATTTACCGTTTATACCCACCCGCAATATATTGTGAAATAATCATTCGAATCACATATCTTTTCAGACGGCCTGTTGATCAATAGGCCGTCTGAAACACACCACAAGGAAAATACATGAAAACCACCACCATCAAGCCGGTTGAAGAAATCCAAAAAGGCTTGTTCCACACCCCATTCTGGCTCGCGCCGGAACAAGAAATCTTTGCCGAGCGCGCCGTGCGTTTCAAAGAATTGGCGCAGGCAGACAAAAGCGAATGGAATCTTTACCTGACGCTGCTTTCCACCGTTTGCGAAGCGCAACAAGCCGTGATGGCGCGCCATGATTTGACCTTGAATCAATTGAGCGAAGGCGCAACTGTTTTGCCGGAAGCCTTGAATAGCGATGTACCGTCTGAATTTTATGACGTATTCGGCGACATTCTGAAAGAAGTAAACGGCAAAATCACTGCCACCGCCGCCATCGAAGTGAGCAAATTAAAAGCCTTAAGCCAAGAACAAGCCAAAGCCTTGGCCAAGCGCGTATTAACCCAAACCACCGAAGACCAAGACCGCTCAGCCGAAATCTGGGTGCAAGCCGCATTGCAAGTGATTTGGACGGCATGGGCTTTGCAACTGACCGAAGATCATGTACCGCCAACCGAAGACCGCACCATCTGCCCTTGCTGCGGTACCGAACCGGTCGGCAGCGTGGTGTTGATCAAAGGCGATTTAAACGGCTTCCGCTACATGCACTGCCCATTGTGCAACAGCCGCTGGAACGTGCTGCGCGCCAAATGCCCGACTTGCGGCGATGCCGGCAATATGCGCATTCAACACATCGACGAAAAAAGCACGCCTGAATTGGCGCCGGTCTATCAAGGCGCGCATGCTGAAAGCTGCAAATCCTGCCACAGCTACCGCAAACTCTACCGCCTCGACAAACAGCAATACGCCGATCCAGTCGCTGACGACTTGGCCTCACTGGGCTTGGACATTGTGGTCGGTGAAGCCGGTTTCGATCGCGCCGGGGGCAATCCGTTTTTATTGTTAGATTGATCCAATAATTGCGTTATTATTAAACGAAAAGGCCGCCTGAAAACAAATTTTCAGGCGGCCTTTTTATTCAATCATCCAAACCAATCACATCTTAACGTGGCACCGGTTCACACTTGGTTTGGAATTTATTGTTTTTATCATCGTAGGTCAGCGTTGTCACACCATCTACAATGCGTAATTCTGTTGCGTTACCAAAGAAACCGGCATTATTTTGGAAACGCTCACCTTGACCCGCCGGCGCTTTTTGCAATACCGCGCTTGGGTTACCTGCCACGTTCAGCGCAGTGACTTTCACACGGTCAGCACCGCCTTTGGTCGTACCGGACACACGGATTTTTGCACCATTGTCACATACAAAATCATGTTCCGCCTCAACCTGCTGCGGGTGTACCGAGCTACACGCTGCCAAAACCGCTGCAACCGGCAATGCTGCTAATAAATGAGCAACTTTCATATCCATCTCCTATCGTATTAAATTATTAATATTAATAAATTCATTTCACTAGACTACAATTTCATACTAGCAAAACTGATTTGAGATAGCAAACTGGCTTGGTCAAAAATACCCTATTTATCCTTTAAAAAACAGCCAAAAGCGGCAAAACACCATTTTCTTTACTTATTTTTCATAAGAAAAATAGATAGTTAAAATGATCGTGTAAAAAAACATTAGTTTATTTAAGATAATACGATATGATTTATTTCGCTTAGCTAAAGCAATACTAAACCATAGATAATAAAAGCAAAGCCTTAGATGCAGTAAAACCGCTTTTCATTAAAAGCGGTTTTACTTAATCATGATGTCAACAGATTACCAATTTGCATTATAATATAACCTGTTGATTTTATTGATTTTTTGGTAAACGGAGAGACCCTAATTTTTAATTCAAATATATGATTTTAAATAAATAAATTTATTCAATATTTTAAAATACCCCCAAAAATACCCCCATTTTGCACAAGTCACCCATTTTTTACCCTGTTTTTTTTCTCACCGGCATAAATCAGATTTAGGCCGCCTGCATCATTTTTCAGACGGTCTAACCTATCGGCTGAAACAGCCCCATCATACCCCAAATTAAAAATAAGCGTATATAGGTGCTAAAAAACAGCGGGAACAGCGGGAACGCAGGAACATTTGACTTAAGTAATTTATTTTTTGTAACAAAATGTCCCCGCTCCCTTTTTTGGCCAGCGGGAACACTTTCCGCCAAATCCGCCCTATTTACTATCTATCCCAATGATTTAAAACAATAAATATCGAAAGGGCTTAGGAAGCAAAATCATCAAAAAACGTGATAAGCTCCTAATATGAAACTAAAAAATAAGTATCAAAAGTTCAGCAAAATTTCAGAGCAAAAGTTTAGAGAAATAATCCGCTGTTTCGCTCTTGATTTGACCGCTTCCGATACTGCTAAAATGACCGGCATTAGTGTACGCAGTATCAATCCTATTTTCCTGAAAATCAGACACAGGATTGCTGCTCTGTGCGAACAAAGCTCACCACTGTCCGGTGTGGTCGAATTAGATGAATCTTACTTTGGTGCGCGACGTATCAGGGGTAAGCGCGGTCGCGGAGCGTCAGGTAAAACCATCGTATTTGGCATACTGAAACGCAATGGCGTGGTCTATACGGAAATCGTTCCCGACGCTTCGAAAGCCTCACTAATCAAGGTCATACGTGGTCACATATCTGCTGACAGTGAAATCAATACTGACGGCTGGAAAGCATATGACGGTCTTGTCGATATGGGCTATGAGAAGCATTACCGTGTCCATCATGGTTCCAATGAGTTTGCTCGAGGAAAGCAACATATCAATGGTATTGAATCTTTTTGGAGTTATGCTAAGGGGCGTTTGGCTAAATTTCATGGTATTTCCAAAGAGATGTTTTATCTGCATCTCAAAGAAACGGAGTTTAGGTTTAACCACCGGCATGAAGATTTAGGTAAAATATTAATGAAGATGCTTCGAAATAACCCAATTTAATATTTTTGCTTCCTAAGCCCCAAAATCAATATAGTCTATTTTATCAATCATATTACTGCTCCATCAGTAACGTTTCAGACGGCCTTTGCGGTTTCCTGCGCTTGGCCGGTCAATTTCAGATATTCCGCATAAATCATCAATACAAATTCAGGCTTTCCCCGATTGGTTATGATAACCGGCGCGGCTTGCGCGGCCTGCTTTGCCTTCCCGCTCTGCTGGTTAAATTCACGGCTTGTCATGGTTTGCATGATTGCTTTTTCCTTGCTTGGAATCATCGGATAATGTAGCTACATTTTACCATGCAATAGACGGCATTCAACGTGATTGCATAATTTAGGCAACAAAAAGCCCCGCCGCATTGCAAACGGTCGGGGCTGTATTGTTCAGGCTGCATTCAGTTTTATACAAAATTATACATAGCATGGCTAATTATACAAATGCTGTATAACGTGCAAAAAAAACACCAGCGGCGCGGCTGGTGTTTGTGTTTTCAAACCGTTTATTGACAGATATGCGCCGGTTAGGCCGCATCGCTGTCTTGGTTTTCACGCTGTTTTAGTGTTTCGCGTATCATCTCATTAGCCAGCATTTTTTGTTCACTCTCGATAAAACGTGCCAAAATCTGCTTAATCAACGGTTGATAGCCTATGCCATGAAAGGCGGCAATAGCTTTCAAATCGTCAATCATGCCTTGCTGTAAACGGATTGAGATAGGCTTTAAGCCTAGTGATTCATCTAGGGCGTTTAAGTCTATATCAGCGCGGCGCGCGTATGTCTCGCTTGCTCCTAATTCTCTACTTTCCCATTTTTCCGTGTCTTTGTGCATTTCGTCTTGTCTGTTCATGGCGTTAATCCTTGTATTTGTCATAAATTCGTATCTCTTCGCGGTTTGGCTCATAAGCGGTTTTGATGATGGTGTTTTCTCCATCTTGAATAAAGACAATTTTTAATAGACGGCCTTTAAAGGTTTCGGCGATAAACCATAATGTCGGCGGTATAGTTCTGTTTTCGGCGCGTGTATCTTCCAATATGCCGCCATCTCGGCTGGCAAAAGCTTCGTGTATCTCCGCTTCACTAACTTTATGGCGCGTTACCAGCTTAATCTGTACCGCTTCAGATATGCTTAACTAGGCCGCTCTAAAATCCTGTTTTCGTCAATGTGGGCTAACTGCCTTTCAATGGCATCGGCATTATAGCCCTGCTCATTCAGAATGCTGCTTGCAAGGGAGCGGAAACCGTGGGGCGTGGCAATGCCGTAATAGCCCATGCCGTTGATGATTTTGCCTGCGGTGTTTTCACTGATATAGCCATCGGCGGCGGTGCGACTGGGGAATAGATAGGGGGTATCCCCTGTTTGGTCGTGCAGTTCGTTTAACAGCTCAATCGCCCAATCAGATAAGGGGATTATATGCTCACGCGGCCGCTTCATGCGCTTGGCTGGGATAGTCCATATCTTGCGCTCAAAGTCGATTTCATGCCATTGGCCGCCGCGTATCTCTTTATTGCGGGCAAAGCAAAGCATAATCAGCATAATGCAAATACGGTTTGACTGCTTACAGTCTGCCAATATCAAACGGCGGTAAAACTCGGTCAATTCTTCACGCGGCAAGGCGGGCATAGGGCGTGTTTCAGATGGCTTGATATAGCCTTGCAGTAAGGCGGCGGGGTTGCGGTCGGTTAATTCTTCAAAGCCCGCGTATGTAAATACCGCGCCTATCCATTGTCTGATTTTCTCGGCGGTCTCTGGTACGCCCCGCGCGGTCACTTTATCCAATACGGCCTTTATCTCTTTCTTGCCGATTTCGTTTATCGGCATTTCGCCAATAACGGGGAAAACATCGGTTTCAAAATACCGCCAAACACGGGCGGCATGATTGGGCTTCCAGCCTTTACGCATGATGTTCTTTTTGTGCCATGCCTTGGTGACGTGGGCAAAAGTATTGAGTAAGGCTGCTCTACGCTCTTGCTTGGCCTGCTGCTTCATGGCGGCGGGGTCTTGGCCTTGGACAATCATACGGCGGGCATTCTCGGCTGCTTCTCGGGCTTCCACTAAAGAGATTTCTGGGTATTTGCCGATTGAAAGTAATTTCTCTTTGCCGCTTATACGGTACTTCAACCGCCATAGCTTGCCGCCTGCTGGTGTAACTTGCAGATACAGGCCGCCACTATCAGCCAGTTTGTAGGCTTTATCAGCGGGTTTTGCATTCTTTATTTGTCGGTCGTTTAGTGGCATTTGGGGGTATTTTTTTCAGGGGTATTTTTCAACACCCCCAAATATACCCCAATTTATGGTTTATTCAATTAGACGGCATTAGACGATATTAGACAGCAAGGAAGCATTGAATCAGCCTGAAAGCCTTTCCAGTATTGAATTTGGTCGATTGCGTTAGATTGCATTAGACAAAAAAAATACCCCTAAAAGGGGTTGGATGGTGCGGACGGAGAGACTCGAACTCTCACACCTCGCGGCGCCAGAACCTAAATCTGGTGCGTCTACCAATTTCGCCACGTCCGCAAACCAAGTAGCGGATTATACACACAATTAAAAAGCATGCAAAGCCTCCTGTCTTGAAAAAAGGTATAATCAGCCTCATATCGACATAAATTAACTTTAAATGGCCGTCTGAAAAGCTTGGTTTTCCCTTTTCAGACGGTCTCGCTACTGTATCTTGAGGAATGGCACATGCCAAGATTATTAATTGAAGATTTCCTGCAAACACAAGGCTTAAAGCTGCCTGTGGATGACGTGTATGTTGCCTATACTGCGGCGCAGGCGGTGATTAACATGGGCAATGCCGCGATTGACCGCTCGGTATTGTGGCCGGAAAAAAACGGCTTTACGTTGGCGGAACACATCGAGCCAAATGCTGATAACGATGCTTTATTGAAACAAATTTTTATGGCTTTGGATTCTGTATACAGCCGCCAAGCCAACATCAAAACCGCGGCAGTTTATGCGCACATGCCGTCTGAAACGCTAACACCGAAATTGGTTGTGCTGACCCAGCAAGGTTTAAGGCTGGAACCGCATTTGGATGTAAATGAAGACAACAGCCAAATCTATCTGGTTTCGCGAACGGCGCAAAGTGGCTGGATGAATGTCGCCAACGATATTGCCTATTGGATAACTTTGGGCGAAATTTCGGGCGAACGCAATGCGGCCAGTAAGGCGCAAGTATCGGTGCCGATTTGTACCAAAAGCGGTGCGGTTTTGGGCGTGGTGCATATTGAGTTTAACGATAAAGACCAAGCCGATGATGCCGCATTAACCGAATGGACGGCCTTATCGCTGGCGTTAAGCGAGCCAATGAAAGCGCTGTTGAACGTAGTGGACAACGAGGAAGCACAAGATGACTAAAGCAGTAAAATTCGTGGCTTCCTGCCGTCTGCCGACTGAATTCGGTGTGTTTACCATGCATGGCTTTGAAGAAGAAAGCGGCCAAGAACACGTGGCACTGGTGATGGGCGATGTTTCAGACGGCCTGCCGGTTTTGTCGCGCATCCACTCGGAATGCTTGACCGGCGACGCCCTATTCTCGCAAAAATGTGATTGCGGTCCACAATTGCAGGCAGCCATGCAGGCAGTGCAGCAAGAAGGCCGCGGCGTGATTGTTTATTTGCGCCAAGAAGGCCGAGGCATCGGCTTGATCAACAAAATCCGTGCCTACCAATTGCAAGACCAAGGCCGTGACACAGTGGAAGCTAATGTTGAACTCGGCCTGCCAGTCGATGCACGTGACTTCACCTTGGCTAAAAGTATTTATGATCACTTAGGCGTGCATGAAGTAAAACTGTTGACCAACAATCCGGAAAAAGTCAAAACGCTGCAAAAAGCCGATATTAATGTAGTGGCACGCATTCCGTTACAGGTTGGTGAAAATGTTGAAAACGAGCGCTATCTGCACACAAAAGCGGATAAATTAGGCCATTTCCTTTATGAAAAATCCTAATCACACACAGGCCGTCTGAAAATTTTTATTTTAGTTTCAATAATCTGGCAAATAATCCGCATAAATCACTTGCGCACAACGCGGATATTTGGTTTAATTCGGCTTCTCGGGTGATTAGCTCAGTTGGTAGAGCGTCTGCCTTACAAGCAGAATGTCGGCGGTTCGACTCCGTCATCACCCACCAAGTTTCTTGTAATTGTGGCAACACAATTACTTGCGCGGTGGTAGCTCAGTTGGTTAGAGTACCGGCCTGTCACGCCGGGGGTCGCGGGTTCGAGCCCCGTCCGCCGCGCCAAGATTAAAAAGCACTGATTCATATCAGTGCTTTTTTCATTTCTATTATCAGATAAATCAAGCGGATAGAAATTTTTTCCGCTTGATTCCCGACTGTTTCAGTCAGTTATTGCTATAATCTTTGCTCTTTCAAAACAACAATATCAAAGGTAGAAAATGAACACCCCTTTCATTCTTGCCGACACACGACCTTACCCTGAAACACCGGTTAAAAACAATCTCTTGCTGCACGCTTCCAACTTGGCACACAGCACTTCCGCCGCGCAGCGCAAACTGTCCGCCGAATCGCTGCAAACCGAAATCCGCGGCATGTTTCAGCAAAATTATTATTTGGGTTTGTCGGTGGCCATGAGCATGGTGGCCGATGCCGAAAGTTACAAAGTCTTGCTCGATAACCTGACCACGGTTTTGAATGCCGAAAAAGACGAAGAAAGCCAATGGTTTGCCATGCCTTTGGTGTTAGTGGCCGGTTGCAATCAAGAACAAACCCTGCCTTTGAACGTACCAACTGCCGCGTTGTTTGCCGTATTGGAAAACCATCCGCATTTGCGCGCATTCAATCAGGCCACATGGCTGCCGTTTCTCGTGCCGTCGACTGTATTGAGTGAAATCAATGCCGGCCAATGGTTTGAAGCCAAACAAAATCCTGAAGCCGCTGCGCAATTTGCCGCTCAATTTACGCCGTCTGAATTGCGGATTCCTAGCGGCCAATCGGTGCATGTGGTGTTTGCCTTGGGCTACGGTGACAAAAAATTGCAAGAATCGCTCAATCAAAACCTGTTAAAAGCCGCTTTGCCGCTGATGCAGGTATGGCAGGAAGCCCTCACCCAGCCGGGCTTAACCTTATTCGTCAATCCCCTGTCGCCTGATGCGCCGCTGTCTGCACTGACAACCGGCAGCCACATGCGCCAACGCATGGCGATGGACGTTTTCGCCACCAACGCCATCCGCGCGATCCGCATGCAAAGCCCGCGCGTGGGTGTGGTGGTGGCCGCTAAAGCCGGCGGGCTGATTCAGTTCGGCTTTAACGCCACCGGCAGCGCGTTTGAAATTGCGCCGCAGGTCTATACTTGGACCTTGTCGCCAACCGACAACATCGCCGTTATCCAGCAAAATTTCTTGGATTTAATGGCCGAATGTCGTGTGGAACATGTTTACATGCTGCATGATGTGGTGCCGGAAAACAGCGAATTGCCGACCTACGCGCAAGCCTTAAAATTATCAGGCCATAACCCGTTTTTCGCGGAATAATCATGAAAACATACCATATTTTATTCGTGTGTCTCGGCAACATCTGCCGCTCGCCGATGGGTGAATTCGTGTTGCGCCACCGCGCTGAAGAAGCCGGTGTCAGCCACCGCATTCACACCGACAGCGCCGGCACTTCCGGCTGGCACGACGGTGAAAACATGCACCAAGGCACGCGGCAAATGCTGGCGCAACAAGGCATGGACAACACCGGTTTTACCAGCAGCAAAGTCAAACGCAGCGACATCGGCCATTACGATTACATTCTCGCGATGGACGACAACAACTTGCGTGATTTGGAAAAGCTTTTTGGTAAGCATCCTGAAAAATTATTCAAGCTGACCGATTTGATTCCCGAGAGTGGTTATGACCATGTGCCCGACCCGTGGTACACCGGCGATTTTGACGAAACCTTCCGCTTGGTCGATTCGGCCAGCATGGCTTTATTGAAGAAGCTGGATTTGGTTTAAAGATTTAACATCAAGGGTTTCCATACAACGAGGCCGTCTGAAAAGTTTGAATGATTCAAAACTTTTCAGACGGCCTTTTTTTTCGTGGTTTTAAGTATTTCATATATTCAGACGGTCATCATCCACTTTAAAGGCCGTCTGAAACTTCCTCCACCAAATTCAAACACACCCGCTTCAAAATTTTATCCACTTCTTTTTGCGTGCGCGTGAGTGCATGCTTGGCCGAAGTCGCCAAAAACAGGCGGCTGACGAATTGCGGCGACTCAATCGGAATCACCTGAATCGATTCTTTATAGTTCATCAAATCAATGGAATATTTCGACAAAATCGAATAACCCATGCCTTCTGCCACCAGTTGCAGCATGGTTTCCACGCTGTCGATTTCCATCACGATATTGGCATAAGATTGTGCCGCGCCATTTCCTGCTCAACCAGCAGGCGGAAGGTATTGGGCACGGAAGGCAGAATCAGCGGCAAGGCGGCCAAATGTTCAGCGTTGATCGGCGTGTCGGCGTTGAGCAGGTGATCGTTTTTCGGTGCCATCAGATACAGACGTTCTTCATACAGCAATTGCGTTTCGACATCAGCCGAATAGGCAGGGTTATACAGCAGTGCCATGTCGATTTTGCCTTGCTGCAAACGGTCTTGCAGCTGCGCGCTCAAGCCTTCTGTGATGCGCAATTGGGCATCGGGCAGATGTTGGCGAAACGCTCGGATAATCGGCAGCGACAATAATTTGGCAATCGTCAGCGGCAAACCAAGCGTGATGTGGCCGCTGAGTTTACCGCTGTTTAAACTCAAATCTTCCTGAATCATTTCAATCTGTTGCAAAATCACGCCGCAGTGTTCCAGCAAAATCCTGCCCGGCTCGGTCAGGGAAACGCCGCGTCCGTGACGATTGAGCAGGTTTTGCCTTAATTCGGTTTCCAGCAGGCGGATTTGGCGGCTCAATACCGGTTGCGCCACGCCCAAAATATCGGCGGCACGCGTATAGCTGCCTTGTTGCGCCACCTGCTGAAAATATCGTAACTGTTTCAAATCCATGACTTTTTCTCAATCTCTAATTATTGGTTTTATGATATTAATTATCTTATCGTCGTTTAAAATAGGAATCAGACAAGGCGACAGCGACCGCCGTGCACACTTAATACATCAGGAAAGCTGGCAACGGTGTGTGATTTTATTCTAAACGACTATAGTATAGCTGGCCTTTGCAATTATACTATTTTGATATAGCTGATAGTCGCTTCAACGCCTTTCCAAACATTTCTTTACCTATAATAATCCACTACATACCACTACATTACAAAGGATTCGAAATGGCTGCCCAAACCGCTGTCCCTGCCATGCTGATGCGTGGCGGTAGTTCCAAAGGCCTGTTTTTCGCCGCTGCCGATTTACCCGCCGATGAAGCGACCCGCAATCAAGTGTTGCTCGCGGCCATGGGTTCGCCCGATCCGCGCCAAGTTGATGGTGCCGGCGGTGCGCACCCTCTAACCAGCAAAGTGGGCGTGGTGTCTTTGAGCGAGCAAGAAGGCGTGGATTTGGAATTTTTGTTTGCCCAATTGCAGCCCAAAAACGATATTGTCGATACCAAGCCCAACTGCGGCAATATGCTGGCGGCAGTGGTGCCGTTTGCTTTGGAAAAAGGCTTGATTCAGGCGCAAGGCGATGAAACGACCGTGCGCGTGCTGACCTTGAACACCGGCATGTTGAGCGACATCACCGTTGAAACGCCCGACGGCATCATCAATTACGACGGCGATGCCAAAATCGACGGCGTACCCGGCACCTCCGCCCCCATCCGCATCCGTTTCTTAGACACCGAAGGCTCGGTAGCCGGCAGCCTTTTGCCGACCGGTAACACCAGCGACGTGTTCGACATTGAAGGTTTCGGCCAATTGGAAGCCACCTGCATCGACAACGGTATGCCGATGATTTTGGTGCGCGCCGCCGATGTGAAGCGCACAGCCTATGAGAGCGTGGAACAATTAAACAACGATGACGAACTCAAAGCCATTTTGGAAAAGCTGCGCCTAACTGCATCTTTAAAAATGGGTTTGGGCGATGTTTCTGCCAAAAACTATCCGAAAATGTGTCTGCTGAATGCCCCTGTTGACGGCGGTGCAGTACACACCCGCTGCTTCATTCCGCACGTCTGCCACGAAGCCATCGGCGTATTGGCGGCCGTCACCATCGCCACCGCCTGCGTGATGAAAGACAGCGTGGCCGACGGTTTGGCTGTGGCCGACAATCCGGCTTCGCTTTCCATCGAACACCCAAGCGGCGAGTTCAGCGTGGCCTTGGAAACCGACGGCAATGGTAAGGTCAACGGCGCGGCTTTAATCCGCACCGCCCGCAACATCATGCGCGGCGAAGTGATGGTTCCGGCACGCGTTTGGGATGGCAAATAAATAATGACAAGGCCGAGACCTTTGCAAAACTCATTCAAATGCTGGAACGCATATAACCGCCGTCATTCCCGCGCAGGCGGGAATCCATCTTAGAATTATCAGAAACCTATTTTATTCAATATTTTGTCATACTCAAAAATGGATTCCCGCCTGCGCGGGAATGACGGCAGTTTTGGTTTTATTGATGGCTCATGAGGTTTTGCAAAGATCTCAGGCCGTCTGAAATCGCCATCTTGCTTTTTCAGACGGCCTTAGTTGAAATATTCAAAAATAAACAGCCATCAAACACAGATTAGGTTTATGATTCTATTTTTTTCAGACGGCCTGAGAATTTATTAAAGGCCGTCTGAAAAATCCATAACAACCGTATTTCACTCAAACAAAAGGAGAAGCTTCATGAACATCAACGGCTTGACCCAAGTCATTGCCCACATCGGCTACCCCACTCAAACTTTCAAATCGCCGATGATTTACAACCCTTATTTCGAAGCGGCCGACATCAATGCGCTGGTGGTGCCGTTTTCTTCGCAAACACCGGTTTATCCTGATTTTCTGAAAAGCGTGTTCACCTGCGAAAACGTCATCGGCGCGCTGGTGACCATGCCGCACAAAGTCACCACCATCGATTTGGTTGACCGCCTGACGCCGACCGCGCAAATTGCCGGTTCATGCAATGCCGTGCGCCGTGGTGCCGACGGCAAGCTGGAAGGCGATATGTTCGACGGCGAAGGTTTTGTGCGCGGTGTGCGCCGCAAAGGTTTTGCACCGGAAGGCAAAGCGGCTTTGGTCGTCGGCAGCGGTGGCGTGGGCTGCGCGATTGCGGCCTCTTTGGCGGCAGCGGGCGTGGCGCGTTTGGCTTTGTTTGATGTCAACGCAGCCGCCGCCGAAGCATTAGCAGGCCGTCTGAAACAGCACTATGCCGATTTAATCGTCGAAACCGGCAGCAATGATCCGCAAGGCTTTGATTTGGTGGTGAATGCCACACCGATGGGCATGTATGAAGGCGACCCGATGCCGGTTGATGTGGCGCGTATTGCGCCGGAAGCCTTTGTCGGCGATGTGGTGCTGCAAAGCAAAATCACCGCATTTTTGGCCGCCGCCCAAGCCAAAGGCTGCGTGATTCAAGTCGGCACCGATATGCTGTTTGAACAAATTCCGGTTTACTTGGAATACTTCAACCTGCCGACCACGACTGCCGAACACCTGCGCGAAGTGGCACGTATTCAGTATTAATGGTTTCAGACGGCCTCTTACCTCAAGGCCGTCTGAAATTAATGTAACTCAGCTTGATAAGAAAAACGCGATTAATAAGGAGAAACCAAATGTCGCAAAATCATGAAATCAACGTCCGCGAGCTACTCGACAGCCGTGGCGTGAGTACCTACCAGAAATTGGTGATTTTCCTCTGCTTCCTGATTGTGGTCATGGACGGCTTCGATGTGGTGATTATGGGCTTCGTCGGCCCAAGCCTGAAAGAAGCTTGGAATTTGCCCAACAACGATTTGGCGCCGGTATTGAGTGCCGCCCTCTTCGGCCTGACCTTCGGCGCACTGACCGCCGGCCCTTTGGGTGATCGCTTCGGCCGCCGCAAAGTATTGATTGTGAGCGTGTTTATTTTTGGCTTGTTCACGCTGCTGGTGGCGTTTGCCACACAAATTTGGCACATGATTGTGTTCCGCTTCATCGCCGGTTTTGCCATGGGCGGCATTATGCCGATGGTGGCGACCTTGGCCAAAGAATATTCACCTGAACACCGCAGCTCGCTGTTGGTGACCATCGTGTTTGCCGGCTTCACCGTCGGCGCGGCTGGCGGCGGCTTCTTGGCAGCGTGGATGATTCCACAATGGGGCTGGCCGAGCGTATTCTGGTTTGGCGGTATCGTACCGATTCTGTTGAGCCTGTTTATGATTTTCAAATTGCCGGAATCGCTGGCGTATATGGTGCACAAAGGTGCCGACCGTCAAGAAATCCGCAAAATCGTGGAGCAATGCGCCCCGGGCAGCACCACTGAGCAATCGACTTTCTTCATTCCTAAACCGCAAACGGTGCAAAGCAATGAAACCCCGATTAAAACCGTGTTGAACCATCACTACGCCAAAGGCACCTTGCTGCTGTGGGTGATTTACTTCAGCCATTTGTTCTTGGTGTACCTGTTGGGCAGCTGGATGCCGACCATGATTAAAGAATCCGGCATGACTGCGGCGCAAGCATCGATTATTTCGGCCATGTTCCAATTGGGCGACCCGTTGGGTTCGATTATGCTGGGCTGGTTTATGGACCGCTTCGAGCCACACCGCGTCTTGGCGCTCTCTTACGTCAGCGGCGCAGTAGTATTGGTGTTCATGAGCAGCTTGGGCGCAGAATATCTGCTGCTGTGTATTACCTCATTCTACATCGGCGCAGCGTTTAACGGCGGCGGCACCAGCATGAACGCCTTGTCGAGCAACTTCTTCCCATTGAGCGCCCGCGCGACCGGCAACAGCTGGATGCACGGTATCGGCCGCACCGGTGCGATTATTTCCGCATTTGCCGGCGCATGGATGTTGAATGCAGGCTGGAATTTCTCAACCGTGGCGATGGCTTTGACCGTACCGGCTCTGCTGATTGCCGTGTCGTTGGCCATCAAATACCTCCTGTACCGCAACCAACCGGGGCTGAAGTTTGAGTGCGTTGAAATAAGCCGTTAAAATAGGCCGTCTGAAATCAGATTTTCAGACGGCCTTTCGACAAGGTTATATCAAAACAGCATCTGGAAGAACAAGTCGCCGGCCGTCTGAAACAGCAAAACCTGACCGTATCGGCCGAATTGTTCACCCCGCCTGCCGCGCCTGAATTTCAAGACACCGATTTCGTCGAATTTGCCGTCAACGATACCAGTGCCCAGCGTTTGGATAATATTTTGCGCCAATTCGGCTTCCAAAAAACCGGTTTGCACAAAAGCAAAAACGTTTCGCTCTACCAACACGGCGGCGTGAACCTGATTCTCAACGCCGAGCCGGATTCTTTGGCCGATGCCTTTTTCAACGTACACAGTACATCGGTGTGCGCGGCGGCGTATAAAGTCAGCGATGCCGAAGCCATGTATCAGCGCGCCATCGAATATGGCAATATTTTCTACCAAGGCAAAGTCGGCCCGAACAAGCGCCATGTGCACGCCATCCGCTCACCTAATGGCGGTTTGCAGTATTTTGTCGACAGCGACATTTACAGCGTCGATTTCCACAAAACCAAATTCCAAGGCGAGCCGAAACTCAGCCGCATCGACCACACCGCTTATGGCGTGCCCAACGACATGATGGATCGCTGGACGCTGCATTTCGCCGCCTTATTCGGCTTCAACATCGAAAACGACTTAACCCTGCCCGACCCTTACGGCCTAATGAAAAGCCGTGTGTTGCGCAGCCAAAACGGCCAAATCCGCCTACCGTTGAACATTTCTGACAACCAAAATACTTTAGTTTCACGCTCAATGGCCAACTACAAAGGCGCCGGCCTGCAACACATCGCCTTTGCCAGCGACGATATTTTTGAAACCGTGGCCTTTATGCGTCAAAATGGCACCAATCTGCTCGACATCCCGCAAAACTATTACGATGATTTGCAGGCACGATTCGGTTTGGCCGACGATTTCATCGACCGTTTGCGCGAACATCATTTGCTCTACGATGCCGACGGTAACGGTGGCGAATTCCTGCATGCTTATTCGCAATTGATTGAAAACCGCTTTTTCTTTGAAATCTGCGAACGCCGCGGCGGCTACGACCAATATGGCGCCGCCAACGCCCCTGCTCGCTTGGTGGCACAGGATTTGTATTGGAAACAGCATCATGAATAATGGCCGCTGGATATAAGCGCAATCAAAAATGCCGTCTGAACGTTTTTCACGTTCAGACGGCATTTTTTTAAATGATTCACTTAAACGCGTAAAGCTGCGGCTTTTTCCAATACCTGCTCGGTGGCCGCTTTCAAATAGCGCAAATAGCCTTCCAAGCCCAATTCGGCAAATTTCGGATTCGGCACTTCAATGCTCACCGGCATGTCTTCCGGCAACAAGGCTACACATTCGGCCAATTTGAAATCGCCTTCGCCCGGCACGCCGCGTTTGGCACGCGATTCTTCAATCAAGCCTTCACGCGTATCGGCACGTTCGGCCAGCACACCATCACACAATTGAATCATATTGGCCAAATACGGCAAGGCAGGAATGATGTGTTCCGGTTCGCCGAATGCACGGTGGAAATGCAACGTATCAAACAATACCTGACAGCCGGTTTGCTCGGCCACATCCGCTGCTTCGGTTAAAAGTTTGACGGTTTGATAGGAAATCGGCTCTAAGGTAATGATAAGATTGGATTTTTTGGCATCTTCTACCAAGCACGCCATCACATCCGTCGCGCGCGCCAAATCCGGATCGGTGATGGTAGCGGTCAGGCTTTGCGCACCCAATTGCGCGGCGGCTTCCAGCATAGGTAGCCAAACATCGGGCGTAACATGTTCATCGATGGCTAAAAATTCGGTATCGACCACTTTCATGCCGGTGTCTTTCAAGGCTGCCAATACTTCTTTCATGCGCGGATTGTTGTGCAACAGATTCAGGTCTTTTTCGGTGGTGGTTACCGGACGGGTGCGCAGGCCGATGAAATCGAAACCCGTCTTCGCCGCGGCTTGGATAAAATCCACCGGCTCGGTGCCCAATACGCTCAAAGGCGCCATGCCGATTAGGCGTTTGCTCATTATTCTCTCCTTAGAAAAATGGTTGTTAGGCCGTCTGAAGCTTTCAGACGGCCTCTCTTAAAAACTGCCTTGATAATCTGCCGATGGGAAACTGCTGCCATCGTCTTCATACGCGGTCACACCGGCGATGTGGCGGGCAGCGGCATAACCGAATGTCAGCGCGGGACCGATGTTGATGCCACCACAAGGGTAATTGCCGCCGAACACGGATTTCTGATCCAGCCCGACGGCATACAATCCTGCTACCACGCTGCCGTCTGAACGCAACACGCGCGACCATGCATCCACCGCGATACCGGCAAATGTACCGAACGAGCCGACCTGCACTTTTACCGCGTAATAAGGGCCTTTGCCCAACGGCGCTAACGATGGATTGTGAAAGCCGGTTGACGCGTCGCCGCCGGAACGGTTAAACGGCGTGTCGCCACGGCCGAAATCGGTATCTTTACCTGCTTTGGCCATTTGGTTGAACTCGGCAACGGTATGCATCAAGCCAACCGGATCGATGCCGCATTTTTCCGCCAGTTGATCCAAAGTATCGGCTTCGGTAATGCAGCGCAGATAGTCGGTGTAAATCTGCAGCGGAATCGGGCGCGGCTTGGCATAACCAAACATATAGCTGCGCACGGCGCGTTTGTCTCCAATCAGCCAAGATTCGACTTTTTCACCTTCCGGCACCGCGTTGAGCATACCGGTCACATAGTCGTAACAGCCGTTGGCTTCATTGACAAAGCGTTTGCCGTTTTTCAAGACACCGATGATGCCCGGCTTGGCGCGGTCGGCAATATGCGGGAACACGCCTTCGCTGCCGTCTTTGAATTTCACCAGCGAAACCGGACACCACGCCGCCGGCGAGCGGCCGGAATCATCTAAATAACCGCCCGCGCTTTCGGCCAAAGCGAGTCCGGCACCGTCTGCTTCAGGCGGTGCCAGCGTCCAATGTTCTTCGCCGCTTGGGTTGCGCGGAAAATTCTTGCGCCGCTCGACATTGACCGGATAGCCGCCGGTGGCCAAAATCACGCCTTTGGCCGCCGATACACGCACCAAGCCTTGCGGCGTCTTCAGATAAGCGCCAACAATGCGGCCGTTTTCATCTTCAATCAGCTCTTTGATGGCGGTATTCACTTCAATGCGCACGCCTTTTTCATCAGCCGCCTGTACCAACTTGGCAATCAGCGCCAAGCCGTTAACCATCTGCATATTGCGCTTGTGTACGGCTTTGTCCCACACATGGATGGAAAAGCGTTTGGCGGCATGAAGAAAGCTCTGCGGCTTTTTCATGGCGTTGAGAAAATGCCCTAAATCCGGCCCCGCCATGATGCCCATGCCCCAAAACGAAGTCATCTTGTATTGGTCGGGCAAAATAGCCAGCAGATGTTTCGGCAGCGATTTGGCGTAAAACGGTGTTGCCGCCACCGAGCGATGGCCGCTACCGGCACCGGGCAAATGGCCGTAAATATCACAAATTTTTGCACCGGGCGTGAATTTCAGCGGCGTTTTCTGCTCGAAAAAGCTGACCATGTGCGGCACATTTTCCAAAAACATTTCAATGCGCTCGTGATCATAATCCTGCTCACCAATCACGGCTTTCAGATAGCTGCGGAAATCATCGCGCGGCTCGTTGACGCCGTCAGCTTTAGCAAAGGCGTTGCCCGGCGTCCAAGCCCAGCCTCCCGAACGCGCCGTCGCGCCGCCGCAAGTCGCTGCACGCTCAGCCACCAATACATTCAAGCCGTGATGCGCCGCTGTCACCGCTGCCGACAATCCGCCCGCGCCGCTTCCGGCAATTAATATGTCGCACTGCCAATCGGCAATGGTCTGGCGTGCTGGCTGCTGCATGGTTTCCATCTCTGTAATCATTTGTAACATACTGCTATTTTAGTGAATTCATTCATATAAACCATATCATTTTAATTATAGCTCCTATGTTTTATCTATCCATTTTTGCTATAATCCTGCTTTGAAATAGCAGATTGACTTTCAGCCGGCCTTTTAGCTATTCATTTTTGTTATAACTCTTAGAAAGATTACATACTTTAACTTAACAGTTTTATCTACAATAATGGAATTACAAAAACATACCTATAAATCATTAGGTTTCTAATGATTACAAGGTGACTCAATAACATTTGGAGAAACTCATGGAAATCACCGGCCGCACGATTAATGTGCAAAATTTCTTAAATGAAAATAAATTTTCCGGTTATCAATGGATGATTTTTATCATCTGCCTGCTGATTGCCTTTTTTGACGGCCTGGATACCGCAGCCATCGGCTATGTCGCACCGAGCCTTTTGGAAGAATGGGGCATTGAAAAAAGCCAATTGGCACCGGTATTGAGCGCGGCGCTGTTCGGCTTGGCCATCGGCGCGATGACTTCAGGGCCGATTGCGGATAAATTCGGTCGCAAAATCGTATTAACTGCTTCTGTTTTGGTGTTTTCCGGCTTCTGCGTGGCTTCGGCTTTTGCCCAAGATTTGACGCAAATGACCATCTTGCGCTTCATCACCGGTTTGGGCTTGGGCGCAGCCATGCCGAATGCGGTGGCAATGCTGTCTGAATACTGTCCGGATCACAAACGCTCGTTAATCCTGAATACCATGTATTGCGGCTTCCCTGTGGGCGCAGCTGCGGGTGGTTTCTTTGCTTCGTTTATCATTCCTGAATACGGCTGGCGCACAGCGATGTTGTGGTGTGGTTTGCTGCCTTTGATTTTGGGCGTATTGATGATTTTCATCATGCCGCGTTCGGCTTCGTTTTTGGTGTCTAAAAACCAACCGGCCGAGAAAGTGCGAAAAATCCTGCAACGCATTAACCCTAAAGCTGATTTGAGCAATGCCGTGTTTGTGTTGCCTGAAAAAAATACCGAACAGAAGACCGACAACCCGATGGCGATGGTTTTGGGTAGCCACTTCCGCGCCGGTTCGATTTTGCTGTGGCTCTCTTACTTCAGCGGCCTGATTATTTTCTACGCCATGATCAACTGGATGCCGGTGTTGTTTAAAGAAGCGAATATGCCGCCTGAACTGGGCCCGCGTATTTCCGGCTTGTTTGCCTTGGGTGGCTTAGGCGCGATTGCCAGCGGCTACTTGATGGACCGCTTCAACGGCAACCGACTGATTGCATTCTTGTCTTTCTTAACTGCAGTATCGGTGGCCTGTATCGGCTGGTCGCTGGGTCAGGGCTTGGGTATGTTGATTGCCGTGGTGTTGTTCGCCGGCGTGATGCAAAACACCGCGCAAACCTCCCTGCCTGCTTTGGCTGCCAAATTCTATCCGACCGAATGCCGCGCCACCGGTGTGTCTTGGATGTTGGGTATCGGCCGTTTCGGCGCGATTGCCGGCACCTTCTTAACCGGCCAATTGATTGCATGGAAACTGGATTTTGTCACTATTTTCGTGATTCTGGCGATTCCGTCATTAGTGATGACAGTCTGCCTGCTGTTGAAACAAAAAATCTACGGCGACAGCTAAGCCCTACTTTCAGACGGCCTATTGTATTAAAGGCCGTCTAAAACACCCTACCCACACGCCGCTTTTCAGACGGCCTGTTTACCCCATAAAAAATCATCAAGGAGCAACCCATGAGCCTGATTATCGACTGCCACGGCCACTACACCACCGCCCCGCCTTCACTCGAAGCATGGCGCAACAAACAAATCGCCGCCATCGGCAACCCTTCACAAATGCCAAAAGCCAGCGAATTGAAAATCAGCGATGACGAATTGCGCGAAACCATCGAAAAAAACCAATTGCGCCTGATGAAAGAGCGCGGCGCCGACATGACCCTGTTCTCACCGCGTGCCAGCTTTATGGCACACCACATCGGTGATTTTGAAGTGTCGTCCACTTGGGCGGCGATTTGCAACGAATTATGCTACCGCGTGTCGCAACTCTTCCCCGACAATTTCGTGCCGGTAGCGATGTTGCCGCAAAGCCCGGGCGTGCCGATTGAAACCTGTATTGCCGAATTGGAACGCTGTGTCAATGAATTCGGCAACGTCGGCATCAACCTGAACCCTGATCCATCGGGCGGCCATTGGACTTCCCCACCGCTGACCGACAAATACTGGTATCCGATTTACGAAAAAATGGTCGAATACGACATTCCGGCCATGATTCACGTTTCCACTTCGTGCAACAACTGTTTCCACACCACTGGTGCGCACTACCTGAACGCCGACACCACCGCATTCATGCAATTGCTGCAAGGCGATTTGTTTAAAGACTTCCCGACCCTGCGCTTCCTGATTCCGCACGGCGGCGGCGCGGTGCCTTACCACTGGGGTCGTTTCCGCGGTTTGGCGATGGTGCTGAAAAAGCCGGAATTGGAAGAACATTTGTTGAACAACATCTTCTTCGATACCTGTGTGTACCACCAACCGGGCATTGATTTGCTGCTCGACGTGGTGCCGAACAAAAACATCTTGTTCGCATCCGAAATGATTGGTGCCGTCCGCGACATCGACCCGCGCACCGGCTTCTACTTCGACGATACCAAACGCTACATCGAAGCAGCCAACATTTCAGCCGAAGACAAACACCAAATTTACGAAGGCAACGCCCGCCGCGTGTTCCCACGCTTGGATGCCCGCCTGAAAGCGAAAGGACTGTAATCATGACCGACGTATATCTGAATCAATTGGGCGTGGTGAAACGCAACATCAAGCGCGCCGACCCTGCCGCCGTGGAAAAACTATCGCGCTTCGGCAGCGCCACGATCCACGAAGCCATGGGTCGCATCGGCCTGATGAAACCTTACATGCGCCCGATTTACCCGAGCGCGAAAATCTGCGGCACCGCCGTGACCATTTTGCTGCAACCGGGCGACAACTGGATGATGCACGTTGCCGCCGAACAATTGCAGCCGGGCGATGTGGCCGTGGCCGCCTGCACTTCCGACAATGCCGACGGCTTTTTCGGCGACCTGCTGGCCACTTCGTTTAAAGCACAAGGCTGCAAAGGTTTGATTATCGACGGCGGCGTGCGCGATGTGGCGGATTTGACCGAAATGGAATTTCCGGTGTTTTCCAAAGCCATTCACGCCAAAGGTACGATTAAAGCGACTTTGGGTTCGGTGAATGTGCCTGTTGTGTGCGCCGGTGCGCTGGTTAACCCGGGCGACGTGATTGTGGCCGACATCGACGGCGTGGTTGTGGTTCCGGCCGAACGCGCCATGGAAATTGCCGATGCTGCTGAAAAACGCGAAGCCAACGAAGGCGACAAACGCCAAATCTTCGCCAACGGCACTTTAGGCTTGGATTACTACAAAATGCGCGAAGGCTTGGAAAAAGCCGGTTTGAAGTATATCGACTAAGCCGCCAACAGATTTCAGACGGCCTCAATCAAACTAGGCCGTCTGAAACACCCGACACACCCTCATCTTCATATCCATTATAAAAAAGCGGCCAGATAACACACATCTTCTGCTCAGGCCGTCTGAACATACATTGAGATCTAGCTGCTGAATCAAGTTTAGGAGAAAAACCATGAAAACCCAAGTTGCCATCATCGGCGCAGGCCCGTCGGGTTTGCTGCTCGGCCAATTGCTGTATCAAAACGGCATCGACAATGTGATTTTAGAGCGCAAAAGCGGCGAATATGTGTTGAGCCGCATTCGTGCCGGCGTGTTGGAACACACCACCGTGCAAGGTTTGGAAAAAGCCGGTGCTGCCGAGCGCATGCACGAAGAAGGCTTGGTGCATACCGGCGTGGAATTGTTGTTCAATGACCAACATGTGCGCATCGATTTTGAAAAAGAAGTCGGCAAAAACGTGGTCGTGTACGGCCAAACCGAAGTTACCCGCGACTTGATGGACGCGCGTGCAGCCACCGGCGGCGTGACCGTTTACGAAGCCGACAACGTTGCCCTGCACGACATCGACACCACCGCGCCTTATGTCACCTACACCAAAGATGGCGAAGAACACCGCTTGGATTGCGACTTTATCGCCGGTTGCGACGGTTTCCATGGCGTATCGCGCCAAGGCATTCCGGCCGATGTGTTGAAATCTTACGAACGCGTGTATCCGTTTGGCTGGTTGGGTTTATTGTCCGACACACCGCCGGTATCCGACGAATTGATTTACGCCAAACACGACAACGGTTTCGTGTTGTGCAGCCAACGCTCGACCGCCCGCAGCCGCTACTACCTGCAAGTGCCGCTGACCGACAAAGTGGAAGAATGGTCAGACGAGCGCTTCTGGGCAGAATTGAAAAACCGTCTGCCGGCCGAAACCGCCGCTAAATTGGTGACCGGCCTGAGCTTGGAAAAAAGCATTGCCCCATTGCGCAGCTTCGTGAGCGAACCGATGCGCTACAAATCTTTGTTCCTAGCGGGCGATGCGGCGCACATCGTGCCGCCGACCGGCGCCAAAGGTTTGAATCTGGCCGCGGGCGACGTGCAATGTCTGGCCGATGCATTTGACGACTACTACCGCAACCAAAGCAGCACGGGCATCGACGGCTATTCCGAGCGTTGCCTGAAACGCGTGTGGGCGGCGGAGCGTTTCTCTTGGTACATGACCAAGCTGCTGCACACCTTCCCCGATAGCGACGATTTCGAACGCAAAATGCAGGAAGCCGAGTTCAACCAATTGAATTTGACCGAAAACGCGGCCAAAACCTTGGCGGAAAACTACGTCGGCCTGCCTTATTAAAAGAAAAAGGCCGTCTGAAACGTTTAAGACGGCCTCATAGGAGAACTTCATGAGCGCATTTGAAAAAACACCGGGCTGGTTGGATTTCTACCCTAACCCGTCTAAGCCGAAACTGCAATTGCCGCAAGGCGCGGTCGATGCCCATTGCCACGTTTTCGGCCCGGGCGATAAATTTCCTTACGCCCCCGAGCGCAAATACACCCCTTGCGATGCGGGTAAAGAAAAGCTGTTTGCCCTGCGCGATTTGCTCGGCTTCGAGCGCAACGTGATTGTGCAGGCCACCTGCCACGGTGCCGACAACCGCGCCTTGGTCGATGCCCTCGAAACCGCCGGCAACAAAGCGCGCGGCGTAGCCACGGTAAAAGCCGATGTGACGGAAGAAGAATTGCAGCGCTTACATGCCGCCGGTGTGCGCGGCGTACGCTTCAATTTTGTGAAACGCTTGGTCGATACCGCGACGGTCGAAGCCTTGCGCACCATCGCCGACAAAATCGCGCCGCTGGGCTGGCACATCGTGATTTATTTCGAAGCCGCCGATTTGGCCGAATACTACGATTTCTTTACCTCGTTGCCGACCACCGTAGTGGTTGACCACATGGGTCGCCCTGACGTAGCCCAACCAGCGCATGGCGGTGATTTTGAATTGTTTGTCAAACTCATGCGCGAAAACGAGAATTTCTGGAGCAAACTGTCTTGCCCTGAACGCCTGAGCAACACCGGCCCGAAAGCGCTCGACGGCGAACAACACGCCTACACCGATGTCGTGCCGTTTGCCCGCCGCCTGATGCAGGAATTTCCCGACCGCGTCTTGTTCGGCACCGACTGGCCGCATCCAAATTTAAAAGACCACATGCCGGACGATGGTTTGCTGGTTGACTGGGTGGCGCAAATCGCCCCGACCGAAGCCGAACGCCAAAAACTGTTGGTCGATAATCCGATGCGTTTATACTGGCCGGAAGAATATCAAGCTTAACCTCTTTCAGACGGCCTTTGGTTGCTCCCACTAAAAGGACGCGTTATATTTAAACGCATAAAATCAACAGGCCGTCTGAAACATTTCACAAAGGAGTCCACATCATGGCATTGAACAAGCCTTATAAAGACATTCCCGGCACCCGCATTTTCGATTCAGAGCAGGCCAGCAAGGGATATCATCTCAACCAATTCTGCATGTCGCTGCGTTCTGCCGCCAACCGCGAGCGTTTCAAAGCCGACGAGCGCGCTTATCTCGACGAATGGCCGATGAGCGAAGAGCAAAAGCAAGCCGTGATGGCGCGTGATTTAAACCGCTGCATGGAATTGGGCGGCAATATTTACGTGTTGGCCAAAATCGGCGCCACCGACGGCCTGACCTTCCAACAAATGGCGGGCAGCATGACCGGCATGAGCGAAGAAGAATACCGCAACATGATGATCAACGGCGGCCGCAGCATCGAAGGCAACCGCTACTTACACGAACAAGAAAACCAATAATCCCAACCGGAGAGACCCACATGGCTAAAATTACCGCAAGCGTTTACACTTCCCACATTCCGGCCGTCGGCGTGGCTTGGGATTTGAAAAAAACCGGTGAAGACTACTGGAAACCGGTGTTCGCCGGCTACGAATACAGCAAAGAATGGCAAAAAGAAAATAATCCTGATGTGATTATTTTGGTGTACAACGACCACACCAACAATTTCGGTTTCGACCTGATTCCGACCTTCGCCTTGGGCATGAATGAAGAATTCCAACCTTCCGACGAAGGCTGGGGTCGCCGCCCAGTGCCGAATGTGCCGGGCGACCAAAATTTCGCATCGCACTTGGCGCATTCTGTGATCGAGCAAGGTTTCGATTTGACGTTGTGCTACGAAATGGAAGTTGACCACGGCCTGACCGTGCCGATGACCGTGATGTTCGGCGATGTCGAAAAATGGCCGGTTAAAGTAATTCCACTGCACGTGAACGTGGTGCAATATCCGGTACCAAGCGGCCAACGCTGCTACGATTTGGGCAAAGCCATCAAAAAAGCCGTCGAAAGCTACGATGAAGATTTGAACGTCCACATCTGGGGCACCGGCGGCATGAGCCACCAACTGCAAGGCCCGCGCGCCGGCTTAATCAATAAAGAATGGGACAACCAATTCTTAGATGATTTGATTACCGACCCGAAAGAATTGGCGAAAAAACCGCATGTCGAATATGTGCGCGAAGCCGGTTCGGAAGGCATTGAATTGGTGATGTGGCTGATTGCCCGCGCCGCCATGTGTGACGAAGGCGAAGAGCCTATCGTGAAACACCGCTTCTATCATGTTCCGGCGTCGAATACCGCCGTCGGCCATCTGATTTTGGAAGCGCCTAAGAAGTAATCTTTTCAAATGTCTCAGGCCGTCTGAAAACTTTCAGACGGCCTTACCCACTCATTTTCTAAAAAGTAAGGATAGATTATGGCACAAACAATCAAAGTCGCGCTGGCCGGTGCCGGTGCATTCGGCGAAAAACACCTTGACGGCATCAAAAACATTCCCGATGTTGAAGTCGTAGCGCTCATCAGCCGCGATTTGGAAAAAACCAAAGCCGTGGCCGAAAAATACGGCATCGGTTTTGCCACCACCGAATTGGCCGATGCCTTGGCCATGCCTGAAGTCGATGCCGTGATTTTGTGCACCCCGACCCAGCTGCACGCCGAGCAAACGCTGCAATGTCTGCGCGCGGGCAAACACGTTCAAGTGGAAATCCCGTTGGCCGATTCTTGGGCGGATGCCGAAGAAGTGTTGCGCGTGCAAAAAGAAACCGGCTTGGTTGCCATGGTCGGCCACACCCGCCGCTTCAACCCAAGCCATCAGTGGGTGCACAACAAAATTAAAGCCGGTGAGCTGAACATCCAACAAATGGACGTACAAACCTACTTCTTCCGCCGCACCAACACCAACGCCAAAGGCGAAGCGCGCTCATGGACAGACCACCTGCTGTGGCACCACGCCGCCCACACCGTTGACTTGTTCCAATACCAAACCGGCAGCAAGGTGGTCAAAGCCAACGCCATCCAAGGCCCGAAACATCCTGAACTGGGCATTGCCATGGACATGTCGATTCAACTGCAAGCCGAAAACGGCGCGATTTGCACCTTGTCGCTGTCGTTCAACAACGATGGTCCGTTGGGTACATTCTTCCGCTACATCTGCGACAACGGCACCTACATTGCCCGCTACGACGATTTGGTCAACGGCAAAGAAGAGCCGGTTGACGTGAGCAATGTGGACGTATCGATGAACGGCATTGAGCTGCAAGACCGCGAATTCTTCGCCGCTATCCGCGAAGGCCGCCAGCCGAACTCCAGCGTTGAAAGCGTGATTGAATGCTACAAAGTATTGGGCGAACTGGAAAAACAGTTGGCTTAATCTGATAGCCGCAGGCCGTCTGAAACATCATTCGTTCAGACGGCCTGTGCCTTTTGTATTTTGCTATGCCGTCTGAAAAAATATTCAGACGGCCTCAAATAAGGAATCACCATGTCCCCAAACCGCACCATCAACAACACACCTGTCCACCCCATCGGCCTCGGCTGCATGAACCTCAGCCACGCCTACGGTACACCACCGGACGAGCAAACCGCCATTAATTTCCTGCAGCAAGCCATCGATTTGGGTTACAACCATTTCGACACCGCCACCCTATATGGTTTCGGCGCCAATGAAACCTTAGCCGGCAAAGCCTTGAAAAACCACCGCAGCCATATTTTCCTTGCCAGCAAATGCGGCATGGGCGGTGTCAACGGCAAACGCGTTATCGACGGCCGCCCCGACACCCTAATCCGCCAAGCCGACGAATCACTGCAACGCCTGCAAATCGATGTCATCGACTTGTATTACCTGCACCGCTGGGATAAAAACGTGCCGATTGAAGAAAGCGTCGGCGCCCTGTCGCGCTTGGTCGAGCAAGGCAAAATCCGCGCCATCGGCTTATCCGAAATTTCTGCCGATACCTTAGAAAAAGCCCACGCCGTGCACCCGATTGCCGCCGTACAAACCGAATATTCCTTGTGGACGCGCAACCCTGAAATCGCCGTGCTAGACAAAACCCGCGAGCTGGGCATCGCCTTTGTCGCCTTCAGCCCGATTGCCCGTGGTTTTTTGGGCGACCTGCGCGACATCACCGCCTTGGAAGAAAAAGACATCCGCCGCCCGATGCCACGCTTTAGTGCCGAAAACTATCCTGCTAACTTACAACTGCGCGACCAACTGCAAACCCTCGCCGATGAAGCAGGCTGCACCGCCGCCCAACTGGGCTTGGCATGGTTACTGGCACAATCCGACAATATCCTGCCGATTCCTGGCACCACCAATCCTCAACACTTGGCCGACAACATCGCCGCCGCAGATTTGGCTATTGCCGCAGACGTGTTGCAACAAGCCGGCGAATTAATCAACCAACACAGCGTCAAAGGCGCGCGCTACCCTGCCGCCACGCAAACTGAGATTGATACGGAAGAATTCTAAAAGCTGAGACCTTTGAGCCAAATAAAATGCCGTCTGAAACTTTACGTTTCAGACGGCATTTTCTATTCATTTAATCAACGATGTACCACGTTATAACGCTTTTCCAAACGCAAGAAGATCCAGCCCAAGCACGTTGTCATGATCAAGTAAATCAATGCAACCGTATAAAGCGGCTCTTCATACACCGAATAGCGGCCGGAAATCGTATTTTGCACATAAGCCAACTCAGCCACCGCAATCGCCGACAACAGCGAGCTGTCTTTCAGCAGCGTGATAAATTCATTGGCCAACGGCGGCAACATGCGGCGCAAAGCCTGTGGCAAAATCACATAACGCATGGCTTGCGGATAAGTTAAGCCCAACGAGCGCGCTGCTTCGATTTGGCCTTTGTCAATCGATTGGATACCCGCGCGGAAAATCTCAGTGATGTACGCGCCTGCGTTCACCATCAACGCCAGCGTACCGGCAATCAGCGCACCATAACCGCGACGCAATTGCACCGCCGCATCACCGCTGATCAACCAACCGTCTGTCGGGTGAATCAACGCCACTACCCAAATGAAGTACCAAATAAAAATCTGTACAAACAAAGGCGTACCGCGAAACAGCGTCACATATACCAGCGACAAAGTGCGCAACAGCCATGCCACCGCTTTAAGCAACACACCGCCTTTTTCAAAATGCACCAACCGCGCCAGCGCACCAATCAAACCCAATATCGTGCCGCCTAACGTCGCCACCAAAGTCAAACCCAGCGTGGTCAACGCGCCGTAAAAGAACATCCAGCGATATTCATAAATAATGTCAAAACGAAAATCCATATCCCGCTCTTATCAGAAGTTTGCACCACGCCCTAACCGCATGGCGCTGAATCGTGGCAAATAAACCAGACATTTTACAAGAAAATACAAACTTTGAATGCCTTTTATCACAAAAATTTGATTTCAGACGGCCTTTTTACACTTAATATAGGCCGTCTGAAATATCAACCACAGACTTTTAACTTTGCAGAAAGAAAGAGATGCAATACTCATTCCATTACCATGACCGCTCGACACTTATAAACCATTGGTTACTTTTTCGAGAATAAAAACCCTTCATATTGCTATCAATTTTCCCATAACGGAAATTTAATTGTGGTATGAAGCCTTTCCACGACAATTTACTGTGCCACACCGCTGCCGCAGCGTGATATTCATGGTCGCGGCGGGTAAAGTCATACACCAGCCAGCCCGGCGCTTTGAATTCGCGCCGCATATAGCGCAGATTGGCGCGCATACCAAGGCCGTCTGAAAACTGTTTGACCGCGCCCACGCGCATCCCGTAACGCCAAGAAGCCTGTTCGCGTTCGCGCGTATCGTCGTTCAGCACATCCAAGCCGCCGTAAACCAGCGCATTATTGTCCATGCGGCGGCTGGCAGTGATGCCTGCTGCCGTTACCCTGCTGTTGTAGCGTTCGGCCAAATCCGCTTCGCGGTAACGTTTCTCGCTGTATTGCGTGTAGGCGGTCAACTGCCATTGCTCGTTCAGACGGCGTTTGTAATCTGCCGTTGCGCCTATACTATGGTTGTAACGCGTGCCACCTAACCAGTTTTGTTCGACAAAAGGCACCAGCCCCCAATCTTGGCGGATATCTTGCCAGCGGTAGCCTGCGGCCAATTGGACAGTCTGTTCGTTAAAGTCTTGCGCATCCCAATAATGCACACCCTCACCCTGCACAGAAACATGGGCAAAATGATGGCCTTTGATATTTTTGGTGCGCTCAATACCCAGCCCGTAACGCAAACCTTTGGCACTTTTGGGCAGACTGTCTTCCGTTTTGCGCCATTGCCGCCCGTTCCAATCAATGGTGCGCTCGGCAGAAGCATTATTGACATTATCCGTCTGCTCGAAATTGAAATGGAACGAAGGCTGCCAAGCTTGTACTTTTTCCGCTGCATTGCGATAAGCCACGGCTATCTTATGCACCGAAGGTGCAATATCTGCCTGCTCTAATTGAGTGAGTATCTCTGATGCTTCACTGTATTGCTTGTCTTCCGCCAGCATCAAAGCCAGATCAAGCTGAACATAGGGCAAATCAGGGCTTGCGATATTGCGGTATTGCTCAATCGCTTTTGCCTGTTGCCCTTCCGCCCGCAATCGCGCGCCCTCGGCATACGCGATTAAAACAGCATCAGCATCGGCTTGTGCGCGGTAGGTTTGCAGCAATGCCGCCAAGCCCGTCCAATCTTTGCCAACCACCGCCTGAGAGATTTGCGCTTCCATACCCGCACCCGCAAGCGGTTTGGCAGCATGTTCGGGCAATTCCAACGGCGTTTCAACCGGATTTTCCATCTGCTTGGGCGTATCGGATTCAAAAAAGATTTGCGGCACGCTGATTTCTTCCGCGTGTACGAACGCAGCAGGCAGCAGTAAATAAGTCAGTAAGGTTTTCTTCATATTGTATTTTTATCATTTGACGAACAGAATGCCGTCTGAAAAAGGTTTCAGACGGCATTGGATTAGGAATAAAGGTTATTTGGTGATGTCGCCGCGTTGGCCGCCGAAGCCGACGGTATCTTTTCTGTTAAACATGACTTTACCTGCAATTTCTTCAGCAGTTTTACCGTAGAAGTCAAGCATGTAGCTGCCTGTGCGGTAGCCTTGTTCGGCATTGGCTGAAATACCTGTACCGGAAATCGATCCTTGTTGCAAAGTAATGGTATCCCCCAAGCCTGTAATAGAACCTGAGCCAGTGCGCTTGCTAAAGTCAACTAAATAAGACAACGCACCTTGGGCAATTTTATCTTCCTCCCAAGTTCGGTTATCCCAATCGTAACTTCCTGCAAGATATGCTCCATTGAATGCCTTGCCGATATATGTTGCCTTACCTGCATTTGGAATAGCACTTTCTTCAGTTTTCAGACCTTTAATGGCAATAGCAGATGATCTATTATCACTGATTAAACCTGCTGTACTATTATTGTATGAAACGCTGCCAGCATAATCTCCAATTACAACAGAATAGGGCTGGTTATAAACAACTGTCTGAATTCTAGATTCTTGAGTAACTGCATTGATTGTGCTTGAAGCAGATGAGCGGCTTTCTGCTGTAATATCATTCAGCACATAACGCGAATCTGATACACCTTTCAAGGCCTTAGCCTGAGCTAAAGCTTTCTCTTCTTGCAATTGAGCAACAAAAGTATCTAACTTGTTTTTTATTTGATTTTCAGGAGTGTTAACGTTTTGGTCTGCAAAGTGTTTAGCCTCTTCAGAATTTAGACCCGCCGCAATTGCCTGTTCTTTAAGTTCTGTAATTTTTGCATCGCGGGCAACTTTCTCGGCTGCAGCTTTTTCTGCAGTTGCTTTTTCTGCGGCTGCTTTCTCAGCAGCAGCTTTCTCAGCAGCAGCTTTCTCGGCTGCGGCTTTCTCGGCTACGGCTTTCTCGGCTGCAGCTTTTTCTGCGGCTGCTTTCTCGGCTGCGGCTTTCTCGGCTGCAGCTTTCTCAGCAGCAGCTTTCTCGGCTGCGGCTTTCTCGGCTGCGGCTTTCTCAGCGGCGGCTTTTTCGGCAGCTGCTTTCTCAGCAGCCGCTTTCTCGGCTGCGGCCTTTTGTGATGCTGATGTATTCGTTGATTGCGCTTTCAGCTTAGTTGTGTCGTTATTACTGCTGCTACAAGCAGCAAGCGCTAATACGATAGCGGTAGCTAATGCACTCTTCTGTAAAGACATTTTCAAACCCTCCTATTGTTGATAAAAATTTGGTGTAATCGAGTGTTAACCCAAATTGAATTATCAATCATTCAACTTGTAAAATCAACTAAAATGTTTATATTCACAACAAAATAGTTTAAAAAAAGAGTTGTTCTGATGGCGATAATACACTTTATGCATTCAGAACAAGAGAAACTTGGTTTCAGTCGCCGCCTTCAGACTGCTTTAAAACTGGCAGGCTTAAATGGCTTATCAAACAATAAATTAGCTGACCGATTTAATCTGCGACATCCGAACCAATCCATCAGCGCACAAACGTTCCATCATTGGTTGATTGGACGTTCTATTCCTACGCCTGATAAAGTTGCAACTTTAGCAAAATGGTTAGAAACCAACGAATCTTGGTTGCGCTATGGCCGTTCAGAAGATGAAAATGGAATACAAACAGCAGAAGAATTATTACTGCTGAAATATTTTCGCATGCTTCCTCCCGAAAAACAGCAGGCTCTCATTATGTTTTTACACACAAAAGAGCCATAATTATTGCCTCAATATTGATCACTTACTTCGCTAGTAAGGCATAGTGTTTTTAGAAAACCGTCTAAAATATTTGCTGATCAAACTTCTTCATACTTCTTTCTTGACTTTGATATTTATTGAGTAATCTTAAGCAAAACAATGCTGAAGCAGCCAATGAAAATTGACCCCTCCAGCAAAAAAGCGGATAATCCACCCATTCCGATTAATTTTATTTCAGACGGCCTCTACGTATTTCAAGGCCGTCTGAAAACATTTATAAAACAAAGAACACAAGATGAAAGCACCTGAATTACTCCTCCCTGCCGGCGGTTTGGAACGCATGCGCGCCGCTTACGATTTCGGCGCCGATGCCGTGTATGCCGGTTCGCCGCGCTACTCGCTGCGCGCGCGCAACAACGAATTTGCCAAACTCGACGTGTTGGAACAAGGCATTAAAGAAGCGCACGAGCGCAATAAAAAATTCTTCCTGACCGTCAACACCTTGCCGCACAATTCCAAGCTGAAAACCTTCGTTGCCGACATGGAACCGTTAATCGCCATGAAGCCCGACGCGCTGATTATGGCCGACCCCGGCCTGATTATGACCGTGCGCGAAAAATGGCCGGATATGCCGATTCACTTGTCTGTACAAGCCAACACCACCAACTATTGGGGCGTGAAATTCTGGGAAAAAATCGGCGTTGAGCGCATCATCTTGTCGCGCGAATTGAGCATGGACGAAATCGCCGAAATCCGCCAAGAATGCCCCGACATCGAATTGGAAGTATTTATTCACGGCGCATTGTGTATTGCCTACTCAGGCCGTTGTTTATTATCGGGTTATTTCAACCACCGTGACCCCAACCAAGGCACTTGCACCAACTCTTGCCGCTGGGATTACAAAGTGCACGATTCGGAAACCGACGACATGGGCGATGCCAAGCTGTTGCAAGGTTTCAACTTTGAAAAAGCGCAGGAAGAAGCCAACCAAAACTTTGAAGGCATCAACGGCCAGCAGCGCCACCCTGCCGCCAACAAAGTATTCCTGATTGAAGAAAGCAACCGCCCGGGCGAATTCATGCCGATTATGGAAGACGAACACGGCACATACATCATGAATTCCAAAGACTTACGCGGCATTGAAGTGGTCGACAAACTCACCCAAATCGGCGTGGACAGCCTCAAAGTCGAAGGCCGCACCAAATCGCTGTATTACGTTGCCCGCGTGGCGCAAAGCTACCGCAAAGCGATTGACGATGCCGTCGCCGGCCGCCCGTTTGACTTGAGCCTGTTGAGCGAACTCGAAGGCTTGGCCAACCGCGGCTACACTTCCGGCTTCTTGGAGCGCCACAAAACGCAAGATTACCAAAACTATCTCAACGGCCATTCCGTAGCGAAACAAAGCCAATACGTCGGCCATGTGACCGACATCGACAACGAAGGCTGGGCAACCGTTGAAGTGAAAAACCGCTTTGCCGTGGGCGACACCATCGAAATCATCCACCCGAGCGGCAACCAAACCATCACGCTTGAGCAAATGACCCGTAAAGGCGAAGCAGTAGATGTGGCACCGGGCAACGGTATTCAGGTGAAAATCCCGAATATGCAAGGTAAAGAAAAAGCCTTGGTGGCGCGGATTATGAATCCTTAATTTAGTTGAAATGAAAAGGCCGTCTGAAAATGTATCAAGCATTTTCAGACGGCCTTTTATCAATTTAATCAAATAGTAAGTTAAATTATTTTATCGTACGATTCTCACTGATTCGGTTATTACTCCCCTCATCACGAATCATTCTACGAATGGGCAAGCGGTAAATTTGGTTATTCTCAACCACATTAAAGTCGGCAAAATCGCGGTTATCCAAACTGCTGCCAAACGCATAGCCCGCATCTGCTTCACAATAATTGCGGTTGCCATCACGTGCGCCCAGCCATATTACCGGCAAGCGTCCTCTATATCGATGATAGTAAAACACATTTTGGCTTAAGGTATTGTAAGACGGCGTTTGGTGACGGATGGTGCCGCCCTCGCCGCAATTGCGGTAAAAATAAATACCGCCATGATTGAGCGCGGAAAAACGGTTATGGCTGAACGCATTATGTGCCGAGCCGTCAATGGCAATCAATTCCCGCTTTGATGTTTTGGCGTCAATAGTATTACGGGTAAAGGTATTGTGACCACTCTCTGCATCCAGATAAACAGCCACACTTTTGCTATGCCCTGTAATGCGGCTGTTGGCAACCGTCACATGATTCACGCCCGGCGCCAGATACAAAGGAATACGGCCATTTCCGACAATAGTCATGTTTTCTAAACGAATACGACTGGGCGCAGCTGCCTGCGCACGCTCCGTATGACCGTTCTCAAGCGAAGACAAGCGCACGGCTTCCACTTCCCCATTCGCGCCCATACCCATCACACGTACCGAACCGGCTACTTTACAGCTGCGAATGGTTAAGTTTTCCGGACGCAACCATTGATTTTGCTGCTTTTTCGAGCGAATGACTATGCTGTCTCCGCCCGTAATATGGGTAGGCGCAATCGTATTGCCATTGCAATCAAACACCTGATTGCTTGCCGCTGCGCCCGTAAAATACAAACGCTTGCTAATGGTACGGTTTTTCGGCAAGGTAGCCGAGCAGGCAACTTCTACGCTGTTTTGCTGAGCTGTTGCCGGCGCTAAAATTTCGTCTAATTGCGCTGGTGTGCAGGTTGCCGCCCATACAGGAAATGCTGCCATTACCCCGCCTAGGCTTGCTAAAATTTTGATGGTTTTCATTTTTTATCGATTAATCATAAGATATAGAACACTCAACAGGCCGTCTAAAAACTTACCTGCCGACTTCAGACGGCTTTCTATCACAACACTCGGTATTTTTCAAAACAAACCCGCCCCAAACATTCAGACGGCCTTGATTCTTGACACGATTTCACGTTTTCGTTACTATTCCCCATTCACACTTTTATGCCGATTTGACACAGCTTGCGGGCACAAACAGCTAAAGCGTTTGCAGATGATATTTTATTTCCGCTGCAAAACCAGCCCGTTGTGTCAGACATCGGGCTTTGTTGTATTTGAGAACATTATGATTATTTTAGACAAGGTTTCCAAACGCTACCAAACGCGCGACAAATCGTGGTTTACGGCGGTGGAGCCGACCAGTTTGGAAATTAAAGACGGTGAAATTTTCGGCCTGATGGGCTATTCCGGCGCGGGCAAATCGACCTTATTGCGGTTGATTAATCTGCTCGAGCGGCCGGATTCGGGGCGTGTTTTGGTCGGCAATCAGGATTTGATGACGCTAAATGGCGCGCAGTTGCGTCAGGCACGGCAAAATATCGGTATGGTGTTCCAGCAGTTTAATCTGTTGAGCAACCGCACGGTGGCGGATAATGTGGCTTTTCCGTTGGAAATTGCCGGATGGTCGTCTGAAAAAATCCGTGCGCGCGTGGCGGAATGTTTGGAAATTGTCGGTTTGCAGGAGCGCGCCGGTCACTTCCCTGCCCAGCTTTCGGGCGGACAAAAGCAGCGTGTCGGCATTGCCCGCGCGTTGGCACCCAATCCGCAAGTGATTTTGGCCGACGAACCGACTTCCGCACTCGACCCTGCCACTACCCGCAGCGTGTTGGAATGCTTGGAAGACATCAACAAACGATTCAACGTGACCATCGTCATCGTGACCCACGAAATGAGCGTGATTCGCCGCTTATGCGACCGCGCCGCCCTGCTGGACAACGGCCGCCTGTTGGAAGTGGTAGAAGTGAACAACAACCAAATTCATGCCCAATCGGAAATCGGGCGCGAACTGATTCGGGAGGATTGAGATGGCGGATTTGACTTTTTCCAAAGCCCTCGCCACCATCAGTGGCATGAAAGGTGAGATTTACCAAGCCTTGGGCGAAACCTTTATCATGGTCGGTTTATCCACCTTGTTTGCCGTGGTGTTCGGCACTTTATTGGGTGTGTTGCTGTTTGTCACTTCCAACCGCCAATTGCACTACAACAAGCCGCTGAATTTTGTGTTGGACAACTTGGTCAATTTAATGCGCGCGTTTCCGTTTGTAATTTTGATGATTGCGCTGATTCCGGCCACCCGCGCCATCATCGGCAGTACCATCGGCCCTTACGCCGCATCGCTGGTGTTGAGCGTTTCCGGCCTGTTTTATTTTGCCCGCTTGGTCGAGCAAAACCTGCGCGAAGTGCCGCGCGGTATGATTGAAGCGTCGATCAGCATGGGGGCGACACCGCTCACCATCATCCGCAAAGTGCTGCTCAATGAAGCGCGCGCCGGCATGGTGTCCAGTATTACCGTATTGGCCATCGGTCTGCTCTCTTACAGCGCGGCGGCCGGTATGATCGGCGGCGGCGGTTTGGGCGACCTGGCCATCCGCTACGGCTATTACCGCTATCAAACCGAGGTCATTATCTTCATCGTGGCGATTTTGGTGCTGATGGTGATTGCCATGCAGGGCTTGGGCAACTGGATTTCGCGCCGCCTCGACAAACGATAGAAGAATTGTTTATAAAGGCCGTCTGAAAAATCATTCATCTTTTTTCAGACGGCATGTTATGATTTCTGCCACACACATTTAAGGAGTATTGTTATGAACGTAAACAGCGTATTGAAAACCTTCTCAGCCGCCGCTTTGGCCTTGGCTTTGGCCGCTTGCGGCGGGCAAAAACAAGAAGCCGCTCCGGCCGCTTCTGCCGCCTCACCGGCTGCCGACAGCACCGGTGCCAAAAAAGAAATCGTCTTCGGTACCACCGTCGGCGACTTCGGCGACATGGTGAAAGAACAAATCCAACCAGCCTTGGAAAAGCAAGGCTACACCGTGAAACTAATCGAATTTACCGATTATGTGCGACCTAACCTGGCTTTGGCCGAAGGTGAAATCGACATCAACGTCTTCCAACACAAACCATACTTGGAAGATTTCCGCAAAGAACACAAATTAGACATCGTGGAAGCCTTCCAAGTGCCGACCGCGCCATTGGGGTTGTATCCGGGCAAATTGGCCTCATTGGATGATGTGAAAGAAGGCAGCAGCGTTTCCGCGCCAAACGACCCATCCAACTTCGCCCGTGCTTTGGTGATGTTGAGCGAATTGGGCTGGGTCAAACTGAAAGACGGCATCAACCCATTGACTGCCTCTAAAAACGACATCGCCGAAAACCTGAAAAAAATCAAAATTGTCGAGCTGGAAGCCGCGCAATTGCCGCGCAGCCGCGCCGATGTTGACTTTGCCGTGGTAAACGGCAACTACGCCATGAGCAGCGGCATGAAACTGACCGAAACCCTGTTCCAAGAACCTAGCTTTGCCTACGTCAACTGGGCAGCCGTGAAAACCGCCGACAAAGACGCTCAATGGTTGAAAGACGTAGAAGCCGCCTACAATTCGGAAGAATTTAAATCTTACGCCAAACAACGCTTTGCTGGTTACAAATACCCTGCCGTATGGGGTGGCCAAGCTGCTGACGAAGCCAAAGTTGTCGCCGCTGAAGCCGAAGCCGCTTCAGAAGCATCTGCTGCTTCTGCCGCACAATAATTGAGTCGTTTTGATTAAATATTGAATAGCTGCAATAGGCCGTCTGAAAGTCTAGTCTTTCAGACGGCCTTACATTCGCCTAACAAGTGCAATTTCCAATAACAGAAAAGGCCAGTATGCGGTAGTATACTGCCTTTCCTGACAAGAAAGATTGCAATATGGCCTACACACAACTGACCTCACACCAAAGATACTACATTTCCAGACATTACCGCAACCTACCCCTAAACCAAATCGCACAGAACATCGGTTGTCATCCCGCCACCGTCAGTCGGGAAATCAGACGGCATTCCGTCAACGGAACCTACTGTTACCGAAAAGCACAACAGCAAAGCGAAGTTAAAAAGAAAAACAAAAAGCCAACCAAACTGACTACTGCCGTCAAACAGACTGTTAACAAACTGATTACCCAAAAATACAGCCCCGAACAAGTCTGCGGCTACCTGCTGAAACATCAACACATCAAACTGCACCACAGCACCCTTTACCGCTATCTCGCCAAAGACCGTCAAAACGGCGGCGACCTGTACACCCATCTGCGTATCGTTTCCAAACCCTACCGCAGAAAATACGGCAGCGGTGCATGGACAAAAGGCAGCGTACCGGACAGAACCGACATTGAACACAGACCTGCCATTGTCGATCAAAAAGAGCGGGTCGGCGATTTCGAGATGGACACCATTGTCGGTAAAGATCAAAAAAGCGGACTGGTGGTTGCTGTTGAAATGCGAATGTAAGGGCCTTTGTTTGGTGCCATCGCCAATATAATCATGGCTATTGGAATCATTAATACTGATCGGATGGCTGGTCGATTTTAGCAAAAACCTGATAAGTGCCATCATGATTCAGCTGCATAACTTCATAAGGCATAAAATGCCCCCCATTCTCCATACCCATGCCGCCTACGGGCATGCCCGGTACAGCAAGACCAATCGCATTTTCAGGGGGATTTTCTAAAAAGGCAGTCATTGCCTTCATGGGGACATGCCCTTCAAATACATAACCGGAGCTGCTGACTGTGGTATGGCATGAGCGCATTTCCGGTGCAATCGCATACTGATCTTTGATTTCAGCCACTTTGGCATTACTTGAAAGCACCACATCCTTTATCACCCAGCTATCCGCTTTGGCATGTTCTATCCATTGATGGCAGCAGCCACAGTTAGCATCACGGTTAACCGTCAGTTGCTCTTTTAATCTTTTTTGAGCAGATGTTGAATATGAAGAAGAATGCCCAGCGACAGATACCGGCGCTGTTTTCTCCTGCAAATTCACGTTTTCCTGTTGAATATCCGTTTTTTGACACGCAACGAGCAACAGGCTCAAAACAACAAAACTCAGTTTATTTTTCATAAAATACCCTATTCATGGTAATGGATTCCACTATTTTAAAAGCTGCTTTTTAATGATACTAGACTTTTAACTGTGCTGGAGAGGCAAGTTATTTTCAGACTCACACGAAAGTATTATTCGCAACTTTTCGAGTGGTTGACCAAAGCATATGCCGTATCAATCCTAATAGTTTCAGACGGCATATTGATTTAGCCAAACACTGATTATCCAACAATTTAAATTACATCAACCAGCTTTTTTTGCCCCTTGCAAATACAACATTTCCAGCGCAATGGTCGCGCCGGCCAAGGCGGTGATGTCGGCTTGGTCGTAAGACGGGGCAACTTCGACCACATCCATGCCGACGATGTTTAAATCAGTCAGGCCGCGCAGGATTTTCAGGACGCGGTCGGTGGTCAGGCCGCCGCACACAGGCGTGCCGGTGCCGGGTGCAAAGGCGGGGTCGATGCAGTCGATGTCGAAAGTCAGGTACACCGGCATATCACCGACGGTTTCTTTGATTTTGGCCACGGTGGTTTCGACGCTGTCGTCATTGACTTGCGGTGCGCTCAAAACGGTAAACGGCAACGATTTGTTGTGTTCGGTGCGGATGCCGATTTGCACCGAGCGCGACGGGTCGATTAAGCCTTCTTTCGGCGCGGTATAAAACATGGTGCCGTGATCGAATTCGCTGCCGTTGGCGTAGGTGTCGGTGTGGGCATCGAAATGCACCAAGGCAAGTTTGCCGAAATGTTTGGCGTGGGCGCGCAATAAGGGCAGGGTCACAAAATGGTCGCCGCCCAAACTCAAGCATTTTTTACCGGCTTGCAGCAATTGTGTCGCGTGGGCTTCGAGTTTTTCGACAAAATCGCGGCTGTCGCCAAAGGAATAAACCAAGTCGCCACAATCGACGATGTTTAAGCGTTCGCGCACGTCGAATGTCCACGGAAAACGCTTGTGTTCCCACGTCAGGTTCACCGAAGCCCGACGGATGGATTCGGGGCCGAAGCGTGCACCGGAACGGCCGGATACGGCGATGTCGTAAGGAATGCCGGTAATCACCCACTCGGCATCGCCTTCGTAAGGGTTGAAATCAAGCGGCAGACGCAGGAAGCCGAAACTGTTGGAAACCAGTGAATTATCGGTTTGTCCGGCAAGGGTGGTGTATGGGTTCATTTTGTATCCTTTTAATATATAACTGTTTTTTCAGACGGCCTTTTTATCAATAGGCCGTCTGAACATCATTCTTCTTCCAAATAAGTATAGCCATTCAGCCCGATTTCCAGCTCTTTCAAAAACGCCATCGCTTGCGAAGCCGGTAAATCGGAATGTTCGATTTGTTCGCGGTAACGGCGCATCAACTCTTTCGGGTCTTGGTACACATATTCGAGCATATCGGCGACGGTATTGCCTTCGTCGTAATCGACCACGTCAAATTGATTTTCACCGTGTACCATCACGTCGATGGTGGTGGTATCGCCGAACAAGTTGTGCATATTGCCCAAAATTTCCTGATACGCGCCGACCATGAAAAAGCCCAGCAATGGCGGATTGTCATCAGGATAATCGGGCATTGGCATGGTGGTGGCAATGCCGTCGCCGTCGATGTAGTGGTCGATGGTGCCGTCTGAATCGCAGGTGATGTCCAACAACACAGCGCGGCGGGCAACTTTTTGGTTCAAACCGGTAATCGGGCAAACGGGGAACAATTGGTCAATGCCCCACACATCAGGCAGCGATTGGAACAGCGAAAAATTCACATACAATTTATCGGCAAACCGCTCTTGCAATTCATCAATGATGGTGCGGTGCGAGCGGTGTTTTTCGTTGAACAATTCGCCCACTTCGTGACAGATATTCAAATAAAGCTGCTCTGCCCACGCGCGTTGCTCAAGGCTGAGCAGGCCGACGTTGTATTGATTGTGCACGTCCGACAAATCAAACTGGCTTTCGTGTATCCAGCTTCTAAGTGAACGCTTTTCGCGTGAAGCGAAAATATCCGTCCATGTTTCCCACATGCTGTGTAACACACGCGGATCGTCTTCAGACGGCGCACTCAACTCTTGCGGCGTGTAACGTTCCGCACCAATCACATTCGCCACCAATACGGCATGGTGCGCGGTAATGCCGCGACCGCTTTCGGTGATGATGGTCGGGTGTGGCAGATTGTGTTCGCGACAGGCTTGGCCGATGCCCCACACCACGGTTTCGGCATATTCGGTTAGGCTGTAATTGACCGAGCAATCCGATTGCGTGCGGTTGCCTTCGTAATCCACACCCAAGCCGCCGCCCACGTCGAAGCATTGGATATTCACGCCGAGCTTATGCAATTCGACATAAAACCGCGCCGACTCACGCACGCCGGTGGCCACGTCGCGGATATTGCCCAGTTGCGAGCCAAGATGGAAATGCAGCAATTGCAGGCAGTCCAAGCGGTTGCTCTGTTTCAACACATCGACCAAATGCAGCACTTGCGAAGCCGACAAGCCAAATTTCGATTTATCGCCGCCCGAAGCCTGCCATTTGCCCGAGCCTTGCGAAGCCAAACGCGCACGCACGCCCAAGCGCGGTTTCACGCCCAGTTTTTCCGCTTCTTCCAGCACCATTTCGATTTCGGAAATTTTCTCAATCACCAAATAAACCTGATGGCCGAGTTTTTCGCCCATCAAAGCAAAGCGGATGTATTCGCGGTCTTTATAGCCGTTGCAGACAATCAGCGTCTGCGTGGTGCCGGCGTGCGCCAACACGGCCATCAGTTCCGCTTTCGAGCCTGCTTCCAAACCATGCGGCTGCCGGCTGTGAATCAGCGTTTCAATCACGCGGCGGTGTTGGTTGACCTTAATCGGATACACCAAACAATAATCGCCTTCATAGCCAAAACCGGCTCTGGCCGTCTGAAACGCCTGATTAATCGAGCGCAGGCGGTGTTGCAAAATTTGCGGAAAGCAAAACAAAATCGGCAACCGTGCACCCTGCTTTTGCTGCACCGACTCGGCCAGCTTTTGCAGCGACACGGTTTTCTCCGGCTCGGCCGGATTCGGGCGCACAATCACCTCTCCCTTGTCATCGGCATCATAATAATTAATGCCCCAATAACGGATATTGCAGACCTCGCTGATGGTCGGTACAGCCATGTTTGCTTCCCTTCAAATAGAATGATTACGCTAAACTCAAAAAGCGATTATAAAACCAATTGGTGACAAAATAAGGATTTTTTCGGCATTTTGAGAAATTATTTGCCAATATTTTCAAGATAATGAAAAACAAATATTCACATTGCCTAAATCATAACAAAAGGCCGTCTGAAATATTTCAGACGGCCTGTATTCAGTTGCGCTTAAAGAAGCATTATTCTTCTTCGGCTTTGCTGCGGATTACCAACAATGGCAAGTGGCTTTGGCGCATCACGGTTTCGGCGAAGCTGCCCATCAGCAAATGCATGAGACCGGTGCGTCCATGTGTGCCCAACACCAGCAAATCAGCGCCGTTGGCATCGGCGTAGTCCACCAATTCTTGTGCCATTTCACGCGCGCCTTTGTTGGCCACCAGCAAGTGTTTCACAATGTTGGTCACACCGTCTTCACGCGCTGATTTTTCAGCAAATTCCAATACTTCATTACCCTGCGCCACAGCAGCAGCTTCGTAGCTTTCGTGTTGCAAAAACTCAGGAGCCAAAGCCATGTATTCCGCCGGATTGGCCACATGCACCAAAGTCAGGCGGGCTTCGTTAACGCTGGCCAAATCAGCCGCATGTTTCAACGCGTTTAAAGAGGTTTCACTACCATCAACGGCAACAACCAAATGCTTATACATTGTCATCTCCTTCCAATGCCTTTTTGCGGCACGATATTTTCAAGTGATGGGATTATAGACTGTTCTTTCAGCTTTACACAACAGCCTTCATGGTTCAAGTATAATACGTCTTTGGCTTTTTGCGATGAATTTTTGCTTCACGCCACCGCCTTTTCATTTATTTTTTGATTTATCACAAGGTTGACCATGTCCGAGATTGATTCCCTGTCATCACGCCGTTTTGGCGGCATTGCCCGATTGTATGGCGATTCAGCATTACAACGCTTTCATCAGGCGCATGTGTGCGTGGTCGGGGTCGGCGGGGTCGGCTCGTGGGCGGTAGAAGCATTGGCACGCAGCGGCATCGGTCGTTTAACTTTGATTGATTTGGACAATGTCGCCGAATCCAATGTCAACCGCCAGCTCCATGCCCTGACCGACGACTTCGGCAAGGCCAAAGTCAGCGCCTTGCACGAGCGCATTTTGCAAATCAATCCGGCTTGTCAAGTGGTTGAAATTGAAGATTTTGTGACCGAAGAAAACCTGCCTGATTTGTTTTCAGACGGCTTTGATTTTGTCATCGTTGCCATCGACCAAGTGCGTGTCAAAGCAGCGATGGCGGCTTATTTCGTGCAACACAAACAGCCGTTTATCTTAAGTGGCGGCGCGGGTGGCCAAAAAAATCCTGCCTTGATTCAGACGGCCGATTTAAGCAAAGTCACCCACGACCCTTTGCTGGCCAACTTGCGCTACACCTTGCGCAAACGCTATGGCTTCAGCCGCAACACTGCCGACAAAATGCGCGTGCCGTGTGTGTATTCCACCGAAAACATTACCCCGCCGCAATCGGGTGACGCCTGCGCTGCGGATGCGGCACCGCAAGGTTTGTCGTGCGCCGGTTATGGCGCGAGTATGCTGGTCACCGCCAGCTTCGGCCTGTATTGTGCGCAAGCGGCGATTGGCCATATTGCAGGTGGCAAATGAACGCTGCCGAGATGATGAGGCCGTCTGAAAGCGCGGTGGCGTATGTGTTCGGCCAACCCGTTACCGACATCCCGCAGGATTTGTTTATCCCGCCCGATGCGTTGGAAGTGGTGTTGTCGAGCTTTCAAGGGCCGCTGGATTTGCTGCTGTATTTAATCCGCAAGCAAAATATTGATGTGCTCGATATTCCGATGGTGAAAATCACCGAGCAATATCTGCACTACATCGCGCAAATGGAAGCTTATCAATTTGATTTGGCAGCAGAATATTTATTGATGGCGGCCATGCTGATTGAAATCAAATCCCGTCTGCTGCTGCCGCGCCCCGAAGAAATCGAAGACGAAGAAGTCGACCCGCGCGCCGAATTGGTGCGCCGTCTGCTGGCTTACGAACAAATGAAACTCGCCGCACAAGGCTTGGATGCCCTGCCCCGCGCCGGCCGCGATTTTGCGTGGGTGTATCTGCCTTTGGAAATTGCCGCAGAAACCAAGCTACCTGATGTCGCCGTGGCGGATTTAACGCAGGCTTGGCTCGGTATTTTATCGCGCGCCAAACACACGCGCAGTCATGAAGTGGTGCGCGAAGCCATTTCCGTGCGCGCGCAGATGACCTCGATTTTACGCCGTCTGAACGAACACGGTTTCAGCCGTTTTTCTACCTTATTCAAGCCCGAGCAAGGCGCGGCTTATGTGGTGGTGAATTTCATCGCGCTGCTGGAATTGGCCAAAGAAGGCTTGGTGCGCATTGTGCAGGAAAGCAGCTTTGACGAAATCGAAATCCATTTGAAACAGGCCGAAACCGAGGAAATCGAGCTGCCCGAATCACTTTCAGACGGCCTTGATGCCCAAAATCCATAAAAATTTGTAAACTTTCGGTCATCTTGGTGGCCAAACATGTTTTAATACTTCATTCGCCCGTTAATGAGAACATCTTTATGACCTCACACGACCCTATCATCAAATCGCTGCTCGACACCGATTTATATAAATTCACCATGTTGCAGGTGATTTTGCATCAATTCCCGCAAACCCACAGCCTGTATGAATTCCGTTGCCGCAACAAAGAAATGGTTTACCCACTGGCCGACATTCAGGAAGAATTCGAACGCGAATTGGATGCCCTGTGCCAACTGCGTTTCACCGACGACGAATTGGATTACCTGCGCCGCCTGCGTTTCATCAAAAGCGACTTTGTCGATTATCTCGAGCTTTTTCAACTGAAACGCCGCTTTGTCAAAGTGCATTCCGACGAACAAGGCCGCTTGCACATTCGCATCGAAGGCCCGATGATTCAGGCGATGTTCTTTGAAATCTTCATTTTGGCGATTGTGAACGAACTCTTCTTCCGCCGCTTGGAAACGCCGGAAGTATTGGCCGAAGGTGAACGCCGTTTACAAACCAAAGTCGATGCCCTAAAACAAATTGCCGCCCAGCAAGACCCTTCCGACCCGCCGTTTTTGATTTCCGATTTCGGCACCCGCCGCCGCTACAATCTTGCGTGGCAGGAACACGTTGTGCGCACCTTAAACGATGCCGCACCGCATATCGTGCGCGGCACCAGCAATGTTTACTTGGCGAAAAAACTCAACATCACGCCCATCGGCACCATGGCGCATGAATTCCTGCAAGCCTTCCAAGCCTTGGATGTGCGCTTGCGCAATTCGCAAAAAGCCGCTCTTGAAGCATGGGTACACGAATACCGCGGCGACTTAGGCATTGCACTGACCGATGTGGTTGGCATGGATGCTTTCCTGCGCGATTTTGACCTTTACTTTGCCAAGCTGTTCGACGGCCTGCGACACGACAGTGGCGACCCGTATGCGTGGGGCGACAAAGCCTATGCGCATTATAAAAAGCTCAAAATCGACAGCCACACCAAAATGCTGACCTTTTCAGACGGCCTCGACATCAAGAAATCTTGGGCATTGCACCAATATTTCAAAGACCGTTTCAAAACCAGCTTCGGCATCGGCACCAACCTCACCAACGATATGGGGCATACGCCGCTCAACATCGTGTTGAAACTGGTCGAGTGCAACGGCCAATCGGTTGCCAAGCTTTCCGACTCACCGGGTAAAACCATGACCACCAACGACACTTTCCTCGCCTACCTGCGTCAGGTGTTTGAAATTCCCGAGCCTGAAGCGGATAAGAAATAAACTTGATAAAAAGGCCGTCTGAAAAATTAATTTTCAGACGGCCTTTTATATTCATTTTATCAAACGATTATTTTTTCAAACGCGCAGTCGCGGTTTTATCCAATGAACAACCGCGGGTCACGATTTGATCCACTACTTCGGTTTTACCGTTGACTTGAGTCGTACCACGGATGGTCAGCATATTACCGTCAACTTTATCTACGTTAGCCGGAGTGGCTTTCTCAGCAAACCAAGCCACGTTCTCACCCCAGAAAATATTCTGGTCATTGGCACCGACAACGCGGAACAGATTCGGCGTTAGCTCGTTTTTAAAGCGAACTTGCGCTGCGACCAACTGATTGTTTTTCACACCATACATTACGGTCAATTTCTCTTCGCCTTTAGGGCCGCATTTGTAGGCCACTTCTTTGGTTGAATCAATAGAATCGACCTTAACCGTTTGCGGACCGCTCGCAGCTTGCTGTTGCGCTACCACTTGCTCTTGAGTCGGCTGCTTAGCAGAGGCTGGCTTGGTGCTGCCGGTACTGCTACATGCCGACAAAGCCACTGTAGCCACGATTGCCGAAGCGATCCCTTTCAAATTTGCATTCATGTGTTTACTCCTATTCAGTTGATTCTGACTAATGTGCTGCTACCTTAGCAGAGAATATTGTATTTGTATTGGATTTGAATGAAAGCATTCTTACCTTATGCTCATAAACTCAATTAAATCGGCCATCACAAGATAAATAAAACCATGAAAACAAGCTTCTAAACCAAGGCTTTACACACGAAAAACTTAATCAATTTTAGTAAAGAGATAATTTACATATAAATTATTTGTTCCTAAGCTATCTAAAACTGCTCGATTGGTAAACGGCATGACATGAAAATCAAGTATGCTTGTAAAGATGGTTTTCATGTCATCTGAAACAGAGTTGAACGAAAAGACACACAGCTTTAAAAAACACAAAAAATTAAAGCCTTGCTGAAATCAGCAAGGCTTTAATCAAAATCTGGCACGCCCACGGGGAATCGAACCCCGGTTACCGCCGTGAAAGGGCGATGTCCTAACCGCTAGACGATGGGCGCGGAATAAAGGATTTTCTTAGCTGGCGCACCCGGAGCGATTCGAACGCCCGACCCTCTGGTTCGTAGCCAGATACTCTATCCAACTGAGCTACGGGTGCGCTGTAAGAAAGATTTGAATTATAGGGATACGCTTAAAATCTGTCAAGCGTTTGACTGGAAAAAAATCTCAAAAAGTGTAGAATGCGCGTTTGTTTGTTGAATTTACAGGAAAAGAAAAATGGCGCACGCTTCGCGTTGGCCGCGGTTGGCTGCTGCTTTTTCCCGCATAGGGTTGCCGGTGGCGGTGGTGGATTTGGAAACGACCGGCGGCAATCTCTATCAAGACCGTGTCACGGAAGTAGCGGTATTGCGCTTTGAAAACGGCCAAGCCAAGCGTTATGAATGGCTGGTCAATCCGCAGCAGCCAATTTCGGATTTTATTGCCCGCTTAACCGGTATTGACGATGAGTTGGTCAAAGATGCGCCGTTTTTTGGCCAAATTGCTGCCGATTTGCTGCCACTTCTGCGTGGTACGCTGCTGCTGGCGCACAACAGCCGCTTTGATTACACGTTTTTGCGACATGAATTTCAACGCATAGGCATTGATTTTGCCGCACCGGCTTTGTGTACGGTGCAATTGTCGCGCCGTCTGTATCCGCAATTTCACAAACACAATCTCGACAGCATCATTGAACGCATGGGTATTTCGGTGGAAAACCGTCACCGCGCCATGACCGATGTTCTGGCTTTGGTGGATTTTTTGGAAAAAAGCCTGGAAGAAAAAGGCGAAGAAGAATGGCTCAACCACAGCCGCGTATTGCTGAATCCGAAAATGCTGCCGACTTGGCTGCCGAACATATTGGCCGAACAGCTCTACGCCCTGCCCGACAGCGAAGGTGTGCTGGTGTGGCTGGATAAATACGGTCAAGCGCAGGCGGTGCAATCGCATACACGCGCTTATTTTGAAGTAGCGGCCATGTTAAACGGCAAAAAAATTCCGAGCTTTGCACAAAGCGCCGCTTCTATCCGCTTTATGCCGGCCATCGGACCTATGCATGCTTTGTGGTTGAAAGCGCAAGCCATGGTGCAATTTAATCTCAGGCCGTCTGAAACCGTGCGCACATTTACCACGGTGCAATTTTCACCGGATGAACACGGCGTGTTGCAAGCGCGATTGGTGCCAATGAGCAACGGCATTCACCCCCACCGCCCTTATGGTTTTTTCCTGCACAGAAAAGGTGCCAAACGCGCTCTAGCAGCATGGGCGCAGGAATACGGCCTCTGCCCCGATTCCCTGAATATCCTGCCGGAAACCAACGCCAAAAATGAACCTTGCCCGATTCAAGCCATCGGCCAATGTGATGGCTCGTGCCAAGATGCAAACGGTGTGCAACAGCAAAACCGCCGCATCCTCTCGCTCGCTCCCTTGCTACCAGTCGCCGATTGGGGCAGAGCGCACGAAATCGATATTCGCGAAACAGACGAATTATCCGGCGAAACACTGGCGTTCCGCTGCACCGCCAATGCCGTCGCCCTGCCCGATGGCCGCTGGTATTTCGATGACACGCTGCCCGCTATTATTAAAGCGAAATTCAAGCAAGGCAAAACCGCCATTGAAATTCTGAATTAAGTTTCAGACGGCCTTAAATGATGATTTTGCCAACAGGCCGTCTGAAAAACATTGATTGTTCAGACGGCCTGAGACCTTTGTCAAACCCATCAATCTTTCCCCAGCCATATCGCCAAACGTAACGAGTGTTATACAATAGGCCGTCTGAAACCATTTCCCCCACGGCCTTTCCCATGCAAAATCCTAAAATTGTTTTTTTCGACATCGACGACACCATTTACCGCAAATACACCGACACCCTGCGCCCGTCGGTCGGCGAAGCGTTGGCTGCCTTGAAACAGCGCGGCATTTTGACCGCCATTGCCACCGGCCGCCCACCTGTGGCCATTCCTGCCAAAGTCAAAACCTTGATTCAAGAAGTTGGCATCGATATGCTGGTGACCATCAATGGCCAATATATTGAGTTTCAAGGAAAAACCTTGCAGCATTATCCGATGGTAGCCGATGAAGCAGCAGCGGTGTGCAACTTTTTAGCGCAACAAAACATCGCTTATGCTTTTGTAAACAATGCCGAAATCGCCGTTTCCGAAGAAACCGAATGGGCCAAAGATGCCTTATCGAGAATTATCTCGTCGTATCAAGTGGATGCCCACTATTACCGCCAACAACCGGTGTACCAATTATTGGCTTTTTACACACAGGAACGCGATTCAGAAATCGATGCCGCCGTTGCGCAAATGGGTTTCAAAACCGTGCGCTGGCATGAAAACGCGGTGGATATTCTGCGCCAGGAAGGCTCAAAAGCACGTGGCATTGAACATGCCATTGCGAAACTCGGCATAGACATGAAAGACGTAATGGCCTTTGGCGACAGCTTCAACGATGTGGAAATGATGCAGGCCGTCGGCTTTGGCGTGGCGATGGACAACGGCGAAGAAAGCGTAAAAGCATTGGCCGATTATGTCTGCCCGAGCGTAGATGAAGATGGTGTATTGCGCGGCTTGAAAGATTTGGGTGTGATTTAACCATATCAATTGATGGTCAAGCCAAAGCCCGGAGCCTTTACTATCACCCTTTTTCTCTTTGCCACTACCTACTAAAGTAGGTAGTGGCATTTTTATTTGAGATTGAACAGCAAGGCCGTCTGAACACAGGTTTTAGACGGCCTTTTGTTGATTTTTCACTGTTTAGCGCGTTTTTCTACCTTAAGCACAAGGTTCATATCCACTATTCATTTGAAATGGCGCACTCTTTTTCAATCACGGCCATACCGCCGAAAGTCGGTTTGTGATACCGCTGTTTTATACCTCCCATTCATGCTTTAAGCGCGTGGCGGTTTGGCACCTCACGATTTATATTGTTAATCGACAATAAAACATCCGGCAATCATCGCCAGTGAGGACACGACCATGAGCCATTTCTTAGACCGATTGAAATTTTTCACCCAAAAGCATGAAACGTTTGCCAACGGCCACGGCGCCGTGACCACGGAAGACCGTAAGTGGGAAAACGCCTACCGCAGCCGCTGGGCGCACGATAAGGAAGTGCGTTCCACCCACGGCGTGAACTGTACCGGTTCATGCTCGTGGAAAATTTTCGTGAAAAACGGTTTGATCACTTGGGAAATCCAGCAAACCGATTATCCGCGCACCCGCCCCGACCTGCCCAACCACGAACCGCGCGGCTGCCCGCGCGGCGCATCGTACAGCTGGTACGTGTATTCCGCCCAACGCGTGAAATACCCGATGTTGCGCGGCGTTTTGGCGCAAATGTGGCGCGATGCCCGTCAAACCATGTCGCCGGTGGAAGCATGGGCATCGATTGTGGAAGACCCTGCCCGCGCCAAAGCCTATAAAACCCAACGCGGCTTGGGCGGTTTCGTGCGCTCGACTTGGGACGAAGCCTACGAATTGGTGGCAGCAGCCAATGCCTACACCATCAAAAATTATGGCCCCGACCGCGTCATCGGTTTCTCACCGATTCCGGCCATGTCGATGGTGAGCTATGCCGCCGGTGCGCGTTATCTGGGTTTAATCGGCGGTGTGCCACTGTCTTTCTACGACTGGTATTGCGACTTACCGCCGGCCAGCCCGCAAACTTGGGGCGAACAAACCGACGTGGCCGAATCGGCCGACTGGTACAACGCCAACTATCTTTTGGTGTGGGGCTCCAACGTGCCGATGACGCGCACGCCCGATGCCCACTTCTACACCGAAGTCCGCTACAAAGGCACCAAAACCGTGGCCGTGTCTTCCGATTACGGCGAAATGGCCAAGTTCGGCGACATCTGGCTGGCACCGAAACAAGGCACCGATGCGGCCTTGGCGATGGCGATGGGTCATGTGATTTTGAAAGAATTCCATCTCGACAAGCCGTCTGAATATTTCCAAGACTATGTCCGCCGCCTGACCGACATGCCGATGCTGGTGCGCCTGAAAGAAGACGGCCAAGGCTTCCAGCCGGAATATTTCCTGCGTGCTTCCGCCCTTGACGGTAATTTCGGCGAACAAGAAAACCCCGATTGGAAAGTCTTGGCTTGGGACGAGCTTTCAGACGGTCTGATGGCACCGAACGGCTCGGTCGGCTTCCGTTGGGACGGCAGCCAAAAATGGAATCTGGAAACGCGCGCGCAAGGCCAAGACGTGAAAGCCGCCTTGAGCCTGAAAGAGCGTGCCGATGAAGTGGTCAATGTCGGCTTTACCTATTTCGGCAGCGACAACGACGAGCTGATTTACCGCAAAGTGCCGGCCAAACGCATTCAATTGGCCGATGGCAGCAGCGCTTTGGTGGCGACCGTGTTCGACCTGATGATTGCCAACTACGGCGTCGATCACGGCTTGAACGACCCGAATGCCGCCAAAGATTACAGCGAAGACAAACCCTACACCCCTGCTTGGCAGCAAAAACACACCGGCGTCGATCCGAAGCTGGTGATTCAAGTGGCGCGCGAGTTTGCCCAAAACGCGCACGACACCGAAGGCCGTTCGATGGTGATTCTCGGCGCGGGTCTGAACCACTGGTACCACATGGACATGAGCTACCGCGGCATCATCAACATGCTGATGATGTGCGGCTCGATCGGCAAATCTGGCGGCGGCTGGTGTCACTACGTCGGCCAAGAAAAGCTGCGTCCGCAATCGGGCTGGACACCGCTCACCTTCGCGCTCGACTGGCACCGTCCGCCACGCCAAATGAACGGCACATCGTTCTTCTATGCCCACACCAGCCAATGGCGTCATGAGAAATTGGGCGTGGACGAAATTCTGGCACCGGGCTTCAGCGACAGCATGCCGAATATGTCGATGATTGATTACAACGCCAAAGCCGAACGCATGGGCTGGCTGCCTTCTGCGCCGCAACTGACGCAAAATCCGCTCGACGTGGTGGATGCCGCCGAAGCCGCGGGTGTAAATCCGGCCGACTATGTGGTCAACGGCTTAAAAGACGGCAGCATCGACATGGCTTGTAACGACCCCGACAACCCGCTCAACTTCCCGCGCAACCTGTTTGTGTGGCGCTCGAATATTTTGGGGTCATCCGGCAAAGGCCATGAATATTTCCTGAAATACCTGCTCGGCACGCAAAACGCGGTATTGAGTGATGAAGAAGACTGCATCACGCCGTCTGAAATCACCGTGCGTCCGGCGGCGGAAGGCAAACTCGATTTGCTGACCCTGCTCGATTTCCGCATGAACACCACTTGCCTCTACGCCGACGTGATTTTCCCGACCGCGACTTGGTATGAAAAAGACGATTTGAACACATCCGACATGCACCCGTTCATCCACCCGCTGACCGAAGCGGTGCAACCTTTGTGGCAAAGCAAATCCGACTGGGAAATCTACAAAGGCTTGGCGAAAAAATTCAGCGAAATCGCCAAAGATTATCTGGGCGTGCGCAAAGACATCGTGCTGACCCCGCTCATGCACGACAGCCCTCAAGAAATGGGACAGCCTTTTGACCCGAAAGACTGGAAACACGGCGAATGCGAACCAATTCCGGGCAAAACCATGCCGGCCATGACCGTGGTCGAACGGGATTACGGCGCGGTGTACGACAAATTCACTTCCATTGGTCCGTTGCTGGAAAAAATCAACAACAACGGTAAAGGTTTGGCATGGCAAACCGGCCATGAAGTGGAATTCCTGCGCAAACTCAACGGTACACGCAGTGAAGGCGTGGGCAAAGGCCAGCCGAAATTGGAAACCGCCATCGATGCCGCCGAAATGATTCTGACCTTGGCACCGGAAACCAACGGTCATGTGTCGATGAAAGCATGGCAGGCTCTGGGTAAAGCGACCGGCCGCGATCACACGCATCTGATTGCCGCCAGCGAACACACGCAAATCCGCTTCCGCGACATCGTGGCGCAGCCGCGCAAAATTGTGTCTTCGCCGATTTGGTCGGGCGTGGAAAGCGAAGAAGTCTGCTACAACGCCGGTTACACCAATGTACACGAACTGATTCCGTGGCGCACCATCACCGGCCGCCAGCAGTTCTACCAAGACCACCATTGGATGCGTGCGTTCGGCGAGCATTTATGTGTGTACAAACCGCCGGTGGATTTCAAAACCACTCAAAAACTGTTGGGCAAATACCCCAACGGCAATCCGGAAATCACGCTTAATTTCCTGACGCCGCACCAAAAATGGGGCATCCACTCCACCTATTCGGAAAACATCCGCATGCTGACGCTCTCGCGCGGCGGCCCGCATGTGTGGGTATCGGAAATCGATGCCAAACGCGCCGGTTTGGTGGATAACGACTGGGTAGAAGTGTTCAACGCCAACGGCACCATCGCTTGCCGCGTAGTGGTGAGCCAGCGAATTCCGGAAACCATGATTCTGATGTACCACGCGCAGGAAAAAATCGTGCACACCCCTGCGGGCGAAGTGTCGAAAAAACGCGGCGGCATCCACAATTCCGTGACCCGCACTATATTGAAACCGACCCACATGATCGGCGGCTACGCCCAACAAGCTTACGGTTTCAACTACTACGGCACCGTCGGCTCCAACCGCGACGAATGGGTGATTGTGCGCAAGATGAACAAAGTGGATTGGATGGACGATCCGGCCTGAGTTTCAGACGGCCTTATACCAAGCATCAAGGCCGTCTGAACACTTCCTGCACGCAGAACATACCCATAAAAAATCTTTCAGACGGCCTCTGAAAAGGCCGTCTGAAACAAAAACACAAGGAACACCATTATGAAAATCCGAGCGCAAATCGGCATGGTTTTGAATCTCGACAAATGTATCGGCTGCCACACGTGCTCCGTAACCTGTAAAAACGTCTGGACGGCACGCGATGGTGTCGAATACGCATGGTTCAACAACGTAGAAACCAAGCCCGGTATCGGCTTTCCAAAAAACTGGGAAGACCAGGAAAAATGGAACGGCGGATGGGTGCGCAAACCCGACGGCAAACTGGTACCGAAACAAGGCGGCAAGCTGAAAATTTTGGCCAATATTTTTGCCAACCCGAACATGCCGCAAATTGACGACTACTACGAGCCGTTTACCTACGACTACGAGCATCTGCAAAACGCACCGAAAATGAAAACGCCGCCGACCGCGCGCCCTGTTTCGGTGCTGACCGGCAAGAAAATGGACAAAGTCGAATGGGGACCCAACTGGGAAGACGACTTGGGCGGCGAATTTGAAAAACGCGCCAAAGACGTTTTATTCGAAGGCATTCAAAAAGACATGCACGCCGCATTCGAGCAGACTTTCATGATGCATCTACCGCGCCTGTGCGAACACTGCCTGAACCCGACCTGCGTCGCTTCTTGCCCGTCCGGCAGCATCTACAAGCGCGAAGACGACGGCATCGTGTTGATCGACCAAGACAAATGCCGCGGCTGGCGCATGTGCGTATCGGGCTGCCCGTACAAAAAAATCTACTACAACTGGACCAGCGGCAAAGCGGAAAAATGCACTTTCTGCTACCCGCGCATCGAAAACGGCCAACCGACCGTCTGCTCCGAAAGCTGCGTCGGCCGCATCCGCTATTTGGGCGTGCTGCTGTATGACGCCGACAAAATCGAACAAGCCGCTTCGGTGGAAAACCCGCAGGATTTGTATGAATCGCAACTGGGCGTGTTCCTGAATCCGAACGACCCCGAAGTGCAACGCCAAGCATTGGAACAAGGCATCAGCCAAAGCTGGCTCGATGCGGCCAAACGCTCGCCGATATACAAAATGGCGATGGAATGGAAAATTGCCTTCCCATTACATCCCGAATACCGCACGCTGCCGATGGTCTGGTATGTGCCGCCATTGTCTCCGATCCAATCGGCCATCGAAAACGGCTTGGTCGGCGAAAACGGCATCATTCCGAGCGTGGACGAAATGCGTATTCCGCTGCGTTATTTAGCCAACCTGCTCACCGCGGGCAAAATCGAGCCGATTAAAGAAGCGCTCGAACGCATGATTGCCATGCGCCGTTTCAAACGCGGTCAAGTGGTGCACGGCGAAACGCTGGAGCAAACCTTAGACGGCACCGGCCTGACCCCTGCCCAAGTGGAAGAAATGTATCAGGTGATGGCGATTGCCAACTATGAAGACCGCTTCGTGATTCCGACCAGCCATAAAGAAATGGTGGAAGAAACCTTCAACGAAAAAGGCTGCGGCTTTACCTTCGGCAACGGCTGCTCGGGCGGAGAAAGCAACGAAAGCCTGTTCGGCAAACGCAAAGCCGCGCCGATCGTGTTCCACGGTTTGCGTAAAGACAACGAGAAAAACCGCGAAGAAGGAGTGCACTGATGAGCAACCCTTTGGTTTACAAATGGCTTTCGGCCTTGATGTGTTACCCCGAGCAAGCATTGATTGATGCCTTGCCCGAGTTTCAGACGGCCTTGAACGAATGGCCCGAATTAAATCCGAAACGCGAAGCTTTGCAAGCTTTTTTGGATTATCTGGGCAATACGTCTTTGCGCGAATTGCAGGAATATTATGTGTTGAATTTTGACCGCAACCGCCATCAGGCGCTGTATCTGTTCGAGCATGTCTATGGTGAAGACCGCGACCGCGGCAGCGCGATGGTGGATTTAATCGAAGAATACCGCCGCCACGGCTTTGAGTTGGGCGATGAAGAATTGCCGGATTACCTGCCTGCGGTGTTGGAATTTTTGTCGTTTATTCCGGAAAGTGAAGCGCAAAAAATCCTCGGCGATGCGGTGCATGTGATTGCACACATTGCCGGAAAACTCGAAACCGCCGGTTCGCCTTATGCCGCACTATTGCAAGCAGCGGCAGCGCTGACGCCGGTCGAGCCGAAAGCCTTAATCGAGCCGCCGGTGCGCGACATGGACGAAGCCATGGAAATGTTCGGCCCCGACATGGCAGGCATCGAGCCTTTGCTGAAACCGACCATCGAAACCGTACAGTTTTACCCCAAGGGCAGCCTTGGCGCACGCCCTTAAAGGAGGATAAATCATGAATACCTTCAATCAATTTTTCTTCGGCATTTACCCGTATATCTGTCTGGCGGTGTTTTTCTTCGGCAGCTTGGTGCGCTTTGACCGCGAACAGTATTCGTGGAAAAGCGATTCGAGTCAATTACTGTTTCACGGCCAATTGCGCTTGGGCAGTATTTTGATGCACGTGGGCATTTTAGCCGTATTTTTCGGCCACTTGTTCGGCCTATTAACCCCGTTGTGGTTTTGGGATGCCATCGGCGTGAGCCACGGCGCGAAACAGGTGTTTGCGATGGTGATGGGCGGCGTATTTGGCGTGATGGCGCTGGTCGGCCTGATTTTGTTGATTTTGCGCCGTTTCAAAATCGACCGCATCAATGCCAATAGCTCTTGGCAGGATAAATTGGTGTTGATTTGGCTGTTGATTACCTTGGTATTGGGTTTATGTACCATCTTTGTCAGCATGGGTCATCTCGATGGCCACGAAATGGTGAAACTCATGCACTGGGCGCAGTACATCGTCACCTTCCGCGGCGGTGCAGCTAGCTATCTGGCAGACGTGAATTTCCTCTTCAAGCTGCATATTTTCATGGGCATGACTTTCTTCTTTATCTTCCCGTTCACCCGCATGGTGCACGTTTGGAGCGGTTTTGCCAGCGTGGCTTATGTCGGACGCGCATGGCAGTTGGTGCGCCGCCGTTAAATCCGGTTTTTCAGACGGCCTTTGCATCACATCAATTCAAGGCTGTCTGAAAGCTGAATCTGAATTCGTATCAAACCATTAAGAAAGGCAGGGGGACAATGGCCTCCGAAACGTATAAACGCTATTCCGTGCTGATTACCAGCACCTTCGCATTCACCGTCTGCTTCATGATTTGGATGATGATGGCGGTGGTTGGTATTCCGGTGAAAAACGAGCTGGGCTTGTCGGAAACCGAATTCGGCATTTTGGCCGCACTGCCGGTGTTGTCCGGCTCGCTGATTCGTGTGCCGCTGGGCATTTGGACCGACCGTTACGGCGGCCGCATCGTGATGTTTGTGCTGATGATGTTGAGCGTGCCGGCGATTTTCCTGATGAAATACGCCGATGCCTACTGGCAGTTTCTGATTATCGGCCTGATGATGGGTTTGGCCGGCGGTTCGTTTTCAGTCGGCACGCCTTATGTCGCACGTTGGTTCCCGAAAGACCAACAAGGCTTGGCCATGGGCGTGTTCGGCGCGGGTAATGCCGGTGCCGCGGTCAACAAATTCCTCGCCCCGGCCCTGATTGCTTACGGCACTTGGCATTTTGTACCGACCGTTTACGCAGCGGTGATGCTGGGCACAGCGATTTTGTTTTGGTTCACCAGCTACCACGACCCAAAACACTTGGTGCCTTCCAACACCAGTCTGAAACAGCAATTACTGCTGTTGAAAGACCCAGGCGTGTTGCGTTACAGCCAATATTATTCGGTGGTGTTCGGCGGTTATGTCGGTTTGTCGTTGTGGATGACCAAATACTACATTGATGAATACGGCCTGAGCATCCAGACAGCCGCATTTTTAGCAGCCTGTTTCTCGCTGCCGGGCGGCGTGTTGCGCGCGCTGGGCGGCTACCTTTCCGACAAATACGGCGCGTATAAAGTCACTTGGGGCGTGATGTGGGTATTGTGGGTGTGTTTCTTTATCTTGTCTTACCCGCAAACCGAAATGGTGATTCAGACGGCCAAAGGCCCAATGAGCATGAGCATCGGCTTGAACGTGACCGTGTTTACCCTGCTGATGTTTGCCGCCGGTATTGCGATGGCGGTGGGTAAAGCTTCGGTATTTAAATTCGTAGCCAATGACTACCCCGACAACATCGGTGCGGTTTCCGGCGCGGTCGGCTTGGCCGGTGGCATGGGCGGCTTTTTATTGCCGATTATGTTCGGCGCGCTTTTGGACTTCACCGGCATCCGCTCGACTGCGTTTATGCTGTTGTACGGCACGGTGTGTATCTCACTGATTTGGATGCACTTCTCGTTCAAAGGCAAACGCCAAGAATAAACTTTTAAGGCCGTCTGAACGATAATCTTCTCTTTCAGACGGCCTTTGTCAAAACACCATAAGGAGTAACGCGATGTCGCGTTTGATTCAAGACTGGCGGCCGGAAGATTCCGATTTCTGGCAAAACGGCGGCAAGAAAACCGCTTCCCGCAATTTGTGGATTTCCATTCCCGCGCTGATGCTGGCGTTTGCCATTTGGCAGGTGTGGAGCGTGGCGGTGATTAATCTGCCGTCTATCGGTTTCCAATACAATGAAAACCAACTCTTCTGGCTGGCGGCGATGCCGGCATTGTCGGGCGCGACCTTGCGTATTTTTTATTCGTTTTTGGTGCCGATTTTCGGTGGCCGCCGTTGGACGGCGATTTCCACCGCCAGCCTGCTCTTACCCGCCGTCGGTTTGGGTTTGGCGGTGCAAAACCCCGACACCAGCTACACCACCATGCTGATTCTGGCTTTGCTGTGCGGCTTTGGCGGCGGCAATTTCTCATCCAGCATGGCCAACATCAGTTTCTTTTATCCGAAAGCGGAAAAAGGCACGGCCATGGGCTTGAACGCAGGTTTGGGCAACTTGGGCGTATCGGTGGCGCAGTTTCTGGTACCGCTGGTGATTACCGCCGCTTTGTTCGGCAGCTTGGGCGGCGAACCGCAAACTTGGGTCAAAGACGGCGTCGCCAAACAAATCTGGCTGCAAAACGCGGGCTTTGTGTGGGTACCGTTTATCATCCTGTCAACCGTCGTGGCGTGGTTCGGCATGAACGATTTGGCCAGCGCCAAAGCCAGCTTCAAAGATCAGGCGGTGATTTTCAAGCGCAAACACAACTGGATTATGTGCATCATTTATTTGGGTACCTTCGGCTCATTCTTGGGCTTTGCCGCCGGTTTCCCGCTGTTGACCAAAAGCCAGTTTACCGGTGTTGATCCGGTGAAATATGCCTTTATCGGCCCTTTGGTCGGTGCGCTGGTGCGCCCTTTCGGCGGCTGGTTGTCGGATAAAATCCAGAGCGGCGCAAAAATCACGCAATGGGTGTTTGTCGGCATGATTATCGCTGTGTTCGGCGTGCTGTTTTTCCTGCCTTCAGACGGCCACGGCGGTCATTTCTGGGGCTTCTTCGCCTGCTTTATCGCCCTATTTGCGCTCACCGGCATCGGCAACGGTTCGACCTTCATGCAGATTCCGATTATCTTCCTGATTCAGCAGCAGCGTTTGGCCGAACAAGGCGTCATCAGCCGCGAGCAAGCCTTAATCAACGCGGGCAAAGAAGGCGCGGCGGTGGCCGGTTTTACCGGTGCGTTTGCGGCCTACGGCGGCTTTTTCATCCCCAAAAGTTACGGCACATCCATCGCGCTGACCGGCAGCGTCAACATGGCTTTATATGGCTTTATCGCGTTTTACGTCATCTGCCTGTTGTTGAATTGGTGGTATTACACCCGCGCGCAAGCGGAAGTGAAATGTTAGCCTAATCATGGTTTTCAGACGGCCTTATGCAAGGCCGTCTGAACCTGTTAATATAGTTAGATTAAGATGTTAAAAAGTTTGTGATTTGAGTATTAATATGCTGCCCCAACGCCTTTCCACCCGCTTGAAACTGTTAACGCTGCTGTGGCTGATTGCCGCCGCAGCTTCAATTGTTTTGACACTGATTTTATCTTGGCGCTTGGAAGGCGGAGCCGCCGCCATCAACGACACCGGCAGCCTACGCATGCAAACCTACCGTTTGAGCTTGCTACTCAACAGCCATGCGCCGCAATCGGAAATCAACCATTACATTGAAGACTTCGACCAAACCCTTGCTGATTTAAGCAACGGCGTGCCTGAGCGTCCACTGTTCTTGCCTGATGATGAAGATGTGCAAGCCAATCTGGCCACTTTAAAACACACTTGGATTCACGACATCAAACCGTGGTTTCAAACCATTTCGGCCGAGCGCTTGGCTTTCGATCGCAGTAAAATCCCGCCGTTTATCCAATCCATCGATACGCTGGCTAAATCGATTGAAATCGTCAACAACCAATACATCAATAAATTACGCATTTTCCAATTAATGCTGCTTGGCATGGTCTGCATCAGCTCAATCATTATGGTTTTGCTGCTGTATCGCTGGATTATCCTGCCGCTGACCCACCTGCAAAATGGCGTAACTGCCATTCACGACGGCCAATTCGGCAAACAAGTGCCAATTGAAAACGTGACTGAATTTGCCGAAGTCGATCACGGCTTCAACCAAATGAGTACTCGCCTACACAACCTATACCAAAACTTAGAGCAGCAGGTCGCCGATAAAACCCATGATTTAGCCCAGAAAAACCATACGCTGGAAACGCTCTATTATTTCAGCCATTTATTGAGCCAAGCCCCCACCGTGGCCGAAGCTGCTGAAGGGTTTCTCAATAAAATTATGGACATGGTTCCGGCTCAAGCAGGCAGCATCCGCTTAATTGATTTCCAACGCAAACGCATGGATTTGATTGCGCATTCCGGCTTGCCCGAAAACCTGCAAACCGCCGAAGCCTGCCGCAAATTGGAAGAATGCACCTGCGGCGAAGCGGTCAACCAACCCGGCCACCAAACCGTCAACTTCTACAAAACACCGCCTAAAAACCACCAATTGACCGAGCCCTTGTGCAGCCAATCGGGTTTTCACTTTTTGCGCGTGTTCAAAATCAGCAGCAACGGTGTGGATTTGGGCATGATGACGCTGTATTTCAATCATGCCGGCGCAGACAACGGCGACGATCATTTGCTCGAATCGCTGTGCCAACAATTGGGCATCACCGTGAGCAATTTACGCTTGGGCATTGAAAACCGCCAATTGGCCGTCTTGCAAGAGCGCAATCTGATTGCACAAGGGCTGCACGACAGCATCGCCCAAACCCTGACCTTTTTAAACCTGCAAATCCAAATGCTCGACAAAGCTTTGGAAAAATCTGGTTTAAACCAAGATGCCAAGGTCAATGAAAAACTGCAATTCATCAAAGAAGGCGTGCAGGAATGCTATGAGGATGTGCGCGAATTATTATTAAACTTCCGCACCAAGATCACCCATAATGAATTCAACGATGCGGTTGAACGTTTGATTGCCCGCTTCCGACAGCAAACACAAATAGACACCGTTACCGACTGGCAGGACAACGGCCCGCTGTTGACCTCCGAGCAGCAATTGCAGTTTATCTTCATTTTGCAAGAAAGCCTGTCGAATATCCGTAAACATGCACAGGCAACGCGGGTACACGTTTCGTTTCATAATCAAGACGATTTTGAAATGAAAATTGAAGACAACGGCTGTGGTTTTGATACCGCCGATTTAAATGATTTTGCCGAAAACGGCCACGTCGGGCTGAATATTATGTTTGAGCGCGCGCAACGCATTCACGCCGATTTAAATGTAAGCTCTCAACCCGGCCATACAAAAATTTCACTGCTACTACCAAAAAAAGAAAGAATTTTAGAATGAGTACAAGCATTGTTTTGATTGACGATCACACGCTGTTTCGACGCGGCATCAAATCCGTGTTGGGCGAAGCGGATTTTGAAATAATCGGTGAAGCCGAAGATGGTTTGAGCGGCGTAAAACTGGTTGAACAAGTTCACCCCGATGTGGTGTTGTTAGATTTAGATATGCCGGTGATGAACGGCCGCGAAGCGCTCGGCCAGATTCTCAGCAGCAATCCGTCGCAAAAGGTGGTAATGCTTACTGTATCGGAAGACAGCGATGATTTAATCGAATGTATGAAACTGGGCGCACAAGGCTTTTTGCTGAAAAACATCGATGCTGATTTTCTCATCAACGCCATCGTCAAAGCCGCCAACGGCGACAGCGTGTTTTCCCCTGAAATGACCGCACATTTGGTGCAGTCACTCATCAATCCGGCGCAGGAAAACACGCCCAATGCACTTAAATCATTGACCCCGCGCGAATTGGAAACCCTAAAATATCTCGCCATCGGCCACAGTAATAAAGTCATTGCCAGACAGTTAAATTTGGCCGAATCGACTATTAAAGCTTATGTACAAAGCATCTTGAAAAAACTCAATTTGAGCAGCCGCGTGCAAGCCGCTGTTTATGCCATACAACATAATTTAATTTCCGAAGCCGATAAATAACACAAAGGCCGTCTGAATGTTTCAGACGGCCTTTGTTCATACTGAATCTACAGCATTAATAACGTGCAGGAATCGTGCCCATACGGCGTTTCAGTGAAGTTTGCGGCTCATTAAACAATGACGCATAGTAAGTCGCATTGGTCATCACTTTTTTCACATAATCGCGCGTTTCGGTAAACGGAATGGTTTCGGCGTAAATCGCGCCTTCCAATGGCGTTGAAGCCTGCCATCTGCGTGCGCGGCTCGGGCCGGCGTTGTAACCGGCGGTTGCCAATACTTCGTTATTCTGCAAACGGCGACGGGCATCGGCCATATACCATGTACCCATGCGGATGTTGCCGTCCATGGTGTAGAGTTCGCTGCTGCTCATGCCGATTTTACCGGCGATTTCGCGGGCGGTGGCCGGCATTACCTGCATCAAACCTTGTGCACCGACATGCGATTGCGCGCCCATTACAAAACGACTTTCTTGGCGGATCAAGCCATACACCCAAGCCGGATCAACGCCCACTTGGTTGGCGTAACGCACGGTGGTATCTTTAAATGGCGACAAATAGCGCAAATTGTAATTCAGCTTATTATCGGTGCGGTCGGCGGTGTTGATGGCCATGTCGTAAAACTGGTTGTCATAAGCCACTTGGGCGGCGGTAAGCAGATTGTCTTCGTTGAAACCGCGTGTGGCATAGCGCCATTCCGCCTGTGCCTGACGGCGCATTTTGCTGTCGCCGTTGGCTTGGCTGGTTTTAAACAAAGTCAAAGCACGGTTGATGGCACCGTCTTTCGCCATACGGCTGACATCGCTGCGGCTGGCATTACCGACATTGTTTTTGGTGTTGATGCGGCGGCCGAGTTCTTCGGTTGCCAACACGGCGTAGAAATTGCGGCCGGAAGCAGCGGCTTGTTCATACAATGATTTGGCGCGTGAGCTGTTGCCTTGTGCGGCATAGCTGCGTGCCAACCAATATTGCCAAGTCGGCGATTGCTGCAGCTTGGTCGGCATGTCTTGAATCACGCTCGCCAATTCGCTCCAACGCTGCAAACGCAATGCGGCGCGGGCATACCATTCCAATTGTTCATCGGTCAATTGTTTGCGGTCAGCAACGCGGCCGTAGTAGCTCAAAGCGGTTGACATATTTTGGCTGTAAGCCTGATGTTGCCCCAACACGCCCCAAGCAAAGCTGCTTTGCGCGCGGCTCAAGCTGCCTTCCATGGCCGATAAGCTGGCAGCAGCAGAAGGCGATTTACGCGCTTCTTTTCCGATTACCGACAGCAAACGGTATTCTTGCGAACCTTGCGCACCCGTATCAAACGGGCTGCCCAATGATGCAGCCAAATTACGCGCATCGGTGATTTGATTGTTGCTCAACAAGCCGCGGACACGACGCCATGCATCATCGACTTTCAGACGGCCTGAAGCCGCCGCTGCTTCGACCAAACGGGTACAGCCTTGTGGCAAACGTGCGGTTTCACGCACCAAATCAGCGGCTTTGGCATAATTGCCGCTGCTCAAATCGGCATAACATTCCACTTCTTGCGCACGACCGGCCGCTTCTAATTTTTTGTATTCTTGTTGAAACACCGACCATTGGCCGCGTGAACCCAAACTTTTCAGCCACTCATTGCGCACGGTTTCCGCCATGGCGCTGTTACCTGCTTGCGCCAAATATTGCTGCGCCCAAGCATCATCACCGCGCTTGGCGGCGTTCAATGAGCTTTCATATTGGCTGAAATCGGATAAAATTTTCGATTGGCTGTCGGCACGGCGTGACGGAATCGATGCCGGCGATTGGCTTTCGACACGTGATTCGCGGGTCACAGTCGGTTTACTGCTTTGCGAAGCGCAGGCAGCCAACACAGCCAATGCCATTACGCTCAGCGACAGGGTAAAGGTGCGTTGCAAATTCATGTTGTCGTCCTTCTTCATCAGGTCCTAATATATGATTTATTATCGATATGGTTGCAGCATTCTAAATGATTTATGCCAAATATCCGAATTGCAAACTGATATTTACATTTTTTGCCGGCCTGAATACCACAATAGCAAGGCCGTCTGAACAGCCATACGCTTTTTCAGACGGCCTTTTGCTGGTTGATATCGATTACATGCAGCCTTCGTTTTGACACAATGTAAACAGCGGCACACCGGCATCGCGGATTTTCTTACCGCCGGTTAAATCGGTAAATTCCAAAATCGCCGCCGCTTCAATCACCTCGCCGCCAAGCTTGCGAATCAATTCCACACCCGCCAACATGGTGCCACCGGTTGCCACCAAATCATCCACCAGCAACACGCGTGCGCCGGATTTAATCGCATCAGTGTGAATTTCCACCGTGGCTTCGCCGTATTCCAAGGCATAGCTTTGCGATACGGTATCAAACGGTAATTTGCCTTTTTTGCGAATCGGCACAAAACCCACATTCAATTGATAGGCCAAAGCCGCACCGATGATGAAACCGCGTGCATCCAAGCCGGCCACTACGTCGATTTTATTCCCCATATAGCGGTAAACCAACAAATCCACCAGCAAACGGAAATACTCCGCACTTTGCAAAACCGGCGTAATATCATGAAATAAAATGCCTTTTTGTGGCCAGTTTTCAATTTTGCGGATTTTTTCCGCCAAGGCATCAACGCCCATCACGTCAGGATGAATCAACATGCTTAATCTTCCAAGATTGAATATTTTTAACATCATATTGTAACAAATTTATGCTGTCGATGTTGAGACCGTCTGAACAACCAAATCCGGCAGGCATTGTGTTATAATTTCTTGAAAATATCCCATGGCAAAACATCATGCAACACAATAAAAAAGGCAATATTTTCATCATCTCTGCCGCTTCAGGCACCGGCAAAACTACCTTGGTTTCACGCCTGTTGAAAAACAACAGCGATTTACGCGTATCGGTTTCCCACACCACCCGCCAGCCACGCGAAGGCGAGCAGCATGGCGTGCATTATCATTTTGTTCCCAAAGAAGAATTTGAATCTTTAATCGCACAAAAAGCCTTTTTGGAACACGCCAATGTGTTCGGCAATTACTACGGCACCAGCATCGCTGCGGTCAACCAATTGAGCGAGCAAGGCTTTGATGTGATTTTGGAAATCGATGTGCAAGGAGCCGAACAAGTGCGCCGTGCGCTGCCGGAATCTATCGGTATTTTTATCCTGCCACCGTCGTTTGACATCTTGGCAGGCCGTCTGAAAGGCCGCGCTACCGACAGCGAAGAAGTCATCGCCACCCGCTTGGCCGAAGCGCGCCATGAAATCGAACAAGCCTCTGATTTTGATTATATTGTCGTCAATGAAGACCTAGATGTTGCCGAAGCCGATTTACTGCATATTATTAAGTCAGGCCGTCTGAAAAAATCTGCCCAGCAAGGTTTTCTCACAAATCTGTTGGAAAATTCTTAAAAAACAGCGAAAATACGCTATCCGATTTATTTTTTTGAAAGAAAGCAAGCAATATGGCTCGTATCACCACCGAAGACTGCACCCCAAAAATCCCTAACCACTTCGATTTGACCTTAGTTGCCGCCCGCCGCGCGCGCCAATTGGAAAACGGCAACCAACCTTTGGTTGACGACATCCGCAACAACAAACCGACTGTGACCGCATTGCGCGAAGTAGCCGCCGGCCAAATCGGCGTTGAATTGCTGTCTCGCAATAAATAATACATGCGCTGCCGCTAAGGCTTATGCAACCATTCAACCGCGCCCTTATGCGCGGTTGTTTGCCCACTTAACTTTGACATAACAATATGGCAAGCCATGCGTTTGATTGCGCATCTGCCTGCCGATAATATTTACCGCTTCTTGAATCAACTGATAACGTCCCCACCATCTAGTTATCCAACCCGAGAGAGGCCGTCTGAACATGCCCGCACCCCTACCTACCGCTCCCTACGATGCGCTGACAGCCGAAGCCCGAGACTTACTCTTTAAAACGGCATCTTATCTCAGCAAAAAAGAACAGGCACAGCTCGAAAAAGCCGTAGCCTACGCTTTTCACGCCCACGACGGCCAAACCCGCAAAAGCGGCGAACCTTACATCACCCATCCGATTGCCGTGGCCACCCAATTGGCCGTTTGGCACATGGACGTGCAAGGCTTGTGTGCCGGTGTGATGCACGATGTTTTGGAAGATACCGGCGTATCCAAAGTCGAAATGGCAGCGGAATTCGGCGACACCATCGCCGAAATGGTAGATGGCTTATCCAAGCTGGAAAAACTCAAATTCGAAGACCATGAAGAACATCAGGCCGAGAGCTTCCGCAAGCTGATTCTCGCCATGACCAAAGACGTGCGCGTCATCATCATCAAGCTTTCCGACCGCCTGCACAATATGCGCACACTCGGCTCGATGCGCCCAGAAAAACGCCGCCGCATCGCCAGAGAAACGCTCGACATCTACGCCCAAATCGCCAACCGCATCGGCTTAAACAATGCCTATCAGGAATTGCAAGATTTATCGTTCCAAAACCTGCATCCAAAGCGCTATGAAACGCTGCAAAAAGCGATGGACAACAGCCGTAAAAACCGCCGTGATGTAGTCGGTAAAGTATTGCGCGCATTCGGCCACCGCTTGGTTGATGCCAACATTGAAGCCAAAATCAAAGGCCGCGAGAAAAACCTTTACAGCATTCACCAAAAAATGCTGCAAAAGAAACTTCGCTTTGCCGATGTGATGGACATTTACGCCTTCCGCGTCATCGTCAACAGCGTACCGGCTTGTTACGCTGCATTGGGTGCGTTGCACAATCTCTACAAACCCAAACCCGGCCGTTTCAAAGACTACATCGCCATCCCAAAAAGCAATGGCTATCAAAGCCTGCACACCACGCTGGTCGGCCCTTACGGCTTGCCGATTGAAGTGCAAATCCGCACCCACGAAATGGATGCCGTCGCCGAAGGCGGCGTGGCCGGCCACTGGATCTACAAATCGGGCGAAAACACCATCGACCAAGCCATGTTGCACACCAATCAATGGCTGAAAAGCATTCTCGATTTACAGGCCAGCAGCGCCAATGCGATTGAATTTTTGGAACACGTCAAAGTTGACCTATTCCCGAACGAAGTCTATATCCTGACCCCGAAAGGCAGAATCCTGACCCTGCCGAAAGGTTCAACCCCGATTGACTTCGCTTATGCCGTGCACACCGACATCGGTCACAAAACCGTGGCCGCGCGCATCAACAACACCATGATGCCTTTGCGCACCAAGCTGAAAACCGGTGATTCGGTCGAAATCATCACGTCCGAACATGCCAAACCGAATCCGGCATGGCTCAATTTCGCCATGTCCAGCCGCGCCCGCAGCGCCATCCGCCAATACATTAAAACCATGAATCGCCATGATGCGATTGTATTAGGTGAAAACCTGCTGCAAAAAGCCCTGTCGAGCCTGTTGCCGAAAGATGTATTGATTTCAGACGACCTCAAAGAAAAATATTTAAACGATTTGAGCGACAAAAAAACCTCGTTTGAAGAAGTGTTATACAACGTCGGCATGGGCAATACCCAGCCTGTTTCTGTGGCCATGCACATTGCCGAGCTCGCCGGCCAACACTTCGGCAGCGAAGTCAAACTCAGCCCGATCAAAGTCAATGGCCAAGAAACCGGTCGCGTGCATTTGGCTGAATGCTGCCATCCTGTCGCAGGCGATGCCGTCCGCGCCCTATTGGTGCAAGGCAAAGGCATGATTATCCACCGCGACACCTGTAGCGTGTTGCTCAAATCCGACCCCGAGCAGCAACTCGATGCCGATTGGGACAGTCTCAACAATCAAAGCTACCGTCTCAGCCTCAACATCCAATCGGAAGACACCCACGGCCTGTTAGCGCAAATGGCGCAAGCCATTTCCAGCTCTGGTGCCGACATCGAATCGGTCAACACCCCGTCGTCCAACCGAGCCGGCAGCGAAGGCTTTGTCGAATTTGGCTTCATCATCAAGGCCAAAGATTTGGCTCAGGTCAACCAAATCATCCACAAGCTACACGCCATTCCGCATGTGCGTAAAGTGATTCGTGGCTAAACGTTTGAAGGCATCTTTAGGCCCTTACATTCGCATTTCAAGTGCAACGCTCAAATGCCATTGGCAAGGGCTGCTGAAAACAGATCACCCGGTGTCTCATAGTCCAATGTCTTTCTCGGTCGGCGGTTAAGGGCCTCCTCAACCGCTTTAATCTTTTTAGCACCCAGTTTCCTAAAATCCGTCCCCTTTGGGAAGTATTGTCTGATCAGCCCGTTGGTATTCTCCACCAAGCCTTTTTCCCAAGAATGGTATGGACGGCAGAAGTAAGTTTCCGCACCCAGGGCTTTGGCAAAGGTTTTATGTCGGTAAAACTCTTTACCGTTATCCAAAGTAATCGTTTGAATGATATCTTTAAACGGCTTCAATGCCCGAATCACTACCCGGGCTACATCTTCTGCTTTGAAATTGCTGATTTTGCGGATAACGACAAATTTGGTTTTTCTTTCAATAGCAACCACCAGTCCGCTTTTTTGATCTTTACCGACAATGGTGTCCATCTCGAAATCGCCGACCCGCTCTTTTTGATCGACAATGGCAGGTCTGTGTTCAATGTCGGTTCTGTCCGGTACGCTGCCTTTTGTCCATGCACCGCTGCCGTATTTTCTGCGGTAGGGTTTGGAAACGATACGCAGATGGGTGTACAGGTCGTCGCCGTTTTGACGGTCTTTGGCGAGATAGCGGTAAAGGGTGCTGTGGTGCAGTTTGATGTGTTGATGTTTCAGCAGGTAGCCGCAGACTTGTTCGGGGCTGTATTTTTGGGTAATCAGTTTGTTAACAGTCTGTTTGACGGCAGTAGTCAGTTTGGTTGGCTTTTTGTTTTTCTTTTTAACTTCGCTTTGCTGTTGTGCTTTTCGGTAACAGTAGGTTCCGTTGACGGAATGCCGTCTGATTTCCCGGCAGACGGTGGTGGGATGACAACCGATGTTCTGTGCGATTTGGTTTAGGGGTAGGTTGCGGTAATGTCTGGAAATGTAGTATCTTTGGTGTGAGGTCAGTTGTGTGTAGGCCATATTGCAATCTTTCTTGTCAGGAAAGGCAGTATACTACCGCATACTGGCCTTTTCTGTTATTGGGAATTGCACTTGTTAGGCGAATGTAAGGCCGTCTGAAAATTTTCAGACGGCCTTTTTCAAATATATCCAATATTATCCATTCCAAAATGACACAATCCCCATTAAAACGCCTGCACCAAACTTGACACATAAAAGCAATTTATAAGATAATCGCAAAATTGTTTCCGGTCTTTTACCCAGAGAAAAGACCCCTATCCGGCACCAAGCCGACTTGTTAGGAGGTGATGTTCACATCACGGCGCGTATCCCGCCAGCTTGTTTTAAGCACCAGCGATACAAACAAAACCCTATTGATAAGGCCGTCTGAACCCAAATCAAATCTTTTCAGACTGCCATAAACTTAAAGAATTTTGAAGGAAATAAAATGCCTGCAATCCGTGTAAAAGAGAATGAACCATTTGAAGTTGCCATGCGTCGTTTCAAACGCGCCGTAGAAAAAACCGGTCTGTTGACTGAACTGCGTGCCCGTGAAGCTTACGAAAAACCAACTACCGAACGCAAACGCAAAAAAGCAGCTGCTGCCAAACGCTTGCAAAAACGCCTGCGCAGCCAACAACTGCCTCCTAAAATGTACTAATACGGGCGCAATCCTGTATTGAGCAAGACACACCGTAAGGCCGAATGCCCTACGGTGTTTTTGCCTTTATAAATTCATTATAATGCTGTCATTACCTAGGTCGTCTGCAACCCCACGGAGTCCATCATGAGCCTGAAAACCCAGCTTACCGAAGACATGAAAACCGCGATGAAAGCCAAAGACCAATTGTCTTTAAGCACCATCCGCCTGATTAATGCCGCTGTCAAACAATACGAAGTCGATGAACGCGTCGAAGCCGATGATGAAAAAGTCATCGCCATTCTGACCAAAATGGTCAAACAGCGTAAAGACAGCGCCAAAATCTACGCCGAAGCCGACCGCTACGATTTGGCACAAAAAGAAATCGACGAAATCGAAGTACTCAACCGCTATCTGCCGCAAATGATGAGCGAAGAAGAAATCAAAACTGCCGTCGATACCGTCATTACCATGACCGGCGCCACCGGCATGGCTGATATGGGCAAAGTGATGAGCGTATTGAAAACCCAGCTTGCCGGTAAAGCCGATATGGGCGAAGTCAATAAAATCCTAAAAGCCGCCCTAACCGCTGAATAAAGACCAAAGGCCGTCTGAATTTTTTCAGACGGCCTATCTCCCTGTTATTAAACGCATGAATCGCCCTAATCCATGATTCCTTCCGATTTCATAGACGAACTTCTCGCCAAAGTCGATATCGTAGATATTATCGACGAACAGGTACCGCTGAAAAAAGGCGGCGCCAACTATATGGCGTGTTGTCCGTTTCACAAAGAAAAATCGCCGTCGTTTTCGGTGAGCCCGAGCAAGCAGTTTTACCACTGTTTCGGTTGCGGGGCGCACGGTTCGGCCATCGGTTTTATCATGGAATATCAGGGTTTGTCGTTTACCGAAGCAGTGCAGTATCTGGCCGACCGTGTGGGCATGACCGTGCCGAAAGTGCGCGGGCAAAACGACAATCCCGAAGTGCGTGCCGAGCGCAAGAAAAAGCAGCAAACCCTAGAAGAAACCACCGCTTCCGCCGCTTCGTTTTATGCGCAACAGCTTAAATTTCAAAAACCGGCGCAGGATTATTTGGCCGGACGCGGCTTGAGTGCAGAAATCATCGCCCACTACGGCTTAGGCTACGCGCCCGACGGTTGGCAGCCATTGGCGCAAGTGTTCCAGCCCTACCCCAATACCGCTTTGGTCGACAGCGGCATGGTCATCGACAACGAAGGCAAGCATTACGACCGTTTCCGCCACCGCATTATGTTTCCGATTCGCGACCAACGCGGTCAGGTTATCGGCTTCGGTGGGCGCGTGTTGGACGATTCCAAACCGAAATACCTCAACTCGCCCGATACGCCTTTGTTTGACAAAGGCCGCAACCTTTATGGTTTATACGAAGGCCGTGCGGCGATTAAAGAAGCCGGTCGAATCTTAGTCGTCGAAGGCTATATGGACGTGGTCGCTTTGGCGCAATTCGGCATCGGCTACGGCGTAGCATCGCTCGGCACCTCCACCACGGCCGACCATGTGAAAATCTTGATGCGGCAGGCCGACAGCATTTATTTCTGCTTCGACGGCGATGCCGCCGGTAAAAAAGCCGCGTGGCGCGCGCTGGAAAATGCCCTGCCACAATTAAAAGACGATAAATCGCTGCATTTTCTGTTTCTGCCCGAAGAACACGACCCCGACAGCTACATCCGCGCGTTTGGCAAAACCCAATTTGAAGATGCCCTGCTCAATCAAAGCAAGCCTTTGTCGGAATATTTTTGGCAACACCTTTCAGACGGCCTCAACCTGAATACGCAGGAAGGCAAGGCAGAATTGGTGAAAACCGCCTCGCCGCTGTTGGCGCAAATCACCGCGCCTGCGCTGAACTTTTTATTGAAACAAACACTCAGTGAATTGGTCGGCATCGATTCGGCCAATCTGGCGCAACTGCTCGGCCAAGAAGCCCCCAAGCGCCATGTGAAGCAAAAAAGCTACAAGCTGCCGCAGGAAACCTTCAAGCAGCCGGCGATGCTCACTTTGGTGCAGCGACAAATCCGCAGCCTCTTGATAAATCCGAATTGGGCTGCATATATAGACTTGCCCGAATACCTCGCGCTGGAAGGGGATTTTGCCTGCTTAGCCAACCTGGCCGAGACCATCAAAAGCTTTGCCCAGCCGCCCAGCAGCGCACAGATTTTAGAGCATATGCGCGGCTCCCCCTATGAAGCTGCGTTAAACCAAATCTTCCAATCAACCCGTCATGCCGATGACGAAGTGGCGGAAGACAACGAAGAAGCCTACCAAGCCGAATGCGAGAATTTCAAAATCGGCATGAAAAAGCTGTTAAATGAGTTAAAATACAGCCAAATTGAATCACTCAAACAAAAAAACCTGCAAAATGGTTTGAATGATTATGAAAAGAAACTTTTGGTATCGTTATTGATGTCAAAAGCAAATTAACTCTGAATTCCTTCTTAGGCCGTCTGAAAACATTGTCCCATGCTGCGAACCAATTAAGCGCAGAACGCCCGTTTTCTTAAAGTTTCAGACGGCCTCAGCGCGAATATCCCGATGATATGCGCTGCTTCGCCCTCAGGTGCCGGCCTTGCGGCAAACCGTTGGCATTTTTCACTAAACAACGAGATATCTATGTCTAAAAATCACGAAGAATACCAAGATCAAGATGATAACCGTCCGTTAACCGTAGAAGAGCAACGTACTCGTCTGCGACAGCTCATCATCATGGGTAAAGAGCGCGGCTACATTACCTATGCGGAAATCAACGATGCCCTGCCGGACGATATGTCTGATGCCGACCAAATCGACAACATCGTCAACATGATTACCGGCTTGGGCATCCAAGTTACCGAACAAGCACCTGATGCCGAAGACATTCTGCTCAGCGACAATGCCGCTACCATTACCGATGATGATGCCGTTGAAGAAGCCGAAGCGGCACTCTCCAGCGCAGATTCCGAGTTCGGTCGCACCACCGACCCTGTGCGTATGTACATGCGTGAAATGGGGCAGGTTGACCTGCTGACACGCGAAGACGAAATCATCATCGCCAAAAAAATCGAAAATGCGTTTAAAAACATGGTTCAAGCCATTTCTGCCTGCCCGGGTTCGGTCGCAGAAATCTTGGCCTTGATTGACCAAATCCGCAACGAAGAAATCCGCGTCGATGAAGTAGTTGAAGCCATTATCGACCCGAATGAAGTCTTGCTGAACGAATTGGGCTTGGGTCATTTGGAAAGCAATGCTTCTGACGACACCACAAACAACGATGATGATGAAGACAGCGATGACGATGAAGAAGACGACAGCGACGATGATAGCGCAGCCGATGCCGAAAGCATGACCGCTGCCAATTTGGAAGAGCTGAAACAAAAAGTCTTGGAGCATTTCGCCCAAATCGAAGCCGATTACGCCGAAATGACCGCGCAATTGGCCAAGCATCACAGCCAGCATCCGGCTTATTTAACCCATCGCGATGCCATCGCCAACAAATTGTTGGAAGTGCGCTTCTCGACCCGTCAAATCGAAAACCTGAGCAACAACCTGCGTGGCCGTGTTGACCAAATCCGTAAGCTCGAGCGCGAAATCCGCGACATCTGCTTAGACCGCGTACACATGGATCGCGAATACTTCATCAACAACTTCCTGCCGAATATCACCGACTTGAATTGGGTAGAAGAAGAAGTCGCCAAAGGCCGCGTATGGAGCGATGCACTCGACCGCTTCCGCCATGCCATCATCGAGAAACAAACTGCGCTTTCCGATATGCAGAAAGAAACGCAAATCTCGATTGAAGAATTGAAAGAAATCAATAAAAACATGGTTGCCAGCGAGCGCGAAACCGCTGCAGCCAAGCAGGAAATAATTCAGGCCAACTTGCGTTTGGTGATTTCGATTGCCAAGAAATACACCAACCGTGGCTTGCAATTCCTTGATTTGATTCAAGAAGGCAACATCGGCCTGATGAAAGCCGTGGATAAATTCGAATACCGTCGCGGCTACAAATTCTCGACCTACGCCACTTGGTGGATTCGTCAGGCGATTACCCGCTCGATTGCCGACCAAGCGCGCACCATCCGCATTCCGGTGCACATGATTGAAACCATCAACAAGATGAACCGCATTTCGCGCCAATATCTGCAAGAAACCGGTGAAGAACCGGATTCAGCCAAATTGGCCGAGCTGATGGAAATGCCGGAAGACAAAATCCGCAAAATTATGAAAATCGCCAAAGAGCCGATTTCGATGGAAACCCCAATCGGCGACGATGATGATTCACACTTGGGCGATTTCATCGAAGATGCCAACAACGTGGCACCAGCCGATGCGGCCATGTATTCCAGCCTGCACGAAGTGACCAAAGAAGTGCTGGAAAGCCTGACCCCACGTGAAGCCAAAGTGTTGCGTATGCGCTTCGGTATCGACATGAACACCGACCACACGCTGGAAGAAGTAGGCAAACAATTTGACGTCACGCGCGAGCGTATCCGCCAAATCGAAGCCAAAGCCCTGCGCAAACTGCGTCACCCAACCCGCAGCGACCGCTTGAAGAGCTTCTTAGACAGCGAAGACAACAAGCAATAATGCTTGAATTGAAAAGCCGCAGATGAGCATCATCTGCGGCTTTTTTAGCATAGATAAAAGGCCGTCTGAAAGATTAACTTTCAGACGGCCTGTTCAATATTTATCAAACTGTTTGCGCCCGCTGCCGATACTGACGGTATTTGCGCCACAACCAAAAACCAATCAGCAACAACACCGCCACCGCCAAAAACGGCACAAACAAACTCAATACCGCCATCACCGTTGCGATGCCAGTTTCCGCTACCGATACCACGGGATTCGCCAAGCCGGCCGTAGTGGCCGTACTCGCCGCACGCGTAGTCGCGTTCACGCCCTTAATTGCCGCAGCCGCACCGCCGCCCGCGATAATGGCCAACGTCCAAGTCACCGCAGGGCTTAAATCTGCCGTGGTCGAAGCCATCACCGCCGTACCTGCCAAACCGGCCAGCGGCACAGCCAAGGTATCCAACAAATTATCGATAAACGGAATCAGATAAGCGCCGATTTCGACCACCGTCGCCACGCCTAAAATAATCAGTGCAGGTGTGGAAGCCAGCCATTCAAAGCTTTCATTAATTGGCCACAGCCCGAAATAAGCCGACAAACTCAGGGCAAACAGCGGCAAAAATACGCGAAAGCCGGAACTAGCCGCCAAGCCTATGCCCAGTGCGATACTTAAAATCGTGGTAAAAGTCATGATGTGTTTTCAAAATTAAATAATGCCTACTATACGCGCAAACAGGCCGTCTGAACAATGAAGATGCGTTTTCAGACGGCCTAAATGCGTTTTGATCGATTTTTATGCGACAATAAGCCAAACCAAGCTGTTCAGACGGCCCCACCTTTAATTTGCCTGCATTTTGATTTAGCCAAGCCGTGAAAAATACAAAGGAACAACATGAAAGCCTTGATTATTGGCGCAACCGGTGCCACCGGTAAACCACTGACCCAACAATTGCTGCAACATCCGGATATCGACAACGTCACCGTATTCGTGCGCAAACCGCTGGATTTTACCCACCCTAAACTCACGGTCGAAGTCATCGACTTTGACAAACCCCACACTTGGCAGGATAAAGTCAGCGGCGACGTATTGTTCAGCTGCCTCGGCACCACCATCAAACAAGCCGGCAGCCAAGAGAAGCAATACCAGATCGATTTCACCTACCAATACCAATTCGCCCAAGCCGCCCGACAAAACGGTGTGGCGCATTATGTGCTGGTTTCCGCAGGCATGGCCAATCCCCAATCCAAATCGTTTTACATGCGTATAAAAGGCGAATTGGAGCACGCCATTACCGATTTAAATTTTGAACACACCAGCATCCTGCGCCCGCCATTGTTAAAACGCCCCAACAGCGACCGCAGCAGCGAAGTTTGGGCAGAAAAAGCTTTAGAATTTTTAAATGGCTTTGGTTTGCTGTTGGCGCAAAGACCTTTACCGACCGAACAACTCGCCACCGCCATGATTAAAAGCTTCATACTCAAACGCACCGGTATTTTGGAAAAAGAAGATATTTGGGCATTGCTTGAAGCGTAAATTCAATTGATTGATTAAATTAGCATTCAATAAAAAGGCCGTCTGAAAACAAGTGAACTGCACCCCAAAAGTTGGACACTTTCCCCCAACTTTAAAAAGGTGCAGTTTTCTTATGTCCAAATATACACTAGACTTCAAATACCGAGCCGTACTCCATTACCATCAAGTGCACAGCCAACAGCGCACCGCAGACCATTTCAACGTCTCACGCACACATCTGCGCCGTTGGATTGCCGCCTACCGCCAAGGCGGTATAACCGCACTTCAACACCCACAGGCTACGCTTATGAAGACTATGCAGACCAAACGCAAGAATCCCTTTATCGTCGACAAACCCGACCATGAAAAAACTCAGGCAGAGCTGATTGAAGAATTACGCTACATGAGGGCGGAGAACGACTACCTAAAGCACATGAAAGCCCTCAACGAAAAGAACGCCGCCAACGCTGCGAAACCGTTCAAACGCTGAGGGCGAAGCACCCGCTGAAATACCTGTTGCACAGTGCCGGCATACCCAAAAGCAGTTTCTACTACCACATCGGCAGACCTGATCCCGATATAGAAGCCAAAGCAGCGGTGAGTGAAGTCTATCACCAACACAAAGGCCGCTACGGCCAACGGCGGATTGGTGCCGTATTGTCGTGGAATAAAAAGAAAGTGCAACGTATTATGAGACTATTGGGGCTAAAAGCCAAAGTGCGCAACAAAAAAGCCTATCGTCCACAGGTCATAGGCGAGACCTCGAAAAACATCCTTAAGCGTGCATTCACTGCCGATAAAGCAGGAGCTAAATGGTTGACCGATGTGACCGAGTTTAAATGCACCGACGGCAAACTGTACTTATCGCCGATATTGGATGTATTTAACCGTGAGATAGTGGCTTATGAGCTCAGTAGAAAGCCGGACAGCAAGATGGTCATGCAGATGCTGGATAAGGCATTCGGCCGTCTGAAAGGGCAGACCCCGCTGCTGCATTCCGACCAAGGTGTGCTTTACTGAACTCAGGCTTATCGGGAAAAGCTGGCCGAGAAGGGCATTGTGCAAAGCATGTCGCGCAAAGGGAATGGCTGGGATAACGCACCGATGGAGAGTTTCTTCGGGACATTAAAAGTGGAAAGCTTCTATCAGGAAGGTGTGTTATCGGTGACAGAATTGACCAAAGTGATAGATGATTACATACGTTACTACAATTATGAACGTATTAGTTTGAATTTAAAAAAGCTGAGTCCTGTGGCTTACAGAACTCAGCTTGAACAGGCTGTTTGAGAAAGATTATTAACTTGTCCAAGAATTGGGGGACAGTTCATTGTTTCAGACGGCCTGTTGTTTCACCTATTTTAAATACACAGCCTCACTTATTCAGCACGTTTGCCCTCTTCAGCCTCTTCCGCTTCTTCATAAGCTTCAACAATTTTCTGCACCAAAGGATGGCGCACCACGTCTTCGCTGGTGAATGTATGAAAATACAAACCTTCCACGTTGGCGAGTTTTTCGCGTGCGTCTTTCAAGCCGGATTTGATATTGCGCGGCAAGTCAATTTGGCTGATGTCACCGGTAATCACAGCTTTGGCGCCGAAGCCGATACGCGTCAGGAACATTTTCATCTGCTCGGGCGTGGTGTTTTGCGCTTCGTCTAAAATCACATATGCGCCATTGAGCGTGCGGCCGCGCATATAGGCCAGCGGCGCAATTTCAATCAAGCCTTTTTCCATCAACTTGGTGACTTTGTCAAAGCCCATCAAATCATACAGCGCGTCATACAAAGGGCGCAGGTAAGGATCGACTTTTTGCGCCAAATCACCCGGTAGGAAGCCAAGTTTCTCGCCCGCCTCCACCGCCGGACGTACCAACACAATGCGCTCGATTTGGTGTTTTTCCATCGCGTCCACCGCTGCGGCCACAGCCAAATAGGTTTTACCGGTACCGGCCGGGCCTAAGCCGAAAACAACATCGTGATTGAGCAAGGCGCGGATATAGCCGTTTTGACGTGGCGTACGCCCGCCGATGCTGCCGCGTTTGGTACGGAAATAGTATTGATGATCGCGGTGTTTTTCTTCATGTTTTTCATCGGCGGTTTTGGCTTCCACTGCAGCCAACTGAATCACATGATCGTCTAAATCGCCTTTTTCGGCGGTTTCGGCCAAAGCCAACAACGCGCGACGGCCTGCGTGGGCGAGTTCACCCATAAAAGTGAAATGTTCAAAACGGCGACTGATTTCAATATCCAAAGCCTTGGCCAAGGTCTCCAAATTGCCGTCGAGCGCGCCGCACAGGCGTTGCAGCACGGTATTGTCGATGCCTTCAAATTGCAGATGAACGGTATGGCTCATGTTTTTTCTTTTTCCAATCAAATAATTTCTGTTTCATTGTTATAAGGCTTAGTGGGCAAAAATTCAATGCACGGTGGTGAGTTTTTCATCATAAATTTGGCAATACTGATAAAAATAAAATACAATTCATTATCATTTATATTTTGAATCGCCGACAGGCCGTCTGAAAATTAACACAGAGACCTTTGCAAAACCCTAGATTTGAGTACAGTTCAAAGTTGTAGCAGCGTAGAAAGCGAAGACATATCACGAAGATAGGCAAGCTTTCGAGCAGCGCACAACGAAGAAATGTGCCAAAGATAGGGATTTTGCAAAGGTCTCACAAGGAGTTCATCATGAGTAACCTCTGGCAACAATATCAAGCCAACAAAGCCGCCCGCGAGGGCATGTATTTTCCGCGCGAAGGTGCGGCGGATTTGGGTGTTAGCGAAGGCGCATTAATGGCCGATGCGCCTCAAAGCGTGTATTTGGGCAGCAACATTCGCGACGTGGTGCTCAAGCTTCATTCTTTGGGAGAAGTGCAATGCGTGGTGCGTAATGATGTCTGCGTGCATGAGAAACAAGGCGTGTATGAAAATGTTAGCTTAGCACCGACTTCGGGCATCGCGCTCAATATCGGTGGCATCGATTTACGGATTTTTCCGGCGCGTTGGCATCATGTTTTGGCGGTGACCAACCACAACGGCGATAAGGTTTCGCGCTCGATTCAGTTTTACGATGAATTCGGCACCGCGTTACAAAAAGTGTTTATGCGCGATGATAGCCGCATTGCTGCATGGGATGCCTTGATTGCCGAGTTCCAAACCGAGGGCAAACCGCAATTTGCCACTGCCGATCTGCCGCCGGTGGAGATTCCTGCCCCCTTGCCGGAAAACCGCATTGCCGCGTTTCAAGAGCGTTGGTTGGAAATCAAAGATGTGCATCATTTCAGCGGCCTTTTGGAAACCTTCGCGCTTGACCGCCAAGCGTCCTACCCTTACGCGCCGCAAGGCATGACGAAAAAGCTCACCCATGAAGCATGGCAATCGGTTTTAGAACAAGCACGCGATGCCGGTATCGAAATCATGATTCTCGCCGGCAACCGCGGCTTGGTGCAGATTCAAACCGGCAAAGTGCATCACATTGTGCGCGCGCGCGGGTATTTGAATGTGCTCGATGGCAAAGAAGAAGGCTTCAGTATGCACCTGAAAGACGATGAAATCGTCGAAACATGGGTCGTGTGCCGTCCGGTACGCGAAGGCTTTGTGACCTGCATTGAAGGTTTTGATTCCCGCCGCCGCACCGTGATCCAGATTTTCGGCCGCCGCCAAGAAGGCGAAACCGAGCTAGACAAATGGACAGAAATCACCAACAGCTTACCGACTTAAAATCCAGTTTAATATCAATAACTTTTTATTCAATTGACTAAAACAACCCAAAGGCCGTCTGAACATTCAGACGGCCTTTATTCACATAAAATTGATAATAACTTGCATTTTTTTAAATTTTTGTAAATAATAATTACTTCTATTCAATAAACACACACATTAATTATCATGAGACCTCGTATCTTAACTCTCAGTATCGCCGCCCTCTTTACCACTCCGCTTTATGCTGCCGAAATGGCACAACAAGAGCTGGAAACCGTGACCGTCACCGCCGACCGCACCGCACAGAAGCTTGATAAAGCCGCGCCGAATGTGGCCGTGATTACCCGCCAAACGCTCAATCAAGCGAATGCATCTAACCTTGACGACATCACGCTGTATGAAGCCGGTGTCAGCGTGCCGTCGGACAACAACCGCCGCGGCCATGCCGGTGTGAATATTCGCGGCATCGACGGCAACCGCATTCTGATGATGGTCGACGGCATCCGTATTCCCGAATCTTATGCCGGCGGCGGCACCAACGGCGCGATTTCCGGCCGCGATATGGTCGAACCTGACACTTTGAAGCAAGTCGATATTGTCAAAGGCCCTTATTCCGCGCTATATGGTAGCGATGCCTTGGGCGGCGTGGTGAATATGGCTACTTACTCGCCATCTGATTTTGTCGATGCTGACAAACGCAGCCATTTCGGCCTGAAATACGGCTACAAAAGCCGCGACCGCAGCCACGGTGTCACCGCCAGCATGGCCGGTTATCATGAAAATGCCGAAGGTTTGCTGATGCTGACCCGTCGTCAAGGCCATGAAACTGAAAACATGGGCAGCAATAAAAGCTATTCAACTTCCCGCACCGCCACCAATCCACAAAAAAACAACAGCTACAATATCTTAGCCAAAGGCAACATCGGTAACGAAACCCACCGCATAGAAGCTTTGTTTGAACAATTCTACCGCGCCAACGACACCAATCTGGCCAACAGTTTGGGTAGCAGCACCGTTACACGCAACAATATGGCCATCACCACCGACAACAGCCTGGCCACCGCACGCGACCGCGTGCGCCGTCAGCGCATGGAATTGGGCTACCGTTTCCGTGGCGAGAATGCATTGAAAGAAGCTTCAGTCAATGTGTATCAACAAAAACTGACTTCCGAAGACGATGCCGTCAATGCCAGCGTGACCAGCATCAACGGCCGCACCACCGCGGATTCAACCCGTTATTCTGATTACGGCTTTGATCAAACCATCCGCGGCATCAACAGCAAGGGCGTATGGGAAGCGCAAACCGGCGCAGTGAAACACACCATTGTCGCCGGTGCAGAATTCAAACACACCGAAACCGCCCGTCCGCGCGACAGCCTGACGGTAGATAACTTAACCGGTGCCACCAGCAAGGTGTACGCCGGCAGCACTTATCCCAATAAAACCTTTCCCGACAGCACACGCAAAACCTTCAGCCTGTATGCCCAAGACAGCTTAACCTTTGACAACGGCGTCGTGCTGACCCCTGCCATCCGTTATGAAAAAGACAAACTCAACACCCGCATCGACCAAGCCTATCTCAACGCCAATCCCGATGGCCAAGCCACCAGCTTCAGCGACCACACTTTCGCTCCCAGCCTGCGCTTGAGCGTGCCGATGGGCGAACGGTTCACCGGCTTTGCTAGCTATTCGCGCGGTTTCCGCACACCGCCTTTTGACAGCGCCACCATGTCTTTCTCTAACACCACCTACGGCTATGCTGTATTACCCAACAACAACCTGAAATCCGAATATTCCAATAGTTTTGAAGCAGGCTTGAAATACCGAGACGAACGCACCCGCGCGCAAATCACTGCGTTTTACAACCGCTATAAGAACTTTATCGACCGCACTGAAATCGGCACGGCAACGGTCAACGGCCGCAGCATTATCCAGTATCAATACCAAAATCTGGACAACGTCAAAACCTACGGTGCCGAACTGGCCGCCAGCCACAAGTTCACCGACAACTGGCGCGTCAACGGCAGCTTGGCTTGGATGAAAGGCGAACAGAAAGACGGCACGCCGCTCAACACTGCCTACCCACTCAACGGCGTATTGGGCGTGGATTATGTGCAAGAAAAATGGGGCGCCAACGCCAAACTGCGCTGGTCGAAAAAACACAGCCGCGTCAGCAGCGACAGCATTTTCCAAGCACCGGGCTACGGCGTGTGGGACATCGGCGCATGGTATAAACCAAGCAAAAACATCGAATTGGGCGCAACGGTGTACAACGTCGGCAATAAAAAATATTGGCAGCACGCCGATGTGGCCGGCATGAGTACCGCCAACGTGCTCGACCTCTACACCGAAAGCGGCCGCAATGTGGCGGCTACCTTGCAGATGAAATTTTAATATTCAGACGGCCTTTAAGATGGAAACAGGCCGTCTGAAACAATAATCAGAAAGACCCCGATATGAATTTCAAAACCTTAAGCTTATGCGCATTATTGTTTACCGCCGCCACTGCCCACGCCCAACGTATTGTGGTGCTCACACCCGATGTCGGCGACATCGTCGTGGCGCTCGGTTCGATTAACGAAGTAGTCGGCCGCGACCAAACCGTGCAAAACCCTGTCTTAAAAAGCAAACCCAGCATCGGCATCCACCGCAACCTGAGCGCCGAACCGATTATCGCCGTGAAACCCGACATCGCACTTGGCACATGGATGGCGCAGCCTGCCGGTATTTTCGCCCAATTGAAAAAGGCCGGCGTGAATGCCGTCAACGTTGCGCCGACTGACGACATCAACACCTACCCGCAAAGCATCCGCACAGTAGGCAAACTCATCGGCAAAACCACCCAAGCTGAGCAGCTCGCGACTAAATGGCAGGCGCAGATGAAGCAGCAGCCGGCCAACGGCAAACGCTATCTCTTCAGCTACGACGGCCGCATCATCGCCGGTAAAAACACCGCTGCCGACGAACTCATCAAACGCGCCGGCGGCATCAACGCCGCAGCGGCCATTGATGGCATGAAACCAATGACGCGCGAAGCATGGCTGGCGGCCAAGCCTGATGTCATCATCATCGCCGACCACCACGCACAAACGCTGGGCGGCCTCAAAGGCTTTGCCGTGAAACCCGAAGTCGCCGCCTCGCCCGCCGCTAAAAACGGCAAAATCTATTTCTGGAAAGCCAACGACATGTTCCGTTACGGCTTGGATACACCGCAAGTGGTACAGCGTTTGAATGCATTGGGTAAATAAGCTCAAGGCCATCTGAAAACGGTTTGCTTTCAGACGGCCTGCAACCTTTAGGTAAACAGTAAAACAAAAACCATCAACCCAACCACAGCAATCCTCACCCCCACAGCAACCCGTACCCTCTCCCGCCCTGCGGGGGAGGGGATGGGAGGGGGCAAAATCGTTCCTGCCCGAAACCTTCGCCTAAAATTTAAAAGATTAATGTCCCCAACAATAAACCCAAAGGCCGTCTGAAACACTTTACCGACATGAAACCACACACCCTTATCCTGAATATCCTTCTCACCCTCGCCGCCATTTATATATGCAGCGGCATAGGCTTCGGCGAATGGCAATCACCGCTGCAAATGGACGAAACCGTTCAACAAATCCGTCTGCCGCGCATCTACACCGCTTTGCTGGTCGGCGCAGGTTTGGCAGCTTCCGGCGCGGCTTTGCAGGCTTTGTTTGAAAACCCCTTGGCCGACCCCAGCCTGATTGGTACATCAGGCGGCGCGGCCTTGGGGGTGATTATTGTGTTGGCATTCGGTGGCGGTGTGATTGGCGTGCCGATGGCGGCATTTCTCGGTGCGTTGGGCGTTTGTTTGCTGATTTTGGCGGCGCATCGCTTATTCGGCGGCGGCACGCTGGGCTTGCTGGTGATGGGTTTTGTGTTGAGCGCATTTTCCGCTGCGATTGTGAGCCTGCTTCTGTTTCTTTCAGACGACATGGTGTTACGCAGCGCAACCACTTGGCTGTCGGGCAACTTGGCCGAATCGGGCTTCACTTCGCCCCTATTCGCCTTAATCACAATGGCGGCAGGCTTTATGATTTTACTGTTTTGCGGCAAGCGTTTGGATGTGTTGATGACAGGGGAAGACACGGCGGTCAGTATGGGCGTGTCGGTAGGCGCGGTGCGGCTGCAAACTGTTATCGGCGCGGCTTTGATGACCGGTGCGGCGGTATCATTAGCAGGCATCATCGGCTTTTTGGGCATGATGATTCCGAATGTGCTGGCGCAAACGGTTGGTGGCAGCCGCAGCAAACTGATTGCCCTATCGGCTTGGTTTGGTGCGGTTTTCCTGTTGGTTATTGATGGCGCGGCGCGTTGGCTGACTTATCCGGTGGATGTGCCGGTGGGCATCATCATTGCGTTGCTGGGCGGGCCGTTTTTCCTGTATTTGTTTATCAAACCGTTGCGGAGCCGCTGATGAATGCTTCCTTTGAAATTCAGTCGCTGCAAGTCGCCATTCGCGGTAAAACCCTGCTTGAAGTGGACGCGCTTTCGTTCCCATGCAATCAAAACACCGCTATCATCGGCCCCAACGGCGCGGGCAAATCCACCCTGCTCAAAGCCTTAATCGGCCAAGCCGGCAGCGGCACAGTGAACCTTTTCGGCCAACCTGCCACACCACAAATCAAACAAGGCCGAGTGGCATGGGTCGGGCAACACGGCCAATACGCCATGCCGATGACCGTGCGCGAATACATTGCGTTATCTGCGTTTGCATACACAGGCCATCTGAAACAGACAGCCGCACAAACCGATGAATTATTGGCATATTTCGATTTAATCGATTTAGCCGACAAGCGCATCAGCCGCTTATCCGGCGGCGAACAGCAACGCGCCAACATCATCCGCGCGCTGTTGCAAAACGCACCCGTGTTGCTTTTGGACGAACCCTGCAATCATCTCGATATTCGTCACCAGCATAAATTGATGCAATATTTGCGCGAGCAACAAAACACGTTCAGCAGCATTATGGTGCTGCACGACTTGAATCTGGCTGCTCATTACGCACAACATATTGTTTTAATGAATCAAGGCAAAATCATCGCCACCGGCACACCACAAGACGTGATGCGCGAAGATTTGCTGCAACAGGTTTATCATTGGCCGATACGTTGCATCCGTGATGGGACAGGTTTGTATTTCCGCGCATAACATAGCCATTTAAAACCATAGCCATACAATATTGCCTGCGCTCTTATGTATTACTTGTACAAGGTGGTCGCTGTCGCCTTGCCTGATTTCTATTTGAAACAACTATAAAAGGCCGTCTGAATATTAATATTCAGACGGCCTTTTATTAACAATGATATATTTTACACCTATGAAAACTTGATGTGTTTTTCATCATATTTTCATACGCATTCATCTATCATTACAGTTTTACATCTAAGCGTTTCAATGCGACGCGTGATTCTTTATCGCCGACTGCGGCAGATTTTTGATACCATTCAATTGCTTCATGCAAATCTTCGCTTTCCGACATACGGCCTAAAGCAGTCATAGCAGGGGCAGAATAAGCGTCACCTTGGCGGGCAGAAAGCTCATACCATTTCAAGGCTTGCTCGCGGTTTTGGGCGACACCAATGCCTTGTTCATAACAATAACCCAACCAGAATTGGCCGGTCACATCGCCCCATTGCGCGGCTTTGCTGAATTCGGCTACTGCACGACGGGCATTTTTTTCCACGCCGTAACCGTTTAAATACATCATGCCAATGTAACGTGGTGCACTCATATGACCCGCTGCCGATGCTTGGGTGAAATATGTCATGGCTTCGGCGTAGCGGTGTTGCTCATAAGCTTGTATGCCTTTTTCCACTAGATTATTGGTTTGTTGGCGTGTTTGGCTTTCGGTAATGTTTTTAGGCTGTGTGTTTTGGTTGGGTGCATGGCAGGCACTGAGGGCCATTGCCGTCATCAACAACGGTATCCATTTCATTGTGTCCCCCTTCATTCAGAATCCGTTTAAGCTATTTATTGAACATTATAGGCCGTCTGAAAAAATATTGTCGCTAAAATAGCTGTTTTTATGCGCTTTTTTATGTTACATTACAATTCTTTGCGCGTATCGGCGCATTAATAACACTCGGTGTTGTATTCGCATTATCAATAAAATTTTGCGAAATCTAATGTTCTCATCTCCCTATATATAGGAATCACCATGCCTGCGCTTGATTTTATTCGCGACGACATTAAAGCCATGACAGCTTATCACGTTGCCGATTTACCGAAAGATTTTATCAAATTAGATGCGATGGAAAGCCCGTATCACCCGTTTGCCGGTTCGCCTGAGCTGTTAAACGAATGGACGGCGCTACTGGCTCAAGCCGATGTGCATCTCTACCCCAACCCTGCTGCCAGCGGCCTGCAAGAAGCTTTGCGCGAAGCTTTTGATATCCCTGAAGCAGCATCTGTGGCTTTGGGCAATGGCTCCGACGAATTGATTCAGTTCATCAGCCTGCTGTTGGCCAAACCGGGCGCAACCATGCTGGCGGTAGAACCGAGCTTTGTGATGTATAAACAAAACGCGGCTTTATTTGGCATGAACTATGTCGGTGTGCCATTAAATGACGATTTCACGCTTGATTTACCGGCCGTTTTAGCTGCCATTGACACACACAATCCCGCGCTAACCTTTATCGCCTACCCCAACAATCCGACCGGTGTGCGTTTTAAACGTGAAGAAGTTGAAGCCGTGATTCGTGCAGCAAAAGGCATTGTGGTAGTGGACGAAGCTTATGGTGCGTTTAGCGACGACAGTTTCCTACCGCAAGCCGGCAGCGTGGATAATTTGGTGGTGATGCGCACCGTCAGCAAAATCGGTTTTGCCGGTATCCGTATCGGCTATGCGGCCGGCAGCGCAAACATCATGAATGAATTGGCTAAAGTCTTGCCACCCTACAATATGAACCAATTAAGCTTGGCCACGGCAAAATTTGCCATGCAACACTTTGAAATCATTCATGACAATGTGCTAAAATTAAAAACCGAGCGCGAACGCATGTTTGCCGAATTATCCGCGATAGGCCGTCTGAAAGCCTTTCCGAGCAAAGCCAATTTCATTACCGTCCGCGTGCCTGATGCGGTCGAATTATTTGAAACCTTAAAGCAGAACAACATTCTGATTAAAAAACTGCATGGCAACCATCCGCTTTTGGATCAATGCGTCCGCGTGACCATCGGTTCGCCCGAGCAAAATGATGCCGTCTTAAATATTATCCGCAAGCTTTACGCTTAAACACGAGACTTGTCACCATGAATAAAACCAAACGCCATTTAGACAATCTATATTTACTGATTGAAGAAGCTGGCTCTCTCACCAAGCTGGCGCGCCAATGCGGTTATGAAAATGCCGCCTCTTTGTCCCAACTCAAACGCCGCTTGGAAGAACAAGTCGACGACGAAAAAGCCCGCGGTATCCGTCCAAGCTTGGCGCAGAAATTAGAACAAGGCATGAGCAAGCGCAAAGGCTGGCTTGACCGCGACCACAGCAAAGACCAAGAAAAAGCCGCAGCGCAAGAGCAGGAACAAGCGGCAGAAGCTGCTAACTTAACTCTCATTCAAGGTGGTATGCCGTCTGAAAACGATGTTGCACCCATCGCCACCGAAGGCCGCTATGTCAGCGTGACGCGCAACACGAGCGAAACCCAAATTACCGTACAGCTCAATCTGGATGGCAGCGGTATCGGCCGTTTCGACACCGGCGTGCCGTTTCTCGACCACATGCTCGACCAAATTGCCCGCCACGGTTTGATTGACTTGGATATTGTGTGCAAAGGCGATTTACACATCGACGACCACCACACCGTTGAAGACATCGGCATCACCGTAGGCCAAGCCTTAAAACAAGCCTTGGGCAACAAAATGGGTATTCGGCGCTACGGCCATGCCTACGTTCCTTTAGACGAAGCCTTAAGCCGCGTGGTGCTCGACCTCTCCGGCCGCCCGGGCTTGGAATACAACATCGAATTCACCCGCGCCATGATTGGCCGTTTTGACGTCGATTTGTTCAGCGAATTTTTTCACGGCTTGGTAAACCACAGCATGATGACACTGCACATCGACAACCTGCGCGGTAAAAACGCCCACCACCAAGCCGAAACCGTGTTCAAAGCCTTCGGTCGCGCCCTGCGCATGGCAGTGGAATACGATGAGCGTATGAGCGGCAAAATGCCTTCGACCAAAGGCACTTTGACTGCTTAATTTAGCTATTCAAATCCAAGCTGTACATATTGGCCGTCTGAAACAGATTGTTTCAGACGGCCTTTTCTTTCTTTGCTATAATCGCGATTTCCCAACCCAATCATTTCTCCATCATGTCAAACGTTCTTGTGCTGCAACACTCCGATCTTTCACGCTGCGATTTAAGCGCATTGCAAAACCTTAATCTCGCTGCACCACAACACATGCCACACAGCTTGCGTTTTACTGTAGCCGAAGATTTTACCCTGCCTGCTGCCGCGAAATCCGAGCTTGACCGCCAAGAAATCGATGCCGCAGTCTTGCCCGATATGGCATTTAACGATTTGGGACTGATTGTCAGCGATATGGATTCCACGCTGATTACCATCGAATGCATTGATGAAATCGCCGCCGGTGCCGGCTTGAAAGCACAAGTAGCCGAAATTACCGAGCGAGCAATGCGTGGCGAACTGGATTTCGAGCAATCTTTACGCAGCCGCGTGGCTCTACTCAAAGGTTTGGACGAACAATTTTTACACGATGTGTATGAAAACGTATTGCAACTGTCGCCCGGTGCGGAATATTTATTGGCAGAATGCAAAAAACACGATGTGAAATTCCTGCTGGTTTCCGGCGGCTTCACCTTCTTCACTGAACGCCTGCAACAACGATTCGGCTTTGAATACCAGTTTGCCAATGTTTTGGAAATCATCGATGGCAAACTCACCGGCCAAGTCTTGGGCGATGTGGTGGACGCGCAAAGAAAACAAAATTTGTTAAAAGAATACCGCGATAAACTCGGCTTAACCGCTGCACAAACTTTAGCCATGGGCGACGGTGCCAACGACATTCCTATGCTGGAAGCCGCCGGTATCGGCGTAGCGTATCGCGCCAAGCCCAAAGCACAAGCCCATGCCGATGCCTGCATTAATTTTGGCGGATTAGAGCGCATACGCGACTGGCTCCGCTAATCAACTTGACCAATTTAAAAGGCCGTCTGAAACATTAAGTTTCAGACGGCCTTTTGCTTGAATGTTTAACGTTTTTCCTGTTTGCGAATCAGGTAAACCGCCCAAACAGCAAAGATAATGGTTGGCAGTGCACCGGCCAAAAACGGCGGCACACCATAAAGCTGGCTGGTAAAGCCAAACAAGCGGCCGGCGAAGTGGAAGGCTAAGCCTAAGCAAATACCGCCGAACAGTTTCAAACCCATGTTGCCGTGGCGCGTGGTTTGCGGGGTAAAGGCATAGGCCACCAAAGCCATCACTAAGGCGGCGATCGGATACATCACTTTCCGCCACCAAGCAATCGAATAGCTCTGCGTTTGCTGATGATTGTCTTTCAAATGCGCGATGTAGGTGGTGAGCTCGGACACCGACATTTGATCGGGATCGACCAACAGCACATCCAGCAATTTGCTATTAAGCGCGGTTTCCCAGCGTTGCTCGGCTGCGGTTTTGATTTCAATTCGGTCATCGTGAATCACGCTGTGGCGCACATTTTTCAACTGCCAGCTGCCATCGGCATTCAACACCGCCGATTCGGCTTCGCCTGCTTGCGCCAATTCGTATTGCTCGTTGTGCTGCCACACTTTAACACCCAGCAGGGTTTTATCCGGCAACATTTCGCGCACGTTGATGATGTTGTTTTTCTCTTTCAGCCATAAACCAGTATCGCCTGCAGTAAGCTTGCCGTTGATGGCGGTGATTTTCAGGTTTTCGGCGCGTTGGCTGAGTTTTGGTGCGACCCATTCGCCCAAGGCCACAGTAGCCAAGGCAAAAATCAAACCGAATTGCGCCAAAATAATCAACAGCTTTTTGGTGCTCAAGCCACTGGCTTTCATCACCGTCAATTCACTTCCCGCTGCCAATTGGCTCAAGGAAATCAAGCCGCCGATTAATACTGCCAACGGCATCAGTTCATACGCGCGCGCCGGCATCTGCATCAGCACATATTGCGCCATTGTTGCGCCGTCGTAGCCGCCTTTGCCAAGGTTGCCGACTTCGTCAATCACTTCAAAAAAGCTGTACAAAGCCAAAAACGCCAACAAAGCATACAAAGCCATCACGGCCATTTGGCGGATAATATAACGTGAAATCAGATTCATTTTCCGCCTTTCAAACTCAAGCTTTTCGCCACGGCTTGCCAAAACGGTTGCGCCGGCATATTGCGCACACGCAGCAACACCACGGCAATGGCAAACATCAACACGTGCATCGGAATCAGGCCGATGAAGAAATGGATTTTGCCGTCTTCCACCGCGTTGCGCAAAAAGGTCAGGCCGTTTTGATAAATCAGAAATAAACCGATGGCAATCAATATATTATAAGTATGACCGGTGCGCGGATTGAAATACGACAGCGGAACTGCCAGCATGGTCAGCAACAACACGCTAATCGGCAAAGACACGCGCCACATGAGTTCGGCTTGGTGCTGCGGATTGTTGCTACCGATCAATTGCGTGGTCGGAATGGTGCGGCGATGGGAAACCGGATCAACGATTTTCGGCGTAGTGCTGATAATCAGGCTCAGCTTTTCAAACGACACCTGATTGTAATCGGCCTGCCCCGGTGTGCCGCTGTAGCGGTAGCCGTTGCGTAATTCTAATGTGCGTTTATTATCGGTCAGCGCAAAATTGCCTTCTTTGGCAAACACGATGTTGTCGTTACCTTTGTCGTCTTGTTCGCGCAAAAACAGGTTTTTCATCACACCTGAATCGGTGTCGAAGGTTTCCACGAAATAAACGCGGTTGTTTCGCTTGCCTAAAGCGTTGAACTCACCCGCTTCGACTAAAGAAAGCTCTTGTTTCTGCTTCAAAATTTCGGCGTATTCGCGGCTGCGTAATTCTGCCCACGGCATCACCCAAAGCTGCATCACGGCAATCAACACGGCAAACGGCACGGCAAACTGCATCACCGGTTTAATCCATTGTTTCAAGGCCAAGCCGCTGGAGAGCCACACCGACATTTCACTGTCGCGCCAATAGCGGGTCAACACCGTCAAGGTACTGATAAACGCCGTCAACACCAGCAGCAGCGGCGTCATGCCGATGACCCAGAAGCCAACTAAGGCCAACACGGCATCGATCGCGACCCGTCCGTCGGCAGCGCGCCCGAGCAGGTTAATCGCCTGCGTCGACACCAATACCGCCAGCAGCACCACAAAAATGCCGACCGCGGTAAAGGACAATTCTTTAATAAAATTTCTTTGATAAATCATATGATTGCTATTTCAAGCTGGGCGGCACAAAGCCGGTTGGCAGGTTCTCGCTGTCTTTTTTGCAGGCCGTCTGAAACGCCATAACACAAACGCGCAGCCTGCCGACATCATGAAATAAGGTTTCAGACGGCCTGATGATGGAGTACAATCATTTCATCTTTTTCACACGGCAACAGGCCGTCTGAAACATCCGAACACCCACATTCAATCAGGAGAATAAACGTGGAATTTAGCACAAAAGCCGAAAAATTGCAGCCGAATCAGGCAGGCGCAGCGTTATTTGTTTGTACGGAAGAAGCCCAGCTCAACAACGACACCGCCCTTGCCCTGTTCCGCTCGCTGGAAGAAGGCCAATCTTTTGCCGAAACCAAAATCCCTGCTACTAACGGTTTGCAAGCCATCGCCGTAGTGTATCTGAAAGACTTAGAACGCGCCACGTTCGACAAAGCCGCTGCCGAAGCCGCCCAATGGGCGCAGAAGCAAGAGAAAGTCAGCGTTGATATTATGCCGTTTTGCGAAATCAACGCCCCGCGCGTGGCCGAAGCCTTTGCCGTAGCATTTGGCAACGCCGCCTACCGTTTCGACCGCTACAAAAAAGAAGCCAAACCGGCCAAGCTCACCCACACGACTTTCCACACCGAGCATGCTGAAAAAGTTAACCAAGCCGTAAAAGTAGCCGATGCACAAGTGTTCGGCCAAAGCCTGTGCCGCGATTTGGGCAATGCCGCGCCAAACGAATGCACGCCGGAATTTTTAGCCGCCACCGCCAAATCTGAAGCAGAGCGATTGGGGGCACAGGCGAAAATCATCGAAAAAGACTATATCAAAGCCAATATGGGTTCGTTTTGGGCGGTAGCAAAAGGCAGCGTGCAAGACCCTTATTTGGTCGAACTCTCTTACTTTGGCGCGGCAGACAAAGAAGCCGCACCCATCGTGTTGGTCGGCAAAGGCATCACCTTCGACACAGGCGGTATCTCGCTGAAACCGGGCTTGAACATGGATGAAATGAAATTCGACATGTGCGGCGCGGCCACCGTCATCGGCACCTTCTGCGCGGCCGTGAAACTTCAATTGCCGATTAACCTGATTGCGATTGTACCGACTTGCGAAAACATGCCATCGGGCATGGCCACCAAACCGGGCGACATCGTTACCAGCATGAAAGGCTTGAGCATCGAAGTGCTGAATACCGATGCCGAAGGCCGTCTGATTTTGTGCGACGCGCTCACCTACGCCGAACAGTTCAAGCCGAAAGCCGTCATCGACGTGGCAACCCTCACCGGCGCCTGCATCATCGCCTTAGGTCACGATGTCAGCGGCGTGATGGGCAACAATCAAGAATTAGTCGACAGCCTGCTGGCTTCGTCTAAAGAAGTCAACGACAAAGCATGGCAACTGCCGCTGTTTGACACCTACAAAGAACAGCTCAAATCCAACTTTGCCGACCTGCCGAACATCGGTACACCGGGCGCCGGCACCATTACCGCCGCCACTTTCCTGTCGCATTTCACCGAAGATTACCCATGGGCGCATCTCGACATCGCGGGCACGGCATGGAAATCCGGCAGCGAAAAAGGCGCCACCGGCCGCCCTGTTCCTTTGCTGTTGAATTACTTGCGTAATGTGAAATAAACTACATTCATCAATCAGGCCGTCTGAAAAGCATATTTTCAGACGGCCTTTTGTTATAATTCAACACGATTCAATCTTGCCCGATATTGCCATGCCCAAAGCCACTTTTTACACCCATGTCGCCCAACCTGCCGTTTTCGCCTGCCGTTTGGCTGCCCGCGCAATTCGTGATGGCGGCCGCGTATTGGTTTGGTCGGATTCGGCCGACGCGATTGCCCGTCTCGACCGCGATTTATGGCAGCAGGATGCGGAAAGTTTTATCCCGCACGAAATTTGGCAACCCCATGAAACGATGCCGTCTGAAACACCGGTTTTACTGGCTACCGGCCATACCTTACCCACGCTTCCTGCCGACATTACCGTTTTAAACCTATCGCCTGATTTTTGGACAGACGCGCTACAACCGCCCGAGCGTGTACTGGAAATTGTCGGCAACAGTTTGGAAGATTTGGCCGAAGCACGCGAACGCTTCCGTGCTTACCGTCAAAGCGGTTTCGACATTGAGCATCACAAAATGGAAGGCAAGGCATAAGTGTTCAGACGGCATAGGCCGTCTGAAATCCATCCATCATCTTTACAAATCCAACGATAATTTTTCAGACGGCCTGATTCATTTTCAGGCATTCTGGGCTATAATCACGTTTTCCTTTTTCATTCAAAGAAACAGCATTATGAACAAAACTTTCAAATTCAGCGCGCTGGCTCTGGCCGCCGCCTTGTCATTGGTTGCTTGTGAGAAAAAAGATGCGGGCGCAGCCCCTGCAGCAGCTTCTGCTGCTTCCGGTGCAGCAAACAGCGTGGATGCCATCGGCACACCGGCGCAACAAGCCAGCTACGCAATGGGTGTGGACATCGGCCGTTCTTTGAAACAAATGAAAGACCAAGGCACCGACATCGACCTGAAAGTATTCAACGAAGCTCTGCAAACCGTGTATGACGGTAAAGAGCCGAAAATGAATGAAATGCAGGCGCAAGAGGTGATGATGAAATTCCTGACCGAACAGCAGGAAAAAGCGCAAGCCAAACGCACTGAAGATGCCAAAGCCAATCTGGAAAAAGGCGAAGCCTTCCTGAAAGAAAATGCGGCTAAAGAAGGCGTGAAAACCACTGCTTCAGGCTTGCAATATGTGATGAAAAACGAAGGCACAGGCAAGAAACCGACCAAAGACGATGTGGTAACTGTAGAATACGAAGGCCGCTTGATTGACGGCACAGTATTCGACAGCAGCAAACAAAACGGCGGCCAACCGGTAAGCTTCCCGGTTAATCAAGTGATTCCGGGCTGGCAAGAAGCCGTTCAATTGTTGAAAGAAGGCGGCGAAGCAACCTTCTTTATCCCAGCCAAACTGGCTTACGGCGAACAAGGCGCGGGCGATAAAATCGGCCCGAACTCAACCTTGATTTTCGATGTGAAGCTGGTGAAAGTCGGCGGCGTGGAAGACATGCCAGCCCAACCTGACGTACAAATCGAAAAAATCCAATAATCCTTTATCATGCCAAACAGGCCGTCTGAACATGTTCAGACGGCCTGTTTATATCAAAATCATGTCCCATTTTATTAACGGTTTTCTCATTTCTGCCGGCTTGATTATGGCCATCGGCGCACAAAATGCATTGGTGCTGAAACAAGGCTTGTTGCGCCAGCATGTTTGGCTGGTGGTGCTGTTGTGTTGGTTGTGTGACGTGGTGCTGATGACTTTAGGCGTGTTTGGCTTAAGCGCCTTACTCTCCGGCAGCCCGAAACTATCCGGTGCGCTGGCTTTGGCCGGCGGCTTATTTTTATTGGCCTACGGCGTCATGAGTGCCAAACGCGCATGGCAAGGCGGCAATTATCTCACGGTAGATACGGAAAACCACATTCCCCCTTCTGCCTTGAAAATCGCCGCAACCACACTGGCGCTGACTTTGCTCAATCCGCATGTGTACATCGATACCGTGGTATTGATTGGCGGCAGCGCAGCCAACTTGGATCAAACTGCCAAACAATTCTTTTTAGTCGGCGCCATCAGCGCCTCAGGTTTATGGTTCAGCGGACTGGGCTTCGGCTCGCGGCTGTTGTTGCCGCTGTTTAGACGCGAACAAGTATGGCAACTGCTCGACGGTGTGATTGCTTTGGTGATGTTTTATTTGGCGTTCGGGCTATTGAAGCAGGCTTTTAATGTCTTTATTTAAGCTTCAACGCCGTCTGAAAAAAGTTTCAGACGGCCTTTCCCATATCATTTACAATATCAACCTTAAACTTAACGCCAGTTAAATCAGGCTAAAATGCTTGTTCTCATCTCTCATTGGCTTTAATTTAACCCCATACAGAAAGTCTATGTCATGAAAAACGTTGTTATTTTGATTTCAGGTCGCGGCAGTAATATGCAGGCCATCGTCAACGCCCAAATCCCCAATGCCCGCATCGCTGCAGTATTAAGCAACAGCGAAAGCGCAGCCGGCTTGGCTTGGGCAGCAGAACGCGGCATTGCTACCGACAGCCTCAACCACAAATCATTTGAATCACGTTTGGCTTTCGACCAAGCTATGATGGCAAAAATTGATGCTTATCAGCCCGATTTAGTGGTGTTGGCCGGCTTTATGCGCATTCTCACCCCTGAATTTTGTGCCCATTACGAAGGCCGTTTGATGAACATTCATCCGTCGATTCTGCCCTCGTTTACCGGTTTGCACACTCATGAACGCGCCTTGGGAGCTGGTTGCCGCGTGGCCGGTTGTACCATTCATTTTGTGACTGCCGAATTAGACTGTGGCCCGATTATCGCCCAAGGCGTGGTGCCGATTTTGGATAACGACACTGCCGATGATGTGGCCGCACGCGTGTTAAGCGTCGAGCATCAATTGTTTCCAAAAGCCGTGGCCGATTTTATTGCAGGCCGTCTGAACATCCAAGGCAACCGCGTTTTAAACACCGACACACAGCCGCAATCACCTGCATTGCTGGCTTAATATCAGGAGAGAGAATGAAAAAAATCACTACCCTTACCGCTTTATTGGCCACCGCTTTGGCCGCGCCTACACTTATGGCGGCCGAGTTGCCGAAATCGGCGACCTTGCAATACTCAGGCAATCTGAATATTCCGGCCACCATGAATTTCACCCGAACCGGCAACAGCTACAAAATCGTGTCAACGATTAAAGTGCCACTGTATCAAATCCGTTTTGAATCGGCCGGTACCATTTCAGGCAATACTCTGAAGCCGACTTACTACAAAGAAACGCGCAATGGTAAAGTGTATGCCGATGCCAAATTCAACGGCAACCGCGTGACCTACGGCAAAGCCGACAGCAAACAAACTAAAACCGTTTCCGGCACTACCATGGATTTGTTTACTTTGGCATGGCAATTGGCCGCGAGCGACGCCAAGCTGCCAAGCGGTTTAAATGTCACCAACGGCAAAAAAATCTACCCGATCAGCAATATGCGCAAATCGGGTGACGCAAGTTACAAATTCAGCGGCGGCTCGACCCCTGTCAGCAATTATGTGGTGCATCGCGGCGATGATACGATTAACTATTCTTTTGCCACGAATTTAAACAATATTCCGGCGCAAATCGTTTATAAAGAAGATGACGGTAAATCGTATAATCTGCGTCTGACTAGTTTAAAAATTAACGGTAAAACCGTTAAGCCTTAATCAACATTACTTTATGTAGAAACATGCCGTCTGAAAGTTTCAGACGGCATGTTTTTTTGGAAGATTGATTAAACATCATTTAAGTTTACTCACTTAAATCTATAAAATAAAGGCCGTCTGAAAAAATATTTTTCAGACGGCCTTTTCTAGGTTAATCCATTATTTATTGGTATTCAAATACAGATTAATCAAACGCTCGGTAGAGCTGTCATGTTTTTGCGGTTCACTCTCGCCGGTCAGTTCCGCCAAAATGGTTTTGGCCAATTGTTTGCCCAATTCCACGCCCCATTGGTCGAAGCTGTTGATGCCCCAAATGGTGCCTTGTACGAAGGTTTTGTGTTCATACAAAGCAATCAGGCTGCCCATGTTGCGCGGGTTAACTTTGTCCATCAGGATTAAGTTAGTCGGGCGGTTACCGGAGAAGGTTTTATGCGGCACCAATTCTTCAACGCGCGCTTCATCCAAACCTTGCGCCTGCAACTCGGCACGCGCTTCTTCAGGTGTTTTACCGCGCATGAAGGCTTCGGCTTGGGCAAAGACGTTGGCCAACAAAATTTCGTGGTGGCCGCGCAGATTGCTGCGTTTTTCCAAAGAGGCAATCAAGTCAATCGGGGTGATGTGGGTGCCTTGGTGCAGCAATTGGAAGAAGGCGTGTTGGCCGTTGATACCGGTTTCACCCCAAATAATCGGCGAAGTCTCATGCTGCACAGCTTGGCCGTCGAGTGTGACTTGTTTGCCGTTGCTTTCCATATCGAGCTGTTGGATAAACTTCGGCAGACGGTGCAGGTGTTGGTCGTAAGGGGCGATAACATGGCTGCCGCCGCCGTAATAGTTGATGTACCAAATGCCGATTAAGGCCAAAATCACCGGCATGTTGCGTTCCAGCGGCGTATTGTAGAAATGCTGATCCATCAAGTGCGCGCCGTTGAGCATTTCGATGAAGTTTTCTTCGCCCAAAAACAGCATAATCGGCAGACCAATCGCCGACCACAAGCTGTAACGGCCGCCAACCCAATCCCAAAACTCAAACATATTGGCGGTATCGATACCGAATTCGGCCACGGCTTTTTTGTTGGTCGATACGGCGACAAAGTGCTTCGCCACCACGCTTTCATCACCGGCATGCGCCAAGAACCATTCACGTGCGGTCAAGGCGTTGGTTAAGGTTTCTTGAGTAGTAAAGGTTTTAGAGGCAATGATAAACAGCGTGGTTTCAGGGTGCACTTTTTCCAATACATCACGCAATTGCGAACCATCCACGTTAGATACAAAATGCATGCGCATGCGTGGATGGCCGTATTGTTTCAACGCGGTACACATCATCAACGGGCCTAAATCCGAGCCGCCGATACCGATATTCACCACATCGGTAATCACTTGATTGGTGTAGCCCAACCAATTGCCGCTGCGCACTTCATGTGCAAATTCGCCCATGCGGTGCAACACATGATTCACTTTCGGCATCACGTCTTCGCCATCCACCACAATCGGTGAATTAGTGCGGTTACGCAAGGCAACATGCAACACGGCGCGATCTTCAGTTGAGTTGATTTTCTCGCCATGGAACATCTGCTTGATACGCTCAGGCACACCGGCTTCGCGAGCCAAATCCAGCAATAAAGACAAGGTTTCGTCGTTGATGCGGTTTTTGGAATAATCCAGCGTCAAACCACCCACTTGCGACCAGTAACGTTCGGCACGTTGTGGGTCTTGCTCGAACATGGCACGCATGTGGTCGGTTTTGGTTTGGTCGAAATGCTTCCACAATTTCGACCAGCTTGGTAAGTCGTGAAGGTGTTTCATGATTTTTTAGTCTTTATCATATTCAACATGTTTATTGTGAATACTTCTTTTACTTTTTTGCAGTTGCAGACTGGCTTGGTCGCCCAAGCGTAAGGCCAAGCCGATGGCCAAAATGTCGATCACCGCCAATTGCAGCAGGCGCGACACCATCGGCGTGTAAAGCTCGGCATTTTCCTGCGTGGCCACGCTTAATACGCAATCAGCCAATTGCGCCAACGGTGATTCCGCACGCGTCACCGCAATCACGGCCGCACCATTTTGCTTGGCAATGCTGACCGCATCCAGCAATTCAATTGACGAACCGGTGTTCGAAATCGCCACCAGCACATCTTTATCGGTCAACACCGATGCCGCCATCAGTTGGGTGTGGGTGTCCACATAGGCGACGGTTGAAATGCCGAAACGGAAAAATTTATGCTGCGCATCTTGCGCCACAATACCGGAGTTACCCACGCCGTAAAATTCAACGCGACGGGCGTGCATTAAGGTTGCGATGGCGTTTTCTAATTCCGCCTCTTTCAGGTAACGGCGCTCGCCCAATAAAGACGCAGCAGCGTTGCCCAATACCTTTTCCACCACATTATTCATGTCGTCATCGGCATTCAATTCTTCATGCACATAAGGCATGCCCTCGTGGCCGATACTGGCCGACAAAGCCAATTTGAATTCCGGCAAACCTTTATAGCCCAAGCTGCGGCAGAAACGGATTACCGTCGGCTGACTAACCGAAGCGCGCTCGGCGATTTCCGCCACCGCCGCATGCACAAACCATTTTGGTTCAGCTAAGGCAGATTCGGCGACTTTACGTTCCGCGCCGGACAAGTTCGGCAATGACTCACTGATTTTACTTAACATGATGGTAAATCCCTCTCCATTATCGCAATGTGACAGACTGGTTTTCTGCACTGCAAATTTATTTGCTTAAACAATTTTTCAAATGATTATCCAAAGCCGCAGCTGCGCCGGTGATACCCGGGAACTCACTTAACACAACATACACCGGAATGGCAGCCAAATAGGCTTCAAAACGGCCTTTATTTTCAAAGCGGCTGCGGAATGATGAATTTTTAAAATAATCCAACACACGCGGAATGATGCCGCCGCACAAATATACACCACCGCGCGCGCCCAAAGTCAACGCCAGATTCGAGGCAACCGTGCCCAACATGGCACAGAAAATATCTAATGTCTGACGGCACAAAGGCGATGTGCCGCTCAAGGCGCGATCGGTAATTTCAGACGGCGTCAGTTTGCTTGGTTTGGCTTTTTCTTTGGCAGCCAAGGCTTCGTAAATCAGGCTCAAGCCCGCGCCGCTCAAGAAACGCTCGGCAGAAACATGGCCGTATTTGTTTTTGGCGTATTGCCAAATGGTGACTTCCATGTCGTCAAACGGCGGGAAGCTGGTATGACCGCCCTCGCCTGCCAACGCCACCCAACCGGCCGGACTGTGTACTAAACCGCTCACGCCCAAACCGGTGCCCGGTCCAATCACGGCTTTAGGTTGGTGTTCAGCTGGTGCCTGACCGCCGATTTGCACCAAATCTTTGTCTTCGGTTTGGGTCACAGCCAAGGCTTGTGCAGTGAAATCGTTCAGGAAGATCAAGGTTTCCAAGCCCAATGCCTGACGGGTGGTTTCAATGGAAAACGCCCAGTGGTGGTTGGTCATCTGCACCCAATCGCCGACAATCGGATTGGCAATCGCCACTGCGGCATGGGCAACATTCGGCTGGCCGGTCAAGCGCAGGTATTCGCGTGCGGCATCGACAATGGTGTCGTAATCCTTACACGGCAACACATGTGCCTGCTCAATTTGCTGCGGCGCAACTTCCAGCGCAAAGCGGGCATTGGTACCGCCGATATCGGCAACTAAACGTGGGTAATCAGTTGGTATAGAAGACATGGCAATCCACTCTTTCGTTATTTAAAATCAGGCTGATTGGGTATGTTTCATTTGGCTCTTCCGCTGCTTTGTCAAACACGGCTTTTTTATCTGTACCCTGAATGGCCAAAAACACATTCAAGGTATTCAAAATCGCATCCAAGGTCATGCTCACGCGCTCGTGTGGCGCGGTGATTGGTGTGGTATGAATCAGGGTCAGATTGTTTTCCAGATTAATCGCTTCCGGCAATTGCGGCGCTTGCGGGAACAACGAAGCGGTATGGCCATCGCCGCCCATGCCCAACACCAGCACATCAGGATGCTTGTATTGTTTCAAAGCGTAGTCCACCACAGCTTGCGGACGTAATTCAATTTCAGCTTTACCGTCTTCTATCATTGGAATCCACTGCGCTGCAGCAGCTTTGTTTTGCAGCAAATGTTCGCGTACCAAACGGGTATTGCTGTCAGGGTGAGTGGTCGGCACAATGCGCTCATCCACCAAGCCGATGCTCACATTGGCCCAATCCAAGTCTTTTTGCGACAAGGCTTCAAAAAAAGCAATTGGCGAGCGGCCGCCGGATACCGCCAATACGGCATTGCCTTTTTCATTTAAGGCATTTTGCAATTCGATCGCCACCGCATCCGCTTGTGCGCGGGAGGCAACTGCTGCGTTTTCATATTCGTGCCAAGTAAACATCGTGCGCTCCTTTCGTTGTTCAGTCGGCCTTCAAATCAATAGGCCGTCTGAAACATTAAGTGAATTCTTGATTGAATCAAGACGGGTATAACACTTGGCAATCATTTCAGACAGCCTAATCAATATGTAATCTTTAAACCATCTGAACGATTCTTCCAACCGACAACATATTTTCAGACGGCCTATTCAATTGAAGGCCGTCTGAAAAATATTACTGCTCTTCGTGCCACTTGTTGCCGTCGCGCGCCAACAATTCGCGCGCTGCTTCAGGACCCCATGAATGAGCGGCATAACCGTGTGGCGCTTGGGTATTTTGCGCCCAGTTATCCAAAATCGGCATCACATATTCCCATGCTGCTTCCAATTCGTCACGGCGGTTGAACAAGGCCAGATGGCCGTTAATCACATCCAGCAACAAACGCTCGTAAGCCTCCGGACGGCGGCCTGCCAACTGTTTATCCAAATCGATGGTCATCGGTGTTACTTCGACATTATTGCCCGCACCCGGCGTTTTCACTTGCGCACACAAGCGCACGGAATCAAACGGCTGCAACTCAATCACCAAGCGGTTGGCAAACGGCTTGCTGTTCGGGAAAATATGGTTGTCTAAATCACGGAAATTCAACACAATTTCGGCCACTTTATCGGCCATGCGTTTGCCGGTACGCAAATAAAACGGCACACCCTGCCAACGTTCATTGTCAATCTCGGCTTTAATGGCCACATAAGTTTCAGTGAAGCTTTCAGCCGGCACATCCACTTCCTGCAGATAACCTTTCATGTCGCCTGCTTCAGTGTATTGACCGCGAACCACATTTTCATTTACCGATTCAATGGTCAATGGTTTCAACGACTTAATCACTTTTACTTTTTCATCGCGCACATCATCGGCATCCAAGCTTTTTGGCGGTTCCATCGCGGTCATGCACAACATTTGCATCAAGTGGTTTTGCACCATGTCACGCAAGGCACCGGTGATGTCATAAAACTCGCCACGCTCTTCCACGCCCAATTGCTCAGCGATGGTGAGTTGCACGCTTTTAATATATTTATTATTCCACATCGGCTCGAACATCACGTTGGCAAAGCGAAAGGCCAATACGTTTTGCAGGCTTTCTTTGCCCAAGTAATGATCGATGCGGTAGATTTGTTCTTCTTTGAAGTATTTACCCACATCATTATTGATTTGTTGTGACGATGCCAAATCGGTGCCCAGCGGTTTTTCCAATACCACACGCACATTGTCGGCATTCAAGCCTACCGCTGCCAGATTTTCACAGGCTTGTGCAAAGAATTTCGGGGCGGTTGAAAGATAAACCACCACACTTTCGGTTTCTGCACGGGATTTGACTTTTTCGCCCAAAGCGGCGAAGTCTTCAGAGCGGGTAACGTCAACAGTAAGATATTCGATGCGTTTGATGAAAGATGCCCATTGTTCATCAGAAAAATTTTGTTTCACATGGATTTTTGAGTTGGTTTCGACTTTAGCCAAAAAGCTTTCGGTATCCATTTCGCTGCGACTTACACCCAAAATGCGCCCTTGCGGATTCAACAATCCGGCCACATGTGCCTGATACAGACACGGCAGCAATTTGCGCATAGCTAAGTCGCCTGTTGCACCGAACAACACCAAATCAAAATTTGTTTGAGTACTCATGTTCCATCTTTCATCAAGAAGAGGCATTACCTGCCATTTTTAAGAAATATTTTTTATAAAACCCACAAACCTTAACGTGACAAATCCGCATAAAATCAGATACATTGAAGCATGTTGATAATTTAATTGCGTATTGCCCGTTGAAAATCCAGCGAAACCAGCAAATTAGTAGTAATACTACACACTGCTACAGATTTTGTCTATCGCCATTTTCAGAATTTATTTGACCTAGTTTAAGTTTTTAACACATTCGCGATTACAGTTGCTTACAATTGACCAAAACTAAGACTTGCATCAAATTTCATACAGATAAATCAGATTAACTGTAACAAAACTACAATATTTGTATTATAATATTGATTATATTATATCAGTTTCCATTCTTTCAGACGGCCTCAGCAGCCGCCCATACAAAACCGAGCCGCATGACGGCCAAAAAAGGAGCCATACATGAGCCACACTCCTATCCATCCCAAACTGGCGGAAATTACCCAGCGTATCATTGACCGTAGCCAAGAAACGCGTGCTAAATATTTAGCCAAAATCCGCGCTGCCAAACAACAAGGCCGCTTGGAGCGCAATCAATTGGGCTGCAGCAACCTTGCCCACGGCTATGCTTCCATGCCGAAAAGCATCAAAATCGAAATGCTGCAGGAAACCGTGCCAAACTTAGGCATCATCACCGCTTACAACGACATGGTTTCGGCGCACCAACCATTTAAAGATTTCCCTGATTGGATTAAGGACGAAGCACAAAAATACGGCGCCACCGCGCAAGTTGCCGGCGGCACACCGGCCATGTGTGACGGCATCACACAAGGTTATGCCGGTATGGAATTGTCTTTGTTCTCGCGCGATGTGATTGCAATGAGCACGGCAGTGGGCATGTCGCATCAAATGTTCGACGGCGGCCTGTATATGGGTGTGTGTGACAAAATCGTACCCGGCCTGATGATTGGTGCTTTGTCGTTCGGTCATGTTCCGGCAGTATTTTTACCGGCAGGCCCGATGGCCAGCGGCATCAGCAATAAAGACAAAGCGCGTACCCGCCAATTGTTTGCCGAAGGCAAAGTAGGCCGCGATGCCCTACTCGAAAGCGAAATGGGCTCGTACCACAGCCCCGGCACCTGCACCTTCTACGGCACCGCCAATTCCAACCAAATGATGATGGAAATGATGGGCGTGCATTTACCGGCGGCCGCATTTGTGCATCCTTATACCGATTTGCGCGAAGCCCTTACCCGCTACAGCGCCGCCCACTTGGCACAAGGCATCCGCAACGGCACTGCCCTGCCATTGGGCGAAATGTTGACGGAAAAATCATTCATCAATGCCCTGATCGGCCTGATGGCGACCGGGGGTTCGACCAACCACACCATGCACTTAGTCGCCATGGCGCGTGCGGCCGGTGTGATTTTGAACTGGGATGATTTTGACGAAATTTCTTCTATTATTCCATTGATGATTCGCGTGTATCCGAACGGTAAAGCCGACGTCAACCACTTTGCTGCAGCCGGCGGTTTGCCGTTTGTGATTCGCGAATTGCTGGATGCAGGTTTGCTGCATGACGATGTTGACACCGTAGTCGGCCACGGCATGCGCCACTACACCCAAGAGCCGTTCTTAATTGACGGCAAACTGGAATGGCGCGAAGCACCAACCGAAAGCGGCAATGACGACATCTTGCGCAAAATCGACAATCCGTTCTCACCTGACGGCGGTTTGCGCCTGATGCAAGGCAACATCGGCCGCGGTGTGATTAAAGTATCGGCCATCCGCGAAGGCTGCCGCATCATCGAAGCCCCTGCCATCGTGTTCAACGACCAGCGCGAAGTATTGCAAGCTTTTGATCGCGGCGAACTCGAGCGCGATTTCGTGTGCGTGGTGCGCTACCAAGGCCCGCGTGCCAACGGTATGCCGGAATTGCACAAACTCACCCCACCTTTGGGCATTTTACAAGACCGCGGTTTCAGCGTTGCCCTGCTGACCGACGGCCGTATGTCGGGCGCATCAGGCAAAGTGCCGGCTGCCATCCACATGACCCCTGAAGCCTTGATGGGCGGCGGCATCGGCAAAATCCGCACCGGCGATTTAATCCGTTTTGATTCTGTGACCGGCGAACTGAACGTCTTAACCAACGAAGCCGAATGGGCAGCACGCGAAGTCGAGCAAATCGATTTGAGCGCCAACCAGCAAGGTTGCGGGCGAGAATTGTTTGCCAACTTCCGCAGCATGACCAGCTCGGCAGAAACCGGCGCCATGAGTTTCGGCGGCGAATTTGCCTGAATCTTTTTCAGACGGCCTGCTGATGAATCTTCAACGCCGTCTGAAACCTATTAACGAAGCGAACTTATTTTCAAGGAACAAACATGTCTGCAACACTCACCCCACGCGAAATCTTAAGCGCAGGTGCTGTTATCCCTGTGATGGCGATTGACGATTTATCTACGGCCGTTGACTTGGCACACGCCTTGGTTGAAGGCGGCATTCCCACGCTGGAAATTACTTTGCGCACACCGGTCGGCGTGGATGCCATCCGCCTTATCGCCAAAGAAGTGCCTAACGCCATCGTCGGCGCAGGCACGGTAACCAACCCCGAACAACTCAAAGCCGTGGAAGATGCCGGTGCACTCTTCGCCATCAGCCCGGGATTGCATGAAACCTTGGCTAAAGCCAGCCATCAAAGCAGCATTCCGCTGATTCCGGGCGTAGCGACACCGGGCGAAGTGCAATTGGCCTTGGAACACGGCATCGATACCCTGAAGCTGTTCCCCGCCGAAGTGGTTGGCGGCAAAGCCATGCTCAAAGCTTTGTTTGGTCCTTACCCTGATATCCGCTTCTGCCCGACCGGCGGTATCACTTTGGAAAGCGCACCTGAATACTTGGCCTTGCCGAATGTATTGTGTGTCGGCGGCTCATGGCTGACTCCAAAAGAAGCAGTGCAAAATAAGGACTGGGATAGCATCACCCGCTTGGCAAAAGAAGCTGCGGCACTAAAAGCTTAACCCCCCCTATCAGAAACACCTAAAGCGAAGCCAGTGATTTTGGTTTGTATTCGGGGATGACTTTTGAAAACCGAAATAATCCAATATGGTTTGGCCGCTATTACGGCATTTGTCTAACTCATAGCGGTCACTTACGTCGCATCATTTCCCAATGACCTCCATCCGCTCACTTGGATTTAAATTTTGAAAAATACGAGGCTTCCAAACAACAGGCCGTCTGAAAATTCAGACGGCCTGTTTCATAATAATCATATTGTTTTATTTGATTTAGTCATATGTTTCACAACTAATATCACGGGGTTTGCAGAACATTTCATGATGTCGGGCCAAACACTGTTTGCGCACCTCCAATTTGGCACGCCCCAAACTACTATGTTCGCTTCGATAAGTTTGAGTAAACGGAGTCATACTACAAACATGCACTTTACCGTTATTTTTTACCAAACTGCGATCGACATCATGCACACCGATAACAACCGGAACTGGCTGAACAGCCACTCCTTCATAAACCGGAATGGCACAACCGCCCAAAGCCAATATTGCCACCAATAGGGCAGTATGGGCTGAATTAACGGTTTTCATATGAATGATTCCTTTCATTAACTCAATTCATTACCTTTACTGAATATAACATTTAAATAATTTAAGGATTGTCATTATTTTTAAAAAACCGGTTAAACAATCAAAAAAAACTTTAATTCATACTACCCGCTGCCATTACTTTGGCAACACCAAAAAACTGATCAATAATTCTTTGAACAAAAAGCCAAACACACCCAAGCCCAACACTAGAAACAGCATGATCATGCCGAATTTTCCGGCTTTTGACTCTTTGCCTAAATTCCACACAATAAAACCAAGAAAAATCACCAATACTGTCAGGCAAATTTTCAATGCCCATGCGGAAAATACCGCTTCATCCATAACCACTCCTTATGATTCTCACTAATTTTTCAGACGGCGCCGTTGCTTACAAAAGGCCGTCTGAAACAGAATAATCCGCACATCAAGCACGTAAAGCCTGATTCAAATCATCAATCAAATCATCAATATATTCTAAGCCGACCGACAAACGCACCAAGCCTTGTCGGATGCCGGCGGCAAGCTTGTCTTCCGGCGACATACGCGCGTGGGTGGTTGTCCACGGATGGGTAATGGTCGAGCGTACATCACCTAAGTTGGTCGTACGTGAAAATACATTCACACTGTCAATCACCTTCCAAGCCGCATCTTGGTCGGCCAGTTCGAAACCGACCACAATGCCACCGCCGTTTTGCTGGCGCTCAACCAGTTCACGCTGCGGATGGTCGGGCAAACCGGCGTAATATACCGCATTCACCTGTGGTTGCTGTTGCAGCCATTGCACCACCTTCAACGCATTGTCGAATTGTTTTTCCATGCGGATGGAAAGCGTTTCAATACCGCTCAACAATTCAAACGAATTAAACGGCGAAATCGCCAAACCGCAAGAGTTGGCATATACCGCCACCTGATTCATCAAGGCTTCCGAACCGGACAACACACCGCCTGCCAGACGGCCGTGGCCGTCAATCGCTTTGGTTGCGGATTGCACGGAAATGTCAGCACCGCATTGCAAAGGTTGTTGTCCGAATGGCGACATCAAACTGTTATCCACCACCAGTAAAGCTTCGTTTTCGTGTGCCAACGCCGCCAAGGCCGGCAAATCGGCGACTTCACTCAAAGGGTTAGACGGTGTTTCCAAAAAAAACAGCTTGGTGTTACCCTTTACTGCTGCACGCCATTCGGCCACATCAACGGTCGACACATAGCTTACCTCGATACCGAAGCGCTGCACCACGGTATCGATAAAACCGACGGTCGTACCGAACAAACCGCGGCTGCAAATCACATGGTCGCCCGCACTCAAAAAAGTTAAAAATGCCGCCTGAATCGCCGACATACCGCTCGATGTCGCCACTGCGCGCTCAGCACCTTCCAAAGCCGCCACGCGTTTTTCAAAAGCAGCAGTGGTCGGGTTGGCAGTACGGGTGTAGGTGAATCCTTTTACCTTTTTGGAAAACAAATCCGCCGCGTGCGCCGCACTTTCCCACATAAAACTACTGGTTAAAAACAATGCTTGGTTGTGTTCGTTGTAAGCGGTTTGCTCTTTGCCGGCGCGGATGGCCAAGGTTTGCGGGTGAAGCTTTTTCGTCATGGTTGAATCCTGAATGTCCAAGGCCGTCTGAAAACGGAAATAAAAAAAGCAGCATGGTGTTTGCTGTATCGGCCTGCATGTAATTTGTTAATATTTTGCGCCGATTTTGCTTTGGTTTCAAGAACAAAAGCCGCACAAAATCAGATATTCGTTATTAAAATAAAGCTAACATCAGCTATTCTATTTCTGAATAACTCAGGCCGTCTGAAAGCATATGGTTTCAGACGTCCTCAAACAATTATTGATAAACCTTGCCGTTGTGTTTCAACCAGCCATCAATATGCCGACCATTTGGGTCATGGTGCGTCCAATGAATCACGCCGCCTTGTTCCGACCATTCGTACACGCCATAAAAGCGCACGGTGTCGCCTTTTTTCAAGCCTTTGATTTTGTCGGCTAAGTCAATATTGTGTGCCACCAATAAGGTTTGGCCGCTGGATAATTTCAAGATAAAGCGTTGATGGCGCGAGCCTTTATTGTCGTCCGGCAAGGTCTTTTTCACTACGCCCTCGCCTTCAATTTGCAGGTTGTTGCGTCGTTGTTCAAATGCGCTCTGCAACACGGATTCGGCATTGGTGCTGCCCGTTGCACTGCCGGAACGTGTTTGATCTTGTGCAGACGGCCTTGACTGCGTTTGCCCCTGCTTCGGCTGTTGCGTCGTATCCTGCCATTTTTGATAGCCGAAAAACGCCGCAGCGGCAATGACAATCCAAATCCATTTATTCATTCGGTTTACTTCTCACGCTTGTATTTCATTTCGTATTTTAAATCAGCCAACACTTTTTTGACATTGTGATCGAGCAAATCCTCCACCAAGGCCGGCGCTTGTTCGTTTAAGGTTTGCTGCAAATTGTAAGAGAGCAAAGCCATTTGTTTTTGCAGCGCCACGCGAATCATGCCGTTGACCGCATCGGTCACGTGCGGACGCATGCGCTTGATCAGGCGCTCGGCCAATTCTTGTTCGGAGATGCAAAACACTTCTCGGCGGCCGATGTTCTGCGGATTCAATACATTGATATTCACCACTATTTTTTGTTCGGCCACATCATCGAGGCCGTCTGAATGATCAGTTTCATTCATCTTTTCAGACGGCATGGTGTCTTCGCTTTCGGTTTGCGGCTCGGGAAATTCTACGGTTTGACGTTTCGGATTTAGCCACACGGTGCGGGTCGATTCGATGTGTTTCTCGGATGCACGCATTTGCAAGGCGTTTTGCGCGCTCAACCAGTTTTCCTGTAGCAGCACCATATCGTCGGTTTCGATGTCTTCATGCTGCGCCACTTCGGCATTATGCTCTTCCTGCCATTTGCGCATGTATTCCCGCAATACCTTATCGCGCGATTTTTGATCGAGTTCATAAGGTTTGTCGGCTTTGGCGGCAACATTCTGGCGCAGGTCTTTCGATTCGCGAATCAAGGGCGCGTGGGTGTAGGGCGCGTTAATCTGACGGGTCTGGCGTAATTGTTCCAACCGGCGTTCCCAGTTGAAATCGTTTTCCGTTTGTGATGAAGGATTTGGCTTTTTGGTATCCATTTTTATCTCGTTGCAATTTCCGTTTCGCAATCAAACCGCTTGATTTGCTATAATGCGGCATTCTATCAGATTCCTAAGGAATAGACATGAGCAGCATTGAGCAACGATTAGAATTTTTGGAAGAGTCAAACGAAGTTTTGCGTATGCAGAATCACGTTTTGGCCACCGCACTCAAAGGCCTGATTCGCGCCCTGCCCGGCGACACCGCTCAAGACGTGGTCGAATCCATCCAACTGGCGTTTGAAGACGCTTTGGCCGAACTCAACTACGAAGACAGTCCGCACACGGATTTGTTCCACGACGTGACTTACGCCTTTTTCCGTGAAAAAGAACGCTGATTCAAGCGGATAAACGGCAAAAAGTTTATGCTGCGCATTGCCCTGTCATTATAGACTTATGCTAAAATCGCGCTTTATTTTATTTAATTTCGATTCACCACATAGAGGAGACTCACCATGAACATGAAAAAATGGATTGCCGCAGCCATCGCCTGCTCGGCACTGACCTTGGGCGCATGCAGCGGCCAAAGCAAAGACACCACCGCCGCTGCACCTGCTGCTGCCGACCCAAATAAAGTATACCGCGTAGCCATGAATGCCGAATTCGCGCCATTTGAATCACGCGATGCCAACGGTAAAGTGGAAGGCTTCGATGTTGACTTGATGGATGCCATGGCCAAAGCCGGCAACTTCAAAGTGGAATACAAACACCAGCCTTGGGAAAGCCTGTTCCCAGCATTGAACAACGGCGACGTGGATATCGTGATGTCAGGTGTAACCATCACCGACGACCGCAAACAATCGATGGACTTCACCGATCCGTATTTTGAAATTACCCAAGTGGTGTTGGTACCGCAAGGCAAACCGATTTCTTCATCAGAAGATTTGAAAAACCTGAACAAAGTCGGCGTGGTAACCGGCTACACCGGCGACTTCTCTGTATCTAAACTGTTAGGCAACGACAGCCCGAAAATCGCCCGCTTTGAAACCGTGCCATTGGTGATCAAAGAATTGGAAAACGGCGGTTTGGATGCCGTAGTGAGCGACAGCGCTGTGATTGCCAACTATGTGAAAAACAACCCGACCAAAGGCATGGACTTCATCACCCTGCCTGATTTCACCGTTGAAAACTACGGCATTGCTGCCCGCAAAGGCGACGAAGCTACTGTTCAAATGCTGAACGACGCATTGAAAAAAGTACGCGAAAGCGGCGAATACGAGCAAATCAAAGCCAAATACTTTGCTGACGAAGCCAAGAAATAATTTGATTTGATGCGGTAAAATATAAACAAGGCCGTCTGAAAAATAATATTTCAGACGGCCTTGTTATTACAAAATCGCTTAGGATAAAATCAGAAGCGAATGGCATTTTCTGATAAACACTATCCTGTTTACCTAAAAATAAACCAACCAATAAAAAGGCCGTCTGAAACATCAAGTTTCAGACGGCCTTTACCTTTAATTCAATTACTTCACTGCCAACTTAGCCACGCCACCCATATACGGCTGCAAGGCGGCAGGAATGTTGATGCTGCCGTCGGCGTTTTGATGGTTTTCCAAAACAGCCACCAAAGTGCGGCCAACTGCCAAACCTGAACCGTTTAAAGTATGCACCAAACGGTTTTTGCCGTTTTCATCTTTGAAACGCGCTTTCATACGGCGTGCTTGGAAATCTTCGCAGTTAGAACAGCTGGAAATCTCGCGGTAGGTATTTTGCGCCGGCACCCACACTTCCAAATCATACGTTTTGGTTGCGCCAAAGCCCATGTCGCCCGTGCATAAGGTAATCACGCGGTAAGGCAGTTCCAACGCTTTCAAGATGTTTTCCGCATGGCCGACCATCTCTTCCAAAGCCTGATAAGAATCTTCCGGACGCACGATTTGCACCATTTCCACCTTATCAAACTGATGCTGGCGAATCAAACCGCGCACGTCTTTGCCATACGCACCCGCTTCCGAACGGAAACACGGCGAATGCGCGGTCAGCTTCAGCGGCAATTCACTGTCGGCCACAATGCTGTCGGCCACGGTGTTGGTGAGCGTCACTTCCGCAGTCGGAATCAGGTATTGCGTTTTCTTGCTCTCATCGCCGCCACGGGTCACATGGAACAAATCTTCGGCAAATTTCGGCAACTGTCCCGTACCCTGCAAGGTTACGTCATCAACGATATACGGCGTGTAATGCTCGGTGTAGCCGTGTTGCAGCGTGTGCGTATCCAACATAAATTGCGCCAAGGCACGGTGCAAACGCGCGATTTGACCTTTCATCACGGTAAAACGCGCACCCGACAAACGCGCGCCGCCTTCAAAATCCAAGCCGAGCGGTTCGCCCAAATCGACATGGTCTTTAATCTCAAAGTCAAATTCACGCGGCGTGCCGACTTTACGCACTTCCACGTTTTCCGTTTCATCCTTACCCGCAGGCACGCTTTCATGCGGCAGATTCGGGATGGTCAGCAACCAAGCGTCCAATTCCTGCTGCACGGCCTCCAAATCCTTGGCAGCCTGCTCCAAATCCACCTTAATTTGTGCCACCTGATCCATGGCCGCCTGAGCTTCATCATGTTTGCCCTGACCTTTGAGCGCACCGATTTGCTTGGAAATACTGTTGCGCGCCGCCTGCAATTCCTCAGCCTTGACCTGAACCGCCTTACGCTGCTCTTCCAAAGCCTGAAAACGCGCCGTGTCAAATTCATAACCACGCGCCGCCAGACGAGCCGCTACCGCATGGGTGTCATTACGCAAAAGTTGGATGTCTAACATGAATCTCTCTCGATAGCTAAAAATATGAATAGCGGTATTGTAAACCAAATCCGAAGTATTTTCAGCAGCGTGAAAACTGTGTGAAATGGGAAAGGCCGTCTGAAAATGTGATACCATGTTTAATCAAACAAAAAAACTAAAGCCCTGCTGAAACCAGCAGGGCTTTAATCGAAATCTGGCACGCCCACGGGGATTCGAACCCCGGTTGCCGCCGTGAAAGGGCAGTGTCCTAGGCCTCTAGACGATGGGCGCGTAACCGAAGACGAGACTATACCTAAGCCGTTTTATACTGTCAACATAGCCGCGCGATTATTTTCATTAGGCCATGTTTTTCAGACGGCCTTTATCCATTTTTGCGGCTAAAATCTGTATAATGAAGGCGTTTTAAGGAAAGGAAAATCAGATGTGGTTTAAGCAAATCAGTTTTTACCCTGTCAACAAGGAAAAACTGCCTGAATTGGAGACTTTGGCGGCTAAACTGGGCGAAGCGGAATTTACCCATTGCCAAGGTTTGGATTGGTTCAGCGAAGGCTTTGCCGCACCGGTTTCTTTCTCGCCGGAATTGGTTTTCCCGGCAGATTACACTTGGCGCGTGGCTTTGAAAAAAGAAGAGAAAGTCTTGCCTGCCGGTGTGATCCGCGATATTTTGGACGACAAAGTTTTAGAAATCCAAAGCAATGAAGGGCGCAATGTCGGCCGCAAGGAAAAGCAGGAATTGAAAGACATCATCACCGATGACCTGCTGCCGCGCGCGTTTACCCGTTCCAGCCGCACGCAGGCGGTGTTGGATACGCGGCATGGTTATTTGCTGGTGAACAATGCTTCTTCTGCCAAAGCGGAAAATCTGTTAACCAAATTACGCGAAGCCTTGGGCGGCTTGGAAGCGAGCCTACCGAATACCAAGCAGTCGCCTTCTTCGTTGATGACTTCTTGGCTGCTTGATGGCCATTGCGAAGGTGGTTTTGAGTTGGACAGCGATTGCGAACTCAAAGGCGTGGGCGATGTGGTGCCAACGGTGAAAGTATCCAAGCAGGATTTGACCGCCGATGAAGTGGTGCAGCATGTAAAAAACGGCAAAACAGTGACCCAACTGGGCTTGGTGTGGCGCGAGCAGATTGCGTTTATCCTGACGCAGGATTTCACGCTCAAGCGCATTCAGTATTTGGATGTGTTGCAGGAAGAAGCGGAAAACAACGGCGATGATGCCGCCAGCCTGACTTTTGCTTCGCAAATTTTGATGACCGAAGCGCTCAGCACTATGTTGGAAGAATTGGTTTCTTATTTAGGCGGCTGGCAGGAATAATTTCAGACGGCCTGATCAATAGGCCGTCTGAAACCATTAAGGAGTGGTTTATGTTGAAATATTTAGCGTTTTTGCCTTTAGGCTTGGCATTGTGGCAACCGGTAAACGCGGCAGTCATCGACCCTTACCAAATCAAGGGCTGCCGTTACGAAGGCGAAGTAGATAAGGCCAATACGCCACACGGCAAAGGCAGCTGGGCTTGCCAAGACGGTCGCAGCTACCAAGGCCAGTTTAAAAACGGCCGCTTCGAAGGCAAAGGCACTTACACCGTCAACACCAGCAAAACGGTATTTCTCGAGCCGTTTTCCGTCAACAGCACCCGCCTGAATAATATGGTGTTAACCGGCCAATTTAAGCAGGGTTTTGCCGAAGGTCAATTCCAAGTCACGCAAAACAACGAGCCGTTGTTTGTCATCACCTTTGATAAAGGCATGATGAAAGACGTCAAATTAACCAATCAACCTAAGAAAAAATAGTATTCAGACGGCCTTTTTTATATAGGCCGTCTGAAACCATCATCGCTTACAAGGAATCAGCATGAGCATTAAATCAGACAAATGGATTCGCCGCATGAGCGAAGAACACGGCATGATTGAGCCGTTTGAACCGAACCAAATCAAAGAAATCAACGGCCAGCGCATTATTTCCTACGGCACATCGAGCTACGGCTACGACATCCGCTGCGCCAACGAATTCAAAATTTTCACCAACATCAACAGCACCATCGTCGACCCGAAAAATTTCGACCCGAAAAACTTCGTCACCGTCGAAGACGATTGCTGCATCATTCCGCCAAACTCATTCGCACTGGCGCGCACAGTGGAATATTTCCGCATTCCGCGCAATGTGTTGACCGTGTGCTTGGGCAAATCAACTTACGCCCGCTGCGGCATTATTGTCAACGTCACCCCGTTTGAGCCGGAATGGGAAGGCTATGTGACGCTGGAATTTTCCAACACTACCCCGCTTCCGGCCAAAATCTATGCCGGCGAAGGCGTGGCGCAAGTGTTGTTCTTTGAGAGCGACGAAGTGTGCGAAACATCTTACAAAGACCGCAACGGCAAATACATGGGTCAAACCGGCGTGACTTTACCGAAAACTTGATGTGTATTCAAATAAATACCAATCAAAAGGCCGTCTGAAAACTTAGTTTTCAGACGGCCTTTTGATGATTTATTTAAAACTTATCGTGGCAAATGTGTCATCGGGTCAACTGCTTTACCGTTAATCCGCACCTCAAAATGCAGCTTCACGCGATCGCTGTCGGTGCTGCCCATATTGCCGATAGGCTGACCGGCGCGCACGTTTTGGTCTTTTTGTACCAAAATATTGTCGTTGTGCGCATAGGCGGTGATGGTTGAAGTGTTGTGGCTGATTAAAATCAATTTGCCGTAGCCGCGCACACCTTCGCCAACGTAAATCACTTGGCCGGCCGCAGCGGCTTTCACGGTTTGGCCGCGATAGCCTGAAATATCGATGCCTTTGTTAGTGACGCCGTTGTAACGTTGAATAATGCTGTTGCTGCCGTTATCCACCGGCCATTGCAGTTGCAGGCGGTTAACCGGTGTCACCGAACGTGAAGCGGAAGGATTGGCGGCGGCATCACGGCGCACTCGTAAAACTTGGCCAACTTCAATTTTGGAAGAATTCGGCAAATTGTTCCAAGCAGCCAAGGCTTGCACATTTTGGCCGTATCGCTTGGCGATGCGGTATAAGGTATCACCGGATTGAACGCGGTAATAGCCTTCCGGCACCGGTTTGGTTTGGTTGGAAGCACAGGCAGCGAGCAGCGCCACCATACCAATGAGCAAAATCGTTTTGCAGCGAGTTGAGATGGTAAGAAGTGTCTGTGTGTTCATAGGGCATAAGGATACCAAATCTGCCGTTTATCCGCCATGACCGAGCTTGGCGCATAATGTCGGTGTGATTGCGGTCGGTATGTTTGGCAAAAATATTGAAAGGCCGTCTGAAATGCTTTTCAGACGGCCTTTTCATCCAAACCAGCCGTTTCAGTCATCTTTTAAAACGTAAAAAATCCAAGCTCTATAATCCTCGCCTAAAGCCCAGTCTTTAACATTCCGTTTACTTACTTTTACTGCTACATAAGCTTACGCGTTTTCACATTTTGCCACCTTGAAAGGCGGCGCAAACACCTTTATGTTAATATCTCAAACTAACGCTAAAATCCACAAGGAACCAACCATGCAATTTTTAGGTATCGGCTTTTTGGTACTGATCTTTTTAGAAATCATGTCAATTGTTTGGGTTGCCGATTGGCTCGGTGGCGGCCTGACCTTTTTGCTGATGATTGCCAGCTTTGCACTCGGCGTATTCATGTTGCGCCGCACCGGTATGTCGGGCGTGTTGTTGGTGGGTGCGACCATGCGCAGCGGCAAAGATATTTCCATGTATCAGCTTTTGTGGCCGATTCGTTTTGCATTGGCCGGTTTGCTGTTGATGAGCCCGGGCTTTGCGTCTATGCTGGTCGCGCTGATTTTGTTGCTGCCGATTAAAGGCAAACCGATTGCCGACATGAGCATGCATACCGCCACTTTCGATCCTAATCGCGCGCACAATCCGTTTACCCAGCAATCAACGCAACCGAAAGACGACGACATCATCGATGCCGAATACACCACCGTCACCCGCGTTGATCCGCGCAGCAAAACCAAAGATTACATCGAACACAAACTCGATTAATCTGCCCCACTCCAAACAGGCCGTCTGAAAATGAATAATTTTTTCAGACGGCCTGTCTATTTACAAGGCGGCAATGTTATACTTAGACGATTATTGATTTGCATTTAGGCAGGCGCTGCGTTTAGCGTCTGAGCTTGAACACGAGAACAAGATGAGCAGAATCCAGCAAACCTTTGCCGATTTAAACGGTGCCAAAGCCCTGATTCCCTATATCACCGTCGGCGACCCTGATACAGACACCACGCTTGCACTGATGCACAGCTTGGTGGAAAACGGTGCCGGTATTTTAGAATTGGGCGTGCCTTTTTCCGACCCGATGGCCGACGGCCCAACCATTCAACGCGCTGCCGAACGTGCTTTGAAAAACCATGTTTCGCTGAAAGATGTGTTGAGCGTGGTGCGCCGTTTCCGTGAACAAAACAGCCGCACGCCGGTGGTTTTGATGGGCTATCTCAACCCGATTCACAAAATGGGCTATGAAACCTTTGCCCAAGCTGCGGCCGAAGCCGGTGTGGACGGCGTGTTGACCGTGGATTCTCCGGTCGAAACCATCGAACCGTTGCAAAAGGCACTGGAATCACGCGACATCGACTGTATTTTCCTGATTGCCCCAACCACCACCGAAGCACGCATTCAAACCATTGCCAAATTGGCCGGCGGCTTCGTGTATTACGTTTCCTTAAAAGGCGTGACTGGTGCGGCCAGCTTGGATACTGATGAAGTTTCTCGTAAAATAGAGCTTTTGCGTAAATATATCGACATTCCGATTGGCGTCGGTTTTGGCATCAAAAATGCCGAAAGCGCCCGCAAAATCAGTGCTGTGGCCGATGCTGTGATTGTCGGCAGCCGCATCGTGAAAGAAATCGAAGACAATGCAGGCCGCGAAGCAGAATCGGTCGGCCTGTTGGCGAAAGAATTAAAAGACGCCATCCGTTAAGCCAGACATCCGCCTGAAGATTAAAGGCCGTCTGAAACATCCTTTAGGAGTCATCCATGAGTTGGTTAGATAAAATCCTGCCACCCAAAATTAAACGCGATGGTGCTGAAAACGCATCATCTACCGTGCCGGAAGGCTTGTGGCACAAATGCCCTTCTTGCGCCGCGACCATTTATTCTTCCGAGCTAAAACAAAACGATATGGTCTGCACCAAGTGCAACTACCACAATCCTTTGTCCGCCCGTGAACGCTTAAACCTGCTGCTGGATGAAAACGGCCGTGAAGAAATCGGCGCACAAGTAAAACCGACCGATGCGCTGAAGTTTAAAGACAGCAAAAAATACCCTGACCGCCTGAGCGCCGCCAAAAAACAAACCGGTGAAGACGATGCCATGGTGGTCATGAAAGGCACCATGAACGGCTTACCGGTGGTGATTGCCGCGTTTGAGTTCCGCTTTATCGGCGGCTCGATGGGTTCGGTTGTGGGTGAACGCTTTGTGCAAGGTGTGCGCCGCGCTGTGGCCGACAATTGCCCGTTTATCTGCGTGGCCGCTTCAGGTGGCGCGCGTATGCAGGAAGGTGTCAACTCGTTGATGCAAATGACCAAAACCAGCGCCGCCCTGCATTTATTGAGCGAAAAAAGCCTGCCGTTTATTTCCGTGTTGACCGACCCGACCATGGGCGGCGTATCGGCCAGCTTTGCCTTTTTGGGCGATGTGGTTTTGGCCGAACCGAATGCCTTAATCGGCTTCGCCGGCCCGCGCGTGATTGAACAAACGGTACGCGAAACCTTGCCGGAAGGATTCCAACGTGCTGAATTCTTGTTGGAAAAAGGCGCAATTGACCAAATCGTTGACCGCCGCGACATGAAAACCCGCATTTGCGATTTGATTACTTTGCTCACCCGCCGCGGTAAAATTACCGCAGCTTAATCGGTTAAGCATCACAAAAAGGCCGTCTGAAAACCATGGTTTTCAGACGGCCTTTTTGCTGGGCAAATTTATTACAGTAAAGCGCGAATATCTGATTCAATTTCAGACGGCTTCACGCTCGGGGCAAAACGCGCCACGACTTCTCCATTGCGGTTGACCAAAAATTTGGTGAAATTCCATTTAATGTCGCTGCCTTCACGCTTCTCGCCAATCGAAGCCAGTTTCAGCAATAAATCTTTGAATACATGGTTGGCCTTGTCTTCCGGCTTTTCAGATTTGAGATAAACATAAAGCGGCGCAGCATTTTCGCCGTTGACATCAATCTTATCGAAAATCTTGAATTTAGTGCCGAATTTCATTTGGCAGACTTGGGCAATCTCACTACTGCTTTCCGGTGCTTGCTCACGGAATTGGTTGCATGGAAAATCCAAAATTTCCAAGCCCTGCTCGGCATATTGCGCATAGAGTTGCTGCAATTCTTCATATTGCGGGGTTAAGCCACAACGGGTGGCGGTGTTCACAATCAGCAATACTTTGCCTTTATAATCGCTCAAGCTCACTTCTTGACCTTGGGTATCTTTTACCACGAAATCGTACACTTTCATCTTGCGCTCCTTGATTGATATGACTTCACTATAAGGCCGTCTGAACAGAAACACAAGTTTTAGACGCTTGAGACTTTTGCAAAACCTCAAGAAGCCCTAAAGGCCGTCATTCCCGCGCAGGCGGGAATCCATCGCAATATCTAAGAAACCTATTTTATTCAAAAGCTTGTCATTCTGAAAAATGGATTCCCGCCTGCGCGGGAATGACGTCAGTTTAATATGTACTAGCTTTTCGAAAGAGTTTCGCAAAGGTTTCGGCCTTTAAAATAAAAAACACCGCTTTAAAAGCGGTGTTTTCAAATGCATAAATATTATTTACGCAGACCCAAACGAGTAATTACGTTACGGTAAGTTTCAGGTTTGGTACGACGCAAGTAAGTCAACAGACGACGGCGCGCGCTCACCATTTTCAACAAGCCACGACGGCTGTGGTGGTCTTTAGGGTTAGCTTTGAAGTGAGGGGTCAAGTCGTTGATGCGGAAAGTCAACAATGCAACTTGTACTTCAGAAGAACCGGTATCGCCTTCTTTACGTTGGAAATCTTTAACGATTTGCGCTTTTTGTTCTACGGTCAATGCCATGATGGAATACTCCAAAAATAAAAAGAACCTTTAAGGTTCGGACAAGTTTGCCAAGCCGAAACTGATGCAAACTCCTGATATCTTTTTCAAAGATGGCTGAATTATGCCATATTTCGGATAATGTTGCACGTTTTAATTGCAACTTTGCTGCTTTAGCGACAAAAAAGTGGCGATGCCTTGCGACATCGCCCAAGCTGCTTTGGTGATATAAAACGCCAAAAAACCTTTATTTCGCTGACGCGGCGCAGCGGAAACCTAAATTATGCAAACCGTATTTGGGTTGCAGGCTGGTGCGGATACCGAATCGCAAGAATGCGGCATAGTTGGTCGGATCGGTCGAGCCCAAAGAGGCTCCGCTACAGAACATGGAGCTGTCTGCCGAACCGGAATTCAACAGGCTGCTGTTGAAATCTTCCGTCCATTCCCAAATCAGGCCGTGCATATCGTGCAAGCCATAATAATTGGGTTTACCCATGCCGACATTGCGCAAGCCATTGCGACCGCCATCGGCATACCAATCTAAGATGGTGCGGTTGTAGCTTTCTTCGTTAGAACCGTTTTTCTGAGTGGCCGATGCCAAGCCGGCCAATTCCCATTCGTCGATGGTCGGCAGACGTTTGCCTTGTGCAGTGCAGTAGGCATTGGCGGCAAACCATGAAACATTGGTCACTGGGTGTTTCATTTCATTAGGTTTTGGCGCATAGGCGTTGCTGCCGGTTTGGTTCCAATGTTTCAAATAAGTCGGCTCGACTTGCTTTTTATTGGCCTTGCCTTTTTGCCATTGCGGATGCTTTTTCACAAATTCGGCAAACTCGGCATTGGTTACCGGATATTTGTCGATTTTGAATGACTTAACATGAATCATCGGGGTATCTTTTTTCAGATACAGCGGACGATAGCTGCCCGCCTCGATGGTGGCCATTTCAGCCGCCATCGCGCTGCCACAGACCAATAAGCTCATAACGAATAGTGAAATGGTTTTCATGATGTGTGCCTTTATGATTATGGTGAAAATCTATTTTTCAGACGGCATAGTGTTTATCAGGCCGTCTGAAAAATAAACTTAGGGTTTGATAGGCCGTCTGAAAGATTTCAGACGGCCTGAAACTGAGTTATTTGTTTTTGATTTCAGCCACTTCGGCAGCAGATACTTGACCGCCATTATTACCAAAGCTGTTCAAAACATAAGTTACTACGTTGGCAATGTCTTGATCGCTTAATGGCACAGCAGGCATCACGCCGTTGTATTCTTTGCCGTTCACTTTAATTGCGCCATTCACGCCTTTGGTTACAGCATGAACCAGTTTGGTGTTGTCTTTGGCAAAGTAATCCGATTTTTCCAATGGCGGGAATGTACCTTCCACACCTTTACCTTCTAAGCCATGACATGCCATACAGTTGGAATCATAAACAGCCTTACCCAACTTGATTTGCTCGTCTTGCGACAATTCGGCAGCAGCGGCAGGCTCAGCTTCAGCAGCTGGTTCGGCTTCGGCGGCCGGTGCCGGAGTTTCAGTAGATGCTGGTGCTTCAGCAGCTGGTTGTTCGGCGGGAACAGCTTCAGCAGAGGCCGGAGTTTCAGCCACAGGCGCGGTTTCTACGGGTTTTTCAGCAGCAGGTTCAGAACCGGAACAGGCTGCCAATACGAATACGGATGCCAATAAGGCTGCGATGGTTTGGCGTTTCATGATGGTATTCCTTTTGCGTTAACACGCTGTATTGTTATATTTATGTAAAAAGCCACCGTTATCCTAGTTTGAGCCAAGATAACAGTGGCTTTTTTATTGCTTTACTGCTTTCAATTGCTACTGTGTATTAGTAAGCATTTTGTGGTGCAGAGGCTTCAGCGGCCGGAGCAGGTGCTGCTGGAGCAGAAGCGGCAGCGGCTGCAGGTGCGTCAGCAGGTTTGTACTCAGTATCGCTCAATTTTTTGGTCATGATTTCTGGGTTTTCTTCACCTTCTACTTTCAATTGACCCAATGCACCTTTGTTGAACGCGCGGAAGATAGAGTGGTCAACCAAGGTGTAGCTGCCTGGGATATCCACTTTAAATTCTACGATTGCGGCGCCACCGGCAGGAACGATGGTGCTTTGTACGTTTTCGTTAATCAGTTTACCGCCTTCAACATATACTTTGTCGAAGATTTCGCCGATGACGTGGAATGAAGATACCAAGTTAGGACCACCGTTACCTACGTACATACGCACAGTATCACCAGTTTTGGCTTTCAGTGCATTGTCACCAGCAATCGCGCCAACGTGACCATTGAATACAACATATTCAGGTTGTTCTTTAACTGCTTTGTCCATATCAAAGGCTTGCAGACCTTGGGCGCCGTATTTACCTTTGGTATAGAAGTCGCCTTGCACGATGTAGAACTCTTTATCCACTTTTGGCAGACCTTCTTTAGGTTCAACCAAAATCAAACCATACATACCGTTGGCGATGTGCATGCCCACAGGCGCAACCGCACAGTGGTAAATGTACAAACCGGCTTGCAATGCTTTAAAGCTGAAGGTTGAAGTGCGGCCAGGAGCAGTAAAGGTTGCTTCAGCACCACCGCCAGGACCGGTTGCAGCGTGGAAGTCAACGTTATGCGGAACGGTAGAAGAAGGATGGTTAGAGAATTCTACTTCTACGGTATCGCCTTCGCGTACACGAATCATTTGGCCTGGAACGTCACCATTGAAAGTCCAGTAGTGGTAATCCACACCGTCAGCCATTTTCATGGTTTTTTCTACGGTTTCCATTTTCACACGAACTTTAGCAGGATGATCGCGATCGATGGCAGGTGGCACTTCAGGTGCATGGGTAACAATTGCATCAATTACCGGCAACTCACCAGCAGGGGTTTCGGCAGCAGCAGATTGCTCAGCAGTTGAAGCAGCAGATGCAGAAGCTTCTGCAGTAGCAGCCGGCTGTTCGGCCGGTTTTTCTGCTGCTTGCTGACCGCAAGCAGCCAAAGCGAATACAGAAGCGATGATTGCAGCTAAGGCTTGGCGTTTCATAGTGATTTCCTTTTTTGAAGAAATGTTAATTGGCTTGTTGTTTGAACCCATTATGTAGCTTTATGAATTTACGTATCTTGACCTAAATCAATTAATTCATAAAATATGCAATTTTTAATCAAAATTTCATTTCAAATCACTACTCTTTTATGCTCAAAGTCATAGATAAGCAGCAAATTTTCAGCCAAATCTTACCGATATATTTCCAATAAAAAGACTAAAAAAGCTTAAATTTAATTTATATCAACCTTTTAATGATAAATATCCATAGAAATCGTTTTACTAAAGTATAAATCATGCTACAATCTTTAACATTCATATTTGATGAATTAAATAAGCCATTTACCATTTACCAAAACAAGGAGTACTAAAATGGGACAGTACAAGAAACTTTGGCTACTGCTGATTGCAGTGCTGACAGTCTGTTTCACCATTCTTGGTTATATGGGTAGCGAGATCTATAAGAAAGCACCTCCTTACCCTGAACAAGTCGTTACCACTTCCGGCAAAGTGTTGATGACCAAAGACGACATTCTCGCCGGCCAATCCGCTTGGCAAACCACCGGCGGTATGGAAGTTGGTTCCGTATTGGGCCACGGTGCCTACCAAGCACCTGACTGGACTGCAGACTGGCTGCACCGCGAGCTGGTGGCATGGTTAGACTTGACTGCCCAAGCTGATTACGGCAAAAAATTTGATGAGCTGACTGCTGAAGAGCAAGCTGTATTGAAAACCCGTTTGCAAGATGAATACCGCGTTCAAAGCTCTGTAAAAGAAGACGGCTCGGTAGTCATCAGCGATACGCGCGCTAAAGCCATCGAAACCATTCTGCCTTATTACCACGGCGTTTATGGCGACGATCCTGCGCTGCAAACCACCCGTGAACACTTTGCAATGAAAAACAACACCTTGCCAAGTGAAGAAGCGCGTGAAAAATTGTTTAATTTCTTCTTCTGGACTGCATGGTCTTCTTCAACCAACCGTCCTGACGAAGTGTTTACCTACACCAACAACTGGCCGCACGAACCTTTGATCAACAACGTGCCGACTACTGAAAACTACATGTGGTCGTTCACCAGTATCGTTCTGTTGCTATTGGGTATTGGCTTGCTGATGTGGGGTTACTCATTCCTGACCAAACACGAAGAAGTAGAAATCCCGACTGAAGATCCGGTAGCGAAAATTGCGCTGACACCTTCTCAAAAAGCTTTGGGTAAATATGTATTCCTGACTGTTGCATTGTTCTGTGCACAAGTATTGCTGGGCGGTTTGACTGCGCACTATACTGTTGAAGGGCAAGGTTTCTATGGCATCGATAAAGCATTGGGCATTGAAATTTCTGACTGGCTGCCTTACTCGCTGACCCGTACTTGGCACATCCAATCGGCGATTTTCTGGATTGCCACAGGCTTCCTGACGGCCGGTTTGTTCTTGGCGCCAATCGTCAATGGTGGTAAAGATCCTAAATTCCAAGTAGCAGGCGTTAACTTCCTGTATATCGCCCTGTTTATCGTGGTAGTTGGTTCATACGCCGGTAACTTCTTCGCCTTGTCACACATCATGCCGCCTGAATTGAACTTCTGGTTCGGCCACCAAGGTTACGAATACTTAGACTTGGGCCGTTTCTGGCAACTTCTGCTGATGGTCGGCTTGCTGTTGTGGCTGTTCCTGATGTTGCGTTGTACCGTAAACGCCTTCCGCGAAAAAGGCACCGACAAAAACTTGCTGGCGATTTTCGTAGCGTCTATGGTTGGTGTGGGTGTGTTCTACGCACCAGGCTTGTTCTACGGTGAAAAATCTCCAATTGCCGTGATGGAATACTGGCGCTGGTGGGTGGTTCACTTGTGGGTAGAAGGCTTCTTCGAAGTATTTGCTACTGCCGCATTTGCCTTTATTTTCTACAACATGGGCTTCGTACGCCGCAGCACCGCAACTGCTTCTACTTTGGCCGCCGCCGCCATCTTCATGATGGGTGGTATCCCAGGTACTCTGCACCACTTGTACTTTACCGGTTCGACTTCTGCCTCTATGGCCATCGGCGCATGTTTCTCTGCCTTGGAAGTGGTACCTTTAGTATTACTGGGTCGTGAAGCTTACGAACATTGGTCTTACCAAAACACTACTGAATGGGCAAAACGCCTGCGTTGGCCGCTGATGTGTTTCGTGGCCGTAGCATTCTGGAACATGATTGGTGCCGGTGTATTCGGCTTCCTGATTAACCCGCCGATTTCATTGTTCTACATCCAAGGCCTGAACACCACCGCAGTTCACGCACACGCAGCTTTGTTCGGCGTATATGGCTTCTTGGCACTGGGCTTCGTATTACTGGTGGCCCGCTACATCAAACCGGAAGCACAATTTGACGACAAATTGATGACTTGGGGCTTCTGGCTGCTCAACGGCGGTTTGGTCGGCATGATTGTCATCAGCCTGTTGCCAATTGGCGCCATCCAAGCTTGGGCTTCTGTATCGCAAGGTTTGTGGTATGCCCGTAGCGAAGAATTCCTGCAGATGGAACTCTTGGATACCTTACGCTGGGTTCGTACCGCAGCTGACTTGGTGTTCATCGGCGGCGCATTCTGTGTCGCATGGCAAGCCACCAAAATGGTATTCAGTCGCAGCAAATAATGTTTGATTGCTGACTTTAAAGGCCGTCTGAAATATTTCAGACGGCCTTTTACCTGCTCGTTTTAAACCAATTTAATCACCTTTCCTACACATGATTTTATACGCCAAACACCCTTTCTCTCACGGCAACCGACAGCTTTTCAGACGGCCTTTTCTGCTATAATGCCCCTATTCCAACCTTTACGGCGACAATCATCATGTTTACCCAAGCAGCCAAAGAACTCACCACCATCCGCGACATTTTGCGCTTTGCCGTCAGCCGCTTTAACGATGCCGAGCTTTTCTTCGGACACGGCTCCGACAACGCCCACGACGAAGCTGCTTATCTGATTTTACACACGCTGAACTTACCGCTCGACACGCTCGATCCGTATCTCGATGCCAAGCTGTTACAAACCGAAAAAGAAGAAGTATTGGCACTCATCGAACGCCGCGTTACCGAGCGTCTGCCGGTTGCCTACCTGACCAATCAAGCATGGCAAGGCGATTTTGACTTTTATGTTGACGAGCGCGTCATCGTGCCGCGTTCTTTCATCTATGAATTACTAGGCGATTCGCTCACCGCTTGGATTGAATACCCCGAATTGGTCAACCGCGCGCTCGACCTTTGCACCGGCAGCGCCTGTTTGGCGATTCAGATGGCACACCACTACCCGGCTGCCGAAATCGATGCCGTCGATTTAAGCTTGGACGCACTCGAAGTCGCCGCTATTAACGTCGAAGAATACGGCTTAGAAGACCGAATCAGCCTGATTCACACCGACTTATTCGAAGGCTTGGAAGGCACATACGACTTAATCGTTTCCAACCCGCCATACGTCGATGCCGAATCCGTTGATACCCTGCCCGACGAATACTTGCACGAACCGGAATTGGCACTCGGCAGCGGCCAAGACGGCTTGGATGCCACCCGCGAAATTATTTTGCAAGCCGCTAAGTTCCTCAATCCGAAAGGTGTATTGTTGGTCGAAATCGGCCATAATCGTGATGTGCTCGAAGCCGCCTACCCTGAACTGCCATTTACTTGGCTAGAAACCAGCGGCGGTGACGGCTTCGTCCTCCTGCTTACCCGCGAACAATTGCTGGGCGAAGAATAAGGTTCAACATACAACAAGGCCGTCTGAAAGCATTTCCTTTCAGACGGCCTTGTTGTATAAACATTACTTATTTATTCGATTTCAAACCCATCTTGATCCCACAAAGTCTTTTTGACCAATTGGTCGTTTTGATACACGGCTTCTGATTTTTTCGAACCGTCTTCATACCAATCCAACACAATGCCGTTGCGGCGGCCATTTCTAAACGACATTTCAGTCAATAATCTGCCGGATTCATCCCAACTGAGCATTTCCATCGGTTGATCGTCCACCATCCGCATTTCTGTTTTCGGGCTACCATCGGCATACCATTGTTTCCAATAGCCGTTGGCTTTATCGTTTTTAAACTGGATTTCGCTTTCTTTATTGCCGTTGCGGTAATAGCGGGCACCAACACCGTTGCTCAAGCCATTCAAATAAGGCATAACGGCTGATTTTTTGCCATTCGGATACCAGTTGGTCCATTCACCATTGGGCTTGCCATTACGGTAGCTGCCGACCATTTTTTTCTGACCATTAAAATGCCATAAGGTCAATGTTCCATTATCCAAGACCGGTACAAACACCTTAATCTGGTTGGTTTGCACTTGATAAGGCTCGGAATATTTTTTCATGGATGGATAATAAAAATCCTGCACCTGCGCCAAACCGGCGTTGACTTTATACTGACGCACGTAGGCCACAGACGACATCGTCGCGGTAATCTTGCCTTGTTGATTGAAGTACACAGAATGAGTTTGCGCCCAAGCCGCTGCTGATACAGCACTCATCGCTACCGACACCAAACCCATTGTCAAAAACCGGTTCATTTTCATCATCCATATAGAAAGCCTCGTGCCATGACAATCAGCCTTCATTTATTTACATGCTTGATTATCGTACAATATTCAGAAAATCAAGGATTATTTTTCAATTTAACCATTATAAAACAAAGTATCTATATTTGTTAAATACAATATTTTTATATCATTGATTAAGGCGGCTCCCACACAGCGCAAATTGCTTTATTAAAATGATAATGGGATAACTTACTTTAAAACTGCTTATTAAATATAAACTAGGCCGTCTGAAAGCTACAGTTATTGAATCCCAAGCGGCAAAAAACCGCCCTGCATTCACAGGGCGGTTAATCGTTTAGGCTAATCTTTTCAGACGGCCTTACTTGTTCAATTCATTGGCCAAATACAACCAAGTTTCAATCACGGTATCCGGATTCAAAGACACGCTTTCGATGCCTTCTTCAACCAACCATTTGGCGAAATCAGGATGATCTGACGGGCCTTGGCCGCAAATACCGACGTATTTGTTTTGCTTGCGGCAGGCAGAAATCGCCAAGTGCAGCATCACTTTCACGGCAGGGTTGCGTTCATCGAAAGTGGTTGCAATCGGGCCGCCGCTGTCACGGTCCACACCCAAAGTTAATTGTGTCATGTCGTTAGAGCCGATTGAGAAGCCGTCGAAGTATTGCAGGAATTGCTCGGCCAACAATGCGTTGCTTGGTACTTCGCACATCATGATCAAACGCAGACCGTTTTTACCGCGCTCTAAGCCGTTTTCTTTCAAAGCTTTAATTACGGCTTCGGCTTCGCTCAACGTGCGCACGAACGGAATCATGATTTCAACGTTGGTCAAACCCATCTCATCGCGAACGCGTTTCAGTGCTTTACATTCCAGTGCGAAACATTCGGCAAAATCTTCCGACACATAACGTGCGGCACCACGGAAGCCAAGCATTGGGTTTTCTTCGTGCGGCTCGTATTTTTCACCGCCGACCAAACCGGCATACTCGTTAGATTTGAAATCGGACATACGCACGATGGTTTTGCGTGGGTAAACCGAAGCAGCCAATGTGGCCACGCCTTCGGCGATTTTATCCACGTAGAAATCAACCGGAGAAGCGTAACCGGCAATGCGGCGGCTGATTTCGGCTTTCAATTCGTCATCTTGGCTGTCAAATTCGAGCAAGGCTTGCGGGTGGATACCGATTTGGCGGTTAATGATGAATTCCATGCGCGCCAAACCAATTCCATCGCTCGGCAGGCTGGAAAAGCTGAACGCCAATTCAGGATTGCCGACGTTCATCATCACTTTTACCGGCGCTTTCGGCATATTGTCCAACGCCACGTCGGTTACGTTCACATCCAGCAAACCGGCATAAATCAAACCGGTGTCGCCTTCGGCACAAGATACGGTCACTTCTTGGCCTTCTTGCAGCAATTCGGTGGCGTTGCCGCAACCTACTACCGCCGGAATACCCAATTCACGCGCAATAATTGCGGCGTGGCAAGTACGGCCGCCACGGTTGGTCACAATCGCAGAAGCGCGCTTCATCACCGGTTCCCAATCCGGGTCGGTCATATCGGTAACCAATACGTCACCGGCTTCCACACTTTCCATTTGTGAAGAATCTTTCACCAAGCGCACTTTACCTTGGCCGACTTTTTGGCCAATCGCACGGCCTTCAGCCAAGACTTGTTTGTCGCCGTTGATGGTGTAACGACGCAGGCTGCGGGTGCTGTCTTCTTGAGATTTCACGGTTTCCGGACGGGCTTGCAGGATATACAGTTTGCCGTCAACACCGTCACGACCCCATTCGATGTCCATCGGACGGCCGTAGTGTTTCTCAATGGTCAATGCGTAGTGTGCCAACTCGGTCACTTCTTCATCGGTAATCGAGAAGCGGTTGCGGTCTTCTTCCGGCACGTCAATATTGGTCACAGATTTACCGGCTTCGGCTTTATCGGTGAAAATCATCTTGATTTGCTTAGAACCCATGGTCTTACGCAAAATCGCCGGTTTGCCTTGTTTCAAAGTTGGTTTGAATACATAGAATTCATCAGGGTTTACCGCGCCTTGCACGACGTTTTCACCCAAACCGTAAGACGAAGTCACGAACACTACTTGATCGTAACCCGATTCGGTATCGATACTGAACATCACGCCTGAAGAGCCGCTGTCTGAACGCACCATGCGTTGTACACCGGCAGACAAGGCCACGATATCGTGTTCAAAGCCTTTGTGTACGCGGTAAGAAATGGCACGGTCGTTGTAAAGCGAAGCAAACACATGGTGCATGGCTTCTTTTACATTTTCCAAACCATTGATATTCAGAAATGTTTCTTGCTGACCGGCAAATGAAGCGTCCGGCAAGTCTTCTGCAGTTGCAGATGAACGAACGGCTACAGAAATATCCGCAGTACCGGCATCGGCAACCATTTTGTTCCAAGCTTCTTCAATTTCGGCATTGAGCTGCTCAGGGAACGGCGTATCCAAAATCCATTGGCGGATTTCTTTACCCACGCGCGCCAGCTCGGCCACATCTTCAACATCCAGCTTAGCCAATGCAGCAGAGATACGCTCACTCAAGCCTTCGTGTGCCAAGAAAGCACGGTATGCGTCGGCCGTGGTGGCGAAGCCGCCCGGTACGCGTACGCCTTTTTCAGTCAACTGACTGATCATTTCGCCCAAAGAAGCATTTTTACCACCTACGCTTTCGACGTCGGTCATGCGTAAGTTTTCAAACCAAATCACGTAGTTTGCTGCCATTTTTCATCCAGTTCGTATTATGTTAAAAAAGAAATGAATCTGCTCATTTATTCTAAGACATTCGAACTATTCCTGTCATGTACTTTATGCTTCAAAAATGCTTAAGGCCGTCTGAAAAATTGCGGGCTACAGCGATGTAGTGAAATGAAATCAATATAGTTGAAATGTATCGAAACAGCTTACACCCTTGTAAAATATAGGGTTTAAGATAAATTAATGAAATTACGATACCTCTATTAATCATTTAAATTAGCATAAAATTTCAAAAATTTCGATTTTTCTTATAAAAAATTGGTATTTTAACTTTATTTAATTTTGTTGTAATTCTTTGTAGTTTGAAACGATGCGCTTTATTGCGACCGCGTCTCTTGCTATTATCAAACTTATATCTTCTACATTTCATTCATTAGAGAGAAACGTATGTCCAAACCCCGCCATATTTTTTATATTTCCGACCGCACCGGCCTGACCGCTGAAAACATCGGCGAAGCACTGCTCAATCAATTCGGTAATCTCGAATTCAAACGCTACACCTACCCTTTCATCAACACCGTTGAAAAAGCACAGGAAGTGATTGCCAAAGTCAACGCCAATGCCGAAGCCAACGGCGAACGCCCAATTGCTTTTGTCAGCGTGGTGAATGATGAAATCCGCAACATGATTAAAACCGCCAATGCCTACCAAATCAATTTCTTTGAAACCTTCTTAGGTGCATTGGAAAAAGAGTTAAACGCCGAAGCCACTTTGGCCTCGCAAGGCCACCACAGTATCGGCAACACCCAACGCTACGACGCGCGTATGGAAGCGGTGAACTTCTCACTCAATCACGACGACGGCGTCAGCGACAAAAACCTGCAAGAAGCCGATGTGATTTTGATGGGCGTATCGCGCTCCGGCAAAACCCCGACCTGCCTGTATCTTGCACTGCAATACGGCATCCGCGCCGCCAACTACCCGCTGATTCCCGATGATTTAGAATCGAGCGATTTGCCGCGCATGGTGAAACCTTACAAAGACAAATTGTTCGGCCTGACCATCCAACCGGAGCGCCTGCAAGCCATCCGCCAAGAGCGCCGCCCGAATTCGACCTATGCGCAAATCAACACCTGCCGCAGCGAAGTGGCCGATGCGCAAGCGATGTTTAAACGCCACGGTATTCCGTTTACCAATACCACCGATAAATCGGTAGAAGAATTGGCGGTATACATCTTGCAAGCTTGTCAACTGAAACGCCGTTTCTAATCTATAGATAATAAAAGGCCGTCTGAAACATCGTGTTTCAGACGGCCTTTTTTGATGAAAACCAGTATACTATTTTCTCACCAAAAAATAAAGCCCGCTCAAGGTCAACACAATTCCCACCACTTTTTGCCATGAAAACTGCTCGCCAAACAGCCAAATCGCCAACGGTATCAACAGCAAAGCGGCCATACCGTTCACCGCCACGCCCGACCATTGTGCCGAGCCACCAGATTGGTAAGCCAACAAAAAGCCCAGCTCAATCAGCAAAATACCACCGGCCACCAACCAAACACGCCAATTTGCTGCCAGCGTGGCAGTATCATTAAACGACACTTTGCCGAACAAAGGCATCAGCAGTAAGCTCAACACCAGCGCCGCAGCATAATACACTGCCAACACGCTCATCGGGTTACTTGCCACATCATGCAGTGATTTTTGTCCGGTGTGGTACAGTACATTACCCAAAGCGGCAACAAGTAAAAATATCAGAAATTTCATGGCATGACTTCAGTTTAAAATCCAAACAATATTCAGGCCGTCTGAAAGCATTTACTGACTTTCAGACGGCCTGAGACCTTTGCAAAACTCCTTCAAGAGCCAGCACACATAAAACAGCCGTCATTCCCGCGCAGGCGGGGATCCATTTTTCAATATGACAAACTATTGAATAAAATAGGTTTCTTGAATTCTGAGATGGATTCCCGCCTGCGCAGGAATGACGGCAGTTTTGGTTTTTATTAATGATTGATCAGTTTTGCAAAGGTCTCGGCCTAATTTTATATTCTTTACGCCGCTTCCCAATAATCAATATAAAGCTGCAATTCCACATTATTGCGCCATTCATTGGCTACGGGGCGGTACACGGTGCGGATATATTCGGGAATTTCTTCGCTGCATCGCCAAAACATTGCTTCAAATTCAAAGCCGTCTTTTTGCAGCCACACTTTTTTATGCTTGCCTTCCGCGCCCATCCATTGCTGGCGCACGACATGAAATTCATCGGTAAAGCTTGGCGGTGCAAAGCCCTGTCCCCATACATGGCGGGCAAGGTTTTGCGCTTGTTTCAAGGTAATTTCGACCGCAGGCAGGCTGCCGTCGGTAATGAAGGTTTGCGACAAATCGTCTTCGCGCACCATATCGCGCACGGCTTGCTCAAAGGCCGTCTGAAACGCAGGAATATTGTGTTCTAAAATACTCAAACCTGCCGCCATTGCATGGCCGCCGAATTTCAAAATCAAATCGGGATGGCGTTTGCTGACCAAATCCAAGGCATCGCGCAAATGCAGATTGGGAATGGAACGCCCCGAACCGCGCACTTCGCCGTTATCCGCCGGCGCAAACACAATGGTCGGGCGGTAAAAGCGGTCTTTCAAGCGGCTGGCGACAATGCCGACCACGCCCTGATGATAGTCTTCACGGTAAGCCACCAACGTGGTTTGCTGGCTCGGCAAGGTTTCGGGGAATGAATCCAAGGCATCTTGCAGCATGGATTGCTCGATTTCGCGACGCTCGATATTAAGGTTGTTCAACTGTGCCGCCAGCTCTTGAGCCTGTGCGTCATTGTCGGCCAGCAAACAGGCGATGCCGAGCGACATATCGTCCAAACGGCCGGCCGCATTGATGCGCGGCCCCAACGCAAAGCCCATGTCAAACGGCTGCGCCTTGCGCCAATCGCGCCGCGCCACTTCAAACAATGCGCGAATGCCCGGCCGCATCTTACCCTGCCGCATGCGTTTTAACCCCTGCGACACCAAAATGCGGTTATTGTGGTCAAGCGAAACCACATCGGCCACCGTACCCAATGCCACCAAATCCAATAATTCCGCCAGATTCGGCTCTTGCAGGCCGTCTGAAAAATAGTGTCGGCGGCGCAATTCGGCACGCAAAGCCATCAACACATAAAAAATCACGCCCACGCCGGCCAGACTTTTGCTCTCAAAGCCGCAACCGCGCTGGTTCGGATTCACAATAATACAATCCGGCACCTGCTCGGCCGGAAGGTGATGGTCAGTCACCACCACATCCAAACCCAAGGCCTGCGCCCGTGCCACACCGGCCAAGCTGGCGATGCCGTTATCCACCGTCAGCAGCAGGTTGGTGCCCTTTTCTGCTGCGATTTCCGCCAATTCAGGCGTGAGGCCGTAGCCGTGTTCAAAACGGTTGGGCACCAAAAAATCCACCACCGCTCCCATCGCGCTCAAGCCTTTGATGCCCACTGCGCAAGCAGTTGCACCATCAGCATCGTAGTCGGCCACAATCAAGATTTTTTCCTGCCGCGCAATGGCATCGGCCAAACGCGCCGCCGCCGCTTCGCATTGGGTCAGCGACTGATACGGCAGCAATCCGGTGAGCTTGTCTTCCAATTCCTGCGGTGTTTGCACATCACGCGCGGCACACAGGCGCGCAATCAGCGGGTCGGCACCGGCATTGATTAAGGTGTCGCACACGGATTGGTTGATTGAACGGGTTTGTATCTTTACGGCCATGTTGTGGTTTCATGAATAAGGTTAAATGATTTTCAGACGGCCTGTGGTTTACGAGGCCGTCTGAAACTGTAAGAGAACATAATTATTCTTCAATATCTGCGACATCAAAATCATCATCGCCACCAGAATTACCTTCCATCACAGCCTTCACTTCTTGGAACAAAGCGCGGAAGCTTTTCGGCGGTTTGTTTTGCTCCTGCTCTTTGCGCGTGTTGCGGATTAAGGTGCGCAGTTTTCCGGCATCGGCTTGCGGGTAATCGGCCATGAATGTCGTAAACGCATCATCGTCGGCAATCAGACGTTCGCGGGCTTGCTCCACGCGTTGCAAAAAGGCATTGTGCGCCGCATTGTCGCCGCGCAGCTTGGCCAGATAGCGTTCAATCGGCTCGGGATCGGTGTCGCGCATCAGGCGGCCGATATATTGCGCTTGGCGTTTGAGCGCGCTGTTGGAGGTGATTTTTTTATAGCCTTGCACGGCTTCGTATAAATCTTCGTCCAAACCGATTTTCTTCAGCGTTTCGTTCGACAGCTTGGTCAATTCCATGCCCAAATCCTGCAGATGGTTCATCTGCTTTTTCATCTGGGTTTTGCTGACCCATTCTTCTTCGTTGTCAATCATATTGCATTTGCTCAGTAAAATTTTTCAATCGCTGATTTTACCATGAGATGACGGGCTGTCGGTTCAATATATCCCACCTATGACGACATTTTTGCCGAGGCCGTCTGAAAACAGTTAAAATAAGCGCACTTTTTTCCGGATAATCTTTATGCTGTTTAACCACTCTCAAGACGAACTGATTCAACTGTGCAGCCAAACCCTGTCGCTGGCGCAGCAATTGGGTGCCACAGCTGCCGAAGCCGACTTCAACGAATCCATCGGCCAAGGCGTGAGCGTGCGCCTGAACGAAATCGAGCAAATCGAATTCCAGCAGGATAAATCGTTGGACATCACTGTTTACGTCGGCCAACGCAAAGGCCGCGCCAGCACCGCCGATTTCTCGCCAAATGCCTTGCAAGACACCGTACAAGCTGCCATCGACATCGCCAAATACACCGCCGAAGACGATTGCGCCGGCTTGGCCGATAAAGATTTGATGGCCACTGAAATCGGCGATCTCGACCGTTATCACGAGTGGGATTTAAGTGCCGAAGCCGCCATCGAATTGGCGAAACAATGTGAACAAGCCGCCTTGTCATTCGATCCGCGCATTGAAAATTCCGAAGGCGCGGGCGTGCAAACCAGCCATTACCAATACGTTTACGGCAATTCGCACGGCTTTATGGCACACCAGCAAGGCACGCGCCACAGCATTTCCTGCAGCGTGGTCGCCGCCGATGAGCATGGTATGCAGCGTGATTATTGGTATGACGCGTCTTGCCGCCATCAAGATATGGATACACCGGAAAGCATCGGCCGCATCGCCGCCGAACGCACCGTGCGCCGCCTCGACAGCCAAATCCTGCCTACCGGCAGCTATCCGGTGATGTTCAACACCACTGTCGCCGGCGGTTTAATCGGCCATTTGGTCGGTGCATTGAGCGGCGGTGCGCTTTACCGCCAAAGCAGCTTCTTAATCGACAGTTTGGGCAAAAAAATCCTGCCCGATTTCGTCAACCTGCGCGAGGAACCGCATATCCCACGCGCTTTCGGCAGTACTTATTTCGACTCCGAAGGTGTTGCCACCCGCCCGCGTTTCCTGATTGAAAACGGCGTGGTACAAGGCTACCTTTTAAGCAGCTACAGCGCCCGCAAACTCGGCATGACATCCACCGGCAACGCAGGCGGCGCACATAATCTGTATCTCAGCCACACCCACACCAGCCAAGCCGACCTGCTCAAAGAAATGGGCACAGGCTTACTGGTAACCGAACTGATGGGGCAAGGTGTCAACACCATCACCGGCGACTATTCGCGCGGTGCCGCCGGATTCTGGGTGGAAAACGGTGTAATCGCCTATCCCGTGCACGAAATCACCATTGCCGGACGATTGCAGGATATGTATCAAAACGTCGTCGGCATCGCCAACGATGCCCTGCGCCGCTCGTCCAACAAAATCGGCTCGGTGCTGATTAGTGAGATGACCGTAGCGGGCGAATAAGGGTGGATAGTTAAAGGCCGTCTGAAAGCATTTCCTTTCAGACGGCCTATTCTTCCCATCAAATATCCATTATTGAAATTGAATTATTTTCGATTCTTTAGGTCTGAATGATTTGAATCATTCCCTATCTCTTTTCAGGAATCCCCATGCACGTTGTCGTTCTCCCTTCTTGGTATCCCAAATCCCAGCAAGATGTTGATGGAATTTTCTTCAGAATTCAGGCTCAAGGCTTGCAGAAAAGCAGCAAAATCAACAAAGTCAGTGTCATTGCGCCGATGTTCCGCCACCTGCGCGCGCAGCCGAAAACCTTGCTTAGCGGCCCTTACGGACTTAGAAAATATCAAGAAAACCAAATGGATATCTATGTTTATGACGGCATGTATCTGTTCCCGCGCTCGCCTTTTGTTGATTTAAACCGCGTGTTGTGGGTACGTGCAGGCATGAAAGCATTTGAAGCCTACATCAAAGAAAACGGCAAACCCGATTTAATTCATGCGCATGTGGTGAATTATGCCGGCATTTTGGCCTGTAAAATCTTCAAGAAATACGGCATTCCCTACATTATCACGGAACACAGCAGCACCTACGCCCGCGATCTGATTCGTGATGACCAATGGCCGGCTATGCGCGAAGCAGCCAAACACGCTTCCGGCCTTTATGCCGTCAGTCGCGATTTTGCCGACTTACTCAATCAAAAATATCCCGGCACACAATGGTCTTATTTACCGAATATTTTAGGCAAAAACTTCACCCAACCGTTTGAATTTCCTGAAAAATCAGAAAGCGATTTCACCTTTTGCAGCGTTTCCCATTTGCGCCATTTAAAAGGCCATGATTTACTCCTGCCCGCCTTTGCCAAAGCCTTGCAGAAATATCCTGATTTAAAACTCAAAATCGGCGGTGCCGGCCCGGAAGGCGAGAATCTAAAAAATCTTGCCAAACAATTGGGCATTACCGAATCAGTCAGCTTCTTAGGCGCGCTGAAAACCAATGAAGTATTGAATTTAATGCGCCAAAGCGATGCGTTTGTGTTGGCCAGCCGCACCGAAACCTTCGGCGTGGTGTATATCGAAGCCCTGTCGCAAGGCTTACCGGTAATTGCCACAAAATGCGGCGGGCCACAATCGATTGTGCGGCCGGAAAACGGTTTTCTGATTCCGGCTGAAAACATCGATGCACTCGCCGATGCATTGATTCAAATGTATGAACAGCGCGACCGTTTCTCACCACAAAAGCTGCGTCAAGATTGTTTGACCGAATTCAGCGAAGAAGCTATTATTAATCAATTGATTGGCAAATTTGAAGAAATTTTGGCATAACGATCATATCAATCATCATAGGCCGTCTGAACACTTCAGACGGCCTATTGCTTTACGCCGGCTTTTTCGCCAGCATGGTCACAAATTTAAACTGAATCGGATTGCCAAATTCGTCTTTGGCGTGCATCGCACCCAATTCTTCTTTGTATTCAACTAATTCCCAATCCTGATAGTATTCGCGCAATTCGCCTTCGCTGAATTTAAACGGAAACGGCATCGGGCATAGAAAATCTTCGGTATCCATCGCCGAGACAATCAAATTGTAGCCACCAGCTTTGGTGCGCGTTTTCATGTTGGCAATCACTTGCGGAATAAAGCGCGGCTGGAGGAACATCATCACCACGGTTGCCACAATGTAATCGAAATCGTCCTGAATATTGGCGGCATTTAAATCGTATTCAAACGCATCCACTTCCAGCCCTTCGCGTGCGGCCAGCTCCTGCACGTTTTGCACCGCCATCGGGTTGTTATCGACGGCGGTGACGTCGAATCCTTGCAACGCGAGATACAACGCATTGCGGCCTTGTCCGCAGCCCATGTCCAATGCCTTGCCCGGCGGCACGATGTTTTCAGCGGCGCGTACGGCAGAATGCGTGGCGCTCATGCCGTATTTTTTGTGGAAATAATCCGCGGCTTGGCAGTAGAACTCAAGCTGGATTTCGGTATCAGCCGTTTGCGCTTGGATTTTATGCCATTGCTGCGGCGCAATCAGCCAATCATCGGTCTCGGACGTGAGTTCGTGTTCGGCCAAAGTTTCGCCTGTTTCCGACAATTCATAAAATTTCAGACGGCCTTTTTTGACGATTAAATTGCCCCATGTACCTTCTTGGGTATTGTGTTGGCTCAATAAGGCTTCGGGAATGGTGTCGGCAGTCCAAACCGGCAATTGCTGATAGCGGAATAATGCTTGTGACGCGCTCATGTGGTTTCCTTTTAAAATAACATTCATATTATATGCTTGTTTATTTTAAATTCAATCTTTTCAGACGGCCTGTGTTATGATTCGGCGGTTCAATCAAGAGACGTTTTATGGATAAAACCGTTTACCTATATACCGACGGCGCCTGCAAAGGCAATCCGGGTGCGGGCGGCTGGGGCGTGTTGATGCGCTACGGCGTGCATGAAAAAGAGCTATTCGGCGGCGAAGCCGAAACCACCAACAACCGCATGGAACTCACCGCCGTCATCGAAGGCTTGAAAAGCTTGAAACGCCGCTGCACCGTGCAAGTCTGCACCGACTCGCAATACGTCAAAAACGGCATGGAAAGCTGGATTGCCGGCTGGAAAAAAAACGGCTGGAAAACCGCCGCCAAAAAGCCGGTGAAAAACGATGATTTGTGGAAAACGCTGGATGAACTGGTCAGCCAACATGATGTACGCTGGACGTGGGTCAAAGGCCACGCGGGACATGCGGAAAACGAACGCGCCGATGAATTGGCCAACCGTGGCGCGGCAAAATTTATGTAGTGTGCGCAAATGAAAGATTCATTACATCTTCTGCCAAACTTGTTTCCCAACCGACAAATTGCCACATTTTTCTAAAGTTATGTCAAAAGGCCGTCTGAAAAGATGATTCAGACGGCCTTTTCTCTTAGAATATGCCCTTCGATTCGATTGATGTCATAAGGATTGCCATGAGTTGCCCGATTTGCCATGCGGAAAATGAAGATGTTTTGCTGCAAACACCGAATCTGCGCGTGATTGCCGTGCACAATGAAGCCGGTTCGCCTGCTTTCTGTCGCGTGATTTGGCAACAACATGTCGCGGAAATGACCGATTTGCCGCAAGCGCAGCGCGATGAAATCATGGATATGGTCTATCGCGTGGAATCCGCCATGCGCCAAGTATTGAAACCGACCAAAATCAATTTGGCGAGCTTGGGTAATGTGGTGCCGCACCTGCATTGGCATGTGATTGCGCGTTTTGAAAACGATGCCAATTTTCCGGCACCGATTTGGGCACCGGCCAGCCGCAGCCACGAAATGACGCTGCCGCAAGATTGGCCGCAACAAATCAAAGCCCTGCTGGCTTAAGTTTCAGACGGCCTCTTGGATTACAGGCCGTCTGAAACATTTAATCAATCCCATTTATTTGGCTGCCTGCTGTTCAAACGGCCTGATATAAATGAACTATACGGCGTTTTGCCGCCCCATCAAAAAGGATGTTTTATGTCTTGGAAACCTTCCCGCCGCCATTTTTTACGCGCTTCGGCCGCAGTGGCCGGTGCAGGATTGCTGCAAGCCTGTGGCACCAGCTCTACCCAGAAACCTACTGTTAACCGTACCCCATCAAGAAGCCAAACTGTGCAACCCCGCCGCCCCCAACCTGCCCGCTCCGGTGACAATATTTTGCGTGTTGTCGCGCCTTCCGGCTTTGCCGAATCTTACGACCGCGTCAATGTCGGCTTAACCCGCCTGTATAACGCCGGTTTTACCGTCACCAACCAGCAGGCCGGTTTGCGCCGTTATCAGCGCTTTGCCGGAACCGATGCCGAGCGCATCAATGATTTCCAAGAAGTCGCCAGCGGCCGTGTGAAAACGCCTAAAGTCTTGATGGGCTTGCGCGGCGGCTATGGTGCGGCACGTTTGTTGCCAAACATTGATTTTGCTTCCTTGGGCGCGCGTATGCGTGAACGCGGCACCTTATTTTTCGGCTTCAGCGACGTATGCGCCGTGCAATTGGCCTTGTTGGCCAAAGGCAATATGATGAGTTTTGCCGGCCCGATGGTGTATAGCGAATTCGGTAAACCTACCCCGAGCGTGTACACCATGGATTCGTTTATCCGCGGCACCACCAACACCACCAACATCATCGATGTCTCCGCCATCCAGCGCAGCGATATGAATGTGGAAGGCACACTCTGGGGGGGCAATTTGAGTGTATTGGCCTCATTGGCCGGTACGCCTTACATGCCCGATATCAACGGCGGCATCCTGTTTCTCGAAGATGTGGGCGAACAGCCTTACCGCATCGAGCGCATGCTCAATACGCTCTATTTATCCGGTGTATTGCAAAAGCAACGTGCGATTATCTTCGGCGATTTCCGTATGGGCACCATCCGCGATATCTATGATTCGAGCTATGATTTGTCGGCGGTCATCAACCAAATCAACCGCGTAACCCGTGTGCCGGTATTGAGCGGCTTCCCATTCGGCCACATCACCAATAAAGCCACCTTCCCACTAGGCGCACACGCTAAAGTGCGCAGCACCGGCAGCGGCGGCTATTCGGTAACCTTCAGCGGCTACCCGACCTTAAATGCCAACAGCCTCAGCCTCGATACGCTGTTGCCGCCGCCAATGCCAACCTTCGATTCCTCTTCTTACAACACGATTATCGAAGAAGTGATTGAGTAATTCATCGTCAATAGTAAAGGCCGTCTGAACAAATATTGTTCAGACGGCCTTTGTGTTGTCATTAGAAGGATTTTTATTTAGCTGCCAATCAACCCACCATCATTCTTGGTAATCACCACCGTTGCCGCACGCGGACGGCCGCCGCGAATGCCTTCCGGCCATGACGATACTGCTTTCGGATTGGTCGGATCAGACGCGCCTTTAGCCGGTTCGCCTGGGTGTTGAATGTTGATAAACAGCGTTTTATTGTCCGGTGTGAACGCAATGCCGGTCACTTCTGCGCCGTTTGGTGCGGTCAGGAAACGGCGGTATTCGTCGGTACCCGGAATCGTAGCCACCATTTGGTTGTTGCCCATGCCGGCATATTCTTTCATGTTCAGCGTGGAAGTCGATACGTCGGTTTGAATCCACAACACACCGCGATGATCGAATGCCAAACCATCCGGACTACCGAAGGCGTCGCCGCTGATGTTGCCGCGATGTTCTTCTTTGGCCGCATCCGGTTTGCCCGCCATCACCAAAATATCCCATTTAAACGCGGTTTGCGTGCCGTCACCATCGGCTTCCTGCCAGTGGATGATGTGGCCAAACAAATTATTGCTGCGCGGATTGGCGGCATCAGTGCCCGGTTTGCCTTCTTGGCCGCGTTGGCTGTTGTTGGTCAAAGTGCAATACAGGCTGCCGGATTTAAACGGGTCGGCGGAAATCCATTCCGGACGATCCATTTTGGTGGCGCCGACTTTGTCTGCCGCCAAACGGGTTTTCACCAACAATTCTCCTTGGTCGGCAAAGCCGTTTTCTGCGGTCAAACCGTTTTGGCCGTGTACCAACGGCAGCCATTCGCCGGTGCCGTCTTCATTGAAGCGCGCCACATACAGCGTACCCTCTTCCAGCAAACGCATATTGGCCGCGCGGTGTTGCTCGCCCGGTTGGTAACGGTTTTTTGAAACAAATTTATAAATGTATTCAAAACGTTGGTCGTCACCCATATATACTGCCAAACGGCCGCTTGGGGTAACGGTCAGCTCGGCGCCTTCGTGTTTGAAGCGACCCAAGCCCGTGTGTTTGCGCGGCGTGGATTTTGGATTAAACGGGTCGATTTCGACAATCCAACCAAAGCGGTTCGGCTCATTCGGATTTTTGCTGCTGTCGAAACGCTCGTCCACCTTGCTCCACAGATAATCGTTTTCTTCCTTGCCGATGCCGTAGCGTTTCTCCAATGGCGTGATTTCGCCGCTGTTGTTGGTGAAAATGTCGCTCCAGTTTTCTTCGCAGGTCAGATAAGTGCCCCACGGCGTGCGGCCGTTGGCACAGTTTTGCATCGTACCCAACACCAGCGCGCCTTGGCTGTCGGCGGCGGTGCGCATCAGGCTGTGGCCGCGTGCAGGGCCGGTTACGCTCATCGGGGTGTTGGCGGTAATGCGGCGGGCAAACGGCGACGGACGCACCACTTGCCAGCCATTGGCACCACGGCGAACTTCCACCATCGAAATCCCCATTGCGTTTTGGCCTTTACGGGCTTTTTCCAACGACCAGTTGGCCATGCCGTCAGGGAACAGCAAGCCGTTGTCGATGTATTCGTGGTTCATCGCCAGCAGGCCGCGGTTGGATGTTTGTGAACCCAAAGGCAGCGAGAAAAACGCCATACCGTCGTGGTGCATACCAGCTTGTGCGGCCTGCTCGGCTGCGCTGTTGCCCGCATTGCTCTTAAATGCCGGCATATTACCCGCGATACCGGTGCTGTCGCCCCAACGGTACAGCACTTGCGCGGTATAGCCTTCCGGCACAATCACTTTGTCTTTAGTGGAAAACGGTACGCTCTTAAAGCCCAATGTGGTGGCGCGCGAGAAGCGTGGTGTTGGTTGGAAACGTGTTGCTTCTGTCGCGGCTTGCGCTTCCTTGCTCATCAGGCTCAACGGCAACATGCTGGTCACACCCAATGCGCCGAAGCTCTGCAACACGCGGCGGCGTGACAGGCGCGCGTCCATAATTTGAGAAAACGCCGGATTATTGCTGCTGTTGTCGATGTCTTCGGCGTGTGATTTTTTGATGGTGCCGACAAATGGTTTACCCATGATATTCCCTATTCAGATATGTTTCAGACGGCCTACTGAAGATATTTGCCCGACAAAATGCCCGCACGTTTCAGACGGCCTATTGCTCAATAACCGCAGGCAGTTTAGCAAGGGAATGTGACAAAGATGTGACGATACGGATTGAAAGCTAAAAATTCTTTAATCTTTTAACTATTACAAAACCAATATAAATCAATGATTAATGAATCAAATACAAAAGGCCGTCTGAAAACCTATGGCTTTCACACGGCCTTTATTTTTGTCACAATTCAATCATCAATCAGATTACGGCAGCGTTGTTTTGCTCCAGCTGGCTTAATGCGGCGCTGAATTCGGCAGCACTGTAGCTTTGACCGTTTTCAAAGGTAAAGCGGTCAACGCCGGTACCGGGCTGATCGTTGAAATTCAACACGCCTTCTTCGTATTGCGCAATGGATACGGAATCATTGCTGCCTTTGATGCCGACAAGCCACGTTGTCCATACACCTTGTGTGGTGGTGGTCAGCGTCAAATCCGACAAGGTCAAATCACCGGTGAAATGCAGGGTTTCGCTCTCGGATTTTAAGTCAAGGTAAAGGCTTTCTTTGCCGTCGCCCCGTCCGAAATTCACCAGGGTTTCGCCGTATAAGTATTGATTGGCGATAATCAATGCATTTTGTTCATCAAAATGAATCACCCAGCCGGTATTACCGTCGCTGTCTAAAAGTGATTCAATGCGAATGCTTTCAGGGCTGACACCGGCAGCAAAACGTACGGTATTATTGCCTTCGCGGTCAGATAAAAAATCCTTACCGCTATTGGCTTGGAAAAAATAAGTATCGCTACCCAAGCCGCCGTATAGCTCATCATTACCGGTTTGGCCGTTCAAAACATCATTACTGGTACCGCCATAAAGTTTGTCGTGGCCTTCACCGCCGTTGAGCACATCGTTGCCGTGATTACCGAATATTTCATCATTACCACGACCGCCGTTCAAGCGGTTTTTGCCTTCATTGCCTACCAACATATTGCCGCTGTTGTTGCCTGAGCCGTAAATATTGGCGCTGCCGGTTAACACCAGCGCTTCGACATGGGTCGGCAACACATAGCTGACATCGCTGTACACCGTATCATAACCGCCATTGGCCTGTTCTTTAATGGTATCTTGGGTTGATTTCACATAATAAGCATCATCGGCAGCCGTGCCTTCGAAATGTTGGGTCAAGCTTTGAGTAGTACGTAATTGTTGATTCGTTTCCATGGTATAAGACTGCAGTAATTGAGTTGTTAACGTTATGCAGCCATAGGCCGTCTGAAACAGCGATTAATCAGACCGTATAGTGCGAGCATTAGACCTGTCGAAAATGAAAATAGTTCAAATACACTAATTAAATAACTGACTGTTTTAAATTAACTTTTTAATAAATTAACAAATTATTCCAAGTGAATTTAATACTGATTTTATTGAACTTAAATCTACAATATTCACCATTCATACACTCTAATAAACCATAAAAAAGGCCGTCTGAATTCAGACGGCCTTTCATCGACTATTCAATCACATTACAGCGAACGCGCCACTTCGACGATATCGAAGCATTCGAGCTGGTCGCCTTCCATGATTTCATTATAGCCTTTGAGCATCAAACCACACTCAAAGCCCATGCGCACTTCTTTGACATCGTCTTTATAGCGTTTCAACGAAGCCAGTTCGCCGGTATGAATCACCACGTTGTTACGGATCAGACGGATGTGCGAATCGCGTTTTACCACACCATCGGTCACCATACAGCCTGCAATATTGCCGACTTTGGATACGCTGATGACTTGACGGATTTCCACCGTACCGGTTACCTGTTCTTTTTCTTCAGGTGCCAACATACCGCTCATGGCTGCTTTCACATCGTCAATCGCGTCGTAGATGATATTGTAGTAGCGGATTTCTACGCTCTCGGTTTCAGCCAGTTTGCGTGCAGATGCATCAGCGCGCACGTTAAAGCCGATAATCACGGCACCGGAAGCGATGGCCAAGTTGACGTCACTCTCGGTAATACCGCCGACACCGCTGTGCAATACATTGACTTTGACTTCGTCGGTCGACAGTTTTTTCAGACTGCCTGACAAAGCTTCGTAAGAACCTTGTACGTCGGCTTTGATGATAACCGACAAAGATTGCGCTTGGCTTTCGCCCATGTTGTTAAACATGTTTTCCAGCTTCGCCGCTTGTTGTTTGGCCAAACGGACATCACGGTATTTACCTTGACGGAACAAAGCAATCTCGCGCGCTTTTTTCTCGTCGGCCAACACCATGGCATCTTCACCCGCATTCGGCACATCAGACAAGCCCAAAATTTCTACCGGAATAGAAGGACCAGCTTCGCTAATCGACTTACCATTTTCATCGCTCATGGCACGGATTTTACCAAAGGCCGTACCGGCCAACAGCATATCGCCTTTACGCAGCGTACCGCTTTGCACCAACAGGGTAGCTACGGCACCGCGGCCTTTGTCCAAACGGGCTTCAACGATGATACCTTTGGCCGGCGCTTCTACCGGTGCGGTCAATTCCAATACCTCAGCTTCCAGCAACACAGCTTCGAGCAAGGCATCAATGTTCAGACCTTTTTTGGCCGAAACATCGATAAATTGAACATCGCCGCCCCATTCGTCCGGCACCACTTCATGCGCGGTCAATTCTTGACGGATACGCTCAGGGTTGGCCGCTTCTTTATCGATTTTGTTCACAGCAACCACCATCGGCACACCTGCTGCTTTCGCGTGGGCAATCGCTTCGATGGTTTGCGGCATCACGCCGTCATCGGCAGCCACCACCAAAATCACGATGTCAGTCGCTCTGGCACCACGCGCACGCATCGCAGTAAACGCTTCGTGACCCGGGGTATCCAAGAAGGTAATCACACCGCGTGGGGTTTGTACATGGTAAGCACCAATGTGCTGGGTAATACCACCGGCCTCGCCTTGTACCACTTTGGCACGACGGATGTAGTCGAGTAACGAGGTTTTACCGTGGTCAACGTGACCCATCACGGTCACTACAGGCGGACGTGACAGCAATTCGGCTTCCACAACTTCGGCGTTTTCATCCAAGAATGCTTCCGGATCGTCCGCAGCAGCCGGTTTACCGATATGGCCGAGTTCTTCTACCACGATCAATGCGGTATCTTGGTCGATGGATTGGTTGATGGTAACCATCATGCCCATCTTCATCAAGGCTTTCACCACTTCCACGCCTTTTACCGCCATTTTGTGCGCCAAATCGGCTACGGTAATGGTTTCCGGAATCAACACTTCATGCACCACCGGCTCGGTCGGCGCTTGGAAGGCGTGTTGATTTGGCTCCAGCTTGAGCTGTTTTTTGCCTTTTTTGCCACCACGAACGCGTTCGTCTTGGCCACCTTGGTTACGGCCGCCTTTGGCATTTTTACCGCCGCGTGGACGGGCATCGACATCATCACGATTACGGCGATCATCTTTTTTCGCACGAGCCGGAGCAGCTGCTTTATCAGCTTCTGCCGCTTTTTCAGCAGGCTTGGCCGGTTTAGAAGGTTTCGCGCTGCGCACTTCGCCGGCTTTGTTTTCTTTAGCCGCTTTTGCTTCTTGAGCAGCCTGTTGTTTCACGGCTTCACGACGTGCTTGACGCTCTTGTTTCTCACGCAACAAAGCTTCTTGGGCAGCACGCAGTTTAGCCGCGCGCTCGGCTTCTTCGTCACGCATAGCCTGTTCGGCCGCACTCACCACCGGTTTAGGTACGGCCGGCGCCGACACAGCTTTTTTCGGTGCTTCTTTCGCTTTGTTTTGTGGCTTGTCCTGTTTTGGTTTAGCAGCCGGTTTGGCTTTTTCTTCAGCCTTCTCTTCAGACGGCTTCACTTCAGGCTCAACGGCTTTTTTCTCTTCTGCTTTGGCTTGTTGCGCCGCTTTCAAGCGGGCTGCTTCAGCTTCCGCTTTTGCGCGTTCGGCAGCAGCTTTCTCGGCTGCTTCTTTTTCCGCTTGCGCTTTGCGTGCTGCTTCCGCTTCAGCTGCTTTTTGTGCTTCAGCCTTGGCTTTGGCTTCGGCCGCAATCTCATCGGCAGAAGGAATGCTCACGGCACGGCTGCGACGGCGCGTTTCCACTTTAACGCTGCCCACAGTGCTGACTTCTTTTTTGGTACGGCTAATGCTGATGGTGGCGTTGTCGCTGCCATTTTGCTTTTTCAAATATTGAGCCAAAAGCTGCTTATCTTCCAAAGTCAACGAGTCGCTGCCGCTACTTTTATTCACGCCAGCGCTTTGCAGTTGCTTCAACAAAACATCGACGGGTTTATTCATTTCGGTGGCAAATTGTTCTACGGTTGTGTTACTCATCTATTACCCCCTCAGTTACTTTCTTCGGTGAACCAATGTTCGCGCGCAGCCATAATCACAGTTTTGGCTTCGTCTTCGGTCACACCGGTAATTTCAATCAATTCATCCACGGACAATTCGGCCAAATCGTCACGCGTGGCAATACCGGCTTGCGCCAGATCGCGCAGCATATCCGAATCCAAACCTTCCAGATTGCGCATATCTTCTGACATATCGGCCAATTTTTCTTCCGAGGCAATGGCCAAGGTCAAAATCGCATCGCGGGCGCGGTTGCGCAGGGCTTCAACGATTTCTTCGTTAAAACCTTCAATTTCCAACAACTCAGCCGCAGGCACATACGCCACTTCTTCCAAGGTTTGAAAACCTTCTTGTACCAACACATCCGCTGTTTCGGCATCGATATTCATGTGGCCGATAAACAGTTCGCGAATGGCGGCATCTTCTGCTTCATTGCGCTCATCTGCTTCTTTAACAGTCATGATGTTCAACTGCCAGCCGGTCAAATCCGATGCCAAGCGCACGTTTTGACCACCGCGGCCGATGGCCAAGGCCAATTGGTCTTCTGCCACAATCACATCAACGGCATGTTTGTCTTCATCAATCAAAATACGGCTGACTTCGGCAGGCGACAAGGCATTAATCACAAATTGTGCGGTTTCAGACGACCACAACACCACGTCAATACGCTCGCCTGATAATTCGTTGCTCACCGCATTCACGCGCGAACCGCGCACACCAATACAAGTGCCTTGCGGATCGATGCGCTGGTCGTTAGCTTTTACCGCCACTTTTGCACGTTGACCCGGGTCACGCGCCACTTCGCGGATTTCCAACAAGCCATCGGCAATTTCAGGCACTTCCTGCTCATACAGTTTGGCCAAAAATTCGCCTGAAGTGCGGCTCAACACCACTTGTTTGCGGCCGGTATTGCCGATTTCTTCCACGCGTACAAACAAGGCGCGAATGCGGTCGCCGCTGCGGAAGTTTTCACGCGGAATCATTTGGTCGCGCGGAATCAGCGCATCTAATTTGCCTGAAATCACTTCCACGATGATGCCGTGACGCTCAACACGCTTCACCGTACCCATAATAATGTCTTCTTTTTGTTGCAAGAATTCATTCAGGATTTGCTCACGCTCGGCATCGCGGATGCGTTGCAGAATAATTTGTTTGGCGGTTTGCGCAGCTTGACGGCCGAAACCTTCATTTTCCAGCTGCTCTTCGTAATATTCGCCGATTTGAATATCGGTACCCGGAATTTCTTCTTGAATTTCTTCAATGGTTTTTTCCACATCCGGATAAGTATAATCTTCGTCGGCCACAATCAACCAACGGCGGAAAGTACGGTATTCGCCGGTATCACGGTCGATTTCGACACGCACGTCCATGTGTTCGCGGTTGGCTTTCTTTTTGGCAGCGGTTGACAGCGCAAACTCCAAAGCCTGAAACACCACTTCTGCTTCTACGTTTTTCTCGCTTGCCAAAGCTTCGGCAAGTTGTAACATCTCACGACTCATCTTTAGAATCTCCGTTATGTATTATGTTTAAAATTTGAATTCAGGACGCAGACGGGCTTTGTCGATATTGCTGATTTCAATCTCAGCGGTTTTGCCGTCGAAAGCAACGGTAACCACATCGTTTTCACATTTTTCGATGCGGCCGATAAAGTTTTTCTGACCATCAATCGGCAGACGGGTTTTGATTTTGGCGTTTTCACCGGCAAAGCGGGCAAAGTCGGCGGCTTTTTTCAGCGGACGATCCAAGCCCGGGCTGGAAATTTCCAAACGCTTGTAATCCACGTCTTCCACCATGAAAACGCGGCTCAAATGGTTGCTCACCGTGGCGCAATCTTCCACGGTAATGCCTTCCGGCTTATCGATAAACACACGCAAATCGCCTTGCGCGGTCAGCTCGAAATCCACCAGCTCATAGCCCAAACCGGGCAGGGTTTTATCAAGAATATTTTGAATATCCATGCGACTCCACAGTATAAAAACAAAAAAATGGCCCGATGGCCATTTTTCTATAAATTTGAAAAATTGCCGTATTATAACGCATTTAAAAGCAAAAGAAAAGCATTGATTTCGCTTGCCTTTTTTCAGACGGCATAGTGATATTCTTGCTTTACACCATGCTTTTTCATTTGTATTGATTGTCAACAAAATAAGCCTGTTTGATTTTCAGACGGCCTTACATGTAGGAAATCATCGCCTAACAAGTGCAATTTCCAATAACAGAAAAGGCCAGTATGCGGTAGTATACTGCCTTTCCTGACAAGAAAGATTGCAATATGGCCTACACACAACTGACCTCACACCAAAGATACTACATTTCCAGACATTACCGCAACCTACCCCTAAACCAAATCGCACAGAACATCGGTTGTCATCCCGCCACCGTCAGTCGGGAAATCAGACGGCATTCCGTCAACGGAACCTACTGTTACCGAAAAGCACAACAGCAAAGCGAAGTTAAAAAGAAAAACAAAAAGCCAACCAAACTAACTACTGCCGTCAAACAGACTGTTAACAAACTGATTACCCAAAAATACAGCCCCGAACAAGTCTGCGGCTATCTGCTGAAACATCAACACATCAAACTGCACCACAGCACCCTTTACCGCTATCTCGCCAAAGACCGTCAAAACGGCGGCGACCTGTACACCCATCTGCGTATCGTTTCCAAACCCTACCGCAGAAAATACGGCAGCGGTGCATGGACAAAAGGCAGCGTACCGGACAGAACCGACATTGAACACAGACCTGCCATTGTCGATCAAAAAGAGCGGGTCGGCGATTTCGAGATGGACACCATTGTCGGTAAAGATCAAAAAAGCGGACTGGTGGTTGCTGTTGAAAGAAAAACCAAATTTGTCGTTATCCGCAAAATCAGCAATTTCAAAGCAGAAGATGTAGCCCGGGTAGTGATTCGGGCATTGAAGCCGTTTAAAGATATCATTCAAACGATTACTTTGGATAACGGTAAAGAGTTTTACCGACATAAAACCTTTGCCAAAGCCCTGGGTGCGGAAACTTACTTCTGCCGTCCATACCATTCTTGGGAAAAAGGCTTGGTGGAGAATACCAACGGGCTGATCAGACAATACTTCCCAAAGGGGACGGATTTTAGGAAACTGGGTGCTAAAAAGATTAAAGCGGTTGAGGAGGCCCTTAACCGCCGACCGAGAAAGACATTGGACTATGAGACACCGGGTGATCTGTTTTCAGCAGCCCTTGCCAATGGCATTTGAGCGTTGCACTTGAAATGCGAATGTAAGACCGTCTGAAAACTGGGTGATATTCAAAACCGTGTTTCAGACGGCCTGTTCCTATTGCCTTAAAGGCCGTCTGAAAAATCCAACACCCGCGCCAATGTCATTGCACCCTGCTTCATTTCATAAGAAAATAAGCGTTTACCTGATTATCCGAATCCGAGAGGAAAACTGCATGACCACCTTCCCTATCGCCCGCGTCGGCGACGTCTCTCTTGAAATTCAAGGCAAAATGGCCAACCGCCACGGCCTGATTGCCGGCGCGACCGGTACCGGTAAAACCGTGACCCTGCGCCGCATGGCCGAAGCCTTTAGTAACCAAGGCGTACCGGTGTTTTTGGTAGACGTTAAAGGCGACTTATCCGGCATTTCACAAGCCGGTGCCGCCAGCGGCAAGGTGGGTGAACGCATTGCCGAATTTGGGCTGGGCGATGAGTGGCTGCAAAATTTCCCCGTGCGCTTTTGGGACGTATTCGGCGAAACCGGTATTCCCGTGCGCGTGACCGTATCTGAAATGGGCCCGATGCTGCTGGCACGTTTGATGAACTTGAACGACACCCAAGAAGGCTTGCTGAATTTGGTATTCAAAGTGGCCGACGATCGCGGCTGGCACATTTTGGATTTAAAAGATCTGCGCAGTATGTTGAAACACGTTTCCGATAATGCCGCCGAATACCGCACCCAATACGGCAACGTCTCCGCCGCCAGTATCGGCGCGATTCAACGCCAACTGTTGACCTTGGAAAACGAAGGTGCCAATGATTTCTTTGGCGAGCCGGCGCTGAATTTGGAAGACTGGATGCAGTCTGAAAACGGCAAAGGCGTGATTAACATCTTGAATTCGGAAAGACTGATGCGCTCGCCGCGCATGTACAGCGCATTTTTGCTGTGGATGCTGGCCGAATTATTTGAAATGCTGCCCGAAGTCGGCGACCCAGAAAAACCAAAATTTGTGATGTTCTTCGACGAAGCGCATTTGATGTTCGACAACGCCGCGACCGCATTGGTGGAACAAGTCGAACAAGTGGTGCGCCTGATTCGCTCCAAAGGCGTAGGCGTGTATTTCGTGACGCAAAACCCGCTCGATTTGCCGGATACCATTCTCGGTCAATTGGGTAACCGCGTGCAACACGCGCTGCGTGCCTTTACACCACGCGACCAAAAAGCCGTGCGCGCTGCTGCCGAAACCTTCCGCAGCAATCCGAACATCAAAGTTGCCGAAGCTATCGCCGAACTGGGCGTGGGTGAAGCCTTGGTGTCCTTCTTAGATGAAAAAGGCATGCCGGCACCGGTGGAACGCGCTTATGTCTTGCCGCCGCAATCCGCGCTGACCCCGCTATCCAAAGAAGAACGCGATGCCTTGTATCAACGCGACGATCTGTATCCAACCTATAAAGACATGATCGATAACTACTCTGCTTTTGAAGCCTTGGCCGAACTCGACAGCGAGCAAGCCGCGGCCAAACAAGCGGAAGAAGCTGCCAAAGCGCAGGTGCAAGCCGAAAAAGAAGCGGCCAAAGCCCAAGCCAACCAAGACCCGGGCTTACTCGGCGGCTTTATCGGCGGATTGACTGGTGGCCGTAAAAAACCCGGCCAAGGTGTAGGCTACAACGTAGCCGATGCCGTCGGCAGCCAAATCAATCGCCAAGTGACCAACGCCATTTCACGCAGCGTGATGGGCATTATTAAAAATCTGTTGAAATAATCAGTGAAAACAAAGGCCGTCTGAAATGTTCAGACGGCCTTGATTTTTGTAAAACTCTTTCAAAAGCGAATACACACCAAACCGCCGTCATTCCCGCGCAGTCGGGAATCCATTTTTCAGTATAGCAAGCTTTTGAATAAAATAGGTTTCTTAGATGCCGCGATGAATTCCCGCCTGCGCGGGAATGACGACTTTAAGGTTTTTATTGGTGATTCTTGAGGTTTTACAAAGGTTTCGGCCTTTTTTTATATCAAACCAATCATCAAACCAATTTTGCCAAATTATCCGCAGTATCCACATTGGCATAAGCAAACGCCAATGCCGACATATACGCCGCGTGCACATCGGCCGCAGCCACGGTTTTGCCGCCAAATTCCAAATCGCGTGTCGCGCACGCATCATGGGCAACATGGCATTGGTAGCCCAAATCAGCCGCCGCACGGGTAGCCGCATCGATACACATGTGGCTCATCGCGCCGACAATCAGCAAGCGTTCAATGCCCTGCGCCTGCAATTGCGCGTGTAAATCGGTGGTACCGCGAAAACTGTTGATTTCATGTTTGGTGATGACTGCTTCACTTGCTTGCGGTTCAAATAAAGGATGGAACTGCACGCCATCGCTGTTTTCCGCAAAAAACGGTGCATTCTCGCCGGCAAACACATGGCGCACATGGAACACGGGCAAGTTTTTGTTGCGAAACACCTGCAACAATTTCGCGCCCTGCTCCGCCGCAGCTTCGGTGCCAACCAAAGGAAATTTGGCGCCCTCAAAGCTTGGGAAATAATCGTTTTGGAAATCGACAATCAATAATGCAGTTTTCATGTTACAGCTCCTTGCGGTGTAAAAGATGGGAATCAAAACCGCAGTCTAGCCGTAATTGGATGGTGTTAATAGTGTGTTTTAAATCAAAAAACAAAAGAATCGGGTCAAAAATAACCCGATTCTTTTGTTTAGGCCGTCTGAAAAAGATAACTTGATTTCAGACGGCCTCCATTACAATCCACTCAATCAAATATCCACTTCCGCCGTATCGCCTTCTGCCTCCATCCACGCGCGGCGGCTGGCGGCTTCGCCTTTGCCCATCAGCTTCACGAAAATATCGTAGGTCTCCTCGCTGCTGCCTTCGGGAATCTGCACTTGCAACAGTCGGCGGGTGTCGGGGTGCATGGTGGTGTCTTTGAGCTGGTCGGGATTCATCTCACCCAAGCCTTTGAAGCGGCTGATAGAATAGGCGGTTTCTTTTACGCCTTCTTTTTGCAGGCGCTCTAAAATGCCGTCGAGTTCGGCCTGGTCGAGCGCGTAGAATTTACGGGCGGGTTTGGATTTGCCTTGCGCGTTCACATCCACGCGGAACAACGGCGGCTGGGCAACATAAATATGGCCGTCTGAAACCAGTTTCGGGAAATGACGGTAAAACAGGGTCAGCAGCAACACTTGAATATGCGAACCGTCCACATCGGCATCAGACAAAATGGCGATTTTGCCGTAGCGCAAGCCGCTTAAATCTGGGTTGTCATTCACGCCGTGCGGATCGACACCGATGGCCACGGAAATATCGTGGATTTCCGCATTGCCGAACAGTTGGTCGGGATGCACTTCAAAACTATTCAATACCTTACCGCGCAAAGGCAAAATGGCTTGGGTGGCTTTGTCGCGCGCCAGTTTGGCCGAACCGCCGGCCGAGTCGCCCTCAACCAAAAACAGCTCGTTTTCGCGCACGTCTTCGCTTTCGCAGTCGGTGAGTTTGCCCGGCAACACAGCCACGCCGCTGCCTTTTTTCTTCTCGATTTTTTTCACCGAGCGCATACGCGCCTGCGCCTGTTTGATCGCCAATTCGGCGATTTTTTTACCGGCTTCGACATTCTGATTCAGCCACAATTCCAACGGGTCGCCCGATACGGCGGCCACCAGCTTCAGCGCATCGCGGTTGGTGAGTTTGTCTTTGGTTTGGCCTTGAAATTGCGGGTCGAGCACGCGCGCGCTCAAGACAAAGGCGACTTTGTTGAACACGTCATCGCTTTGCACTTTCACGCCGCGCGGCAATAAATTGTGCAGCGTGATGAAGTTGTTGACGGCGTTGAACACGGCTTGCTTCAAACCGGCTTCGTGTGTGCCGCCGAGCGGTGTCGGAATCAGGTTGACATAGCTTTCATTGGTGCACGTGCCTTCTTCCAGCCAAGTCAGCGCAAAAGCCGCCCCCTCGCCCACAGCAAAATCGCTGTCGTGGCCGTCTGAAATATAGTTTTCGCTGGCAAACAGCGGCACGGCTTCCTGTGCTTCGCTGATTAAATCCATCAAATAGCTTTTCAGGCCGTTGGGGTAATGCCATGTTTGCGTTTGCGGCTCGCTTTCGTCTTTTACCGGACGCGTCAGCGACACGGTCACGCCCGGCAGCAACACGGCTTTGGCGCGCAACAGGCGTTCTAATTCGGGAATGCTGTATTGCGGTGATTCAAAATATTTGCCGTCCGGCCACACACGCACTTCGGTGCCCGAATCTTTCACCGCACATTTGCCAATTTCGCTTAAGGGTTCAATCACATCACCGCCGGCAAACACGATGCGGTGGATTTTGCCTTCACGCTTAACGGTGACTTCCAAGCGTTTCGACAGCGCATTGGTCACCGACACACCCACGCCGTGCAGGCCGCCTGAAAAAGCATAAGCACCGCCGTCTTTTTTATTGAACTTGCCGCCCGCGTGCAATTGGGTAAACACCAGCTCCACCACCGGCAGACCTTCCACCGGATGCATACCGGTCGGAATACCACGGCCATTGTCGCGCACAGACAAAGAACCGTCGTCGTGTATCGTCACGCTGATTTCGCTGGCGAAACCGCCCAAGGCTTCATCGGCAGCATTGTCGATGACTTCTTGACAGATATGGGTCGGGCTGTCGGTGCGGGTGTACATGCCCGGACGCTCTTTCACCGGCTCCAAGCCTTTTAAGACGGTAATACTGGATTCGGAATAGTGTTTTTGAGTCATGATGTTTTTCTAAAGCAATGCATTCAGACAGGCCGTCTGAAAATGTGTTCGGTAAAGATTCGGTAATGCGGCAACGGCAAAAGCGGGATTTTAACATGTTTCGCCGCTTTCAGACGGCCATCGCACCGATTATGCCCGCCGCCTGAACAAAGATTAACCCGCAGCCGTATTTACCCGCAGGCGGATTGATTATAGACTGAAACCATTAATCATTTATAAAAAGGATGAAGATGAAAAAGTCATTATTAGCCTTGGCCTTATCCGGGCTGCTGTTGGCTGCGTGCGGCGGCGATAACGACCGTGAACGCGACGACGAGCGCAACGACACACGCTTCGAGCAATCCGACCGAGACCGAGACCGCGACAGCGATGACGATCGTGACGACCGCGATCGTGATGATGATCGCGATGACCGTGATGACGACCGTGAGCGCGATGAACGTGACGATAGAGATGACGACGACCGCGACGATGATCGCCGCTAAGGGGCTGATCCTTAGGCTAATACAACAGAGCAGATGCCGTCTGAAACAGCTTCAGACGGCATCTGCTCTTTTTGTTTGTGATGATGGCTTGAGTTTAACTATTTAGAAAACACGCATACATTCAGACGACCCAAAAGTGCTTACCTTACTTCTCTTTTTGCTGCTGAATACGCTGGGCAAATTCGCCATAAGTTTCCACGCTGCGCACAAAGCGCGATAATTCCGTGAGCGCACCCAAATACACATCGCGTTTGAAATCAATCACTTCATCTACCGGCGCCCAATAATCGTGCCAACGCCAGCCGTCAAACTCGGGATGGTGCGTGGCGCGCAGGTTGACATCGCTCTCACGGCCGACCAAGCGCAGCAAATACCAAATCTGCTTCTGACCGCGGTATGAACCGCGCCATTCACGGCGCACCCAGTGCGTCGGCACATCGTAACGCAGCCAGTCGCGCGTGCGGCCTAAAATTTTCACGTGTTGCGGCAACAGGCCCACTTCTTCCAGCAATTCGCGGTACATCGCCGTTTCTGGACTTTCGCCCGGCTTGATGCCGCCTTGCGGAAACTGCCACGAATGCTCGCGCACACGCTTGCCCCAAAATACTTGATTCTTATCGTTCGTAAGGATAATACCGACATTGGGGCGATAGCCTTCTCTGTCTAACACGGTCTCGCCCTTTAAAAATTTAATCTGCCGATTTTCCCACAAATCATACGGTTTTGACAAATCAACACAACATTTCTGAGGCCGTCTGAAAAATTTTATCGTTTGCAGATAAACCCATAGCAAAAAACACCCGTAAAAGTGTCATTTTACCGCTTTTAAACTATTGCATTTGCAAGGTTTTTAACGTTTAATGCAAGCTTGCTGAATCAAGGACGGCACGAGGTATCTAGCGCCTGCCGCCCCCACCACAGTTTCCCTTTTGTATGTGGTTTAAAGGTTAAATCCTTTGCCCACCGCTGCAATTTATTCCATTTCCCGACAAAAGGACTGTACACCATGAAAAAAACCTTCCTCACCGCCTGCATCACCTTAGCATTGGCGGCCTGCGGCGGCTCTGAAAAACCGGCTGAAACCGCCGCGCCACAAGCCAGCGAACCGCAACAAGCCGCACCGCAATCCAGCAATCTGAATATCTACAACTGGTCTGACTACGTCGATCCGCAAACCTTGGCCGATTTTGAGAAAAACAACAACATCAAAGTCCGCTACGATTATTACGACAGCAACGAAGCCTTGGAAGCCAAAGTATTGACCGGCAAATCCGGTTACGACTTGGTTGCCCCATCTATTGCCAATGTCGGCCGCCAAATCAAAGCCGGCGCGTACCAAGAAATCGACAAGAGCCAGATTTCCAACTACAACAACATTGACCCTGATCTGCTATCACTGATGGCCAGCGTTGACCCGGGCAACAAATATGCCGTGCCTTATTTCTGGGGCATCAACACCTTGGCGATTAACAAAGACTTGGTTGCCAAAGCTTTAGGCAGCGATGCATTGCCTGAAAACGAATGGGATTTGGTGTTCAACCCTGAATACACCGCCAAGCTGAAATCTTGCGGCATCAGCTACTTAGACAGCGCCATCGAGCAAATGCCGCTGGCCTTGAACTACATCGGCAAAGACCCGAACAGCGAAAACGCCGACGACCTCAAAGCCGCGGTTGACATGATGAAAAAAGTGCGCGGTGACGTGAAACGATTCAGCTCGTCAGGCTACATCGACGACATGGCCAACGGCAACTTGTGCGTGGCCGTGGGCTACGGCGGCGACTTGAACATCGCCAAAAACCGCGCCATCGAAGCCAACAACGGCGTCAATCTGCAAGTATTGACCCCGAAAACCGGTGTAGGCATTTGGATCGATTCTTTCATGATTCCGCGTGATGCGCAAAACGTGGCCAATGCACACAAATACATCAACTACACGCTTGACCCGCAAGTAGCGGCGAAAAACGGCACATTCGTGACCTACGCTCCTGCCAGCCAACCGGCGCGTAAATTGATGGATGCCAAGCTTTCAGAAGACACGTCTATCTTCCCAAGCAAAGAAGTGATGGACAAGAGCTTCGTGATTTCACCAAAATCACCTGAAACCAGCAAATTAAGCGTACGCTTGTGGCAAGGTTTGAAAGCCGGCCAATAAAGTGAGGCTTTAATAAAGAAGGCCGTCTGAAACATTGTGTTTCAGACGGCCTTTTCGTTTGATAAACAAAAATTCAACACCAGTAAGCCTAACTTTTCAGGCGGACTTACATCGCACCATAATTCGGCCCGCTTGCCCCTTCTGGACAAATCCATACGATATTCTGCGTCGGATCTTTAATATCGCAGGTTTTGCAATGCACACAGTTGGACGCGTTAATCTGCAATTGCGGTGCACCGTTTTCCTCCACGATTTCATACACCGCCGCCGGACAATAACGCGTTTCCGGCGAAGCATATTCTTTGTGGTTGATGTCGATCATCACTTGCGGATTTTTCAAGGTCAGATGGCTCGGCTGGTTTTCTTCGTGCGCGATATTGGCCAGAAACACGCTACTCAAGCGGTCGAAAGTCAACACGCCGTCCGGTTTCGGGTAGTTAATCGGTTTGCACGCGGCGGCTTTTTTCAGTTGGTCGTGGTCTTTGCCGTGGTGTTTGAAGGTAAACGGCAAGCGGCCTTTGAAAAACAATTGCTCCATACCGGTGTACATCACGCCGAACAGCAAGCCCCATTGGAACGACGGGCGCACATTACGCGCGGCATACAATTCGGTATGTGCCCAGCTTTGGTCGAACAAAACGCGGTATTGCACCGCTTCTTTGCCCTGCTCCACGCTTTCGACTTCTTCCAAATTATCCAAAATCGGGAACACGGCTTCGGCGGCCAGCAAGCCTGATTTCATGGCGGTGTGAATGCCTTTGATGCGCGGCATATTCAGGAAACCGGCTGCATCGCCGACCAATGCACCGCCGTTGAATGAAAGCTTGGGAATACTTTGATAACCGCCTTCAACCAAAGCACGCGCGCCGTATTCAATGCGGCGGCCGCCGGCAAAGGTATCGCGGATGGCTGGATGGGTTTTAAAGCGTTGGAATTCTTCAAATGGCGACATATAAGGATTTTGGTAATCCAACCCGACCACAAAGCCGACGGCAACCTTATTGTCATCTAAATGATAAAGGAACGAGCCGCCGTAGGTTTTGGTGTCGAGCGGCCAACCGCTGCTATGCAACACCAAGCCTTGTTGGTGTTTTTCCGGCGCGACTTCCCAAATTTCTTTGATGCCAATGCCATAAGTTTGCGCATCGCTGTTTTTATCGAGATCGAAACGTTTAATGATTTGTTGGCTCAATGAACCACGGCAACCTTCGGCAAAAAGGGTTTGCTGCGCCCAAAGTTCCATACCTGGCTGGAAATTGTCGGTCGGCTCACCATCTTTGCCCACGCCCATGTTGCCGGTGGCGATGCCCTTTACCGAACCGTCGGCGTGATAAAGAATTTCCGAAGCAGCAAAGCCCGGGTAGATTTCCACACCAAGCTCTTCCGCCTGTTCGCCCAACCAGCGTACCAATTCACCCAAGCTGATGATGTAGTTGCCATGGTTGTCGAAATTGGGGGTAACCGGTAGCGGAATGGCACGTTTTTCAGTCAGGAATAATACTTTGTCTTGCGTCACTTCCACGCGCAACGGCGCACCGCGCTCTTTCCAATCGGGCAGTAATTCCGATAAGGTAATCGGGTCAATCACCGCGCCGGATAAGGTATGCGCGCCCACTTCGGAAGCTTTTTCCACCACGCACACGCTGATTTCGCGCTCGGCGGCTTGGGCAAGCTGCTTGAGTTTGATGGCAGCCGACAAACCTGCCGGACCTGCCCCCACAATCACAACATCGTATTGCATGCTGTCGCGTTCAATGGTTTCTATCATGGTTGGTTCCTGAATTTAAAATATATATAGATTTTTAATATATTATACAGCCATATCATATTGTTACCAAACGCTACAAGGCCGTCTGAAAAACAACTTGTTTTTCAGACGGCCTTGTATTATTACCTTATCCAGCCATTATTTTTTCATGGCATCGGTCATGATTTTCACATTGTAGCGGTACATGCCGACATAGGTATTGGCAGGCGCATTGCCCAAAGCGTCAGAATACAACTGACCACTGACTTTCACGCCGGTTTCTTTGGCGATGCGGTCAATCATGCGCGTGTCTTTGATGTTTTCGGTGAACACGGCTTTAATCCCTTCTCGTTTGATTTGGCGGATAATCGAAGCCACCGCTTTAGCCGATGGCTCTGCCGCGCTGCTCACACCTTGCGGAGCGATGAAATTGATGTTGTAGCGTTTACCCATGTAGGCAAATGCATCATGGCCGGTTAACACTTTGCGTTTGCCCACCGGCACGCTGTTGAACGCGGCTTGGGTGTCGCTGTGTAATTTTTTCAGCTGGTTTTGATACGCAGTCAAACGTTGCTCATAATAGGCTTTACCCGCCGGATCGGCTTTAACCAACGCGTCAGATACGTTTTTCGCATAGGTGACCATCAACACAGGGTCGGTCCAAACATGCGGGTCGAATTCGCCGTGGTCGTGATGGTGATGGCCTTCGCCTTCACCGTGATGATGATGGTGATGGCCGCCTTCCGGTGCTTTCAATGGCTGGATGCCTTTAGTGGCTTCGGCAAACGGCACCTTGCTCTGCTGCACGGCACGGCGCACATCGGCACCTTCCAAGCCCAAGCCGTTCAATAATACCAATTTGGCCGCGCGGATTTTCTTCACATCGCCGCTGGTCATGTGATAAGCATGCGAATCTTGGTTTGGACCCACCAGATTGGTCACCGCCACACGCTCGCCCCCCACCTGCTTGGCCACATCACCCAAAATGCTGAAGCTGGTCACCACCGGCAAAGGCGCTGCATAAGCCGCACCGGACAACAACGCCGCAATAACACCCAATTTCCATTGTTTCATGTTTTATTCCTTTTGATATAACGTAACATTTCAGCCATTTTAAAACAGCCTGCCCGGTTAGACAAGCAGGCCGTCTGAAAAATCAACCGACTTTGTGGCGGCGGCGTTTCAGCCATTTGGTGACCACACCACCTTCCCAACCGAACACCACAGAGAAGACATACAACACGCCGCAGCACAAAATAATCGCCGGCCCCGATGGAATTTCGATGTGATAAGAAAACAGCAAGCCGGCAAAACCGCACAGCAGAGCAATCAAAGCCGCCATCGAAATCATCATGCCCATGCTTTTCGCCCACAAGCGCGCGGTAATCGCCGGCAGCATCATCAAACCGACCGACATCAGCGTACCGAGCGCTTGAAAACCGGCAACCATGTTCATCACCACCAGCACCAAAAACAACACATGCCAAAAGCCGCCCTTGCCGTTGACCGCCTTTAAAAACAGCGGATCAATGCTTTCCAACACCAGCGGCCGGTAAATCACCGCTAAGGCCAGCGCGGTAATCGACGCGGCTGCCGCAATCAGCGTCAACGCCGCCACGTCCACCGCCAACACCGAGCCAAACAGCAAATGCAGCAAATCGACGCTGTCGCCGTTTTTACTCACCAGCACCACGCCGATGGCCAAGCTGGTTAAGTAAAAAGCCGCGAAGTTGGCATCTTCTTTTAATGTGGTAAAGCGGCTCACCAATCCGGCCAGCAAGGCCATCAACAAACCGGCCACAAAGCCGCCGATGCTCATTGCCGGCAAGCTCAATCCGGCAAACATATAGCCGATAGCCGCACCTGGCAACACGGCATGACCCAAGGCATCGCCGACCAAACTCATGCGGCGCATTACCAAAAATACGCCCACCGGCGCGGCGCTCAACGCCAAGCAGAAAATCGAGGCCAGCGCATAGCGCATGAAATCGAATTCAACAAAAGGCTCGATGAATAATTCGTGAAAATTCATGATGGATTTCTATGATAGGCCGTCTGAACTTCTTTCAGACGGCCTGAATATTGAGAGATGGTTTCAAGCGTTTGATTGATTTGAGGCCGTCTGAAACATTATGCCACGCACCAATCGACCGATTCTTGCTGCTGCATGGCGGCATTGGCTTGCAGCAGATATTCGTCGGTTAACACATTTTCTGTGGCACCGGCGGCAATTTTTTCCCGTGCAATCAGCAAAGTTTCAGGAAAATACGCGCGCACTTGTTCATAATCATGCAACACCGCAATCACCGCTTGGCCGCTTTGATGACAGCGGCGCAACACATCGAGCAAAGCATAAGTGGTGCGCGCATCGATGTGGTTAAACGGTTCATCCAGCAGCAAAAACTTAGCGTTTTGCGCCAACATGCGGGCAAACAACACGCGCTGGAATTGGCCGTTGGACAAATGCGCGATGCTGCGCCGGGCAAATTCATGCATTTCCACGCGCTCGAGTGCTTCATACACCCGCTGGCGCTGCACCGCGTTCACACGGCCGAAAAAGCCGATTTCATACCACAAACCCATCGCCGCTAATTCAAACACCGTCATCGGCTGCGTGCGGTCAACTTCGGCCTGCTGCGGCAGATAAGCGATGTCTTTGCGCTGCAAACCCGCCCATTCTATCGTGCCGGTTTCGGCTTTCTCCAAGCCCATCACCGCTTTCAACAGCGTGGATTTACCCGCGCCGTTGGGCCCGAAAATCGCCCACATGCCGTTATCTGGGAACGCCATCGACACATGATGCACCGCCGGACGACGTTGATAGCTGACGGTTAGGTTATCGACGATAATGCTCATGTGCCGACCGCCCAAAAATAAATGCCCCACAGCGCACCGAGTGCGATCAGCGCAATCAGCAGCCGTTGGAACAATCCGGTTAATAAAATCGAATTCATGGTCAACCCAATGTTTTCAGACGGCCTCTGACAGGCCGTCTGAATAAATAGAAAGTTGTTAATGATACTGTATAACATTATGCTTGTAAATCCGATTCTCCAGCTACAAATCACTACATGATTTGGGTTAAAATACGCCCTTTCTCCATACACACCCGAAAGCACACATCATGTCCGCCCCCTTACTCAACGAAAAATTAAACACCGAAACCGCCCGTATCGCGTGGGCAGAATTACAACCCCATTTCGCCCGTGGCGCAGCGGTGTATGTAGCATCCGATTTGGATTTGATTGAAATCGCCCGCTACGTTGCCGACGATGCCACCGCCAAATTGCAGCCTTTGATGGCAGCCGGCAAATTCGGCGTAGTCAGCGAAGACCAAGCGCGTGCGTTTTATGCCGACAATCAGGAAATATGGGCAGTGGTGGTCGCGCCGTGGGTGTTGGTTCAACCTGTGGTTGAGGCCGTCTGAACGTATCGGCTTTTCGTTTTTTGGTTTCATTAACTCAATTTATGTTTCAGACGGCCTGACTATTCTGTTTGGCCGTCTGAAACCTTTAATCTCTCCCTAAAACGCCGTTTTGATTAGCGCTTGCGGCTGTTCATTCCTATTCCCAAGCCTTATAATCCGCTTGTTATCAGCTATCCTTGCGGGATTCATCATGACATCAAACAAACTTTCCACCGCCGCCAGCGGCCTGATTTGGTTTGGCGCGGCAGTTTCTCTGAGCGAAATCCTCACCGGCACATTTCTCGCGCCTTTGGGTTGGGAACGCGGTGTGCAGGCAGTCATTCTCGGCCACATCATCGGCTGCGCGTTATTTTTCTGCGCGGCATTAATCGGTGCGCAAACCGGCAAAAGCGCGATGGAAACAGTGCAACGCTCGTTCGGCATACGCGGTTCGGTCTTGTTTTCCAGCGCCAACGTGTTGCAACTCATCGGCTGGACGGCGATTATGATCTACACCGGCGCGCAAATTGCGGCGGCGTTGAGCGATTCGCTGTGGGGCTTCGGCTCGCAAGCAGTTTGGGGCATTATCGTTGGCCTGATGATTGTCGGCTGGCTTTACCGCGGCGGCAGCGATGTGGGTCTGCTGAAAAAAATCTCACTAGGCATGATGCTGTTGGTAACCATATGGCTGAGCGTGCGCGTATTCGGCAACACCGGCGGCATGCAAACGGTTGAAGGGCAAATGTCATTCGGCTTGGCAGTCGAGCTTTCTGCTGTGATGCCTTTGTCTTGGCTGCCTTTAGTAGCCGACTACACCCGCCGCGCCGCCAAACCGAAAGCCGCCACCATTGCTGCGACTTTGGCTTATTTTATCACCAGCACATGGATGTATTTATTGGGCTTGGGCGCGGTATTGTTTTTACAGGAATCAGATATTGCCAAGATTTTCCTGATGGCCGGTATCGGCATCGGCGGCGTGTTGGTGGTGATTTTATCCACCGTGACCACCACTTATTTAGATGCTTATTCCGCCGGCGTGAGCAGCAAAACCATTTTCAGCAAAGCCAATGAAATCCACGTCGGCGCGGTCGTGACCATCATCGGCGCTATCTTAGCAATCACCCTGCCTGTCACCCAGTTTGAAAGCTTTTTGCTGATGATTGGCTCGGTGTTCGCACCAATGGTGGCGATTTTGATTGCCGACTATTTTGTGCTCAAACACGACGCGTCAAAGCACGAATTTGATTTTGTCGGTTTAAGCTTGTGGCTAGCCGGTTTCCTGCTGTATCGCAATTTCTTAACTGGCGAAACACCGCTGGGTATTACGTTTCCGGTGATGGCGGTGATTTTTGTGGTGACGATTATTGTGCGCAAATTGATTGATGTGCGCGTGGGTGTGACGGCGAAATAACGAAATTAAGCATGTATTCAGGCCGTCTGAATGATTGGTTTTCATACGGCCTTGCTTTTGCATATCAAGCGCAACAAAAAGCCGTCTGAAACATTTCCGTTTCAGACGGCCTTTTATCCATCACCTTAATCAGTGTGGCAACTCACCACTTTTCACTTTTTGCTTAAAGTCGCGGGTTTCGCTGACAATCACTTTAGCCAACAACAGCAAGGCAATCAAGTTTGGAATCGCCATCAAGCCGTTGAAAGTGTCGGCAGCCAACCAAACCAAATCCAAGCTCAATACGGTGCCGAGCATAACAGTAGCGACATAGAACACGCGGTAGATATTGGCAAAGCCGTCGCCGAATACATAAGTCGCGCATTTTTCACCGTAGTAACACCAGCCCAAAATGGTTGAGTAGGCGAAGAAAATCAAACCGATGGTCACAATCCAACCACCCACGCCCGGCAGCAATTGCTGGAAGGTCACGGTAGTCAAGGCAGCGCCGCTCAATTCCGGTTTCACGAATTCACCACCTGCGCCCATTAAGCCCATTACCAACACGATACCGGTAATCGAACACACCACGATGGTATCCAAGAATGTGCCGGTCATTGACACCAATGCTTGGCGCACAGGGTGGTCGGTTTTGGCCGCAGCCGCCGCAATCGGAGCCGAACCCATACCGGCTTCATTCGAGAATACACCACGTGCCACGCCGTAGCGAATCACCATGCCGAGTGCACCACCGGCCACTGCTTCACCAGTAAACGCGTCACGCAAAATCAGGCTGACTGCCGGTGCAACCATGTCCAAATGCATCAGGATGATCAACAAACCACCCAACATATACAATACCGCCATCACCGGCACAATCACCGAAGCCGCTTTGGCAATACCGCGAATACCGCCCAATACCACAATCGCGGTCAACAAGGTCAATACCGCGCCGGTCAGGCTAGGTGTGATATTAAAGCTGGTTTGCACGGCTTGCGCCACTGAGTTTGACTGCACCGAGCTACCAATACCGAACGAAGCGAACGTGCCGAACAACGCAAAAGCATACGCCATCCATTTCCATTTGCTGCCCAAACCTTTTTCGATGTAATACATCGGGCCGCCGGACATTTCGCCTTTTTTGTTCTGCACACGGTATTTCACCGCCAGCACGCCTTCGCCATATTTGGTGGCCATACCGAAAATGGCGGTAATCCACATCCAGAATACTGCACCCGGACCCCCCATTACCACCGCGGTTGCTACACCGGCGATATTACCGGTACCGATGGTGGCAGACAAAGCAGTCATCAGTGCGCCGAAATGGGAAATATCGCCGTCATGGTCTTGGCCGTCTTTTTTAGGATGCGGTCGGAACGCTTGTTTTAAGGCATAGCCGAGCATGCTGAATTGCAAGCCTTTGAGCATAACGGTCAGCACTACGCCGGTGCCAACCAGCAACACCAGCATAATCGGCCCCCAGACCCATCCACTGATCACGTCGAATAATGATTTCAATGCCTCCATCAGCATTTCTCCTCTGTCATTTTTGTTAAGATGGATTTATTTCAGCATAAAGCGTTAACTTTTGCAATGTTATGTACACAATTTATGTCGTAAATCAGGAATGATTTGGGCTTTTACTCAGCTAAACCTTTATTTTAAAATTAAAAATAAAATACCAAAATCATGATGATTTTTAGCAATTTTCCAAAATAATTTAGAAAATAATGTTGAAATACGCAACAATTTATCAAAAAATGCCGCCTGAAACCACGTTCAGACGGCATTTCAATGTTAATTATTGCAAGGTAAAGCCTGCTTTAAAATCCAATTTCGGTACACCGACAATAAAGCGCTTGCCGATGCTGTTTTCAAATTCATACGCCCCTTCAATGCTGCCCCAAGGTGTGCTGATTTGCGAACCGCTGTTGTATTCGTATTCTTCGCCCGGATACAAAACCGGCTGCTCTTCAACTAAGCCCGGATGGCCGACCGATTCGGTTTCACCATGGCCATCGGTGATTTCCCAAAAGCGCTGGCGCAAGGTAACCACCTCATCGCTACGATTAAAGATGGTAATCACATAATTAAAGGCGTAACGGTCGCGATAGACGTCGCTTTGCCCAGCCACATAGCGTGACTGTACATTAATTTCAATTTGATTCATGTTGTTTACCCCGTATGGTAATATTTTTTTAGTGAGTTTTATAAAGAGCCATCATCAGATGACTTGCATTTTGCCGAGATATGCTTCCGGTCAAAATGTCGGATTGCTTACACAATCCACGCCGCAATATTCAAAACAATCAAAGTCATGAATGCCGCGATGATATCGTCTAGCATGATACCCAAGCCGCCATGTACGCGTGCATCAACCCATTTAATCGGCCATGGTTTAACGGCATCAAAAAAGCGGAACACAATGAATGCAGCTAACCACCAATGCCATTTAAACGGCACAAATGCCAAAATCAGCAGCATGGCGACGATTTCGTCCCACACTATGCCGCCGTAATCCTGAATGCCCAATTCTTTTTCAGCATGATTGCAAATCTGAATGCCCCATACAAACAGACCCACGCAAACCAATGCCAGCCACCAGCCGGTAATGCCAAGCAAAGACAGCATAAACGCAATCGGTAAGGCCGGAAGTGTGCCGAATGTGCCCGGTGCAACCGGTGCCAAACCACTACCGAAACCGAATGCGAGCAAGCATATCGGCTTTTGTTTCAGCCATGAAAACGTTGGTTTAAAATCAGCCAAAATGATCAAATCCTAAAGAAGTTAATGCAATTTCCATACGGTCTGCCATTGAGTTTATCACCTGTAGACATCCTGAATCGGTAATTTTACCGATGCACGTAATCGGTGTATTGCTGTTTTGCGCAGCGATCAATAGCGCTTCGCGACAATTTTTTGGTGCAGTAAACACCAATTCATAATCATCCCCGCCGGCTAAAGTGTATTGCAGCCATTCTTTGCGTGGCAATACTTTTTTTAATTGCGGCAAAGTCGGTATTTCATCCGCCCAAATTTCTGCACCAACATTCGATGCTGTCAAAATATGGTCGATATCTTGTGCCAAGCCATCTGAAACATCTTGTGCTGCATGTGCAAAATTCAATATTGCCTGTCCCAATCGCACACGCGGCATAGGCCTTAATAATTCCGCTTCACACAGCTGAAAAACTTCCGAAGGTAAATCACATTGTTTCAACAAGCAATTTAAAGCCGATGCGGCCAAACCAATCTTTCCGGAAACCCAAATATCATCACCAACTTGTGCAGCATCACGTCGCAGAGATTTTCCTTGCGGCAACTCCCCCACAATAGTGACATTAAAAACCAAGTCACCACGCGTGGTATCTCCGCCGATTAAAGTCACGCCGAAGCGTTGCGCCAAATCAAAAAGACTGTTGCAAAAACGACGCAACCAATCTTCATTCAATTCAGGCAAGCCTGCACTCAACAAAGCCCATCTGGGTTGAGCACCCATAGCCGCCATATCAGAGAGATTAACCGCCAGCACTTTCCATGCCAAATCCTCAGGTGCAACATTTTCAAAAAAATGCCTATTTTTTAGAAGCATATCCGCACTAAAACATAAATCATATTCGGCTTGCGGGCGGATAATGGCAGCATCATCACCAATCCCCAACACCACCTGATGGTCTTGCTGCTGGTTCTGCAGATATTTTCGAATAAAATCAAACTCTGTCATTTAAAGTCCTGAAAATTAAACCACATTTACAAGAAGAAAAACAATACTAGTAAAATTTGTTTTTATGTAAATAATTAAACTACTTAATTGATATAACATTATTTTAACGTAAAATCAAGCATCTGTATTTATCAGAAAATTCAATTTAAATCATATGCTTAATGATAAATTCAATATGCCGACAGTTAATCCTGTTCCCTTATTAAATTAAGTTTGATGATCTACCTATCCAAAATATTGCAAACAAAAAACCCCGCTAGCGCGGGGTTTTTAATCAGCCTACTTAAGGTTTGGTGTAACCATGTACGCGGCTGTGCGGAGAAGGAATCCAACCATCATCTACTGCTGGACGTTCGCCTTGCACAGTACCAGGAGCAACTTGTTTAGTTACCAAGCTGCGGATTTTCACGTCAACGCGACGATCCGGCTCAATACATGCAATCAGAGCAGCACGACGTTTCGCTTTAGAAACTTTTTTGCCCAGGTTAGCCACTTCAGCTTCACAAGTAGCAGTCATACGAGTTTGAGATTCACCCAGACCTACAGCAGAGATTTTGCTAGAAGGTACGCCACGGTTAACCAAGTAGTTAGCCACGGTGTTCGCACGACGCTCAGACAGAGCTTGGTTGTATTGCTCAGAACCCATAAAGTCGGTGTGACCTTCAACACGTACGGTTTGTACGTTGGTGTTGCTCAGACGCTGAGCCAAAGCATTCAGGTTTTCTTGAGCTTCAGGACGCAGAGTATCTTTGTCGAAGCTGAACAAAGTCTTAGCAGACAATGAAACAGTTTCATCAGCATATTCTGGCTCTTCAACTTTAGCAACGGCATCGCCACACTCAACACGGCCTTGAGTGGCTTTGTCGAAGTAGGTGTTTTTCCAGCATTCGCCGTAGTTGTTGCGCACGACTTCTTGAGATTTGCTGCTTACGGTGTAACCGTGTTTGGTATGCGCTTCACTTGCCATTGCGGTGCCAGAAGCCACCAAGGCAACAAACAATGCGCTTAATTTCAGCTGTTTGGTCATTTTATTCCCTCATCAAAATTGTTATGCAACGGATGCATAATACACCGTCACAACTTTACCAATATACAGGCCGCAGCATATAAAATGGCGGCAAATCGGATATATCAGGTTGCACTATAAAGAAGCCGAGGGCAAACTGTCAATACTCGATGCCTCTGAACAATCATGAAACTGCCTGCTTCCTGACTACCAATCATGCCGAAAAATCAAACTTGTGTCATTTATTTATGGATAAATCCCCATAAGGTTTGCTCTATCGTTGTACAAAAGCAACAACCATTTCAAAGTGCGATGATGGCTTCTTAAAACTTTCTGATGGAGAATTTAGATACTTCTTGAAAAAACAAAAGCTTCCCAAAGAAAGCCGATTCACGCCGACAAAATTAAATAAAATATGCTAAATTACGCCATATTTGTCGCACAATATCCACAACTCAAATACCATGAAATTACAACAATTACGCTACGCACTCGAAGTTTACCGCCATAATCTGAATGTCTCCGAAGCAGCCGACGCACTGTTTACTTCCCAGCCGGGTATTTCCAAACAAATCCGATTACTGGAAGAAGAGCTGGGCATTCAGATTTTTATCCGCAGCGGTAAACGCGTGGTTTCAGTTTCCCAGCCGGGCAAAGCAGTGTTGGAAATTTCCGAGCGCATTTTGCGTGATGTGCAAAATATCAAAAACATCGGCAGCGAGTTTACCGACCACGATAGTGGCGCACTCACCATTGCCACAACCCATACACAGGCACGTTATGCCCTGCCGCACATTGTGGCTGATTTTGTAAAGCGTTATCCCAGAGTTAATCTTACCATCAAACAAGGCAGTCCTTCGGCTATTGCGCAGATGGTCAGCAACGGTGAAGCCGACATTGCCATTATTACCGAAAAGCTCGACGACCATCCTGAATTGCGCAAACTTAATTGTTACGACTGGAATCATGCGGTGATCGTGCCTAAGAACCATCCTTTACTTGATTGCAGAAATCCGCTCAGCATTGAAGATTTGGCCAGCTTTCCGTTAATTACTTATGAATTCGCCTTCCATTCTAGCAGCAGCATCGCGCGTGCTTTTACCAAAGCCAAGCTGGAGCAGCCGGAAGTGGCTCTAGCCGCTGCTGATACCGACGTGCTAAAAACGTATGTCAAACTGGGCTTAGGCGCGGGCTTGATGGCAAAAATGGCTTACGATCCGCAAGCCGATCAAGATTTGGAATTGATTGATGTGGCTCATTTGTTTGAGCCGTCACCCACTTGGATTGCTATCCGTTCAGATACTTATTTACGCGGCTATACTTATGACTTTATCGAGATGTTTGCACCTCATTTAAACCGTGAAAATATCGACCGTATCTTGTATACACCGATTATGGAGGACTTCTCCATTTAAATTAGCGCGTTTGTTTATTTCCCTAAAGATAAAAGGCCGTCTGAAACACACAACTTCAGACGGCCTGTTGACATTTTCAGCCCTTACATAGCATGCGCGCAGCCGGATACCATTTTTTTCAAGGCCTGCGAGTCGAGAATCTTGATGTGTTTATGTTCCACTTCAATCAAACCTTCGTGATGGAATTTCGACAACGTGCGGCTGACGGTTTCTAGCTTCAAACCCAAATAGCTGCCGATTTCTTCACGCGACATGCGCAGGATGAAATCATTGGCGGCAAAACCGCGCGAATACAAACGATTCGATAAATTCAACAAAAATGCGGCCAAACGCTCTTCGGCACGCATATTGCCCAACAACAGCATCACGCCTTGATCACGCACGATTTCGCGGCTCATCAAGCGGAAAAAGTGGGTTTGCAGGCTTGGAATGTTTTGTCCCAACTCTTCCATGTGGGCAAACGGCAATTCACACACTTCACTGTCTTCCAAGGCCACGGCATCGCAGCTGTGGACATGCGAACAAATGCCGTCCATACCGATCAATTCGCCCGACATAAAGAAACCGGTCACTTGGTCGCGTCCGTCTTGGCTTGCCACCGTGGTTTTGAAAAAACCGGCACGAATGGCAAACAAAGAAGTAAACGGTTCGCCGGCGCGGAACAGATATTCGCCTTTTTTCAGACGACGGCTCTGACGGATAACGGCATCCAGCTGGGAAAATTCGTTAGGCATCAAACCAACCGGCAAACAAAGTTCACGCAAAGAACACGTCGAACACAATGCTTTCAATTGATGTGTAGAATTGTGTGTGGCCATAAAATACCTTTTTTATAAAACTTCTTACTGACTGAGCTTCTCTTGACTCATATCAAGACAGGTTTATCATAATGTGGCATTCTAGCAAACTAAATCGAATTTTACTAATTCGTTAAACAAAATATAAGCACAACACGACCATCATGAAAATAATTCCGATACAAAACAACGAACTACCAGAATTTGACCGCGACTTGATTGCCAAGCTTCCGGCAAGCGGCCCACGCTATACGTCTTATCCCACCGCCGACCGCTTCCACGATGGCTTTCGCGAAGCCGAATACACCCATGCGCTGCACTTACGCGGCCTAGGTGCGCTCAACAAACCTTTATCGCTTTATATCCACATTCCATTTTGCAATACCATCTGCTATTACTGCGGCTGCAACAAAATCATCACCAAAGACAAAACCCGCGCCGATGCTTATATTGAGTATCTTGAGCGCGAAATGGAATTGCTCTCCCCACATCTCAACGGCCGCCATCAATTGGCACAACTTCACTTCGGCGGCGGCACACCGACCTTCTTGAGCGACGACCAGCTTGAGCGCGTGTTTGAGATGATTCGCAAGCATTTCCAGCTGATGCCCAACGGCGAATATTCCATTGAAATCGACCCACGCAAAGTCAGCCGCGAAACAGTGCACAAACTCGGCAAACTCGGTTTCAACCGCATGAGCGTGGGCATTCAGGATTTCGATCCGAAAGTGCAGGAAGCGGTCAACCGCATTCAAAGCTTTGAAGAAACCAAAGAAGTGATTGATGCCGCACGCGAAGCCGGCTTCAAATCCGTCAGCGTCGATTTGATTTACGGCTTACCACATCAATCGGTAGAAAGCATGAAAGCCACTATTGATACTGTGCTCAGTCTCGATCCCGACCGCTTGGCGCTGTATCACTATGCCCACCTGCCACATATTTTCAAACCGCAGCGCCGCATCGACACCAATGCTGTACCGGGCAGCGAAGAGAAGCTCGATATGCTGCAATACTGCGTGCAAACTCTCACCGACCGCGGCTATGTGTTCATCGGCATGGATCACTTTGCCAAACCTGACGACGAGCTTTCCATCGCCCTGAAAGAAGGCTGGTTGCAGCGTAATTTCCAAGGCTATTCAACCTATGCCGATTGCGATTTAGTAGCCATCGGCGTGTCCAGCATCGGCAAAATCGGCAGCACCTATGCCCAAAACGAGCGCGACATCGACGCCTATTATGCCGCCATCGATGAAGGCCGCTTGCCGATTATGCGCGGCTACCAGTTGAACCAAGACGACTTATTGCGCCGCAACATCATTCAAGATTTGATGTGTCGCTTTTCATTGGATTTCCAAATTTACGAAAGCGTGTTCGGCATTCCATTCCACCAATATTTTGCCGATGAATTGGCCGACTTGCAGAATCTGGCCGAACTCGGCTTGCTGCGCTTGAAGCCGCACGGTCTGACTGTGACCCCGGAAGGCCGTTTCCTGATTCGCAATATTGCCATGGTATTCGACTACCACTTGCGCCATAAAGAAACCACGGCGAAATATTCGCAAACCGTGTAAAATGTTTTGCTTCATGACAAGGCCGTCTGAAACATATTCTGCTTTCAGACGGCCTTCTCCGTATCTCATTGACTTTACATCAATAACCGCCTACCATGACAGAAAAATGACATTTTCCCCACCATGCAACAGCCCGACTTCTTCACCATTCCCAGCCCGTGTATCGGCGTATGCGAAGCCAATGCCAAAGGCTATTGCAAGGGCTGCTTGCGCAGTCGTGAAGAGCGGCTCTATTGGCAGCAGATGAGCGATGAGCAAAAACACCAAGTCATGCGCCTGTTGAGTATGCGCAAAAACAAAATCCGCAACCGCAAACTGGATTTACTCGCCCCTGTCGATGGATCCAACGCCGAACAAATCAGCCTCGATTTTTAGGATAATCTACCAATCCACATACAACAAGGCCGTCTGAATCTTCAGATGGCCTCAGTTTTTAAATAATTAATCCAACAGATCCTGCCACCAACGACATAATCAAGTTCACCATCGGCTCGATTACCGTCCACAACACGCCGGTCATCAGCAAAAGCAGAATAATCCAAGTACCGTAAGGCTCAATCTTGCGGTATTGCATGGATTGCTTCGCCGGTAAGAAACTGTCCACGAAGCGACCACCATCCAAAGGCGGCACCGGTAGCATGTTCAGCACGAACAGCACCGCATTAATCGAAATACCGAATTGCGCCATTTTTGACATCGGAAATTGATACGATTCAGGCGCATACACCGCTGCCAATCCCCAACCAAACGCCATCACCAGATTCGACAACGGCCCGGCAATCGCCACCGTACGCATCCCCAAGCGTGCATCGCGGAAATTGCGCGGAATCACCGGTACCGGTTTCGCCCAGCCAAACATAAAACCGGTGGTAAAAAGCAACACCGCTGGCACCACCACCGTGCCAATCGGGTCAATATGCGCCAACGGATTCAGCGTCAGCCTGCCCATCTGTTCGGCGGTAGGGTCGCCCCAATAACGCGCCGCATAGCCGTGCGCCGCTTCGTGTACCGTAATCGCCAGCAACATCGGCAGCACCGCCAGTAAAAAAATACCTAAATCAAAATTCTGAAACATGGTTTTTCGCTCCGCAGAAAGCTGTTTGCGGGAAACAACTTTTCTAATATCAAGGCCGTCTGAACCGCCAAATAGTCAAGAATATAACAGATTTTGCAGATGTGGGCATAAAGTGGGGATTCAAGGTGATGCAAAGAGAGTCGGAATACCGTCTGAATGCCCGACTGATTTTTCAGACGACTGAAACAACGGTTTTCTTCTTCAGCATACACAATAAATTCTGCCGCTCTTGCTGTGCAAACAAATCTAAGCGCAGGGCAATCACACAGTTGTCCCAACCTTGTCCGTCGAGGTTGGTGCCGCCATGATGGCTGAAATAAACATGTTCGGGGGAGACATCAATCCATAATATCTCCTTGCCCCTTTTTTGATTGAGGCGGATATTTTGAATGCCGTACCAATCAAACACCGCCGTCGTTTCAAGGCCGTCGTATCTATCGCCTTCATGATGAATCAATCTGCCGAATCTGTTTTTGGTCGGCCAATCCACCGCTGCCGCACACACCATCATGGCTTGGTCTGCAATAACCGCCAAACAACAATCCGGCGCATAAACCCTGCGCGATTTGAACAAAAGGTTCATGCCGTGAATGAAAGTAAAACTGGTTACCAGCTGCAAAATAAAAGCCGGCAAGCTCGCGCGATTTTGATTGGCAGCCAGCCAAAACCAAGCTGCAGCCAACACGGCAACACCCGAAAACAACGCAATAGCGGCAAACCGGTTGCGCAGCCGCTTGGTTTTTTTTCGCCGGCATCGTCATTTGTTGCCCCTTTAGGGCAAGCGTGTCAACACCATGGCGTGGAACAGGGCGGAGTACAAACGAACGGAGGGTTCCGGTTTCGTCATAATCTGCAAAAATTTCCACCCTGAGACCGGCTTCAAAAACATGCGGAATAGAGCGGATATGCCCGCGCGTGAATTCAAATACCTTACCGCTTTCACTTACCGCCGAGCCGCAGTTGCCGCCCCATTGCGCTATCTCACCGATCATACGGCGGGTCACCGGCTCCAAATAGCCCAAATTCCACCTTTCTTTTCAAATCACACCCACTATAGCCTGTAGATGTCGGTAGGGTTACGCCGCTTAAAGCGGCGTAACCCTACGGATGTTCAAAACTTTCAGACGACATCAATTGATGTACCGTCAAACTCTTAGCATAGAATGCGGCATGAGAACTTATCCCATAAACATTTTCAGTTTGTACGGTTACGCTTTGCTTGGGCAAAGCTAACCGTACCTACTAATTTTTAAATATGAATTAATGTTTTGAGTTACCCCCTCAACACAAAATCTGCCGCTGCCTGCGCATGCAACGCCGCCGTATCGAAAAACGGCAGCGCATGGTCGCCCTCTTGAATCAACAGACCAATTTCGGTGCAACCTAAAATCACACCTTCCGCTCCCTGTCCAGCCAAATATTGCACCGTATCCAAATAAAAATCACGGCTTTCAGGCAGGATTTTACCCAAGCACAATTCTTCAAAAATAATGCGGTGAACTTCCGCCTGTGCCTGCTCGTCAGGAACCACCATCTCGATGCCGCGCTGCTTGAGGCCATCTTTATAAAACGCATCCTGCATGGTAAATGCCGTTCCCAGAACGCCTACCTTTTTGATGCCTTGTGCCTTAATAGCCGCAACCGTAGCATCGAGTATATGTAGAAACGGTATTTGCACCGCCGCCTGAATTTCAGCCGCATTTTTGTGCATGGTATTGGTTGCCAACAAAATCCCTTGTGCGCCAATGCTTTCCAGTTTAACCGCCGCTTCAGCCAGTATTTTCCCCGTTTCCTGCCATGCAACGCTTTTCTGGCGCTGCACGATTTCTTCAAAATCAACACTCAGCATCACCATCGGCGCGGAATGGTTGCCACCTGCTTTCTGATTCACCAAGCGGTTGATTTCCTGATAGTAAATCGCTGTGCTTTCAGGCGACATACCGCCGATAATGCCTAAGGTTTTCATGAGCTTCCTTTCATCTTAACGGTTTTATGTGTCACGCCGTCTGATTGTTTAGGACTTGCACGGTTAAATCGTTACAACATTAACCATCTCGTAGGTACGGTTAGCCGCCTAAAGCGGCGTAACCGTACGAATAAGTCACCGAAAAAGCATTAGGCTTGCGTACGGTTACGCCGCTTTGGCGGCTAACCGTACCTACATTTTTAAGGAGGCCGTCTGAAACATTTACGTGGTTTTCAGACGGCCTTCATTATCATTTTTTACAAACCAAATAAGCCTTTGTCCCCCTTGCCTTCACGAATTAATTCGGTACCGTCGGTCATGTCAATCACGGTGGTTGGCTCGGTGCCGCACCAGCCGCCGTCAATCACTAAATCTACACTGTGTTCCAAGCGGTCGCGGATTTCGTAGGGGTCGGTCAGCGATTCGTCGTCTTCGGGCAGCATTAAAGTGCAGCTCAACAAAGGTTCGCCCAATTCTTGCAACAAGGCCAAGGCGATTTTGTTGTCGGGTACGCGCAGGCCGATGGTTTTGCGTTTTGGGTGCATGGTGCGGTTGGGCACTTCTTTAGTGGCTTCCAAAATAAAAGTGTAGCTGCCCGGCGTGGCGGCTTTGAGCTGGCGGAACTGGCTGTTGTCCACTTTGGCGTACGTGCCCAATTCGCTCAAATCACCGCACATCAAGGTCAGGTGGTGTTTTTGGTCGATTTTGCGGATTTGCAGGATTTTTTCCATCGCGTTTTTGTCGCCGAGTTGGCAACCCAACGCATAGCAGGAATCGGTGGGGTAAACAATCACGCCGCCGTTGCGCACGATGTCGGCGGCTTGCTTAATCAGGCGGTCTTGCGGATTATCGGGGTGGATGGCGAAAAATTGTGCCATGTTTGTGTCCTTTGCGTTTGATGTTTTTGGTTCGGCGCATATTGTAAAACTTATTGATTGAAAAGACAAAAGGCCGTCTGAAAGTTTTTGGGTTTCAGACGGCCTACTGATGACTAAATACACCATTTAAAGAAACCAACTCAAGCCGCTGATACAGCCAAACAGACGGGAAACAGCTAGAAAAAAGCCGTCTGAAACTTCCCATTTCAGACGGCCTATCATCAAAGCGATTTCAAGCTATTTTAAAACGTATCATCCGGCACACGCACCCAGCCTTCCATAATCACGCGGGCACTGCGGCTCATGACGGCTTTGGTGGCGGTCCATTGGCCGTCAACCAGTTCGGCTGATGCGCCCACACGCAAGGTGCCGGACGGGTGGCCGAAACGCACGGCATCGCGTTTACCGCCGCCTGCGGCCAAGTTCACCAAGCTGCCTTCGACGGCGGCTGCGGTGGCGATGGCAACGGAAGCTGTGCCCATCATGGCGTGGTGCAGTTTGCCCATGCTCATGGCGCGCACCAGCAAATCGATGTCGCCTGCTTGGATGGCTTTACCGCTGGACGCGGTGTAATCGGTCGGTGGCGCGACAAAGGCCACTTTCGGCGTGTGCGCGCGGGTGGCAGCTTCGGCCACGTCTTGAATCAAGCCCATCTTTACTGCGCCGTATGCGCGGATGGTTTCCAGTTTTTCCAAAGCGGCCGGATCGTTGTTGATGTCGTCCTGCAACTCGGTGCCGGTGTAGCCCAAATCGGCGGCGTTCAGGAAAATGGTCGGAATGCCGGCGTTAATCATGGTGGCTTTGAAGGTACCGATATTCGGCACTTCTAAATCGTCCACCACATTGCCGGTCGGGAACATGCTGCCTTCGCCGTCGGCAGGGTCGAGAAATTCGATTTGCACTTCGGCAGCAGGGAATGTCACGCCGTCAAGCTCAAAATCGCCAGTTTCCAACACTTCGCCGTTTTGCATCGGTACATGGGCAATGATGGTTTTGCCGATGTTTTTCTGCCAGATGTTGACGGTGCAAATGCCGTCTGAAGGGATTTTGGTCGAATCAACCAAGCCTTGTGAAATGGCGAATGCGCCCACGGCAGCGGTAAGGTTGCCGCAGTTGCCACTCCAATCGACAAACGGTTTGTCAATCGATACTTGACCAAACAAATAATCGACATCGTGGTCGGCGCGTTCGGATTTATCCAAAATTACGGCTTTGCTGGTGGACGAGCTGGCATTGCCCAAACCGTCGATTTGTTTGCCGTAAGGGTCGGGGCTGCCCAACACGCGCAACAGGATTTTATCGCGCGCTTCGCCTGCTTGTTGTGCGGCTTCGGGTAAATCGGTGCGTTTGAAAAATACGCCTTTGGATGTGCCGCCACGGTAGTACACGGCCGGGATTTTAATTTGCGGCATTTGGATTCTCCTTATTGTTCTTGTTTGGGTTTCAGACGGCCTGTTTAATACTAAGGCCGTCTGATTTTTTTCACAATATTTGTTGTCTGGTTAATGTGGGTTTACACCCACCCTACTCGCTATTCCATAAGTTTAGACGGCCTTGCGCATACACAAGGCCGTCTGAAACGCTTAGGCGGCGTTCCCTTCCAAGAAGTCTTGCGCGAAGCGTTGCAGCACGCCGCCGGCTTCGTAAATCAACACTTCTTCAGCGGTATCCAAGCGGCAGGTTACCGGTACTTCGACCGTTTCGCCGTTTTGACGGTGAATCACCAAGGTCAAATCGCAACGCGGTTCGCGTGTGCCGATGACATCGTAGGTTTCAGTGCCGTCCAAGGCCAGCGTGTGGCGGTTGGTGCCTTCTTTGAATTGCAGCGGCAACACGCCCATGCCGATCAGGTTGGTGCGGTGGATACGCTCGAAGCCTTCGGCCACAATCGCTTCCACACCGGCCAAACGCACACCCTTAGCTGCCCAGTCGCGGCTCGAGCCTTGGCCGTAGTCGGCACCGGCAACGATAATCAGCGGCTGTTTGCGGTTCATATAGGTTTCAATCGCTTCCCACATACGCATCACTTGGCCTTCCGGTTCCACGCGGGCGAGTGAGCCTTGCTTAGTGGTGCCGTCTTCGTTTTTCACCATCTCATTGAAGAGTTTAGGGTTGGCAAAAGTGGCGCGTTGGGCGGTCAGGTGGTCGCCGCGGTGGGTGGCGTAAGAGTTGAAATCTTCTTCCGGCAAACCCATTTTCGCCAAGTATTCACCGGCTGCACTGCTCGGCAGAATCGCATTTGACGGTGATAAGTGGTCGGTGGTGATGTTGTCAGGCAAAATCGCCAGCGGACGCATGCCTTTCAGCGTGCGCTCGCCTGCCAATGCGCCTTCCCAATACGGCGGACGGCGGATATAGGTCGACATCGGACGCCAGTCGTACAACGGGCTAGGTGCGCGCTCAGCAGCACCGGTGTCAAACATCGGAATGTAAATATCGCGGAATTGCTGCGGCTTCACAAATTCGGCCACCACGGCATCGATTTCCTCATCGCTCGGCCACAAGTCTTTCAGGCGGATTTCTTTGCCATCTACCACGCCCAATACGTCGTTTTCAATGTCGAAACGAATCGAACCGGCAATCGCGTAGGCCACCACCAGCGGCGGCGAAGCCAAGAAAGCTTGTTTAGCATACGGGTGGATACGGCCGTCAAAGTTGCGGTTGCCCGACAATACGGCAGTAGCGTACAAATCACGGTCGATGATTTCCTGCTGGATTTTCGGATCGAGCGCGCCGGACATACCGTTACAAGTGGTGCAGGCAAAACCGACCACGCCGAAGCCCAAGGCTTCCATTTCCGGCAGCAATCCGGCTTCTTTCAGGTACACTTCTGCCACTTTTGAGCCGGGTGCGAATGAGGTTTTCACCCACGGTTTACGTTTCAAGCCCAAGCGGTTGGCGTTGCGCGCCAGCAAGGCAGCGGCCACCACGTTGCGTGGATTTGACGTATTGGTACACGAGGTAATCGCCGCGATAATCACTGCGCCGTCCGGCATTTTGCCGTCGGTCGGTTCTTCGTAAGGGGCGGCAATGCCTTTGGCGGCCAAATCGGTGGTTGAGAAACGCGCATGTGGGTTTGACGGGCCGGCCATATTGCGGGTCACGGTGGACAAATCAAACTTCAACACGCGTGGATATTCGGCGATTTTCAGCGCATCTGCCCACAAACCGGCGGTTTTGGCGTAGGTTTCCACTAATTTCACCTGTGCTTCGTCGCGGCCGGTCAGTTTCAGGTAATCAATGGTTTGCTGGTCGATGGCAAACATGGCGGCAGTCGCGCCGAATTCAGGGGTCATGTTGGAAATGGTGGCACGGTCGCCAATCGACAGGCTGTCGGCACCTTCGCCGAAGAATTCAACAAACGCACCTACCACGCGCTCTTTACGCAAGAATTCGGTCAAGGCCAATACGATGTCGGTGGCGGTAATGCCCGGCTGGCGTTTGCCGGTAAGTTCCACGCCGACAATATCCGGCAGACGCATCATCGACGCGCGACCGAGCATCACGGTTTCGGCTTCCAAACCACCTACACCCACGGAAATCACGCCCAATGCATCAACGTGCGGCGTGTGTGAGTCGGTGCCGACGCAGGTATCCGGGAAAGCCACGCCGTTTTTCACTTGAACTACCGGCGACATTTTTTCCAAGTTGATTTGGTGCATGATGCCGTTACCCGCCGGAATCACGTCTACATTTTCAAACGCGGTTTTGGTCCAGTTGATGAAGTGGAAACGGTCTTCGTTGCGGCGATCTTCGATTTCGCGGTTTTTGCGGAAGGCATCCGGATCATAGCCGCCGCATTCCACGGCTAGCGAGTGATCGACGATCAACTGGGTTTGCACCACTGGATTCACTTTGGCCGGATCGCCGCCTTTTTCGGCAATCGCATCGCGCAAGCCTGCCAAATCCACCAATGCGGTTTGACCCAAAATATCGTGACACACCACGCGCGCCGGATACCATGGGAAATCGATTTCCTGTTTGTTGTCAATCAATTGACCCAGCCACGATTGCAGCGTGGCCAAATCCACCTTATCGGCGCGGTTGACCAAGTTTTCCGCCAAAATGCGGCTGGTGTACGGCAGCTTGTCGTATGAGCCGGGGCGGATGTCTTCACACGCTTGGCGTGCGTCGAAGTATTCCAGATTGGTATCAGGTAACGGTTTTTTATAGATTTGGTTAGACATGGTGATATCTCCAGTGATTTATGTTTTTCTTCTGTTTGACTGCTTGGGGTTTCAGACGGCCTGTTGTTTATCTCAAGGCCGTCTGAAAAATCGTTTTAATTTTAATAAGAGCGGCAGCCGTTTCAGACGGCCTGCCCTTTGTGCGCCACGATAACATTCGCGGCAACGCCAACAACACATTGCCATCATGTCGGCGCGGATAATGTTGGTTTAATTGCTCGATGTATGCCTGCATAAATTCGCCCTGCTGTGCTTCGTCCAAACAGGCCAGATAAGGGCGCAATGCGGTGCTGGCAAACATATCGGCGATGGCGACGGTATCGGGCAAAACGTGGTAATACACCGTGCGCCACACATCCACTTCGCAACCTTGCGCCACCAGCAAATCATAATAGCGGGATACGTCCCACACCGGTGGACGGCTGTCGGCGGCTTGGGTTAAATCTTTCCATTGGGGCAACGCAGCGGTGTCGCGCATGAGAAAATGCGACGGCTCATCCAAATTATCCGGCATTTGCGCCGCCAACACACCGCCTTGTTTCAACTGGCGAATCAGGTGCGGCAACAGCGTTTGCGGTGTGTCCGACCATTGCAGTGACGCATTGGCAAACACAATATCTTGCGGCGTTTCCGGCTGCCAATCGTGAAAATCCTGCAATACAAAACGGCAATCGGGCAATTTTTCCTGTGCCACAGCAAGCATGGCGGGTGAACTGTCCACGCTGGTAATCTCGGCTTGCGGCCATGCTTGGCGCAACAAGGCGGTGCTGCTGCCCGAACCGCAGCCCAAATCGGCGATCCGTTGCGCTTGAATGTGTGCAATCCGCGCCAACAATTCAGCCGGCGGGCGGTTGCGTTCTTTTTCAAAACGCTGATAGTGTTGCGGATTCCAATCTTTGCTCATGATGATTGCGCTTTAAGTTGGTTTCAGACGGCCTGTTTGATTAACGGTGGGTTTTGGTGTAGGTGGCGCGAACCATGTCGCACAAATCCACGCTAATCTGTATGCTCGGCGCTTGTGCGGTTAATTTTTGCACGGTTTCGGCCAAGGCGCGGCTCAATTCGGCTTGGGCGCTTTCGCTACGCCCTTCCAGCAAACGCAAGGTCAAATGGGCAAAGGCTTGTTTGCTGCCGCCGACCAAATAATCGGCTTGCTCATAGCGGCAGGCGGATTTTCAAATCGTATTCTTCAAACAGGCCGCTGTTTAATAAGGTTTGGTGTAATTCTGGCAAGGCTTCTTGCGGCATTTCTACGCCGCCGTATTCAACAGTTAAATGAGGCATTTTGTTATGCTTTTTATTTTTTCAGACGGCCTAACCATTTGCCGCCGAACACATGAATCAGCAAACCGGCCATTACGACCACTATACCTGCCCAATGCCATGCGCCCAAACGTTCGCCTAAGAAGATATAGCCGACCAACAACGCAATCACCGGCACACACAGCGCAAACGGAGTAATCTTGCCTGCCGGATGGCGCGAGAGCAAATCGCCCCACGCGGTGTAGCCGACCAAACTCGACACATAGGCCAAAAACAAAATGCTGGCAATGCCCCAACCGCTGAGAGACAGCGTGTAAGAAACCAGACCATCGGCGCCATACATCATCAAAGAAACAGCGGTAAATGCCACCAAGGCCGACCAACTGCCCCACACCACCAATGAGAGCGGGTTCACCTGTCCGATGTATTTCACCACAATGTTGCCGACCGCCCAAGAAGCCGCCGCGCCGACCACTGCCAGCAAAGCCACCAACGGCATATTGCCTTGATATTGGCCGATGCCGATTAGCATCAGACCCACCGCAGCAGCAATCATACCCAACAAGTGATGACGTAATAGTGGCTCTCTCATCATCACACCAGCCACCAATACGGTAAGAAACACTTGCAATTGAATCAATAAGGCTCCCAAGCCTGTGGGCATACCCAGTTCCAGCGCGGTAAACATCAGCCCGAATTGACCGAAGCTAATGGTGATACCGTAAAGCGCCAGCCAATACCAAGCGACTTTCGGCGGTTTAATAAAGAATACCGCCGGAAAAATCACCAATAAAAACCGCAACAAGCCCAATATCATGGGCGGCACATCGGCCAAAGCGGTTTTCATAAAGAAAAAATTAATGCCCCAAATACCGACCACAGCGGCAATCAGCAAAGCGTCTTTTATGTTCATGGTGGGATACCGTTTGTGAAGTTATCGAGTGGAAACCATTTCCCATAAACCATGCAAACCGATAAAAAGCAATACCATACCAAACACGGCTTCCATTGTTTGGCGCACTATTATTTTTTCTAGAAACCGCCGAGCACCATGTGCCACTAAAGCATAAACCGACATCACAACCGCTACCGCAATCACAAACCAAAATGAAAGCATGAAAAGCTGTATATTCTCCGACGCATCGGAATGGTGATCAATAAAACGGGGCAAATACGCAATCAGAAAAATAATGGTTTTGGGATTGATGATGGTAATCCAAAAACCCGCTTTCCAGTCAACATTTTTTACCGACACCGGCAAACCCGAACGAAGACTACTGATCGCCCGAAATGAACCATATGCTAAGTAAATCAGATAACAGGAAGAAAACACGTTCATTACAGTAAGCATGGATTCAGAAGAAGCAATAATACCGCCTACTCCTAAACACACCGCTACTAAAAGTAAAGCATCTGCCAACAATATCCCTGCCGTAATACTTGCCCCTTTTCTCCATCCCGAATGAATCGCCCCCTGTATTACCAACATCATGGCAGGGCCGGGCAAGGCGGCAACCAACATGCTTGACAATAAAAAGTAAACGGTTTGTGTGGCATTCATTTATTATCTGTCGGTCAAAACGTATACAACCGTATATTCCCTTGGCTTGAGCGCAAGCAAAATATTTGTTTGAGCTTCCTAAACCAACATTGCCTTTTGTCTTTCCAACTGAATCTTTATCTTTGGAAAATTATTTAATTACTAATATTCAAGTACGCATCATCGTAAATTTTTCAGACGGCCTGATGCGAAAGCATAAAGACCGTCTGAAAAGTACATCAGCAGCGTTCGTCCAACGGCACGAACGGAATATCGTCAGGACCGGTGTAATTCGCGCTCGGACGGATAATCTTGCCGTCTTTGCGTTGCTCCAACACGTGTGCCGACCAGCCGGTGGTACGCGAAATCACGAACAACGGGGTGAACATCGCAGTCGGTACGCCCAGTTTTTGGTAAGACACGGCAGAGAACCAGTCCAGATTCGGGAACATTTTCTTCTCTTCCCACATCACGCTTTCCAAGCGCTCGGCAATGTCAAACAAGCGCATATCGCCGGCTTCTTTACTCAAATCGCGTGCCACTTCTTTAATCACCACGTTGCGTGGGTCAGATACGGTGTACACCGGATGGCCGAAACCGATCACGATTTCTTTGCGGCCGATGCGCTCGCGGATATCTGCTTCCGCTTCGTCGGCATTGCGGTAGCGTTTTTGAATGTCGTAAGCCACCTCGTTGGCACCGCCGTGTTTCGGGCCTTTCAAAGCACCGATGGCACCGGTAATGCAAGAGTAGATATCCGAACCGGTACCCGCAATCACACGACTGGTGAAAGTAGATGCGTTAAATTCGTGTTCTGCATACAAAATCAGGGAAATGTGCATGGCTTTAACTTGCGAAGGCGTTGGGCGTTTGCCGTGCAACAAGTGCAGGAAATGACCGCCAATGCTCTCTTCTTCGCTCTCAACGTCAATGCTCTTGCCTTTGTGTGAATATTGATACCAATACAGCAAGATGCTGCCCAAGCTGGCAATCAGTTTGTCGGCGATATCACGCGCTTCACTTTCCGGTTGGCTTTCGCGCTCAGGGTGAACGCAGCCCATCATAGACACGCCCGAACGCAAAACGTCCATCGGATGGGTGTGTGCCGGCAAGTTTTCCAGCATTTTACGAACACGAATCGGCAAGCCACGCAAGGTTTGCAATTTGGCTTTATAAGCTGCCAATTCGCTCTTATTCGGCAGATGGCCATGAATCAGTAAGTGCGCCACTTCTTCAAATTCGCAATGCTTGGCTAAATCGAGAATGTCGTAACCACGGTAGCTCAAGTCGTTACCGGTTTTGCCGACGGTACACAGCGCGGTGTTACCGGCTGCTACGCCTGACAGGGCTACGGATTTTTTCGGTTTGAAAGTAGGGGTTTCGGTTGTCATGATGTTTCTCCTATTGATTGCTTTTTTAATATGATTATTTTTCAGACGGCCTTTCCGCTGGGAACAGGCCGTCTGAAAATCCAACAACTTCTATTTCTACGGCTTTATTTATTTTTGAAACAATTGGTCTAATTTCTGCTCGAAATCGTGGTAGCCCAAGTGTTCGTACAATTCCGCGCGGGTCTGCATGGTATCAACCACATTGGCTTGTGTGCCGTCGCGCATAATCGCTTCATACACATTCAATGCTGCTTTGCTGGCTGCGCGGAAGGTTGAGAGCGGATACAGCACCAGCTGCACGCCGTTTTCAGCCAATTCCTGCTGGGTGTAGAGCGGCGTTGAACCGAATTCGGTGATGTTGGCCAATACCGGTACTTTCACCGCATCAACGAATTTTCTGTACATGCCCAATTCGGTCATCGCTTCTGGGAAAATCATATCGGCACCGGCTTCCACACAGGCTTGCGCACGCTCAATCGCCGCATCCAAACCTTCTACCGCCAATGCATCAGTACGCGCCATGATGACGAAGTTTTCATCCACACGCGCATCAACCGCGGCTTTAATGCGGTCAACCATCTCTTCTTTAGACACGATGGCTTTATTTGGACGGTGGCCGCAACGCTTTTGCGCCACTTGGTCTTCAATATGTACCGCCGCCACACCGGCGCGCTCGAAATTGCGGATGGTGCGCGCGATGTTGAATGCACCGCCCCAACCCACATCAATATCTACCAGCAAAGGCGTATCTACATTATCGGTAATGCGGCGTGCATCAATCAGCACGTCTTCCATGGTGGTGATACCCAAATCCGGAATGCCGTTTGAGCAGGCAGCCACGCCGCCGCCGGACAGATAAATCGCTTTAAAGCCGCTGTGGGTGGCCAAACGGGCAAAATAAGCATTGACGCAGCCCACCACCGCCAACGGATTAGATTCTTGAACGGCTTGACGGAAACGCAGGCCAGCTGAAGCTTGGGTCATCTTTTTTCTCCTCTTATCAATCACATCGTCAAATCAAACTTTGATTGACATCACTAAAATCATTTTCAATAAACAGTTAACGTTTACACTTAAACCAGCCGCAACACACACGACCACCGCTTATTGAAAATTATTCGAGCTTTTTACTTTTTGGATGTTAAAAATAAAACAGAAAAATACGGCGAAAGAATAAACCGGTTTAACGCGTAACGGCTTTGACGGGCAACAAACCGAAAGCAGCAGCGGGAAAAGAGAATATTTCGTGGAAATGAAGAGATAGCGGCAAAATCGCGCGAGAAGTCATGGTGGGTTCCTTTGTATGATGTAGTTTCATGTAGTTTTTCTTTGATTTAAATCTAAGCCATAATTTTTTGTGTGTCAAATATTTTTTCAATCCACTTGATAACTTTTATCGATTAAAATAAACAAATTAATCAAAAACAAGCTGATTACAAACTAAAAATACACATAATCTATTGTATTTTATTATTTAAATATGTTTAATTTACATATAATCAAAAGCAACAATTTTTTCACCAACCTCAAAAAATTATCCGTTATTTTTGTCGAGTGATTTTAAATCCACACCTGCTTTCAGTTAAATGCCGTTAATAAATACTTGAAATCAGCAACTATTTTTCAGACGGCCTATTTGACGGATTTTTACTCTAAACTGCATTTTTACTTGAATTATTTTCATGCAAAGCCGATTATTCAGTTATTTATAACAATAAAAACAGGCCGTCTGAAACATATTGTTTTCAGACGGCCTGTTTAAAACATTTTCTAGCAGTGCGAATCAACCGCCCATATACCAGAATTTCAATGCCCACAATACAGCCACAATCCACACCATCGGCGGCACTTCTTTCGCACGACCGCACAGCAATTTAATCACCGCATAGCTGATAAAGCCTGCTGCGATACCGTCAGCAATCGAGTAAGTGAACGGCATGAACACGATGGTTAAGAAAGCCGGAGCAGCTTCGGTGATGTCGTCCCAATCGATTTCGGTGGCACTGCGCAACATCTGCGTGCCGACGTATAACAAAGCCGGCGCGGTGGCAAAAGCCGGTACGCTTTGTGCCAGCGGCGAGAACACCAAACACGCCAACATCAGCAAACCAACCACCACAGCAGTCAAACCCGTGCGGCCACCCGCAGCCACACCCGATGCACTTTCGATATAAGGTGTAGTTGACGACGTACCCAAAGCGGCACCTGCCACAATTGCAGTCGAATCCGCCAGCAAAGCACGTTTCAAGCGCGGCAGTTTGCCATCTACCAACAAGCCCGCACGGTGCGATACACCGACCAAAGTGCCGGTACTGTCGAACAAGTCCACCAAGAAAAACACGAAAATCACGCTGATCATGCTGACGGTGAACAAGCCTTCAAAATCCATTTGCATGAAAGTCGGCACAATACTCGGCACGCTGCCCACCACGCCTTTGAATTCGCTCAAACCCATCAGGCTGGACAACACGGTAATGCCCAAAATAGTGATGATAATCGCACCTTTAATACGGAAATGGCTCAACACGCATACCGCCGCAAAACCGCCCAACGCCAGCAATACCGACGGCTGGTGAATATCGCCCATACCCACCAGCGTAGCCGGATTATCGACAATCACGCCCGCGCCTTTTAAGGCAATCAAAGCCAAAAACAGGCCGATACCGGACGCAATCGACATTTTCAAGCCCATCGGCAATGCGTTCACCAGCATTTCGCGCACTTTAAACAAGCTGAAGAAGATGAAAATCAAGCCCGACATAAACACCGCGCCCAACGCCACCTGCCAAGGCACACCCATGCCCTTCACCACGGCAAAAGTAAAATAAGCATTCAAGCCCATGCCCGGGGCGAGTGCAATCGGATAATTGCCGACAAAGCCCATCACAAAGCAGCCGATGGCCGCAGCGATACAGGTGGCGACGAACACCGCGCCGACATCCATGCCCGCTTCGCCCAAAATCAAGGGATTGACGATGATGATGTAACACATGGTCAGAAAGGTGGTTAAACCCGCCATCACTTCCGTGCGCACGTTGGTGCCGTTTTCGCGCAATTTAAAAATGCGCTCGAACATACTGTTATCTGAAGTATTCATGTTTATCTTTAAAAGTTGGGGAAAAATTTGGGCGGTATTATACTGAAATTCCAAGCACTTCGGGCAATTAAATCGATTCAGGCCGTCTGAAAAAGCATTTATTGCAACCATTTCTATTTTCAGACGGCCTTTCATCAATATACAAAAAGGCAACACAATTTGTCGCCTACATCACAAAGGCGTAAAATCCTCATCCATTCATATCCTATCAATATTCTCATGGAAACTTCCCTGCTGCTCGCCGAAAAAATTGCCCAACTCACGCTGATTGTGCTGATGGGCATTGCCTTGGTGAAATTCAAACTGCTCAAACCGGCCGACAGCTATCCGCTTTCCGTGATTACGCTTTACCTTATCAGCCCGGCGGTAATGATTCACGCTTTCCAAGTCGATTACACACCCGAAATTCTCGATGGCTTGTGGCTTTCGGTGAAGCTCGCTTTGCTGTTTAACTTTTCGCTGATTGTGCTGGGCAAACTGTTTGCCAAAATCTTCAAGCTGGATATTCTGGAACAAGCCGCCGTGATTTACACCAACGCGGGCAATCTGATTATTCCGGTGGTGCTGGCCGTATTCGGCGCGGAATGGCTGATTTACACCGCAGGCTATTTGATTGTGCAAACCGTATTGTTCTGGACACACCTGCGCGTGATGTTTGCCGGACGCAGCCAAATGTCGGTCAAAAAAATCTTTACCAACGTCAATATTTTGTCTATTGCCGTCGGCTTATTCATGTTTGCCTTTCAAATCAAACTGCCCAGCGTGGTGGACAACGCGCTGGCCAATGTCGGCAGCATGATCGGCCCGATTGCCATGATGATTGCCGGCATGCTGATTGCCTCGCTGCCTTTGAAAGAGATCATCGCCTCCAAACGCATCTACCTCGTCACCTTCCTGCGCCTGATTCTGATGCCGCTGGTGCTGCTGATCATCATCAAACTCTTCGGCCTCGCCGAGCAAAACAGCCACAACCAAACCGTGGTACTCATCAGCTTTTTGGCCACCATCAGCTCATCCGCCGCCACAGTCACACAGATGGCGGTGCTGTATCAAAAGAACGCGCAAAAAGCCAGCGCGATTTACGGCATCACCACCCTACTTTGTGTAGTGAGTATGCCGCTGATGATTGCGCTTTATCAGTGGGTGATTTGAAAGGCTTAAATATAAAAAGGCCGTCTGAAAACATAATTTTCAGACGGCCTTTTAGCATTTAAAAACTTCAATTAATTTTTAGACACCGGCACCCCACGCAGCGAGAAGGTATAAGCATCGGTGATTTCCAAATCAACCATTTGGTTAATCATCTCCGGCGTGCCGTTGAAAATCACCACGCGGTTGTTGGCAGTGCGTGCTTGCAACTGGTCTGGGTCTTTCTTGGAAATGCCTTCCACCAAGCAGCGTTGTACTGAACCGATCATGCTTTGGTTGATGCGTTTGGTTTCTGCTTCTATCACTTCATTCAAGGCTTCCAAGCGGCGTACTTTTTCGGCGTTCGGTGTGTCGTCCGGCAGGTTGGCGGCCGGTGTACCCGGGCGCGGGCTGTAAATGAACACATAGCTCAAATCGAAGGCAATGTCTTTTACCAGCTTCAAGGTTTGCTCGAATTCACGTTCGGTTTCGCCGGGGAAGCCGACGATAAAGTCGCTGCTCAAGCACAAATCAGGGCGGATGGCGCGCAATTTACGGATGATGGATTTGTATTCCAAGGCGGTGTAGCCGCGTTTCATGGCGCTCAACACGCGGTCGGAACCGCTTTGAATCGGCAGGTGCAAATGCGACACCAGCTTCGGCAAATCGCGGTAGCACTCGATAATCGAATCGGAAAACTCGCGCGGGTGGCTGGTGGTGAAACGCATGCGCTCAATGCCCGGAATTTCATGCACAATGCGCAACAATGTAGCAAAGTCGCAAATTTCGCCGTCGTCCATTTCGCCGCGGTAGGCGTTCACATTTTGGCCTAACAGGTTGATTTCTTTCACGCCTTGTTGCGCTAAGCCGGCAATTTCGGTCAACACGTCATTCAACGGGCGTGAAAATTCTTCGCCGCGGGTATAAGGCACCACGCAGAAGCTGCAATATTTGGAACAGCCTTCCATGATGGAAATAAACGCGCTGCCGCCTTCCACACGCGCCGGCGGCAGGTGGTCGAATTTTTCGATTTCGGGGAAAGAAATGTCGACTTGCGAATGGCCGGACGTTTCTTTGTCCACAATCATTTTCGGCAAACGGTGCAAGGTTTGCGGGCCAAACACTACATCGACATAAGGTGCGCGCTTGATGATTTCTTCGCCCTCTTGAGAAGCCACGCAGCCGGCCACACCGATAATCAGGTCGGGATTTTTTTCTTTGAGCGGGCGAACGCGTCCCAAATCGGAGAATACTTTTTCCTGCGCTTTTTCGCGCACAGAGCAAGTGTTGAACAAAATAATATCGGCTTGATCGGCTTGCGAAACTTGCTCAATGCCGCCGTGTTCTTCCGCCAAAACGGCCAGCATTTTTTCGCTGTCGTATTCGTTCATTTGACAACCGAACGTGCGGATAAAGACTTTTTTCATGGTTTGTGCTTTCTCAGGTAGCCCGTAATCGCGGGGCTGATTTATAAAACTTTCAGACGGCCTTTGAAGATTGCAAAGGCCGTCTGAAAGTGCGGTTCTCTCAATTTGATATATTTAATCAACACGGTTGGGCTGTTGATATAAAAGCCGCCGTGCTTGGAATTTAATGGGTTTTAAGACGGCCTGAAACTTACTGCGCCTGATTTTGGACGCGCTCGGCAAAGTTTTGCACTTCGCCTTCGGTCAGCACCCAAATTTCACGAATCACACCCGCGCCGTCTTGTTTGACGGCCAAGGGTTTGCCGACTTGCGCATTCAGACGGCCTAATACGATAAAGCGGTCGTTTTCATCGCGGATGCGCACGAATCGGGATAATTGGAAGCGGCCGGCATTGCCGTCGACCAAGCCCAAGGTGAGCAGTTTCGTCCACGAAAAGCCGCCGCTGCTCAATTTCACATACGGCAATTCAACTTGTTTCAACACCGCCACACTCATATCGGTAGGCACATCGCGCTGCGCCCAAGTCAGCGACGAACAAAGCAAAAGGCAGGCTGCCAGTAATCCGCGTAACATGATTTTTTTCTAAGTATTGGTTAAGGTGCGAGATTATAGCACAGCCCAATAAAAAATGAATAGAGTGATTGTTTTTAAAGAATAATTTTCATATTCATCTGCATAGATTTGAAAACAGGCTGCGCATTTCGCTGCTTGAATCATGCCGTCTGAAACCGCTTAGCCGCAAATCAATGTTAGAATGGCACTTTATTTTTCAGACGGCCTCACCCTTTCAGACGGCCTTTTTTAAAGGACACCAGCATGAACCGTAACGAAACCTTGTTCAACCGCGCCAAAGCCATCATTCCCGGCGGCGTGAATTCACCGGTGCGCGCGTTCGGCAGCGTCGGCGGCGTGCCGCGCTTCATCAAAAAAGCCGAAGGCGCGTATGTTTGGGATGAAAGCGACACCCGCTACATCGATTACGTCGGCTCATGGGGGCCTGCAATTGTCGGCCACGCCCACCCTGAAGTGCTGGAAGCCGTGCGCGAAGCGGCTGTGGGCGGTTTGTCGTTCGGCGCACCGACCGAAGGCGAAATCGTCATCGCCGAAGAAATCGCCAAGCTGGTGCCGAGCGTCGAACAAGTGCGCTTGGTCAGCTCCGGCACCGAAGCCACCATGACCGCCATCCGCTTGGCACGCGGCTACACCGGCCGCGACAAAATCATCAAATTCGAAGGCTGCTACCACGGCCATTCCGACAGCTTGTTGGTGAAAGCCGGCAGCGGCCTGCTCACTTTTGGCAACCCGAGTTCAGCGGGTGTACCGGCCGATTTCACCAAACACACTTTGGTGCTGGAATACAACAACGTCGCCCAGCTCGAAGAAGCCTTCGCCCAATCCGGCAACGACATCGCCTGCGTGATTTTGGAGCCGTTTGTCGGCAATATGAATTTGGTGCGGCCGTCTGAAAACTTTGTCAAAGCCCTGCGCGAACTGACCGCCAAACACGGCGCGGTATTGATTTACGACGAAGTGATGACCGGTTTCCGCGTGGCGCTCGGCGGCGCGCAATCGCTGCACGGCGTCAAACCCGACCTGACCACCATGGGCAAAGTCATCGGCGGCGGCATGCCGTTGGCGGCGTTCGGCGGCAAACGCGAAATCATGGAATGCATTTCCCCGCTCGGCTGCGTGTATCAAGCCGGCACCCTTTCCGGCAACCCGCTGGCCGTGGCCGCCGGTTTGAAAACCTTGGAAATCATCCAGCGCGACGGTTTTTATGAAAACCTGACCGCCCGCACCGAGCAACTGGTACAAGGTTTCACCGCCGCCGCCAAAGACAACGGTGTTCAGTTTACCGCCGACAGCGTGGGCGGCATGTTCGGCCTGTATTTCGCCGACCTCACGCCGCAAAACTACGGTGACATGGCACGCAGCAACATCGATGCGTTCAAACATTTCTTCCACGGTATGCTGGAACGCAACGTTGCCTTCGGCCCATCCGCCTACGAAGCCGGTTTCGTTTCCGCCGCGCACACACCTGAACTGATTGACGAAACCATCGCCACCGCGCGTGAAGTGTTTCAGAATATGGCGAAATAAGGTTTAATTTAGATTGAATGAAAAGATAAAGGCCGTCTGAAATTTCAGACGGCCTTTTATCATATAAAGATGAGCTTGCTGGTTTCACTTATCCCAGCGCCTGTTCCATTTTTTCTTTCTTCCCCACCGCATTCAACACCGCCACCGCAATAATCAAAAACACGCCCACCGATTGCAACACGCCCAATTGTTCGCCCAGCAAAAATACCGCCAACATCACCGCAGTAAACGGTTCAAACACGGTGAACACAGCGGCTTTGGCGGCAGGCATTTTTTCCAAACCTTTGACAAATAAACCAAAGGCGATAATCGTGCCGACCAAAGACAAGGCAAACGCAGTCAGCCATACCGAAACATCCAACGCAACCAATTGAGCCAAAGTTTGATGCGTAGCAGGCAGACACAGCAAAGCCAGCGCGGAAATACTCACCGAGGTAAACAGCAACATCATCGGCGGCGCGCCCGTCATGACTTTTTTGCCCAACACGCCATAAAGCGCGTAGCAAATCCCCGAGCCCAGCCCAATCATAATCCCGAGCGCATCAAAATTCATGCCGCCTGCCATGGTCAAGCCCACACCCAATGCGGCCACCACCGTAAGCATGGCCGCTTTGCGCGTAATCGGTTCGCCCAACAGCATGCGGCTGAAAATCAAGCTCCACACCGGCGCGGTATAGAGCAGCGCCACCGCCAGCGACGAGCCGACTTTGGCCACCGCCGCAAAATACAGCAAACTCATACCCAACACACCAATCAGCGATTGCGCCGTCAGTATCGGCAGACGCTTGATGTCCAAGCCACGCAAAAAGCGCATGAAATACGGCAGCAACAGCAACAAAATCGCCGCCGCAATCACAATGCGCAAAGTCGCCACCTGCACACCGTCAAAACCGGCACGGTTGAGTAAAGTGCCCAAAAAACCGAGCGAGCCCCAACACACCGCCGCTACGGTAATCTGAATCATGCCTACAGTCTGCTTCTCCATTTTTTCCTCTGTGATTATTACTGTATTTTTCCGTTATCATACAAATAAAGCCGCTTGATTTGAATAGAGATTGTACGTTTTATTTTTAAAGGTCTCGAGCCATAAACAAGGCCGTCTGAAATTCAGACGGCCTTGTTTGATTGTTTTATTTTGAGACACCAATCAATTATCCGGCAAATGCAGCGGCAATCATTTCGGCGGTACGGTTGTCGCTTTCACCATCAGCACCACTCACCCCCACGGCACCGACCATGTGGCCGTGGTGCAGCAAGGGCACGCCGCCTTGTTGGGCGGTGAGCTTATCAGTTTTCACCAGACTTGATGTCATCTGGCTGTTGAAGTTGGCCAACTGCGTGGATGGTGCTTTCAGATAAACAGCGGTTTGGGCTTTATTGATGGCGGTATCGATGGTAATTAAAGCCGCTTCGTCCATGCGGGCAAAGGCCAATAAATGACCGCCGGCATCGACGATGGCGATTCGAAGGTGTTTGTGTTCGGCGTATTCCATGCCGAACTGAATCAGTTTGTGCGCGGTTGCTAGGTTGATGTGGGCGCTGTGTGTGATTTTTTCCATAAGCTTTTGAGTCAATGAATCGTCGGTCAACAGGTCAAACGTAATGAAACCATTACGCTTATCATTTTTATTTTTGTGACTATATGATAAAACCAAGGCCGTCTGAAAAATAGTGTTCAGACGGCCTTTTTCATTAATAAGTGATTTGTCATTATTCGGTGTCGCTGACCGGTAATTCTGCCGAACCCATACGCCGAAAAATGATGTTGGTTTTACCGCGTAGGCGTTTGCTTTTCGGATTATCCGCATAAAACAACGGCGCAGGCACACGGGCGGCGAGCTTGGCGGCTTGCTGTTTGGTCAACTCGGCGGCCGGTTTTTTATAGAAAAACTGCGACGCGGCTTCGGCACCGAACACGCCGTAATGCCATTCGATGGTATTGAGATACAGCTCGAAAATGCGGTCTTTGTCGGTGACGGCCTCCATCATCGCAGTAATGGCGGCTTCTTCGGCTTTGCGAATGTAGCTGCGGCTGTCGTTGAGAAACAGGTTTTTCGCCAATTGCTGGCTGATGGTCGAACCACCGGCTTTCACTTCACCACTTTTCTGGTTGCGCTTGATGGCGTTTTGAATGCCGCTCCAGTCAAAGCCGTCATGCGCGGCGAATTTGGCGTCTTCCGAAGCAATCAACGCTTTTTTCAAGTTAGTGGAAATGCGTTCATACGGCACCCAGCGGTAATCCAGCCTTTCGCTGCGCCCTTCTTGCTGAAACTGGCTCATGCGCATGCTCATGAATGCAGTTTGGTGCGGTGCAACGGCGCGGTAGGTGATGATGTTGCCATACACATAGGCGTTGAACAAAATAAAGCCCGCCACCGGCAGCGCAATCAGCCATTTGAGAATGCGCAACATCACAGGTCTTTCATGTATTCAAACACAGGTTTGATGTCCGGCTCGAAACCGCGCCACAATTGGTAAGAAAACGCGGCCTGCCCGACCAGCATACCCAAGCCGTCGGCCGTTTTTTGCGCGCCCGATTCGGCGGCAAATTTTAAAAACGGCTCGGAATCTTTACCGTAAACCATGTCATAAGCCAAGGCACACGCACCGAACACAGCCGGTGCAATGTCGGGCAATTCGCCGCTTAAGCCGCCGGATGTGCCGTTGATGATGATGTCAAAATGATTTTCCGGCAATTCGTTCATGGCAATCGCGCGAATGCCAAAACGCTCGGCCACTTCTTCGGCTTTGGCATGAGTGCGGTTGATGATGACGATTTCGGCTGGCTGACGGCCTTGCAACACGGGAATCACACCACGCACCGCACCGCCTGCACCAATCAGCAACACGCGCTTGCCCGTCACCGGCACGCCTTGCGCCTGAATGATGTCATTCACCATACCCACGCCGTCGCTGTTGTCGCCGCGGAATTTGCCGTTGCCCAAGGGAATAATGGTGTTCACCGCACCGGCAGCCAACGCGCGCTCGGAATGTTCGTCAACAAAATTGAAGGCATCCAATTTAAATGGCACAGTCACATTCGCGCCCTGCCCGCCTTCGGCAAAAAACGCAGCAGCGGCTTCGGCAAATCCGCCAATTTCGGCGTAAATGCGGTCGTAATCAATGGCAACGTTTTCCTGCTTGGCAAATTCTTGATGGATTTGCGGCGATTTGCTGTGTTGCACAGGATTGCCGAATACGGCGTAACGCGGTTTGCTGCTCATGGCTGGTTTCCTTCACTCATCAGGCAAAAGCGTTATTATAACGGGATTTCGTCAGGATTAAAGCGGATGTTGCGTTAAATACCGCAAGTTGCTGTATTGCGCCGTTGAAGTAGTAAATTGTTGACAATCAGGCCATCTGAAATTATATTTCATGTATCGGTTTGAATCGATTAAAACACAGCGCAATCACTATATTTACCGCTGTTTTTCAGACGGCCTCAAGCCTTCACGCGCTATTTTTTAACGGCTACTGACAAGCCCTGAAACGTGATAAAATAGCCCATCCGATTTTTACTGCCCGCCGATCCAGTTTATCCAAATAAATAGGCAACCAAATGCAGCATTTTAGGTCGCATGTTTATTTGGATTGACTGATTTCCCTATTTAGGAGCTTGAACATGTCTATTAAAGACGTTGTAAAACTGATTGAAGAAAGCGAAGCGCGCTTCGTTGATTTGCGTTTTACCGATACCAAAGGTAAACAACACCACTTTACCATTCCATCACGCATCGTATTGGAAGACCCTGAAGACTGGTTTGAAAACGGCCAAGCCTTCGACGGCTCTTCTATGGGCGGCTGGAAAGGCGTTCAAGCTTCCGACATGCAGTTGCGCCCCGATGCGTCCACTGCCTTTATCGATCCGTTTTACGATGACACCACCGTCGTGATTACCTGCGACGTGATCGACCCTGCCGACGGCCAAGGCTACGACCGCGACCCGCGCTCTATCGCCAAACGCGCCGAAGCCTACTTGAAATCTTCAGGCATTGGCGACACTGCTTTCTTCGGTCCTGAGCCGGAATTTTTCGTGTTTGACGGCGTAGCATTTGAAACCGCCATGCACAAAACCCGCTATGAAATCACTTCTGAAAGCGGCGCCTGGTCAAGCGGCGCGCATCTTGACGGCCAAAACACCGGCCACCGCCCAATGGTTAAAGGCGGCTACGCGCCTGTGGCACCGGTTGACCAAGGCCAAGACTTGCGCTCGGCCATGGTGAATATTTTGGAAGAAATCGGCATCGAAGTCGAAGTGCATCACGGCGAAGTGGGCACCGGCTCGCAAATGGAACTGGGTACCAAATTCGGCACCTTAGTCCGCCGCGCCGACCAAACCCAAGACATGAAATACGTGATTTGGAACGTGGCACACAACTTCGGTAAAACCGCCACCTTCATGCCAAAACCCATTATGGGCGACAACGGCTCAGGCATGCACGTGCACCAATCGATTTGGAAAGACGGCCAAAACTTGTTTGCCGGCGACGGCTACGCAGGTTTGAGCGATACCGCGCTCTACTACATCGGCGGCATCATCAAACACGCCAAAGCCTTGAACGCGATTTGTAACCCGTCAACCAACTCGTACAAACGCTTAGTGCCACACTTTGAAGCACCGGTAAAACTGGCTTACTCAGCGAAAAACCGTTCGGCCTCTATCCGCATTCCATCGGTAAACAGCGTAAAAGCCCGCCGCATCGAAGCGCGTTTCCCTGACCCAATGGCCAACCCTTACTTGTGTTTCGCCGCCTTGCTGATGGCCGGTTTGGACGGTATCCAAAACAAAATCCACCCGGGCGATCCGGCCACCAAAAACCTCTACGACTTGCCACCGGAAGAAGACGCTTTGGTACCAACCGTGTGCGCCTCTTTAGACGAAGCCTTAGCTGCGTTGAAAGAAGACCACGAATTCCTGACCCGCGGCGGCGTGTTCAGCAAAGACTGGATCGAAAGCTACATCGCCTTCAAAGAAGAAGATGTCCGCCGCGTACGCATGGCGCCGCATCCGCTGGAATTTGAAATGTATTACAGCCTGTAATTACATCAATCTTTGATTGAATTAAGGCCGTCTGAAACGTTGTATTATCGGAACGTTTCAGACGGCTTTTTATTTTTTCAAAATAGTCTCTAAGCAAAATGGTTAAATATTAACATTAAAATATTCATGTTAATTGACTTTAATCAATTAACATGAATTCATCTAGCATTAGAATTTGCGCAGTTATGTTATAATAAATTAGGAGCTTATCAGGTTTTTTGATGATTTTGCTTCCTAAGCCCCTATTCATTTATCCGAAAGCATAAAATGAAACCTTCTCCTTTTCTAAGTTTACTACCATTAAGTTTCTCTATCAGTACCACTTGGGGTAGTACCGAATTACCACCTCTCCACCAAGAACTAGAACCAGTTGTTGTGACTGCTGCACCACAAAACCGTGCAAATATTGTGCAGTTTAATACCAAAAGAGCCGTCCAGCCCTTACCCGCAAACGATGGAGCAGGATTATTACTGTCTGTCCCTAATATGAATGTCATTCGAAAAGGCGGTACATCTGGTGACCCTTTATTTCGTGGTTTAGGCGGTTCACGTTTAGCCATTCAAGCCGATGATCAATTCATCTATGGCGGTTGCGGAGGCCGTATGGATCCGCCTACTGCCTATATTTTTCCCAATTCCTATGATCAGGTTGTTATTACCAAGGGGCCACAGACCGTCACCCAAGGTACCGGATTAGTAGCAGGTTCAGCACGCTTTGTACGCAAAGAACCAAAATTTCATGAAAAAAATATACATTTTAATACAGCCTATACCATCGGTAGTTTTGGTAGGCACGATGCGATGGTGGATGGGACTGTAGGAAATGAACTAGGCTATGCGCGTCTAAATGCTACTTACAACACCTCAGACGATTACCAAGATGGGGACAACAATAAAGCCCATTCTAATTTTGAACGCAACAGCCAAATGCTACAATTAGGTCTAACCCCTTCACCAGATACCTTATTGGCAGCAACTTATGAGCGCAGTCGGGCAAAAGCAGCCTATTCAGACCGAATGATGGATGGTAGCAAATTTGACCGTGACGCTTGGAATGTCCGCGGCGTACAACACAATATTAATGATTGGTTTGCGGAAGCAGAATTCCGTTATGGCCAAAGTACTATTGATCATGTTATGGACAATTACAGCATGCGGCCTGTTCGCCCAGGAATGGCACGTGCAAATAACCCCAAACGTGAAACCGATACTGCTCAGTTAAAAACCACATTTGATTTTAACAATATTGAATTACAAACAGGCATAGATTATATGCGTGATAAACATTCATCGCGTAGTGGTACAGATTATGCAAGCAAACCGTATACGCCCAATCAAAATTTCACACATTGGGGAGGTTTTGCTGAAGCCAACTGGGCATATACTGACCATCAAAACTGGATCGCCGGTTATCGGCATGACGAAATTAAAGCCATTTATGATGCATACCCGCTCAATGATACTGCCAGAACCCAAAAATATAATTTAAATTCAGGATTTTTACGCTATGAACATCAGGCAGGAAATACCAAATACTATTTAGGCTTAGGAACAGCGGAACGTGCTCCGGATTATTGGGAACGTAACCGTAGTGAAGATTTATTACCAGAGCGTAACAACCAAATAGATACCGGGGTAATTTGGCAAAATGACAAATGGCGTGCCTCTGTATCACTATTTGGCAGTCGTATTAATAATTTTATTCTTGTTGATAATTCGGTTGGTGCACGTAATATTAGAGCTGAACGGTTTGGCGGTGAAGCTGAGTTCAATTATCGCTTTGCACCAAATTGGACAATAGGCAGCAGCCTTGCCTATACTTATGGAAAAAACCGTACCGATAATATCCCTCTAGCTCAAACACCTCCACTAGACTGGAAAACCTCACTTAACTGGGATAATGGTAAATTTAATGCCGGGGCACTATGGCGCGTAGTCAATAAACAAAAGCGTTTTGCCAAAGGGCAAGGTAATATTATTGGACAAGATATCGGCGCTTCTGCAGGCTTTGGTGTTTTGTCACTCAATGCAGGCTGGAAAATCAATAAAAATGCCATTCTTCAAGCCGGAGTGGATAACGTGTTTAATAAAACCTATGCTGAATTCGTCAACAAGGCCGGAAATGCCTCAGCTGGGGTTCAAACAACCCGTGTTAATGAGCCTGGACGACAATTCTGGCTGCGGGGGCAGATGCAGTTTTAAGCGCTTCGATAACATCAGCTTTCGAGTATCACGTAACGAATCAATCTAATAATTGACTTAAAGCCATCTGAAATACTTATCTAATTTTTCAGATGGCTTCTTCTTTTACAATATGATCCGCATAAATTAACACGTCTCATCCATTGTGGCGTACAATGCCGTACACTCTTATATGTATTCAAATCATCATGAACTTATCTCGTCATTTTTTAATCAGCACTTTGCTGTTGACTGTATATTGGGCATTGGTTTTGCATGTTGCGGTTTTTGCGCCCTTAGATTTGGCTAATTTCTTATTCAGCGAATCGGGTACATTTGAAATCTTCAGCCCTTATTTATGGTTTTTATTGGCGATTGTGTGCTTATGCACCCGTTTTACCGTTTTGACCCGCTTGGCTACTGCGGCCACAGCGGTATTATTTGGCTTGCGTGAAATGGATTTACACAAATCTTTATTCAGCATGAGCTTTTTAAAAACAATTTCTATCGCAGCGATGTGATTCCTTTATCCGATAAGCTGCTCGGTGCTGCAATTTGCTTATTTTTATTATTACTGGCATTTTATTTGGGCAAAACCTTCCTCAAGCAGCTGCGCCAATCATCACGCCCATGGCCGGTAGCGTATGGTTACACGATTCTGGCTTTTGTGTTACTGGTGGCCAGCAAGTTTATCGACCGATTGAATGCGCAATTAGATGAACTGTTTAATATCACGCTTTCTGAGCGTTCGGCGGTGATTATTTAATCATTGGAAGAATCTACTGAAATGGCGTTACCGGTTTTATTGTGTATTGCTATTTTTCTGTATCAACCTAAATCTAAATCATAAAGCATGAGTCTTTAAAGGCCGTCTGAAAATTTTTTTCAGACGGCCTTTATTTAATGAATCAAAAACTACAACTGCTGCCAATCTCAAATTTGAGTATCAATCGAAGCCAATATCGTACAAAAGCGAAACATCACACTTACAGCACTAAGCCATTGAAAGACCATTGAAAGATAGCGCCCCCTGTTTATCCCTTACCCCACAAGAAAAAACCCTGCATGTCACCATACAGGGCTTTTTTCATCTTTCAACAGCAGCCGCCACCGCTTTTGATTCGGCAATACTCGATAAACTGCGCCCGAGTCATCACCGGCGTATTCGGATTATATTTGCGTTGCTGGGCAACATAGCGGTCGTAATCCGGAATACCGGCCATATAATTGGCAGCGACACAAAAGCTCTTATGCGCTTTTTTCAGACGGCCTATTAAAGGATGATTAAGCAATTTTCTCATTGGTTTGAACCTCGTCACGGTAAACGGCAGGGACTTCTTTCGCAGTCGGCCAAGCCACTTTACGCGCTTTCATGGCAGTCATCAAGCCGTAGATGGCGATGAAAATCACAACCAGCATAAATGCTGCGCACAAACCTGAGTTGACATAGTCGTTGAAGACAATCTGCCCCATTTGCGCCACGTCTTTGGCCGGAGCCAACACTTCGCCACGCGCAGCCGCTTCACGGTATTGTGCAGCGTGTGCCAAGAAGCTGACACGTGGGTCGGAATCAAACAGTTTCTGCATGGAAGCCACGGCAGTCACAATCAATAAGCCCATGGCCGGTACCAACGGCACCCATACATAACGTTCTTTTTTCATTTTTACCAACACAACCGCTACCATAATCAGCGCCATACCGGCCAGCATTTGGTTACCGATACCGAATAAAGGCCACAGCGAATTGATGCCGCCCAATGGGTCAGTCACACCGGTGTAGAGAAAGTAGCCCCATGCGCCAACGGTCAGGAAAGTGGCCACCAAATTCGAGAACATGCCCTGACCGGTGCCCAAAGGTTTCACAAAAATACCCAGCAAATCTTGCACCATAAAGCGTGAAGTACGGGTACCTGCGTCCACCGCAGTCAAAATAAACATGGCTTCAAACAACAGCGCAAAGTGATACCAGAAGGCCATCATTGCTTCGCCCGGAATCAATTGGCTCATGATGTGTGCCATACCGACGGCTAAAGTCGGTGCACCACCGGCACGGGACAGAATCGAATTCTCACCCACTTCACGCGCAGTATTGGCCAAAGTTGCCGCATCCACTGGAATTTGCAGATGAGTAGTGATGGCATGCGCCGCCGTTGCAGGGTCAGTACCAATCAAAGCCGCAGGGCTGTTCATGGCGAAGTACACGCCTGGTTCCAACACGCAAGCCGCAGCCAGAGCCATAATGGCCACGAAACTTTCCATCAACATACCGCCATAACCGATGGCGCGAACGTGGGTTTCGTTTTCAATCATTTTAGGGGTGGTACCGGAAGAAATCAGCGCATGGAAACCGGATACCGCACCGCAAGCAATGGTAATGAATAAGAACGGGAACAGCTTACCGGAGAACACCGGACCGGTACCGTCGATAAAGTGGGTCACAGCCGGCATTTTCAGCACCGGACCAACCACAATAATACCGATGGCCAATGCAATGATGGTACCGATTTTCAGGAAAGTCGCCAGATAATCGCGCGGTGTCATCAAGAACCACACCGGCAGCAGCGAAGAAATACCGCCATACAGCATAATGCCGAAGGCCAATTGCACGCCATTCAAGTCAAACCAAGGGCCAATCGCACTTTCGGCCACATGATTACCGAAGATTACGGCGCTCATCATGGCGATAAAGCCGACAATCGCGATTTCACCCAAATGACCCGGGCGGATAAAGCGAGCGTAGAAACCCATAAACAGCGCAATCGGCACAGTTACGGCAATGGTAAACGTACCCCAAGGGCTATGGGTCAGCGCTTTTACCACAATCAAGGCCAATACCGATGTGATGATGATCATAATCATCAGAATACCGATAGACGCAATCACGCCGGCAGTCGTGCCCAATTCTTGTTTGATGATGTCGCCCAAGGATTTACCGTCGCGGCGCATAGACACAAACAACACCATCATATCCTGCACGGCACCAGCCAATACCACACCAAAAATAATCCACAGCGTGCCCGGCAGATAACCCATTTGCGATGCCAACACAGGCCCTACCAACGGACCCGCACCCGCAATTGCAGCAAAGTGGTGACCGAACAATACTTTTTTATCGGTCGGCACATAATCGACACCGTTGTTGTTGCGTTCCGCCGGCGTCATACGGCGATGGTCGAGCTGCAGAATATTTTTACAGATATAAAGGCTGTAAAAACGATAGGCAATACAATATACCGATACCGCAGCCACCACCAGCCAAATAGCACTGACGTGTTCGCCGCGACTGAGTGCTAAAGTGGCGAAAGCAAATACCCCTGCCAACACCACCAAGCCCCATATCAGAAACGATTTCAACGCTTTCATGACATGTCCTTTTCAAATATTAAGAGATAAACAAGCATATATAAATAAATTTTATTCAAAAACTTAAAATATTTACTATATAAAACATAATATTATTTAATAAATATTTTATTTTGACAAATACTAACATATTTATATAACTACATAAGATTACATAGAAAGAAACATGTTTTAAATCAAACTTCGTTGAAATATTCACTTAATCGGCAACCTATCCTTACAAAACAATTCCGCCCGGATAGCGTCAGCGCCAGCCATTTTGCTGCCGTCATCTCTGTTATAATCATGCCCATTTGCACCCGCTTAACACCTTGACATGACCACAAACATCCTACCCACTCGCCGCCTTTCCGTCGCGCCCATGCTCGACTGGACCGATCGCCACTACCGCCACATGGCGCGCCAAATCACGCAAAACACTTGGCTTTACAGTGAAATGATCAATTCCGGCGCAATTGTGTATGGCGACAAAAACCGCTTTCTCATGTTCAACGAAGGCGAAAATCCCGTGGCGCTGCAACTGGGCGGCAGCGACCCTGCCGAGCTGGCCAAAGCCGCCAAAGCGGTAGAAGAATACGGCTACGACGAAGTCAATCTCAACTGCGGCTGCCCCAGCCCTCGCGTGCAAAAAGGCGCATTCGGCGCTTGCTTGATGAACGAAGTCGATTTAGTGGCCGATTGTTTAAACACCATGCAAGATGCCGTGCAGATTCCCGTTACCGTCAAACACCGCATCGGTGTAGACCGCCAAACCGAATACCAAACCGTGGCTGATTTTGTCGGCACCCTACGCGACAAAACCGCCTGTAAAACTTTTATCATCCATGCCCGCAACGCATGGCTCGACGGCTTGTCACCCAAAGAAAACCGCGACATTCCACCACTGAAATACGACTACGTTTACCGCCTGAAACAAGAATTTCCCAAGCTGGAAATCCTGATTAACGGCGGCATCACCACCAACGAACAAATCGCCGAACACCTCCAACACGTCGACGGCGTGATGGTCGGGCGCGAGGCCTACCACAACCCGATGGTGATGCGCGAATGGGATCAATTGTTTTACGGCAGCAGCCACGCCCCTATCGAATACGCCGACTTAGTGCAACGCCTGTTTGCCTACAGCCAAGCGCAAATCCAAAGCGGCCGCGGCACCATCTTGCGCCACATCGTCCGCCACAGCTTAGGCCTGATGCACGGCCTCAAAGGCGCACGTACTTGGCGGCGCATGCTCTCCGATGCCCTCCTGCTCAAAGACAATGACGGCACGCTGATTTTGGAAGCATGGCGTGAAGTGGAAAAAGCCAACCGGTTTGGGTTGGGTGAATAAATCATAAAAGGCCGTCTGAAAATCAAGTTTTCAGACGGCCTTTTATCATCAAAATCCGCTACAATGTTTCTACTAAAATCATATCGTCATTTAAAAGAGAAATAAGACGAGGCAACAGCGACCACCGTGTATAAGTAATACATGAGGGAGCTGGTCACGCGGTATGATTTCTATTTTAAATGACGATAAAAAAACAAAGGAGAAACCATGCTAAACCGCCCCATTCCGAAAGTATTCCTATTCGTTCCCGCCACTCGCCCTGAGCGGATTGCCAAGGCATTTGCCAGCGGTGCGGACGAAGTGATTGTCGATTGGGAAGACACCGTCTCGCCGGAAGACAAAGCCACCGCCCGCGCCAACATCGCCGAATACTGCCACCAAGCTGGTCAGCCTGCAGTATGGGTCAGAATCAACAATTCGCGCAGCGCGTTTTATGCAGACGATGTGGCAGCGCTCAAGACTATGCCTGAAATCAAGGGGATACTGCTTTCCAAAACCGTTCACGCCGATGAAATTTCTTCGCTGCATCACGCCACGGGTAAGCCGGTGATTGCTGATATTGAATCGGCACAAGGCATGGCCGACATCGGGAAATTAGCGCGTTCAGACGGCCTGTTTGCGCTGACCTACGGCTGTTTGGATTTAGCGAATAATTTAGGCGTGAGCTACGGCACGACCGCCGCGCAAACGGTGTTCGACCGCCTGCGTACCGATATGCTGCTGCACAGCCGCATCAACAATCTGCATCCGCCCATCGAAACCACCTTCCCCGATTTCAACGACCACGAAGCCAACCGCCAAAACGCGGAATACTGGCACGATATGGGTTTCGGCGGTGTTTTGTGTATCCACCCGAAACAAGTCGCTGCGGTGAAAGAAGCTTTAAGGCCGTCTGAAGATTTGTTGGCCTTTGCCAGAAAAGTCGTTGCCGAAGCGGAACACAGCGGCCAAGCCGTTTTCCAAGTAGATGGGCAAATGATTGATGCGCCGGTGATTGAACGGGCAAAATGGGTTTTGCGACAAAGCTAATGTAATGTTCAGACGGCCTGATCGTTACTCAAGCCGTCTGAAATCATTTTCACTGATAACTATTTTATCGGCTTATCCCTATAGCTTTTAACTAACGATTTGGCCGTCTGAATATCCGCCGTTCATTCACACATAACCATATTCCGCCGCTGCCGTTCCGTGCTAAAATCGCTCTGTTTGATGGCAGCAAACGCCATCCCGATAGCCACTTTTCGCAGAAGCCCACACTTTCTGCCAAGGAAAATACATGAACATCGAGACCCTTCCACTGTCCGGCGGCAACATCGGCATCGAGCGCGAGAGCCTGCGCACCACCGCCGACGGCCACCTTGCCGGAACACGCCACCCAGAAGCCTTGGGCAATGTCTATACCCATCCGAACATCACCATCGATTATGGCGAAGCATTGTTGGAACTGGTCACCGATCCGCATCAATCCCCGAAAGCCGTGTATCAGCAGCTTTTGGAATTGCACCAATTCAGCGCGCAAAACATCGGCGAAGAACGCATGTGGGCAGCCAGCATGCCTTGCCGTCTGCCCGACAATCCCGAACACATTGAAATTGGCTACTTCGGCCAGAGCAATGGCGCCAAATTGAAGCGCCTGTATCGCGTTGGTCTGTCTTACCGCTACGGCCGCACCATGCAAATGATTGCCGGTGTACATTTCAACTATTCGCCACCTGAAAGCCTGTGGGCAGCCTTGGCCAAACAAGAAGGCGTGGAACCTACTGATGATTGGCGCAACGAGTGCTACATGGGCATGATTCGCAACATTCAGCACCACGGCTGGCTGATTTGCCACCTGTTCGGCACCGCCCCTGCCTGCGACCAAAGCTTCCAACCGGCGCAAAATGTGCTTGACCGCCTGCACGAGCAAAGCTTTAGCTGGAAAAACGCCACCACCCTGCGCATGAGCCAACTCGGCTACCAAAACAAAGTCGATTTCAGCGTCAGCTTCAATCATCTGAACGAATACGTTCGCGATTTGGGTGCGGCGGTATTAACCCCAGCGCCGGTGTATGAATACTTGGGCTTGCGCGGCCCGGCCGGACTGTACCGCCAAATCAGCACCAATATTCTGCAAATCGCCAACGAATATTACAGTGGCGCACGTCCGAAACAAGTGATGAAAAAAGGCGAGTTGCCCATCAGCGCCTTGAGCGCGCGCGGCATCGCCTATGTTGAATTGCGCCTGCTCGACAACAATCCGTATGACCCTGCCGGCATCAGCTTGGAGCAAATTCATTTCTTGGAAAGCTTTATGCTGTGGTGTTTGCTGAAAGACTCGCCTGCATTTACCACCGCCGATTACAACGAAGCCAACCACAACCGCTTGCGCACCGCCTGCTCAGGCTTGAGCGAAGGATTCAGCCTGTTTAAAAACGGCCGCAGCATTTCCGCGCAAGATTGGGCAAATGAAATCCTGCATGAAATTCTGCCGATTGCCGAACGCCTTGACCAAGGTTCGGACAACAGCGGCTACCGCGAAGCCGTGCAAAGCCAAATTCGTGCCAACAGCGGCGAAACCCTGCGCCTGCCACAGCGAGTGCAAGCTGAAATGGCCGAACAAGAGTTCCTGCCATGGGCAATGGCCTTAACCGCGCAACATTCAGAAACCTTAAAGCAACCGCTACCGCAAGACGTGCAAGCCAAACTGGAAGCACAAAGCCAACAATCCTTGCAGGAATTTGCCGAAATCGAAGCTAAAGCCGCCGATGAAATCCCGTTTGACGACTATTTGGCCAACTATTTCAATCCGCTGCATGAATGCTTGGCAAAATTAACGGTTTAAATCGTGATAAAAAACCATGCCGTCTGAACGCTTCAGATGGCATGGTTTTTTCTTTATCTTACTCAACTGAAAAAAGATAAACTGAGACTTTTGCAAAAGCATCATTTTATACTTCAAAAGGCCGTCTGAAAGATTGAACTCTTCCCCAATCTTTCAGACGGCCTTGAGCATTTATAAAATTAATCCGACATTGCCATCAAGCTGGCGTTACCGCCCGCTGCAGTCGTGTTGATGCTACACGAAATTTCTTCAAACACCTGCAAAATATCCAAGCCGTTTTCAGACGGCAGAATGCGGATTAACGCGCCCTCGCTCGCTGCCAGCGCTTGTTTGCGTTCGGTCGGCAAATCTTCCAGCGCCACCACATGGCTGATGCCGGCGTTTTCCGGTTTATCGACAATCAGCAAATTGCCCAAATGCGCCACTTCTGTCGCCAGCGGATGATTGGCTTCAATCACGCCCTGCACACCGGCTGCGGCCAGTTGCACCAAAGCGGTGAACGACTGCACCAAATCGCCGCCGTAAATCCACACGCGTTTCGGCGCGTGCCAGCTTAATACGTTGCGCTCGCCGGTTGGGCCACACAACACCTTTTCAGCATGGCGCAGCGTGCGGATGCGCGCTTGGCCTAAGGTAGCGGCAATCGAGAGCTTGTATTCTTGGCTGATAGGCAGATTGTGCAACACAGCTTCCAAGCGTTTCAATACTTCGTCATCGACTTGACCGACTTTGCTCAAGGTCGGTGCAACCCATTGTTTCAGACGGCTTAAACGTTGCAGGTAGAACGGGCCGCCTGCTTTCGGACCTGTACCCGATAAGCCGTGGCCGCCAAACGGCTGCACGCCGACAACCGCGCCGACGATGTTGCGGTTGATGTACACGTTGCCCGCTTCAATGCGTTTGCGGATGTGATCCACGGTCGCATCGATGCGGCTGTGTACGCCGTGGGTCAGCGCGTAGCCTTTGCTGTTGATTTGGTCGATCAGGCTGTCGAGTTCGTCGGCACGATAGCGCACGACGTGCAACACCGGACCAAATACTTCGCGCTGCAATTCGTTTAAATTATTCAACTCAAACAAAATCGGGGCAACAAAAGTTGATTGCACCTCATCAATGCCGTCTGAAACCTTGATTTCATGGAACGATTTAGCCACACCCTTCATTTTATCAATGTGCGCCAACAGATTGGCTTGCGCTTCAGCATCGATGACGGGACCCACATCGGTGTTCAGCAAACGCGGATTACCCACCACCAATTCGTTCATCGCGCCTTTAATCATATCAATCATATGATCGGCCACGTCTTCTTGCACGCACAAAATACGCAGCGCCGAACAGCGTTGGCCGGCCGAATCGAAAGCGGAATTCAATACATCGGCGCAGACTTGTTCGGCCAATGCGGTTGAATCGACAATCATCGCATTTTGGCCGCCGGTTTCGGCAATCAATACCGGATTGTCATCGCGTTTGGCCAAGGTTTGGTTAATCAGGCGTGCCACTTCGGTCGAACCGGTGAAAATCACGCCGCTGATGCGTGAGTCTTGCGTTAAAGCCGCGCCGACTTCGCCCGCGCCCAATACCAATTGCAAGGCTTCAGACGGTACACCGGCTTCATGCATCAAAGACACAGCATACGAAGCAATCAGGCTGGTTTGCTCGGCAGGCTTAGCAACCACGGTGTTACCGGCAGCCAATGCGGCCACCACTTCACCGGTGAAAATCGCCAACGGGAAATTCCACGGGCTGATGGCGATAATCGTGCCCACGCCTTGGGTGTTGGCAGGTAAGGTTTGCTCGGCTTCATCGGCATAATAGCGGCAGAAATCAACCGCTTCACGCACTTCGGCAATGGCGTTTTGCAGCGTTTTGCCCGCTTCGCGCACCGCCAGCATCATCAATGCAGGGGTATGCTGCTCCATCAAGTCGGCCAAACGGCGCAAGCAGGCAGCGCGTTCGGCAGCCGGTGTCGCCCCCCCAAGCGGCTTGCGCGGCCACAGCTTCGGCAATCGCTTCTTGCGCCAAGGCAGCATCGGCAAATGAAACCGTACCCACCACATCGCCATGATCGGCAGGATTTTTGACATCTTGCGGCGCGTTGACTTCACGCAGCTTGCCGTTAATCATCGAGGCCGTCTGAAACGCTTGCGCCGCCGATTGGTTCATTTTCTGCTGCAATTGCTGCAACACGTTTTCATTGCTCAAATCCACGCCTTGCGAATTCAGACGGCCTTTGCCGTATAAATCACGCGGCAGCGGCAACGCGGCATGCAAATGAATGCCTTCTTCGGCAATGGTGTCGAACGGGCTGCGAATCAGCTCGTCAATGCTGATTTTTTCATCAACGATTTGGTTCACAAACGATGAATTGGCACCGTTTTCCAGCAAACGGCGCACCAAATAGGCCAGCAGCGTTTCATGCGTGCCGACCGGCGCGTAAATACGCACGCGGCGGCCTAAGTTTTGTGGGCCGACCACTTGGTCGTACAGGGTTTCGCCCATGCCGTGCAAGCATTGGTGTTCAAAATCCTTGCCCTTACCCATTTCGTAAATAGCCGCCAGCGTGTAGGCATTGTGGGTGGCAAATTGTGGGAACACAGCATCTTGCGCGGCCAGCAGTTTGCGTGCACAAGCCAGATAAGAAATATCGGTATGCACTTTGCGGGTGTACACAGGATAGCCGTTGAGGCCGTCGACCTGCGCCCATTTGATTTCGCTGTCCCAATACGCGCCTTTTACCAAGCGGATCATCAGTTTTTGATTGTTGCGGCGCGCTAAATCTACCAAATAATCAATCACAAACGGGCAGCGTTTTTGGTAGGCCTGCACCACAAAACCGATGCCGTTGTAACCGGCCAAATCAGGATCAGACACCAAAGCTTCCATCAAATCCAGCGACAATTCCAAGCGATTGGCTTCTTCGGCATCGATGTTCAGGCCGATATTGTATTGTTTTGCCAAAACAAATAATGCTTTTAATTTCGGCAGCAACTCGGTCATCACGCGCTCGTGTTGCGCACGGAAATAGCGCGGATGAATCGCCGACAATTTCACGGAGATGCCGTTGCCGTCATACACGCCTTGCCCTGCCGCATCCTTGCCGATAGCGTGAATCGCGGTAACGTAATCCTGATAGTAGCGGTCGGCGTCGGCTTGGGTAAACGCCGCTTCACCCAGCATATCGAATGAGAAACGATAGCCCAGTTTTTCACGCTCTTTGCCGTTTTTCAATGCTTCTTCAATAGTTTGGCCGGTCACAAACTGCTTGCCCAGCATACGCATGGCGTAATCCACGCCTTTGCGGATCAACGGCGCACCGCCCTTGCCCAACACACGGCTCAAAGCCGAACCCAAATTCTGGTCGTTGGTCGTGGTGGTGAGTTTGCCGGTTACCAGCAAACCCCAAGCTGCCGCGTTCACAAACAGGCTTGGGCTGTGGTTCAGATGGCTTTTCCAATCGCCGTCTGAAAGCTTGTCGGCAATCAATTTATTGCGCGTGGCATTATCCGGAATGCGCAACAAAGCCTCCGCCAAACACATTAACGCCACACCCTCTTCGCTCGACAATGAAAACTCGTGCATCAACGCATCCACACCGCTGGCTTTGGTACGGCTCGCCCGCACCTGCGTCACCAAACGGCGCGCCAAATCATCGGCAGCACGACGCTCTTCACCCGTCATCTGCGCCTGTTGCAGCATATCGTTCACCGCTTCGACTTCATCGCGGCGATAAGCCTCAGTCACCGCTTGGCGCAGCGGAGTTTGTTGGGGATGGGCAAATTGGAACATGGATTTTTCTCCTGAAATCAAATGGCATTCATTCCTAAATCATATACCAAAATCACGTTCAGACGGCATGATTTTTTTAGCATACTTTAACTTAGTTCAAACTTAGATTAACTCGATAATAAAAAGGCCTCATGATACGAGGCTTTTTAATAGGGATTTAATTCCTCTAGGGGTATCGGGAGTGCTTGACTTATTCTGCTTGGTTTTTCGCCGTTACTGGATAACTTCAATACACAGCTATCCGAAGGTGGCTGACCTTTAATGATTAACCCACTGCGTTTTCAAACAAGTTTCAACACACAGCCACCCGAAGGTGGCTGGGTCTACTTCGGTGCCGTCTTCGAGTTTCATTTTGTTTCAACACACAGCCACCCGAAGGTGGCTGACACCTTTGGGCGGTCTGGTTACTTTTTCCTCTTCGTTTCAACACACAGCCACCCGAAGGTGGCTGATAGCCGAAAGCAGGGCGGCATTTCTGGACAGAATGTTTCAACACACAGCCACCCGAAGGTGGCTGAGCGATGCTTCTGCTTACGTTGCGCCAGCAGCTCTTGTTTCAACACACAGCCACCCGAAGGTGGCTGATTTAGACGAACATACCGCTTTAGCGCATGTGCGTTCGTTTCAACACACAGCCACCCGAAGGTGGCTGACAGATTTGAATGACGAAGATTCAGATTTGAATGACGTTTCAACACACAGCCACCCGAAGGTGGCTGAGGCCGCGTAGAGCGCATTAAAAACACCCTGTATCTGTTTCAACACACAGCCACCCGAAGGTGGCTGACGGCAGGGCGGTTATCATCACCGGCGGTCGCATCCAAGTTTCAACACACAGCCACCCGAAGGTGGCTGAGGTGCCGTGCGGGTTATCGTAAATATCAATAATGTTTCAACACACAGCCACCCGAAGGTGGCTGAGCGGCTTTTCGTCGTGGATTTTGGCGGACATTATGTTTCAACACACAGCCACCCGAAGGTGGCTGATTCAGCACGGGAATACCACTTGCCATCTTTCCCGTTTCAACACACAGCCACCCGAAGGTGGCTGATGCCATACAGATAACTTCGTCTAGCGTTCCCAAACGTTTCAACACACAGCCACCCGAAGGTGGCTGAACCCGATTGCGCCGTTTATCCCTGTTTCCGAGTGGTTTCAACACACAGCCACCCGAAGGTGGCTGATTACGGACTGGATACCACAAGCCTAGTCGTTTTTGTTTCAACACACAGCCACCCGAAGGTGGCTGACATCGACGCCTACGATGGCGAACCGCTGGACACAGTTTCAACACACAGCCACCCGAAGGTGGCTGAGCCGATACACTCGAAGCCGTTATCGGGCAATTTGTTTCAACACACAGCCACCCGAAGGTGGCTGAATCATGTTCCAGGCCACCTGAAAGCAGTTTTTATGTTTCAACACACAGCCACCCGAAGGTGGCTGATTCCGCGATTTAGCCAAAAAAGGAGGATTTAAAGTTTCAACACACAGCCACCCGAAGGTGGCTGAAGCCCCTTATACAACCCTTGCCAATCAAGGCGGATAATGCACTGATTCGCTAGCGTTATCCAAGAGAACCGAAAAAATTATAGCACACTCCTACAAAAGGCATTCACCGAAAATAAGTCCTCATTTTTAAAGAACATTTCTCAATCGCTAACTCCCTGATGATTTCATGAGAACCAATGGTCAGCGATTTAAATAATCAATGTGTCTTGGAAAATATCCACCGCCGGTTTGGCGCCGTGGTGTTCCACTTTTCTGCGCCATTTGCTGCCCAAATGGTAAAAGCGCAAGCTGTCTGTTTCGGGGTTGTAGGTTTTGAGCAGTTTGTCTTTGAGCACGACCCATTGATCGGGGGCAATGTCACATTCAAATACCGAAAACTGCACCCGCACGCCGTAATCTTGGCAGTGTTTGGCGATTCGCCGCAATCTGGCTTGGCCTTGTGCATCCTCCAATGAAATATCGTAAGTAATCAGCATTAACATTAATCTTTTCCCTATTAATCAGCAGCAGAGGCCGTCTGAATATTGTTTCTTCCGCCTGTTTTCAGACGGCCTCAAAAATACACCGCCTAGCGCATTAAAAACGGCGGATATTCGGCCAAGTCACCGCGTAAATGTCTGGCCAACAGCATGGCCTGAATATGCGGCAGCAAACCGATTGCCACTTCTTCCTGCAAAAAAGGATGAAGGATTTTTTCCTGTTTCTTTGCCTGCAGGGTTTGAAACAATAATTTGCGCGCCTCAGCCTTTAAAACTACTGCGCCGCCTGCCTCGCGGGTAAAATCCTGCGGCTTGATTTGGCCGCGGTTAATCAGCGACAACACCAGCCTATCCGCCCACCAAGCGCGGAATTCTTCTAAGATGTCTTGTGCCAAACTGTCGCGCCCCGGCCTATCCGCATGCAAAAAGCCCACTTGCGGATCCAGCCCCACGCCTTGCAGCGCACCACTGATGTCTTTGCCTAAAATACTGTATGTAAATGATAACAACGCATTGACTTCATCACGCGGCGGACGGCGGTTGCGGCCATTGAACACAAAACCGCTTTTTTCATTAACCAAATGCTGAAACACCCCAAAATAACGCGCCGCCGCATCGCCTTCAATCCCGCGTATCACATCCAAATCATGGGCAAGCTTCAATTGCTGCACGCTAAAATTCAAAGCCGTAATGGCCGTCTGAATATCGGCATTCTCCCCATGATTGCGGATTTGACGTTGCAACACCCGCTTACTAGATTGAATTTTGGCAGCGATGATATTGCGCGCAATCGGTACAGGATCGCTTTCCGACCGCCGATACTGCGCCCGCCTGAGCAACACATTGCCACTCTGCCGCCCCTGCAAACGCCCTAAAAACCGCCCGTTTTCGGTAAAAAACGCCAGATTGACATTATTTTCACCACAAAACCCCATCAAAAACGGCGACACTAACACATTTCCAAAGCAGAAAATATGCCCGATGGAATGAATCGGCAACTGCGCCACTTTTTTACGCTCTTGCTCCACCACCAAAGTTTCCCGTTCTTTATGAAGATAAGAGCCTTGCGTGGTGATATAGAGGGTGTTTTGGAGTTTTTTCATTTAACTTTCTCCAAATAACGCTTCTGTATATTTTACCGACAGATCCTGCCCAAATAATTTCGGTTCACAAATATCCAACAGCGAACATGCCTGACAATGTTTGCCGTATTCTGCCTGCGGCGTTTGCCCGCTTTCCAAAAGCTGTCTGACCTTGCCAATAGTCTCAATCGTTTGCTTTCTGAGGCCGTCTGAAAGGATAACAGGCAGACGATGACGGGTTTGCATATACCACAATACCCCTTCATCAATCGACTGCCCGGTCATTTCTTCCAAACACAGAGCTTGGGCGCATAATTGAATTTCGTCCATCGCCGTCGGCTTTGGTTTGCCGCGCTTGTATTCGACAGGTTTCAGATGGCCTGATTGCAAATCATGTTCCACCATATCGACAATACCGCTCACGCCCAACTTTTCTGCCGACACATGCACGCTGCGCTCAAAGCGTACACCTTTGCGGGTTTCCGGTTCGCCCGAATCGACACGCTCATGCAAAGCACGTCCTTGCGCGGTGAGAAAATTCTCCGCCCACGCCTGTTCGTTATGGATTAACGCACACTGACGCGGGCAGAAGGCGTAATGCTGCAGGGCGGAGAGGGGAATCTGACGTTGGTCATATTTTTTATTCTGCCCTGCTGCTGGGATTTGCGTAGTAGATGGCAAATCAATCGACATTTAGAAACCTTCAATTTCCTGTGGCTGCAATCCTTCAAGATTCTCCAGTTGGTAACTTCCGTCAGGATTTACCGTTAAGCTACCGTGTACTTTGGCAGATGAATATTGGCCTGATTTGCAATTGTGTTCCCACCAAATCAGTTTCAATACTTGCATTGAGCCTTCAGGACGGGCGGAAGATGCGTCGCCTTCAAACAGTTTGGTGAGCACGGCTTTGATTTTGTCGGCGTCTTCGTCGGAAAAGCCGGTGCGTTCGGCAAGTTGCGGCGACATGGCACCGAAGGCAACGTAAATGCCGCTGTCCACGCGGTGTTTCATGCCCATGGTGTCCGAGCTTTTTTTTGTGCCGTCGCCTTCGCCGCTGACGCTTTTCGTAATTTGTGTGCTAGTGATATTAACCGGTTCGACGCTAAATGCAGATTGAATAGTTACCGGACCGCGCACGGCGATAGATACGCCCGCACCGTCGTCGCTTTTGCCGAAAGCAAATACCTGCCCGAAACTGCGCACATCCAGCCATTTTGCACAGGCAGCTTTGGCGGTTTCGTCTTTATTGGCTTTTTTGCCGAACGCTTCCGCCCCCAAGCCGACGTCTTTGTCCTTAGCACGATTGGCAAGGCTGGTCATACCGTCGGTTTTCTTTTCGTCAGATTGCACAAAGATGTTTTCACCGTTACTTTGCAGGCGGTCGCGGATTTTGCGTTTTAAGCAAACGTCGGTCATTTCACCGATTCCGGCAAAATCGGAACGCGGGCGGTTGCCGTTTAAAGGATCGCCGTTGGGATTGGCATTGGTTACTTTAAGAATCAGGGCGAAGTCGATTTTTTTAGTTAAAGACATTTTATTCATCTCCATAAGGGGTTAATGGGTTTCGGTTTGGTCTTGTTCGTCTTGTTCAGACGTGGTATTTGAGCTGTTGCGGTAAGCCATTTTTTGGCTGTGATAGCCAAGCAGAAATTCGCCGTCCAACGGTTTATCCAGCGGACTTTTTAATTCATTTAGAGCTGACATAATTTCATCAATCTCTTTTTCTCGATTGCGTAAAAATCCTATATAGCGGTTGCTGCGCAGGCGGTTTTTGTAGGGTTCGAGTCCGAGCTCGATTTGCAACCAAGTGCTTAGAGGACGCACAGCAAAACGCTGCATATACCTTTCGGCGTTAGTTGATCGATTTTCATCGGCAATTCTTAAAGCCGTACTTTCCAATTTTTCCGCCACCGCCAATAATCTGCCAAACAGATAATCGCGCGAGCGGTTTTCTTTGTCTAAACTCATAAGGTAAGTTCTCCGTTGTGATAAATCGTGATGACGGGCACGCCAGCCTTTATATAAGGCACAGGCGACACCGATATTGCGTTGCCAGTTTGTATGACGAATTTTTTCTCCATCTTCAGGGCGATGATTTGCATAAGGGTTGCAGGCCGTCTGAAAGCTTTTCTGTACCAAATCATAAGGGATCGGCACTTGTCTGCCGCCGGCAATCACAGGTAATAACCGGGCGTAGAGCTGTTTTTTCAGGGTATCGCTCAATGCCTTTCCGTAAACGGCGTGGCCGATGTCAAAAGGCGAAGGCGGCAATACCGGCCAAAGGGTTTGTTTGTCGGTTTTTTTACCGTTTTTCTTCTCGATGCTGCGGCGTTGATACCAGGCAAAATCGTCTACCCATGCGTCCAGATTGTCGAAGTAGTCAGCAGGCAGAAATTCTTGATAGTAAGTTAATGCCATGCGACCATCCGTTGATTTATCTACCATTAGCAAAGAAATTTGCTCATGCTCTTCCAGTTCGGCTTTATAACCATGCAGTTTTTTCTTGATAATTTCTGCTGCCGACTTCCCAACATTACTTGACCAATCTTTGCTTGAAGTTTTTTCTTCAAACGACATATCAATTTCAGTTTCACTTTCAACCGCACTTGTATCTAAATTGTCCCAGTCAATCACACCAAAAGAATCTTTCATCGGCGATGGAACTTCTTTACCACTAATCGCCCAAACAACTGTTTTTTGATCACCGTTGCTGATACCTTGACGTTTTATCAACCACTTCAATATATTGAATGCCTTTTGAGAGACATCCCTTCCCAAGGTTACAGCCTGGCTACCTAGTTCAGATTTTGCTCCATTGTCTTTATCTCCATAAAACCTGCCCCGAAAAGTAAATCCGGTATCATCATTAGCAGAAACTAATTTGGCATTACCGTCGATTTTCGGATATGCCTCCACCGGATAATCTTCTTCTCCGGTTACGTAACATAACGCTTTATTTTTATTGCCTTGTTCAGATTGATTTTCTTGGTATTTAATCCATTGTTTTTTAATATTACCTTTACTCCATAAATCAGAATGAGGGTCATCAGGCATTTCCACTGCCCATACGATCGTCAAACCAAACGGATCGTCTTTAACAGATAACAGAATATTATCTTCAAAAGAAAAATATTTTTTCTCGATCAAGTCTTCAATCAGCGAACCTTTTTGGATATACCGCAAAACAATGTTTATCTCCTGCAAATGGCTAAACTCAGCCCAATCGGATAGTTGCTTCTCATAAAATTCAAAACAGCTTTGATATTTTGCTTTTTCCGCATCGGCAAATTTTTGTTTTTCCTCATCAGTGCCTGCAAGAAATTCTTTCCATTTTTTGCCATTGGTTTTTTCCGCTATTTTGGAAAGATACTCAATCGTCAAATATCGTTTTGCGGTCTTGGCGATATATTGCAAACCATCGTGTAACGCATATGCTGCAATCGTTGATCCGGAACGTTTTGACGATTTTTCAGTTATTTGAATAGGAACCTGCTTTTTGCCTTCAAACCGTTCTGCCCGCACCAATTCCGCCTTATCGTTTAGAACAATTTTCAAGTGAACCGCTTTAGACAGATGAAAAGGCAATGCCAATTCTTCATCATCCAATCCTTGGTTTTGGACAAATTCATACGTCCGATACAGTTTCTGCATCCAGCTCATAATCCCAACTCCTTAGCCTCGTCTTCCACAGGCTTCACGTTTTCACCGCGTTTAAACGGTTTTTCGGGTTTCATTTTTCGGATAAAGCGGGTTTTCAGGCTGCCCGAAACGTCATTCACGCTTGGGAACTCAATCTTGCCGCGCTGCATACCGGCATTCCAAAAGCGGCTGATCAGCTCATGTTTGCCCGTTTCTTCCGGATAGCCGAAGCTGTGGAACATCAAACCGAAATCCAGATTGTCGATTTCATCGTAAAAGCCTTTACCTGAACCGAATTCACACGGTTCGACATAGCCCTGACAATCGCGGGTGCCGAGGAAAATATCCTGCCGACCGCCACGCTGGAGCATTCGTTCGGCAATCGCGGTATGTTTGCCTTCATTGCGATCGCCCTTGAGTTCTTCCCAGTTTTCGTTCCAGGTAAAATGCGCTTCTACCTGATATTCCACGTCTTGCAGAAAAGTATAGATAGCTAACGTATGATGGGCACCTTTAGGTGATTCCCATTGTCTTGGCTTGGTGGATTTGCTTTGGGTATGGATAGGCTTCATAACCCGCACGCGGTCGATGTGCCAAATCAGGGTCGGTTTCCAGTAAATGCTTTTTAAAATACCTTTAAGTGCCTCGTAAGTCGGCACTTGATAACTGAATTTCTCACCGCCGATTTTAGTGACGGGGTCGGTAAACAAGGCCTGCCGTCCCCAGACACGAAAGCAGAACGGTTTACTGCGGAATGTATTTTTGTTGTTCATCACATTTCCTTAAATCACAATTCATAAAAAGTCATCGCACCGACTTCATCGACGGACAAGCCGTATTCGTCGCTGTAATAACGTTCTTTTAAATAATAAATACCCAAACCGGCCTGCACTTCCTGAACGGCTTGTTCTTTTTCCAGTTTTTCCCACACATTCGGAAATACATTCACGCTGTAACGCTGCGCTTTGGCCAAAGTGTGGTACATCTCTTTCGGATCCCAGGCTCCGCACAGTTCGGCGATTAAATCTTTACCTTTGCCATAGGGCACAATCACGGCACGGGTTGGTGCCTCAATCGCCTGGAAGGCTCTCCCCGCACTTTTGAACGACTGCATCAGCAACGGTAATTTAGGACGGCGTTTGTCGTTTTTCGCGGCATAGGCGTTTAAACGGTTATCGGAAAGCCAGTCTAACAGGCTGCCTGAAGTGCTGCCTTTAACCGTATAACTCATCTCGCTGCTGCGGTTATAAAAATAGTATTCAAAATACTGCCGCATAGCGTTAGGCTGTAAAATGTCCTGCTCGGCGAATTCGCGCAGTACGCGTTCGGCATTTCTCTGCCCTTGGTCAATATCGGGCAGCACCCGTGCCAAATTCGGCTCTTGCAGGTTCAGCACATATACCTGCCCTTTGCCCGCTTTCTCCCCATGACGATTACACCGTCCCGCCGCTTGGGCTATGCTGTCCAGCCCGCCTAAAGCTCGAATCACACAACTCATGGAAATATCCACCCCCGCTTCAATCAACTGGGTGCTAATGCAGATCACGGGTTGTTTGTTTTTTAGACGGCCTTTGATTTCATCAAAGATGGCTTTGCGGTGTACCGAACATTGATTGGTGCTGAGGTGAAATAAGGCTTCCGGCGGTACATCCTGCCGCTGGCAATATTGATACAGCTCCTGCGCCCATTTTTTGGTATTGACGATAAACAGGCAGCTTGAGGCCGTCTGAAACTGTTCCAGCAAGAATGCGCCGGCTTCACCCACCGGCCAGCCGCCCGCCTTTGGCTTATAGTGAATTTCCACGCGCGATAAATCATCAAATAATTGATTCAGCGTTTTGTTCCGTCCCATAATTTCCGCATTTTCCGCCAGCTTTAACGCCCCCAAATCGGATTTGTGCAATTTATCCAGCAACGGCTGGGTTGCCGTGCACAATACCGCACTAGATTTGCCGAATTGCGTCAGCCAGTTCAGCACATTGCAAAACAGATGTACGCACTTCACCGGCAAGGTTTGGATTTCGTCAAAAATCAGTACACTTTTTGTCATTGCATGCACATGCCGCACACCACGCGTACCGCCGCCGAACCAGGCATCTAGAAACTGCACCATGGTGGTGAAAACAATCGGCTTGTCCCAGTTTTCCGAAAGCAGTTTGTCTTGCCAGTTTTGCTGTTCGGGCTCAAGGTTGGAATGGTGTTCCAGCACCCATTTTTGACATTCGGAACATACACGGCATGAATCGCCGTTATCTTTTGGATTTAAACAATATACTTTACGTACTGCTTCGGCATTTTGGTCAATGATAGAAGTATAAGGAATAATATAAATAATACGGTCAAGCTTGTGCTGTTTGGCGTGATGCAAAGCATATCTCAAACTAGCTAATGTTTTACCGCCGCCGGTCGGCACGGTTAAAGTGTAAATGCCTTGAGGATCATTTGCACGCTTCAGGCAGGTAGCAGAAATCTCACTGCGGACTTCATCAATCGGATAACGGATTTCAAAATTTGCCAAATGCATTTCCAATTTATCAATGGCTTGCTGCCAATCAGGGGATTGATCCAGACGGCGTAAATCTTTCTGCTCCTCCCGTTCAAAATCGGCACTGTTGATGCGGTCGGCATCAATCAGACAACTGAACAGGAAACGGGTTAAACAGCCGATATAGAATTCTTTGATTTTGTCGTTACTGTCAGGATTCTTAAAAATGGCGGCAAGCGGCTTTAATAGCGATTTCACTAAATTTTCGCCCGCCAACTCTTCCGCCCGTATTTTCACCGCCTTATCAGCACGTTGTTCACATTCGCTTAAATGGGTCAGCTCGTCTTCTTTATCAAAGCGTTTTTGCCACACCGCTTCGCCGTTCATACTTAAACAGTCGATCAAGCCTTCGCCGTGATGCGAAGCAATACACAAGCCCAATATTTGCCCGACCAACTCGCCGATGCCGTTTTGTGCCCCGAACTTTTTCAAACGGCGGTAAACCCACTGTGCCCCAGCGGTAGAATGGTCGATTTTCTGACCGTTCGGGAGAACATAGTCATTATCCGCATCGGGATCTTGGCCAGTTACCGCCCTGATATATTCCTGAAACGCCGTAGAATACTTGCCAAAATCATGCATGAGTCCCAGTAATTCACCCGCTTCGGACAATTCCAGCTTTTTTGCCAAAGCCTGAGCAATCGCTGCAGTTTCAATTAAATGAGTTTCAACCGATTGCTCGGCTTTATCAAACGCCCGCACATGCGCAATAGCTTGTTTCACTTCTCTTCCCCTTTCAGCTGATATTGAAATAATCCCATATAGTCATACCAAATCATTGTAACTGCTTACTCTTTGATTTTCACCATAAACAACAAATCAATAAAATTTAAAACACATGAAAAAGCCGTCTGAAAATCTCTTTTCAGACGGCCTCATTTACTTATTCCAATCAGCTTGCTGCGCGATAATCCGCGTCAGCTTTTTCGAATTTTTCAATCACTTCACGGCTAGGCTCTTTGCCTATCAGTGACACAATATAAGTCACCAACCAGCAGGCGATGAAGCCCGGTACGATTTCGTACATGGTGGCCATGCCGGCGTTTTTGAGTGCCGGATTGGCGAATTCTGCCCACAATACTACCACAACGGCACCGGTAATCATGCCCCATAATGCGCCGTTGGCGGTCATGCGTTTCCAGAATACGGATAAGATTACCACCGGGCCAAACGCGGCGCCGAAGCCTGCCCATGCGTAAGATACCAAACCCAAGACTTTGCTGTCGGGATTCCCGGCAATCAGAATGGCAATCACAGCCACGGCCAATACCATGATGCGGCCGACCCATACCAATTCTTTTTGTTCTGCCTCAGGGCGCAGGAAGCCTTTGTAGAAGTCTTCAGTAATCGCGCTTGAGCACACCAGCAATTGGCAAGACAAGGTGGACATTACCGCCGCCAAAATCGCGCTCAAAATCACACCGGCGATCCATGGGTTGAACAATAAGGTGGCCAAGGCGATGAACACGCGTTCGTTGTTGCCTTCCATCGCAGACACTTGTTCAGGATGGCCACCAAAATAGGCGATACCGAAATAACCTACGGCTACGGCACCAGATAAGCAGACAATCATCCATGTCATACCGATGCGGCGTGCGCTTTTCAGCGATTGCACGTTTTCAGCAGCCATAAAGCGCGCCAAGATGTGTGGTTGGCCGAAATAGCCCAAGCCCCATGCGGCGGTGGAAATAATGCCCAAGAAGGTGGTTCCGGCAAACAAGCTGCCGTATTCTTGGCCGGTGGTTGCAGCCACGGCTTGTACTGCCGCGCTCATTTCTTCTGCGCCACCCAAGCTCAAGTACACCATTACAGGCGTCAGAATCAGGGCGAACAGCATCAGTGTTGCTTGTACAGTATCCGTCCAGCTCACTGCTAAGAAACCGCCGATAAAGGTATAGGCAATGGTTGCACCCGCACCCAGCCAAATGGCAGTTTCGTAGCTCATGCCTTCAAACAAGCTTTGGAACAAACGCGCACCGGCTACCACGCCTGAAGCGCAGTAAATGGTGAAGAAAAACAGAATAATAATTGCGGAAATCACTTTCATCGCTTGGCCTTTGGCGCCAAAGCGGTGGAAGAAATAATCCGGCAGGGTCAAGGCGTTGTTGGCGTATTCGGTGTGCACGCGTAAACGGCCTGACACAAACAACCAGTTCAGCCACGCGCCGATGGTCAGGCCGATGGCAATCCAAGCCTCGCTCAAGCCCACCGCGTAAATGGCACCCGGCAAGCCCATCAACAACCAGCCCGACATATCGGATGCACCGGCCGACATCGCCGTTACATAAGGGCCTAAGCTACGGCCGCCGAGAATATAGTCGTCAAAGTTGCGGGTAGAAAAATAAGCGGCCAAGCCAATCAGCAACACCGCCACAAGGTATAAACCAAACGTGATATACATGGGATTCATGTTATCGCTCCTCATTTTTAATAAACTTACTTTTGATAAGCAGATTCAGATCTGAGCTTTTTTCTTCTGTTAAGAAAACAACAACTTGGCTTTTATGCGTTTTTCATGCGCATTCAAGACAAATTTATTTCATTTACAATTAGATATGTTTAAATTACATCAAGATTTGTAAATATTTGGTTTCAGCATACCGCAATTCCCGCGCCTTGCAAAGCGACCGGCCATGATTTTTTTGATAATCGAATAAAATCTATTCAATTTTATAAATAAAACAAATATTTACTACATAATTAACCTGCTTTATTTTTGCACCCAACATGAAACTATCTTCCTAGTTTTCAGCTAATCATTTGAAATAAAAAGTAATTGAACAACAGAAGCAATCTGAAATCTTTGTGAAGCTTTTAAATTAACAAACAGGCCGTCTGAAACCCCATGGTTTCAGACGGCTTGTTATATAAATTCAACCTAATCAAACATCTTGCCGCACTTCGCAAGTGTTACCTAATGCCACCCAGCTTTTGCCGCCGGGCAAAACAATTTCCGACACCAGCCTATCCATATCTTTTAAATAAGCATCCGAATTCGGGCTGTTGATCACCACCACCACGACTTTGGGCTGCTCACCCAGCCAATAGCCTGCCAACGCACGCACATTTTTAAGTGTGCCGGTTTTCAATCGCAGGTTGTCTCCGGCTTGTTTCAAACGCGTTTTCAGCGTGCCGTCCACACCAGCAATTGGTAAGGTATTGATAAACTCATCTTTATAGCGGCTGAAATAGGCTTGTTCCAATAATTGCCCCATCATTTTCGCGGTGACGCGTTCTTTGCGCGACAAGCCCGAGCCGTTTTCCAGCACCAAATGGGTGGTATCCACACCCGCCATGCCCAATTCCAGCTTCACCGCCGAATCAGCTCGATGCAAGGCTTCATGTAAATCCTTGTCTTGCCCCAGTTTTAAAAACACCGAACGCGCAATCAGATTATTGGAAAACTTGTTCATATCCGCCAAAATCTCACTCAAAGGCTTGGATTGCAAGCTGGCTAAGGTCTTGGCTTCAGACGGCGTGGCGGCGACTTTTAGACCGTCTGAAATCGTGCCCCCGGCAGCGCGCCATTGGTTGATGAAACTGCGGCGGGCAAAATCTTGCGACGTGAGCATGTTCACATACAAAGTCTCGCTCAAGCAGGTTTCCGGCACATTGCCGCTGATAATCAATGCGCCGCCGCTGTATCGTCCGCTCATGTAGTGGCTGATGGATTTGCATTCGGCAGCAGATGGGACAATGGTGGTTTGATTGTCGAGCTTGATATTAGGGAGCGGCGGATTGGTCGTCCACACAATATCACCCAAAGGACTGCGTTCGCCCTTCACCGCCACCACTTTATACGCCAAGCGGTTGGGGTCGGGCGGCGTCATGTAGGTCTCGGCTTCGTCGGCGGCAAATTCCTTGCTGTTTCTGATGTCGCCCCACAGGCTGCGGTCGAGCACCAGTTGTCCGGCAATATTACGGATACCGCGGTCGCGCAATTGCTGCTGCAAAGCAATCAGACCATCTTGATCGAGCACCGGATCGCCGCTGCCTTCCCAATAAATATCGCCGTTAAGCGTGTCACCAACAATAGGCGCCGCACTTTTGAAGTGGGTCGTCCAGCGATAATCCTTGCCCAAGGCTTGAAACGCGGCAAACGCGGTCACCAGTTTCATGGTGGAAGCCGGATTCACCGACACGCCCGAACGGTGGTCAATCTGCACTTTGCCCGTGTCCAAATCCTGCACATACACCGAAATTTCATCGGCAGGGATTTTTCCGAAGTTTAAGGCCATAGCGGGTAACGAGAAGGCGGTGAGCATGAAAAGAGTAAGGCTTTCGCGTAATTTCATTGTGATTTCAAGAGATTGGTTTGGGTAAAACGGCAATATTATAAGCCATTCAGACGGCCTGAGTCTTGGTTTACATAAAAAGGTTGAGACCTTTGCAAAATCCCCATCTTTGGCACATTTCTTCGTTGTGCGCTGCTCGAAAGCTTGCCTATCTTCATGATATGTCTGCGCTTTCTGCGCTGCTACAACTTTGAACTGTACTCAAATCTAGGGTTTTGCAAAGGTCTCAAGGCCGTCTGAAACACATAAAGCATTTCAGACGGCATCCCCAGCAAAGCCGCATGTTCTACACTGCGGCTTTGCGTTTCAGACGGCCATCCCAAACGCCGTCTGAACAAGCTACAACTGATTCAGCGGAATTTTCAGATAGCGCACGCCGTTGTCTTCCGGTTGCGGTAATTGGCCGGCATTAATATTGGTCTGCACCGACGGTAAAATCAGGCGCGGCATGGCCAATGTGGCATCGCGCTCGTCGCGCATTTTGACAAATGCGGCTTTGTCCGTTCCTTGTTTGACATGAATATTACTGCGTTTTTGTTCGCCCACGGTAATTTTGGCAATGTGTGTCGTTCGTTCTTCCGGCGGATAATCATGGCACAAATACAGCTCGGTTTCATCGGGCAACGCCAGCAAACGCTGTATGGAATCATATAAATCGCTGCTGCTGCCTTTGGGAAAATCGCAACGCGCGGTGCCGACATCGGGTGCGAACAAAGTATCGCCGACAAACATCGCCGTTTTCAGGCCGTCTGAAACCAGATACGCCATGTCGGCAGGGGTATGTCCCGGCACATGGATCGCCTTGATGCGCAAGCTGCCTAAACACAGTTCGCTGCCCTCTTCGGTTAGAATATCGAATTGACGTGCATCGGTTTTGAAATCATCGCCTAAATTAAACAAGGGCTTGAATACTTTCTGCACTTTTTCGATGTGTTTGCCGATGACCAAACGCCCGCCCAACTCGCGCTTTAGATAAGGCGCAGCCGATAAATGGTCAGCATGGGCGTGGGTTTCGATGATATATTCAAGCTGCAGCTGGTTTTGCCGCACAAAATCAATCAGTTTATCGGCATTATTATAAGAAACACGGCCGGCTTTAGGGTCAAAATCCAATACCGGATCGATAACGGCACACAGCTTGCTGCCTTCGTCAGTCAAAATATGGCTGAAGGTTTCGGTGTCGGGATCCAAAAACGATTTTATCTGCATGGTCATGTTTTTCTCCTGATTGATTTCATCACGAAACCATTATATTATATTTTTATTATATATAAAATAAAAAATTCTTAGATTTTGTTGAGATTCACTATGCCTTTATCTTTTCTACCTGATTGGCTGCGCCGCTACGACCGCCGCTGTCTGAGCCAAGATATTATGGCCGGGCTGATTGTCGGCATCATCGTGATTCCGCAAAGCTTGGGTTATGCCGCGCTGGCGGGCTTGCCGCCGGTGTATGGTTTATACAGCGCGATTGTGCCGGTATTGGTGTATGCGTGGATTGGTGCGAGCAATGTCAATGCGGTGGGGCCTGTCGCCGTGACCGCCATCATGACCGCCCATGCGCTGCAAAACTACCAACATCTGCCGCCGGAGCAATATGCGCTCTTGGCCGGATTTTTGGCTTTGCTGATGGGTGCATTATTGTGGTTGGCTTCGCTGTTTCGCTTGGGTTGGATTACCCGCTTTATCAGTCAAGGGGGCACGGCCGGTTTTGTCACCGGCGCATCGGTTCTGGTTTTTATCAGCCAAATCAAATTTTTAGTCGGTATTAATCTTTCCGGCAGCACCATCATCGATTACGCCTTGGCGTTTACCCACCGCATTCACACACTGCATTTGCCGACAATGATGGTCGGTGCGCTGGCGTTCGGCCTGTTTTTCATCAACCGCTATTATCTCAACCGCTGGCTGACGCATTGGCTCGCGCCGAAAACCGCCCAATTTATCGTGCGCCTGCTGCCTTTAATCATCATGATTGCGGCGGTGGTGTTTAGCTTATTGCTGGATTTCCAACACCGCGGTATCGCTGTGATTGAGCATGTGCCGACCAAGCTGCCGCATTTTGTGCTGCCATTTTCAGGCGGCCTGCATGATGTGTTGAACCAAGTCATCCAGCTGCTGCCCACTGCCGCCTTGATTGCGCTGATTACCTTCGTTTCCAGCAATTCCGTGGCCGCCAGTTGCGCGCGCAAACGGCAGGAAGCCTTCGACACCAATCAGGAATTAAAAGGCTTGGGCTGGGCAAACATGATTGGTGCGTTTTTCCAAAGTTTCCCCGTGGTCGGCGGCTTCTCGCGCACGGCGGTGAATGTCGATGCCGGTGCGCAAACGCCGTTGGCAAGCATCATTTCAGTCGGTGTCATGGCAGCTTTTTTATTGCTGCTGACCGATTATCTCGAGCCTTTGCCTTATGCCGTGTTGGCGGCCAACATCATGGTGGCGATTCTCAGCATGATGGATTGGGACACGCTCAAACGCGCCGTCCGCAGCGACAAAACCGATGTCGCCGCCTTTCTGACGGCCTGCTTCGGCGTGTTGCTATTTGGTTTGAATATTGGTTTGGTGTTGGGGATTTTGGTGTCGTTTGCCGGTTTGATTTGGCAATCGAGCCATCCGCATTTAACCGTTGTCGGTCAAACGGCAGACGGCCACTTCCGCAACATCAAGCGCTACGCGACCACGCAATACAGCAGCCTGCTGATTGTGCGCATCGATGAAAGCATGTTTTACGGCAATGCCCAGCCCATCCGCCATTATTTGGAACGCACTCTAGCCACGCAACCCGACTACAAGCATTTGATTTTAATGCTTTCCGCTGTGAATAACATCGACTTAACCGCACAAGAAATGTTGCTCGCGCTTAATTACGATTTGCAAAAACAGCAAATTTCGCTGCACTTTGCCGACATCAAAGGCCCGTTGGCAGACAAGCTGCAGCATTCGGTGATGATCAAAAGTCTCTCCGGCAAGGTTTTTGTCAGTACTGCCGAAGCGGTCGATACCCTGTTAAAAGAAGAAAGCGTGTGGTCACCGATGATTTGAATGGGATTGAATCAAGCAAACGAGGCCGTCTGAAGATTCAGACGGCCTCGTTTTATCTAAAAATATAGTCGTTTAAAGGTGCCGGCAAGGCCGTATTATTTTGATTTATAAAGACTATTTCTACATATCCTGCACATCTACATCCACACTCCAGCGGATTTTGTGGTCGCGGTTTTGCTGCAACACCTGCACCCACAAACTTACCGCATGATGCAAATCCTTGCGTGAAGTCGATTCCAGAAAAAGCTGCGCCCGTTCGCGCTCGGCCAGCCGCACCATCAGCATGGGCGCAGGGCCGAACTGGGTCACGCTCTCTTGCAGCAAGGGCTGAACTAGGGCTTTCATCTCGTTCAAAAAATCCATCGCCTGCGCCACATTCGGCGCATCGGCGCGGATGGCCGTCTGAAAACCGAATGGCGGCATGGCAAACATTTCGCGCTCGCTCAATTCGTTGGCAGCAAAATGGCGGTAATCCTGCGCCTTCACAGCGGCAAATACAGCATGGTCGGGCAATTGCGTCTGTATCAACACCTGCCCTGCTTTGTCGGCACGCCCCGCTCGGCCGGATACTTGCATCAGCTCGGCAAACAAACGCTCGGGGGCGCGGAAATCGGAGCTGTATAAGCTGCCGTCGGCATTCAGCACAATCACCAGATTCAGCCGCGCGAAATCGTGCCCTTTCGCCAGCATTTGCGTGCCGACCAAAATATCCACGTCATCGGCAGCAATGCGTTGGTACAAATCCGCCCAATCGTCTTTGTGTGAGGTGCTGTCGCGATCCACGCGCACCACTTTGGCTTGCGGCAAGAAATTTCGCAGCGTTTCTTCCACGCGCTGCGTGCCGTGGCCGACGGCGGTCAAATCCTGATTGCCGCAATCGGGGCATTTATAAGGCACCGGCTCGCAGTGGTCGCAATGGTGGCAGCGCAATTGCCGCGCGCGTTGATGCAACACCATCTTGGCCGAACAATTCGGGCAACCGAAGGTATGGCCGCAATCGCCGCAAAACAAGGCCGGTGAAAAGCCGCGGCGGTTGAGATACACCAGCGACATGCCGCCCGCTGCAAAATTTTGCTGAAGCAATTTCAAGGCTTGCGGCGAAAAGCCGTTGTCGAGTTTCAGACGGCCTACGTTCAAAATCTCCACTTGCGGCAACTGCGCGGCGGTATGGGCGCGTTCGGTTAATTCGAGCAGCTGATAAGCACCACTCTGCGCCTTGTGCCAGCTTTCCAAGCTCGGTGTCGCGCTGCCCAACACAATCGGACAATCCGCCTGTTTCGCCCGCCATACCGCCAAATCACGCGCATGGTAGCGCAATTCGTTGTCTTGCTTGAACGACGAATCATGTTCTTCATCGACCACAATTAGGCCGATTTCGCCCATCGGCGTAAACACCGCCAGCCGTGTGCCGATCACCAACTTTGCCTGCCCCGACATCGCGCGCAAATAATCCTGCGTGCGTTTTCCTGCGGCGGTTTGGCTGTGTAGCACGGCGGTCAGCACATCTGCAAAACGGTTTTGCACGCGCTTCAACAGCTGCGGCGTCAAATTGATTTCGGGCAGTAAAAACAACACCTGTTTGCCCTGCGCCAACACTTGGGCAATCGCATCGAAATACACTTCGGTTTTGCCGCTGCCGGTGATGCCGTAGAGCAAAAACGGCTGAAACTGCCCAAAGGCCGTCTGAATCTGCTGCGAAGCGTGTTGCTGCTCGGCGTTTAATATGTGTTCAGATGGCATCAATTTGGGCGCGGCGGCATGAAACGTGTCTATCCAGCCTTGTTCCGCCCATTCGTCTAACAATTTTTCTGCTTGGCTGTGGATTTTTTTTAAAACGGATAGCGTCAGGCCGTCTGAAAGCAAAGCCTCCCACACGGCGCGTTTTTTATGGAAGCGCTCGGGCGGCGGCGTTTGCGCCCTGCCGGATTCGTTTAAACGGTAAAACAGCGGCGGCTCGGGCATGGCCACAGGCTTGGTTTCCTTCAAGCCTTGCGGCAACGCGGTGAACACGGCCTGCCCCAGCGGATAATGGTAATAGCGCGCGGTAAACGCCAACAATGCGCGCCAATCCTGCGGCAGCGGCGGTTCGTCGGTAAAGGCCGTCTGAACACTTTGAATCTTGCGCACATCAATATCGGGCATGACATCGTTTGCCCACACCATGCCGACTTGCGGTTTGTTGCGAAACGGCACCACCACGCGCGTGCCAACCGGCAAGGCTTCGTGGTGCGCATAAGTCAGCAGGCCGTCTGAAAGCGGCACATTAAGGGCAATATGATGATAAATCATGATTCAAATCAATTAGTTTGGGTTTCGCGCGCCTGATGTTTCAGACGGCCTGAAAAAAGCCATTTTATCAGCAAGCGATACAGCAATAAACTTATCTGCATAGCGCGCCGAGTTTTGCTACAATGCGGTTTTTACATTCTCATTCAGAGCAACATGAAATTGAAATTAATCAACACATTACTGCCATTGGCCATGCTGCCTTTGGTTGCCTGCGGCCAAACCACCGTGACCAATAAAGGTGCCGCTTCCGCTCCTGCTGCAGCCGCTTCTGCTGCCGCACCGAAAGCCGCCGATAAAAGCGTAGCCGAATCACTGAAAACCAAGCTGGAAAAAGTGTATGAAGCGCAAGAATTAAAAGTGATAAGCGTGGGCGAAACCCCGATGCAAGGCGTGTATGAAGTGGTTGTGAGCGGCAATCAGATTATCTACACCGACTCAAAAGGCGATTACATGCTGGTCGGCGATTTGATTGATGTCAACTCACGCGAGAGCCTGACCGACGAGCGCGCGGCGGAATTGAACAAGCTTGATTTCGACAGCCTGCCTTTGGACAAAGCGATTAAAGAAGTGCGTGGCAACGGCAAATTAAAAGTAGCCGTGTTCAGCGACCCGGATTGCCCATTCTGTAAACGCTTAGAGCACGAATTTGCCAAAATGACCGACATCACCATTTACAACTTCATGATGCCAATCGCCAGCCTGCACCCTGATGCACAACGCAAAGCGGAAAACATCTGGTGCCAACCAAACGCCACCAAAGCATGGACAGAATGGATGCGCGAAGGCAAAACCCCGCCTGCCGCCAAAGCCTGTGACAATCCGGTTGCCGAAACCATGTCTCTGGGCGAGCAACTGGGCTTCACCGGCACACCAACCATCGTGTTCCCGAACGGCCGCACGCAAAGTGGTTACAGCCCGATGCCACAGCTGAAAGAAATTATTGAGAAAAACCAAAAATAAATTGGTTTAGATACATGAAAGGCCGTCTGAAAGAATTTGATTTCAGACGGCCTTTTTGTTCAATCAGGTGAAAGCATCATGCTTTCACAATATCCGACAGCGGCCAGCGCGGTTTCACATTAAAACCGGCAGCCTGTTGTCTGTCCTGCAAACGCATGGCGCCCGCAAAAGCAATCATCGCGCCGTTATCGGTGCAATAAGCCATCGGCGGGAAAAACACGTTTACCGCTTCTTGTTTTGGTTTCGGCTTGCCTTTTTCAGACGGCATGGTCACACTCAAGCGACTGAATTCGTCGCGCAGCTTCCAGTTTGCCCCCACACCACCGGCCACCACCAAGGTGCTGAATCCGGTATCCAGCAAGGCTTTTTTCGATTTGGCAATCAACACATCGACCACGGCATCTTGAAATGCGCGACAAATATCGTTGCGCGTTTGCTCGGGAATCTCATCGCTGCCCGTTTCCGCGCGTACTTTTTCCACCGCAGTCAACACGGCAGTTTTCAAGCCGGAAAAGCTCATTTGCAAATCGTGCGAATGCAGCATCGGGCGCGGAAAGGTAAACGCATCAGGCGTGCCTAATTTGGCCAACTCCGACAATTTTGCCCCGCCCGGATACGGCAAACCCAGCAGCTTGGCGGTTTTATCAAATGCTTCGCCCGCCGCGTCATCCACGCTTTCGCCCAGCAGCGTGTAATCGCCAATACCGCGCACCGCCATAAATTGCGTGTGGCCGCCCGACACCAACAAGGCGACAAACGGAAATTCCGGTTTTTCATCTGCCAGCAATGGCGACAATAAATGCCCTTCCAAATGGTGCACCGGAATCACCGGCTTATTGAGTGCAAAGGCCAAGGCATTCGCATAGCTGGAACCGGCCAACAGTGCCCCACCCAAGCCCGGCCCTTGGGTGAAAGCCACCGCATCAATATCGTCATAGCCGACACCGGCTTCCTGCAACGCGCCTTCGGTAAGCGGCACCACGCGGCGGATATGGTCACGGCTGGCCAATTCAGGCACCACGCCGCCATATTCGGCATGCATGGCCATTTGCGTGTGCAGATGATGCGCCAGCAAGCCGCGTTCGGTGTCATACAAGGCAACACCGGTTTCATCACAAGAAGATTCGATTCCCAATACCAACATAGCTTAAGGCCGTCTGAAAAAATAATGCTGTATTTTAGCCGATTTTAATCTTGCTTGCTGCGCACATTGATGAAGACTATGCTTAAAGCTTAGTTTTTTACTCATTTATGCGCAGCAATTTGCGTAAGTTTCCGCAGGTTTTGCAAAGAGTCGTAAGCCAAATGGTAAGAAAATCCGCTAAGGTAAAAGCTGGTTTAGTCGCTTGCCGATTTTTTCAGGCCGGCGCTACAATCCGCTACATCACAAATTTAATACCCTTGAAGAAAAGGAATCTATCATGAATAAAACCAAATCTTTGATGTTGACCGGTATTTTGGCTCTGTTTTCAGCCAGCGCGTTTGCCGCACCAGTGCCGTCTGAAATCTACAAACCTGCCGGCGCGAAAACCATCAAAGCCGACCGTCAAGGCAATGGCGAATTTGAATACGAAGCCGAGCTGTCTTCACGCCATACTTCAATTCCAGCCTTGGCCAAAAAAGTGATTGCCCACGCTAAACGCAAAGGCTTCAAAGTGGTTGAGTCTGAAATCAAACGCGACGATGCCGATTTGAAATTCAAACGCGGCAACCATGAATTAGACGTATCGATTGAAGACAAAGACCATGGCCGTATCGAATACAAAGCCGATTTGGACTTGGATAAAAACTAATTGGATTGAATCCATTTAAAATGATAAAAAGGCCGTCTGAAACAATCCCGTTTCAGACGGCCTTTACGATAAGATTTACAGCGTACCGTAAGAGTGCAAACCGCTCAAGAACATGTTCACGCCGATAAAGGCAAAGGCAGTGACAAACAAGCCGATAATCGCCCACCATGCCAATACACGGCCACGCCAACCGGCTACCAAGCGCAAATGCAACCAAACTGCGTAATTCAACCACACGATAAACGCCCATGTTTCTTTCGGGTCCCAGCTCCAGTAGCGACCCCATGCATCTGCTGCCCACAAAGCGCCGAGAATCGTCGCGATGGTGAAAAACAAGAAACCGACAGCAATCGCTTTATACATCATTTCTTCAATCACTTGCGAAGCAGGCAACCATGATTTCTTGCCCTTCTCTTCGCTGCGCAACGACCACAGTTCCGCCACACCCAACATGGCGGCAATACAGAATGCGCCGTAGCCGATAAAGTTGGCCGGAACGTGAATCTTCATCCACCACGACTGCAAGGCTGGAACCAAAGGCTGAATGGTGTGCGCTTCACGCGAAATGCTGTACCACAACACAAAACACACCACCACCGCCATAAAGGTATAGACGAACCCGCCCAGCTTCTGCACGGCAAAACGGCCTTCGTAATACACATACATCAAACCGGTAATCACCAAGAATAAAATAAACACTTCATACAGGTTGGATACCGGAATATGACCGGCATCCGGACGCAGCAAATAGCTTTCATGCCAGCGAACCAACAAACCGGTAAAGCCGGCCACCGCAGAAATCCAGCCGAATACTGTGCCCATGCCGAGCAAGGTATTGGTTTCCTGATGTTGGCGGTTGGCAATAATTGCGCCGGCAATGTAGGCAAACAGCGCAAAAAACACAAACGCGCATTGCCACATAATCGCCGATTGGCTGCTTAGGAAATATTTCAGCAAGAAGCTGTCTGCATTCTTGATGTCGCCCGCGTACAAATTCACTGCTGCATAAGCCAAGGCCAAACACAGCACGATATACCAACGCATCGGTTTGAAAAACCAGCCCAAGAACACGGCAATACCGGCGCTTGCCCATAAAATCACCATCTCATAAATATCCATGTGATGGCCGACGTGGGTTTGCGCAAAATAGGCAATGGCGGCAATGACTAAAGCAAAGCCCCAATCCAAGGCATTCAGGCTGCGCATGAATGATTTGTGTGTTAAGAGCTCGTGTTCAGGCACGGCTTTATTTTGTGTGGTCATGGTTTAAATCCTTCGCCAGCTGTTGCAAACGCTGGGTGTGTTGCGGAAATTCTTTTTGTAAATCGCGCTCGTTACGGCTTGATGACATGGCAAAGCGGATGCGGCCGTCTGAAAACAGCAGCCATGCGCGTTTTTCACGAATGTAGAACATGAAAATCGTGCCCAGCACCAGCAAAACCGAGCCTAAATACACCAATGATGCGCCCGGCGAACGCGTCATCTGCAAGCCTGATGAGCGCACTTCGGTATAGCCGTCAAGTTGCAGCAACATCGGCGCCGGATATTCGGTCAAACCGGTGTAGGCATCCATGCTGTGCAGCACAAAACGATTACGCGCTTCATCTTGCGGCCAAGCGGGTAAATTATATTTTTTCAGGGTTTCATCAACGGCAGCATTCATCACGCCAAACAGCATTTGATAGAAATAGCCCTGCATTTTTTCCTGCTGCTCTTTTGGAATGTTTTTCGTAACAAACTCATCCAAGGCCAAATAGCCACCTTGTGCAAAAATACTCAAGGTATTGGTCGCTGCCTGCTTAAACTGCTCACTGATTTCAGACGGCGCACCAAGCGTGGCCTGCTGCACCACTTTGTTGCGCTCAGCTTCATCTTTCAGCAACTCGCGCAAAGCCATAAAGGTATCAACTTTGCCGCTTTTATCCATCGGGATACGCAGCCAGCGGTATTGTTGCGCCAAGCCTGCACGCGTGCCGGTGATGAAGAAATAATCCTCTTCCTGCTTAATCGGCAGCATGTAGTTTTTGTATTCAACAGCCTGTCCTGCGCTGTCACGCAAGCGGTAGATAATCGATGGGCCGATGTTGGTGAATTTTTTGTTTTCCTGCGATACGGCGCGCACATCGTTAATCGTGCCCTGCAAACCGGCATCCGCTTTTTCAGACGGCTTACTCATGTCTTCAACGTTCATGGCCGTAAACTGATCAAATTCCAAACGGTATGAGGTATCGCCGATATTAAACGGAAAATCGCGCATCGACGTGGCTTTCAGCTCAATCGATTGGCGACTTGGATCGCTCAAGCTCCACGCTTTAAATTTCAAATCCGAGCCGCCATCAGCAAAGCTGGCTTGGTAAATGGTGATGCCGTGTAAGGTCAGCGGATGGTTAACGCGGATGGTTTGCTCGATTTTTTCGCCGGTAGCTTTGTCAGTCACTTCCAAATCGCTGGCAAAGTCTTTCGGCATGCCGGTATCGTAGAAATCGATGTGGAATTTTTTCAGCTTCACTTCAAACGGCAAATCCTGCACCAGCATGCCGCTATCCGCACTCACAAACACCACATCGGCGCTCTGCCCTTCGTTGATGTTGACGTTGCCGCGGAAGGACGGATTAGCGGTACTCAACACGCTTTCCGGCTTAAAATCTTTGGCGTACATGGCGTTGTTGTCCGGCACAATACGGCCGGTGAGCATACCGACTTTGAGCAACAAATTACTGTCAATCAAGCCACCGATACAAATCACAATCAGCGCAACGTGGGCAAAAATATAGCCCCATTTGTTCATCGCGCCTTTTTTAGCTGCCACCAACACCGAGCCGTCATCACGCTGCACGGTTTTGGCCGAAAAGCCCTGCACTTCCAAATAGCGCTGCGCCACGTCAGGTGAAATATTTTGCGGCAACTCTGTAGAATGGCGCATGGCTGCCAGTGATTTCTCTTTGGCATTTTCACGAAAGGATTTAATCTCACGCAAAAACGGCGGCACATTGCGAATCAGACACAAGCTGGTTGAAATCACCAAAAACAGCATGATGATGACAAACCAAAGCGAGGCATACACATCGTACAAGCCCAAGAAGCCGAAAATCTGCGACCAAAACGGACCAAATTTCACCACATAGTTCACTTGCGGCTGATTTTGCTGCAACACCGTTCCGATAATCGAAGCCACACCCAATAAGCTCAACAGGGCAACGGCAAAGCGCATGGAGCTTAAAAAAGCAAACCATGGCCGACGGATAAACGGAACGGGTTTTGAAGTAGTGCTCATAAAATGTAGATTCTATACAACAACTTTAAAAATACAGTATAATCACCTGATTCAATTAATCAGAAAATATTGATAATTATTTTAAATGATTTGTTACCGTATGTGCTTGAGGCCGTCTGAAATCAAATTCTTTCAGACGGCCTTATTATGCAATCGCGTAATCGTGCAAATTAATGCAGACCTTGAATGAAGTTACCTACTGCTTCCAATTCTTCAGCCGACATGCGTTTGGCAATATCCTGCATCATCGCGTTTTCACGCTGACCAGATTGGTAAGCCTGCATTTGTGCCACGATATAGGCTTTGTGCTGACCACCAATGCGCGGATAGGCGATAATATCGGCACCACCGCCCGGCATACCTGCACCGCTCGGGCCGTGGCATGACATACAAGCCGGTACTTTCTTATCCGCAATACCGCCACGGAAAATTTTCGCACCCAATTCCGCATTTTCTTTTGGATTGGTTTCACCCGGTTTGGCTTGTTGCTTAGCATAGAAAGCAGACACATCGCGGATGTCTTGCTCAGACAAACCCATCACCAAAGGTTTCATCGCCGCAGCAGAACCGTGGATACGTTTGCCTTCTTTAATATCCATCGTTTGTTGGAAAATATAAGCCTCGTGTTGGGCAGATACTTTCGGATACATGGCAATACCACTGTTACCGTCGGCAGCGTGACACGCCGCACAAACGTTGTTTGCAATTTCTTTGCCTTTTGCCACATCGGCTTTTGGCGCAGCCGTTACCGCACCAGCTGCCAAGGCTAAAGCCAATAAAGTGAATCGTTTCATGGAGTGCTCCTGATTACAGCATTGCGTAGCGAAACAATGCCTTTTTTATACTCAAATACCGGATATATTTTTACCGGATTAAAACCGATGATTCTATAAACATGGTATTCTATACTAAATTTACATTAAATTACTACTATGAATCTCTTCCAAAACGCAAAATTCTTCACCACCGTTAATCATTTGAAAGATTTACCCGACACACCGGCCGAAATCGCCTTTGTCGGACGCAGTAATGCGGGCAAATCCAGCGCGATTAACACACTTACCAATCATGTGCGCTTGGCTTATGTTTCCAAAACCCCCGGCCGCACGCAACACATCAATTTCTTTGAGCTGACCAACGGCAACTTCATGGTCGACCTACCCGGCTACGGCTATGCACAAGTACCGGAAGCCATCCGTGCGCACTGGGTGAAACTCTTAGGGGACTATTTACAGACCCGCCATCAGCTCATTGGTTTAGTACTGATTATGGATGCCCGCCATCCGTTAAAAGCCTTGGATATTCAGATGTTGGACTTTTTCCATATTACCGGCCGACCGGTGCATATTCTGTTGTCAAAAGCCGACAAACTCTCCAAAAACGACCAAATTAAAACGCTGGGTGTGGTAAAAAAATCGCTCAAACCTTACATGGAGCGCCAACGCATCAGCATTCAACTCTTTTCCAGCTTAAAAAAACAAGGCATTGAGGAAGTAAATCAAGTTGTTGGCGAATGGTTTGCCCATCATCATGCAGAAATAGCCGGAATGCAATCAAACGATTAAAATATTGTAACCAAGTGTAGCCCATGCGGTATTGATAAACCGCAAATCACGGGCAAATAATAAAAACAAGGCCGTCTGAAACGTTTCAGACGGCCTTTCACATCATCAAAACAACGAATCCAACTGTTTGTTGCCGCCATCATGACTACTGGTAGGTGGCAAAGGCTTTTCTACCGGCTCGGACGGTGTTGCTTCATTCGTTTGTCTCCGCGTTTCGGCAGCACTAGGACTAGCACGTCGTGGCGCAGCATTATTACGCGGTACGCTGCCTCTATTATCCAGCGACAAATCACTGCTGGTTACCTGACGCTCCCGCATGTAATATTCACCGTTTTTAGTGACCATTCCTTCCGGGGATTTCATGCCTGTTGCTTTCGTACCTTTCAGTGCAAAGCGCATGTACTCAACCCATACCGGCACAGCAATTGTACCGCCATAGCCTGCACGTCCCATGCTCTTCGGTTTGTCAAAACCGATATATACCGCCGTAACCACACTCGGATTGAAGCCGATAAACCATGCATCTTTATTGTCGTTAGTCGTACCGGTTTTGCCAGCAATATCCGAACGACCTAAAGCATTTGCACTGCGCGCCGTACCGGAACGCACCACATCCTGCATAATTTTATACATGATATACGCATTACGCGGATCAATTGCCTGTGGCGCATTTTCTCCGGCCACCAACGGCTGCATTTGCGCACGCAAACGGCCTTGGCTATCGTAAATCTTGTCAATCACATGCGCCGATACGCGGTAACCGCCATTGGCAAATACAGCATAACCTTCTGCCATGCGCAACGGTGTGGTTTCACCCGTACCCAAAGACATCGACAAAATCGGTGGAATTTCAGACGGCTTAAAGCCAAAACGCTGGATATACTGTTGCGCATAGTTCACACCAATCGACATCAAAATACGGATAGACACCATATTTTTTGAAGCAGTCAACGCTTGGCGCAAAGTAATATAGCCTGAATAGCGACCGTCTGAGTTTTTAGGTGTCCAAGTCGTGCCATTAGGGCCTTTACCCGGCAAGGAAATCGGTGCATCGTTAATCTGAGTCGAAGCAGTCATGCCTTTGGCCAACGCAGCCGAATACACGAATGGTTTAAACGCTGAGCCCGGTTGACGCATGGCCTGAGTTGCTCGGTTAAACGTTTTACTGTGGTAATCATAACCACCCACCAACGCGCGTACTGCACCGGTTTTAGCATCCAACGACACCAGCGCACCTTGCAACAATGGCTCCTGAACCACTCGCCAGCTGTCACCACTACCTTTCACACGGATAATCGAACCACGACGAATGCGGTCGTCACCCATTTTCTTATTTTCTACTGCACGTGCAGCAAAACCTAATGCACCGCTATTTAATGTTGCTTTACGGCCGCTCGGCAATTGAATCTGAATGCTTTTCTTAGTCGTATCCAATACAACCGCCGGCACCATACCATCTACGGTATAGAGGGTTGAAAGATGTTGGCTAACCGCATCTTCCACATCATCGACTTTGGATAAATCAATAAAATTTTCTGCCCCACGATAGCTGCTACCGCGATCGAAGTTACGCAAAGTACGACGCAGCGCAGCAGTTGCCGCTTTCTGATGGTCAGTGCTGACCGTGGTATATACCTTAAAGCCTTGGGTGTAGGCGTCTTCACCATATTTCTCGTATAACTCTTGACGTACCATCTCGGCCACATAAAGCGCACTTTGATCGATTTTCTGAACAAAGCGCTCATAATGCAGCTCTTCTCTCAATGCTTTATCGCGCTGCTGCGTGGTAATCATGCCCTCTTCAAGCATATTGTTCAAAATATACGCCTGTCGGATTTTGGCACGCTCCGGATTCACAATCGGATTGTACGCCGAAGGTGCTTTAGGCAAACCAGCCAGCATAGTCGCCTCGGCCAAAGACAAATCTTTCACACTTTTGTTGAAATAGATTTGCGCTGCCGAAGTAAAACCATAGGAACGTTGACCCAAATAGATTTGGTTGAAATACAATTCCAAAATCTGATCTTTACTCAATGATTGTTCAATTTTATAGGCGAGCAATGCTTCATTGAATTTACGGGTAAAGGTACGCTCGCTGCTCAAATAGAAGTTTTTGGCAACTTGCTGAGTAATGGTACTGGCACCGGATTGAACGCCGCCTGCTACTAAGTTACCGACAACTGCACGCGCGACACCGATAACATCCACCCCCCAGTGTTCATAAAAGCGCTTATCTTCCGCCGCAACCACGGCATCTTTAAGAACCTTAGGAAAATCTTCAATTTTTGTAAACTCACGACGCTCTTCTCCATATAAACCAATCACTTCGCCGTCTGAAGAATAAACCGTAAGCGGCATTTTCGGTTGGTAGTGTTGTAAAGTATCCAGCGAAGGGAGTTTCGGATAAGTAACCAAAATTGCTATGGCAACCAGCCCAATACCAAAAAGCACCAATCCGAGGAGCAGCCCAATACAAGTAGTTATAATCTTTTTAATCATGACCAATTAATATTTTGCCATCAGAGGCATTAAATAAAGTAAAATAGCTAACGGTTTCTATAAAACACAGTTACCAGCGTGCAAAGAAAAGAATCCCTCACGGATATCGAAACTGTTACTCACTTCGTAATGATACAGGGAAGTCATATTATGCGCTTATCAAAAAGCACTAAAAATACAACTACAAAAACCAATAAAACACCAAGCGGGTTGAGCAACCGTGCAGCTATCGGCATAGACATCAGCCAACATGCCATCAAGATGGTTCAGCTGTCAGGACGTAGTTTAAACCAAATTCAGTTGGAAAAATACGTTATCACCAAACTGCCTAAGAATATTGTTAAAGGTAACAAAATTCAAGACTACGAACAACTTGTTACTTATTTGCAACATAGCTACACCCAGTTACGCACCTCTTGCAAAAATTTCGTTGCCGCCATTCCGCAAAGCACTGCAACCGTAGAACAAATTATCCACAACCCGAAACACACTGATTTAGATTTGGAAGATTTTGCTGAATCCGAAGTGTCCCAAATCGGTCCGGTTGAAGAGATGAACTACGATTACCAAGTAACCGGTACTTCCGTTTCCCCTGCCGGTCAGCACATGCTGCTGGTAGCCTCTCGCAAAGACGACATCGAACCACGCATTGAGATGTTTGAAAATGCGGGCATGGATTTGTCTGCCATGGATTTGGATTTATTGGCACAGCGCAATGCTTATGCCTATTGGATCAACCACCATGCGCCTGAATTGACCAATGAAAAAATCGCCGTATTCGGCATCTATGCCACACAAATGTATGCGCTGATTATGCAAAACGGTCAAATCCTCTACAAACAAGAAACACCGGTCAGCGCCGAACAATTAAATCAATTAATCCAGCGCACTTATCAGGTTACCGAAGAAAAAGCGGCGCAAATGATGGTAGCGGCAACCCAGCCTTCAGATTACCAAACCCAAATTGCCGACCGTTTCAACGTGCAGGTTGCGCAAGAAGTGCAACGTGTCTTGCAGTTTTACTACACCACGCAAAACACGGAGACTTTCTCTAACGTCAAACACATTTTGCTCACAGGCGCACCTTCTCAGCAAAACGGTTTGGCGGAAAGCATTTTCTCGCAAACCAATACGCCGACCCAATGCGTTCATCCAGTAACCTACACTGAACGAAGCAGCAAAGTAGATTTACCACAATTACAAATAGATGCGCCATCATTAACCATGGCTTTCGGATTAGCTTTAAGGGGATTGTAATATGATTGAACTTATTAAAATCAACCTGCTTCCTTATCGGGAAGAGATTAGACAACGTAAAAAGCAACAGTTCAAAATATTAATGCTGACTGCCTTGCTGATTGGCTTGGGCTTATCGGCATTGACCTATCTGAGTATTAATAGCGCCATCGATAGCCAACAAGGTCGCAATGCATTCCTTGAGTCGGAAATCAAAAAACTGGATGACGATTTGGGCGAAATCAAAAAGCTGCAAGCAGAAAAAGAAAATTTCTTAGCTAAGAAAATCAAGGTTGAAGAATTGCAAGAAAACCGCTCGCAAGCGGCATATATTATTGATACGCTGAATGTTTTGACGCCTGACAATACCTACCTGACTGCTTTGGAAGCTGAAAATCCGACCACCTACAAAGTAACCGGCCGCGCTATCAGCGACAACAAAATCGCCGTATTTATGCGCGCATTGCCAAGCACAGGTGTATTCTCCCAGCCCGAACTGTTAAGCATTGAAAAAGTAGAAAACTATCAAGAATTTACTTTGCGTGTCTTACTGACTCAAAACAACGCTCCTGTGGCCAACCTTACCGCTTCGGAAGCTACGCTTCAGACGACACCTGTACAGGAGGCAAAATAAATGGCCGCAAAGAAATTAAAAGACATTGATGTTCAAAACCTTTACTTGCTCAGCACACCTGCCAAGCTGTTTTTGGCGGCATTGGTGATTTTAGCCATTTTGGTGATTGGCTACTTTGCTTTATTCAAAGGTCAATTAGAAACATTGGCACAACATGAAGAAACCGAAGTTAAGCTCAAGGAGACTTACACCAAAAAAAGTATTGAGGCTGCTAGCCTGAATAATCTGCAAGCTGAATTAACATCGATTCGCTCAGCATTCAATGTATTGCTCAAACAATTGCCGACTGATGCCGAGATTCCAACGCTGATTCAAGAATTGCATCAGGCCGGCTCAACCAACGGTTTGCGCTTAGACAGCGTGTTGCCACAACCATCAGTACCTGATGGCCCTATTGAAAAGCTGCCTTATGAAATTGCGATTACCGGCAAATACAACCAAATCAGCCAGTTTACCCGTGATGTCGGCGAGCTTTCACGCATTATTACTTTGGAATCCTTGAAAATCACACAATCAACGGAAGACAAAAACAGCAAAGATGGTAAAGGTGACTTACTCACTCTGAGCGCAACAGCGACCACCTATAAAGCACGCCCTGCCGAAGAAGTTGCCGCCGAACAACAAGCAGCCGAAGAAGCCAAACAAAACGGCGATTCCGGTAAGCCACAGGAATAGAAAAAGTAACATAGGGAAATCATGAAAAATACTATCTTACTCCTAGGCGTTTTCAGCCTTGCGGCATGCACCCCGACTTATGATGATTTAAGTCAATGGATGACGCAAACCCGCGCTGATGCCAAGAAACACATTATTCCGTTTGAAGAACCGACTGTGACGCCGCCTAAAGCGTATATTCCGCCAAGCTACTCCGGTCCGAACGCATTCGATTCTCGACGCTTGCAAAATTTGACTGTACGAACCGGCAGCAATGCACCTAACCTGCGCCGCACCAAAGAGACTTTGGAGGCCTTCAGCTTAGAAAATCTTCGCTATGTGGGCAGCTTGCGCAGCGGCAACCGTATTTCCGGCTTCATCCAAGCTGAAAATCACGTTTACACCGTTGTACCGGGTAATTACATTGGACAAAATTACGGTAAAATCCAACGGATTACTGAAGATAAAATCATCATTACCGAAATGGTTGAAGACAGCTACGGCAACTGGATTTACCGCACAGCCGAATTACCTTTAAGCAGCCAATCGGACAGCAGCAACCTGCCACAAACCGCTACACCTACAGCACAACAATCTGCACCTGTCGGCGAAAATGCTGCGCTTGTTACAAATTAATTAAGGGGTCTCACTTTATGAAAATCAACCGCATGACAAAACTCTTTGCTGCTCTGAGTATGGCAATGGCTGTTCAGACGGCCTTTGCCGGCAATATTACCGATATCAACGTATCGACTTTGCCTGATAATCAAAAAATTATCAAAATCCGTTTTGATCGCGACATTACCAGCCCCACCGGCTTTGTGACTTCTACACCTGCACGCATCGCCTTGGATTTTGCCAATACCAATATTCAATTATCGCAACCGGTATTGGAATATTCAGACCCTTTATTAACCCAAATTACCGCGGCTCAGAATAACGATCGCGCCCGCATTTTGTTAGGCTTGAACAAAACTGGTCAATACAACACCGAAATCCGTGGTGACGAAGTATGGGTTTATGTCAGCGAAGCCTCTGATCAAAATGTAGCTGCACCAGCAGCCTCTTATTCGGCTCCCGCACCTGCCCCTACTCCTGCCGCAGCACGTGCTACTCAAGCCAGCCAAGTCGCCACCAGTGCCAATGTTGATTTCCGCAAAGGTTCGCGTAACTCTGGTGTTGTAGAATTATCCGCCCCTACCTTCTCCGGCAGCCCTGATGTGAAGCAAGAGCGTGACCGTGTGGTAATTACCTTAAAAAATCACCCCCTGCCCACTCAAGCGCAACGCAATTTAGATGTAGGCGATTTCAATACACCGGTGCAAAACGTAACGTTAAAACGCATTGGTAATGCAACACAATTGATTATCCGCACCAAAGGCAACTGGGACATCAGCACCCAATCTGCTGCTGGTCGTCATACTTTTGAAATTGTGCCAAAAGCTGCTACGACTGAAAGCCGTGGCTTACGCAATAATGCCAACAAATCTTTCAACGGCCGCAAAATCTCTTTAGATTTCCAAGATGTAGAAGTTCGCACTATTTTGCAGATTTTGTCTAAAGAATCAGGCATGAATATCGTGGCCAGCGATACGGTTAACGGCAAAATGACTTTGTCGTTAAAAGACGTGCCTTGGGATCAAGCATTGGATTTGGTGATGCAGGCGCGTAATTTAGACATGCGTCGCCAAGGTAATATCATCAATATCGCTCCGCGCGATGAATTGTTGGCTAAAGATAAAGCATTCTTGCAAGCGGAAAAAGAGATTGCCGAATTAGGCCCATTGTTGTCACAAACCTTCCAATTGAAATACAAAAACGTTGAAGAATTCCGCAAAATTCTGCGTATTGAAGAAAACGGCAGCACAAATAATAGCAACAATAACCGTAACACCTTATTGAGCAACCGCGGCAGCGCCTTGATTGACCCTGCCACCAATACCTTGATTATTACGGATAATCACAGCGTGATTGAGAAATTCCGCAAGCTGATTAACGAGCTGGATGTACCGACACGCCAAGTGATGGTTGAAGCACGAATTGTAGAAGCAGATGAAGGCTTCTCACGCGATTTGGGTGTGAAATTTGGCTATACCGGCGTGAAAGGCCGTAATACTTGGGGCTCAAGCTGGTCAAATGCTGTGAAGAATACGGGGACTGCTTACAATAACAATGTCGCTGCTGCCAATGCGATTTTAAGCGGCTCTACCACTATTCCAACCTTAACCGCTTTGGAAATGAGCCCAAATATCAGCCTACCAACCACCAATGCAGCAACTACTTCAATTGCCCTGGTTCGCTCATTTGCTTCCGGCGCATTGGGCTTGGAATTGGCCGCTGCTGAAGGTCAAAACAAGAGCAAAACTATTTCCAATCCGCGCGTACTGACACAAGACCGCAAAGAAGCGACCATCGAATCGGGTACAGAAATTCCTTACCAAGAAGCGACTTCGAGCGGCGCTACTTCGGTATCGTTCAAAAAAGCGGTATTGGGCTTGACGGTAACGCCGAATATTACGCCTGATGGCCAAATCATCATGACGGTGAAAATCAATAAAGATACACCGCAAAACTGTACTGTAGATTCATTGAGCACCATGTGTATCAGCACCAAGAGTCTGAACACACAAGCCATGGTGGAAGATGGAGGTACCTTGATTGTGGGCGGTATTTACGAGGAAGAAAATTCCAATACGGTCAACAAAGTACCTTTATTGGGTGACATTCCGGTAGTGGGCAATTTGTTCAAATCTCGCAGCCGCAATGAAGCGCGCCGTGAATTGCTGGTTTTCATCACGCCGCGCATCATGGATAGCGTAGGCAACAACTTGCGCTACTAATCCTGCCAAACGGGCATACATATTCTCAAATGTATGCCCGTTTTAATATTTCCTTGCGTAAAAAATGAGAAACATTCAAGATAAAACATTTTCCTGCCAATTTCGTATAGAATGCCGCTATTATGGAAAAAATCAACGGCAACTTAATTTTTATCGGGCTGATGGGCGCCGGCAAAACCACTTTGGGCAAACACATCGCCCAAATGCTCGACCGCCCTTTTTACGACAGCGACCATGAAATCTGCGTGGCTTCCGGTGTCTCTATTCCGACTATTTTTGAAATGGAAGGCGAACAAGGTTTTCGTGACCGTGAAAGCAATATGCTCAAAAAGCTGTGCGCCTTAGAAAATATCGTTTTATCTACCGGCGGCGGCGCGCCTTTGCGCGAAGAAAACCGCAAATGCTTAAGAGAACACGGCACTGTTATTTATCTGCACACCCGCCCGGAAATTCTGTTGGAACGTACCCGCTACGATACCAACCGCCCCTTGTTACAAGTTGAAGACCCGTTGACCAAGCTGCAAGAGCTATACGATATTCGCGACAGCATTTACCGCGAGACCGCCCATCTAGTCATTGAATCAGAACATTATCAAAAAACGGTCAACCGCCTACTCAATGCCCTGCAGCCGGTTAACACAGATGGCAATTCTAGTCGTTTAACATAGAAATAAGACAAGACAACAGTGACGCCCTATGCAGCTAAATACATAAGCGCGAACAACGCTGTATTATTTCTATTTTAGACATATATTACGGCAAAGGCCGTCTGAAACAGGTTTCCTCATGCTTTCAGACGGCCTTTCTCGTCAACCGACACATCGTAGGAATCATCATGCATACCCTAAGCGTTCAAACCCCTTCTCATCAATACCCGATTTTTATCGGCCAAAATCTACTGGAGCAAGCTGATGAACTGTTGCAGCCTTATTTAACCAAAAAAGCTGCCATCATCACCAATGAAACCATTGCTCCGCTGTATTTAAAAAGCTTTCAGACGGCCTTAGACAAACTTGGCATCGCGCATTTCAGCATTATTCTCCCCGATGGCGAAGAACACAAAAACTGGCAAACCCTAAACCTGATTTTTGATGGTCTGATGCAAAACCGTGCCGAACGCAAAACTACCTTAATCGCACTGGGTGGCGGCGTGATTGGCGATATGGTTGGTTTCGCTGCAGCCACTTACCAACGCGGTGCACCGTTTATTCAAGTACCGACCACCTTGTTAAGCCAAGTGGATTCTTCCGTCGGCGGTAAAACAGCCATCAACCACCCCTTGGGTAAAAACATGATTGGCGCCTTTTACCAGCCGCAAGCCGTACTCGCCGATCTAAGCACGCTGCAAACCTTGCCGCAGCGCGAATTGTCTGCCGGTATGGCTGAAGTGGTGAAATACGGTGCGCTGGGCGATGCCGATTTCTTCGCTTGGTTAGAGCAAAATATGTCCGATTTAATGGCGCAACATCCAGAAAAACTGGCGCAAGCGGTTTATCATTGCTGCAAAATGAAAGCAGACATCGTGGCACAAGATGAAACCGAACAAGGCATCCGCGCATGGCTCAATCTAGGCCACACTTTCGGCCATGCGATTGAAGCCGAAATGGGCTACGGCGTTTGGTTACACGGTGAAGCCGTCGCCGCCGGCACCGTCTTAGCCGCCCGCTTATCAGAACAGCTGGGCAAAACCACCACTGCCGATACCCAACGCATCGCTGCTTTACTGGAAGCTGCCAAGCTGCCTGCCGCTCCGCCGCAGTTTGCCTTTGAAAAATGGATTGAGCACATGAGCCACGACAAAAAAGTCAGCAGCGGCGTGATGCGTTTTATCGGTTTAAACCGGCTAGGCGAAGCCAATATTACCGAAATCACCGATATGGCCATTCTTGAGCGCACATTACAGCCTTATTTGTAAGCGAGATTGAATGATGAAAAAGGCCGTCTGAAAGATTGAACTGTTCAACCCTTTCAGACGGCCTCAAGCCATATTCCGATTCACGCTAACCATAGCACCACAAAGCTATTGAAATCCCTGGTCTGATATACCATAATCTAATGTCTCGCTCTCACATTCATAAAGGCTTTGCCCATGTGCCAACTGCTCGGCATGAACTGCAACACCCCTACCGACATCACGTTTTCGTTTGAAGGTTTCAGACGGCGTGGCGGCCTCACCGACCACCACGCAGATGGTTTTGGCATCGGCTTTTTCGAAGGCAAAGGCATCCGCCTGTTTCATGACGACAAACCGAGTGCCAATTCCCCTGTGGCTGATTTGGTGCGCGATTATCCTATCAAATCAGAAAATGTCATCGCACACATCCGCAAAGCCTCCCAAGGCCAAACTTCGCTCGCCAATACGCATCCGTTTGTGCGTGAAATGTGGGGCGAATATTGGCTGTTTGCCCATAATGGTCATCTGATTGATTTTGCACCGGAACAAAGCAATTTTTACCGCGCTGTCGGCTGCACCGATTCAGAACGTGCCTTTTGCTATATTCTCAACCGCTTACGTCAGCAATTTAGCGAAAAACCTGATGAAGCCACTTTGTTTGCCGCCATCAGCGAGTTAACCCACGAGATTCGCACCTATGGCTTGTTTAATTTTGTGATGTCTAACGGCGATTACCTGTTTGCCCATGCCAGCACTTTGTTGCACTACATCGTGCGCAAAGCACCGTTTGGTCAAGCCCGTTTATTAGATGATGATGTGATGGTCGATTTTGCCGAAGTGACCACGCCCAACGATAAAGTTGCCGTTATCGCTACGCTACCGTTGACCCGCGACGAAACTTGGCACCAATTGGCGGTGAATGAATTGGTGATGTTCCACCAAGGCGATATTGTCCACTCCGACAAACCGCATACCGCTATTTACATGAGCGTTGAAGAAGGTTTGGCGCTGGCGCGTGCTGTCGGCGTGTCTTGCTAAAATTGTTTGATTGACAAAGGCCGTCTGAAACGTTTCAGACGGCCTCTGCTATTCTTTTCCGCTATACGGATATGCGGCTATCAGTTACAATATCTATTTACAAACAAACGATTTAGCTGCATATGAAATGTCCGTTTTGCCAACACGCCAACACACAGGTTACCGACTCGCGCCTGCTGGAAGAAACCAACAGCATCCGCCGCCGTCGCCGCTGCGTGTCTTGCGGACAACGCTTCAGCACCTTTGAAACGGTTGAAATGCGTATGCCACAAGTGTTGAAAACCAATGGCAGCCGCGTCAACTTCAACCCGCACAAGCTTCACACCAGCCTTTCCCGCGCCCTGCACAAACGCCCTGTTACTCCAGAAAAAATCGACGAAACCGTTGCCCTAATTGAGCAGCGCCTGTATCAACTGGGCAAAAAAGAAGTGCCATCACAACTGGTCGGAGAAATGGCGATGGAAGAATTGGCCAAAATCGACCAAGTGGCCTATGTTCGCTTCGCTTCGGTTTATAAAAGTTTTAATGATGTTTCGGAATTTACCCAAGCAATTGCTACCTTGCCACAATCCCAGCAAGCTGAATAAGGCCATCTGAAACCATTTGACCATGAGAAGACAATGAGTCATCAACATGAATACAAAATTTTTACTGTCTATCCTTGTTTTACTATTGCTGAGTGCGTGCAATAAAGTCAGCGAAACGCCTGCCCCAGCCGCTGCTTCCGAACCAATCGCTTCGGCGGCCTCAGCAGCTTCCGCCGCGTCTGCGCCGATAGTAAAAGAAAACACCGTGCAAGAGCTGAACAGCAAAGACAGTAAAATTCGCATCATGATTGAAAATACTCAATTTACCGATGTGATTGACGATCAGAATTTACATCCCGAAGGCATTTCGGCTGATGAGCTGACCTTGCTACAACGCGACAATGCTTCCGGCATCACGCTCTATACCGCCAACTTGGGCAAAGCCAAAACCGATGCCAAAGCTTATTTCACCCATTTAAAAGAAACCCTTCAATCTGCTAAGGGCATGGATAATATGCGCGTGGGCATTGCGACTGACAACCGCATGAACTACCGTTTCAGCCAACCCACTGAAGACGGCAACACGCTCTCTGAAAACTGCATTGCCATTCACGAAACCAACATTTATACCGTATGCGCCAGTTCGACTACCGCTTCTACCGAGCAACTGGCTTTCGTCTTAAAAGACGTCAATTTAATCAAATAAAGGCCGTCTGAAATGTTCAGCAACACCGATATCCAGATGATGCAAAACGCCCTTGCCCTTGCCCGGCTGGGGCGTTTTTCCACTTCCCCCAATCCCCGCGTCGGCTGCGTCATTGCACACGGCGGGCAGATTGTCGGCCAAGGCTACCATGTCAAAGCAGGCGAACCGCATGCCGAAGTACATGCCTTACGGCAGGCCGGTGCCATGGCACAAGGAGCAACCGCCTATGTAACGCTTGAGCCCTGCAGCCATTACGGCCGCACGCCCCCTTGCGCCAAAGCCTTAATCGAAAGCGGTGTGACACGTGTGGTCGCTGCCATGACCGACCCCAATCCTTTGGTGGCCGGAAAAGGTTTGGCCATGCTGACCGCGGCAGGCATTCAAACCGAAAGCGGCTTGCTGGAACGTGAAGCACGCGAATTAAACCGCGGTTTTTTGTCGCGCATCGAGCGCAACCGACCTTATGTACGGCTCAAATGCGCCGCCAGTCTTGATGGTAAAACCGCGCTCTCAGACGGCCAAAGCCAATGGATTACCAGCGAGGCTGCAAGAAACGACGTGCAGCAAGTGCGTGCTGAAAGCTGCGCTATACTCACCGGCATCGGCACGGTACTGGCAGACAATCCGCGCTTAAATGTGCGTGCATTCCCTACCCTGCGCCAACCCGTCCGCGTGGTGTTAGACAGCCAATTGCGCACACCTTTAGACAGCCATCTGGTTTCAGACGGCCAAAGCCCTACCCTGATTATCACTTTGATTGAGGATGAAACACGTTGGCAGCCTTATTTGGCCTACCCACATATCGATATTGTCAGGCCGTCTGAAAGCATTGGCGAGCGCCTCGATTTAAAGCAGGTTTTGAACATCTTGGCCGAAAAAGGCATTGGCGAATTGATGATTGAAGCCGGCACCACACTCAATACCAGTTTTTTACAAGCTGACTTAGTGGATGAAATCGTGTTGTACCAATCGCCTAAAATCTTAGGCAATCCGAGTAAAATGCTGTTTAATTTTGATGAGCAGCCTGATATTTTGCAGCAGAAGCCACACTGGCAAAGCCAGTCGGTTGAAATATTGGATGGTGATATTAAATGGACACTAGTTCGCTCTGACACGATTTAGTGCAAACCATAACAAGCATACTTTTAATGAGTGTGCTTTTATTTTGCTTCTACTTATCGTTAATCAAAATAAAATTGAAACAATTTATTTTTAAAGTAAATAGATTAATAAATATATTTGTTAAATAATGTAAATATATTCGTATTTATCTTACGTAAATAGACGATAGCACTTCTCATTTTTATATTATTCCTTTTTCATTTTTAAATTAAATCTTTATTTTTTCATATACTTATTTCTTATTTCTATATTTTCTTCATCACTATGCTATTAGTATTTTTTAACCGTAATAAAACTACCGTATAACCGTATTTTCTCACGGTAAAACTTTTTTGTTTGAGACGACTCTTACAAACGCTTATGATTGCCTTCATTACTCACCTAAAGACAAAAAAGCTGTCTGTCATTCGGCTTTACAGTCAGCCGTGATGATGCCGCAATCACACAGACATGATTGAACAGCCTGTTCAAATGCCATGCAAGATGAGTTTCCTATCAATCACATGAGAAAAGTCATGAAAAATATTACTATTCAAAAGTTTGCCGACAAAACCGCCAAAATCGGTATTGTCGGTTTGGGTTATGTTGGTCTGCCACTGATGCTGCGTTATGTTGATATCGGTTACCAAGTATTGGGCTTCGATATTGATGAAACCAAAGTCAACAAATTGAACAAAGGCGAAAGCTACATCGAGCACATCCCTTCTGAAAAAATTGCAGCCGCCAGCCAATCTTTGTTTGAAGCGACTACAGATTTCTCACGCATTGGTGAAGTAGAAGCCGTGATCTTGTGTGTACCGACACCATTGAACAAATACCGTGAACCGGACATGAGTTACGTAATCGACACCACCAACGCGGTTAAACCTTACTTACGCGAAGGCCAAGTATTGTCTTTGGAATCAACCACCTACCCTGGCACCACCGAAGAGGAACTGTTGCCACGCGTGGAAGAAGGCGGCCTGAAAGTCGGCGAAAACGTATTCTTGGTTTACTCTCCAGAACGTGAAGACCCGGGTAACCCTAACTTCGAAACCCGCACGATTCCTAAAGTAATCGGCGGCCATACTCCAGCTTGTTTGGAAGTTGGTAAAGCCTTGTATGAGCCAGCTATTGATAAAGTTGTGCCTGTAAGCTCAACCAAAGCTGCTGAATTGACTAAACTTTTGGAAAACATCCACCGTGCCGTTAACATCGGTTTGGTAAACGAAATGAAAATTGTCGCCGATAAAATGGACATCGACATTCATGAAGTTATTGCAGCTGCGGCGACCAAACCTTTTGGTTTCGTTGCCTACTATCCTGGCCCAGGTTTGGGTGGTCACTGTATCCCAATTGACCCATTCTACCTGACTTGGAAAGCACGCGAATACGGTGTAAACACCCGCTTTATCGAGCTGGCCGGCGAAGTAAACTCATATATGCCTGACTATGTTATCGAAAAAGTAAGCTTGGGCTTGAACGAGCACAACCGCTCAATCAAAGACAGCAAAATCCTGATTTTGGGTATTGCCTATAAGAAAAACGTGGACGACATGCGCGAAAGCCCATCAGTAGAAGTGATGGACCGCTTGGCCAAGCTGGGCGCCAATGTTGCTTACTCTGACCCACACGTACCTGAGTTCCCACATATTCCAGGCCATCACTACTTCGATTTGAAGAGCGAGACTTTAACCCCTGAGAATATTGCTCAATTCGATTGCGTGGTATTGACAACTGATCACGATAAATTTGATTACGCCATGATTACCGAGCATGCCAAATTAATCGTAGATACTCGCGGTAAATTCTCAGTTAAGAACCCTAAAGTAATCAAAGCATAATTGCAACAAGCTGACTGGCTACTCAAGCCAGTCGGTTTTCTTGGCGCATTTGATCTTTCAGATACGCCAAGAAAACCTTTCTAAACAATATCAATAAATGGTCGATTGATCTCAACATTGCCCAAACGCCCACTTGTAACCACCCTATAGGCCGTCTGAAACAAATATATGAATGCACGTAAAATTTTAGGTTATGCACTCGGCCCTATCGGCAGCGCGGCTTTTGGCTTGATTTCCTTGCCGCTGATTTCTTGGTATTTCCCAGCAGAAGACATTGGCCGTATTGTATTCCTGCAAACGGTATCCAGTCTCATTATTTTGGTATTGGGATTAGGCTTGGATCACGCCTATATTCGCAATTATTACGAAGTTGAAAACAAAGCCAGCTTATTTAAATCGTTGGCGACTTTGCCATTTTTATTGGTCACGCTTGCTTCCATTGCCATTGCCTTATGGAACCCGACTTGGCCTTCTGACTTAGTATTTGATTTAAGCGATGGTGTATTAGGTGGTCTATTTTTGCTCTTTCTGACTACTGCTTTATTTTCTCGCTTCTTATCTTTGATCTTGAGAATGCAGGAAAAAGCTTTTGCCTTTTCCGTCAGCCAACTGATACCGAAATTTTTTATTCTTGCTTTTGTTTTGATACTGGTTGCATTCGGTTTACCTAAAAACACATTAAGCTTGATCTTTTCTTATACCGCAGCACAAATCGTGACCGTAATGATATTGGCTTATCAAACGAAAGGTGAACTGAAATCAGCGATTACATCTTCTTTCTCAAAAGATTTGTCCAACCAAGCTTTGCAATATGGCTTACCTTTAGCATTCGGCAACTTAGCCTATTGGGGATTCACATCTGTAGACCGTTTTGTACTGAAAGAAATGGCCAGCTTAGAGCAACTGGGTATTTATTCGATGGCGGTAAATTTTGGTGCCATCGCGCTCATTTTCCAAAGCATTTTTTCCACAATTTGGGCACCCATGGTATTTAAATGGGTCAAAGAAAATGAGAATCTAGATAAAATCAGTCAAGTAGCGGTATCAATGACGGCTTTAATCAGCGCCATCATCTGCATGGTGGGGATTTTCTCACCTATTGTGACATGGATTTTGCCGCCAAAATATGAGCCTGTTCAATTTATTTTACTTTCAAGTTTATTGTTTCCACTCTTCTACACATTAACTGAAGTCAGCGGAATCGGCTTGAACGTCGTTAAAAAAACATGGCTGATTACCGTGATTAATTTTGTGTGCTTGGGGGTAAATTTATCGCTCTTGAAATTCCTTGTGCCTTCACTTGGCGCAAGAGGTGCGGCCATTGCAAGTGCCACTTCATTCTGTATATTCTTTATGATTAAAACAGAGCTCTCATCAAAACTATGGCAAAAATTGCCACGTATGAAATTGTATTCCAATGCTATTTTGTGTTTGCTAATGTGTATTAGCTATACTTATTTTGGTACCAAAAGCAATTATTTTATTTTCTCATTATTGTGGTTAGGCGGTTTAATTCTATTGACAATTTATCATAAAAAACAAATTCTTGAATCTGTTAGCATAGTTAAAGCACGCCTGAGAAAACATTAAATAATATTAGGGAAAATATCCAGATAATGGCAAATCTTGTCTGAAATCTGTCTTGTAGGACTTACTGTGGAAATCAAAAAACAAAAACTTTATATCATTCTTTTTTATCTGATGATTTTCTCGTATATGTTAGGCCCCACCCTATCATATAGGGTTGGTATTCCACGCATTGATAACCCGTTAACTATTCTGATTAGTTTGGTTGTGCCATTTATTTTAGCCTTTGAACTGAAAAATATTCCTAAAAATATATTTTATGCTTTATTGGCAGTATTCGTTATGGCTTACTGGGGCGGGCTGCATTTATTGATTTCGTCGCTTTCACGAATTCAATTCATGGATACCCTGTTTTTCCTGTCGTTACCGAGTTTATTTTACCTATTATATTTAATCATCAGTCGACATGAAGAACCCCTTACCTTTATCCACAGAGTATTGATTTTTTTCGTCAGCTGTATGGTGATCCCTCCCGCAATCGAAGTTGCAACCGGTTTTCAATTTGTACAATCAAATGAAATCTTGGCAGTAGATTCCGGGATTATTAAAGGATTCTTCTTTAACCCTAACAACTTAGGCACTGCCGCATTGTGTTTTTCGCCTGCCATATTGGTATTTTTTACCACCCATGCAAGCAAAAAAGATAAAAGAATAGGTTGGTTACTTTTTTTAGCTTTAGGCGCAATTATTTTTGCCAGCGCATCGCGAACTGCAACGCTTTGTTACATCATTCTATTTTTACTTAATCTCATCTATCGTAACAATGCGTTGTTGACAACATTAATGATCTTAATTAGCGGTATCGTCTTATCGATGATTCCGAAAGAATGGATTGGTAGTTTTCTTTTATCGTTAAATGGTAATGTATTTTTAGAAAATATTTCTTCACGTTTGTATCTTTTCTTATTTGACTTGGATAGCGACAATTCAGTCGGATACAGACAAGAAATCTATAATTATTTTTGGAATAATCCGCCATTTTTACTCTACGGATACGGCCCGAAAAATTTTGGGGAATTTTTTGGTGGACACTTAAGCGGTAGCTTAGGTTTTGAAAATCCACACAGCTTTATTATTGAGCTCTATTTAGGATTTGGCATCATTTCTTTATTAGGTTTTATTGCATACGTAGTCACCTATATGCTGCAAGCTGCTTCAAACAGTAATTTTAATTCTAAGCAAAAATTTATCGCCTTAGCAGCGATGGGCTTATTTTTATTGGCAGGCTTTATTCCTTCTACTATTTTCAGGATGCCATTTATTTGGTTTCCGTGTTTTATGATTTTTATATACAGCACTTTGCCAATGTACAAAAAGCATGCCGTTACACAATAAATTTAAATTTCAAACTCAAGAATGTTTACGATGAAAAAAATTGTTTTAACTTCTAATATGGATGGCTTAGGCGGTACTGAAAATGCCACGTTCCGTTTAGGTCGTTTATTAAATGCCCGTGGCCATCAAGTGATTTTGGCATCTTCAGACGGCCCTTTAATTAAAGAGGCGCAAGAATTAGGCATCAAATGGCAGCCTATCAACTTCTATCAAGGTGGTAAAAAAGGTTATATCAAAGCCATGTTTGCTTATATGAAGATGTTAAAACGCGAACAGCCTGACGTGGTTCACTGCCAAATGGCGCGTATTGTGCCTGCTTGCGCCATTGCAGCCAAAATTGCTTCGCCTAAAACCAAAGTGTTTTACCATGCCCGTGGTTTAGATCCTCAAACCTACCCTAAAATTGCAAAATTATTTGATAAATTAGGCGTGTACATCATCGGCAACTGTAAACACGAACAAGAAAAGTTGATTCGTCATGGCTTCCCTGCTAACCGTGTAACCTACACTTATAACGCCTTGCATGAAGTGGATTATGTCCCTGAGAAAAGCAGCAAAGATTATGTCATGCTGGGTACATTATCACGCTTAGACACCGTTCGTGCGGTACATTTAATGTTGGACATCTTCAAGAAAATGATTGACCGCGGCTTACCTGTCCGCCTAAACGTAGCCGGTATCGGTGAAGAGATAGAAAACTTAAAATCACAAGCCAAGCGTTTGAATATCGACGACAAAGTCACTTTCTTAGGTGGCGTGCGCGATTTGACCGGTTATTTTAAAGAGGTCGACATCTTGGTCAACACACCGCATTGCATAGGCGATCATGGCGCCGGCGTCGGTAATAATATTTTGGAATCTGGGTTATATGATACCCCTGTCGTTACTTACGATATGGCCGGTATTTCTGAAATGGTGATTACCGGTAAAACCGGTTACTGCATTCCGTTTGGTGATGATGAACAATTTATCGAAGCGGTAACTAAATTAGTAAAAGGTCGTCAATTGCGTGGCGAAATGGGTAAAGCATTACATCAACATGTTACCCACCTGTGTTCTGATGATGAAATTTACCGCACCACTATGGCTGCATACAACATGTAAGGCCGTCTGAACGATGAACATTACCATTGTTGCCCCTTATTGCTCTTTACCTAGCGAACCGCATTTCAACCGCTTTTGGTATTTGGCAGAGTTATTGTCGCAAAAGCACGATGTATTGCTGATTACCAGCAACTTTAAGCATTACGATAAATCGTTCAGACGGCCTGAAGATGCCGAATCTGCTTCACAAGGCCGTCTGAAAGTTATGCTGTTAGAAGAAAGCGGTTATCAGAAAAACGTTTCTATATCGCGCTTAAAAAGCCATCATGTTTTTGTCAAAAATTTAGAAAACTGGCTCACTCAACGACAAGCCGGTGACATAGATTTGGTGTATTCAGCCTACCCCTTAATTGCCACCAATCTGGTTTTGGGAAAATTTAAGCAAAAGCTGGGCTACAAAATGATTATTGATGTGCAGGATGTCTGGCCGGAATCCTTCTCGGCCGTCATTCCTTTTATGAAAAAAGTGCAACATCAAAAATTTCCGTTTTCATCTCGGGCAAATGAAGCTTATGCCTATGCAGACGGCTTAGTGGCAGTATCAAAGTCTTACTTGAAGCGTGCACATGAGGCCAACCCGCAAGCACCGAGGGAAGTGGTATTTATTGGTGCGGATTTTGACAAAATGGCAACGGCGCCACAAAAAGTATTCACTACACCAGCGATTCGTTTCTTTTACTTGGGCACACTCAGTTTCAGTTACGACATGGAAACTGTCTGCAAAGGGATGCAGCAATTATTAGCTGATGGTCTGAATGTGGAGCTGCATGTCATGGGTGGTGGTCCGGATTTAGAAAAGTTAAAAAAATATGCGAGCGAATCGATCAAATTTTATGGATATATTCCCTACGCTGAGATGATGTCGGTAGCCAAAGGTTGTGATATTGCCGTGAATCCGATTCATGCCCACTCGGCAGCTTCAATTACTAATAAGCTCTCAGACTACTTAGCGCTGCAAAAACCGATTTTAAACAGCCAAGTGCATCCTGAAGTTGCCGAAACTTTAAAACTGGTACCCCATACCAACTACCAATCTGGCAATGTAGAAGATTTTGTACGAGCAGCCAAAGCCATTCTCAACCATAAAAACGACCCTGTGCAATTTGAAGAAATCATTCGTCGCTTTAAACGCGATGTTTCCTATCAAAGAATTGTCCACCTTATTGAAAGATTAGGTCATGAATAAACTGATTAAACGCCTATTCGACATTGTCGCTTCGGCGGCCGGCTTAATTATTTTGTCACCGGTATTTTTGATTTTGATTTATCTCATCAAGAAAAATTTGGGCTCGCCGGTATTTTTTACTCAAGAGCGCCCAGGTGAAAACGGTAAACCGTTCAAAATGATTAAATTCCGCTCTATGCGTGATGCCATTGATGCCAACGGCAATCCACTCCCCGACAGTGAACGGTTGACCCCGTTCGGACGCAAATTGCGTGCCACCAGTCTCGATGAACTCCCCGAGCTTTGGAATGTCTTAAAAGGCGATATGAGTCTGGTAGGCCCACGTCCGCTGTTGATGAGCTATTTGCCCTTATACAATGATTTCCAAAACCGCCGCCATGAAATGAAACCGGGCGTTACCGGCTGGGCTCAGGTAAATGGCCGCAATGCATTGTCATGGGATGAGAAATTTGCCCATGATATTTGGTATATCGACAATTTCAGCCTTTGGCTGGACATTAAAATCTTATTTTTAACTGTCAAAAAAGTATTTATCAAAGAAGGCATTTCCGCTGATGGAGAAGCCACTATGCCGTTTTTCACAGGAAATGACACCAATGAAAAAAAATAATGTACTGATTTTATCTGCCGGCCGCCGTGTTGAGCTGGTTCAAGACTTTAAAACTGAAGCCGCTAAATTTGAAGGTGACATCAAAGTATTCACAACCGATATGTTCCCGCACATGTCATCGGCTTGTCATGTTTCAGACGGCTCATTTGTGGTACCTGCCATCAAAGCCGATGATTACATCGACAGCATTTACCAACTCGCAGTTGAACACAACATCGCCTTGATTATTCCGACCATCGATACAGAATTGCAGAAGCTGGCTGATGCCCGTGCTCGTTTTGAAGAAGCCGGTATTCACATCATTGTATCGGACAGCACTCTGATTACCTTATGTCGTGATAAGCGCAAAACTGCTGATTTGTTTGCCCAATACGGCATTCAATCACCCAAAATTTACGACCGAAATAACTTAACCCTGCCCTGCTTCGTCAAACCTTATGACGGCAGCCGCGCCATTGGTACCGAACGTGTTGATACTCAAGCAGATATTACTGAAGAGATGATGGCCGATCCTAAATTAATGTTCTGCCAGCTCATCGATATCGTCAATGAATTCAAAGAATTTACCGTTGACATGTATTACGACAATCAAGGCCGTCTGAAATGCGTGATTCCGCGTGAGCGCTTGGAAGTGCGTACCGGTGAAGTCAGCAAAGGCATTACCCGTCGCAATCACTTATATGATGTATTGGTTGAAAAAATGGCGGTATTGGAAGGTGCGCGCGGCTGTATCACTGCTCAATTTTTCTACAACGACCAAACCGAAGAATTTTACAGCGTCGAAATCAACCCACGCTTTGGCGGCGGTTTCCCGCTGACCTATGCGGCTGGTGGTAATTATCCCGGCTGGCTGATTCAAGAATACTTGATGGGTCAGGAAATTTCCTTTTTCGACCAATGGGAAAATAACTTAATGATGCTGCGCTACGATGCCAGGGTACTGGTTCATGAAAATCAATAATCCTCAAAACGCAGTATTGGTGTTCGATTTAGATGATACCTTATATTCAGAATACGACTATAAAGTGTCCGGCATTCAATCCGTGATTCAAACCATTGCCACACTTTATCCTGAATACGATGCACATTCTTTAGAATCTGCTATTGATTATCAGGATAATAATTGGCTGGATGTCATCTGTACTCAATGCCGTCTGAATGATTCGGAAAAACAAACTTTATTATGGCAATACCGATTACATAAACCGGTTATCAAGCCTTATATGGATTACGAATCGCTAAAGAATCTCACCCAATATTTTGCTGCGACCGCATTGATTACGGATGGCCGCAGCATTACCCAGCGCCTCAAATTAGAAGCGCTTGGCCTCATGGATTTATTTGCAGATATTCTGATTTCGGAATCTTTTCAATCAGAAAAGCCCAACCCCGAACGCTTTGCCTATCTGCAAAATAAATATGGTAAAAACCATCAATTCATTTATGTGGGTGACAATATTAAAAAAGACTTTATTACCCCTAAAAAAATGGGCTGGCTTACGATTGGGCTGAAAGGTTCTGAACACAATATTCATCAGCACAAATCTGACGATTTTGATGCCGCATACCACCCACATTTTTGGATTGAGTCTTTAACCGATTTAAAAAAGCACTTCGGCATTTAATCGGCACTGTTTATTTAAGAAATTCCACCAGCCTTTTTTTCAGGAAAAGCAAATGCTTAATACCTCTCTCTCTCCATGGCCCAGCTTCACCCAAGAAGAAGCAGATGCAGTATCACGCGTGCTGCTGTCAAACAAAGTCAATTATTGGACCGGCACCGAATGCCGCGAATTTGAAAAAGAATTTGCCCAATATATCGGAACCGAATATGCCATTGCATTATCAAATGGCACGGTGGCATTGGATGTTGCACTCAAAGCCATGGACATTGGCGCAGGCGATGATGTGATTGTGACGTCACGTACCTTCTTGGCTTCCGCCTCTTCGATCGTCACTGCGGGCGCCAATCCGGTGTTTGCCGATGTTGACTTAAACAGCCAAAACATCAGCGCTGAAACCATTAAAGCCGCACTGACACCGAATACTAAAGCCATTATCGTGGTGCATTTGGCCGGTATGCCTGCCGAAATGGACGACATCATGGCTCTGGCAGCAGAACACAAATTGTGGGTGATTGAAGATTGCGCGCAAGCACACGGCGCCAAATACAAAGGCAAATCAGTCGGCTCTATCGGCCATGTCGGTGCATGGTCGTTCTGCCAAGACAAAATCATGACCACCGGCGGCGAAGGCGGCATGGTTACCACCAACGATAAAGATTTGTGGAGCAAAATGTGGTCGTACAAAGACCACGGCAAAAGCTACGATGCCGTTTACCACCGCGAACATGCACCGGGTTTCCGTTGGCTGCATGAGTGCTTCGGCACCAACTGGCGTATGATGGAAATGCAAGCTGTCATCGGACGTATTCAAATCAAACGCATGCCGGATTGGACAGCTAAACGTCAAGCCAATGCCGAACAATTAACGCAATCATTTCGTAAATTCAGCAGCATCCGTTTAGTTGAAGTCGCTGATTACATCGAGCACGCGCAATACAAATATTACGTTTTCGTCAAACCGGAAAACTTGAAAGAAGGTTGGACACGCGATCGCATTGTCAATGAATTGAATGCACGCAACGTGCCGGCTTATCAAGGCAGCTGCTCGGAAGTATATTTGGAAAAAGCCTTTGAAGGCACGCCGTGGCGCCCGAAAGAACGTTTGAAAAACGCCGTTGAATTGGGCGAAACCAGCTTGATGTTCTTGGTACACCCAACTTTAACTATAGAAGAAATGGCTTTTTGCTGCCACAATATTGAACAAATCTTAGCAGAAGCGACTGCATAAATATTTATTTCATAAATATTTATTTATTGATATCTTTACTTTAGACATACCAAAATGAATTTGGAAACCCTGTTAGCTCTACCCCGCAGCATTAAAAAGGCATTCTTTGTCATTTATGACCTGTTCGTCCTATTTATTGCTTTTTGGTTTACCCAAAGCTTGAAATTCAACCATTCTGACGAATGGCTCAACATCATTAACTGGCCTGCTTTTCTCGTAACCGCGGTACTGAGCATCACCATTTTTATCCGTTTAGGCCTCTATCGTGCAGTCACCCGTTATGTCAGCACCCGTGTATTGACGACCGCAATGGCCGGCAGTACTTTTTCAGCTGTCATCTTCTTTACCAGCATCCTGTTTTTTGAGCATAGATTTACATTTGCATTGCCACTGGTTTACTTCCTGCTCGTTGTCGTACTAATCACCAGCTCACGTATTACACTGCGGGCAGTCTTATCTGAACGCCATACTAAAAAAATGAGCCCAGTTATTATTTACGGAGCAGGCAGTTCGGGACGTCAATTACTGGAGGCCATCAAACAAGTCCGTGAATACCATGCAGTTGCTTTTGTGGATAACGACAAAAGTATTCAGCATAATATGATTTATGATTTAACGGTTTATGCGCCACATGAAATCCAATCTCTAATCAGCCGTTACGGTGTCGAAAAAATCTTATTGGCCATACCGCATGCAACCCAGAAAGAACGCAAGGCCATTATCAAACATTTAGAACAATATAAATGTGAAGTTTTGACGATTCCCAGTATGAAAGATTTGGTCGACGGCAAAATCAATGTCGGCTCATTGAAAAAAATCTCAGTTGTTGATTTATTAGGTCGCGATCCTGTCGAACCGCACGCTGAATTGATGTATGCAGATATTACCGGCAAAGTCGTCATGGTCACCGGTGCCGGCGGTTCGATTGGTTCGGAGTTATGCCGACAGATTTTACAGTGCGCGCCCACTAAATTATTGCTGCTTGAACTATCTGAGTTTTCTTTATATAACATCCATCAAGAACTCAATGAAAAACAAAAAGAAACCGGCTCTCCTGTTGAAATACTACCGCTATTGGGCTCAGTACAAAACAAAGAGCGCCTGTTAAGCATCATGCGCGCCTACCAAGTCGAAACCGTTTACCATGCTGCAGCATATAAGCATGTGCCGATGGTTGAATTCAATACCATCGAAGGCATTCAAAATAATATTTTCGGCACACTCTTCTGCGCACAAGCAGCAATTGAAGCCAAGGTCGATACTTTCGTTCTGATTTCAACCGACAAAGCCGTGCGTCCGACCAACACCATGGGGGCCAGCAAACGCATGGCCGAACTATGCCTGCAAGCTTTGGCTGCCGAACCAAACCAGCATACCCGTTTCTGTATGGTGCGTTTTGGAAACGTATTGGGTTCATCCGGCTCAGTGGTACCTGTATTTGAGAAACAAATTGCAGCCGGCGGCCCGATTACCCTCACGCACCAAGATATTACCCGCTACTTCATGACCATCCCGGAAGCAGCACAACTGGTGATTCAGGCAGGGGCAATGGGCAAAGGCGGTGATGTGTTTGTGTTGGACATGGGCGAATCAGTCAAAATCATTGACCTTGCCAAGCAAATGATTAATCTGAGCGGATTGAAGATTAAAGATACCTTACACCCTGAAGGTGACATTGCCATCAAAATTACTGGTTTACGTCCGGGTGAAAAGCTGTATGAAGAACTGCTGATCAGTGATGAAGTACAAAAAACCTCTCACCCCCGCATCATGACTGCTAATGAAATCATGTTATCTTGGGCGCAATTATCCGATATCCTGACACGCATGGAATCTGCCTGTCGGGACATGGATCACCCCTCTCTTCGTGCTCTTTTAATGGAAGCCCCAATCGGCTTTCATCCCAAAGATGATATTTGTGACCTCACTTGGTTACCGCATAAATAAACCGTCTGAACATTAAAACTCAGCAATTGCCGTTTATGTTCAGACGGCTTTTCCCTCCATCTGCGGGCTTATTGAAAACTGATCAGAAACCAAGCCGATTTTAGATGAATGGCGCACAATACGAATGAACCATCAATCATACGGAGCGGCATTTTCAGTCCGTATGCTCAACGCGCCCCAAAATCATCGCATCGCCATAGCTGAAAAAACGGTATTCCTGCTCAACCGCATGTTGATACACATCACGGATATGCTGCATACCCGACAATGCACTCACCAGCATCAGCAGCGTTGATTTCGGCAAATGGAAATTGGTAATCAAGCGGTCAACCACTTTGAAGCGATAGCCCGGGGTAATAAAAATATCGGTATCGCCCTGTCCGGCTTTCAGACGGCCTGTTTCCCGCGCAGCAGATTCCAATGCCCGCATCGACGTGGTGCCGATCGACCACACCCGATTACCACGTGCTTTGGCTGCTTCAATTGCTGCAACTGTTTCAGACGGCACCTCAAACCATTCGCTGTGCATTTTATGATCGGCAATATTATCCACGCGAACAGGCTGGAACGTGCCCGCGCCCACATGCAAGGTCACTTCCGCCATTTCCACGCCTTTGGCTTTCAACGCAGCCAACAGCTCATCGGTAAAATGCAAACCGGCCGTCGGCGCGGCAACTGCGCCCTGATGCTTGGCATAAACCGTTTGATAGCGGCTGTCGTCTTTATCATCCGCCGCCCGTTCAATATAAGGCGGCAAAGGCAAATGGCCGTTTTGCTCCAATAATTCATAAACCGTTTGCGTGCCGTCAAATCGCAGGCAGAACAATTCTTCCTGCCGTTCAACCATCACCGCATTAATGCCGCCTTCAAAAATCAGCTCCGTTCCTGGCTTGGGTGATTTTGACGAACGCACATGCGCTAAAGCGGTATGTTCGTCTAAAACACGTTCAATCAGTGCTTCAATTTTGCCGCCGCTGGCTTTTTGGCCAAACAAGCGTGCTTTAATCACTTTGGTGTTGTTAAACACCAGCACATCGCCGCGTCCGACATAATCAGGCAAATCGGCAAAATGCGCATCTTTGAGCGGCATATCGGGCAAAGCCACCAGCAAACGGCTGCTGCCGCGCACTTCAGGCGGGTGTTGCGCGATTAATTTTTCAGGTAATTCAAAGTCAAAATCAGCAATATCCATGATTTTTTTCACAATCCAAAACAGCCGTTATTATACGCATATTTCTTCTTTTCAGACGGCCTGTTTTCTTATGAAACCAACTGATTAGAATATATACTCTTGTTAACAAACTCATCTTGCTTCCGCTTTCGATTTTTGCCATTTAACGCCAAAATGAGCGATTTTTCGATATTTTGCTAGACATTTTGCTGTAACTTCGGGAAAATAGCTTAGTTAAATTCCGGCTACGGCTGACACATTCCCTATTTCTTTTGTCCGTTGCCGCAGATGGATAACGGGCAAACACAACCTGATTCAACATCACTATGTAACGTAACACGGCTCTGCAACAGACCGTCTCGATAAGGAACCAAAATGGATTTGCGCAAACTGAAAAAACTGATTGATTTAGTTGAAGAATCCGGTATCGCCGAAATCGAAGTAACCGAAGGCGAAGAAAAAGTCCGTATTACCCGTGCTACCGCCGCTCCGGCGCCTGTTTATGCCCCGGCTCCGGTTGCCGCACCTACCGCTGTGGCTGCTGCGCCGGCTGCCGCTGCCGCACCAGCAGCAGAAGCACCTGCACGCAATTTGGCTGATGCCCAAAAATCACCAATGGTCGGCACTTTCTACCGCGCCCCTGGCCCGAACGCCAAGCCGTTTGTCGAAGTCGGCCAAAGCGTGAAAGCCGGTGACACCCTGTGCATCATCGAAGCCATGAAGCTGATGAACGAGATCGAAGCTGAGAAATCAGGCGTAATCAAAGAAATTCTGGTGGAAAACGCCACCCCTGTGGAATTTGGCGAACCGTTGTTTATCATCGAATAATCCGCGTTCAGACGGCCTGATAAAAATAGGCCGTCTGAAACTTTTCGGAACATTTGAAGCATAAACATTTTCAGACGGCATGTTTGTTTTAAAATGCCATCTGAAAAATACAGGAAAATCATTATGTTGAACAAAGTATTAATCGCCAACCGCGGTGAAATCGCCTTGCGCGTGCTGCGTGCCTGCCGTGAAATGGGCATCGCCACCGTTGCCGTGCATTCCGAAGCCGACAAAGACAGCCTGCACGTTAAATTGGCCGACGAATCAGTGTGCATTGGCCCTGCCAACTCTGCACAAAGCTACCTGAATATCCCTGCTCTGATTGCCGCTGCCGAAGTGACCGGCGCCGACGGCATTCACCCAGGCTACGGCTTTTTGGCGGAAAATGCCAATTTTGCTGAACAAGTCGAGCAATCCGGCTTCACCTTTATCGGCCCGAAAGCCGGCACCATCCGCCTGATGGGCGACAAAGTATCTGCCAAACACGCCATGATTGAAGCCGGCGTGCCTTGCGTACCGGGTTCAGACGGCGCTTTGCCTGACGATGACGAAGAAATCCTCAAAATCGCCGATAAGGTCGGTTTTCCGGTAATCATCAAAGCATCGGGCGGCGGCGGCGGTCGCGGTATGCGTGTGGTCGAGAAAAAAGAAGACCTAATTCGCTCGGTGGAAATGACCAAAACCGAAGCCGGTGCCGCATTCGGCAATCCGATGGTGTATATGGAACGCTACCTGCAACGTCCGCGCCACGTGGAAATCCAAGTATTGGCCGACGAACACGGCAATGCGATTTATTTGGCCGAGCGCGATTGTTCTTTGCAACGCCGCCACCAAAAAGTCATCGAAGAAGCACCTGCACCGGGTATCACGCCGGAAGAGCGCGCCAAAATCGGCCAAGCTTGTGCCGATGCCTGCAAACGCATTGGTTATCGCGGCGCGGGTACGTTTGAATTCTTGTATGAAGACGGCGAATTCTTCTTTATTGAGATGAACACCCGCGTTCAGGTTGAGCACCCTGTCACCGAGCTGATTACCGGCGTGGACATCGTGCAAGAGCAAATCCGCATTGCCAGCGGCCTGCCGTTGCAATATACTCAAGACGACATCCAAATCGAAGGCCACGCCTTTGAGTGCCGTATCAATGCTGAAGACCCTTATAATTTCATCCCAAGCCCTGGCTTGATTGAAAGCTGCCACTTACCGGGCGGCTTGGGCATCCGCGTGGACAGCCACATCTACCAAGGCTACCGCATCCCGCCGTTTTACGACAGCTTGATCGGTAAAATCTGCGTGGTCGGCAAAGATCGTGCACAAGCCATGGCGAAAATGCGCGTGGCACTAGCCGAATTGGCCGTGACCGGCATCAAAACCAATACCCCGCTGCACCGCGATTTGTTCAAAGACGAAGGCTTTGCCCAAGGCGGCGTGAGCATCCACTATTTAGAAAAATGGTTGGAGCAACGCAAAGCCGAATTGGCTGATAAATAAGCGGATCATCATCAAGGCCGTCTGAAACGAAGGGAAGCTGCCCTATCTTTCAGACGGCCTTTTTCAATCCACGCGCATCCGTTACAATAAACCTATTTCATTCATTGCCGTCTGAAAATGTTTCTACCGTTTCAGACGGCCTATATTCTGATAGAGACCAATTATGTCATACCAACAAATTACCCTTGCCGTGAAAGACACCGTTGCCGAGCCATTGGCCGATGCGTTGATGGAGCACGGTGCGCTTTCCGCAGCGATTGAAGATGCCTACGCCGGCACCGAAAACGAACAGGCCATTTTCGGCGAACCGGGCATGCCGACCGAGCAAATTTGGCAGCAAAGCAAAGTGATTGCCCTGTTTGGCGAAGACGACGATGCGGCTGCGGTGATTCAAAACGCCGCACAAGAATGTGGTTTAACCGACTTACACTACACCACCGAAATCTTGGAAGACCAAGACTGGGTGCGCTTAACCCAAGCCCAGTTCGACCCGATTCAGATTTCCGAGCGCCTGTGGATTACCCCTTCTTGGCACGACGCGCCCGATGAAAACGCCGTTAATCTGCAACTCGACCCCGGCTTGGCTTTTGGTACCGGCAGCCACCCGACCACCCGCTTGTGTTTACAATGGCTGGACGCACAATTAAAAGGCGGTGAAAGCGTGTTGGATTACGGCTGCGGCTCAGGCATTTTGGCGATTGCCGCCTTGAAACTGGGTGCCGGCTCGGCAGTGGGTGTGGATATTGACGAGCAAGCCATCCGCGCCAGCAAAGCCAATGCCGACCAAAACAATGTTCAAGCCCAATTCTATCTACCAGATGCCGTGCCTGAAGGCCAGTTTGATGTGGTGGTAGCTAATATTTTGGCGAATCCTTTGCGTATGCTTGGCGAAATGCTGGCCGGCCGCACCAAATCGGGCGGGCGCATTATTTTATCGGGCTTGTTAGACGAGCAAGTAGAAGAATTAAGCGAAATCTACGGCCAATGGTTCGACATCGAGCCTGCCGAAATTGATGAAGGCTGGGCGCGCTTAAGTGGCGTGAAGCGTTAACAGATTCAATTAAAAAGGCCCTTACATTCGCCTAACAAGTGCAATTTCCAATAACAGAAAAGGCCAGTATGCGGTAGTATACTGCCTTTCCTGACAAGAAAGATTGCAATATGGCCTACACACAACTGACCTCACACCAAAGATACTACATTTCCAGACATTACCGCAACCTACCCCTAAACCAAATCGCACAGAACATCGGTTGTCATCCCGCCACCGTCAGTCGGGAAATCAGACGGCATTCCGTCAACGGAACCTACTGTTACCGAAAAGCACAACAGCAAAGCGAAGTTAAAAAGAAAAACAAAAAGCCAACCAAACTGACTACTGCCGTCAAACAGACTGTTAACAAACTGATTACCCAAAAATACAGCCCCGAACAAGTCTGCGGCTACCTGCTGAAACATCAACACATCAAACTGCACCACAGCACCCTTTACCGCTATCTCGCCAAAGACCGTCAAAACGGCGGCGACCTGTACACCCATCTGCGTATCGTTTCCAAACCCTACCGCAGAAAATACGGCAGCGGTGCATGGACAAAAGGCAGCGTACCGGACAGAACCGACATTGAACACAGACCTGCCATTGTCGATCAAAAAGAGCGGGTCGGCGATTTCGAGATGGACACCATTGTCGGTAAAGATCAAAAAAGCGGACTGGTGGTTGCTGTTGAAAGAAAAACCAAATTTGTCGTTATCCGCAAAATCAGCAATTTCAAAGCAGAAGATGTAGCCCGGGTAGTGATTCGGGCATTGAAGCCGTTTAAAGATATCATTCAAACGATTACTTTGGATAACGGTAAAGAGTTTTACCGACATAAAACCTTTGCCAAAGCCCTGGGTGCGGAAACTTACTTCTGCCGTCCATACCATTCTTGGGAAAAAGGCTTGGTGGAGAATACCAACGGGCTGATCAGACAATACTTCCCAAAGGGGACGGATTTTAGGAAACTGGGTGCTAAAAAGATTAAAGCGGTTGAGGAGGCCCTTAACCGCCGACCGAGAAAGACATTGGACTATGAGACACCGGGTGATCTGTTTTCAGCAGCCCTTGCCAATGGCATTTGAGCGTTGCACTTGAAATGCGAATGTAAGGCCGTCTGAAAGATAAACTTTCAGACGGCCTACTTGATTGATTTCATTTACTAAAAAACTTAAGCGCTCAAGCCCACGCGGTTAAACACCACATCAAATTCGCTGGTTTCCAATGATGCACGAATCTCGGCAACTTCTTCATCGGTAAACACCACTTCATCATATTGCGCGACAAATTCTTTAAAATCGCTGATGTCCAACACATTATCCGGCATCATGGTTTGAAAATAGCAATGCTTTGGAAACACCACCACCGAATAAAACATTTTCTGCGACACCGATAATTGATCCGCCAATGCCTGAATATATTGCTGGTTTTTCAACAATGGGTTTTCAAATCTGGCTTGATTCTTATGCAGCTTACGCGTCCACATGCCGCTGCCGTCGTCGCCCCAAATCCGGCCTTGCTGGTTCGGCGTGTTCACCACAAAAATGCCGAAGCGCGACACATACACACAATCAATTTGCTCATGCTCGCCACCACAGCGTACATCCAAATTCGGAAAAGCGTGATAGGTTTTGTCATCCAATAAGCATTTGGCGCGCACATTCACGGCAAAGCGCGCGGTAAAATTTCTCAACCAATGGGTTTTCGCCAAAATGGCCGCCAAGGCCACCGGTAGCGCCCACCATAGATAAACAAACAGGCCGTCTGAAGGATTAAAAAAGGTATTCATTGCATTTTCCACGTAATAATATATTTATTGGCTTGGGCAGCACTTATTCATGCTGCATTTTTTTCCATCATTATAAACCAAATGATATTATTTACAATAGAAGATCACCGCCTATCGGTATTTTTTACCCCTTATCGGTAAGCGCCATCGCCTTAAGGTTTCACCCATGCCGAACTGAGCGCCCAATCCAGTGGGCTGTAATATTTCGGCAATGTGCTCGGAATGCCCAGATTATCGCGATAAACCACGCGATAGCGGTCGCTGAACCAATTGGGCACGACAATATATTGATGGCGCAACACTCTATCTAAAGCGCGGGCAGAGACAGTCAATTCTTCACGGTTGCTGAAATTTTCAAAGCGTTTCAGCAACACATCCACCGCCGGATCACACACGCCCGCCCAATTGCGGCTGCCTTCGGTTTTCGCCGCTTCGCAACTGAAATAATTAAACTGCTCATTACCCGGGCTTTCGCTATTGGCATACACCACAATCGTCATGTCGTAGTCAAACGCGTTCATGCGCTTTTGAAACACCGCCGGATCGGCGATGCGTATGTTCATGCCCACGCCGATTTTGGCCAAATCGCGCTGCCATTTGGCGGTTACGCGCTCATAGGTTTTGCTTGGGCTTAAAAATTCAAACACCAGCGGCCTGCCCTGTTTGTCCACCAGCTTGCCGTTTTGATAACGGTAGCCCGCTTGCAGCAATAATGCACGCGCTTTCAAAAGCTGCGGACGCACGCCGATTTGCGGATTCACTACCGGCGGCTGCGGCACGTTTTGCGTAAACACCGCCTGCGGCAACTGCGTTTTCACCGTGTTCAGCAACGCCAATTCCGCGCCGCTGGGTTTGCCCGTTGCCGCCATTGCGCTGTTGGTAAAAAAACTGTTGCTGCGCCGATATGCGCCGTAAAACAGCTTGGTATTGGTGTTTTCAAAGTCAAAACTCTCCACCATCGCTTGGCGCACCAAAACATTGTCAAACGGTTTGCGGCGCTGATTCATCACAAAGCCCTGCATGCCGGCGGTGTTGCCGTGCTGCCATTCGTGTTTGCTCAATCCGCGTTTTTTCAGCATGTCGTCGGGGTAGGCGCGCGCCCAGTTGCGGGCAACGTTTTCCTGCACAAAATCATAGCGCCCGCCCTTGATGCCTTCGATGCGCACGCTGTCGTCTTTGAAATATCGAAAGCGCACGGTATCAAAGTTGTATCGCCCTTTACGCACAGGCAAATCCTGCGCCCAGTAATTTTTGTCACGGCGGTATTCGCTCAAGCGGCCGCTGTCGGCGCGGGCGAAGCGGTAAGGGCCCGAACCGATGGGCATGGTATTGGCCGCAGCCGCCAAACCTTGCGGATAACTTTTGTGTGAAAACACCGGCAGTTCGCCCAAAATCATGTGCAATTCGGCGTTTTTCTTCTTGAAGCGGAACACCACCGTGCGCGCTTCGGGTGTTTCCACTTTGGCAACATCGCTCCAGTAAAATTTATACATCGGCGCGGCGGCTTTGTCTTGCGTTAAAGTACGGAACGAAGCGGCCACGTCTTTGGCTAAGACCGGCTCGCCGTTGTGAAAGCGTGCTTTCGGGTTGAGCTTAAACGTAACCGACAGGCCGTCTGAAGCCAAGCTGACGTCTTCTGCCAGCAAACCATACATGGCAAACGGCTCGTCCAAGCTTTTTTCCATCAGCGTATCCAGCGTCAACGTCGCCACACCCACCTCATGGTCGCCCTTGAGCGTAAACGGATTGAGCGTGTCAAACCCACCCTGTACCGGCAGCGTAAACGTGCCACCTTTGGGCGCATTCGGATTCACATAATCAAAGGCTTTAAAATGCGGCGGATACTTCGGCGGCTGCCCCAACCCCAAACCATGGGCGGCAAAGGCTGAAGATGTGGCGAATAAAAGGGAAACAAAAGCGGTGATTTTCATGGCTGATTTAGATTTAGGTATCAGGCCGTCTGAAAAGCAAAATTGTTTTCAGACGGCCTGAATATTATATATCGTCAAAAATTTTCTTTAAGGCCGCAACAGATTTATCCTGATTATCCGTGTGCACACGGAATTCGGCCAAGGTCATGTTCATGGTTTCCACGCAAGGCTGCATGATTTTATCGACGGCGGCGTTGACCTTGTCTTTTTTCACATAAGATGGGCTGTAGACAAAAATCTTAAACAATTCGGCCAAATCGATTTTATCCGCGCTGGTTTTCAACACCCAGCCCTGTTTGCCCGAATACACATAACCATGGCGCGCCAGTTTTTCCAACAGCTCACCCAGTTCGTCGTAGCCCATATTGATGTGGGCGCGCAATTCCTGCACCAGCATGGCTTTGCCTTCCTGCTGCGCCGCGTCGAGCAGCAACAGAATTTTCAACACATCATCAAAGCGGCCGGAAGAATCGAAATTGCGACGGAAAGCATTATCGCGCCAATACGACAGCGAAGACGTCAACACGGCCCCGGCCAACACCATCGACCACAGCAGATTCAACCACACCAAGAAAAACGGAATCGCGGCAAACGCACCATAAATCGATTTATAGCCGTCGAAATTGCTCATGTACCAAGCGAAAATATAGCGCGCAATCTGCAATGCAAACGCCGTCACCACCGCACCGATTAAAGCATGTTTGGCCGGCACAAAACGGTGCGGCACAAAGCGGTAAAGTGCCCACAGCAAGACTGTGCTGAAAAACAAAGACATCAAAAACCTAACCGCTTCGGCTAACACCGGCGAAATGTATTCCAAGCCCAAGCCGTTTACCGCGCCAACAATCAGCGACAAGCTCACTCCCAGCGACAAGGGGCCAAACGTCAGCAATGCCCAATACACCAAAAATTGGCGCACCAACGGTCGCTGCGTGTGCACATTCCAAATACGGTTAAACGCACTGTCGATGGTTTGCACCAACATCAGCGAGGTCACAAACAACATCACGCTACCAATGGCGGTCAATTTACTGGCTTTGTCTTTGAATTGATTCAAATATTCAAACACCACATCCGCGCCCTGCGGCACAATCATGCGGTTGATGAATTCGACAAACGACGTCGTCCATTGATCAAACACCGGAAAAGCCGACACCACCACCAACATCACCGTCAACACCGGCACCAATGCCAGCAGCGTGGTAAAGGTCAGGCTCGATGCCACTTGCGGCACACGTTCATTATTAAAGCGGTCGAACACAAACTTCAAAAATCCGACCACTTTATTTTCCAACAAGCCTTGCCACCATTTTAAAAACGGCATACTCTTTTCCTTAATGTATTGTATGATGATGATTTTTCAGACGGCCTTCCCTTTAGGCCGCCTGAAAAGCAGTTTGATTAAGCCATTGTAACGGAATCACACCATGAACCCAACCTCCCTTAACATTTTAGTTTTGTTCTACAGCCAAAACGGCAGCACGCTCAATCTCGCCCGCCAAATCGCCCGCGGCATCGAAAGCGTAGCCGGCTGCGAAGCCGTGTTACGCACCGTACCGAAAGTTTCCACCGTGTGCGAAGCGGTAGAAAGCGACATCCCCGACAGCGGCGCACCTTACGCTACTGCCGACGATTTGAAAAACTGCGCCGGCTTGGCATTGGGCAGCCCGACCCGTTTCGGCAACATGGCCGCTGCCATGAAATACTTTATCGACGGCACGATTCCGCAATGGCTGGGCGCAGAATTATCCGGCAAACCGGCCACCGTGTTCACCAGCAGCAGTTCTTTACATGGCGGTCAAGAATCCACCTTGCTGACCATGATGCTGCCATTGCTGCATCACGGCATGGTCATCAGCGGCATTCCCTATAGCGAAAGCACCCTCAGCCATACCCAAAGCGGCGGCACGCCTTACGGCGCATCACATGTGGCCGGACACGACGGCAGTGCGGCATTAAGCGCCGATGAAAACGAATTGGCTTTTGCCCAAGGCAAACGTTTGGCCGAACTGGCGTTGAAATTGGCATAAATCGGTTGACCGCTCACGCAACAATCTTCATGCTTCTGTAATCCGTTCCCTCTCCCTAAGCAAGGGAGAGGGCTAGGGAGAGGGTTTGAGCCACAACACCTTCCCCATACAAAACACAACATCAAGGCCGTCTGAACACCATCACCCAAGCCATATTTTTCAGACGGCCTCACACCTAATCAAATAGAAAGGAAAATCATGACCTTATCCAGCAAGCCTGTCATCGAAACCGCCTTGGCGCACCGCTCTATCCGCAAGTTCACCGATGAGCCGATCAGCAGCGAACAACTCACCGCCATTTTAAACGCCGGTCGTGCCGGTTCGACCTCCAACTTTTTCCAAAGCACCCAACCGATCCCGAAGTGCGCACCCAAATTCGGGACATCGGCCGCGCTTTAAGCAGCATCGACACCTGCGCCGAACTGCTGATTTTCTGTTTCGACTTCGCCAAACACCAATCTTTCGCCCCTGAATCGCAACTCGATTGGACGGAAATGGTGTTAATCGGCGCCGTCGATTGCGGCATCATCGCGCAAAACGTGATGCTGGCGGCCGAATCATTAGGCTTAGGTGGCGTGTATCTCGGCTACATCCGCAACGACATCAACCGCACCGCTGAAATCTTGAAGCTGCCGAAACACGTTGTGCCGATGTTTGGCATGGCGCTCGGCCATCCGGCACAAGACCCAATGCTGCGCCCTCGTTTGCCGCTGGAAGCCATGGTTTCCGAAAACCATTGCCAGCCGATTGACGAGCAAGTGCTGGCCGATTACCGCGCCCTTACCCGCGCTTATTACCAAGAACGCAGCAAAATGGACACCGATTGGGTCGAACAAATGACCGAATCGCTCAAAGGCGAAATCCGCCCTGAAATTCTGCCGTTTTTGCACAAACAAGGTTTTGCGCAAAAATAAGCGCTGAATCCATGCAAAGGCCGTCTGAAACATTTCAGACGGCCTTTTGATTTTCGCCATTAACAATTCTTTACGATATTTTTAAACTAAGTAAATCGGCAAGCACAAATTTGATGTTAAACTCAATGAAAACAAGCGGTTCGAAATCATGATAATCGGAAAAAGAATGACTATCTTTTACAATTATCTACCGCATTATTTATCTCAACCAAACACAAAGCACAGCCATGGAAAACCAACGTCTCTCAACCCTATTGAAACTCATCGCCCAACCCGAGCGTATGAGCATCCTGTTTCTCTTGCTTGAAGGCGATCGCAACGTAACGGAACTTTGCGCCGCCACCGGTCAACACGCTACCACTGTGTCCAACCACTTAGCCAAATTACGCAGCGAAGGCTTGGTCGAATTCACCCGCTACCACCGCGTGCTCGAATACCGCCTGATTTCCGATGAAGCCGCCATGATTTTGCACACGCTCAAAAGCTTAAAACAAGCCGGCCAACAAGCCGCTTGAGTTTAAATCCCACCAAAATCAATGCTAAAATAGCGCGGTTCATCAGCCAACCGCGCTGTTTTTTTCGGCCGACACTTTCAGACGGCCTGTTCTCCCACACACGGAATCCCCATGAAAATCACCACTTGGAACGTCAATTCCCTCAACGTGCGCCTGCCGCAAGTGCAAAACTGGCTGGCCGAACACCAACCCGATGTCTTGGTCTTGCAAGAACTCAAGCTCGACCAAGACAAATACCCTGCCGCCGCGCTGCAAATGATGGGCTGGCACACCGTTTGGAGCGGCCAAAAAACCTACAACGGCGTGGCCATTATCAGCCGTACCGAGCCGCAAGATGTGCACACCGGCCTGCCCAACCTGCCCGACGACCCGCAACGCCGCGTGATTGCCGCCACCATCAACGGCGTGCGCGTGATTAATGTTTACTGCGTTAACGGCGAAGCGCTCGACAGCCCGAAATTTGAATATAAAGAACAATGGTTTGCCGCGCTTACCGAATTTGTGCGTGACGAACTGACCCGCCATGAAAAATTGGTTTTGCTCGGTGATTTCAACATCGCTCCGGCCGATGCCGACTGCTACGACCCGGAAAAATGGCATGAAAAAATCCATTGTTCCAGCATTGAGCGCCAATGGTTTAAAAACCTGCTCGACTTAGGCCTTACCGACAGCCTGCGCCAAATCCACCCCGAAGGCGCGTTTTACACTTGGTTCGACTACCGCGGTGCCATGTTCCAACGCGGTTTGGGCTTGCGCATCGACCACCTGCTGATTTCTCCGGCCTTGTCTGCGGTATTAAAAGATGTGAACGTTGATTTGGTTGCACGCGGCCAAGAGCGTCCGAGCGACCATGCGCCGGTGACGGCTGTGTTTGATTTATAAATGATTGATGATTAACATAAAAGGCCGTCTGAAAATGGTTTTTCAGACGGCCTTTTATTTAAATCAGCCTCAAACAAACTGCTATTATTGTAAAAATTTATAAATATAATAGCCAATTTCTTTCAATGTGAAATCTTCCCACTTTTCATAACCCTTTGAAAAACATATTCAAATACTGATCTCTTTTTTGATTTAATATTAACAAACATCTAATTCCCAAAAATCAGCTTGATTTAAGTCAGAACATATTGTGCTTTTTATACATAAAATCCGCCTTGTCATACCAGATATTGATTTTAAACCGATATTAAGATAGTAAATAACAAGGAGCATAATATGCAGAAAATTCCGGAGCTGGTCTGCCCGGCTGGTAATTTACCTGCTTTGAAAACAGCAATTGATAATGGTGCAGACACCGTTTATATGGGACTCAAAGATGCTACGAATGCCCGAAATTTTCCAGGCTTAAATTTTGATATGAAATCGGCAATGCAAGGGGTTTCCTATGCTCATGAGCGAGGGCGGCAGGTGTTAATGGCCATCAATACCTTTGCCCAAGCCGGACAATCCGAACAGTGGCAAAAAGCTATTGATACTGCAGTGCAACTGGGCGCTGATGCCGTGATTGTCGCCGATCCAGCACTGATGGCTTATGCCACCGACAAATATCCTGATTTACGGCTGCATATGTCTGTGCAGGGTTCCGCAACCAATTACGAAGCCATCAACCTGATGAAAGATTTGTTTAACATCCGCCGAGTCGTTCTGCCCCGTGTTTTGACAATTGATCAGGTAAAACATGTTATCGAACATACCGATGTCGAAATCGAGGTATTCGGTTTTGGCAGCCTGTGTGTGATGGTTGAAGGCCGCTGTATTTTATCCAGCTATGCTACCGGGGAATCACCCAATATGCAGGGAGTATGTTCTCCTGCAAAATCGGTTCGTTGGGAACAAGAACCAGACCGCATGGATGTGCGTTTAAACCATATATTGATTGATCAATTCAATCCGAACGAACCGGCCGGCTACCCGACTTTGTGCAAAGGCCGCTTTGAAGTCAATGATGAAACGTATTACGCATTAGAAGAACCGACCAGTCTGAATGTACTGGAAATGTTGCCGCAATTAATCGATATCGGCGTCAGTGCCGTCAAAATTGAAGGCCGCCAACGCAGTCCGATGTACACGGCACAAGTGACGAAAGCCATGCGGCAAGCTTTGGATGCGGCGGCAGCCGATAAGAAACATTTCCGTATCCAACCTGCTTGGAGCAATGCTTTGGGTAAAGTCTCTGAAGGCAGCCAAACAACTTTAGGGGCATATAGCCGTCCGTGGAAATAGGATAAACCGTATGAGCAAATTAAAATTATCATTAGGCCCTGTATTGTTTTTCTGGCAAAAAGAAACTTTACTGGAGTTTTATACAACCATGCTGGATGCCCCGCTCGATACCATTTATCTTGGAGAAGTCGTGTGTTCGCGCCGACAAAAAATGCGCTTTTCGGACTGGTTCGGCTTGGCAGAAGACTTGGCAGACAGCGGTAAAGAAATTATTTTATCTTCACAGGTTTTACTGGAAAGTGAATCCGATTTAAAACGCTTGCGCAAAATTGCCGGGCAAGGAAAATTTAAAATTGAAGCCAACGATATGGGTGCTGTCAAACTGGCTCGCGAACACGGCATACCGTTTGTAGCCGGTGCCAGCCTCAATATCTATAACGACACTACCCTGACATTATTTAAAAATTTGGGCGCATATCGCTGGTTGGCTCCTGCAGAATTGAGTCGGGAAAAATTGGCTGCGATTACTTCTGCAACAAACGGTATCGAAACCGAAGTATTCGCATGGGGGAAAATGCCGCTGGCCTATTCATCCCGCTGTTTTACTGCCCGCCATTACAATCTGAATAAAGACAGCTGCGAATTCCGCTGCTTGGATTACGATCACGGCATGACCATGAATACCCGTGAAGGCCAGCCTTTTTTAACCATTAATGGGATTCAGACCATGTCTTACGGCTGCCAGAACCTATTGCCGCACCATCAAGACATGGCGGCCATCGGTATAGACATACTGCGTTTGTCGCCGCAAATAACCGGTATGGCAGAGATTGTTCAAATTCATCGTGACGTTACAGACGGCATATTATCTTTAACCGATGCTTTACCCGAATTGAAACATTTATCAACCGGAACGTTGGTCGATGGATATTGGTTTGGCCAGCCTGGAATTGAGGCCGTTAAGGAGAAATATTATGGAGCTGCCTGAAATCATCCTGCCACAATGGTTGGGAAAGTTGGTCGGTAAATTACCCGCCAAACCGCCCCGTTTTATATTGGTCACCGCCTTAAACACCATGTTGGCTAAAGAGCTGCTGCCGGCCGATATGAGCCTTTTTGCCGGAAGGAAGTTTGAAATCGATGTATTGGATGCCGGTGTGAAAATCCGATTTGGTGCCAATGAAGAAAAATTTATTGCAAACGCTTTTGAGGGAGCACCCGATTTACGTTTGGCCGCCAATGGTGTTGATTTTATGCGCATGATTATGCGGGAAGAAGATCCGGATACATTATTTTTTAAACGCAAATTACAGATTGAAGGCGATACAGAGCTGGGATTAATCACCAAAAACCTGCTTGACAGCGTTGATTGGCCGCTTAGTCATTGGTTTCTCAATCGTGATATGCCACAATAAAATCATCTCAATATGTGATTAGTAGTAAACTTTATCAGGCCGTCTGAAAATGATTTTTTCAGACGGCCTACATACATTCATCAACGTACTTTTCACTGAATCAAAAATCCAAGCAGCTAACAGTACTTTAATCCGTCGCCACCACTTCCCCATCATCAAACATCAAAGTCCGTTCCGGCCAACGCAAGGCCGCCAAGCGGAATTGTTGCTGCGAATATTTTTCGGGGAACTTGCGCACACGCCAACTGGCGCCGATGGAAAAGTCCACGCAAAACACATTGTTTTTCGCGCCGTGCCAAACCGTCGGTTGGGTAGGCAGCAATTTGCGCTCGGCGGCAACGGTGTTTGGATTCGGCTGCCAAGTGCGCCAATAATGGCCAATCACCACCGGCACATCTTCCTGATAATCTTCCCACCACGGGCAGCGACTGGTTCCGCGCCAACGCCCACCGGCATAAAACAGTTCCGACACCAATTTTTCCATGCCGCTGGTCAAGGCGCGCAAAGGGTGCGCTTTACCGCGGGCAAAATCATATTGCGCAGTAGCCGGCATGGGCGGCGGCGCTTGGTCGGGATTTTCCGCCAATTCGGCATAATGCTGCTGCTCGCAGCGGTAATCCTCATACCATGAGGCCGTCTTAAGCTGTTGCTTCAATTCTTGGTCAAAACGGCGGTATTGCGTGACCAAATCTTCGCCACGCGCCTGTGCGTCGTCCAAGCGAGGGAACATTTCCGGCAACCACGCAGCATGAATAATGCGGATATCGGCGCGTTCACAAATAATCGGCTGCTTGGCCAGCCATGCGGTGAGCACTTCTTTTTCCGCTTCATTGGCACGCTGCCACGGCGCATAGTTGATTCCGTCTTTTTGTGCGCGTGAATCAAAAAACCAGCCCGAGCCGTCTTTGCGGTCGCCCACCAAAATATTCAATTCGTGATTACCCAACGCCACATAGGCCAAGCCCTGCTCTTGCGCGCGTTTCACCCATTTCAACACTGCCGGACTGTCCGGTCCGCGATCGCACAAATCGCCGACAAACACCAGCCTGCGCCCATCTGGATGGCGGCCGTCTGAATCGTAGCCTAAATGGCGCAACAGGTTTTGCAAGGCGGCAAATTCGCCGTGCACATCGCCGACAATATCCAGCGGCGTATCGGGTAGGGTTTGGCGGTATTGGTAGGTCATAAGGGCAACCTTTTATCAACAGTGTGTGACGATTGTAGCGCAGTTTGATGTCTGAATGATAAAAGGCCGTCTGAAACTGAAACATTCAGACGGCCTGTTTTACCCTATTGTGGCAATTTCAAAAAATGCTCGCGGTAATAACGCATTTCTTCGATGCTTTCCAAAATATCGTCCAAAGCCTGATGCGAACCGCGTTTCACCACGCCTTTGGCCACAGCCGGATGCCAGCGTTTGGCCAGCTCTTTCAGAGTGGACACATCTAAATTGCGGTAATGGAAATACGCTTCCAAGCGCGGCATGTATTTCACCATAAAGCGGCGGTCTTGATGAATGGTGTTACCGCACATCGGCGTGGCTTTTTCCGGAATCCATTCAGCCATGAAATCGAGTAATTTCTGCTCGACTTCCGCTTCGGTGTAGCTTGACTCGCGCACCCGTTGGGTCAACCCCGTGCGGCCGTGGGTTGCTGTATTCCATTCGTCCATCGCGTTCAAAACATCATCACTTTGATGCACAGCATACACTTCAGATTGCGCCAACACATTCAAATCTTGGTCAGTGATAATCATCGCCACTTCGATGATTTTGTCGGTTTCGGGATAGAGGCCGGTCATTTCCATGTCGAGCCAGCAGAGATTGTTTGTGTTTTGGGTCATTTCAGACGGCCTTTTGTATTGAATTGCCGTTATTATAAAAGATTTGATGTAGTTGTAGAAATAAAGACTATTTACAATACCTTCCTTACGGTATTATAAAAAGCAAATAATTGAGAAAAAACAATGTCAGAAAATAATCAAATTACTACCTTTTTAACTTGGTCCGGATGGATTATTGGCGTAGTTTCATTCATCTATGCAGTTTATACAAATATAGCTAATGGGAAAATGCAAAAAGAATTACTGAATAAACAGCAAGCCCAACCATTTGAATTAATAGGAATGTTAGGAGTTTCTGCTCAAGATAAAGTTATTACACCATACGACTTCCAAGAAAAAGTTTCATCTCCTTATCACATTACAAAATTAGATATCGACCATGATGGCAAAGAAGAATTACTAATTCAGTCTACAGATGGCTCTTACAGTTGTAAATTAGAAATATATCAATTTTCTAGAAATAATAATATGTCTTCCTTGGTGCTCTTAGACTCAGTTACAGTAAATACAATGTCTGGGTATATTTTTAATGATATAGATAATGATAGTTTCCTAGAAATCATTACTATAGATAATTCAAAAAAAGCTAATAAACCATATGTAATGGGATTTAGAGATGAAGTAATTTTTAAATTTAAAAATAAAAAAATTATTGAGATCTCTAGAATTGAACTTTACTCCCAAGAAGATCATGTTAATTTTTTAAAAAAATTTAATGATTTATAGAGAAGAAAGGCCGTCTGAAAACATATTACTTTCAGACGGCCTTTTACCTACTTACTATCAGAACAAGCCATGAATCACGCCATTTTCGTCGACATCAATCTTCTCCGCCGCCGGCACTTTCGGCAAGCCCGGCATTTTCATCATGTTGCCGCACAGGGCAACAATGAAACCTGCGCCGGCGGATACGGTAATGCCACGCACGCTGACGGTGAAGCCTTCGGGTTTACCCAATAAAGCGGCGTTGTCGCTCAATGAATATTGGGTTTTCGCCATGCACACGGGCATTTTGTCTAAGCCGAGTTTTTCCAGCGAGGCGATTTCGGCGTTGGCTTCGGCGCTGAATTCCACATCGGCCGCGCCGTAGATTTTTTGCGCAATGGTGCGGATTTTGTCTTTAATCGGCAGGTCGGTTTCGTAGGCGAATTGGAAGTTGTTCGGCTGGGTTTCGATGGCGTTAACCACTTTTTGCGCCAAGTCCGCGCCGCCCTCGCCGCCTTTCGCCCATACTTCGGCCAACGATACTTCCACGCCTTGCTTGGCGCATTCGTCTTGAATCAGCTTCAATTCGGCATCGGTGTCGGATACAAAGCGGTTGAGCGCCACCACCACCGGCAGACCAAATACGTTTTTCAGGTTGCTGATGTGTTTCAGCAAGTTTGGTAAACCTTTGGCCAATGCATCTAAATTTTCCTCGCCCAAGTTGGCGCGTTCCACACCGCCGTTGTATTTCAGCGCGCGCACGGTAGCCACCACCACAGCGGCATCAGGTTTTAATTCAGCCAAGCGGCATTTGATGTCGCAGAATTTTTCCGCGCCCAAATCGGCACCGAAACCGGCTTCGGTCACGGCATAATCGCCCAAGTGCTTCGCCAAACGGGTCGCCAACACGGTGTTACAGCCGTGGGCGATGTTGGCAAACGGGCCGCCGTGGACGAATGCTGGTGTGCCGGCAATGGTTTGCACCAAATTCGGTTTGATCGCGTCTTTCAACAAGGCCGCCATTGCGCCGTGGGCTTTCAAATCTTTGGCGTAAACCGGGCTGCCGTCTTTGGCGTAAGCCACCAAAATATTGCCCAAGCGTGTTTTCAAATCGCTGATGTCTTTGGCTAAGCAGAACACGGCCATTACTTCGGAAGCAACGGTAATATCAAAGCCGTCAGGGCGCATCACGCCGTCAACGCTTTTGCCCAAACCATCAATAATGTTGCGCAGTTGGCGGTCGTTCATGTCCACCACACGGCGCCACAGCACGCGTTTTGGGTCGATGTTCAGCTCGTTGCCTTGATAAATATGGTTGTCTAACATGGCCGCCAGCAGATTGTTAGCCGCACCGATGGCGTGGAAATCGCCGGTAAAGTGCAGATTGATGTCTTCCATCGGCAACACTTGCGAATAACCGCCACCGGCCGCACCGCCTTTTACGCCAAACACTGGGCCTAAAGACGGCTCACGCAGCGCAATCACGGTCTGTTTACCGATGTAGTTCAAGGCATCGGCCAAACCGATGGTTACTGTGGTTTTACCCTCGCCTGCTGGGGTTGGGTTGATGGCGGTCACCAAAATCAGACGGCCTTGTTTTTTCGGCAGCGCAAACGCTTCGTCAGGATTGATTTTGGCTTTGTAATGACCATATGGCTCCAGCTTTTCATGGGCAATGCCAAGCTTGGCCGCAATGTCGGCAATCGGCTGCATGGTTGCGGCTTGCGCGATTTCGGCATCGGTTTTGAAACTCATGTTTTCTCCTCCAAGTAGATGGAATTGGGTGTATCATGGCATTATAACGTTTTTGAGAACGAACCGCATTTTTTCAAATTGAGAGACTGTTTTTTGTTTTCAAACGGCCTAATACGGCTTATCAGGCCGTCTGAAAGCTTCTTGTTTTATTTCTATTTAAAATATTTAAAAAAAAGGGATTTCACATGGGTGCTACTTGGTTTTATTGGGCATTGGCTTCAGCATTTTTCGCCGCACTTACCGCCATTTTTGCCAAAGCCGGTTTGCAGGGCATTGATTCGGATTTTGCCACCTTTATCCGCACACTGGTCATCATCGCCGCGCTGGCTTTGTTTCTCACCTACACCGGGAAATGGCAAGGCGTAGAAAGCTTTACCGGCCGCAACTGGACATTCCTGATTCTCTCCGGTCTCGCTACCGGTGCATCATGGCTGGCCTATTTCAAAGCGCTGCAAATGGGCAATGCCTCGCAAGTCGCGCCCGTGGATAAATTCAGCTTGGTCTTGGTCGCGCTGATGGCGGTGGTGTTTTTGGATGAACGCCCGAATATACAAGAATGGATTGGCTTGGCTTTGGTGACGGCGGGTGTGTTGACGTTGGCGATTAAGCGTTGATATTGATTTTCTGAGCCATCAAAATTAAAAATGCCGTCTGAAAAACTTTTGTTTTTCAGACGGCATTTTTTTCATGATTCAAACCTTAATTGCTGGTTTCAACCGGATCGTTGGTAAAGCGTTTCAAACCGCCGCCCAATACTTTGTACAAATCCGCCAGATTTTCCAAGCGGGTCAGCTGGGTGGCCAATACTTGCGTATCGGCACCATAGCTGCTGCGCTCGGCATCAAGCAAATCTAAGGCGCTGGATACACCGTGTTTGTAGCGCAGGTTGACTAGGCGCAGGTAGTCGCCATATGAGCGGCTTTGTTTGATTAAGGCGGTGTAGCGTTGGTCAAGCTGCTGACGTACTACCAAGGCGTTGGATACGTCTTGGAAGGCAGATTGCACGGCGTTTTCATACGCGGCCACTTGGGCTTGTTGGCGCAATTTGGCGACGTCGAGATTGGCTTTGTTGGTGCCCCAGTTGAAAATCGGAATACTGATTGACGGACCAAACGACCACATGCGGTTCGGGCCTTTAAACAAGCCGTCCAATTCAGTAGAACCAGTGCCCAAAGAACCGGTCAGGCTGATGCGTGGGTAAAACGCTGCACGCGCCGCGCCGATGTTGGCGTTGGCTTGTTTCAGCGCAAATTCCGCTGCACGCACGTCAGGACGGTTCAGCAATACTTCTGAGCTCAAACCGGCCGGCAGGCGGTCAATTTTAAACTGACGGTTCAATGGCAAGCCTTTCGGCAAGTCTTCCGGCAAAGGCTGGTTAATCAATAAAGCCAAAGCGTTACGCGCTTGTTCGCGGGCTTGTACGGCAGAAGCGTAATCCGCTTTGGCCGATTCAATCAAGGCTTCTTGTTGGCGCAAGTCCACAGCGGAAATCACACCGGCTCGATGGCGCAGTTTCGACAAATCGTAAGTCACTTCACGCGTTTTCAACACACGTTGCGCCAAAGCCATGGATTCTTCGGCGTAGCGTTCGTTGAAATAGGCTTTGGCAATGCTGGAAACCAAAGTCAAATGCGTGGCATCGCGGGTGGCGGCGCTGTTGAAATAACCTTGCAAAGCGGCTTCGCTGGTGCTGCGCACACGGCCGAACAAATCGATTTCGTAAGAAGCCACGCCCAAGCCCACGGTATAGGCTTCACGGACGTATGACGAACCGGTACTGCTCATATCGCGCGCAGTACGTGAACGGGTTGCGCTGCCGCTGCCGTCAATGCTCGGCAACAAATCATTACGCGCAATCATGTATTGTTTGCGGTAGATTTCGGCATTCAATACAGCTTGGCGCAAATCGGTGTTGCGTTCCAATGCGATTTCGATTAAACGGTGCAGGCGCGGGTCGGCAAAATAATCCTGCCAGCCCAATGAAGCGGCCTGAATGCCCGGTTCGGCAGTATCGTGTTTGAAGGTGTCGGCAACGGCCACCGTCGGCTGCTCGTATTTTGGCATCAACGAACAGGCCGATAACAGCACCGCAGCAGCCACTGCGCTCAACACAGGTTTGATGGTTGTATTTTTCATAATAAATCCTTAAGGCCGTCTGAAAAATAAAGTCTTTTTCAGACGGCCTGTTAGCTTCGATTAGTGCTTATCAGCGTCAGATTGCGTGGTTTCGTCGGTCAACATACCCGCAGCGGCGGCTTGTTGAACAGCAATTTCATGCTCGTGTGCGGTTTCTTTAAAGAACTTACGCACCACCACATAAAACAGCGGCACCAAGAACACCGACAGAATCGTACCGATCAACATACCCCAGAATACCGTCGTACCGATGGCACGTTGGCTGGCCGAGCTGGCACCGCTGGCAATATACAGCGGAACCACACCCAGAATAAACGCAAACGAGGTCATCAAAATCGGACGGAAACGCAGACGGGCAGCTTCCAATGCTGCGTCCAACGCGCTCTTGCCTTGAGCTTGCAAGTCTTTGGCAAACTCAATAATCAAAATCGCATTTTTCGCACTCAAACCCATCACGGTCACGAAACCGACTTGGAAGTAAATGTCGTTCAGATAAGCCGGTGGCGCACCGAACAAACCTTCAAACATATTTCGGCCTGTCGCACCTAATGCAGCACCGACCAAGCCCAGCGGCATCACCAAAATCACGGCCAACGGAATTGACCAGCTTTCATACAGCGCCGCCAACACCAAGAATACCGCTGCAATCGAGAATGCATACAGAATCAAGGTTTGCGAGCCGCCTTTGGCTTCCTCGCGAGACTGACCACCCCACTCTAAGCTGTAGCCGCCTTCCATTTCGTCCACCATCTGCTGCACAGCAGCCATGGCTTCACCTGAAGAATAACCGGTAGCCGGTGTACCGGTCACTTCCATGGCCGGATAGCCGTTGAAGCGCACGCTTTGTTCCATACCGGTTTGCCAAGAAACGGTGGCAATGCTGGAGAATGGAACCGCCACGCCGGAATTGTTTAACACGGTCATGTTCAGAATATCAGCAGGCTGCATACGGGCAGATGCATCAGCTTGCACCATTACGCGTTGCAGACGGCCTTTATTCGGGAAGTCGTTCACATAAGCAGAACCCAAAGCGTTCGACAACATGCTCTGAATATTGGCAAAGCTGATGCCTTGTGCAGCAGCAGACTGACGGTTAATGTCAATTTTCAGTTGCGGTGCATCTTCCAAGCCATTAGAACGAACTGTGCTGGCATCAAAAATCGGGCTTTGACGCATTTTTTGCAGCAGTTCGTTGCGTTTGGCCAATAGTGCGCCATGGCCTGAGCTGTTGCGGTCTTGCAGGTAAATGGTTAAGCCTGAACCGGTACCCAATTCCATAATGGCCGGTGGCACAATGGCCAAACCAAAACCGTCTTTAATCGTGCCCATCATTGCGCCGGTTAATTTACCGGCCACAGCTGCCGCACCACTGCTTGGATCGGTACGTTCCGCCCAATCATTCAGAATAATGAAGCCCATCGCCATGTTTTGACCGGAACCCGAGAAGCTGAAGCCCGATACGGCAACGACATCACGCACTTCAGGCATGGATTTGGCCAATTGGTTGACATGCGCCAAAGTCGCATCGGTACGCTCTTTGGTCGCACCGGCAGGCAATTGCACATTCAACATAATCGTGCCTTGGTCTTCAGTCGGCAAGAACGACGTCGGCAAACGAACAAAGAAGAACACACCTACTGCAGCCAGCAACACATAAATCACCATCATGCGGCCTGCTTTATTCAATACCTTACCCACCACACCGGTATAACGGTGCGTACCGGCATCAAATTTGCGGTTAAACCAGCCGAAGAAACCTTTTTTCTCTTCGTGATGACCTTTCGGAATCGGCTTCAGCATGGTGGCGCATAAAGCCGGTGTCAGCGTTAAGGCCAAGAAAGCTGAGAATGCAATCGCCGAAGCCATTGTGATGGCAAACTGGCGGTAAATATTACCGGTGGCACCACTAAACATTGCCAATGGCACAAATACCGAAATCAATACCGCGGTAATACCGATTACCGCACCGGTAATCTGACCCATCGCCTTTTTGGTGGCTTGTTTTGGCGGCAGACCTTCCGTCGCCATAATACGCTCGACGTTTTCCACCACCACAATCGCATCATCGACCACAATACCGATGACCAATACCATCGCAAACATGGTCAATACGTTAATCGACATGCCCATATAGGAAATAAAGGCAAACGCACCCAACAGCGAAATCGGCACCACAATGGTCGGAATCAGCGTATAGCGGATGTTTTGCAGGAACAAATACATCACCAAGAACACCAGCACAATCGCTTCAAGCAGGGTATGCACCACTTTTTCAATCGATAATTCAACGAAAGTCGAAGTATCGTAAGGTGCTTGCCAGCTCATGCCTTCCGGGAAGAAGCGTTGCAATGTTTCCATGCGCTCTTTTACGGCTGTAGCGGTCGCCATGGCATTACCACTGTTTGACAGCATCACCGCCATACCGGTAGTGGGCGTACCGTTCAGACGGGTTGAAGTCGAGTAATCCTGCATACCCAAAGTCACTTTAGCCACATCTTTCAGATAAACGTTGGCACCGGTGGTATCGGAACGCAAAATAATATTACCGAATTCTTCAGCCGTGCTTAACTGGCCTTGGGCAGTCACGGTTGCGGCCATGGTTTGACCTTGTGCAGCAGGCAATGCACCAATCGAACCGGCAGAAATTTGAATATTCTGCGCTTGCAATGCGCTGGAAATATCGGCAAACGACAAGTTATAGTTTTGCAATTTGGCCGGATCCACCCAAATACGCATTGCACGTTGCGCACCGAACAAACGCACTTGGCCGACACCGTCGATACGTTGCAATTCAGGCACGATGTTGCGCTGCGCATAGTCGTTCATCTCTTCGGCAGACTGCACTTCAGACGACAGCATCACCACCATCAGGAAGTTGGATTGTGCTTTCGATACCGTTACACCGTATTGCTGTACAGTAGAAGGCAACGAAGACAAGACTTCCGACAATTTGTTTTGCACGTCAACCTGTGCCAAATCTTCATTGGTTTCCGGTGTGAAGGTCAGGCTTACTGTACCCCTGCCGCTTGAGTCGGCAGAAGTCGTCATGTAATCCAGCCCTTCGACGCCATACATATTACGTTCGATGACGGCCAATACGCTGTCTTCCATTACCTGAGCCGAGGCACCCGGGTAGGTGGCGGTCATGGAAATGGTCGGCGCGGCTACGGAAGGATATTGCGAAATCGGCAGATTTTGAATGCCGAGAATACCCGCTGCGATGATAAAAATCGCAATTACCCATGCAAAAATGGGGCGGTCAATAAAAAACTTAGACATTTAGTGCATCCTTACTTCTTGGCTTCAGAAGCAGCAGCGGTTTCTTCCGCTTGCGCTGCCGGTGCGGGTGCAGAAGCGGCTTGTGGCGCTGAAGCCTCAGCTTGTGAAGCCTGCTGCGCTTGACCGGCTTCGGCAGGCGGTGTCCATTCTTTCGGCGTTACTTTTTTCGCACCGGTCATACCGGCAATCATGGTGCCGTCGACAATCACTTTGTCGCCTTCTTTCAAGCCTTCGGTAATGATCCAATATGCACCCTGCTGTTGCGCTACAGTCACCACGCGCGGCTCCATACCGCCTTGGGCATTCACAATCATTACAGTGTCTTTATCACCACGGGTCACCGCTTGTTGTGGCACCACAAAGGCATTGGCCACATCAGCCTGATTCATCAACACGCGCACATACAGACCCGGCAGCAAGATATTGTCTTCATTCGGAATCGCCGCACGCAAAGTCACTTGACCGGTTGATTCGTTTACGGTCGGGTCGGCAAACAGCAAACGGCCGGTTTGGTTATACATGCTGCCATTTTCAAATTTAATGCCGACTTGGATGCCGCCGTTGACGGTTTGCAATTTACCTTCGGCAATATCTTGGCGCAGCTTCATGATGTCGGTGGCCGATTGGGTCACATTCACATACATCGGATTGGTTTGTTGAATAGTAGCCAATACGGTAGTATCACCCGCATTTACCAGCGTACCTTCGGAAACATTAGACTGACCGATAAAACCTGAAATCGGCGCAGTAATGCGGCTGCGGCGAACATTAATACCGGCTGATTTAATCGAAGCTTGCGCGGCTTTCACGTTGGCTTCGGCCGAACGCTTAGCCGTGATGGCTGCGTCGTATTCTTGACGGCTGATGGCATCGGCTTCTACCAATGGTTTGTAGCGTGCCAAGTCAGCATTGGCTTTGGCCAAGGCCGCTTCTGCAGTCGCCAATTGCGCACGTGCGCTTTCCAAGTTGGCTTCGTAAGTGGCGCTGTCGATTTGATACAACGGCTGACCGGCGCGGACATAACTACCCTCTTGGAACAAACGTTTCTCAATAATACCGCCTACCTGCGCGCGTACTTGTGCAGTACGGATAGATTCCAAGCGACCCGGCAATTCCGTGGTCAAAGAAACCGTTTGCGGATACACCGTTACCACGCCCACTTCAGGCGCACGGGCTTCTTGTTGGGCTTGAGCGTTTTGACCGCCTTGTTTCTGCGCGTCATCGCCTTTTCCGCAGGCCGACAAAGCCAAAGCGGTTGCAGCGGCAATTACTGCCACACGCAGCATTTGAGAAGCATGAAGATTCATTACTTTTCCTATCGTCTTGATTGTTTCTGTAAATTTATTACACACAACCTATAAACACTAACTGCCTGCTTACACGTTTGAACCGGTAAGGCGGGCAAGAAAACATCAATTTTTTGACTAAAACATTGATTATATAAGCTGTGATTACGGGCGTCATTATACATACATTATTGCATGTTATGAAATTATTTTTTATAATACACGGAATTTTTTACATAAAGATTTGAACACAAAATGAGAAAAAACAAAATCGAGGCATTGAAGACCAAAGAACATTTAATGTTGGCCGCTTTGGAGACGTTTTACAAAAAAGGGGTGGCCCGCACTTCACTCAACGAAATCGCCCAAACCGCCGGTGTGACCCGCGGTGCTTTATATTGGCATTTTAAAAGCAAAGAAGATTTGTTCGACGGCTTGTTCCAACGCATTTCAGACGACATTGAAAATTGTTTGGTGCAGGATTTGGAAAGCGCCAACAAAGACAGCTGGCTAAATTTCCGCCTGTCCTTGATGAAATTTTTCGAGCGTTTGGAAAACAACAGCCTGCATAATAAGTTTTACAATATTCTGTTTCTCAAATGCGAACACACCGAGCAAAACGAAGCCATCATTTCGCTGGTGGCCAAATACCAAACCTTATGGAACCACAAGCTCAATATGGTTTTGGCCGAATGCGTTGAGCAGCACGCTTTAGATGAAAATCTGGATATCGAATTTGCTACGGTGTTCGTCAAATGCAGCATCGATGGCCTGATTCAGCAATGGCTGTCTGCGCCACACAATTTCGAGCTGCACCTTGTCGCCCCGCGCATGCTTGATATCCTTTTAGATAACTTGCAAAACCATCCTTCACTGCGCAAGAAAACAGTTTGATTTTTCCTTTACGCTTCACAACAAAACTCCGTTAAAACACACATCAAAGGCCGTCTGAAAGTTTCAGACGGCCTCTTTTTATCAACTATCTATTTTCACACGCATCCTGCCATATTGTTTTTACCGTATCGCACCAATCGCGGGCAAAGGTTTCCGCCTCATACAGCGGACTGGCCAACACCTGCGCACGCAAGCTTTGGCGCAAAGTATCGAGTTCGGCCCAATGCGCCGAATCCGCCCAGTAAAACGCTTTCATCAAATACTCATCAAGGCGCGAACACACCCAATCCGGCAAACCCGCCGCCGACAAAAGCTGCTGCCCTTGGCGCGACAACATCCCTTCCAAAGCCAAGGTTAACGTCGGCACACCCATCCACAGTGCATCCACCGTGGTCGTGCCGCCCGGAAACGGGAAACTGTCCAACACCACATCCACTTCATGATGCGCGGCAAAATAATCTTCGTAGCCGCTCATGCCGTGAAAATGCAATACGCCGTCTGAAAAACCCAAATCAAGTAATTTTTGCTTGAACGCAACTTGCTCATCACTGCCTTCGGTTAAGCGTGCCGTCTGAAAACGCCAATGCGCGCTTGGGTATTTTTTCGCTACCGCCGCCCATGTTTTCAACACGTTATCATTCAGCTTGGTCAGATTTTGGAAGCAGCCAAACGTGATGTAGCCGTTGCTCAGGGCGGGCAATTCGTTCACCGCAAGATCCAACTCCGGCACGCGCATATTCAAACGCGTGTGCGGCAGGCGATACACTTTTTCGCGGTAGAGTTTTTCTTCGCTTTCCGGCACACAATACCCATCGGCAATCAGCGCCTGCATGGTCGGCAAACCGGTAGTGGCGAAATAGCCCAACCACGCAGCCTGCACCGGCGCGGCTTGCGCGGCAAACACACCCATGCGGTGGCCGGCGGTGTGGCCGTTTAAATCAATCAAAATATCAATGCCGTCTGAAGCGATTTGCGCCATCACCTGCTCATCCAACCAATCATCAATCTTGTGCCACGCCTGAAAAGTCGGGCGGATGGTTTCGCTCAATGCGTCAAAAATCGGTGAATTGGCATAGGCCGTCCAATCAAACTGCTTGGCCGCTTCGGAACACAACAAACCCTGCGCAAACATGCCCACCGGATGATGGCGCAAATCCGACGACACCAGCCCGATGTGCAGCCTCTCTTTCGGCCGAATTTCATGCACGCGCACATTTTCCGCCTGCGCCGCATACAAATCGCCCAAGCGGAAACTCTCCGCCACGCCCTGCTCTGCCTGCCCCAAAATATACAGGCGATTCAAAGCCAAATCGCTTTGCGCTTCAATGCTGTCCGGTCGCAAGGCCACCGCCCGCGTCAACGCTTCACACGCTTCTTCATATTTCTGCTGAAAATGGCGCATTTTCGCCAAACCGTACCAAGCATCGTAATTCTGTTCGTCCAGCGCCAAAGCTTTCAGGTAACTTGCTTCCGCCGGCGCATAACGTTTCAGACGGCGTCTCGCCCACGCATTGCTCAACCAAATATCTGCACGCTCAGGCTGCTGCGCCAACAAGGCCGTCTGAAACGTATCGGCCTCGGCAAAATTCTGCGCATTAAACGCCAACATCGCCGCGTATTCCAAACCATTCGCATCATTCGGTTTCAACGCCAAAAACGCCTTCACCGCCTGCAAACCCTCCGCATTGCGCCCCGCATCATTGAGCGTCAACACCAAATTCCAATGCGCCTCGGCATGATCCGGCTTCAATTTCAAGGCCTTGCGCAAATATTGCTCCGCCAAATCCCATTTTTTCAGACGGCGGCAGGCATTGCCCAAATTGTTCAACACCGAATGGCTTTTCTTCGCTTCTGGAATCTTCTGCCACATCGCCACCGCTTCTTCTTCGCGGTTGGTTTGCGCCAAAATCACCCCCGCCATATTCAAAACAGCATCCTGCTGCGGATAAAAGGTCAACAATCCCCGCGCCTTCTCCAAGGCCGTCTGAAAATCCTGCCGCTGATACGCCGCCAAAACTTCATTAAACCCCGCCTTCAAATCCGGCTTGGCCGATTGTTTGATTGATTTATTTTTCATGCTGCCCCGTTGTGATGAATATGCCGAAGCATTATTTTAAAGGAAAAGGCCGTCTGAAAAACTATTTTTTCAGACGGCCTTTTTATGTCTGCCCATCATTCACGCTTCACAAGCCATTGCATTGCGCTTTGATTTCCGATAAAGTAGTACCAAAATACGGTATCAAATCATGAAGAAAAAACACCAAAAAACCCTAGCCTTAATTTTCAAACGGCCTGTATCGGGCAACATTAAATGGGCAGACATCGAAGCCTTGTTTCAAGAAATCGGCGCGGACATTCAAGAACGTGAAGGCAGCCGTATCGCTGTGATTCTGTTTGGCCAAGTTCAAGTTTTCCATCGCCCACACCCAAATCCCGATACCGACAAAGGCGCAGTTGCCGCCGTCAGAAAATGGCTTGAAGCCAACGGAGTAAAACCATGAACAACATCATGACCATCAACGGCCACAAAGCCGTCATCCAATACGATCCTGAAACCGAAATGCTGCGCGGCGAATTTATCGGCCTTAATGGCGGCGCGGATTTTTATGCCGACAACGTGGCCGACTTACATAAAGAAGGTGCGGTAAGTTTGCAAACTTTTCTTGATGTCTGCGCCGAACAAGGTTTAGAGCCTTACAAACACTATTCCGGCCGCTTCAATGTGCGCATCAGCCCGAAAATTCACGCCGCCGCCGCGACTGCCGCTGCCGCCAGCAACATCAGTTTAAATGAATGGATTAATCAGACTTTAGAACGTGCGGTTCAAGCTTGATTAACTTTCGGTATAGAAAAGGCCGTCTGAAAAACTATTTTTTCAGACGGCCTTTTCATCACTCAATTAAATCAACGTGTTACCGGTTTATACTTAATCCGTTTCGGTTTTGCGCCTTCTTCGCCTAAGCGGCGTTTTTTGTCGGCTTCGTATTCTTGGTAATTGCCGTCGAAGAACACCCATTTACTGTCGCCTTCGGCGGCGAGAATGTGGGTGGCGATGCGGTCGAGGAACCAGCGGTCATGCGAGATCACCATCACGCTGCCGGCGAATTCGAGCAAAGCATCTTCGAGGGCGCGCAGAGTTTCGACGTCGAGGTCGTTTGATGGTTCGTCGAGCAGTAAGACGTTGCCGCCGCTCAGCAGGGTTTTGGCCAAGTGCAGGCGGCCGCGTTCGCCGCCGGAGAGGTTGCCGGCGATTTTGCTTTGGTCGCTGCCTTTGAAATTGAAGCGGCCGAGGTAGGCGCGTGCGGGGATTTCAAATTGGCCGACTTGCAAGATGTCGCGGCCTTCGGCGATGTTGTCGAACACGGTTTTGTCGTTTTGCAGGCCTTCGCGGCTTTGGTCGATGAGCGACATTTTGACGGTTTGGCCGATTTTCACTTCGCCGGAATCGGGCTGTTCTTTACCGGAAATCAGTTTGAACAGGGTCGATTTACCCGCGCCGTTGGGGCCGATGATGCCGACAATCGCACCGGCCGGCACTTTGAAGCTCAAGTCGTCAATCAATACTTTGTCGCCAAACGATTTGCTCACGTTGGTGAACTCAATCACTTCGTTACCCAAACGCTCGGCCACAGGGATAAAGATTTCCTGTGTTTCATTGCGTTTTTGGTATTCGTAATTGCTCATTTCTTCAAAACGCGCCAAACGGGCTTTGGATTTGGCTTGGCGGCCTTTGGCGTTTTGGCGCACCCATTCCAATTCTTGTTTCATGGCTTTGATGCGGGCGGCTTCGGATTTGGCTTCGTTGGCCAAGCGTTGTTCTTTTTGCTCCAGCCATGAAGAGTAGTTGCCTTTCCACGGAATGCCGTGGCCACGGTCGAGTTCCAAAATCCATTCGGCGGCGTTGTCCAAGAAATAGCGGTCGTGGGTCACGGCAACCACGGTGCCGGGGAAGCGCACCAAAAATTGCTCCAGCCATTCGACTGATTCGGCATCCAAGTGGTTGGTCGGCTCATCCAACAACAGCATATCAGGCTTGCTCAACAACAGTTTGCACAAGGCCACGCGGCGTTTTTCACCGCCCGATAACACGCCGATTTTGGTGTCCCAATCGGGCAAGCGCAGCGCGTCGGCGGCGATTTCCAATTCGTGTTCGGCACCGCCACCAGTTGACGAACCAGCCGCAATAATCGCCTCCAGACGGCCTTGTTCTTCTGCCAATGCATCAAAATCGGCATCGGGATTGGCGTATTCGGCATACACTTCTTCCAAGCGTTTTTGCGCGGCAGCCACTTCGCCCAAACCGCTTTCGACTTCTTCGCGCACGGTTTTTTCCGGATCAAGCTCCGGCTCTTGTGGCAGGTAGCCGATTTTGATGCCGCTCATCGGCACGGCTTCGCCTTCAAATTCTTTGTCCACGCCCGCCATAATGCGCAACACGGTGGATTTACCCGCGCCGTTCAAGCCCAACAGGCCGATTTTGGCACCGGGGAAAAACGACAATGAAATGTCTTTAATAATGGTTTTTTGCGGCGGCACAACCTTGCTCACGCGCAGCATGGAATAAACGTATTGGCTCATAAATTTTCTCGCTTAATGGTTACTTTTTTCAGACGGCCTCAACCTAAAAGTCAGGCCGTCTGAAACAGAAATTTCAGACTTCCCGATTCTAACCGAAAATCGGCTTTTCGTAAGGTTTTAAACGCAATCAGGCCGTCTGAAAAGCTGTTTACCTTAAAACGATAGCTTGATTTTTATGAATACTTTTCAAGCAAAACCTTGCTTTCATGCGGATTTTGAATAATGTTCAATTTATGTTATGGTAAGAAGTAGTTGAGAATTTATACCAAAATCAAAACCGATTATCGTGAAGGAGTTCATCATGCAAACGCTTACTGCTTACATCAACGGCGCCCATGTCACCCCGAATCCGAATGCCGACACTTTCGACAACATCAATCCGGCCAATGGCGAAATCCTTGCCCGCGTGCAGGAAAGTGATGACGCCGAAATCGAACGCGCGGTTCAGACGGCCATTGAAGGCCAGAAAGTTTGGGCGGCGATGACGGCGGTGGAACGCAGCCGCATTCTGCTCAAAGCGGTAGAAATTTTGCGTGCGCGCAATGACGAACTCGCCCGCATCGAAACGCTGGATACCGGCAAGCCTTTGTCGGAAACGCTGTATGTCGATGTGGTGACCGGTGCTGATGTGATTGAATATTATGCCGGTTTGGCGCAGGCCATTGAAGGCCGCCAAATTCCGTTGCGCGAAAATGCGTTTGCCTATACGCGCCAAGAGCCATTGGGCGTGGTCGGCGGCATCGGTGCGTGGAATTATCCGATTCAAATTGCGATGTGGAAAGCCGCCCCTGCTTTGGCGGCGGGCAATGCAATGGTGTTCAAACCAAGCGAAACCACGCCTACGGGCGCCATCAAGCTGGCGGAAATTTTCACCGAAGCGGGTTTGCCCGATGGCGTGTTTAACGTGGTGCAAGGCGGCGGACGTGTCGGCGCGGCATTGAGCAATCATCCGTACATCGCCAAAATTTCCTTTACCGGCGGTGTGCCGACCGGCAAAAAAGTGATGGCACAAGCCGCCGAAAGCAGCCTGAAAGACGTCACCATGGAATTGGGCGGCAAATCGCCGCTGATTATCTGCGACGACGCCGATTTAGATACCGCCGCCGACATTGCCATGATGGCAAATTTCTACAGCTCCGGCCAAGTCTGCACCAACGGCACGCGCGTGTTTGTGCCGAAAACCTTGAAAGCCGAGTTTGAACAAAAAATCATCGAGCGCGTGAATCGCATCCGCATTGGCGACCCGCTCGATGAAGCCACCAATTTCGGCCCATTGGCCAGCTTCCCGCATATGGAAAAAGTGTTGGAATACATCGAACGCGGCAAACAGGAAGGCGCCACGCTTTTAACCGGCGGCGGCCGTCTGAGAGATGACGGTTTGGCCGATGGTGCTTACGTTGCGCCGACCGTGTTCACCGACTGCACCGACGACATGGCCATCTGCCGCGATGAGATTTTCGGGCCGGTGATGAGCATTTTGGTTTATGAAACCGAAGACGAAGCCGTCGATCGCGCCAACAACACCGATTACGGCTTGGCCGCGGGCGTGGTGTCCAACGACATCAAACGCGCCCACCGCATCATCGGCCGTCTGCAAGCCGGTATCTGCTGGCTCAACGCATGGGGCGAATCGCCGGCGCAAATGCCGGTGGGCGGCTACAAACAATCGGGCATCGGCCGCGAAAACGGCGTGCAAACCCTGATGCACTACACCCAAATCAAATCGGTTTTGGTGGATTTGGGTGAGTTTCAATCGGTGTTTTAAGGCCGTCTGAAAACCATGTTTAATCTTTAAGGAAAACTCATGAGCCAACCCACCCAACAACGCCTTGACGAAATCCAAGCCCTCTACCGTGAATGGACGCAGCTTCTGCCCAAACTCGAAGCTGCACGCCAAGACTGGCAGCGCGGCGACGCGATTATGCGCGAATTGGCAACGTTTTACTTCGGCGGCGAATACCGCGCTTGCTTGGAAGCCGAAGAACAAGGCTGGCAGCCCGACTTAACCACGCAGGGCGAATACAGCGTATTGAGCGAAGATGCACTATGGGATGCCTACGGCGACCAGCAAACGCTGGCATGGCAATGGATGCGCGACTGCATCGAAACGCTGGATCGCGACCGCAACTACAGCGGCCAAAGCAATCAAAGCGATTAAGCGCTTCAGACGGCCTCGAGCATATCTTCCGTCAAACCGATAACAAGAAAGGAATACAAGATGATTCATCCCAACCCGACTTTAAAATCCGCTTACGACTACATCATCATCGGCGCAGGCAGCGCAGGCGCGGTGTTGGCGGCGCGTTTGACCGAAGACGAAAACGTTTCCGTTTTACTGTTGGAAGCCGGTTTGCCCGATTTCCGCTTAGATTTCCGCACCCAAATGCCCGCCGCATTGGCCATGCCGCTGCAAGGCACCACCTACAACTGGGGCTATAAAACCGACCCCGAACCTTACATGAACAACCGCGTGATGGACTGCGGCCGCGGCAAAGGTTTGGGCGGCTCGTCGTTGATTAATGGTATGTGTTACATCCGCGGCAACGCGCTTGATTTCGACCATTGGGCAAAAAAAGACGGCTTGGCCGACTGGTCTTACCTCGACTGCCTGCCCTATTTCAAAAAATCGGAACACCGCGATGCCGGTGAAAACGATTACCACGGCGGCAACGGCCCGATTCACGTCACCACCGCCAAAAAAGACGCCAATCCCTTATTCGAAGCCATGATTCAGGCCGGTGTGGATGCAGGCTATCCGCGCACCGATGATTTAAACGGCTACCAACAAGAAGGCTTCGGTCCGATGGATAGGTTTGTCAATCCCGAAGGCCGCCGCTCGTCCACTTCACGCGGTTATCTCGACATGGCCAAACACCGCGAACGTCTCACCATTCTCACCGGCGCACTGACCGATGTGGTGCTGTTTGACGGTAAACGCGCGCGCGGGGTGCGTTTTGAGCATCAAGGCCGTCTGAAAACCGTGGAAGCGCGACAAGAGGTGATTGTCTCGGCCGGTGCGATTGCCTCACCGCAAATCCTGCAACGCAGCGGCATCGGCCCCGGCGCATGGCTGGCCGAAGCAGGTGTGAGCGAAATCTTGGATTTGCCGGGCGTGGGCAACAACCTGCAAGACCATCTCGAACTCTACATGCAATACGAATGCACCCAGCCCGTTTCCATCGCGCCGGCAACCCATTGGTGGAACAAACCCGCCATCGGCGCGGAATGGCTGTTCAACGGCACCGGCTTGGGCGCAACCAACCACTTTGAAGGCGGTGGCTTTATCCGCAGCCACGAAAAATTCGAGTGGCCGAATATCCAATATCACTTCCTGCCGATAGCCGTGCGCTACGATGGCCGCAATGCCAGCAAATCACACAGCTTCCAAGCCCACGTCGGCTCGATGCGCTCGCTCAGCCGCGGCCGCATCAAACTCAAATCACGCAATCCGGCCGAGCATCCGAGCATTCTGTTCAACTACATGAGCCATGAACAAGACTGGGAAGAATTCCGCGCCGCCATCCGCATCACACGCGAAATTATGGATCAGCCCGCGCTCGACCCTTATCGCGGCGCCATCATCACCCCGGGCTTAGACGTGCAAACCGATGCACAAATCGACGAATATGTGCGCAACCACGCCGAAACCGCCTACCACCCGTCTTGCACCTGCGCGATGGGCGAAGGCAATGATGCCGTGGTCGACAACCAAGGTCGCGTACACGGCGTGGAAGGCTTGCGCGTGGTCGATGCGTCCATCATGCCCGACATCATCACCGGCAACCTGAACGCCACCACCATCATGATCGGTGAAAAAATCGCCGATGCCATGCGCGGCCGCAAGCTGCCGAAATCAGAGGCAGACTATTATGTCGCCAACGGTGCGCCCGTGCGTGGCCAAGCCAAACGCGGCTAACGGTTTTTCAGACGGCCTAATGCTTAGAAAAGGCCGTCTGAAAACACATGCTCATTTATCGTGACATAACAATAAGAAAGTCATCCCATGAATAAAGATTCCCGCCCCGAACTTAAATACAAACCGGTCAAAATGACGCATTCGCGCCATTTGGGTATGTTCAATACCGATCAATATTTCCGTCAAAAAACCTCGGCCACGCCCGATACCCGCATTGATAAATTTACTTTTTTCGGCACGCTGCTGATTCTGTTTGCCGTGACCCTGCCTTTGGTGCTGTTCCCCGAGCAAGGCGCGGCATGGGTCGGTGCGACCAAACAATTTGTCACCAACAAACTCGGCGGTGCTTATTTGGCGTTTGGCGTGTTGTCGATTTTGTTTGTGGTGTATATCTGCTCATCCGACATCGGCAACATCAAATTAGGCAAACCCGAAGACGACATCGAATTCAAAACCGGCTCGTGGGCGGCAATGATGTTTTGCGGCGGCATCGGCGCGAGCATTATGTACTGGGGCATTTTGGAATGGGTTTACTACTATCAAGGCCCGCCTTTCGGCATTGAACCGAAATCGCCGGAAGCCGTGCGCTGGGCGGCGACCTACGGCATGTTCCACTGGGGGCCGGTGGCGTGGGCGATTTATCAGGCTGCGCCGTAAAACTTCGCCGTTCACGGCGGAGATATAAGGCGCGGACTGCGTAGCAGTCCTAAAACCGTTGATATTCAGTTAATCAGGCGTTTTCTGCTGTTCAATATACTGCCGAATAATCGTAATCGGCGCACCACCACAGCTACCTGCAAAATAAGACGGCGACCACAACGCACCGCCCCATAATTTTTGTTTGATGCTTGGATAATTTTTCTGTCTAATCATGCGGCTAGATACACCTTTCAAGCTGTTCACCAGTTTTGAAATAGACACTTTGGGCGGATAGTTCACAAGTAAATGAACATGGTCATCTTCGCCGTCAAATTCCACCAGTTGCGCTTCAAAATCGGTGCAGACGCTCTCAAAAATACCGCGCATATCGTCCAAAATTTCTTTTGTGAACACTTTTCGGCGATATTTTGCGACAAATACCAAATGTACATGAAGATTAAAAACAACGTGCCGACCACGTCTTAAATCAGTTTCTTTTTCCATAGACCAAGTGTAAAATTGCTAAAAATTCCATTATCCATGAAATCATGTTAATACTCAAAACATTCAAATTTGAACTGATGCCAAACGGCGAGCAAATCCGCAAAATGAAACAATTTTGCGGTTGTTCGCGTTTCGTATTCAATCGTGCTTTGGCGTATCAAAACGAACAATATCAACAAGATAATTCGTTCAAATTTAGCTACACCAAAATCGCAAATTTGCTGCCTGAATGGAAACGAGAATTAGACTGGCTAAAAGACTGCCACAGCCAAGTTTTGCAGCAAAGTTTGAAAGACTTGGAAAGCGCATTCAAAAACTTCTTTGCCAAACGCGCAGATTTCCCCAAATTCAAACGCAAAGGCGAAAAAGACAGTTTCCGCTTTCCGCAAGGCTGTAAATTGGAGCAGCAAAATAATCGTATCTATTTGCCCAAAATCGGTTGGGTGCGCTATCGCAACAGCCGACACGTTTCAGGCAGCCTGAAAAACGTAACCGTATCGCAAAAATGCGGTAAATGGTTTGTATCTATGCAAACCGAAACCGAGCAGGAAATCGCGCAGCCAAACGGTGGCGAAACTGGGATTGATATGGGTGTTGCCAAATTTGCAACATTGTCCAATGGTCAGTTTTTTGAGCCAATCAACGCATTCAAAACGTTGAAAGGCAAACTAGCAAAACTGCAAAAACAGTTCAAACACAAAACCAAATTCAGCAAAAACTGGCAGAAACTGAAAGCAAAAATCAGCCGTTTGCACCACAAAATCAGCAATATCCGTAAAAACTACCTGCACCAAATCAGCAGCGCAATCAGCCAAAACCACGCGATTGTGTATGTGGAAGATTTGCAGGTGGCGAATATGTCCAAATCCGCTAAAGGCAACGCCGTGCAGCATGGAAAAAACGTTGCTGCCAAATCAAGCTTAAACCGTGCGATTTTAGACCAGTCTTGGTTTGAGTTTCGCCGTCAGTTGGACTATAAGCTGTTGTGGCGCGGTGGGCATTTGGTGGCTGTTCCGCCACAAAATACCAGTCGTTGTTGCCCAGCTTGCGGACATACTGCCAAAGATAACCGTCAAACACAGGCAAACTTTGAATGTGTGCAATGTGGCTATCAAAACAATGCGGATATTGTGGGTGCAATCAATGTGTTAAAGCGCGGTCAAGAGATTTTGGCAGCGCAAAAGTAAAATGAAGTTTCAGGGCAGGACGTGCCCGTAGCGTCTGTGAAGTGAACCGTGCAGTAAGGCGGTCAGCAGCAGAAACCCACCGAAGCGATTTGTGAATGGCTCAATGCCGTTCACAAATCGCCGTAGGAATTCCCTCCCTTCAGGGAGGGAAGGACGTCAATTGGTGCCCGCCGTGTCAATTGCCTATTTTGCCCATGTACGCAATTCGCCGATTTTGAAGGTCAGCCAAAGCCTGATGCCGCTTTTCGGCGAGAAATTCGCCAAGAGCAACTGGGGCAAGCTGGTGGATATTTTCTTTGTGTTCGGCATGATTGGCGGCGGCGCGACCTCGCTCGGTTTGGCCTCACCCATGATTACTGAAGGCCTGCACGAACTTTTCAACACACCGAAAGACATCACCATGCAATTGGTGGTGCTGCTGGTGACCACGCTGATTTTTGCCTACAGCGCCTATCAGGGCTTGCGCGGCGGCATTCAATTTTTATCCAACATCAATTTCTATATGGCTGTGGCGTTTTTGCTGTTTGTGTTGGTGACGGGGCCGACGGTGTTTATGCTCAATACCGGCTTGGAAAGCATTGGCCGCTCACTCACCAATATGATTAAGATGATGACGTGGACGGAAGCATTCGGCGAATTCTCCGGCCACGGCTTCCAAAAAACAGGCTTCCCTCAGGATTGGACGGTGTTCTACTGGGCATGGTGGCTGGTGTTTGCGCCGACCATCGGTTTGTTTATCGCCAAAATTTCCAAAGGCCGCACCATCCGTCAAATGGCGGTCGGCTCGATTTTCTTCGGCTCGCTCGGCTGCTCGGTGTTTTTCATCATCTTGGGCAACTACGGCATGTATCTGCAATTGACCGGCGCGCTCGATGTGGTGGCCGTGTTGAATGAGCAAGGTGCTACCGCCACTATTTTTGCCGTATTGAACACCTTGCCGATGGCGAAATTGGTGATTGCCGTGTTTACCGTGTTGGCGATTATCTTCACTGCCACCACGTTCGACAGCATTTCCTACATTCTTTCTTCGGTGGTGCAGCATGAAGTCAACGACGAGCCACACCGCTGGAACCGCTTGTTCTGGGCGTTTACTTTATGCTTCATGCCGGCGGTGTTGATGTTTATCGGCGACTTGTCCACCCTTCAGACGGCCTCGATTTTTGCCGGTGCGCCTTTGCTGATCATCATGAGTTTAATCATGTTGGCAACCATCAAAGCAGCCAAATACGATTTACACTACCAACCGGATTATTCACTCAGCACCATTCACATCGAAACCGTGCCGGATAATGCACCGTGGGAAGACGGCGATACTTCGCAGGCACCGGAAGGCTCGGTATTGGCGCAACAGGCGATTTATGAAGAAATGCGCCAGCAAAACAATGAAAACAATAAGAACCCTTAACTCGGCTTTCAGACGGCCTTTTGATGCGCATCAGGCCGTCTGAAAAGCCTGTCCCCTTGCCAATTGAATGTCTTTCGATAAGGGCGTATATTAATTATTCAAAATAAAATAATTTAATACCATCCAACAATCTTGGAGAAAATCATGTCGAAACAACTTACTGTTTTGAATATTTCTGCTGTATTGATTGTGGCGATTACCGCCATCGGTTTGATGTTTCCCGCAGCCTTCGGCCACTACGCCGATGTGATTTACCAATACATCGCGGCGCATTTCGGCTGGCTGTATATGCTGTCGGTGTTTGTGTTTGATGTGTTTTTAATCGGGCTGATTTTCACGCGCTACGGCAAATTGAAGCTGGGGCGTTTCGATGAGAAACCGGAATTCAGCACCGCTTCATGGATCGGTATGCTCTTTTCCGGCGGCTTGGGCGTAGGGATTGTGTTTTGGGGCGTGGCCGAACCGATGACGCATTTTGCCAGCCCGCCGCTGCCAGGTGTTGAGCCGGGTTCGATTGAGAGCGCACGCATGGCGATGGGCTATACTTATTTCCACTGGGGTTTGTCGCAATGGTCGATTTTTGCCATTGCCGGCCTGATTATCGGCTTATTTCAATACCGGATTAAGAAAGACAGCTTGGTATCGACCTCGATGGAAACGCTGTTTGGCCACAATTACCCGACCTTTTGGCGCCGCACGGTCGATATTTTAGCGGTGATTGCCACCGTGATGGGTATTGCTACGTCCATCGGCATGGGCGTATTGCAGATTAACGGCGGCCTGACCTATGTGTACGGCCTGCCGGGCAATCCGTGGACACACGCGGCGATTTTGGCGGTGATTACGGTGATTTTCGTGATTTCGGCCTCGTCGGGCTTAAGCCGCGGCGTGAAATGGCTGTCAAACATCAATATGGCGATTGCGCTCGGTTTGACGCTGTTTATCATGATTCTGGGGCCGACTTCGGTGATGTTGAAATCGCTCGTGACCGGCATCGGCGATTATTTGACGCACTTTATCGATTACAGCCTGCGCCTTGACCCGTTCCGCAAAGAAAGCAACTGGGTAGAAAAATGGACGGTGTTTTACTGGGCATGGGTGATTTCATGGAGCCCGTTTATCGGCGCGTTTATCGCCCGCATTTCGCGTGGCCGCACCATTCGTGAATTTGTTGTGGGCGTGTTGATTGTGCCGCCGCTGATTTCGTTTTTATGGATTGCGGCATTCGGCGGCACGGCGATTTATCAGGATTTGTATGCCAATGCGGGCTTGGCGCAGGTAGTGGCCAATGATTACACGCTGGCGATGTTTGCCTTTTTGGAGCAATTCCCACTGCACACATTTACTTCTACCGCCACGCTGGTGTTGATTGCCACCTTCCTGATTACCTCTGCTGACTCGGCCACACATATTCTGGCCAGCATGAGCAGCGGCGGTGCGCTCAATCCGACATTGCGCCTGAAAATTGTCTGGGGCTTTTTGCTGTCGGGCATCATTATGGCGCTGCTGGTGGCGGGCGGTTTGAAAAGCCTGCAAGCGGGTTCGATTGTGGCCGGTTTGCCGTTTACGATTATTCTGATTTTGATGTTATTCGCGATTATCAAAGTGCTCCGCATCGAAGCGCATTTGGTGCTGCCGGACACATTGCCGATTAAGCGCCCTGCCGAAGAAGCGGAACGCTATCACCGCGGTGAAGAAGAAGTGCCGACCCACCGCCCAAGCGAAGAATTTCCCGATTAAGTTTCATCTTCAGGCCGTCTGAAACCTGGATGCTTTTCAGACGGCCTTATCCCCCGACAATAATCAATCAAACATAAGGAGAAAGCCTATGCAGAATTCCGCGTTTTCCGGCGGCGCCAAGCTAGCGGTGAATAAAACCGTGTTTTTGGCATCGTCTGTGATTACGGTGGCGCTGATTTTGTTCACCATTTTATTTCCTGCCGTCAGTGAAACCGTGCTCGGCGGTGCGCTCAAATGGGTATCCGACCATTTCGGCTGGTATTACATGCTGGTGGTGGCTGCTTACGGCGTGTTTTCGCTGTTTGTCGGCGTCTCGCGCTACGGCGACATCAAACTCGGGCAAGACCAAGACAAACCGGCTTTTCCGTTTTTGGCGTGGGCGGCGATGTTGTTTTCCGCTGGTATCGGCATTGATTTGCTGTTTTTCGGCGTATCCGAACCGCTCACCCACTACCTTGCACCCAATATCGGCGAAGGCAGCACACCTGAAGCGGCACGCGCGGCCTTGGCGCAAACTTTTTTACACTGGGGTTTGCACGGCTGGGGCATTTACGCGCTGATCGGCATGGCTTTGGCTTATTTTGCTTACCGTAAAAACATGCCGCTGGCTTTACGCAGCGCCTTGCTACCGATTTTCGGGCAAAAACGCGTCAACGGCTGGCTCGGCAACACCGTCGATATTTTCGGCGTGGTGTGCACCCTGCTCGGCATTGCCACCAGCTTGGGTATCGGTGTATTGCAAGCCAATGCAGGTTTGAACCATGTATTCGGCATCGACACCAGCAAAACGGTTCAGACGGCCATTATCTTGGGCGTAGTCGCAGCAGCAGCGTTATCGGCCATGTCGGGCGTGGACAAAGGCGTGCGCCGTCTTTCCGAAATCAATATGCTGGGCGCGACAGGCTTGTTGATTGCGCTGTTGGTGATGGGGCCGACGGTGTTTCTGTTCAACGGCTTGGTGGACAACATCGGCAGCTATTTCCAAACCATCATGGACAAAACCTTCCGCGTGTATGCTTATGAAGGCGAATCCGGCGCGGAATGGAAATCGGCTTGGACTATTTTCTTCTGGGCTTGGTGGGTGGCATGGGCGCCGTTTGTCGGCCTGTTTATCGCGCGCATTTCACGCGGCCGCACGCTGCGCGAATTTGTGTTCGGCGTGATGTTTATCCCGTTGGGCTTTATCTTTGCGTGGTTCTCGATTTTCGGTAACAGCGCCATCGATTTGGTCAACAGCGGTCAAGCGGCCGATCTGGCCAAAACCGCAGTCGAAAATCCGGCGATGGGTATGTTTTTGCTGTTTGAACATTATCCGCTGGCCGGTTTGTGGTCGACCATGGGCGTGATTATCGGCTTGATTTTCTTTGTGACTTCTGCCGACTCGGGCGCTTTGGTATTGGCAAATTTGAGTTCGCGCGATTTGGCTTCCACCGCCGATGCGCCGGTGTGGCTGCGTTTATTCTGGGCAGCCGGCACAGGCTTGGTGACATTGGGCTTACTGTTTGCCGGTGGGTTTGCTTCTCTGCAATCGGTGTCGGTGGTAGCCGGTTTGCCCTTCTCGCTGATTTTGGTGCTGTACATGATTTCGATGTGGATCAGCCTGCGCCAAGAAGGCATGAAGCGCAAAGCAGGCCAAGTTGACCGCGCATTGGTGCTCGACAACGGCCTAAACTGGCGCAACCGCTTAAGCCGTTTGACCAACTTCCCTGACCTTCAGACGGCCAAACATTTCATGACCCATACATTGGAACAAGCCATGGCGGAAGTGGCGATTGAATTGGAAAAAAAACGCCTTGAAGTCGAGCTCACCACCGAAAACGGCGGCTTGGTGCATCAAATTGCCGTTCGTTACCCTGAACAAAGCGATTTTATCTATCGTGTGGAACTGATTGAAGCAGAAAAACCGATTTTCGCGCTCGGCCAAGCAGGCAATTTGGCTTCCAGCCAAGAGCATGAAAAATACTACCGCGCCGAAGTCTTTTTGATTGAAGGCAGTCAGGATTACGATATTCTCGGCTACACCAAAGAGCAGGCGATTATCGATATTTTGAATCAATATGAACGCCATATTCAGTTTCTGTATATGGATCGCTAAGCGCTAAAACATCAAGGCCGTCTGAAAATCCTTTTTCAGACGGCCTTGAGTATATCCAGCGTAACAACCATTAGGCAGCTTCTTTTTGTTCCGCCTTATCCACGGCTTTACGCTCTTGTTCACGTTTTTCACGTTGCTGGCGCATTATTTTGCGCGCTTCCCGATTACGGCGGGATTTTTCGATTCTGTCGGAAATGCGCTGGTTGAGCGTTTTTTCCGGGCGTTTGGCCGCAATCACATCATCTGCCACTTGGCTCAAAGTCACATCGTTCAGATCAAATACTTGTGCTTTATCCAAAGAAGCGGCATTTACAGATGCGGCGAGCATCAACACCGGCACCCACCATAACAATCGGCTTGCGTTGTTCATATCGTTCTCCTTCACAGTTTTCAGACGGCTTCACATTCATGCCCTTGCCTGATGGATTTATGATAGCAATTTCACCACTCGAATGCATGCGCTTTTTTGTCTCAACCTGTATGTAAAGGCCGTTTGAAAAACTATTTCCAAACGGCCTGAAACCATTATCATCTTCTTAGCCTAACGTTACCATTTCAATCTGCTCCATGCTTCGACCCAAGAAACGCTCGCCGATGGTTCGGAAACGCAGCGGAATGTCGCTGACATAAAAGCGGTAATCCGGTGCGGGATTGTCGGTATTGAGCAATCCGGCTTCGGTTAAGGCTTTGGCGGTGGCTTCGGCAGTAGTGATGGCCGAATCGACCAGAGTCACGTTTGGCGCTTCCTGACTGATGAGCGGCTTGAGCAGCGGAAAGTGGGTGCATCCCAGCACCAGCGTATCGATGTCGTCCACCAGCAGGGGTTTCAAATATTCGCGCACGGTCAGACGGGTGACTTCATGCTCAAGCCACCCTTCTTCCACCAGCGGCACCAGCAAAGGCGAGCCGCTCGATTTGCAGGTGTACGGCAAAGACATCACGCTCAACGGCAGCCACACCGTTGCATTGGAAAAATAAGGAGGGCGCAAAATGACTTTTACCGCAGTGCTCTTTGATCTCGATGGCGTCATCACCGACACCGCCGAGTACCACTACCGCGCATGGAAAAAGCTCGCCACAGAACTGGGCATCAGCATCGACCGCAAGTTTAACGAGCAGCTCAAAGGCGTATCGCGCGACGATTCGCTCAAACGCATCCTCGCACACGGCGGCAAAACCGTCAGCGAAGCCGAGTTCGCCGAACTGACCCGCCGCAAAAACGACAACTACGTTGAGATGATTCAAGCAGTCAAACCCGAAGACGTGTATCCCGGCATTTTGCCCCTACTGGAAGCATTGAGGGCAAACGGCAAAAAAATCGCCCTCGCGTCCGCCAGTAAAAACGGCCCATTCCTGCTCGAACGCATGGGGCTGACCCACTTCTTCGACGCCATTGCCGACCCTGCCGCCGTCGCGCATTCCAAACCTGCCCCCGACATCTTCCTCGCCGCCGCCGAGGGCGTGGACGCAGACATCCGCCAATGCATCGGCATTGAAGACGCCGTCGCCGGCGTCGCCGCCATCAAAGCCGCCGGCGCCTTGCCCATCGGCGTGGGCAAAGCCGAAGACTTGGGCAGCGACATCGCGCTAGTGTCCGACACCGCCGAGCTAACCTACGCCTACCTGCAAAACGTGTGGGCACAGTCAGGCAGATAAAATACTCAGGAAGTAGAAAGGCCGTCTGAAAAATATTTCAGACGGCCTTTCTACTTTTAGAACAAAATAATAACCCAACTTACGCAACCCTAAAAACTGAATGCCAATTTCTCAACCATGCTATTCAAATTTATTTGAACGATTTTTTTCTAACCAGCCAACCTTAACAATCCCTATTAAAATGCGCGCCAATATTTTGCCGTCTAGCGTATGCGGCTTGGGCGACAGCGAGGCTGCATTCGAGTAGGTTGCGGTTTTCGTATTCGGACGCGGTGTGCGGTTCGGCTTGGTTTTGCTTCCAAAGCCGCAGTTGGGCGATAGCATGGCGTAGGTCGGTATCGTTGCGTAGGATGCCCAGATGGCGTTGGTTGAACGTTTGCAGGACGGGGCGGCTGAATGTGTTTTGAAGGTCGTCTAAAAAGATGTCTGTTTCGGCGGTGGGGTTTTCAGACGACCTTTTGGACGGTACGGTTTGGAACGCTTGTCCGTCCGCGATGGTTTGGGCGGCAAGTCTGGCGGTAACGACGCATTCGAGCAAGGAGTTGCTGGCGAGGCGGTTGGCTCCGTGCAAGCCGGTGCAGGCGGTTTCGCCTAAGGCGTAGAGCTGTGGCAGGGAGGTTCTGCCGCTGGGGTCGGTTTGGATGCCGCCGCAGGTGTAGTGTTGCACTGGGCGGACGGGGATGGCTTGGTGCGTGATGTCCAAGCCGCATTGGGACAGGCAGTGCCGATGGATGGACGGGAAATGCTGACGGACGAACTCTGCGGGTTGATGGCTGATATCGAGTGAGACGAAGTCTTGCGTTTGCTTGGCGATTTCGGCGGCGATAGCGCGGGCAACGATGTCGCGCGGCGCAAGTTCGGCGCGGCGGTCGTAATGCGGCATAAACCGTTCGCCCGATTGGTTGGTCAGGATGCCGCCTTCGCCACGTACGGCTTCGGAAATCAGGAAGGTGCGGCCGTTTTCAGACGGCCTTGCCAGGCCTGTGGGGTGGAATTGGATAAATTCGAGGTTTTCGACTGCGCAGCCTGCGCGTATCGCCATGGCGATGGCGTCGCCCGTGCATTCGGGTGGCGTGGTGGTGGCGGCGTAAATCTGTCCCAAGCCGCCGCCTGCAAGTACGGTATGGCGGGCGCGGATGCGGTAGGTTTCTTGCGTTCGACAGTCGAGGACGGTCAGCCCGCACGCCGCGCCTGATTCGATTTGAATGTCCAACGCCATCTGCCGCTCGCAAACGCGGATGTTCGGGTGGCGGCGTATTTGGGCAATCAGGCTCTGCATGACGGCTTCGCCCGTGTAGTCGGCGACGTGGGCGATTCGGCGGCAGGTGTGCCCGCCTTCGCGCGTCAGGTGCAGGTCGTTATTATTTTGGTCGAACGCCACGCCCTGCGCCAGCAGCCATTCGATTGCCGGTTTGCCCTGCGACAGGATGGTGCGGACGGCGGCTTCGTTGCACAAACCTGCACCCGCTTCCAAAGTATCGGCGACGTGTTTTTCGATGTCGTCCTCTCCCGACCACGCCGCCGCAATCCCTCCTTGCGCATGACGGCTTGCGGTGTCGTCCAGCCGGTTTTTACACAAAATGACGATGCGGAACGACTCAGGCAGCGACAGGGCGAGCGTCAGTGCCGCCAGCCCGTTTCCGGCAATCAATACGTCGCAATCGGTTTGCATGGTGTTGTCCTTGTTTGAGGGGTCGTCTGAAACGGCAATATGGACGGAAAATCAGGCGGGGCCCATACCGTTGAACACATCCCCGCGCTTGAGTCCTGCCGCGAAGTCGAGCATACGCTGCAAGGGCAGTTTGGCGGCTTCGCCCAGCTTCCTGTCCAACAGAATTTCGTTGTGTCCGCTTGTCAGGGCGTATTTGATGCCGCCCAGCGAATTCATCGCCATCCACGGGCAGAACGCGCAGCTTTTGCAGCTTCCGCCGTTGCCCGCCGTCGGTGCGGCGATAAATTCTTTGTCGGGCGCCTGCTTTTGCATTTCGTGCAGGATGCCCAAATCGGTCGCCACGATGAATTTTTTTTCAGGACGCGATACGGCGGCCTTGAGCAATTTGCTGGTCGAGCCGACCACGTCGCCCAGCTCGATGACGCTTTGCGGCGATTCAGGATGAACCAGCACCACCGCGTCGGGGTGTTCCGCCTTCAACGCCGCCAGTTCCTGCCCCTTGAATTCGTTGTGGACGATACACGAACCCTGCCACAGCAGCATATCCGCGCCCGTTTCGCGGCGGATGTAGTCGCCGAGGTGGCGGTCGGGTCCCCAAATCAGCTTCTCGCCGCGCGATTTCAGATACGACACGATTTCCAACGCCACCGAAGACGTTACCACCCAGTCGGCACGCGCTTTCACGGCGGCGGAAGTGTTGGCGTACACCACTACCGTGCGGTCGGGGTGTTGGTCGCAAAACGCTGAAAACGCCTCTTCCGGACAACCCAAATCCAAAGAACATTCCGCTTCCAAATCAGGCATCAGCACCGTTTTTTCAGGGCAGAGGATTTTCGCGCTCTCGCCCATGAATCGCACACCCGCCACCACCAATGTACCGGCTTCGTGTTCCGCGCCGAAGCGTGCCATTTCCAGCGAATCTCCCACACATCCGCCCGTTTCCAAAGCCAAATCCTGAATCAACGGATCGACGTAATAATGCGCCACCAAGACCGCATTTTTCTCCTTCAGCAAGGCCTTGATTTCGTCTTTCAGACGACCTGCCGTTTCGCGGTCGGGCGTGTCGGCAACCTTTGCCCACGCCTGACGGATTTGGCAGGCAGAAGTCGGCGTTTGGATGAGTGGCATATCATAATCGAACGAGCGGCGGGCGGCGGTTTGCATGAGACTTCCTTATGGCTGGTTTTTCAGACGGCATAAAGATTTGCCGTTTATATTTTGAAATATTTTTATATTATGCTCAAATTGAGTATAATAAGCAAGGTCGTCTGAAAACCGCTTTGGTTTACAATAAGGTTTTCTCTTGAATGAAAGCCACGCATGGATGCCTATCCTGAAACAGCAGCCAATACGCAAAGTATCGTCGAGCTTGTTCCTGTACTGATCGCCATTACAAACGACAGCTTGAGGGTTTTGACAGTTGCCAAAGGAGAGCTATTACCCAATGGCCTGCTTGCACCGCTTCGCCACTCTCTACAAGCAGGAGTCAGGATGTGGGTTGCCAAACAGACATCACAGCCTATGGGCTATGTGGAACAGCTTTATACGTTTGTAGATACGCGCCGTCAAAACGAGCAAGGCCTACCTGTCTTGTACGTCAGCTATTTGGGGCTGGTGCGCGAGGCAGCCGACAGCATCCTGCACCCCGACGCAAAATGGCAGGACTGCTACGGCTATTTTCCATGGGAAGATTTGCGTACCGACGACGGGCTGCGCGACGCCATCGTCAGCCGCCTGCGCATTTGGGCAAACTCGGCGGATACGGAGGAAGTGCGCCAAAAGCGGCTCAAGCGCATTCATTTGTGCTGGGGGGTCGAACCGGAAAACTGGTCGGAAGAATACGTTTTGCAACGCTATGAAATGCTGTATGAAAGCGGCCTGATAGCGGAAGCCGCCGAGCCGCAGGTAAACTTCGACTTCGCGCTCACGGGGCAGCCCATGCGCCACGACCACCGCCGCGTATTGGCGACAGCTTTATCCCGCCTACGTGCCAAAATCAAATACCGTCCCGTGATTTTTGAACTGATGCTGCCCGAATTTACACTACTGCAACTGCAAAACAGCGTCGAAGCCATCAGCGGCAGATTGCTGCACAAGCAAAACTTCCGCCGCCAGATTCAGCAGCAAAACCTCATCGAGCCGTCGGATACCGGCGTATCAGGCAGCAAAGGCCGTCCTGCACAGCTTTACCGATTCCGAGATGACGTTCTGCCCGATCAGCTGATTTCTGATATCGGACTGCCGCTGGGTAGCTGCTAACTGATTTTCAGACGGCCTCAAATGAAGTTTTGCCCCATCGGGCAATATCAATATTTTTCAACAAAGGAACCTTCATGTCGTCTGAAAACAATCTTCTTCCTCTTCCCGATACCCTGTTGCGCCCCATGGTAGAACAAGCCTTAAGCGAAGATCTGGGCAGGCGAGGAGATATCACGTCCGCAGCCGTTATAGCGCCCAATAAAACTGCCAAACTTTTCCTGATCAGCCGCGAAGATGGCGTAATAGCAGGCATAGATTTGGCGCACCTTGCCTTTCAGACGATGGATCCGTCCGTCCGTTTCCAAGCTGAAATTCAAGACGGGCAAGCCGTTCGCGCAGGTCAGACGCTTGCCGCCGTCGAAGGCAACGCCCGCGCGCTGCTCACCGCTGAACGCACCGCGCTCAACTACCTCACGCACTTAAGCGGCATCGCCACCGCCACCGCGCATGCCGTTGCCGAAGTCGCCGAATACGGTACAGACATCGTGTGCAGCCGCAAAACAATCCCACTGCTTCGTGTCCTGCAAAAATATGCCGTCAGAGCAGGCGGCGGCGTAAACCACCGCATGGGCTTGGACGACGCCATCCTTATCAAAGACAACCACCTCGCCTATTGCGGCAGCATCGCCCAAGCTGTGCAGCAGGCAAAGCAGGCAGTCGGACCGTTGACCTGCGTGGAAATCGAAGTGGACACGCTGGCACAACTGGACGAAGCCATCGCGGCGGGCGCGGAACGGATTTTGCTGGACAATATGGACGACGAAACCTTAAAAGAAGCGGTAAACCGCTGCCACACACAAACCGCCCACCCTCACACCGTCTATTGCGAAGCATCGGGCGGCATCGGCTTCAACCGCCTGAAACGCGTGGCACAAACCGGCGTGGACGGCATCGCCCTCGGCTATCTGACCCACAGCAGCCGCTCGTTGGACATAGGCTTGGATTTCTTGGCTTAAGTTGGCTATAAAGCAAAGGCCGTCTGAAATTCCAGACGGCCTTTAATATCACCCATCAACCCAACGTTACCATTTCAATCTGCTCCATACTCCTACCCAGGAAGCGTTCACCGATGGTGCGGAAGCGCAATGGGATGTCGCTGACGTAGAAGCGGTAATCCGGGTTGTCGTTTTCTGTATTTAGCAAACCTGCTTGCGCCAAGGCTTTGGCGGTGGCTTCGGCGGTGGTGATGGCGGAATCGACCAAGGTGACGTTTTGCGCTTCGCGGCCGATAAGCGGTTTGAGCAGTGGGAAGTGGGTACAACCCAACACCAGCGTGTCGATGTCGTCGGCCAAGAGTGGCTTCAGGTACTCGCGTACGGTCAGGCGGGTGACTTCATGCTCAAGCCACCCTTCTTCCACCAGCGGCACCAGCAAAGGCGAAGCCTGGGTGCGCACCAAGGTATCGGCATTTTGCGCGTGAATGGCGCGGGCATAGGCATTGCTGTTGACGGTGGTGTTGGTGGCGATGATGCCGATTTTATTGTTGCGCGTAGTCGCCAGCGCGGCTTCGGCACCGGCGGAAATCACGTCCAATACGGGCATGTTACCGGCTTTTTGGCGGATTTTCGTGCCGGCGGTCGCCGCAATGGTATTGCAGGCGATGACCAAGGCTTTGACATCGTGTTCCAATAAAAAATCAACGATTTGCAGAGAAAAGGTTTCGATAGTGGCGCGTGATTTGGTGCCGTAGGGCACGCGGGCGGTATCACCGAAATAGACGATGTTTTCCATCGGCAGCCGCTCCATCAATGCGCGAACATTGGTCAGGCCGCCGACGCCGGAATCAAATACGCCGATGGGGCGTTGTTTGCTGATACTCATGATTGGTTGGGTTTAAAAGTCAATATGGCGGTTATTGTACACGCTTTCAGACGGCATTTTAATAGCCGTTTCGGCTGATGTTTTATCCGTAAACCCAGGCCGTCTGAAAGCAGCCCACCTGTATTTTTTAATCAACCCTGCTTCTCTACTTGGCTTTTACGCCAACTTTATCTAAATTTATCATTTGTAAGGTTTGCAAATCGGCGAGTTTCCAGCATAATTTATACTTTATATCACAATAACAAGGCTGAATTTTATGACTGATGGTGCGGGCGTGAGCCGTTTTCTCGCCGACGAAGAAGCGACTTTGGCGTTGGGCGCAAACTGGGCGAAATCGCTGAGTGCACCGTTGGTGGTTTATCTGCAAGGTGACTTGGGCGCCGGCAAAACCACGTTTACACGCGGTTTGCTGCGCGGTTTAGGGCATCAGGGTGCGGTAAAAAGCCCGACTTATGCCATTGTCGAATCCTACCCGCTCGCCGATTTTACACTGCACCATTTCGATCTCTACCGCTTCAGCACACCTGAAGAATGGGAAGATGCCGGCTTAGACGATTTATTCGACGGCCAAAGCGTTTGCCTGATCGAATGGCCGCAGCAAGGCGGCGAATTTACGCCCGCCGCAGACATCACCCTTTCATTAAATCACGCAGAACACGGCAGAACAGTAGTGTTCACCGCCCACACCACTCACGGCCGAAAAAGTTTGGAAGCATGGTTAAACTGACACGACGACAAATAGTCCGCCAAGCGGCGGGTTTGTTTTTTACACTGACGCCGGTTTCTGCCGCGTTGGCCAAAACCGCCAAGCCCGTTCAATTTGTGGCCGCCCGTATCTGGCCGGCACTCTCCTACACACGTGTGACGATTGAAGCATCTGCGGTATTGCGGTTTCAGCATTTTTTGCTCGACAACCCCAACCGACTGGTCGTGGATATTCAAAATGTCAACATCAATACCGTTTTACAAGGCATTTCCAAAAAAGTGTTGGCCGACGATCCTTTTATCCGCAGCATCCGAGTCGGCCAAAACACGCCGACCACCGTGCGCATCGTGATTGATTTAAAACAAAGCGTGCATCCGCAAGTGTTTGCACTGGCGCCGGTGGGCGGTTTCAAACACCGCTTGGTAATCGATCTTTATCCACACGGCGTAGATGTCAATGATCCAATGATGGCTTTGCTCAACGGCAATGCTTCTTCAGATCCATTACGCCCGCGCAGAGTGAATACCCCATCCCCGCCAAGCAACAGCAAAACACGCCGCCCTATCATCATGCTTGACCCCGGTCACGGTGGCGAGGATCCCGGAGCCATCAGTAAAGGGGGACTGCAAGAAAAGAACGTCGTCTTGTCTATCTCGCGCGAAGTCAAAAAACGACTGGAAGCCTTAGGCTATACAGTTTACATGACACGTAACGAAGATGTTTTTATTCCGCTCAATGTTCGCGTAGCCAAAGCCCGAGCAAAAAAGGCCGATTTATTTATCTCGATACATGCTGACTCATTTACCAGTCCCACCGCCCGTGGCACCGGTGTGTATATTCTCAACCCGCGCGGAGCCAGCAGCGCAGCAGCCAAATTTCTGGCACAAACCCAGAATAACGCCGATGCCATCGGTGGTGTCCGTGCCAGCGGCAACCCCTTCGTAGATAATGCCTTGCTCGATATGGCGCAAACCGCCACCATGCGCGACAGCCGTAAGCTCGGCCAATCGGTGTTGACGGAATTAGGTAAGCTCAATCAGCTTCACAAAGGCCGTGTGGATGAAGCCAACTTTGCCGTATTACGTGCGCCTGATATTCCATCGATTTTGGTCGAAACGGCATTCCTGTCCAACCCGATTGAAGAAAAGCTGTTGGCCGATGCGTCTTTCCGCATCCGCTGCGCCCAAGCGATTGCCACAGGCGTGCAGAAATATGTCAATTCAGCGATTTTGCGCCGTTAAGATAAATAAGATAAAGAGGCCGTCTGAAATTCAGACGGCTTTTTTTCTTCAATAAAATCAATCCAAAATCTTCTTACCCAAAATCACAATATCTGCCAACTGCGTTTCCAAATCGCACACCTGCGGCAAACGCCCCCATTCTTCAAAACCAAACGAACGGAACAAGCGAATACTGGCGTGATTGTGACCGAAAATCACCGCCAACACATTGCGGATGCCCAACGACGGCGCACGCTCCAGCATATAGCGCAGCAACACTTTACCCACGCCGACACCGCGTACATCCTGCCGCACATACACGCTGATTTCCGCGCTGATGTGGTAGGCTTGGCGCGGATAATAATCGCTGAAGCTGCCCCACGCCACAATCTCGTTGCGCACATCCCTTAACACCAGCAACGGCCGTTTGCCGCCATGCGCATCAAACCACGCCTGCCGCTCGGCTACCGTCACCGACTGTAAGTCTGCCGTCGATTGGCGCGACTCAATCGTGCTGTTGTAAATAGCGACAATGGCAGGCAAATCGTCCTGCACCGCTTCGGCAACCACATATTGCATTTCAGACGGCCTTTACTGAATCAGTTTCGATACAGTTTTAAACGCCGGATGCTTCGCGTCGCCCAATAATTGGAACAACACGCTTTCGCTGTTGCTCACCACCGCACCTGCATCGCGCATTTGCTGCAACGCATTGTCTTTATTGGCCGGATTACGCGAAGTGGTGCAATCAAACGGCACATACACCGCCAAGCCCTTAGCGCGCAAATCCAACACCGTTTGCAGCATGCACACATGCGCTTCGGCACCAAGCAAAATCACGTTTTCAATTTTCTTCTCATTCAACACAGCTTCCACTTCGGCAATCACCGCCGAAAAACGCGTTTTCTCAAACACCGCTGCCCCATCGCCCAACAAAAGCTGCACCGCCGGCACGGTTTTACCCAAGCCCTTCGGATACTGCTCCGTCGCTACCAACGGCACGTCCAAAGCCTGCAAACCCTGAATCACCACACGGCTGCGCTCAACCATCGACTCCGCATCGTGCAACGCAGGCAGCAAACGCTCCTGAATATCGACCACGATGCATAATGTATTTTCCGGTTTCATGATTTTTTCTCCTTTTTCAGACGGCATAAATAATGTGATTGGATTGTACCGTAAACGCAGGCCGTCTGAAAAATATTGCGTTTCAGACGGCCTTAAATCACACCCCCAAGTACCCTTCCCGGCTGCTCAACCACCGATCCAAGTGCGCCTGCACAATATCCGGCCGTTCGGCAATCAGTTTCGGCGCAATTTCGCGGGCTTGTTCGAGCAGGTGCAAATCTTCTTCCAAATTGGCAAACCGCAGCATCGGTACGCCGCTTTGACGTGCGCCTAAGAATTCGCCGGGGCCGCGGATATTCAAGTCTTGGCGGGCGATTTCAAAGCCGTCGGTGTGTTCGTAAATCACTTTCAGGCGCGCTTTGGCCAGTTCGCTTAATGGCTCGGTAAACAGCAGCACGCAGGCGCTGGCGGCGGCGCCACGCCCCACACGGCCGCGCAGCTGGTGCAATTGCGCCAAGCCCATGCGTTCGGCGTGTTCAATCACCATCAGGCTGGCATTGGGTACATCGACACCAACTTCAATCACGGTCGTCGCCACCAACACATTCAGACGGCCTGCGATAAATTCGGCCATCACTTCGGCTTTTTCGGCGGGTTTCATGCGGCCGTGCACCAAGCCGATGTTGAGTTCGGGTAAGGCCGTCTGAAGCTCGGCAAGAGTATCAACGGCGGTTTGCAGTTGCAGCGTTTCGCTCTCTTCAATCAGCGGACACACCCAATACGCCTGCTGCCCTTTTTGGCAAGTGCCCAACACCAGCCCTTCGACTTCGGCACGGCGCACGCTATTCACCAGCCGTGTTTTAATCGGCGTGCGGTTGGGCGGCAATTCGTCGATGACGGACACGTCCAAATCGGCGAAAAAGCTCATGGCCAATGTGCGCGGAATCGGCGTGGCCGACATCATCAGCTGATGCACGTCGTTGCCTTTGTTTTTTAGGGCCAAACGTTGCGCCACGCCGAAGCGGTGTTGCTCGTCGACAATCACCAAGCCGAGATTGTGGAAGGCAACATCGTCTTGAAACAGCGCATGCGTGCCAACGGCGATTTGGGCAAGGCCGTCTGAAATAGCGGTTTTGTTGCTGTCTTTTTCTTTTTTGCGCTGGCTGCCGGAAAGCCAAGCCACGGTCAAACCGAGTGACTCAAACCATTGTTTGAACTTGATAAAGTGTTGTTCGGCCAAAATTTCGGTCGGCGCCATTACCGCGACTTGCGCACCGGCTTCGATGGCGGTGAGTGCGGACAAGGCGGCGACAATGGTTTTACCGCTGCCGACATCGCCTTGCAGCAGGCGGTGCATGGGAAAGGTTTCGGTCAAATCTTGCTTGATTTCGCCCACCACGCGCTGCTGCGCTTGAGTCAGGGAAAATGGCAACGAGTCAAGCAGCTTTTGCACCAAGCTGCCGTCGCCGTTTAACGGTGCCGCTGCGCCGCTGACGCGTTTTTGCCGCGCCAAGCGCATGGACAGTTGCTGCGCCAACAGTTCGTCAAATTTCAGCCGCTGCCATGCGGGCAAGGTGCCATCTGAAAGCTGGTGTATGGTGAAGCTCGGCGGCGGCGAGTGCAGCAGGCGCAGGCTTTCGGCCAAGTGTGGCAGTTTCAGACGGCCTAATAAATCGTCGGGCAAGGTGTCGTGCAAAGGAATGCTGTCTAAGGCCGTCTGAACAATGCGGCGCAGGGTCGGCTGGTTTAAGCCGCTCACCGTCGGGTAAATCGGTGTAAGGCTTTCGGCCAAACCGGTACTCTCGGCATCGCGGATTTTCGGGTGAATCATCTCATCGCCGTAAAACCCGCGCTTGATTTCGCCCACCGCGCGAATGCGTTTGCCCACCGCCATTTGCTTTTGGTGGCTGGCGTAAAAATGAATAAAACGCAAATGCAACACGCTGCCAGAACCATCGGCAATCTGCACCACCAATTGCTTGCGCGGCTTGAAGGTCACTTCCTGATGCACCACTTCCCCTTCCACCTGACACGGCACGCCCACCGGCGCATCGGCAATCGGCATGATGTGGGTTTCGTCTTCATAGCGCAAAGGCAGGTGCAGCGCCAAATCCCACGCGCTGTTTAAATTCAGCTTGTCGAGCTTTTTGGCGGTGGTGTCGGTGACTTTGAGCTGTTTTTGGGTTTCGGGTGTCATCATGGCGGTTATATTCAAAGCAATCGTGTTTGCCGTATTTTAACGGAAAAAAGGCCGTCTGAAATTCAGACGGCCTTTTGATGAAACATCAAGACTGCAAATTAAGCATTGCCTTCTTGCTGTTGTTGGTACATCGCTTCGAAGTTGATTGGTGCCAACAATACCGGTGGGAAGCCGGCACGGGTCACGGTTGAAGAAATGGCTTCGCGCGCGTATGGGAACAAGATGTTCGGACAAGCCACGCCCAACAGCAATTGGGTGTCTTCTTCCGGAATATTTTCCAAACGGAAAATGCCGCTTTGGGTCACTTCGTTCAGGAACATGGTGCGCTCTGCGTTCAGCTTAGCGGTAACGGTCACGGTTACGTCAACAGCGTAAATGCCCTCTTCCAGCTTTTGGCTGGCGGTTGACACGCGCATATCGACTTCAGGATCGCCTTGCTCCAAGAAGATTTGTGGTGCGTTAGGCACTTCCAAAGACAAATCTTTTACATACAAACGCTCAATGCTGAATACAGGTTGCAATTCTTCTGCCATTTTGTTTTCCTATCTGTTTAGGGTTATGGGTTGAGTAATTCAATTAATTCGCCTTGCTGTTGCAAGCGATTTGACGTCCTTCCCTCCCTGAAGGGAGGGAATTCCTACGGCGATTTGTGAACGGCATTGAGCCATTCACAAATCGCTTCGGTGGGTTTCTGCTGCTGACCGCCTTACTGCACGGTTCACTTCACAGACGCTACGGGCACGTCCTGCCCTGAAACTTCATTTTACTTTTGCGCTGCCAAAATCTCTTGACCGCGCTTTAACACATTGATTGCACCCACAATATCCGCATTGTTTTGATAGCCACATTGCACACATTCAAAGTTTGCCTGTGTTTGACGGTTATCTTTGGCAGTATGTCCGCAAGCTGGGCAACAACGACTGGTATTTTGTGGCGGAACAGCCACCAAATGCCCACCGCGCCACAACAGCTTATAGTCCAACTGACGGCGAAACTCAAACCAAGACTGGTCTAAAATCGCACGGTTTAAGCTTGATTTGGCAGCAACGTTTTTTCCATGCTGCACGGCGTTGCCTTTAGCGGATTTGGACATATTCGCCACCTGCAAATCTTCCACATACACAATCGCGTGGTTTTGGCTGATTGCGCTGCTGATTTGGTGCAGGTAGTTTTTACGGATATTGCTGATTTTGTGGTGCAAACGGCTGATTTTTGCTTTCAGTTTCTGCCAGTTTTTGCTGAATTTGGTTTTGTGTTTGAACTGTTTTTGCAGTTTTGCTAGTTTGCCTTTCAACGTTTTGAATGCGTTGATTGGCTCAAAAAACTGACCATTGGACAATGTTGCAAATTTGGCAACACCCATATCAATCCCAGTTTCGCCACCGTTTGGCTGCGCGATTTCCTGCTCGGTTTCGGTTTGCATAGATACAAACCATTTACCGCATTTTTGCGATACGGTTACGTTTTTCAGGCTGCCTGAAACGTGTCGGCTGTTGCGATAGCGCACCCAACCGATTTTGGGCAAATAGATACGATTATTTTGCTGCTCCAATTTACAGCCTTGCGGAAAGCGGAAACTGTCTTTTTCGCCTTTGCGTTTGAATTTGGGGAAATCTGCGCGTTTGGCAAAGAAGTTTTTGAATGCGCTTTCCAAGTCTTTCAAACTTTGCTGCAAAACTTGGCTGTGGCAGTCTTTTAGCCAGTCTAATTCTCGTTTCCATTCAGGCAGCAAATTTGCGATTTTGGTGTAGCTAAATTTGAACGAATTATCTTGTTGATATTGTTCGTTTTGATACGCCAAAGCACGATTGAATACGAAACGCGAACAACCGCAAAATTGTTTCATTTTGCGGATTTGCTCGCCGTTTGGCATCAGTTCAAATTTGAATGTTTTGAGTATTAACATGATTTCATGGATAATGGAATTTTTAGCAATTTTACACTTGGTCTATGGAAAAAGAAACTGATTTAAGACGTGGTCGGCACGTTGTTTTTAATCTTCATGTACATTTGGTATTTGTCGCAAAATATCGCCGAAAAGTGTTCACAAAAGAAATTTTGGACGATATGCGCGGTATTTTTGAGAGCGTCTGCACCGATTTTGAAGCGCAACTGGTGGAATTTGACGGCGAAGATGACCATGTTCATTTACTTGTGAACTATCCGCCCAAAGTGTCTATTTCAAAACTGGTGAACAGCTTGAAAGGTGTATCTAGCCGCATGATTAGACAGAAAAATTATCCAAGCATCAAACAAAAATTATGGGGCGGTGCGTTGTGGTCGCCGTCTTATTTTGCAGGTAGCTGTGGTGGTGCGCCGATTACGATTATTCGGCAGTATATTGAACAGCAGAAAACGCCTGATTAACTGAATATCAACGGTTTTAGGACTGCTACGCAGTCCGCGCCTTATATCTCCGCCGTGAACGGCGAAGTTTTACGGCGCAGCCTGATAAATCGTTAAAACCGCCGACATGGGTGTCGCCGATAAAAATTTGCGGAATGCTGCGCTGACCGCTCAATTGTTGCATTTCGGCAAAATCGGCCGGATTTTTATCCACACGGATTTCTTTGATTTCGGTCACGCCCACGGCGGCCAAAAGCTTTTTTGCCATGGTGCAATATGGGCAAAACGCGCCAGTGTACATGGTTACGGGTTGCATAATGCGCTTTCTTGAATGCTTTTAAACACTATATGGGCATAAGGCGCATTTTACAAGTGGGCGTGTGAATGGATGATGAATTCAGATAAGCGGTCGTGCTAAAGGTTGGCGATGTTTGCTGCTACGTTTTCAGACGGCCTATCGGGTGCTTATAAGACCATCATAGTCATGGCAGGCAAACGGCTTTTGAAGTATCATTACCAAGGCAAGACAAAGCTACTTTTGCAATCTGTTTGCCCCCAGCGGGCAGATTGCAAAAGTATTTTTTATATTCTTGGAAATTCAATATGTTAGCAGGTATTCCGATTCCTAAGGACACCATTCGTCCGCCCGAAACCGTCTTGGTCAACATCACCCCGCAGGAAACGCGTGTGGCGGTTTTGGAAGAAAACAACATTTGCGAGTTGCACATCGAGCGCAACACCGGCCACAGCTTGGTCGGCAACATTTATTTAGGCGTGGTGCGCCGCGTTTTACCCGGCATGCAAAGCGCGTTTATCGACATCGGCTTAGAGCGTGCGGCTTTCCTGCACATCGTCGATGTTTTGGAGCAACGCCGCAATCCCGACGAAACACAGCGCATTGAGCATATGCTGTTTGAAGGGCAAACCATTTTGGTGCAGGTCATCAAAGACCCAATCAACACCAAAGGCGCGCGCCTTTCTACGCAGATTTCGCTGGCCGGCCGTTTTTTGGTGCATTTACCTCAGGAAGAGCATATCGGCATTTCGCAACGCATTGAAGACGATGCCGAGCGCACCATTCTGCGCGAGCGTTTGCTGAATTTACTGCCCGAAAGCGCGTGCCACGGCTACATCATCCGCACCAATGCGGAAAACGCCACCGACGAGCAATTGCAGGCCGATATTCATTACCTGACCAAAGTGTGGGAACACATTCAGCACCAATCGAAAACCCAGCCGCCTGAAACCCTGCTTTACCAAGATTTGTCGCTCAACTTGCGCGTATTGCGTGATATGTTTAGTGTGGATACGCAAAAAATTCTGGTCGATTCTACTGAAAATTTCCGTCGTATGACTGAGTTTGCGCAATTGTATGTGCAAGGTGCGGTGGACAAATTGGAATTGTTCAAAGGCGACCGCCCGCTGTTTGAAACCCACAACATCGAGCAGGAAATCAGCCGCTCGCTGCAACCGCGCGTGAATCTGAATTTTGGCAGCTATTTGATTATCGAATCGACTGAAGCGATGACCACCATCGATGTGAACACTGGCGGCTTTGTCGGCGCACGCAATTTTGATGAAACCATCTTCCGCACCAATCTCGAGGCCTGTCACACCATCGCCCGCGAGCTGCGTCTGCGCAATTTGGGCGGCATCATCATCATCGATTTCATCGATATGGCCAAAGAAGAACACCGCGAAGCCGTGTTGCAGGAACTGGCCAAAGCCTTGAGTTTCGACCGCACCCGTGTCACGCTCAACGGCTTTACCAGCCTAGGTTTGGTCGAACTCACTCGCAAACGCTCACGCGAAAACCTAAACCAAATCTTGTGTGAGCCCTGCCCTTCCTGCCAAGGTAGAGGCCGTCTGAAAACACCACAAACCGTGTGCTACGAGATTCAACGCGAGATTGTGCGTGAAGCCCGCCGCTTTGATGCCAAGGAATTCCGCATTCTCGCCGCGCCGAATGTGATTGATTTGTTTCTTGATGAAGAATCTCAATCGTTGGCCATGCTGATTGATTTTATCGGCAAACCGATTTCGCTGGCCGTAGAAACTGCTTACACGCAAGAACAGTATGATATTGTTTTAATTTAACTTTCTTAAAATAAACAGGCCGTCTGAAACAGCAAAGTTTCAGACGGCCTTTTGTATAACCGATTACTCTTCTTCCGGCAATCGAGTGATTTTCACGCGGTCGATGCGCTGGCCTTCTTTTTCAATCACTTCAAAACGCCAGCCGTGGAAATCGGCAAAATCACCAACGTTCGGCAGGCTCTCCAGCTCTTCCATAATCAAGCCGGCGACGGTATGGTAGTCCGCATCTTCATCTTGTGGCGGCAAGCCTAATTGTGGCGCCAAATCGACGTATTCCAAAGCGCCGTCCACCGTCAGGCTTTCGTCGTCGGCATTGGCCTGCATCATCGGCTCTTCTTCACGCTCGAATTCTTCAGGGAATTCACCGGCGATGGTTTCGAGCATGTCTTTCATCGTCACCATACCCAATACCGCACCAAACTCATCGACCACCAAAGCATAATCCGCACTGCTTTGGCGGAACAATTCAATCGCACTCAGCGCAGTAGTCGTTTCCGGCAAAATCAGCGGCTGGCGTAAGGCCGTCTGAATATTCAATTCGCCGCCTTGCAATAATTGGGTCAGCAAATCTTTTTTGTTGATGTAGCCCAACGGCTCGTCCACACCTGCTTTACCGACCACCAGCAAACGGCTGTATGGCGTATTTTGCAGTTGTTCACGCTGCTCTTCTTTGCTTTGCGAAATATCCAAGCGCTCAATTTCACGGCGCGGAATCATCACACCTTGAATCGGACGTTCGGCCAACGTCAACACGCTGCGAATCATGGATTTTTCGTTTTCTTCAAAATGGCTGCTGTCCTCTGCCTCATCACCATTTTTCGCTAAAATCGTTTCACGGATACCCATCATGCCCAACACGTTTTCAGCCGTGCGTTTACGCCATGAGCTGCTGATGTAATCGTTTTTACGGCTGTTTTTCTGCGAAACTTGGTTAAACACCTCAATCAGAATCGAGAAGCCGATGGCGGCATACAGATAGCCTTTAGGAATGTGGAAATGGAAGGCTTCAGCAATCAGGCTGAAACCAATCATCAGCAGGAAGCCCAAGCAGAGCATCACCACTGTCGGGTGTTTTTCCACAAATTCGGTCAACGGTTTGCTGGCAATAATCATCACGGTCATCGCCACGACTACAGCCGCCATCGCCACCACAATGTGATCCACCATGGCCACGGCGGTAATCACCGAGTCGATGGAAAATACTGCGTCCAACACCAAAATTTGCACCACGACTGCACCAAATGCAGCGTGTTTCTTCTGCGTTTCGGCAATGGCAAAATGGTTGTGACCTTCCAAGCGCTCGTGCAATTCGGTAGTCGCCTTATAAAGCAAGAACAGACCACCGGCGAGCATAATTATATCTTTCCCTGACACCGGCCAGTCGCCAATGTGAAACAGCGGTGCGGTCAAGGTCATGATGTGCGCCATAAAAGCCAGCATGATGACGCGCATCACCACAGCCAAGCCTAAGCCGGTAATCCGTGCTTTATCGCGCAGCGAAGGTTTGACCTTATTGGCCAAAATCGCGACAAACACAAGGTTATCAATGCCCAAAACCACTTCGAGCACCAAAAGCGTTGCAAAGCCTATCCAAGTATGTGGGTCGGCTAACCAACTGAAATCCATGATTTTTCTATTCCTTTAAATGTGAAAAAGCAGCCCGATGAATCAGATTCATCCGGCTGCTTCAAATACGGGACATACACGAAGGACGTAATATCGAACTATCCTGCTCTGCGTCTTTCATGGAATGTGTATGCCTCTATCAAAATAACGATTTGAATAGTTTATCAGTTTGAAACCATCGTGGCAAAGTTTTACTGAAAATATTTGTTAGGCCGTCTGAATTGTGGGTATTTTTCAGACGGCCTTTGGATATCGTCTTAAATATAAACCTGAAACCTTTGAAAAACTTGAGGTTTGAGTACCGTTCAAAGTTAGCCAACCGCAGAAAGCTCAGGCATATTATGATGAAAATTTTGCAAAGGCTTCAGCCTATGCTTTTGTTTCTACCAGCACCACCACCATGCGCGACAAGCCTTGCGCGAAACCTCTGCTGTATCGGCGCGGCACATAGCCGCTGATTTTGCCGTTTTGCACCGTGGTTTCATAGCTGCACACCAACCGCTCTTGTGGCAGGGTTCGAATGCTGCCATCGGCTTGTAGCTTAGGCGAAACTTTACTGTATAGTTTCCAAATCACTGCGCTGCCATCAGGCAAGGGATATGGAGCTTCAAAATGCGAGCTACCCTCATCGCAACCGATGTGGTTGTTTTTAAAGTCCTTCATTTGCGTATCGCTGAATGTTTGTGCGCCATGAAAACCAAAAATGCGGTCATGTCCATGCACGCTTTGGCGCACATACGCCCAAATATGGTCGCGCAGGAAAAATTGGTCGGCAAAGTGGCGGGATTCCAACGGCTGCTGCAAATAGTTTTGAATTTTTCCGGCCATATCGGGCACAGCCTGCCCTACTGCACCCCATAATCCGGCCAAAATTAATTCTGTATGTGTCCCTGCATCGCGAATGGTGTGAAACAGTTTCCCGCTTTCCATCCATTCTGCAACGGCTTGCGCTTCGCGCTGCGAAATCACCGAATCAGCATCACGGAAAATCACATAAGCCACTTCCGGATCATCAATCGCCAGAAAACGCCATAAAGTGCCCGGCCATTGGGCTTGTTCTCCGTTGACTTCAATAATCTCCGCACCATTTTGCGCCATGCGTTGACGTGCAGATTCAGGTACTCTTTGATCAACATAAAAGCGACACACCCAACTCGGATAGATTTCCGCAGCCAATTCAGTATTCAGAACTGCTGGTTCAATATAGGCCGAACTGTTGCCGAACAATGAAAATGAGATGATTTTTTTACCGTCTGCTTTCGGTGTTACCGAAGGCAGCTCAGGTGCAGTTTGCGCAGCGACTTTTTGATCGCGCAATTGCAATGCTTTTAAGCCATAAATAGCGGCATTGTCCCAATCTTCCAAGCCACCATACGCATGCGACAAGGCATCGTAGGAATTGATGTGTTCGGCATTGCGCTGTATGGCCTTTTTCGCATACACGATCGCATCTTGAAACAAGCCTCCCTTAACGGCGGCTGTAGCGGCATCGCTCAAGGGGGTAACGGAAGCCGGAATCAGCTTATGCGCACGCATGGCCTCCGCCGCTGCTTGGGCATAATTGCCGGCAGCCATGTTTTTCTTAAACGCGGTAGAAATGATATCGAGCTGCTTTTGGACTTTTTGTAATTGGGGCGTGAGTTTCTTTTTCATAATGTACAAATATTTCAGACGGCCTGTGCATATTGCAAGGCCGTCTGAAATATTCCGTATGGATTCAGATAGTCAATTATACCCGAGAGCGATTGGCTTCTGCCAATAATGCCAATAATTCTTCGGTGCTGTCCCAACCGATACAAGCATCGGTGATACTTTGACCGTAGTTTTCCGGCTTATCCTGACGCCCCTCCATCAAGTGGCTTTCCACCATCACGCCCATGATGTTGTTTTCACCATCGCGTAATTGCTGAGCAACATCTTGTGCCACTTCCATTTGGCGTTTATAGTCTTTACGGCTGTTTGCATGGCTGAAATCAATCATCACTTTTGGCGTTTGACCGGCTTGGGTTAACTGCTCTGCTGCCGCTTTCACATGCTCATTGCTGTAATTTGGCTCTTTACCACCGCGCAAAATCACATGGCAATCGGGATTACCCGCAGTATGCACAATGGCGGAATGACCGGTTTTGGTTACGGACAAGAAGTGATGCGGATGACTCGCTGCACCAATGGCATCAATGGCAATTTTCAAGTTACCATCTGTACCATTTTTAAAGCCAACTGGGCAAGACAAGCCGCTCGATAATTCGCGGTGAACTTGGCTTTCTGTGGTACGCGCACCAATTGCGCCCCATGAAATCAAGTCGGCATAGTATTGCGGCGTAATCATGTCTAGAAATTCGGTTGACGCCGGCATACCCATATTATTTAAAGTCAGCAGTAAGCTGCGTGCCTGACGCAGGCCATAGTTGATATCAAAAGTACCGTCTAAATAAGGGTCGTTAATCAAGCCTTTCCAGCCGACTGTGGTACGCGGTTTTTCAAAATATACACGCATCACAATCAATAATTCTTTTTCATATTTTTTGCGTAACGGCAACAAGCGCTCAGCGTATTCCAAGGCTGCTTTGGTATCATGAATAGAACAAGGGCCGATAATAACCAATAAACGGTTGTCTTTACCATGTACTAAATCAGCAATTTCTTGACGGGTTTGATGAACCAATTCAGCAGCTTTTTCGCTAATCGGCAATTCATATAAATGGGCAATCGGTGGCAATAATTCGGCTACTGCTTTAATTCTGACATCATCTGTTTGGCGTGGTTGATTCATTAGATTAAACTTTCTGTTCTATTATTCATTAAGTATGTATAGGTTACCTTCTTTACATGAATTAAACAAGCATTAAAATTTATATATTGCAATTTTATATCAAAAGACTAATTTTCAAGCCTGTATAGTTATATAATTTTCTAATTTTTATAATTATTTAGAATTTTATTCTAATAATATTTTCAAGACACCTTAGTGGTAACGACTGTTATTATATTTAATCGATTTGTCGTTTTTAAATGATTCATTAAGATAATTCATCAGATATAGCTTATTTTATATTTTATCTCAAAATTAACCTGCTAAAAAACAAACAAAAAGCCGTCTGAACCCAATAAGTATTTCAGACGGCGTCCTTCTTTCTCATAAGCCAGCCTGCTGCTACTTCTTAACAGCAGGCTGAGCAGCTTTCTTAGCCGGCGCAGCGACAGTGGCTTCATTCTTTAATTTCGAGAAGATTCCTTCACCAATGCCTTTGACGTTTTTCAGTTCGTCCAAGGTCTTAAAGCTACCATGCTGTTTGCGATACTCTACAATCGCTTTGGCTTTGGCAGGGCCTACACCCGGCAGTGCCGTCAGTTCGCTTTCGGAGGCGGTGTTGACATTCACTGCGGCAGCAGAGACAGAAGCAACTAAAGTGGTCAGTGCGTAGAAGATGATTTTCTTCATCGGATTCATGCGTTTTCTCCTGAATGTGTTGATAGTATCGTAGATTATATTTACTCAATATTAATAATGCAAATATTATCTACTGATTATTTCATGACTGTTTCATCATGACCACGCTTTTACTTAGTTACAGTTGTATCAAACGTAAAGAAGCCTCTGACATTCATCAGAGGCTTCGGAATGGGTGTTTGGCAGTGACCTACTTTCACATGGAAGAACCACACTATCATCGGCGCTGAGTCGTTTCACGGTCCTGTTCGGGATGGGAAGGCGTGGGACCAACTCGCTATGGCCGCCAAACTTAAACTGTACAAATCGGTAAGCCGTTATGCAGTCTCCTGCACTTATTTATTCTTTAATCAACTGTTGGTGATGACTGAATCATCAGTAAGCTTTTATCTTTGAAGTTCTTCAAATGATAGAGTCAAGCCTCACGAGCAATTAGTATCGGTTAGCTTCACACATTACTGCGCTTCCACACCCGACCTATCAACGTCCTGGTCTCGAACGACTCTTTAGGAGGATTAAATCCTCAGGGAAGTCTCATCTTCAGGCGAGTTTCGCGCTTAGATGCTTTCAGCGCTTATCTCTTCCGAACTTAGCTACCCGGCTATGCCACTGGCGTGACAACCGGTACACCAGAGGTTCGTCCACTCCGGTCCTCTCGTACTAGGAGCAGCCCCCGTCAAACTTCCAACGCCCACTGCAGATAGGGACCAAACTGTCTCACGACGTTTTAAACCCAGCTCACGTACCACTTTAAATGGCGAACAGCCATACCCTTGGGACCGACTACAGCCCCAGGATGTGATGAGCCGACATCGAGGTGCCAAACTCCGCCGTCGATATGAACTCTTGGGCGGAATCAGCCTGTTATCCCCGGAGTACCTTTTATCCGTTGAGCGATGGCCCTTCCATACAGAACCACCGGATCACTATGTCCTGCTTTCGCACCTGCTCGACTTGTCGGTCTCGCAGTTAAGCTACCTTTTGCCATTGCACTATCAGTCCGATTTCCGACCGGACCTAGGTAACCTTCGAACTCCTCCGTTACTCTTTGGGAGGAGACCGCCCCAGTCAAACTGCCTACCATGCACGGTCCCCGACCCGGATTACGGGTCTGGGTTAGAACCTCAAAGTCACCAGGGTGGTATTTCAAGGACGGCTCCACAGAAACTAGCGTCTCTGCTTCTAAGCCTCCCACCTATCCTACACAAGTGACTTCAAAGTCCAATGCAAAGCTACAGTAAAGGTTCACGGGGTCTTTCCGTCTAGCAGCGGGTAGATTGCATCTTCACAACCACTTCAACTTCGCTGAGTCTCAGGAGGAGACAGTGTGGCCATCGTTACGCCATTCGTGCGGGTCGGAACTTACCCGACAAGGAATTTCGCTACCTTAGGACCGTTATAGTTACGGCCGCCGTTTACTGGGGCTTCGATCCGATGCTTGCACATCTTCAATTAACCTTCCAGCACCGGGCAGGCGTCACACCCTATACGTCCACTTTCGTGTTAGCAGAGTGCTGTGTTTTTAATAAACAGTCGCAGCCACCTATTCTCTGCGACCCTCCAATGCTTACAGAGCAAGTCTTTCACATCGAAGGGCATACCTTCTCCCGAAGTTACGGTATCAATTTGCCGAGTTCCTTCTCCTGAGTTCTCTCAAGCGCCTTAGAATTCTCATCCTGCCCACCTGTGTCGGTTTGCGGTACGGTTCTGATTCAACTGAAGCTTAGTGGCTTTTCCTGGAAGCGTGGTATCGGTTACTTCAGCACCTTGGTGCCTCGTCATCACTTCTCGGTGTTAAGAAGACCCGGATTTGCCTAAGTCTTCCACCTACCGGCTTAAACAAACTATTCCAACAGTTTGCTAACCTAACCTTCTCCGTCCCCACATCGCATTGAATCAAAGTACAGGAATATTAACCTGTTTCCCATCGACTACGCATTTCTGCCTCGCCTTAGGGGCCGACTCACCCTACGCCGATGAACGTTGCGTAGGAAACCTTGGGCTTTCGGCGAGCGGGCTTTTCACCCGCTTTATCGCTACTCATGTCAACATTCGCACTTCTGATACCTCCAGCACACTTCTCAATGCACCTTCTTCGGCCTACAGAACGCTCCCCTACCATACGTGTAAACACGTATCCGCAGCTTCGGTTATAGATTTGAGCCCCGTTACATCTTCCGCGCAGGACGACTCGACCAGTGAGCTATTACGCTTTCTTTAAATGATGGCTGCTTCTAAGCCAACATCCTGGCTGTCTGGGCCTTCCCACTTCGTTTACCACTTAATCTATCATTTGGGACCTTAGCTGGCGGTCTGGGTTGTTTCCCTCTTGACAACGGACGTTAGCACCCGCTGTCTGTCTCCCGAGGAGCAACTTGATGGTATTCTTAGTTTGCCATGGGTTGGTAAGTTGCAATAACCCCCTAGCCATAACAGTGCTTTACCCCCATCAGTCTCATACTCGAGGCACTACCTAAATAGTTTTCGGGGAGAACCAGCTATCTCCGAGTTTGTTTAGCCTTTCACCCCTATCCACAGCTCATCCCCGCATTTTGCAACATGCGTGGGTTCGGACCTCCAGTGCGTGTTACCGCACCTTCATCCTGGCCATGGATAGATCACTCGGTTTCGGGTCTACGCCCAGCAACTATTCGCCCTATTAAGACTCGGTTTCCCTACGCCTCCCCTATTCGGTTAAGCTCGCTACTGAACGTAAGTCGTTGACCCATTATACAAAAGGTACGCAGTCACGGAACATGTCCGCTCCCACTGTTTGTATGCATCAGGTTTCAGGTTCTATTTCACTCCCCTCCCGGGGTTCTTTTCGCCTTTCCCTCACGGTACTGGTTCACTATCGGTCGATGATGAGTATTTAGCCTTGGAGGATGGTCCCCCCATATTCAGACAGGATTTCACGTGTCCCGCCCTACTTGTCGTACGCTTAGTACCATTGATCAGATTTCGAATACGGGACTATCACCCACTATGGTCAAGCTTCCCAGCTTGTTCTTCTATCTCAACAATTATCACGTACAGGCTCCTCCGCGTTCGCTCGCCACTACTTGCGGAATCTCGGTTGATTTCTTTTCCTCCGGGTACTTAGATGGTTCAGTTCTCCGGGTTCGCTTCTCTAAGCCTATGTATTCAGCTTAGGATACTGCACAGTATGCAGTGGGTTTCCCCATTCGGACATCGCGGGATCAAAGCTTTATTGCCAGCTCCCCCACGCTTTTCGCAGGCTTACACGTCCTTCGTCGCCTATCATCGCCAAGGCATCCACCTGATGCACTTATTCACTTGACTCTATCATTTCAAGAACCTCTTTGACTTAATCCGCACTACCGTTGACAAGTAGTGGAACTAGATGTTTTTACTTTGATAAAGCTTACTGCTTTGTTGTGTCTTAACCCTGCCTTTTGTGTTTCAGGGTTAAGTCGATACAATCATCACCCAAATACTGTGATTTACTTCTTCACAACAATCAGCCATTTGCAAATAGCTAATTGTCAAAGTAAATCAACATTGTCTTTGTTTGTTGATTTCGGCTTTCCAATTTGTTAAAGATCGATGCTTTTCAATATTGCTATTGACTTCGCAAATCAAAATGAGCTGGCCATTATATCAGCCTTCTTTTTGCAGTCAAGCTTTTTCAGTCGTTAAACAAAAAATCAGCGCTAAGCGCTTTTTTATTTAACTTCTGCCAACTGACTTTGATTTGGGAAGTGTGTGGTGGAGGCAAACGGGATCGAACCGATGACCCCCTGCTTGCAAAGCAGGTGCTCTACCAACTGAGCTATGCCCCCAGTATGAGTTGTGGTGGGTCTGGGAGGACTTGAACCTCCGACCCCACGCTTATCAAGCGTGTGCTCTAACCAGCTGAGCTACAAACCCAAGGTCGTTATTTTGAAATCGTTTAAGTTCAGCTTTTAAACCGTTCTTTTTCAATCTCTCAATATCTTTTGCATCTTCTACAGTTTACCGATAAGTGTGAATGCGAGAAGCCTCTTCTTTTCTCTAGAAAGGAGGTGATCCAGCCGCAGGTTCCCCTACGGCTACCTTGTTACGACTTCACCCCAGTCATGAAGCATACCGTGGTAAACGGGCTCCTTACGGTTACCCTATCTACTTCTGGTATCCCCCACTCCCATGGTGTGACGGGCGGTGTGTACAAGACCCGGGAACGTATTCACCGCAGTATGCTGACCTGCGATTACTAGCGATTCCGACTTCATGCACTCGAGTTGCAGAGTGCAATCCGGACTACGATCGGTTTTGTGAGATTGGCTCCACCTCGCGGCTTGGCTACCCTCTGTACCGACCATTGTATGACGTGTGAAGCCCTGGTCATAAGGGCCATGAGGACTTGACGTCATCCCCACCTTCCTCCGGCTTGTCACCGGCAGTCTCATTAGAGTGCCCAACTGAATGATGGCAACTAATGACAAGGGTTGCGCTCGTTGCGGGACTTAACCCAACATCTCACGACACGAGCTGACGACAGCCATGCAGCACCTGTGTTACGGTTCCCGAAGGCACTCCTCCGTCTCTGGAGGATTCCGTACATGTCAAGACCAGGTAAGGTTCTTCGCGTTGCATCGAATTAATCCACATCATCCACCGCTTGTGCGGGTCCCCGTCAATTCCTTTGAGTTTTAATCTTGCGACCGTACTCCCCAGGCGGTCAATTTCACGCGTTAGCTACGCTACTAAGCAATCAAGTTGCCCAACAGCTAATTGACATCGTTTAGGGCGTGGACTACCAGGGTATCTAATCCTGTTTGCTACCCACGCTTTCGAGCATGAACGTCAGTGTTATCCCAGGGGGCTGCCTTCGCCATCGGTATTCCTCCACATCTCTACGCATTTCACTGCTACACGTGGAATTCTACCCCCCTCTGACACACTCTAGCTAGCCAGTTCAAAACGCAGTTCCCAGGTTGAGCCCGGGGATTTCACATCTTGCTTAACTAACCGTCTGCGCTCGCTTTACGCCCAGTAATTCCGATTAACGCTCGCACCCTACGTATTACCGCGGCTGCTGGCACGTAGTTAGCCGGTGCTTATTCTTCAGGTACCGTCATCACACAGTGATATTAGCACTATGCTTTTCTTCCCTGACAAAAGTACTTTACAACCCGAAGGCCTTCTTCATACACGCGGCATGGCTGGATCAGGCTTGCGCCCATTGTCCAAAATTCCCCACTGCTGCCTCCCGTAGGAGTCTGGGCCGTGTCTCAGTCCCAGTGTGGCGGATCATCCTCTCAGACCCGCTACTGATCGTCGCCTTGGTAGGCCTTTACCCCACCAACTAGCTAATCAGATATCGGCCGCTCAAATAGCGCTAGGCCCGAAGGTCCCCAGCTTTCCTCCTCAGAGAATATGCGGTATTAGCTAATCTTTCGATTAGTTATCCCCCACTACTCGGTACGTTCCGATATATTACTCACCCGTTCGCCACTCGCCACCCAAGAAGCAAGCTTCTCTGTGCTGCCGTCCGACTTGCATGTGTAAAGCATGCCGCCAGCGTTCAATCTGAGCCAGGATCAAACTCTTATGTTTAATCTCTAACTTATTTAACTTCTGGTCTGCTTCAAAGAAACTGACAAAGTATAGATAAATCTACATCTTGTCTGTTTTTGTCGCAGTGTGAGGCTTGTCGCACTCACACTTATCGGTAATCTGTTTGTTAAAGAGCAAGAACCGAATTATACATCACTCAAACTGCTTGTCAACTCTTTTTTCAAAATTCATCGAAAAATCAAATCAACCGTGCTATAATTATAAGTTCGTTTCGCCACTGCGTCAGCAGCGAAGAACCGAACTATACCCCTCTCCCCCAAAACCGTCAACTCCAACAAACAACAAATTTCTACAAAGTCCAACAAATCGCTGTTTTACAATCAAATTTAATTTCAACTAATTTGTAAAAAACTACTCCAACTACCCAAACTTATTCCCCTATATGCAAAAGCCGTCTGAAATGAAATTTTTCAGACGGCTTTTAACTTGTCTTTTTACGACATATTTCTATCAGAAGCCACAGCTTTCAGACGGCCTTGATGCTTATATAGGGAATTTTTTGGTATGATTCAGGCTACTTTTATCTTTTTTATCCATCAGGCTTTTGATTATGTCGGTCTATACGAGTGTTTCAGATGATGAGATGCGTGCGTTTCTCACTCAATATGATTTAGGTGATTTTATTTCTTTGCAAGGTATCGCCCAAGGAATTACCAACAGCAATTATTTTTTAACTACCACAACAGGGCGATATGTATTAACTATATTTGAAGTACTCAAACAAGAAGAATTGCCTTTTTTCCTACAATTGAATTTACATTTAAGCAATAACGGTGTTGCCTGCCCAGCTCCGATTATTCGTAAAGACGGTAAATTAGATTCTACTTTAGTTGGCAAACCGGCTTGCTTGGTAACTTGCTTGAAAGGCTCCGACACCAGCTGGGCGACGGAAGCTCAATGTTTTAATACTGGCGCGATGCTGGCGAAGATGCATTTAGCCGGCCAAGACTTTCCGTTAACGATGGAAAACCCGCGTTATGATCGCTGGTGGCATGAAGCCTGCACTCAGCTCTTACCCGTTTTAAGTAACGAAGATGCACAGTTATTGCAACAGGAAATCGCTTTTTTAGATCAAAATTTAGGCCATCACCTACCTTCCGGCATCATTCATGCTGATTTGTTCAAAGATAATGTTTTGCTGGATGGTGAACAGGTTGCCGGCTTTATTGATTTTTATTATGCCTGCAACGGTAACTTTATGTATGACTTAGCAATTGCGGTAAACGATTGGGCACGAGCAGCCGATAATCATTTGGATGTATCTTTACGTGATGCCTTTATTAAAGGTTACGAAAGCATACGGCCATTATCTGATGAAGAACGTGCTTACTTCCCAATTGCCCAACGTGCAGGATGCATTCGCTTTTGGGTATCACGCTTATTGGATTTCCATTTCCCACAATCTGGAGAAATGACTTTCATTAAAGACCCAAACGCTTTCCGCGATTTATTGTTGAATCTAAATGCATAATTAAAAGGCCGTCTGAATATTCAGACGGCCTCTATAAATACCACTTCGCATATTTTTCAAAAATCTGCTCAATCAAAGCATCTGCAGCAGCCCAATCTATACTATCTGCTTCCGGCAAAGTTGTGTTTCGCTCCGCAGTCGCTGCCATATTTTTACCGGTCCCCGCAGAAGAAATGTCTACTGTTACCGTCATCGATAAGCCGACTCGTAATGGATTGGCCGCCAATTCTTTTTCATCTAAACTGATTCGAACCGGCACACGTTGTGCCACTTTAGTCCAACTATCGGCTGAATTTTGAGTAGGTTGTAATGCAAATGCGTTGCCTGTCCCTGCAGACAAGCCCATTACTTTCCCATGATAGACAACTTTATCACCATACAAATCGGTCACCATTTGCACCGGCTGGCCGATTTTCATTTTACGCAATTGCGATTCTTTAAAATTTGCATCGACCCACAAATTGTGTAACGGCACCACCGCCATTAATGCTGCACCTTGTTGAATACGCTGCCCCCCACTTGAATGCTCCGTTTAGCAATTTGTCCGGCCATAGGAGAACGGATTTGTGTACGCTGCAGATTCAGCCAAGCATCTTTAATATGGCTGACAGCCGTCTGAACCGCCGGTTGTTGACGCAATGGAATATTATTTCCCAAAGCCGCTTGAGCAGCCGCTTCTTGTGCTTCTACCGCCTTTAATGCCGCTTGCGCCTGAACCACAGCCGCCCGTGCGTGACTCAATTCTTCTCCTGAAATGGCATCCGTTCCCGCCAATGCCTCGCGTCGGCCTAAATCCGACTGAGCTTTGGCTAATTCAGCCTTACGCAACAAAACTTCTGCCTGCACTTGCGAATTGCTTGCCGTTTGCTGCTTGTTTTGACGAATCGCTTGAATCAATTCATTTTGTGCACGATCATAAGCCAATTGGAAATCGGTGCCATCCAAGGAAACCAGCACATCACCTTTTTTGACCACATCGGTATCATCAACCATCACCTTACGCACGGTACCATTCACCTGCGGGGTAATCTGCACCAAATGGCCGGCGACATAAGCCTCGTCTGTAGCCTCCTCTTTTTGCAGCATCAAGAAATACACCAATGCCGCACCCAAGGCCAACACAATAAAAAATAAGGTAATAATCGTCAGATTGCGTGTCCGATGATCATGCGTGTTCGAGATAGCTTGCGCAGGAGGTGGATTTGGCGTTTGATTATTGTCTTGCTGGTGATCCATGAGTGTACTTAATCCCGATGTCAAAAACGTGAACTATTTATATTTATGTTAAATAGCAATTGCTTATGATTTGATTTAAATGATATTAAATAAGCCAAATAGGTTCAGTATTTTATAATCTGGCGCCATACTCAATCAAGTTACTTTTTGTATTGGTGTTATCTTCAAACATTCTTTCAATACAAAACGACAATTCTTTTACTACTTTGTTTTTAAGAATAAAAATTCAGACGGCCTTTTTAAGGCCGTCTGAACACTTGAAACTTATACATTTATTTACTGCTTCTAAAGCCGCCACCCAATTGCATATGCACATTACTCCATGCCGTCAACAATTGCGCCTGTTGCTGAGCCTGATTCATTCTTAATTGAACAGCCTCATCCTGCTGCTTCAACACCGACAAACCATTTTCCAAACCTGCTTTCACACGCCCTTGCGCTGCGCGTACTGATTTCTCCGAGGTTTTCAGCATTCTCTCCCATACCGGCTTTTGCGCTTGCAAACTTTGATAATCTACAATGGCATCGGCCGATGCGCGCATGGCGTTTAAAACCGCCTGATCATACACAGCCACCTGCTCATTGTATTGCGCGCGCTTACCAGCCAAACGGGATTGCAAGGCACCGGAAGTGAAAATCGGCAGATTCAGCGCCGGCACGACGCCTAACATACCAGAGGCTTTGTTCCGCACCACATTAAACGCATCAATATGACCTAAACCGGCCAATACTTTCAATTCAATATTCGGATAAAACTCAGCTTCAGTTGATTTAACCTTATGCAGGCGCGCGCTTAACAGGGCTTTTTGCGCCGCCACATCCGGACGTACTGCCAATAAATCGGCATGCAATTTACCCACCGGCAACACCGGTGCATTTGCCAGCTTTTCCGGCGCAGAAACGGCTAAACCCATCGGCGTGGTACCGGTTAATGCAGCCAAGCTGTGGCGCACTTTCAGCTGCTGTTGCGCTAAGGTCAGCTTTTCCAACTCCAATTTTTGTTGCGCCATTTCAATCGGATAAACCGATTCAGACGGCATCAATTTCGCACCAATCCGACGCTTAACCAATTGCAACATTTTGTCGGATAAAGCCATACGCTGCTCAATCAACGCCTGCTGTTCCGCCAAGGCCTACCAAGCAAAATATTGCGCCGCTACCGCATGCGCTAAGGCAATCCGCGCCTGATGTGCTTCATATAACACAGCCTGACGCTGGCCTAAAATTGAGGTCAATTGCTCACGGTTTTTTACCCCAGAAATCAAAAGTCCAGCTACCTTGCACCACCAAATTGGCCAACAACAATTGATTGTCTGTTTTGCCCCGTGTAGTCGGCCTGACAACAAGCGCAACGCATTAACTAATTCGACTTGTGAAAAACTCATTGTATGCTCTCTTATTCAGATGGCTAATTTGTTTTGAATAAAGCAGGATGAATAATGACATATTCATTTACCTTAATATACCAGATACTTACTTTTCAACACTATATTAATTCAGCTGATTATTTTTCTAATGAAAATCTGATAATCGGTTTACCCAAATTACAAACGGGTTGCATTATGCATAATTACATCTGATTAACCGCAATAATAACCGATAATCTTATTTTAAATGCATGACTATTACATAAATACACTATCTCTTAAGAAATATAATTGTCATATAAATACTCTAGTTTAGAAGCACAATCCGTATATTAGTTCATTCAACGTGACACTATTTCATCATTCTTCCCTGCCAACTTGAAATTAAACCCCCACACAGAAACAAATTTTTATATTAAAATTAAAGGTTACGTGGTTCGAAAACCTCCCACATTAAAAAACTAAGGAAATCAAAAATGTCCCGCAACACCGAAGAGCTAAACGGTATTTCCCTATTGGGTAACCAACACACCCAATACCCCACCGAATACGATCCCAACATCTTGGAAGCATTCGACAACAAGCATCCCGGTAACGATTATTTCGTCAAATTCATCTGTCCGGAATTTACCAGCCTGTGCCCAATGACCGGCCAGCCGGATTTCGCTACCATCTATATCCGCTATATTCCGCACATCAAAATGGTGGAAAGCAAATCACTGAAACTCTATTTATTCAGCTTCCGCAACCACGGCGATTTTCATGAAGACTGTGTCAACACCATCATGAAAGACCTGATTGCACTAATGGATCCGAAATACATCGAAGTTTATGGCGATTTCACCCCACGCGGCGGCATTGCCATTCATCCTTTTGCCAACTACGGCAAAGCCGACACCGAGTTTGAAAACTTGGCGCGCAAACGCCTGTTTGAACACGACGCACACTAAACCCATTTTAAAAGATCCCATATCCTTTTCAGACGGCCTCATCATGCAAACAGGCCGTCTGAAAGCCGTTTCCGAAAGAAGCTCATGTATCAATTTACCCAAGCACAACAGAAAAAAGCCCTGTTTTGGCTCGTTTTATTCCATATTCTCATCATCGCTTCCAGCAATTATCTGGTGCAGTTCCCTTTTGAAATTTTTGGCGTGCATTCCACTTGGGGTGCGCTTAGCTTTCCGTTTATCTTCTTAGCCACCGACCTGACCGTACGCATTTTCGGCTCACACCTAGCCCGCCGGATTATTTTCCGCGTGATGTTCCCTGCCTTATTGCTCTCTTATGTATTTTCCGTTTTATTCAGCCAAGGCAGTTGGACAGGCTGGGCATCGTTGGCCACATTCGACACCTTCGTCGGCCGAATCGCCCTTGCCAGCTTTGCCGCCTATGCGCTCGGTCAAATGATGGATATTTTTGTATTCAACCGCTTACGCCGTCTGAAATCATGGTGGGCTGCACCAACTGCATCAACCTTAATCGGCAATGCCTTAGATACATTGGTTTTCTTCGGCGTCGCCTTTTATGCCAGCAGCGATGCCTTTATGGCACAGCATTGGCCGGGCATCGCCTTTATTGATTACTTATTCAAACTCGCCATCTGCACCCTGTTTTTCCTGCCTGCTTATGGCGTAATTCTGAACTTCCTCACCAAGAAACTCACCACCTTGCAAGCAAACCATGCCGATAGCTCCGCTACACTGGTGGCACAAGAATAAAGTTAGGCCGTCTGAAAATTTCAGACGGCCTCTTTTATTTTTAAAACAACAATGCCGTCTGAAACTTTTCAGACGGCATTGATATAATTGGCCTCGCCAACAGGAATCGAACCTGTATTTTACGCTTAGGAGGCATACGTTCTATCCGTTGAACTATGGCGAGCGCACTAAACTTTTCCGGCAATAAATGACAATATCCCTGCTGCAATCAGCGGCCCAACAGGGATACCACCGAAAAAAGCCACGCCGGCGATGGTGCCGATTAACAAACCGGTTACTAAAATTGGTTGGCTGCTCATCAAAGGCACGCCATGTCCGGCAATCCACGCCACAAAAATACCGACAGCAACTGCAGCCAACATTTTAAAATTTAGAAAGGCCGCAAGGTTAGGCAGCTGCACTTTGCCCGAAACCAAAGGGCTTAATACGCCGATGGTCAGAAAAATAATGCCGACGCTCAAGCCGTATTTCTCCGCTAAAGGAATGTATTTTGCCAAGGCGGTTTGTTGCATCAACAATAAGACAATCGCAGAAATCGTAATCGAATTATTGTTGCTCAACACGCCCAGCAAAATCAGCGCCACCAAAAAAAGCGGAATAAAACTGAAATTCATGTCACGCTCTTTTTAAGACACACGTGCCAATGACTCTTCAGCAAGCTGACGCATGGCTTCGGTAATTTCGCTTTGCGGCAAAATATCCAAACACGCAATCGCTTTTTCAACTGCCTTACGTGCCTCGCTTACTGAATACGGCAACGCATCTGAATTAACCACATGATGATGGATTTTCTCAAAATAGCTGCGGTCGGCATTTTCCAAAGCATGGCGCACATCGTTCGCCGCTTGCTCCGAACCATTACGCATCAGATAAATCAGCGGTAAAGTCGGTTTACCTTCAGCCAAATCATCGCCAACGTTTTTGCCGATTTCTTCGGTTTCACCCGAATAATCCAACACATCATCAATAATCTGGAACGCCGTGCCGACATACATACCGTAATCTTTCAACGCCTGCTCTTGCTCCGGCGTGGCTTGACCCAAAATCGCACCAACTTGCGCCGCTGCCTCAAACAGCTTGGCCGTTTTGTATTGAATCACCTGCACATATTCGGCTTCCGTAATATCAGTGTTGCCGATATTCATTAGCTGCATCACTTCGCCTTCAGCAATAATGTTGGTTGCGTCTGCCATCACTTCCAAAATCTTCATGCTGCCCGAGCCGACCATTAATTGAAATGCGCGGGTATATAAGAAGTCACCCACCAACACTGCCGCCGCATTGCCAAACAAATTATTAGCGGTTTTACGGCCACGGCGCAAATCACTCTCGTCCACCACATCGTCATGCAGCAGCGTTGAGGTATGGATAAATTCCACCATCGCTGCCAGCGAATACAGTCTCTCATCATCATAGCCCACGGCCTTACCCGCCAAGATGGTGATAATCGGGCGCAGTCGCTTGCCGCCGGCGCTGATGATGTAGGTACCGATTTGGGAAATCAGCGCCACATCCGACTGAACGGCTTGATTAATCACAACATTGACTTTGGCTAAATCGTCAGGCAGATGACGTTGGAAATAAGGCAGATTTTCGAGCATGACCGGAATTTCTAGAAAATTATTAAAAGAGAGTGTTGCATAAAAATATCATAATCCAGCGCGCGATTATAGCAGCAAAGACCGTTTTACACACCTTTCAGACGGCATTTTCATCACAACAGAAATAAACTTTGACAAAACAGCAAAATACACATAAAATTCAATGTTTCGCACATGGGGTGCGAATGATTTAACCATAATTCTCATGGAGTTGAGTATGTACGCGGTCGTAAAAACCGGCGGTAAACAATACAAAGTTACCGTTGGCGAAAAATTGAAAGTAGAACAGATACCAGCCGAACTCGACAGCCAAATCGAACTGAACGAAGTTTTGATGATTGCTGACGGCGAGTCTGTAAAAGTAGGCGCACCTTTTATCGAAGGCGCAAAAGTAACAGCTAAAGTAGTGGCTCACGGTCGTGGCGAAAAAGTCCGCATTTTCAAAATGCGTCGTCGCAAACACTACCAAAAACGCCAAGGCCATCGCCAAAATTTCACCCAAATTGAAATCGTGGCAATCGCCTAATTTAACACAAGCTAAGGAGTATTCAACATGGCAAGTAAAAAAGCAGGCGGTAGCACCCGCAACGGTCGCGACTCAGAAGCCAAACGCTTGGGCGTAAAAGCCTTCGGCAGCGAACTGATTCCGGCAGGCTCTATCATCGTTCGTCAACGCGGCACTAAATTCCACGCCGGCGACAACGTAGGCATGGGCAAAGACCACACTTTGTTCGCTAAAGTTGACGGTTACGTAGAATTCAAAACCAAAGGCGCGTTAAACCGCAAAACTGTAAGCGTTCGCCCTTACACCGGTTCTGAAGAGTAATCCACTCAAATAAAACCGCTTCTTACTCAGAAGCGGTTTTTTCTTATCTTTAATTTCCTACTTCCGCCGCGTTAATTTATATTAACCCTCTGAGACCTTTGAAAAACCCTAGATTTGAGTACAGTTCAAAGTTGTAGCAGCGAAGAAAGCGAAGACATATCACAAAGATAGGCAAGCTTTCGAGCAGCGCACAACGAAGAAATGTGCCAAAGATAGGGATTTTGCAAAGGTCTCCAGCTTTCTTACTCAGCAAGTATTCCTGCCCCTACCTTGATAATCCACACTTGATATACATTAAAGCCCACGTAAAAACTTGCATACCGAATGAATCTTTGCTTTATTCTATAAGCAATTTTGCTATAATTTATCAATTATTCTGGATTACCCCTCAACTGCCAAAACACAGTACACTTAAGGCCGTCTGAAAATAATCCACAGCCATTACAATAAAGGATACCTCCATGAGCTTACACAGCGATATTCTTGTCGTCGGCGCAGGCCCGGCCGGCCTCAGCTTTGCCGCAGAACTGGCAGGCAGCGGTTTAAAAGTAACCCTTATCGAACGCAGCCCACTGGCCGTGTTGCAAAATCCGCCATACGACGGCCGAGAAATCGCGCTCACCCACCTTTCCCGTGAAATCATGCAACGCTTAGGCATGTGGGAGCGTATTCCGGCAGACGAAATCTACCCATTACGCGATGCTAAAGTATTAAACGGCCAATCCGATTACCAACTGCACTTCCCACAGCCCACCCAAGCACGCGGCGAACCGGCAGACTGCTTAGGCTACTTGGTTTCCAACCACAACATCCGCAAAGCCGCGTATGAAGTGGTCGCCACACTCGACAACGTCACTATTCTGACCGAAACCAACGTCAAAGACGTCAAAGTATCCGATCAAGAAGCGCAGGTCATCCTTGAAAACGGCGACACCCTGACCGCACGCCTGCTTTTGGCCGCCGACAGCCGCTTCTCACAAACCCGCCGCCAATTGGGCATTTCATCTGATATGCACGATTACAGCCGCACCATGTTTGTCGGCCGTATGAAACATACCCTTTCCAACGACCACACCGCCTATGAATGCTTCCACTACGGCCGTACCATTGCCCTGCTACCGCTGGAAGAACACATCACCAACACCGTTATCACCGTTGATGCCGACAAAACCGACTCCATCAAAGCCTTAAGCAATGAAGAATTGGCCGCGATGGTCAAAGCCCAATTAAAAGGCCGCTTGGGCGATATGGAAGTAGTCAGCACATTCCACAACTATCCGCTGGTCGGCATGATTGCCCAACGTTTCTACGGCAAACGCAGCGCCCTCATCGGCGATGCTGCCGTTGGCATGCACCCCGTCACCGCGCACGGTTTTAACTTAGGCTTATCCAGCGCCGATATTTTGGCCAAACTCATTTTAGAAGCCGAACAACGCGGCCAAGACATCGGTTCAAGCACCCTGCTGGAAAAATACAACAGCAAGCACATGCTGCACGCCCACCCGATTTACCACGGCACCAATATGCTGTTGAAACTCTTCACCAACGAAACCGCCCCAGCCAAAATACTACGCGGCTTGGTGTTGCGCGCCAGCAATAATTTTCCACCGATTAAGAAACTGATTACCAAGCAGTTGACTGGTTAGGAAATTAAATAATAGTAAAAGGCCGTCTAAAAATTCAGACGGCCTTTTACTAAAGCAAAAATATTTTCTCTAAAAAATAAAACGGGATAAAAATAAAGAGCCATTAAACAAAAAAAATCTTTTAGGTTTAACCAAACTAAATCTGGTTACTCTTTACAAGATACTGGCAAGAAATAAGGATCCATAGTACCACTACATCCCCAAATAGTATTGCCTTTTTCATTTTTTCCTGTATTTTTTGCAAAACTCGGGATTAAATAAACCTCTGTATTTTGAATAGGTGTAGCAGCAGCTGTACCAATCTTTGCAACAATCGTCCCATTTTCTTCAACTCGCACTACCTTAACATAATGCCCGGCATCTGCTTTTTCTGAAACAGTAACAGAAATGGGTAAACTCCCCTTATCTGCAAAAGCTTCTTCAATCTCAGATTTCATACTTGCTGCCAACATAATCCCTTCAGCCACTTGCGCACGAGCGACATAATTTTGATAAGCAGGTAAAGCAATCACAGCTAAATACCGATAATAGCAATCACAATCATCAGCTCAAGCAGAGTAAAGCCTTTTTGCTGCAACGCCCTAATTAACCCCATTTTCATTAAATTCAATCCTAAGAATATTTATTTTTCTTATTTATCATATCAAATTATTAAAAAAGCGGAGAAAAATCCCCGCTTTTTTAGCATCATAATTAACGACAAGATGATGGCAAGAATTTAGCTGGTAAACCATCTTTAGCACCTGATTTACAAGTCCAAGAAAATGAACCAGCTTCTTGCTTAGGCACTAAGATAACTGTCTTCCCTTTAACATCTTTATTTACACCAGCAGATTTCATAGTTGCAGTAATAACACCATCTTTGCCTTCTACTGTTACTTTTGCAGTATATTTACCAGTAATAGCAGTAGCATCTGCAATACCAGCATCTTCATTTTTAGTAGGCCATTTACCTTTATCAGCATAATATTCTACTACTGCAGATTTTTGACCTTCCATCAAGCCAATAGCTTCAGAAACTTGGGCACGACCAGTATAGTCTTGGTATGCTGGCAGAGCGATTACGGCCAAAATACCGATAATTGCGATTACGATCATCAACTCGATCAGGGTGAAACCTTTTTGGATTGCTTTCATTTCATTAACTCCAGTTAAAAATTTGTGAATAATAGGTTGTGTATTATATTTTAAAAATCCGTAATGCGCTTGGCACTTTCGTTTACTGCGTATGAGTAAAACCATAAAGAAGAAGGAATATACAGCTTCCGACTCAGTATCCGTTGCGCTTCAACTTTGCCGGACATTTTATATCAAGCAACAGACGTGCCAATTTTTAAGAAATCTTAAAAATTTCTCACATTTTATTAAAAGTTATTGTTTTATCAGGCTGCGCCGTAAAACTTCGCCGTTCACGGCGGAGATATAAGGCGCGGACTGCGTAGCAGTCCTAAAACCGTTGATATTCAGTTAATCAGGCGTTTTCTGCTGTTCAATATACTGCCGAATAATCGTAATCGGCGCACCACCACAGCTACCTGCAAAATAAGACGGCGACCACAACGCACCGCCCCATAATTTTTGTTTGATGCTTGGATAATTTTTCTGTCTAATCATGCGGCTAGATACACCTTTCAAGCTGTTCACCAGTTTTGAAATAGACACTTTGGGCGGATAGTTCACAAGTAAATGAACATGGTCATCTTCGCCGTCAAATTCCACCAGTTGCGCTTCAAAATCGGTGCAGACGCTCTCAAAAATACCGCGCATATCGTCCAAAATTTCTTTTGTGAACACTTTTCGGCGATATTTTGCGACAAATACCAAATGTACATGAAGATTAAAAACAACGTGCCGACCACGTCTTAAATCAGTTTCTTTTTCCATAGACCAAGTGTAAAATTGCTAAAAATTCCATTATCCATGAAATCATGTTAATACTCAAAACATTCAAATTTGAACTGATGCCAAACGGCGAGCAAATCCGCAAAATGAAACAATTTTGCGGTTGTTCGCGTTTCGTATTCAATCGTGCTTTGGCGTATCAAAACGAACAATATCAACAAGATAATTCGTTCAAATTTAGCTACACCAAAATCGCAAATTTGCTGCCTGAATGGAAACGAGAATTAGACTGGCTAAAAGACTGCCACAGCCAAGTTTTGCAGCAAAGTTTGAAAGACTTGGAAAGCGCATTCAAAAACTTCTTTGCCAAACGCGCAGATTTCCCCAAATTCAAACGCAAAGGCGAAAAAGACAGTTTCCGCTTTCCGCAAGGCTGTAAATTGGAGCAGCAAAATAATCGTATCTATTTGCCCAAAATCGGTTGGGTGCGCTATCGCAACAGCCGACACGTTTCAGGCAGCCTGAAAAACGTAACCGTATCGCAAAAATGCGGTAAATGGTTTGTATCTATGCAAACCGAAACCGAGCAGGAAATCGCGCAGCCAAACGGTGGCGAAACTGGGATTGATATGGGTGTTGCCAAATTTGCAACATTGTCCAATGGTCAGTTTTTTGAGCCAATCAACGCATTCAAAACGTTGAAAGGCAAACTAGCAAAACTGCAAAAACAGTTCAAACACAAAACCAAATTCAGCAAAAACTGGCAGAAACTGAAAGCAAAAATCAGCCGTTTGCACCACAAAATCAGCAATATCCGTAAAAACTACCTGCACCAAATCAGCAGCGCAATCAGCCAAAACCACGCGATTGTGTATGTGGAAGATTTGCAGGTGGCGAATATGTCCAAATCCGCTAAAGGCAACGCCGTGCAGCATGGAAAAAACGTTGCTGCCAAATCAAGCTTAAACCGTGCGATTTTAGACCAGTCTTGGTTTGAGTTTCGCCGTCAGTTGGACTATAAGCTGTTGTGGCGCGGTGGGCATTTGGTGGCTGTTCCGCCACAAAATACCAGTCGTTGTTGCCCAGCTTGCGGACATACTGCCAAAGATAACCGTCAAACACAGGCAAACTTTGAATGTGTGCAATGTGGCTATCAAAACAATGCGGATATTGTGGGTGCAATCAATGTGTTAAAGCGCGGTCAAGAGATTTTGGCAGCGCAAAAGTAAAATGAAGTTTCAGGGCAGGACGTGCCCGTAGCGTCTGTGAAGTGAACCGTGCAGTAAGGCGGTCAGCAGCAGAAACCCACCGAAGCGATTTGTGAATGGCTCAATGCCGTTCACAAATCGCCGTAGGAATTCCCTCCCTTCAGGGAGGGAAGGACGTCAAATAATAATTATACATTTTTAAATTTCAGACGGCCTAAAATATCCGTGCTTAAAGCTGAGTTGAAAAATTTCAATATGACATTTTTTGTCAGTTTTCATGGATATTCGTCATATTTATCTTTGCCAATTTGTGCATGTGCCGTTTTTTGTCACTTTCCAACCAACATTAATAATATATTAAATATTAAGATGGACGGTTATAATCATAATCCGAGATAAACGCGATATGACAATAAATATTGAATTTTATACCACTGTTTTTAATATGTTTATTTATAGGCAAAAAACAATTAAGCCAAAATTAGGCGTTTACGCTAACTTTGGCTTAGTAAAGAATTTATTTAGTTAAATATTGAATAAATATTTAATATGACTATAGAATAATATATTTGCATAAATTAATGGCTAACGATAAAGCCGTCTATAGGTGCATAGGCCACAAAATCTGCATGTTGGTCAAGCAAAACAATCCAATCTTTATTAAAACTACTGGTAAAAGGTAAGTAATAAAGCTGCTCATTAGATTTTACTGAAGCAGTCGAAAGAATTTCTGCTTCACTTAAGCCTCGCGCTTGCGCCAATACCGATAAAGGTTTCATTTTGGCGCGAATTTTGGCACGCTCTTGCTCATTATCCTCAAGCCACCAATTCGGTCTCATGCTTGGCTCAATCCCTTGCAAAGACATGGATAAACTTTGATTGGCCTCTTCCAAATTCACAGGTTCACGCAAACCCACGCGCTTTACGCCAAACCATGATAATTGCTGCAAACCTTCCGGCGCATTGGATAGTTGCTCATAATCAATTTCAGCAGCGGTAACCACCATGATTCTGTCTTGCTCAAATGCAGCGATTACCGGACGCGCTTGAGACACGCTGTAAAGCCCATACAATAATGCTGCCAATTGGATCGCACCAATTAAACTAAAATCTATTATGCGTTCTTTCGTGGATTTCTTGGGACTGGCCAATACCAAGGTTAATAATGGACCGCATATCACATCAACCATCACAACTAATTTATATAACGCCAAACCTCCGGTTAACTCCGCATAGGGGTGCGGATACCAGATTTTAAAAACCAATAGCGCTGCAGCACCTGCGACAAAAAGGCTGATTAATAAGTGCCAAGCTGCACTTTTAAGCGCAAATTTAAATCGGGATGTCGGGGGAGTTGTGTCGGTTATCATTGAATATAATGTGTTTTAAGTGAGTGTTGTTTTATCAAAATTGGAAAATTATTTTCAGACGGCATATTATCTATTTCGTTGCTTATTTTCAACTGATGCATGAATACCTGATATCCTACTGCACCAATACACAAAATTTATTCATAAAAAAAGACCACCTATACGGTGGTCTTTTTAAATTTGGCTCCCCGACCTGGGCTCGAACCAGGGACCTGCGGATTAACAGTCCGTCGCTCTACCGACTGAGCTATCAGGGAATAAGAAATAGATTATATTTAATCATATAAAATCTGTCAACAGTTTATTTTAATCTTTTAGATAACCCAATGTTTTAAATTATAAAATTTCAGAAATGTGCTTAGCTGCACGTTTAGCGTCCAGCAGAATCAAACCTAATTTGCCGCTTTCTTTGGCCATTAAAGCCAATACAGCATTATCACCGGCTTGGCTCATTGACGTCCTTCCCTCCCTGAAGGGAGGGAATTCCTACGGCGATTTGTGAACGGCATTGAGCCATTCACAAATCGCTTCGGTGGGTTTCTGCTGCTGACCGCCTTACTGCACGGTTCACTTCACAGACGCTACGGGCACGTCCTGCCCTGAAACTTCATTTTACTTTTGCGCTGCCAAAATCTCTTGACCGCGCTTTAACACATTGATTGCACCCACAATATCCGCATTGTTTTGATAGCCACATTGCACACATTCAAAGTTTGCCTGTGTTTGACGGTTATCTTTGGCAGTATGTCCGCAAGCTGGGCAACAACGACTGGTATTTTGTGGCGGAACAGCCACCAAATGCCCACCGCGCCACAACAGCTTATAGTCCAACTGACGGCGAAACTCAAACCAAGACTGGTCTAAAATCGCACGGTTTAAGCTTGATTTGGCAGCAACGTTTTTTCCATGCTGCACGGCGTTGCCTTTAGCGGATTTGGACATATTCGCCACCTGCAAATCTTCCACATACACAATCGCGTGGTTTTGGCTGATTGCGCTGCTGATTTGGTGCAGGTAGTTTTTACGGATATTGCTGATTTTGTGGTGCAAACGGCTGATTTTTGCTTTCAGTTTCTGCCAGTTTTTGCTGAATTTGGTTTTGTGTTTGAACTGTTTTTGCAGTTTTGCTAGTTTGCCTTTCAACGTTTTGAATGCGTTGATTGGCTCAAAAAACTGACCATTGGACAATGTTGCAAATTTGGCAACACCCATATCAATCCCAGTTTCGCCACCGTTTGGCTGCGCGATTTCCTGCTCGGTTTCGGTTTGCATAGATACAAACCATTTACCGCATTTTTGCGATACGGTTACGTTTTTCAGGCTGCCTGAAACGTGTCGGCTGTTGCGATAGCGCACCCAACCGATTTTGGGCAAATAGATACGATTATTTTGCTGCTCCAATTTACAGCCTTGCGGAAAGCGGAAACTGTCTTTTTCGCCTTTGCGTTTGAATTTGGGGAAATCTGCGCGTTTGGCAAAGAAGTTTTTGAATGCGCTTTCCAAGTCTTTCAAACTTTGCTGCAAAACTTGGCTGTGGCAGTCTTTTAGCCAGTCTAATTCTCGTTTCCATTCAGGCAGCAAATTTGCGATTTTGGTGTAGCTAAATTTGAACGAATTATCTTGTTGATATTGTTCGTTTTGATACGCCAAAGCACGATTGAATACGAAACGCGAACAACCGCAAAATTGTTTCATTTTGCGGATTTGCTCGCCGTTTGGCATCAGTTCAAATTTGAATGTTTTGAGTATTAACATGATTTCATGGATAATGGAATTTTTAGCAATTTTACACTTGGTCTATGGAAAAAGAAACTGATTTAAGACGTGGTCGGCACGTTGTTTTTAATCTTCATGTACATTTGGTATTTGTCGCAAAATATCGCCGAAAAGTGTTCACAAAAGAAATTTTGGACGATATGCGCGGTATTTTTGAGAGCGTCTGCACCGATTTTGAAGCGCAACTGGTGGAATTTGACGGCGAAGATGACCATGTTCATTTACTTGTGAACTATCCGCCCAAAGTGTCTATTTCAAAACTGGTGAACAGCTTGAAAGGTGTATCTAGCCGCATGATTAGACAGAAAAATTATCCAAGCATCAAACAAAAATTATGGGGCGGTGCGTTGTGGTCGCCGTCTTATTTTGCAGGTAGCTGTGGTGGTGCGCCGATTACGATTATTCGGCAGTATATTGAACAGCAGAAAACGCCTGATTAACTGAATATCAACGGTTTTAGGACTGCTACGCAGTCCGCGCCTTATATCTCCGCCGTGAACGGCGAAGTTTTACGGCGCAGCCTGATAAAACACGCTGAATGTTGGGGAACACGATCAATACCGGTTTGCCTTGATGCAAAACGGCAATATCTTGATGACCTTGGCTGGCAAATTTCAACGCGCCCAGCAAACCTTTTTGCGGATTGAAACGGCGAATGGTTGCTTTGCGCGTACCATCGGCTTGAATTTGCCCTGCTTCTTGACTGGAGGTTACGCCGTCTGAAACGGTAAAAATCTGTCCGCCTTGTGCCAAGCTGCGCAAGATAGGGAATAAGGTGTCAAATTTGATTGGTTTCGGCAGATAAGGTGTGGTAACGGTCGGTTCTGATGAAGAGAACATGGCTACCGGTGTTTCAGGATAGGCTGCTGTTGCTGCCTTCCATGCTTCCATCCCTTGTTGTGAGTCGGTATCCACCAAAATCAAATCCGGTTTATCGGCTGATTCAGGCGTGACAATTTCGTAATTCGTCGTATTGTGCATTTTAAAAGCCATACGGAATACGGCCTCTTGCTGCTCACCCACTTCTTGCAGCATGATCCGTATGGTTTTAATCTTAGGTAACAGATTGTCCATTATTGGTACTCTCTTGGGTTATTTTATTTTATTAGAATGTTGGTTGACACGTTGCAACAAGCGGCTCATGGCCAAAACGACTTCTTCCGGCAAGCTTACGGCGCGTTCGCGCAATAAACGTAAGAATTGTTCCAAACGCGCCCAATCTTCAGCACGCTCATAAAGATCAAACAACATAACGTAAAGCTGTGATTCTTGCGGATATTGCAATACAGCCTGCTCCAAGGTACCAATCGCTTGATCCAGCTGACCATACATCAGCAAAGATTCCACTTCTTTCAATGCCTCGTCGGCAGGTGAATTATTTGCGCTGATGATAGAAGAATCTTTTTGTACCAAGTCGCGGTATTTGGCTTTCATTTGCAAGGCAGTTGGTTGCAAATAACCACGTGATAAGCCGATTTCGAGCACTTGCTGCTCGCTCGGGCTGCGTTCCAAATCATCGAAAAGCTCATGGTAGCCTAAGCTGTAGCCCCAGCCCAACATACGCTCTTTAACTTGGCGACCATACTGACCCAAAGAGTAATAAAGCTTCCACAAGTGCTTGGCAAACTGACCGACTTCTTCGTTTTGATAATCCAGTTTCAAGGCATCAATAATCAGGCTTGCAGGTTTGGCAGAGTGATGAATCGCGCGGTTGTACTGCTCTACCGCCGTTTCATAATTCACTTTATCTTTCAGAATCTTGGCACTTTGCTCCGGTTTCACAAAGCCGATGACTGCGCTCAACTCTTCAGGGGTAATATCGCTGAATTCTTTTTTACCCAAAACAATTGGCGCACGTTTAGAAAAGCCATTAGCAGCTTGTGGATTGGCAGAATCGATGGTAAGAACAGGATTGGTGACGATATTTTCATCCAGACCGTTGTTTTCACCGATTTGACGAGCCACTTCCTGCATGTTCCAGCCCAGTTTGCTCTCTGCCAAAACGCGCAGACGCAAATGGGTAGGCTCAGCCATCAGACCCAGCTTCACATATTCAGCCAAACTGTCTTCAGGCAAAGCAGAACCGTGATTTTCTAAGGTTTCGGCTAATTTATCGATATTACCAACACGCAGATTTAAGCCGACCAATTCATGAACTAATTTTTCAGGTGCGCCACCAGGTAAGCCATTGAGATAGCTGGCAAGAGATTCGGCTGCTTTGCTTTCATAGCCGAATTGCTTATAAACTTGATATTCGGTTAATGGATCGACTTCCTGAGCGGATACGGAAGCCGTAGATGTGCCGCTGCCGCCTTCTGTGCCCCACTCCCAATCTTGGTTGTCGGTATTGGAAACAGATTGATTGACTTTATCCATCCAATCTGCACCATCAGAAGCTTCGTCAGCCTGATTTTGATGATTATTTTGTCTTGATGCTTTAGCCGCTTTGCTCGGTTTTTTTGCCGTCGCACCGCCTTGTTTATAGCGCACGAACAACAAGACCAGCAACAAAAGCGCCAGCAAGATGATTAAAAGCGAATAATTCAAGAACACCTCCCGATGATGCACGAATGCGCATCACGCTGCCAATGTATTAATATGTTCGACACTCATTTATTTATGCTATCGAATCATGTAATCCCCTAGATTAATTATGATAGCATGACTCCCCAGATAATTACATTAAAAACCATTTTACAGACGGCCTTATTCTGTCGGCTCACCGCTCAAACACACCGATGGATTCGACATGGGCGGTTTGCGGAAACATGTTCATCACGCCGGCAGACTTAAAAACATAGCCTTTCTCAATTAAAACAGCAGCATCGCGCGCAAATGTCGCAGGGTTGCACGACACATAAACAATGCGTTTGGGCAGATAAGGCGAATGTAGCGATTTGACGACAGCATAAGCACCACTACGCGGCGGATCAAGCAACATCTTATCGAATTGCCCCCATGACGCCACCGTCGCTTCATCTGTTTCAAATAGATCGGCCACCTGAAATTCAAGCTGATCTGCACAGCCATTTGCGATGGCATTTTGTTGCGCACGATTAACCAAATAATCTGCACCTTCAATGCCAACCACAGTTGCGCCACATTTTGCCATAGGTAAACTGAAGTTGCCCAATCCGCAGAACAAATCGGCAATTCTTTCGCCTGAACGGATATTCAGTAGCTGGATAGCGCGATGAATCATCAGTGCATTTAAGTCGGCATTGATTTGCGTAAAGTCACCCGGCCGATAAGGCATAGTCAGATTATATTCAGATAAATCATACGACAAATCAATATGATGGCTTGGGTAAAAAGCCTTGGCCGATTCTTTTCCGCATTGCAGCCACAACTGCCAAGTTTTGTTTTGCTGTTTTAAAGATGCATCAAACCATTCTCTTAATTGGCGCTCTGTTTTTTCAGACGGCCTTTTGAAAAAACACAGATTCAACACGGTTAGTTTTTTACTGCGGTGAAACTCGACAAATTTGATTCCTGCGCCCGAATCCACTAATTTTTGCAGCAAGATTTTCACCGAAGGAATCTGCGCCGAAATATGCAGCGGCAACACTTCACAAGACTCAATATCGACCACATCATGGCTGCGCTTGGCCTGAAACCCGAGTTTGACTTCACCCGAAGCATCAATAGCAACACTCAATCTGGCTCGATCACGGTAATGCCAAGGTGTGGCATAAATCGGCGGCAAGATTTGCTCTGGGAACACTTTGCCGATACGCGCCAATTGCTCTTCCAAAATTCGCTGCTTTAATGCCACCTGCGCATTCGACTCAATATACTGCAGCACGCAACCACCACATGTATCGAAATAGCGACACTTTGGTTTAACCCGTTCATCCGATGGCTTTAAGACAGATTCTACTTCCGCTTCATCAAATTGTTTTTTAGATTTGGTTACACGGTAGCTAACGGTTTCAGACGGCATGGCACCTTTGATAAAAACCGTTTTTCCGTCTGCCCGCGCTACCCCACGTCCTTCGTAATCCAAAGAAAAAACGTCCGCCACATTCTTCACATGCCCACCTTTGACCATCTATTCATCATTACTCAAATATTCATCTTAAATAACCGTTTACCGGTTATTACTTACCGAAAAGGCATATTTTCGCACAGTTACCATTATATTAAGGTATGATTTACCAAAATCATCTTTTAACCCCTTGTTAAAATACAGACAAATACATGAAAAAAATCAGCTTAAGTTTATTTGCACTGACACTGACCACCACCGCATTTGCCAACACGCCGCTGCCTGATGTTGCACCGGCAACCGAAGGCCAACACGTTTTCATCAATATTCCGCAACAGCGCCTGTTTTTGTACACCAACGGCAAGCTGACGAAAGCTTACCCTGTTGCCGTCGGTAAAGCCATGACCCAAACCAATTTGGGCGAACATAAAATCGGCGTTAAAGCCTTTAATCCGACATGGCACATTCCCAAATCGATTCAAAAAGAGCGTGGCGACAATGTGAAAACCATTCCGCCGGGTCCGAAAAATCCTTTAGGCCCAGTATTCGTTCGCCTTGGCGACCCAAAATTGGGCTTAGGCATTCATGGCACCAATGCGCCATCTAGCGTACCCGGTGTGCGCAGCCACGGCTGTGTGCGCATGAAATCGCCTGATGCCTTGGAATTTGCCAAAACCATTTCCACTGGCTCCCCAGCCCACGTGATTTACCAAATGGCGACTTTAAATGAAGATGCCAATAAAAACTTATGGCTCGCCGCTTACCGCGACCCATACAATAAGAAAAATCTCGATACTGCTGCATTGAAAAAGAGCATTGCGGCATGGGCAAAAGCACACGGCAAAAACATCAACACCAAGCGTGTTGAAGCGATTTTGAAAAACCGCACCGGCCAAGCCAACTGTTTAACTTGTGCCAAGGGCGTGAAGCTCAAAGGCCCATTAAAATCTTTGGCTTGGACAGCCGGCTCATCTGCTTACAGCAAACCAAAAGCCATGCCAAAACCGGCTCCGGTTAAAGATGATGTATTACCTTCAGGCTCGGAAATCGAAATCGATGCCGGTGATGATACTGCAAAACCAGTTGTCCCGACGCCGGCAACACCACAACCGACTCAATCGGTTGCACCAAGCAATGCAGCGGCTTCTGAGGTTAATCTGCCTACTCCGGCATCAAGCTATGTTCCTGCACCAGCTTATCCGACACAGGAAATTCCGGCTGATGCCGAGCCGACCGAATTGCTGTTTTAATGTCTAACTAAACATTCAGGCCGTTTGAAAAAGAAACTTTGGTTTCGCTTTTTTCAGACGGCCTGAAACCTTTGTAAAACTCCAGATTTGAGTGCAGTTCGAAGTAAGCAAACACAGAAAGCGCAGACATATCACAAAGATAGGCAAGCTTTCGAGCAGCGCATAACGAAGAAATGCGCCAAAAATGGGGATTTTGCAAAGGTCTCAGCCTTTTCTTATTTAATATACTAATAAGTGATTCGGCCAATAATTTATGGCCGACCACCCTTTTCAGACGGCCTGCCAAGCCTTAAACTACCCCACTATCGAATTTGCCCTTATTGGAGATACAGATGAACGCCAAAATCAAAGTCGGCATTGTCGGCGCAACAGGTTATACCGGTGTTGAATTATTACGCTTGCTGACCACCCACCCCAATGTTGAAGTCACCGCCGTCACCAGCCGCGGCGAAGCCGGCATTGCGATTGCCGATTACTTCCCAAGCCTGCGCGGTATTTATGATTTGGTTTTCCAAACACCCGATGAAGCCGGTCTTGATCAGTGCGATGTGGTCTTTTTCGCCACACCCAACGGCGTCGCCATGAAAGAAGCTCCGGAATTACTGGCCAAAGGTGTGCGCATTGTCGATTTATCGGCCGACTTCCGCATTCAAGACATTCCGACATGGGAACAATGGTACGGCATGGCACACGCTTGCCCCGATATTGTGCCGCAAGCCGTTTATGGTTTATGTGAAATGAACCGTGATGCCATTGCCAAAGCGCAAATCGTAGCCAATCCGGGCTGCTACCCGACCTGTGTATCGCTGCCCTTGTTACCATTATTACAACAAGGCCATCTGAAAACCAATATGCCGCTGATTGCCGACTGTAAATCCGGCGTATCCGGCGCCGGCCGCAAAGGCAATGTCGGTTCATTATTGTGCGAAGCCGGCGATAATTTTAAAGCTTACGGCATCGGCGGCCACCGCCACTTACCCGAAATCAAGCAAACCATCAGCAGCCTGCAAGCCGATGTAGCGGAAGGTTTCGTATTCGTGCCACACTTAACCCCAATGATTCGCGGCATGCACGCCACCGTTTACCTGCATTTGGAAGACAACGTCAATCCATACGAAATCTTGAGCGAATTCTACCAAGACAGCCCTTTTGTGGATGTAATGAAACCGGGCACCACGCCTGAAACCCGCAGCGTACGCGGTGCCAACATTTGCCGCATCAGTGTACAGCAAGCACCGCAAAGCCAACTGTGGGTTGTGTTGTCGGTGATCGATAATTTGGTTAAAGGCGCTGCCGGACAAGCCGTTCAAAACATGAACATTATGTTTGGCTTTGACGAACGCTTAGGTTTACAAGCCGCACCGTTATTACCTTAATTTAAAATAATGTTTTGAAAATAAACTTGAGGCCGTCTGAAATGCTGCATATTTCAGACGGCCTCAAGCTTTACTGCGGGTTTCTACTGTATTTTTTCGATCTTAATCGATTTATTCGTAAACCACACCTGCTACGAATTCCTGCTCGTTGAGGCCGCCATATTGCTGCTCCCAATCATGCGATGCTTCAACAATGTCACACTCGCGCGCGAATTTACGCTGCTTGACATTCATGTTTTCCAAAACCAAATGGCTCAATTGCTCGCACTCTAATGCAGAGAGCGACATATTAGAAGACTGCGCTTCTGAATAGCTGACAGGAAACGCTACCAAGCCTAAAGCCAAAGCCATTACTGCCAACCAAGTATTTTTACGATAGCCTGTCATTTTGATTCCTTTAATTAAAGTACAAAAATAATCCCATTCTTTCGAAATCAATCAGATTAAGCTTATAAGCCCCTCTCCATACACTATACGCAAGGTATATAACAGAATAAATACAGAGATAAACTCAAAAATACAGCAAGGAACTTTAGTTAATCTTCACTTTCCGACATAGTACTAAGAAAAAATAAATGATGCAATACTTTTTCTTAGTTATGCTAATTTTTTTCTTACATTATTCCAAAAAATGAAGTAAAATATAAAGCAATTAATCAGTGTGTATCCAAAATCACACTTTCACCTAAGGAATATCATGGATACCTTTAAAGACAGACTGGCCTTTTTATGGAAAGGCGAAGCCAAGCAAGCAAAAATTGCAGCCGATATCGATATGACCATCGCGGGATTTAGCCGTATTTGGAATGAAGGCGGCCTACCGAAATCAGAAACCTTAAAAAAAATCAAACAATTAAAAGGGTGCAGCATTGATTGGCTGCTGACTGGTGAAGGTGAACCCTTCCCCGACCAAGTTGCACCTAACACCACGGCTTACGACACACTCGGCAATCCAGTGGATGTTGAAGAATTTGTCTTTGTACCGCGTTACGACATTCAAGCCGCTGCGGGACACGGCCAATTGGTGGGCGATGAAAAACCTGTCTTTACCATGGCGTTCCGCCGCTATTGGATTGAAAACTACGTCACCCGCGATACCAAAAATTTATCCGTGATTTCCGTTAAAGGCGATTCGATGGAAGGTGTGCTCAACGATGGTGATTCGATTTTGATTAACCATAGCGAAACCACACCGCGCGACGGACTGTATGTTTTACGCCTCAATGAAAATCTGTTGGTCAAACGTTTGCAGTTGATGCCTGGTGGCATTGTGAATGTCATTTCTGCCAACGAAGCCTACCCGACCTTTGAAATCGATTTAAACCACCTAGGAGACGACATCGCCATCATCGGGCGCGTGGAATGGTTTGGGCGCAATATCTAATTTTTATATGGGCTATTGAATTTTAAGTCATTGTCCCAACTTGCCTTACTGAGCGGATTGCGCGACAATACACATAACATTCATATAAAAGGAATCACATCATGTCAGATGAAAGCCCTATCCTCTTCACCGATAGCTGCTGCACCAAAGTGGCAGATCTTATCGCTGAAGAAAACAATCCCGAACTCAAACTGCGTGTTTTCGTGAACGGTGGCGGTTGCTCCGGCTTCCAATACGGCTTTACCTTCGATGAAATCAAGAACGATGACGATTTTGAAATCGAAAAAAACGGCCTGACTTTCTTGGTTGACCCAATGAGCTACCAATACTTAGTTGGTGCTGAAATCGACTACACCGAAAGCCTGCACGGCTCCCAATTCGTGATTCGCAATCCAAATGCCGAAACCACTTGCGGTTGCGGTTCGTCATTCTCAGTGTAATTGCTCATTCAGATAGATTGGATTTGCATCAAGATGGCCAATATTTCAGCCAATCACAAAGGTTGACATTAACTATCGCTTGAAACTTTTTCCGACAAAATGCCGTCTGAATGCTTCAGACGGCATTTTTATGGTATCTTGTTCAAATATGTATCCGTTTTGTGCAATTTATGATATATATAAAATAATTGACTAATATATTATCCATTATTGAACAATTATACTAACTGAACAATAAGCGCTTATAAACCTGATTTTTTAGTTTTATTACACTAGGCTATTTTACCCCTAGAAATTACCCTTTATCCGTTGCAGAAGACATGCAACCCTATAACACTTATACTTTTAGAACAATAGAAAATCTCCTGATAAAGCACACACCAAAAACAACATAAGCTGTTTTATCAATTGTACAAATGGGATACCGATGAACCAAAAAGCTAAGCTTTACGACGTATACGTTTCTTATCCGCCCGATGTCGATCGCGAGCGGATTAATGCTTGTTTGTATGACAATCTACCGGAAAACGAAGCAGAGGATTTGGTGCAGGCATTGGCAGAGCGCCCGCAAGCCATTATTGCTGAAAACTGCACGCAAGAAGAGCGCGAAAATGCCCAACATTATTTCAATTACTTGGGCTTAGATGTCATCGTTCGCTATTCCTTAGAACTGGCGCCTAATTCCCTTAATCCTGATTCGGAAGAAGCGGCTCCCGCAGAAATCAGCCAATGTCCGGTGTGTCTGACCATTGTTGAAGATCCAACCGAACCCAATTGTGTGGTCTGCGATTTTCAGTTTTCCAGCGCCACCCCTCAAGTGGTTGACCGCAAGCGCATTGAATGGCAAGAAAAACTGGCCTTTGAGCACAAAAAGCAAACTGAAATCGCCCACAAGCTCAAACAAGAACGCGAACGCGAAGAGAAAATTCTGCGTAAACAGATTCGTGCGGAATTAGAAGAAAAATTGCTTGAAGAGTTAGGCAAAAATCCCGATTTAGTCGCCATTGCAGCCAAACGCAAAAATATCTTAATCGGTGTGGTCGCTTTTATTCTGATGATTATCTTAGTGGCAGCAGGTTATTTTTCCGCTAAATTGCTGTAAATTTTCTGACCAAAGGCCGTCTGAACCCATTCGTTTCAGACGGCCTTTTTGTTTGCCTCCCCATTTATGCTCAATAGAATGTTTTGGCTCAAGCCTTGCAATGATTTATAATTCGTCCATCTTCAGCGCAACCGAATGCCCACCATGAAATGGCTCAAACGCATTAAAACCATCTTCCGCACACTTTATCTTTACGGACTCTCTGATTTATTTATCAACCACATCCAGCAAGATTGGTTGCGCAACATCATCGGCAAACTGCCGCAATCTGCCGAATATCAAGACCAAACCCTGCCCGTACGTTTACGCTTGGCTCTGGAAAGTCTCGGCCCGATTTTCATCAAATTCGGCCAAGTTTTATCCACCCGCCCCGATTTGATTCCCTACGAATACGCGATTGAACTGGCGAAACTGCAAGACCGCGTCCCGCCGTTTGACGCGCAACTGTCACGCCGCCAAATCGAAAAAGCCTTAGGCCAATCGATTGAAACCCTGTATGCCGAGTTTGAAACCGAACCGGTCGCCAGTGCCTCGATTGCCCAAGTGCATAAAGCGCGTTTGCACAGTGGCGAAGCAGTGGCGGTGAAGGTATTGCGCCCGAATATCCTGCCGGTTATCGAACAGGATTTGGCACTGATGCGCTTAGGTGCCGGCTGGTTGGAACGCTTATTCGCAGACGGCAAACGCCTGAAGCCGCGCGAAGTCGTCGCTGAATTCGACAAATACCTGCATGACGAATTAGATTTAATGCGCGAAGCCGCCAATGCCAGCCAGCTTGGCCGCAACTTCGCCGGCAGCGACATGCTGATTATTCCCAAAGTATTTTACGATTATTGCAGCCGCGATGTATTGACCATCGAATGGATGGAAGGCACGCCGGTTTCTGACATCCCCGCGCTCAAAGCCAAAGGCATCGATCTAAAAAAACTGGCCGATTACGGCGTGGAAATTTTCTTCACGCAAGTATTCCGCGACGGTTTTTTCCATGCCGACATGCACCCGGGCAATATCTTGGTCGCCGACGACAACCGCTACATCGCGCTTGATTTCGGCATTGTCGGCAGCCTGACCGACTACGACAAACGCTATTTGGCGATTAATTTCCTCGCCTTTTTCAACCGCGATTACCACCGCGTCGCCACCGCCCACATCGAATCAGGCTGGGTGCCGGCCGATACGCGCGCGGAAGAACTCGAAGCCGCCGTGCGCAGCGTGTGCGAACCGATTTTCAACAAACCAATTTCGCAAATTTCATTCGGCTTGGTACTGATGCGCTTGTTTGAAGTGAGCCGCCGCTTTAATGTCGAAATCCAACCGCAACTGGTTTTGCTGCAAAAAACGCTGCTCAACATCGAAGGCTTAGGCCGCCAACTCGACCCTGATTTGGATTTGTGGGCGACCGCCAAGCCGTTTCTCACCAAATGGATGAACGAGCAAATCGGCCCGAAAGCCTTATTCAATAACCTGAAAAACGAAGCCCCCGACTGGACGCAAATCCTGCCGAGCCTGCCGCGCAAACTCAATGCGCTGGTCGATGAAAACCGCCAACAGGAAATGCGCGATGCGTACCTGCATTTGATTAAAGTGCAGCAACGGCAAAGCCTGTGGCTCGGTTTGATTGCCATTGCCCTGCTGCTGATTTTGATTTTTAAATAAGTGAAGGCCGTCTGAAAGAATCTGTTTTCAGACGGCCTAAATGATTTAGCCAAGATTTCATTTACACGATACATTATTCGAGGCCGTCTGAAAAGCAACACACCTTTTTCAGACGGCCTTGTCATCCAACCTTACAAACGAATTATGCTATAATTGCCCGTTTAAAATTTTTAGCAAATATCAGGAAAAAACATGAGCTTAAAATGCGGCATCGTCGGCCTGCCCAATGTCGGCAAATCCACCCTGTTCAACGCCTTAACCCAATCGGGCATTGAAGCGGCCAACTACCCTTTCTGCACCATCGAACCGAATGTCGGCATTGTCGAAGTGCCTGACCCACGCATGGCCGAATTGGCGAAAATCGTCAATCCGCAAAAAATGCAGCCTGCCATTGTGGAATTCGTCGATATCGCAGGTTTGGTGGCCGGTGCCAGCAAAGGCGAAGGCTTGGGCAACCAATTCTTGGCCAACATCCGCGAAACCGATGCCATCGTGAATGTGGTGCGCTGTTTTGATGATGAAAACATCGTCCACGTTGCCGGTAAAGTCGATCCGATTGCTGACATCGAAACCATCGGCACCGAATTGGCCTTGGCCGACTTAGCCAGCGTGGAGAAAGCGATTGTCCGCGAAGAAAAACGTGCCCGCAGCGGCGACAAAGATGCACAAAAATTAGTCGATTTGTGCAAAAAATTATTGCCGCATTTAGACGAAGGCAAGCCCGTACGCTCATTCGGCTTGGATGCCGAAGAATTGGCCATGTTGCGCTCATTATTCCTGCTCACTGCTAAACCGGCCATGTACGTCGGCAACGTGGCTGAAGACGGTTTTGAAAACAACCCGCATCTCGACCGCTTAAAAGAATTGGCTGCCAAAGAAAATGCACCGGTTGTGGCCGTATGCGCCGCCATGGAAAGCGAAATTGCCGAATTGGAAGACGATGAAAAAGCCGAATTCCTCGCCGAAATGGGCTTGGAAGAACCAGGCTTGAACCGCCTGATTCGCGCCGGCTATGACTTGCTCGGTCTGCAAACCTACTTCACCGCTGGCGTCAAAGAAGTGCGCGCATGGACCATTCACAAAGGCGACACCGCTCCACAAGCCGCCGGCGTGATTCATACCGATTTCGAACGCGGCTTCATCCGCGCCCAAGTGATTGCCTATGAAGACTTCGTGGCCTTAGGTGGCGAAGCCAAAGCCAAAGAAGCCGGCAAAATGCGCGTCGAAGGCAAGGAATATGTCGTGAAAGACGGCGATGTGATGCATTTCTTGTTTAATGTGTGATTTGATAAATGCTTGCAACATTCAGACGGCCTGAGTCAATAAAGGCCGTCTGAAAACATCATGGAACGAATATGAGCTTATTAAAAGACCTACAAGCGCGTGGTTTGATCGCGCAAACTACTGATATTGAAGCTTTGGAAGCTTTGTTAAACGAACAAAAAATCGCTTTATATTGCGGCTTTGACCCAACCGCCGACAGCTTACACATCGGCCATTTGTTGCCGGTATTGGCATTGCGCCGTTTCCAACAGGCCGGCCATACACCGATTGCGTTGGTCGGCGGTGCAACCGGTATGATTGGCGACCCAAGCTTTAAGGCTGTAGAGCGCAGCTTGAATTCTGCCGACACCGTAGCCGGTTGGGTGGACAGCATCCGCAATCAGTTGAAACCGTTTTTGAGCTTTGAAGGCGACAATGCCGCAGTAATGGCCAATAATGCCGATTGGTTCGGCCAAATGAACTGCTTGGATTTCCTGCGCGACATCGGTAAGCATTTTTCAGTCAATGCAATGTTGGCGAAAGAATCGGTGAAACAGCGTATCGACCGTGATGATGTGGGTATTTCGTTTACCGAATTTGCCTACACGCTGCTGCAAAGTTACGATTTTGCCGAGCTGAACCAACGCCATGGTGCATTGCTGCAAATCGGCGGTTCCGACCAATGGGGTAACATCACCAACGGCATCGACCTCACCCGCCGACTGCATCAAAACCAAGTATTCGGTTTGACCCTGCCGCTGGTGACCAAATCAGACGGCACCAAATTCGGCAAAACCGAAGGCGGCGCGGTATGGTTGAATGCGAAGAAAACATCGCCGTATCAATTCTACCAATTCTGGCTGAAAGTGGCCGATGCCGATGTGTATAAATTCCTGAAATTCTTTACGTTCTTGAGCATTGAAGAAATCGATGCCATTGAAGCCAAAGACCAAGCCAGCGGCACCAAGCCTGAAGCACAACGCATCTTGGCTGAAGAAATGACCCGCTTAATTCACGGTGAAGCAGCTTTGGAAGCGGCTCAACGCATTTCTGCCAGCTTGTTTGCCGAAGACCAAAGCAACCTGACCGAAGCCGACTTTGAGCAACTCGCCCTTGACGGCTTGCCTGCGTTTGAAGTATCCGGCAGCGTCAATGTGGTAGAAGCCTTGGTAACCAGCGGTTTGGCGCAATCAAACAAAGAAGCCCGCGGCTTTGTCAACAGCAAAGCAGTCGTGATTAATGGTGCCGCCGTGACCGAACCGAACAATCCGAACCATGCTGCAGAAAAACCGGACGATGCTTATTTACTGACCGATGAACACAAGCGTTTTGGTAAATACACTATTCTGCGCCGTGGTAAACGCAACCATGCTTTATTGGTGTGGAAATAAACGGATTTAGATTTCTAATCTACTGACGAGGCCGTCTGAATATATTTTCAGACGGCTTTTCTCATTGAAACGAAACATACAAACTTTTCAAATGATATATTTGAATAACATTCCAGATTCTATTAGCCAATCATACTCATCATAAAAAAATGCCGTCTGAAACTTTTCAGACGGCATTTCAATGGTTATTTAAAAATTGATTACATGAAGAAAATCAGCGCCACCAAGACGGCAATCACACCATAAATCGCCATCGGAATCACGGTTTTCTTAATAATCGCACCTTCGGATTTATCGATACCCAATACGGTACACACGGCGATAATGTTGTTGATACATACCATGTTACCCATCGCACCACCTACCGACTGCATGGCCAAAATCAGTGTTACCGACAAGCCGGTATCCAAAGCGATTTGCTGTTGAATTGGGCCAAATGTCAGGTTAGATACAGTGTTCGAGCCTGAGAAGAATGCACCGATGGCACCTAAGTAAGGCGAGAAGTAAATCCAGTTGTCACCGGCAACCGCTGCAAATTCTTTACCGATGATTTTCACCATCGAATCATCACCGCCGACCATCATCAATTTCACCATAATCAGCGCACCCATCAAAGCGAGCAATGGTTTTTTGGTTTGATTGAAGGTGCCAACATAGAATGTCCATGCATCTTTGAATTTGGTTTTATATAGCAGGATACAAATCCACACGGTAATCACAAACGGAATCCAAGCCGGCACATACAGGGTTTGGTAACGTTCTGATACTGCTTCACCGAAAATGTTGCTAAACATAATGGTCAGCGATTGGGTGACGGTAATGTCGCTCAAACCCGGCAGCGAGAAGCTGAACCATGGCTCAGTGCTGGTAAGCAAACCTTTAATACCGAGCTGTTTGATACGGGTAATCACCAGCATACCGATCAGCATACCCAATGGTGCCAAGGCTTTGGCTACTTGCGCCAAAGGCACTTTTTCCATGTTAACATCTTTTGGATAGTCTTTGCTCAAACCCCAGCCTTTGTTGGCGGCAAATACAGAAATCATCAAACCGATGGCACCGGCCACCAAAGCAGGGAACTCTTCATTCACCATTGCCAATGCAACGTAAGGAATGGTACATGAGAACACGCTGATGCCGATAAAGCCCAAGTTCTTGCGAATTTCTTCTTTAGAAACGATGAAGCTCAAGCCGATCACCGGAATCACAAAAGCAGCAAAGAAGTGGATGATACCGGTTTGCTTACCGATACTCAAAATATCGGCAGGCGTCAGATTCAACGGCGCAAAACCAAACCAAGTCGGGGTACCCACCGCACCGAACGATACCGGCACTGAGTTCATCACCAACGTAAAGATGGCTACACGCAAAGGGTTGAAGCCCAAGCTCATCAAAATTGGGGCGGCAATCGCAGCAGGCGTACCGAAACCGGATGCACCCTCAATCATAAAGGCAAACGCCCAACCGATAATCATCAATTGCGCAATCGGATTTGGGTTAATGTTGGCCAACCATTTACGGATGATGTCGATACAGCCAGTAGTTTCCATCATGCGGTTAAACATAATCGCACCGAAAATCACGGTAATCGGCGTCAAAGTTGATACCAAACCGGAAGCAGCAGTGGCATTCAACAACATGAAATCATCACCAAAATAGGTGATCTTAATCATATAAATCAACGCCGCCACAATCGGTAAAGCGATATAGGAAGGCATGCTGTTTTTTTTCACCATCAACCAAATCAGCAAAACGATGGGAAAAATACTGAGAAAAAGTGCCATACAGAAAATCCTTGTATTACGTGTAAAGCATCCAATCAAGACAACCAAATAAAAAACGCTTGTCTTAATCTACCCTAAACCTGCAGCGACTAAGGAAGCCGTAATTTAAAATTGGTCACACCAATTTACTTATTATGCCGATTACTTTACGTAATCCTATGTAAGCGGTCAAGTTTTTTCTGATTATCGTTAGGTAAATCCATTAAAATGCAAAGAATTATTTTTTAAAATGAATATGTTATTAGGAATACTTCAAAAGTATTAGAAAAAATACCAAATGATTTTCAAAACCTGTCTGTTTTCTTGAGCATAAATCTTGGCTTATGTTCAATAATAAATTAAAAATATTCATCTATATTTTTTGATTATTGAATATACATTCATAAAAATCTCAGAACTGTTGAGAAAATACTACAAAAGAACTACATCTCAATAGTCTTTACTCAAAGCTTAAATATAATAAAGGCCATCTGAAATACACTTCAGACGGCCTCGGTATGAATGTTTAACGTTTACTCAATTCCTGCCCATTTATGCGTTTGCACACTTAATTGCCAATGCACGGTTGTATGGGCGCGGCTGTTGAGCAGACCGATTTGGCGGATGGTATCGTAAATGTTCATCACACCATTTCGCTCACAAGGCGATAAATAAAAATGCTCGGCTTGAATTTTTCGTTCCATCTGTTCGCAAAAGGCCAACACATCACCATCGGCAACAATGCGCACTTCATCGGCTTTTTCAATGCAGCTTTTAGCATATTTATCTGCGTAACACGCCTTTGGGCTGGTGGCGACAAAATCAATTTGTATGGGCGTAGGATTCAGGCCATTGGTTTCCATACATAAATAATAACCTGCCGCTTTCAGCGTGTTGAGCAAGGTATCCAAATGCGGCTGAATGGTTGGCTCACCACCGGTAATGATGATGTTACGCGCACGATAATTTTTCAGACGGCCTAAAATCTCGTGCAGGCTCATCATTTCAAAACGCAGATAATCGGTATCACACCACGAGCAGGCCAAGTTACATTTACCCAAACGGATGAAAATAGCAGGCATACCAGTGTTGTAGCCCTCGCCTTGCAAGCTTTCGAATATTTCGACAATGCGGTATTGCGGGTTAGCAGGCTCAATCGGCACCATCATGCGCCCTCATATTCGGCGCAGGAAGTCGGCGTTTCCCAGAGCTTGACGCTGCATACTTTTAAGCCGGCTTGCTTTAATCGCGTAAACATTTCCATGCTCATATTTTCGGCGGTGGTGCGATAATTTAAGCGTAAGATTTTCATGTTCCAGCCGTCTAATAAAGCGGCAATTTGGCTTTCACGCTCGTTGCTGCCATCGTAGATAAAGGCATGATCAAAGGGATCAATGATCTCTTGTTTGACTATGGCTTTTAAATCGGTGAAATCCATCACCATACCGTCTTTGGCACCACCTTGAATTAAGCCGTCTGAAACGGTAATTTCGAGTTTGTAGGTGTGGCCGTGTAAGTTTTGGCACTTACCATCGTGACCATCTAACATGTGAGATGAATCGAAAGAAAAGATTTTAGTGATTTTCATGATGTATTCTTTGAGGCCGTCTGAAACTTTTCAGACGGCCTTTGTTGTAGAAAATAAGAAAGAATCTGTTCAGATGGCCTGTTTACTTTCCAGATATTCCTGTAACCCGCGTTCGCGCAACACGCAGCTTGGGCATTCTCCGCAGCCGCCGACCACGCCGTTGTAACAGGTATGCGTTTGCTCACGGACATAATCCAAATAGCCCAACTCATCGGCCAGCGCCCATGTCTGCGCTTTGGTCAGGTACATCAAAGGCGTGTGGATTTGGAAATCATAGTCCATCGCCAAATTGAGGGTAACATTCATGGATTTCACAAACACATCGCGACAATCGGGATAGCCGGAAAAATCGGTTTCGCAGACCCCTACGATGATGTGTTTGATGTTTTGACCTTTGGCGTAAATAGCGGCATACATTAAAAACAGGGCATTGCGGCCATCGACAAACGTATTCGGCATACCGTTAGCGGCCGTCTGGATATCTGCACCCTCTTCCATCAAAGCATTGTGGGTAATCTGCCGCATTAAGCTCAAATCTAATACAGTTTGCGCAATGCCTAAATCCTGGGCAATCCAATGCGCGCGTTCCAATTCGATGGAGTGGCGCTGACCATAGTGAAAAGTAATGGCTTGGACATTGTCCCGGCCATAGGTTTGAATCGCCTGAAGCAGGCAAGTAGTAGAATCTTGGCCACCGGAAAAGATGACCAAGGCTTTTTGATTGTGCATATTGATTCCTAGTTTTGGTATCGCGGGAGGGTTACGAACCGCGTGAATAGAAAAAGAAAACCGTCTTTTCAGACGGCCTTTTTGAAAGAAATTTATTATAACCGATTTTTCAGACGGCCTTAAATAGTTTATAACTGCTTCTATTAATTAGGCTGAGACCTTCGTAAAACTCAATTTGAACTACGAAAACTATACTCGTCATTCCCGAGCAGGTGGGAATCCAGTGTGTCAAATTACTAAAGAAGTTAAACACTCCTGAAGCTGATCGGTCTGAATTCCCTCCAGCACGGGAATGACGGTTTAAAAATTCCTAAAAATTTACTAGTTTTACAAAAGCCTCAGGCCGTCTGAATATAAACAGCTGAATGCAAAAAAGCCACTCTTTCGAGTGGCTTTTCATCAGAAGATTAACCTTCCAATTTGACTTCTACGCGACGACCTTGAACGTCATTACCTTGTGCGGCAGTTGTGTTTTCAGGTTTACGCAATTCGATGCTTTCAGCTTTTACACCTTGTGCTTCAAAAAATGCCTGAACTGCTTGGGCACGTTTTTTAGACAATTCGGCATTCGCTGCAGCGTCACCAGTGCTGTCGGTATAACCGCTTACCACCAAACGTTTACCTTCTTTAGCGGCTGTAACCAAATCAGCTACGACGGTTTCTGCATTAGCAGCCACATCGCTTTTACCGGTTGCAAAGAAGAATACTGCGCCATCGTTTGCATTGTAAGATACTTCAGCAACGTCAGCGGCCGGTGCAGTATTTGCAGTTGCAGCAGGTGCGCTGGCAGCAGAAGCTGCTTCAGTTGCAGGAGCGGAAGCTTCACTCGCAGCGACAGCCGGAGCCGCAGCGGCAGGTTCTACTTTTTTCGCTGGTGCTTTACCGTCTTTATTTGACAAGCCCCAAACATAGGCGGTCATGATGTGTAATTTATCTTTATCCAAGAAATTACCCCATGCCGGCATTTGGTTATGGCGACCGTTGGTAATGGTTTCGATAATGGCTTTTTGCGTACCGCCCCACAACCAAACGTCATCAGTCAAGTTAGGACCCAAACCTTGGATACCTTGGCCTTTGTCACCGTGACAGGTGAAACAGTTGGCCGGAGCACCGTTAAACAAAGCCTGACCGCGGGCAGCGCGTTCTTCGTCGTATTGGTCTTTACCTTTAGACAAAGACATTACATAGTTCGCAACGTCTTTCACACGTTCTTCACCCAATTGCGGACCCCATGCAGCCATCACACCGGTACGGCCTTTTTCGATGGTTTCAGAGATTTGCTCAGGCTCGCCACCCCACAACCAATCGTGGTCGGTCAAGTTAGGGAAACCTTTAGAACCTTTGGCATCCGAACCGTGACATTGGATACAGTAAGTATCGAACATGTTTTTACCGATTTGTTGGGCTTGCGGATCTTTCGCCACTTGCTCAATCGGCATTTTGGCAAACTTAGCATACAGCGGTTGGTATTGTTCGTTTGCTTTAGCCACTTCTTTTTCGTATTGGTTGTGACTGGTCCAATTCAAGATACCTTTCCAGTCGCCTACCCCCGGATACAGCACCAAGTAAACGGCACCGAAAATCCAAGTGAAGACATACAACCAAAACCACCAACGCGGCAACGGATTGTTATATTCTGCAATACCGTCCCATTCGTGGCCTGTGGTTTCGACTTCCTCGCCTTTTTTCGGCTGTTTCACCACATTTTGTGAGAAAAGCAGCCAAGCCAAACCGATAAAGCTGAGCAGGACAATGGCGGCAATGTATATATTCCAGAAATTACTGGTAAATTGGGATGTTGTGTTCATTCTTTTGCTCCGTGACCACGGATTAACCGGTTATCGCCCGTTTTTATCAGACGCATCTTCATTATTGTCAAAAATACTGCTGGCTGCTTCATCATAATTTTGTTTATTGCGTCGGCTGAACACAATATAGATGACCAGCATGAAGCTGACAAAAATCAGCAGCGTAAAAAGCGAGCGAATCCAGTTAATATCCATGATGTTACCTTACGTTTTTCAATGCCAAGCCCAAACCTTGCAAGTAGGCAATCACTGCATCCAGCTCGGATTTGTTGGTCAACATTTCCGGTGCTTTTTGCAATTCTTCATCGCTGTAAGGCGTGCCTACGGCGCGCAATGCTTTCATGCGTGCCACAGTGGCTTCAGCGTCTACCTTGTTACGTGCCAACCATGGGAATGCCGGCATATTGGATTCAGGAACCACGTCACGCGGATTCAGCAAGTGGATGCGGTGCCATTCATCAGAATAGCGACCACCAACACGCGCCAAATCAGGACCGGTACGTTTCGAACCCCATTGGAACGGACGGTCGTAAACAGACTCGCCGGCAACAGAGTAATGACCGTAACGCTCGGTTTCTGCACGGAAAGGACGAATCATTTGTGAGTGGCAGTTGTAACAACCTTCACGCACATAAATATCACGACCCGCCACTTGCAGCGCATTGTAAGGCTTCACACCCGGAGCAGGTTCGATGACTGCTTTCGTGCCAAACAAAGGCACAACTTCAATCAACAAGCCGAAACTGATTACAATCACAGTGAAAATAATCAGAAAGCCGACTTTTTCTTCAGCTAATTGTTGTAATTTCATTTGGTAGCCTACTTTCTTGTTATTTAGTGGTGTTGTTGAGAAACCGCAGGGATCTCAGCTTCAACAGGTTTGCCACTGATTGCAGTACGGTAAACGTTGTACGCCATGATACACATACCAGCCAAATACATCAGACCACCTACTACACGGATTGCATAATAAGGCATAGTACGTTTTACAGACTCAACAAATGAGTAGGTCAAAGTACCGTCGTCATTCAACGAACCCCACATCAAACCTTGCATCACACCGGCAATCCACATCGCAGCGATGTACAACACCACGCCGATGGTGGCAATCCAGAAGTGTGCTTCAATCAATTTCACGCTATGCATTTGGGTTTTACCAAACAGACGCGGAATCAGGTAATAAATCGAACCGATGGTTACAAAACCTACCCAACCCAATGCGCCGGCGTGTACGTGTGCAACAGTCCAGTCGGTGTAGTGGCTCAAGGCGTTAACGGTTTTGATCGACATCATCGGGCCTTCAAAGGTCGACATACCGTAGAAAGACAGGGAAACGATCAAGAATTTCAAAATCGGGTCGGTACGCAGTTTATCCCACGCGCCAGACAAGGTCATGATACCGTTGATCATACCGCCCCAAGATGGTGCGAACAGAATCAGCGACAAAACCATACCCAAAGATTGTGTCCAGTCAGGCAATGCGGTGTAGTGCAAGTGGTGAGGACCTGCCCACATATAAGTGAAAATCAATGCCCAGAAGTGAACCACAGACAAACGATAAGAGTAAACCGGACGGCCTGCTTGTTTTGGAACGAAGTAGTACATCATGCCCAAGAAGCCTGCAGTCAGGAAGAAACCTACCGCATTATGGCCATACCACCATTGAACCATTGCATCGATGGCACCGGCATACACCGGGTAAGACTTCATGAAGTCGGCAGGAATGCTGATGTTGTTCACAATGTGCAGCAAGGCAACGGCCAAGATGAAACCGCCGTAGAACCAGTTGGCCACGTAAATGTGTTTTACTTTACGTTTGGCGATGGTGCCGAAGAATACGATTGCGTAAGCCACCCATACCAAAGTAATCAGGATATCGATTGGCCATTCCAATTCGGCATACTCTTTAGCTTGGGTAAAACCCATCGGCAAAGTGATGACTGCTGCTACAATAACCGCTTGCCAACCCCAGAAGGTAAATGATGCCAACCAGCCGCCAAACAGGCGGGTATTACAGGTACGCTGCACCACATAATAAGAAGTGGCAAACAGACCACAGCCACCAAATGCGAAAATTACCGCATTGGTGTGCAATGGACGCAGACGGCCAAAGTGGAACCAAGGTCCGATTTCAGATAAATTAAGAGCCGGCAAGTATAATTGGGCGGCGACAATCACACCGACCAACATACCCACGATGCCCCAAACTACAGTCATGATGGCGAACTGGCGCACCACTTTGTAGTTATAAGTTTGTGTGTCCATGGGAGTCTCCATAAATTATGGGAATTGAAAATTTTTGCTTTACCCGCCCGAATGTTTTCTACGTTTCCACAAAAAACATTAAGGCAAAGTATAAATTTTTCTAAATTTAACATATATACAAGATTGAGCCAAGCAATATTACATTTCTTCCGCTCAAGCGAATATGTAACCTAAAAAATAAAAAATTATAATAATCAAATAATTAAAACAAATGAGCTCTAATAAAAGGCATACATTTTTTTCAAGCCCCGTTTTTTTAAAGGCTTTTTGATGTAAATTAAATATCAGACACTGTATGCCAACGTTATTCATTAATTTTAACAAACTAAGCAATAGATATGATTAATTACAAAATCTCATTCCGCCCTTTGAGTCATGAATATCAAATTACATTGAGTTTCAATCAAGACAATGATTTACCTATTGAATTCAGCCTACCCAACTGGGTGCCGGGCAGCTATCTGATTCGTGATTTCTCCCGACATATCACGCAATTAAGTGCTTCTTGCAATGGCCATACTGTTGCATTGACGCAATTGACCAAAAACAAATGGCAGGCAAACGGCCAAAAAGGTGAGTGGCAAATTTGCTACACCGTTTATGCGTTTGACTTATCCGTACGCGGTGCGTTTTTAAGCACCGAACGCGGCTTCTTCGATGGCGCTTGTCTTTTTTTAAAGATTCATGGCTGCGAAAACCTGCCACACAGTGTTTCCCTAAAAGACTTTCCCAACCAATGGCAAATCGCTACTACCCTACCGCAAACCGCCACACACCAATTTCAGACGGCCTCTTATGCCGATTTAATCGACCACCCTGTCGAAATGGGCAAGATTGAATTTTTAGACTTTACCGCAACCGGCATTCCCCACCGCATTGCCCTGAGCGGCTTTTATCGCGATTTTGACCGCCAACGTTTTGTCGATGATATTCAAAAAATTTGCGAAACCGAATTGGCCATGTTCTCTGAGCCTGCGCCGTTTCAAGAATATCTGTTTATGCTGCATGTCGGCGACAACATCTACGGCGGCCTCGAACACATCAGCAGCACCGCCCTTTTGGCCGACCGCAACAGCCTGCCGCCGCACAATATGGGCGAAGCCAACGAAGCCTATACCCAATTGCTCGGCCTGTTCAGCCACGAATACTTCCACGCCTGGAATGTGAAATCGATTAAGCCCGAAGCATTTGTGCCTTACGACCTCGATCAAGAAAGCTACACTGAGCAACTGTGGGCATTTGAAGGCATCACCTCTTATTATGATGATTTGTTCTTGGCACGCAGCGGCGTGATTGACAGCAATGCTTATTTAAATCTGCTCGCCCAATCGATTACCCGTGTGCAACATACAAAAGGCCGTCTGAAACAAACCTTGGCCGAATCCAGCTTCACCGCATGGAACAAGTTTTACAAGCAAGATGAAAACAGCAGCAATGCCATCGTCAGTTATTACCAAAAAGGTGCGCTGGCGGCATTGTGTTTGGATGTACTGATTCGCCAAAAAAGCGGCGGCAAGCATTCATTAGACAGCGTGATGCAGCAGCACTATCGCGATTGGGTCAACACCGGCCAAGGCATTCCGGAAAAACAATGGCAAGAGCGTTGCCAACAGATCACCGGCTTGGATTTGCAATCATTTTTTCAGACGGCCTTATACGGCACCGATGACCTGCCCTTGCAAGAATGCTTGGCGCACGTCGGCGTCACATTGGATTGGCAGCCCTTGCCGCGCAGTCATGGCGGTGGCTTGGCGGGCGAAACCGTTTGCGTCAAACTCGCCAGCGATTTCGGCGCACGTTTCAAACAAAGCGGCGACAGCGCCACCCTGACACACGTATTTAATGGCGGCAGCGCAGAAAATACGGCTTTGTGTCCACAAGACAAAATCATCGCGCTTAACGGCTATGCCTGCACTGACTTGGCCGCGCAATGGGCGCAATTGGCTGTCGGCGAACGCGCCACACTGCACTTTTTCCGCAGCGGCGTACTGCACCAAACGCACATCACCGTGCAAGCCGTGGAAGCGAATACGGCTTTGTTGAAAGTTGCCAACCAAGATTTGGTAGATAAATGGTTGTTTAACCGCTAAACTTTCAGATGGCCTGATAAAAGGCCGTCTGAAAATTGTCGAAAGGAAGGAAAATCATGGCTATTTTGAAATTGAGCGAACAATTATATGTATCACCACAACTGACCGAACAAGATGCAAAAGATGCCGCGCAATTGGGCATTCAAACCGTTATCTGCAACCGCCCGGACGGTGAAGAAGAGAATCAACCTTCTACCATGCAAGTGCAACAATGGCTGTCGGCAGAAGGCATTACTTCATTCAAACATCAGCCTGTTGTCGCACCGAATATCACCGCTGCCGATGTTGTCGCATTTCAAGATTTATTGCAGCAAGCCGGCCAACCCGTTTTGGCCTATTGCCGCACCGGCACGCGCAGTTCTTTATTGTGGGCTTATCATCAAGTGCAAAACGGCATGAGCGTTGCCGAGGCCAAAGCTGCTGCTGCCGAAGCCGGCATTGATTTAAGCAATTTTGAAGCACGTTTGCAGGAAGCTGCCAAGCATAAATTAGCTTAATTCCGCATCGTAAAAGGCCGTCTGAAACGTTTCAGACGGCCTGTTCAACAGATAAGCGGAAATATTTCCACCGCTTTCAACGGTTATTCTGCTTTGGTCTCTGTAACGAAACCGATTTTGCTGATACCGGCTTCGCGCGCAGCACCTAGGGCTTTGTTGACATAATCGTATTCCACGGCCTTATCCGCTGCAATGGCGACGATAGCATCTTCGTTTGCCGTTTTGGCTTCTTTCAAACGGGCGGTCACTTCTTCGATGGTGATTTTCTTATCGGAATCGCCACCGATATAATAAGCACCATCCGAACCAATCGTCACACGCAAAGGCTCTTTGGGCTGCGTATCTTTTTTCGCTGCCTGTTCGGAAGCAGTTGGCAGCTCCAGCGGAATCGAATGCGTCAATACTGGCATGGTAATCATAAACACAATCAGCAACACCAGCATCACATCGACCAAAGGCGTTACATTAATGTCAGACATCGGTGCATCTTCATCACCGGAATTCATTGAACCGAATGCCATATCTTAATCCTTTTGATTCAGCAGACGAACGTGCAAATCATGCGCGTAAGCGTCTAAGTCTTGGGAAACGGTTTTCTTACCGCGGTTTAAGAAGTTGTAAGCCAATACCGCCGGAATCGCCACAAACAAGCCGGCTGCAGTCGCCACTAAAGCTTCGCCAATCGGGCCGGCCACGGCGGCGATGCTCATTTGGCCGCTTTCGCTGATGTTAATTAACGCGTGATAAATACCCCAAACGGTACCAAACAAACCGATAAATGGCGCAGTAGCACCAATCGAAGCCAACGCCGTCATGCCGCCATCAAACTGGCGCATGGTCTGATTCATGCTGGTGCGGATTTGGCCGACTAAGAATTCATTCAGCGGCAATGCGTTGGCCAAGGTTTTGGTGGTGCTTTGGCGATAGTTATCATAAGCATGAACGGCGTCAGTGGTCAGCGTGCTGATCGGCGCATCAATGTTTCTGACTTTCTGCACAGCATCATTTAATGTGAACGAATCCATGACTGCTTTTTTGGCCGCCGCATTACCTGCTTTGGCTTTGCGCAGCTTAATCACACGCACAATCAAAACGCTCCAAGTCACAATGCTCATGATGACCATCAATAAAAATACACTGATTAAGACGTAATCGCCCGATTCAAACACTAATCCTAAATTCATGGTTTTTCCAAAATCAAAATAAATAAATCAAACATTTGGCGGCAGACTGTTGGGATTCAGCCCACCGCATGACTGCTTTCAGACGGCCTATCCACCTAAACTGAAGCGCACCGGTACACGGTAGCTGGTCCAAACATTGGTGTTAAAGTGGCCGGATTTGGCGGCATTGCGTGCTGCGCGATCTAAGCGTGATGAGCCGCTGCTCTTGGCAACCGATACTGAAGCGACTTTCCCGCCCGGCGCCACCAATATATTCAGCACAACGGTACCTTCTTCACCATTCTCTTGCGATAAAGCAGGATACGGCGGAGTCGGAATGGAGCCGGTGGCTTTTACCGGATTGCTGCGACTGCTGCCCGGGCCGCTACCGCCGCCTGCGCCGCTGCCGTCACCGGAACCGCTTTCACCTTTTTTACCGCCTGAACCACTGCCACTACCTTCACCGCGACCGCTGCCTTCACCTTTGGTGCCACTACCACTGCCTTTTCCTTCACCTTTAGCAGATGAACCACCTTTACCACTCTCGCTGCCTGCTTTTTCAGATGCACTACCACCGGCTTTTTCTGCCGGTTTCTCGGCAGGTTTTTCTGCTTTAGGCTCTGGCACCGGTTTCGGTTCAGGCTTGGGCTCGGGTTTTGGCTCGGGCTTAGGTTCCGGCTTAGGCTCGGGTTTCGGTTTAGGTTTTTCGACCGGTTTCGGTTTTTCTTTAGGCTGCTGAATATCTGCGTCTGCTTTTTTGGTAATCACCGGTTTAATCACCGGCTTCGCCTCTTCTACCGGTTTCGGTTTAGGTTTGGGCTCAGGACGCGGTTTAGGTTTCGGTGGCGGCGGCGGTGGTGGCGCTTGCACTGGAGCAGGCGCACCGGCACCTTCCGGTGCACCATCGCCGCCACCGAAATCACCTAATTCAACAAACTCGATATGCTCAACGTCAACAATGTCGGGCTTATGGGCTTTCCATAATAAGGACATCAATCCAATGTGCAAAAGAGCGACCACAGCAACCACCGTGGGGTTTATCATTCGATCTTTTTTCATAGTACGCGTATGGTAATAGCAATTATTCCTGTTTGCAACTTATTTTTACACAATCCAGCCAAACAACAGGCTTGTTACCATTCAAATAATCACTTTAAAAACCATCAAATTAAAGAAGACTGAATGTAATATTCATTCTCACATCAATCCTAAAACAAACGGCTTTATTCCGGCAATGTATTGGAAATAAAGCCGTTAGAAAAAATATCAATTTACTGGCGAAGCATCTAAACTCAGTTCACCGTATCGATGCGAATCGCGTTTGACTGCGCCACTTTCTCCGGTACATGGTCTAGATTTTCAGATAGCGGCGACGGCATAATTTCTACAGGCTCATGCTCGGGCAAAATGTCGATTTTCGGGAAATACAGCAAATCGTAGGTAGGTTTGTTCAACAAATCTTCCAGCGTAAAGCCATCGAGATAATTGAAAAACGATTTAATTGCACCGCCAAGAATACCGGCCAAGCGGCAAGACGGTGTAATCAGGCAATCGTTGTTATTACCCATGCATTCAACCAACTGCATAGGCTCCAAATGCCGTATCACGGCGCCGATGTTGATTTTGTCTGCAGTCATGGCCAGCTTTAATCCGCCGCCCTTGCCGCGCACGCTGGTGAGAAAACCGCCTTTGACCAAGGCAGTCACCACTTTCATCAAATGGCTTTTAGAAATGCCGTAAGTGTCGGCAATGGTGCTGATGTTGACCAACGAGTCATCGTTGATGGCGGTATAGATTAAAACGCGCAATCCGTAATCTGTATGCTGGGTTAGATACATAACGATCTCTGCTCTGAATCAGGTTATATCTGTTATTTAAAATCAGCCGCTCTAATGATTCATCATAGAATTCGGGCGGTATGTGTTTGACTTTATATAGAATTAAGTTTCATAATATATGAAACTTATAAATTAATCCAGTAAAATCCAACACGGGCCACTGATTATGACACCATTGAAACGCCATCCCGCGCTAATTGATTTGTCGCGCGAACACCATCACTCCCTTTCTTTATGTGTGCGTATTCTGCGCACGCCGTCTGAAAGCCATCAGGCCGAACTCGAGCCGCACTTTGTTGAATTAATGCAACATTTCGAAGAAGAAGAAAACCAGTTTGCACCGCATTGGCCGAATATTACACCCGAGCTGCGTGTCCGTTTTGAACACGACCACACCAAACTGCGCCAAATGATGGCGCAACCTGAATACACCAGCGAAGCATGGAACCAAGAATTCGCCACTACACTGCGCGACCACGCCCGCTTTGAAGAACGCGAGCTTTTCCCTGCAGTTGAGCCTTACTTAGATAACGTAACGGCTTAAACATAATATAAGGCCGTCTGAAACTTTCAGACGGCCTATCCACTATTGACCATAATCATTCAAGGAACCACCATGAACGCATTGTTCAAACACCCTGTTTGGGCCATGGCTTTCCGCCCGTTTTACTCGCTGGCCGCCCTTTACGGTGCGCTGTCGATTTTACTGTGGGGCTTCGGCTATCAAGGCACACCCGAGCTGCCCGGCTTTTACTGGCACGCGCATGAAATGATTTGGGGCTATGCCGGTTTGGTGGTGATTGCCTTTCTGCTCACCGCCGTTGCCACGTGGACCAGCCAGCCGCCTACCCGCGGTGCAGTGTTGGTCGGCTTAACCGCGTTTTGGCTGTTGGCACGCATTTGCGCATTTATTCCCGGCTGGGGCGCGGCAGCCAGCGGCATTTTCGGCACGATTTTCTTTTGGTATGGCGCGGTGTGCATGGCGTTGCCAGTGTTCCGCACCAAAAACAAACGCAACTATGTCGCCGTGTTTGCCATTTTTGTGTTGGGCGGCACACACGTCGCTTTTCACCGCCAACTCAGCCCGTTTGACCCTGCTGCCTTGCTGGTCGGCCTGCAATCCGGCCTGATTATGGTAGCCGGTTTCATCGGCTTAATCGGCATGCGCATCATCTCGTTTTTCACATCCAAACGCTTAAATATCCCACAAATCGCCAGCCCGCAATGGGTCGGCCACGCATCTTTATGGCTGCCGATGTTGACCGCCATGCTGATGGCGCACCAAATGCTGTTGCCGCTGGCTGCCTTGTTTGCCTTTGCAGCAGGTGTCATCAGCTTGGTGCAGGTGTATCGCTGGTTGCATAAAGATGTGTTGAAAGAACCGATGCTGTGGATTTTATTCGCCGGCTATTTCTTCACCGGATTGGGCTTGATGGCAGTCGGCATTTCCTACTTCTCGCCGTCGTTCCTAAACTTGGGCGTGCACTTAATCGGCGTCGGTGGCATTGGCGTATTGACCTTAGGCATGATGGCGCGCACCGCGCTCGGCCACACCGGCAACGCAATTTATCCGCCGCCCAAATCAGTGCCAGTGGCATTTTGGTTGATGATTATTTCAACTTTGGTGCGCATTTTGGCTACCTTCGTTCACGGCACGGCTTACACCCACAGCATCCGCCTGTCGGCCGTGCTGTTTGCCGCTGCTTTGTTGCTTTATGCGTGGAAATACATTCCTTGGCTGATTCGTCCGCGCGTTGACGGCAAACCGGGTTAAGCCTATTTATGTTTAAGGCCGTCTGAAAGCGTTTGCTTTCAGACGGCCTTATTGATTGCTGACAACTACTGCCCTTTCAACCACTCATCGCGTGTGTTTTTAGCTTCTTCAAAATATGTGTACAACGCAGCTTTATTTTCCGTTGCCAGCAGATGTTCCAAAGTATCCAATTGCCGACGGATACCACCGATCAAATCCTGCAGGCTGTTTTTATTGGCTAAACAAATGTCCGTCCAAATCGCCGGGTGGCTGGAGGCAATGCGGGTAAAATCACGGAAACCGGAAGCCGCAAAGCTCAAATAGGCTTGTCCATCGGGATGATCGAAAATTTCGTGTACAAAGGCAAAGGCCAACAAATGCGGCATGTGCGACACGGCGGCGAAAATGGCATCGTGTTCGGCCGCGCTTAAACGAAACGTTTGTGCACCCACCGCTTGCCACAGCGACTCCAGCCGTTCAAGGCCGTCTGAATGTTCGTTACCGTGTGGTGTGATAATCAGCTTTTTGTCTTGATAAAGACCAAATTGCGCCGCCAACGCGCCATGTCGATCGGAACCGGCAATCGGGTGCGCGGCAATACAGCGCGGCAAATGTTCGGGCAGATAAGTGCGGAAAGCTTCGACAGCAATTTGCTTGGTGCTGCCAACATCCGACACCAGCGCATCGGCCTGCAAAAACGGCTCGATGGCCTGACAAATCGTCGTCAAAGTCGATACCGGCGTAGCAATCAACACCAAATCCGCCCCGCTGATGCTCTCGGCATTGATTTCGGTAAACGCGGCATCAATCACACGCCGTTCTAATGCACGGTCAAGGTTTTCGCGGTTTAAGTCGATGCCGACCACCGTTTCCACCAGCCCCAAGCGTTTCAAATCCAGCACAAACGAGCCGCCTATCAGCCCAACGCCGATAAGGGTGATTTGTTTGAGTGGGGTAATGGCAGACATGACAGACGACAGTGTGAACAAAAAAAACGAGTTTACCTGATTAAGCGTTGGGAGTAAAAGGCCGCCTGAAACAGATTGCGTTTCAGACGGCCTCATTCAAATATTCATCGCCATTGGCCGACAAATTCCTGCCAATGCAATTTATCTTCGGCTTGCTCTTTGAGATAGTTTTTCAAGCGTTTGACCTCGACTTCGTATTCGTCGCTGTCCAAAGCGCCGCTCATCAGGCGGAAACGCAGATACATCAGATAAGTATTGGCGGCATCGGTTTCACAATAATCGCGGATGTCTTTCAGACGGCCTTGATAATACGCTTCCCACACTTTGCTGCCGTCCATACCCAATTTGCCGGGAAAGCCGCACAGCTTGGCCATGTCGTCCAGCGGCACGTTGGCACGCGGTTGATACAGCGCGAGCAAATCCATCAAATCGCAATGGCGGTTGTGGTAGCGGCTGATGTAGTTGTTCCATTTAAAATCACGGCTGTCGCCAAAATCACCTTCACCCATGTCCCAATAACGCGCGGCGGCTATGCCGTGTATCATGGCGCGATAATGCAATACCGGCAAATCGAAACCGCCGCCGTTCCAGCTCACCAGCTGCGGCGTGTGGTTTTCAATCAACTCGAAAAACTTGGCAATCACTGTCTCTTCGCTGTCGTCGATTTCGCCAATGGTGCCGACATGGATTTTCTCGCTGCCCCAACGCATACAGCACGAAATCGCCACCACTTGATGCAGATGGTGTTGCATAAAATCACTGCCGTTTTGCGCGCGCCGTTTTTGTTGGGCGAATAACACCACTTCGTCATCCGACACACTTTGCGGCAAATCGTAAAGCAGTCGGATGCCGTTGACATCGGGAATGGTTTCAATATCAAAAGCGAGTATCGGGGTCATGACATGCTCCTTGGATCAGGATATGGGCATTGTGACACGAAGCCGTGGATAAAAAAAGAGGCAACCCCCCACAGGATTGCCTCAATACCTCAAATCAGAGATTTACGCTTCACAAACAATACAGGCTCTCGCCTGCGGCTTTATTAATGCAGCTCAACTCTGCATTAATAAACAGTCGTTTCATCGGCAGGAATCACACCGGAAAAACGCCCGTTAAGGGAACTTGGCGATATTCAAAATCCTTTTGGCTGAATATCTTGTAACTCGATATAGTGAAATGTACGCGTTTTTAGCGCGCTTGCCAAGTGTTTTTTTGAAAAATTCTCTTTTTCTTCTAAAAATAGAATATTTCTCTTAAAATAAAATTATATTAGAATAATTTCTAAAATTTAATTTTTAAAAAATAAAATACTGATTTTCTCTTAAATTTAAAATTTAAAATCTTATTCCAAAATAATAAAATATTTAAATTTGAACTAATTTTTCACAAACTATTGTTTTTAAAAACATTAAATTTAATATATTAATTAAATATTCAGATTATATGAAAATTAAATGAAGCAAATGATTTCATAGCCATCATCTCAATCTTTCAGACGGCCTAATTCCCTTTTAAATTAAGCATACGGCGTTTTTCTCACATACAAACATGTATGAATAAATATCAGCCTGCTACTCAATTAAACAGAAATAAAAAAGGTTCGGCAGCCACCGAACCTTAATTTTTTGTAACTGTATGTAATCAATAAAAGCCCGCTTCGCCTTCCGGACGGGTTTTAAAACGCTTATGCAACCAGAAATATTGCTCGGGAATCTCACGCGCGCGCGCTTCGATGAAGTCGTTCATGCGCTGGGTGTCGGCGACCACATCTTCGCTGGGAAAATGTTCCCATGGCTCGTAAAAACGCAAAGTCACGGTATTATCGGCCTCACGAAACGGAATCGCCGGAATCACTTTGGCATTCGCCATGCCGGCAATGCGGCTCAAACCGGTAATCGTAGCCGTCGGAATCCCAAAAAAATCGACAAAAATCGAATCATTGCGGCCGAAATCCTGATCCGGCAGATAAAGAAACGGCGCATCGCTTTTGCGCAACTGCTTGATAATCGCGCGCAGGCCTTCCGTGCGGCCAATCAAAAACACATTATCATAGCGGTGACGGCCTTTTAAAATCTGCTCGTCCATCGCTTTGTTTTTTTGATGCGAATACATGCTGGTCAGCGGCACATCCTGATTGAGCGTGTACACCGCCATTTCAAACGCGGTAAAGTGCGGATAGAGCAAAATCACTTTTTCACCCGCCGCCAACGCATCATCAAGATAATGTTTGTTTTCATAGCGCACCAAGCTGCGCAAGCGCTCGGCAGGTGTGTACCAATACAGGCCGTATTCCAACATCAGCTTGGCCATGTGTTGGAAATGGCGTTTTAACACCGCTTCACGTTTGTCATCGCTCCACTCGGGAAAACATTTTTTCAGGTTCACCTGCCCCACTTTGCGGCGCGGTTTCACGACATAATACGCCAGCCAACCCACCGCATCAGCGATTTTGTGGATCAGCTTGAAGGGCAACAGCTGCACCAGATACAAAATAAAAAAAGCAAATTTCATTATTCAGACGGCCTGTGTGTGAAGTGTGGCTATTATAGCAGTAAAGGCCGTCTGAAATTTTTGCTGGTTTCAGACGGCCTGTTTTTTAAGCAAGTGTCACTTTTACAGAATCCAAGCTTTTCAGACGGCCTCAACCATGAAACCGCCCACCCTTAATCTGCAAGCCATTGCGGTTGATTTGATTGGCCAAACCGTGATTGCGCAGCGCGTGGGTGAGCGCCACGGCCAAGCCATCGGCGGCATCGGCTTGCGGCGTACCCGATAAACCCAACATCTGCACCACCATGTGCTGCACCTGTTCTTTCGCCGCCTTGCCCTGCCCGACCACCGCCTGCTTGACCTGCAAAGCGGTGTATTCATATACCGGCAAACCGCGCATCACCATAGTGGCAATCGCCGCCCCCCGCGCCTGCCCCAGCATCAGCGTGGCCGCCGGATTCACGTTGACAAACACCTGTTCGATGGCGGTTTGATTGGGTTGGTACACATCGATGATTTCGTTGATGTGCTCGCAAATCACGCCGATACGGCCGGCCAGTTCGTCGCCGGGAATGGTTTTGATGCAGCCTGAAGCAACATAGCTGTGTTCACGACCATAGACGTCAATCACGCCGAAACCGGTAATGCGGCTGCCGGGGTCGATACCTAAAATGCGGATGGGTTTCTTATTCATTGGATTCAATTTGGGAAACAAGCCGTCTGAATTGGTTTCAGACGGCCTTTGTATTTAAAGCAAACGGTGTTGCAAAGCAGGCAAGCGCGTGCGCACGCTGCTAAGACGGCTGGCATCCAAATCGGCCACCACCACGCCTTCGCCTTCCGGCAACACGGCCAACACTTCGCCCCACGGGTCGATGATCATGCTGTGGCCAAAAGTGCGGCGTCCGCTTTCGTGTTTGCCGCCCTGCGCCGAAGCGACAACGTAACATTGGTTTTCCACCGCCCGCGTGCGCAACAGTAATTCCCAATGCGCTTCGCCGGTCGTGTAGGTAAAGGCCGCGGGCAACAACAATACGTCAAACGGCGCCTGCATGCGGAAAAATTCGGGAAAACGCAAATCGTAGCACACACCGGCCGCCACGTTCAGCCCGTCCACCTGCCAATCAGGTACTTCTTTGCCTGCAGTGATGGTGTCGGCTTCGGCATAGCGTTCGCCCAAACCGGAAAAGCCGAACAAGTGCATTTTGTGGTAGTGCGTCAAAGATTGGCCGTCTCGGTCGTAAGCCAGCATGGTGTTCATCACTTTGCCGTCTTCATCGCTGGTTAACGGGATGGTGCCGCCGAACAAAACCACCTGATTGTCACGCGCGGCTTCGCTTAAGGCCGTCTGAAGTTTGCCTTCGCCCAAGCTTTCGGCAAAAGCGATTTTATCGGTATCCTGCCGCCCCATAATCGGCCAGTATTCCGGCAGCAATACCCAATCGGCGCCCTTTTCGGCAGCTTCTTTCACCAAGTGGCGCATGGTTTGAATGTTGGTATCGGGGGCGGTCGTGGAAACCATCTGCACGGCGGCAGCGCGGATTGTGTGAGCCATATCATTTCCTTTCAGACGGCCTTTACCTGAACCGTCATTCTTTTACAGCCAAGTCGGTTATACTGACCCCATCTTATTTTCTTTTGACGCGAAAGGCAAATCATGAAATCCACCGCCTTGATCCTAACCACCCTGCTTCTGCCCGCGCTGGCGTGTGCCGAAGTGAAAATCTACGGCGAACTCAAAAGCGGCGTGGAAAGCTCGCGCACCAAAATCAACGGTAAATCCGTTTCCAACACCCAAGTCGCCGATCAAGGCAGCTTTATCGGTTTGCGCGGCTCTTACCCGATTGGCAGCAACGGCAACCAAATGACATGGCAATGGGAGCAAGACGCGCCCACTGTTTCTGATAAACGCAACGGCAACAACGGCTCATTGCGCCAAGAATGGCGCGAACGCAAACAACGTGGCGAATCGTATATCGGCTTTGGGAAAGACCGCTGAAATTAAACAGGCCGTCTGAAACCAGTTTTTCAGACGGCCTGTTGGTAATTAAGCAACTGCTAACGCGGCAAGCCTAATTTGGCTGCAATTTTTTCCCACACCACTTCCAAAGGAATCGCGCCGAGCAAACGCGTTTTATCATCGGTATTGATGCTTTCCGGATGCGGCAATTCGCCGAAATCACCTGCCCACACCACGTCAGCCTGCTGCGAATACGGCCGCCAACGGCCAACCCATGTCGGGCCGAATAGAGCGACTTGCGGTTTATCCAAAGCCGCCGCAATGTGCATGGGCACAGAATCTACGCCGAAAAACAATTGCGCGCCGTCGATTGCGGCGGCCAGTTCGCGCAGGTTGAGTTTAGCACCCATGTCCCACACCTTCACACCGGCAGGAATATTCAGACGGCCTAAAATTTCATCCAGCATATTGCGTTCAGCTTCGTCAGGCGCAGCGGTCAGCACCACATGGCAGCCGTGATTGAGCAAAAGCTGCACCACCGCTGCATTTTTGCCGTCTTCCCAACATTTAAACAACCAGCGCGAACCGGGATGCACCAACACATAATCCTCGCCGCGCCAGCCTTGTTGGCGTAATTTCTCTTGCCAACCGTGCCGTACTTCATCACTGATGGTGAGCAGCGCTTTCGCTTCGCCGCAATCCGCACGTGTCAACAATGGCGGCAACACCGCCAAATGCCGCTCGATCACATGATGGTTTACGCCCAAATCAGGGTTGATAAAATCATGAAAAAAACGCCATGCCGCGTTATCGCGTTTTTCATAGGCCAAGGTCGCGCTGCATTCGGCACAGAATTTGGCAATAAACGCCGTGCGCCATTGGTCGGACAAATTAAATGCCCAATCATAGCTGCGCGCTTTAAGCTGCTTGAATAAATCGGTTTCATGCTGAATCTGCGCCTTCACCCCTTGCTTTTTCCATGTGCGATCCACGCCGAAAATATGGGTAATTTCGGGATTATCGCGGATAATGTCGGCAGTTTCCTGATACACCAGCATATCGACTTCGCAAGCGGGAAAACGCTGTTTGATGGCAGCCACTACTGGCGTGGTCAGCAACACATCACCATGATGGCGCAATTTGATGATTAAAATTCGTTGGGGGTCAGCGATGGACATAATAAGCTTTCGTGAGCTTTCAGACGGCCTGATGATTTTGGCACAAAATTAAGAATAATTCGCAATTGTAAAACGAATAGAAATTTTAGGGAATGCCCCCATATGTAAGTGATTCAATTTTAAACGGAGAATGACCATGACACACACCATTTATCTGGCCGGCGGCTGCTTCTGGGGCGTGGAAGCCTATTTTCGCCGCATTCACGGTGTCGCAGAAGCGGTATCGGGCTATGCCAACGGCCGCACCGAAAATCCGTCTTACGAAGACGTTTGCCACCGCAACACCGGCCACGCCGAAGCGGTGAAAGTGGTGTTTGACGACGAAAAAATCAGCTTGGCCAATGTGTTGCAATATTATTTCCGCATCATCGACCCGACCTTACTCAATCGCCAAGGCAACGATGTCGGCGAGCAATACCGCACCGGCATTTATTATACCGAAGCTGGCGATAAAGCAGTTATCCGCGCCACTTTAGCCGCCGAGCAGCAAAAACACGCCGCGCCGATTGTGGTCGAATGCGAACCTTTACAGCATTTCTACCCTGCCGAAGACTACCACCAAGATTACTTGGGCAAAAATCCCAACGGCTATTGCCATATCGACATTCGTTTGGCGCACAAACCCTTATCCGCCGATAATACTGCCCCGCGCGTGTTCAGCAAGCCGTCTGAAAGCGAAATTCGGGCAAAATTGAGCGACGAAGAATATTACGTCACCCAGCAAAGCGGCACCGAACGTCCGTTTTCCCACGCTTACGACCATCTATTCGAGCCGGGTATTTATGTCGATATTGTCAGCGGCGAACCTTTGTTCAGCTCGGCCGATAAATTTGATTCCGGCTGCGGCTGGCCGAGCTTTGCCAAACCGATTGCACGCGAACACATCACCGCGCTGGAAGATTTGAGCCACAATATGCGCCGTATCGAAGTGCGCAGCAAAGTGGCCGATTCACATTTGGGTCACGTTTTCCCCGACGGCCCGCAAGCGCTCGGCGGCCTGCGTTTCTGCATCAACGGTGCCAGCCTACGTTTTATTCCGTTAGAAAAAATGGACGAAGAAGGCTACGGCGAATGGAAATATTTGATTGAGGCCGTCTGAAACTTTTTTATCTTCAAAACAAGGCCGCCTGAAATTTCAGACGGCCTCTAAAATGATTTAAATACCAACATGCAAATCCGAAAAACTCTATCCGAAATCAGCGACATATTGCACAAACAAAGCGGCAAAAACATCACACTGAAGCAAATTGCACCGAATGAAATCCGCGCCAATTATTTGGTCAATATCGACATGACATTGATTGGCCATGGCGCCGATCATTTGTTGTTCCAATACCATCTCGGCTGGGGTGCGAGCCTATTGGCAAAAGGCGCATCCGGCTTGTTTGGTAACATCAAAACCAAAAAATTATCAGTCGATATGGAGAAGCAGACCATTCAAATCAATTTAAGCGTGTTTGGCGAATTTAAAGACATTTTGAAAACGCACAAAATCACCGCCGCCCAAATCGAGCAAACGGTATTGGTTGTCGATTTGGAAGCCAAATAATTGAATCCAGTGTTTTATCATACAAAAAGGCCGTCTGAATTTTCAGACGGCCTTTATTCATATCAAACCTTAATCTTGATTTGGGTGAATCAATACATCAATCCACTCGTTGATTTCCAACCACATTACAGCAAACCCGGTTGCCCCAGCGCAGGATCGGTCGCGCGGGCAGCTTGTGCGTCGGCAACGGTCATGCCCAAGGCTTTGGCAACGCCTTCGCCATAAGCAGGGTCACACATGAAGCAGTTGCGGATATGGCGGTGTTTGATGAAGTCTGCCGCATCGCCCATGGCCGCCGCAGTGTTGTCAAACAAGGCTTGTTTTTGCGTGTCGTTCATCAGGTTGAACAAGGCGCGCGGTTGGCTGAAGTAATCCGCATCATCTTCACGGAAATTCCAGTAATCGGCATTACCGTTGATTTTCAAAGGCGGCTCGGCAAATTCAGGCTGTTCTTGCCACAGGCCGTAGCTGTTTGGCTCGTAGTGTTTCAGGCTGCCGTAGTTGCCGTCAACGCGGTTCAAACCGTCGCGAGCATTGCTGTGTACCGGACAACGTGGCGCGTTTACCGGAATTTGATTGCGGTTCACGCCCAAGCGGTAACGCTCGGCATCGGCATAGTTAAACAAACGCGCTTGCAGCATTTTATCCGGCGATGCACTGATGCCCGGCACCAGATTGCTCGGCGCAAAGGCAGCTTGTTCGACATCGGCAAAGTAGTTTTCCGGATTTTTGTTCAGCTCAAACTCACCCACTTCAATCAGCGGGTAATCGCCTTTCGGCCATACTTTGGTCAAGTCAAACGGATGGTAAGGTACTTTTTCCGCTTCGGCTTCCGGCATGATTTGCACATACATTTTCCATTTCGGGAAATCACCGCGTTCAATCGCTTCATACAGGTCTTTTTGGTGACTTTCGCGGTCTTTACCGATTACGGCTTCTGCTTCGGCATCACTCAAATTTTCAATACCTTGTTGGGTACGGAAGTGGAATTTCACCCAGAAACGCTCGCCGGCTTTGTTCCAGAAGCTGTAAGTATGCGAGCCAAAACCATGCATATGACGATACGATTTAGGAATACCGCGATCCGACATCACGATGGTTACTTGGTGGAAAGCCTCCGGCAATAAAGTCCAAAAATCCCAATTGTTGGTAGCAGAACGCATATTGGTGCGCGGGTCACGCTTAACCGCCTTGTTCAAATCCGGAAATTTGCGTGGGTCGCGCAAAAAGAATACCGGCGTATTATTGCCAACCATGTCCCAGTTGCCTTCGCCGGTATAAAACTTCAAGGCAAAACCACGGATATCGCGTTCGGCATCAGCCGCACCACGCTCACCGGCCACAGTCGAGAAACGGGCAAACATCTCGGTTTTTTTGCCCACTTCACTGAAAATCGAAGCACGGGTATAGCGGGTAATGTCGTTGGTCACGGTAAAGGTGCCGAATGCACCGCTACCCTTGGCGTGCATGCGGCGCTCAGGAATCACTTCGCGGACAAAATCGCCTAATTTTTCATTCAGCCACAAATCTTGCGACAGTAACGGACCGCGCGGGCCGGCGGTCAGGCTGTTTTGGTTGTCGGCAACCGGCGCGCCGTTGCTCATGGTCAGGTGGTTCACAGGGCATTTATTCATGGTGTTGCTCCTTGGTATTGAATTTAGATGGAAATCTTTAAAGCAGGCTTGGTTTACGCTGCTTTGATGACTTTTCTTATCATGGTCGGATAATGACTGCCGCCAGATACGGTTTGCTTGCTGCTATGAAACAAACTATACCTGAAGATTTTAGCTATTAAAACTATGAAACCGATTATAATTTGCTATTTTAAATCTAAATTTAAATATTGGTAGCTTTAAACTATTAATATTCTGTCGAAGCGGTCATCCATTCTGTTTTATGCAGTGTGACACAAAGCGCAGCCAATAGCAGAATTTTTACGAAAAATTAAATCAAATGAATAGGATAATTCTCAAAACAAAGTATTTATTCCATTTTAAATACAATCATTTAATCTTGTTTCAATCATCATATCTCACGCCATTATCCGTTTCAGACGGCCTATTACGCTCGAAAACTTAACGCAATAATTACATTATGAGACCTTTGCAACACCCTAGATTTGAGTGCAGTTCAAAGTTGTAGCAGCACAGAAAGCGAAGGCATATCATTAAGATAGGCAAGCTTTCGAGCAACGCACAACGAAGAAATGTGCCAAAGATAGGGATTTTGCAAAGGTCTCATTCTCATTGGTTTGATTCAATCATCATCAATACCATACAAAAAAGCCGTCTGAAACACAGTTTCAGACGGCTTTGGGATACATTCACTCAATTAAGCATCAATATTTTGCGCAATCAAGGCATTGTTTTCGATAAACGCACGACGCGGTTCCACTTCATCGCCCATCAAAGTGACAAACACTTCATCGGCAGCAATGGCATCTTCAATGCGCACTTTCAGCAAACGGCGCACGTTCGGATCCATAGTAGTTTCCCACAATTGCTCAGAGTTCATCTCACCCAAGCCTTTGTATCGCTGAATACTCATGCCTTTTTGTGCGGCGCTCATCAAGATATTCAAGGCTTCCTCGAAGCTGGCAACCGGCTGTTCATTCTCACCTTTCACCAACACCGCTTCTTCACCCATCAAACCATCCAATATTTCAGCGGTTTGCACGATGGTCTGATACGGCTTGCTGCTCAAGAATTTTGGCTCGATGTAGCTGATGGCCACGTTGCCGTGCAACTGGCGGGTAATCTTGATGAAATGGCTGCCTTCTTGATGACCTTCGATGCGTTGTAGCGCAATTTCCTGATCTTTCAACAAGCTGCTCAGTTCCGCAATGGCTTGGTCGGTGCTTTCCGCTGTCGATAAATCCACCGGCTTGGCATGCAGCATAGCATTCAACACCAAGCTGTCAATCACGCGGCTTTCTTGTTCAATCACGGCTTTAGCCAACAGGAATTGTTTAGCGATTTGCGCCAATTCTTCACCCTCGATGGTGCGGCCGTCTGAAACCAATTTGGCTTTATCCACCGCCAAGCCCAACAACCATTGGTCTTTTTCAAATTCGTCTTTCAAATAGCGCTCTTGCTTGCCGTATTTGGCTTTGTACAAAGGTGGCTGGGCGATGTAGATGTAGCCGCGCTCGACCAATTCAGGCATTTGACGGTAGAAGAAAGTCAGCAACAAAGTACGGATGTGTGCGCCATCGACGTCGGCATCGGTCATGATGATGATGCGGTGGTAGCGCAATTTTTCCGGATTGAATTCTTCTTTGCCGATGCTCGCGCCCAAAGCGGTAATCAACGTTGCTACTTCTTGGCTGGCCAGCATTTTTTCAAAACGCGCTTTTTCCACGTTGAGAATTTTACCTTTCAGCGGCAAAATCGCTTGGAATTTACGGTCGCGGCCTTGCTTGGCCGAGCCGCCGGCGGAATCACCCTCGACCAGATACAGTTCTGACAAGGCCGGATCTTTTTCCTGACAATCGGCCAATTTACCCGGCAAGCCCAAACCGTCCATTACGCCTTTGCGGCGGGTAATTTCGCGGGCTTTACGCGCAGCTTCGCGCGCACGTGCTGCATCAACGATTTTGCCGGTGATGATTTTGGCTTCGTTCGGGTTTTCTTCCAAAAATTCGGTCAAGGCTTGGTTGATGACTTCGTTCACCACCGGGCCGATTTCGCTCGACACCAGTTTGTCTTTGGTTTGTGATGAGAATTTTGGGTCTGGCAGTTTTACTGACAACACGCAGGTCAAGCCTTCGCGCATGTCGTCACCGGCGGTTTCGACTTTGGCTTTTTTTGCCACTTCATTGGCCTCGATATAGGCATTCAAAGTACGCGTCATCACACCGCGCAAAGCCGCCAAATGGGTGCCGCCGTCGCGTTGCGGAATATTGTTGGTGAAACATTGCACCGATTCTTGGTAGCTGTCATTCCACTGCATGGCGCATTCCACGCTCATGCCGTCTTTTTCGCCGGTGGCATAAAAGATTTTTTCGTGCAGCGGCGTTTTTTTGCGGTTCATATATTGCACGAAACCGGCCACACCGCCACTCAAGGCGAAGCTTTCGTGTTTACCGTCGCGCTCATCGGTCAATTCGATGTCCACGCCGTTATTCAGGAACGACAATTCGCGGATGCGTTTGGCCAAAATATCAAAACTGTATTCGACATTGCCGAAGATCTCTTCGCTGGCACGGAAACGCACGATGGTGCCTTTTTTATCCGACGCCCCCAATTCGGCCAATGGTTTTTCCGCCGCGCCGTTTACAAATTTCACAAAATGCTCTTTACCGTCGCGGTAGATGGTTAAGGTCACCCAATCAGACAAAGCATTGACCACCGACACACCCACGCCGTGCAGGCCGCCGGAGATTTTGTAGCTGTTGTTGTCAAACTTACCGCCCGCGTGCAACACGGTCATGATGACTTCGGCAGCCGAGCGGCCTTCTTTCGGGTGAATACCGGTCGGCATACCACGGCCGTTGTCGGACACACTAACGGAATTGTCGGCGTGAATGGTGACGGTAATTTTGTCGCAATGACCGGCCAAGGCTTCGTCGATCGCATTGTCGAGCACTTCAAATACCATATGATGCAGGCCGCTGCCGTCCTGCGTATCGCCGATGTACATACCCGGGCGTTTGCGCACCGCTTCCAAGCCTTCTAAGACTTGGATACTGTCTGCGCCGTATTCTTCGTGTTTTTGGTCGGTCATAATCTTTATCTTTTTGAAACTAAATAGAAAAATAGGCCGTCTGAATGCTTTTTCAAGCGCGCTTGCAAGTGATGGAAATCGATGTTGGCCAAACCTGTAACGCAACGGCAAATAACACGTTATTATACCTGATTTTGTTGGATATTTCAGCCTTTATGTATGCAAATGTTCCATGAAAAAATGCCGTCTGAAAACAGTTTCAGACGGCATGATTATGATTGCAAAACCATCACTTTTCAGACGGCCTCGCAGCTATATTTTCATCAAATGCGCATTGGCATCACAATGTATTTGAAATCAGGATTATTCGGCATGGTGAACAAGGTCGAGCGATTGGCATCACCGAAAGCAAGCTGCATGTCGTCAGAATGGATATTACGCAATACGTCCATCAAATAGCCGATGTTGAAGCCCACTTCCAGTTCGCCGCCTTGATAAGCGATTTCCAATTCTTCACGCGCTTCTTCCTGCTCGTTGTTGGAGCAAACCACGCTCAGCAAGCCTGGTTGCAAGAATAAACGCGCGCCACGGAATTTTTCATTGGCCAGAATTGAAGCACGCTCCAAAGCGCCCAGCAATTCGGTGCGCGATACCAAGAAGATTTTATCGTTGTCCAACGGAATCACGCGGTTGAAATCGGGGAATTTACCGTCGATGACTTTACTCACAATCACCGTATCGTTGCAGCGGAAACGTACTTGGTTATTCAGCAATTCCACGCTGATGGCTTCGCCTGGATGGTTTAAGAGTTTAAACAGCTCCAACACTGTTTTGCGCGGCAGAATCACTTCGGCTTTCGGCAACTCGGCTTCAATGGTGGTCGCGGAATACGCCAAGCGGTGGCCGTCGGTCGCCACCAAGCGTAATTGGTTGCCTTCGACCTGCATCAGCAAGCCGTTGAGATAATAGCGGATATCCTGCACCGCCATGCTATATTGCACTTGCGACAACATGTTTTTAAAGGTTTCCTGCGTCAGCGAAAAAGCAGCGCTCACGTCTTCACCCACGCTCATCAATGGGAAATCTTCCGCCGGCAGGGTTTGCAGCGCGAAACGCGATTTACCCGCTTTCAAAGTCAGGCGGTTATCCGCCCAATCCAGCGACACAATCGCCGTATCCGGCAGCGCACGCAGAATGTCTTGGAATTTCTTGGCATTAGTGGTGATGCGGAAATCACCCGCTTGGCTTTCCGGGCCGTGGGTGTTGATTTGGATTTCCAAGTCGGTCGCCAAGATATTGGTTTGGCCGTTGCTGCTTTCGATTAATACGTTAGACAGAATCGGCAAGGTATGGCGGCGTTCCACAATACCGGTAACGGCTTGCAGCGGCTTGAGAATGCTGTCGCGGTCGGCTTGCAAAATTAACATGGGGAAGTCCTTTGGATTTTGTTTGGTTTTGTTGGTTTTCGGTTTCAGACGGCCTAAAAGTTATCAGGCCGTCTGAACATCAGTTCTGAATCATAATCAAGAGTTTTTCATAATCCTGCGCCAATTCAGGATCTTCTTCGCGCAGTTTCGCCACAGCCTTCACCCCGTGCATCACGGTGGTGTGGTCGCGACCGCCGAATGCATCGCCGATAGACGGCAGGCTTAAATTAGTGAGCTCTTTGGTCAAACTCATCGCCACTTGGCGCGGGCGGGCAATGTTGCGCGTGCGTTTTTTACCCAGGATATCGCTGATTTTAATGCGGTAATATTTGGCGGTGGCATCGATAATCAAATCAGCGGTAATCACTTTGTGGCGCACGGCAATAATGTCTTGCAAGGCATCGCGCGCCAAATCAATGTCGATCGGCTTATTCATAAAGCGGCTGCTGGCGCTGACGCGGTTGAATGCGCCCTCCAATTCGCGCACATTCGAGCGAATCAGATTGGCAATGAAAAATGCTGCTTCTTCGGTCAGATTCACGCCGGCAGATTCGGCTTTTTTCTGCAAAATCGCTACGCGCATTTCCAATTCAGGCGGCTCCAGCTCCAGCGTCAAACCCCATGAGAAACGCGATTTCAGGCGGTCGTCCATGTCTTCTATTTTGGCCGGCAATACATCGCAAGTCAGGATTAACTGTTTCTTTTCATTATGAAAATGGTTATACAGATAGAAAAATTCTTCCATCGTGCGGTCTTTGCCTTTGATGAACTGGATATCGTCGATAATCAGCAAATCATATTGCTTGTATTGCTGCTTGAACACATCATAACCATTGGAACGCACGGCGCTCATAAAGCTGCGGATGTAATCATCGGAATGCATATAGCGCACTTTGGCATCGGGCTTGTTTTTCAGCAATTCATTACCGATGGCCTGCACCAAGTGGGTTTTACCCAAGCCGGTGCTGCCGTATAGGAAAAACGGGTTGTAGCTTTGCCCCGGATTTTCTGCAATCGATTGCGCCGCGGCGGCGGCAATGCGATTACCCTTACCTTCCACCAAAGTATCAAACGTGTAATCTGATGATAAATTGGTTGCCTGATAGCGTGCCTCTTCCGCCTCACGCTGCACTTCCTGCTTAATTTTGCTGGGCGCAGGTTTGTCTTCAGCCGCTTCCGACGCAGCTTTGCTTTCCGGCAAGGTTTTCAAACGCTCGGCCAAAATATCGGCAGCGGATTTTTTCGGTGTCGGTTTGGCCGTTGGTTCAGACGGCATGGTTAAATCGGCTTGCGCAGCTTCAACACTCGTTGCTTGTGCCGTGGTGTTCTCAACGGTTTCAATTGCCTGATTCTCTGCCGCAGGCGCATTGTTTTGCGCCGCCATGTCATAGCTTTGCCCCACACCGACTTTAAACACCAGCGCAGCTTGCTGCGGCGCCAATTGCACACGCACAGCATCAATCTTGGCAGCAAACTGATTTTTCAACATATTGACGGCAAACTGGTTCTTGCCATACACCACCCACACGCCGCCTTCCTCGCCCACGGTCAACGGTGCAATCCATTGCTGGAATTGTTGCGCGGGTAAGGTCAGGTTCAGACTCAAAAGGCACTGCGGCCAAAATTCAGCTAAGGTCATGGAATGGCTCAAATCGTGAAACAGTTGGGGAAAACAAAGGCAGGGAAAACAGCAAAGGCCGTCTGAAAATAAAAGGAACAGCTTGATAACACACTGTTTTTCAGACGGCCTGAAATCTATGTAAGCATATACAGATTCAGCGATTATACTGAATTTTATCCACAACCGCATCAAATTTTTATCCACAATCGGCAGCTTTATCCGACCTCATCGCGCCGCTTGCGTATTTCACCATCCTTGCCTTGCACTTGATAAATGTTAAATCCAACATATTCCGCCTGCCTGAACAAACGAAGTTGCTATATTGATTGACAAAAGCCTGAAATTGGGGTGTAATTCACGGTTTAATTCTACCGATTTTTTAGGAAAAGACATGAAACGCACTTATCAACCTTCCGTTACCAAACGCAAACGCACCCACGGTTTCTTGGTTCGCTCTAAAACCCGCGGTGGTCGCGCAGTATTGGCTGCACGTCGCGCCAAAGGCCGCAAACGCTTGGCTGTGTAATTTTGAATTACGGCTTCGGCAAGCAGTATCGCTTATTAAAAACGGATGATTATTCATCCGTTTTTGCGTTGAGAAACCGCAAAAGCCGCGATTTACTGCATGTTTCGCAATCCGGTGACAACGGCTTGGGGCATGCGCGCCTAGGCTTGGTGGTCAGCAAAAAAACCGCCAAACGCGCCAACAAACGCAATTACATGAAACGTGTGATTCGCGATTGGTTCCGCCGCCACCGCGACCAACTGCCGCCGCATGATTATGTGGTGCAGGTACGCCGCTTGTTTACGCGCGACAACGCGCCCGAAGCCCGCGACCAGCTCGCCCAACTTATGATGCGGAAACGCCGATGAAATCGCCTTTGGCTAAAGTAATGCTGCTGATGATTCGCTTTTATCAATACGCCATCAGCCCGCTTATTCCGCCACGCTGCCGCTTCACCCCGACTTGTTCGCAATATGCTGTAGAAGCAGTGCAGAAACATGGTGCCTTTAAAGGCGGCTGGCTGGCATTAAAACGCATCGCCCGCTGCCACCCTTTCGGCGGTTCCGGCCACGATCCCGTGCCTTAGCATGAACATAAAACGGGATTCTCTTTCTTTCACTTTGCTTCCCGTTTTACCGCTCACTATATAGATGCCGTCTGAAAATAAGGGATTGCCTTCATACCCATCTGCATGAAAATCATCGCTTATCGGCATGATTTCCTTTTATTTCTCAGTGATTTCTATATAATGCCGTCTGAAGCAATATTCAGCACTTTATTTACCTATCCAGCAATTCCAGGAATTTCTTATGGATTTCAAAAGACTTATGGCATTTTTTGCCATCGCCTTGTTGATTTTGATGGGCTGGGAAAAACTCTTCCCATCACCAAAACCGACACCGGCACAACAACAAGCCGCTCAGCAGCAACAGCAAGCGGCCGTTGCCCAGAATGAAGCCGCGCTTACCGCCGCCACACCAATTACCGTGACCACCGATACCGTGAAAGCGGTTATCGATGAAAAAAGCGGTGATTTGCGCCAGATGACTTTGTTGAAATACCAAGCCACCGGCGACGAAAGCAAAAACTTCGTTTTGTTTAACGACAGTAAAGAATACACCTACGTTGCCCAATCCGAATTACTGGATGCGCAAGGCAATAATGTCTTAAAAGGCGTCAACTTTACTGCCGCACAAAAAGACTATACCCTCAACGGTGACAAAGTCGAAGTGCGCTTGAGCGCGCCGGAAACCAACGGCCTGAAAATTGACAAAGTATATACCTTCACCAAAGACAGCTACTTGGTGAACGTACGCTTTGATGTTGCCAACAGCACCGGCCATCCGGTGAATCTGACGGCCAACTACAATGTCGTGCGCGACGACAGCGAGCCGGAAGGCCAAGGCTACTTTACCCATTCTTATGTCGGCCCGGTGGTGTACACCCCTGAAGACGACTTCCAAAAAGTCGATTTTTCCGACTTGGATGACGATGCCAAATCCGGTAAAAACGAAGCTGAATACGCCCGCCAAACCAAAACCGGCTGGCTGGGCATGATTGAACATCACTTCATGGCCACTTGGATTTTGCAACCGAAAGACGGTCAAACCGTTTGCGCCCAAGGCGACTGCAAAATCGACCTGAAACGCCGCAACGACAATCTTTACAGCGCCGGCGTGAGCGTGCCTTTAGCCGCTATTCCGGCCAACGGCAGCAGCCAAGCCGTGATGAATCTGTATGCCGGCCCGCAAACCACCGATACTTTGGTGCAAGTAGCCGACAACCTGCAATTGGCCAAAGACTACGGCAAAGTGCATTGGTTTGCCTCACCGCTGTTCTGGCTGCTGAACGAATTGCACGATTTAATCGGCAACTGGGGCTGGGCGATTGTGGCCTTGACCATCATCGTCAAAGCTGTGCTGTATCCGTTGACCAACGCTTCTTACCGCTCAATGGCAAAAATGCGCGCCGTTGCGCCTAAGCTGCAAGCGATTAAAGACAAGTACGGCGACGACCGCATGGCGCAGCAACAAGCCATGATGCAGATGTATAAAGACGAGAAAATCAACCCACTGGGCGGCTGCTTGCCTATGCTGTTGCAAATCCCCGTGTTCATCGGCTTGTACTGGGCATTGTTCGCTTCGGTAGAATTGCGCCAAGCACCTTGGCTGGGCTGGATTCAAGACTTGAGCCGTCCTGACCCATGGTTTATCCTGCCGCTAATTATGGCCGCGACCATGTTCATCCAAACCTATTTGAACCCGCCGCCAACCGACCCTATGCAGGCGAAAATGATGAAAATCATGCCATTGATTTTCTCTGTAATGTTCTTCTTCTTCCCTGCCGGTTTAGTTCTGTACTGGGTAGTCAACAACCTGCTGACCATCGCCCAACAATGGTGGATCAATAAGAGCATTGAAAAACAACGCGCCCAAGGCGAAGTGGTTTCTTAACGTGAAATAAAACAAAGGCCGTCTGAAAACGATTTTTCAAACGGCTTTTTTGTATGTTCAAACTCAACGTCATTGAGCGATTAAAACATCAATTCTTCCGGAAAATTCACCACAATTTTGCGCTTTTTGCTGCATTTAACCTGCGTCACATACTGCTCTTCACCATTGACCAAGCGATGCACCGTCACGCCATACACCGTTTCATGACGTGGCGACAATCTATCCATCGATGAAAACAGCGCATATTGATAATCACCGTTTTGCAGCACCAAATTCGTCCACAAATCACGCCCGATACCACCCCAACGCGGCGAACGGTCAATTGCTTCCTGCCTGTTGTTTTCAAACACCAATTCCGCACGCTTAGGCTTACCAAACTGATAACGGAATTTCCCACCCTGCTCGCTTACACGCACTTGTTTGCCTTGAGCATTGGTGCAGAAGAAAATTACATGATCGGCAGCATGAACAAACGGCACAAACGACATCAACATCATGAACACATAATTTTTTGTTTTCATCACCGCATTCCTTTGATTATACCGACTCAACATTACAGGCCGTCTGAACACATCACAACCTATACAGCTTTCAGACGGCCTACCCCGCATGCAGCACAAATATTGTCGGCCGTTTTTTCAAATTCGGTAATTCACCCAATTTTTTCCAATCGGCAACCGTTTTGCTGATGATGGTTTGCATCGGCAAGGTTAAATCGCAAGCAATGCACAGGCGTGTTTCGGGATGCAGGTTATCCAAAACATCCGCCAGCAAGGCATCGTTGCGGTATGGGGTTTCGATGAACAACTGAGTTTCGTTTTGGCTGCGGCTGCGTTTTTCCAAGGCTTTCAAGGCTTCAATGCGCTCGCTTTTTTCAGACGGCAGATAGCCTTTAAAAGCAAAGTTTTGCCCGTTTGCACCCGATGCCATCAAGGCCAATAATAAGCTCGATGGCCCAATCAGCGGCCGCACTTCAAAGCCATGTTTATGTGCTAGTGCCACCAAATTCGCGCCCGGATCTGCCACCGCCGGGCAACCGGCTTCGCTGACAATACCCATGCTGCGCCCTTCTTGTAAAGGCTTGAGCAACTCTGGCAGGGTTTTCAAGTCGGTGTGTTCGTTGAGCGTTTGCAAATTCAATTCGCGGATAGGCGTGGTCACGCCCAAGTGCTTCAAATGTGCGCGGGCGGTTTTTTCGGCTTCGACGACAAAATCGGTCAAACCGACAATCTGCGCTTGCTCATGCGGCAACAAACACGGCGTATCGGGTGCGCCTAAAGGGGTTGGAATCAGATATAAAATGGGGGACATGATTTACTTTCTATTCAATAGGCCGTTTGAACCTTTCAGACGGCCTTATAGTCGTTTTAAATAGAAATAATACAGCGTTGCCAGCGCCCTTATGTACTACTTGTACACGGCGGTCGCTGTCGCCTTGTCTTATTTCTATTTGAAACGACTATATCATCTTCTTCAGACAGACTCTTACAACACTTCCACACCTTCATGGTGTAAAAAATCAATCAGGCGAAAAATCGGCAGGCCGATGAGCGCATTGGGGTCGGTGCTGTCGATTTTTGCCAACAACGCCGCACCCAAACCTTCGCTTTTGGCCGCGCCGGCGCAATACACGGCATCGGGTTCACGCTCCAGATAACGGCGGATTTGCGTGTTGGTTAATTCGCGCATGGTCACGACGGTGTGGTCAACATGCTGCTGCATACGGCCAGATTTAGTGTTCAAAAGCACGATTGCACTGTAAAATTCTATGCGTTTACCGCTGAGCTCGGCCAGCATTTGTTGTGCATTCGCCACGTTCATCGGCTTGCCCAATTGACGCTGATTGCACCATGCCACTTGGTCGGCGCCGATAATCAAAGCGTTTGAAAATTGTGCCGCCAACGAGCGTGCTTTACCTGCCGCCAAACGCAAAGCGGTGCTTTGCGCGTGTTCGCCTTCAATCGGTGTTTCATCAAAATCCGGTGAGGCCGTCTGAAAAGCCAAGCCCAATCGCGCCAGCTGCTCGCGGCGAAATACCGAACTCGACCCTAAAATTAATGGCAGTTTTTCACTCATTTTTGCTTAAAAATATTGACGTTAGACTGCTGAAATTATATCATACCCCGTTTATGTTAGACCCTAATTTGATTGACCCAGAAGTTTTCGCCGCCGAAAAGCAGAATCTGCAAGGCAGTTTCCTGCTCAATGAGTTGGACGAACGTGTTTGGTCGCACGAATATCCGGCTGACAAGCAAACCAAAGTTTCGTTTACGCTGCAAGGCGGACGCGACCGCTTGCAGCGACTGTTTCTTGATTTGACGGTACACGCCGATATGCCGCTGCTTTGTCAGCGTTGCGTGAAGCCTATGCCGTTCGAACTCAACGAAACCAGCCGCATTGTTTTGTTTGCCGATGACGAGCATTTGGACGATGCCATGCTTTCCGACGAGGAATTGGAAGGTATGCTCATCACCAAATCGCTTGATGTGCGAGAATTGGTTGAAGACCAAATCCTGATGGCTTTACCGTTTTCACCGCGTCACGAAGACTGCAACAATGTTTCGCTGGAACACGTCAATCAGGACAAACCCAACCCTTTCGCTGTTTTAAAAGGTTTGAAAAACAGTTAATTAGAACACAGTATTATTTATCTAGGAGCTTGAAATGGCCGTTCAACAAAACAAAAAATCCCCTTCTAAACGCGGTATGCACCGTTCACACGATGCGCTGACTGCACCTGCACTGTCTGTTGACAGCAACACCGGTGAAGTACACCGCCCACACCACATTTCACCTAACGGCATGTACCGTGGTCGCAAAGTGGTTAAAGCCAAAGGCGAATAATTTATTCGACTGACTGAAAAAGCCAGAATATTGCCCTGCAATGCTGGCTTTTTTACGTTACATCTCTGATATGAATGGATGGCAGCAAGCGTATCACACGCGAACTGCCTCGATTCGTCACATTTTCTCAATCGAGACGTTAAAATGACTCAGAAAATCTGGTACACATACGATGATATTCATCGCGTGATCAAAGGCTTGGCTGAAAAAATTCAAAACTCCGGCGTTAAATACGATGCCATGATTGCCATCGGCGGCGGCGGCTTTATCCCTGCCCGTATGTTGCGTTGCTTTTTGGAAATCCCGATTTACGCCGTTACCACTGCCTATTACGACAGCGACAACCAAGGCCAAGTGACTGAAGAAGTGAAAAAAGTGCAATGGCTTGATCCTTTGCCGGAAGCGTTGAAAGGCAAAAACGTGTTGGTCGTTGACGAAGTGGACGACAGCCGCGTGACCATGGAATTTTGCCTGACCGAATTGCAAAAAGAAGATTTCAACACCATCGGCGTGGCCGTGTTGCACGAAAAAATCAAAGCAAAAGTCGGCAAATTGCCGGAAAACATCCCTTATTTCAGCGGCATTACCGTAGAAGACTGGTGGATCAACTACCCATGGGATGCGCTCGATATCGACGAGCATAACCAATTGGCCGCACAAGGCCGCGGTTGATATTTCGATAGATTGCTACCAAATACAATCGTATCAAGCAGCACAACCCTTCTTAAGAAATGCCGCTGATTCACGGCATTTCCGTTTTCAGACGGCCTTAAATTCAATTAGGCCGTCTGAAACACAAAACGGAGAACAACATGATTACATTAGCCGTAGATGCCATGGGCGGTGACGCCGGCTTAACGGTTACCGTGCCGGGTGCCATTGCTTTTTTGAAAAATCAGCCCGACGTGCACTTAATGATGGTCGGCGATGAAGCCGCCCTTCAGCAAGCATTAAAATCTGCCAATGCCCCGATGGGTCGCATCAGCATTATTCCGGCCAGCCAAGTGGTTGAAATGGATGAAGCGCCGCAATTGGCACTGAAAAACAAAAAAGATTCATCTATGCGTGTGGCCATCAACCAAGTGAAAGAAGGTAACGCGCAAGCTGCCGTTTCTGCCGGCAACACCGGCGCACTGATGGCGACTGCCCGTTTTGTGCTCAAAACCATCCCGGGTATTGAGCGCCCTGCCATCGCCAAATTCATGCCTTCCAGCAATCCCAACCATTTCACCTTGATGCTGGATTTGGGTGCCAACGTGGATTGCAGCGCTGACCAACTCACTCAGTTTGCCGTGATTGGCAGCGAATTGGTGCAGGCTATGTTTCCTGAAAAAGGCCAACCACGTGTCGGCCTGCTCAATGTCGGCACAGAAGACATTAAAGGCACAGAAACAGTCAAACAAACCTTCAAGCTGCTCAAAAGCAGCAAATTGAATTTTATCGGCAATGTTGAAGGCAACGGCGTATTCAACGATCAAGTTGATGTGGTCGTGGCCGATGGTTTTGTCGGCAACATCATGCTGAAAACCATTGAAGGCGCAGTAAAATTCATGAGCGGCGAAATCAAGCAGGAATTCAGCCGCAATGTGTTTAACAAACTGGCCGCCGTGACCGCCCTGCCCGCACTCAAAGGCATGAAAGCCAAGCTTGATCCGCGTAAATTCAACGGCGCGATTTTCTTAGGCTTGCGCGGCGTAGTCATCAAGAGCCACGGCGGCACCGATGAAATCGGCTTTATGTATGCGCTGGAAGAAGCCTATCACGAAGCCAAATTTGCCAGCTTAGCCAAAATCGAACAAGGCGTGGCCGAACAATTGGCTGCTTTGGAAGAAGTGCGCGAACAAGAAGCCTTGGATAGCGGCGCTTCCCATATCAGCACCCCTTAATCGCGAAATCATTTTGTGAAAAAGGCCGTCTGAAACATAATGTTTCAGACGGCCTTTAAATGATTGGTTAACCCATTCAAAGAATTTACCTAATCCTTTATTAAAGCAACGGTTTTTTGTTACAAAAATCCTGACTTTTCGCTTACAATACAGCATCTGTTCCAATTATTTCAAAGGGCTTTTCATTATGCAATATGCCAAAATTTTAGGCACCGGCAGCTATCTTCCCGCCAACCGCGTCAGCAACGATGATTTGGCGAAAAAAGTGGATACTTCCGACGAGTGGATTGCCACGCGCACCGGTATCAAATTCCGCCATATTGCAGCCGACAACGAAAAAACCAGCGATTTGGCGGTGCACGCCGCACAACGCGCATTGGAATCGGCTAAGCTTACCGCCGACAATATTGATTTAATCGTTGTAGCCACCACCACGCCCGACATGCAGTTCCCATCAACCGCTACCATCGTGCAGCAAAAACTCGGTATCACCAACAGCTGCCCTGCTTTTGACGTGCAGGCCGTGTGCGCCGGTTTCATGTATGCCTTAACCACCGCCAATGCCTATATTAAAAGCGGGATGGCCAAAAATGTGTTGGTGATTGGTGCAGAAATCTTCAGCCGCATTCTGGATTGGAACGACCGCACCACTTGCGTATTGTTCGGCGATGGTGCCGGCGCAGTGGTTTTAGGCGCATCCGATGAGCCGGGCATTATTCACAGCAAATTAAAAGCCGACGGTAATTATCTGGATTTATTGAACGTACCGGTGCAAATTGCCGACGGCCAAATCTGTGGCACACCTTACTTAAAAATGGACGGCCCGGGCGTGTTTAAATTCGCCGTAAAAATGCTGTCACAAGTGGCTGACGATGTGATTACCGAAGCCGGTTACCAACAAGATCAAATCGATTGGTTGGTGCCACATCAGGCCAATAAACGCATCATCGACGCCACCGCCAAACACTTGGGCCTGAGCACGGATAAAGTCATCCTGACTGTACAAGATCACGGCAACACCTCTGCCGCTTCGATTCCGTTGGCTTTAGACCACGGTATCCGCAACGGCCAAATCCAACGCGGCCAAAACCTGCTACTCGAAGGTATCGGCGGCGGTTTCGCATGGGGTGCCGTATTGGTGCAATACTGATGCGCCCTTCTTGGCTGCCACACCATGCTTTTCAATATACCAAGCCAATTTTTTTGACCAACAGCCTGATTGCCGTCACATTTATCATATGCGTTACAGCTGTTTCTAAAATATTGGCCGGCGTGTATTTTGCCGTCAGCATCGTGTCTTACCTGATGTATAAGTTTGATAAACAAATCGCGCAGACCACAAAAAAGAAACGCCAAGCATACCAAGGCAGAATTCCGGAAAAAAACCTGCATATTCTTGATGCACTTGGCGGCTGGCCCGGTGCCTTGGTTTCGCGCACCGTTTACCAACACAAAACCAGCAAAATCAGTTTTATCCGCATTTTTTGGCTGACCGTGGCAATAAATATTGCCATAGCCTATGCCCTGCTGATACATTACGCAGATAATCCTCTTCTCTCATTATTAAGAAATTAAAGGAATATCATGTCTTTTGCATTTTTCTTCCCTGGCCAAGGCTCGCAAAGTTTAGGAATGATGAACGGATTTAGCGAACAAGCCGTCGTTAAAGCCACTTTCGACGAAGCCTCTGCCGCATTGGGTCAAGACTTATGGGCAATGATTAACGGCGACAATGCCGATCTGATCGGCCAAACCGTTAACACACAACCGATTATGCTCGCTGCCGGCGTCGCCACCTACCGCGCCTACTTGGAAGCTGGCGGTCAAGCACCGGCTGTAGTGGCCGGCCACAGCTTGGGCGAATACACCGCATTGGTAGCCGCTGAAGCATTAGAATTTGCCGATGCCGTAAAACTGGTTCGCCTGCGTGCAGAATTAATGCAATCGGCCGTACCGCAAGGCGTGGGCGCCATGGCAGCCATCTTGGGCTTGGAGGACGAGCAAGTCAAAGTCATCTGCGCTGCTGCCGAACAAGGCGAAGTAGTGGAAGCCGTTAACTTCAATTCACCCGGCCAAGTCGTTATTGCCGGTAATGCCGACGCCGTAGAACGCGCCATGGCTGCCGCCAAAGAAACCGGCGCCAAACGCGCTCTGCCTCTGCCTGTATCCGTCCCTTCACATTGCAGCCTGATGAAACCTGCTGCCGAAAAACTGGCCGAAGCCTTAAAAACAGTCGACATCAAACAACCACAAATCCGCGTGATTCACAACGCCGACGTGGCCACTTACGACGATCCTGAAGCCATTAAAGATGCCTTGGTTCGCCAACTCTACAGCCCCGTGCGCTGGACAGAAACCGTCAATGCCTTAGTCAATGAAGGCATTACCGAATCGGCCGAATGCGGCCCGGGCAAAGTATTGGCAGGTTTGGCTAAACGTATCAATAAAGAAGCTTCATGTAGCGCGTTGGTTTCTAGCGATAATGTGAAGACTTTTGCTGAAGCGCATTGATTTAATTTCATCTCGCAACATATGTTCAGACGGCCTTTATATCAATAATAGGCTGTCTGAACATATCCATTATAATATAAAATATATAATTTACACCTCTCTATTAACAGCAATACTGTATAAATAAAAAGCTAAAGGGATGAAAACCACATGCTGCCTAATAAACCTAAAATAATATTTGGTATGCCTAAAGTAGCTGGATTAGATACTTTGATAGAAGAAGCCTTAAGATTGGAAGGCTTTGATGTGATTAGTCTCCCACTATTGGCAAATTCAAGCGGACGTTATCCTTCATTACTTCACAGAATTTATGCAAAATACCGTAAAATTGTCTATAAAGACAAAGATATCGCTATAGAAATGAAAAGCGAAGTATTACGTCATAAGCTTGAAAAATTATTAGGAAATAGTCGCGTTGATTACACGCTCATGATAAGCGCAGATATATACAGCACTTCACTAATCGAATTTATCAAAGAGAAAACCACGGCATCTTGCGCCAATTACCAATTTGACGGGCTTCATCGCTTTCCCAAAATTTATGACTGCATTCCATTATTCGACCATTTTTATGTATTTGATGAAAGCGATATCAGTAATACTGATTACCCTGTGGATATGGCTACGAACTTCTACTTCCCACATCTCTGCGAAGATTTGCCACAACCTCAATATGACTTCTACTTTACCGGTTCACATCAAATTTCTCGCTTGCATCATATTAATGACTTTGTAGACTGGGCAACAGGTCAGGGATTTACGCTAGATTTCACAATCATTGGCAAAAATATCCGCAATGACTATTTACCTCAAATCCACACAAAAAATGATTTAATTTCTTTTAGAGACAACATTATAAATAGCCAGCTCAGCCGTGTATTAGTGGATTTTGTGATTAATGAACATAAAGGCTTATCATTCCGTACCTTTGATGCATTGGGCATGAAGAAAAAATTAATCACGACAAATACTGAAGTAAAAAAATACAATTTTTATCATCCTGATAATATTTTTATCTGGTCTGAAAACAATTCAGACGACCTGAAAGACTTTTTGCAGCGCCCATATCATCCGATTGCCCCAGAAGTTTCACAGCAGTATGCATTCAGCAATTGGATAAAACGCATTTTACATATCGAGTAAAAAATGATTAAGACACAGCCTTTAGTATCCATTATTATCCCCTGCTACAACACCGCTGCCTATGTTCGTGAAACATTAGAAAGTGTCTATAATCAAACATATCAAAACTTTGAGATTATCGCCATTGATGACGGCTCAACTGATAATACATTGGAAATCTTACATGAGTGCGCTGTTACTGAGCCACGTTTAAAAGTTATGTCACAAGAAAATACATATGTTGTTAAAGCACGTATGAATGCAATTCAACAAGCAACAGGTAACTATTTAGTATGTTTAGACTCAGATGACAAACTAGATGAAACTTATTTAGAGAAAACAATTAATATTGCAGAAAAATCCCCTGATATCGCTGTGGTATATAGTAATTTGTACTTGTTTGGTAAGAAAAATAAAATCGGCCAACTAAAACAAATTACAACAGAACAGCTCCTATTAAATCATGGCATGTATATTTCCGCACTAATAAAAAAATCAGCATTCGATGCAGTTAATGGATTTGATATTTCCTTAACTCACTATGAAGATTGGGAATTATTTATTTCAATTGCCAAAAGTGGTGGGGAAATAAAATTTATTGATGAACCTTTATTTTACTATCGTCAGCGTGAAGATGAATCCTCTATCTGTAATACAGCTAGCGAAGCAAAACAATCTGAAAATTTTATAAAAATCTACACAAAACATCATGACTTTTACCAACAGAATGGTATTTATGCCCATAGAATGATTGAAGCCTTAGATAAATATAAAATACAAAAAATTAAATATTATAATCAACCAATAAGGAAATGGTTTTACCAAGTTTTTAAACATAGTCGCTGGAAAAAAATCTGCCAACAATATGGGATCAAATAATGTTAAAAAATTATGTGATAAGTTTGAAATCTGCAAATAAAAGACGGCAACATATTACAAAACAATTTTCTCAGCAGAATGTCTCATTCCATTTCTTTGAGGCATTAATGCCTTCTGAGCAACTAAAAATAGCTATCCGCCATTTCTGCCCTGTTTTGGAAAATAGTAGAAAATTAACCGATGGCGAAAAAGCTTGTATGATAAGCCATATTGCACTATGGCAAAAATGCATAGATGAAAATCTGCCTTACATAGCTATCTATGAAGATGATGTCTACCTAAGTAATGATTCAGGCACCTTCTTAAACAATATCAATTGGCTGGAAGAACGTTTTACCGATAAAGCGGTAGTTATTAGATTAGAAGCTTCTTGGATTCCTGCTGAACATTACCATTGCTCCATTATTTCTAAAGTTATTAGACGAGAGTTTTTAACTTTAGCAACGACTCAACACGGTACTGCTGCTTATATTATCAGCAATCAAGCAGCTAGAATATTATTGCAGAAATGTCATGCTTTAAATGAATCACAAATCCAACCTTTTGACCATTTGTTGTTTGATATTTGGCTTAATCAACCAAATTATTTTATTTGTCAACTTAGTCCTGCTATAGCAATTCAAGCAGACCAACATCAACAAGAAACTAATTTAACCAGTCAATTACAAACTGCAAGAAAAGAAAGACAAAATTTAGAAAATACTCCCAAGTATACATTAAAAGACTATTTTATACGTCTTCTTACAAAGCCCAAACGCCAGCGAGAGAAACAAATATACTCTGCTATTGAAGCATATCAAAAAAGTAGAAAAACCATTGTTCCTTTTAAATAAAATAATCATATGAACAAGTTTAACATTAAAATTAAGAGCCTTATTAGCCACCCGTTCAGCCCCAAAAAACGAAAACAAAAACGAGAGAAATTATATGAATTAGGGCGTGTCCCTAATTTGAATAAGCCCAAAAGAGCCCTATTTTAACCCTATATTCCAACGAAATATAGGCAAACACAAACAATGGCGAGAACCGCAATAACTGACAACATATGGGAACAATTACAAACAACCATGAAAGCGCACGGCTGTCATCAATGGAAGAACGACCGTACCGTGATGGAAGCCATACTATGGAAGCTAAGAACAGGTGCACCATGGCGAGACATACCTATTGAGCTAGGGTCATGGAAAACCGCTTATAACCGCTTTAACCGATGGTCTAAAAAAGGCTTGTGGCAGAATTTTTTTTTGATCTACGAAAAGAAATTGACAAAGAATGGGTATTCATCGACGGAAGTTATGTACGGTGTCATCAACATGCAAGTGGAGCTCGGCGTGGTTTCGATAGAGCAATTGGACAAAGCCGTGGCGGAAACACGACAAAAATACACCTATGTGTGGACTCGCATGGAAATCCGCTCGATTTTAAAGTCACTGGGGGTAACGTGCACGACAGTCAAGTTGCAAACGACTTGATAGAAGTCATACAAGAAGCCCAGTATTTTATCGCTGACAAAGGGTATGACTCGCAAGAAATCAGAGATAAAGCGATAGAACACGGTATGAAAGCTATTATACCAAAGCGTAAAAATGCCAAGAAACCTAACCCTGATTTTGATAGCTACCTTTATAAATTACGCCACTTAGTCGAGAATGCATTTGCACGATTAAAGCAGTTTCGTAGTATTGCTACTCGCTATGAGAAATTAGCTCGTAATTTTAAATCGATGCTTTACTTGGCTTGCTCTATTATTCATGCTAAGTTAAATTGAGGACACGCCCTAGTAGCTTATCAGGTTTTTTGATAATTTTGCTTCCTAAGTCCCTTGATTATTGTTACCTTACAAAAAAAACTTTAAACTCATATGTCCCACTTAAACATCGCCATCAACTGCTTCAGAAAAGGCGGAGGTATGGAAAGCTATACCTTCGACTTGGTTCGCGGATTAAATACAGAAAACATCCGCCCCACTGTTTATGCCACACAGATTGACCAGACCATGGCTGAATTTGCTATGGCTGATGTAGTGCATATCAACCAAAAGCGGATACCGAAAAAATTACGCCCCTTTTTCTTCACCCACCAACTTACCAAGTACAATATTCAAGGCAAACTCATCGCCTGCAATCCCAGCGATCATGCCGATGTTTTAGTATGTGGCGGCACCCATTTAGGTTATCTCAAACACATGAAGCAAAACGCGAATTTGTTGGATAAACTGACCATCCGCCGCAACCGCACCAACTATGCCACCGCAAAAAGCATCATGGCTCATTCGGCGATGATGGCGCAGGAATTGACCGGGTATTACGGCGTGCCGTCTGAAAAAATCCGCGTGGTATATCCACCTGCCGATACCGAACGCTATTTTCCTCAGCCCGAGCGAGTGGCCGAACTGCGCCGTCAATTTGGTTTCGGCGATGATGAAACCGTTTTTGTGTTTCCTTCCACCGGCCACAAACGCAAGGGGCTGGATGTATTGACGGCATTTTTCGAGCAAACCGATTTGCCCGTTCGCTTGGTTGTGGCCGGTTCGCCCTTGCCCCGCCCGATGAAAAACGTCACCGAATTGGGTTTTTGCAAAAACATGCCGGATTTATACCGTGCCGCCGACTTCACCATCATGGCTTCACTATACGAACCTTTCGGCTTGGTCGGCATAGAATCCGTTTTATGTGGCACGCCGGTTGTGTTCGCCGATAACATCGCCTGCACCGAAGTAATGAATGAACAAGCCGGTTTATTTTTCCAACGCGACAATCCGGATTCACTTGCCGCCGCCATTATCCAAGCGCACGAGCGAAAACAGCAGGGTACTCACAAAATAAGCAACCCACGTTCCGCCCTCAGCTACGACCCTACGCTGGCCACACACATCCAAGCCTTAAAAGAAATGCTAGCAGCGGTTTAAATATTGAGGCCGTCTGAAATCCATAACCAAGATTTCAGACGGCCTTTTCATTATGATATACCTAACATTAGATTAAAAAGCCTATTTATGCTATAAAGGCCGTCTGAAATCCATAACCAAGATTTCAGACGGCCTTTTCATTATGATATACCTAACATTAGATTAAAAAGCCTATTTATGCTATAAAGGCCGTCTGAAAATTCATTTTACGCAACGAAAGGATCCTGGATGAGTAATCAAGATTTAAGCGGCAAAATCGCTTTAGTTACCGGCGCATCACGCGGTATCGGTGCGGCGATTGCCGATACATTGGCCGCAGCCGGTGCCACCGTGATTGGTACGGCCACCAGCGACAGCGGTGCAGCAGCGATTGGTGAGCGTTTGGCGCCATGGGGCGGCCAAGGCCGTGCGTTGAATTCTGCTGAGCCGGAAAGCATCGAAACATTGATTGCCGAGATTGAAAAAGAATTCGGCAAACTGGATATTTTGGTCAACAACGCCGGCATCACGCGCGATAACCTGTTGATGCGCATGAAAGAAGAAGAATGGGACGACATCATGCAGGTCAACCTGAAATCTGTCTTCCGCGCCTCTAAAGCCGTGTTGCGCGGCATGATGAAACAACGCAGAGGCCGCATCATCAACATCACTTCCGTAGTCGGCGTGATGGGTAATGCCGGTCAAACCAACTATGCCGCTGCCAAAGCAGGCTTAATCGGTTTTGCTAAATCAATGGCACGCGAAGTCGGCAGCCGTGGCGTAACCGTCAACTGTGTAGCACCGGGCTTTATCGACACCGACATGACCCGCGTCTTGCCGGAAGAAACCCGCAAAATGTTTGAAGCGCAAACTTCTTTAGGCAAATTCGGCGAAGCGCAAGACATCGCCGATGCGGTTTTGTTCTTGGCTTCCGACCAAGCCAAATACATCACCGGCCAAACGCTGCATGTCAACGGCGGTATGTTGATGCCTTAATGTTTGTATGAATAAGAGAGGCCGTCTGAAAAATCGTTTTCAGACGGCCTTTTGTCGATAAAATCCTGAATCTCCCTTATTTTTTGCTATAATTTATAGTTGTTTTAAATAGAAATCAGACAAGGCGACAGCGACCGCCGTGTACATCGAGTACATAAGGGCGCTGGCAACGCAGTATGATTTTTATTTGAAACGACTATCTTTCGCCGTTTGCATAAATCCCCGCCCCTGTTTCGCTAAGATTTTTTCAGACGGCCTTGCGCACTCTTCTCTCTATTCATAACAAGGCCGCCTTTTATGCATGAGTTTTCTCTTGCCCATGTCGTCATCGTTCTGCTGGTTTCGGTTATTACCGTTATCTATTGCCGCAAATTCAATATTCCTTCCATGCTCGGTTATCTGTTGGTCGGCTTTATCGCCGGCCCGGGCATGTTCAGCCTGATTCCGAAAAGCCACGCCACAGATTATTTGGGTGAAATCGGTATTGTGTTTTTGATGTTCAGCATCGGTTTGGAATTTTCGCTGCCGAAACTCAAGGCGATGAAAAAGCTGGTATTCGGCTTAGGCGGTTTGCAGGTCGTCATCAGCATGTTGGCGATTATGGGGATTTTAATGCTGATGGGCACGCCGTTTAACTGGGCGTTTGCCGTCAGCGGTGCATTGGCGATGTCGTCCACCGCAATTGTGAGCCGCATTTTGTCGGAGAAAACCGAATTGGGTCAGCCCCACGGCCAAATGTCGATGGGTGTGTTGCTGATGCAGGATATTGCGGTGGTGCCGTTGATGATTCTGATTCCGGCGCTGGCGGGCGGCAGTGAAGGCAATTTGTGGGCGGAACTGGGCTGGGCGGGCTTGAAAATGGTGGTCACGCTCGGCGTGTTGTTCTTTGTTGGCAATAAAGTGATGTCGCCTTGGTTCCGCATGGTGGCCAAGCGTAAGTCGTCTGAATTATTCATGATCAACGTTTTGCTGGTGACGCTGGGCGTGGCCTACCTGACCGAACTGGAAGGCTTGTCACTGGCTTTGGGGGCGTTTGTTGCCGGTATGTTGCTGTCAGAAACCGAATACCGTTTTCAAGTAGAAGACGATATTCGTCCGTTCCGCGATATTTTGCTCGGCTTTTTCTTTATCACCGTCGGCATGAAGCTGGATATTCAGGCGCTGATTAATAATTGGCAGATGATTTTAGTGTTGCTGGCGATGCTGGTGGTGTTGAAAGCGTTGATTGTGTTCCTGATTGCCTTCCGCATGAGACATCCGGTCGGCGACAGTATGAAAGCTGCGTTGTATTTGGCGCAAGGCGGTGAATTCGGTTTTGTAATGTTGGCGATTTCCAGCAAAATCAACATGGTTTCGCCGGAATTGGAACAAGCGGCTACCGCTGCCGTGTTGCTGTCGATGATCATTGCACCGTTCTTGCTGGGCAGCAGCGATAAAATTATCAACCGTTTTATCAAATCCAACTGGGACATGAAAGCGTTGGATTTGCACAATATGCTGGTCGAAACCATGAGCAAATCCGACCACGTTTTGATTATCGGTTTTGGTCGCGGCGGTCAAACAGTCGGCCGTATTTTGGCGCAGGAAAACATCCCCTACTTCGCGCTGGATTTGGATGTCGAGCGCGTTCAAGTTGCCCGCAGCGCAGGCGAACCAGTGGCATTCGGCGATGCCAAACGCCGCGAAGTATTGGAAGCCGCAGGATTAGCGCGTGCCAAAATGGTGGTATTGACACTCAACAACATGGCCGAAGCCAAACATGTGGTCAACCACATCATTGCCCTTCATCCGACCATGCCAATTTACGCACGCGCCATTGACGACGATTACGTCAAGAGCCTGACTGAAATGGGCGTAGAAGAAGCCGTTTCCGATACCAAAGAAACCAGTTTGGCCTTAGCCAGCTATGCCATGTTGGCCAATGGCTCACCCTACAACCATGTGCATCAAACCATCATGAATATCCGCCGCAACGGTTATGCCTTTTTAGAGGACTTATTCGTCGGCAGCGATGACGAAACCATTTTCTCTGAAGAACACAAACACATCTGCCGCCATGCCTTTGCACTAACCGGTGAAGCCTACGCCATCGACCACCCTGTGCGTGATTTGCCTTTGGCCGATTTGGGCATCAAATTATTATTCGTCCGCCGCAGCGCCAGCCGGATTGAAGATTTTGATTCGAACTTCACTTTAGCTTCCGGCGACATCTTAGTTGTTGCAGGCCCGCAAGATAAAATTATTTCTTTTGAAAACTGGAGTTTGCAAGGAGAAGCTTGATTATGCAAAAATAAAACTTGCGTAAAATAACGATTTTTGATTTAATAGCGTCTTCGCAGTTTTGCGTCAATGGGTGATTAGCTCAGTTGGTAGAGCGTCTGCCTTACAAGCAGAATGTCGGCGGTTCGACTCCGTCATCACCCACCAAGTTTCTTGCAATTGTGGCAACACAATTGCTTGCGCGGTGGTAGCTCAGTTGGTTAGAGTACCGGCCTGTCACGCCGGGGGTCGCGGGTTCGAGCCCCGTCCGCCGCGCCAAACCTTTTTCAGATATTGAGGTCATCAATATCTTTCGGGTGATTAGCTCAGTTGGTAGAGCGTCTGCCTTACAAGCAGAATGTCGGCGGTTCGACTCCGTCATCACCCACCAAGTTTCTTGTAGTTGTGGCAACACAATTACTTGCGCGGTGGTAGCTCAGTTGGTTAGAGTATCGGCCTGTCACGCCGAGGGTCGCGGGTTCGAGCCCCGTCCGCCGCGCCAATATAAAAAAGCACCGAAACTCGGTGCTTTTATTAATACGGGTGATTAGCTCAGTTGGTAGAGCGTCTGCCTTACAAGCAGAATGTCGGCGGTTCGACTCCGTCATCACCCACCAAATCAAAAAGCCTTATGCATTGCATAAGGCTTTTTTATGCTTATTGTGTCAGGCGGCCTTTAGCAATCATGCATCATCTTTACTGGATATTAGCAAACCTGCTGGAGAATCTAGAAAGTCCCACTCATGAAAAATGCCGTCTGAAACTTTTCAGACGGCATTATCAATTGTCTTCAAACAATCGGCTTTATTCCAGCACTACTTCCACTCGGCGCGCTTCTGCATTGCTGCCGCTGCCTTCGGTATCTGCTGGCTTGCGCAATTCAATTTGCTGTTCCGCCACACCAAAGCCCATCAGGGCATTTTTTACCGCCAAGGCACGGTCTTTAGACAATTGCTCGTTAAACGCTTGATTACCGGTTGAATCGTGAAAACCGGACACCACCGCTTTTTGACCGTTTTTCACACCAGCCAATACATCTTTCAATGCTTCTTGTGCACCGGCAGCCAAATCGGATTTACCGGTCGCAAAGTAGAATTTTACGATACCGTTTTCCACAAATACCGCAGCCGCGTCATCGGCAAGATTATGCGCCGCGCCATGCGCTGCAACAGCATGATCATGCGCCGCCATTTCAGTTTGGCCATAATTTGGCGAACCTTCAATTTTACCGGTTTCCCAACCCCAAACAGAAAGGAACAAGGTTACAACCGTTGCCAAAGCTGCGGCGCCACCGGCAATCCATAAACCCAGACGTTGTTCTTTGTGATTGTCATTATCCGACATCTTCTATTTCCTCTTTTAAGTTAAACCATTAAAAAGCATTCAGCCGCCATTATACCTAAAAAGCCGTATTTGTAACGCAACTTCTCTGATCTTAAATGCCGCTGTCGCCAACAATCGCGATAATCATACAAGGCCGTCTGAAAAATCCGCGGATACCGACGGACAAAACTATTCAAAACCTCATCAAAACAGTAAAATAAAGCCTTTCGATTATCTGAATAACAAAAGCCATGCTGACTTTCCAACAAATCATCTTCAAATTGCAAACATTCTGGGCCGACAAAGGCTGCACCCTAATCCAACCTTTCGACATGGAAGTCGGCGCCGGCACCAGCCACCCTGCTACTTGCCTGCGCGCACTCGGCCCTGAGCCTTGGTATGCCGCCTATGTGCAACCGAGCCGCCGCCCGAAAGACGGCCGCTACGGCAACAACCCCAACCGCCTGCAACACTACTACCAATTCCAAGTTGCCCTGAAACCGGCACCGGCCGATATTCAAGATTTGTATCTCGACTCATTACGCGAACTGGGCATCGATCCGAAAGTACATGATATCCGTTTTGTTGAAGACGACTGGGAAAACCCAACCTTGGGCGCATGGGGCTTGGGCTGGGAAGTATGGCTCAACGGCATGGAAGTCACCCAGTTTACCTATTTCCAACAAGTCGGCGGCATTGATTGCTCACCGGTATTGGGCGAAATCACCTACGGCATCGAGCGCTTGGCGATGTATCTGCAAGGCGTAGAAAACGTGTACGACTTGGTTTGGTCACACACGCCCGACGGCCAAGCCGTCACTTACGGCGACGTGTACCACCAAAACGAAGTGGAACAATCCACCTACAACTTCGAATACAGCGATGCTGAATGGCTGCTGCGCCAGTTTAACGACTACGAAGCGCAAGCCAAACGCCTGCTGGATATCGACGACACCAGCCTTGCCCTGCCAGCTTACGAATTGGTATTGAAAGCCGGCCACACCTTCAACCTGCTTGATGCCCGCGGCGCCATTTCCGTGACCGAACGTGCCACCTACATCGGCCGCATCCGCACCTTGAGCCGCATCGTGGCACAAAAATTCGTGGAAAGCCGAGAGCAATTAGGCTTCCCATTGATTAAAAACAAAGCAGCATAAAAATTTCAGACGGCCTTGATTCCATCACAAAGGCCGTCTGAAATTTAAATCCGGTATGTTTGTTTGCTAAACATATCCAATCAAGCCATAACCCGCTAGTCTAAACAGGCCGTCTGAAAGCATTTAGGCGACAAAGCTTTACCCACTAAAAGTGCCCTATGATAGAAAAACTCACCTTCGGTCTCTTCACCAAAGCCGACACGCACAATTTCATGCGCCTGCTCACTTATGTGAAGCCCTACAAAGCGCGCATTATTTGGTCGTTGCTGGCCATTGTCGGTGTGGCCGCCACCGAAAGCTATCTGGCCGCCTTTATCGCACCTTTGGTCAATCAAGGCTTTGCTGCTCCCAGCGCACCGCCGGAATTAAATGCCGCCAGTGGCATTGTAGCCACTGTGCAAAACTGGAAAGACCAGTTTAACCACATGATTTGGGGCACCGAAAATAAAGTTTGGACGGTTCCGCTGTTTCTGATCGTGATTGTCTTGATTCGCGGCATCTGCCGCTTCGCCAGTACCTATCTGATGACATGGGTATCGGTGATGGCTGTAAGCCATATCCGCCGCGACATGTTCCAACACATGCTCACCCTTTCTTCAGATTACCATCAAAAAAATCCATCCGGTACCGTCTTGATGAGCATGGTTCAGATGGCCGAACAATCCATCAGCAACGCCAGCAATGTGTTCATCACTCTTACCCGCGATACCTTAATCGTCATCGGTTTGGTATGCGTATTGCTGTATCTTAACTGGCAATTGACCTTAATTGTATTGCTGATGTTCCCGCTTTTGTCATTGCTTTCACGCTATTACCGCAACCGCCTCAAAAGCATCATCGCCAGCGCGCAACTCAGTATTGGTAAGCTCAATAATGTGGTGACAGAAGTACATCAAGGCCACCGCGTGATGAAACTGTTCGGTGGCCAAAAACAGGCTTCAAGCCGCTTTGCTGATGTCAACCATACCATCGTACGCTTAGGCAAAAAAATCACCCAAGCTACTGCCGCCCGTTCGCCCTTTAGCGAACTCATTGCCTCATTTGCCCTAGCCGTGGTGATTTTCATCGCTTTATGGCAAAGCCAACAAGGCTACACCACCATCGGTGAATTTATGGCTTTTATTGTGGCTATGCTGCAAATGCTCTCGCCGATTAAAAACTTGGCCAACATCAGCATCCCCATGCAAACCATGTTTCTCGCCGCAGATAATGTCTGCCAGTTTTTAGATGAAAAACCCGAAAACGACACAGGCAAACACACCTTGTCTAATGTACAAGGCCGTCTGAAATTCGATCATATTGATGTACGCTACACCGAAGAAGGTCATAAAGCGCTTGACAATTTCAATCTTGACATCCACCCCGGTGAACGTGTTGCTTTCGTTGGCCGCTCCGGCAGCGGCAAGACGACTGCCATCAACCTACTACCACGTTTTGTCGAGCCAAGCTCAGGGGTAATCTATCTCGATGGCATCAATATTGCTGATGTGCAATTGACTAATCTGCGCAGCCAATTTGCACTTGTATCGCAAGATGTATTCCTGTTTGACGACACGCTATTGGAAAATGTTCGTTACAGCCGCCCCGAAGCCACAGAAGCGGAAGTCATGGCTGCACTCGAAGCCGCCAATCTGAAAGATTTGGTACACAACTCTCCACATGGCTTACATCAAACCATCGGCGCCAACGGCAGCCAACTTTCCGGCGGCCAACGACAACGCGTTTCCATCGCTCGCGCCATACTTAAAGATGCACCAATTCTGCTGCTGGACGAAGCCACCAGCGCATTGGATAACGAATCCGAACGCTTAGTACAACAAGCCTTAGAAAACCTGATGCACGGCCGAACCAGCATTATCGTTGCCCACCGCTTGAGCACGATTGAACAAGCCGACCGCATTATCGTCATGGATGACGGTAAAATTATTGAAGAAGGCAACCATGCGGAATTGTTGGCAAAACAAGGCTACTATGCCGCATTACAGCATATGCCACAAAATGCTGAATAACACTGCCCCTGTCCACTATGAAAACACAGAGTAAGCCATCGCCTTGCTCCGCTTAATTTCCCTTGTAACTTTGTGTATAATCAAGCCCATATTTTTACTGGGCAAACCCTATTTTCAGACGGTCTGTTTGAAGCGCCGTCGTTCAATTATTGATTGAAAGCATGCAATGACCCAAACCCTCTTAATCGAACTCTTAACCGAAGAATTGCCACCGAAAGCCCTGAATAATCTGGGCAACCATTTTGCCGCTTCCATTGCCGAAGGCTTGGAAAAAGCGCAACTGATTGACGGTGAAACCGCCGTAACCGCTTATGCTTCGCCGCGCCGTTTGGCTGTGCAGGTGAAAAACGTGAAGCCTGTTCAAGCTGATCAGCAGATTGTGAAAAAAGGCCCTGCCGTCACCAACGGCATGAAAGACGGTGCGCCGACCAAGGCTTTGGAAGGTTTTGCACGCGGTGCGGGGGCGAAAATTGAAGATTTGAAAGTGATTCACGACGGCAAGCAAGACGTGTTTGCCTATGAATTTACCCAAACCGGCCAGCCTTTGTCTTCCCTGCTCGACGACATCATCAATCAGGCGGTGAAAAAGCTGCCGATTCCGAAAGTGATGCGCTGGGGCAGCACCTTTACCTTTGTGCGTCCGGTGCACAGCCTGATTGTGCTACACGGTGCGGATGTAGTAAACGCAAGCGTTTTGGGCTTGCAAAGCAGCAACACCACTTTGGGCCACCGCTTCCTTTCAGACGGCGTGATCACCATTCAACAGGCCGACAGCTATGCCGAACAACTGCGTACCGAAGGCAAAGTGATTGCTTCGTTTGCCGAGCGTAAGGATGCAATTCAGACGGCATTGAACGAACAGGCAGGCCGTCTGAACGCCACCGTAGCGGCCGACGACAGCTTATTGGATGAAGTCACCGCATTGGTGGAATGGCCGGTGGTATTGGAAGCCGGTTTTGAAGAACATTTCTTGGCCGTGCCGCAGGAATGCTTGATTCTGACCATGCAGCAAAACCAAAAATACTTCCCACTGTTAGACGCTTCGGGCAAGCTGATGAACCGCTTCTTGTTGGTATCCAACCTTGAAGCTGCCGATCCGTCGCACATTATTTCCGGCAACGAGCGCGTATTGCGTGCGCGTTTGGCCGATGCCGAATTTTTCTATCAGCAAGACCAAAAAGCCACGCTGGAAAGCCGCCTGCCTAAGCTCTCGCAAGTGGTTTACCACAACAAACTGGGCAACCAAGCCGAGCGTATCGAGCGTTTAGCGGCCATCAGCCGCCACATCGCCGAAAGTTTGGGCACGGATGCTGCCGCTGCCGAACGCGCGACCCGCTTGTCGAAAGCCGACTTGGTTACCGAAATGGTGGGCGAGTTCCCTGAATTGCAAGGCACAATGGGCAAATACTATGCCCGCTTGGACGGCGAAAGCGAAGAAATCGCCAACGCCATCGAGCAACACTACCAGCCGCGTTTTGCCGGCGATGCGTTGCCGGAAGGCAAAGTCGCTACTGCCGCCGCATTAGCCAACAAGCTGGAAACTTTAGTTGGCATTTGGGGCATCGGCCTGATTCCGACCGGCGACAAAGACCCTTACGCCCTGCGCCGCTCGGCTTTAGGTATTTTGCGCATGGTGATGCAAAACGATTTGGACGTGAACGAGCTGGTTCAGACGGCCTTTGCCGTATTCCCGCAAGGTTTGCTCAATGCCGACACGCCGTCTGAAGTGGCCGAATTTATGCAGGCGCGTTTGGCGGTATTGTTGCAAAACGACTACCCGCAAGACATCGTGGCTGCCGTATTGGCGAAAAATCCAAGCCGCCTGAACGATGTGGAAGCCAAGCTGCAAGCGGTGGCCGCGTTTAAAGCGCTGCCGGAAGCTGCCGCGCTGGCCGCCGCCAACAAACGCGTACAAAATCTGCTGAAAAAAGCCGATGCCGAACTGGGCGCCGTCAACGAAAGCCTGTTGCAGCAAGACGAAGAAAAAGCCTTGTTTGCCGCTGCACGCGATTTGCAACCGAAAATTGCCGCCGCTGTTGCCCAAGGCGATTTTCAGACGGCCTTAACCGAATTAGCCGCCATCAAACCGCAAGTCGATGCCTTCTTCGACGGCGTGATGGTGATGGCCGACGATGCCGCTATCAAACAAAACCGCTTAAATCTGCTGAACCAATTGGCCGAACAAATGAATGCCGTGGCCGATATTGCTTTATTGAGCGAATAAGGTTTTAATGATTAAAACTAAAGGCCGTCTGAAACCATGAGTTTCAGACGGCCTTTTCTATTAATTCTCACCTACACAAAATCCCCCCACAGCGTCTGCATGGCTGCAATGGCCGCTAGAGAAGCGGTTTCGGTACGCAACACGCGTGGACCTAGGGTAACGGATTGAAAACCGGCGGCAAAGGCTTGCTCTTCTTCGGCAGCGCTCCAGCCGCCCTCAGGGCCGACCATAAAAATCAGGCCGTCTGAAGAGGGTTGGATTTGGTTTAGCTTTTGCGCGCGGTTTAAGCTTAATAATAATTTGGTTTTTTCAGACGGCATCTGCTGTAAAGCCTGACGATAAGAAATCAGTGGTAACACTTTTGGCACAATATTGCGGCCGCTTTGCTCGCAGGCGGAAATCACGATTTCCTGCCAGCGCTCAACTTTTTTATCGGCGCGCTCACCTTGTAGGCGCACGGTGGTGCGTTCGCTAATCACAGGTTGAATCTCGCTTACACCCAATTCCACGCTTTTTTGCAGGGTAAAATCCATGCGCTCGCCGCTGGAAACGGATTGGATTAAGGTAATATTGAGCGGCGATTCGTTGTCGGTATGTTCTTCACGCAAGACTTCGGCGCGGGCGCGGCGCTTTTCCAAATCAAGCAAGCGGGCAGGATAAGCATAACCGTTGCCGTTAAATAAAACAATCTCTTCTTCATGTTTCAAGCGCAACACATTCAGATGGCGCACAATATTATCAGGCAGGTCAAGGATTTGGCCTGAAGCAATCGAATCGGTAAGATAAAAACGGGGCATAGTTTTCAGGATTATTAACGTATATAATGTGTCAAACAGACCGAAGTGGCCAAGCTGCATTCGGGCAAACGCGATACCGGCATGGGTCACTTGGCCAACGCGGTACCGCTATTTTAAGCGACCTCTGCTATTTAAGGACAAAAATTGTTACACCGATTGCAAAAACTGGTTCGTCACGTCGCGCAAACGGAAGTGATGCCTCGTTTTCTCAACACGCCGGCCAGCCGAAAAGTTGACGGCTCCATGCTCAGCGAAGCCGATTTGGCAGCGCAAACCGCATTTGCTGCAGGCTTACCACTCATCATTGATTGCCCGATGATGGGCGAAGAAATGACCACTCAAGAGCAAATCCGTTTGTGGAAGGCGCACTCGGAAAGCGGCTTGTGGGTGGTCGATCCCATCGACGGCACCAATAATTTCATCAACGGCCTGCCGCATTTTGCCATTTCCGTGGCCTATATTCAAAACGGGCGCGCGCAATTGGGCGTGATTTATAATCCGGTTAGCGGAGAATGCTTTTATGCCGAACGCGGCAACGGTGCATTTTTAAACGGCACTCGTTTGCCCTTGCGCTTGGTAGAAAAAAACTTAAAAGAATCGATTGCCGGTGTGGAAATCAAATACCTGCGCTCGGGCAAACTCACCAGCCGCATGAGCACGCTCTCCCCAGTTGGCGCCAGCCGCAGCATGGGCTGCAGCACGATGGATTGGTGCTATCTGGCTTGCGGCCGCTATGATGTGTATGTGCACGGCGGGCAGAAATTGTGGGATTATGCTGCCGGTGCGCTGATTTTTGAAGAAGCAGGCGGCTGCTTGGATACTTTAGAAGGTGATGCGTTTTGGAGTGGCGAGCATGTATTCAAACGCTCGGTCATCGCCGCGCTTGAGCCAAATGTGTTCAATAAATGGCTAGCTTGGATACGCCAGAATCAATAAAGTCTTTTATCTAACTTTAATATTCGCTTAAATTAGACAATTTATTAAAATAATTTCACTTCTTAACAGTATTTAACACTCAGAATAGTAAAATTATTCGTGCTGACACACACTGCTCTTTTATCCCTTTTGGGCAGTGCAGCAAGTAAGACGTTTTCCCGCAATGTATTGGCCATTCATACTTCTCCCTTGGTATGAATGGTTTTTTTTGTCTGCTCTTTTTGCGCTGGCGTAGTCATCGTTCAAACTTGATGAAATTAAAATGATAAGTAATTGAAATCAATATAAACATGAAAATAAGTGTAAATACACTACGCCCCTATTGCTGCTCGGCACTATACTAAAAATGAAAACAGATAATAACAATGGCCCATAGTGTCTGACAACAAAAAAGGAGACAATATCATGTTACTCGAATACCGCAACGTTCTTGTCGCCATCGATGGTTCCCCACAAGCAGAAAAAGCCTTTCACAAAGCCGTGGCCATTGCCCTGCGTAACCATTCGCGCTTGGTAATTGCGCATATTCTCGATCAATCGCTGATGCAGCACACCACGCTGCTCACGCAAAACGTCTATGAGCAGCTTGAAACCGAAGCCAAAACCATGTTGAACGATTATGCCGAGCATGCACGTCAACAAGGTGTTGCCGAAGTGGATTTGGTTTTGCAAACCGGTAATCCAAAGCTGCTTTTATCGGAAGACATTCCACAGCGTGAAAACATCAACCTGATTGTTTTGGGCGCAACCGGCCTGAATGCTTTGGAGCGCATGTTGGTCGGCTCATCTTCTGAATATATTGTTCAAAATGCGCAAACCGATGTCTTGGTGGTGCGCACTGAATAATCCAAGCGATTATTCCGTTATCCGACTGCACCTGAATTCAGGTGTAGTTTGCATAATCAGCCGATGTTTTTCAGACGGCCTATCCAAAAAAACCGATTTTGCAGTAGAAATCGGCCGGAGTTTAGATTTAAATCAATGAGAGGCCGTCTGAATCTGATTATGATAAAAACAAGCTGAAGAAAAACACTTTGAGACATTTACCTTTTCACGTTTACCAAGGAGATGACGTATGAACGAATATAAAAACATTTTGGTCGGTATCGACGGTTCGCCACAAGCAGAAGCAGCCTTGAACAAAGCCACCGCCATCGCCCAACGCAACGGCGCACGCCTGACGATTGTTCACATCGTTGAAGAAATCAAATCCTACCGAGCGGCAGCATTTGACGACGGCACACAAATCAAGTTTCAGGATCAGGCGCAAGAATTGGTCAACGGCTGCGCCAAGCGCTGCGTGGAATCAGGCTGCACTGATGTGATTTGCATTGTTGAAAAAGGCAACCCGAAAGCCCTGCTCGCCGTTGATATTCCGGCGCGAGAGAAAGTGGACTTGATTGTGACCGGCGCCACCGGCTTGAACGCATTCGAGCGCTTGATGATTGGCTCGTGCGCCAGCTACATTATTGAACACGCCAAAGCCGATGTGTTGGTTGTACGCAATTAATTAATGGTCATATCAGGCCGTCTGAAACACTTACCGAATAAGCCCTTAGGTAAATGTGTTTCAGACGGCCTTTTCTTATGCCCGAAAAACGCGCATTAATAACTTCCTGATATTTAGCAATTTACGAAATTTCACATACAATAGCTGAAATATTGATTTCACAAAGGAGGATGTATGGCGCAAGCGAACAAACAAACGGGCATTAACCGTTTTCTCAACATCGTGGAGAGGCTGGGCAATATTCTGCCCAATCCGGTGGTGTTGTTTTTAGCCTTGATTATCGCGCTGCTGATTTTGTCGGCAGTGGGTGCGTATTTTGACGTGAGCGTGATTGACCCGCGCCCTGAAGGCACCAAAGGCCGCGCCGAAGACGGCATGATTCGTGTGATTAACCTGCTCAATGGCGAAGGCTTGGCCAAAATCGTCACCCATCTGGTGAGCAACTTCACCGGCTTCGCCCCTTTGGGCACGGCCTTGGTGGCCTTGCTCGGTGTGGGCGTAGCGGAAAAATCCGGCTTGATTTCCTCAGCCATGCGCGCCATCGTATTGAATGCGCCGAAACGCTTGGTGACCTTGGCAGTCGTGTTCGCGGGCGTGATGTCCAACATCGCAGCGGAACTGGGCTATGTGGTGATTATTCCTTTGGCTGCAATGGTGTTCTACTCGCTCGGCCGCCATCCTTTGGCCGGTATTGCCGCTGCATTTTCCGGCGTATCGGGCGGCTACAGCGCCAACTTGTTAATCGGCACGGTTGACCCAATTTTGTCGGGCATCACTCAATCTTCTGCGCAATTGATTGCACCGGATTATTTGGTCGGCGCGCAAGCCAACTGGTATTTTATGGCAGTCAGCACCTTCTTGGTGGCCGGTCTTGGTTTTCTGATTACCGATAAATTAATTGAGCCGCGCTTAGGCGCTTATGACAAATCCGAAGGTGACGGTAGTGCGGAAAGCATGAGCATTGAGCAACTGAACGCGCAAGAGAAAAAAGGTTTGTGGGCGGCTTTTGCCACGATTTTGGTGTTGCTCGGTTTGATTGCCGCCGCCAGTCTGCCCGAAGGCGCACCGCTGCGCAATCCGGAAACCGGTGATTTGATGAATTCGCCGTTGATGTCGGGCATTGTGGCGTTGATTTTCGTGTTCTTTGCCCTTTCCGGCTTGGCTTACGGCAAAGTCGCCGGCACCTTGAAAACCAGCTCCGACGTAGTGGACGGCATGGTCAGCTCCATGCGCTCGATGGCGATTTACCTGACCCTGATCTTCTTCGTGTCGCAATTCGTGGCTTATTTCGGCTGGAGCAACCTAGGCCCGATTCTGGCGGTGAAAGGCTCTGAATTCCTGAAAGAAATCGGCTTGGGCGGCGGCTTGCTGTTTGTCTTTTTCGTCATCATCTGCGGCATGATTAACCTGATGATTGCCTCGTCTTCGGCGCAATGGGCGGTCACCGCACCGATTTTCGTGCCGATGCTGATGTTGGCTGGCTACGCGCCGGAAATGATTCAGGCGGCCTACCGTATCGGCGACTCGGTGACCAACATTATCACGCCGATGATGCCTTTCTTCAGCCTGACCTTAGCCATCACCATCCGCTACAAAAAAGATGCGGGCGTGGGCACTTTGGTTTCGCTGATGCTGCCCTACTCGATTGTCTTTGCCATCGGCTGGATGATTTTGTTTTATGTATGGGTGTTCGTATTGGGCTGGCCGGTGGGTCCGGGCTCAGCAACGTATTACCAGCCTTAAGGTTTAGGTTTTTATAAGCAAGGCCGTCTGAACCCTTTACGTTCAGACGGCCTTTCCATATCTCAATCATCTTTCACGATACTAAGATTATTTGCTGCCCCACACTTCATCAACAATGCTGCGAATCAGTGCCAATTTTTTCCATTGGTCTTCTTCGGTCAATTCATTGCCTTCTTCGGTAGAAGCGAAACCGCATTGCGGGCTGAGGCACAATTGGTTGATGTCAACATATTGTGTGGCTTCCTTAATGCGCTCGATGATTTCTTCTTTGGCTTCCAGTTCGCCAGATTTTGAGGTAATCAAACCCAACACGACTTGCTGGTCTTTAATGAAGCGCAATGGTTTGAAATCGCCGGCGCGGTCGCTGTCGTATTCCAAGAAGAAGCCGTCAACGTTACAGCCGCCGAACAAGATTTCCGCTACCGGCTCATAACCGCCGCTGGAGAACCAAGTCGAACGGAAGTTACCACGGCAGATGTGCATGGTTACGGCCATGTCTTGCGGCAAAGCGGCGCGGATGTCGTTCAACACTTTCACATATTTACGCGCGATGTCGTCCAAATCCAAGCCTTGTGCTTCGTATTTGGCACGTTTTTCTTCCGAGCAGAATTCGCCCCAAGAAGTGTCGTCCAATTGCAAAATGCGGCAGCCTTCGGCATACAGCGCATTACCCGCATCGATGTAGGCTTGAGTGATGTCGGCAAACAACAATTCTTCGTTGTCTTGGTAACGCTCAATCAATTGCGGATTCGGCGTGCGCACGCAGGTAATCAGGTGCAGCATGCTTGGCGACGGAATGGTGAATTTCACCGGATAATCACCCGCTTCGGCTTTCAGGGCTTTGAAGTGGTTGATGAACGGATGCACTTTCGGGAATTCGATTTTGTCGGTGATTTTCAAGGTAATCGGGCGCATGTGCGCTTGAAATTGGGTGCTGTATTCTTCTGCTTCTACCAATTCCACGCCCAACAATTCAAACAGGAAATCCAAGTGCCACCATGTGCGGCGGAATTCGCCGTCGGTTACGTTTGGCAGGCCGACTGCTTTTTCTTTGGCCACCAATTGGCTCACTTCGGCGTGTTCCACTTGGTGTAATTCGTCGGTCGAACACTCGCCGCAGGCGCATTGGCTGCGGGCTTTTTTCAAGGCGTCAGGGCGTAAAAAGCTGCCGACGATGTCGAAACGGAAAGGGGCGCGGTCGCGTAAAGTCGCGTTTGGGAAAAGCGTGCTCATGATGATCCTTTTTAGGTAACGGTTTTATATCGTCGTTTAAAATAAAAATCATACTGCGTTGCCAGCGCCCTGATGTACTCGGTGTACACGGCGGTTGCTGTCGCCTTGTTTGATTTCTATTTTAAACGACTGTAATTAACGTTTGAGTATAACAGAATCTGCTAGGTTTCAGACGGCCTATCAAGTAAAGGCCTTTGCAAACTTCAGCAAGAAACACCGTTTTGCTTTACAATACGGCGCTTGAATTTCACTCTTATTTTAGCCGCACCATGAACGAGCAAATCCCTGTTTCCCCTATCCAATCCGACCATCTGATTCTCGGCCAATATGCCGAACGCGCGTATTTGGAATATGCCATGAGCGTGGTCAAAGGCCGCGCGCTGCCTGAAGTTTCAGACGGCCAGAAACCGGTGCAGCGTCGCATCCTTTATGCCATGCGCGACATGGGTCTGACCGCCGGCGCCAAACCGGTGAAATCGGCGCGTGTGGTCGGTGAGATTTTGGGTAAATACCACCCACACGGCGACAGTTCGGCGTATGGAGCGATGGTGCGCATGGCACAGGATTTCACGCTGCGTTATCCGTTGATTGACGGCATCGGCAACTTCGGCTCGCGCGACGGCGACGGTGCGGCGGCCATGCGTTACACCGAAGCGCGTTTGACGCCGATTGCGGAATTATTGTTAAGCGAAATCAATCAAGGCACGGTCGATTTCACTCCCAACTACGATGGCGCGTTTGACGAACCCATCCACCTGCCCGCCCGATTGCCGATGGTGTTGCTCAACGGTGCCAGCGGTATTGCCGTGGGCATGGCGACTGAAATTCCGTCGCACAATCTTACCGAAGTCACCAAAGCAGCGATTGCCCTGCTGAAGAAACCTTCGCTGGAAACCGCTGATTTGATGGATTACATCCCCGCACCCGACTTTGCCGGCGGCGGCCAAATCATCACCCCTGCCGCCGATTTACAGCAGATTTACGAAAGCGGCAAAGGCAGCGTACGCGTGCGTGCGCGTTATGAAATCGAAAAACTGGCGCGTGGCCAATGGCGGGCGATTGTGACCGAGTTGCCGCCCAATGCCAACGCCGCCAAAATTCTTGCCGAAATCGAAGAACAAACCAATCCGAAGCCGAAAGCCGGTAAAAAACAGCTCAACCAAGATCAGCTCAATACCAAAAAACTGATGCTGGATTTGATTGAAAAAGTGCGCGACGAATCCGACGGCGAGCATCCCGTGCGCTTGGTGTTCGAGCCGAAATCCAGCCGCATCGAGCCGGATGCGTTTATGAACACGCTGATGGCGCAAACTTCTTTGGAAGGCAATGTGTCGGTCAACTTGGTGATGATGGGCTTGGACAACCGCCCTGCACAAAAAAACCTGAAAACCATCTTGCAGGAATGGCTGAAATTCCGCGTAACAACCGTAACACGCCGTCTGAAATTCCGCCTGACCCAAGTGGAAAAGCGCCTGCACATTCTCGAAGGCCGTCTGAAAGTTTTCTTAAGCATTGACGAAGTGATTCGGGTGATTCGCGAATCAGACGAACCGAAAGCCGATTTGATGGCGGCATTTGATTTGAGCGAAATCCAAGCAGAAGACATTCTCGAAATCCGCCTGCGCCAACTTGCGCGCTTGGAAGGCTTCAAGCTGGAAAAAGAACTGGCCGAACTGCGCGAAGAAGAAGGCCGTCTGAAGAACCTGCTACTCGGCGATGAAAACGAAAAGAAAAAGCTCATCATTAAAGAGATGCAAGCTGATATGAAACAATTTGGCGACGAGCGACGCACCTTGGTCGAAGAAGCCGGCCGCGCCACGCTGACGCAAACCACCGCCGATGAGCCGGTGACGCTGATTTTGTCGAAAAAAGGCTGGATACGCAGCCGCGTCGGCCACAATTTGGATTTGGCGCAAACCACGTTCAAAGAAGGTGACGGTTTGAAGCAAACCTTGGAAAGCCGCACCGTATGGCCGGTAGTAGTGCTTGACTCACAAGGCCGTACCTACACCTTAGATGCCTCGGAAATCCCGGGCGGCCGCGGTGACGGTGTACCAGTGGCATCTTTGGTGGACGTGCAAAACGGCGCCGAAGTGGTCGCCATGCTCACCGGTTTGCCGGATCAGCATTATTTGTTGAGCAACAGCGGCGGCTACGGCTTTATTGCCAAACTCGGCGACATGGTCGGTCGTGTAAAAGCAGGCAAAGTGGTGATGAGCGTGGAATCGGCCGAAACGGTGTTGCCACCGGTATCGGTATATGCTTCGTCGCTGATTAATCCGGATTGCAAAGTGGTGGCGGTGGCCGAGTGCCAAACTTCGCTATGGGAAGAAAGCAAAGCGCTCGCCTTTACGCTCAACGAACTCAAAGTCATGGCCAAAGGCCGTGGCTTGCAGCTCATCAGCTTGGGCGAGAAAGAGCAATTGGCGCACATTGCCGTGGTTTCCGCGCCGGAAATCCACGCCGAGAGCGAAGGCAAACGCGGTGCTACCTATAAAGAACGCATTCAACTGGCCGACATCAGCGGCAAACGTGGCAAAAAAGGCAAGCCTCTGCCGCTTTCAGGCCGTCTGAAACAATTATTCGGTGCAGGTTCTTTATAATCCGAGCATGATTTAGCCGATGTCATCACACTTTATGCCAAATCGTGATATTCTTGGGTAATACGCGTTGTGCCTACAGGATTGGCACAGCAAGTTCGGCAGTCATACGACAGGCTGCCGAATCATTCATACTAATGATTAATAAAAATAACAGTATCTTAAGGTGTGCTGAACATGACAAAATTCAGTAATCAGGAATTAGACAACTTAAGCGAACGCCTCCCCGGGCTGATCAATGTGGCTCGGATTGTGATTGTGCTGTCGCTACTGGTTTTTCAAGTTTTGGGGACATACAGCGGCATCAATCTGGAAAACGTGGCATTCCCAACCATCGAATTTTACAGCTGGGCGGCGTTGTATTCTTTTTTGATTTTGCTGTCGGTATTCCGTCCGGATTGGCAATGGCAGTCGCTCGACTTACCGAATGCCAGCGCGGTGGTCGATATCTCCATGATGGTTATTTTGGTGTATATCGCCGGCGGAATTAATTCGGGTTTTGCCATTTTGGTGCTACCGTTTATTGCCACGTCTTGCTTGCTGAGTTATGGCCATTACCCCATGCTTTATGCCGGTTATGCCTCGCTTTTGTTTGTGATTTTGCTGTTTTTAGACGGTGGCATCCGCTTCTCACCGCTGGAATGGCAAAATCAAAGTGTCCTGAACTGTATCATATTGATTGGCGCCAGCTATCTGGTTGCCATGCTGACGGCGTTTGCCGCCAAATATCTTGAGCAGGCCACCGAATCGGCCAGCAAACACCAGCTTGCCTACCGCCGCATTAGCGGGCTGAACCGCTTGGTGTTAAACCGTGTGCAAGAAGCGGTAATTGTGATTGATGCCGGTCAGCGTGTTTGGCTGTTTAACAAACAAGCGAAAAATTATTTCCCGAGCCTGGCGGTGGATCAGCAGGAATTTGTGTTCGGCGAATTGGTATCGCGTTGGCAATACCAGCCCGACAAAGCCTTTGAAACCGACATTCACATTTTCCAACACGCCATGCACGTGCGCGCCGTGCCCCTGATTCAGGAGCAAACCGAATTGCTGATGCTGTATGCGCGCTCTTTGCGTGAAGTGGCGGCCGAAGCGATGTCGACCAAATTGACCTCATTGGGTCAGCTCACCGCCAATCTGGCGCACGAAATCCGCAACCCGATGTCGGCCATCCGCCATGCCAGCGATTTGCTGCAAGACAATGAAGACATCGATCCGGTGAAAGCCAAGCTCTACGGCATCATCGACAGCAACATCCAGCGCATCGACAAAATGCTGGAAGACATTTCCCTGCTCAACAAACGCGACAACATCAGCCGCGAGCCAATCCACCTGATGAAATTCTGGCTCGGCTTCAAGCAGGAATTTACCTTAAACAATCCCGCCGCCATCGGCTGCCTGCGCATGAACATGGAAGGTTCCAACTTAACTGTCTTGTCCGACCCCATGCATTTGCAGCAAATCATGTGGAACCTATGTAACAACGCTTGGCGCCACAGCCGTCAGGACGAAAACGCCATCACCGTGTTAATCCGTCCGAGCGGCCGCATGCACATTTCGATTGTGGTGGCAGACAACGGCAAAGGTGTCGCACCAGAAGTGCGCAACCATTTATTCGAGCCGTTTTACACCACTGAAAAACAAGGCACCGGTTTGGGTTTATACGTTGCCCGCGAATTGGCACATGCCAACTTGGGCCAACTGCACTATCACCCTGAAATGAACGGTTTTGAACTGATTTTACCGAAGGACAGCAATGAGTAAGCTGCAAGACCCCGTTTTAGTTGTCGATGACGAAGCCGACATCCGCGACCTGATGGAAATGACCCTGATGAAAATGGGGCTGCGTGTGGAGACCGCAGAAGGTGTCGAACAAGCCAAAGACAAACTCGACAACAACGATTATTCGCTGGTATTGACCGACATGCGTATGCCCGACGGTTCGGGTTTGGAAGTAGTGCAATACATCGACGAATTGATGCTTGACACGCCTGTGGCCGTGATTACCGCCTACGGAAATGCCGATCAGGCCGTTGAAGCCCTGAAAGCGGGTGCGTTCGATTATCTGCAAAAACCGATTACCCTGTCGCAACTGCGCTCGCTGGTGAAATCGGCGGTAACAGTGGCCGACAATGCCGAAGTACCGCCTGCACCGCAACCGGTTAAGCCTACCCCTGCACCAGTAACGGCCGCTTTAAACAAACCGTCGGCTGCCATGGTGGCACGCCAAACGCAACCTGCTGCCGCCAAACCGGCATCGCGCGATTTAAACAAACCGATTTCCGTGCCCGACAGTCTGCGTTCCATGAAAGAGCGCTTTTCCAGCGGCGAAACCACGCCATCGCAAGAAGCGCCGCAATTGGGTGGCGAAGCCGATATGCCACGCCTACTGGGTACCTCACCGCAAATGGTTGAAGTGCGCCATCTCATCCGCCGTCTCGCACGTAGTGAAGTGCCGGTGTACATTGCCGGTGAATCAGGCACCGGTAAAGAACAGGCCGCCCGCACCATCCACGAATTATCCGATCGTGCCGATAAGCCGTTTATCGCGGTGAACTGCGGTGCAATTCCGGAAAACCTGATGGAAAGCGAATTTTTCGGTTACAAAAAAGGCAGCTTTACCGGCGCCGAGCAAGACCGTTTGGGCTTTTTCCAACATGCCGACGGCGGCACGCTATTTCTCGACGAAGTGGCCGACCTGCCTTTGGCCATGCAGGTAAAACTCTTACGCGCCATTCAGGAAAAAGCCGTACGTCGCATTGGCGATGCCCGCGAAAGCTTTGTTGACGTGCGCATTGTTTGCGCCACCCACAAAAATCTTGAAGCGCTGGTCGAAAGCGGCGCGTTCCGCCAAGACTTGTATTACCGCTTAAACGTGGTGTCGCTGCACATGCCGCCATTGCGCGAAATGCGTGAAGACTTGGGCGCGCTGATTCTGTATTTGCTCTACAAACACCGCCACGGCAACCAAACCTACAAGCTCAGCGCCAAAGCGCAAGAAGCCCTGCTGCATTACAGCTACCCGGGCAATTTCCGCGAATTGGAAAACATTCTCGAGCGTGCCGTTGCCCTCACCGTCGGCACCGTCATCCAACTGGATGACCTGCAAATCCACAACACACCGGCCGATGATGAACCGCGCGGCCATCACAGTCTTTCTCTGCAAGACATCAGTGATTCTGTGTCGGAAGCGCCATTAAACCATGAACCCTTGCCGCCATTTGACCCGCGAACCATGCAGATTCAGGATTATCTTGACCAAATCGAGCGTGACATCATTCAAAAAGCTTTGGAGCAAACCCGCTACAACCGCACTCAAGCGGCCAAGCTATTGGGCATCAGCTTCCGTTCGATGCGCTACCGCATGGAGCGTTTGGACATCAACTAAATCATTCAGACGGCCTTGATGTTATAGGCCGTCTGAAATCTCTTCAGGCCGTCTGAAAAACATTCAGACGGCCTCTGTATGAAAAAGGCCGTCTGAACACATGACCTGCATTTACCTTGCCGAATCCGCCCAAACTTCCGCCAACGAGCTGGCACACACATTCGACCTGACCATTGCCTGCCAACTGCCCGACAGCAGCGAATACCTCTACGCCGATTCAGACGGCATCAGTCTTTGCCGCGCCGGAGAAAAAGGCCGCGTGCAAGTCGATTTTGTTGGTGGTGCCGCCCAATACCGCCGCACCAAAGGCGGTGGCGAACTCATCGCCAAAGCCGTCAACCACACCAGCAAACCCACCATCTGGGACGGCACTGGCGGCTTGGGGCGCGACAGCTTTGTGTTGGCTTCATTGGGCTTAACCGTACAGACCTTTGAACAACACCCCGCCGTTGCCTGCCTACTACACGACGGCCTCAACCGCGCCTTACAACACCCCGACACCGCAGAAATTGCCCGACGCATCACGCTGCATTTCGGCGATACAGCCACACTGATGCCACAATTAGCGCAACAAATCGGCCGCCCCGATGTGGTATATCTCGACCCGATGTATCCCGAGCGGCAAAAATCCGCAGCCGTTAAAAAAGAAATGGCCTACTTCCATGGCTTGGTCGGCACGGCGCAAGACGAAGCCGCCCTGCTCAACACCGCTCGCGCCATTGCTAAAAAACGCGTGGTGGTTAAACGCCCACGCTTAGGCGAGTTTCTCAACGGCGAAAAACCGGCTTATCAATATTCAGGCAAAAGCACGCGTTTTGATGCGTATGTGCCGAATTCTCCGACTCAAGAATAGTCATAAAACAGGCCGTCTGAAATTCAGACGGCCTGTTTTTTATTCCTCGTTCGGAATCTGATTCAATTTTTTCAACAACTTTTCCGACTTTTCCGGATCATCATTGCGCAGCAACTTGGCAATCGGATACTCAAGCTGATTGGTGTCGCTCTTCAAAATGATGTTTTTCACATCCAACAAATTATTGGTATTCATGGAAAAACGGCGCAAGCCCATGCCGAGCAGTACGCGGGTGAAAGTGGTGTCGCCGGCCATTTCGCCGCACACGGATACGCTTTTTTCCATGCGGTTGGCGGTGCGGATGACGTGCTGAATCATTTTCAACACCGCCGGATGGCTCGGCTGGTAAAGGTGGCTGACGGCATCATCACCCCGATCGACCGACAACACATATTGAATCAAGTCGTTGGTGCCGATGGAAATGAAATCGACCATTTTCAAAATGCTGCCGACAGTCATCGCAGCCGACGGGATTTCAATCATACAACCGATACCCACTTCGCCGAACGCTTCACCGCGCTCGGTCAATTGTTTCTGCGCAGTTTCCAAGTGAATCAGACATTGGCGCACTTCGGATAGCGAGGTCACCATCGGCCACATTATGCGCACGGGGCCGTGTTGGGCGGCGCGTAAGATGGCGCGCATTTGTGTACGGAACATCACCGGCTCAGCCAAACACAAGCGGATGCCGGTTAAGCCCAATGCGGGATTCAGGCTGCCGTTGGGCGTGGCGTTTTGTCCGAACCAGCGCGGATTTTTGTCCACACCCAAATCGACGGTGCGGATGGTTAAACTTTTACCTTTGAGCTTTTTCACAATCCCGCTGTACACTTCGTATTGCTCGTCTTCAGACGGCATATTTTCGCGGTTGAGATAGAGAAATTCGCTGCGGAACAAGCCCACGCCGTCGGCACCGATGTTGTGTAAGGCTCTGATGTCTTCGGCGGATTCAATATTGGCGAGCAATTCGATGTTGATGCCATCGGCGGTGGTGGCGGCGGTTTTCTTGAGTTTGTTCAGCTCGCGCTTGTGGCTGCGGTATTCGCGTTCCAAGCGGCGGTATTCGGCCAGCACCACATCATCGGGGTTAATCAGCAAAATACCGTTGATGCCGTCGACAATGACGATTTCGTTTTCGGTAATCAGCTTGCGGGCATTGTGCAGACCAATCACCGATGGAATATCCAAGCTTCGGCCTAAAATGGCGGTATGGCTGGTCGGACCGCCGGCATCGGTGACAAACGCGGTGATGTGTTGCTCTTTAAACAACACGGTATCGGCCGGCGACAAATCGTGCGCAATCAGAATGGTGTCTTCAAACGGATTATTGGCCAAATTCAATTCGTTGCTCTGGCCGACCAAATGATTGTGAATGCGCTGCACCACTTGCAGCATATCCTGCTTGCGCTCGCGCAGGTAGGCATCTTCGATTTCGTCAAACTGGGCGGCGAGTTTGTCGCTTTGCTGTTTCAACGCCCATTCGGCATTGATGTTTTGTGCGCGCAACAAATCGACCGGCTCGCGTGAAAGCGTCACGTCGGTGAGCAGCATCAAGTGCAGCGAGATGAACGCGCCCAACTCGGTCGGCGCGTTTTCAGGAATGGCGTTGCGCAGCTGTTCCAATTCTTTGCGCGTGGCTTTCACCGCCGCATCAAAACGCGCCACTTCGGCCTCGATGTTTTCCGGTTCGATATCATATTGCGGCACTTCGGTGCTGCCACGCGACACCAAGTGTGCATGGCCGATGGCGATGCCCTTGCCCGCCGCCACGCCGTATAGCACGATACTCATATCATTCGCCTTCGCCGAAGTAATCGTTAATCAACTCAACCAAGGCTTGCATGGCGGCGGCTTCGTCGCTACCGTCGACTTCGATTTCAATCACGCTGCCTTTAGCGGCGGCCAGCATCATTAAGCCCATGATGCTTTTGCCGTTGACGCGGCTGCCGTTTTTGCTGACCCAAACTTCGCTTTGAAAGCGTGATGCGGTTTGGGTGAATTTGCTCGACGCGCGCGCGTGTAAGCCCAATTTGTTGATGATTTCGATTTCTTGCTTGAGCATGGCTTTTCCTGTTTTTGTTTTTTATCTATACGCTTTCAGACGGCCTCAACCCATAGGCCGTCTGAAAAAATCTATTGATGCAGCGGGTCTGATGAATTCGTTTCAGACGGCCTCTGCCGCTTTTTTGCACATCAAATCATCCGGCGTGGCCGTAATCGCAAAAATACCGCGAATCGCCGCTTCTTTCACGGTTTCGGTAAACGCGGTCAGGTCGGTAGCAGCCGGTGCGTATTGCACGGCTTTAATCATCATCGGCGCATTCAGGCCGGTGAGAATTGCCGATTTGCCTTCGCGCACCATGCGGCGGGCGGCGTTGCACGGGGTGGCGCCAAAAATATCGGTCATAATCAACACGCCATCACAATCTTCCGGAAATTCCTGAATCATAGAAATGGCGCGGTTAATCACGTCGTCTTGGTCTTCGTTCGGCTCTGCGCCCAAAATATGCACGTTTTCAGGGCTGCCTTCGGGGAAAAAATGATGTGTCAGACCACGGTAGGCTTCGCCTATGGTTTCGTGGGTAATGATAAGTAAGCCAATCATTTGCGTTCCTGAAATAAGGTTTTTTATGGTGTCGAGATGGTTGCGAAAAATAGATAAACAAGACCGTCTGAACGTGTTTACAGTCGTTTTACCGCTTTTTTTCAGACGGCCTATTTATTAATCCTGCTTCAAAGCTTGACGTCCTTCCCTCCCTGAAGGGAGGGAATTCCTACGGCGATTTGTGAACGGCATTGAGCCATTCACAAATCGCTTCGGTGGGTTTCTGCTGCTGACCGCCTTACTGCACGGTTCACTTCACAGACGCTACGGGCACGTCCTGCCCTGAAACTTCATTTTACTTTTGCGCTGCCAAAATCTCTTGACCGCGCTTTAACACATTGATTGCACCCACAATATCCGCATTGTTTTGATAGCCACATTGCACACATTCAAAGTTTGCCTGTGTTTGACGGTTATCTTTGGCAGTATGTCCGCAAGCTGGGCAACAACGACTGGTATTTTGTGGCGGAACAGCCACCAAATGCCCACCGCGCCACAACAGCTTATAGTCCAACTGACGGCGAAACTCAAACCAAGACTGGTCTAAAATCGCACGGTTTAAGCTTGATTTGGCAGCAACGTTTTTTCCATGCTGCACGGCGTTGCCTTTAGCGGATTTGGACATATTCGCCACCTGCAAATCTTCCACATACACAATCGCGTGGTTTTGGCTGATTGCGCTGCTGATTTGGTGCAGGTAGTTTTTACGGATATTGCTGATTTTGTGGTGCAAACGGCTGATTTTTGCTTTCAGTTTCTGCCAGTTTTTGCTGAATTTGGTTTTGTGTTTGAACTGTTTTTGCAGTTTTGCTAGTTTGCCTTTCAACGTTTTGAATGCGTTGATTGGCTCAAAAAACTGACCATTGGACAATGTTGCAAATTTGGCAACACCCATATCAATCCCAGTTTCGCCACCGTTTGGCTGCGCGATTTCCTGCTCGGTTTCGGTTTGCATAGATACAAACCATTTACCGCATTTTTGCGATACGGTTACGTTTTTCAGGCTGCCTGAAACGTGTCGGCTGTTGCGATAGCGCACCCAACCGATTTTGGGCAAATAGATACGATTATTTTGCTGCTCCAATTTACAGCCTTGCGGAAAGCGGAAACTGTCTTTTTCGCCTTTGCGTTTGAATTTGGGGAAATCTGCGCGTTTGGCAAAGAAGTTTTTGAATGCGCTTTCCAAGTCTTTCAAACTTTGCTGCAAAACTTGGCTGTGGCAGTCTTTTAGCCAGTCTAATTCTCGTTTCCATTCAGGCAGCAAATTTGCGATTTTGGTGTAGCTAAATTTGAACGAATTATCTTGTTGATATTGTTCGTTTTGATACGCCAAAGCACGATTGAATACGAAACGCGAACAACCGCAAAATTGTTTCATTTTGCGGATTTGCTCGCCGTTTGGCATCAGTTCAAATTTGAATGTTTTGAGTATTAACATGATTTCATGGATAATGGAATTTTTAGCAATTTTACACTTGGTCTATGGAAAAAGAAACTGATTTAAGACGTGGTCGGCACGTTGTTTTTAATCTTCATGTACATTTGGTATTTGTCGCAAAATATCGCCGAAAAGTGTTCACAAAAGAAATTTTGGACGATATGCGCGGTATTTTTGAGAGCGTCTGCACCGATTTTGAAGCGCAACTGGTGGAATTTGACGGCGAAGATGACCATGTTCATTTACTTGTGAACTATCCGCCCAAAGTGTCTATTTCAAAACTGGTGAACAGCTTGAAAGGTGTATCTAGCCGCATGATTAGACAGAAAAATTATCCAAGCATCAAACAAAAATTATGGGGCGGTGCGTTGTGGTCGCCGTCTTATTTTGCAGGTAGCTGTGGTGGTGCGCCGATTACGATTATTCGGCAGTATATTGAACAGCAGAAAACGCCTGATTAACTGAATATCAACGGTTTTAGGACTGCTACGCAGTCCGCGCCTTATATCTCCGCCGTGAACGGCGAAGTTTTACGGCGCAGCCTGATAAATTTCGCCCAAATTGCGCCAGCAACCGGCCGCATCCATGCCGTAGCCGAACACATAGCGGTTGGGCACATCCAAACCGACGTAATCGCCTTGGGTCGGCTTTTCTTTGTCGATGAGTTTATTGGCAAACACCGCCGCACGACAACTTGCCGCACCCATTTCCAACAGCTTTTCCTGAATCGCGTGCATGGTGTGGCCTTCGTCGAGAATGTCGTCCAACACCACCACATGGCGGCCGCGGATTTGCTCGGCATCGGGCATGCGTTTCCAATTGAAATTACCGCCCTGCAATTTGTCGCCGTAGCGCGAAACGTGCACATAATCAAAATCCAGCGGAAAGCGCAGCAGCGGCAGCAATTGTCCGGTAAACACCACCGCCCCGCCCATTACAGGCAGCAGCAGCGGATATTTGTCGCCCAAATCACGGGTGATGTCGTCGGCCACTTTTTGCAGCGCGGCTTGGCATTCTTCTTGGCTGAACAACAATTCGGCGTTGTCGAGCATGGTTTGGGTTTGATGGCGTTTGGTTTCGAGATCCATTTGTCTGTACCGCTGAAAATCTAAAATTCAATTATAACAGCACGGTTACAACGGCGGCTAAAATATCGCAGTGCACCATCACAATCAGACTGAGACCTTTGCAAAACCCCAGATTTGAGTACAGTTCAAAGTTATAGCAGCGCAGAAAGCGAAGATATATCACTTAGATAGGCAAGCTTTCGAGCAGCGCATAACGAAGAAATGTGCCAAAGATGGGGAGTTTGCAAAGGTCTCAAGGCTGTCTGAAACTTTTCCCCAACCCTTTGCGCTATAATATGCCCCTTTCCTTTTTCAGACGGCCTATCCGCCATGACGCAGCATTCCGACCCGTTCCAACATTTTGAAAACCTCGATTCCCCTGCTACGCAAAGTTTCGCCAATGAAGCACACCGCGAAACCCAAGCGCGTTTTATGGCAAACGATGCCACGCGTGCGCTTTCAGACGGCATTTTGGCGCAAATGCAGGACACGCGCCAAATTCCGTTTTGCCAAGAGCATCGCGCGCGCATGTACCATTTCCATCAAGACGCGGAATACCCGAAAGGCGTGTACCGCGTGTGCACCGCCGCGACCTACCGCTCGGGCTATCCGGAATGGGAAATCCTGTTTTCGGTGGCCGATTTCGATGAAATTTTGGGCGACGATGTGTACCTCGGCGGCGTGTCTCACTTGGCGGGAAAACCGAATCTGGCCTTGCTGACCTTGAGCCGCGCCGGTGGCGATGTCGCCTATACTTTGGAAATGGATTTGGCTACAGGCTCGCTGGTGGACGGCGGCTTTCACTTTCCGGCGGGCAAAAACCACATTTCATGGCGCGATGAACACAGCGTGTGGGTGTGCCCCGCGTGGGACGAGCGCCAGCTCACGCAAGCGGGCTATCCGCGCGAAGTGTGGCTGGTCGAGCGCGGACAAAGTTTTGAAGAAGGCACGCCGGTGTTCCAAATCGGGCACGACGGCATGATGGTCAATGCTTGGCGCTATCTCGACCCGCAAGGTTCACCGATTGATTTAATCGAAGCCTCACAAGGGTTTTACACCAAAACCTATTTGCAGGTTTCCGCGCAAGGCGAAGCCAAACCTTTGAATCTGCCGGAAGATTGCGATGTGGTCGGCTATTTGTCCGGCCATTTGATGCTGACCTTGCGCAAAGACTGGCACCGCGCCAACCAAAGCTATCCGAGCGGTAGTCTGTTGGCAGTGAAATTAAACAAAGGCGAACTGGGCGCGGCGCAATTATTGTTCGCACCCAATGACACGCAAGCCTTGGAAAGTGTGGAAACGACCAAGCGTTTTGTGGTGGCCAGCACTTTGGAAAACGTACAAGGCTGTCTGAAAGCATGGCGTTTTGCCAATGGCGCATGGCAGGAAGTCGAATTACCGCACCTGCCGATGGGCGCATTGGAAATGACTGACCAGCCGTGGGGCGGCGATGTGGTGTATTTGGCCGCCAGCGATTTCACCACGCCGCTGACCTTGTATGCACTGGATTTAAATGTGATGGAACTCACCGTCATGCGTCGCCAGCCGCAGCAATTTGCCGCCGATGGTATTGAAGTAAAGCAGTTTTGGACAAGCTCGGCAGACGGCACGCAGATTCCTTATTACCATGTCGGCAAACATGTTTCAGACGGCCTCAAACCGCATACGCCGACTTTGGTATATGTGTACGGCGGTTTTGGTGTGCCGGAATTGCCGCATTATTTGGGCAGCATCGGCAAATATTGGCTGGAACAAGGCCATGCGTTTGTATTGGCCAACGTGCGCGGCGGCGGCGAATTCGGCCCGCATTGGCACCAAGCTGCACAAGGTTTGCACAAACACAAAAGCACCGACGACTTGCTTGCCATTGTTGACGATTTAAGCCGCCGCGGTTTGACTTCACCCGAACACATCGCCCTGCAAGGCGGCAGCAACGGTGGCTTGGTAGTGGCTTCTGCTTTTGTGCGCCAGCCGGAAAGTTTCGGCGCAATGGTGTGCGAAATGCCGCTGACCGACATGCTGCGCTATCCTTTGTTATCGGCCGGGTCAAGCTGGACCGACGAATACGGCAACACGCAAAAATACGACATCTGCCACGAATACTGGCTGCAGCATTCACCCTACCACAACATTTCAGACGGCCACCGCTATCCGCCGGCATTAATCACCACCAGCTTGAGCGACGACCGCGTCCATCCTGCCCATGCGCTGAAGTTTTACGCCAAACTGCGCAACCACAGCCCGCAATCGTGGCTGTATTGTCCCGACAACGGTGGCCACACCGGCAACGGCACGCAACAAGATTCCGCCGACGAATTGGCCTGTATCCTGACGTTTTTAAACAGTTTTTTAGTAAAAAAGGCCGCCTGAACGGCAAAATCCCCATTCAGACGGCCTGTAAGCGGCGTTCTCATGTAAAATTTACCCGCTTAACTCCTTGATCACAAACAAAAACAAAATGCTGCTTGTAGGATAAAAACAGCCTATGATAATATGCAGCGTAATGAAAACTTTCCCTGAAAATGCAGAAAGTGCATTTTTAGATGGAAAACTCTAAACGAATTCGGTAAAATACATCCGATTTATTTTTTCAAACCCGCCGCAAGGCATATAAGGAACGACTAACATGTCAAATATCGAACAACAAGTTAAAAAAATTGTTGCTGAACAACTGGGCGTGAATGAAGCCGAAGTGAAAAACGAATCATCTTTCCAAGACGATTTGGGCGCAGACTCATTGGACACCGTTGAATTGGTAATGGCTTTGGAAGAAGCTTTCGGTTGCGAAATCCCTGACGAAGAAGCCGAAAAAATCACCACCGTACAATTGGCTATCGACTACATCACTGCCCATAACGGCTAATCCGTAGTCTCTCCAACACATCGGCCTCTGCTGCGATTCCGCATACAGGGGCTTTTACCTTATTAGATATGCTTAAAATTAGAGAAAAACTCTAATTTTCAGACGGCCCCACAGGCATTTTGCCCTACCGTCAACCAATCCCGATTAACGACAGCGAGATTATCATGAGTCAACGAAGAGTAGTCATCACAGGCCTCGGCCAAGTATCACCGGTCGGCAACGACGTCGCCACCGCATGGAGCAACCTGCTCGCAGGCAAAAGCGGCATCGGCATGATTACCCGCCTTGACGCTTCCGAAATCAACAGCCAAATCGCCGGCGAAGTGCGCGATTTCGACATCGGCGAATACATCAGCGCCAAAGAAGCCCGCCGCATGGATGCCTTTATCCACTACGGTTTGGCCGCTGCCCTGCAAGCCATTCAAGACGCCGGTTTGGACGATACCCCTGATTTGGACAAAGACCGCGTTGGCGTGATCATCGGTTCGGGCATCGGCGGTATGCCGAGCATCGAAGCCACCGGCATTGCCGTGCAAGAAGGCGGCGCGCGCAAAATCAACCCGTTCTTTATTCCAGGTTCGCTGATTAACCTGATTGCCGGCCATGTGACTATTTTAAAAGGCTACCGTGGCCCTTCATACGGCATGGTTTCGGCATGTACCACCGGTGCGCACTCTATCGGCGATGCAGCTCGTTTGATTAAATACGGCGATGCCGACGTGATGGTAGCAGGCGGCGCCGAAGGCTCTATCAATTTATTGAGTGTTGGCGGCTTTGCGGCCATGAAGGCTTTGTCGACCCGCAACGACGATCCTACCGCCGCTTCCCGCCCATGGGACAAAGGCCGCGACGGTTTCGTGATTGCCGAAGGTGCCGGTATTTTGGTGCTGGAAGAATTGGAACACGCCAAAAAACGTGGTGCGAAAATCTACGCTGAAATCGTCGGCTTCGGCATGAGCTCTGATGCCTACCACATCACCGCACCAAACGAAGAAGGCCCTGCACTGGCCGTAACCCGCGCCTTGAAAGATGCCGGTTTGAACCCGACTGACGTAAATTACGTCAACGCACACGGTACCTCAACCCCATTGGGCGATGCCAACGAAACCAAAGCACTAAAACTGGCTTTGGGCGAACATGCGAAAAATGTAGTGGTAAACTCCACCAAATCCATGACCGGCCACTTACTGGGCGCGGCCGGTGGCGTGGAAGCCATATACAGCATCATGGCGATTCACGATCAAAAATCGCCACCAACCATCAACTTAGAAGATCAAGACATCGAAGCAGGCTGCGATTTGGACTACTGCGCCAACGAAGCGCGCGACTTGAACATCAATGTTGCCATTTCCAACTCTTTCGGCTTCGGCGGCACCAACGGTACGCTGGTATTCAAAAAGTTTGAAGGCTGATTGATTTAATTAAAAAGGCCGTCTGAACCAATATTGTTCAGACGGCCTTTTTGTATGATTAACGCCCAAGGTTATCCACTAACAAATATAAGCACTAATCAATCTGCTTTATGGCTTTGAACGTGATGTTCTCCCCAAGCCAAAACCTCTTCCACGCTAGATAATTCTTCCCCCATGCCATCGGTAAACGCGCGCCAATCCGACAAGTATTTATCCTGCAACAACGAAATCACCGGAATCCCCTGCCCAATGGCTTGCGCATATTCCTCAATCAAACCGCTGTTTTCACTTTCGGCATGGCCAAATTTGTTAAACACCAAAATATCCGGCGGTGTTTGCAAAGCTTCGCGGATAACTTCCGAGGATGCCGCCAAGCCACGCGGATCAAGCAGGCAAGCATCGATGGTGCAGCCTTGATCATACATGATGGTATATACCCTGCTATCTGTTAAAGACTGCACACGTTCGCGCAATTTTTGGCCGTTCTCATCCAACGGATTCAACAAGCCCGCTACCCTTAAGCCTTGCTGCTGCCAATACTTTACCGCCTGCCACAAGGCCTGTAATTCATCGTTTCCCTCACCTTGATACATCAACACGGCAATCGGTTTCATGGTTTTCATCTCCGGTTATCAACGGATAAAAGCTTATGCCAACTCTGCGAGTGTGGCAAGCTTTTCTCGAGACAACCTGAGACCTTTGCAAAACCCCAGATTTGAGTGCAGTTCGAAGTGAGAGCAGCACAGAAAGCGCAGATATATCACTTAGATAGGCAAGCTTTCGAGCAGCGCATAACGAAGAAATGCGCCAAAAATGGAGATTTTGCAAAGGCCTCAACCTAAATACTCTTTCTAATATTCAGCCCCCCCATTCTTCTATCCCAAAATAAAAAAAGGATGTCGGTTTCCCAACATCCTTTTCAAACGGCCTATTCGCTTAAATCACTTCTAAAGTGAAATAATGACGCAATTTTTCATACACGTTGTCCGTAACGTTGATGCAACCATTGGTCATGACGCGATCGGCCACCAATGGCGAAGCAATGCGTTCCATGCGTCGCTCGGAAGGTTTACCCAACCAAACGCGATGTAAGGCAAACAAGAAATCGCGCTCTTCTTTAAAACCGATTACCTCTCCACCATAGCCCGATTTTTTCGTGGCCATGATGGTCATCGGGAACGTACCCTTAGGCGTGGTTTTACCGATGAGCACGGGATGACATTGTTTATCATCGGCAAAGCACAATTCGGCCTTTGCGGTATCCACAATGACCTTCTTACGCTTCATGTAATCACTGACGGCATCGGCGCTGGCAAACGTGTTCAAGCCCAATAATAAGGCCGTAGTTAACCAAAATTTTTTCAAATTCTATCCCATTACTGACGGATGCGTTGCGGCGTGGTCACTACTTCGCGGATAATCACTTGCGGCTCTGCTTTAGGGGCAGGCGGCGGACAGGCTGCATCTTCAGGGAATACAGGATTCCAGTGGAAGCTGCGGGCAAATTTGTTTTTATCATAGATCACTTTGTATTGACAAGTAGTGATGCCTTCTACACCTGAAGTGTTGTCAGGATCCACGCCTACACCTGGGGTATAGAAGTGGAACAGGTAATCCCACTCGCGCACGCCAACCATGCCTTCATCGTAATGAGGGCGACCCAAGATTTTGTAGATGTCGTCTTTGGTCAAACCTGGGCGCATTTGGTCTAATTCATCCCAAGTTGGGAAAGTGCCGCGGTCGTTATTGAAAGTCAGTGAATAAGGCTTAGGGAACACCGGATTGTCGGTGGTGCCTTCCGGTGTAATGTTGCTCTTGGTGGCACATGCTGCCAACAAGCTGGTTGCCAATAACGACAAACCGATTTTAACGATTTGATTTGTTTTCATAAGATAATCCTTTTTGATTTCCCGAACCGCCTTTTTTCAGACGGCCTTAATTGATTCCGGCACTACGCTGCTGCCGCTTACTTAAAAAAATGACATACGGCATTTTTCAATTCTAAATGACCAAAGTGCCATATTTCCAATATCGTCAGAAACTGACATTTATTGTCACTTTGTAACAATTTCATTCAACAATAACCTAAAATGCCAATAAGATTGTCATGACAGTATAGATATGATTGATGACATATCTTACTATTAGGTCTTGTTTTATTTAGAATTTCACTAAATGATTGAAAAACACCTTATTTCTGCTTAATATACCATGCAATTTTCATGCCATATTTTAAATAAATATTAAATAAGCATGATGCGTTACTATAATAAAGAGGCCGTCTGAACAATTTGCGTCCAGACGGCCTTTATTTAATTCACCAAATCATCACTGATTCGATTAACCTTCAACTTTCACTTCAACACGACGGCCTTCTTGCTCATTACCGACTGCGCCGGTGGTGTTTTCAGGTTTACGCAACTCAATATTCGCTGCGTCCACGCCTTGTGCTTCAAAGAAGGCTTGAACAGCTTGAGCACGTTGTTTAGACAATTCTTCATTGGCTGCAGCGTCACCCGTGCTGTCGGCAAAGCCGCTGATGACCAGTTTTTTGCCTTCTTTACCGGCAGCAATCACTTCTGCAACGATGGCATCTGCACCTTCGGCAATGTCATTTTTACCGGTCGCAAAGTAGAATTTGGCTACGCCATCTTCCACCAATACACGAGCCGCTGAATCTGCTTCTTGAACCACAGGATCAGTTGCCGAAGCCACGGCAGGTGTTGTGTCAGAAGCTACAGGCGCTGCCACTTCAGAGGCCGCCATTGGCTCAGCTACTTCAACCGGAGCAGACGCTTCTTCTACTGGAACAGCTACATCAGATGCAGCAGGGGCGCTTGCTTCAACCGGTGCAGGAGCTGGAGCAGGTTCTTGTTTGTTGCCACAGCTCTTGAAGGCAAACAATGCGGCCAACGCAGCCAGACCCAAGACAATCCATTTACCTGCGCCACCTTTTTTGGCTACTACAGGTGCGGCCGCTGCTGCAGAGGTATTCGCGGTAGAAGCTGTTGCCGCTGCGCCAGTTGCACCCAAACCGCTGATCGCATTAGTCAGGCCGCCGAACAAACCACTCAAGCTGCCAATACCCAATGCCGATAACATGTTCGGGCTCAATACGCGTGACAACCAGCCTTGTTGTTGGCCTAACAAGCCCAGCAATTGACCGCCGCTCAAATTGTCGCTTTGTGCTTTACCACGCAAAACAGACAATACCAAAGGCAATGCCAATGCCAACAATGAACCTGAAGATGCTTTAGAAATACCGCTTTCTGCTGCAATTTGGTCGGCTACATTTGGCGCATTACCACCCAATAAGTTAGGCAGCAATTGTTTGCCCAAATCAATCAGGCTGCTCGCACCGTTACCGGTAGTCACGTCGGCAACCGCAGTATTCAAACGCGCACCACCTGCACCAGTAATCAAATCCAACAAACCTGAAGCGTTGGCAGTATTGCCGCTCACATGTTTTACCAAGCCGGCAATAATCGCAGGCACAGCCAAACCGGCTGCTTGCGTGCTGTTTTCAGCAGACTCGCCGTTGGCTGTTAAAAATTGACCCAACACATTACCCCCTTGGCTTTGCAACAAGTTACCTAAATCTAAAGACATATCCATTTCCTTTATGTTTGTTGTAGAAACTCCGCATATTCGCGAATTAATAACCATACTACATGAGGCACTATTATTTACAACAGCGAATTTCATTAAATTAATGAGTTTTTACAGAGTACATCATAAAACATACTAAAGTTAGAATTAAAGGAACGGATTATGTTGTTTTTCATGTGAAATAGTCGTTAATCTGCCGTGTCCGGGGATAACTTGCGTTTCAGGCGGCAATACTAAAAGCTTACTATGGATATGATTGATTAAATCTTCATGATTACCTCTCGGGAAGTCTGTGCGACCGATTGTCTCGTAAAATAACACATCACCCGCAATCAGCAGATTTTCCGCAGCACAATAAAACACCACATGCCCCGGCGTATGACCGGGAATATGCAATACCGTAAATTCGTATCGGCCAACCGTCAGCATCTCGCCCTCATTCAGCCAACGGGTCGGCACTACCGCAGGCGAAACCGGAAAACCGAATTGCGCCGTGGTTTGAGGTAAAGATTGCAGCAGGAAATCATCTTTCTTATGCGGTCCAATCACCGGCACAGGGCATTTCTTCACAAACTCATCTACTCCGCCCGCATGATCCAAATGCCCGTGCGTAAGCCAGATTTCTTTTACCGTCAGCTTTTTTTCTGCAACCTGCTGCAACAAAAACGGTACATCGCCACCCACATCCGTCAAAACCGCTTCATGCGTTTCATCATCCCATAATAAAGTGCAATTCTGACGAAACGGCGTAACCGCCATAATCTCAACCTGTAAAGCCATGATTTGATTCCTTCCCAGACGCCCTACCTATTTTCAGACGGCCTGTTAGTGTAATAAAATATAGTTTCTTAGATTATTATAATAAATAGAAACAAACGTCATGAAACTCATCATACCCATTTTCGCCGCGTTTTTCATCTCAAGCCGATTGTTTGCCACCGATTTACTGCTGGCACAAGAATACAAAAAACAAAACATTCAAGGCTGGGCGATGAGCGAAAAACTCGACGGCGTACGCGCCTATTGGAATGGCAAACAACTCATCAGCCGCCAAGGCTACGCGTTCATACCGCCTGCCGATTATACCCGCCACTTCCCACCCTATCCGCTCGATGGCGAACTATTCAGCAAACGCGGCCAATTCGAGCAAATTTCCGCTGCCGTGCGATCCGCTTCAGGTGATTGGCAGAACATCAAACTGCATGTGTTTGATGTTCCTAAAGCCAGCGGCAATCTCTATCAGCGGCTTGATGTTGCCAAACAATGGCTGCAACTGCGCCCCACCGCGCCTATTACCGTGATTGAACAAATCCCCGTACAAAATGCCCAACACGCCCAAGATTTTCTCAAGCATATTGAAGCCCAAGGCGGCGAAGGCGTGATGTTGCGCAATCCTGAACAAAGCTACACCAGCGGACGCAGCAGCCAGCTTTTAAAACTCAAAAGCCAGCACGATGCTGAATGCATCGTAACCCGCCATTATGAAGGCAAAGGCAAAAACCAAGGCAGGCTCGGTGCCATCGGCTGCCGCAATCAATACGGTGAATTTCGCATCGGCAGCGGATTCAAAGATGCCGAACGCGACAATCCACCACCCATCGGCGCAACCGTTACCTACCGCTATCGCGGTTTTACACAAAAAGGCACACCGCGCTTTGCCACTTTTGTGCGCATTCGCGATGATCAGTTGAAGTAAATAAAAGGCCGTCTGAAAGATGACTGATTGTTGATCAACAAGTTTTCAGACGGCCTATTGGCTATTATTATCTAAACGTAAAAAAACCGCCTGAATTGACATCGGGGCTTGAATTGAATATCTATATCATTGTTTATTAAATTAAATTTAAAACTCAAAAATCAAAGCACCAACAAAAGCACCAACATTTTTACTGTGTCATGCGTTTTTCAGGTCGTTTTTGTTGGTCTTATCCTACACCGGCGGCGGGGCGAAAAACAAGGCGGCCTGAATTTCGTAACATATTAGCGGCCTGAATTTTCCGATATATGGGTGGGTGAATTTTTTGAGTCCATAAAAAAGGGGCTACCCTTCCCCGCTCAAAAAAAAACGTTATATAGTGCAAAAATGCCTTGTTACGCTTGTTACCTTGTTGTGGCTCGCTGAAAGCCTTGCTTGATAAGGGTTTGGCCGTAACAAGCTATCTGCTGAATGCTTGTTGTGCTTGTTACGTTTGCTTGTTACGGGGCATTTTTTCGGGGTCTGGGCAATAAAAAACACCAGCGGCGGGGCTGGTGTAGGGGTTCAGGCGGCCTATAAGGTGCCGCCTATCAGTAAATCGGCAGGAATTTTCAAACCATGATGCAGCTTTTTAATCATGGTCAAACTCAAAGGCCGTTTGCCGTTTAATACTTCGCTTACTTTGCTGGGGCTGCCAAGGTAGGCGGTCATGTCTTTGGGGGTCAGGCCGTTTTGTTCCATGCGGAATTTAATAATATCCAGCGGGGTAACTTCGTCGGTGTCGATATGAAAATGTTTGCGCTCATACGCTTCAATCAATGCCGCCAAGGCCTGCAATTCTAAATCGTCGTCTGATTCAGGTGCAGGGTCTAAATCCATCAAAGCGGATAGACGCGCCATGGCTTCTTCATGATCTTGATGGGTCTTGATAATTTTGATTTGGTTCATTTTGTAAAATCCTTTTTGCTATATTCCGCGTGCGTGCCAATCCATTCTATTTTTACAATGCCATTGATATAACGAACCTTAACGACAAGGCGGTAATGATTACCTCTGATATTAAATATAACGCGGTTGTCTGCTAAAAAATCAGCCGTTTGTTGACGTCCTTCCCTCCCTGAAGGGAGGGAATTCCTACGGCGATTTGTGAACGGCATTGAGCCATTCACAAATCGCTTCGGTGGGTTTCTGCTGCTGACCGCCTTACTGCACGGTTCACTTCACAGACGCTACGGGCACGTCCTGCCCTGAAACTTCATTTTACTTTTGCGCTGCCAAAATCTCTTGACCGCGCTTTAACACATTGATTGCACCCACAATATCCGCATTGTTTTGATAGCCACATTGCACACATTCAAAGTTTGCCTGTGTTTGACGGTTATCTTTGGCAGTATGTCCGCAAGCTGGGCAACAACGACTGGTATTTTGTGGCGGAACAGCCACCAAATGCCCACCGCGCCACAACAGCTTATAGTCCAACTGACGGCGAAACTCAAACCAAGACTGGTCTAAAATCGCACGGTTTAAGCTTGATTTGGCAGCAACGTTTTTTCCATGCTGCACGGCGTTGCCTTTAGCGGATTTGGACATATTCGCCACCTGCAAATCTTCCACATACACAATCGCGTGGTTTTGGCTGATTGCGCTGCTGATTTGGTGCAGGTAGTTTTTACGGATATTGCTGATTTTGTGGTGCAAACGGCTGATTTTTGCTTTCAGTTTCTGCCAGTTTTTGCTGAATTTGGTTTTGTGTTTGAACTGTTTTTGCAGTTTTGCTAGTTTGCCTTTCAACGTTTTGAATGCGTTGATTGGCTCAAAAAACTGACCATTGGACAATGTTGCAAATTTGGCAACACCCATATCAATCCCAGTTTCGCCACCGTTTGGCTGCGCGATTTCCTGCTCGGTTTCGGTTTGCATAGATACAAACCATTTACCGCATTTTTGCGATACGGTTACGTTTTTCAGGCTGCCTGAAACGTGTCGGCTGTTGCGATAGCGCACCCAACCGATTTTGGGCAAATAGATACGATTATTTTGCTGCTCCAATTTACAGCCTTGCGGAAAGCGGAAACTGTCTTTTTCGCCTTTGCGTTTGAATTTGGGGAAATCTGCGCGTTTGGCAAAGAAGTTTTTGAATGCGCTTTCCAAGTCTTTCAAACTTTGCTGCAAAACTTGGCTGTGGCAGTCTTTTAGCCAGTCTAATTCTCGTTTCCATTCAGGCAGCAAATTTGCGATTTTGGTGTAGCTAAATTTGAACGAATTATCTTGTTGATATTGTTCGTTTTGATACGCCAAAGCACGATTGAATACGAAACGCGAACAACCGCAAAATTGTTTCATTTTGCGGATTTGCTCGCCGTTTGGCATCAGTTCAAATTTGAATGTTTTGAGTATTAACATGATTTCATGGATAATGGAATTTTTAGCAATTTTACACTTGGTCTATGGAAAAAGAAACTGATTTAAGACGTGGTCGGCACGTTGTTTTTAATCTTCATGTACATTTGGTATTTGTCGCAAAATATCGCCGAAAAGTGTTCACAAAAGAAATTTTGGACGATATGCGCGGTATTTTTGAGAGCGTCTGCACCGATTTTGAAGCGCAACTGGTGGAATTTGACGGCGAAGATGACCATGTTCATTTACTTGTGAACTATCCGCCCAAAGTGTCTATTTCAAAACTGGTGAACAGCTTGAAAGGTGTATCTAGCCGCATGATTAGACAGAAAAATTATCCAAGCATCAAACAAAAATTATGGGGCGGTGCGTTGTGGTCGCCGTCTTATTTTGCAGGTAGCTGTGGTGGTGCGCCGATTACGATTATTCGGCAGTATATTGAACAGCAGAAAACGCCTGATTAACTGAATATCAACGGTTTTAGGACTGCTACGCAGTCCGCGCCTTATATCTCCGCCGTGAACGGCGAAGTTTTACGGCGCAGCCTGATAAAATCGGGTTTGCTGCCGGTATCGGCCTGCTTGTCTTTCTCTGCTATGGTTGTCATAATTCAATCTCCGTTAAATGCTTTATCTGTGGGCAAAGGCCGTCTGAACATTCAGGCGGCTTTTTCTTTGCCGTCAATCGTTGATGCCGCCAGCCGCTTCCGCTGCTTGAATGGCGTTCAATTCGTCTAGGGCATCGGTGTTGGGGGTGTCGCTTTTCCAAGTAAACACGTCTAAGCCTGCCTGTATTGCCCGCCGTGCCAGCTTGTCGGCTGCTTCCAATCCTGCGGGGTCATGGTCGGCATAAATGCCCAATGCCTGCAATTCAGACGGCCATTTGAATGATTTCAGGCCGCTGGTGCTTAAACAGGCTGATACCGGCCAGCCGGTTAATTCATGCGCGGCTAAGGCGGTTTCTATGCCTTCACACACCATCAGGGCATTGTTTACCGGCTGAAACAGTCTCACGGCATGGCCTGATAACCAACTCATGCCCTCAAATCTCACTTGCATTTTTTTCGCCGGTAATTGCGCCCCCGTTTCAGGGTGATGCAGATTCAATTTAGTGTAGCTCTGCGTATGGCCGCCGCTGTCGCCCTGCGGTTTGGTGTAGCAGCGTTTCAGGTAGGTAATGTGTAAGCCTGCAAGTGTGCCGTCTGCTTCGGTAATGGCGGCAACCATGGCGGGGAAGCGGCCTATTTCTTTCCAGCCGTCTGAACATTCCGCCCAATACGGCAAGGCGGCGTGATAACGCAATGCTTCGGGGTATGGCTCGGCCATGGTTAAGCCCCTGCCTTGCAGATACTCGCTAACAGGGTCGCCATCACTTACCGGTGCAGCTTGCTCCCATATCGCGGCCAGTTTGTTCAGGCGGTCTTTGGGCGGTGTTTTAGGGGGCTGGGGCGGTGCCACACGCGGCGCGGCGGTCGGCGTTTGCGCGGTCATACCCAATACACCAGCAACGGCTAACGCTGCTTCATGGAATGAATAGCCGAAATAGTGCATCAGCAAATCAAAGCCATCGCCTGCGCCGCTTTTGTAGTGGGTGCAGATAAAGCCGCCATTGCCGCCTTTATCGTCAAACCGGTATCGGTCAGTGCCGCCGCAAGCGGGGCATGGCTGGTGTTTGTTGGTTAGGCTTTCAGACGGCAAACCAAGCGCGGTTAAAATGCCGTGCCAGTTACCGGCGGCGCGTTGTCGGATTTCGTGATAATCAAGGCGGCTCATTGTGCTGCTCCTTTCGGTATCGGCTCATAAACAACGGCGGCCATCGGGTCGGCGGTATAGACTTGCTCCCATGCGGTGGCCTGCTCTGCTGCCATTGGTTCAGCGGTCGCGGGCTTATTACAGGCATAGGCGGTCATGACAACAGCGGCGGCCAATGCGGTGCTGATAGCGTATTTCATGATATTTGCTCACTTTCCGGCGGTGCTTTGCTTTTGCCATGACTGATATAAATCAATCACTTACTGAAACACACGCCAAATTGAAGGTGTAGTTTCCCCCTGCTGTAACGCATATCGGCAATAGCAAGGGCGGTTATTGGGGCTTAGTTTGGCGTGTGGCCGTCTGAAAGCTGCCAGCCGTAACGGCCGCAAAACAAACGCGCGGCCAGTAATGCGCTCTCACGCGTATCAGCAACGGCAATACGCTGCCAGCTCTGATTGTCGGGGCGCATGATTTCAACGGTGTAGCTGGTGTGTGGTTGGTCGGTATCCCATGTGTCGCGGTAAACACGATAAGCGGCGGTGTGATTCATGGTTACACCTCGCCCGAAACGATACGGCAAACACACCAGCGGCGGCCGGTCTGAATGATGTTGAAACGGTAATTGAGTTTACAGCGTTGCAGGCGGTCGATATGGCGGCCTGCTTCTGCCAAAGTGTCAAAACTACGGATTTTTTGAGAAATAATCGGGCGCGTGAATGCGCTGCGGATAGGCTTTGCGGCCTGTGTTTGATGATTCTGCATTTGAATGCTCTCTTTCGTATTAGCTTAATCAAGCCGCTGCAACTTCTCACGGTTGCGGGGCGGCAAGCAAAGGGCAAAGGGTGAGAAACTGGCAATACGAACCAGCAAGGCATAGCCTTACTTTGCCCCCGCTTACCATTGAAAGAGATAATGCAAGGGGAAACGCAAGCGTAAAAAATCCGCTTCTATCCTGTGAAGATTTGGGCGGCTGCTTGCCGTATTGTTCAGCTTCTCACGGCTGAATCTGCTATTGAACAGATGGCCGTATTATTGCCTGATTGCTTTCAGCTTCGCAAGCGGTAAACGCCTGCCAAAATTTAAAAGGCTGATTAAGCGGTATTTTTTGTTGATGGATAGCCGTCTGAATTTTCCAACATATAGGGCAACCTTCTCGCGCGCGCGCGCGCGTACTGCTCCGAAAATTCGTATTGCCTTTTGTGAATTTTTAGAGTCCATAAAAAAGACTGCTTCGCGCACGCGCGTACTTGGCGGAAAATTCAAATCAATATGCTTCTTTCAGTCCATAAACACGATTAAACAGAAAACAATTAGCAGAAAATGCCAATTATACACTTAATCGCATGAAAATATTTTCGGTTAGCACACAATCTAAGCTGTCGAACCGGTTCGGGGGCTAAATCCGCTTGGATTTTTACTACCCCCCCGCCCTTAATGCCGTCTGAATGCGTTGCGTATCGGATCTGCCCCTTTCTCTGCAAAATCCCAAATAAAGGGCAATTCGTGCTGTAAGGCCGTTAATTGCGCCTGATTGCGCTGCTTTTCTAATCGGCGGATATACAGGCTTTTCCCTGCTTGGCTGCCCCGCTGGAATGATTCCCGCTCTTCTGCTTCCAGCTCTGCCATTTGTTGGCGGATTTCTTCTTTACGGGCAATGCCGGTTGTCCAGTATTGCCATAAAGCCGCTTCGCTCTCTGCTTGGTAACGTTCGATTGTGGGGCGGATTTCGGCTTTCACTTTGCGCGGATTAATAGTTAACAGCCAAGCGGTCAGTTTTTCTAATGGTAGGCAAAGCATTTCACGTTCTTTGCCGTCTTGTGCAACTGTGGCGATTATCGCCACGGTTGAACTAAAGCGATTCTGTAACTTGGCCTGTTGGCTTTTCCAGTTCAATCCCATGCATTCCACAATCGGGCGCATAGGCACAAAAGGCTTGCCGTCTGAATCAATCAGGTTTAACGGCTGGTCGTAAAAAGGGATAGTGATTAACGCATTCATACCCCTACCCCTTTCTCTGCTGCCAGCGTGAAAATGCCATGCTTCACGGTCTTGCCGTGCTTGTTAACGTGTGGCTGCATGGTGCAGATGATTGGATAACCGGCTGCCCGCAATTCGCTGATACGCGCCGGAAAGCCCATAATGCCCATTTGCGCCGCCTGATAGTGGGTAATGCTGCGGCCGTTCTGCAAGATAGCTAGGATTTCGCCGCATTGTGATGTAGGGGAAAAGCGGTTATCATGGCGGGCGTGGTTAAGGCCGTCTGAAATGCCCTGTGTGTTTCGGGCGGTTTTATTTTGTTCCATAGCGTTCCCCTTATACTCGATTGTTGGCGGCCAAATTGCCGATATAGTCGCTGATTTCACTTTCCAGCCAAGCGGTGCTGTTTTCCCCTACTTTAATCGGACGGGGCAAGTCGGCGCGGTGATGGCGGCTTTTTGGGTTGTTCCAGTTCCACCATGTGGAAACAGAAACGCCAAACAGGGCGGCGCATTCTTTAGCGCGGATAAGTTTGTTATTCGATTGCATAATGCTTAACCTCATCGGGTTGTTTACGATAGGTGCATTGTGTAAAAAGCAAACAAATAAAAAAACGGAATTAGGATTTCGCTTAACCTAATTCCGTTTACTAGAAGCCTTACAAATAAAGGCTGAAAAGGTAGATTACCTTTAATTAGTTCTGTGGTTTTCGCCCTGTTGCTGCCCATTCAGGGCGGATAACCTGCGCTATTCTATTCGCCATGGTCGGAGTAATTTTGTCGTTTGAGTGACTAACTACCCATGCGGCAATATCTGCATTATCAGGGTGGGTATCTCTCTCAAGTGGGTTAGCATTACCCCAAAACTTCGTATAAGCTTTGTTGGCTAATTTTAAAGGCATTGGCTTTTCATTAAGATTTTTTTCTACTTGGATATTCTCTTGTATTTCAATATCTCCTTGTGTTTTTTCTCTAAGCTTTTTCTCTAAGATTGCTAAATTACTTGACATAATTCGAAGCTTACCAATATCAATCTCTAAGCTCCAATCTGTTCCTTCTAAAAATCCACGATCCGGATAGTAGCCATTTATCAGGCTGCGCCGTAAAACTTCGCCGTTCACGGCGGAGATATAAGGCGCGGACTGCGTAGCAGTCCTAAAACCGTTGATATTCAGTTAATCAGGCGTTTTCTGCTGTTCAATATACTGCCGAATAATCGTAATCGGCGCACCACCACAGCTACCTGCAAAATAAGACGGCGACCACAACGCACCGCCCCATAATTTTTGTTTGATGCTTGGATAATTTTTCTGTCTAATCATGCGGCTAGATACACCTTTCAAGCTGTTCACCAGTTTTGAAATAGACACTTTGGGCGGATAGTTCACAAGTAAATGAACATGGTCATCTTCGCCGTCAAATTCCACCAGTTGCGCTTCAAAATCGGTGCAGACGCTCTCAAAAATACCGCGCATATCGTCCAAAATTTCTTTTGTGAACACTTTTCGGCGATATTTTGCGACAAATACCAAATGTACATGAAGATTAAAAACAACGTGCCGACCACGTCTTAAATCAGTTTCTTTTTCCATAGACCAAGTGTAAAATTGCTAAAAATTCCATTATCCATGAAATCATGTTAATACTCAAAACATTCAAATTTGAACTGATGCCAAACGGCGAGCAAATCCGCAAAATGAAACAATTTTGCGGTTGTTCGCGTTTCGTATTCAATCGTGCTTTGGCGTATCAAAACGAACAATATCAACAAGATAATTCGTTCAAATTTAGCTACACCAAAATCGCAAATTTGCTGCCTGAATGGAAACGAGAATTAGACTGGCTAAAAGACTGCCACAGCCAAGTTTTGCAGCAAAGTTTGAAAGACTTGGAAAGCGCATTCAAAAACTTCTTTGCCAAACGCGCAGATTTCCCCAAATTCAAACGCAAAGGCGAAAAAGACAGTTTCCGCTTTCCGCAAGGCTGTAAATTGGAGCAGCAAAATAATCGTATCTATTTGCCCAAAATCGGTTGGGTGCGCTATCGCAACAGCCGACACGTTTCAGGCAGCCTGAAAAACGTAACCGTATCGCAAAAATGCGGTAAATGGTTTGTATCTATGCAAACCGAAACCGAGCAGGAAATCGCGCAGCCAAACGGTGGCGAAACTGGGATTGATATGGGTGTTGCCAAATTTGCAACATTGTCCAATGGTCAGTTTTTTGAGCCAATCAACGCATTCAAAACGTTGAAAGGCAAACTAGCAAAACTGCAAAAACAGTTCAAACACAAAACCAAATTCAGCAAAAACTGGCAGAAACTGAAAGCAAAAATCAGCCGTTTGCACCACAAAATCAGCAATATCCGTAAAAACTACCTGCACCAAATCAGCAGCGCAATCAGCCAAAACCACGCGATTGTGTATGTGGAAGATTTGCAGGTGGCGAATATGTCCAAATCCGCTAAAGGCAACGCCGTGCAGCATGGAAAAAACGTTGCTGCCAAATCAAGCTTAAACCGTGCGATTTTAGACCAGTCTTGGTTTGAGTTTCGCCGTCAGTTGGACTATAAGCTGTTGTGGCGCGGTGGGCATTTGGTGGCTGTTCCGCCACAAAATACCAGTCGTTGTTGCCCAGCTTGCGGACATACTGCCAAAGATAACCGTCAAACACAGGCAAACTTTGAATGTGTGCAATGTGGCTATCAAAACAATGCGGATATTGTGGGTGCAATCAATGTGTTAAAGCGCGGTCAAGAGATTTTGGCAGCGCAAAAGTAAAATGAAGTTTCAGGGCAGGACGTGCCCGTAGCGTCTGTGAAGTGAACCGTGCAGTAAGGCGGTCAGCAGCAGAAACCCACCGAAGCGATTTGTGAATGGCTCAATGCCGTTCACAAATCGCCGTAGGAATTCCCTCCCTTCAGGGAGGGAAGGACGTCAAAAAATCATATATGGCCGTTTCAGGTATAAATTGGTAAAACCAGCCATCGTTTTTAAAATTTTTAATGCCAGATAGCACACCATCAATTTTTTTATGGTGTCTTTGTGCATCAATTACATCCTGCACGGAATTGCATTGAACGGTTCTAACTCCTACTCTTAATTTGCCATTAATACTTTGTCTTGGTATTTTTAGCTCAAAATTATTGAAGCTTTTATGAATACCAAGATCTTCCAAGCCAACTAAAGCGGCGGAAATTTCGCCACCTGAATAATCTATTAGATGAGGGCAGGCAGTCAATTTTGCGCTACCGTAAATCTCTATCTCTTGCATTAAAATATTAGGAATTGGTGCAAATGGGGCAGAATATAATACCTTTTGAATGATAAGCGGTCTCCTTGTGTTATCGGGCAAGTAATACAACTCGGCCAAACTTCTTTTAAAAAAACGTATATTAGGAACTGGTACGCAATATTCTACTATTCCCAAAGCTCCATAGTGCGTTAAGTCTGCAATGGTATATACTGCTTTCAATTTTTGACTTAATACATGTGCTGCTTCTTCTAGTGTGTAATACTCTCTCCAAACCATCTCTACGCTCCCCTGCGCTCTTTCCCCATCAAAATCAAAACCACACCAGCAAGGCTAGGGAATGCCCTGTTTTCGCCGTTGGTAGCTAATCGCGGGCTAGGTGTGGCGGTAAACGTTTCAGACGGCCTCAAACGGATTTAATAGCTTCACGCCGCTATGCTCAAAATCTTTAGTATTGCGTGTAATCAAAATCAAGCCATACTGCTTAGCAGTTGCAGCTATCCAAGCATCATTTTCAGGGCTGCGATCAGGTATGTGCAGCTTGGCGCAAATGGCCGCGGTGGTTTCGTCTATCGGCAATATCCGCCCTGCGAGCAGTATGGCAACCATGCTGTCGAACCATACCCGTAATGCGCGGCCTTGCTGCGGGTCTTTGCGCTCCATGCCCAATATGCCGCGTTCAAGTTCCATCATGACAACGGCACTCGTATAGAAACTGCTGCTATCCTGCTCTGCTAGCCATGCGGTCAAGTTATGGTCGGCTTTGCCACTTTTCACTTTCCGCATTTCGCTGATAATGTTGGTATCCAGTAAATACACGTCAGCCCTCCATGCTCAAATCAACAGGCTTTCTTTGCGCTCTACTGCGTGCCGGTACTTCAAAATCAATACCTGATACATCGGGGCAATCCAAAGACAATAAAACGTCTAACGCGCTCTGTTTTCTGCCTGCCAGCTTTTGATAATCGGCATACGTTAAAAATACAAAAACGGGCTTGCTGCGATTAGTTACGATAACGGGGGCGGCTTGCGCTTCTCTTTGCGCTCTCCCTACATGTTGGTTAAATTCGCGGCTTGTCATGGTTTTCATTCCATTACTCCTTGTATTTAAATATTGATTTAATGTTACTACATTCTACTGTATTACATGTCGTTGTACAACATACGCAACAAAAAACCCCGCCGCATTGCAAACGGTCGGGGCTGTATTGTTCAGGCTGCATTCAGTTTTATACAAAATTATACATAGCATGGCTAATTATACAAATGCTGTATAACGTGCAAAAAAAAACACCAGCGGCGCGGCTGGTGTTTGTGTTTTCAGACGGCCAAACGGGTGCCGGTGAGGGTGTTGAATGATGTTGAATTTACCTTTTGGCCAAACACCCAATGAAAGACGGCCTGAAAATCTACCCTGTCGTAAATGGCTCAAATTTGCGATTTAACGGCATTTATCCCAAAAGGTATGCAAAGGTATTGCCAAGCCAAGAAATGCGCCCTGTGATGAAATTTACCGCCCTGCTGTCGATTTTCTAAATATCCAGCCATCACACCGGCAATTTAATCAGCAACCAAAGCGAGAAAACTAAAAATGTTCCCGCTGTTTTTCTCGCGCACGTATGGTGTTTTTCTCAAGGCAATAAAAAAACACCAGCCGATTAAGCTGGTGTGTTTTCAGACGGCCTTTACGGGCGTAACAAGCCCACAACAAGGGCGTAACAAGCTGCGAAAAATACAGTTTCGATATAACTATATTGATTTTTAATGTATTTTTATTAAGCGTAACAACGTAACAAGCGTAACAAGGTATTTTTCTCGCGCGTATAGGTTTTTTATTTGGGGCGTAAAAAACACCAGCGCGGGGCTGGTGTCGGTGTTGCGGCGGCATATGGCTGAAAGCGTGTTTTCAGACGGCCTTTTGCCCTGCTTCAATCAGGGCTAGGGCTTGATGATAGTGGCCGCGCAAAAAGTCGCTATACCATTGCATCATTTCGGTGCGCTCGGCCATATAGTCTGCGCGGTTGTAGGCTGCTCTGATTCGGTTACTCTCTTCGTGGGCAAGCTGCCGCTCGATAGCATCGGGATTATAGCCCTGCTCGTTCAATACGCTGCTGGCAAGGCTTCTAAATCCGTGTGGTGTGGCTATGCCTTTGTAGCCTAGGCGTTCGATGATGCGGGTTAGGGTGGCATCGGATATAAAGCCTGCTGCTTTGGTTCGACTGGGGAATAAGTAGGCCGTGTGGCCTGTTTGGCCGTGTAGCTCGTGCAGTAATTCCATTGCCCAATCTGAAAGCGGCACGCTGTGCAGGCGGTTCATTTTCATGCGTTCCGCCGGTATGTACCACACCTGATTTTCAAAATCGATTTCATGCCATTGCCCGCCGCGCAATTCGGTGCTTCGTAAAAACACCAGCATGGTAAGCAGCATGGCTATGCGGTTTTTATGGTCTATATCGGCTTGCAGCAATTTTTGATAAAAGGCGGTTAATTCTTCTCTTGGTAGGGCAGGCATATGCACGGTTTCTTTTTTCTCAAAATGGCCGCGCAATGGTGTTGCTGGGTTTCGGTCGGTTAATTCCAGCTTGGCGGCATGGTTATATACCGCGCCTATCCATTGCCGTATCTTTTCCGCGCTCGCGCTTGCCCCGCGCTGGTGTATTTTTTCAATCACGGCTTTTACGTCTGCTACTTTGATTTCATCAATCGGCCTGTTTCCGATATGCGGGAAAACGTCTTTTTCCATATCGGCCATGATGCGGGCGGCGTGGTTCTCTTTCCAGCGGTGTAGGTTTTCGGCGTGCCATTGCCGCGCCAAGTGTTCAAAGGTATTCAGCAAGGCGGCTTTGCGCGCTTGTTTGGCCTGTTGCTTGGCTTGGCTGGGATTGATGCCGTTTGCCAAGTCATTGCGTGCCTGTCTGTGCCGCTCCCGTGCTTCGGTAAGTGAAATATCAGGATATTTGCCAAGCCGTAAGGTTTGCTGCTTGCCATTGAAACGGTAGTTGTAAATAAAATACTTGGTGCCGCCGCGTGCCATTGGATTGATAACCAAAGCAAGGCCGCCCCCATCTGAAAGTGTCTGCTTCTTGTCGGTTGGCTTGGCGCGTTTGATTTGAAGGTCGTTTAAAGGCATGGTGTTGGTGCTTTTTCATGTTGTAGGCAAACTGGTAAAAACGTTTCCCTGCTTTGGTTTTGACTGAAAATGTTGGTGCTTTTTCGGGCATTCTGCCACACACCAACAAAAGCACCAACATTTTTAGGTTAATTTCATTGGATTGAATTAGACGGGATTAGACGGTTAAGCCAGGCGTTTCAGTCATGTTAAACGCGCGCAAAGCCTTTATTTACAAGCCTTTCGGTTATAGCATTAGACGGCAATAGACGTAAAAAAACCGCCTGAATTTCAGACGGTTTTCCTTTTGATGGTGCCGACATCGAGACTTGAACTCGAACGATCTAGGATCACTACCCCCTCAAGATAGCGTGTCTACCAATTCCACCATGTCGGCCGGTAATTCTTATTTTCTATTTACTGCTGCGCGGATGAGGCCGGAGCGGGGGCAGCAGGTGTGGTATTTGTGTTGCTTGGCGCAGGTGCGGTTTGCGCCGGTTGGCTTTGTTGCACGGTGCTAAAGTCTAAACCGTGACGCGTGGTGTTGGAATGGATATACACCATCGCCATGCAGGTGGCGAAAAACACGGTGGCTGCAATAGCAGTCGAGCGGGTCAGGAAGTTGGCATTACCGCCCGAACCGAATACGCCTTGTGCACTACCGCTGCCTGAGCCGAAAGTGGCGCCGGCATCCGCACCTTTACCGTGTTGGAGCAATACCAACACAATCACGGCCAATGCGGAAATGATGTTCACAATCCAAATAACGGTTTTAAAGGCTTCCATAATTCTCTACGATGCTTGCGCGGCGTCGATGATGGCGGTAAACGAGTCATAAGACAAGGATGCGCCGCCGACTAATGCGCCGTCTACATGTGGCACGGCGAAAATGTCTGCTGCGTTTTCAGCTTTCACGCTTCCGCCGTAAAGAATGCGGATTTTAACATCGTCGCCACACAAAGACAAGATTTGTTTGTAGATAAACGCGTGCATGTCGGCGATTTGCTCGACGGTAGCGACTTTGCCGGTGCCGATTGCCCAAACCGGCTCGTAGGCGACGGCGATGTTTTTGGTGTCCAAGCCTTGCAACACGGATAATTGATGCGCAATCACTTCCTGCTCTTGGCCGGCTTCGCGCTCTTCCAAGCTTTCGCCGACACATAATAATGGAATCAGGCCGACGTTTAATACGTTTTCCATTTTACGGCGTTGGATTTCGTTTTTCTCACCGAAATACAAGCTGCGCTCGGAGTGGCCGATTAATACGATGTCGGTGCCGATGTCGGCCAGCATTTCGGCAGATACTTCGCCGGTGTACGCGCCGTTATTCGGGAAGCGGCTCACGTCTTGGGCGCAGGTTAATATGCGGTTGTTCAACACAATCTGCATGGCGTTGTGCAGCTGCAACAGATACACGGTCGGTGCGGCCAAGCCGATTAATACGCGCTCGGCGGTCGGCATGATGCGGAAGCGGTGCATGAGTGCGTTGTTGTTTTGCAGGCGGCCGTTCATTTTCCAGTTGCCGATGACCCATTTTTGATCCCACATACCGATTTCGTGTTGCATGTTGCTTGCTCCGTCAGATTAAATCACTGTAACGAAGTGTAGTTCATATCGACATGATTAGCAATATTTCCTGTTCAGACGGCCTAGTTTCCTACCGGATAGCCAATTGGTCTATAATTCGTTTTTATTTTTTTCAGACGGCCTTTTTTCATGCATTCGCTTCATCTTTCCCACACCGACAAAACCGCGCGTTATCAAGAATTGCTGCCGCAGATTGAGAGCGTGATCAGCGGTGAAACCAATCTGATTGCCAACTTGGCCAATACTACCGCTATCTTAAAAGAAGCATTCGGCTGGTTTTGGGTTGGTTTTTATTTGGTGGAACAAGAACGCCAAGAATTGGTGTTGGCGCCATTCCAAGGCCCGTTGGCCTGCACGCGGATTCCTTACGGGCGTGGCGTGTGCGGACGGGCTTGGGCACGCGGCGAAACCATTGTGGTCGAAGACGTGAACCAACACCCCGACCACATCGCCTGCTCATCCTTATCTCAATCGGAAATCGTGGTGCCGCTGTTTGATTCAGACGGCCGCTGCTATGGCGTGCTGGATGTGGATGACGACAAGCTGGCGCAGTTTGACGACACCGATGCCCGCTATTTAAATGCATTAGCCGACATACTCAGCCGCCACTCCACGAAATAGGCCGTCTGAAATATGGCAAGGCGGCCAATTCGATTCTATAATAATGGCTCTTTCCCGATAACACCCGCCACGGAGCACAATCATGGACTTTGACAAAGCGCGTTTCAATATGGTCGAACAACAAATCCGCCCTTGGGACGTGTTGGATTTTAATGTGCTCGATGCCTTGATGGAGATTCCTCGCGAACGTTTCGTTGCCGCAAATCAACAAGGTTTGGCGTATTCCGACACCGAATTGCCGCTGCCCAACGGCCACAAGATGCCGGAGCCGAAAGTCGTGGCACGCTTGGCACAGGGTTTGAAATTAAGCAAGCAAGACAAAGTATTGGAAATCGGCACCGGCTCGGGCTATGCCACCGCATTGCTGGCAGAATTGGCCGGCGAAGTGGTTTCAGACGACCTCGATATTGAGCAGCAAAACCGCGCCAAAGCCATCTTAGACGATTTGGGCTATCAAAACATTTACTACGCGCAAAACGACGGCTTGGCCGAACACACCGAAGGCGCGCCATTTGATGCGATTTACATTGGCGGCAGCGTGCATGACGTGCCGGAAACCTTAAAAGCGCAATTGAAAGACGGCGGCCGTATGGTAGTCGTGGTCGGCGACAAACCGGTGCAACGCGCCCTGCTCGTTACCCGCAACGGCAACGAATTCAGCCAAAGCGTGTTGTTCGATACCCTCATCGCCCACCTCAGCGACAAAACCAACCAACCTTTCGGCGACTTTGATTTTTAAAGATTGCCACCATATTTAAATTCAGAGACTGCCGAATGATTGATATCGGCTCCGCTCCAAGAAAGGCCGTCTGAAACATTTCCTTTCAGACGGCCTGTTTTACTTTTATAAAAAACAAAGGCCGAATAATGATGATTCCGCAACTTTCCGTGATTGAATTCAAAAAATGGCAAGATGAAGGCCGCCAATTTCATTTGCTCGACGTGCGCACCGATGATGAAGTCGAAATCTGCGCCCTGCCCAACGCCATTCATATCCCGATGAACCTGATTCCGTTGCGCCACAATGAATTGCCCGACGACGGCCTGCCGATTGTGGTGTATTGCCACCACGGCATCCGCAGCCTGCACACCGCGCTTTATTTGGCCGATATGGGCTTTGAACCATTGTATAACCTGCAAGGCGGCATAGATGAATGGGCGTTGCAAGTAGATGCGAATGTCGCTCGTTATTAAAAACCTAAAGCGCAAAAGGTTATTTTGTTTTGCCATTTCGCCAAACACACGATAAGATTAAGCCCATAATTTTAAAGATAAAATTTTATCTAAACACGATCAAATAACTAAACCGAAATAACTAGAAATCCATCATGCTGACCGACCCATTCGGCCGTACCGTCGACTACTTACGGATATCCGTGACCGACCGCTGCGACCTGCGCTGCACTTATTGTCTGCCCAAAGGCTTTAAAGGTTTTTCCATTCCCAAAGAATGGCTGACCATTGAAGAACTCGGCCGCGTAGCCGCCGCGTTCGCCCGCCTCGGCACCAAACGCTTCCGCCTAACCGGCGGCGAACCCCTATTGCGCAAAGGTTTGGCTGATTTGGCCGCCGAAATCAACCGCCAGCCCGGTGTGGAAGACATTTCACTCACCACCAACGGCACCCAACTCGACAAACACGCCCACGCCCTGCGCCAAGCCGGTGTACGCCGCTTAAACATCAGCCTCGACAGCCTTCGCCGCGACTGCGTGACCAGCATCACCGGCAGCGACTGTCTGCCGCAAGTGCTTGATGGCATCAAAGCTGCCAAAGAAGCCGGCTTCGAACGCATCAAAATCAACATGGTGCCGCTCAAAGGCGTTAACGACATGGATTTGGATGAAATGGTCGCTTTCTGCATGGAACACGGCTTTATCCTGAATCTTATCGAAGCCATGCCGATGGGTACCACCGGCCAAGCACACGCCAAAGTCAGCTTGCAACCGGTATTGGAAGAATTGCGCCAAAAATTCGACTTAAGCCCGTTTGAAGGCAAAATCGGCGGCGGCCCCGCGCGCTACTGGCAAAGCGAAAACAACGGCTTCACCCTCGGCCTGATTACCCCGATGAGCCAACACTTCTGCGCCACCTGCAACCGCGTGCGCCTCTCAGCCACCGGCAACATCCACCTCTGCCTTGGCCAAGAAGACAAAGCGCCATTACGCGACCTGCTACGCGACAACTGCAGCGATGCCGAGCTCGACCAAGCCATTCGCGATGCGATTGCGATGAAGCCGGAAAAACACGAATTTGTGGAAAATCCGAAGAAAATTATTCGGGTGATGGCGTTGACTGGGGGGTAAGCGCTGACTTTGTTTAATCGATAAAAAGGCCGTCTGAAAATCTATTTTTCAGACGGCCTTTTATCATTTATCACTCAACAATCAATCAAACAAATCGCCCAATTTATCTAAAAACGATTTTTTGCGCGGGGTTTGGCTGCGGTCGAGTCCGGTAGAAATGCTTTCAAATTCTTCCAGCAATTCTTTTTGGCGGTCGGTCAGGTTCACCGGTGTTTCCACCACCACATGGCAGTACAAATCGCCGGTCGCACTGGAACGCAGTGATTTAATGCCTTTGCCTTTCACGCGCATGCGGCGGCCGTTTTGGGTTTCTTTCGGGATATTGAGTTTCACCTTGCCATCCAAAGTCGGCACTTCCACATCACCGCCCAACGCGGCCACGGCGAAGCTGATTGGCAGTTCACAATGCAAATCCAAGCCGTTGCGCTCGAAGATTTTGTGTTCTTTAACATGCACGTTGACGTACAAATCGCCGGCCGGTGCGCCGTGTTGACCCGGTTCGCCTTCGCCGCTCAAGCGGATGCGTTGGCCGTCGTCGATGCCCGCCGGAATATTGACTTCAACGGTTTTACTGGTTTTGGTGCGGCCTTCGCCACGGCATTTCACACAAGGATCTTTGATTTCTTTACCTGTGCCGTGACAGGTCGGACAGGTTTGCTGCATTTGGAAAATGGCTTGGCGGATGTGTACCGTGCCCGAGCCGTGGCAGGTCGAACAGGTGCTGGCCGATGTGCCCGGTTTGGCACCGCTGCCGTGACACACATCGCATTCTTCATAAGTCGGAATATTGATGCGTTTTTTCAAACCTTTGGCCGCCTCTTCCAAGGTAATTTCTACGCCAACCTGCAAATCCGCGCCTTGATAATTTGGCTGACGGCCGCCACCTGCGGCACCGCCGAACATTTGGCTGAAAATATCGCTGAAGTCAAAGCCTTGTGCACCGCCAAAGCCGCCACCGAATCCGCCGCCAAAACCACCTGCGCCGCCGCCCATGCCTTGCTCGAAAGCGGCATGGCCGTATTGGTCGTACATGGTGCGTTTTTCTTTGTCGGAAAGGGTGTCGTAGGCTTTTTGGATTTCTTTAAATTTCTCTTCCGCTTCTTTATTGTCGGGATTGCGGTCGGGATGGTATTTCATCGCCAATTTACGGTAGGCTTTTTTGATGTCGTCTTCGCTCGCGCTGCGGGCAACGCCGAGGGTTTCGTAAAAGTCTTGATTGCTCATGTTCGTAGTGGAATAGATTAGGTGTTAAAACTGGTGTGCAGATATGGGCAGTGACGGGAATCTCAAGGGGAAAAAGCGAAATAAAAGGCCGTCTGAAAAAAAGAATATTTTTTCAAATAACCTTCTTCATGAAATAATTATTTTTAGAGAAACCTGCCCTATCCGCTGGGCGCAGCCGAACGAAGCAGGATCTTGGCAGAATAAAAGGCTCGGTGTTTGAGCCGCCCTAAGCGGCGAGTTCGAGCCTGCTGCCAAAATCCTGCATAGTGAGGGAAGTTCGCCCTTACGGGCGAACCTGCAACCGCGGTCGCCTTTCTTTTGCCTACTTTTCTTTGGCGAAGCAAAGAAAACGAAGTTTCTGCGAAGCTAAAAGTAGGTGGCCACGCGGCCATGAAGCGCACATATTGAGATTCAGAAAACCAAAATAATCTAACTCTAAAAACCCTTACATTCGCCTAACAAGTGCAATTTCCAATAACAGAAAAGGCCAGTATGCGGTAGTATACTGCCTTTCCTGACAAGAAAGATTGCAATATGGCCTACACACAACTGACCTCACACCAAAGATACTACATTTCCAGACATTACCGCAACCTACCCCTAAACCAAATCGCACAGAACATCGGTTGTCATCCCGCCACCGTCAGTCGGGAAATCAGACGGCATTCCGTCAACGGAACCTACTGTTACCGAAAAGCACAACAGCAAAGCGAAGTTAAAAAGAAAAACAAAAAGCCAACCAAACTGACTACTGCCGTCAAACAGACTGTTAACAAACTGATTACCCAAAAATACAGCCCCGAACAAGTCTGCGGCTACCTGCTGAAACATCAACACATCAAACTGCACCACAGCACCCTTTACCGCTATCTCGCCAAAGACCGTCAAAACGGCGGCGACCTGTACACCCATCTGCGTATCGTTTCCAAACCCTACCGCAGAAAATACGGCAGCGGTGCATGGACAAAAGGCAGCGTACCGGACAGAACCGACATTGAACACAGACCTGCCATTGTCGATCAAAAAGAGCGGGTCGGCGATTTCGAGATGGACACCATTGTCGGTAAAGATCAAAAAAGCGGACTGGTGGTTGCTGTTGAAAGAAAAACCAAATTTGTCGTTATCCGCAAAATCAGCAATTTCAAAGCAGAAGATGTAGCCCGGGTAGTGATTCGGGCATTGAAGCCGTTTAAAGATATCATTCAAACGATTACTTTGGATAACGGTAAAGAGTTTTACCGACATAAAACCTTTGCCAAAGCCCTGGGTGCGGAAACTTACTTCTGCCGTCCATACCATTCTTGGGAAAAAGGCTTGGTGGAGAATACCAACGGGCTGATCAGACAATACTTCCCAAAGGGGACGGATTTTAGGAAACTGGGTGCTAAAAAGATTAAAGCGGTTGAGGAGGCCCTTAACCGCCGACCGAGAAAGACATTGGACTATGAGACACCGGGTGATCTGTTTTCAGCAGCCCTTGCCAATGGCATTTGAGCGTTGCACTTGAAATGCGAATGTAAGACCATCTGAAAATATTCCCCAGAAAATTTTCAGACGGCCTATTCATAATATCTATTCCCCATTCAAACAAGTTCCGCAAATTGCCGACAATCTGCCAGTAAACTGCTATAATCCCATGCTAATTTTTCACTTTTTTCAGCGTAAAGCAGACGAATCATGCAAGAACAATACCAACCGTCCGCCATCGAACCGGCGGCGCAAGCAAAATGGGACGAAGCCCGCATTTTCAATGTATCGGAAGATACGTCCAAACCGAAATACTATTGCCTGTCGATGTTCCCCTATCCGAGCGGCAAGCTGCACATGGGGCACGTGCGCAACTACACCATCGGCGACGTATTGAGCCGTTTCAAATTGCTCAACGGTTTCAACGTGATGCAGCCGATGGGTTGGGACGCGTTCGGCATGCCGGCGGAAAATGCGGCGATGAAAAACAACGTCGCCCCTGCCGCATGGACGTATGACAACATCGAATACATGAAAACCCAGCTCAAAAGCTTGGGTTTTGCCATCGACTGGGATCGCGAACTGGCCACCTGCACGCCGGAATACTACCGCTGGGAGCAATGGCTGTTTACCAAATTGTTTGAAAAAGGCATTGTTTACCGCAAAAACGGCACGGTCAACTGGGATCCGGTCGATCAAACCGTATTGGCCAACGAGCAAGTAATTGATGGTCGCGGCTGGCGTTCGGGCGCGGTGATTGAAAAGCGCGAAATCCCGATGTATTACTTCAAAATCACCGATTACGCCGAAGAATTGCTGGCCGATTTGGACAAACTCGACCACTGGCCGGAACAAGTCAAAACCATGCAGCGCAACTGGATCGGCAAATCACGCGGCATGACCGTGCGCTTCCCGGTGGCCGACAACAGCAAACAAGGTTTGGAAGGCGATTACGCCGATTATCTGCAAGTCTACACCACCCGCCCAGACACCTTGATGGGTGCGACTTATGTGGCTGTGGCCGCCGAGCATCCGCTGGCGACTGCCGCCGCTGCCGATGTGCCGCAACTGCAAGAATTCATTGCCGAATGCAAAGCCGGCTCGGTTGCCGAAGCCGACATGGCGACCATGGAAAAACGCGGCATGCCGACCGGCCGCTACGTCATCAATCCACTCAACGGCGAAGAATTGGAAGTATGGATTGCCAATTATGTGCTGTGGGGCTATGGCGACGGTGCGGTGATGGCCGTGCCTGCGCATGACGAACGTGATTTCGAGTTTGCCAACAAATACAGCCTGCCGATTAAACAAGTGATTGCCGTGGGCGAAAATGCGTTTGACGATACGACATGGCAAGAATGGTATGCCGACAAAGAAAACGGCGTATTAGTCAACAGCGGCGAATTCGACGGCTTAGGCTTTCAGACGGCCTTCGACAAAATCGGCGAGAAACTGCAAAGCCTGCAACTGGGCGAACCGAAAACCCAATACCGCCTGCGCGACTGGGGCATTTCACGCCAACGCTACTGGGGCTGTCCGATTCCGATTGTGCATTGCGAAAGCTGTGGCGATGTGCCGGTGCCGGCCGACCGATTGCCGGTTGTGCTGCCGGAAAACGTCGTGCCAGATGGCATGGGTTCGCCTTTGGCCAAAATGCCCGAATTCTACGAAACCACCTGTCCGCATTGCGGCGGTGCGGCCAAACGCGAAACCGACACCATGGATACCTTCATGGAATCGAGCTGGTATTTCTTCCGCTACATGTCGCCGCAGTTTTCAGACGGCATGGTCAGCACCGAAGCCGCGCAATACTGGGGCGCGGTTGACCAATACATCGGCGGCATCGAACACGCCATCTTGCATCTTTTGTACGCGCGTTTCTTCACCAAACTGATGCGCGACGAGAGCTTAGTGAATGTTGACGAACCATTCGAGCGCTTGCTGACCCAAGGCATGGTCGTGTGCGAAACCTATTTCCGCGAAGGCGCCAGCGGCAGCAAAGAGTGGATTAATCCGGCCGATGTCGAAGTGCAAACCGACGAAAAAGGCCGCCCTGTTTCTGCTACGCTGAAAACTGACGGCCTGCCGGTGCAAATCGCCGGCGTGGAAAAAATGTCGAAATCGAAAAACAACGGCGTTGACCCGCAAGCCCTGATTGAAGCCTACGGCGCCGACACCGCCCGCCTGTTTATGATGTTTGCCGCCCCGCCGGAGCAATCTTTGGAATGGAGCGACAGCGGCGTAGAAGGCGCGCACCGCTTCTTGCGCCGCCTGTGGCGCACCGTGTTCGACTTCCGCAAACAAGGTGATGCCGTGGCCGCATTCTCGGGCAATCAAGAAAACTTGAGCAAAGAGCTGAAAGAATTGCGCCACAAGCTGCACAGCACCATTGCCAAAGTCAGCGACGATTACGGCCGCCGCCAGCAGTTCAACACCGCCATCGCCGCCGTGATGGAATTGCTCAACCAGTTTGACAAAACCGACACCGGCAGCGAACAAGGCCGCGCCGTGGCGCAGGAAGTGCTCGAAGCCGTCGTGCGCCTGTTGTGGCCGATTGTGCCGCACATCTGCGAAAGCTTGTGGGCAGAGCTCAACAACACCCAACTGTGGGATGCCGCTTGGCCGCAAGTCGATGAAGCCGCTTTGGTGAAATCGGAAATCGAGATTATGGTTCAGGTCAACGGCAAACTGCGCGGCAAAATCACAGTGGCAGCCGATGCCCCGAAAGAGCAAATCGAAGCCGCCGCACTCGCCAGCGAAGGCGCGGTGAAATTCATGGACGGCAAAGCACCGAAAAAAGTGATTGTGGTGCCGGGTCGTTTGGTGAATATCGTCGTGTAAACATCATGGGGTAAAACCCGAATCCAAGAAGGCCGTCTGAACGATTTCAGACGGCCTTGCCGCTTGATATCCGCTATAATCAATCTTTTTTTCAGACGGCCTTTTGCCCCGACTTTCCAACCATGAACATCACCCAAATTCTCGCTCAAGAACTTTCCGCAACCGCCGCCCAAATCACCGCCACCGTCGCCATGCTCGACGAAGGCGCGACCGTGCCGTTTATCGCACGTTACCGCAAAGAAGCCACCGGCGGCTTGGACGACACGCAATTACGCACGCTGGCCGAGCGTCTGCAATACCTGCGCGAACTCGAAGCGCGTAAAGAAACCGTGTTAAAAAGCATTGAAGAACAAGGCAAACTTTCAGACGGCCTGCGCGAGCAAATCGAAGCCTGCGACAACAAAACCGCGCTGGAAGATTTATACCTGCCCTACAAACCCAAACGCCGCACCAAGGCGCAAATCGCCCGCGAGCAAGGTTTGCAGCCGCTGGCCGATGTATTGTTGAGCGAGCAGCCGCAAGATGTGGAAGCCGCCGCCGCGCCGTTTGTCAAAGACGACATCGCCGACACCAAAGCCGCACTCGACGGCGCACGCGCGATTTTGATGGAGCAATTCGCGGAAGATGCCGAACTCATCGGCCGTTTGCGTGAGAAATTGTGGCATGAAGCCGAAATCCACGCGCAAGTGATGGACGGTAAAGAAAACGAAGGCGAAAAATTCAAAGATTATTTCGACCACCGCGAAGCCGTACGCATCATGCCAAGCCACCGCGCGCTGGCCGTTTTGCGTGGCCGCAACGAAGGCGTGTTATCCATCGCGCTGAAATACCAGCCCGATGACACACCGATTACCCAAGCCTCTGAATACGAAGCATTAATTGCCCAACATTTCCACATTTCAGACGGCCACAAATGGCTGCGCGACACCGTGCGCCTGACATGGCGCGCCAAAATCTTCCTGTCGCTCGAATTGGAAGCCTTAGGCCGTCTGAAAGAAAACGCCGACAGCGATGCGATTACCGTTTTCGCCCGCAATCTCAAAGACTTGCTGCTCGCCGCCCCAGCTGGCCGTCTGACCACGCTCGGCCTCGACCCCGGCTACCGCAACGGCGTGAAATGCGCAGTCGTGAGCGACACGGGCAAGCTGTTGGACACCGTGATTGTATATTTACACCAAGAAAACAATATGTTGGCTACGCTTGCCGGTTTGATTAAAAAACACGGCGTGAAGCTGATTGCCATCGGCAACGGCACCGCCAGCCGCGAAACCGACAAGCTGGCGGGCGAATTGATAAAAGCCATGCCGGAAATGGGTTTGCATAAAATTGTCGTCTCCGAAGCCGGCGCGTCCATCTATTCCGCCAGCGAATTGGCCGCGCGCGAGTTCCCCGAATTGGATGTGAGCCTGCGCGGCGCCGTCTCCATCGCCCGCCGCCTGCAAGACCCGCTGGCCGAATTGGTGAAAATCGACCCGAAATCCATCGGCGTCGGCCAATACCAGCATGATGTCAACCAAAGCCAACTGGCCAAATCGCTCGATGCCGTGGTGGAAGACTGCGTGAATGCCGTGGGCGTGGACGTGAACACCGCTTCCGCCCCGCTGCTCGCCCGCATTTCCGGCCTGAACCAAACGCTTGCGCAAAACATCGTCGCCTACCGCGACGAACACGGCGCGTTCGACAGCCGCAAAAAACTCTTGAAAGTGCCACGCTTGGGCGAAAAAACCTTCGAGCAAGCCGCCGGCTTTTTGCGCATCAACGGCGGCAAAGAACCGCTCGATGCCAGCGCCGTGCACCCCGAAGCCTATCCGATTGTCGCCAAAATGCTCGATGATTTGCACATCAAAGCCGGCGATTTAATCGGCAACCGCGACAAAATCAAACAAATCAAACCAGCCGCTTACACCACCGAACAATTCGGTTTGCCCACCGTGCTCGACATTCTCGCCGAACTGGAAAAACCCGGCCGAGACCCGCGCGGCCAATTTCAGACGGCCTCATTTGCCGAGGGCGTAAATGAAATCAAAGATTTGCAAGTAGGCATGATTTTAGAAGGCGTGGTTTCCAACGTCGCCAACTTCGGCGCTTTCGTCGACATCGGCGTCCACCAAGACGGCCTCGTCCACATCTCTGCGCTCGCTAACAAATACGTTAGCGACCCGCGAGAAGTGGTGAAAGCCGGTGATGTGGTGAAAGTGAAAGTGCTGGAAGTGGACGAAAAACGCAAACGCATCGCCTTAACCATGCGCTTGGATGATGACGGCAGCGCAAGCAACAAACGCAGCGACAGGCCGTACCACGGGCAGGCTTCGCACTCTGAAAACCTATCGGGTAGCGGCAAAGCACGCACAAGCGGTAATCAACGCAATCCGCGTGAGAAAACCATCGGCAATACCGCGATGGCGGATGCGTTTGCGAAGTTGAAACGGTAAAATTTCAGATGGTCTGAAATTATTTAAACTTTTATTTTCTTTTTTCAATTTAAAAAATTTTTTCCTTTAATGTTATGGATAATATATATCAACCTACTGTTATGGATTTATTTTGTGGCTGTGGTGGTTTGTCATTGGGGTTTATTCAGGCAGGTTTTGATGTCAAGCTCGGAATAGACTATTGGCAAGACGCAATTAGCACCTACACACATACGCATTCCAATTCACAAGGCATTGTGGCAGATTTGTTTTTGGTTACACCCGAACAAATCTGCCAACAAACGAATATCAAAAAAGTCGATGTCATTATTGGTGGACCACCTTGTCAGGGTTTCTCTATTGCAGGAAAGCGCATGATTGATGATGAGCGAAATCAGCTTTATAAAGCATTTGTGGATTTTGTGCGTTTTTATCAGCCCAAAGCATTTTTAATGGAAAATGTGCCAAATATGATGTCAATGGGTAAAGGTCTAATTAAAAAACAAATTACAGAAGATTTTGAAAAACTGGGCTATACAGTAAATAGCCAAATTTTGCTGGCATCGGATTTTGGTGTACCACAAAATCGCAAACGTGCGTTTTTTGTGGGATTTAAAAATGGTACGACATTTCCATTTCCAGCACCAACTGTTCAACAATACGTTACCGCAAGACAAGCCATTTCAGATTTACCCGATTATTCAGTAATAGATGGTGATGCTTACCCACTTTCAGGCAGCAGTCCGTATCAAAATTTAATGCGTGAACACTCCATTGGTTTATTCAATCATCAAATTACTCAACATAATGATAAAACAAAGGAAATCATTGCACTTGTGCCTGATGGTGGCAATTACAAAAGCCTGCCTGAACATTTACGCCAGACCCGAAATGTAAATATTGCTTGGACACGTTTAAATAGTCAAAAGCCCAGTTTTACCATTGATACAGGACACAGACATCATTTCCATTATGAGTTCAATCGTGTACCCACAGTCAGGGAAAGTGCGCGTATTCAATCATTTCCAGATGATTTTGTTTTTTTAGGAACAAAAACAAGCCAGTATAAACAAGTGGGTAATGCCGTTCCCCCTATGCTGGCAAAAGCCCTAGCCTTACAAATTAAGGAATTTTTATGAGCCAAATTTATCAAATTCCCGATGAATATTTTTTCCGTTTACATCACGTTCGCCCACGTTTTAAAAGTAATGTAGAAGAAGTTTTGTTGTATGTTGCCAATTCCATTTCAGATTTGGACAGGCAGCCTGAAAAAGAATTTAACCAAAAGTTAAACGAAGTATTGAGAAATTTTGGTAAAAATCAAACGGCTGAACTTAAAACTATCAATAACTGGCGCACAGAAATTGCAGCCTTATTTGCCTTTATTCAAGAAACTGATACAGGAGAGCTATATTCAAGCAAAATGGCAAAAAGGCTGGCTGAAAACCAATATCTTGATGAGTTTTTTAATTATTTTTTATATTCGTTTCAATATCCAGCAGGACACAATAAAAGCCATGCCATTATTGAGCAAATCAACAAAGGTATTCGGTTTCAACCATGTCAATTTATTTTACAAATTTTTCAAGCTGCCAAAGAGCTGAGTGATAAACCTTTTAGCATGACTGCGGAAGAATTAACTCAATGCGCTTATTTTGATTTGCGTGTTACAGCTCAACACAACAAAACAGCTTATGATGTTGCTAAACAAATTATTGAAAATAGAGAAAATAAAATTGAGTACAATCATAAATATGAGCAATTAAAAAGAAAAGAAGGTGATTATCCATCAAAAGGCGATGTTTATCGTTATGCAGGTGATATATTAGATTACATGGTTTTAGCCAATTTATTAAAAACAAAAGGTACGGGGTATTATTACTATCTCAATGATGAAAATCAGGATTTAATTAACAGACATATTGAAAATACAAATTTTTTTGATAAGTATGATGTCTTTTATGGATTGACAGAAGTTGAAAATGCTCAAATTTCAATATTAGAAAAAGATTGGTTTGATTATGTTAATCAATTTGAAAATATTGTTGAATTTGCACCATCTTTGAATGAAACAGAAAAAGAAGACATCGGTGCATTGGTTCAAGAATACTACTCAAAAATTAAGGGGCAAGCTGCCGTACCCAATAAAATCTTTGGCGATTATGGTGAAACTTTGATTTTGGCACACGAATATTTACGTACACAAAACCAATCCAATCGCCAACATTTAATTAACAAAATTCCTACGCCGTTAGGAGTGGGCTATGATTTACAAAGCATTGAAATTGAAAAACACAAACGCTACATTGAAGTAAAAAGTACACGTTCTAAAAAAGCGATTAATAGTAACCGATTTAAATTAACGCCAAATGAATGGGACAGCGCAGAAACATTGGGTGACCGCTATTTTGTTTATTATTTGGTTATTAATGATAATGGAAGAAATATTTTTATCATTCAAAATCCTGTCCAAAAATTTCATGATAATTTAATTAAAGTAGACAGTAACTTCATGGTTGAATTTTTGCCACAAGCAGGGGAATGGCAAGCATTATTGGAGGTTCCATGTTTCAAGTAGCGTCTTTATTTTGTGGTTGTGGTGGTATGGACAAGGGTATTTTGGGGGGGTTTACTTATTTAAATCAAGAGTATGAAAAATTACCTTTTGAAATAGTGTATGCAGCTGATAACGACCCGTATGCCATTAAAATTTACAATGATAATTTTGAACATCAAGCTGAATTGAAAGATGTTCGTGATATTGTTGCTTGTGAATTACCTGACCATGATATTTTATTGGGTGGTTTCCCATGTCAATCTTTTTCTATTGTGGCACAAAATCCTCCACGTTTAGGCTACAAAGATGAAAAAGGCAAATTATTCTTTGAAATGGTTAAAGTGCTAAAAGAAAAACAACCACGTTTTTTTATTGCTGAAAATGTTAAAGGTCTTTTGTCTGCCAATAACAAGCAGGCTTTTCCCATGATTTTGCGTGAATTTGAACAGGCAGGCTATCACATTCATTATCAATTGTTGAATGCGTCCGATTATGGTATCCCACAAAAACGAGAACGTGTTTTTATGGTGGGCTTTCGTGAATTTGACGATTATTTTAAGTTTCAATTTCCAATTATGCTGCCTGAAAAAGTTCCTCTTAAATTGGCACTAGATGAACAAGCTAATTTTGATGAAAAATGGTTTTTTAGTGAAAAAGCAGTTGCCGGTATGCTACGTGTGCGTGAAAAAATGAATAAAGGTCGGGTACAAGATGTTGAACAGCCCTGTAATACGATTAGTGCACATTTAGCAAAAGTGAGCTTGAATGGTACAGACCCTGTTTTAATGATAAATGAACGTTATCGCCGTTTTACGCCACAAGAGGCTGCCAATATTCAATCATTTCCACAGGACTTCCAATTTGATGGGGTTTCTGATAATCGGCAATATCGGGCAATTGGTAATGCTGTCCCACCTGTTTTAATGTGGCATATTGCTAATGCTTTGAGGCAAAGTATTTAAAATTTGTCAGAATTATTTAAGGGAGCTTGATGCAAGAAAACGATTTAATCCTCTACACCACTTCAGACGGCCAAGCCCAATTTGTCTTGCGCGAATTGGGCGGGCAATTGTGGCTGACGCAGGCGGAAATCGCGGAGCTCTATCAAACGACCGTTTCCAATATCAATAAGCATATCAAAGCGATATTGGCTGAGGCTGAATTGGATGAAAGAGCAACTATTGAGTATTACTCAATAGTTCAAAACGAAGGCGGACGTGAAGTCAGTCGCCAAATCGCGCATTATTCCCTGCCCATGATTATCGCCGTCGGCTACCGTGTCCGTTCCACGCGTGGCACGCAGTTCCGCCAATGGGCAACGCGCACGTTGGGCGAATATCTGCAAAAAGGTTTTGCGATTGACGATGAACGCCTGAAAAATCCGCCTGTCGGCACGGTGGCTGCGCCCGATTATTTTGATGAATTGCTGGAACGCATACGCGATATTCGTGCGAGTGAGCGGCGTATGTATTTGCGTGTTCAGGAAATTTTTGCTTTGGCGGCGGATTATCAGTCCAGTATCAAAGAAACCAATCTGTTTTTTTCGCAAATGCAGAATAAACTGCATTTTGCCGTGAGCGGCAAAACGGCGGCGGAATTGATTTACGAACGAGCCGATGCCGATTTGCCGCAAATGGGTTTAACCCACACAGCCACGCCGCAGCGTGTTTATCAAAAAGATGTGAAGGTGGCGAAAAATTACCTGAATGAGCAGGAAATCAAAGAATTGAACCGCATTGTTACGATGTGGCTGGATTTTGCCGAAGACCAAGCGGCGCGTAAAAAGCAGGTGTTTTTGCGCGATTGGACGGAAAAGCTGGATCAGTTTTTGCAGTTTAATGATCGCGAAGTGTTGCAAGGTGCAGGCAAAATCAGCAAAAAACAGGCCGAAGCAAAAGCGTTGGCGGAATACGAACGCTTTCAGACGGCCGTGCGGGAGATTCGGGAGCAGCAGGGGGCGCATGATATTGCTGAACTGTTGGGCTATGAAAAATCGGTTAGCAAGTGAGCTTGAGGCCGTCTGAAACGTTTGAACATCATTGATTGGAACAAAAGATCGAAATATGGCTGAGCCTGTTATCGAAACCCACCCCTTACCTCCATTCACGCCACCTAATGCCAAACTCTTAATGCTCGGCTCGTTCCCGCCGCCGCGTGCGCGTTGGAAAATGGATTTTTATTATCCGAATTTCCAAAACGATATGTGGCGGATTTTCGGGCTGGTGTTTTTCGGCGAAGCGGATTATTTTGTGGAAAACGATGGCAAAAACAAACGTTTCCGTGAAACAGAGATTCGCGCGTTTTTGGCAGAGAAGGGCATTGCGGTGTATGACACAGCATATAAAGTGCGGCGTTTGCAGGGCAATGCTTCGGATAAGTTTTTACAGGTAGTCGAGCCGGTAGATTTGGCGGCTTTACTGGAAAAGATGCCTTTGTGCGATACCATCATGACCACAGGCGAATTGGCGACGGATACTTTGTTGTCTTTGATGCCGTCTGAAACACCAAAGCCGAAAATCGGGGCGCATGTGGAAACGTGTCTTGCACAACGGGCGCTGCGGTTGTATCGTCTGCCTTCGTCTTCGCGGGCGTATCCCTTGGCTTTGGAAAAGAAAGCGGCGGCTTATCGGACATTTTTTGCGGAACTGGGTTTGCTGTCAGACTGAGCAGCAATCATATTGAATAAAGAAAAGGCCGTCTGAAACAATATTGTTTCAGACGGCCTTTCGATTTTAATCGGTTTTATAAACGCTCTTCACTCATGCGCCCATTGCTACCAAATGCAGATAAGGCTTCCAGCCCGCGAACATCGTTTGATTGCAAGGCGTAATGATGCAGGTTGACTTGGCTGAAATCGCGGCGGATTTGTTGCAAGATGTCTTGCTGCCGCTGGTAGCGTTGCTGCCAGAAATCATTGTCGGCTTGCGATTGCGGCATGATTTGGTTGACGATGATGTGGCTGCACGGCAATTTAAAATGATGCAGTTGCGCCAATGCGCGGTGGGTTTCGGCCAGTGGCAGCATTTCGGGAGTCATCACCAAAATGATGGACGTATAAGCAGGGTCGGCGAGCAACTGGCCGGCATCGGCAAACAATTGGCGGCGCTTTTCCAAGGTTTCGAGGGCTTTGTCCCAGCGTTGGTTGCGCGATTCGCTCAGTAGGGTGTTTTCCCGCTGAGTTTTCTGCCAAAACGGTAAAGCGGCATCGCGCAGTTTTTGCTGCCGCCCTTGTTGTGACAACAAAGCATCCGTCCACGCGGCCATCATTTGCGGCAATTCGAGCAGACGCAGAGTGTGGCCGGTAGGGGCGGTATCGAACACAACGTGTTCATAGCCCATGATTTTGTGATGGGTGATGTATTTGCACAAGGCTTCGAGAATCGCGGCTTCTTCCGCACCGGGCGAGCTTTTGGCGGCTTCAATATGTTGGCGCATTTTCTCAACCAGCTCGGGCTTGGTGTAGCCCGCCAACAATTCGCTGACTTGGGCATAATGCTTGTCGGCAATTTGGTGTGGGTTGAGTTCCAGCGCTGCCAAATTGTCGGTCAACGGGCGGATGGTGCCCGAGAGCGTGTATTGCAGCACATCGCCCAAGCTGTGCGCGGGATCCGTGGAAACCAGCAGCACTTTTTTGCCGCTTTCTGCCAAGCGTGTGGCCAAAGCAGCGGCATGGGTGGTTTTGCCAACCCCGCCCTTGCCGCCGACAAATAAAAGCGGCGTTGCCGCCGCTTGTTGCAATAATGTATCCATTAACAGCATCCGAATCGATCTAAAGGTGAATGCGGCATGCCCATGCGCAAGTGCCAATCGTGGAATTCTTCCAGCAGCAGGGGTTGCAGCTCGAGCGTGTAAAACGTCATCGGATTAGGAATGCCGAGGCTTTCTGCGAAAATCATCAGCATAAACAAATCCTGTTCGTCACGATACGCCCGAGTGAGCGTTTGCCGATAAGGTGCATGGTAAAACTCTTGCAACCCTTCGGCAAACGCCTGCCATTTTTCATGCCAGCCCATTACGCGCCTTTGCGTTTAGGCCATTCGCGTTTGAGCACGGAAACACACTCCAGCGACACCAAAATCGAACAAATCAGAATCACCACATCCAATACGACCAGCAGCCAGTTGGATTGATCGTAGAAGGTTTTCAGCTGCAATACCAAGGCCAAGATGCTCATAATCAGCAGGAAGACCATTGGAATCAGCGTAAACCATACTTTACGGCCGGCTTTCATCAACACCACAGTCACCACCAGCAAAGTCAAACCTGCCATCAATTGGTTAGTGGTACCGAACAACGGCCAAATCAGCATACCACCATCGCCTTTTAAACCACCCGCACCGAATGACAACAGCGCACAAGTGCCGACAGCCAATAATGTCGCTACCCAACCTTTGCGGAAGGATTGGATTTGGTAAATGTCGCCCCACTCTTGGAAAATATAGCGCTGCAAACGAACACCTGTATCCATGGTGGTACCGGCAAACAAGGCGGCCATTACGGTCAGCATGGTAGCTGACAATTCAGGCGACAGGCCGATGCCTTCGTGCATAATCGCGGCACCACCATCGATAAACGCACCAATACCGCCTGCACCAAATTTGGTGTACACCGCTTCCCAGTCACCCAAAGTGGCGAAACCGGCAGTGGCGGCCAAAATCGCAGCCAAGGCCAACATGCCTTCACCCATTGCACCGAAGTAGCCGACAAAACGCACATCCGGTTCACGGTTGATTTGTTTGGAAGTGGTACCGCTCGATACCAAACCGTGGAAGCCTGAAATCGCGCCACACGCAATGGTCACAAACAGAAGCGGCATGATTGGCGGCGTACCGGCCGGTACGTTTTCATTCACGGCAGGTGCTACGACATCCGGGCTTACCAAGAAAATCGCGGCATACATCACAAACAAGCCGACAAACAATTGCAGGCCGTTGATGTAGTCACGCGGTTGCAACAGCATCCATACCGGCAGCAACGAAGCAATCGCTGCGTAAACAAACAGGAAAATAATCCATACCGCATTGGCCGGCAAACCGAACATGGTTTCCGGCAACACAATCGGGAACATCGGGCCTAAGTAAATCAAGGTGTACAAAGCCACCACACCGATAATCGATACCCACAACAGGTTCATTTTAAAGCGGTAGATACATTGTCCGATCACAAATGCCACCACCAATGCGCCCCACACCGGCAACACAGAAGAAGGCGTTTTAATCATCATGCCCGCAATCACTACGGCAAACACGGCGTTCACCATCAGCAACAGCAGGAAAATCACAATCATAAACAGGCTGCGGGTACGCGCGTTTACGGCCGAACCAGCAATGGTGCCGATGGATTGGCCTTTATTGCGCACACTTGCCCACACCGCTGCCATATCATGCACACCGGCCATGAAGATGGTGCCCAACACCACCCACACAAACGCCGGCAGCCAGCCCCAAAACACGGCAATCGCAGGGCCTACAATCGGCGCCGCACCGGCTACCGATGTAAAGTGGTGCCCCCACAAAACGTATTTATTGGTCGGCACATAGTCCACACCATCGTTAATTTCATGCGCTGGGGTGACGAAGTTATCATCCAGTTTGAAGATCTTTTGTGAAATAAATTTCGAATAGAGAAAATAACCGCAGGCCATTAAAGCCAAGCCTATAATCAAGAGTAAAGATGCACTCATACGTTGCTCCTTATTGATTTTGTAATTTTATGTAACCCATAGACTATATATCACAAACCTTAATAGCCTGCATACATAAATTTACCTAACGGTGGTGGTTTTAGATGTTTTTAGGCATATGTGAAACACTTTTCCTCCTCATTAAAATCATAATAATATTTCACTGCAATCATTTTCATCTAAGAGCAATAATCATGCTAATTTATTCGGTTTTCGACACTACGCCATGGATATGTTATTTCTAAACTCATAAACCATTTATATTAAACAATGGCCTTATTCACCATTCTTTTTTCAGACGGCCTAAACTAATTAAGCTTCCACAATGTAAATATGCGATTAAAATGGGCTTTGTTCTTTGACAAAATTTAACAGCTCCCCTAATATCGTCAATTATCTTTCATAAACCCCTTTTTTTATAGAGAGAAACTATTATGGAATGGGAATTTAACAGTTACTACACCCTGATTGCGGCAACCTTGGTGCTGCTCTTGGGCAAATTTTTGGTGAAGAAAATCCGCATTCTTCGTGATTTCAACATCCCAGAGCCGGTTGCCGGCGGCTTGATTGCTGCTTTGGTGCTGTTTGTTTTGCACCAAATGTACGGTGTCAGCTTCAAATTTGAAAAGCCTTTGCAAGATGCCTTCATGCTGATTTTCTTTGCATCTATCGGCTTGAGTGCAGACTTCTCACGCTTGAAAGCCGGTGGTTTGCCATTGGTGATTTTCACCGTAGTGGTTGGCTTGTACATTGTGGTACAAAACGCAGTGGGTGTTGGCTTGGCGACTGTATTGGGCTTGGATCCGCTGATTGGCTTAATGACCGGCTCGGTAACCTTGACCGGTGGCCACGGTACCGCCGGTGCATGGGGGCCGACTTTTGAGAAAGAATATGGTGTCATGGGCGCGACGACCTTGGGTATGGCCGCGGCCACATTCGGCTTGGTATTCGGCGGTTTGATTGGTGGGCCGGTAGCTCGCCGTCTGATTAACCGCCAAGGCCGCAAGCCGATTTCTGCTGAAGAAATCACAAACGAAAACACCAACGACAACAATGATGACATCTTTGAAAAAGCACACCGCCAACGCCTGATTACCGCAGACAATGCAGTGGAAACTCTGGCCATGTTCGCCGCGTGTTTGGCATTTGCTGAAATCATGGACAGCTACGACAAGCAGTATCTGATTGATTTGCCGAAATTCGTATGGTGTTTGTTCTTCGGTGTAATTCTGCGTAACGTCTTGACCGGCGCATTCAAAGTCAACATGTTCGACCGCGCGATTGATGTATTCGGTAATGCTTCGCTGTCCTTATTCTTGGCCATGGCGCTGTTGAACTTGAAGCTGTGGGAATTGACCGGCATGGCCGGCCCGGTGGCCATTATTTTGGCGGTTCAAGTGGTGGTGATGATTCTGTATGCAACTTTCGTAACTTATGTGGTGATGGGTCGTGACTATGATGCTGCTGTGTTGTCTGCCGGCCACTGTGGCTTTGGTATGGGCGCAACGCCAACTGCGGTTGCCAATATGCAATCGATTACCCAAACTTTCGGTTCATCACACAAAGCGTTCTTGATTGTACCGATGGTGGGCGCATTCTTTGTCGATATCGTCAATGTGATTATTTTGTCGGGCTTCTTAAACTTCCTCAAATAATCAGTTAATCAACGAAAAAGCACTTGTAACATCTTACTTGTTACAAGTGCTTTTGTTATTATGCCGTCTGAAACATCAAAAATGCGTATGGCTGCCTTTAGCTAATCCGGTCCATACCCGTTAAGGAGAATATTATGTATCGAAAACTGCTGGCTTTAACGCTTGCCACCGGTTTATTGGCCGCTTGCGGCGACAAGCCCAACAAGCAGGACACCACCGCTGAATTGGCCTGTACCGACCCTGCCGTAGTGCAAAATATCCGCAACAATCTTCAAGACATCATCAAACAAGAAGCGCGCGCATTTGCCCGCAACGACAGCCGCCAATTTGTCGATGCCGATAAAATCATTGCAGCAGGCTCCCTTCTCGACATCAACTTAGAAGATGCCCAAACCATACGCGAAGGCAACAAAACCCTGTGTAGTGCCGGTTTACGCATCATCATACCAACCGATATTGCTAACAGCGCCGCCGCCAACAGCCCGTTGATTTACGGCAGCACGAGCGTAGGCGAAATCATCGAACAAAAAATCATGGGCAGCCATCTCAGCTACTCAGGCAACAGCTTCACCACCACCATCCGCTACACACCAAACCAAACCGACGGCGTGAACCTGGAAGACAATGTCGTGACCGCAACTGCGCAGACCTTATCTGCCGCCCTGCTGCCCTACGGCGTCAAAAGCATTGTGATGATTGACGGCCAAGCAGTCAGCAAAGAAGAAGCCATCCGCCTGAGCGCAACCCAAACTTTCGACGAACCGCCGGAAGCCGACCCTGAAGATATTTTGGAAAATAATGCCGCCAGCCAATACGATGGCATCCCACAAGATTTAATCGGCTTGGATTCACACACCGAAATCATCAGCCCGACGATTGACACGCCTGCTCAAGGCTCATCATTCTCCATGGATGATTTAGAAACCGCACGCGCACAAAACCGCCAAGCCGAAGCCGAAATCAACAGCCTTTGGAACAGCATGGAACGTGGGGTGCAACAAGGCATTCTGGATGAGCAGCGCAGCTGGATTCAAAGTAAATCTCAAAACTGCCTGCGCGCTGCCGCACCAGCCGATAATCCGGCACAAGCCGAGTATCTGCAACTGCAATGCGACACCCGTATGACCCGCGAGCGCACCCAATACCTGCGCGGCTTTACTATTCACTAAATTCTAAAATCAACATAGGGCTTCTCTTTTCAGAAGCCCTGTCTTTAAACTATCCGACAAAATTGAAGGCCGTCTGAAATTTCAGACGGCCTTCACCATATAACATCATACCGAAGCATTATAATACTGATAAGCTTCATCCATATTGTCAAATTGATATAACTTTCCGGCTTCCAACACCATGGCATTATCGCAATATTGCTTCATCGCGCTATGGCTGTGTGACACCAGAATAATCGAACGGTCTTTGCGTTTTTCAAACAGCTCATATTTACATTTAGCTGCAAAACGTGAGTCGCCCACCGCAATCACTTCGTCAATCAGGTAACAGTCAAACTCCACCGCCAGCGACAAGGCAAAAGCCAAACGCGCTTTCATACCTGAAGAATAGCGTTTCACCGGCTCATACAAATATTGCCCCAGCTCCGAAAATTCTTCCGTAAACGCTTTCACATAATCGATATCGACATTATAAATCCGGCAGATAAAACGCAGATTATCCATCCCGGTCAGGCTTCCTTGGAAGGCACCGGAAAACGCCAGCGGCCAAGAAATACTCATGGTTCGCTTGATTTCGCCCGAGGTAGGCGGCTCGACACCACTAATCAAACGGATCAACGTCGATTTACCTGCACCGTTTCGACCCAAAATACCAACTTTCTCACCCTTTTGCAGCGAAAAATTGATATCGTCTAACACCGTCCGCATACCGCCGCGCATTTGATACTGCTTGGAAACATGTTCAACCGAAATCATTGTGGCTCGACCCCTTTACTGAATTTGCTGACCATCGCTAAGCCAAGCAACAACAATACCAGATTGCACAAAACGATATACCAAGGATTTTCATAGGTAATCACATCGCTGCCAAAATATCCGGCACGGAACATTTCTGTGCCATGCACCATCGGGATCATCAATGCATACTCTTGCACTTTCGGAGGCAAATTATGTACAAAAAAGAATGCACCCGATAACGGCATCATCACAAAGCTTAATGTTCCCCAAATCTTGCCAAATGGCTCAAAATTAGAGGCAATCGAACAAATTACCAAACCCAAACCAATCGCAAAAAAAGCCATCAAAAGCCAAGCCATCAGCATATAGAAAATATCCGCAGGCATTTCAATCCAACGAATCGCAATCAATACCGCCATAATCACAATCTGCGCAATGGTTGCACCAGCAATTTCCAAAATCATGCGCGCCAAGATGGTATCCAAAACTCTTACATTGCGGTGATAAAGCAAGCTGGCATTTGAAGAAATCGACCCAACTGCCCGTTTTGAGGCATTACGCCACATCATCAACATCGGATAGCCAGTAATCGCAAATGCGACAATATTCAAAGTTGAATATCGGTCTGCCCTTAAAAATTTCCACATCAAGACGATAACGAATGTCATCAGCAACGGCTCAACAAACAGCCATAAAAAGCCAATATTATTGCGACCGTAACGGGTAATAATCTCACGCATCAAAAGCGCACCGATTACACGCCTTTGAATGGCCAAAGATTCCAAAAATGATGTTTTATGCAAGGCTTTCATCAGTTTTTATGCTCACGAATGCTGGCCGTCAATAAACTCAAAATACCATAAACCATCAAACCGATAATCAGAGTCGCCACGATGTTGTATAAGCGCTTAGGTTCATATGCCAAATCCGGCAGGCTCGGTTGCGAGATCACTTCCAAATAAAGCTGCTGACGGTCTGCTTCAACCTTGGCACTTTCCAAAGAAGTCATGGCGGCTGCCAACTGCTGCTCTGCCAACTGGTTTTCCAAATACACACGCTGATATTCGGCCGCCTGATTAGACAACGAAGAATGCCCACCGCCCGAAATGGCACGTAACTGTTGATCAATTTCTTTACGCAAGCTCTGCTCACGCGCCTGCAAACCCGGAATCTGCGGATTCTCCGGAGTGACTGCTTTCACCTGATCCAGCTGGGTTTGAATCACAATCAATTCATCTTGCAGCTTGGAAACCAACCCCATTTGCACTTCCGATTGCGCTTTCAAATCAAAAACGCCATTGGCAATACGGTAATCAGTCAGATTCTGAGAGGCTTCCTTTACCCGCTCTGCCGCCGTTTTCACTACTTCTTCCGCATAACGCACCGTATCAGCACGTGCACGATCGTTCAGCTGGTTAATCAATGCTTCACCTTGCTTTAACAAAGCCTCATTGATTTTCTTAGATTCCAGCGCATCAAAGGAAGTTACATTCAACGTGGAAATACCCGAAACCGTATCAAAATTGATCATCACCTGATTTTTATAGTATTGATAAAAAGCCTCTTCCTCGCCACGGAACCCAAACCCATTAAAGCGGCTGAACGCATCACCTTTGGTTTCATAAAACTCACGCACCGGCAAGATTTTACGCAGTTCATCCAAAGACGAGCGCGAACGCATATACTCCCCAACCGTGTAAATATCATCTTGCGCACGGGCAAAACCTGTGCCCTGCAAAATGGCACCCAGGCCATTGAGAGAAGATTGGCTTTTAGGCGAGCGCACCACAAAGCTCGATTGCGACGTAAAACGATCGGAAGCGAAGAAGCCGAAATACACCAACGAAATTACCGTAGGGATAATCACCGTTACCCAAAATAAAGGGCTTAGCTTTTTAATCCAACTTTTCTTTTTCGGCTTTTTACGCTCGGCTTTGGTTTCAGTGGCAACTGCCACAGGAAGTTGCTCAGACATCTTAATTACTCACATTAATTAGTTAAATTATTAATACTGTTCGCGCCACTGGTAACCGGCGAGAACACAAACGACAAGAATTTCTGCACTTCAGCCAACGGCGCATTCGACACATACAATACATCTTTATTCTTCACAGGAAAGCGCTGCATAGAAAATAGCGAATGCGCATCAGCCATATTCACACGATATACCGTTGGAATCTCTGCCTCACTGCCATAACCTTGAGCAATCCATTTATCCTGACGTTCTGCCGGCAATTCCACCAATGGCGTATAGCGGAACACAAACACACCACGCGCATCAGAACGGCGATCTTGCAAACCGCCCATACGGCCAATGGCTTCAGAAAGCGATAAGCCTCTGGCTGAAAAACCGATTTCTTGTGTTCTCCCCACCGCACCCATAGACGTAAAGGTATAGGGATTGGTAATCATGGTAACCACATCACCGCGACGCAGCAAAATATTTTGTCGCGGATTTGCAACTAAATCTTCCAAAGCCACCGTGCGCACCACATTGCCACGTGTCAGCTGCACATTCGTATCCTGCACATTCGCCGTCGAACCACCTACCGCAGCCACCGCATCCAACACACGCTCACCAGCTGCCGTCAACGGCATACGCACACTATTGCCTGCACGAATCACCGATACATTTGCCGCATTATTTTGCACCAAACGCACCATCACTTGCGGCTGATTGGCCATTTTCTTCAGACGGCCTTTGATAATTTCCTGAACCTGACCCGGCGTTTTACCGACCACCGAAATATCGCCAACAAACGGCACAGAAACCGTACCACGTGCCGTGACCAACTGCTCTGGCAACTTGGTTTGATGCGCACTACCCGAGCCCATCGAAGAAAGACCACCGCCAAACAAAACAGCAGGCGGCGCTTCCCAAATCATAATATCCAATACATCACCGACATTCAGCGTACCGGCAGAAGCATAACCATCACCAAACTGAGTAAACGACTGATTCACCTGAGCCTTATACAGCGACTGTGCCACGGCATGGTTGACATCAATCAACTCCACTTCAGGAATTTGAACTTCAGACTGTTGCCCTAATGAGACAACTTTTTTCGCACTTGGGCCTGATGAAGGAATAGCAGAACATCCCACGATTAAGCTTCCACACAGTAACAATACTGCGTGACGAAAATAAAATTTCACTTTAAACACAAGCTAAATCCTAATATACTTATAAATGGCCTAATTATAGCACTTAATCGAAATAAATTTATGAGTACGTAGAGTATAATTAGGGCGTGTCCTCAATTTAACTTAGCATGAATAATAGAGCAAGCCAAGTAAAGCATCGATTTAAAATTACGAGCTAATTTCTCATAGCGAGTAGCAATACTACGAAACTGCTTTAATCGTGCAAATGCATTCTCGACTAAGTGGCGTAATTTATAAAGGTAGCTATCAAAATCAGGGTTAGTTTTCTTGGCATTTTTACGCTTTGGTATAATAGCTTTCATACCGTGTTCTATCGCTTTATCTCTGATTTCTTGCGAGTCATACCCTTTGTCAGCGATAAAATACTGGGCTTCTTGTATGACTTCTATCAAGTCGTTTGCAACTTGACTGTCGTGCACGTTACCCCCAGTGACTTTAAAATCGAGCGGATTTCCATGCGAGTCCACACATAGGTGTATTTTTGTCGTGTTTCCGCCACGGCTTTGTCCAATTGCTCTATCGAAACCACGCCGAGCTCCACTTGCATGTTGATGACACCGTACATAACTTCCGTCGATGAATACCCATTCTTTGTCAATTTCTTTTCGTAGATCAAAAAAAAATTCTGCCACAAGCCTTTTTTAGACCATCGGTTAAAGCGGTTATAAGCGGTTTTCCATGACCCTAGCTCAATAGGTATGTCTCGCCATGGTGCACCTGTTCTTAGCTTCCATAGTATGGCTTCCATCACGGTACGGTCGTTCTTCCATTGATGACAGCCGTGCGCTTTCATGGTTGTTTGTAATTGTTCCCATATGTTGTCAGTTATTGCGGTTCTCGCCATTGTTTGTGTTTGCCTATATTTCGTTGGAATATAGGGTTAAAATAGGGCTCTTTTGGGCTTATTCAAATTAGGGACACGCCCTAGTATTCTTCTTTCCAACTTCCTTATACTTATAGATTCTAAAATCATGAAAAGAATTCTTTGCATTACAGGTACCAGAGCCGACTTCGGCAAGCTAAAACCTTTATTAGCCTATATTGAAAATCACCCAGACCTTGAATTGCATTTGATTGTAACTGGTATGCATATGATGAAAACATATGGCAGAACCTACAAGGAAGTAACTCGAGAAAACTATCAACATACATATCTGTTTTCAAATCAAATCCAAGGTGAACCAATGGGTGCCGTTTTAGGCAATACCATTACGTTTATCTCTCGTCTATCTGATGAAATTGAACCTGATATGGTCATGATTCACGGCGACCGTTTAGAAGCACTAGCAGGCGCAACTGTAGGTGCATTAAGCAGCCGTTTAGTTTGCCACATCGAAGGAGGTGAATTATCAGGCACAGTAGATGATTCCATTCGTCATTCTATTAGCAAACTTTCCCATATCCACTTAGTAGCAAACGAACAAGCCGTCACACGATTAGTACAAATGGGAGAAAAAAGAAAACATATCCATATTATTGGTTCTCCTGATTTAGATGTTATGTCATGTTCCACTCTCCCATCCTTAAAAGAAGTCAAAGAATATTACGGTTTACCATACGAAAACTATGGTATCTCTATGTTTCATCCAGTGACTACAGAAGCACATTTAATGCCACAATATGCAGCTCAATATTTCAAAGCATTAGAATTAAGTGGCCAAAATATTATTAGCATCTACCCTAATAATGACACTGGCACTGAAAGTATTCTGCAAGAATTATTAAAATATCAATCTGATAAATTTATTGCATTTCCTTCCATTCGATTTGAATATTTTTTAGTCTTATTGAAACATGCTAAATTTATGGTCGGCAACTCAAGTGCAGGTATTAGAGAAGCTCCTCTCTACGGTGTCCCTTCAATTGATGTTGGTACACGCCAAAGTAACCGCCATATGGGAAAATCTATTATTCATACAGATTATGAAACTAAAAATATCTTTGATGCGATTCAACAAGCATGCAGTTTAGGCAAATTTGAAGCGGATGATACCTTTAATGGTGGAGATACTCGCACCAGCACAGAAAGATTTGCTGAAGTAATCAACAATCCTGAAACGTGGAATGTTTCTGCTCAAAAACGTTTTATCGACTTGAGTCTTTAAATTATGAAAAAACAAAATATTGCAGTTATACTTGCACGCCAAAACTCCAAAGGATTGCCATTAAAAAATCTCCGAAAACTTAATGGTACATCATTACTTGGTCATACAATTAATGCTGCTATATCATCGAAGTGTTTTGAGCGCATAATTGTTTCGACTGATGGTGAGTTAATTGCAGAAGAAGCTAAAAATTTCGGCGTGGAAGTCGTCCTACGTCCTGCAGAGCTGGCCTCCGATACAGCCAGCTCTATTTCAGGTGTAATACATGTTTTGGAAACAATTGGCAGCAATTCCGGCACCGTAACCCTATTACAACCGACAAGTCCATTACGCACAGGGACTCACATTCGTGAAGCTTTTTCTCTATTTGATGAGAAAATCAAAGGATCCATTGTCTCTGCATGCCCAATGGAGCATCATCCACTAAAAACCCTGCTTCAAATCAATAATGGCGAATATGCTCCCATGCGCCATTTAAGCGATTTGGAGCAGCCTCGCCAACAATTACCTCAGGCATTTAGGCCTAATGGTGCAATTTACATTAATGATACTGCTTCACTAATTGCAAATAATTGTTTTTTTATCGCCCCAACCAAACTTTATATTATGTCTCATCAAGACTCTATCGATATAGATACCGAGCTTGATTTACAACAGGCAGAAAACATTCTTAATCACAAGGAAAGCTAAATGCAAAGCAACAACGAATTTAAAATTGGTAATCGTTCAGTAGGTTATAACCACGAACCATTGATTATCTGTGAAATCGGCATTAATCATGAAGGCTCTTTACAAACAGCTTTTGAAATGGTTGATGCTGCCTATAATGCAGGTGCCGAAGTTGTTAAACATCAAACACACATCGTTGAAGACGAAATGTCTGATGAGGCCAAACAAGTCATTCCAGGCAATGCAGATGTCTCTATTTATGAAATTATGGAACGTTGCGCCCTGAATGAAGAAGATGAGATTAAATTAAAAGAATACGTAGAGAGTAAGGGTATGATTTTTATCAGTACTCCTTTCTCTCGTGCAGCTGCTTTACGATTACAACGTATGGATATTCCAGCATATAAAATCGGCTCTGGCGAATGTAATAACTACCCATTAATTAAACTGGTGGCCTCTTTTGGTAAGCCTATTATTCTCTCTACCGGCATGAATTCTATTGAAAGCATCAAAAAGTCGGTAGAAATTATTCGAGAAGCAGGGGTACCTTATGCTTTGCTTCACTGTACCAACATCTACCCAACCCCTTACGAAGATGTTCGATTGGGTGGTATGAACGATTTATCTGAAGCCTTTCCAGACGCAATCATTGGCCTGTCTGACCATACCTTAGATAACTATGCTTGCTTAGGAGCAGTAGCTTTAGGCGGTTCGATTTTAGAGCGTCACTTTACTGACCGCATGGATCGCCCAGGTCCGGATATTGTATGCTCTATGAATCCGGATACTTTTAAAGAGCTCAAGCAAGGCGCTCATGCTTTAAAATTGGCACGCGGCGGCAAAAAAGACACGATTATCGCGGGAGAAAAGCCAACTAAAGATTTCGCCTTTGCATCTGTCGTAGCAGATAAAGACATTAAAAAAGGAGAACTGTTGTCCGGAGATAACCTATGGGTTAAACGCCCAGGCAATGGAGACTTCAGCGTCAACGAATATGAAACATTATTTGGTAAGGTCGCTGCTTGCAATATTCGCAAAGGTGCTCAAATCAAAAAAACTGATATTGAATAATGCTTATTAACTTAGTTACTTTATTAACAGAGGATTGGCTATTACATATAGCTAATTCTCATTAATTTTTGAGAGATACAATGCTAAAGAAAATAAAAAAAGCTCTTTTTCAGCCTAAAAAGTTTTTTCAAGATTCAATGTGGTTGACAACATCTCCATTTTATCTTATCCCCCCACGTAACAATTTATTTGTCATATCTAATTTAGGTCAGCTTAACCAAGTCCAAAGCCTAATTAAAATACAAAAATTAACCAATAATTTACTAGTAATTTTATATACTTCTAAAAACTTAAAAATGCCTAAGTTAGTTCATCAATCAGCTAACAAGAATCTATTTGAATCTATTTATCTATTTGAGCTTCCTAGAAGCCCTAATAATATAACTCCTAAAAAATTACTTTATATTTATAGAAGTTACAAAAAAATCCTTAATATTATACAGCCTGCTCATCTCTATATGCTGTCTTTTACAGGCCACTACTCCTATCTGATTAGTATTGCAAAAAAAAAGAATATTACGACTCATTTAATTGATGAAGGGACTGGAACATATGCTCCTTTATTAGAATCATTTTCATATCATCCAACAAAATTAGAACGTTATTTGATTGGAAATAATCTTAATATTAAAGGATATATAGATCATTTTGACATATTGCATGTCCCCTTTCCTGAATATGCTAAAAAAATATTTAATGCAAAAAAATATAACCGGTTTTTTGCGCATGCTGGAGGAATAAGCATTAATAATAACATTGCAAACTTACAGAAAAAATATCAAATATCTAAAAATGACTATATTTTTGTTAGTCAACGCTACCCCATTTCAGATGATTTGTATTATAAGAGTATAGTAGAAATCTTAAACAGCATAAGTTTACAAATTAAAGGAAAGATATTTATTAAACTACACCCAAAAGAGATGGGCAACAACTATGTAATGTCTTTATTTCTAAATATGGTAGAAATAAACCCTCGGCTGGTAGTTATTAATGAACCTCCTTTTCTAATTGAGCCCCTAATATACTTAACAAATCCTAAAGGAATTATAGGCCTGGCCTCTAGTTCTTTAATTTATACACCATTACTCTCACCCTCAACCCAATGTCTTTCTATTGGAGAGTTAATTATTAACTTAATTCAAAAATATTCAATGGTGGAAAACACTGAAATGATCCAAGAACACTTAGAGATTATTAAGAAATTTAATTTTATTAATATACTAAATGATTTAAATGGGGTAATAAGTAACCCTCTCTTTAAAACAGAAGAAACATTTGAAACACTTCTTAAATCTGCAGAATTCGCATATAAATCTAAAAACTACTTTCAGGCTATTTTTTACTGGCAACTTGCCAGCAAAAACAATATTACCTTATTAGGGCATAAAGCATTATGGTACTACAATGCACTTTATAATGTAAAACAAATTTATAAGATGGAATATTCAGATATTTTTTATATCGATAATATCTCCGTAGACTTTCATAGTAAAGATAAATTGACATGGGAAAAAATTAAACATTATTACTATTCCGCCGACAATAGAATTGGTAGAGATAGATAAAAATACTATGACTTCTGATCTCCATACGTATGCTTGTTTTCAAAAAGCAGCATTAAGATAGATAAGTGAAGCTTGATGAGAGCCATTTTTGTGGTCATCGCCAAGGTACACGCGGAGAGTAATCGACAACAGAGCTGCTGTATTCTGGCTTTTAAAGCCCAGTAGTAAAGTTTATAAGGCTGCATTTCTCAATGTAAAACGCGATATTTTCACCCATTATTAGGGATAAGTAGCCAGTGGTTTACACTGGCTACTTTCATAGTTATGAAGTACTGGGTCTGAGTGAATTCAATTATTTCCGTATAAAACACAGTAGACATTTTACTAATCGGCAAAATTATATTAGAAGAATTGAGAACTACTGAAGTCAGGTAAGATACCATTTTGCACAAATTTAACGGCATCCCTAAAAAGCATTTTGGGTGGTATTTAAAGGAGTACAAAATGGTTTTAACTACAGTATGCTTAGAAATCTATAGCCTTACGCGCTTTATATTAAATCACCTTTCTCAACCATTTAGAATCATAAAAAACTTTTTAGGATCCCTAATTAACTTTTTAAATTTTCTTAAAAAAATAGTTTTAGTTGATTCTATACTATTCACCGCAGATAAATATTCTTGGTAATCATGTTGCAATGGCACAACCTGCTTTAATAGCTTATTAAACTCATCAGTTGTAATCACCTTTTTAGTAGCATAGCAATCAAGCCAATCCGGATCTGCTATTTTTGGGGAAGTGAAATCTATTTGATCAAATTGACGTCCTTCCCTCCCTGAAGGGAGGGAATTCCTACGGCGATTTGTGAACGGCATTGAGCCATTCACAAATCGCTTCGGTGGGTTTCTGCTGCTGACCGCCTTACTGCACGGTTCACTTCACAGACGCTACGGGCACGTCCTGCCCTGAAACTTCATTTTACTTTTGCGCTGCCAAAATCTCTTGACCGCGCTTTAACACATTGATTGCACCCACAATATCCGCATTGTTTTGATAGCCACATTGCACACATTCAAAGTTTGCCTGTGTTTGACGGTTATCTTTGGCAGTATGTCCGCAAGCTGGGCAACAACGACTGGTATTTTGTGGCGGAACAGCCACCAAATGCCCACCGCGCCACAACAGCTTATAGTCCAACTGACGGCGAAACTCAAACCAAGACTGGTCTAAAATCGCACGGTTTAAGCTTGATTTGGCAGCAACGTTTTTTCCATGCTGCACGGCGTTGCCTTTAGCGGATTTGGACATATTCGCCACCTGCAAATCTTCCACATACACAATCGCGTGGTTTTGGCTGATTGCGCTGCTGATTTGGTGCAGGTAGTTTTTACGGATATTGCTGATTTTGTGGTGCAAACGGCTGATTTTTGCTTTCAGTTTCTGCCAGTTTTTGCTGAATTTGGTTTTGTGTTTGAACTGTTTTTGCAGTTTTGCTAGTTTGCCTTTCAACGTTTTGAATGCGTTGATTGGCTCAAAAAACTGACCATTGGACAATGTTGCAAATTTGGCAACACCCATATCAATCCCAGTTTCGCCACCGTTTGGCTGCGCGATTTCCTGCTCGGTTTCGGTTTGCATAGATACAAACCATTTACCGCATTTTTGCGATACGGTTACGTTTTTCAGGCTGCCTGAAACGTGTCGGCTGTTGCGATAGCGCACCCAACCGATTTTGGGCAAATAGATACGATTATTTTGCTGCTCCAATTTACAGCCTTGCGGAAAGCGGAAACTGTCTTTTTCGCCTTTGCGTTTGAATTTGGGGAAATCTGCGCGTTTGGCAAAGAAGTTTTTGAATGCGCTTTCCAAGTCTTTCAAACTTTGCTGCAAAACTTGGCTGTGGCAGTCTTTTAGCCAGTCTAATTCTCGTTTCCATTCAGGCAGCAAATTTGCGATTTTGGTGTAGCTAAATTTGAACGAATTATCTTGTTGATATTGTTCGTTTTGATACGCCAAAGCACGATTGAATACGAAACGCGAACAACCGCAAAATTGTTTCATTTTGCGGATTTGCTCGCCGTTTGGCATCAGTTCAAATTTGAATGTTTTGAGTATTAACATGATTTCATGGATAATGGAATTTTTAGCAATTTTACACTTGGTCTATGGAAAAAGAAACTGATTTAAGACGTGGTCGGCACGTTGTTTTTAATCTTCATGTACATTTGGTATTTGTCGCAAAATATCGCCGAAAAGTGTTCACAAAAGAAATTTTGGACGATATGCGCGGTATTTTTGAGAGCGTCTGCACCGATTTTGAAGCGCAACTGGTGGAATTTGACGGCGAAGATGACCATGTTCATTTACTTGTGAACTATCCGCCCAAAGTGTCTATTTCAAAACTGGTGAACAGCTTGAAAGGTGTATCTAGCCGCATGATTAGACAGAAAAATTATCCAAGCATCAAACAAAAATTATGGGGCGGTGCGTTGTGGTCGCCGTCTTATTTTGCAGGTAGCTGTGGTGGTGCGCCGATTACGATTATTCGGCAGTATATTGAACAGCAGAAAACGCCTGATTAACTGAATATCAACGGTTTTAGGACTGCTACGCAGTCCGCGCCTTATATCTCCGCCGTGAACGGCGAAGTTTTACGGCGCAGCCTGATAAACTAAAACCCCACTACCTAAAAAATGCTGATTTGCATAGGATTTAGAAAAGCCTAAGTCTGCAACAACACCAACAGGGATACCCTTACATTCAGCTTCAAAAAGCATAGTAGATGAATAAGATAAACAATACCCCATTTCTTGGAAGGCTTGCGCGGTACTTTTTCGCTCTATTGTCAAATTACTCGGCAACTGAAACTGCTTTGCCAGCTCTATATACGAATGTTTATCCTGATGCACAGTAATATCTTTATCTGCAACCCTTAGCAAAATAGTAAATTCTTTCTCAGGGTATTTTTCAGCCAAGGCAATCAATTTTTTTAATGTATAAATTCTTTCTTCTTTTTTAAATGGGATTTTAACTTGGTCAATAAAGTAAATTTTCTCTCCATGACGACCTTTTGATGCGTGGCGAAAAATTGGATAACCATAAAGTATATTTTGACAACTTAATTTATATTGTTTCTTATATTCCTCTGCAATTCTAAAATCATGCTTATTATTATATAAAACAATATCAGCCCCCATACGAGATAGAATACTTGCCTGATCACCGAATACTACACCTGGAAACAAGGTAATAATCAATGGCCTTGAAGCAATATCTAATTGCGCATTCTGCTTAAAGAACCTTTTTAACAACCCATTTCCAACCGATAAAATTACTGCGTCATAATATTGATGCATATTCTTAATAAAGTAATCATCAATATGAAAAAAAATTGCTTGGTCTTTATCTATCCCTGATTCTAATAACTGTCGATTTGAAAGAATGTTTTCTCGACTTTTGTGGATATAAATATCAATTTGAGCATCTTTTATCTCTTTTGCAACAGCATAGCCCGAGTTAAGGAACGAGTCATAACTGGCAATTAGTAATACTTTTTTCACTATTTTCCCTTAATTCTACACCATATGAATAAAATTATAGTATTTTACCTTAGATATCAAATATACTTAACCAAAAAAATCTGAAGAAATCTACTGCTACTTCAGGGATAATTATTTCATTAAGATTTTACAACCATTATTATCAATCTATCAAAGTATTTTTAGTATTTTATTCTATGAAAAAAATTCTCGTTACCGGCGGCACCGGTTTTATCGGCTCGCATACCGCTGTTTCTTTGCTGAAAAGCGGCCATCAAGTCGTGATTTTGGATAACCTATGCAATTCCAGCATCAATATCCTGCCACGCTTGAAAACGATTACCGGCCAAGAGATTCCGTTTTATCAAGGCGATATCCGCGATCGTGAGATTTTGCGCCGTATTTTTGCGGAAAATCGGATTGATTCGGTGATTCATTTTGCCGGCTTGAAAGCGGTGGGTGAAAGTGTGGCCGAGCCGATGAAATATTATGATAATAATGTTTCCGGCAGCTTGGTGTTGGCGGAAGAAATGGCGCGTGCGGGCGTGTTTAGCATTGTGTTCAGTTCTTCGGCGACGGTTTATGGCGATCCGGGCAAAGTGCCTTATACCGAGGATATGCCACCGGGCGACACCACCAGCCCTTATGGCACATCGAAATCGATGGTGGAGCGCATTCTCACCGATATTCAAAAAGCCGACCCGCGCTGGAGCGTGATTTTACTGCGTTATTTCAATCCGATTGGCGCGCATGAAAGCGGTTTGATTGGCGAGCAGCCAAATGGCATCCCGAATAATCTGTTGCCTTATATCTGCCAAGTAGCGGCAGGTAAATTACCGCAATTAGCGGTATTCGGTGATGACTACCCTACTCCTGATGGCACGGGTATGCGCGACTATATTCATGTGATGGACTTGGCTGAAGGCCATGTCGCCGCTATGCAGGCAAAAAGCAATGTAGCAGGCACACATTTGTTGAACTTAGGTTCCGGCCGCGCTTCTTCAGTATTGGAAATCATCCGCGCATTTGAAGCGGCTTCGGGTTTAACCATTCCATTTGAAATCAAACCGCGCCGTGCCGGTGATTTGGCGTGTTTCTATGCCGACCCTTCCTACACGAAGGCGCAAATCGGCTGGCAAACCCAGCGTGATTTAACCCAAATGATGGAAGACTCATGGCGCTGGGTGAGTAATAATCCGAATGGTTATGATGATTAAGCCATTCAATTGAGAGGCCGTCTGAAGTTTCAGACGGCCTTTTGTTTGCTATTTATAGTAAAATTTACCTTATCATTTTAGCGATCAATATTCATCATGAAAAAAATCCTTGTCACCGGCGGTGCCGGTTTTATCGGTTCGGCGGTTGTACGCCATATCATCAACGATACGCAAGATGCGGTGGTGAATGTGGATAAGCTCACGTATGCGGGCAATTTGGAATCGCTGGAATCTTTGGCCAATCATCCGCGCTATGCGTTTGAGCAAGTCGATATTTGCGACCGCGCGGCACTGGATCGTGTGTTTGCCGAACACCAGCCGGATGCGGTGATGCACTTGGCAGCAGAAAGCCATGTTGACCGCAGTATTGATGGCCCAGCGGCATTTATTGAAACCAATATTGTCGGTACTTACACGCTTTTGGAAGCGGCGCGCGCGTATTGGCATGATATGCCGTCTGAAAAAAAAGCGGCTTTCCGTTTCCATCATATTTCGACTGATGAAGTGTATGGCGATTTGCACGGCACGGATGATTTGTTTACCGAAACCACGCCTTACGCCCCTTCCAGTCCTTATTCGGCTTCCAAAGCCTCCAGCGACCATTTGGTGCGCGCATGGCTGCGTACTTACGGCCTGCCGACCATTGTGACCAATTGTTCTAATAACTACGGCCCTTATCATTTTCCTGAAAAACTGATTCCACTGATGATTCTGAATGCGCTTGATGGCAAAGCGCTGCCGGTATACGGCGACGGTTTGCAGATTCGCGATTGGCTGTTTGTTGAAGATCATGCGCGTGCGCTGTATCAAGTGGTCACAGAAGGCGAAATCGGCGAAACTTACAACATTGGTGGCCACAATGAAAAAGCCAATATTGAAGTGGTGCGCACGATTTGCGCCCTGCTGGAAGAATTGGTGCCGAACAAACCGCAAGGCGTGGCGCGTTATGAAGATTTGATTACCTATGTCAAAGACCGCCCCGGCCACGATGTGCGCTATGCGATTGATGCCGCAAAAATCGGCCGTGAGTTGGGTTGGCAGCCGCAAGAAACTTTTGAAAGCGGCATCCGCAAAACAGTGGAATGGTATTTAAACAATCAAACTTGGTGGTCGCGTGTGTTAGACGGGAGCTACAACCGTGAGCGTTTGGGCAATTAAACAATAAGAATACGTTCAGACGGCATGAAGGCCGTCTGAAAAACTACACAAGGAAAGCAAACTGATGAAAGGCATTATTCTCGCAGGCGGCAGCGGCACACGCCTTTATCCAATTACCCGCGGCGTATCAAAGCAATTACTGCCGGTGTACAACAAACCGATGATTTATTATCCCTTATCGGTGTTGATGTTGGCCGGTATCCGCGATGTGTTGGTGATTACCACGCCGGAAGATAACGATGCTTTCCGCCGCTTACTGGGTGATGGCAGCGATTTCGGTATTCAAATTTCCTACGCCATCCAACCCAGCCCCGATGGTTTGGCGCAAGCCTTTTTAATTGGTGAAGAATTTATCGGCGGTGATTCGGTGTGTTTGGTGTTGGGCGACAATATTTTCTATGGCCAGCATTTCAGCCAATCCCTGAAAGAAGCCGCCGCTTCCGTGAAGACCAAAGGTGCTACCGTATTCGGCTACCAAGTGAAAGATCCCGAACGTTTCGGTGTGATTGAGTTTGATGAGAATTTCAAAGCCCTGTCGATTGAAGAAAAGCCGAAACAACCTAAATCCGATTGGGCGGTCACCGGTCTCTATTTCTACGATAATCGCGTGGTGGAGTTTGCCAAGCAAGTAAGGCCGTCTGAACGCGGCGAATTGGAAATTACCACCTTGAATCAAATGTATTTGGACGATGGTTCGCTCAATGTCCAATTGCTCGGTCGCGGTTTCGCATGGCTTGATACCGGCACACACGCCAGCCTGTTGGAAGCAGCCTCGTTTGTCGAAACCATTGAAAACATTCAAAACCTACAAGTCGCCTGTTTGGAAGAAATCGCATGGCGTAATGGCTGGTTGAGCAGCGAAGAAATCAGAAACTTGGCAAAGCCAATGTGTAAAAATGAATATGGCCAATATTTATTGCGCTTGGTTGGCAGAGATTAAGAGGTTGCTTTTACCAATTTTGAGGCCGTCTGAAACGCTTTTTTAGGAAAACATGATGAATATCATCGACACCCGTATTCCCGATGTCAAATTGCTCGAATCCAAAGTCTTCGGTGACGAGCGCGGTTTTTTTATGGAAACCTTCCGTGATGAATGGTTCCGCCAAAATGTGGCCGAACGCACTTTTGTGCAGGAAAACCACAGTAAATCCAGCCAAGGCGTGTTACGCGGTTTACATTATCAAACCGAAAATACACAAGGCAAGCTGGTGCGTGTGGTATCAGGCGAAGTCTTTGATGTTGCCGTGGATATGCGTCGTGATAGTCCTACTTTCGGCCACTGGGTCGGTGAGGTTTTATCGGCAGACAACAAACGCCAATTATGGGTGCCCGAAGGGTTTGCCCATGGATTTTATGTATTGAGCGATGAAGCGGAATTTGTCTATAAGTGCACCGACTATTACAACCCGAATGCGGAACATTCCCTGATTTGGAATGATGCTACAGTCGGAATTGACTGGCCTTTATCAGGCGAACCAAGCCTATCGGCCAAAGATTTGGCAGGTAAGGCACTCGCCGAAGCGGTCACATTCTAAACAACAATACCATGAATCAAGGCAGGGATGACACCCGCCTTTGTTTTTTCGGTAAAATAAGTATTCCAACTATTTTGTGGCTGATGAAGCCGCCTGACCCTTTCCGCTCTCCCAAGAAAATCCCATGGCAAAAAACGCTTACATTCCATCCCGCAGCATCCGTAAGATTCCTAATCTTGCGGACTTTCTGCCTGAGTACACCATCCAAAAAAGCAGCCAACAGGCGGAAACGGTCATCGGCTGGGGCTTACGCCCAACCACCCACCAAGCACGCGCGTTTGCACAATCACATGGCTTGCCGTTTGTGGCATTGGAAGACGGCTTTTTGCGCTCACTGGGCTTAGGCGTGGCCGGTTATCCACCGTTTGCACTGGTTTACGACGATATCGGCATCTATTACGACACAACCCGCCCATCGCGTTTGGAGCAGTTAGTTTTAGCCGCCGATATGCCGTCTGAAATGCTTGACCAAGCGCAGCAGGCGATTGATTTGATTTTGACGCACCGTTTGTCTAAATATAACCATGCACCGGATTTTTCAGACGGCCTCGTTCCAGACGGCAAAAACATTGTTTTGGTGATTGATCAAACCTTCGGCGATATGGCGATTCAATATGGCGGCGCAGATGAAGCCACATTCCGCCAAATGTTTCAGACGGCCTTAGCCGAAAATCCTGATGCGGAAATCTGGGTCAAAACCCATCCCGATGTATTGAGCGGCAAGAAGCAAGGTTATCTCACTGATTTGGCACAGCAGCCGCGTGTGCGTTTATTGGCCGAAGACATTAATCCGATTTCACTGCTGCAAGCTGTAGACAAAGTGTATTGCGTGACCTCGCAAATGGGCTTTGAAGCCTTGTTGTGCGGCAAGCCTTTGGTGACGTTTGGTTTGCCGTGGTATGCCGGCTGGGGTGTGAGCGATGACCACCATCCCAATATTACCAAGCTGATGGATGAAGGCCGTCGTGCGCCGCGTTCGCTGTTGCAGCTGTTTGCTGCGGCCTACCTGCAATACAGCCGCTACCTGAATCCGAATACGGGCAAGGCCGGTACGCTGTTTGATGTGATTGATTATCTGGCCGCCGCCCGCCGCTTGAATGAAAAGCTGCGTGGCGAGTTGTATTGTGTGGGCATGTCGCTGTGGAAACAGGCGGTGATGAAGCCGTTTTTCAATGTGCCTTCATGCCGTCTGAAATTTGTGAAATCGGTCAAAAAGCTGGAAAACATTGATTTTACAGCTGATGCACGTGTGCTGGCTTGGGGAAACGGCAAGCAGGCCGTGATTGATTTTGCCCAAAGCCGCGGTTTGCCGTTGCTGCGGATGGAAGACGGTTTTATCCGCTCGGTAGGTTTGGGGTCGAACTTGGTGCCGGCATTGTCTTTGGTCACCGACGATATGGGGATTTATTTCAATGCCGAAACACCGTCACGCTTGGAATATATCCTGCAAAACCAAGCTTTCAGCGAACAGGATTTTCAGACGGCCTCCATGCTGCAACATACCCTGACTGAACACCACATCAGCAAATACAATGTCGGCAATCAGGTGTTTACCCCACCCAACACCAGCCAAACCGTGATTCTGGTGCCGGGTCAGGTGGAAGGCGATGCCTCCATCCGACATGGTTCGCCTGAAATTTACCGCAATCTGGATTTGCTCCGCGCCGTACGCGAGAGCAACCCTAAAGCCTATATTATTTACAAACCGCATCCCGATGTAGTCAGCGGCAACCGAGTCGGCCACATCAGCGCGCAAGACATGACATGCTACGCCGATCAAACCGCCCCCGAAGCCGATATTCTTACCTGCCTGCAATACGCCGCTGAAGTACACACCATGACCTCGCTGACCGGATTTGAAGCTTTGTTGCGCGGCAAAAAAGTGGTGTGCTACGGGCTGCCGTTTTACGCAGGCTGGGGCTTGACCGAAGACCGTTTACCCATTGCCCGCCGTACACGCCGTTTGAAACTGTGGGAGCTTATCGCCGGCACCTTAATCTACTATCCGGGCTATGTCCACCCGGATACCCGCCGTATGATTGATGCCGCTACCGCCATCGACGTATTGAAAACGCAAAAAGCATTGCAAAAAAACAACAGCCGACTACATAAAAGCTGGTTAAGCAAGCAAATCGGTAAAATCAAACAATTATATCGATCTTTAGTCGGGTAAATGCCAACAGCGGCCACAGGCTATGCCATGTTGTTAACAACGGCGTGCTTTACCTGGCTGCTGATGCATCGTATCCTTATCAATCAGCTGCATAGCCATAAACAAAATGGAAACCTTACAACAACTCAACATTCCATTTTTATCCAGTTTCTATGTGTACACGACCCTAATGAACCATTTATTTAAAAGCTATCTTCATGAACTGGTGGCAACTGCCGAACGCATTTTGCTGCTGCAGGGGCCTGTTGGGGCTTTTTTTCAGCATTTTGCAACGTGGCTGACAGATACCCATGGAAAAACTGTTCACAAATTCAACTTTAATGCCGGTGATGAATACTTCTACCCCGAGACCATCGAGCATACCCATGCCTATCTGGGAAACTATCACGATTTCCCGGCTTATCTTGAGGCTTACATCAAAGAATACCGCATTCAGGCGGTGGTCTGCTTCGGTGATACCCGCCCTTATCACCTGCAGGCACGTCAGGTAAGCGAACAATACGGTGTGAATTTTTGGGCTTTTGAAGAAGGCTATTTCCGCCCTTTCTTTATTACCTTAGAAAAATCAGGTGTCAATGCTTTTTCTCCGCTACCGCGTACTGCCGGTTTTTTTAATGCGCAATTTCCTCTATTGGCCACCCAGGAATATCAAGATCCTGCCCCTGTACCCGGTGGCTTTAAGCCCATGGCACAAAATGCGGCCCGATACTATATTGAAGCCAACCGCCGCCGTAAAAAATACCCATACTATATACACCATCGTGCCTTAAATTTGGATCATTACGCCAAGCTATGGTCATTATCCACATTTAAACGGCTGTACTACTGGATTGAAGATGCCAACTTTGCCAAACAAATCGAGGCAGGGAAATTCGGTAAGTTTTTTGTGGTGCCGCTACAGGTCTTCAACGACAGTCAGGTGCGTATCCATTGCGACTTTTCAACGGTACGCAGCTTTTTATTGCATGTTCTTGCTTCATTTTCCATGCATGCGCCTGATGATGTGACGCTGATCATCAAGCATCATCCGATGGATCGCGGCTTTATTGATTATGGCCGGGTGATTAAGTGTTTTATCAAAAAGCATCCTCGATTGAAAGGGCGGATTATTTATGTCCATGATGTGCCGTTACCGGTTTTCCTGCGCCACGGCATCGGCATGGTGACCATCAACAGCACCAGCGGTTTATCCGCCTTGATTCATAATATGCCGGTTAAGGTATTGGGCAGGGCACACTACGACATCGACGGCATGACTTATCAAGGTAAACTGGCTGATTTTTGGAAAAACCCGACACCACCGGACAGCAGCTTATTTCATGCATACCGCATGTTTCACATCAACATGACCCAAATCAACGGCAGCTTTTACAGCCGCGTTAATTTTCCGGACATCTGACACCCGCCGAACCGATGCCACATGACCAAGGCCATCTGAACAATCATCTTTCAGACGGCCTGTTTTATTAAAACCCTACACTTACTTAATGCACACTGTAATGCTGGTCAATCCTTCAACTTTCGCGCGAATGGTATCGCCTTTCACCACCGCGCCCACACCTTCGGGCGTACCGGTGAAAATCAAATCGCCCGGTTGCAGGGTAAACAATTCCGATAATTTGGCAATCGTTTCCGCCACGCTCCATGTCAGGTGATTGATGTTGCTGCTTTGCTTGGTTTCACCGTTGACACTCAATTCAATTGCCGCATCAGACAACGCACCGGTTTCGCTGATGCGGTGCAATTCACCAATCGGCGCTGAAAAATCAAACGCTTTGCCGATTTCCCACGGGCGGCCGATTTCGCGCATTTGCGCCTGCAAGTCGCGGCGGGTCATGTCCAAGCCGACGGCGTAGCCAAAAATATGGCTTTCCGCATCTTCCGCACGGATATTTTGGCCACCCTTGCCGATGGCCACCACCAATTCCACTTCATAATGATAGTTTGATGTCAAACTCGGATACGGCAAATCGACCATTTCATTGGCCGCCACCGGCACGATGGATTGGCAGTCGTTCGGTTTGCAAAAGAAAAACGGCGGCTCGCGGTCGGGATCAGAACCCATCTCGCGCGCATGATCGGCATAATTGCGGCCGACACAATACACGCGGCGCACGGAATATTGGTCGCTGCTGCCGGCCACCGGCAAAGCGGCCGTCTGAACCGGCTCGAAAACGTATGACATGATTTCTCCTTTGTTTTTTATCAAGACAATTTGGCCGACAGTTTAGCAGATTCATTTAAGCTGATGTGCGTTTTCGCTTAAGCGTGGATTCATCAGGTCGCAGCCTTTAAAAACCTCAGATTTGGATACAAGAAGCTTGACCATTATCAGCTTACAAACTGTTTCAGACGGCCTAAGCCATTTTTTCAGGTAAAATACCGCCATTGTTTCCACTATTGAGAAAGCCTGCCCATGTATGCCCTCGCCCGCTCCGCCTTATTCAAACTCGATGCTGAAAAGGCTCACCACCTCACCCTCACAAGCCTGAAAAACCTACACAAAATCGGCCTGATTCCCTTTGCCAACAACCAAGGTAAAGCCACCAAACTGATGGGGCTGCACCTGCCCAATCCGATCGGCTTGGCGGCAGGCTTGGATAAAAACGGCGAATGCATTGATGCGTTCGGCGCACTCGGTTTCGGCTTTCTTGAAGTCGGTACCGTCACCCCCAAACCACAACCCGGCAACCCACAACCGCGCCTTTTCCGCGTGCCCGAACACCAAGGCATCATCAACCGCATGGGCTTCAACAACCACGGCATCGATGCCATGATTCGCAACATCGAAGCCAGCAGCTACAAAGGCATTTTGGGCATCAATATCGGTAAGAACGCCGTGACCCCGATTGAACATGCCGCCGATGATTACCTGATTTGTTTGGAAAAAGCCTACGCCCACGCCGATTACATCACCGTGAACATTTCTTCGCCGAACACCAAAAACCTGCGCGCCTTACAAGGCGGCGACGAATTGAGCGCATTGCTGGAAACCTTAAAAAACAAACAAGCGCACTTACACGCAGCACACGGTAAATATGTACCGCTGGCGGTGAAAATCGCCCCTGATTTGGACGAAGCGCAAATCGAAGACATCGTCCACGTGGTTAAAAACGTGCAAATGGACGGCATCATCGCCACCAACACCACCATCGACAAATCGTCATTAGGCAACCACGTCTTAGCGCAAGAACAAGGCGGCTTGAGCGGCTTGCCGGTGCGTGAGAAAAGCAACCAAGTGCTGAAATTATTGGCTGAACACATCGACGGTGCATTGCCGATTATCGGTGTCGGCGGCATCACATCAGGCCAAGATGCCGCCGAAAAAATCCGCTTGGGCGCGACCGCCGTGCAAGTGTACAGTGGCTTAATCTACCAAGGCCCTGCACTGGTGAAAGACTGCATCGCTGCGATTCGCTAAACACAATCATCCATAAACAAAGGCCATCTGAACGTTTCAGACGGCCTTTGTTTATTTTAAACCAATCATTAAGCGTATGCTTGCAATTCAGGGTTGATGTCAGATTGCGCCAAATTGTTGACATAGTTACACAAGGTCGCCAAAGCCACACCCATCACCACTTCAACCGCTTGCTGCTGGTTGTAACCGGCATCGAAGAAAGCTTGCAATTCGGCATCGGCTACCGCGCCTTTTTTCGCCATCACCGCTTGGGTAAACGCCGCCAATGCAGACAATTTCTCATCGTCAAATGCACCCGCATCCAAAGCGCGCGCGGCTTGGATAGACTGCTCGGACATCAGCTTTTTCAAGGTCGCCAATTTGGTGTGGCCGGCCACGCAGAAGCCGCATTCGTTGGTTTTGGCAGCGATGATTTGCACCACCTCCACTTCACCGGCGGTCAGACTGTTGGCGGCATTCATCTTGCCGACTTCTTGATAAAACGCCAAGGCTTCAGGGGCATTCGACAAAACGCCGATTAAATTCGGGATAAAGCCGTTGTTTTTCAAAACCGCTTCCATGCGTGGTTTCGCAGCTTCAGGAACGGTATCCAAATTGTGTACAGTCAAACGTGCCATGATGATTTCCTTTATCCATCAAATAAAAATAAACAAACCATGCTAGCCGATTCGTACAGATAGTAAAAGCACTAAAAGTTATTTGCTTAAAACCAAAAGCTATATTAACAGCAGATATATGATTTTATTCAAAATTAAATTACTATCATCACATTAGCTTATTTATTAACACGCCATCTGACACTATTTTCCAACATGGCATTAATTTATGGCGGTTATTTCATATACCTGCCAAACCACAGCCGCAATATATAAAGAACGCTGTCTTTTCCTTTATAATGTACTTTATTTTCTTAGATTTCAGACGGCCTGTTTCATCACGCGCCGTTGTTGCAAAGGCTTTATCATGTCATCAAACCAAACCCTGCTGTTAGTCGACGGCTCATCTTATCTCTACCGCGCCTACCACGCGATGGCACCGCTCACCGCCCCCGACGGCACACCCACCGGCGCGGTGTACGGCGTGTTAAACATGCTGCGCCGTCTGCGTGCCGACCATGTGCACGATTATTGCGCAGTAGTGTTTGATGCCAAAGGCAAAAACTTCCGCCACGATATGTTTGCCGACTACAAAGCCACCCGCCCGCCTATGCCCGATGATTTGCGCCCGCAAGCGGAAATACTGCCGGAACTGGTGCGGCTGATGGGCTGGCCGGTGTTGGTGATTCCGGGCGTGGAAGCCGATGACGTGATTGGCACGCTGGCGCAACAAGGCGGCGATGCGGGCATGAACGTGATTGTGTCCACCGGCGACAAAGACATGGCGCAATTGGTCAACGAACAAGTCACTTTAGTCAACACCATGAGCGGCGAAACGCTCGACAGCGAAGGCGTGGCCGCCAAATTCGGCGTGCGCCCCGACCAAATCCGCGATTATCTGGCGCTGATGGGCGACAAAGTGGACAACGTACCGGGTGTGGAAAAATGTGGCCCGAAAACCGCCGTCAAATGGCTGGAGCAATACGGCTCACTCGAAGGCGTGATGGCCAACGCAGCTGAAATCAAAGGCAAAGTCGGCGAAAACCTGCAAGCCGCCCTGCCGCGCCTGCCTTTATCGTATGAATTGGTCACCATTAAAACCGATTTGGATTTGCACGGCGAGCTTTCAGACGGCCTCGACAGCCTGCGCCGCCAAACCCCGAAATGGTCTCAATTGGCAGTCGAATTCAAGCGCCTCAACTTCCGCACTTGGCTCAAAGAAGCGGAAGAGCGTCTGCGCGAAACGGCTCAAGGCGATGATTTGTTTGCCAATCTCGACATCGGCGAACAAGCCGCATTGGCCGCTGAAATGCCGTCTGAACACATCATCACCCAAGCCGAAAAACCGGCCAAGCTGGATTACCAAGCCATCACCACCGAAGCCCAGTTTGCCGACTTATTAAGCAAACTCGCCGCCGCGCACACCATCGGCCTCGACACCGAAACCACCTCACTCGATGCCATGAACGCGCAATTGGTCGGCATCAGCATCGCCTTTGCCGCCGGCGAAGCGGTGTATATTCCGGTCGGCCACACGCCGGCCGCCGCGCCCGACCAATTGGCTTTGGAAGACGTATTAGGCCGTCTGAAACCATTTTTAGAAAGCGAAACGCTGCACAAAATCGGCCAAAACCTGAAATACGACCAACACGTGTTCGCCAATTACGACATCGCGCTTCAAGGCATCAGCGGCGATGCCATGCTCGCTTCTTATATTGTAGAAAGCCATTTGGGACACGGCTTGGATGAGCTGGCCGAGCGTTGGCTGGGTTTGGAAACCGTGACCTACGAATCCTTGTGCGGCAAGGGGGCGAAAGCGATTTCGTTTGCCGATGTCGCCTTAGAACAAGTCACCGAATACGCCTGCCAAGATGCCGATTTCGCCCTGCGCATCGAAAACCATTTGGTCAAACAAATGGACGACAAGCAGCGCGATATTTATCAAAACATGGAATTGCCCGTAGCACAGGTGTTGTTTGAAATGGAACGCACCGGCGTGCAAATCGACAAAGCCGAATTGGCCGCCCAAAGCCACGAGCTCGGCCGCCGCTTGCTCGAATTGGAACAGCAAGCCTATGAAGCCGCCGGTCAGCCGTTTAACCTCAATTCGCCGAAACAGCTGCAAGAAATCCTGTTCGGCAAAATGGGCATTCCGACCAAAGGCCTGAAAAAAACCGCATCAGGCGGCGTATCGACCAACGAAGCCGTGTTAGAACAACTGGCCGCCGATTTTCCATTACCGAAAATCATCTTGGAAAACCGCGGCTTGACCAAACTCAAATCCACCTACACCGACAAGCTGCCGGAAATGGTCAACCCGCGCACCGGCCGCGTGCACACCACCTACGCCCAAGCCGTCGCCATCACCGGCCGCTTGGCGAGCAACAACCCCAACCTGCAAAACATACCCATCCGCACCGAAGAAGGCCGCAAAGTGCGCCGCGCCTTCAACGCACCAGTCGGCAGCGTGATTGTTTCTGCCGACTACTCGCAAATCGAATTGCGGATTATGGCGCACTTGAGCGGCGACAAAACCCTGCTTGAAGCGTTCCAAAACGGCGAAGACGTACACCGCCGCACCGCCGCCGAAGTGTTCGGCGTTGCCCCCGAAAACGTCAGCGCCGACCAACGCCGCTACGCCAAAACCATCAACTTCGGCCTGATTTACGGCATGGGTCAATACGGGCTTGCCAAATCACTTGGCATCGATGCCGTGTCGGCGAAAAACTTTATCGACCGCTACTTCGCCCGCTACCCGGGCGTGGCCGATTACATGCAACGCACCAAAGAACAAGCCGCGCAGCAAGGCTATGTCGAAACCCAATTCGGCCGTCGCCTCTACCTGCCCGACATCCACAGCAAAAACGGCAACGCCCGCGCCGGTGCCGAACGCGCCGCCATCAACGCCCCCATGCAAGGCACCGCGTCCGACCTCATCAAACGCGCCATGAAAGACGTGCGCCAATGGCTCGTTTCAGACGGCCTGCAAAGCAAACTGATTATGCAGGTGCATGACGAATTGGTGCTGGAAGTGGTGGAATCGGAATTGGATTTAGTCAAACAGAAACTGCCCGAGATTATGGCCGATGTCGCCAAAGGTGAATTAAATGTGCCGCTGGTGGCTGAAGTGGGCGTGGGGAAAAATTGGGACGAAGCGCATTGATGGTTAGGTAAACAAAGGCCGTCTCTTGTGCATAACTTTAGATTTTTAAAAAATCTCGCGACATGAACAGGCGCAAATTGAGTTTTGCACAGATCAGCCTTTACCCATCCTTACTTGCCACCCCACCCCTATTTGTTTACACTCAATCCATGCCCCACAATAACGCAAAGGAGCGAGATATGAGCATTTTTAAAGACGATGAAGTGGATTTGAGCAAAGTGAAGCCGCAGCCATATGAGAGCTTTGACGAGCGAGATCGCAAGCTTGAAGAAGCACGTGAGCGGGCGGCGACGGAAGTATATGAGCCGTTGACCGATGAGCAGCGCCAAATCGTGCGTGAGCAGTCGGGCATTAATCCTGTCGAACAGTTTGTGGAAGATGTAGTCAACGATGTGGCCGGCAATGATAAGGATTAATGGTTAAACTATACGAAAGGCCGTCTGAAAACATAAGTTTTAGACGGCCTTTTGTTTTAGGCAAACGTGTTTTTATTGCGATAACACGATTTCACACACCGAAATTATTTGCCGTGATAGCAGGCGGTTGCGCCTTTGGCACCGTGTAAGCCGGTGTATGCAAAGTGGGCTTCACTGCCTTTTTGGTGCCATTCCGCGCCGGTGCCCCACAGGCCGGTGGTGCCGGTGTAGAGTTCGCCCGAAGCGGCGGAAGTTTGGGTCAACACGGCGCTGCGGTTTTCTACGGTAAGTTTCACCTTGTCTTGGCCGGCTTTTTGAACATTTACCGTCATGCCGTTGTTGCATTCAAAGGTCATCGGTTTGCTCATGTCAACTTTATGATGATGGTGATGGCCATGGTCGTGATGATGATGGCTGTGGCTGTTGCCGCTTTGGGCGCAGGCAGCCAACAGGGTAATCGAAGCGGCCAATGTGGCGGCGGTGATGGTTTTCATAAAACACTCCTTTTCAGTTGCGGTATGCTTATGTATTACCAATAGTAAATTACATTCTACTACTTTTATCTGTAAAATGTATCAGGCCGTCTGAAAAATTAGCCTGTAAACACCAATTGTAAGGCCGTCTGAACCATTATGTTTCAGACGGCCTCATTTCGTTGATAGATTGATGAAATATTATGGTAATAAACAGTAGATTATGCGCACTTATTCGATAAATTGCCGCAGATTTTGGCCGTAACGTATTTGCTAAACACAGTAAAAATCTGTTAAAAACGCCTTACCGATTTTTCTCTATAAGGATAACCAAATGTCGATTTTTGCTGCCATCAGCCACCAACTGACGCGATTTACTGCACCGGTGATTATTTTGGCTTCCATCATCGCCTTTATCGAACCGGCTACCTTCGCTTGGGTAAAAGGCGACACGCAGATTTTGGTGTTGGGCATCATCATGCTTGGCATGGGCATGACTTTGGGCAAGGCCGACTACCGCATTTTGGCGCAACGCCCGTTTGATATTTTTGTCGGCTCGATTGCACAATACACCATTATGCCGCTGGTGGCACTGGCGATTGCCAAAGCCTTCAACCTGTCGCCCGGCCTGACTTTGGGCTTGGTCTTGGTTGGCACCTGCCCCGGCGGCGTGTCTTCCAACATCATGGCGTTTTTGGCCAAAGGTGACGTGGCGTTTTCTGTCGGCATGACCACGGTTTCGACTGTGTTGGCGCCGGTGATGACGCCTTTATGGATGATGTATTTGGTCGGCCAAACCGTCGAGATGGACGGCTGGGCGATGTTTAAATTCATGCTGCTGGTGACGCTGCTGCCGGTGGTGATCGGCTCGGTGTGTAATATGTTGTTTGAACGCCAAGCCTGGTTTGCCGAAGTGCGCGCGATTATGCCCGGCGTGGCGGTGTTGGCGTTTGCCTGCATTGTTGGCGGCGTGGCCGCGGTACATGGCCACCGCTTTATGGAATCGGCGTTTGTGATGGTGTTGGCGATTGCTGCGCACAATATTGTCGGCTATGTCTTGGGCTTTTACTCGGGCGCATTGTTCGGCATGAACACGGCGAAAAAGCGCACGCTGGCCATTGAAGTGGGCGTACAAAATGCCGGTTTAGCCACGGGCTTGAGCGCGAAATTCTTCCCAACCAACGCCGAATCCGCCGTCGCTACTGCCGTCGCCTGCGTGTGGCACTCGGTATCCGGCACAGTATTGGGCAACCTGTTTGCGTGGTGGGATAAGCGTAAAGCGCAATAGTAGGATATTAAATAAGCGATAGAAAGGCCGTCTGAAAGTTATGCTTTCAGACGGCCTTTTGATTTGGTAGGGTGGGTGTCAACCCACCTTTTTCCATTCCCTCTTTCAACCATTGCGGATTAAACATCATGGTGGGTTCACACCCACCCTACCCGTAATGGCTTTTCAGACGGCCTAACTATTTATTCAACGCATTACTTCGCCGCTTCCAACGCTTGCGACAAATCAGCCAACAAGTCATCGATATGCTCAATGCCCACGCTCAGGCGTACCATGTCGGCGCCAACTCCAGCGGCGGCAAGCTCTTCGTCGTTTAACTGGCGGTGGGTGGTGCTGGCCGGATGGGTGGCGAGTGATTTGGCGTCGCCGATGTTCACCAAGCGCAAGAAGAGTTGCAGCGCGTCGATGAATTTGGCACCGGCTTCGCGGCCGCCTTTGATGCCGAAGCTGAGCAAACCTGAAGCTTTACCGCCGTAGTCGCGGTCGATTAAGGCTTTATACGGGCTGTCGGCCAGCGCAGGATAGTTCACCCACGCCACTTGCGGATGATTTTGCAGGAATTCGGCCACTTTCACGGCGTTTTCACAATGGCGTTCCATACGCAGGGCGAGCGTTTCCAAGCCTTGCAGCAGTAAAAACGCGCTTTGCGGCGACAAAGCGGCACCGGTGTTACGCAGCGGCACCACGCGGGCGCGGGCGATGTAGGCTGCGGCACCGAAGTGTTCGGTGTAGTTCACGCCGTGGTAAGACGGGTCGGGTTGGTTGAAAATTTTGTCGAAACGCGGATTGCCGGCCCATTGGAATTGGCCACCGTCGATAATCGCGCCGCCGATGGTGGTGCCGTGGCCGCCGATGTATTTGGTCAGCGATTGCACCACGATATCGGCACCGTGTTCAATCGGGCGGAACAAAGCCGGAGACGGCACGGTATTGTCCACCATCAGCGGCAAACCTTGTGCGTGGGCGGCTTCGGCAAAGGCTTTAATGTCCACCACGTTAATCGCCGGATTGCCGATGGATTCGCAATACACCAGCTTGGTGCGCTCATCGGCCAGCGCGGCGATTTGCTCGGGCTTGTCGGCATCGATAAAGCGCACTTCAATGCCTTGGCGCGGCAGACTGTGGGCGAAGAAATTGTAGGTGCCACCGTAGAGTGTTTTGGTGGTGATGATGTTGTCGCCCGCTTCCACTAAGGTTTGCACGGCATAGGTAATCGCCGCCATGCCGCTGGCCACGGCCAATGCAGCGATGCCGCCTTCGAGCTTGGCCACACGCTCTTCCAACACGGCGGTGGTCGGGTTCATGATGCGGGTGTAGATGTTGCCCGGCACGGCCAAATTGAACAAATCGGCGCCGTGTTGGGTGTCGTCAAAGGTGTACGACGTGGTTTGGTAAATCGGCACGGCAGCAGCTTTGGTGGTCGGGTCGGAATGATAGCCTGCGTGCAGGGCGATGGTTTCTCGTTTCATGTTTTTCCTTTTTATTGAACTAGCATGGTTGCATGAATCTTTTTTTCAGACGGCCTGAGAATTTATTAGGCCGTCTGAAAGATATTCTCTATCAATATTCTTTGTCGCGCAAAGAATAGTTTTTCGGCTGGAGATATTGATTTTTCTTGGCATTAAACGGCAAAACATAAGCCTGATTGCGGTAGGTTTTGCGGCCTTCATAGCCGGATAATGTCAGCTGTAGCGGATAAAAGCCGTTGGTTGCGGGCAAATCGCGGCGGATTTTGATTTTGCTCTCAAGATCGCTCAATTTGGCGCGGCATTCACGCATGGCTTTGGCGCCTTCCTCACGATACATTTCACAATTATCGCCATACGCACCCAAATTGTTGTAGCTGGCGGTTAACCAGCTTTCGCTGATGCGCTTGCCGTTGTGGGCATAAACGACATAAGCGCTGCCGGCATGACCTTGGTGCATATCGCTATGCTCGGTTAAAAAGCCCCAACGGCCGGGGCCGAATTCGTGAAATGTCCACAAATCAGCGGAAGGTGCGTTGCCAAACGAGCCCACCGAAGCTTTGGGCTTGGCGGCCACCAATTCCCAATCGTTGCCCGATAAAAATTTCAGCACAAACATACCGGCCAACCCTAACTCGACATGGCTGCCGTCGGGTTTGCCGGTGGCAAAATTGAAGCGGTCGCCGGCAAACAGCAAATACATCAGCCGGCCGGAAGCCGTATCGCGCACTTCGGTTTTCACCTGCTTCATGCAGTAAAAAGCGTCATCTTTCTGCGCCACAAAACAGCTTTGCGCCCGATAAACTTTCGGATAAAAGCGATGCACGATTTCTACCGGTGTTTGCGCCCAAGCAGGCGCACTTAAGGTCAGCGCAAGCGCTGCCCATGTGATTTTGTTCATTTTGTTCTCCCTTTTGATATAAGGCCGCCTGATTTCAGACGGCCTGTTGATATTATAAATCAATATTACTTTATAACACGCGTTTGAACAAATCCAGCATATTTTGCCATGATTGCTCAGCCGCTTCTTGCTGATAACCTAAATCCACGCCGTTGCGCTCGCCGTTGTGGGTGGCTTTCGGGTTGGTGAAGCCGTGTTTCGCATTGAGGAACACATCAATGTAGAAACGGGCTTCGGCGGCTTCCATTTCGGCGCGGAAGGCTTCGACACTTTCCATGGTTACCAAAGTATCCAGCTCGCCGTGTTCAATCAGCAATTCGCCTTTAATCGCGCCTTTTTCCGCCGGTTTGGAAGGCGTCAGGTTGCCGTGGAAACTCACCACCGCTTTCAATGGCGCACCATTGCGAGCAGCTTCCAACACCACGCGGCCGCCGAAGCAGAAACCGATGGCCGCCAAACGCTCGCCGTCACTTTCGGCTTGCGCCACCAGCGCATCTAAAGCCAGCTGCGTGCGTTCGGCCAATAATTCGGGATTATTCACCAGCTTCATCATGTTTTCACCGGCCACGGCGGCATCTTCGGTGAGCATGGCATTGCCGTATAAATCGGTGGCCAGTGCAGCATAACCTTGTTCGGCCAAACGCTCGGCGCTGTTTTTAGCGTGTTCGCTCAAGCCCCACCATTCGGGGGCGACCAACACGGCGGCGGCTTTTTCGCCTTGTGCCGGATAGGCGAAATGACTTTGCAGGGTAGTGCCGGTGCTGTCGGTGTAGCTGACGGTGCGTGTGAGAATGCTCATGATCTTTCCTTTCTCTGATGGTTAGACTTGGGGGGATTTGGGTGAGATGAGGCCGTCTGAAAACATACTTTCAGACGGCCTATTTTTATCATTAAACTTCGATTTTACTCAACACATAATCAATGTCTTTGTCACCGCGGCCGGACAAATTCACCAGCAGTCGCTTGCTGCTGTCGAGTTCGGCGGCGCGGCGCAAGGCGTAGGCGATGGCGTGGGACGACTCCAGCGCCGGAATAATGCCCTCTTCGCGCGACAGGGTTAAAAACGCATCCAAACATTCTTGGTCGGTGGCGCATTCGTAGCGGCCGCGGCCATTGTCTTTCAGCAGGCAGTGTTGCGGCCCCACGCCCGGATAATCCAAACCGGATGCGATGGAATGCACGGCAGCGGGTGTGCCGTCTTCTTCTTGCAAATAATAGCAGTTGAAACCTTGAATGTTGCCAAACGTGCCTTTGGCCATGGTTGCGGCGTGGCGGCCGGGTTTGTCCAAGCCTTCACCGGCCGGCTCGACACCGACCAAGTTGACTGATTCATCGTCGATAAAGGCGTTGAACAAGCCGATGGCATTTGAGCCACCACCCACGCAGGCCACCACTTCATCGGGCAAGCCGCCATATTGTTGAGCAAATTGTTCGCGCGCTTCGTGGCCGACAATCGATTGGAAATACGCCACCATTTCCGGATAAGGCGCAGGCCCTACCACCGAACCGATGGCAAACATAGCCGTATCCATTTGCGACAAATACGATTCAAATGCCGAATCCACCGCCTCTTTCAGCGTGCCCGCACCGGCAGACACCGGCACGATTTTCGCGCCCAAAATCTTCATACGCGATACATTGGGATGCTCTTTGGCAATATCGACCACGCCCATGTGGATTTCACATTCCAAGCCGACCAAGGCCGAAGCGGTTGCCAGCGCCACGCCGTGTTGCCCCGCGCCGGTTTCGGCAATGACTTTGGTTTTGCCCATTTTTTTCGCCAACAACGCTTCACCGATGCAGTGGTTGATTTTGTGTGCGCCGGTGTGGTTTAAATCTTCGCGTTTCAGGAAAATTTGTGCGCCGCGTTGCGACAGGCTTTTGGCATGGTAAATCGGGCTTGGGCGGCCGACATAAGTTGCCTGTAGGCGTTTCATTTCGTTGATGAAATCTTCATCGCCGATGATGTTGTGAAACGCGGTGTTTAATTCTTCTAAAGCCTTGGCCAATTCGGGATGGCCGATTTTTCCGCCGTGTTTGCCGAAATTGCCGTCTGAATCCGGCAGAATCATGGGATTTAACTGCTCTTTTGCCATGTTGTGACTGTCCTCTATTATTCGTTTCATTCTGGCCGTCTGAAAATGTGATGACGGCGAATCCGTTTCTATTATAAACGATTTACCTGCGATTTGTTTTCAGACGGCCTCATCAAATTATTTGTTTAAAATCAAAATATTAATACTTACAGACACGCCGCCATCATTTTTTACTTGTTTCAGACGGCATTATTTTCTACACTTTAATTACATCCAACTACAACCTCAGGAGAAACGCATGAAACAATTAGCGATGTACATCAACGGCCGCTTTGAAAACGATTTTCAAGGCCAATGGCGCGATGTGTTGAACCCATCGACCGAAGAAGTGATTGCCAAAGAGCCGAAAGGCAGCGCGACCGATGTGGATCGTGCGGTTGCGGCGGCGCGTTTGGCGCAAACCGAATGGGAACGCACACCGGCGGTTGAGCGTGGTGCGTATCTGCGCAAAATCGCCGACGGCATTCGTGCGCGCGCTGATGAGCTGACCGACACCATCGTGGCTGAAGGTGGTAAAACCAAAGACTTGGCACGCGTGGAAGTAATGTTCACCGCCGATTATCTGGATTATCAGGCCGAATGGGCGCGCCGCTATGAAGGCGAGATTATCCAAAGCGACCGTCCGCGCGAAAATATTTTGCTGTTTAAGCGTCCGCTGGGTGTGATTGCCGGCATTTTGCCGTGGAATTTCCCGTTTTTCCTGATTGCCCGCAAAATGGGCCCGGCTTTGGTCACCGGTAACACCATCGTGATGAAACCAAGCAGCGTGACCCCGATTAACTGCCATATTTTCGCCGAAATCGTCGATTCAGTCGGCCTACCTGCCGGTGTATTCAACGTGGTGAACGGTGCAGGTGCCGAAATCGGTAATGCCTTGTCGGCGCATCCGCAAGTCGATATGGTGAGCCTGACCGGTTCGGTTGAAGCCGGCCGCCAAGTGATGGAAGCCGCATCGCAAAACATCACCAAAGTTTCGCTGGAATTAGGCGGCAAAGCACCTGCCATCGTGTTGAAAGATGCGGATTTAGATTTGGCAGTGAAATCGATTTTGGCCTCACGCGTGGGCAACACCGGCCAAATCTGCAACTGCGCCGAGCGCGTGTATGTGCACAACAGCGTGAAAGACGCGTTTACCGAAAAAATGATTGCCGCCATGCAGGGCGTGCGTTTCGGCAATCCGGCCGAAGCAGAAACCGGCGCGCTGGAAATGGGTCCGCTGATTGAAGAACGTGCGGTGAAATCGGTGGCCGAAAAAGTCGAACGTGCGGTTCAGCAAGGCGCAACTTTGGCCTGCGGCGGCAAACGTGCCGAAGGCAAAGGCTTCTTCTTCGAGCCGACGGTGTTGACCAATGTCGACAACAGCATGGACATCATGAAAGAAGAAACCTTCGGCCCAGTATTGCCGATTGCAACGTTTGAAACGCTGGACGAAGTCATCGGCCTGGCCAATGATTGCGAATTCGGCCTCACCAGCTCGGTGTACACCACCAATCTGAACGAAGCCTTCTACGTCACCCGCCGCCTGCAATTCGGTGAAACCTACATCAACCGCGAAAACTTCGAAGCCATGCAAGGCTTCCACGCCGGTTGGAAAAAATCGGGCATCGGCGGTGCCGACGGCAAACACGGTTTGGAAGAATACTTGCAAACCCAAGTGGTGTATCTGGAAACCGATATTTAAACCGTCTGAATTTATTGTTTAATCAAAAGGCCGTCTGAAATTTCAGACGGCCTTTGTTTATTTCAACACATTAAAAATCATAGCGCACATTCGCCATCACGCTGCGCTCCGCGCCCGGAATGTTAAACGTCGCGACCGTACCCACGCGGGTATAGTATTTGCGGTTGAAAATATTGTCGGCATTGACCTGAACCTTCAATTTAGGCGTCACTTGATACGCGGCCATCATGTCAAAGGTGGCATAGCCGCCGGTTTTCACGTTTTGGTTCGACTCAAACTTGCTCATCGCATTGACACCGCCGCCAACGGTAAATTTCGGCGTGAGTTTGTACGTTGTCCACAAATTCACCGTGTGTTTCGGCATAAACAGGAAGAACAAATCATCATTAGTAGATGCATAAGACGGCGTTTTGATTTTACTGTTTAAATAGCTGTAACCGGCGTGGATATTCCATTTCGGCGTAATCGCACCGCTGATTTCGGTTTCCACGCCCTGCATCACGCGCTTGGCCAGCGGCAAAGAATAGCTGTAACCGGCAACGCTGGCTGCTGCATTTTTATCCTGCAAACGATACAGCGATACACGCGTGTTTAAGCGGTCGTTCAGGTAGCTGCCTTTGTAGCCTACTTCCAATTGATTGCCTTCGCGCGGTTTCAGCGGTGTGCCGTCTTCACCGGTTTCCGATTGCGGGCGGAACAAGGTTGAGTAGCTGGCATACAGGCTGCCGGTGTCGGAGAAATCCCATACTGTGCCTAAGTAGCCGGTGAATTTGGTTTGACTGCCTTGGGAAGCTGAAGTTGATGTCGCCATTTGGCGGGTATTGCGGGAGAAGCTGCGGTTGTAACCTGAATTTTCCTGTTTGTAATGACCGACACGCCCGCCGGCAATCAGCGACCAATCGGTTATCGGGCGGAACACGACTTTGCCGTATGCGCCCAGTTCGCGGGTTTCGTTGTCTGAAATAATATGATTCAAATTGCCGTTGCTGCGTGCGGTCGCCAAAACATCTTCATAGGCAATAGACGACAGATCGCGGTAGTCGATGCCGCGGCGAAGCGGTGTGCCGTTGTGGTATTGGCCGCGCTCCGTTCTTGAATCGACGGTTTTGTAATCCATACCGACGACAAATTCATTGGCCGTCGCACCCAATGCAAACGGCTGGCTGTAGCTGGCATCAAAGGTAAACGCTTTTTGTTCGGCCTCCAAACCCAAACCGGTGGCATTAAACGTATTATTGGCAGGATTGACACCGCTCAGACCGAAGGCATAATTAGAATCCGATTTGCGGTCGGCATAACGCATGCCGATTTTGCCGTAGCCGCCGTTGTCGAAATAATGTTTCAAATCGGCAAACACATCATGGCTTTTCATGTTGAAATCGTTCCAATCCGCGCCGACAACACGTCATGCGTTACCGGCAGAGTGGTTTTGTCGGTATAGGTCGGCAGGCCGTTGTCGGGGGTGATTTGGCGCTGCTGATAAAGATAGCCCAAGCCAAACGTGGTGTTCGGGTTGATGTCCCAATCCAGCGCGGCGTAAACGGTTTCGTGATGGTTGTTGTCTTCTGCCGGTTTTGGTGAAGAGCCGAATGTTTGCGCCATGGCACGGCCGCGCACGCTGCCATCGGCGTTCAGACGGCCTGATACATCGCCTTCGAGTTTATATTGCTTTTTGGTGCCACCACCCGCACCAATATGGGCTTGGAAATCTTTGGTCGGACGCTTACGCACCAAGTTCACAATACCGCCCATTTCACCGCTGCTGTCGAACAAGCCGCTCGGGCCGCGCATCAGTTCCACGCGGTCGAAAGCAAACAGATTGGGCATGGTGCCGTAAATACTGGCCATCGGCGATGATAAACCGTCGACATTGTATTCGCTGTATTCATAACCACGCGCATACACGGAAGAGCGGCCATCGTCATTGGCCAACACGCGCATGCCCGGCGTTTGGCGCGCCAGTTGGTCGAAGGTATCGACATCGCGGTCTTTGATTTGCTGGTCGGTCAAAATGCTGATGGATTGCGGAATATCGCGCAAAGATGCTGGAATTTTGGTGCCGACGGTCACGGCCGATGAGCTGTATTCGTCGTCTTTTTCGGTTGCGATGGCATTATAAGAACGCTGGCCGGAAACATGCACGGTTTCCAAATCCACCGCTTGCTCGGTTTCGGCGGCAAAGGCAACAGATGATAATGCAGCCAACACGGCTGCAGCGGTTAAATTGTGGCGGAACATTTTTTCTCCCAAATATCAACTAATTTTAAATAAATGATAATAATTATATTCTACATTTACTCAATTTATCCTGACAACTGTTGACTGCGTGTTTACATCAAAAATGGCAAGGGGCTTAGGAAGCAAAATCATCAAAAAACCTGATAAGCTCCTAATATGAAACTAAAAAATAAGTATCAAAAGTTCAGCAAAATTTCAGAGCAAAAGTTTAGAGAAATAATCCGCTGTTTCGCTCTTGATTTGACCGCTTCCGATACTGCTAAAATGACCGGCATTAGTGTACGCAGTATCAATCCTATTTTCCTGAAAATCAGACACAGGATTGCTGCTCTGTGCGAACAAAGCTCACCACTGTCCGGTGTGGTCGAATTAGATGAATCTTACTTTGGTGCGCGACGTATCAGGGGTAAGCGCGGTCGCGGAGCGTCAGGTAAAACCATCGTATTTGGCATACTGAAACGCAATGGCGTGGTCTATACGGAAATCGTTCCCGACGCTTCGAAAGCCTCACTAATCAAGGTCATACGTGGTCACATATCTGCTGACAGTGAAATCAATACTGACGGCTGGAAAGCATATGACGGTCTTGTCGATATGGGCTATGAGAAGCATTACCGTATCCATCATGGTTCCAATGAGTTTGCTCGAGGAAAGTAACATATCAATGGTATTGAATCTTTTTGGAGTTATGCTAAGGGGCGTTTGGCTAAATTTCATGGTATTTCCAAAGAGATGTTTTATCTGCATCTCAAAGAAACGGAGTTTAGGTTTAACCACCGGCATGAAGATTTAGGTAAAATATTAATGAAGATGCTTCGAAATAACCCAATTTAATATTTTTGCTTCCTAAGCCCCATGGTAAAAATACGACATGCAAATTCGATATTGATTGTTTTATAAAGGTCAACAGGCCGTCTGAACACTTTCAGACGGCCTGTTGACCTTTATAAAACTCCTTTAAAAACTTGCACATACAAAACCAACGTCATTCCCGCGCAGGTGGGAATCCATCTCAGAATTTAATAAGCCTATTTTATTCAATAGTTTGTCATGTTCAAAAAAATGAATTCCCACCTGCGTGAGAATGACGGCAGTTTTGGTTTTTATTAATGATTCATCAGTTTTGCAAAAGTCTCGGCCTGTTCCTGCTATCTATAATAAAAATACAAAAAAAGCCCGATGTTTAACCATCGGGCTTTTGCCAAGATTGATTGCTTAATCTTTGCGTGTTTCCACCAAAATCATCTCAACTTCAACGTTTTCAGTTTCCACTTTCGGCACATCGGAGCGGCGCAAACCATACTCTTTTTCCGGTTGTGCTTGGGCAGCCAAGGCAGCAACGGCATCAGGATTAGTTTCGACAAACACCAAGCCACCCAATGCGGGCATGGCTTCGGCAGCTTTTACCGCTACGGCCTGCTCTTTCGCCACCACTTCTTGCACCGCCGTTTCAACTTCTCTCGAAGCTTTATCTGCAATCAGCTCGTCTTCCATGACTGCCACAGCTTGAGCTTCCTGATCAGCCGGCACGGCGGTCATCGACAGAAACTCATCGGCCGCTTCAATGGCAAACACGGAAGTCACGGCAGCGGTTACGTTGCCGACTGCGCTGTCGATCATGGCGCGTTCGTCATCGGTGCTTTCTTCCACACGGATGGCTTCCGCTTCAGGCGCTTCAGTTTCGATAGCAAAAGTTACGGCTTCGGCTTCAACCGGCTCCGGAATCACCACCACCAATGGTGCGTTTTCTTCCACTTCAGCCACCGGCTCGCTCGGCACGGCAACCGCTACCGGCGTTTGCGCCGCGGTTTCGCCAAACACATGCGCCACGGCAAAGCGTACTTTGTCCGCTGAATCGGCGATATTCAGATAATGCTCGATTTTCTCGGCAGACGGAATATTGCGTTTTTTGTTGTTGCTGCGGCGGTCACGCTGATTGCGGTTGTTGTTGCGGTCGCGTTGGTTGCGGTTGTTGCGCTCGCGCGGCTGTTTTTCAGTTGCCGGTGCGGTTTCTGCAGTCTCTACCACGTTTTCTACAGCAGCATTTTCAACCACGGCGTTTTCTGCTGCGGTTTCAACGGCTACGTTTTTGTTGGTGTTGCGATTGTTGCGGCTGCGTTTGTTGGCAGTCGGTGCGGCTTGCTCGGCAGTTTCAGACGGCATATCGGTCAGTGCGGCAACTGGTGCAGCGGTTTGGTTGCGTTCTTCTTTATTCGAACGATTGCGCTCGCGGCGGTTGCGGTTGTTGTCCTTGCCTTCTGCTTTGGCTTCGGCCTTGTTGTCGGCTTTGCTGTCAACAGCTTTGGCTTCTTTGGCTTCGGCGCTGACTTCTTGCACTTCTACCTTGCTGCCGTCGCGCTTGTTGCGGCGCGGGTTTTGGCGGCGGTTTTGCTGACGGCGGTTGTTGTTGCCGTTGCGGTTGCCATTGGCTTGGCGTTTTTCGGCTTTTTCTTCCGCCGGTTTTTCAGGCTCGGCAGGCGTTGTTGCGCCACCGAAGATTTTGCCCAACCACGCTTTGAAGTTGTCCCACCAAGTGGCCGGCTTTTGCTCGGCTACGGTCGGCGCAGGTTGAGTGTGCTGCACGCCTTTGACCGCAGGCTCAGGGCGGGCGGCTTTGGCGCGCTCGCTGCCAAACGGTTTGGCGTTTTCGTCTTCTGCTGGCTCGGCCACGCGTTTGTAGCTCGGCTCGCCGTCTTCTTCCACATCATCGGTGCGGATGCGGCTGATTTCGTAGTGCGGATTTTCCAGATGAATGTTTGGAATCAGTAATACAGATACATCCAAACGCTCTTCCAAGCCAAACAGCTCGGCGCGTTTTTCGTTCAGCAGGAAGGTCGCCACATCCACCGGCACTTGTGCATGCACTTCGCCGGTGTTGTCTTTCATGGCTTCTTCTTGAATGATACGCAACACGTGCAGCGCGGTCGATTCGATGCCGCGAATCACGCCGGTACCAGCACAACGCGGGCAAGCCACATGGCTGCTTTCGCCCAAAGCCGGTTTCAAACGCTGGCGGCTCAATTCAAGCAGACCAAAGCGCGACAATTTGCCCATTTGCACACGGGCGCGGTCTTTTTTCAGCGCGTCACGCAACACGTTTTCGACATCGCGTTGATGTTTCGGGTTTTCCATGTCGATGAAGTCGATGACCACCAAACCGCCCAAGTCGCGCAAACGCATTTGGCGTGCCACTTCTTCGGCCGCTTCCATATTGGTTTTGAAGGCTGTGTCTTCGATGTCGGCACCGCGTGTGGCGCGGGCGGAGTTGACATCAATCGACACCAGCGCTTCGGTGTGGTCAATCACAATCGCACCGCCGCTCGGCAGGCTGACGCTGCGTGAGAACGCGCTTTCGATTTGGTGTTCGATTTGGAAACGCGAGAACAAAGGCGTGTGGTCTTCGTAAAGTTTCAGACGGCCTACGTTGTTCGGCATCACATAGCTCATGAATTCAGACACTTGGTCGTGCACTTCTTGATTGTCGACCAAAATCTCGCCGATGTCGGGGCGGTAGTAATCGCGGATGGCACGAATCAGCAGCGAGCTTTCCATAAACAGCAAATACGGATCTTTATGCGCTTCGCCCGCTTCTTCAATGGCGCGCCACAGTTTCAGCAGGTAATCAAAGTCCCACTGCAATTCTTCCACGCTGCGGCCGATACCGGCGGTGCGCGCAATCAGGCTCATGCCACGCGGCACGTCCAATTCGGCCATAGCGGCTTTCAGTTCGGCGCGCTCTTCGCCTTCGATACGGCGCGATACACCGCCACCGCGCGGGTTATTCGGCATCAGCACCAAATAGCGTCCGGCCAAGCTGATGAACGTGGTCAGGGCTGCACCTTTGTTGCCGCGCTCGTCTTTTTCCACCTGCACGATGACTTCCATGCCCTCTTTGAGCACGTCTTGAATGCGGGCGCGACCGCCTTCGTAATCTTGGAAATACGAACGCGACACTTCTTTAAACGGCAAAAAGCCGTGTCGGTCGGTTCCGTAATCCACGAAACACGCTTCCAACGACGGCTCGATGCGGGTAATCACACCTTTGTAGATGTTGCCCTTACGCTGTTCTTTGCCCAGTGTTTCGATGTCCAAATCCAACAGATTTTGGCCATCGACAATCGCAACGCGCAGCTCTTCGGCTTGCGTTGCATTAAATAACATACGTTTCATGATAGTAACCTCGTTGGGCTGCACCGTCTTTTCAGACGGCCTCACGCAGCCGGCTGGCACTCACGAGGCGGGACACGCTGCTTATTTGAAAACTTGGTAAGCAGGTTGTTTGTCCTGATGTAATCAGTTTTTGAGTTGAATTTCCGCAAGGTTTCATGCCGTCTGAAGAAATACGGTCATGTGCGGTCGGGTTCGGATAAAGAAGGTCATAAAGAACAATTCGGTATCGCAAAATAAAAGATACCGCCGCCTGTATACCATCTTTTCAGTATGTCAGGCCTAAAATCAAGCGCGGGTTGAACATCATCAAGCCGCATAAATCAGGTAGCCGTCATCTTCTTCATCGTTTGCCTGTTGTTATTCTTCAGATTGCTGCGCGGCGGGGTAAAACCCTGAAAATCCGTTCGTCTTATGCTCTGTGAGATGGGCAAATCAATTCAAACTTAATTACGCTCTTCCGTTTACTGGCTGTGCATAAACAGAAGGAAATGCTTTGTAGAGTGCGTTTTTAATATAAAATCTATTTTTAACAGTAAATCCGTTTTCCGAAAGGGATTTTCCCTGCGGCAGCGTCGGCTGCAACTTCATGCCGCGCGCCCGTTTACAAAACGGTGAAAACGAATGTTTGGATTATAGAGAAAATGCACCCAATACGCAAAGATTCAGTCAGCCAAATCACCCTTACCGAACACGAAGCAGGCCAACGTCTTGATAACTATCTGATAAAAATTCTCAAGGGCGTGCCGAAAAGCCATATTCACCGCATTATCCGCGCCGGTGAAGTGCGGCTGGATAAAAAGCGCTGTAAACCCGACACCCGCATCGCAGCCGGCCAAATTTTGCGCATTCCACCCATCCGCATTGCCGAAAAACAAAGGCCGTCTGAAAACACAACCGCCGCCCCTGCGCGCGAATTTGAGATTGTGTATGAAGACGATGCCTTGTTGGTCATCAACAAACCCTCCGGCGTAGCAGTACACGGCGGCAGCGGCGTGAGCTTCGGCGTAATCGAACAAATCCGCCAAGCCCGCCCCGAAGCCAAATATCTGGAACTGGTGCACCGCCTTGATAAAGACACCAGCGGCCTGCTCATGATTGCCAAAAAACGCAGCGCCTTGGTGAAACTGCACGAAATGATCCGCAACGACCACCCGAAAAAAATCTATCTGGCGCTGGGTGTAGGCCGTCTGAACAACGACCGTTTCCATGTCAAACTGCCATTATTCAAATATACCGGCGCACAAGGCGAAAAAATGGTGCGCGTGAGTGACGACGGCCAATCGGCGCACACCATCTTCCGCGTGCTCAAACGCTATTCAGACGGCCTGCTGCACCAAGTCGGCCTGTCTGCGCTGACCTTGGTTGAAGCCACGCTCAAAACCGGCCGCACCCACCAAATCCGCGTGCACATGCAGTCGCAACACAGCCCCATCGCCGGTGACGAACGCTACGGCGACTACCAAGCCAACAAACGCCTGCAAAAGCTCGGTCTCAAGCGCATGTTTCTGCACGCTTCCGAGCTGCATTTAGACCATCCGCTCACGGGCGAAAAGCTGGTTTTAAAAGCCGAATTGCCGCAAGAATTGACGCAATTTATCGTGATGTTGGACAATCAGCATCAGGCCGTCTGAACAAAACAAACACGACAAAGGAGACGCATCATGAAAAAATCCACATTATCCAAGCTATCGGTCGCTGTATTGGCCACATTTGCCCTTTCCGGCTGCCACTTAACCAGCCGCGCATTGGACAACATCGACGCGGTGCCTGAAACCGTCATCACAGATGAAAACATCTATTCTTTCGGCTTCACCAAACCCGACAGCAAAAACCTGCCGCCCAATCGCTTGGTGATGCTCGCGAAAAAAAAGCCCTATGTGACCGACATTACGCCCGACAACGAGATGGTCAAAGTCTTACGGACAACAGAATTGAGCAAACAGTTTGAAGTGGTCAATCGCGAAAACCGCCCAAAAAAATTAGGGATATACTCATACATCTCAAACCCTGATACCTTTTCAGCCTATTCTGATCATGTTGATGGCAAGGAGCGTATCTGTCTGGCTTACCGTTTTGAACCGAACACCAATCCAGCATTGAAAAAACGCGAAACGGCAGTATTGACCCAATTAGGCTTCAAGCTTGCCACCACCCCTGCCACACAACAGCAAAAACTGCTTTACCTCGCTGCTATAACGGCACCCAAGGGAAAATATACGCCATGAAGACCCCTCTGCCTTCTGAATACCGTTTTGAAACGCCGGTAGTCGTCCGTGTTGAAAGCCAAAGAGGTGATTACGGGCTAACTGCTACAGGTCTTGCCTCGACAATTATTCTGACGCCATTTGCCATTGTCGGCGACCTGATTATGCTGCCGGTTATGCCGTTTGTTGGGCCGTTTATATGGCCGCGCGGTACCAAAATATAAGTAAATGGGATTGGTTTTTCAGACGGCCTTGAACATTCTGCACCATCCCTTAAATGCTTGTTGCCCATGATTTCATGGCCGTCTGAAAATAAAAAGGAACCGATTATGAAACCGAAACTCGTTATTTTCGACTGGGACGGCACGCTGGCCGACACCACCCTGCCGATTATCGCCACCGTGCAGGAAAGTTTTACCGTAAACGGCCATGCCGCGCCCGAAGCCGACCAGATTCGCCCGCTTATCGGATACAACCTGCCGACCATCGTGCGCCATCTTGCACCGGATTTGAACTTGCGCCAGCAGGAAGAAATCATGGAAACCTATGCCGCGCATCACTTAAACCCAAACAACCGCAACATGACCCTGTTCCCCGATGCCATCCCCTGCTTGGAAACATTGAAAGCACAAGACTATTGGCTGGCCGTAGCCACCGGCAAAGGCCGCACGGGCTTGGACAATTCCATCGCCCAAACCGGCACCGCCGACTTTTGGCTGGCCACCACCTGCGCCAGCGAACAGCCGTCGAAACCCGCGCCGGACATGGTGTTGAAATTATGTGACGAGCTCGGTTTGATGCCGTCTGAAACCGTGGTTATTGGTGACACCACCCATGATTTGGACATGGCCGCCAACGCAGGCGCGCCGGCAATTGCGGTCACCACCGGCGCGCATACGGAAGAAAAACTGCGCACCAGCCCGCATTTGACGATTTTGCCGGATTTGTCTGCTTTACCGGATTTTTTGGCGACTTTGTGATCTGAATTGCGGATAATAAAAGGCCGTCTGAACGTCAATATTTTCAGACGGCCTGAGACCTTTGCAAAACCCTAGATTTGAGTATACTTCAAAGTTGTAGCAGCGCAGAAAGCGCAGACATATCACAAAGATAGGCAAGCTTTCGAACAGCGCACAACGAAGAAATGTGCCAAAGATAGGGATTTTGGAAAGGTCTCAGCCTTTTGGTATTTACTTCATCGAAAAAAATACTGTTTACCCCCACCAAACCGACACACAATTACATACATTCATGTATGCTGTTGCGCGATTACCACCCGCTGAAATCCGCCAATGCCTTATCTTTTCACGCGTTTTAACAAATTATTAAAGCCCTTAAGGCCGTCTGAAATTGCCCTAAACCGGCATAGGCATTAAAATGCGGGTAATTAAAATACATCCAAACCTGCATTCTGTTTATGAACCCGACGCCCTTTATCGAAATGAAAGACGTGGCTTTTGCCTATGGCGACCGCCCGATTCTGAGCAACATCAATTTCACGATTGAGCAAGGGGCGTTTGCGGCCGTGATGGGTGGCTCGGGCAGCGGCAAAACCACGCTGATGCGCTTAATTACCGGCCAGATTCATCCGCAGCAGGGGCAGGTATTGATTGAAGGCCGCGATTTGGCCAAGTTTTCCGCCGCCGAATTACACGAACACCGCCGCCGTATGGGGGTTTTATTCCAACACGGCGCGCTGTTTACCGATTTGACCGTATTCGACAACGTGGCATTCCCCATGCGCGAATTAACCAAGCTGCCTGAAGCGGTGATTCGCGATTTGGTGTTGCTGAAACTCAATGCCGTCGGCCTGCGCGGCGTGGAAAAACTGATGCCGTCTGAACTTTCCGGCGGCATGGCGCGGCGTGTGGCTTTGGCGCGCACCATCGCGCTTGATCCCGAAATCATGCTGTATGACGAACCATTTACCGGTCTCGATCCGATTTCGTTGGGCGTGATTGCCCACTTAATCAGCCGCGCCAATACCGCGCTGCGTTCGACCAGCGTGATGGTGACGCACGATATTGAAAAATCGCTGCAAATCGTCGATCAAGTGATTTTTTTGGCACACGGCGAAATCATGTTCAGCGGCTCGCCTGCCGAAATGCGCGAACTCGATTCACCGTGGGTGCAGCAGTTTGTCGGTGGCTTGGCCGACGGGCCGGTGGCTTACCGTTATCCGGCACAAACCACTTTACAGCAGGATTTATTGGGCGGTTAAGAATACGCATTCAGACGGCCTGATGCATGATGAAGGCCGTCTGAAACATAAGGAGACGCCAATGCCTTCTACCCAATATAAAATTCGCCCCGGCACCACAGCCGTGGCCATCAACGAAGCCGCTGCCAAACTCGGCCTGAACTTGGCTTCCCCATGGAAACGCTTGGGCGCGGTGTTGATTAACCAATTTTTTGCAACGGTGTGTTTTATCGTGATGGTGGCCGTATTCAGTCTGACCGACCAATACACGCTCAATACAGATGCATTTTTGTTTATCAACTTGGGCACTTTTTTACTGTTGCTGCTGTTTTATCTCGGCGTGCAGCTGCATTTTATCCGCCGCCACGGCCAAACCGTCGGCAAGCGGCTGATGAAGATTCGGCCGGTGTTGGAAGCAACGGGCGAGCGACTAACAGCGGCGCAATATGTGTTCAAACGCGAACTGTTGATTTATGCCATCAACAGCTTGGTCGGCCTGCCCATTTTGATTAATGCTTTTTTGGTGCTTTCGCGCGGCTACAACCGCCGTTCACTGGAAGACATGTTGGCGAAAACCATTGTGGTGGATGCACCCGACCATTAAACCTTTTTCCGGTTTCAGACGGCCTAATAAATAGGCCGTCTGAAAGATAACTGTTTTAAAAATATGAATTTTATCCAATCCGTCGGCTCAAAAACCTTGGGCTTTATCCAATCTCTCGGCAGCGTGACCCTGTTTCTGCTGCAAATTCTGGCGAAATCGGCCACGGCGTTTACCCGCCCGCGTCTGAGTATCCGTCAGATTTATTTTGCCGGCGTGATGTCGGTCTTGATTATTGCCGTTTCGGGCTTATTTGTCGGCATGGTACTCGGTTTGCAAGGCTACACCCAATTGGCAAAATTCAAAGCCGCCGATGTATTGGGCTATATGGTGGCTGCTTCCCTGTTGCGTGAATTGGGGCCGGTATTGGCGGCGATTTTGTTTGCCAGCAGCGCAGGTGGTGCCATGACCAGCGAAATCGGCCTGATGAAAACCACCGAGCAGCTTGAAGCGATGAATGTGATGGCGGTCGATCCCGTTGCCCGCGTGGTGGCACCGCGCTTTTGGGCGGGCGTGTTTTCCATGCCGCTTTTGGCTTCGATTTTCAACGTGGCCGGCATTTTCGGCGGCTATCTGGTCGGCGTACAGTGGCTGGGCTTGGACAGCGGCATTTTCTGGTCGCAAATGCAAAGCAACATGACCATCAGCTACGATGTCATCAACGGCCTGATTAAATCAGTGACTTTCGGTATCGCCGTGACGCTGATTGCCGTGCACCAAGGTTTTCACTGCGTGCCGACTTCCGAAGGGATTTTACGCGCCAGCACGCGCACGGTGGTGTCTTCCGCCCTAACCATTTTGGCGATTGATTTTGTTTTAACCGCATGGATGTTTACTGAGTAACGACAATGAAAAAAAGTATTTTAGAATTTTGGGTCGGTTTGTTTGTTTTGTTGGGCGTGGTGGCCGTCGGCTTTCTGGCCTTCCGCGTAGCAGGCGGCTCTGGCATGGGCAGTGCGCAGCAAACCTACACCGTGTATGCCAATTTCAGCGACATCGGCGGTTTGAAATCAAATGCGCCGGTTAAATCGGCAGGGGTATTGGTCGGCCGAGTATCTGCCATCACCCTCGACCCGAAAAGCTACCAAGCACGCGTAACCCTGAATCTCGACAAGCAATACGAATTCAGCACAGACGTTTCCGCCCAAATCCTCACTTCCGGCCTGTTGGGTGAGCAATACATCGGCCTGATGCAAGGCGGCGATATGGACAATCTGGCCGAAGGCGACACCATCAGCGTCACCAGCTCGGCCATGGTATTGGAAAACTTAATCGGCAAATTCATGACCAGCTTTGCTGAAAAACAATCCGGCGACTCTGATGCAGCCACTTCAGCCAACGCAGATTCTGCCCCATAAACACAACAATATTTTTAATTTAGGAATACACAAATCATGAAAAAATCAGCATTCTTCAGCGCCTTGAGTATCGGTTTATTGAGCATCAGCTTAGCGGCTGCCGCTCCTGCCGATGCGGTCAACCAAATCCGCCAAAACGCGACTCAGGTTCTGACCATTTTGAAAAGCGGCGATGCCAACACCGCCCGCCGCAAAGCCGAAGCCTACGCCATGCCTTATTTCGATTTCCAACGCATGACCGCTCTGGCCGTGGGCAACCCTTGGCGCACCGCCACTGATGCGCAAAAACAGGCTTTGACCAAAGAATTCCAAACCCTGTTGATCCGCACCTACTCCGGCACCATGATGAAATTCAAAAATGCCAAAGTGAATGTGAAAGACAATCCGGTGGTTGCCCGCAACGGTAAAGAAATCACCGTGCGCGCTGAAGTGAGCGCCGCCGGCGAAAAACCGGTCAACATGGATTTCACCACCTACCAAAGCGGCAACCGCTACCGCGTGTACAACGTGGCCGTTGAAGGCGCGAGCTTGGTGACCGTTTACCGCAACCAATTCGGCGAAACCGTTAAAGCCAAAGGCATCGACGGCCTGATTGCCGACTTAAAAGCCAAAAACAGCGGCAAATAATCCTTAAGCGCACGGCTTTGGCCGTGCCTTTTTACGCCAAACTGCATAGACTCAAAACCTCATGAATTCAGAACTTCGCGACAACGTGCTGTATCTTAGCGGTGACATCACCGTCAAAACCGTCACCGATTCAGCCTACCGCCAATTCGAACAGCAATGCCGTCTGAACGAAACCAGCGCGCTTGATTTAAGCCATGTCAGCCGCGCCGATTCCGCCTGCGTGTCGCTGCTGCTGACCGCATTGCGTTTAAAAAACAAAGCCGTCGAACTGCGCCACATTCCCGAATCAGTGCGTGCGCTGACTGATTTGTACGAAATTAAAGACTGGGTGACCCCATGAGAAAAACTGCTGCTTCCCTGCTGCCCATCAGCTTATTCGCTGCCCAACCGGCCTTTGCCGAACGTAATCCGGCCGACCCTTACGAGCCCTACAACCGCGCCGTATCCAAGTTTAACGATAAAGCCGACCAATATGTCATGGCGCCTGTTGCCCGCGGCTACCGTAAAGTCACGCCACAGCCCGTGCGCACCGGCGTGAGCAATTTCTTCAACAACTTGCGTGACGTGGTCAGCTTCGGCAGCAACGTATTGCGTCTCGACATCAAACGCGCCAGCGAAGATTTGGTGCGTGTCGGCCTGAATACCACCTTCGGCTTGGGCGGTTTGATTGACGTGGCAGGCGCAGGCGGCGTGCCGAACAATAAAAACTCCTTGGGTGACACCATGGCTTCATGGGGCTGGAAAAACAGCAATTACTTTGTTGTGCCACTGATGGGGCCTTCTACTGTGCGCGACACCTTAGGCACCGCTGTGACCGTAGCCTATCCGGTAAAAAATGCCGTGTTTGAAACCAGCGCCGGCCGCTGGAGCACCACCGCACTCAACGCTGTCAACACCCGCGAAAGCCTGCTTGATTTGACCGACAGCTTGGAAGGTGCCGCTATCGACAAATACAGTTACACCCGTGATTTATACATGCGCGTGCGCAATCAGCAAACCGGCGGCCAAGCCGTGCAAAGTACCGACGAAGATATCGACATCGATGATTTGGTCGACAGCGGCAGCACCACACAAAACGCGCCTATCGAAGCAGCCGAACTCGACACCGCCGCCCCGACAGACGACTGGGAAAATCTCCAGCCGGCCGACAGCGGCATGATCCGCTTGGATTAATTTGTCGTAAGATTTACAGACCGAGACCTTTGTAAAACCCTAGATTTGAGTACAGTTCAACGTTGTAGCAGCGCACAACGAAGAAATGTGCCAAAGATAGGGATTTTGCAAAGGTCTCGAGCCGTCTGAAACCTATATTGCGTTCATACGGCCTCAATACTTTATAAACCCCGATGTGAGTGTCATTCAACATCACACCGCGCATCACGAAAAAATGTGCCGAGACCTTTGCATGACACCACCTTTGGGCTATTATTCCATTACGGTCAGCGCAAAAAGACCGGGTCAACCGCTCTACTCAACAAAAGGAAACCACCATGTACGAAGTCAACCGCAGCGTCTTTTTACTCGTGCCGCTCGATCCATTTTGGAACTGGCTGCAATCCCTGCCCGGCAACCATCTGGCCGATTTGACTTTGGAAGATTTACAGGCCGATGCCAATGCCTATCTCGTGCGCCCGTGCGAAACTTCCGACGAAGTGTGGGACGAAATCGAATCGCGCTTTGAAGACATTTTCGCCGCCGAGCTGGCCGACTGGTGCGAAGACGAAAGCGAGTGGCCGGATTTGCACGCCGATATTTTCAACGAATGGTTCGATATCCAGCTCTCCACCGTCATCACCGACTTGGAAGCCGAACCATTGGCGCGTGAAGCGTTTCAACCCTTGAATTTAAATTAATTTCTTTGATAGGCTGTCTGAAAACACATAGCCCGCATCGCCTATATTTTCAGACGGCCTCATAAACCCATGAATATCCGCGTCCGAAATTACCACATCGACAGCTACGGCCACGTCAACCACGCGCGCTATCTTGAGTTTCTCGAAGAAGCGCGCTGGACGTTTCTCGACCAACGCGGTTTACTATCGCTGCTGGACAACGTGCATTTGGTTGTCGCCCGTATCGACATCCGCTACCGCCGCCCCGCTGTTGACGGCAACGAATTGCGCGTACACAGCCACATCAAAGAATTAACCGCGCGCCACCTGCTGCTGACGCAAACCATCGAATTGATACACAGCGGCAAAAACACCATTGAAGCCGACATCACGCTGATGCCCGTCGATGCCGCCAGCGGCCGCAGCATCCGCTTTCCCGACAACCTGTTAACCTCACTCGAATCCTTTATCGCATGAAAAAACTGATTACCCTCGCCGCCGTGGCCATTGTCGGCGCATTGCTGGCCTTTATCCTGATTCCCGACAACAAATCCGCACCGCCATTCAGCCTGACCGATTTGCAAGGCCAAACGGTTAACAACGCCAGCCTGCAAGGTAAGGTAACCTTTATCAATTTCTGGTTCCCGTCCTGCCCCGGCTGCGTGAGCGAAATGCCGAAAGTCATCAAAATGGCCAACGATTATCAGGGCAAAGATTTCCAAGTGTTGGGCATTGCCGAGCCGATTGACCCGATTGAGAGCGTGCATCAATACGTCAAAGAATACGGTCTGCCGTTTACCGTGATGTATGACAACGACGGTATCGTCGGCAAAGCCTTCGGCACGCAGGTTTACCCCACTTCCGTGCTCATCAACAAAAAAGGCGAAATCCTCAAAACTTTCGTCGGCGAGCCGGATTTCAACAAGCTTTATCAAGAAATTGATCAAGAATTGGCGAAGTAAGCGACAATAAAAAGGCCGTCTGAAACCAAAAGTTTCAGACGGCCTGAGACCTTTGTAAAACCCCAGATTTGAGTACAGTTCAAAGTTATAGCAGCGCAGAAAGCGCAGACATATCACAAAGATAGGCAAGCTTTCGAGCAGCGCATAACGAAGAAATGTGCCAAAGATGGCGATTTTGCAAAGGTCTCGGCTTTTTTAAATCCATCAGCGATTAGGCTTTTTCTTCAAAACGCTTCGCCGCTTCGTCCCAGTTCACCACATTCCAAAACGCTTTGATGTAGTCCGGACGGCGGTTTTGGTATTGCAGATAATAAGCGTGTTCCCACACGTCCAAACCGATAATCGGGTAGCCTTTGCAGCCGGCCACGTCTTCGCCCATCAGCGGCGAATCCTGGTTGGCGGTTGACACCACTTTCAAGCGGTCGCCGTCTAACACCAGCCATGCCCAACCCGAACCGAAACGGCTGGCGGCGGCTTTTTCAAATTCGGCTTTGAATTCATCCACCGAACCAAAATCGCGCTCAATGGTTTCTTTCAGACGGCCTTGTAAGCTCGTGCCGGTTTTTAGATTTTTCCAAAAGAAAGAATGGTTGGCATGGCCACCGGCATTGTTGCGCAACACGGTTTGCTTGTCGGTCGGTAATTCTTTCAAGCGCGCAATCAGCTCTTCCGCCGGTAAATCGGCAAACTCCGGTAGCGATTCCAATGCCGCGTTGGCATTGTTGACATAAGCCTGATGGTGCTTGGTGTGGTGAATGTTCATCGTCATTTCATCGAAATGCGGCTCCAAGGCATCGTAGGCGTAGCCCAGTTCAGGTAAAGTGTAAGCCATGTGCGTTCCTTTCTCTGTGCAGTTGTGCGTGGTTAATTAAATGATATTGATATTAGTTTCCATTTACAAAATATGCAAGCCCAACCGCACGCTGAAGATAAGCACACAAGCCCTTGACTTATCCTTTATAATAACTCTCAACCCATTATTTTTTCAGACGGCCTGCTTTTTTATTTAAACAATCTCACCATAGGCCGTCTGAAACACCAAACAACTTTTAAAAATATTGAGAACCGAATGAAATTTATTGATGAAGCAAAAATCGAAGTGGTCGCCGGTAAAGGCGGCAACGGCGCGGCCAGTTTCCGCCGTGAAAAATTCGTGCCGCGCGGCGGCCCCGATGGCGGCGACGGCGGCAAAGGCGGCAGCGTGTGGGCTGAAGCCGATGAAAATTTAAATACCTTGGTTGAATACCGTTTTGTGAAACGCTACCAAGCCAAAAACGGCGAAAAAGGCCACGGTGCCGACCGTTACGGCGCTGGCGCGGACGACATCACCCTGCACATGCCCGTCGGCACCCTGATTCGCGACATCGATACCGACGAAATTGTCGCCGACCTCACTCACCACGGCCAGCGCGTTTGTTTGGCACGCGGCGGCAAAGGCGGTTTGGGCAACATCCATTTCAAATCATCGGTCAACCGCGCACCGAAGCAAGCCACACCGGGCGAAGAAGGCGAAGCGCGTTCGCTGCAATTGGAATTGAAAGTGTTGGCCGATGTTGGACTGCTCGGTATGCCGAATGCCGGCAAATCTACGCTGATTTCCGCTGTGTCCGCTGCTCGCCCGAAAGTGGCCGATTACCCGTTCACCACCTTACACCCCAACTTGGGCGTGGTGCGCATGGACGAAAACAACAGCTTCGTCATGGCCGACATTCCCGGCCTGATTGAAGGCGCGGCAGAGGGTGCCGGCTTGGGACACCGCTTTCTGAAACACCTCTCGCGTACCGGTTTATTACTGCATGTGGTTGATTTGGTGCCGTTTGATGAAACCGTCAACCCCGCCGAAGAAGCCTTGGCCATCATCAACGAATTGCGCAAATACGACGAAGAACTCCACGCCAAACCGCGCTGGCTGGTGCTGAACAAATTCGACATGCTCGATGACGAAGAAGCCGAGCGCCGCACCGCCGAGTTCCTCGAACAAATCGGCTGGGACTACCCCGCACCCGACGACCGCTTCGAATTCGACATGAACACCCCGCGCCTGTTTAAAATCAGCGCCCTGGCACACCAAGGCACACAAGACCTGGTGCGCCAAATCAGCATGTATTTGAACGAGAAAAAACGTTTGGACGCAGAAAAAGCCGCCGCAGAAAAAGCAGCAGCCGCGTTGGAGATTGCCGAGAATCAGCCGCAAACCGATACCAGCGTGTTTAAGGCAGAGTGATAAAGTTTCAGACGGCATCGGAGATTGATGCCATCTGAAAAAGTTTAAGGTTAATAAAATGTATCGCACTATAGATTTATTTTCAGGTATTGGTGGAATCCGCTTAGGATTTGAGAAGCAAGGATGTAGTAATGTTTTTTCATCTGAGTGGGATAAATATGCACAAAAGATGTACGAGGCTAATTTCGGTGAAATACCTTTTGGTGATATCAATGATATTCCCCCAGATAAAATTCCTGATCATGACATTTTATTGGCAGGTTTTCCTTGCCAGCCGTTCAGTATTGCCGGAAAAGGGTTAGGATTTGAAGACACAAGAGGCACTTTATTTTTCAACATTGCTGAAATTTTGAGAACTAAAAAACCTCGTGCATTTTTACTTGAAAATGTCAAACGATTGACTACTCATGACTCAGGCCGTACTTTTAATGTTATTTTAGCTACATTGAAACAGTTGGGTTATACGGTTTATTATCAAGTATTGAATACTTTAGATTTCGGACTACCTCAAAAGCGAGAACGGATTTATATTGTCGGATTTCGTGAAAATGTTTATTTTGAATTTCCTGAACCGGTTGGATTTTATCGACCGTTGAATGAAATTTTAGAAGAAGAAAGTACGGTCGATGCCAGTTATTTCTTATCTGAATCCTTAAGACAAAAGCGTTTTGCTGCTTTGAAGAAACCTGCTCCAATACCGTCAGTATGGCATGAAAATATCGGTGGGAACATTTCTCCTTTACCTTACTCATGCGCTTTGCGTGCAGGAGGAAGCTATAATTATTTGGTAGTTAACGGCGTACGAAGGTTAACTGGGAGAGAAATGTTAAGACTTCAAGGGTTTCCCGATAGTTTTAAAATCAATATTCCTTATTCTCAAGTCAGAAAAGTAGCAGGAAATTCTGTTTCTGTTCCTGTAATCGAAGCAATTGCAGAAAATATGATTCAAGCTTTATCAGGTAAATTTGAAAAGCGTGGGCAATTAGATTTATTAGAGGCAGTATGATGTCAGTTACCCAGCAAGAAGCAAAACAAGCCTTAGACAATATTATTAAAAAGTCCCGAGTCCATTTATACAAGCCTATTCAGATTGCAGAAATTCTTTATCATGACCGATGTATACAAAGATTGGATATATTGAATTTAGAAACATATCGCAATCAATCCAAACGTTGGCGTGATGAAATATGCAGGAAATTCTTAGGAAGAGTTTCAACATCATCAGCAAAATTCCAAGATAATCTCTTTGAAAATAATGCTATGCCTCCCGAAAAATTAGCTGTGTTGGCAGACCTAAATCGTGAAAAAGGAGACGTTGAGAGTTATATCTACCAATGTTTTTTGAATCGTTTTTCACAAATGAATCAAGCTGTTAAATATTGCAACATTCATGATAGTTCAAATTTTCAATTAGTTGATTTTTTGAATTTATTTTGGTTTGAGCCAGGGCTGAAAAGAAGCATCGATAAAATTTACGAAATTATTGTCTATGCATTATTTGATGCGTTGATTGCTGAATTAGGCGTAACGGTTACTGTTAGTTTCCCACAAGAAAAATTGCATTTATGGGAGGAATATCAGCAATTTGCCGAAAAAATCATACCGCTCAACCGAGAAAATTTGACAATTCCGGCTAAAATTTACCGGGTAGGCGTAACCAATGCAGCCGACCGAGGTTTGGACATGTGGTCAAACTTTGGCTCGGCTATTCAAGTCAAACACTTGTCTTTAGATGAAGAATTGGCAGAAGATATTGTAGGCTCAATTAGTGCGGATAAAATTGTGATTGTTTGTAAAAAAGCTGAACAGCCTGTGATTATGTCGCTACTTAGTCAAATCGGCTGGAGAAATAAAATCCAAAGTATTATTACTGAAGATGATTTAATTGAATGGTATGAAAGGGCTTTGCGCGGCATTCAACCGATTGCAAAAACGTTACTTGAAAATATCCGAAGCGAGATTAAACGAGAATTTCCTGCAGCCAATGAGCAAAATGAGTTTTCTGAATTCATTATTGACCGTGGTTATGATTTTTCCCGAATTACATTTTAATGACTTACCATGCTAACCATCTACAACACCCTAACCCGTCAAAAAGAACCTTTCACCCCCATCGATCCGGCCAACGTGCGCATGTACGTTTGCGGCATGACCGTGTACGACTATTGCCATCTCGGCCATGCGCGTGTGATGGTGGTGTTCGACATGATTGCGCGCTGGCTGCGTGAACGTGATTATCCGCTCACTTATGTGCGCAACATCACCGATATTGACGACAAAATCATTGTGCGTGCGGCGGAAAACGGCGAGACCATCGGCGAGTTGACGGCGCGTTTTATTGAAGCGATGAATGAAGATGCGGCGGCTTTGGGCGTATTGCGTCCGGATGTCGAGCCGAAAGCCACGGAAAATATTCCGCAGATGATTGCGATGATTGAGCGCTTGATTGCCAAGGGCAAGGCGTATGCGGCAGAGAATGGCGATGTGTATTACGCCGTGCGCGAGTTTGCCGCTTACGGCCAGCTGTCGGGCAAATCGCTGGATGATTTGCGCGCGGGCGAACGCGTGGAAGTGGATGGTTTCAAACGCGATCCGTTGGATTTTGTGTTGTGGAAAGCGGCCAAAGCGGGCGAGCCGGCTTGGGAAAGCCCTTGGGGTCAAGGCCGTCCGGGTTGGCATATTGAATGCTCGGCGATGAGTGAAAACCTCTTTGGCGATACGTTCGATATTCACGGCGGCGGCGCGGATTTGCAGTTTCCGCACCATGAAAACGAAATCGCCCAAAGCGTTGGTGCCCACGGTCATTCGTGCGGCCACAACCACGGCGGCAAAGCGATTGAAAGCCATGTGAAATATTGGTTGCACAATGGTTTTATCCGTGTCGACGGCGAAAAAATGTCGAAATCGCTGGGTAATTTCTTCACCATCCGCGATGTGTTGAAAGCCTATGATGCCGAAGTGGTGCGCTTCTTTATTTTGCGCGCGCATTACCGCAGCCCGCTGAATTACTCTGATGCGCATTTGGACGATGCCAAAGGCTCGTTGACGCGTTTGTACACCGCGCTGAAAAACACCATGCCGTCTGAAAGCTTTAATGCGGACAACGATTATGTGCGCCGCTTCCAAGCCGCGATGGATGATGATTTCGACACCGTGCAGGCCATGGCGGTGTTGTTTGAGCTGGCAAATGAAGTCAACAAAACGCAAAACGCCGACCTCGCCGCCTGCCTGAAACATTTGGGCGGCACCATCGGCCTGTTGCAACGCGACCCAACTGAGTTTTTACAAGGCGGCAGCGTTTCAGACGGCCTGTCTAACGAAGAAATCGAAGCGCTGATCGAAGCCCGCAAACAGGCGCGCGCCGATAAGAATTGGGCAGAATCCGACCGCATCCGTGATGTATTGGCGGCAGAAAACATTATTCTGGAAGACAAATCCGGCGTGACTACTTGGCGCCGTGGCTAAAACCTGACAGACCCCGATTCAATCGGTTGGTGAAAAGCTTCGTTTGGTCTGATATTTTTCAGGCCAAACGAAGCTTTTTTATGGTATTTTGCCAAATCTTCTGCTGAAATCATCAAAATATTAATATTTTGTGACCGGTAAACCATTAAAGACATCGATGTCTTTATCTCACCCATATAAACCAATGACAAACAACAACATAAAAAATCCACTCCATTCCCATTAAGTGCGACAACAGCAGCCTCAATCACACCAGCGCAGCCATCATTAAAATCATTAATTTTTATCTTAACAGGATTTAAAATATCCTAATCACTTGCTCATTTTCTAGCACGAAATTTTTATTTCCCTTTGAATTATATGGATTTAATGGTCTTAAAATTTTTAATCTCTTCTTGATAAAACTTGATGATTCTTTTAATTTCGCAAAGATTGTCAACAAAGAAGCCGCAACAAGATAACGCTGCCGAGCTTTTACCTCAATGTAAGGAGAGACTACATGTTCCGCAAATCCACTACCGCTGCAATCAGCTTGGCCGCTTTGGCTACTTTGGCCTTGAGCGGCTGTAACAAAGACACTGCTGAAGCGGGCGAACCAAAAAACCTGAATGTATCGCACCAGCCAAACCGGGCGGCGGTTTTGACTTGACTTGTAAGCTGGCACAAACCGGCTTGAAAGACACCGACCAACTGAAAAAACCAATGCGTGTAACCTATATGCCGGGCGGCGTGGGTGCAGTGGCCTACAATAAAATCGTGGCCAACGAGCCGGCCAACGGCGATGCGATTGTGGCCTTCTCGACCGGTTCGCTGTTGAACTTGGCACAAGGCAAATTCGGTCAATACACCGAAAACGACGTGCGCTGGTTGGCGGCTGTCGGCACCGACTACGGCATGGTGGCGGTAAATGCCGACTCGCCTTTGCAAAACTTGAACGATTTGGCCGAAGCGCTGAAAAAAGATCCTAAATCCATCAGCTTCGGTGCGGGTGGTAGCGTGGGCGGTCAAGATTGGCTGCAAACCGCGATGGTGGCCAAAGCTGCCGGCGTGAACCCGAAAGACATGACCCTAGCCAAACAGGGTAAAGCCGGCATTGCCTTGTCGCTCTCTGCTGTCAGCTCGTTTACCGGCAGCATCATCGCCACTTTGGGCGTGGTGTTGTTCGCACCGCTGTTGGCCAACTGGGCGATTGCGTTTGGTCCTGCCGAATATTTTGTGCTGATGGTGTTTGCCATTACCTGCTTGAGCGGCTTAGTGGGCGATCAGCCGATTAAAACTGCTGTGGCCGCCTTAATCGGTTTGGCTTTGGCCACCGTGGGTGTGGATGCCGTAACCGGCGTGTACCGCTTCACGTTTGACTCGGTCAACCTTTCAGACGGCATTCAGTTCACCACCATCGTGATCGGTTTCTTCAGCGTCAGCGAAATCCTGATTATGCTGGAACACACCGAACGCGGCCAAAAAGCGTTGGAACAAGGCAAACGCGCCCTGTTTAACGTGAAAGAATTTCTGTTTGCCTTCGGCACCATGGTACGCAGCGGCGTGGTTGGTTTTGTGGTCGGCATTTTACTGGGCGCGGGTGCCACCATTGCCAGCGCAATGACCTACACCAACGAGAAAAAACTTGCCGGTGCTTCGGGCAAATTTGGCGAAGGCGACTTGCGCGGTATCGCTGCGCCTGAAGCGGCCAACAATGCTTCGGCTTGCGGTTCGTTCATTCCGATGCTGACCTTGGGTGTACCCGGCTCCGGCACCACCGCCGTAATGATGGGGGCGTTGACTTTGTACAACATCACTCCGGGCCCGCAGCTCTTCAGCGAACAGCCTGATATTGTATGGGGCTTGATTGCGTCGCTGTTTATCGGTAACGTGATTTTGCTGTTGCTCAACATTCCGTTGGTCGGTTTCTTCGCCAAGCTGTTGAACATCCCTAACTACATCCTGATTCCGGCCATCGCCACCGTGAGCTTTGTCGGCGTGTACGCAATTCACAGCACCACGTTTGACTTGGTATTGATGGTGGGCTTGGGCGTATTGGGCTACCTCCTGCGCAAACTCAATTTCCCATTGTCTGCGCTGATTTTGGGCTATGTATTGGGCGAACTAATGGAATCCAGCCTGCGCCGCGCATTGTCGATTTCGCAAGGCGATTTGGGTGTGTTGTTCCACGGTCCGATTACCAAAGTATTGTGGGCATTGGCCTTGTTGATGGTGTTGCTGCCGGTTTTCCGCTGGTTGCGTCGCCGCAAACAAACTGCCTAACGCATGACAACAGCCGCCTGAATCCAGCGCGGCTGTTTTCTTGGTATCATGAAAACATTCAGGCCGCCTGAGAACTTTCAGACGGCCTATAAACCATAACAATTTCCCCCGCAAACCATGAACCGTTTTCTTCCCTATCTACCCGGTTTTGCCGCCGCGCTCACGGGCGCGCTGTTGGCCAATCTGCTCAACCTGCCGATTCCGTGGCTGCTCGGCTCTCTGCTCGCTTGTGCGACTTTATCCATCGGCGGTGTCAATATCCGCGCCCTACCCTCCGGCCGCAAAATCGGCTTGTGCATCATCGGTATGTCGTTGGGGCTGTATTTCACGCCGCAGATGGTTGGTATGATTGGCGCCAATGCGCTGTGGCTGGGCGCCGGTATGTTATTCACTTTAATCTTAAGCCTATGCGGCACGCTGTTTCTGCACCGTTTTGCCGGTGTCGATTTCAAAACCGCATGGTTTGCGGCAGCGGTCGGCGGCGCGAGTGAAATGGCGACTTTGGCCGAACAACACGGCACACGCGTGGATAAAGTGGTGGCTGCACACTCGCTGCGGGTGTTGATGGTGGTGACCATTGTGCCGTTTTTCTATCGCTTTATGGATTATCATGGCTTGGATACGTCCATTATCGACAAAGGCGGCGTGCATTACGGCGGCTTGGTGCTGCTGATTGCCTGCTGCGTCGGCATGGGCTGGCTGTTTCAAAAGCGCGGCTGGGCAAACCCGTGGACATTCGGCCCTTTGGCGGCAGCGGTGTTGCTGACCGTTTGCGGCGTGCATTTGTCGGCCATGCCGAAAGAATTGTCATGGGCAGGCCAGCTCTTAATCGGCTGGTCACTCGGCACCAAATTCCGCCCTGATTTTTTCCGTGCCGCACCGCGATTGTTGTCGGTTACCGCTGTGTTGGTGTGCATTAGTTTGTTGCTGACCGCCGGCGTCTCCCAACTGTTGGCCGCGTGGTCGGATATTCCGCTGCCCACTTTAGGGCTGGGACTCGCGCCCGGCGGCGTGGCGGAAATGACCATTACTGCCAAAGTGTTGCAACTGGGTGTGCCGCTGGTAACGGCGTTTCATGTGTTGCGTATGCTGGTGGTGGTCGGTTTGGCCGGTTGGCTGTATGGCGTGCTGGATCGGCGTTTTGGTGTGGGAACACGCTAAAAACGTTATCTCGTGAACAGGCCGTCTGAAAAATTTCAGACGGCCTGTTGGCTTGTTGACAGAATCCGTTATAATCAAATCAGTATATTGAACCAATATACGCATTCACAAAGATTAAGGAGAAACTGATGAAGACATTACTGACTGCCGTTTTATTGAGTATGACCGCTGCCGCCTATGCCGCGCCGGCGGATATTGTGGTGCCGATGTCGCTGCTGGACGCGCAAAACGGCGATAAAGTGGCGGGTGAAGTGCGCATCAGCCAGAGCAAATACGGTGCGGTGTTTACCCCGAAAATCGAAGGTTTGGCACAAGGCATTTACGGCTTCCACGTGCATGAAAACCCAAGCTGTGCGGCCAAAGAAAAAGACGGTAAGCTGGTAGAAGGTTTGGCAGCCGGCGGCCACTGGGATCCTAAGAAAACCGGCGCACACAAAGGCCCTTGGGATGACAGCGGCCACTTGGGCGATTTGCCTGCCTTAGCGGTGGATGCCAACGGCCATATCCAGCCGGTTGTGGCGCCGCGCATTAAGAAAATCAACTCGCTCAAAGGTCGCTCGCTGATGATTCACGCCGGTGGAGATAACTACAGCGACCACCCTGCTGCATTGGGTGGCGGTGGCGCACGCAAATACTGCGGCGTGGTTGCCAAGTAAGTTTGATAAATAAACAAAGGCCGTCTGAAAATATTAGGGTTCAGACGGCCTTTTGTATTGTCGTTGAATTTAATCCAATAAATTCTTCTTCACCACCGCCGGATTACCCGCAGCCAAAGAATACGGCGGCACGCTCTTGGTCACCACGGCACCGGCACCGATAATCGAACCTTTGCCGATGGTCACGCCGCCCATAATGATGGCGCGGCGGCCAATCCACACATCGTCTTCAATCACAATCGGATTGGTGTCGGTATAGCCGGAAAACTGTTTGGTTTCTTTATCGAATTTGTGGCTGTTGGAATAAAACAGGCATTCAGGCCCCATCATTACATTGTTGCCGATGGTCAAGCCGTAGCAGATTTCGCAGGCCACCCCGATGCCCGAATGATCGCCGACTACCGTGTCTCGCAACACATACGCCCCTTTTTCGATATTGATATTGCTGCCCAAATGCGGCGAAATTTGGCGGGCAAGCGCCGCGCGGATTTTCTTAGCTAATTTACCAAACGGCTTGCTGTACGATGCCGGCAGCCATTTGCCGAGTGTTCTCAACAATACCAAAAACAGCTTTGCTTTCATTGCATTTCCTTACAAAATCATCAATCCAAATTCAATTTCAGTTAGACACACAATACCACACAAGTTTCGCCCGCCATTCGATAATATTCGCACCGCCCTGTTGCAAAACCCACCCAATGCCGCAATATCTGCTTGACGAAGCAGCAAAAAATAGCAATAATCGCACCCTTGTCTTGAAGCATAGGTAAAACCCCTATGCCCGCTTAATCGAAAGGAAACAACATGCAACAAGGTATTCACCCTAACTACCACGAAATCACCGTGACCTGCTCTTGCGGCAGCAAATTTGTGACCAAATCTGCGATGGAAAAAGAAAACTTCAACATCGAAGTTTGCTCTTTGTGCCACCCATTCTACACCGGCCAACAAAAAATCGTTGACACCACCGGTCGCGTGGACAAATTCAACAACAAATTCGGCAACTTGTTCAAACGCTAATTGCCCGATGAAAAAAAAGACTGCTTTGGCAGTCTTTTTTGTATTCAGACGGCCTCATGCTCAAAAAGGCCGTCTGAAAGAAAGCATAGCCCAAACCGTTCCATTCAAGCATTCCCCGATTTGGCCGTAATTTGTTACACTAGCGCATCTTTTAGATTTTTGAAACCGCCGCACCATGCTGACCTACACGCCACCGGATTCCCGTAAACCTGCTAAAACCCACGAAAAACCTTGGCTCTTGCTACTGATGGTATTCGCTTGGTTGTGGCCGGGTGTGTTTTCGCATGATTTTGATTTGTGGAATCCAGACGAATCAGGTTTGTTCACCGCCACCGAAGCCCTGCTCAATGGCACCGCTTCGCCGTTGGTGGCGCATGTATTCGAGCAGCAGAATTTCCATATTTCGCCGGTGTATTTATGGGTAGCCGGCGCCTTTCAAGCGCTGCTCTCGCCTTGGGCAGCCGATGCGTATGCCGCCACGCGCTTTGCCAGCGTGTTTTTTACCGCCATCGGTTTACTGTTGTGCGGTTTTGCCGGTTTTAATTTTTTAGGCCGCCATCACGGCCGCAGCGTGGTGCTGATTTTAATCGGCAGCATCGGTTTATTGCAGATGGCGCACTTTATCAGCGACATATCGGCCGTGTTTGCCGCGCTGGGCATGGTGTTGTGTGGTTTTTCACTAGCACACAAGCGCGTGATCGTCGGTGCGCTGCTGTTGGGCGGCGGTTGGGCGCTGTTGTCGCTGACAGCCGGTTTCTTATTGCCTTTGGCCTTAATCGTGATGGCATTTGCCTTGGTGCTGCATCCGCAATGGCAGTTCAAGCGCTATTACCTGACCCTCATCGGTGCCTTTGCATTCGCCCTGCCACTGATGGTGGTGTATCCGCTGTTGCTGTTGTATTTGCAGCCGCAATGGTTTGAAACATGGCGTGATGCTTATCTGTTCGGCACCTACGGCGGACTGGTTGATTTTCAGACGGCCTTTAACCTGCCTTATTATCTGAAAAACCTGCTCTGGTTTGCCCTACCCGCTTGGCCGTTGGCGGTGTGGACGTTCAGCCGAACCAAAATGAACGCGCAAAGCTGGAGTGGTTTGTGTTTGGCATGGTTGATTTTGGCGACCGCGCTGTTAGCCTTTAATCCGCAACGTTTCCAAGACCATTTGATTTGGCTGATGCCGCCATTGGCGCTGCTCGGTGCGGCACAACTAGACGGCTTACGTCGTGGCGCGGCGGCATTTATCAACTGGTTCGGCATCATGGCCTTCGGCTTACTGGCCGCTTTTATGTGGGTCGGTTTTGCGGCCATGAATTACGGCTGGCCGGCAAAACTGGCCGAACGCGCAGCGTATTTCAGCCCGTATTACCTGCCTGAAATCAGCCCGTTCCCCATGGCGGTAGCAGCCTTGTTTACACCCTTGTGGCTGTGGGCGATCACCCGCAAACACATCCGCGGCCGCCAAGCCGTGACCAACTGGGCAGCCGGTGTCACGCTGACTTGGGCTTTGCTGATGACCTTATGGCTGCCGTGGCTGGATGCCGCCAAGAGTTACGCGCCAGTAGTCAAACAAATGGAATTATCGCTTTATCCTGAATTACGCCACCAATTCAGCGAAGGTCATGAGTGCATCAGCGTGGACAAACAAGACCACCGCAGCCGCATCGCTTGGGCGCAATACAGCAATTGGGATTTGCAACCCGACAACCCAAGCTGCCGCTACCGCTTGGTGCAGCAGCCGCAAAACACCGCCGCACCGCAAGGCTGGACGAAACTTTGGCAGGGCGCGCGCCCACGCAATAAAGTAGAAGGTTTTGCCTTGTTGCGCCGAGAAAGCTAAAACCCATTTCAAGACCGAGACCTTTGCAAAACTTCAGATTTGAGTATAGTTCGAAGTGAGAGCAGCGCAGAAAGCGCAGACATATCACTTAGATAGGCAAGCTTTCGAGCAGCGCATAACGAAGAAATGCGCCAAAGATGAAGATTTTGCAAAGGTTTCGGGCCGTCTGAAATTCTGTTTCAGATGGCCTTTAATCCGACTGAAAAACAGCGTACAATCACACGTTTATTTTAAATTCTATTACTTTTTCAGACGGCCTCACGCATAAGCAAACCCCAAACACACACCTTCATTCCATCAGGCCGTCTGAAACCTCAATCTACTATGTCCAACATGATTTACCCCAAAACTTACGACGTCATCGTCGTCGGCGGCGGCCACGCCGGTACGGAAGCCGCGCTTGCTGCCGCACGCATGGGCGCGCAAACGCTCCTGCTCACCCACAATATTGAAACACTCGGCCAAATGTCGTGCAACCCGTCTATCGGCGGCATCGGCAAAGGCCATTTGGTGCGCGAAGTCGATGCGCTCGGCGGCGCGATGGCCTTGGCGACCGATATGTCCGGCATTCAGTTCCGCCGTTTGAACGCCTCCAAAGGCGCTGCCGTGCGTGCCACCCGCGCACAGGCCGACCGCATTCTGTATAAAGCCGCCATCCGCGAAATGCTGGAAAACCAAGAAAACTTGGATTTGTTCCAACAAGCGGTGGAAGACATCACGCTCGACGGCGAACGTGCCAGCGGCGTGGTGACCGCCATGGGCGTGGAATTCAAAGCACGCGCGGTGGTGTTGACGGCGGGTACATTTCTGGCCGGTAAAATCCACATCGGTTTGGAAAACTATGCTGGCGGCCGTGCAGGCGATCCTGCTGCACAAGGTTTGTCAGGCCGTCTGAAAGAATTGAATCTGCCGCAAGGCCGTCTGAAAACCGGCACGCCGCCGCGTATCGACGGGCGCACGATTGATTTTTCCCAACTCACCGAGCAGCCGGGCGATACGCCTGTGCCGGTGATGTCGGTGCGCGGTTCGGCCGATTTGCATCCGCGCCAAGTGTCGTGCTGGATTACCCACACCAACCTTGAAACCCACGACATCATCCGCTCCGGCTTCGACCGCAGCCCGATGTTTACCGGCAAAATCGAAGGCGTGGGCCCGCGTTACTGCCCTTCTATCGAAGACAAAATCAACCGTTTTGCCGATAAAGACAGCCACCAGATTTTCTTGGAACCCGAAGGCCTGACCACGCACGAATACTACCCCAACGGCATTTCCACCAGCCTGCCTTTCGATATCCAGCTCTCTCTCGTGCGCTCGATGAAAGGCTTGGAAAATGCCCACATTCTGCGCCCCGGTTACGCCATCGAATACGACTACTTCGACCCGCGCAACCTCAAAGCCAGCTTGGAAACCAAAACCATTGCCGGCCTCTTCTTTGCCGGCCAAATCAACGGCACCACCGGCTATGAAGAAGCGGCGGCACAAGGCTTGCTGGCCGGTGCCAACGCCGTGCAGTATGTGCGCGAAAAAGATCCGCTGTTGCTGCGCCGCGAGCAAGCCTACTTGGGCGTATTGGTCGACGATTTGATTACCAAAGGCGTGAACGAGCCTTACCGCATGTTCACCAGCCGCGCCGAATACCGCCTGCAGCTTCGCGAAGACAACGCCGATATGCGCCTCACCGAAGACGGCCACAAAATCGGCTTGGTCACCGAAGCACAATGGCGTGCCTTCAACGAGAAACGCGATGCCATCGAGCAGGAAATCCAACGCCTGAAAACCACTTGGTACACGCCGCAAAAGCTGGCCGAAAGCGAACAAATCCGCGTGTTCGGCCAAAAGCTTTCGCGCGAAGCCAACCTGCACGACTTGTTGCGCCGCCCGAATGTCGATTACACCGCGCTGATGACGCTGGAAGGTGCCACGCCGTCTGAAACGTTAAACAACGATGTGGTGGAACAAGTCGAAATTCAAGTGAAATACCAAGGCTATATCGACCGCCAAAACGAAGAACTCGACAGCCGCCGCGATATTGAAACGCTGAAGCTGCCGAACGACATCGATTACAGCAAAGTCAAAGGCTTATCGGCGGAAGTGCAGCAAAAACTCAACGCCCACCGCCCTGAAACACTGGGGCAGGCAGGCCGCATTTCTGGTGTGACTCCCGCTGCTGTGGCTTTGTTGATGGTGCATTTGAAACGCGGTTTTAAAGACGCGAAATAAGGCTTTACCTCGGATAAAGGCCGTCTGAAAACAAGTATTTGCTTTTCAGACGGCCTTAGGTTTTGCCGGAAATCGGGTGAACTCATCCCTGATGAACAAACCATACCCATCAACGTATGGGGGGGTCAACCCACCTTTTCGCTTTACACAGCAGCATGATAAACCAACAAACCATCATGGTGGGTTCACCCCCCTACCGGCCTTTCAGACGATCTCACATATTCATTCAAATTATCAACAGGAAACACGCATGACCACACTTTCTTCATCCGTCCCCACTTGGCAGCAACAATGGTTCGGCAACGTCCGCGGAGACGTGCTGTCAGGCTTGGTGGTGGCGCTGGCTTTGATTCCCGAAGCCATTGCTTTTTCGATTATTGCCGGTGTCGATCCACAAGTCGGCCTGTATGCTTCGTTTTGTATTGCGGTAGTCATCAGCTTTGCCGGCGGCCGTCCGGCGATGATTTCGGCGGCCACTGGCGCGATGGCCTTGGTATTAGCCGGTTTGGTGAAAGAACACGGTTTGCAGTATATGCTGGCCGCGACTTTGCTCACCGGTGTGATTCAAATCATTGCCGGCTGGCTCAAGCTCGGCTCGCTGATGCGCTTTGTGGCACGGGCGGTGGTGGTCGGCTTTGTCAACGCGCTGGCGATTTTGATTTTCATGGCGCAACTGCCCGAGCTGCAAAACACTACTTGGCACACCTACGCGCTGGTGGCGGCCGGTTTGGCGGTGATTTATCTGTTTCCGCGTATTCCGACGCTGGGCAAAATCATTCCATCGCCGCTGGTAACCATTGTCGGCCTGACCATTTTAACCGTGTGGCTCGGCATTGATGTGCGCACCGTCGGCGACATGGGGCAGCTGCCCGACACGCTGCCGGTGTTCCTGTTGCCTGATGTGCCGCTCAATTTAGATACCTTATTGATTATCCTGCCTTATTCCTTGAGTTTGGCGGCAGTGGGCTTACTCGAATCGCTGATGACGGCGACGATTGTCGATGAAATGACCGAAACCGAAAGCGACAAAAACCGCGAGTGCAAAGGCCAAGGCGTGGCGAACATTGTGAGCGGTTTGTTCGGCGGCATGGCCGGTTGCGCGATGATTGGCCAATCGGTGATTAACGTCAAATCCGGCGGCCGCACGCGCTTATCCACGCTGCTGGCGGGTATTTACCTGCTGATTATGGTGGTGTTTTTGAGCGATATTCTGAAAGTGATTCCGATGCCGGCGCTGGTGGCGGTGATGATTATGGTGTCGATCGGCACGTTCAACTGGCAGTCGGTCAAAGAATTGAAAACCCACCCGATTGGCTTCAATGTGGTGATGTTGGCGACTGTCGGCATTGTGGTGTACAGCCACAATCTGGCTTTGGGCGTGTTTGCCGGCGTGCTGCTCTCGGTGCTGTTTTTCGCCAACAAAATCGGCCGCTACATGAGCATACGCGAATCGCGCGAAGGCCAAGCCTTACGTTATGACGTGGTTGGACAGGTGTTTTTCGCCTCATCCGATGATTTTAACGCCGCTTTCGATTTCAGCCGCAACGACATAAAAAACGTCACCATCGACCTGACCCACGCCCACTTCTGGGATGTGACCGCCGTGTCTGCCTTGGATAAAGTGGTGTTGCGTTACCGCAAAGCCGGTGCGGAAGTCGAAGTCATCGGCTTGAATGAAGCCAGCCGCACGCTGGTCGACCGTTTCGGCACACACGACAAATCAGAAGCGACCGACATTATCGGCCATTAAGTGTAAAGGCCGATAAGTGCGCTTGATAACTGCACTCATCGGCCTAATAATATGGCTAACTTGATTTTTAACACCCCATAAAGAGACCAACCATGAGCGAACAAGATTTTGATTTGGACAACTTAGACGATTTACTCGGCGACTTCGACGGCGTGGCAGTTGAAGGCGGTGTGGACGCGGAAAGCGAAGACGACAACTGCGTCGGCGGTGCGTGTAAGATTTAAGCGGTAAACAGATAACAACAGGCCGTCTGAAAAAGGTTTTTCAGACGGCTTGTTGTATTGTAAACAGATTTACCCAGCCAATTCTTCAGACGGCCTATCTGCCACGTTTTCTGCCGTGACCTGCGTATTTTGCAGGCTCAAAATTTCCAAAGCGCCGCGACCAATTCGGCGGGCATAGTTGATGTCATTCAGCAGCGAAGACGTTTGCCAGCCGTTCAACTCTTCATTTTTCAGCTTCACCATCACGCGGCCGCGGAAGGTTTCCAGCGTTTCGGTATGCACGTTTAATTGCTGCATCAAGTCATTGCGCTCTGCTCCCGCTTCCATGCCGCCAATGCGGCGGAATAAGCGCAAGGTTTTGAATACATGGCGGCGCAGGCGCAGATAATCGCGTTCGGCGGCCGAGCCTCCGGCAGTCAAGTACTGCTGCATGTTTTTCTGTAAGTGCTTGCTTTCTTTAACCATCTCAACCATCTGCCAAGCAGCGGCGAATGCATGGTTAAGTTGTTTCTGCTGTTCTTCCTCTTCCAAATCCATCTTGCCGGCAAAGTCCAAAATCGCGCTGTAAAGCGGTTTGATTTGTCGCTCGTAAACTTGTGTGGCATCCAGTTCGAGTGGTGCAGGCGGTGCAGACAAAGTTTTACCCTCATCGGACTCATCGCTGTAAAACGCCTCGTTGGGCACATAAATCGCATGACACATCGCTTCGATACTGGCGCGACCCAAATGGTAAACTTCTTTTTCAATCGCCACCAAAGCGGTATCGTCGGCGCGCAGCAGGTTTTCATGCAGGTAGCGCGGTGCCAACACGGCTTGGTTTTCCGGCAGCAACACGTCTTCCGCCGCTTTATCCGGTAACCAGCGTTGCAACAGCGCCGCAAAACGGCCTTGTAGTTTCCAAAATACGGCAATGCCGAGCAGGTTAAATAAGGTGTGGAACATCGCCAATTGCAGCAACGGACTCATGCCCCACCATTCGCCGGGCAACAATACCAAGCGCGTGAGCGGCCACCACAGCAGCAAACACAACGCCGCCGTCACCAAATTAAACACCACATGCGCCAAGGCCAAGCGCTGGCCGTTGCGGTCGCTGCCGAGCATGCCGACCAAAGCAGTGGTGGCGCTGCTGCCGACGTTGGAACCTACCGCAATGGCAAACGCCTGCATCAGACTGACCTGTCCGCCCGCCAAAGCCGCCAGCGTCAAAATCAGCGTGGCGTGCGATGATTGCAACACCACCGTCAGCAACAAGCCGACCACAAAGAAAATCAGCGGCTCAGCCATGCCACCGACTTGGCTTTTGCCGAAATCCATGCCTGCACCAAAGGCTTGGAAGCCTTCTTTAATCGCGTCCACGCCCAGAAAAATCAGCGCAATGCCGATTAACACGCGGCCGATGGCTTTGGTTTTGCTGTTGAAAAAACCAATCACAATGCCGAACACCAGCATCGGAATCGCCGCCGGACTCAAGCTCACGCTTTGACCGGCCAAAGCCAGCAGCCAAATACCACTGGTCGAGCCCAAATTGGTGCCCAAAATAATCGCGATACCGCCCGCCAACTGAATCATGCCGGTACTTAAAAACGCAATCGTCAGCAGCGACACCAAGGTGCTAGATTGCAGCACAAAGGTCGCACCCATGCCGAACAATGCGCCTTTCAGCGGCGTGGCGGTGGATTTTTCCATCCATTTGGCCAGTTTGCCGCCGGCAACATTATGCAAGCCTTCTTCAATGCACTGCATACCGAGCAGAAACAACGCCAAGCCGTAGCAAAGCTGCATCCACGACGGGCTGTACAGAAAACTCGCCGCCAAGCCCAATACCAGCAGGGCGATCAAAACATATTGCGATGCTTTTTTCTTCATCCATTAACTCCGAATTATTGTTATTTTTCTGCAACATACCATTTTTACAAAAAGATGACAATCGACAAAGGCCCTTACATTCGCCTAACAAGTGCAATTTCCAATAACAGAAAAGGCCAGTATGCGGTAGTATACTGCCTTTCCTGACAAGAAAGATTGCAATATGACCTACACACAACTGACCTCACACCAAAGATACTACATTTCCAGACATTACCGCAACCTACCCCTAAACCAAATCGCACAGAACATCGGTTGTCATCCCGCCACCGTCAGTCGGGAAATCAGACGGCATTCCGTCAACGGAACCTACTGTTACCGAAAAGCACAACAGCAAAGCGAAGTTAAAAAGAAAAACAAAAAGCCAACCAAACTGACTACTGCCGTCAAACAGACTGTTAACAAACTGATTACCCAAAAATACAGCCCCGAACAAGTCTGCGGCTACCTGCTGAAACATCAACACATCAAACTGCACCACAGCACCCTTTACCGCTATCTCGCCAAAGACCGTCAAAACGGCGGCGACCTGTACACCCATCTGCGTATCGTTTCCAAACCCTACCGCAGAAAATACGGCAGCGGTGCATGGACAAAAGGCAGCGTACCGGACAGAACCGACATTGAACACAGACCTGCCATTGTCGATCAAAAAGAGCGGGTCGGCGATTTCGAGATGGACACCATTGTCGGTAAAGATCAAAAAAGCGGACTGGTGGTTGCTGTTGAAAGAAAAACCAAATTTGTCGTTATCCGCAAAATCAGCAATTTCAAAGCAGAAGATGTAGCCCGGGTAGTGATTCGGGCATTGAAGCCGTTTAAAGATATCATTCAAACGATTACTTTGGATAACGGTAAAGAGTTTTACCGACATAAAACCTTTGCCAAAGCCCTGGGTGCGGAAACTTACTTCTGCCGTCCATACCATTCTTGGGAAAAAGGCTTGGTGGAGAATACCAACGGGCTGATCAGACAATACTTCCCAAAGGGGACGGATTTTAGGAAACTGGGTGCTAAAAAGATTAAAGCGGTTGAGGAGGCCCTTAACCGCCGACCGAGAAAGACATTGGACTATGAGACACCGGGTGATCTGTTTTCAGCAGCCCTTGCCAATGGCATTTGAGCGTTGCACTTGAAATGCGAATGTAAGGCCGTCTGAAACATTTCAAACGGCCTTTGGCATCTCTTAATTCATCCGCTTTCAGACGGCATAAAACCTTGCTAAAACGACGAGCCCGGCTGGGTTAAAAATTCTTTTTCTTCCGCCGTGCTGTCCCGCCCCAACACTTCATTTCGGTGCGGATAGCGGCCGAAGCGGGCGATGATGGCTTTGTGTCGCTGCTCAAAATCCAAGGTCACGGCATCGGCATGGCGTTCAAACAGCGGCAAGGCCTGCTCATGTACTGCTTGGCTTTCGCTGTGCATAAAAGGCATCAGCATAAAATTGCGCTCGGCCTGATTCAAATCGGCAAAATCGGCGTGTTGCACCGCTTCTTGCGCCAACACCAACGCCATATTGTCTTGGGCAAACGCATTCGCATGGTCGCGCCACAAATTGCGCGAAAACTGATCCAATACGATGATTTCGGCCAAGCGCCCGCGCAAAGTGGCGCGCCAAGCGGACAGTTCGCCACGCGCTGCCTGTTGCCATACACTCATAAATCGACGGCGGATTTCGGCATCAAAATCATCGCTTTTGGCAAACCAACACGCTTCGTTTGCCTCATCAAACCAAAAATCCAAAACAGTTTTCGCATTCATCATCTTTCCTTTTTCAGACGGCCTTTGAATATCTTAATCGAGTAAAACGCAAGTTTTGCATATCCTGTGTGTAATCTAACAAGCAGCGGGCTTAAAGTACAGCCTGACATCATCCGATTAATCTTTAGGACACTCAACATGATGACTAAAACTGTCAAACGCTTCGTCGGCATAGGCGTAATCGGCATCACTGCCGCTGTCGGCTTAAGTGGCTGCGTGGTTTCAGACGACCCCGCCGTGAATGCCATTGCCACCACCGCCACCGTCGGCACGGTCGCTTCTTTGCTGTATTACAGCCTCGACGACGGCTATTATTATGACAAGCGTTATAACCGCATGCCGCGCTCGTATCGTCCGGCCTACAATACCCACGTTCGCCGCATCGACAGCATGAGCGACTACCGCCGCCGCTATCCGCTGGAAGCACGCATGCATCAGCAAAACCGTGTGTTGTCCGACCGTGTTTACCGCCAACGCGAGCAAAACCGTATGCTGGAAAACCGCTTGGAACAACAACGCGTCCACAACCGCCAATTGCAACAGCGTGTCGAAGATTCGCGCAACCGCAGCATTTTGACGCGCGACCGCATGGAACAACAGCGTCGCAGCCAGCAAGTGCGTGAACATGTCCATCAGCAACGCACAGCCAATCAGCAACAGCGCATTTACCGCAGCAACGAATCGCGCTTGCTGAATCGACAATCGAATACGCAAAACCGCCAAATGCCGGTGCGTTCGCCACGTTCCAACAGCTTGCGCGCACCGTGGGAACAATACGGCTCGTAATTCAACCGCTTATTCCCTCACAGGCGAAATGCAGCGCCGATACTTTCATGTATCCACGCCTGCTTTTCGCCTGTTTTTTTGTGCCGAAAATGTTCAGACGGCCTCATTTTCCGTTACCATATCGTCTGGGCGGATGACCCGCCATGATTAACTCGGAAACCGCCATGAACCACACCCAGCAACTGCAAAACGGCCTCGCCGAAATGGGCTTGAACCTGACTGAAGCCCAACAACACAAGCTCATCGAATACGTCGAGCTGCTCAAAAAATGGAACAAAACCTACAACCTCACCGCCCTGCGCGATGAATCGCTGATGATCAGCCACCACCTGCTCGACAGCTTAACCCTGCTGCCTTATATCGAAGGTGCGCAAACCATGCTCGATGTCGGCTCCGGCGGCGGCCAGCCCGGCATCCCAACTGCCATCTGCCGCCCCGATTTGCAGATTACCCTACTCGATGCCAACACCAAAAAAACCTCGTTTTTGCAGCAAGCCGTGATTGAACTCGGCTTGAGTAATGTGCGCGTGGTCAGTGGCCGCGTTGAAGCGGTACAAGATTTTCAAGCCGATGTGATCACCAGCCGCGCCTTTGCCGAACTGGCCGATTTTGTTAACTGGACGGAGCAGCTGCTGAAAGACGGCGGCTACTGGGCGGCCATGAAAGGCGTGTTCCCGCAAGAAGAAATCGACCGCTTGCCGAATTTTGTGACCGTGGAAAAAGTGGAAGAAATGCATGTGCCGCAACTAAATGCCGAGCGACATATGGTGATTATGCGCAAGAAATAAATGCCGCATAAGGCCGAGACCCTTGCGAAGGTCTCAGGCCGTCTGAAAATCTATCACTTTCAGACGGCCTTGTGATACCCATTTGCCGCAAATAACGGTACAATTCCAGCCATCATACTCTTAACTATCGGCAAAGCACATGAGCGCAAAAATCATCGCCATCGCCAACCAAAAAGGCGGCGTCGGCAAAACCACCACCACCGTCAATCTGGCGGCTTCCTTGGCCAAGCGCGACCAGCGCGTCTTGGTGATCGACCTTGACCCGCAAGGCAACGCCACCACCGGCAGCGGCATTGACAAGGCCAGCTTGGAGCAAGGCGTGTATCAAGTGGTGTTGGGCGATGCCGACATTCAGACGGCCGTGGTAAAAAGCGAGAGCGGCGGCTATGATGTATTGGGTGCCAACCGCGCTTTGGCCGGTGCCGAAATCGAATTGGTGCAAGAAATCGCCCGCGAGCTGCGCCTGAAAAACGCCTTGCAAGTGGTGGAAAACGACTATGATTTTGTGCTGATTGATTGTCCGCCATCACTCACCCTGCTCACGCTCAACGGCTTGGTGGCGGCCAATGGTGTGATTGTGCCGATGTTATGCGAATACTACGCGCTGGAAGGCATTTCTGATTTGATTGCCACCGTGCGCAAAATCCGCCAAGCCATCAATCCTAATCTGAACGTAACCGGCATCGTGCGTACCATGTACGACGGCCGCAGCCGCTTAGTAGTAGAAGTAAGCAAACAATTGCAGCAGCATTTTGGCGATTTGATGTTTGAAACCACCATTCCACGCAATATTCGTTTGGCCGAAGCCCCGAGCCACGGTATGCCGGCGCTGGCTTATGATGCTGCGGCCAAAGGCGCACAAGCTTATTTGGCGTTAGCCGATGAATTGCTGGCGCGTGTGAAGGCATAAGCATTTGCCTACAAATTGAACACATTTGAATTTTATTATATGATAAGGCCGTCTGAAGCTATATTTTTCAGACGGCCTGTTGTTTTGATAGCTGTCTGAAAGCCAAACGAGAAAAGGAATCCGCATGAGCAGCCCTTGGGATCAGCGCTATCTTGGCGAAGAGTATGTATTCGGCACCGAGCCGAACGAATTTATCCGCCGCATCCGTCCATATTTGCCATCATCAGGTAATGCTTTGGATTTAGCCACCGGCGAAGGCCGCAATGCCGTGTTTTTGGCTGAATGCGGTTTAGACACCGAAGGCGTGGATTTATCCGCCGTCGGCCTTGAAAAAGCCGCCAAACTCGCTGCCGAACGCGGTGTAAATATCAGTTTACGCCAAGCCGATTTACTGGGCTTGGATTTGCCGCCGCAAAGCCATGATGTGATTACCAGCGTGTTCTGTCACTTTACCGAACCCGACCGCAGCCGCTTTTCGCAGCGCATCATCGCCGCGCTGAAACCCAACGGCTTGTTTGCCGGCGTGTTTTACCACCCCAACCAAATTGCCAACGGCACCGGCGGCCCGTCCGACCCCGCCATGCTCGGCACATTGGAAGAAATGCAGGCCGCGCTCGATGGCTTAGAATGGCTGATTGCCGAACACCGCGACCACGAATTAAACGAAGGCAACCGCCATGTCGGCATGAGCTCGGTGGTGTATTTATTGGGCAGAAAGGCCGTCTGAACGCTATGGGATAATTTTTGCAGTATTTCCATGCGGCCGATAAAAACCAAACCGTCTGAAACTTCTGTTTTCAGACGGCCTTGTTTTTACCAATTTCCTATTCAAACAACCTTCCCTGCGCCAACAATGCCCTCACCGGCGCAAAATCTTCGCGGTGTTCGGGCAACACGCCGAATTGTTGCAGAGCAGCCAAATGTTGCGCTGTGCCGTAGCCTTTGTGTTTATCAAAACCATATTGCGGATAGCGTTCGGCCAGCGCATACATTTCGGCATCACGCGCGGTTTTCGCCAGCACCGAAGCGGCCGAAATCGCCATGATTTTGCTGTCGCCTTTTACCACCGCCTCGGCCTCAATACCCAAGTCTTTCGGCACGCGGTTGCCGTCTATCCACACTTTTTCCGGCTGCACCGCCAAGCCCTGCACCGCCCGTGTCATCGCCAACATGGTCGCATGCAGAATATTAAGCTCATGAATCTCGCGTGGATTAGCGCTCGCCACACACCACGCCACGGCCTGCGCTTTAATCATTGCCGCCAACTCATCGCGCCGCTTTTCACTGAGTTTTTTCGAGTCGGTCAATTTGGGCAAATCATAATGCTCAGGTAAAATCACCGCCGCGGCAAATACGCTGCCGACCAACGGGCCGCGCCCGGCTTCATCGACACCGGCTGATAACAATAAGGTCATGGCATACTTTCTGTTTCAGTGCTCATCACCGAAAACTTGTGCAATCTGGAAAAGCGATATTGTAACCAATACATAGGCTGAGATCTTTGCAAAACCTCATAAATCACCAGTAAAACCCAAAAGGCCGTCATTCCCGCGCAGGCGGGAATCCATTTAAAAATCTAAGGAACCTATTTTATTCAATAGCTTGCCATACTCGAAAATGGATTCTCGCCTGCGCGGGAATGACGTCGATTTGATGTTCACCGGCTTTTGAAAGAGTTTTGCAAAGGTCTCATGCCGTCTGAAATATTTTCAGACGGCCTTTGGGTTAAAGCGGTTTGTCTTGGTTCTGTTTATCCGTTTCAAGTGTTTCCGAATTGGTTGACTCAAGCGGCGGCTCGGCAGTCGGTTGTTCTGCCTGCACCTGATTCGCTGATTCCGCTTCCATCATATCCGCTTTATCGGCAGGCTCGCTTTCAGACGGCATATCGATATTGTCCAAATTATCCACATGCGCCTGCGCCACCACTTCATCGAAATCATCGTCTTCTTCATTGTTGCGCGGATCCAAATCCGCCGCCATCGCGCCGGTATTGCCCGATACGTTCACAAACACGCTGCGCTCTTCTTCCGGCACCACATTCTGTTTCCATGCAAATATTGCCAAACCGCCCGCTGCCAAGACATACAGCGCGTAAAAGCCCAAGTGCGGTGCATAATCCATCACCACACCGATTAACAACGGTGCAGTCAGTGAACCCAATCCATAGCAAAACAGCAGGCTGCGGCTCACTTCTACTGTGTTCATATTATTCGGCAATTGGTCATTCGCCCGCGCAATGCTTAAGGCATACAAACCAAATAAACCACAACCGAACACAAACGCCACCGCGTTATGCAGCATAGGCGTGGCCAACTGCATCGCCATCGCTACCAAACCAGTTAAGGCCGCCACGCAAGCCAAAGCCGAACAGCCCAAAATCGCATTGCGGCGGCCGAATTTGTCCGACAAGCGAGCCAGCGGCAACTGCACCACAAAACCGCCCACCATCGCCGATGTTAAAAATGCAGAAATCTGTTGCAAACTAAATGCCTGCTGCAACAAAAACACCGAAGCCATGGTAAACAACCCGTTCACCAACACACCCGCCAAAAATGCAGTCACAAAAGCTAATGGTGCAATCGCCAACACGCGTGGCACATTAATCTTCTGACGCGGCGGCACCTGCGGTGCTTTCATCTTGGTCAGCGACACCGGCAACATCGCCGTCATCACCAGCAGCGTGCCCAGCACAAACACGTTGTCGCTCGACAAATTAAAGCTCAACAGCAAAATACCCAGCGTAAACGCAAAGTAATACACCAAATTATAAACTGCTAACACCCGCGCCCGCTTTTCCTGCGCGCTCTGCTCGGCAAACCAACTTTCCGCAATCATCAGCATACTGAAATAGCAAAAACCCAACACCACACGCAACACGCCCCACGCAGTCAGATTTTCCGTCATCAAGTGCGTGAGTGAGGCCATTGCGAACACCGCCCCAAACACACTAAAGCTGCGGATATGCCCCACCCCCGACACAATCCGATGCCCCGCCACCGCGCTCAATGATGCGCCGGCAAAAAATGCCGCATTCAGCGCACCGATGACGATATTATTCACCCCCATTTCCGCCAGCTTCACACCCGCCGAGTTCAGAAACAAACCGAAACCGGCAAATAGAAAAAACACCGACGCAAACAGCGAATAAAAGCGATTGGACAAAGCGGCAGACATAGAAACTTCCTTTGATGTGTGATTGAGATTGGGCGTGATTATTTTATAAGACGAATATGCGCATTTAAACATAGAAATGCAGGAAAATACAAAAATGCCGTCTGAAAAAATTTCAGACGGCATTTGAAATATGGAAAAGCCACAAGATGTTTGTTTTACGGCAAGCTCATCCTGAGACCTTTTCAAACTCCCCATCTTTGGCACATTTCTTCGTTATGCGCTGCTCGAAAGCTTGCCTATCTTTGTGATATGTCTGCGCTTTCTGCGCTGCTATAACTTCGAACTGCACTCAAATCTGGGGTTTTGCAAAGGTCTCATCCTATTTATACACGCAAAAAAAAGACGGCATAAAAGCCGTCTTTTTATATCAAACCGTTTTCAGACGGCCTAGCCTTCAGGCCGTCTGAAATGTTTGATTATCGGATTACCACTGATAACCTACAGCAGCAGTGGCACCGTAATTACCGCGAGAGTTGCCGGACGCCGTACCTTTCACGATCCAGTTACCGCCATCGGAAATGCTCGAGAAGCCGATTGCGTAACCAGTTTCGCCACGGTACACACCACCGCCGATGGCCATCATGCTCTTACCTGGCAAGTAAGCTTGCGGCAGGCCGGCAGTTGCCATGGCTTGCGCCACACCGGCATTGGCGTTGCTTTCCACGCCGTCAATGCGGTTGTGAACATTGGCATTTGAAGCTTTCAACTGGCTGACATTGACTGCGTCGGTATCATCCACACCAGGGGCAACGTTAGTGATGCGGTTGCCACCGTTATTCAGACCGTCTTTAGTCAAGGTCACCCGGTTGCCTGCTGCACCATTGTTGATGGTAATGCCTTTATTATCCATCACGGTATCACCGGCTGTAACTTTAGTGAACTCAACTTTGTCTTTGGTCGAATAAGTCACTTTACCGTCAGCTTCTTGCTTCACAGTTAAGTTCTTACCGGCAACCATTTCAACCGTTTTACCTGGGTTAATCACTTCCTCACCAGCTGAAGATTTATCTTTCTCACCACCTTCTACTGCTGATGTTTTTAACGTAAAGCCAGAGTTGTTGATTGCATCAGCAACGTTTTGCGCAGTAGCAACTTGGTTACCTGCCTTATTAACTACATTTTGTGCATCATCAACTGCTTTTTGAGCTGCTTGCTTATCTGCGTCTGAAGCATCTGCAGGTAAATCTGCTAATGCTTTCTTCGCATCTTCAAGTGCTTTCTTCGCATCTGCAGTCACAGGACCTGTTACAGAACCGTCTTCGTTGTTGGTGATGTTACCAGCGTCAACATTGAAGGTTACATCCGTTTTCTCGCCTTTAGCATCGGTTGTTACAACAGCTGTTGTGCCTTTGCCATCAACGAAGTTTACAGTGTCGTAAGGTTTAACGAAGTCTTTCGCTTCGCCGTTACCTTGGATGTTCCAACCAGCGTTCAACACATCACCTACAGTTGCTGCATTGTTATACATCTTCGCAACATCAGCTGGTTTAGGTGCTTCTTGTGACTTAGTCGGCTCTGTAGCAGCAGTCGTAGTTGGCTTGCCGTCTGTACCAATGGTCATGTCACCTGTGTTGTAAGTCGGTGCTAAGTTGCCTTTAACATTCGCCAAGTTGGTCGGTGCGGTTGTGCTGTTGCCGCCGTTGTTCATTGAGGCAATCACATCGGCCGGCTGAACAGTCTCGCCACTACCGCCTTGTTCAGTGTTAAATGTACCATCAGCTTGTTTGTAAACCTTAGTACCATCTGCTTTGGTGTAAACCACCGGCAATTGAGCATTCTCTACAACAGCTTGGTTGTTGACTTTGATGTCGTAAGCGAAGTTGTCGCCTTTACCGTCATTGGTGTCAACTACGCTGATGCTGTTGTCGCTAGATTTCACGGTCGTACGTGACGCTTTTAGCTGTTTAACATTAACTGCATCACCGTCTGCTTTACCATCACCAAGGTTAGTAATCTTGTCACCATTCATGTTGATGCCGTCACCGTTGATGGTAGGACCATTGTTAACAGCAATGCTGTCAATGTCTTTCAGGTCTTTTGCTAAGCCGATAGTAATACGACCATTACCTTTCTCATCAGACTCCACTTGAGTCATGATGTTTTGACCTTTGTCGAACTTATCCCAATTCGTATTAGCATCAGCACCTTTGATATCAACCAAAGAGTTTAGTTTAGCTTTGTGGTTATCACCAGCATTTGCACCAAACTTCAGACCATCATTCATGGTCGCAACTTCTTCTTTGCTACCATTTGGCTTGGTGTAAACAATGCGCGTTTGACCGTCAGCACCGTTTTGGCCGTCTTTACCGTCCAATGCAGGTGCAGCTTTTTCAAAGTTCATGCTGACTTTGCCAGCTTGACCGTCTTTGCCGTCAACACCGTTGAACACGATAGCATCAGGAGTCAGGGTCAGACCATCTTTACCATCAGTGCCTTTTAGACCGATAGAGCCGTCTTTGCCGTTGATTACAACACCAGAACCGTCTTTACCGTTTACAGCTAATGAGCCGTCAACACCTGGTTTTCCGTCTTCGCCGTTTTCACCTGGCTCACCTTTCTCACCTAATACCATTTGGTCTTTGGTTGAATAAGTCACTTTACCATTAGCTTCTTGCTTCACAGTTAAGTTCTTACCTGCAACCATTTCAACCACTTTACCTGGGTTAATCACTTCTTCATCAGTTGAAGATGCATCTTTGGTGCCGCCTTCTACTGCTGATGTTTTTAACGTAAAGCCTGAAGCATTGATCGCATCAGCAACGTTTTGTACTGTTGTAACCTTGTCTTCATCACCTGCTTTAGGTGCAACTTTACCTTTATCAACTGCCGAGGTGTTATTGGTATTGCTGTCATCACCGTCGTTGTACTGGATAGTACCAGTCTTCGCTGAAACTTGAGTTGTTACAGGAGTGTCAACTTTATTACCTTTACCATTTGGCTGGGTGTAATAGTTGCCATCAGTGTGTTTGTAAACGGTATCACCATTCTCTGTCACATATGTGTACTCTGTGGTCTTGTTGTCTACATTCACATTGAACGTAACATCTGTTTTCTTACCTTCAGCATCAGTTGTTACAACTGCTGTTGTACCTTCACCGTTAACGAAGTTTACTGTGTCATAAGGCTTAACAAAGTCTTTCGCTTCGCCATTACCTTGAACATTCCAACCAGCGTTCAACACATCATTTACTGTTGCTGCATTATTACCATTTGCATCAGCAGGCTTAGTCTGGTTAGTCGGTGAACCGTCAGTAGGCAGATTATCTTTCAGATTGGTAATCGAATCATTTTTCATGTCGATACCATTATTATTAATAGTAGGACCTTCATTCACAACGATACTATTAATATCTTTTAGATCTTTAGCCAATTTAACTGTCAAGGTATCAGAACCATTAGATTCAACAGCGATATTGCCGTCTGAAAGCTCACCAGTAGCACCGCCTTTAACGTTAACTGTCGTACCCAGTTTGCGATCAAAGTTGTCACCAGTATCGCCAGCAAAGGTCAATGGCTTAAATGCCTGTTCAGCTGTTTTGTTAATGGCTTCATTGATATTAGTTACAGGGCTGCCGTTAACAGTGATCTGATCACCATTTACGGTATTGCCACCCACGTTAACCGTGTTTGCGGTAACATTTTCAAAGACAACATCATCAGTCGTAGCAACAGTAACTTTACCATTAGCTTGAGTCAGCTTAATGTTCTTACCGGCATCGATGGTTACAGTATCGCCTGGATTCACCAGCTCTTCTGTTGTACCTTCAACTTCACCGGCAGACTTGCTGGTAGTCAGTTTAAAGCCAGACTTATTAATGGCATTGGCAACATCATCACCGGTAACAAAGCTATTCTTATTGCCTTCAGGATTGGTATTGTTCACTGTACCATCGCCTTTTGGCGTCAATGTCGCTTTTGCTACTGCAACATCGTAAACAGCATTACCGTCTTTATCATTCGTAACAGTGACAGATTTATCTTCAGACTGCACAACAGTTACGGTATCAACATTTGCCAATGCTTCTTGGACATTGTTATACGTATTGCCATTAACAGTAAAGTTAGCGGTTACGTTACCATCTTTATCTACATTAGAACTTTTTGGATTCAGTACATTAGCTACTGAGTTGGCAACATTATTGATAACACCTTGGGTAGCGTATAACTGTGAACCATTGATTGCGTCTGTCGAGACAGCAGAAACATTACCTGCTGCAACATTGATGATTTGACGCTCTGCACCTGCCTTACCAACAGATACCACACCATTTGCTGGAGAACCAACACCAGCAAAACCACTGTAAGTAATTTTACCTACAGTTGCTTGAGTTTCCGCAGTAGCAGCACGGTCGGCAGAGGCATTACCCAATACTACGCTATTGTTTTGAGTAGTAGTCACGCTGTTACCCAAAACATAAGTATTTGCATTGGCAACAGTATTTGAGCTACCTACTGCACCAGAGTTATCACCCTTAACCAAGTTACCAGTACCGATAGAGATAGAATCTACAGCAGTGGCTTGTGCGCTTTTACCGATAGCGATGGCATTAGTATTCGTAGCTTGTGAAGCAGCACCCAATGCAACAGAAGATACACCGGTCGATTTCGCACCGGCCGCTGCCGCAAATGAACCATCATTGGTTGCAGTAGAGCCCACGCCTAATGAAACAGAAGCAGTACCTGAAGCAACAGTACGGGTACCAAATGAAGTAGCCAAATCACCTGCTACTGCCTGCACGCCCACGGCTACGCCACCTTCTTTAGCATTCGTACCGACATAGCGCAAAGGCGCATCTGGAGTTTTTCTGCTATTTTCATTAGCGTTTTCATAGTGGACTAAAATATCACCGGTAATTTCGTTATATTTTCTTGCTGCTTCGGTATTATTGTGTGTCTTCGCTTGTTCTGCAGTAATGTTCTTTTCATCCCATTTAGGTTTAGTTGTAGAAGCAACAGCATCTAAGTCATCACCACCGATGGCAACTGACGAATTACCTTGAGATACTGTATTTGCACCTACAGCTACCGATTGGTCGCCGTGTGCTTTAGTAGAATAACCGATAGCTACAGACTGACCATTAACACCTGGTGTACCATCAGCTTTCAGGCTGGTGGCTTCATAGCCGATACTCACACCGCCATTTACTGCCTGTGATCCTGCACCAATAGCAACGTTTTGTCCATTAATCGTATCTTTCTCGTTTATCACGCCATGCGTTTTAGCATTCTTACCAATGGCAACGCTTAGATTACCCTCAGCCTTTGCGCCTGTCATAATTGCAATCGAGTCATCATGAGAGGTCTCGCCTCCCGACAAACCCTCAGCCATTGCAGGCGTAGCTGCTGTTAATGCTAAAGCAGCTGCTACGACCACAACAGAAGATTTAGACTTCTTCCCTTTTGATTTGGCAGTTTCGGCTACCGCACTCCATGTTCCGGTCACTTCATTAAAGACCACTTTATAAATTTTGTTCATTACTTAATCTCCGCTTTGAGCGTTTACATTACAGTAAAAAATATGACAGAATTTGTCAGATATCGCCAAATTTTATCACCTTGATATTTCTCTAAGATAATATTGCCAATTAGATTAATTGACCTATTATCAAGGTAAGCAGCCGCATATCTTGACTTTTAACTCCCAAGCATAAAGCTTAACAGCTACCTCTACCCATTACGCATGCAATTACTATGCCAAAATTTGAAATACATGAGTTTGGCTTGTTTTTTATTTCATCATGATTGATTTTGAACATTTAGATTTGAAGCTTTGCAAAAACTCTATGCTCTAGATTTAAGGCCGTCTGAAACATTCTCTGGTGAATATTTTGTTGAAATTATTGTTTTCATTCCTAGCACTTTCCTTCAACAACAAAAAAGCCGCTCCTAATCTCGGAGCGGCTTTAATCATGCCTTTGGTGTCAGGCCCATTGCGCCCATTCTTTCAACAGGCGTTTCACAGAAACGGGATGCGGCGTTTTCAATTCTTGTGCAAACAGCGACACCCGCAATTCTTCAATCATCCATTTAAACGCATCGATTTCAGACGACACGGGCAAGCCCTGTTTAATCAAGGTATCGACTTTATCCTGCCACATTTGCTCTAAGTCTTGAATCTCGGCTTCACGCGCTTGGTCGCGTGCGGGATTGCTGCCGTATTTGTCCATTCGCAAGGTCATGGCTTTGAGATAAATCGGCAGGCGCGGCCATTGCTGCCATGGGGTGCGGCTGGCGAAGCCTTCGGCCAGCAAGGCGTTGGTGCGTTGGCGCAGCAGATGGCTCAATGGATGTTTGCCCAGTTTGCTGTTGAGTTCGGCATAGGCAGCGGCCACTTCCTGCAGGTAGCGGCTGACGGCTTCTTTTACCGCAGGCAGGCGGCTGCGGGCGCGTTTGATTTGTTCTTTAAACGCTTTTTCATCGCGCGGCAAATCATCATCGCCGATAAAGGCACGGTCGCACACGGCTTGGGTGAGGTCTTCGCGCAAGGTATCGGCATTGATGTGGCGCAGCAGCATGGCGGCTTGGGTGAAGCTTGGTAAGCCTTTATTCAGGTCTTTCACATGCTCTTTTAATTGCAGCTTCATCAATTCAATCACGCCTTGGCGATGCGCTTGTTCGGCGGCTTCGGCGGTGTCGAACAGGCGCAGGGCGATGTTGCCGTTTTTCTCTTTTTGCAAACCGAGATAGCCGGTGAGCTGCTGCTTGCCGCGGGCGAATTTGATGGATTCGGGCAGCTTGCCGATGTCCCACGTTTTGACATCGTCGCGCTCGAATTCTTGGGTATTGTCGCGGAACGTTACCGCCGCCGCTTGGCCGAGTTGCTGTTGCAATTCGTGCAGCTTGCGGCCGTTGGCCAACTCTTGGCCGCCGTCATCCACCACGCGCAAGTTGAAATAATTGAAATCCGGCAACGCGTGTAATGCCCATTCGTCCAGATTGATTTGCTCGAGAATGCGCATATCGCCGGCGGTTTTGGCGATAAAGTGGGCAAGCTGCGGAATAATCGGCTCGCTGCGGTTTGGTTCGTTTTCTAAAAACTTGGTGACAAACTCCGGCACCGGCACGCACACGCGGCGGATTTGTTTCGGCAGGGCTTTAATCAGCAGCTGCAATTTTTCGCGCAACATACCCGGCACCAGCCATTCCAGTTCGGCTGCGTTAAGGCGGTTGAGCACGGTCAGTGGCACGGTCATGGTGACGCCGTCAAGCGGATGGTTCGGCTCGAAGCGGTATGCCAGCTTGAATTTGCCGTCGGCGGTTTTCCAGAATTTGGGGAACTGCTCTTCGGTAATATGTGCCGCGGCGTGCTGCATCAAGTCGTCGCGACTGAGAAACAGTAGCTTGGGTTCAGTGGCTTCAGCGGTTTTAAGCCATGCTTGGAAGGTGCGGATGTCTGCCAGCGGTTTAGGCTTTTCTGGCCGTGTAGGTCGGATACTCGTATCCGACTTGTTGGGCTTGTCTGAATTTTTGTCGGATACGAGTATCCGACCTACTTCTGATTTATTGGGTTCGCCTGTTTTTTTGTCGGATACAAGTATCCGGCCTACTTCTTTTTCAGACGGCCTTGGGTAGGGTGGGTGTGAACCCACCGTTGCCGCGTTTGGCAATGATGATTTTTCAGACGGCACATACATTTCAGGCAAACGCTGGTTGTAAAACTCAAACAACACTTCATCATCCACCAACACATCCTGCTTGCGCGATTTGTGTTCCAACTCGGTCACTTCGCGAATCAGTTTTTTGTTGTGAATGAAAAAATCCGCCTTTAAATCGGTCTCCTGCGCTACCAATGCGCCGCGAATAAAAATCTCACGCGCTTCTTCGGGGGCGACTTTGCCATAGGCAATCGGGCGGCGTGGCAAGACGGTCAGGCCATACAAGGTCACGCGTTCGCTGGCCACCACTTCGCCGCGCTTTTGCTCCCAATGCGGCTCGAAATAATGGTAGCGCACCAAATGCGGCGCTTCCTGTTCAATCCATTCCGGCTTGATTTCGGCCACATCGCGCGCATACAGACGTGTGGTTTCGGTTAGCTCGGCAGCCATCACCCATTTCGGTTTGCTTTTGAACAAAGCCGAAGCGGGGAACAGATGAAAATGGCTGCCGCGTGCGCCGGTGTAATCGTGGCCGTCGGGCGATTTCATGCCGACATTGGCAATCAGGCCGGTGAGCAAGGCGCGGTGGATTTGCTCGTAGCCGGCTTCTTTGGCCGCGCGGATTTTGGCGCGATGGTCTTTTTTGTCTAATTGTTTTTGTTTGAATTGCGCCGATAAATCTTGGTCAGCTTTGTTTTTCCCACGGGGACTTCCTTCGGTCGCATACGGCCTTAAATGCGTTTGTACAGGAGGCCGTCTGAACGCACGTTCTTTATCGGTTAGACCCATTTCAATGGCGATTTCGGCCAGTTGCTTGTGCAACTCACGCCACTCGCGCATACGCAGGTGCGACAGAAAATATTGGCGACACCATTGCACCAACTGCTTGTTGGATAAGCCTTTGTCGCGCTCGCGCTGGAAGCTGTCCCAAATATTCAGATACGCCAGAAAATCGGATTGCTTGTCGGTAAAACGCTCGTGCGCCTTGGCCGCCGCATCACGCGCTTCCAAAGGGCGTTCGCGCGGATCTTGAATCGACAAAGCCGACACAATCACCAGCATTTCCTGCACGCAATCGTGTTTTTTTGCCGCCAGCAACATGCGGCTGATTTTCGGGTCGATGGGCAGCCGCGCCATTTGTTCGCCAAGTTTGGTCAGCTCATTTTGCTCATTGACGGCACCCAGCTCCAGCAACACCTGAAAACCATCGTTGATATAGCGCTGATCCGGCGCTTCGAGAAACGGAAACGCGGCCACATCGCCCAGCTTCAACGCGGCCATGCGCAAAATCACCGCCGCCAGATTGCTACGGATGATTTCGGGGTCGGTAAACGCGGTGCGTTGGTTGAAGTCTTCTTCCGAATACAGGCGCACGGCCACACCAGCCGATACACGGCCGCATCGTCCGGAACGTTGGCGTGCCGCCGCTTGCGAGATTTTTTCCACATGCAGCTGCTCGACTTTGGCGCGCGCAGAATAGCGTTTCACCCGCGCCAAACCGGTATCGATGACATATTTAATGCCCGGCACGGTGAGCGAAGTTTCGGCCACGTTGGTTGCCAACACGATGCGGCGCTTGCTGCCCGACGGGTGAAAAATTTTGTGCTGCTCGGCGTTGGACAAACGCGCAAACAACGGCAGGATTTCGTCATTGCGGCGCAACGGTGATTTGCGCAAGGCTTCGGCGGCCTCGCGGATTTCGCGTTCACCCGGCAAAAACACCAAAATATCGCCTTCGCCGTATCGCGCCAATTCATCGGCGGCATCGACAATGGCCTCGGTCAGCTCGATTTCAGCTTCGTCTTCATCAGCTTGATGCAGCGGGCGATACAGAATTTCCACAGGAAACGTGCGGCCGCTTACTTCCAGCACCGGCGCGCCGTTGAAATGCTTAGAAAAACGCTCGGCATCAATCGTGGCCGAAGTGATGATGACTTTCAAATCAGGGCGGCGCGGCAACAGTTGCTTGAGATAGCCGAGCAGGAAATCAATGTTCAGACTGCGCTCGTGCGCTTCGTCGATGATGATGGTGTCGTAGGCGGTGAGAAAGCGGTCGGTTTGCGTTTCGGCCAGCAAAATACCGTCGGTCATCAGCTTCACATAGGCATCACGCGAAGTGTTGTCGTTGAAACGCACTTTGTAGCCGACGGTTTCGCCAATCGGGCTGCCCAATTCTTCAGCAATGCGCTCCGCCACCGAACGCGCAGCCAAACGGCGCGGCTGGGTATGGCCGATTAAGCCTGCCGTGCCGCGGCCGAGCTCCAAACAAATTTTAGGCAACTGCGTGGTTTTACCCGAACCGGTTTCGCCACAAATGATGGTGACCTGATGGTTTTGAATCGCGGTTTTGATGTCGTCCAAACGCTCATGCACCGGCAGATTGCCCGCATATTCAGGCTTCGGCAGCTTGGCTTGTCGCTTGAGAAAACGCTGGTGCGATTGTTGGTATTTTTGCTGCACCACCTCTTTACCGCCAAAACGCTTCGGGTTATTCAAGGCTTGGCGCAGGAAATGGCGGTCTTTAGAAAGGGTTTGAGACAAATCAGGTTGAAACGTGGCTTGAGACATGTAGCGTTCGGCTTATATCATAGAAAAATAAAGCCTAATTATAGCAAAGGCCGTCTGAAAAAGCAGAAAAGCGCCAACAAACCAAGTGACTTGCTTCAGCTTTTCAGACGGCCTGTTTAAAGAAAATCATGGCCACGAATAAGGCTTGAAATATTTTTTCGCAAAAACGCTTGACACCTATGCCCTATTCTCGTATAGTTACAACTTCAGACGCGGGATGGAGCAGCATGGTAGCTCGTCGGGCTCATAACCCGAAGGTCGTAGGTTCGAATCCTGCTCCCGCAACCAAATTTTAAAAAATCCCTTAGTGAAAGCTAAGGGATTTTTTGTTGCCTATATCAAACTGACTACCTTCTTGGAAACACCAGCAAAAGGCCGTCTGAAAATCTATATTCCCGATTTTCAGACGGCATTTTTTATAACATCATGAAAACCAATCAGAATTTATGGTGCAATGCGATTTGCGCACCGCCATGCTCGACTTTACCGGTAGTGGTCGCGTTCAAACGGGTTTTATCCCCCATCACCAGATAACCGGCTTGTCCGCGAATCGATGTGCGCTTGCTCATGTGGTAATCGCCGCCAATCACGACTTGGTCGTATTTATCCACCAAAATATCTTTGCTGTTGACGCCTTTTGCCGCCCAGCCATGCGCGTAAACCAATTGCGGCTGCCAGTTGCCTGCACGGTAGGTTAAGGCGATGGCGGCATCGGTCACTTTCACGGCTTCGGTTTTATCGGCAAACAAGCCTTGGCCGTCGAATGTTTTTTGATTACCGGTCAACAGGCTCAAGTATTTATTGCCGCTTTCATTGCCTTTGGCATGTTGCACACCGGCGCCGATTTCCAAATTACCCAAATACAGGCCGCCATCGATGCGGGCGATATAGCCGTCTTTCAACTTACCATTGCCGTCGGCATAGTTGTTTTTCTTATGGCTGTAGGCCGATTTGGCAAAGGCTTTATCGCTCTTGTATTTCAGGCCAAGCATCAACTCATCTTGTGCGGCTTCTTGGTGAGTGTAACGGTCGCCCGGATTTTTGTTGTCGCGCGGCGCATATTGCACGATGCCTTGGAAACCGTTAAACACCGGCGAGTCGTAGCGTGCGGATACCACACGTTTGCCTTCACGGTTGTAGCTGCTCAAGCCCAAGGCGCTGCCGCGGTTGAAAATCCATTTGTCCAAATCAACCATTTCATTGTATTGGTTGCTCAGGTAACCGGCGCGGATTTTACCGAAATCACCTTCCAAGCCGATAAACGAATCGCGCGTACCCCAGCCGTCGTATTGGCTGACGGTCGAAACGCGTTGCTCCATCTGCCAAATCAATTTGGTGTCTTCGCTCAGCTTCTCGCTGCCTTTGAAACCGATGCGGGATAAGTGGTCATTGATGGTGGTGCCGGTGCCTTTTCGGTCACGCCGTTGCTGCCTTTGATTTTAACGCTTTCAACAGAGATGCTGTTGCGGATTTCGCCGTATAAGGTGACATCGGCAGCGGCATGGCCGGCCAAACCCAACAAAGCGATGGTGATGATACTTTTTTTCATGGTGGCTCCTCTTAATTTCATTTTTTATTTTGTTTATCCAAAAGCTTGGATAATCAAGGATTATATAAAGCTAATTGATAAAATAAAACTTATTTTTACCTATTTAAATCATATAGATATAATTTAAAGGGCAATTTAAACGGCTTTATTCAAACACTAAAACCGATCGCCCTATTAAATTTCAAATGATTATAAATGAATTTCAAGCATAGAAAACCACCATAAATAATGAAATTTTTAACACTCAACAGCAAACCTAATTCATCAACATAGAAATCAAATCCAATCCCATTCAACCAGTTTTGCTTTAGATATTCAGATGGCCTTTAAAGTGATTAAAAATCATCATGATACACATATCTTTGATTAGCAGCGTCTTATTTTCATCATCATGATACACGATGCTGCACATACAAAAAGGCCGTCTGAAACAGCTTGATACTCTGTTTCAGACGGCCTTTTGAGACCTTTGCAAAATCCCTATCTTTGGCACATTTCTTCGTTGTGCGCTGCTCGAAAGCTTGCCTATCTTGATGATATGTCTGCGCTTTCTGCGCTGCTACAACTTTGAACTGTACTCAAATCTAGGGTTTTGCAAAGGTCTCCTTTTGTGTGGTTTTTAAGCGATTAGTCGTCTACACGGAAAGAATCGTGGCAAGATTTACAGCTTTGACCTACATCGCCAAACGGTCTTTTCACTGCATCCAAGTTGCCTTCGGCAGCAGCCGTTTTCAAAGCAGCAGCAGCCGCGATGAATTTGTCAGCCTCTTGCTTAAATTGATCCGGCTTGCTCCACACTTCAGGTTTGGCACCGGATTCTTCTTTCGCGCTCTCTTCGGTGTAGTGCACCCAAGGTTTATCGGCATTTTCCGCCAAAGTATCGGCAGCCGCTTGGAATGCCGCAGCATCGTAAGCGGTTTCGCCCTTAATCATTTTGCCCATGGTGCCGGCAGATTCTTTAAAGACATCCATCAGGCGCTCGCGCTCTTCAACCGCCGCTTTCGCACTGCCCGTAGGTGCTTCCGAAGTCGCGGCAGGTGCCGGTGCTGATTCAGCAGGTTTGGTGTCGTTTTGGCCGCCGCACGCGCTCAACAGCAATGCCGCCAGCGTGCCCATTGTCAATAAAGTTTTATTCATGATTGTGTTCCTTTTGGGTTTTATTTATTTGCTTTGTAATGGAAATGTATCAGAAATATTTTCAAAATCAAGCGATTGATATAGTTTTATATTTGTTAACACAATCTTCCAAATCAAAAGACCGTCTGAAATACAGACAGCCTGTGCTTTTGGCGCAAAAATCAGCCTTTATTCACGATGATAAGGATGATTATTTAAGATGGAAACGGCGCGGTAAAGCTGCTCGGTCAGCAATACGCGCACCATGCCGTGGGGCATGGTCAGGCTGGATAAACGCATCATCAAACGGGCTTGCTGCTTGAGATAATCGGTCATGCCGTCGGCCCCACCAATCACAAAGCAGACATGTTCACCGTTTTGCTGCCATGTTTTAAGGAGTTCCGCTAATTCAACCGAAGTTGGCGCCTTACCACGCTCATCCAATACCACCAGAAACGCGCCCTGCGGAATGGCTTCAAGTATGCGTTTTTCTTCCGCGGCCATTCCCTGCGCGGCATTGACGCCGGCGCCCCGTTTCTCGGGTTTGATTTCTTTTAAGGTGTAATTCACTTCACGGCCAAAGCGTTTGGCGTATTCATTCACGGCTTCATCGACCCATTTGGGCATTTTGGTGCCAACAGCTAAAACGGTAATGTTCATTTCGGTATCTATCTATATCTATAAGAAAACACAGGCCGTCTGAAAGCGTTTTCAGACGGCCTGATTCACCATTAAATTGGGTTAAAGCTTAATCGGCCGCATGCCAAGGTTTTTGCATACCGACTTCAAAAGCGGGTTTTTCACCGCCCCACAGGGTATCGATGTCGTAATAATCGCGCACTGCCGGCAGCATAACGTGTACCACCAGATCACCGGCATCTACCAACGTCCATTCGCCGGTATCGCCTTCTTGGCTCAAGATTTCGAAGCCGGCTTCTTTCAAATCAACCGCCACATTGTTGGCCAAGGCTTTGACTTGGCGGGTACTATCGCCGGTCGCCACAATCATGCGGGCAAACAGCGAGGTTTTTTCTTGGGTTTCCAACACGGAAATGTCTTTGGCTTTCACGTCTTCCAACGCGTTTACTGCGATTTCGACCATTTTTTGCAAGTCGAGTAATTCTTGTTCGTTCATTTTATTCCTAAGTTACGTTTTTCAGACGGCATTATAGCTTATCTGGCTGAATTTAAGCTATTTTTTGCAGTATTTTATCAAGGAATCTGTTCAGACGGCCTATGGGTTGAATCATGATATTTCTGATTAGCGGTATAAACCGTGTTGCTGGATATAACGCGCGACTGAGGATGGAATGAGGCCGTCTGAAAGGCTTTGATTTTCTAATGCCGTGCGAATTTGCGTGGAACTGATGTTGTACAAAGGCGCCTGCAAAATGCGCACGCTGCCGTTTTGCAAAGCTTCGCCCAACCATGCGTGTAGTTCCCGCGGTGCTTGGTTCAAGCTGTCGCCTTCGCGCATAGCCACTGCAATGTTGACCTGCTGCAACAAGGTTTGCCATTTTTTCCAAGTATGCAGTTTCATCAAACTGTCGCTGCCCAATAACCACCAAAGTTTCGCTGCTGGAAATTGCTGGCGGAAAATCTGTACGGTATCGAAGGTATAAGTCGCCCCTTCACGCACCATATCGCAATCACTCAGCGCAAAACGCGGCTCTTCGGCAAGGGCCAATTCTGTCATGATGAAACGGTGTTTGGCCGGCGTTTGCGTATTTTGCGGTTTGTGGTAAGGATCGCCTGCTGGTAAAAAAATGACGGTATCCAACCCGAGTTCTTCAGCAAATGCTTGCGCAATGTGCAGATGACCGTTGTGGATGGGATCAAACGTGCCGCCGAAAAGTCCGATGTTTTTCATGTGCTACCAAATGAAATCAAGTTAAAAGTATGCGGCCGATGATTAAATAGGCCGTCTGAATGTTGCCCCAATATTAACATGGTTTGCACCATTGCCGTGTATTGGCATAGAACACGATTGGGCATGCGGCAGTTGCAAATCGGGATAAACGCGTTACAATCTGAAACACAAATGATAATAAGGTGAAACAATATGTCTGCAGTTCCTCAATTTCCTCATATTTTAGATAAGACAATCCAAGATAAATTGTGGCAATGGGCGCAAGTGAATTATGGTTTGCATGGCTCATGGCAGACTTTATGGCTGAACGGTTTAGCCTTAGGCCGTCTGAATGCGCAATGGCAAGCGCAAATTGAAAAAGATTGGCAAGGCGAATGGGAAATGCGTTCAGACGGCCTGCACTTGCGTGCAGATAGTTGGCTGAGCTTGGGTGATGCACTTCAACACATGGCGCATGACTGGAAGCAACTGGGCATATTGCATGGCTGGCGTGATGAGCGTTTTGATGTTTGCCATCACGAAAATGTCTTATTCCCGCTGGAACGTGCCGCATTCCGCCCTCTAGGCCTGATGAGTAAAGCAGTGCATTTAAATGGTTTCACCTTTCAAGACGGCGAATGGCAACTATGGATTGGCCGCAGAAGTGAACATAAAGCGGTCGATCCGAACAAACTGGATAATTTGGTCGGCGGCGGGGTATCCTGTGGTGAAGACATTACAGCAACCATGCTGCGTGAGAGTGAAGAAGAAGCAGGATTATCGCCGCATCATCTACAACATCTCAGACTGCAGAATCAGTTACACAGTCTGCGCCCTGTTTCCCGCGGTCTACATAATGAAATTCTCTATATCTTCGACGCTGTATTATCCGGCAATGTAACTCCTGAAAATCAAGATGGCGAAGTGGCCGGATTTGAATTGATGAAGATTAATGAGATTATAGAAGCGATGCTGAGCGATGTGATGATGAGCGATGCGCAACTGGTGATTTTAGATGCGTTTGAGCGCCATGGTTTGCTTGACCCGCAACATGATTTATCAAAATGGCTTAAATCAATTAAAACCAGTGGGTAATGGCAGTATTATATACCAGAACCAGAGCGAGATTTTTTGTCAGTTCTATATCTCTGGCACATATTGTGGCATGCGATATTTGAAAACTTGCCTACCAACGATGCTAAAAGCGAGATGCGCTTAGGCCGTCTGAAAAATATTGCAAAGCAGATTCAGTATCAAATAGCTCAAACAGTATTTCAAAGAAAAACACCATCTATTGATTTAAATAGATGGTGTTTTCAATTTTATGTCGATTATTCAGCTGTTTCAGCTGCTTTATCAACCAACTCTACCAACGCCAAAGGCGCATTGTCACCTTTACGGAAACCGTATTTCAGTACACGAACATAGCCGCCATTACGAGCAGCGAAACGTGGACCCAATTCGTCAAACAATTTAACCACTACATCGCGATCGCGAGTGCGGTCAAATGCCAAACGACGGTTTGCCAAAGAAGGTTTTTTACCCAAAGTAATCAAGGGCTCTACCACGCGGCGTAATTCTTTTGCTTTAGGCAAAGTGGTCACGATAGTTTCGTGAGTCAACAAAGAATTTGCCATATTGCGCAGCATCGCAGCACGGTGGCTGCTGGTACGGTTTAATTTGCGGTTACCATTACGATGACGCATGTCATTATCCTTTAATCTTCAAACTTACGGCTTTTCTAAGCCTACAGGCGGCCAAGCTTCTAATTTTGAACCTAATGTCAGACCTTTAGAGGCCAACACCTCTTTGATTTCATTCAAAGATTTACGACCCAAATTCGGAGTTTTGAGAAGCTCGGTTTCAGTACGTTGAATCAAATCGCCAATATAATAAATATCTTCAGCTTTCAGACAATTAGCTGAACGTACAGTTAATTCCAAATCATCTACCGGGCGCAACAAGATAGGATCGATTGGAGGAGCTTTTTCTTCAACCTCTTCAACCGGCGTACCTTGCAAGTCAGCAAAGATAGACATTTGGTCAATTAAAATACGTGCGGCACTGCGTACGGCTTCTTCCGGATCAATAGAACCATCAGTTTCGATATCCAAAACCAATTTATCCAAGTCGGTACGTTGCTCTACGCGTGCAGGTTCAACTTCAAAGCTAACACGGCTGATGGGCGAAAAACTCGCATCCAACTGAATCGCACCAATCTGTTTGTTTTCATCACGAACAACGCGACGACCTGAAACAGATTGATAACCACGGCCTTGCTCGACTTTGATTTCCATTTCTACTTGACCGTTATTAGACAAGTGGCAAATCACGTGCTCTGGGTTCAAAATTTCCACATCGTGTGGTAATTCGATATCCCCGGCCAAAACTGCACCGGCACCTGATTTTTTCAAAGTCAACTGAACTTGGCTACGACCGTGCAACTTAAATACGATACCTTTGATGTTCAACAAAATGTCTACGACATCTTCTTGAACACCATCAACGGTAGAATATTCATGCAACACACCGGTAATAGCCACTTCAGTTGGTGCAAAACCATTCATGGATGACAGTAAGATACGACGCAAAGCATTACCTAAAGTGTGACCAAAACCACGTTCAAACGGCTGCATTGAAACTTTTGCACGTGTAGTAGACAAAGTATCTACATCAATTTGACGAGGTTTCAAAAATTCGGTTGTGCTATTTTGCATTTAACTGTCCCTCACTGAGCTAGCATTATTTAGAGTAGAACTCTACCACCAGCTGTTCATTAATATCGCCAGTCAATTCTGAGCGATCCGGCATATTTTTGAATACACCTTCCAATTTATCTGCATCAACTGAAACCCAGCTAGGCAAACCAATTTGAGTTGCCAAGCTCAAAGCTTCTTGGATACGTACTTGTTTTTTAGCTTTCTCGCGGATAGCTACAACATCACCGGCTTTAACTTGGAAAGAAGGGATATTCACAACTTGTCCGTTAACGGTAATCGCTTTGTGAGAAACCAATTGACGAGCTTCTGCACGGGTAGAGCCGAAGCCCATGCGATATACAACGTTGTCTAAACGAGATTCCAGCAATTGCAGTAACAATTCACCAGTAGAACCTTTACGGCGTGAAGCTTCTGCAAAATAACGACGGAATTGACGTTCTAATACGCCGTAAATACGACGGATTTTTTGTTTTTCACGCAATTGCAGACCATAGTCTGACAAACGTGGTTTTTTAGCACCGTGTTGACCTGGCGCAGAATCCATTTTACATTTTGACTCTAAAGAGCGACGTGCACTCTTCAAAAACAGATCTGTACCTTCACGGCGTGCTAATTTACATTTAGGGCCAATATAACGTGCCATGTTTCAAATCACTCCAATATTAAATACGACGTTTTTTAGGTGGACGGCAACCGTTATGAGGCAACGGGGTAACGTCAGTAATGCTGGTAATCTTGAAACCAAGAGCGTTGAGCGCACGTACAGAAGATTCGCGACCTGGACCCGGGCCTTTAATGCGAACTTCTAAATTTTTAACGCCATACTCTTGGGCAACTTTACCAGCTGCTTCTGCAGCTACTTGAGCTGCAAATGGTGTACTTTTACGTGAACCTTTAAAACCAGCGCCGCCAGAGGTAGCCCAAGACAATGCATTGCCTTGACGGTCAGTGATTGTAATGATGGTATTGTTAAAAGATGCATGAACATGCACAATACCTTCGCTTACGGTTTTACGTACTTTTTTACGTACACGCGAAGCTGTGTTTGCTTTAGCCATTAATCAATTTCCTTAAAAATTATTTCTTACCGGCAATCGCTTTGCGCGGACCTTTACGGGTACGTGCATTTGTGCGAGTGCGTTGACCGCGACAAGGTAAGCCACGACGATGACGGAAGCCGCGATAGCAGCCCATATCCATCAATCGTTTGATGCTCATCGTTACTTCACGGCGCAAGTCACCTTCAACTTCATATTTAGCAACTTGTTCACGCAAAGCGTCCAATTGAGCCTCGTCCAAATCTTTTGCTTTTACGGTAGGAGCAATATTTGCAGCCTCGCAAATCAATTTAGCACGAGTCGCACCAATACCGTAAATAGCTTGTAAGCCAATAACGATATGGGCATTATTAGGGATATTCACCCCTGCAATACGAGCCATATTTTTTTCCTTTTAGGGCAAAGTGTGTCACTATACCACAAAATCAAATTAAGAGAAATAAACTCTTAACCTTGACGTTGTTTGTGACGTGGATCAGTACAAATCACACGAACTACGCGATTACGACGAATAATTTTGCAGTTACGGCAAATTTTCTTTACAGAAGGTTGTACACGCATTTTTTTTCCTTTATACAGTCTATCTTGCTCTGAATACGATACGAGCACGGGTTAAATCATAAGGCGTTAACTCAACGGTTACTTTATCACCCGGAGAAATTCGGATGTAGTGCATACGCATTTTTCCAGAAATATGACCTAAAACCACATGGTCGTTCTCGAGTTTAACTTTGAATGTTGCATTCGGCAAAGTTTCAAGAATTTCGCCTTGCATTTGTATGGTATCTTCTTTAGCCATAGTCTTACTTACGTGATAATGATTTCATATCGGGACGATTCATTAGGCTTTCATATTGCTGGGTCATACGATAGGAATTAATTTGCGTACTAAAATCCATCGTTACCACAACTAAAATTAATAGCGAAGTACCGCCCAAATAGAAAGGTACATTTAATGCAGTCGTTAAGAATTCAGGAATCAAACAGATGATGGTAATGTATAAAGCACCAAAAAGGGTTAAATGCAATACTACCTTCTCTAAGTATCTAGAGGTTTGATCACCTGGGCGAATACCTGGTACAAAAGCCCCACTCTTTTTCAAATTCTCCGCCATTTCTTTCGGACTGAATACCAATGCCGTATAAAAATAACAGAAGAAAATAATCGTTGCTGCAAATATCAGAATATAAAGCGGTTGGCCATGTTGGAGCATGGCGGCAACTTTGTGCAACATACTGTCCGTATTGTTTGAACCAAACCAACTTAATAAGGTAGAAGGGAACAAAATAATACTGGAAGCAAAAATTGGCGGAATAACCCCAGCCATATTTAATTTGAAAGGCATGTGCGTATTTTGACCTTGTCCAACATGACCAAATTGTCTTTTGGCATAATGAACAGGAATTTTACGTTGTGCACTTTCAAAGTAAACCACAATATAAATCAGCAGTAGTGCACCGATTACAATAGACACTGCCATCAACATACTCATCGCACCTTGACTGGTTAATGTCCAGAGCTGGAGAAGCCCTGCCGGAATACCGGCGGCAATACCCGCAGTAATAATCAATGAAATACCATTGCCGATACCTCTTTCAGTAATTTGCTCACCCAACCACATTAAGAACATGGTACCGGTAACCAAACACACGACTGTTGAGATATAAAATTCTAACTGATTTGCAACGACAATACCTTGTTGAAAAACGAAGGTTGCTACACCAAAACTTTGCAGAATAGCCAGCAACACAGTGCCATACCGCGTGTATTTCGTAATGATTTTACGCCCAGCTTCTCCTTCTTTTTTCAACGCCTTCAAGGAAGGAAGAATTTCTGAAGCAAGCTGTACAATAATCGAAGCCGAAATATACGGCATAATACCGATTGCAAATATACTAAAGCGCTCTAACGAACCTCCTGAGAACATATTTAACATTCCCAGAATACCGTTTCCAGCGCTTTCGTATAACTTAGCTAATGCAACAGCATCTACACCCGGCACTGGAATATGAGCACCAATACGGAAAACGACCAATGCCCCGATTAAGAACAATAGACGCTTTTTCAAGTCTCCAAATTTAGATAAACCTGAGGAAGATTGTTGACTAGCCACTGTAATTTAAGCCTTATTCTTCAACTTTACCACCAGCAGCTTCAATTGCTGCTCGTGCGCCTTTAGTTGCTTTAATGCCTTTTAAAGTCACAGCTTTTGAAACTTCACCAGAAGCAATTACTTTTACATTAGTAGCATTTGCAGGAACCAGACCCGCTTGTTTCAATACCAACAAGTCAATTTCTGATACCGCAACCAAGGCCAACTCACTTAAACGTACTTCTGCATTTGCTGAAGCAGTCAAAGATTTAAAGCCGCGCTTAGGCAAACGACGTTGCAAAGGCATTTGACCGCCTTCAAAGCCTACTTTATGAAAGCCACCGGAGCGGCTTTTTTGGCCTTTATGGCCACGACCACCGGTTTTACCTAAACCACTACCAATACCGCGACCAACACGGCGTGCTGAATGGGTTGCACCTTCAGCTGGTTGGATAGTATTCAAAAACATATTAAGACTCCACTTTCAACAAGTAGCTGATTTTATTAATCATACCACGGTTTTCAGGGGTATCCAAAACCTCAACGGTATGCTCACGACGACGTAAGCCTAAGCCACGCGCACAAGCGCGGTGAGATTCAATAGTACCAATCAAACTTTTAACCAAAGTAACTTTGATTTTTTTCTGCTCAGTCATGACCAGCTCCTAAAATATCTTCTACTGTCAAACCACGTTTAGCAGCAATATCAGCAGGAGTGTACAATTTTGATAAGCCGTCTAATGTAGCGCGTACAATGTTGTAAGGGTTGGTAGAACCATGTACTTTAGCAGAGATGTTGTGAATGCCCATTGCATCGAATACTAAACGCATTGGACCACCAGCTTTTACACCACTACCTTCTTTTGCAGGTTGCATAAATACACGGGTAGCACCATGACGACCAATTACTTCATGATGAATAGTACCATTTTTCAAAGGTACTTTAATCATAGAGCGACGAGCTTGATCCATTGCTTTTTGAACGGCTACAGGCACTTCTTTAGATTTGCCTTTACCCATACCGATGCGACCATCGCCATCACCTACTACAGTCAGCGCAGAGAAAGCCATAATGCGGCCACCCTTAACGACTTTTGTTACACGGTTTACGGCAACCATTTTTTCGATTAAGCCGTCACCGCGTTCTTCAATTTCATGTTTTGCCATCTGAAAGTCTCCAAATATTAGAAGCTTAAACCATTTTCACGAGCAGCTTCAGCTAATGCTTTTACACGGCCGTGATATTGGAAACCAGAACGGTCAAAAGCAACTTTTTCTACACCTGCTGCTTTTGCTTTTTCTGCAATACGTTTGCCAATCAATGCAGCTGCTTCAACATTGCTGCCTGATTTTAAGCTACTACGTACCTCAGATTCCAAGGTAGAGGCTTGAGCCAATACTTTATCACCTTCAGCACTAATTACTTGAGCATAAATATGATTATTGGTGCGGAACACGCATAATCTTACCATTTTCAAGTCCGCGATACGGGCACGGGTTTTGCGTGCACGACGGAGTCGGGTTGCATGTTTATTCATTAGTGAACCTCAATTATTTTTTCTTGGCTTCTTTCATCACCACTACTTCACCTACATAACGTACACCTTTACCTTTGTAAGGCTCAGGGGAACGGAATGCGCGAATTTCAGCAGCAACTTGACCAACAGTTTGTTTATCCGCACCAGTCAGAACGATTTCAGTTTGACTAGGAGTTTGAACAGAAACACCTTCAGGCATTTCGTAAACGATTGGATGAGAAAAACCCAAAGACAAATTCAAAGTTTTGCCTTGAGCTTGAGCACGATAACCCACACCAATTAATTGAAGTTTTTTCTCAAAACCTTCAGAAACACCTTTAACCATGTTGTTAACCAAGGCACGAACAGTACCAGACATTGCATTTGCCTGTTTGGTATTGTTTGCTGCAGCAAAAGTTAACACACCGTCTTCTAATTTAATATCAACATCAGAATTCAAAGGAAATGACAATTCGCCATTTTTACCTTTAACAACCAATGCGTCTGTTCCAAATTTTACTTCTACACCAGCAGGAACAGTCACTGGATTTTTAGCTACGCGTGACATTTATAATTCTCCACTAGGCAACGATGCACAACAACTCACCACCCACACCCTCAGAGCGTGCTTTACGATCAGTCATTACACCTTTAGAAGTACTTACGATAGCAACACCCAAGCCATTCATGACACTTGGAATCTCGCTAGAAGCTTTATAAATACGCAAACCAGGACGTGAAACACGTTTAATTTGCTCAATAACAGGGCGACCTGCATAGTATTTCAGTTGAATTTCCAATACTGGTTTTGCATCAGCAGAAACTGCAAAGTCCTCGATATAACCTTCTTCTTTCAAAACTTTTGCAATTGCGCATTTTAATTTTGAAGAAGGCATGGCAACTGCTACTTTATTAGCACGTTGCGCATTGCGGATACGAGTCAACATATCGGAAATAGGATCATGCATACTCATTATTAATACTCCTATTACCAGCTAGCTTTTACAACACCCGGAATTTCGCCACGCATAGCGATTTCACGGATTTTAATACGACCCAAACCGAATTTACGGAAAGTGCCACGAGGACGACCTGTCAATGCACAACGGCGACGTTGGCGTACAGGTGCTGCATTGCGCGGAATTGCTTGGAATTTCAAACGAGCTTCAAAACGCTCTTCGTCAGTAGCATTTGAATCATTGATAACAGCAAAAATTTCTTCACGCTTAGCTGCATATTTTTTCGCTAGAGCTTGACGTTTCAGCTCGCGATTAATAAGTGCTTTCTTAGCCATGTTTAACCTTTGAACGGAAATTTAAATAAAGATAACAAAGCTTTCGCTTCTTCATCAGTTTTGGCAGTAGTCGTAATGGTAATATTCAAACCACGCAAAGCATCAATTTTATCGTATTCAATTTCCGGGAAAATGATTTGCTCACGTACACCCATATTGTAATTGCCGCGACCGTCAAAAGACTTTCCATTCACACCACGGAAGTCACGTACACGAGGCAATGCGATAGTAACCAAACGATCCAAGAATTCAAACATTTGATCGCGACGCAAAGTTACTTTACAACCTACAGGGTAGTTATCACGAATTTTAAAGCCTGCAATAGACTTACGTGCAACAGTTACTACCGGTTTTTGACCAGCAATTTTTTCCAAATCTGATACAGCGTGCTCCATTACTTTTTTGTCAGCAACAGCTTCGCCAACACCCATATTCAAGGTAATTTTCTCAATACGAGGAACTTCCATAATGGATTTGTAACCGAACTGTTTTACCAACTCAGGCACTACCGTATCTTTATAATACTCTCTCAAACGAGCCATGATATCTCCTTATGCTCCGATGATAGAGCCATTAGATTTAAAGAAACGAACGCGCTTAACTTTACCTTCGCTCTCAATCAATTTAATACCAACACGATCAGCTTTATTGGTTTCAGGATTTAAAATCGCAACATTTGAAATTGCCAGAGGCATTTCCTTAGCGATAATGCCACCTTCAACACCACGCATAGGATTTGGTTTTTGATGGCGTTTAACTACGTTTACACCTTCAACAACAATTTTATCACCCAAGATGCGAGCTACTTGACCTTGTTTACCTTTATCTTTACCAGCAATAACGACTACTTTATCGCCTTTAATAATTTTGTTCATCGCTTCTTTTCCTTATAAAACTTCAGGTGCCAATGAAACAATTTTCATGAAACGTTCAGTACGCAATTCACGAGTAACTGGACCAAAAATACGGGTACCTAGAGGCTCAAGTTTATTATTTAACAACACAGCTGCATTGTTATCAAACTTAATCAACGCGCCATCCGGACGACGAACACCTTTAGCAGTACGAACAACCACTGCATTGTATACATCACCTTTTTTAACACGGCCACGAGGTGCAGCATCTTTAACTGCAACTTTAATAATATCGCCAACCGAAGCATAGCGACGCTTAGATCCGCCCAATACTTTGATGCACATAACGCGACGTGCACCAGAGTTATCAGCCACATCTAAGATGGTCTGCATTTGAATCATGTTATTACCTTTAAATTAACCAACTTAATTTACCTTTTTCATCTGACTCATAACTTAGTGTTAAGTTACTATCACATGAAACCTTCGCGGTTCTAGTAAACCAGTCTTGGATCCCGACGGGAAGAAACTTTCAGAAGAAACTGAAAGATAAGAAACGAAGTTTACACGCAAATTAGATTTGCTGCAAGACTTCGTTTCTTATAAGTGCATTACTGTATCAAAAATTAAACAGTACGCGCCTTCTCAACCAGCTCTTTAACAACCCAAGATTTGGTTTTTGACAATGGACGAGATTCCGCGATTACCACGATGTCACCAATGCCATACTCATTGTTTTCATCATGAGCATGAACTTTGGAAGACAAACGAATAATCTTACCGTACAAAGGATGTTTCACTTTACGTTCAACCAATACGGTTACGGTTTTATCCATTTTGTCGCTTACCACTTTGCCTTGCAAAGTACGAACATTTTTTTCTACGCTCATTACTTAGCACCTTTTTCAGTTAAAATGGTTTTAATACGAGCAATATCGCGACGCACACGTTTTAATTCACTTGGTTTACCCAACTGACCAGTGGCATTTTGCATACGCAAACCAAATTGTGCTTTCAACAAGTCAAGCAAATCAGCATTCAATTGCTCAACAGATTTGTCTTTCAATTCATTTGCTTTCATTATTGACCTACCTGTCTTACTACAAAGGTTGTAGGAATAGGCAATTTTGCCGCAGCCAATTCAAAAGCTTCACGAGCTAATGCTTCTGGTACGCCATCCATTTCATACAAAACTTTGCCTGGTTTGATTTCAGCAACGTAATATTCAACATTACCTTTACCGCCACCCATACGAACTTGAATAGGTTTTTCAGTAATCGGTTTGTCAGGGAATACACGAATCCAAATACGACCGCCACGTTTAATGTGACGAGTCATCGTACGACGTGCAGCTTCGATTTGACGAGCAGTTAAACGGCCACGACCTACTGCTTTCAAACCAAATTCGCCGAAACTTACTTTGTTACCGCGAGTAGCGATACCGGTGTTACGGCCTTTGTGCTGTTTACGGTATTTCAGTCTAGTTGGCTGCAGCATGACGACCACCTGCCTTTCTTTGTTTCTTCTCTTGCTCAGGTTTTGCGGCAGCTTTATCGTTGCCTTCAGTGTAAACCCAAACTTTCAGACCTAACACGCCATAAGTAGTGTTGGCTTCACTAGTCGCATAATCAACGTTTGCACGCAAAGTATGCAAAGGCACACGGCCTTCACGGTACCATTCGCTACGTGCGATGTCTGCACCATTCAGACGGCCAGAAGTCATGATTTTGATGCCTTTAGCACCAGCACGCATCGCGTTTTGCATAGAACGTTTCATTGCACGGCGGAATTGAACACGTTTTTCCAATTGCTGAGCAATACTGTCTGCAATGATTTGTGCGTCCAATTCAGGTTTACGGATTTCTTCGATATTCACGTGAACAGGCACACCCATCAAGGCTTGCAAATCACGTTTCAAGATTTCGATGTCCTCACCTTTTTTACCGATTACCACACCTGGACGAGCCGAGTGAATGGTAATACGTGCAGATTTAGCAGGACGCTCAATAACTACGCGACCTACAGAGGCATTTGCCAAACGGGCACGCAGGTAATTACGAACATCGATATCTTGTTTCAGTACAGTCGCAAACTCGTTGCTTTTAGCAAACCATTTTGAAGACCAGTCTTTAGTTACCGCCAGGCGAAAGCCTGTAGGGTTAATCTTTTGTCCCATAGCTTTTCCTTAGTTGCCCACTGTCACATTAATATGACAAGTTTGTTTTTCAATGCGGTTACCGCGACCTTTTGCACGAGCTTGGAACCGTTTCAAGCTTGGGCCTTTGTCAACGAAGATGGTTACCACTTTCAGCTCATCAATGTCCGCACCATTATTGTGTTCGGCATTCGCAATAGCTGATTCCAAAACTTTTTTAATCAACTCCGCACCTTTTTTAGGGCTGAAAGTCAAGATATTCAAAGCTTGGGCAACGTCTTTACCACGGATCAAATCAGCTACCAAGCGAGCTTTTTGAGCTGAAATACGGGCATTTTTATGTTGTGCATTTACTCTCATGATTCACCTTATTTCTTTTTAGCCTTTTTATCAGCCAAATGGCCTTTAAAGGTACGGGTCAATGAGAACTCACCTAATTTGTGACCGACCATGTTATCGCTGATGAATACAGGCACGTGAGTACGGCCATTGTGTACAGCAATAGTCAAACCGATAAAATCAGGCAAAATGGTAGAACGGCGCGACCAAGTTTTAATTGGGCGCTTGTCGTTGCTTGCACGAGCAGCATCTACTTTTTTCAGCAAATGCAGGTCTACATATGGGCCTTTTTTCAATGAACGAGCCATATTAATTAACCTTTATTTGAGTAACGACGACGAACAATCATATTATCCGTGCGTTTGTTATTACGAGTACGGTAACCCTTGGCAGGAGTACCCCATGGGCTAACTGGTTCGCGCGCTTCACCAGTACGGCCTTCACCACCACCGTGAGGGTGATCAACAGGGTTCATCACAACACCGCGGACAGTAGGACGGATACCGCGCCAGCGATTGGCACCGGCTTTACCGATTTTTTTCAGGCTTTGCTCTTCGTTACCCACTTCGCCGATAGTAGCACGGCAGTCAACGTGGATTTTACGCACCTCACCTGAACGCAAACGTACTTGAGCGTATACACCTTCTTTTGCCAACAATACGGCAGAAGCGCCGGCAGAACGTGCAATTTGCGCACCTTTACCCGGCTTCATTTCGATACAGTGAATAGTGGTACCGACAGGGATGTTGCGGATTGGTAAAGTATTACCAATTTTAATCGCAGCTTCCGCACCAGAAACCAGTACCGCACCCGCTTGAATGCCGCGCGGAGCAATGATGTAACGACGCTCACCGTCTGCATAGCACAACAAAGCGATAAAAGCAGTACGGTTAGGATCGTACTCAATACGCTCTACTTTTGCAGGGATACCGTCTTTATTACGTTTAAAGTCAACTACACGGTAGTGTTGTTTATGGCCGCCACCTTTATGACGGGTGGTGATGTGACCATTGTGGTTACGACCGGCAGTAGAATGTTTCTTTTCCAACAAAGGCGCATAAGGCGCACCTTTGTGCAAGCCTTCTGCAACTACGCGAACCATGCCGCGACGACCTGCAGAAGTTGGCTTCATTTTAACGATTGCCATTTTCTATATTCCTTATTCTGCAGCTGCAGCAGCGGCGTCCAAATTCAACTCTTGACCAGCAGCCAAGCTTACGTAAGCTTTTTTAACATCGCTGCGACGGCCCAAAGCACGACCAAAACGTTTAGTTTTACCTTTAATGGTAACAGTAGTCACAGAAGCAACTTCCACACCAAACAGCAATTCAACAGCTGCTTTGATTTCAGGTTTGGTTGCATTTGCCAATACTTTAAACGTCATTTGATTACGTTTTTCAGCCAATACGTTGCTTTTTTCAGAAACGATAGGTGCCAAAATCACTTGAGTCAAACGTTGTTGATTCATACCCATTGCTCCTCTAATTGTGCAACCGCATCTTTAGTCATGATTACTTTTTTGTAACGCAACAAGCTGTAAGGATCTACTTGCTGAGCTTCCAAAACCAGCACATTCGGTAAGTTGCGTGAAGCCAAGTAAACATTCTCATCCAACTGTTTGGTTACAAACAGCACTTGCTCCAAACCCAAATTTTTCACTTGTTCAGCGAATTCTTTGGTTTTAGGCGTATTTGCATTCAATGCATCGATCGCAAACAAACGTTCGTCACGAGCCAATTGAGACAAAATAGTCGCCATACCGGCACGGTACATTTTACGGTTTACTTTTTGAGTGAAGTTTTCATCAGGTTTGTTCGGGAATGCACGACCGCCCTTACGCCACAATGGAGATGAAGTCATACCTGAACGGGCACGACCAGTGCCTTTTTGGCGCCATGGCTTTTTGGTTGAGTGTTTTACTTCAGCACGGGTCTTTTGCGAACGGTTGCCTGAGCGGGCATTTGCCAAAAACGCATTTACAAGCTGATGCACCAATGCTTCATTGTATTTGCGAGCAAACAAAGCGTCAGAAACAGCCAAGCTGCCTGAAACCTGTCCTTTAGCGTCAATAACTTTTAATTCCATTACGCACCTACTTTCACGCTTGGACGTACCACGACATCACTGTTAACCGAACCAGGAACCGCACCTTTAACCAACAGCAATTGGCGCTCAGCGTCTACACGCACAACTTCCAATTTTTGAACGGTTGATTTGGTATTACCGTATTGACCGGCCATGCGCTTACCTTTGAATACGCGACCAGGGTCTTGAGCCATACCGATAGAACCAGGAACACGGTGCGAACGCGAGTTACCGTGAGAGGTACGTTGAGAATCAAAGTTATGACGTTTGATGGTACCAGAGAAACCTTTACCTTTAGAGGTACCGGTTACATCAACCAATTGACCTACTTCAAACATTGCAACAGTGATTTCATCACCAGCTTTTAATTCAGCCAGCTTTTCTTCAGTCAAAGCAAATTCAATCAAACCGCGACCAGCTTCAACCCCTGCTTTTGCAAAGTGACCGGCTTCAGTTTTGTTGACACGATTCGCTTTTTTCTGACCAAAGGTAACTTGTACGGCAATGTAGCCGTCAGTATCTTTGGATTTTACTTGTGTAACGCGGTTAGCAGACATATCCAAAACGGTTACCGGAACAGAAATACCCTGTTCGTTAAACACGCGGGTCATACCAACTTTGCGCCCAACCAGACCTAAAGTCATGATTATTTTCCTTTTAGTAAAGGGACAAGCTACGATTGGCTTGTCTTCGGACAAAGATAAAAAACTTGGTACAGATGTACCAAGTCCGCTATTATAAACCGCTTTTCCAAAAAATATCAATAAAAACTTAGCGTTTTCATCAAAAAGGCCGTCTGAAAATTACGACAACCCTCTTTCAGACGGCATTATGCTATAAACACATATAGAATAAAACCGAATGGTTTTACCCATTCGGTTTTCAAAGCAATGATTATTGAACTTTGATTTCTACATCAACACCGGCCGGCAAGTCCAGCTTCATCAGTGCATCAGTCGTTTTGTCAGTCCAGTCCACGATGTCCATCAGACGCAAGTGGGTGCGGATTTCCAATTGCTCACGTGAAGTTTTGTTCACATGTGGAGAGCGCAAGATGTTAAAACGCTCAATTTTGGTTGGCAAAGGAATCGGACCTTTTACCACAGCACCAGTGCGTTTAGCAGTTTCAACGATTTCTTGGGCAGAACGGTCGATCAAGCTGTAATCATAAGCTTTCAAACGGATACGGATTTTTTGGTTTGCCATTTATCGATATCCTTTATTAAGCAATGATAGAAGAAACAACACCGGCACCTACGGTACGGCCACCTTCACGAATCGCAAAACGCAAACCTTCTTCCATCGCGATTGGCGCAATCAGTTCAACAGTGATGGCTACGTTTTCACCCGGCATTACCATTTCTACGCCTTCTTCCAAAGTTACCGCACCGGTAACGTCAGTCGTACGGAAGTAGAATTGTGGACGGTAGTTAGCGAAGAATGGAGTGTGACGACCACCTTCTTCTTTGCTCAATACGTATACTTCTGCTTTGAATTTGGTGTGCGGAGTGATTGAGCCTGGTTTAGCCAATACTTGACCACGTTCAACTTCTTCACGTTTGGTACCGCGCAACAATACGCCTACGTTGTCACCTGCTTGACCTTCGTCCAGCAATTTGCGGAACATTTCGACACCGGTACAAGTGGTTTTTGCAGTGTCTTTCAGACCAACGATTTCGATCTCGTCACCTACGTGGATGATACCGCGCTCTACGCGACCGGTTACTACAGTACCACGACCAGAGATTGAGAATACGTCTTCGATTGGCAACAGGAATGGTTTGTCAACGGCACGTTCTGGAGTTGGGATGTAGCTGTCCAATGCGTCAGCCAATTCAAAGATTTTAGCTTCGTAAGCAGCGTCGCCTTCCAGAGCTTTCAATGCAGAACCTTGGATGATTGGGCAGTCGTCGCCTGGGAAGTCGTAGCTTGACAACAAGTCACGGATTTCCATTTCAACCAATTCCAACAACTCTTCGTCGTCAACCATGTCGCATTTGTTCATGAACACCAAGATGTATGGTACACCTACTTGGCGACCCAACAAGATGTGCTCACGAGTTTGTGGCATAGGACCATCAGCAGCAGATACAACCAAAATCGCACCGTCCATTTGTGCAGCACCGGTAATCATGTTTTTCACATAGTCGGCGTGGCCTGGGCAGTCTACGTGTGCGTAGTGACGGGTTTCAGTTTCGTATTCTACGTGAGAAGTATTAATGGTAATACCGCGGGCTTTTTCTTCCGGCGCGTTGTCGATTTGGTCGTAAGCTTTAGCAGCACCACCGAATTTTTTAGACAAAATCGTAGTCAATGCAGCAGTCAGAGTGGTTTTACCATGGTCAACGTGACCGATGGTGCCAACGTTTACGTGCGGTTTGCTACGTTCAAATTTTTCCTTAGCCATGAGCTAATTCCTTTACATATAAAGATCGATTAAAGAACAATGGCCGTCTGAAAAAAATATTCAGAGTTTCAGACGGCCTATTTGCAAAGACTGATTAATTAGCCTTTGCGAGCTTCAGTTACAGCAGCAGCAACATTCGAAGGAGCTTCAGCGTATTTTTTGAATTCCATCGAGTAAGTTGCACGGCCTTGAGTGGCAGAACGCAAGTCGGTAGAGTAACCGAACATTTCAGCCAATGGCACTTCAGCGCGTACTTTCTTACCGCCGATACCATCATCATCCATGCCCAATACGATACCGCGACGACGGTTCAGGTCGCCCATTACGTCACCCATGTACTCTTCAGGCGTTTCAACTTCAACAGCCATGATTGGCTCCAACAATGCTGGAGAAGCGCGACGCATACCTTCTTTAAAGGCTTGAGAAGCGGCCAATTCAAATGCCAATTGAGATGAGTCGACATCATGCGAAGAACCGAATACCAAGCGTACACGGACATCCACCACAGGGAAGCCTGCTACCACACCGTTAGGCAAGGTATCACGAATACCTTTATCAACTGAAGGGATGAATTCGCGAGGAATCACACCACCTTTAATTTCGTCGATAAATTCGTAACCTTCACCACCTGGTTCCATAGGCTCCAATTTGATCACAACGTGACCATACTGACCTTTACCACCAGACTGTTTGGCGTGTTTGTATTCAGATTCCACTTCTTTACGGATGGTTTCACGGTAAGCTACTTGAGGCGCACCGATATTGGCATCCACGCTGAATTCACGTTTCATACGGTCAACAATAATTTCCAAGTGCAGCTCACCCATACCGGAAATAATGGTTTGACCTGATTCTTCATCTGTACGAACACGGAATGAAGGGTCTTCTTTAGCCAAACGGTTCAAAGCAATACCCATTTTCTCTTGGTCAGCTTTGGTTTTTGGCTCAACGGCAACGTGAATTACCGGCTCAGGGAATTCCATACGCTCCAAGATGATTGGCGCGTTTTCCGCACACAAGGTTTCACCTGTGGTCACGTCTTTCAAACCGATAGCAGCAGCGATGTCACCGGCACGTACTTCTTCGATTTCAGTACGGTCAGCAGCGGTCATTTGCACCAAACGGCCGATACGCTCACGTGTACCTTTAACAGAGTTCAATACGGTGTCACCAGATTTAACCACACCAGAGTAAACACGGATAAAGGTCAAGTTACCTACGTATTTGTCATTCAGCATTTTGAATGCCAAAGCAGAGAATGGCGCCTCATCGCTGGCTTCGCGCTGATCAGCGGCATCGCTAGATGGGTTCACACCTTGTACCGGTGGAATGTCGGTAGGTGCAGGCAGCAATTCAACTACGGCATCCAACATACGTTGAACACCTTTGTTTTTAAATGCAGAACCGCACAACATCGGTTGGATTTCACCGGCCAAAGTACGTTGACGCAACGCACCAACGATTTCTTCTTCAGTCAGGTCTTCACCACCCAAGTATTTGTCCATCAATTCTTCGCTGGCTTCTGCTGCGGCTTCAATCATGTTTTGACGCCATTCTTCAGCAGTATCTACCAAGTCAGCAGGGATATCACCGTATTCGAAAGTAACGCCTTTGTCTGCTTCATTCCACAGAATGGCTTTCATTTTCAACAGGTCAACCACGCCTTCGAAGTTGTCTTCCGCACCAACCGGAATCACGATTGGTACTGGATTGGCGCGCAAACGAGTTTTCATTTGCTCAACAACACGGAAGAAGTTGGCACCTTGACGGTCCATTTTGTTTACAAATGCCAAACGTGGCACTTTGTATTTGTTAGCTTGACGCCATACGGTTTCAGACTGAGGCTGTACACCGCCTACCGCGCAGTAAACCATTACCGCGCCGTCCAATACACGCATAGAACGCTCTACCTCTACGGTAAAGTCAACGTGTCCTGGGGTGTCAATGATGTTGAAACGGTGTTCTTTGAACTGTTTCGCCATACCTGACCAGTATGAAGTCACGGCAGCAGAAGTAATGGTAATACCACGCTCTTGTTCTTGATCCATGTAGTCGGTGGTTGCCGCACCGTCATGCACTTCACCCAGTTTGTGTGTCAAACCGGTGTAGAACAAAATACGTTCGGTTGTGGTGGTTTTACCCGCGTCAATATGGGCAGAAATACCGATATTGCGGTACAGGCTGATTGGGGTCTTACGAGCCATTTGATTAGCCTTTCTAAATTAGAAACGGAAGTGAGAGAATGCTTTGTTCGCTTCGGCCATACGGTGTACTTCTTCACGTTTTTTCAACGCGCCGCCGCGACCTTCAGAAGCATCAATCAATTCACCTGCCAAACGCAGATCCATTGATTTCTCACCACGCTTACGGGCCGCATCGCGAACCCAGCGCATTGCCAAAGCCAAGCGGCGTGAAGGACGAACTTCAACAGGAACTTGGTAGTTGGCACCACCTACACGACGGCTTTTTACCTCTACGATAGGCTTGGCGTTAGCAATGGCTTCGTTAAATACTTCGATTGCTGTTTTGCCGGTTTTTTTCTCGATTTGCTCCAAAGCACCGTAAACGATACGCTCTGCAACCGATTTTTTACCGTCAATCATCAATACGTTCATGAATTTAGTCAGCTCAACGCTGCCGAATTTTGGATCTGGCAGTACGTCGCGCTTCGGGACTTCTCTACGTCGTGGCATTTTAATTTCCTTAATATTCTATTCAGTTGGGTTGATTCCCATGAATACCCAAAGGAGTATTCACTTACTCGGCCGTTGTTCAGCTTAGGCGGCCGACGTGCCTATTTAGTCCCGCTTATTATTTAGGACGCTTAGCACCGTATTTAGAACGGGCTTGTTTACGGTCTTTAACACCCGCGGTATCCAAAGAACCACGTACGGTGTGGTAACGTACACCCGGCAAGTCTTTTACACGACCGCCACGGATCAATACCACGCTGTGCTCTTGCAAGTTATGGCCTTCACCGCCGATGTATGAAATCACTTCAAAACCGTTAGTCAGACGAACTTTACATACTTTACGCAATGCAGAGTTCGGTTTTTTAGGAGTGGTAGTGTATACACGGGTGCATACGCCGCGTTTTTGCGGGCAAGCTTCCAGTGCAGGCACTTTGTTTACGTACACAGGCTTTTGACGGCCTTTGCGTACCAATTGGTTAATAGTTGGCATATTTTCTCGTCCTGTTGAGTTAAATACTTGCCGACACCATGCCGACAAGAGCGAAATTATATTTTTTTTGCAAGCACTTAGTCAAGTATTACAGCAAATAAAACAGTATTTTTGTGTTTTCGGATAAACATTTAGCCACATTAGGCCGTCTGAAAACAGCATATTTGGCAAGATTATTTAGATTTTCAAAATGTTTTTTCCACACTCATAAACCACTCTTTGCTGTTTCTCGAATAAAAAGCGGGCATATTGCTATCAATTTTGACATAACGGAAATTCAACTGCGGCGTAAACCCCCGCCATGAAATCTTACGATGCCATAATGCCGCACCTGCCTGATATTCGTGATCACGACGGGTAAAGCGATAAACCAATTCTGCTGGTGCTTTAAACTCTCGCCTTATATAACCGGTATTCGCCCGCAATCCAATGCCGCTTTTGAACTGTTTGATACCGCCTAAATTGACACCATACCGCCACGAAGCCTGTTCGCGTTCTTTAGTGTCGTCATTTATGCCGTTCACCCCGCCAAAAATTAACGCGGTTGGCGAAATACGATAGCTCAACGTTGCGCCTGCTGCCGTAACTCTACTATTGTAGCGTTCGGCAATATCCTCATTCTGATAACGTTTTGTACTAAATTGGGCATATTGGCTCATGCGCCATTTTTCATTTAAACGACGATTGTAATCGAGCGCGATGCCTACATTGGATACATAACGGCTGTCGTCTAACCAGTTCTGTTCGACATATGGGGTTACGCCCCATTCTTGCCGGCTGTTTTGATGACGATAGCCGCTGTTTATACGCACGGTTTGTTCGCTATAATCCTGCGCATCCCAATAATGCACACCGCTTCCCATCACACCGAAACGGAAGAAGTGATTGCCGTTCAGGTTGAGGTTGCGTTCTGCTCCCAGCGTATAGCGGATACCATGAGCACTTTTTGGCAGGCTGTCTGCGGTTTTATGCCAAGTATTACCTTCCCATTCGACCTGACGGGCAGACGAAGCATTATTCACGTTGTCGGTTTGTTCGTAGTTGAGATTAAACACAGGCTGCCAGCTTTGTGCTTTTTTGGCAGCTTGGGCATATTGTTTGGCGAGCTCACTCATCGCGGGCGGCAAATCTGACTGTACTTTTTGCAAATGCTGTTCGGCTTCCCGATATTGCCTGTCTTCAAACAACATCACACCCAAGTCAAAACGGGGATAAATCAAATCGGGCTTTTCCGCCACGATTTCACGGTAAAGCGCCGCCGCCTCGCCATGACGGTCTTCTGCACGCCGCAAGGCACCCAAGGCATAACGGTACAGGGTTGTGTCATGCTGCGGCTGCATTGAATATTCTCTTAACAAGCCACCCAACTTCTGCCAATCTTTGCCGAGCAATGCTTGGTTAATCTGTTGCTCGGGTTCATCACCTTCCAGCAATTCGTTCCATTGCGGCATGGCCGGAAGTTCGTTTTCAGACGGCCTTTGCTCAAGCGGCAAAGCAATCGGCTTATCAAAGCTAACCGGCTCTTTCGGCACATCCAACACTTGGCTTTCATCTGCATACGTTGTTGCGGAAGAAAACAAGGCTGCAATCAGTAAGGTTTTCCGTATCATTTTTTTCTCAGTATCAGAAAGGCCGTCTGAATGTTTTCAGACGGCCTATAAATTCAAGGTTATGCCTTAAAGACGATTATTGTTTTTTGCCGCCGAAGCCGACATCTCCATAAGGCGAGGTTACAACGCCTGCCACTTCATCTGCATTCGGGCCGAAGAAGCCGAGTTTATAGCCGCCATTCAAGCCGCTGTTTGAACGTGCCGTTGACTCAATACCATAGCCGCTAATCGATGTTTTATCGGGATTATCATGGCTCATGCCGGCAATCTTACCTTCATGAAGCGTAATACCGCCAGCAATATTGCTAATCGAACCGCTGCCGGTTTTCGCTGCAAAGTCCACGGTGTAATTGAATTTACCGGTTTGATCTTGACTCAAAGCCTCGCCTGCATAGTTGAATTTACCGCTGCTCGGCAAGGTTTTGGTGGCATAGCCTTTAACGGTGCCGAAGTCTAATTCTTCTGAACCCAGATTTTCTTTTCTTCCCATAACAGTAACCGTACCGCCTTTGACTTCTGTACCTGCTACCACAGAGTAAGGCTGTTGATAAAGGTGCAGAACACCATTACGGATAACCGTGCCTTTTACGCTACCCGCTCTGATTTCAGCTTCCTCGGTAACGCCAATTCTTCTTACACCTTCCCCCAAAGCACTTAAATCAACATTGTCTGAAGTAATGCGCTTACCATCAATACTCACTTTATAATTTTCCAGAGTACCGCCATTTTCTGCAAACAATTGGCTAACATCTTGTCGTTGCTGTGCCAAAGAAAACATTTTGTTTGCTTTCGCTTCAGCCAATTCTTTTGTCGGCGTGCTGCTTGTTTGAGGCGACTGACTACCGCCACCACCACCGCCGCACGCTGTTAAAGCCAATGCCAAAAGTGTTGCTGATGTGATTTTACCGACGTTTTGATTGAATGCTTTCATATTTCATACCTTTTTTAGTAATGAGTGATGCCTAAAATTCATGTTAATTTTTGCTAAACTTCAGCAAAATGAATTTACCCCCCCCCACACTTTTGTAAATATTATTTTCTTTTCTTTACCATGTGTGATTACCGGCCTAATTAGGCCACAAGCACACCTAGACGAAAAAACCATCAATGTTCTAAAACGGTTGCTTTGTGCACACCATCTTTTAAAGGTGTTTTGCTCAGGTTTCAGGCCGTCTGAAACCTGAGCAAAATCTGAATTTAATCCGCCAATCTGTGGCCGTCATTGTCGGGCTGAGACCCGACAATGACGGATTTGAAGTTTTACAAGGGTCTCAGGCCGTCTGAAAATTTCAAGCAAATAAAAAACCGCAAGCTCAACACTTGCGGTTTTCTTTTCAGACGGCCTGCGGTGCAGGCGCATCTTTATTCAGCAGCAGATTGCTCGTCTACCTGGGCAGGCACTTCGTCGCGGCTTTCCTGACGGCGGCTGCGGTGATAGGTCAAGCCCGTACCGGCCGGAATCAGGCGGCCAACAATCACGTTTTCTTTCAAGCCGCGCAGTTCGTCCTGTTTACCCATAATCGCGGCCTCGGTGAGTACGCGGGTGGTTTCTTGGAACGATGCAGCTGAAATGAAGCTGTCGGTCGACAACGACGCTTTGGTAATACCCAATAACACGTTTTCGTAACGCGCCGGCTCTTTACCTTCGGCAATCATTTTCTCGTTTTCCAACATCACATCGCCACGCTCGACTTGCTCACCGGTAATGAAGCTGGTTTCGCCCGAGTCGGCAATATTCACACGACGCAGCATTTGGCGGATGATGACTTCGATGTGTTTATCGGAAATCTTCACACCTTGCAGGCGGTAAACTTCTTGCACTTCTTGAACAATATAGCGTGCCAATGCTTCGATACCTTGCAGACGCAGAATATCATGTGGATCAACGGCACCGTCAACGATGGTTTCACCGCGGTTCACCACTTGGCCGTCATGCACCAAGATTTGTTTCTCTTTGGAAATCAAGGTTTCGTAAGCCACGCCGTCAACATCGGTGATGATTAAGCGTTGTTTACCCTTGGTTTCTTTACCGAAGGAAACGGTACCGGTGATTTCAGCCAACATGCCGGCATCTTTCGGGATACGCGCTTCAAACAACTCAGCCACGCGCGGCAAACCACCGGTAATATCGCGGGTTTTAGACGACGCTTGCGGAATACGCGCCAACACGTCACCTTTACCGATTTCTTGACCTTCACGCACGGTAATCACCGCACCTACCGGGAAGGCCATCGATACCGGCGTTGAGGTACCCGGAATGCAGATTTCCAAACCGTTTTCGTCCAGCAGTTTCACGGTTGGGCGCAACAATTTAGAGGTACCGGCAGAGCGGCGTTTACCATCAATTACGACCAAGGTAGACAAACCGGTGACATCGTCGGTTTGTTTGGCAACGGTTACGCCTTCTTCCACGTTTTCAAATTTCACCAAACCGGCGTGCTCGGTAATCATTGGACGGGTATGAGGATCCCATGTTGCCAAGGTTTGGCCGGCTTTAATGGCCTCACCGTCTTGTACCAGCAAAATGGCACCGTAAGGCACTTTATGACGTTCGCGCTCACGGCCGATATCGTCGTGAATCACCACTTCGCAAGAACGACCAATCACCACCAATTCGCCTTTGTTGTTGGCAACATAACGCATTTGACTGCTGAAACGTGCGGTACCGTTAGATTTGGCTTCCACTTGGCTGGCAGCAGCTGCTCGGGAAGCGGCACCACCGATGTGGAAGGTACGCATGGTCAGCTGGGTACCCGGTTCACCGATCGATTGGGCGGCAATCACACCGACCGCTTCACCGGCATTTACCAGTTTACCGCGCGCCAAGTCACGGCCGTAACATTGGGCACACAAACCGTGGCGGGTTTTACAGGTAATCGGGGTGCGTACTTTCACTTCATCGACGCCGGATTGGTCGATCATGTCGACCAGTTTTTCGTTCAATAAAGTACCGGCTTCTACCAAGGTTTCGCCTGTGGATGGGTCAACCACATCAGAAGCAGTCACACGGCCCAAAATACGGTCGCGCAAGGCTTCAATCACGTCACCACCTTGTACCACGGCTTTCATGACAAAACCGTCAGTTGTGCCGCAATCGTCTTCTACTACCACCAAGTCTTGGGTTACGTCTACCAAACGGCGGGTCAGGTAACCGGAGTTTGCGGTTTTCAATGCGGTATCGGCCAGACCTTTACGCGCACCGTGGGTCGCAATAAAGTATTGCAATACGGTCAGGCCTTCGCGGAAGTTAGACGTAATCGGCGTTTCGATAATCGAGCCGTCCGGTTTGGCCATCAAACCACGCATGCCGGAAAGCTGTTTGATCTGTGCTGCCGAACCACGGGCACCGGAGTCGGCCATCATGTAGATAGAGTTGAACGACTCTTGATCCACTTCGTTGCCTTCGCGGTCGATGACTTTTTGGGTAGACAGGTTGTCCATCATCGCTTTGGCAATGCGGTCACCGGCACGACCCCAAATATCGACTACTTTGTTGTAACGTTCACCGTTGGTTACCAAACCTTGGCGGTATTGGTCTTCGATTTCCTTCACTTCGGCTTGTGCTTCAGCCAACAATACGGCTTTTTCTTTCGGAATTTCCATATCGTCAACGGCAATCGAGATACCGCCTTTGGCTGCATAAGCAAAACCGGTATACATCAAATGGTCGGCGAAAATCACGGTATCACGCAGGCCACACAAGCGGAACGATGCGTTAATCAGCTTAGAAATTTCTTTCTTCTTCAGCGCTTTGTTGATGTATTCAAACGGCAGGCCTTTAGGCAGAGTTTCGCTCAACAAGGCACGGCCTACGGTGGTTTCATAGCGGTTAACTACCGGCTCCAATTCGCCGTTTTCGTTTTTCACCCATTCACGCAGACGCACGGTGATTTTGGCACCCAGTTCCACTTGTTTGGTGTGATAAGCACGGTGTACTTCTTTCACGTCGGCAAACAAGCTGCCTTCACCTTTGGCGTTGATGCGGTCGCGGGTCATGTAGTACAGACCCAATACGATATCTTGAGACGGTACGATAATCGGTTCGCCGTTGGCCGGAGACAATACGTTGTTTGACGCCAGCATCAAAGTGCGTGCTTCCATTTGCGCTTCCAAGCTCAATGGTACGTGAACCGCCATTTGGTCACCGTCAAAGTCGGCGTTAAATGCGGCACACACCAATGGGTGCAACTGGATGGCTTTACCTTCAATCAGAATCGGTTCAAACGCTTGAATACCCAAACGGTGCAATGTCGGTGCACGGTTCAACATGATTGGGTGTTCGCGAATAACTTCTTCCAAGATGTCCCATACTTCCGGTACTTCTTGTTCAACCAATTTTTTGGCGGCTTTAACGGTGGTTGCCAAGCCTTGTTTTTCCAGCTTGTGGAAAATGAACGGTTTGAACAGCTCCAAAGCCATTTTTTTCGGCAGACCGCATTGGTGCAGACGCAGGTAAGGACCCACGGTAATCACCGAACGGCCTGAGTAGTCCACACGTTTACCCAACAGGTTTTGACGGAAGCGACCACCCTTACCTTTAATCATGTCGGCCAATGATTTCAATGGACGCTTGTTCGCGCCGGTCATGGCTTTACCGCGACGGCCGTTATCCAACAGGCTGTCGACTGCTTCTTGCAGCATACGTTTTTCGTTGCGCACAATGATGTCCGGTGCACTCAACTCCAACAAACGTTTCAGACGGTTGTTACGGTTAATCACACGACGGTATAAATCGTTCAAATCAGAAGTGGCAAAACGGCCGCCATCCAAAGGCACCAGCGGACGCAAATCAGGTGGCAATACTGGCAACACGTCCATAATCATCCACTCAAGTTTCATACCTGAGCGGTGGAACGCTTCCAATACTTTCAAACGTTTGGCGATTTTTTTGATTTTGGTATCAGAACCGGTTGATTCCAATTCTTGACGCAATACTTCGATTTCGCCTGCTACATCCAATGAACGCAACAATTCGCGGATACCTTCGGCACCCATTTTGGCATCGAAATCGTCGCCGTATTCGTCCAATTTGTTGTAGTAATCGTCTTCGGTCAGCAATTGGCGGCGTTGCAGCGGGGTCATGCCCGGATCGGTCACCACAAATGCTTCAAAGTACAATACACGTTCGATGTCGCGCAGGGTCATGTCCAATACCATGCCCAAGCGAGACGGCAGCGATTTCAAAAACCAGATATGGGCAACCGGCGCAGCCAATTCAATGTGACCCATGCGTTCGCGGCGTACTTTAGACAAAGTCACTTCCACGCCACATTTTTCACAGGTTACGCCTTTAAATTTCAAGCGTTTGTATTTACCGCACAAACATTCGTAGTCTTTTACCGGGCCGAAAATTTTGGCACAGAACAAACCGTCGCGTTCCGGTTTGAACGTACGGTAGTTGATGGTTTCCGGCTTTTTCACTTCACCGTAAGACCAAGAGCGGATGGTATCCGGAGAGGCAATGCCGATTTTGATGGCATCAAACTCTTCTTCCATGCCCGCTGTTTGTAACGGATTAAATAAGTTCAACAAATTCATTTTTGCTCCTTGAAGGAAGTATTTTTACCGCTTGGCGGATCAGGATTCGGATGGAATGACACAGTTTTTCAGACGGCCTTTAAACATTTTTGTGATGTCCGTTGAAAGCGCTGTGTTCTTTCAGACGGCCTATTGATATCAGAGGCCGTCTGAAAGCGTTGTTTAATAACGTTCCAAATCGATATCCAAGCCCAATGAGCGAATCTCTTTAACCAATACGTTGAAGGATTCAGGCATACCGGCGTCGATTTTGTGTTCGCCTTTAACAATGTTTTCATACATTTTGGTACGACCTGTCACGTCATCGGACTTCACGGTCAACATTTCTTGCAGGGTGTAAGCAGCACCGTAAGCTTCCAGCGCCCAAACTTCCATCTCACCGAAACGTTGGCCACCGAACTGCGCTTTACCGCCCAGAGGTTGTTGGGTCACCAAGCTGTAAGGACCGGTCGAACGGGCGTGCATTTTCTCATCAACCAAGTGATGCAGTTTCAAGTAGTGCATCACGCCTACGGTTACGCGGCGGTCGAAAGCTTCGCCTGAACGGCCATCGTAAAGGGTAATTTGGGTTTTGGTGTCGTTAAAGCCCAATTTTTCTACTTCAGGATCATCGCTTGGATAAGCCAAGTTCAGCATGTCGCGGATTTCAGATTCTTTCGCACCGTCGAATACCGGAGAAGCGAAAGAAGCACCTTTACGCAGGTTAGAAGCCAATTCGATGATTTCATCATCGCTCAAGCTGTCGAGATCTTCTTGCTTGCCGCTGTTGTTGTACAGCTTATTCAAGAATTCACGCAATTCGCTGGCTTTGCGCTGCTCTTTGAGCATACGGTCGATGCGTTCACCGATACCTTTTGCCGCCCAACCCAAGTGCACTTCCAAAATCTGACCGATATTCATACGCGATGGTACACCCAATGGGTTCAACACGATGTCAACTGGACGGCCGTCTGCCATATAAGGCATGTCTTCCACCGGCAGAATGCGTGATACCACACCTTTGTTACCGTGGCGGCCGGCCATTTTGTCACCGGCTTGCAGACGGCGTTTGATGGCGATGAATACTTTCACCATTTTTTGTACGCCCGGCTGCAATTCGTCGCCTTGGGTCAGCTTTTTCTTCTTCACTTCATACAACTCATCCGCTTCTTCGCGTTTTTGCTGCAGGCTCAGCTTAATCAGCTCTAATTGTTTGGCCAAATCTTCATCGGCCAAACGGATGTCGAACCAATCGTGTTTGCTGGCGGTAGAAGCCAAGTATTCAGCAGTGATTTCGCTACCTTTAGCCAACTTCATCGGGCCACCGTTGGCTTTTTGGCCAACAATCATGCGCTCGATACGATCAAACGCATCGTTATCGAAAATACGCAGCTGATCACTTAAGTCTTGACGGTAGCGTTTCAACTCAGAATCAATAATCGATTGGGCACGTTTGTCGCGCTGGATACCTTCGCGGGTAAACACTTGCACGTCAATCACGGTACCGCTCATGCCGGTCGGCATACGCAATGAAGTGTCTTTTACATCAGACGCTTTTTCACCGAAAATCGCACGCAACAGTTTTTCTTCAGGCGTCAATTGGGTTTCGCCTTTAGGGGTTACTTTACCCACCAACACGTCACCGGCTTCTACTTCAGCACCGATGTACACAATACCGGAATCGTCCAAACGGTTTTGCATGCGCTCAGACAAGTTCGGAATATCGCGGGTAATGTCTTCGGCACCCAACTTAGTGTCACGCGCCACAACGTTCAATTCTTCAATGTGAATCGAAGTGTAGCGGTCATCGGCAGCCACTTTTTCAGACAGCAAAATCGAGTCTTCGTAGTTGTAACCGTTCCAAGGCATGAAGGCGATGGTCATGTTTTGACCCAGCGCCAATTCGCCCAAGTCAGTCGAAGCACCGTCGGCTACCAAGTCGCCACGTTGCAACACATCGCCTGCTTTCACAGCCGGACGTTGGTTGATGTTGGTTGATTGGTTAGAGCGGGTAAATTTGACCAGATTGTAGATGTCCACACCCACTTCACCGGCAGTCGCTTCGTCATCGTGTACGCGAATCACCACACGGTTGGCATCAACATATTCAACCACGCCGCCACGACGGGCAACAATCGCCGTTGCCGAGTCAACGGCTACTGAGCGTTCGATACCGGTACCGACCATTGGTTTTTCAGGACGCAGACAAGGCACAGCTTGACGTTGCATGTTGGCACCCATCAAGGCACGGTTCGCGTCATCGTGTTCCAAGAACGGAATCAGGGAAGCCGCTACCGATACCACTTGGCCGGTTGCCACATCCATGTATTGAACGCGGTCAGGTGTGGCCATAATGGTTTCGCCTTTTTCACGACAGGTCACCAAATCACCGGTCAGATTGCCTTCTGCATCCAATTCGGCATTGGCCTGTGCAATCACATAGCGGCCTTCTTCGATGGCAGACAAGTAATCGATTTCCGTGGTTACTTTACCGTCAATTACACGGCGGTATGGGGTTTCCAAGAAACCATAATCATTGGTACGCGCATAAACAGACAGCGAGTTAATCAAACCAATGTTCGGACCTTCGGGTGTTTCAATCGGACATACGCGGCCATAGTGAGTCGGGTGTACGTCACGCACTTCAAAGCCAGCACGTTCACGGGTCAAACCGCCTGGACCCAAAGCAGAAACACGACGTTTGTTTGTCACTTCAGACAGTGGGTTGGTTTGATCCATAAATTGGCTCAATTGGCTTGAACCGAAGAATTCTTTAATGGCAGCAGAAACCGGTTTAGCATTGATCAAATCATGCGGCATCAGGTTTTCAGATTCTGCTTGGTTCAAACGCTCTTTCACTGCGCGCTCAACACGAGCCAAGCCACTGCGGAATTGGTTTTCAGTCAACTCACCAACCGAACGCACGCGACGGTTGCCCAAGTGGTCGATATCGTCCACTTCGCCGTGACCGTTACGCAATTCAACCAAAGTGGCAATCGAAGCGACAATGTCTTCAATGCTCAGTACATAGCCACCTTTTTCGGCTGCACCGGCAAAGGTTTCGTTCAATAAACGACCATACCAAGAGCCTTGTTGCGCTTCAGACAATTTTTGCTCGTAGGTGCGGGTATTGAATTTCATACGGCCTACACGAGACAAGTCGTAGCTGTCTTCACTGAAGAACAAGCGGTTGAAGAGCATTTCAACAGCTTCTTCGGTAGGCGGTTCGCCCGGACGCATCATGCGGTAAATCGCTACGCGGGCAGCTTGCTGGTCGGCAGTTTCATCCGTACGCAAGGTGCTGGAAATGTAACCACCTTGGTCCAATTCATTGATGTACAAAGTAGTAACTTGCTCAATACCGTGGATATCCAGTTTCGCCAACAATTCTTCGGTGATTTCATCATTGGCCACAGCCAATACTTCACCAGTGTCCGGCACGATCAAATCAGCAGCCAAGACTTTGCCCAATAAGGTTTCAGGATCAACGTCCAATCGGGTCAAACCGGCATTGGCAATATCACGGATATTTTTAGCAGTGATGCGTTTGCCTTTGGTCACCAAAACGTTGCCTTCAGCATCCACGATGTCGTTTTTAGCGGTTTCACCTTTCAGACGGCCTGGAATCAATTCAGTTTGCACACCACCTTTTGACAAGAAGAATGTTTCTTTGTCGTAGAAAGTGTCCAAAATCTGTTCATTGTTGTAACCCAAGGCTTTCAACAAAATGGTAACCGGCATTTTACGGCGACGGTCGATACGGAAATACAGTTGATCTTTTGGATCAAACTCAAAATCCAACCATGAACCACGGTAAGGAATAATGCGGGCAGAGAACAATAATTTGCCCGAAGAGTGCGTCTTACCACGGTCATGCTCAAAGAACACACCCGGAGAACGGTGCAACTGAGAAACGATCACACGCTCGGTACCATTGATGACAAAAGAGCCGCTTGGTGTCATCAATGGGATTTCACCCATGTACACTTCGTTTTCGCGTACTTCTTTTACAGTCGGTTTAGAAGCCTCTTTATCCAAAATCACCAAGCGGATGCGTGCACGCAAAGGAGCAGCGTAAGTAATACCGCGCAATTGACATTCAGGAATATCAAACAACGGATCACCCAAGGTGTAATGGACAAATTCCAAACGTGCATAGCCATTGTGGCTGACGATTGGGAAAATAGAATTGAATGCTGCTTGCAGACCATCATCAGTACGCTGGTCGAAAGCATTTTCTAATTGCAGAAATTTTGCATAAGAATCAATTTGAGTTGCCAGCAAAAAGGGAACTTCCAATACGTTCTCTCGTTTGGCAAAACTCTTACGGATACGTTTTTTCTCGGTAAACGAATAGTTCATATACACTCCGAAGGGTGGCTTTGAATAGAAATGCCGTCTGAAAAACTTTGAGACGACAATTTTGTGATGTTATTTACATTTATTTATATTTATTTCAAGATATAAATGCAAATAAATGTAAATAATTATTTTCTGTATGATTAAAACGCAAAATAAGGCTGGCAGATATCTGCCAGCCTTTACTGAAAGTATCAAATAATGATTATTTGATTTCGACTTTAGCGCCGGCTTCTTCCAGTTGTTTTTGGATGTCTTCAGCTTCAGCTTTAGAAACACCTTCTTTCAGTGTTTTAGGCGCGCCGTCAACGATGTCTTTAGCTTCTTTCAAGCCCAAACCAGTGATGGCACGAACCACTTTAATCACGCCAACTTTTTGATCACCGGCAGAAGCCAAAACAACGTCAAATTCAGTTTTTTCTTCAGCCGCAGCGGCACCAGCACCAGCAGGGCCGGCAACGGCAACGGCAGCAGCAGAAACGCCGAATTTTTCTTCAAAAGCTTTAACCAAGTCGTTCAATTCCATAACGGTCAAAGAACCAACGGCTTCCAAAATGTCTTCTTTAGTAATAGCCATGCTATTTAAACTCCAAATATTGTATTAAAAATTAATTATCAAATGAAACAAAATCTATTAAGCGGCTTCTTCGCCAGCTTTTTTCTCAGCCAATGCAGCCAAACCGCGTGCAAAGCCGGCAACAGGTGCCTGCATAACGTACAACAGTTTAGACAACAATTCTTCACGGCTAGGAATAGAAGCCAACTCGCTTACTTGAGCAGCATCCAGTACGTCGCCATTGTAAGAACCGGCTTTAACAACAATTTTGTCATCTTTTTTCGCGAATTGATGCAGCACTTTTGCAGCAGCTACAGCATCTTCAGAAGCAGCGTAAACCAGCGGACCCACCATGTGATCTGCCAAACCTGCAAATGAAGTGCCTTCTACTGCACGACGAGCCAAAGTATTTTTCAGAACGCGCAAATATACGCCTTCTTTACGTGCATTCGCACGCAGCTCGGTCATGCTGGCAACACTGATACCGCGATATTCTGCAACCACCAGAGTTTGAGCGTTAGCAATTGCTGCGCTAATCTCTTCAACGGCTACTTTCTTGGTTTCAATATTGAGACTCAAGGTCTACCTCCCACTGTTTATCAACAGAATACTTTCTCAGTATTCCACCAGCGCGGTAACCTAAAAAGACATCTTACAAGCTTTCTTGCAATTTGTTTCAGGACTACCGTCTGCGTAGGGCAATAACGATTAAATCTTACGATCCCTACGGTCTTGGACATCTACTTAATATTTTAAGTAGCCCAAATCCAGACAGCCTTAAAAAGGCCGTCTGAAAATTCTTAGTTGTTTACGCTAGAAGTATCTACGCGAACACCTAAACCCATTGTGCTTGAAACGGCAACTTTACGTAAGTATTGGCCTTTTGCAGCAGCAGGTTTTGCTTTAACGATAGCATCCAGCAATGCGTCAAAGTTTTCTTTCAAATCGGCTTCAGCAAATGAAGCGCGACCGATAGTGGCATGCACGATACCTGCTTTATCAGTACGGTATTGTACTTGACCGGCTTTAGCGTTTTTCACCGCTTCAGCAACATTAGGGGTTACAGTACCTACTTTAGGGTTAGGCATCAAACCACGTGGACCCAAGATAGTACCCAACTGACCGACAATACGCATTGCATCTGGAGAAGCAATCACAACGTCAAAGTTCAAGTTGCCACCTTTGATTTCAGCAGCCAAGTCGTCGAAACCAACGACATCAGCACCCGCTTCTTTAGCAGCATCAGCATTCGCGCCTTGCGCAAATACAGCAACACGAGTGGTTTTACCGGTACCTTTAGGCAATACAACTGAGCCACGAATTACTTGGTCAGATTTACGTGGATCTACACCCAAGTTGAATGACACGTCAACTGATTCATCAAATTTAGCAGTTGCGGCATTTTTTACCAAAGTAATTGCTTCATCAATTGCATATAATTTATTCGCTTCAACAGAAGAGCGCAAAGCTTTCAAGCGTTTAGAAACTTTAGCCATTATACACCCTCCACATCCAAGCCCATTGAACGGGCTGAACCAGCAATAGTACGTACCGCAGCATCCAAATCAGAAGCCGTTAAATCAGGCTCTTTGGTTTTCGCGATTTCTTCCAATTGAGCGCGAGTTACTTTACCCACTTTATTGGTCAATGGGTTGGCACTACCTTTTTGCAGACCCGCAGCTTTTTTCAACAAGATAGAAGCTGGAGGCGTTTTCATCACAAATGTGAATGATTTATCCGCAAATGCAGTGATCACAACAGGAATCGGCAAACCAGGCTCCATACCTTGGGTCGCAGCATTAAATGCTTTACAGAATTCCATAATATTCAAACCACGTTGACCCAATGCTGGACCAACTGGAGGAGATGGGTTGGCTTTACCTGCACCAATTTGCAGTTTAATGTAGCCTACAATTTTCTTTGCCACTTAAGGACTCCTAAAAGACGGGTATAACGCGGAACCATTCCGCTTCCCAAAACGAATTTTCGATTATAAAACTTAATGTATTTTAATTCAAGACATTAATTCAATTAAATCTTTTCAACCTGACCAAATTCCAACTCAACAGGCGTTTCACGGCCAAAAATCTGCACAGAAACACGCAGCTTATTGCGCTCGTAATTAACCTCATCCACCACGCCATTGAAGTCAGCAAAGGGACCGTCATTAACACGAACCGATTGACCCACTTCAAATTCAACTTTTGGTTTTGGTTTTTCAACACCACTACGAACCTGTTGCATAATTACATCAGCTTCACGTTGAGAAATAGGTAATGGTCGGTTAGCAGTACCGCCGATAAAGCCAGAGACGCGCGGGGTACTTTTTACCAAATGCCATGATTCATCGGTCATTTCCATTTCAACCAAGACATAGCCAGGGTAAAACTTACGCTCGCTGATGGTACGGCGGCCATTTTTAATATCAACCACCTCTTCGACCGGAACCAACACTTGGCCGAAATACTCTTCCATACCTTCGCGTGAAATACGCTCTTTCAATGTTTTTTGGACATTTTTTTCAAAGCCGGAATAAGCCTGCACAACATACCAACGTTTTGACATTTTTATCCCCTCTTCAATAACAAATCAAAAAATAACCATGAAACCGCTGTATCGACTGCATAAATAAACGCAGCCAAAATTGCTACAAAAATTACCACGAATACAGTCATCTTGACCGCATCATCACGAGCCGGCCAAACTACTTTCTTAAATTCAATCCATGAATTTCGAAAATAAGCGAACCCTTCACGCTGCGGCGTGGCATGCGCATTGTTGTCTGATTTGACAACCTGCCCCACTTTATCCGCTTTATCTTCAGGCATACGATCAGCCATTTTGAACTCACTTTCCATAGCATTGATACAGCATATGCAGCATATATCGATATACCGCTCACAACCATGCGATGGTTAAAACAAATAAATAGAAATAAAATAGCAAAAAAATTAACCGGCACTAAGGCCGGTTAATTTTTTATTTGGCAGGCCAGGAGGGTCTCGAACCCCCAACCCTCGGTTTTGGAGACCGATACTCTACCAATTGAGCTACTGGCCTTCTAAAACTTAAGCAATGATAGAAGATACAACACCGGCACCTACGGTACGGCCGCCTTCACGAATCGCAAAACGCAAACCTTCTTCCATCGCGATTGGCGCAATCAGTTCAACAGTGATGGCTACGTTTTCGCCCGGCATTACCATTTCTACGCCTTCTTCCAAAGTTACCGCACCGGTAACGTCAGTCGTACGGAAGTAGAATTGTGGACGGTAGTTAGCGAAGAATGGAGTGTGACGACCACCTTCTTCTTTGCTCAATACGTATACTTCTGCTTTGAATTTGGTGTGCGGAGTGATTGAGCCTGGTTTAGCCAATACTTGACCACGTTCAACTTCTTCACGTTTGGTACCGCGCAACAATACGCCTACGTTGTCACCTGCTTGACCTTCGTCCAGCAATTTGCGGAACATTTCGACACCGGTACAAGTGGTTTTTGCAGTGTCTTTCAGACCAACGATTTCGATCTCGTCACCTACGTGGATGATACCGCGCTCTACGCGACCGGTTACTACAGTACCACGACCAGAGATTGAGAATACGTCTTCGATTGGCAACAGGAATGGTTTGTCAACGGCACGTTCTGGAGTTGGGATGTAGCTGTCCAATGCGTCAGCCAATTCAAAGATTTTAGCTTCGTAAGCAGCGTCGCCTTCCAGAGCTTTCAATGCAGAACCTTGGATGATTGGGCAGTCGTCGCCTGGGAAGTCGTAGCTTGACAACAAGTCACGGATTTCCATTTCAACCAATTCCAACAACTCTTCGTCGTCAACCATGTCGCATTTGTTCATGAACACCAAGATGTATGGTACACCTACTTGGCGACCCAACAAGATGTGCTCACGAGTTTGTGGCATAGGACCATCAGCAGCAGATACAACCAAAATCGCACCGTCCATTTGTGCAGCACCGGTAATCATGTTTTTCACATAGTCGGCGTGGCCTGGGCAGTCTACGTGTGCGTAGTGACGGGTTTCAGTTTCGTATTCTACGTGAGAAGTATTAATGGTAATACCGCGGGCTTTTTCTTCCGGCGCATTGTCGATTTGGTCGTAAGCTTTAGCAGCACCACCGAATTTTTTAGACAAAATCGTAGTCAATGCAGCAGTCAGAGTGGTTTTACCATGGTCAACGTGACCGATGGTGCCAACGTTTACGTGCGGTTTGCTACGTTCAAATTTTTCCTTAGCCATGGCAATAAATCCTATCCTAAGTGTTCAATTAAAAATACGGGTAAATAAATGAGATGGTGCCCATGGGCAGATTTGAACTGCCGGCCTCTCCCTTACCAAGGGAGTGCTCTACCCCTGAGCTACATGGGCTAAATTGTCTATTGGAGCGGGTGAAGGGAATCGAACCCTCACCGTAAGCTTGGAAGGCTTCTGCTCTACCATTGAGCTACACCCGCATACAGTTACTTTGCTCCAAGTAAGAATTTTGGTGGAGGGAGAAGGATTCGAACCTTCGAAGCTCACGCAACAGATTTACAGTCTGCCCCCTTTGACCGCTCGGGAATCCCTCCAAAAGAGAACGCTAGTTTATTTATTTCTCTTTATCAAGTCAAGCAATATTTTTGATGTTTTTTTAAAAAAATCGCAACAACCTGATTATATAAAAAATTTACTTAAACTGAATAATTCTTTCATACTTTGCCATCAGCTCATCATGCGTTTCCGGATGTTCCTCATCAATCAAAATACAGTCCACTGGACATACTTGCTGACATTGCGGCTCATCATAGTGACCGACACATTGTGTACACAAGCTCGGATTGATTTCGTAAATTTCCTCACCTTGGGAAATGGCGTCATTCGGGCACTCAGGCTCACATACGTCACAGTTAATGCACTCATCCGTAATAAAGAGCGACATTTTCGTTTCCTTTTTTATTAAATTTCAAAACCGATGGGCGCGAATTATAGCATAATCTATTCAAAAAAGCGCATGTGCAAAGAATGTTTACACCCTGGTAATGATTATCAAATCCTATACTATTCAGCCACTTGCGCATAATGCAGCAATTGAAAGCGACTCATGCCAGATTTGCCTTCTCGATATTCAGCCAACCATTCCGGCTTGGACGGCAATGTTCCTGCTTCGATATAAACCATTGCATTGCTTGTCAAACGACCTTGCAACAAAGCAAATAAGTCGTCCCACTGCTGCCATGCAAACGGCGGATCCAAAAAAACTACGTCAAACTGCCTACTTTGATTTTTCAGAAAATTCAGGCCGTCTGAAAAAACGGTTTCCACTTGTGCCAAGCCCAATTCACGCGCGTTGCGTTGCAGAGATTGCAGCGTTTGGCGGTGATTATCCACCAACACCACCTGCTTAGCATGGCGTGATGCAGCCTCCAAACCCAGCGCACCACTGCCGCTGAACAAATCCAATACTGTTTTACCGGTTAAATCCTGCCCCAGCCAATTAAACAGCTTCTCACGTACCATATCAGGCGTGGGGCGCAAACCTTCTGCCGACGCAAAAGCCAGCTTACGGCCGCGACATTGCCCACCGATAATACGCACTTGGTTAGTGTGTTTCTGATTGTGTTTTGTCTTTGCCATAAAAACCATAGATTGAGGCCGTCTGAATGTTTCAGACGGCCTGATTAAACCGTAAATCTTATTATACAACAAGTTGATAGATAAAAGGCCGTCTGAAACTGTATTTCACATTTTCAGACAGCCTTTCTATTCAAACCTACTCTTCGTCAGCTTTACTACCCTTAGGCGCAGGCGGTTCAATTTGTTCTTTCCAGCCGCATTCTTTTTGCGGGCAAACCTTTTCCACGCCCCAGCGTTTGGTGGTTTTAATGGTCAAGACCGGCCATTGGCATTGTGGGCAGGTTTCGGCTACCGGTGGATTCCAAGTGGCGTAGTTACAGTCGGGATAGGTGCTGCAGCTATAAAACAGTTTGCCGTAGCGTGATTTACGCTCGACCAGATGACCTTTTTTACATTGCGGACATTCGACGCCGGTATCTTTCGGTTTTTCCAACGGTTCGATGTGTTTGCACTTCGGATAGTTGGTGCAACCGATAAACTTGCTGCCGGTGCGGCTGTATTTATACACCAATCCGCCGCCGCATTTCGGGCATTCGCGGCCGTCCAGCTCGGCTTGTTCGGCGGCTTCTTTGGCTTGGCGCTCGGCAGCTTCTTCAGCGGTTTCATTCACGTTGCGAGTGTAACCGCATTCGGGATAACCGGCGCAGGCCACAAAGCGACCATTGCGGCCGAATTTGATTTGCAGCTTGTGATTGCCGCATTTCGGGCAAGTTTCGTCCAATTCTTCGGTGGTGAATTTGGCGCGTTCGATGCCTTCTTTTTCTTCAACCTGCTTACTGAAGCCTTTCCAAAACGAATTCATCACCGGCACCCAGCGGCGTTTGCCGTTGGCGATTTCGTCAAGCTGGTCTTCGAGCTTGGCGGTGAAGTGGTAATCGACGTATTGGGCGAAATGTTCGGTCAGGAATTTGTTGACGATGTCGCCGGTATCGGTCGGCATAAAGCGTTTTTGTTCCAACGTCACGTATTCGCGGTCTTTTAGCGTGGAAATAATGCTGGCATAGGTCGATGGGCGGCCGATGCCGAATTCTTCCAAGGCTTTCACCAATGTTGCTTCGTTGAAACGCGGTGGCGGTGTGGTGAAATGCTGTTCACCGTAGAGATTATCCACCGGCAATTTGTCGCCTTCGGCCATTTCCGGTAGCTTTTTGTTTTCTTCGCTCTCGTCGTCGGTGCTTTCTTCGTACACGCTCAAGAAACCGGCAAAGGTTTGCACTTGACCGGTCACGCGGAATACGCCTTTGCCGACGCTGATGTCGACGGTGGTTTGGTCGAATTTAGCCGGCGACATCTGACAGGCAACGGTGCGCTGCCAAATCATTTGGTAAAGCTTGAATTGGTCGGCCGTCAGAAACGGTTTTACGCTTTCAGGCGTGCGGTAAACAGAAGTCGGGCGAATCGCTTCGTGCGCTTCTTGGGCGTTTTTCGACTTGGTTTTGTATTGTTTGGCAGACGACGGCAGATATTCTTTGCCGATTTTGTTTTCGATGTAGTGGCGGATTTCGACCACGGCTTCATCGGCCAAATTCAGGCTGTCGGTACGCATATAGGTAATCAGACCAATCGCACCTTGGCCAACATCGATACCTTCGTAAAGCTGCTGGGCGGTTCGCATGGTGCGGTCGGTGGTCATGCCGAGTTTGCGCACGGCATCTTGCTGCATGGTCGACGTGGTAAACGGCGCGGCCGGATTGCGGCTGCGTTTTTTCTTTTCCACGCCACTGACCACGGCATCTTTACCGGTGAGTTCGTTCAACACATCGGCTTGGGCGGCTTCATTCGGCAATGCGAATTGGTCGAGTTTCTCGCCGTTGTATTGCGCCAATTTGGCGGTGAATTTGCTGCGGCCTTTGTGGCTGTCGAGATGCACCGTCCAATACTCTTGCGCTTCAAATGCGCGGATTTCGTTTTCGCGCTCGCAAATCAAACGCAAAGCCGGGCTTTGTACGCGGCCGGCACTCAAGCCACGGCGGATTTTTTTCCACAGCAGCGGCGACAAGTTGAAACCGACCAAGTAATCCAAAGCACGGCGCGCTTGTTGGGCATCGACCAAGTTGATTTCCAATTCGCGCGGATGGGCGATGGCATCGAGCACCGCGTTTTTGGTGATTTCGTGAAACACCACGCGCTGCGGTTTGATGTTTTTCAGGCCGCGTTTGGATTTGAGGATTTCCTGCAAGTGCCACGAAATGGCTTCGCCTTCCCTATCCGGGTCAGTTGCCAGATAGATGTTTTCGGCTTCTTTGGCTTCGGCCACAATGGCATCAACGTGTTTGGCATTGCGTGAAACCAATTGGTATTTCATGGCGAAGTCGTTTTCCGGATCAACCGCGCCGTTTTTCGGCACGAGATCGCGCACATGGCCGTATGAAGCCAAAATTTCATAATCCCCGCCCAGATATTTTTTTAAGGTTTTGGCCTTAGACGGAGATTCGACGATTACAAGGTTTTTAGCCATCGTTACTCTCTTTTGTTATTGTAAATTTCAGACGGCCTTTTTTATCAAGGCCGTCTGAAAAAATTAATGCATCACAGCGTTGCCGTTTAAAGCCGCCATCAAATCATCGCCGATCAACACCGGCAATTCGCTCTTGTGCGCCCACAACACCAGCAAGGTCAGCACTTTGGCGATATCCACAGTGATCTCATCCGCCGGAATGTGCATCAGCGCATGTACCACGATTTCACGCTGCTCGTACGTAATCGCGCGCTCGGCAATCAGATAATGCAGCAAACCCATCACCTCTTGTGGCAACACATCGGCTTCTTCCACGCTGTACACGCGCAAGGCCGTGCCGTCGATCGGCTCAATGGCGAATTCGGAACTGTTGAGCAACACTTCCATCATCATCAGGGTATTGCCGATTTCCATCGCATCAAAACCGGCATCTTCGAGCAGTTGCCCCAAATCTTCCGGCGGCGGACAGGCATCAAAATCCTGAAAATGTTCGATTAAAAAAGCAATGACTTCGGCCATGCGTGTTCCTTAAATGTTATGTTTTAATCCGTTGGTAGCGTCCGCCGGCCAGCGGAGCGATCACGCCGTCGAGCTCGTATTCCAGCAATTGGGCGTACACATCAGCCGCCGGCCAATTCAGCAACTCGGCCAAGGTATCGGGATGAATGGCATCGTAACCCATGGCATTTAATAAAGTGTCGTCTGCCGTGTTTTGGGTTTCAGACGGCCTGATATCGGTTTCAACAAGCGGTTTGGCGCTTGTCTCGGGCTTGGCTTTCGACTCGGCGGCAAGTGTGTTTTGCGGACGCTTATATATAGAATATGATGGTAATGGGGTGTTTTGCAATAGCTGCGGACATTCTTGTACGATATCTTCCAAACTTTCCACCAGTTTGGCGCCCTCTTTAATCAGCTTGTGGCAGCCTTTGCTGTGCGGATTATCAATCGAACCGGGCACGGCCATCACTTCACGCCCCATCTCGGCCGCGAGCTTGGCGGTAATCAGCGAACCCGACTCTACCGCTGCTTCCACCACCAAGGTCAAACGCGATAATGCGGCAATCAGGCGGTTGCGGCGTGGAAAATTACCGGCATACGGGCGGGTATCTAATGGAAACTCACTGATAATCAGCCCGCGCTCGGCGATTTCGTAGGCAAGCTGTTTATTCGATGGCGGATAAATGCGGTCTATGCCCGTACCCCACACGGCGATGGTACCGCCGTCTGAAAGCAGCGCGCCTTGATGAGCAGCAGTATCAATACCGGCCGCCATACCGGAAACCACTGGAATGCCTTGTTCACTCAAAGCCATGCCGAAATCGCGGGCAATGCGCATCGCCTGCGGGGTGGCATGGCGACTGCCGACAATCGCGGCGGAAGGCTTGTGCAGCAAATCGCTATTGCCGCGTAAAAATAACAACGGCGGCGGCGTAATACCTTCGGTCAGCATATCGGGGAAATCATCGTCCTGCAACAGCAGCAAACGACAATGTTTCTGCTGCGCCCAATTTAACGCGGCTTCGGCAGCAGCCTTAGCGGCATCGCATTTATCGGCATGTTGCCATGCAGCCACGGCTTGTTTGTGCCTCACCAGTTTCGCGATGATTTCAGACGGCGCGGCCAATGCCGCTTCTGCGCTGCCGAAATGCTGCAGCAAAAGCAAAAAACTTTCCGCACCGATGTAAGGCGTCAGCGCGAGTTGTACCCATGCAAAGCGTTCGTTATCGTTCATGCCCGTACCCTTTTTCAGATGGCCTCAATATCATATTGAATGCCGCCAAAATAATCATTTAAGTAATATTTTTAATAGCAATGATTATACAGACATTGAACGAAATGCAAACAGATGAAGGCCGTCTGAAACATTTTTCACGTTCAGACGGCCTTAAAGCATGAGTTAATTAATCTTCGGTTTTATCGCTGTTGCGGCGGGAAACGCTGATACCGAGCTGCTTCAATTTACGGTATAAATGCGTGCGCTCCAAACCGACTTTTTGCGCCACACGGCTCATGTTTTGGCCTTCTTGCGCAATATGGTATTCAAAATAGCGACGTTCCAGTTCTTCGCGCAATTCACGCAACGGCATATTGAAATTAAAACCGCCGACCATTTCCGATGAAGCAGACGGCACATGCTGCCCCAAGGCCGCCGCAGCCGCTTGCTCTTGCACTTCTTCGCCATCGGCTTCTAAAGCCAAGTTTTTCACCACGGTGCGCAGTTGCTCAAAGTTGCCCGGCCATTCGTATTGGCGCAACACGGTCAGCGCGCCGTTACTGAATTTGGCCAGCGGAATTTTTTGCGTCTCGGCCAATTCAATCAAAATTTGGTTAACCAAGAAAACAATGTCATCCGGCTGGCTGCGCAAAGTCGGCACACCGACAATGATTTTGGATAATAAGCCCGGCAATTTGTTGTCTGCCGTGGCCGATTCGGCCAACTCTTCTGCCGATCGGCTGCTGGCTGCCACGATGCGCACATTGTAGCGGTCAGCTTTGCCCAATAAGAATACGATGCCGTTTTGAATATTTTTGCTGTATTGCGCGATGTCGCCGACATACAAAATACCGCCGCTGGCTTTTTGCAGCAATTCGAGCGGTGTATCGACAATATGCTCAACTTTACCCGGCTCCGCCCACGGTGTGCCGTTTTTATGGAAGTAGCGGGCTACCCATTCAAACGGAGAACCGGCTTCACCGGTCAGTAATACCGGCCCACTCTGTTTGGAAGCCAACTCTAATTTTTGATTCAATTCCTGAATCACCGGACTGTTGCCCAAACGGTCTAAAGACAAACCGGCTGCCGCCTGCATTTCGCCGTGTTTCAGGGCGCGATCAACGGTAGACAGCAACTTTTGCAGGGCAATCGGTTTTTCCAAGAAATCCAATGCACCGATTTTGGTGGCCTCGACCGCCGTGTCAATGCTGGCGTGACCACTCATCATCACCACCGGCATATTGAGTTGGCCGTTTTTCGCCCACTCTTTCAGCAAGGTAATTCCGTCGCAATCGGGCATCCAAATGTCCAGCAAAACCATGGCCGGACGGGTTTGGTGGCGCAATTGACGTGCTTCTTCAGCATTTTCTGCCAAAGTCACGGTATAACCTTCGTCTTGGAGGATTTCCGATAGTAAATCTCGGATACCCACCTCGTCATCTACAATTAAAATATCACTGCTGCGCATAAGTTTCTACCTGTTGGGGTAACGCTATTTTGACACATGCACCGCCGTCGGTCTGATTGCTCAAGCTGATACGGCCACCGTGCTCTTCAATAATTTTCTTGACCACAGGCAAGCCCAGCCCTGTACCTGTCGGTTTGTCGGTTACATAAGGCTCAAAGGCATTATGCAACATTTCTTTGCTGAAGCTTTTGCCGTTGTTGCAAACGGTCAAAATGGCCTGCCCATCGTCACTCAACGCGGTTTCGATGTTTACCTGTGGATTCGGGTCACTTTCTGCTGCTTCAGCCGCATTTTTAAATATATTGTGCAACACCTGCCGCATGGCGGTGGTATCCGCATGGATGAATAACCCTATATTACTGAATTTAGCAGTAAATGTACACGCGCTGCCCTCGTACAGCACCAATACTTCCTCTACTAAAGTATTCAAATTATGCTTTTCCAAACTCAACGACGGCGCGCGCGCATAATTGCGGAAGGCTTCCACCATTTCTTTCAGCGCGGCCACCTGCTTGACGATGGTATCGGTTGAGCGGGTCAAAATCTGGGCATGTTGCTCATCCAATTTATCATGCAATTTCCATGCCAATCTTTCGGCGGATAATTGAATCGGCGTCAGCGGATTGCGGATTTCATGTGCCAACCGTTTGGCCACTTCACCCCACGCCGCTTCTTTTTGTGCGCGCATGAGCAGGGTCACATCGTCAATCACCATCACCAAACCGCTGTCATTGTCTTCCGGCAAAAGCGTGGCCTTGCCGAGCAGAATCCGCGCATCGTCGGGCGCGGCATATTCCACCTGTACCGGTTTATTGGCATCAAACGTGGCTTCAATTGCGGCAAACACATCTGCCAGCAAAGTCTGCTGTGGCGACTGTCCGCGCCAATCGTGCCAATTACTGCCCCACAACGGCACCAGCGACACACCTAAAATGTGTTCGGCGGATTTATTGAAGGTTTTCAGACGGCCTTCTGCATCCAAAGTAATCACACCGGTAGTCAGGCTTTCCAACACGCATTCCAAATAATGGCGTGCGGCTTCTTGTTGCAAGCGGCTGCGTTCATCCACATCTTTGGCAATCGCCAATTGCTGGGTCATGTGGTTGAACAAATGCGTTAAGCGGCCGAATTCGTCGTTACGGTACACCGGGCGCTGCTGGCTAAAGTCGCCCTGCGCCACCGCCCGTGCACCTTCTGCCAACGACAAAATCGGCTCGACGAAGCGGCGGGCAAAATACAAAGCCATTACCAAAGCCAAGAAAATCGCCAGCAATGCCGCTACTAATAAAGTCACCAGAAAGAAGGTTTGCAAGCCTTGCTTGGCATAGCTTAATTCAGCATATTTTGCGCGCGCTGACTCAATCAGGGTCGCATCCTGCGCCACATTTTGCGGAATCGGCTGACGGAAGAAAAAGGCATATTCCTGATTGTTGTAGTTGCCAATCGACAACCAACCCTGCGCATACAACACATTGCCGATGTTTTCCAAGTTGCGCAGCGAACCGGCTTGCTGCAATTGCTCTTGGCCGGCCTTATCAATTTTCGGCTGGTTTAGGTTTTGCGGATTGATAACTTTTTCAAAACGGTCTTGGCTTAAGTTATACAAGGCCAATTGGGTGAAATCGTTGGCATTCGAAGCGGCAGCCAGCGCGTTGCCCAAATCATTATCCAAAGACGATGCGCTGATTAAATCAATTTGAATCGGCGTGGCATTGCTGACGGCATTGTCCACCGCCAAATCCAAGGCCGATTTGCTCAAGTTTAAGCTGCGCTCCAGTGCTTGTTCGGTGTCATTACCGAACCAAGAATTAATCGTGCCGTTAATAAACTGGGCGGAAATACCGAACAAAAATACGCTCGGCAACACCGCCACCAAGGTAAACATACCCGACAGGCGGCGGGCGATTTGCGAGCCGAACACGCCGTTTTTGCTGTCGCGCATGAGCAGCAGCACATAGCGCACCAATACTGCAGCCAACACCAGCATCAACAGGCCACACAGGACGATAATCCACCAAAAATAATCGGCAATCCTACTGCTGCTGCCCGTAGCAACCGTCAATCCGTAGAGCAGTGCCACGGCCAACAAAACGGCGATTAAGAGAAAGCGGCGCATGATTTATTCCTGCGTGACCGTCAAGCTTTTCCAGCCCGAATCCAAGCTCCAGCTTCGTGATGTCAGGGCATTGATTTGGAAAGGCTTCGGCAGCTTGGATGTGGATAATTGCAAACGGATTTGTGCTTTGATGTCTTTCGGCTCGCTGTTGCGCAAAGTGCCTTTACTCAATACTTTCCAGTTGGCAATCGCACCCACCGCACGCAAGGCAGCATTCAAGGTATCGTATTCGGTGGAAAACGTGCCCACGGTAACGCGATAGCGGTTGGTCAACGGATGAAACGATAATTTATAGTTGACCGTATTGCCGTCGTTTAAAAGATGTTCCAAGCGGAAACGGTAGGCCGCAATCGTCGGCTCCGACAATTGGTAAGACAAAGAAAAATTCAGCGGCACGCCTTGTTGCAAGGCTTGTTTGAGCTGGTCGGGCAACTCGGTTTTGAAACGGCTGCTGACCGACAATTGGCCGTTATCCATCAAGTCGGCCTCGGCACGGGTCGCACTGATGCCTTCCGCCGCCGCGTGCAACGACGCAGCCAGCAGAATCGGCAGCAGCATGAATTTACTGCTTTTGAATAAGCGCGTAATAAAAGCCATCTTGGTGTTTGTTCGGTAAAAGTACATGCGATTCCAGCAAGCGGGCATCGGCATGGCGGTTAAGGAATTTTTGCAGCTGCTGATCGTTTTCTTCGACAAAAATCGAACACGTCGCCAACAGCATCCTGCTGTTTTTTGTCAGAGTTTGCCATAAAGCGTCCAACAAGGCTTCCTGTTGGCGGGCGGTTTTCAGCGCATCATTGGGGCGGCGCAGCCATTTGATGTCGGGATTGCGGCGCGCCACACCCGAAGCGGTACACGGCACATCGGCCAATACCGCGTCAAACTGTTTGCCATCATACCATGCAGCCAAATCCTGCGCATCGGCGCAATGCAAAGTGGCCGTATGAAAGCCCAAGCGGTCGATATTGCTTTGTACGCGCGCCAAACGCGTCGCATCAATATCCAAAGCAGTCACATGACAATCGGCCAATTCCAGCAAATGCCCTGTTTTCCCACCCGGTGCAGCGCAGGCATCAAGAATGCGTTCACCGTTTTGTGGATTGAGCAGATACGCCGCTTTTTGCGCACCAAAGTCCTGTACCGACACCAGGCCGTCTGAAAAACCGGGCAAACGGCTTACCGGCACGGCTTCGGCCAAAGTCACCGCATATTCATCCAAAGCCTTCGCTTCAATGCCTTCCGCAGCCAATTTTTGCAGATAATCTTCCGCATTGCCGTGGCGGCGGTTAACACGCAAAGTCATCGGCGGATGCGATTGCAGCGCGGCGGTGATGTTGTGCCAATATTTCGGATAATGGTTTTGCAGATACGCCACCCACCATTGCGGCAGATTGTGTTTGGCCGTGTCATCGTATTTGCACGCTGCCGCCAGCTTGTCGCGCTCACGCAGGAAACGGCGCAAAATCGCATTGGCAAACGAGCGATACTGGCCGCGGCCGATTTTGGCAATGCTCTCCACCGCTTCATTCACCACCGCATGCGGCGCATTGCGCGTGTAATGCAGTTGGTACAACGCCGCCAACAGCAGGCTTTCCAGCTGCAAATTATCAATCGGCTTATTCAGCATTTTGCCAAGCATAAATTTCAGACTGCCCAGATAACGCTGGCAACCGTAAGCAATGTCTTGCAGCGCACCACTTTCCTGCGCGCTCAATTCAGGGTTGGCCGCACGAATGGTCGCCAATACGTCTTGCAGGTTCTGCCCCTGCGCCACCGCCGCAATACTGTCGGCGGCCAGCTTTTGTGCCAATGCCATACTCATGGGAACACTTTCATAATTGGTTTACTTTTCTTTTTTCAGACGGCCTTGATGATTTGAGGCCGTCTGAAACAAATTCATTGATTATCTTGTTAAACAAATATTTATATTTCGCTCAACGACACACGTTGATTCCCCTGCTCATCAAAATTGGTATCGTCCAACCACCGCTCGAAACGCGCTTTACTCTGCGACCATTCGCTGTCTATCATCGAAAACCAAGCCGTATCACGGCTACGGCCTTTATATACCGCAGCCTGTCGGAAAATGCCTTCAAATTGGAAACCCAAACGCAATGCCGCCTTACGCGACAGCTCGTTTAAGGCATCGCATTTCCATTCATAACGACGGTATTTCAGCGTTTCAAACACATATTTTGCCAACAGATACTGCGCTTCCGTGGCGATCCGCGTGCGTTTAAGCGCATCAGAATACACCACCCAGCCCACTTCAATCACACGATTGGCCGTATCAATCCGCATCAAGCTCAGCGAACCCACCGCCCGATTGCTTGCCGTATCGATGATGGCGAAAAAATACGGATCGGCCGAAGCTTCATAACCCGCCATCAACTCATCAAACTCAACATGATCGGCCATCGGAAAAATCGGCAAATACGTCCAATTGCGCATCGGGCTGTGTTCGACAGCATACACCTCATACAAATCCGCACCATGTTTGGCAGCAGAAAGCTTTTCCAAACGGCAAAACTTTCCTGACAACAGCGTTACTTCAGGATAACTGCCGGTTGTGTAATCAGGCAAAGATTTACCGATGGGTTGGTTGAATTGATTGATAGGCATGAGGCGTCTTTCTTTTTTAGATTTTTTCAGACGGCCTTGATGATTGAAGGCCGTCTGAACGTCTTGTCTAGAATTACCACGAGTCTTACAAAACCGTCCCCGCTTCAATCGTGCGCCCTGCGGCAAAAGCCTGAATGCTCATGCGTTTACTTCCGGCAGGTTGCAATTCGGTAATCTTCAGCGCATGTTCACCGCAGGCAACAATCAGGCCATCTGAATTACAGGCCAACACTTCGCCTGCTTTGCCGCTTTGGTTCACAGTTTCGGCAGCCCAAATTTTCATCGGTTTGCCGTCCCATTCCAACCATGCGGCCGGCACAGGGTTAAAGGCGCGGATTTTGCGGGCAACCACATCGGCGGATTCCTGCCAGTTGATTTTGGCTTCTTCTTTGGTGAGTTTTTGCGCGTAGGTCACGCCATCTTCAGGCTGCGGCGTGCTGTTCAGACGACCCTCTGCCTGCAAGCGTTGCAAATCGGCAACAATCGCATCAGCACCTATCGCCATCAGCGCATCGTGCACTTCATTGGCGGTATCGGTCGGGGCGATGGTGTAGCGGTGTTCGCTGACGACGTTACCAGTATCCAAGCCGATGTCCATCTGCATGATGCACACGCCGGTTTGGGCATCGCCGGCTTCAATGGCACGCTGAATCGGGGCAGCACCACGCCAACGCGGCAACAGCGAGGCATGAATATTCAGGCAACCGTGGCGCGGCGTGTCGAGCACATCTTGCGGCAGAATCAGGCCGTAGGCGGCCACGACCATTACATCGGCGGCCACGTCTTTAAGCATTTGCAAGGCTTCGGCGTTGTTGCGCAGTTTTTCCGGCTGCTCCACACGCAAACCCAATTCCAGCGCGGCCTGCTTCACCGGTGATGCGTGCAACTGCATGCCGCGGCCTTTGGGGCGGTCGGGCTGGGTCAACACCAGCGGAATGTCGAAACCGGCGGCAGCAATGGCTTTGAGTGCGGCGGCGGCAAAATCGGGCGTACCGGCAAAAATCACTTTCATGGTTGTCTTTCTTCAAGGGTTTCAGACGGCCTTTGAACAGATAGATTTGGCTAGTATTTCAGGCCGTCTGAACGTTTAATCTGATGATTTGACGCATATTATAGCAGCCAAATAAAGCATGCCGTCTGAAAACGGGAAATGTTTTCAGACGGCATGTTGAGATTACATCCTGATTACAGGTTGTGTTTTTGGCGTTTTTTCAGCTTGGTTTTGATGCGGTTTTGCTTCAGCTGCGACAAATGTTCGACAAACACTTTACCCATCAGGTGGTCGAGTTCGTGCTGAATACAAATTGCCAGCAGGCCGTCTGTTTCAAGGGTGAATTTTTCGCCTTTTTCGTCCAACGCTTCTACTTTGACGCGTTCGGCGCGGGTAACGGTGTCGTAAATGCCGGGCACCGACAGGCAGCCTTCTTCGTAAGTGGTTTCGCCTTCTTTTTCAATGATGACGGGATTGATGAACACGCGCGGTTCGCTTTTGTCTTCGGTCAAATCCATCACTACCACGCGCTCGTGCACGTCAACCTGCGTTGCCGCCAAGCCGATGCCGCGCGCTTCGTACATGGTTTCAAACATGTCTTTCACTAAAGTTTGGATGCGCTCATCAATTTCGGCTACCGGCTGGGCGACCGTGTGCAGGCGTTCATCTGGATATTGGAGGATGTTTAACAATGCCATTTTTTTATCTTCTCAATCGGAAACAGTAAATTTGTGTATGTACTTTGATACGCTTTATCGGGGCAACGCCATTATTTCTAGAATGACGGTAACATTCAATGATAAAATAGCGTTTTATGAATTTTGACTCAGTTTATCGCCGAATAAATATCAATAGGCAAATTCTAACACAGTAGCCTGCTTCACGCCCATTGTTATTTTTCACGCCACGATTGACGCATTCTTGATTCAGCTAAATTGATGACAAACCGCATTATTTTCAAGGGGAACGGTTATGCAAAAACGTATTATAACCCTGCTTTGCATGGCAGGCGTGGCAATTTCTGCCCAAGTTCATGCAGCGGCGTTGAAAGTGCGCCCGAATGCGCCGCAACGCTATGTAGTCAAACCGGGCGACACGTTATGGGGCATTTCAGGCAAATATCTCTACAGCCCATGGCAATGGAACCGCCTTTGGGGAGCCAACCGCAGCGAAATCCGCAATCCGCATTTGATTTATCCGGGTCAGGTGTTGGTGTTGCGCTACGTCAACGGCCAACCGCGCTTGGGTTTTGAAAGCTCAAGCATGGGTTCAGACGGCATTCCGACCATCAAACTCAGCCCGCGCATCCGCGAAACGTCAGGCTACGGCATTCCGACTGTGAACGTGAATTTCTACCGCTTGTTTATGAAGCATCCTCAAGTAATTGGCCAATTACAGACCCAAGATGCACCGAGATTGATTGAAGGTCCTGACAGCCGCTTGCTTTATACCAAAGGCAACCGCGTTTACGCTTACGGCATTACCGAACCCGGCCGTTATTTGGTTTACCGCGCTCTCAAAGATATTACCGACCCTGTAACCAAAAAATTCTTAGGTCAGGAAGTCGCTTTTAGCGGTATTGTCAGCACCCTACCTTACACCAATAGCGCACTTGAAGCCGCTTCTGATGAAGATACGTTTTATTTGAAAGAAGGCGAATACTTTACACGCAATCATCCGCTTCTTAAAGTGCCGACACAAACTGCTCAGCCGATGGTGGTTGAAGAAGCAATCTCCGAAATCCGTAAAGGCGATTTTCTGCTAAAACTTAATGGCGAGACGGACAGTTTCCACATGATGCCGCATGCACCGGAACAAGCTATTGATGGCAAAATCGTTTCTATCTTTGAAGGCGTAAGCGAAGCAGGTCAATTCCAAACCGTTACTATTAACAAAGGCGAAGCCGATGGTATTGATAAAGGCACTGTTGTCAGCCTTTACAAGCGTAGTCGCCAAACTCGGGTTGACCTAGAAAATAGTGAAAAAAGTCGTAAGAGCGTTGTGAAATATGTCTCTATTCCTGCGGAAGAAGTGGGTTTAGCCATGGTTTACCGTACCAGCCAAAACTTGTCTTCAGCAATTATTTTGGAGAGCCTAACCAATATTAATATTGGCGATACGGTTTCTAATCCAGGTCGCGACCTTGACAACATGGCAGATGATAAACCACATGTTCGCAATGAACCACAAGACTCACATGACACCGAATACAATCAATACAATATCCATAGCAACATCAAATAAACTGTAATGTTTAAATGAATCAAAGGCCCTTACATTCGCCTAACAAGTGCAATTTCCAATAACAGAAAAGGCCAGTATGCGGTAGTATACTGCCTTTCCTGACAAGAAAGATTGCAATATGACCTACACACAACTGACCTCACACCAAAGATACTACATTTCCAGACATTACCGCAACCTACCCCTAAACCAAATCGCACAGAACATCGGTTGTCATCCCGCCACCGTCAGTCGGGAAATCAGACGGCATTCCGTCAACGGAACCTACTGTTACCGAAAAGCACAACAGCAAAGCGAAGTTAAAAAGAAAAACAAAAAGCCAACCAAACTGACTACTGCCGTCAAACAGACTGTTAACAAACTGATTACCCAAAAATACAGCCCCGAACAAGTCTGCGGCTACCTGCTGAAACATCAACACATCAAACTGCACCACAGCACCCTTTACCGCTATCTCGCCAAAGACCGTCAAAACGGCGGCGACCTGTACACCCATCTGCGTATCGTTTCCAAACCCTACCGCAGACAATACGGCAGCGGTGCATGGACAAAAGGCAGCGTACCGGACAGAACCGACATTGAACACAGACCTGCCATTGTCGATCAAAAAGAGCGGGTCGGCGATTTCGAGATGGACACCATTGTCGGTAAAGATCAAAAAAGCGGACTGGTGGTTGCTGTTGAAAGAAAAACCAAATTTGTCGTTATCCGCAAAATCAGCAATTTCAAAGCAGAAGATGTAGCCCGGGTAGTGATTCGGGCATTGAAGCCGTTTAAAGATATCATTCAAACGATTACTTTGGATAACGGTAAAGAGTTTTACCGACATAAAACCTTTGCCAAAGCCCTGGGTGCGGAAACTTACTTCTGCCGTCCATACCATTCTTGGGAAAAAGGCTTGGTGGAGAATACCAACGGGCTGATCAGACAATACTTCCCAAAGGGGACGGATTTTAGGAAACTGGGTGCTAAAAAGATTAAAGCGGTTGAGGAGGCCCTTAACCGCCGACCGAGAAAGACATTGGACTATGAGACACCGGGTGATCTGTTTTCAGCAGCCCTTGCCAATGGCATTTGAGCGTTGCACTTGAAATGCGAATGTAAGGCCGTCTGAAATTTTTTCAGACGGCCTTTTCTTATGGCTTAATTTAATGCACTTTAAACGGCAAAAACGATAAATCCATAATATACGCTTTCGGGTTCGACCAATCAACTTTCACAGTGACCGTATCTTGCAGATAAGGCTCGGGATCGGTGGTCATCGGCGGACTGACAAATTGCTGCATTTTGCCGTTGTAGGGATTGGGTGCCAGCGCGATGATTTCGTATTTATCCCCCTGACTGTTGCGCATGCCGCTGTTCCAATGCCGCACTTCCTGCACCGCTGCCTGAATTTCCACACCTTGCGCTTGGGCTTGCTGGCCGCCTTCGTATTTTGGCCACAACACAAAATAAATCAGCGCACCAAACACCAGCACCATGATACCGGTAATCGGATTGGGGGCGACTAAGGTAATCACCAACAACACCGCGGTCACGGCTACCGCGATGATAATCGTCGTCAGACTTAACATTCAACTCTCCTAAAAATGATTCAGACGGCCTGACATCTTCACAGGAATCAGGCCGTCTGAAAGCAAACCGTTATCCAGCCGCAAGCTTAAATCATTTCTTTGTTAACTTGGCTGTGTAATCGGTTAAATCAATACAATAATTTTTTGCGCGGCTTGTCTTCCGTAAGGCCGCTGTTGAGCAGGCTTAAATCCAACACGGTTTCGGAAGAACAGGCATCGCCGAAGGTGTTTTCACACGTCACCGTCACGCGCACCACACCGCTGAATTCTTGGTTGGGCAAATCGGTGACCAACATACGGCTGTCGGCAAAAATACCGCCATAGGTTTCGCCCGAGGCTAAGTGGTCGATGCCTTCCGCTACGGCCGGAAGCTGTGCCATAGCTTGTGTAACGGCTTGGCTGCACGGCTGATCAGGCGTGGCTTCCACGCGCATTTTGACCTTTTCCGCCATGCCTTTGCCATAATTGCGCACGGCCAACACCAGCATTTCCGGCCGGTCTTCCACACGGTGAATCGCAGCATGCAACACCGGATGCACGCTTTCTTTCTGAATCAGGCTTTCACGATACAGCATTTCACGGCGCTGGTTGGCGCGCACAGAAACCACGGCATAAATCAGCCAAATAAAGGCTACGGCGGCAATAGCGATTAAGGTCAGCGGCAGATTGGCCAAATAATCTTGCGGATTGAACCACAAGCAGGCGGTAAAAAATCCGGCGAAGAAAATCAAGACATATAAAATCGGCGCAAAACGGCGTTGAAAAGATGAATTCATGGTTTTCCCGTGTGTGGTTAAAAGGCCGTCTGAACAGTCATACGATGTTTCAGACGGCCTTTATTCTAACAGACTATCTGTTTATGATTTAAGCATTTATGCCATGCGGTCGTTTTTTTAGAATAATTGCCGAGTATGGCTGAAAGCCGCTTGTCTTAGGCTTCGGCCACCGATTCGCGCGAGAAGGTTTTTTCGCAATAATGGCATTTCAAACGTGTTTGGCCATTGTGGGTGCGCACATAGAAACGGCTTTTTACCGGCTCGCCGTGGCTGGCGCAATTGGTGTTCGGGCAGCGGAACACTTCGCTGATTTCAGACGGCATGGTCAAGTGGCGTTTTGATACCACCTTAAAATCTTCAATCACATTCACCACCGCTTCGGGCGCAAACAAAGCCAAGCGGTTGGCGGCGGTGTCGTCCAGCCACACGCCGGTGATTTTGATGATGTCTTTACTGCCCTGTGTCTTACTCGGCAGGTTGAAGCCCACGGTGACCGCGCTGCCGTAATGCAGCAATTTAAACTGGCGCAAAATCGCCAAGCCTTTGCCGGCGGGAATGTGGTCGATAACCGTGCCGTTTTGAATCGCTTCGACGCTGTATTGTTTTTTTTCCATTGCGCGCTCCTTACACTTCTTCGTTCAATACCAGCGACAAAATCGCCATGCGTGCATACACGCCGTTGGTGGCCTGTTCAAAATAATAGGCATGCGGCGTGGCATCGACATTTGGGTGGATTTCATCCACACGCGGCAAAGGATGCAACACGCGCAAATTGGGTTTGGCGTTGGCCAGCATTGATGCGTCCAAATTGAATTTGCCTTGGATTTTGGCAAATTCCTGCTCGTCGAAACGCTCGCGCTGCACGCGGGTCATGTAGAGAATATCCGCCCACTCAACCGCTTCTTCCAAAGTGGCAAAAATCTGATGCGTGCAACCGGCTTCGTCCAATTCTTCGGTGATGTATTCCGGCATGGCCAAGCTCGGCGGCGACACAAACGCAAATTCACAGCCCCAACGCTTCAAGGCTTGGCACAAAGAATGCACGGTGCGGCCATATTTCAAATCGCCGCACATGGCCACTTTCAAGCCATTCAGACGGCCTTGTGTTTCAAAAATCGTTACCAAATCAAGCAAAGTTTGGCTTGGGTGTTGGTTGGTGCCATCGCCCGCATTAATCACCGGCACAGCGGAAAACTCGGCCAACACGCGCGCAGCACCGTCTTTTGGATGGCGTTGGATAATCGCATCGGTGTAGCTGGAAATAATGCGCGCCGTGTCCGCCAACGTTTCGCCTTTTTTCGCACTGGTATTGGCACCATCGGCAAAACCGATGACCTTCCCGCCCAAACGCTGTACGGCGGTTTCAAAAGACAAACGCGTGCGCGTGGACGGCTCGAAAAAGCACGACCCGATTAATTTGCCTTCCAGCAAATCGCTGCGCGGCTCGGCTTTGAGTTTCAAGGCGGTATTGAGCAGCAATTCCAGCTGCGGCGTGGTCAAATCGGCGATGGAAATGACGTTTTGACGATAAAGCGGATTGGGCATGGGGTTTCCTTTTTCCAATGTCAAGATGGCGCGGCACACGGTAATGAGCGGCTGAAATGTCCATAAAAAAACCCGCCGTGCGGGAAAATGGAAACAATCAGGCCGCCGCGAAAGCAGCAATCGCAAAGCAGTCAACTGAAAGCTGTGTGTTCATGGTGCGCCGTTACATGCGGAGGGTTCAGACGGCCTTATTATCGCATATCCCCAGCCTGTGTGCACAGATTCACCATGGCTTTTCAAGGTGTTTTTTCAGACGGCCTGATTCGCATCAAGCAGGCCGTCTGAAATGGCAAAAACCTGCGGTTTTACTCTATAATCGGTTTTTATGTTTCCCCAAGGAAAAACGATGCGTTTCCGTTTTCTGCTGCCATTGGCACTCGTCCTGACCCTCACCGCCTGCTCGCAAGAAGCGGCCAAATCCTACACCGACAACGAAGAATTTTACACCGGTTTTCGTGGAGGCTTTATCAAAAGCAGCACCCAATCCTGCTTGGATTCTGCCGGCGGCGACACAGCCGAAATCAAAGCCTTATGTGAATGCGCCAGCCTGAAGCTGGCCGATTCGATTACCCGCGAAGAAATAAAAAATGCGTCTATCGGCATACCGCTGCCAAATATCGAAGCCCGCACACAAGCCGCGGTGAATGCGTGTCGTGAAGTGAAACCTGTTCAATAATATAAAAGGCCGTCTGAATTTCAGACGGCCTTTCTTAATTATTCAACACGTTCACCGTGAATGGTCAAATCCAAGCCTTCGCGTTCGGTGTCTCTATCGACACGCAAGCCGCCACAGATTTTGCCGACGATTCTCAAAATCACCCAGCTCATCACGCCGCTGTACACAATGGTGGTCAAGGCATCTTTGGTTTGAATCCACACTTGCGAACCAATGGTCGCATCGCCGCCGAAGATTTGGTTGTCGAACACCAAGCCGGTTAAGATTGCGCCAACAATGCCGCCAAAACCGTGAATACCGAAGGCATCAAGCGAATCGTCATAGCCCAGTTTGCGCTTAATCACTGCTACAGCCACATAACACGCTATTGCCGTCACCACACCGATAATGATCGCACCGCCGGTTGCCACAAAACCTGCAGCCGGAGTAATGCCGACCAAACCGGCCACCGCGCCCGAAGCCAGACCCAGCGCGGAAGGTTTGTGTCCGGCCAGTTTTTCACAAATCAGCCAAGTGATGGCACCGAATGCGGTCGAAATTTGTGTCACCGCCATCGCCATGCCTGCCGAAGCATTGGCTGCCACCGCCGAACCGGCATTGAAACCAAACCAGCCAAACCACAACATCGCCGCGCCGATTAAGGTCAAAGCCATATTGTGCGGCGGCATGGCTTCGCGGCCATAGCCCACGCGTTTGCCCAACACCAACGCTGCTACCAAGCCGGCCACACCGGCATTGATGTGCACCACTGTGCCGCCCGCGTAATCAAACACGCCGCCTTCACTCATAAAGCCGCCGCCCCATACCCAATGCGCGGTCGGCACATACACCAGCAGAAACCATATGCCGGAAAACAGCATCATCGCCGAATATTTCATGCGCTCGGCAAACGCGCCGGTGATGATGGCAGTGGAAATGATGGCAAACGTCATTTGGAAAAACATAAACACCGTTTCCGGAATCGAGCCTGCATTTGGCGATACGGTCACCATCTCTTTGGCCATGTCCATGCTCATGCCGTTGAGAAACAACCGATCAAAGCCGCCGATAAAGGCATTGCCCGGCGTAAACGCCAACGAATAACCGGCCACCACCCACAATACGCTGATTAAAGCCGCGATGGAAAAACTGTGCATCATGGTAGAGAGCAGGTTTTTCTTGCGCACCATGCCGCCGTAAAACAAAGCCAAGCCGGGCAGCGTCATAAACAGCACCAAAGCCGCCGCCATCATCACCCAAGCCGTATCACCCGAATCGATGGCGCTGAACGGTTGCCACCAATCCAAATTGTGCGCCATCGCACCTGCGGGTAAAAAACCCGCCATCCATACCAATTTTTTCATGTTTTTGTCCTTTTCTTCTTCTCGATGATTTGCTGCAGACCGTCTGAACAATGCTTGCAGATTCAGACGGCCTCGTTGCCGGTTTCGCCTGTACGGATACGGATCACCTGCTCAACCGCTTCAACAAAAATCTTGCCGTCACCGACTTTACCCGTACGCGCTGTTTCCAAAATCATGTCGACGATTTGACCAACCCGTTCGTCTTCCGCCACGATTTCCACTTTCACCTTGGGCATGAAATCCACCGCATATTCCGCCCCGCGATACACTTCGGTATGCCCTTTTTGGCGGCCGAAGCCTTTCACCTCACTGACCGTCATGCCGTGTACACCGATGTTGCTGAGCGCTTCACGCATATCGTCCAATTTAAAAGGTTTGATCATTGCCGTAATTTTTTTCATCTCGCCTCCAAGATTGTCAACAATTTAACGTAATTAAACATTACACTCATTTAACCTAAGATGCAATATATTGTTGACAATTGTACAAATAAAATTATCCCCTCGCCCGTAAAATATAAGTTAAGAATTTGTTTTTATTTAAAATAAAAATAATAACAAGAAACGGGCTGCTAAAAAATAAAGAAAATTATGAAATTTATATGAAAAATAAAGCCATACTATGGTTTAAATTCCTTGATTTTTTTCTGCTCGCCGTCTGAAGTTTGATCCCACACAACCAAATCTTATTGATTTTGTAAAAATTTTTTACCGCAATGTTTTGAAGAAAAGCCGCTTAGTCAGTTATAATTCGTGAAGAACCAATCTTTCAGGAAGACACCATGTTAGTTTGCAATCCTTACGAAGTTGTCATTCATGGCACCACCAGCTCCGGCCGCGTTTTCCGCCCGAGCGACTGGTCGGAACGTTTGTGCGGTATTCTGTCTTCGTTCGACAAAGACAACCGCTTGTCTTACTCAAAATGGGTACGGCCGATTTTGGTGGATAAAGTACGCTGCGTGGCGGTGGATAAAGAACTGGAAACCATCAATCCGCCGATGTTCCGCTTTCTGATGGATTTCGCTTCCGATAACGATTTACGCATCATTGACTGCAAAGCCTTACTGGAAGAACAAGCCGCGCAAAACAACCCTGATGAAAAAGTGATGCTGACGCAGGCGATTGAAGAGAAACACGCCGCCGAATCCCAACGTGAAGCTACCGCTACCGACAACAGCGTGTTGCGCGAAATCATGCCGGATGAAACCGCCACTGCCTTTGCTGCCTTAAGCATGTTGCGCGCCAACCTGACCGACATCAACCGCTTTGTCGAACAAGTTAATCAGCAACAACGCCCAGCCGGTTACCGCCTGTTCGGTATTTTTGAAGAAGGCAAACACAATGCCGTGGCCGTGGTCGGTTTTCATGAAACCTACAATCTGGCCAGCGGCCATCATATTCACATCGACGACATCGTTACCATGCCGCAAAGCCGCCGCAAAGGTTATGCTTCACGCCTGTTGGATGAAGTGCGCAAAATCGGCGGCAAAGTCGGTGCAACCAAAATCCACCTAAATGTGCATGTCAGCCAAGACCGCGTGAATGCGCACCGCCTGTATTTCAAAAACGGTTTTGAAATCAGCGCCTATCATTTCCGCAGCGACGCCAAATAAACACAAAGGCCGTCTGAACTTTCAGACGGCCTTTTAGCTAAAATCACATTGAATCATAAAGGAAAAAACATGAAAACTTTTCTCACCATCGGCTTGGCTTTACTGCTCTCTGCCTGTGCCGGTGGCTTATCGGGCAACAGCAGCTCGGAAATGTATGGCGAAATCAAAACAGGCGTGGAAACTACACACACACGCATCGGCAATTAATCTTTTGCGTGTTTCCAGCAGATTTGAAATGAGATAACGATAAAACAAGCCGTCTGAAAAGAATTTTTCCTTTTCAGACGGCTTGTTTGTATTACCAGCACAATTAGTTTATTCCAATCTTAGCGGAATTTATAGCTGTATTGCACACCTAAAATATTGGCATAATTGTTGAATTTCGCCGTTGCCGCGCCTTTGCTGTCGACATTGTCACCAGTTGACGCTGCTGCATTAAAACTGGTGTCATTGATGTGGATATGGCTGTAGGCCACGTCGAAGACATGGTTTTTGCGGTATTGGTATTTGGCACCCACCGAATACCAAATGCGGTTGCCGTCAGGCAAGGTATTCAAGCGGCTTTCGGCACCACGTACCGGGCTTTGATCAAAGGCGATACCGGCACGCAGTTGTAAAGGCTCGCTGTATTGGTATGAACCGCCGATGGCCACTTTGTAGGTGTTGCGCCAGTTTGGGGTGATGATGGTGCGGTCGGATTTGTTGCCGCCGCCAATGTTTTTGGTGTTTTCAAAGACCAGTTCGGCTTTGTTGAAGCGGCTGTGGCGCGTCCAAGTCACATCACCAAACAGGTTCAGCTTATCGGTGGCTTTATACATGCCGTGCACCGACAAAGATTCAGGCGTCACGATTTTAACTGAGGCTTTTTCATGTGGCACATAGCCACGGCCCTCCAATGGCGTACCGGCATTGAGTGAAGTCGGCTGGCCAATAACCGCACCATAAAGCGATTGACCGCCCAATACAGGATTTGGCGTACTGACAGCCGCTCCATCAGCATACCAATCAGCCGTACCTTTAAGCGTATGGCTAACTTTCGAACGGTAATTCACACCGACACGAGTACGGTCATTCACATCCCACATCCACGCCAATTGGTAGCCAAAGCCCCAGTCTTTGCCTTTTACTTCAGCATGGCCATCGGCGTGGCCGGTAGCATCGAATCCTGCTTTCTCACTCACCCCTCCACTGGCATCCCAGTCAGCATATTTACGCAATTCCGCAGTCGAATATTGAGCAATCGCACCGACACCAATCGAATGTTGCGGATGGAATTGATAGGCCACCACCGGCTCAACGGCAATGGTGGTCAAGCCTAATTGGTTTAAATGATGGCGCAATACCGAATCTTTACTGTATTCGGTTGACGAGCCAAACGGCACATACATGCCCACACCGACGGTGACATCATCATTCACTTTATAAGCGCCGTAAACATGCGGGGCAATCACAATATCGTCGGTGATTTTGCCACCGGTTTCACCGTTTACCTTACCGCCACGGCGATAAGTCGCTTCGGCATCACTGTATTTGATGTGTGGCGCCACGGCATTGATGGTAGCGGTAATTTCATGGTTTTCCAGCTTAGTCAAACCGGCCGGATTGTAGAAAATGGTGGAGGCATCAGCCGCTTCGGCAGCGGCGGCATTGGCCGTGCTTTGGGCGGTTACCGATTGGGTACCGAAATGATAGCCGGAAGCTTGGGCGGCGGTGGCTGCAAATGCCAGGGCCACGCCCAAGCTGATTTTTTTCAAAGACTTTTCCATAATGAATATCGTATCGTAAAACATAAAAAAGGCCGTCTGAAACGACCGTGTACTTAAATTAGTGTATCTGCTCGATTTTATAATAGCTTATGCGCGAATAACAGTTTTTTCTACATTTTGTCTATCTATCGATTACATTGTGTTACTTTTATGCAAAACACAAAAAAAGCAGGCTGAAACAGCCTGCTTTCGGGCATAAAGTTACTTCACTTGCAACACTTCCAGCATATTGGTCGAACCAGATTCACGCATTTTCGAACCGCTGGTGATGATGTATTGATCACCAGATTTCAAAATATTGTGCTCGATTAAGGTGGCTTCCACTTCGTTCAGGGCGGTATTGTGGTCGGTGCTGGTTGCCAAAATCATCGGACGCACACCACGATACATGGCCATGCGGCGCTGTGCCGAAATGCTTGGGGTCAACGCAAAAATCGGCAATTGGATATTGTGACGGCTGATTTCAAAAGCAGTCGAACCGCTTTCGGTCAAAGCTACAATCGCTTTGGCATGCACAGCGCGCGCCACGCTGACCGCACCGGTGGCAATTGCCAAGTTGGTGCTGACGGCTTCTTTTTCTTCAATCACTTCAGAAACGCCGTTCAACGAATCTTGCTCTTTTTCCGCCGCGGCACAAATCATCGCCATTTGGGTCACGGTTTCAAACGGATACGCACCTACTGCGGTTTCTGCCGAACACATCACGGCATCAGTACCATCCAATACGGCATTGGCCACATCACTCACTTCGGCGCGGGTTGGTACCGGATTGGTGATCATGCTTTCCATCATTTGAGTAGCAGTAATGCTGAAACGGCGCAATTCACGCGCACGGCGAATCATGCGTTTTTGCAGTGCAGGCACCGCCGCATGGCCAACTTCTACCGCCAAATCACCACGTGCTACCATAATGCCATCTGAAGCGAGAATAATTTCATCCAAGTTTTCAATCGCTTCCACGCGTTCGATTTTTGATACCAAGCCCGGACGAACTGCATTGCTACCCTGCATTTCTTCTTCCACTTTGGCACGGGCAAGATGCAAATCTTCAGCCGATTTAACAAAGCTGATGGCTAAATAATCGCAACCAATGGCAATGGCGGTTTTCAAATCGCGGAAATCTTTTTCGGTTAACGCACCGGCCGACAAACCGCCACCCGGCTTATTGATGCCTTTGTTGCTTTTTAATACATGACTATTAGCCACAGTTGTAATAATTTTACTTCCTTCAACTGAATCCACGGTCAACGTCAATAAGCCATCATCCAACCACAATACATCACCCGGCTTCACATCATTCGGTAAATCACGGTAATCCAAACCCACCGCTTCACGCGTACCTTCTTCTTCCAGCGCCGCATCCAAAACCAGTTTTTCACCCTGATTCAACTGAATGCTGCCACCGGCAATTTTACCTACACGGATTTTAGGCCCTTGCAAGTCGGCTAAAATCGCAATTTCTTGTCCGGAACGTTTGGCTGCCTCACGCACAATGCGCGCATTTTCTTGATGAAATTCTGCGGTGCCATGGCTGAAATTAAAACGAACGACATTCAAGCCACCCACACGAATCATGTCTTCAAGCAATTGAACATCATTACTACCGGGGCCCAAGGTGGCCACAATTTTAGTATTGTGGCTGATACGGGTTAAGTCACGTTTGACGGTATTCATTGACATCCTTTCTGGTAAGCCTACTGTTATTAAGAAACAAATTGTAACCTGAAATTCTTTTATTTTGGTATAAAATTACAGAATTTGTGATTCAAACCAAACTTTTAGTAATCTTTTTCAATCTTGCCATCGCAAAGTAAAATTTATAGCCTGCTGCAACGGCATACTTTTATCAAATAGCACATAAACCATTATAGTTTGTCACTTAATACATATTTTTTACATGGGCAAATAGCCAAATTTGTACTGAATAATGTATTATATTTTTGTAATTTATACATTAATTTTTCATCAATAATGAACCGCTTACTTACCTCTCTCCCGATTTGGATTATTCTAGCAGACATGATTTACGGCCTCGGTTTAAATATTTCCCAAAGCATGAATCGTCAATCCAGCCAAGCACAAACCGACACCGTTACACCCGATATTGCTTTCAGCAGCCTGCAGGTTGTCTCCAATGGCGGGATGATTCTCATCATTGGCTTTGGCTTAATCGTTCTATTACAACTCAACCGAACCGTATTACAAAAAAAAATCTTACCCATCGGCATTTTCAGAACATTAGGGCTGATTGCCGTATTAGCGTTTAGTCTGCCCTCGCTATGGGAGTGGTTTTGGGCAATCACATCGCTTTTATCCGGCGATAATGTATTCAATTTTAACAATATCCGCTATTTAATCAGCGCCCTATGCTTACCGGCCATTGCTTTACTTTGCTTATATCGCTTATTTGGTTGGTATCGCTTACATAAAGCTTTACCTGCACCGAGCGCCCAAACCTAACATGAAGCGCAGAAGCTTAAAAAATCAGCATAAATATTTGTTCATAGAGACAGTGACTTGCTGAATAGTTTTTATGCAAAAAGCCGTCTGAAACAATGATTTCAGACGGCTTTTTGTATTGCTAAAATAATAATAGTGCGATAGTCATGATGATCACGTTATCTCTAACGATATTCTTTAAGTCAAACAAACCTATTTGAATATAAGCGATTAACGATGGGGCTTAGGAAGCAAAATCATCAAAAAACCTGATAAGCTCCTAATATGAAACTAAAAAATAAGTATCAAAAGTTCAGCAAAATTTCAGAGCAAAAGTTTAGAGAAATAATCCGCTGTTTCGCTCTTGATTTGACCGCTTCCGATACTGCTAAAATGACCGGCATTAGTGTACGCAGTATCAATCCTATTTTCCTGAAAATCAGACACAGGATTGCTGCTCTGTGCGAACAAAGCTCACCACTGTCCGGTGTGGTCGAATTAGATGAATCTTACTTTGGTGCGCGACGTATCAGGGGTAAGCGCGGTCGCGGAGCGTCAGGTAAAACCATCGTATTTGGCATACTGAAACGCAATGGCGTGGTCTATACGGAAATCGTTCCCGACGCTTCGAAAGCCTCACTAATCAAGGTCATACGTGGTCACATATCTGCTGACAGTGAAATCAATACTGACGGCTGGAAAGCATATGACGGTCTTGTCGATATGGGCTATGAGAAGCATTACCGTGTCCATCATGGTTCCAATGAGTTTGCTCGAGGAAAGCAACATATCAATGGTATTGAATCTTTTTGGAGTTATGCTAAGGGGCGTTTGGCTAAATTTCATGGTATTTCCAAAGAGATGTTTTATCTGCATCTCAAAGAAACGGAGTTTAGGTTTAACCACCGGCATGAAGATTTAGGTAAAATATTAATGAAGATGCTTCGAAATAACCCAATTTAATATTTTTGCTTCCTAAGCCCCTAACGATTTTTGTTTAAATAAACCTTTGCTCTCTCAAACAAAAAGCCGTCTGAACCCAATAAGTATTTCAGACGGCGTCCTTCTTTCTCATAAGCCAGCCTGCTGCTACTTCTTAACAGCAGGCTGAGCAGCTTTCTTAGCCGGCGCAGCGACAGTGGCTTCATTCTTTAATTTCGAGAAGATTCCTTCACCAATGCCTTTGACGTTTTTCAGTTCGTCCAAGGTCTTAAAGCTACCATGCTGTTTGCGATACTCTACAATCGCTTTGGCTTTGGCAGGGCCTACACCCGGCAGTGCCGTCAGTTCGCTTTCGGAGGCGGTGTTGACATTCACTGCGGCAGCAGAGACAGAAGCAACTAAAGTGGTCAGTGCGTAGAAGATGATTTTCTTCATCGGATTCATGCGTTTTCTCCTGAATGTGTTGATAGTATCGTAGATTATATTTACTCAATATTAATAATGCAAATATTATCTACTGATTATTTCATGACTGTTTCATCATGACCACGCTTTTACTTAGTTACAGTTGTATCAAACGTAAAGAAGCCTCTGACATTCATCAGAGGCTTCGGAATGGGTGTTTGGCAGTGACCTACTTTCACATGGAAGAACCACACTATCATCGGCGCTGAGTCGTTTCACGGTCCTGTTCGGGATGGGAAGGCGTGGGACCAACTCGCTATGGCCGCCAAACTTAAACTGTACAAATCGGTAAGCCGTTATGCAGTCTCCTGCACTTATTTATTCTTTAATCAACTGTTGGTGATGACTGAATCATCAGTAAGCTTTTATCTTTGAAGTTCTTCAAATGATAGAGTCAAGCCTCACGAGCAATTAGTATCGGTTAGCTTCACACATTACTGCGCTTCCACACCCGACCTATCAACGTCCTGGTCTCGAACGACTCTTTAGGAGGATTAAATCCTCAGGGAAGTCTCATCTTCAGGCGAGTTTCGCGCTTAGATGCTTTCAGCGCTTATCTCTTCCGAACTTAGCTACCCGGCTATGCCACTGGCGTGACAACCGGTACACCAGAGGTTCGTCCACTCCGGTCCTCTCGTACTAGGAGCAGCCCCCGTCAAACTTCCAACGCCCACTGCAGATAGGGACCAAACTGTCTCACGACGTTTTAAACCCAGCTCACGTACCACTTTAAATGGCGAACAGCCATACCCTTGGGACCGACTACAGCCCCAGGATGTGATGAGCCGACATCGAGGTGCCAAACTCCGCCGTCGATATGAACTCTTGGGCGGAATCAGCCTGTTATCCCCGGAGTACCTTTTATCCGTTGAGCGATGGCCCTTCCATACAGAACCACCGGATCACTATGTCCTGCTTTCGCACCTGCTCGACTTGTCGGTCTCGCAGTTAAGCTACCTTTTGCCATTGCACTATCAGTCCGATTTCCGACCGGACCTAGGTAACCTTCGAACTCCTCCGTTACTCTTTGGGAGGAGACCGCCCCAGTCAAACTGCCTACCATGCACGGTCCCCGACCCGGATTACGGGTCTGGGTTAGAACCTCAAAGTCACCAGGGTGGTATTTCAAGGACGGCTCCACAGAAACTAGCGTCTCTGCTTCTAAGCCTCCCACCTATCCTACACAAGTGACTTCAAAGTCCAATGCAAAGCTACAGTAAAGGTTCACGGGGTCTTTCCGTCTAGCAGCGGGTAGATTGCATCTTCACAACCACTTCAACTTCGCTGAGTCTCAGGAGGAGACAGTGTGGCCATCGTTACGCCATTCGTGCGGGTCGGAACTTACCCGACAAGGAATTTCGCTACCTTAGGACCGTTATAGTTACGGCCGCCGTTTACTGGGGCTTCGATCCGATGCTTGCACATCTTCAATTAACCTTCCAGCACCGGGCAGGCGTCACACCCTATACGTCCACTTTCGTGTTAGCAGAGTGCTGTGTTTTTAATAAACAGTCGCAGCCACCTATTCTCTGCGACCCTCCAATGCTTACAGAGCAAGTCTTTCACATCGAAGGGCATACCTTCTCCCGAAGTTACGGTATCAATTTGCCGAGTTCCTTCTCCTGAGTTCTCTCAAGCGCCTTAGAATTCTCATCCTGCCCACCTGTGTCGGTTTGCGGTACGGTTCTGATTCAACTGAAGCTTAGTGGCTTTTCCTGGAAGCGTGGTATCGGTTACTTCAGCACCTTGGTGCCTCGTCATCACTTCTCGGTGTTAAGAAGACCCGGATTTGCCTAAGTCTTCCACCTACCGGCTTAAACAAACTATTCCAACAGTTTGCTAACCTAACCTTCTCCGTCCCCACATCGCATTGAATCAAAGTACAGGAATATTAACCTGTTTCCCATCGACTACGCATTTCTGCCTCGCCTTAGGGGCCGACTCACCCTACGCCGATGAACGTTGCGTAGGAAACCTTGGGCTTTCGGCGAGCGGGCTTTTCACCCGCTTTATCGCTACTCATGTCAACATTCGCACTTCTGATACCTCCAGCACACTTCTCAATGCACCTTCTTCGGCCTACAGAACGCTCCCCTACCATACGTGTAAACACGTATCCGCAGCTTCGGTTATAGATTTGAGCCCCGTTACATCTTCCGCGCAGGACGACTCGACCAGTGAGCTATTACGCTTTCTTTAAATGATGGCTGCTTCTAAGCCAACATCCTGGCTGTCTGGGCCTTCCCACTTCGTTTACCACTTAATCTATCATTTGGGACCTTAGCTGGCGGTCTGGGTTGTTTCCCTCTTGACAACGGACGTTAGCACCCGCTGTCTGTCTCCCGAGGAGCAACTTGATGGTATTCTTAGTTTGCCATGGGTTGGTAAGTTGCAATAACCCCCTAGCCATAACAGTGCTTTACCCCCATCAGTCTCATACTCGAGGCACTACCTAAATAGTTTTCGGGGAGAACCAGCTATCTCCGAGTTTGTTTAGCCTTTCACCCCTATCCACAGCTCATCCCCGCATTTTGCAACATGCGTGGGTTCGGACCTCCAGTGCGTGTTACCGCACCTTCATCCTGGCCATGGATAGATCACTCGGTTTCGGGTCTACGCCCAGCAACTATTCGCCCTATTAAGACTCGGTTTCCCTACGCCTCCCCTATTCGGTTAAGCTCGCTACTGAACGTAAGTCGTTGACCCATTATACAAAAGGTACGCAGTCACGGAACATGTCCGCTCCCACTGTTTGTATGCATCAGGTTTCAGGTTCTATTTCACTCCCCTCCCGGGGTTCTTTTCGCCTTTCCCTCACGGTACTGGTTCACTATCGGTCGATGATGAGTATTTAGCCTTGGAGGATGGTCCCCCCATATTCAGACAGGATTTCACGTGTCCCGCCCTACTTGTCGTACGCTTAGTACCATTGATCAGATTTCGAATACGGGACTATCACCCACTATGGTCAAGCTTCCCAGCTTGTTCTTCTATCTCAACAATTATCACGTACAGGCTCCTCCGCGTTCGCTCGCCACTACTTGCGGAATCTCGGTTGATTTCTTTTCCTCCGGGTACTTAGATGGTTCAGTTCTCCGGGTTCGCTTCTCTAAGCCTATGTATTCAGCTTAGGATACTGCACAGTATGCAGTGGGTTTCCCCATTCGGACATCGCGGGATCAAAGCTTTATTGCCAGCTCCCCCACGCTTTTCGCAGGCTTACACGTCCTTCGTCGCCTATCATCGCCAAGGCATCCACCTGATGCACTTATTCACTTGACTCTATCATTTCAAGAACCTCTTTGACTTAATCCGCACTACCGTTGACAAGTAGTGGAACTAGATGTTTTTACTTTGATAAAGCTTACTGCTTTGTTGTGTCTTAACCCTGCCTTTTGTGTTTCAGGGTTAAGTCGATACAATCATCACCCAAATACTGTGATTTACTTCTTCACAACAATCAGCCATTTGCAAATAGCTAATTGTCAAAGTAAATCAACATTGTCTTTGTTTGTTGATTTCGGCTTTCCAATTTGTTAAAGATCGATGCTTTTCAATATTGCTATTGACTTCGCAAATCAAAATGAGCTGGCCATTATATCAGCCTTCTTTTTGCAGTCAAGCTTTTTCAGTCGTTAAACAAAAAATCAGCGCTAAGCGCTTTTTTATTTAACTTCTGCCAACTGACTTTGATTTGGGAAGTGTGTGGTGGAGGCAAACGGGATCGAACCGATGACCCCCTGCTTGCAAAGCAGGTGCTCTACCAACTGAGCTATGCCCCCAGTATGAGTTGTGGTGGGTCTGGGAGGACTTGAACCTCCGACCCCACGCTTATCAAGCGTGTGCTCTAACCAGCTGAGCTACAAACCCAAGGTCGTTATTTTGAAATCGTTTAAGTTCAGCTTTTAAACCGTTCTTTTTCAATCTCTCAATATCTTTTGCATCTTCTACAGTTTACCGATAAGTGTGAATGCGAGAAGCCTCTTCTTTTCTCTAGAAAGGAGGTGATCCAGCCGCAGGTTCCCCTACGGCTACCTTGTTACGACTTCACCCCAGTCATGAAGCATACCGTGGTAAACGGGCTCCTTACGGTTACCCTATCTACTTCTGGTATCCCCCACTCCCATGGTGTGACGGGCGGTGTGTACAAGACCCGGGAACGTATTCACCGCAGTATGCTGACCTGCGATTACTAGCGATTCCGACTTCATGCACTCGAGTTGCAGAGTGCAATCCGGACTACGATCGGTTTTGTGAGATTGGCTCCACCTCGCGGCTTGGCTACCCTCTGTACCGACCATTGTATGACGTGTGAAGCCCTGGTCATAAGGGCCATGAGGACTTGACGTCATCCCCACCTTCCTCCGGCTTGTCACCGGCAGTCTCATTAGAGTGCCCAACTGAATGATGGCAACTAATGACAAGGGTTGCGCTCGTTGCGGGACTTAACCCAACATCTCACGACACGAGCTGACGACAGCCATGCAGCACCTGTGTTACGGTTCCCGAAGGCACTCCTCCGTCTCTGGAGGATTCCGTACATGTCAAGACCAGGTAAGGTTCTTCGCGTTGCATCGAATTAATCCACATCATCCACCGCTTGTGCGGGTCCCCGTCAATTCCTTTGAGTTTTAATCTTGCGACCGTACTCCCCAGGCGGTCAATTTCACGCGTTAGCTACGCTACTAAGCAATCAAGTTGCCCAACAGCTAATTGACATCGTTTAGGGCGTGGACTACCAGGGTATCTAATCCTGTTTGCTACCCACGCTTTCGAGCATGAACGTCAGTGTTATCCCAGGGGGCTGCCTTCGCCATCGGTATTCCTCCACATCTCTACGCATTTCACTGCTACACGTGGAATTCTACCCCCCTCTGACACACTCTAGCTAGCCAGTTCAAAACGCAGTTCCCAGGTTGAGCCCGGGGATTTCACATCTTGCTTAACTAACCGTCTGCGCTCGCTTTACGCCCAGTAATTCCGATTAACGCTCGCACCCTACGTATTACCGCGGCTGCTGGCACGTAGTTAGCCGGTGCTTATTCTTCAGGTACCGTCATCACACAGTGATATTAGCACTATGCTTTTCTTCCCTGACAAAAGTACTTTACAACCCGAAGGCCTTCTTCATACACGCGGCATGGCTGGATCAGGCTTGCGCCCATTGTCCAAAATTCCCCACTGCTGCCTCCCGTAGGAGTCTGGGCCGTGTCTCAGTCCCAGTGTGGCGGATCATCCTCTCAGACCCGCTACTGATCGTCGCCTTGGTAGGCCTTTACCCCACCAACTAGCTAATCAGATATCGGCCGCTCAAATAGCGCTAGGCCCGAAGGTCCCCAGCTTTCCTCCTCAGAGAATATGCGGTATTAGCTAATCTTTCGATTAGTTATCCCCCACTACTCGGTACGTTCCGATATATTACTCACCCGTTCGCCACTCGCCACCCAAGAAGCAAGCTTCTCTGTGCTGCCGTCCGACTTGCATGTGTAAAGCATGCCGCCAGCGTTCAATCTGAGCCAGGATCAAACTCTTATGTTTAATCTCTAACTTATTTAACTTCTGGTCTGCTTCAAAGAAACTGACAAAGTATAGATAAATCTACATCTTGTCTGTTTTTGTCGCAGTGTGAGGCTTGTCGCACTCACACTTATCGGTAATCTGTTTGTTAAAGAGCAAGAACCGAATTATACATCACTCAAACTGCTTGTCAACTCTTTTTTCAAAATTTATCGAAAAATCAAATCAACCGTGCTATAATTATCAGCTCGTTTCGCCACTGCGTCAGCAGCGAAGAACCGAACTATACCCCTCTCCCCCAAAACCGTCAACTCCAACAAACAACAAATTTCTACAAAATCCAACAAATCGCTGTTTTACAATCAAATTTAATTTCAACTAATTTGCAAAAAAACTACTCCAACTACCCAAACTTATCAGCCTATATACAAAAGCCGAGACCTTTGCAAAACCCTACCTACCATCAAAAAAGCTTACCTAGGTTACTAAGTAAGCTTTTTTTCAACATAAAATCCCCAATCATTACCTAAAATTCCCTATTCTCGGGCACATTTCCCCCTTTTCACGCGGCAGCAGACACACGAAGCCTGTTGGCAGCTTTCAGCAGGTTGATACAAATCGCTTTCAAATGACTTTGCGCAGTCACTTTCAATAAGCCGAAATAAGCCGCACGGTGGTAGCGGAATTTACGGTGTAGCGTACCAAAGCTCTGTTCCACCACATAACGCGTTTTCGACAATTGCTTATTTCTTGCCTTATCTTCTTCAGTTAACGGATGACCCCGGTGCGCCTTACGCATAATGCCGTCTGAAAGTCCTTTTTGTTGCAGTAAGGCTCGATTGGCTTTACTGTCATATCCTTTGTCAGCATAAACCTTGGTGCCTTCGGCAATATCTTGCAGCAACGGTTCAAAGTGATTGCATTCGTGTTCGTTGGCCGGACTGATGTGCAGTTTCTCGATATAGCCTTCATGATCGGTACGGGTATGTTGTTTGTAGCCGAGTTTGAACTTACCGTCCTTCTTCACCCAGCGGGCATCTTGGTCTTTGCTGGGAGTGTTTTCTGAAACCACACCGTTTTCATCAGTTTCAATCGCCCGTCGCTGTTTGCCGCTGGCTGTTTGGATTATGGTGGCGTCAATAACGGCTGCTTTGGCATGTTGGATTTTTAAGCCTTTGTCGGTTAATTGGCGGTTAATCAAATCCAGTAATTCGGCAAGTAGATTGTTTTGTGCCAGCCAGTTGCGGTAACGGCACAGTGTGCTGTGGTCGGGGGTGTTGAGTTCGTCAAAACCGCAGAAGAGATAAAAGTCGATACGGGTAATGAGACTGTGTTCGAGTTCGGGGTCGGACAGGCTGTGCCATTGGCCGAGTAAGACGGCTTTAAACATGGACAATAATGAATAGGCGGGGCGGCCGCCGTGATGACGGGCATAGCGGCCTTTTTGTTGTTCGAGATAATCGGCAATGGGCTGCCAGTCGATAATGAGCTGAATTTTGAGCAAGGGAAAGCGGTCGGGGTCTTTACCAACGATAGTTTCGACGGTTTGTTTGAAGAAGCTGCTCATGAAGAAAATCCTCTAAATTCGGCTTAAAGGGAATTTAGAGGATTTTAGGGTGTTTGGGAAGTATTATGCCGCTTGGTAACTATAGTTACTTTACATGGGATTTAAGAGGGGTTTTGCAAAGGTCTCAGGCCGTCTGAAACGTTTCAGACGGCCTTTTGAATATACTTAACGATAACTTAATCGGCGAATTGTTTTTTCATTCGCTCACGACGCTCTTGCGCTTCAACAGACAATGTTGCGGTCGGGCGTGCCAGCAAACGTTTCAAACCGATTGGCTCACCAGTATCGGTACAGAAACCATAATCGCCTTCGTCAATGCTGCGGATGGTGGCTTGTACTTTGGCCAAGAGTTTGCGCTCGCGATCGCGTGTACGCAATTCTAAAGCGTATTCTTCTTCTTGCGTTGCACGGTCGGCAGGATCGGGAGCGGATTCGTGTTCTTGCAGATGGCTGGTGGTGACTGTTGCGTTTTGAATCAACTCATCTTGCATTTTGACGAGCAACTCTCGGAAGAATGCCAATTGGTCGGCATTCATGTAATCATCTTCCGGACCGTCCCATTTTAAAATGTCTTGTTCTGTCAGCTTTGCCATAATAATTTCTTTCTCTAATAATCGGAAACTTCTGTTTCTGCTCACAACCGCTTATTTTTTATTCATTTTTGAAAGGTTGTGCTTTCAAAAATTCCGTATCATAACATGTTTTTTTTCGGTGCGTTGCGCTCGGCTGCCCGCTTTGCACTTTTTTGCACTTAAATAACATGTTTTTGGCATAGTTGCGACATCATTCAATTTTTCATTCCAAAACACACTGATTAACGCAGCAGCCACAAATTCACACTGCTGACCAGTTTCGGCAAAAAATCCACCAACATAAACCACAAGACCAACGCCACCACACTACCGGAAAAGTCGTAGCGGCCAATGCGCAGGAATGCAAACGGGCGCGACACCGGTTCAAAAATACGCTGCAACACCACAACCAGCGGCGAATACGGATTCTGGAAACTGAGCAGCATACGGATAATTAGGCCAAACAGCAAAACATAGGCTACGGCTTTCAGCATGCCAATCAGCGCAAAAATAAAATTCGCTGCCATGATTTTGCCACTGATGCTGCCGGGCAACTCTACCCACGTCATCACCATATAGACAATGTAATACACCAGCAATCCGGCCAACAGGCAGGCCGTATCCCAACGGCCGGCAGCAGGTGCGACTTTGTGTAAGGGCTTAACCAGCCAATCGGTGGTTTGACGGCAAAAGGCGGCCAGCGGATGATTGGCATCCAATTTCGCCCAATGCAACAGGCACCGCGCTACCATCACAATCACCAAACCATCGGCCAGTAATAACAATAAATCGGCTTTCATGTTTTCAGACGGCCTCGAATTGTTGTGAAATTTCTTGCGAACGGACTACGCAGGCTTCTACCCCTTCTACTATCGATTCGGTGACACCACGTTTGTCAAACACATTGTAGGCTTCCATGGTGGTGCCACCTTTCGACATCACGCTCCGGCGCAAATCTTCAAACGATGCGCCGCTTTGTTCGGCCAATTCAACCGCGCCTTTGAATGTTGCCAAAGTCAGGCTGCGGGCTTGCTCAGCATCGAAACCTTGTGCCAGCGCGGCTTGTTGCAACGCATTCAGCAAATAAAACACATAGCCGCTGCCGCTGCCGCTGATGCCGGTGATGGCGTGCATTTGCGTTTCGTCATCGAGCCACACCGTTTGGCCGACGGCGCGCATGATGGCATCGGCGGTTTGCTTGTCTGCGTCACTCGCTTCTTCAGCCGCGTACATACCGGTAATCCCTAAACCGATTTGGCTGGGCACATTGGGCATGGTGCGAACAATACGGCGGTTGCCTTGCAGATAACGGCTTAAGGTTTCGATGCTCAAACCGGCTGCGACCGACAGCACCAATGCGCCGTTGGTTTGCACATATTCACACGCAGCCTGCATGTCTTGCGGCTTAACCGCCAACACCAGCACATCGTTTGCAGACAATGGCGGCAGTTTCTCCGATACGCTAACACCCAATTCCTTAGCCAAACGTTCGCGCTTTTCTGCGCCGCGGTTGGCGATATGCACCTGATACCCGCCCTGCTTCACCAAACCGCCGGCAATCGCCGCTGCCATGTGGCCGCCGCCTAAGAAGAATACGTTCATGTTGCTTGCCTTTCGTTACTCTCTCTATATATATTGTGGCCGTCTGAAAGTAGTGAATGGTTTTCAGACGGCCTGAGACCTTTATTTACTGTAATCGCGCTGGCCGAAAATCGCGCTGCCGATGCGTACATGGGTTGCCCCGCATTCTACCGCAATCCGCATATCGCCCGACATGCCCATCGACAACACATCTGCCTTCACACCTGCTGCGTTCACATCCGCCAATAATTGCTGCATGGTCGCAAACTGCTGGCGCAATTCGTCATCGCTGCTGTCGGCCTTCGCCACACACATCAAACCGCGCACTTCAATATTCGGCAACTTCGCCACTTCCACCGCCAAAGCCACCGCTTCTTCCGGCGGCACACCGTGCTTGGCTTCTTCAGCGGCGATGTTCACTTCAATACACACTTGCAGCGGCGGCATTTCAGACGGCCTTTGATTGCTGATGCGCTGCGCAGTTTTCAGACGACCTACCGTGTGCAGCCAATGCGCGCGCTCGGCAACGTATTTGGTTTTGTTTGATTGCACATCGCCGATGATGTGCCACACGATGTCGGGCAAATCGGCGAGCGTTTGCGTTTTGTCATACCATTCCTGAATGTAGTTTTCGCCGAAATCGCGCTGTCCTGCGGCATATACTTCGCGGATGTCTTCAGCCGGAAAGGTTTTGCTCACCGCCACCAGCTGCACCGATTCTTTCAGACGGCCTGCTGCTTCGGCTGCTTGGGCGATGTCGTTTAAAATGGCTTGATAATGTTGTTGCAATCCCGACATGATTCTTTCCTTTATCCGGCCATTTGCGGCCTTTTTACAAAATTTGCTTGGTTGAACGATATTATGTATTTAAAATAAACCGATTTACTATTCTAAACCAATAAGGCCACATTATGCAGATTACAGACTTACTGGCGTTCGGCGTGAAGAACAAAGCGTCCGACCTTCACTTAAGCTCGGCAATGTCCCCGATGATCCGCGTTCACGGCGACATCCGCCGCATCAACTTACCGGAAATGGATGCCGAAGAAGTCGGCACCATGGTCACTTCGGTCATGAACGACCACCAGCGCAAACTGTATCAGCAGGATTTAGAAGTCGATTTTTCGTTTGAATTACCTAATGTCGCGCGTTTCCGTGTGAACGCATTCACCACCGAGCGCGGCCCTGCAGCGGTGTTCCGTACCATTCCCAGCAGCGTATTGACCTTAGAAGAATTGCGCGCGCCGCGTATTTTCCAAAAAATCGCCGATAACCCGCGCGGCTTGGTGTTGGTGACCGGCCCGACCGGCTCGGGTAAATCGACCACTTTGGCGGCGATGATCAACTACATCAACGAAACCCAACCGGCGCACATTCTGACCATCGAAGACCCAATTGAGTTTGTGCATCAAAGCAAAAAAGCCCTGATTAACCAGCGCGAATTACACCAACACACCCACAGCTTTCACAACGCGCTGCGCTCTGCCCTGCGTGAAGACCCGGATGTGATTCTGATTGGTGAGATGCGCGACCCTGAAACCATCAGCTTGGCCTTGACCGCTGCCGAAACCGGTCACTTAGTATTTGGCACATTGCACACCACCGGCGCGGCCAAAACCATCGACCGTATTGTCGACGTATTCCCTGCAGGCGAAAAAGAAATGGTGCGCTCTATGCTTTCCGAATCGCTGCGTGCCGTGATCTCGCAAACCCTTTTGAAAACCCGCGACGGCAACGGCCGTGTGGCAGCGCATGAAATCCTGATTTCCACCCCTGCCGTGCGCAACCTGATTCGCGAAAACAAAATCGCGCAAATCCAATCTGCGCTGCAAACCGGCCAATCACACGGCATGCAAACGCTCGACCAAGCGCTGCAAAACCTGCTGCGTCAAGGCACCATCAGCCACGAAGCCGCCCGCAGCAAAGCGCAAAACAGCGACACAATGATTCTTTAATTTATGGTTTCAGACGGCCTTTTTATTTCAAGGCCGTCTGAAAAGACAATGGACAAACCATGAGCGACAATAATCCTTTACACGATCTGCTTTCCGAAATGGTGCAGGCGTATTCGCAAAAAAACCAAGCCCCGCATATCCCAACGCCGGCCGAAATCGGCACGCATTTGCATCCCCTGCTCGACCGCATGTGTGTCGAAGCAGAAAACCGCAAAGCCTCGGATATTTTCATCAGCGCCGGTTTCCCGCCATCAATGAAAGTGAGCGGCGTGTTGACCCCTGTGCCGCACAAAGCCTTAACCGGCGAAGAAACCGCGCAAATCGTCGAATCCACCATGAACCCCGAGCAGTTGGAAACTTTCAACCGCGAATGGGAGCTCAACTATTCCGTGCAATCGCGCAGCAACACGCGTTACCGTGTCAATGCCTATCACGAGCAAGGCCGTGTCGGCTTGGTGTTGCGCCGCATCAACCAAGAAATTCCCGAAATGGAAGTGTTGGGCTTGCCGGAAAAAACTAAAGATTTGGCGCTCGCCCCGCGCGGTTTGCTGATTTTGGCGGGTCCGACCGGCTCGGGTAAATCGACCACGATGGCCTCGATGCTCAACTACCGCAACAACAAAATCCCCGGCCACGTTGTGACCATCGAAGACCCGATTGAGTTTATCTACAAACCACGCCGCTGCATTTTCACCCAGCGCGAAATCGGCATCGACACGCCGGATTGGAAAACCGCCATCCAAAACGCCATGCGCCAAGCACCTGACGTGGTGTGTATCGGTGAGGTGCGCAGCGCGGAGAGCATGGAATACGCCATGCAGTTGGCACAAACCGGCCACTTGTGCGTGTTCACCATCCACGCCAACAGCGCATCGCAAACCATCGAGCGCATCATCAACTTCTATCCGGAAGAGCGCCAAAAACAAGTATTAATGGACTTGGCCTTAAACCTGACCGGCATCATCGGCCAGCGTTTGGCGATTAAGAAAAACCGCACCCAGCGCACCGCCGCGATCGATTTGCTGCTCAACACCCCTGCCATGCAGGATTTGATTTTCAAAGGCGAACTGATGGAAATCCGCGGCCTGATGGATCGCGCTTCCGGCGACGGCATGCAAACTTTCGACCAGCATTTGTTCAATCTCTACACCCAAGGCCACATCGAATACGACGAAGCCTTGCGCCAAGCCGATTCGGCCAACGATTTGCGTTTGCGCATTCAATTGCACGAAGAAGGCAACGAGCCGGAACGCTTGTTCGACCGCATCAGTGATTTGAATTTGATGTAAGCAACAGGCCGTCTAAAAGATTCAATCACTTTCAGACGGCCTGAAACCTTAATTGTTTCCTATTTGTTAACGCTGCATTTCTTCTAGTGAATTTATTCTAAAACCGATTTTGTCTACAATAACGCTTTCAAACACACACCTTTCAGTTGAACAACACAAGTCCTACTTGTTTGTTTTACCCTCCCGACTCATGTTCGGGATTTTTTTTTGCCCGCCGTTTCGGTGCGGCCTGCCGATTCCTGCTAAAATTCTGTTTATTTCACCTTATGCCCGCATCATCATGAGAACCCCGCCGCTCAAGCCGTTGATTATGACGTCGTTGCCCGTGTTTATCAGCGTGCTCATTGCCGCCACCAGCGTTTGGTATATCGACATGCCCGCGCTGGCGATGCCGTTTGTGTTGGGCATCATTGCCGGCGGTTTGGTCGATTTGGACAACCGCTTAACAGGCCGTCTGAAAAACATTGTGATTACGGTGATATTGTTTACCATCGCCTCTTTATCTGCGCAACTCACGCTCGGCACCGGCTGGCCGTTTATCGCTGCCATGACCGCGATGACGTTTTTCTTCACGCTGTTGGGCGCGGTCGGCCAACGCTACCGCACTTTTGCGTTCGGCTCGCTGGCGGTGGCGACTTACACCTCGCTGACCTACACGCCGGAAACCTTTTGGCTGACCAATCCGCTGATGATTCTATTGGGCACGGTGTTATACAGCACCTGCACGCTGGTTTTCCAAATGATGTTCCCGCATCGTCCGGTGCAGGAACGCGTGGCCGATGCTTATGAAAGCTTGGGCGATTATTTCGATGCCAAGGCCGACTTTTTCGACCCCGACGAAGCTGCATGGCTAGGCAACCGCCAAATCGACTTGGCCATGCGCAACACCGGCGTGATTGCTGCCTTCAACCAATGCCGCGCCGCGCTGTTTTACCGTATGCGCGGCCAGCACCGCCACCCGCGCACCGCCCGTATGCTGCGCTACTACTTCACCGCGCAAGACATTCATGAACGCATCAGCTCGGCACACGTCGATTACCGCGAGCTGGCCGACAAACTGAAAAACACCGACCTGATTTTCCGCATCCACCGCCTGCTGGAAATGCAGGGGCAGGCCTGCCGCAATGTGGCCGGAGCCTTACGCAGCGGCAAAGACTACCATTACAGCAAACGCCTCGGCCGCGCGATGGAAGGCTGCCGCCAATCCTTGCAATGGTTTTCAGACGGCCACCCCGACAGCCACGAAGTGCACAATATCCGCCAATTGCTCAACAATTTAAGCAGCGTCGATCACCAACTCAAGCAATTGGAACACAGCGACAACCACGCTGCGCTTGAAGGCGAATCTGACGTGACCCGCATCGCCGCCGTGGAAAGCCACAACGGTTTGAAACACGTTTGGCAAAGCGTGAAAAGCCAATTAAATTTGGAATCCACCGTGTTCCGCCATGCCGTGCGCCTGTCGCTGGTGGTGGCCGTGGCCTGCGCCGTGGTTGAAATCCTCAATCTCAATCTGGGCTACTGGATTTTGCTGACCGCGCTGTTTGTGTGCCAACCCAACTATTCCGCCACCAAAAACCGCGTATACCACCGCATCGCCGGCACAATTTTGGGCGTAGTAGTCGGCTCGTTGGTACCGTATTTCACGCCATCGTTGGAAACCAAGCTGTGGATTGTCATCGCCTGCACCACCCTGTTTTTCATGAGCCGCAGCTACAAATACAGCTTCTCGACCTTTTTCATCACCATCCAAGCCTTAACCAGTTTTTCCTTGGCCGGACTCGATGTGTACGCCGCCATGCCGTGGCGGATTATCGACACCATCATCGGCTCGGTGATGGCGTGGGCGGCGGTGTCGTATCTGTGGCCGGACTGGCGCTACCTCACGCTCGACCGCACAGCCGCGTTGGCCGTCTCCGGCAACGGTGCTTATCTGGATAAAATTCTCGAGCAACTGCAACACGGCGGCAGCGACGATGTCAGCTACCGCACCGTGCGCCGCCAAGCCCACGAGCGCATCACCGCCCTGAGCAGCACCTTGTCCGACATGAGCAGCGAGCCGGACAAATACGGCGAGCAACTTTCAGACGGCTTTAATCTGTTAAAAACCAATTACGCGCTGACTGGCTACATTTCCGCACTCGGCGCCTACCGCAACGAGATGGCACAAGAAACCGATCCGGCCTTTACCGCCGCGTTCTACCAAACTGCCCGCCAAATCGCCGCGCTGTTGAAACACATGCCGCAGCAAACCGCCGCCGATTTTCAGACGGCCTTAACCCAACTGCTGCACGACTTGGAAGCCTTGCGCAACCTTACCGCCGACCGCCAAAGGCATATTTTGTGGCAGCAACTGAGCCTGATTGCCCGCCAACTGCAACCCTGTTACCAAGCCTTGCATCATCAAACTGAGGCGGCCGAAGCGGAGCAAACTTCGGCCATGGCTGCGTCTTAAAAGTAAAGGCCGTCTGAAAACAAAACCCGAGACCCTTCAGACGGCCTTTATGTATCCAAACCACCTTCATGCCGACCACGCATAACGTTTCTGCTAAAATACGCCTTTAACAACCATCATCAGAAAACCACATACTCATGCACGCCATCGATATCCGCCATGCTGTCAAAACCTATGCCAACGGTTTCACCGCCCTGAACGACGTTTCTTTTACGGTCGAACAAGGCGAGTTTTTTGCGCTGTTGGGGCCGAACGGTGCGGGCAAAACCACGCTGATTTCTGCCATGGCCGGACTCAACCGCCTGACTTCGGGCAGCATCAGCGTGATGGGCTACGATGTGGTCAAAGAGCCGCAAGGCGCGCGCATGAGCTTGGGCGTGGTTCCGCAGGAATTGGTATTTGACGCGTTTTTCACCGTGCGCGAAGCGCTGCGTTTTCAATCGGGCTATTTCGGCATCCGCAACAATGATGCGTGGATAGACGAAATCATCGACAGCCTAGGTTTGAGCGACAAAGCCAACACCATCACCCGCAACCTTTCCGGCGGCATGAAGCGGCGCGTGATGGTGGCGCAAGCCTTGGTGCACCGTCCGCCGGTAATCGTGTTGGACGAGCCGACTGCCGGTGTCGATGTCGAGCTGCGCCAAAGCCTGTGGACATTCATCGAAAGTCTCAACCGCCAAGGCCACACCATCATTCTGACCACGCATTATCTGGAAGAGGCGCAAAACCTGTGCAACCGCATCGCCATGATGAAACAGGGGCGCTTGGTGGCTTTGGATTCGACCGAGCATTTATTGCATGCCGAACAAGGCGTGCGTGTGGTGCTGCAATTGTCCGCGCCGCTACCTGCTGCTTTATCGCCATGGTTGACGGGTGAGCAAGACGGCAATCTTTTGCTGAAATTAGACGATTACAACCGCCTCGGTGAAGTGTTGGCCACATTGAAAAGCGCGGGCATTGAAGTGTTGCACATGGCGCTGCCGGAAACGGATTTGGAAGATGTGTTTGTGAAGCTGACACGTTGAGCTTGTCTGCGCATAATAGAAATACATTATTGAAATTAAACGCATGTGACCGATACCAACACTTAAATATCGTCATGCTTCCTTCTATTCAACCCAAAGAGTACGTTTATGCAAAAAATTACCCTGATTGCCGCCTACGCCGACGCGCGCTGCATCGGCATCAACAACACCATGCCGTGGCATTTGCCGGAAGACTTTGCCTTTTTCAAACGCTACACCAGCGGCAAACCGGTGGTAATGGGGCGCAAAACATGGGAATCTTTGCCGAAAAAACCTTTGCCCGAGCGCCGCAACATCGTCATCAGCCGACAAACCGACTATGCAGCCGACGGGGCGGAAGTGGTCACCAATTTGAGCGATGCATTGGCCTTGTGTGCCGATGCGCCTGAAATCATCATCATGGGCGGCGCACAAATTTATGCCCAAGCCCTGCCCCTGGCCACCGATTTGCGCTTGACCGAAGTGGCTTTGCAGGTCGAAGGCGGCGATGCGTTTTTCCCTGAGTTTTCCACCGATGAATGGCAGGAAACCGCCCGCGAATCACACACCAGCGCCAAGGGCATAGATTATGCGTTTGTGCATTATCAACGTCGATAGCCCATTCACCCTATAAAAAATGCCGTCTGAAACCGATTTCAGACGGCATTTTTTATGTTTTGCTGAAACACACACAACCGTATGTACAATCAATTGTGCAATAAAGATACATATGCGAATGTAAATATAATTTCTAGAATGATTTCTCTAATTTTTCACTTTTGCCACCATACTGCTTTTTTCAGACGGCCTGACGGGTTTGAAAATCAGCTTGTTTTTCAGACGGCTAAACCAAATCACTACATTCTGAAAAATAATCACACCTTCAACATTATTTCCCAGCCCACCACAATTACAAACGTTAAACCGCCGCCAAGAAGCGTAATCCGATAGCAAAGCCGCTTGCAGGCCGTCTGAAACATCACGATACTGAACCCATCGAAAGCAACAGGCAACCGCCGCCGCTTTCCCCTTTTTCTTTGCTTGAAGGAGCAACTATCATGAAAAAAACTTTATTGACCACTTTGATTTTGACCGCCGCTGCTGCAGCTACTGCCGCCCCGTTCAACACCTACAACACCGGCACCTTTACCGGTACCGCTGTTGAAATTGGTGCAGGCGCAACCAAAAGCGATGTGAAAAACAGCAGCTTGGACGAAGAATACAAAGCCGATATGGCGATCCGCGGTAACCACAACGTGCAATTCGGCAACAGCAACTGGATCGGCGGCGCTGAAGTAGCCGTGAAACCATTGCACCGCACCGTGGGCAGCAGCGCAGCCGGTGACGTGAAACAAAAAGTCGATGCCAGCGTGTCTTATGTTCAAGGCTACCGCTTAACTGATGATGTGATGGCTTACGGTAAAGTCGGCTACCACTACGGTAAATTCGAAGATCCTTACGACACCAAGAAAAACATGAACGGCGTAGGCTACGGCGTGGGCGTGAAATATGCAGCGACCCCGAATATCGAAGTCGGCGCAGAGTGGGAACAAACCCGCTTTAAGAAAGACGATACAAAGATCAACAACAACGGTGTGATGGCCACTGCCGCCTACCGCTTCCGTTAATCTTGATATTTAAATCGGTTTAAATACAGTAGCTTAAAAGGCCGTCTGAAATGATTCAGACGGCCTTTTCTTTGATACAAAACACCTGTTTTAAACCTTCACATCAACCCATTAACAAGCAATCATTCTAAAGGCAGTCATTCCCGCTAAGGCGGGAATCCATTTTTAGTGGCCAGAAACTTGCCAATAAAACAAGCTTACTGAAACTTTAAGATGGATTCCCGCCTTAGCGGGAATGACGGTTGTCCTATGTGTGTTGGACGATAAAGGATTTTATAAAGGTCTTGATATTAATAATATTGGCGATACGATTGCGCTGCTTTCAGCCAACCAAAATCCTGCTGCATGGCGCGTGTGCGCATGTCTGCCCACACAGTCGGTTCCGACCACGCATACAGCGCGGCGTTGAACGCATTCGTCAGGCCATGCACATCAGGCGCGTCGAATACAAAACCGGTGGCCGCATCGCTTTCGCCAAAGCCCACCACAGTATCGGCCAAGCCGCCGGTGCGACGCACCAAAGGCAAGGTGCCGTATTTCAGGCCGTAAAGCTGGGTCAGGCCGCAGGGTTCGAAACGGCTCGGCACCAAAATTACGTCACCGCCGCCAATCAAACGGTGCGCCAAGCTTTCATCGTAGCCGATGTGTGCGCCCACACGCTCGGGATAGCGTTGCGCCAATTCGCTAAACGCCTGCTCCAAGGCCGGCGCGCCGCTGCCCAGCAAGGCAAACTGCATGGACGCATCTTCAGCAAGTTTGACATACAAAGCCTCCAGCAGAAAATCCGCACCCTTCTGCTCGGTCAGACGCGATACCATCACACACAACATGGCATCGGCATCATTTTTCAAACCGAAATGCTGCTGCAAAACGGCTTTGTTGGCGGCTTTGCCTTCTGCCACATTATCCAGGCCGTATGAAGTGGGCAAAGCCGGATCGTTGGCCGGATGCCAAATGCTTTCGTCCACACCGTTGAGTATGCCGCTCAATCGGCCTTGATCGCGCCGCTGTTGCAACAAGCCTTCCATGCCGTAAGCGGATACGGTGATTTCCTGCGCATAAGTCGGGCTGACGGTGGTGATGTGGTCGGCGTAATACAAACCGGCTTTGAGAAACGAAATTTGGCCGTTAAATTCCAAACCCTCGGGCTGATACATTTCCCACGGCAGCCACAAATCCGCCATGTGGCGCGCGTCAAACAAGCCTTGGTAGGCGATGTTGTGGATGGTGAACACGGTTTTCACCTCCCATGCGCCCCATGCTTTCAAATACGCCGCAGCCAAACCGGCCTGCCAGTCGTGTGCGTGCAGCACATCCACCTCGCTCCAAAACGGATCGGCACCGCATGCCACCGCCGCAGCTGCCCAACCGAGCAAGCCGAAACGCACGACATTATCGGGATAATCACGGTAATCGCCGTCGTGATAAGGGTTGCCGTCGCGGTCGTACAAATGCGGCGCATCAATCAGATAAAGCCCCAAGCCCTGGTACTCGGCAAAGCGAATCACTGCATAGCCGCCCGGGCTGTCGCAACGGAACACTTCAGATGTAAACGGAATCTGTTCGCGGATTCGGCGGTAGTAAGGCAGAATCACGCGCACATTGTCGCCGTTTTGCTGCTGCGCAAACGGCAGCGCGCCCAACACATCAGCCAGACCGCCGGTTTTCAATAAAGGATAAAGCTCAGACGCTGCATGCAGGATATTCATAATCTTCCTAAATCGATGATAAAAGTTCAGACGGCATGGTTGAGGCCGTCTGAAAATGGTTCAGACGGCCTCAAATTTTACTTAAATGCCCATACCATCGGCAAATTTATTCAAGGCTTTGGCACGTTTTTCCAACATATCCGGTGTGACCAACACCACGCTGCCACCCGAACTCACGCGGAAAAACTCGGCATCTTTGCCCGGATTGACACCGATTTGCATGCCGTCCGGAATCTCGCAGGCGCGCTCGATGATGCAATTGCGGATGATACAATTTTTGCCGATTTTCACCTGCGGCAGAATCACCGATTGCTCAATCACCGAACCTTCGTTGACGGTCACACGTTCAAACAAAACCGACGAGCTGATTTCGGCATCAGTAATCAAGCAGCCGCCGCTAATCATCGAATTGTCGATGGTGCGCTCGTGTTGATGCTTATAGAAAAATTTGCTCGGCATCGATTGCGACGGCAAACCGCGTATCGGCCATGAGCGGTCAAACAAATTCAGCTGCGAATATTCCGCCACCAAATCCATGTGCGCGCCCCAATAGCTGTCGAGCGTGCCGACATCGCGCCAGTAAATGCTGCCCTCGGCGTTGCGCCCCATGCATGAGCGCTCAAACGGGTGCGCATACAATACGCCGTCTTGCAGCGCTTTCGGGATAATGTCTTTGCCGAAGTCGTGGCTGGTATGATCGAGCTTAACTTCGCGCTCCAGCGTTTCGTAAAGATAATCGGCATCAAACACATAAATGCCCATCGAAGCCAGCGACGAATCCGGTTTCTCGCGCATGGCCGGCGGGTTTTCCGGTTTTTCCACAAACGCCTGCACTTTCAAATGCTCGTCCACCGCCATCACGCCGAATTCTTTGGCTTCGCTGCGTTTGACTTCAATCGAACCAATGGTGCATTTGGCACCGCGCGAAATATGGTCGCGGATCATCTGCATATAGTCCATCTTATAAATATGGTCGCCGGCCAAAATCAACACGTATTTCGGCTTGTAATGCTCTTTCATCAAAGCGACGTTTTGCCACACCGCATCGGCGGTACCGCGATACCACATGTTTTCATCGACTTGTTGGCGCGCAGGCAGCATATCCACGAAGTAACCGCGCTCACGTGGCATAAAAGACCATGCGTGCTGCAAATGGCGCAGCAGCGAATGGGCTTCGTATTGGGTAATCACGCCGATTTTGAACAAATTGGAATTGAAACAGTTGGAAAGCGTAAAGTCGATGATGCGCCAGTTGCCACCAAAATAAACGGCTGGTTTGGCGCGGCGGTCGGTCATTTCGCGCAAACGCGAACCGCGACCACCCGCCAAAATCAACACCAGCGTGTCATCAGCGATGGCGGCAGCAGTTAAAGGGCGTTCGAGACTATAAGCTTGCGGGATAGAGTCTTGTGCCATGATGGTTGTTTCTCCTGTGATTAAATCGGGTTATCAAATGGTAAATTTCTCTTAGTATTGCGATTGTTTGCCGATGAGCATAAGCGCATCGGCTGAAACGGCTTGTATTTATTATGGACGGCGACTGCTTCAGTTTTGTTACAACAAAAAGCGGCAGCGGGTCGGAATGTCATCAAATGATAATAATCTAAAACCCAAGCTGCCGCCTGTACAAAACGCAAATAAAATCTGATACTTATGTTAAATTAAGTAAAACAGGACGCTTATATTAAAGCCTTATACCTTGACGCATAGCCGATAAGTTTACGCAGTTTTCACATCATTGGCCGCCGGTTGCGACACGATATGCACATCGCGCTGCGGGAACGGGATATTAATCTTCACTTCGCGCAGGTTTTCTACCACCTGCTCATATAAATCGCATTGGAATCCCCACCAATCGGCTTCGGTTGTCCATGCCCACAAGGTGATTTCAATCGCATTGTCGCCCAAATTGGTTACCTGCACCGTGGCCGGTTTCTCGGTTTGAATACACTTAGGATGCTCGATCGCCGCACGCAACACCGCCGCTTTGGCCGCTTTCAAATCACAGGCATAATCCACGCCCACCAACACTTGCGCACGCCATTGCGGCAACGAAGATTTATTGGTGATGCTATTACTCATCACCACGCTGTTGGGCAAAATCACTTCTTCATTGGCATATGTGCGCAACGAAGTCTGCACCATTTTGATTTCGCGCACATAGCCTTCAAAGCCGTTGACTTTAATATAGTCGCCCACCTTAAACGGACGGAACAAAATAATCAGCGCACCGGCAGCAAAATTCGACAATTGATCTTTCAACGACAAGGCAATCGCCAAGCCTGCACCGCCGACCAAGGCTGTAACCGATGTGGTCGGCACGCCCAGTTTGCCCAGCGCGGCGATAATCACCATAATCAGCAGGCCGATGTTGGCAACGTTGCCCAAAAAGCTTACCAAGGTCAAATCCACTTTGGCGCGGGTCAACGCAGCTTTCATCAACTTCACGATATAGGTCGTCAACCAGCGACCAATAACAAAAATCGTCGCAGCAGCCAACAGGTTCAGGCCGAAATCCATGCCGTTTTCAGCCAAGCGCTCCCAGCTTTTCAGGCTGAAAAGCTGCTCAAAAGTGAAATTGTCAAAATTCATTGTCTATCCTTATTTGAATCAAATTTTTAGGTTTCAGACTGCCTAACGGCGCAACTTCCAACCCGAATGCAACACCGCCAACACCAGCGCCCCCAATGCCGCCACCACCGTGCCGACCACCGCCAACGACAGCCACGGCGATGTGTCACTCACGCCGAAAAAGCCGTAACGAAAGCCGTCAATCATGTAAAACACCGGATTGAAATGGCTGACCGTGCGCCAAAACTCAGGCAGGCTGTTGATGGAATAAAACACACCCGACAAAAACGTCAGTGGCATGATGAGAAAATTTTGGAACATGGCCAACTGGTCGAATTTTTCCGCCACAATGCCTGCCATCAGGCCGAGTATCGCCATCATGGCCGAACCCAGCAGCCCGAACACCACAATCCAGCCCAAATGATGCGGCATAGGTAAACCAAACGGCGCCGTCACCGCCACCACGCCCAAGCCGACCAGCAAACCGCGCACCACCGCCGCGCCGACATAGGCGCTAAAAAAGGAAAAGGTGGACAAAGGCGGCAGCAGAATAAACACCAAATTGCCCGACAAGCGCGATTGAATCAGGCTGCTGGAGGCATTGGCAAACGCATTTTGCGCCATGCTCATCATCGCCAAACCGGGGATCAGAAACGCGTTATACGCCACATCGGGCAAGGCTTCGACATGGCGGCCGATGGCGTGTGAGAAAATCAATTGGTACAAAAGCGCGGTGAGCATGGGCGCGCCTAAGGTTTGCAAGCCCACTTTCCAAAAGCGCAGGATTTCTTTTTTGAATAAGGTATAAAAACCGATCATGATGTGTGTTCGTGTGTAGATATAAAGTGGAAGGCCGTCTGAAAATGAAGGGCTTCAGACGGCCTGTGTGTTATCGGCAGCATTTTAACATATTAAACATCACCGCTTAAATGATTGTTTCATTTTGTTTTATGCCACACTACCGCCCAAATGCTTGCCCGAGCGCGTGCAAACTGCCATCATCTTGTTTTTTTCCACCGCGAGCCCGCCATGAATACGCCTGTTTGGCTTTTCGATCTCGACAACACCTTACACAACGCCGATGCCGGCATTTTTCTGCTCATCAATCACGCCATGACCGATTATCTGGCAGGCCGTCTGAACCTTTCCCATGACGAAGCGTCCGCCATCCGCGAAGACTATTGGCACCGCTACGGCGCAACTTTGGCCGGATTGCAAATCCATCATCCTGAAATCGACATTGTCGAATTTCTGACCCAAAGTCACCCCATGCCGCAGATTTTAGAAAAATTAACACCCATCGAACGAACTCAAACCCTTTTAGGCCGTCTGAAAGGGCGCAAGGCAGTGTTTTCCAACGGACCGTCGTTTTATGTGCGGGCGGTTATCGAAAATTTGGGCATCCGCTCATATTTTAATCTGCTGGCCGGCACCGACGATTTCGGCTTTCTGTATAAGCCCAACCGTCAAGCCTATCTGACCGTCTGTCAACTAATTGAAACAACACCGCAAAATTGTATTATGGTAGACGATAACGCGGATAACCTTTACGCCGCCAAACAACTGGGTATGCGCACCGCATGGTTTGGCCGCAAAGCCCACGAATTGCCCTTTGTCGATTGCGCCGCGCACGACATGGCCGCGCTGGAAAACTGGGCGGCGCAACAAGGCTGGCTCGAGGCCGTCTGAAGCGTGTAAAAGCCTATGATTCCTTATCTAAATTGATTACAATAAACCGATATTCTCAACAAGGAAAAAGACATGCGTTACCTAGCAATGATTTTGGCGTTGACCGCACTGGCCGGCTGCACATGGGAAACCTACCAAAAAGCCGACGGCAGCACCGCCCTTCGCCAAAAATACGAAAAAGGCACCCGCGTTTACTATCAGGACGGTTCTTACTCGCGCAACATGAATTACAACCAATACCGCCCCGAGCAACGCGCCGTGAAGCCTGAAATGCAACAACATCAAGATGTCCACGGCACCGAATGGGGCAGCCAAACCGGCGAAGCCGACTCTGCCGCCGCCGAATAATTCTCATGCCGTCCGAACATGACATCCATCGTTTCAGACGGCCTTCCACATTCAATCGTTCACCCCGAATGGAAAAACAACAATGAGCCAAACACCTTTACATATCGTGATTCTTGCTGCGGGCAAAGGCACCCGTATGTATTCCAAAATGCCGAAAGTGCTGCACGAAGTCGGCGGCAAGCCGATGGTTGCCCGCGTGATTGACGTCGCCGCTACGCTGAATCCGCAAAACATTTGCGTGGTCATCGGCCACGGCAAAGAACAGGTTTTGGAAAAAGTAAAACGCGATGTGGTGTGGGTGGAACAAACCGAACAGCTCGGCACCGGCCACGCCGTGAAAATGGCCTTACCGCACTTACCTGCCGAAGGCCGCACTTTGGTGCTGTATGGCGATGTGCCGCTGACTGATACCGCTACTTTAGAAGCGCTTTTGGCTGCTGCCGGTAACGAAGTCGGCCTGCTGACCGATGTGTTGAACAACCCGACCGGCTACGGCCGCATCATCCGCGAAGGCGAAAAAGTGGTGGCGATTGTGGAAGAAAAAGATGCTGATGCCGCGCAAAAAGCCGTCAAAGAAACCAATACCGGCATTTTGGTATTACCTAATGCCAAGCTCGAAGGCTGGCTCAACAGCTTGTCCAGCAACAACGCACAAGGCGAATATTACCTGACCGACCTGATTGCCTTGGCCAATTCAGACGGCATCGCCGTGCATCCGGTGCAAGTGCGCGCATCGCATTTGGCCGCCGGTGTCAACAACAAAGTGCAATTAGCCGAATTGGAACGCATTTTCCAAACCGAGCAAGCGCAAGAATTACTCAAAGCCGGCGTCACCCTGCGCGACCCTGCCCGCTTTGACTTACGAGGCCGTCTGAAACACGGTCAGGACGTGGTGATTGATGTCAACGTGGTGATTGAAGGCGATGTGGAAATCGGCGACAACGTAGAAATAGGCGCCAACTGCGTGATTAAAAACGCCAAAATCGCCGCCAACACCAAAATTGCTGCCTTCTCTTCATTGGAAGATTGTGAAGTCGGCGAAAACAACGTCATCGGCCCATACGCGCGTTTGCGTCCGCAAGCCAAATTGGCCAACGAAGTGCACATCGGCAACTTTGTCGAAGTGAAAAACTCCACCATTGGCGAGGGCACCAAAGCCAACCACCTGACCTACATCGGTGATGCCGAAGTCGGCCGCAAAACCAATTTCGGCGCAGGCACCATCATCGCCAACTACGACGGCGTGAACAAACACAAATCCGTCATCGGCGACGAAGTGCGCTTGGGTTCCAACAGCGTGGTGATTGCGCCGGTAACTTTGGGCAACAAAGTCACCACCGGTGCCGGCAGCGCGATTAACAAAAACGTCGCCGACGGCCAGCTCGCCATCGCCCGCGCCCGCCAAACCATTATTGAAGGCTGGGTGCGTCCGGAAAAAGGCGATAAAAAATAAGCTGCTCTTCAGGCTTCAGACGGCCTGAGACCTTTGTAAAACTTCAGATTTGAGTACAGTTCGAAGTTATAGCAGCGCAGAAAGCGCAGACATATCACTTAGATAGGCAAGCTTTCGAGCAGCGCATAACGAAGAAATGTGCCAAAGATGAAGATTTTGCAAAGGTCTCAACCTAACGATTAAAGGCCGTCTGAAACCCTGCTGCTCGGTTATTCATCATCATGAAGGGATGTATGAAATTCCATATCGGTTCCATCATTATTTTGATTTGCGGCCTGTGCGCCCTGATTCCCGGCCTTGATGGTTTTGGTCGGCATGGGTGGATGGGCGCATGAAGTGCTCGACCAGCCCATCGGCGGCATCGCTTTGTTCGCCATCGGCTTGTGCGGCGTATTGGCAGCGGTGTTCCCTTTGCTGGTGAAATTTTTGACCCAGCGCGAACACGACAACCGCCCCGAAAAATAACTGGTCAGCAAGCAAGGAAACAGGCATGAACATCCGCACTTTACTCGCGCTCTCGACTGCCGCCTTATTGTGGCAATCGTCATCCGCTGCGACCATCACCGAAACATACGATGACCCCGAACGCGGCCAAGTGGTGCGCACCACCACAACCGTGGACAAACCCGGCTTCAAAAGCCACACGGTCACCGAAAAATCGTCATCGCTGCAGCAACTCACGCCGCAACAGCAGGCCGAGTTTGCCGAAGCCATGACCCAATGGACCAGCGGCGTGCTGCAAAACGGTTTGCACTCCAGCCAACTTTTAAGTGAGCTGGCTAAAATCAACGGCGTGCCGTTTGACGATGAGGCGTTTCAAAAGCAAGCCGATGAAGCGGCGGCGTTTTTGAAATCAGGTGAAGGTCAGGCAGTGATGAAAAAGAATCTCGGTGCGATGATGAAAATGCTGCCGCAACTGGAAGCCGCATCACAACACATGATGCAGCAAATGGAGCAGCACAATCGCGCTTTACAGCAACAACTCGACAGCTTGTTTCAGGAATAAACAGGCCGAGACCATTTCCCACGGCCTGCCCAAAGCAGGCCAAACCGCCATGCCGTTAAAGCTCAAACGCGACCCTGAAGCAGGCTCAACATACTTGCTTCACCGCTGTGATACGGTGTGGTTTTATTTAAACTCTTGATACTAAGGAACTTATATGTGCGGTATCGTCGGCGCACTGCGCGCCAATCATAATGTAGTCGATTTTTTAACTGATGGCCTGAAACGCTTGGAATATCGTGGTTACGATTCTTCAGGCATTGCCGTTCACACCGGCGAACGAATCCGCCGCGTGCGTCGCGTTGGCCGCGTACAATTAATGGAAGATGCGGCTAAAGAAAAAGGCATCCATGGCCATTTGGGCATTGGCCACACCCGTTGGGCAACCCACGGCGGCGTGACCGAGCCAAACGCGCACCCCCACATTTCTGGCGGCATGATTGCCGTAGTACACAACGGCATTATCGAAAACTTCGAAGCCGAACGCGAACGCCTGCAAGGCTTGGGTTATGTGTTTAAATCACAAACCGACACCGAAGTGATTGCCCACAGCGTGAATCACGAATACAGCCAAAACGGCGGCAACTTATACGAAGCGGTTAAAGCGGCGACCCAAAATTTCCACGGTGCTTACGCCATTGCGGTGATTTCGCAAGAAAACGACAAAGAAATGGTTGTGGCACGCATGGGTTGCCCATTGCTGGTGGCCTTTGGCGACCAAGAAACCTTCATTGCATCCGACGTATCGGCTGTGATTGCCTTCACCCGTAAAATCTCTTACTTGGAAGATGGCGACATCGCCCTGCTCAACGCCGACGGTATCGTGAAATTAATCGACAAAACCGGCGCACCGGCCGACCGCCAAGTGAAAGTATCTGAATTGTCGCTGGCTTCTTTAGAGCTGGGCCCTTACAGCCACTTCATGCAAAAAGAAATCCACGAGCAGCCGCGCGCGATTGCCGACACGGCTGAAGTATTCTTGGATGGTGGTTTCGAACCAAGCAACTTCGGCGAAAAAGCACAAGAAGTGTTTGCCGACATCCACAGCATCAAAATCTTGGCCTGCGGTACCTCTTACTATTCCGCGCTGACCGCCAAATACTGGCTGGAAAGCATCGCCAAAATGCCGACCGACGTAGAAATCGCCAGCGAATACCGCTACCGCGATGTGATTGCTGATCCGAAACAATTGGTCATCACCATTTCCCAATCCGGTGAAACACTCGACACCATGGAAGCGCTGAAATACGCACAATCTTTGGGTCAACACCACAGCTTGTCGATTTGTAACGTGATGGAATCCGCCTTGCCGCGCGAAAGCGAATTGGTGCTCTACACCCGCGCTGGTGCCGAAATCGGTGTGGCCTCAACCAAAGCCTTCACCACTCAATTGGTGGTCTTGTTCGGTTTGGCCGTGACTTTGGGCAAACTGCGCGGCCACGTGACCGACGAGCAAGCACACGCTTATGCGGAAGAATTGCGCCAATTGCCGGGCAGCATCCAACACGTTTTGAACCTCGAGCCACAAATCGCTGCTTGGGCGCAAAAATTCGCCAAAAAAGACAGCGCCTTGTTCTTAGGTCGCGGCATTCACTACCCGATTGCTCTCGAAGGCGCGTTGAAGCTGAAAGAAATCACCTACATCCACGCCGAAGCCTACCCTGCCGGCGAATTGAAACACGGCCCGTTGGCATTGGTGGATGAAAACATGCCGGTAGTGGTGATTGCGCCAAACGACACCTTGTTGGACAAAGTCAAAGCCAACATGCAGGAAGTCGGCGCACGCGGCGGCGAATTGTTTGTATTCACCGACCTCGACAGCCAGTTCAACGAAGCCGAAGGCGTACACGTAATCCGCACCCCGCGCCACGTCGGCGTATTGTCACCGATTGTGCACACCATCCCGGTGCAATTGCTGTCTTACCACGCCGCCTTGGCACGTGGCACCGATGTGGACAAACCACGCAACTTGGCTAAATCGGTAACGGTAGAATAATGGTTGGGGTCGAGACCTTTGTAAATGTGGGCGGACAATAAAGTCTTAAACTGAACAAAATAGATCTAAACTATGACAATAAAGTCTTAAACTAGACAGAATAGTTGTAAACTGAAATCAGTCCAGTTATGCTGTGAAAAAGCATACTGGACTTTTGTTATGGCTAAAGCAAACTCTTCATTTTCTGAAGTGCAAATTGCCCGTCGTATTAAAGAGGGGCGTGGCCAAGGGCATGGTAAAGACTATATTCCATGGCTAACAGTACAAGAAGTTCCTTCTTCAGGTCGTTCCCACCGTATTTATTCTCATAAGACGGGACGAGTCCATCATTTGCTATCTGACTTAGAGCTTGCTGTTTTTCTCAGTCTTGAGTGGGAGAGCAGCGTGCTAGATATACGCGAGCAGTTCCCCTTATTACCTAGTGATACCAGGCAGATTGCAATAGATAGTGGTATTAAGCATCCTGTTATTCGTGGTGTAGATCAGGTTATGTCTACTGATTTTTTAGTGGACTGCAAAGATGGTCCTTTTGAGCAGTTTGCTATTCAAGTCAAACCTGCAGCAGCCTTACAAGACGAGCGTACCTTAGAAAAACTAGAACTAGAGCGTCGCTATTGGCAGCAAAAGCAAATTCCTTGGTTCATTTTTACTGATAAAGAAATAAATCCCGTAGTAAAAGAAAATATTGAATGGCTTTATTCAGTGAAAACAGAAGAAGTTTCTGCGGAGCTTTTAGCACAACTATCCCCATTGGCCCATATCCTGCAAGAAAAAGGAGATGAAAACATTATCAATGTCTGTAAGCAGGTTGATATTGCTTATGATTTGGAGTTAGGCAAAACATTGAGTGAGATACGAGCCTTAACCGCAAATGGTTTTATTAAGTTCAATATTTATAAGTCTTTCAGGGCAAATAAGTGTGCAGATCTCTGTATTAGCCAAGTAGTGAATATGGAGGAGTTGCGCTATGTGGCAAATTAATGAGGTTGTGCTATTTGATAATGATCCGTATCGCATTTTGGCTATAGAGGATGGCCAAGTTGTCTGGATGCAAATAAGCGCTGATAAAGGAGTTCCACAAGCTAGGGCTGAGTTGTTGCTAATGCAGTATTTAGATGAAGGCCGCTTAGTTAGAACTGATGACCCTTATGTACATCTTGATTTAGAAGAGCCGTCTGTAGATTCTGTCAGCTTCCAGAAGCGCGAGGAGGATTATCGAAAAATTCTTCCTATTATTAATAGTAAGGATCGTTTCGACCCTAAAGTCAGAAGCGAACTCGTTGAGCATGTGGTCCAAGAACATAAGGTTACTAAGGCTACAGTTTATAAGTTGTTACGCCGTTACTGGCAGCGTGGTCAAACGCCTAATGCATTAATTCCTGACTACAAAAACAGCGGTGCACCAGGGGAAAGACGTTCAGCGACAGGAACAGCAAAGATTGGCCGAGCCAGAGAATATGGTAAGGGTGAAGGAACCAAGGTAACGCCCGAGATTGAACGCCTTTTTAGGTTGACCATAGAAAAGCACCTGTTAAATCAAAAAGGTACAAAGACCACCGTTGCCTATAGACGATTTGTGGACTTGTTTGCTCAGTATTTTCCTCGCATTCCCCAAGAGGATTACCCAACACTACGTCAGTTTCGTTATTTTTATGATCGAGAATACCCTAAAGCTCAGCGCTTAAAGTCTAGAGTTAAAGCAGGGGTATATAAAAAAGACGTACGACCCTTAAGTAGTACAGCCACTTCTCAGGCGTTAGGCCCTGGGAGTCGTTATGAGATTGATGCCACGATTGCTGATATTTATTTAGTGGATCATCATGATCGCCAAAAAATCATAGGAAGACCAACGCTTTACATTGTGATTGATGTGTTTAGTCGGATGATCACGGGCTTTTATATCGGCTTTGAAAATCCGTCTTATGTGGTGGCGATGCAGGCTTTTGTAAATGCTTGCTCTGACAAAACGGCCATTTGTGCCCAGCATGATATTGAGATTAGTAGCTCAGACTGGCCGTGTGTAGGTTTGCCAGATGTGTTGCTAGCGGACCGTGGCGAATTAATGAGTCATCAGGTCGAAGCCTTAGTTTCTAGTTTTAATGTGCGAGTGGAAAGTGCTCCACCTAGACGTGGCGATGCTAAAGGCATAGTGGAAAGCACTTTTAGAACACTACAAGCCGAGTTTAAGTCCTTTGCACCTGGCATTGTAGAGGGCAGTCGGATCAAAAGCCATGGTGAAACAGACTATAGGTTAGATGCATCTCTGTCGGTATTTGAGTTCACACAAATTATTTTGCGTACGATCTTATTCAGAAATAACCATCTGGTGATGGATAAATACGATCGAGATGCTGATTTTCCTACAGATTTACCGTCTATTCCTGTCCAGCTATGGCAATGGGGTATGCAGCATCGTACAGGTAGTTTAAGGGCTGTGGAGCAAGAGCAGTTGCGAGTAGCGTTACTGCCTCGCCGAAAGGTCTCTATTTCTTCATTTGGCGTTAATTTGTGGGGTTTGTATTACTCGGGGTCAGAGATTCTGCGTGAGGGTTGGTTGCAGCGGAGCACTGATATAGCTAGACCTCAACATTTAGAAGCGGCTTATGACCCAGTGCTGGTTGATACGATTTATTTGTTTCCGCAAGTTGGCAGCCGTGTATTTTGGCGCTGTAATCTGACGGAACGTAGTCGGCAGTTTAAAGGTCTCTCATTTTGGGAGGTTTGGGATATACAAGCACAAGAAAAACACAATAAAGCCAATGCGAAGCAGGATGAGTTAACTAAACGCAGGGAGCTTGAGGCGTTTATTCAGCAAACCATTCAGAAAGCGAATAAGTTAACGCCCAGTACTACTGAGCCCAAATCAACACGCATTAAGCAGATTAAAACTAATAAAAAAGAAGCCGTGACCTCGGAGCGTAAAAAACGTGCGGAGCATTTGAAGCCAAGCTCTTCAGGTGATGAGGCTAAAGTTATTCCTTTCAACGCAGTGGAAGCGGATGATCAAGAAGATTACAGCCTACCCACATACGTGCCTGAATTATTTCAGGATCCACCAGAAAAGGATGAGTCATGAGTGCTACCCGGATTCAAGCAGTTTATCGTGATACGGGGGTAGAGGCTTATCGTGATAATCCTTTTATCGAGGCCTTACCACCATTACAAGAGTCAGTGAATAGTGCTGCATCACTGAAATCCTCTTTACAGCTTACTTCCTCTGACTTGCAAAAGTCCCGTGTTATCAGAGCTCATACCATTTGTCGTATTCCAGATGACTATTTTCAGCCATTAGGTACGCATTTGCTACTAAGTGAGCGTATTTCGGTCATGATTCGAGGTGGCTACGTAGGCAGAAATCCTAAAACAGGAGATTTACAAAAGCATTTACAAAATGGTTATGAGCGTGTTCAAACGGGAGAGTTGGAGACATTTCGCTTTGAGGAGGCACGATCTACGGCACAAAGCTTATTGTTAATTGGTTGTTCTGGTAGTGGGAAGACGACCTCTCTTCATCGTATTCTAGCCACGTATCCTCAGGTGATTTACCATCGTGAACTCAATGTAGAGCAGGTGGTGTATTTGAAAATAGACTGCTCGCATAATGGTTCGCTAAAAGAAATCTGCTTGAATTTTTTCAGAGCGTTGGATCGAGCCTTGGGCTCGAACTATGAGCGTCGTTATGGCTTAAAACGTCATGGTATAGAAACCATGTTGGCTTTGATGTCGCAAATAGCCAATGCACATGCTTTAGGGTTGTTGGTTATTGATGAAATTCAGCATTTAAGCCGCTCTCGTTCGGGTGGATCTCAAGAGATGCTGAACTTTTTTGTGACGATGGTGAATATTATTGGCGTACCAGTGATGTTGATTGGTACCCCTAAAGCACGAGAGATTTTTGAGGCTGATTTGCGGTCTGCACGTAGAGGGGCAGGGTTTGGAGCTATATTCTGGGATCCTATACAACAAACGCAACGTGGAAAGCCCAATCAAGAGTGGATCGCTTTTACGGATAATCTTTGGCAATTACAGCTTTTACAACGCAAAGATGCGCTGTTATCGGATGAGGTCCGTGATGTGTGGTATGAGCTAAGCCAAGGAGTGATGGACATTGTAGTAAAACTTTTTGTACTCGCTCAGCTCCGTGCGCTAGCTTTAGGCAATGAGCGTATTACCGCTGGTTTATTGCGGCAAGTGTATCAAGATGAGTTAAAGCCTGTGCACCCCATGCTAGAGGCATTACGCTCGGGTATCCCAGAACGCATTGCTCGTTATTCTGATCTAGTCGTTCCCGAGATTGATAAACGGTTAATCCAACTTCAGCTAGATATCGCAGCGATACAAGAACAAACACCAGAAGAAAAAGCCCTTCAAGAGTTAGATACCGAAGATCAGCGTCATTTATATCTGATGCTGAAAGAGGATTACGATTCAAGCCTGTTAATTCCCACTATTAAAAAAGCGTTTAGCCAGAATCCAACGATGACAAGACAAAAGTTACTGCCTCTTGTTTTGCAGTGGTTGATGGAAGGCGAAACGGTAGTGTCAGAACTAGAAAAGCCCTCCAAGAGTAAAAAGGTTTCGGCTATAAAGGTAGTCAAGCCCAGCGACTGGGATAGCTTGCCTGATACGGATTTACGTTATATCTATTCACAACGCCAACCTGAAAAAACCATGCATGAACGGTTAAAAGGGAAAGGGGTAATAGTGGATATGGCGAGCTTATTTAAACAAGCAGGTTAGCCATGAGAAACTTTCCTGTTCCGTACTCGAATGAGCTGATTTATAGCACTATTGCACGGGCAGGCGTTTATCAAGGGGTTGTTAGTCCTAAGCAGCTGTTGGATGAGGTGTATGGCAACCGCAAGGTGGTCGCTACCTTAGGTCTGCCCTCGCATTTAGGTGTGATAGCAAGACATCTACATCAAACAGGACGTTACGCTGTTCAGCAGCTTATTTATGAGCATACCTTATTCCCTTTATATGCTCCGTTTGTAGGCAAGGAGCGCCGAGACGAAGCTATTCGGTTAATGGAGTACCAAGCGCAAGGTGCGGTGCATTTAATGCTAGGAGTCGCTGCTTCTAGAGTTAAGAGCGATAACCGCTTTAGATACTGCCCTGATTGCGTTGCTCTTCAGCTAAATAGGTATGGGGAAGCCTTTTGGCAACGAGATTGGTATTTGCCCGCTTTGCCATATTGTCCAAAACACGGTGCTTTAGTCTTCTTTGATAGAGCTGTAGATGATCACCGACATCAATTTTGGGCTTTGGGTCATACTGAGCTGCTTTCAGACTACCCCAAAGACTCCCTATCTCAATTAACAGCACTAGCTGCTTATATAGCCCCTCTGTTAGATGCTCCACGAGCGCAAGAGCTTTCCCCAAGCCTTGAGCAGTGGACGCTGTTTTATCAGCGCTTAGCGCAGGATCTAGGGCTAACCAAAAGCAAGCACATTCGTCATGACTTGGTGGCGGAGAGAGTGAGGCAGACTTTTAGTGATGAGGCACTAGAGAAACTGGATTTAAAGTTGGCAGAGAACAAGGACACGTGTTGGCTGAAAAGTATATTCCGTAAGCATAGAAAAGCCTTTAGTTATTTACAGCATAGTATTGTGTGGCAAGCCTTATTGCCAAAACTAACGGTTATAGAAGCGCTACAGCAGGCAAGTGCTCTTACTGAGCACTCTATAACGACAAGACCTGTTAGCCAGTCTGTGCAACCTAACTCTGAAGATTTATCTGTTAAGCATAAAGACTGGCAGCAACTAGTGCATAAATACCAAGGAATTAAGGCGGCAAGACAGTCTTTAGAGGGTGGGGTGCTATACGCTTGGCTTTACCGACATGACAGGGATTGGCTAGTTCACTGGAATCAACAGCATCAACAAGAGCGTCTGGCACCCGCCCCTAGAGTTGATTGGAACCAAAGAGATCGAATTGCTGTACGACAACTATTAAGAATCATAAAGCGTCTAGATAGTAGCCTTGATCACCCAAGAGCGACATCGAGCTGGCTGTTAAAGCAAACTCCTAACGGAACCTCTCTTGCAAAAAATCTACAGAAACTGCCTTTGGTAGCGCTTTGCTTAAAGCGTTACTCAGAGAGTGTGGAAGATTATCAAATTAGACGGATTAGCCAAGCTTTTATTAAGCTTAAACAGGAAGATGTTGAGCTTAGGCGCTGGCGATTATTAAGAAGTGCAACGTTATCTAAAGAGCGGATAACTGAGGAAGCACAAAGATTCTTGGAAATGGTTTATGGGGAAGAGTGAGTGGTTAGGCTAGCTACATTTAATGACAATGTGCAGGTTGTACATATTGGTCATTTATTCCGTAACTCGGGTCATAAGGAGTGGCGTATTTTTGTTTGGTTTAATCCAATGCAAGAACGGAAATGGACTCGATTTACTCATTTGCCTTTATTAAGTCGAGCTAAGGTGGTTAACAGTACAACAAAGCAAATAAATAAGGCGGATCGTGTGATTGAGTTTGAAGCATCGGATCTTCAACGAGCCAAAATAATCGATTTTCCTAATCTCTCGTCCTTTGCTTCCGTACGCAACAAGGATGGAGCGCAGAGTTCATTTATTTACGAAGCTGAAACACCATATAGCAAGACTCGTTATCACATCCCACAGTTAGAGCTAGCTCGGTCATTATTTTTAATTAACTCCTATTTCTGTCGAAGCTGTTTGAGCAGTACCGCTTTACAGCAAGAGTTCGACGTTCAGTATGAGGTTGAGCGAGATGATTTAGAGATAAGGATCTTACCCAGTTCATCGTTTCCTAAAGGGGCGTTAGAGCAGTCGGCCGTAGTGCAGCTTTTGGTTTGGTTGTTTTCGGATCAAGATGTTATGGATTCGTATGAAAGTATTTTTAGGCACTATCAACAAAATAGAGAAATTAAGAACGGCGTTGAAAGCTGGTGCTTTAGCTTTGACCCTCCGCCCATGCAGGGTTGGAAATTACATGTAAAAGGACGTTCTTCTAACGAGGATAAGGATTATTTAGTTGAGGAAATAGTAGGTTTAGAAATCAACGCTATGCTTCCTAGCACAACAGCTATTAGCCATGCCTCTTTTCAGGAAAAGGAGGCAGGTGATGGTAGTACGCAGCACATAGCGGTTTCAACAGAGTCAGTTGTTGATGATGAGCATCTACAGTTGGACGATGAGGAAACAGCCAATATAGACACAGACACACGAGTCATAGAGGCTGAGCCGACATGGATAAGTTTTAGTAGACCTAGTCGAATTGAAAAATCTCGCAGGGCAAGAAAAAGTAGCCAAACTATTTTAGAAAAAGAAGAAGCAACAACAAGTGAAAATAGTAATTTGGTTAGTACTGATGAGCCACACTTAGGTGGTGTCCTAGCAGCGGCAGATGTGGGTGGGAAGCAGGATGCAACCAATTACAACTCTATTTTTGCTAATCGATTTGCTGCTTTTGATGAGCTACTTTCAATTCTAAAAACTAAATTTGCATGTCGGGTGCTTTTTGAAGAAACCTTGGTTTTGCCAAAAGTTGGGCGTAGCCGATTACATCTGTGTAAAGATGGCTCACCAAGAGTGATTAAAGCCGTTGGGGTGCAACGTAATGGCAGTGAATTTGTATTGCTAGAGGTGGATGCATCGGATGGGGTGAAAATGCTTTCTACCAAAGTGTTGAGTGGCGTTGATAGCGAAACATGGCGGAATGATTTTGAAAAGATACGGCGTGGAGTGGTGAAGAGCTCATTGAATTGGCCAAATAGTTTGTTTGATCAATTATATGGACAAGACGGGCATAGAGGGGTGAATCATCCAAAGGGGTTGGGGGAGCTGCAAGTATCGAGAGAGGATATGGAAGGGTGGGCTGAGAGAGTGGTTAGAGAGCAATTTACGCATTAAAGGAATGACTGAAAGAGCCTGTAAACCCTTTTGTGTAAGTGCTTTTGCCGGTCAGTTAAAGGTGGCCATTTAAACGGTCACCAAATTCGATCATAAAACGGTTCATGGCCGGCTTCCAGTTGCGGATCGGCATCGTCCATTTCTTGGTCGCCGCCTGGATAGCCAGGTACACCACCTTCATCGCTGATTCGTCCGTAGGGAACACCTTGAGTTCATATTAATGGAATTTTCTACAAATAGCCTCCGTGGTTTTGAGGGGGGATTACAGACGATCCATAGTAGTAATCCAATGAGTTCTTGAGCGCGGCGACATGTTTGGACGCCTTGGCAAAAATTAGAGCCTGCTTGAAGTGCAGGCGAGCACGTGCTTGGACGATTGATCCATTCGCGGTCAAAAACTCAATCTTGGATGACAGCGTGTCAGGAAATCCAATATCGAAGTCCCGCCCCGTGTCAAAGTAGGGCATTTCATGATCAAAGGACGAAGCTTCCCAGGCCACTTCCCTAATATTCCAGCCGCTAGAAACAAGATTTCGTACGACTTCATCAACTTTTTTGCTTTCCAACTTGTCACAAAGTGCATAGGCAAGAGCTTTGGCGGCAGACACGTGCGTTTCCTCTTAAACATAGGTCGAACGGATACCCGAGGCAAAGCGGAGCATTAGTCCCAAAGCATCTCCGGTAGATCCGGAGGCTCCATACTGAAGGCATGGCATCTTGGGCATTGATATTTGAAACTTCTCTCTAGATAGCAGGGATTTCTTGGCCTTGCCTCATGCTGATAGCTTGTAAATATCACACGATCCTTAGCCCCACAAAGTGAGCATACTCCGTAGCTTTCATTTATAGAAATCGTCGTTAGATTGTCGCAGCATGTGCACGTTCCGACTATTTGCTCAGGAAGCATCGCCATACCTTGGCCTAGGTAAAGAAGATCAGACTCGTAGCCACATCGGTGGCAACTGAGCTTGTACGCAATGCCCATCTGGTTGTCTCACCTGAATCGTAACGTCAGAGCTATTCATCCATCCATTCGGCATCAATGTATGCCACTAAGCCGACCAGCTGACCGTTTGGACTGAAGTATGTTGCCTGCACCCCACTTGACATCTCATCAATACCACCGCACTGCGCTAGGCGCCGGTCCCACTTGCCCACAGAAGCGTCAGGATCGGCTGAGTTCCCCAAGACCCTTGTGAGCCATGCCTCCTTTAACTCAACCTCTCGAATGATTGCGTCGGCCAGCTCCTCCGCGTTATCTAGTTCGACATAGTCTGGAATTCGGACGTACGTTCTGAACACAGCTGGATACTTACTTGGGCGATTGTCATACATGACATCAACAATGTACCCGTTTGTGTAACCGTCTCTTGGAGGTTCGTATGACACTAGTGGTTCCCCTCAGCTTGCGACTAGATGTTGAGGCCTAACATTTTATTAGAGAGCAGGCTAGTTGCTTAGATACATGATCTTCAGGCCGTTATCTGTCAGGGCAAGCGAAAATTGGCCATTTATGACGACCAATGCCCCGCAGAAGCTCCCATCTTTGCCGCCATAGACGCCGCGCCCCCCTTTTGGGGTGTAGAACATCCTTTTGCCAGATGTGGAAAAGAAGTTCGTTGTCCCATTGTTGGCAATGACGTAGTAGCCGGCGAAAGTGCGAGACCCATTTGCGCTATATATAAGCCTACGATTTCCGTTGCGACTATTGTCGTAATTGGATGAACTATTATCGTAGTTGCTCTCAGAGTTGTCGTAATTTGATGGACTATTGTCGTAATTGCTTATGGAGTTGTCGTAGTTGCTTGGAGAAATGTCGTAGTTGGATGGGGAGTAGTCATAGGGAAGACGAGCTTCATCCACTAAAACAATTGGCAGGTCAGCAAGTGCCTGCCCCGATGCCATCGCAAGTACGAGGCTTAGAACCACCTTCAACAGATCGCGCATAGTCTTCCCCAGCTCTCTAACGCTTGAGTTAAGCCGCGCCGCGAAGCGGCGTCGGCTTGAACGAATTGTTAGACATTATTTGCCGACTACCTTGGTGATCTCGCCTTTCACGTAGTGAACAAATTCTTCCAACTGATCTGCGCGCGAGGCCAAGCGATCTTCTTGTCCAAGATAAGCCTGCCTAGCTTCAAGTATGACGGGCTGATACCGGGCCGGCAGGCGCTCCATTGCCCAGTCGGCAGCGACATCCTTCGGCGCGATTTTGCCGGTTACTGCGCTGTACCAAATGCGGGACAACGTAAGCACTACATTTCGCTCATCGCCAGCCCAGTCGGGCGGCGAGTTCCATAGCGTTAAGGTTTCATTTAGCGCCTCAAATAGATCCTGTTCAGGAACCGGATCAAAGAGTTCCTCCGCCGCTGGACCTACCAAGGCAACGCTATGTTCTCTTGCTTTTGTCAGCAAGATAGCCAGATCAATGTCGATCGTGGCTGGCTCGAAGATACCTGCAAGAATGTCATTGCGCTGCCATTCTCCAAATTGCAGTTCGCGCTTAGCTGGATAACGCCACGGAATGATGTCGTCGTGCACAACAATGGTGACTTCTACAGCGCGGAGAATCTCGCTCTCTCCAGGGGAAGCCGAAGTTTCCAAAAGGTCGCTGATCAAAGCTCGCCGCGTTGTTTCATCAAGCCTTACGGTCACCGTAACCAGCAAATCAATATCACTGTGTGGCTTCAGGCCGCCATCCACTGCGGAGCCGTACAAATGTACGGCCAGCAACGTCGGTTCGAGATGGCGCTCGATGACGCCAACTACCTCTGATAGTTGAGTCGATACTTCGGCGATCACCGCTTCCCTCATGATGTTTAACGCCGCCATAAGTTGCGGCTTTGTAGTTGATTGTTTTGTGGTAGCGTAGCGTTAAGCCACAAAACAAGCGACGGAAAAGCCGTCAACTTGATGGCCTTGTTAGCCTTATCAGCGCGACTGTGATGTATAAACGTCAAAAATTGAATGACCAATTTTAACAATCGCATCATTTCGCTCTGCCATTGAAGCCTGTGTTTGAGCTAGATAGATGCTCACAATAATTGGGGCTTGATGCTCACTCCACACAACTGCTGTAATACTCCGAGCACCAAATCCGCCAGCACCTGAGCGATCCGCAATGTTCCATCCCGCCGGCAATACTGAACGTAGTAAATTACCAGTGACTTGATTGTTCACCATCCAAGACTCTAATTTTTTCTGGTTCATTTCAGATAGCGCGGAACCAAATAAAAATTTATTCAAAGTACTGGCTATTGCCTTAGGAGTTGTCGTATCCCTCAAATCACCGAGCTTACCTTCATTTAAATCAGGCTCAATACGGTCTAGACGAGTCTCTTTGTCCCCAATTTGTCTTAAAAAATCAGTAACGCCTTTGGGGCCACCTACAGCACTTAGGATGATATTTGCCGCAGTATTATCACTTGTAGTCATAGTTGCGAAGCACGCATCATCGAGTGTGATTGCCTGCCCTACTTGCTTTTCTATTACAGGGGAATAGGTCACAAGATCTGCTTTCTTAATCTCGACTGTACTATTGGGATTAACTTTTCCTTGCTCAGCATCATATAGTAATTTAGCGCAAGCTATTGTTTTAAAAGTACTTGTTAACGGGAAGCGCTGATTGCCATTGTAATCCCAATATTCTCCATTTTGAGTATCAAGAACGGAAACACCTATACGAGCAGAAAGAGAAACTTCAATTGCCTTAACGTCTTGTTCAACTTGCTGAAACTTTGAACTACTTGCAAAAACCACGGATGGTATTAAAAGCGAAAATGCCAATAAAAACTTCATGTAAGTAACCCCATAATTTTGATTGTCACACATTTTATATAAAAGCATGAGGCTCCATAATATGGCTAACGCCTAGCTCACAAGAAAAATGCGAGCGCAGCGAGTATTTTGTCCGGTGGAGCTATTTGTTAGGCTATTTCCCATATTCCAATGAAGCCATTTTGATGCCAGTTGATATCAGCGTGATACCTGCTGCCTTATTGATAAGTGTTGTGACCCACGATTGAAGTTGTTGCTTTGCTATGCGATCGCCTAACCGACTGAATACGCTATACACAACAATATCAGCTAATAAGCAAGACGCGCCCATAAGTAGCATTTGAAACAGCACAGGCTTCGACGGATCAATGAACTGTGGAAGTAGCGCTGTAAAATACATAAGCGCTTTCGGGTTAGCTAGCTGGACTACTAATCCTTGTGAGAAGAGTTTTTTTCGAGTGCTTTCTTTTCTTTCTGCCGAAAGCTTAATTACTCCCGATTTGCTGAATAGGGCCGAGATACCAAGATAGAGCAAGTAGGCCACACCGAACCATTTAATCACTGAGAACATTAGGTTGGAAGCAAGTATTAGCGAGGCGATACCTGTAGCCGACAAAGCGAAAAATAAGACATCGGCGCTTGCCACACCAAGCACACCAAAAAATGCTCGCTGAGAGTTATGCGAAGCCCCCTGGGCTGCGACTGTGATTGCAGCCGGACCGGGCACTAAAATTAGCATCACCGTAGTGACAAGAAATATTAAGTAAATGCTTATATCCACTTTTGTTCTCTTTTTAGCCTAACGCCACGCTCACCGGCAAATTAGGAGCGCAGCGAGTAATTTGTCCGTGTGTAGCGTATTGTTAGGCGCTTGTGCCTTGCCAGCGACGATACAGGCTGGCAATGCCAGACGAACAAAGAAAAGGCATTGCTTCCTTGATTTGTTCCAGCGGCCAATCCCACCAAGCCATATCTAAAAGCATAGAAATTTCTTCTTCAGAAAAGCGCTTCCTAATCGACTTTGCAGGGTTTCCCCCCACTATGGTGTAGGGTTCCACGTCTTTGGCAACCAAAGCGCGGCTACCTATCACCGCTCCATGCCCGATCTTGATCCCGGGCATGATCATGGCCTCCGAACCGATCCACACATCACTTCCTATAACTGTGTCGCCAGCCCGCTGGAATGCATCGACTGATTTTGCAAACGCGGGCTCCTCGTTCATGTAGAAGAAAGGGAAAGAAGAGACCCAATCATATCGGTGGCCTTGATTCCCAGCCATAATAAAAGCTGCGCCTGATCCGATGGAGCAGAAGCTGCCGATAATCAGCTGATCAACGTCATCACGGTCTGGTAGAAGGTAGCGAGCACAATCATCAAACGAGTGCCCATGGTAATAGCCGGAATAGTAGCTATACCGCCCTACCTTGATGTTCGGATTCTTCACCTGCTCAGTCAGAAGCTTCCCTTTGAAGGGACTCTCAAAATAATTCGTCATAAAATTTGTACCCGAAAATTCTAGAGCGACTCCACGCGTCGCCTAACACCTGAGTTAAGCCGCGCCGCGAAGCGGCGTCGGCTTGGACGAATTGTTAGGCCGCATATCGCGACCTGAAAGCGGCACGCAAGACCTCAACCTTTTCCGCCCCGAGTGAGGTGCATGCGAGCCTGTAGGACTCTATGTGCTTTGTAGGCCAGTCCACTAGTGGTACTTCATCGGCATAGTAAAAGTAATCCCAGATGATCGCCTCCCAGCTGTTACAACGGACTGGCCGCCCGGCGATGACGCCCTCAGCCGCCTCTGGGCACGAGCCCTGCGGAGCCTCCGCGATTTCATACGCTCCGTCTACCCACCAAGCAGGTTCGCAGTCAAGTAACTCATCCCCGATCTCCGCTAAGAATCCATAGTCCAACTCCTCCGTGACGCGCCCGCCGAGCATTTCAACCATTGCCTCGAGCTCGCCGCGCCTCTCGCCGGGAAACGTCAGATCAATATCATCGTGCTTGCGTGTTACACGCCCTAGCCGTGCATCGATCGCCCAGCCCCCACCGATCCAGAGCCGCAGATTTCGCTCATCTGCCGCAGCTAGAATTTGGTGTATCAATGTGACCTGCGTTGTGTCCATGCGGCCTAACTCCTGAATTAAGCCGCGCCGCGAAGCGGTGTCGGCTTGAATGAATTGTTAGGCGTCATCCTGTGCTCCCGAGAACCAGTACCAGTACATCGCTGTTTCGTTCGAGACTTGAGGTCTAGTTTTATACGTGAACAGGTCAATGCCGCCGAGAGTAAAGCCACATTTTGCGTACAAATTGCAGGCAGGTACATTGTTCGTTTGTGTCTCTAATCGTATGCCAAGGAGCTGTCTGCTTAGTGCCCACTTTTTCGCAAATTCGATGAGACTGTGCGCGACTCCTTTGCCTCGGTGCGTGTGCGACACAACAATGTGTTCGATAGAGGCTAGATCGTTCCATGTTGAGTTGAGTTCAATCTTCCCGACAAGCTCTTGGTCGATGAATGCGCCATAGCAAGCAGAGTCTTCATCAGAGTCATCATCCGAGATGTAATCCTTCCGGTAGGGGCTCACACTTCTGGTAGATAGTTCAAAGCCTTGGTCGGATAGGTGCACATCGAACACTTCACGAACAATGAAATGGTTCTCAGCATCCAATGTTTCCGCCACCTGCTCAGGGATCACCGAAATCTTCATATGACGCCTAACATTTTATTAGTAAGCATGCTCGTTTTGTCACCCGCTGATGCTTACCGTTAATTAATATAATCACTTGTATTATAATAGACTTTCTTTAAAAATACAAGACACTCTGTTATTACAAATCGTGCATGCCGTCTATCCTGCTTGCACGATGCACATTATCTCACCCAAAGAACTCATAACATTTTAATTTATTTAGCATTAAATTAAAACTCTACCGGTAAACAAGCATCTCTAGGCGTAAAAAACAGGCACTTTTTTAAATCCCAGCTAGAATAGGCTGTATAGGCAGACAGTTGCAAGACAAGGAGCGTTTTATGTCTAACAGTCCATTTTTAAATTCTATACGCACGGATATGCGACAAAAAGGTTATGCGCTGAAAACTGAAAAAACTTACCTGCACTGGATTAAGCGTTTTATTCTGTTTCACAAAAAACGTCATCCTCAGACCATGGGCAGTGAAGAGGTCAGGCTGTTTTTATCCAGCTTAGCAAACAGCAGACATGTAGCCATAAACACGCAGAAAATCGCTTTAAATGCCCTAGCTTTTTTGTACAACAGGTTTTTACAACAGCCGTTGGGCGATATTGATTATATCCCTGCAAGCAAGCCTAGACGGCTACCCTCTGTTATCTCTGCAAATGAAGTGCAACGCATTTTGCAGGTTATGGATACTCGCAACCAAGTTATTTTTACGCTGCTGTATGGTGCAGGTTTGCGCATTAATGAATGCTTGCGTTTGCGGGTTAAAGATTTTGATTTTGATAATGGCTGCATCACTGTGCATGACGGTAAGGGTGGGAAAAGCAGAAACAGCCTACTGCCCACGCGCCTAATCCCAGCAATAAAATAACTCATTGAGCAAGCGCGGCTTATTCAGCAAGACGACAACTTACAAGGCGTAGGGCCATCGCTGCCTTTTGCTTTAGATCACAAATACCCTTCTGCTTATCGACAAGCGGCGTGGATGTTTGTCTTTCCCTCCAGCACGCTCTGCAACCACCCGTATAACGGCAAATTATGCCGCCATCATCTGCATGACTCCGTTGCGCGAAAGGCATTGAAGGCAGCCGTACAAAAAGCAGGCATCGTTAGCAAGCGTGTCACTTGTCATACATTTCGTCACTCGTTTGCTACGCATCTATTACAAGCGGGGCGTGATATTCGCACTGTGCAAGAACTCTTAGGGCATAACGATGTTAAGACCACGCAAATCTATACGCATGTGTTGGGTCAGCATTTTGCCGGCACCACCAGTCCTGCGGATGGACTGATGCTACTTATCAATCAGTAAAAGTAGATAAATATCTTTATGTAGCCCTGAGTAGCCCCTGATACTTTTTATGGTGAAAAAGATAAACAATCATAGAGGGGATAAATATGAGCCAGTTCTACCATTGTTCAGATAAGTTTAAGCAAGATACTGTCAATCACAGTGACCATTCATGGTCATTACACTTCCTCCAGTTGCCAGACAATGCCTAACATAAAAACGCAAAAGCCCAAAAGTCAGAGCTTAGGTGTTCTAGGCGTTTTCTAAGCGCTGAAGAAATACGTCTTACCGTAGATTGCGTGCGTTTCTGAAGCACATTTTCCTTATACATGGCTTTATCCCAGGCAGCTTCATCAAGCTCTTGGAGTAACAAGCCAGTAATAATGCGACACTCTCGGGTTTGTAGCGAGCCGCTGGTGAGATCGGAGTTATAGCGGAAAGGGGTCATTTGTAATTATTTGTGGGTGGAGGATAGTTAACTTATTATTGTAGTTGGAAGAGGCTGCTTTCCAAACATTAGCACCTCGTAATGCTTGTTACTGTATATTAATTTATGCTCTTAGCGCATGTTAATGGGCTATTACAATGCATAATGTCCACATCAAGATAACTGTGGCTTAACACCTGTACAAGCGAAAAAAATCAATCACCTGTCCGGAAATACGGGATCACTGTAAAGTGTTGGTGAGGCAGTCTAGGAGGGGGATTTAATTTGGGATACTGATGAAAGGATTATGATCAGTTGGATATAGGATCGTACTAAGCTGAGCGGCAGGTTAGCTAGATTAGTTAACCAGATAAGTGAAATCTAGTTCCAAACTATTTTGTCATTTTTAATTTTCGTATTAGCTTACGACGCTACACCCAGTTCCCATCTATTTTGTCACTCTTCCCTAAATAATCCTTAAAAACTCCATTTCCACCCCTCCCAGTTCCCAACTATTTTGTCCGCCCACAGTAAAACCCCAGATTTGAGTACAGTTCAAAGTTATAGCAGCGCAGAAAGCGCAGACATATCATCAAGATAGGCAAGCTTTCGAGCAGCGCATAACGAAGAAATGTGCCAAAGATGGGGATTTTGCAAAGGTCTCGCCGTCTGAAAAGACACAAAAAAATGCCGTCTGAAAGAGTAAAGTCTTTCAGACGGCATTTTTTATGAATTGCCTACATAGAACTCAACACAGCATAAATCATCGAGCCGATGTAATTGCCGAAAATATAGCCCGCCGTACCAATCACCAAAATCGGGCCCACCAGCGCACGCCAGCCGCGGCCGATGGCCAAAGCTGCCGCCGTGGTGGGGCCACCGATATTGGCATTACAAGCCAACACCACTTCTTCGATGCTGAATTTGAAGAGTTTGCCCGCCGCCAGCGTTACCGCCAAATTGACTACTGCCACGGTTAAGGTAAACACAAACAGCAACGGTGCGTTTTGCAGAATCAGCGGAATCGAAGCCGGCACGCCAATCACCACGAAAAACAAGAAAATGCAGTAAGTGCCCAATTCTTGACTACCATCAAGCTTGGCCATGCTGCGCGGCATTAGCGCAATCACGGCAAAGGTCAGCGTGGTGAGAAGCAGGTATTTGTCGGTCACCAAGCTAATCAGCATTTCCGTGGCGATGTTACTGCCGCTGCCCAACAGTCACGTCCACCGAACCACCGGTCGAATGCGGCGGCGGCATGGTAGCGCGATAAGGGTCGGCCACAAAATCATCCAAAGCCGCTTGGATTTGCGCTTCGGTAAAATCGGGATGGTGCGCCACAATATTGGCACGAAAACTTTCACGCAAAGCCGCCTGCACCGCCAAAGGCCGCCAGCCGTCAAGCACTTCCAAACCATATTCCGCCGGCAAATGCGCCAATGCCTGATGCAGTTTTTCGATAAGGGATGCGCGTAACCACACCGTGTCCACCGCCCCCGCTACACCCATCTCGGCATACACCGGCCGCACACGCAGCCGCGCGGCAGGCCGCAGCATACAGAGCGGCTCGCCGTTGTCACCAATCGGCACAGCCGCAATGCGACACCAATCAAACGCTTGGTAAGGCGTTAAAGCAGTGTGAATCATGAGTTTGACCCCTATCGTAAAATCGTAGAGAACATGATGCGAATGTAAAATAAAAGCCCAACCGAATCAAGCACCCGCCCATGCAAAAGGCCGTCTGAAAAATTTGTAATCTTTCAGACGGCCTGTTCAATTTATGATGGAAACTCACTCAACCCGAGCCTTCTTCTTCGCCAGCACCACGCCAAACAAATACACCGCAATCCCCAGCCACACCCACGCGTAGCCGGTGAATTTTTGCAGGCTGAACGCTTCGCCGAACAAAGTCAGGCCCAAGAAAAACTGCATACTCGGCGACACATATTGAATCATGCCCAAATCACTCATGGAAATGCGCTTGGCTCCGGCGGCAAACAGCAGCAGCGGCAACACCGTCACCACGCCCGACCCAATCAACACCGCCAAGGGCAGCGGCGCCAAGCTGCCGAACACCAAATTGCCCTGCTGCGCCACCCACAACAAATAGCCCAGCGCAAACGGCACCAACACCAGCGTTTCCAAGGTCATGCCGGTGAGCGCATCCAGCGGCGCGAGTTTGCGCAACAGGCTGTACACACCAAAGCTGCCCGCCAACAGCAGCGACACCCACGGAATGTGTCCCGCCGGCACCGCCAGCCACAAAATGCCGACCACCGCCAAAGCAATTGCCAACAGCTGCGTTCGGTTGAGCTTTTCTTTGAAAAACAAAAAGCCGAACAACACATTTACCAACGGCGAAATAAAATAGCCCAAGCTGGCATCGAGAATATGGTTATTGGTAATCGCCCACAGGTAAACCAGCCAATTGAGCGAAATCGCAAACGCGGTACCGACAAAAGTCAGCAGCAATTTGCGGTTGTGCACCGCCTGCCACAGCGTACCGAGCTGTCCTTTGAACACCAGCACCCCCAGCGCAAACACCGCCGACCAGCAAATGCGTTGTGCCAAAATCTGATCTGCGCCGATGGCTGTGCCGGTGATGGGATACCAATAAAGCGGGAAAATGCCCCAAATCAGGTAGCAGCCCAGTGCGTACAACAGGCCTTTGCGGTATTCATCAGGTTGGGTATTCATGAGATGTGTGCGTGTTCAAAACCAAAGAAAACAGGCAGGCATTTTACGCCTACCTTTAAAGAAAAGTACAACAGGCTGAGACCTTTGCAAAATCCCCATCTTTGGTACATTTCTTCGTTATGCGCTGCTCGAAAGCTTGTCTATCTTCATGATATGTCTGCGCTTCCTGCGCTGCTATAACTTTGAACTGTACTCAAACCTGGGGCTTTACAAAGGCCTCAGGCCGTCTGAAAAAATATCTTTCAGACGGCCTTTCAATCTGTTAAACCGTTTTGTTTTTCAACGGCAGCTTGATGTGCGGTTTGGCCGCTTTCGGCGCTTCTTTCAAGCCCAGCTCGATTTGCTGCTCGTCGCTCAGAAGATTGCTCCAGTCGCCGGTTTTATACCAATCGCGACCGTCCAATTCAATCGGGTGCTGAATGCGCTCGCAGCCGTTGCCGCACTGCAAATCGTCTTCCCGACAATATTTGTCGCAGCCCCAGCAAATCCGCTCCGGCGCTTTGGGAAAAATCGGAAACTTCTTGGCCATGTTTGTGTATCCTTGATTGAAATTGTTGTTATGTTTATGAATCGGCATTATAAAGGATTTTCAACGCATATGGTTGTTTTATACGGCTTTTTACGTTTGGCTTTTAAGAAAAGTTAAGGCCGTCTGAACATGGTTTGCACCAAACCTGTTCAGACGGCCTCAATATCATTCAAACATCAATCCAACAATGCATCCACAAATGCCCGCGCGTCAAACGGGCGTAAATCGTCGATGCGTTCGCCCACGCCGATGTAGCGCACCGGAATCGGGCGGTTGCTGGCCAGCGCAGCGAGAATGCCGCCTTTGGCCGTGCCATCGAGCTTGGTCACAATCAGGCCGGTCAAGCCCAAAGCTTCATCGAAGGCTTTCACTTGGTTAACCGCGTTTTGGCCGATGTTGGCATCCAACACGACGATGATTTCGTGCGGCGCATCGGGCATGGCTTTTTGCAGCACGCGTTTTACTTTTTTGATTTCTTCCATCAGGTGCAACTGGGTCGGCAAGCGGCCGGCGGTATCGGCCAGCACAATATCAATACCGCGCGCTTTGGCGGCCTGCACCGCATCGAAACACACCGCCGCCGAATCGCCGGTGGATTGCGAAATCACGGTCACGTTGTTGCGCTCGCCCCATTCCTGCAACTGCTCACGCGCCGCAGCACGGAACGTATCGCCCGCCGCCAATAGCACCGATTTGCCCTGCGATTGGAAATATTTCGCCAGCTTGCCGATAGACGTGGTTTTGCCCGCGCCGTTGATGCCTGCCAACATAATCACAAACGGCTCTTTGCTTTCGGGCAACACCAACGGCTGCTCCAAAGGTTTAATCAAATCGTAAATGGCATCTTTCAACGCACCGCGCAATTCTTCACCGTCTTTCAAGCCTTTCAGGCTGACGCGGTCGCGTACGTCTTTCATCAGATAATTGGTCGCTTCCATGCCCATGTCGCTGGTAATCAGCACGGTTTCCAATTCTTCATACAAATCTTCGTCGATTTTGCCGCCGCCGAACACGCCCGCCAGCGATTTGGCCATTTTATCGCGCGATTTGGTCAAGCCTTGTTTCAGGCGCGAAGCCCAGCTTAATTTGGTTTGCGCTTGGTCTTCTTCTGTCGCAGTTTGCGCAGCTACGGCTGTCGCTGCCGCCACAGTGACCGCTATGCTTTCAGACGGCGTATCTTCAGGTGATTCATCTGCCTTAACTTCTTCAGTTTCAACATTTTCCTGCACCTGAACTGCTTCTGCAGGCTCGGCTTCCGCCGCTTGGTTCTGTGCCGTTTCTGCTTCGGGGAATGTGGTTTCCCAAGTTTGAATTTCCGCCGCTTCCGGCTGATCCGTTGATTCTGCTGATGGCGCGACTTCGATAGCTTCGCCCGCAGCTTCCTGCTCATCGGCAATGGCTTCTGCCTGCTCCGAAGGCACCGAAACCACTTCGGTGCCTTCCGGCACTTGCACATAATCAATCACCACTTTGCCATCGTCGGTTAAAACGATTTCTTCTGTATTCTCGTCTTCAATAGAAACATCATCCGCCACTTCAACTTGCGCCGCGATATGCTCAAATGGCATTTCTGCAGACGCTTCTGCTTCCACTTGAACATCATCAACCAGCGTTTCAGTTGGCGCTTGTTGCGCTAAAATTTCTTCTTCAAATGATTGATTTTCAATAGAATCGACAGCAATTTCTTCGACCGGCGGCGCGGCCTGCGCTTTCTCTGCTGCTTCTTTGGCAAACGCGTTTTCCAGCGCCGCCAGCATCTCTTCTACCGACTGGGTCGGCTCGGTAGCGGCGGTTTGTTCGGCGTGCTGGAGCTCGGGTTTGACCGCTTCTTCGGGAGCGGGGGTTTCCTGTTTTTTGCGGCGGAAGAAATCGAACATGGCGTTTCCTTAAAGTAAAATGCTTGAGAAATAAGGGCTATTGTAGCGTATTTTGTTGAGATGAACAGTATGGCCGCGCATAATCACGTCGGCAAAAATCTTTGCCCTTGTAAATGTTGTGTTCACAATCAAAAGGCCGTCTGAAACAAGCTTGATTCAGACGGCCTAAGCTATATTTTTTTCGCGGCAGAAAGCGTTTCACTTCAAGGCAGAGAAAAATGTTTCAGACGGCCTGTTTCCAACAGCGCCACCAACTCATTTCGGCGGCGGGCGATTTTTTTGCCCGGCAGCAAGCCGATAAATACGGCAATTGCCACGCTAATCCACAACGAAGCATTGGGCAAATCCAAGGCGCGTGCCAGCCATGAAATGCCGCCAAACAGCAGCGTGAAAAACAGCGCCCAACCAATAAAAAACACCAGCGATCTCATCTCGATTCCTCACCTTCAGACGGCCTATTTTATGTATAAAAGGCAATCTAAAAAAACATTCAAAAATTAAAATAATTAATTTAAAACAAATTATTAAATCTTAAAACAACAGGCGGAGGCGGGATAATTCTCAAGCTTCCGAACACCTTTCAGACGGCCTTTATCCCTTTATTTGCAACCCACTCAAGGCTCAACGCAAACGCAAAACATGCCATCATATATTCATTAGCGCGCGCCGTTTGCACGCTCTATTATACCCATCTTCCAGATAAGCGTTGCCAACTTTCAGGCGGCCTAATCCGCAGGTCAGCGGCGATTCTGTGCTAGAATCAAACCCCGCAGGCTCGTGGCTCTTTATGCTGCCATGCCGTTTCTTTGTTTTCCATGCCGTCTGAAACGCGTATTCAGACGGCCTTTAACGACTTGAAAAAAGCCATGAAGAAAACCCTGTTCCGCGCCGCTTTATTGGGCATCACTGCCGCCTTGCTGGCCGCTTGTCCGAGCAAGAGCGTCAAAAAATTACCGACCATAGACCAAACCGTCATCAGCGGCCCCGACCGCCCAACCGGCACACCGCACCCAGTCGGCACCACCTTCACACCGGGCGGCAATGCGTCTTATCTCGCCGTGCCACACAGCGCCATGCCGCAATGGAACGGCCAAGATTTCGTCAAAAGCCTGCAATCGTTCAAACTCGGTTGCGACAGACTGAAAAGCCGTCAAGGCTGGCAAGACGTGTGCGCCCAAGCCGCACAAACTCAGTTGAACCAAGCCGCCGCCAAATCGTTTTTCGAGCGCTATTTCACGCCGTGGCAAGTGAGCGGCAACGGCTCGCAAGCGGGCACCGTTACCGGCTATTATGAGCCAGTATTACACGGCGACATCGTACAGACCAACAAAGCACGTTTCCCGATTTACGGCATTCCGTATGATTTCGTTTCCGTGCCGCTGTCTTCTGCCCAGCGCAACAGCAAGGGCATCGTGCGCGTGCGCCAAACCGGCCAAAACAGCGGCGTGATTGCAGCCAACGGCACCCACACCGCCAACCTGTCGCAATTCCCGATTACCGCCCGCTCGACCTCGATTAAAGGGCGCTTTGTCGGCAACCAATTCATTCCGTATCACACCCGTGCGCAAATCAACGCCGGCGCACTCAACGGCAAAGCGCCGATTTTGGGTTACGCCGATGATCCGGTCGAACTCTTTTTCATGCACATTCAAGGTTCAGGCCGTCTGAAAACCCCGAAAGGCGAATACGTGCGCCTCGGTTTTGCCGATAAAAACGAATATTCTTATGTATCCATCGGCCGCTACATGGCCGACCGCGGCTACCTGACTTTGGGTCAAACCACCATGCAGGGCATCAAAGCCTACATGCAGCAAAACACCCACCGCTTGGCCGAAGTGTTGGGGCAAAACCCGAGCTACATTTTCTTCCGTAAATTGGAAGGCAGCAGCGACCAAGGTCCTGTCGGCGCATTGGGTACGCCACTGATGGGCGAATACGCCGGTGCGATTGACCGCCACTACATCACGCTGGGCGCGCCTTTGTTCGTGGCCACCGCCCACCCGATTACCAACAAAGCGCTCAACCGCCTGATTATGGCGCAAGACACCGGCAGCGCGATTAAAGGCGCGGTGCGCGTGGATTATTTCTGGGGCTACGGCGACGAAGCCGGTAATGTTGCGGGCAAGCAGAAAACCACCGGTTATGTTTGGCAGCTGCTGCCAAACGGCATGGCGCCGGAGTACCGTCCGTAAATCGATTGCAGTATAAAGTAGGCCGTCTGAAATTTCAGACGGCCTTTTATTTAAATATCATTCAAATTCAATTTCTTATAGACTTAACTTTTTGATAGCTTCTTTCAAAAAATTTACATTTACAAACATAAAATATCTTTTTTACCAAAACACATCAGTAATCAATTGACCAATAAAAAAAAACAATAATATACATACACTATAGAAAATAAATATAATCATAATCGAAAGGAATGCAAATTGAATATTGATTTTCAAATGCCGCAAGAAACTTTTTTTCGTGACTACCGTTACCAAAAGCCCTGTCTCTTCAAAAACGCGGTCAGACTGCCTGATAAGGCGGAGGTTTGGCGCGGCATCAACGAAATGTACCAGCGCGCCAACCCTGCCGACGAACTTTTCAAATTCCGCAAAGGCCCGCTGATTCCAAAAGAACATTATGTCGAAGCTTTTGAAGATACCGGACGTATCCGCCACCGCTTCAACAAAGCCGCCGTGTACGAATACCTGAAAGACGGCGCGACTTTGGTGTACAACCGCATCAATAACGAACCGTTTTCAGACGACATCACAAAGCAAGTCGCCCGTTTCGCCCAGGCGCATACCGTGGTCAGCGGCTACCTCGCTTTCGGTGGCGACCCATCCTACAAAAATCATTGGGACACCCGCGACGTATTCGCCGTGCAACTGGTCGGCAAAAAACATTGGAGCCTTTCCGCCCCCAATTTCGAGATGCCGCTCTACATGCAGCAAAGCAAAGACCTGCCGCATATTCCCGAACCCGAAACCACCGATATGGAAGTGGTATTGGAAGCCGGCGACATTCTCTATATCCCGCGCGGCTGGTGGCACAACCCCGTGCCTATGGGCTGCGAAACCTTCCACCTTGCCATCGGCACCTTTCCGCCCAACGGCCACAATTACATGGAATGGCTGATGAACAAAGTGCCCGATATCGTCGGCTTCCGCCACAACCTGCAAAGCTGGGCGCAAGACCAAGGCAGTCTGAAAGAAGCCGCCGAAGCATTCGCCGCCGAGATTACCGATCCCGACAATTACGAAGCCTTTATGCAGCACTTTCTCGGCAACCAGCGCACCGACAGCGGCTTTGCCTTTGAAATCCTCGGCAACCCCCATTCAGACGGCCTGCCTGAAGATGCTTTATTGAGCTTGAATACGGTAGACAATTCGACGATTGAGAAAGGGTATTTGATTGCCAATGGAGTGAAAATTGATCTGGATGACAAAGGGAAAGAGGTTTTCCTTCACCTTCGTTCGACCCAGAAGCCTGTTATGGTAAAACATTTATTAGCGCATAACCAACTAGGAAGAGAGGAGGAAATCAAGAAACTGTTAGAAAGTTTGTTAGCATTAGATATTCTGGAGGTTAGGATTTGAAGGAATAAATATGAAAAAAATTTCCAAGGTTTTAGAAATATTCATTGAATTTATTCAGATATATATATTTTTTGTTTTTGGATTTCTTTTTCTATGGTACATAAAATATGAAAAATTTATTCCGATAGATTCTGAATCTTTTCTTTTACTATCCATTCCGCCAATATTTTATATATTAATTAAACGTATTAGAGAGATTGTTGAATTAATTTCTTCTCGGTAAATTATTAAGGAGTTTAATATGCGAACGTTATCATTATCTGAGTTACATTTAGTTTCAGGTGGTAACTCTAATAGAAATGAGCTTATTAAAGATTGTAAAAACGATATTACCAATGGTATGGCCTTTGGTGCTCTTGTAGGCACAACCTCAGCTAAAGGAAATGTTTTAGCAGGTGGAGTTGGGCTCTTTTCGGTGGAGCCATTGCGGCCAAAATGAGTGATAGCTGTCAAGCCTTGACAGCAAAAGACCGCTCAGGAAACAACTACGGACATTAACTGTACCTATAGTTTTTTTCTTTCAGACGGCCTTGCTTTCGCATATCAAGTGCAACATGCGTAATATGCCTGACGAGGCTTACTATTTGGCTGTTTTCAGCATTGAAGACCAAACCACTGTTGCGGCTATATAGTCAAGAATGCCGACAGGCACAGCAAAGCGGCTTGTTCTTGACAATATAGCCGCAACAGCGCACAAACATTACTACTGAAACAAAATCCGCCGATGTTGCACTTGATATGCGAATCTGAGAGCCTTTTCTACTTTCAGGCCGTCTGAAAGAGTGTTTCTGCTAGTAAACCGTAATAACCATATTCCAACCCCCTTTTTTCCGCCGAAATCTGCGTAGGTACGGTTAGCCGCCCCAAGCGGCGTAACCGTACGTATGCTTTTGGATTTAAAGCGGCGTAGGTTGGATTGGTAAAACCAACAAAACTTTTTCTTGACTTAAAAAATCGTTGGGTCTCCCCGATCTACGCTTGCTAAAAATAAAAATGATCAATCCGGAAACAAAAATTATGACGGAGAAAATTCCTAAGTTAGCAAAATCCTTAATGACACTTTTCACCGCATTGGCTCTTTGGTGGTTAATCAAGCTGATGATTAAGGCCTGGCTTTATCCTTTATGGAATCTGCCTCCCGACTCTGATATAGGATCTGTTTTTGCGGTTACATTTTCCTCTATCGTCGCTTACCGTTTGGTTTACGGCAAACAAAAATCCGAAGATAAATCAGATTGATTGACGTAGCTGCAGAATTTTTTGTCTTATTGGAAAATAAATATACAGGAATCATGGCATGGAAACCCATATCTTTATCATTGCTTTAGGAATTTTCCTTGTTGTAGTGAGTGCGATACTGGCCAAATCGGGTGTAATAAAACAATCCAAGCCTAAAAGTAAAATTTTCTATATTGCTATTTTTGTTACTATTTTTTTTCGGTTTAATGACGATGATATCGTTTTGAATTCAAAGCGGCGTAGGTTGGGTTGATAAACCCAAAAAAACCTTTTCTTGACTTAAGAAATCGTTGGCTCTCGCTCCAAATCTACGTTTGCTTAAGTAATTTGTTGGGTCTTGACCCAACCTGCGCTGCTGAAAAAAGCCGCCGAAGCATTCGCCGCCGAGATTACCGATCCCGACAATTACGAAGCCTTTATGCAGCACTTTCTCGGCAACCAGCGCACCGACAGCGGCTTTGCCTTTGAAATCCTCGGCAACCCCCATTCAGACGGCCTGCCCGAAGATGCCTTGTTGAGCTTGAACACGGTGGACGATTCGACGCTGGAGAAAGGGTATTTGATTGCGAATGGGATTAAGCTGAATATAGATGATGCCAGTGCATCCATCCTGAACATGCTCAAACAAGAAGGCACAGTAAGTATGCAGCAGCTTATTGATACAGACGACAATCAAAAGAGGCTGAAAACCCTTGAAATGATTCGCCATTTGGCTCAATTGGATATTTTAGAAATTAAAGAGAGGGAGAAATGATTCAAGTTTTAAGGAAATACATTTTTAATCAAGATGTTTTTTTTAGTGCCCTAGGGTCATTTTTTATCATGGCTTTTTTGCAGAACCGAGTCAAACCTGATTTTTTCCATAGCAAATTTTATTTGAAAAATCAGTTGATTATGGATATTAGCCTGTATATGTTGTTTTTCATTATGGCTTTATTGATTAGCCTGTTTTTTAAGACCGAGAAAGGAAATGAAAATGCGTGAGTTAAGATGTTCGGGATTCGGAAAATATTGTTTGGGATGAATGATGAATACATTTAAAAACAGAAAGTTGAATATAGTATTTTTTTTTTGCTAAATCTTATCTACTTTTTACTTTTTTATTCATTCTATTATGGTTTGCAATGTACAAAGACATGATTCAAATTGACTTGGATACATTGTTACTTTTAGCAATCCCATCAACTACCTTGACAGTAATAAAATACTTTCGTGATATTATTGATTTTATTATATCTAAACAAAATTAATTAAATGAAAGGCTTAAACATGAAGACAATATCATTATCAGATTTGATTATAGTTACAGGTGAAAATTCATCAAGATAGGCGAACATTCAAGCTTGTAAGAGTGATATACAAAATGGAATGTCTATGGGAGCAGTTGTTGGCGCAACTATGTCCAAAGGAAATCCCGTCGCAGCAGGGATAGGTGCTCTCGTTGGTGGAGCTGTTGCAGCAAAAAACAGCAACAGTTGTCAAACCTTTACATCAAAAGATAAATCAGGTAACAACTATGGTGAACGATGTGGTAATAATTATGGTGACTAACCGTACCTACTCGGACTAGGCTAAATTATGAAAGAAAATAGATCTATACTTGCAGAAATATTTAAAATTATGTCCATTTATGTTCTATTCAATTTACCTCTAAATTTATTGAATTTTGAATGGCAAATTTTTAAATGGAATGAACTAAACTCCTTTACTATATGTATAATTTTATTATCTTTATATATAATATTTTTAGCCTACAACAAAGAAAAATCAAAAATCATTAAAACTCTTTCTAAAATAAAAAATTTTTTATTGATTTTTTATTACGCGCTATCTGTTTCTTATTTTATAAGGATAATTTTCTCAAATTATGCAAATACAAATATATATAAATACGGAAGTATTTTCTTAGTTGCAATCATTGTCTATATAAGTGTAAAACTTTATATGAAAATTGAAAAGGAATTATCAAATGAAAGAAATTAGTTTAAAAGATCTGGAATTAATTTATGGAGGTATGGCGATCATTAGGGAAGTGGGAAAGCAAGCAATAAAAATATCTTCAAAACCAGCCACCCAAGGCGCAGCAATTGGCGGTGTTACTCATATTGGGGAAAACTATATCAAACAACAGCTAAATACAGCACCAGGTATCATAGGCGCCATGGCTGGTGGAGCTGTAGGCGCTGGACTAGCTAAATCACCATTGGGAGGGCTAATTGGGGATTGGACAGGTGCTGCCGTAGAACAGACATTAGCAGGAAAAAGTCCTTTACGAAAAGAGTTTCATAATCAAAGTACGAATGATAAATCTGGTAATGATTATGGCGATAGATCAGGTAATAGTTATGGTGGATAGAAAGTAGCCCGCGTAGGTACGGTTAGCCGCCCCTGCGGCGTAACCGTACGAATGGCTAATATTATCAATCCATATCGGAAGATAACTTAAAACTGAAAATATGCGTACGGTTACGCCGCTTGTGGCGGCTAACCGTACCTACGCGTTGTTCTTGAAGGGATTTATTGGGTCTATATTTGCTGGGAAGCTATAGTATGGAGAATCATATCTTAATTGTTGTTTTAGGAGCTTGCCTCGTTGTAATGAGTGCAATGCTGGTCAAATCTGGCGTAATCAAACAATCCAAGCCTAAAAGTAAAATTTTCTATATTGCAATTTTTATTACCATTTTCACTGGATTGGTCACGATGATATTGTATTAATAAGGATTTTCAGGGTCTTGACCCACCCCATACTTGATTACCCAAAGCCGTCTGAAAGATCATTTTTCGGTTTCATACGGCCTTGTTCGTTAAAAAGCACGCATATGCAGCTAAACATAACCAATATATTAAAACATTGGAAGCTTTTGATGGTTTTAGGCATTGTTTGCCAAACGCTTGTAAGTATCCTGTTTTACTTTTTGGGCATCAATGAAGATATCCGAATCAATGAAAACATTGCTTTGAATACGACTTCTACCGCTATGGCATTAGGCGGGTTGATTGCTTATCTTATTTTTATCATCATTTTGAAAGGTAAAAAGCAAGCGTAGGTTGGGTTGCCAAATCCAACAACCCCGTTTTAACTTAAAGAACCCGTTGGGTCTTGACCCAACCCAAGCTGCTGTAAGACATTCTAGAGAAAAATATTTTATAAACTAATTACTTTTTAAAGGATAAAAAATGAAATTTCTAAAAAATTTTTCCTTAAAAGAAAGCCTGTGCGGATTCTTCCTTGTAATAGCTGTTGCTTTGTTTTCTAGGTTTTTTATAAAAGGTACTGTTTCTCAGAATGCCTATGAATTAATCAATATTTTTTTACTGCTTTGCTGTGTATTCATACATCCGTATTTATGCAAGATGATCAACAAAAAGTAATTGGAGGATGAAAATGAGAGAACTGCATATCAACGAATTAAAGTCTATTTATGGTGGAAAAGGAATAGCGGGTGCTGTAGAAGGTGTTGTCACCTATGTAGCAACCCAAAAAGTTACCCAAGAACCTATTACAAAAGAAGGAATTATCGGAGCAGGGGTAGGAGGGGCAGTAGGAGGAGGCCGAGTTGGGGCAGTAGCTGGAGCTATTACAACCCGAGCCGTAAAAGAATATGATAACTATGTTATTGTTCGTCCTGTATATGAAATAGAAAGTCCTCTAAACGGTTCTCAGATTAAAAACAATACAGATAAATCAGGTAACAATTATGGTGATAAATCTGGTAATAGTTATGGAGGATGAGGTCAAGCCCTTATAGGTACGGTTAGCCTTCCACAGCAAGCGTAGGTTGGATTGTTAAATCCAACAAACCTCTTTTAACTTAAGGAATCCGTTGGGTCTTGACCCAACCTACGCTGCTGCAAATTTATAAAAAGTAACAATGCCGTCTGAAATCCGTTTCCTTAAATTTTTCATAAAACTTGGCCTATTTCACAAGGTTTTGTACGGTTAAGCCACTTGGGGCGGCCAACCGTACATACGGGTTATATAATCTGTTTGTGGTGAAAAGAAGCAAAAGGAGTCAAAAAATGTTTCTACGTAAAACACATATTCTTTTAAATATATCATCTACATCTTGCGCTTTTCTTCACGTTTTTCTGATGCTTTTATATTTTACAGCACCGATACATTTAATTTATGAGGTAAAAATATTAGAGAAAATTACTATTTTTATATATTTAATATCCACCTTAATGCTGATACGGAGAATGAGGGAATATATTTTTAAATTTTATGAAGAACAAGCAGATAATAAGAGGATAAACTGGAAAAGCCTAGGCTTATCTTACTCAATATTGTCTCTGTATGCGTTTTTTTTATTGATTATGGGGACAAGAAAAGAAATTATATATAGCGGTATAATTCTTTCTGCAAGTATTATTTTTTTCTTGATATTCCATTTTTCATTAATTCTAAAATCAAAGGAGCTTAAAAATGTATGAATTATCTATGGTTGATTTACAGTTCGTTTCTGGAACTGGTCCCACAGCAGATGCTGCTGCAACAGGGGGCGTTATTGGTTCTACGGTAGGAGGATTTGCAGGACGTATGGGAGGAGGAGCTATAGGAGGACGTCTTGGTGCTGTTGCAGGCTTAGGGAGTGCGATTGTAGGTGTTGTGGTCGGGCAAAAGTATGGTGGTAAGGTAGGTTCAGCAGTGGGTACTGTCGGTGGTACCGTTATAGGAGGGGTTGTAGGGCGGGCTATTGAAAATTCTAGGGATAAATCCGGGAATAATTATGGTGATAAATCTGGTAATAGTTATGGGGGATGAGGTCAAGCCCTTATAGCAAGCGCAGGTTGGGTTGTCAAACCCGGCAAACTCTCTGACTTAATGAATTATATTTCATATAAATTGAAAAACAGGCTTGGTATTTTATGCATAATTGGAAACATTTTATATTTTTCATAGTACTGGTTACGGGCTTTTACCAAATTCTGTATTTGATATCAGATATTTTTTTGATTGATTATATAAATAAATATGGCTTGAGTTTGAATTTCATCTACGGCAGTTTGAATTTTCTTTCGGTATATCTGCCGTATTTTTTAGTAAAGCGCCTTTTTAAGAATCATCGTACGGAAAAGGAGTGCAAAAATGGTTGAAATTCAGCCGTAAGCAAACCGTACCTGCAATTGTTTTTCTTTCTGACGGCCTTTTGGCTTTCTGGCCGTCTGAAAAAGTTTTTCTGATAGTGAACCGTAATAACCATGTCCCAAACTCCTTTTTTCCGCCCTGAAGTGTTGGCTGCGCGTGAAAACCGCTGGACAGGCAGGATTATCCTGACACAGCCGTTTTCGTTTGCCTTTCTCACAGGTTGTGCCTGCCTGATTGCGACGGCAGTGGTTTTGTTTCTGATTTTCGGCAGCTATACCGAAAAAACGACGGTGGAAGGCCAGCTTTTACCGGATTCGGGGGTGGTGCGGGTGTATGCGCCGGATTCGGGGGTGATTACGGAAAAGTTTGTCAACGACGGGGCAAGGGTGAAGGCGGGCGACAAATTGTTTGCGCTTTCGACTTCGCGCTTCGGGGCACAGGGCAATATTCAGGAGCGGCTGGCTTCGGAAGCGGCTTTGAAAAAGACGTTGGCGGAACAGGAATTGGCGCGGCTGAAGCTGATTCATGACAATGAAAAGCGTTCGCTGGAGGGCACGCTCAACCGCTTGAAAAGCCAACACCGCCATATCGGCCAACGTATTGCCAGTCAAAAAAGCCGGGTAAGGCTGGCAGAGGAGATGTTGGGGAAATACCGTTATTTAAGTGCGAATGATGCGGTATCGAAGCAGGAATTGATGAATGTGGAAGCCGAAATGTTGGAGCAGAAATCACAGCTGGATGCCTACCGCAGTGAGGAGGCGGGCTTATTGCAGGATATTCAGGCGCAGAATCTGACATTGGCGAGCTTGCCTGAACGCCATAAAACCGAACAAAGCCAACTGGAACGTGCGATTGCGGATATTTCGCAGGAGGTGTTGGATTTTGAGATGCGTTCGGAACAGATTATCCGTGCGGGCAAAACGGGCTATGCGGCCACGCCGAATGTGGAAGTCGGCCAACAGGTCGACCCGACACGGCTTTTGATGAGTATCGTGCCGGAGCAGACCGAACTTTATGCCAGCCTTTATGTGCCGAGTAAGGCGGCGGGATTTGTGAAGCCTAAGGGAAAGGTGGTGCTGCGCTATCAGGCTTACCCATATCAGAAATTCGGTCATGCGGAAGGCGAAATCGTTTCCGTGGCGAAAACGGCTTTGGGCAAACAGGAGCTTTCGGGTTTGGGGCTGATTTTCTCCAACCCTGCTTTGGTCAATGAACCGGCCTATTTGGTCAAGGTTAAGCTGAAAAAGCAAACGGTGACGGCTTACGGCGAAGAAAAACCGCTGCAAATCGGTATGATTTTGGAAGCGGATATCCTGCACGGCAGCAAGAAGCTTTATGAATGGGTTTTGGATCCGATTTACAGTATTTCGGGGAAGTTAAATTAAGTCGTTAAAATATTAGGTTATTGGTAATAAGCATCTCTCCACAGCTGAAAAACTTTGATACGGTAAAAAAAATCGTCCCGATCGATATACGATATACGTTTTTGCACTATCTGCGCTTTGTTCGCGTTTTTTATCAAGCCGTATTGCAGAAGAAAAATTACTAGATGGCGAGTATAGGCTTTATTGTGCTTTCAACATTATTAATACTGCCTTTCGTTTTAAATCAAATTCTAAAGAAATTACCGTTTTAATCATACCGATATTACTGGGGTTACTGACACCTACAGCCGCAAACCTTTTTATATCGGGATATTTTGCCGATGGGGAAACTTACAGGATATTTGTTTATGTGATGACTTTTTCTGTTTTTGTTTCCTCATTATTTTTGTGTCAATCCTTTAAAAAGTAAGGAGAAAATAATGCGTGAGTTATCCATTCAAGATTTAACCTTGGTTCAAGGTGCTTTTGCCCTTCCAGGGGCTGTAGCAGGAGGAGCAGCCGGACTTTCTGCCTATTCAGGTTCGATTTCTACAAACGGTAAAAAATTTGATGCAGTTGATGCCGCATTAGCGACAGGAGCAGGAGCTTTTGCAGGTTTTTTTACCGGCCCAGTAGGAATCGGTACAGCGGTCAATACCATCGGTGCCTCGGCAGTAGGTGGAATTACAGTAGGTGGTATTTCCAGACTCCGATCCAATTCGACAGACAAATCCGGCTCAAATTACGGACATTAATGGATTTACAGCAATGGATTATCTATTACCGTTAATTTTCATATCCTCATTCCTCACTTTGCTGTTGTTTGGGAGGCTGATGAATTTTGATGTCGTTTTCTACAATAAATTCAATCAGAAAATTGAATTTTTATGGGCGGCCATAGCGGGAGTGCTGACCGCTTTTGTCTATATTACTTTCCCCCAATAGCTTTCAAACCAACCCATAAAGGCCGTCTGAAAGAAGGATGCTGCTTTCAGACGGCCTTTTTTACCAAAATAGTTGAACAAATGAAAGGAAATAATATGCGTGAATTAGCTATTCAAGATTTAGAATTGGTATTTGCCGGAAAAGGACACTATGAATCCGAAGGCAGAAAGATAGGTTCATCAGCCGGAAATTATATCGGAGGTGCTTTAGGTGGCTTTGCAGGTACATTTACAGGTGCCGCATTGGGAGCGTTGGCAACCGCCGGCAACCCCATAGGAATTATTGCAGGCGGTTCGGCAGGAGGTGTTGCAGGCAGTGAGATGGGTTCCAGACTCGGAGAAAAGGTAGGAGGAGATAGTGGGGCAGCTATTGGAAAAAGATTAGACAGCTCTCATCACAAAAACAAAGATGGAAATAATTATGGGTAAATCTAAAAATTTATTAAAGAAAATATTTTAGGAACTGCACCATTTTTTAGGAATACCTATATGCAGATAAACTTAAAAAACATGGCTAATCATTGGAAATTGCTGCTTATCCTAATCATCGTTTTCCAATTACTGTTTCATATCACCTTTAATTTTATGGATATCAAGGAGGTGAATCTAGGCGGTATGGTTACTTTGGGTGCGGCTTCCTTCGGTACCTTGTCTGCAAATATCGTGTTTTTTATCTTTATTCGACTTAAAAAACCGTAACTGTAAAACCCGTTCCCAAGGCCGTCTGAAAGACGGATGCTGCTTTCAGACGGCCTTTTTTATCAATGCAGTTTAACAAATAAAAGGAAATAATATGCATGAATTATCTATTCAAGATTTAAAAGTAGTTTGTGGTGGTAAAGGTAATGCCGGAAGCTCTGCGAGAGATACTGTCATTTAGTAATACTGCAAATAATCTTGGTGAAGGTAAAATGACTTGGGGAGATATTACAGGAACACTTGCTACTATTGCCGTTGGCACTTTTACGACAGCAAGGACAGGAAACGCACCGACAGGAATTGCCGCAGGTGGTTATACCGGGGGCTGGGTCAAAAAAGTAACAAATGACGCTGTTAATGCACTACCTTATGATGGGAGGCCTATTTTTGAAATAGAACACGGTTTAACCGAAATACCAAAAAGTAAAGACAAATCTGGAAATAATTATGGTGGATAACATCAGTTTTTTAAGGATGCATAATGAATAATTGGAAACAGTTTTTATTTTTTCTTGTGCTGTTTTTTGTTTTATTGAGATGCCAATATTTTCTGATTAATTATGTTTTGGAAATATTCAATATTCAAATCATGCACAACCATATCTCATGGATTGAGACAACTATATTGGCTATATCGGGATATTCATCCTATAAAGCCACTAGAAAAATCTCCACTAAATTTGCATGTTGGCAATAGCTCCGCTACCTGATAAAGCCGTCTGAAAACAGACTCTGTTTTCAGACGGCCTCTTTAAAACCACTTTACCTTATCAATCATGATGAATCCTTTAGACAATCTCTCTTTCGGCTTTAGCCGCAAACTGCCCGTGGTGTTGCAGACCGAAATCGCCGAATGCGGTTTGGCCTGTTTGGTATCGGTGTTGCGCTATCACGGTTTCTATACCGATTTGCGTACGCTGCGGCAGAAATACACGCTTTCGCTCAAGGGGGCGAATATGGCGGATATCGTGCGCTTCGGCGACGATATGAACCTTACTTCTCGTGCACTGCGTTTGGAGTTGGACGAATTGGCCAATCTGCGTCTGCCCTGTATCCTGCATTGGGATTTGAATCATTTTGTGGTGCTCAAATCGGTGTCTGCCGACCATATCACGGTAATGGATCCGGCAACGGGGTTACGCAAGGTGAAAATGGCGGAAGTATCGCGCAAGTTTACCGGCGTTGCTTTGGAAATGTGGCCGAACACGCAGTTTGAGGAAAAGAAAGAGGAACAGCGCGTCAAAATTCTGCCTATGCTCAAGGGGATTACGGGCTTGCGCCGTTCGCTGGTGCAGCTGTTGTTGTTGGCGGCGGCGATGGAAGTGTTTGCTTTGGTATCGCCTTTTTTCATGCAATGGGTTATCGACCATGTGATTGTGACGGCCGACCGCAACCTGTTGGTTACGCTGACCTTGGGATTCGGTATGTTGATGCTGGTGCAGCAGGCGGTGTCTTTGCTGCAATCTTGGGTGGGGATGCATTTTGCCACTACTTTGAGCATGCAGTGGAAATCGAATATTTTTAAGCGGCTGCTGGACTTGCCAACGGATTATTTCACCAAGCGGCACTTGGGCGACGTGGTGTCGCGCTTCGGCGCGGCCGACAGTATCCAAAGCACGCTGACATCTACTTTTTTCGTGTTGATTCTCAACAGCTTGATGGCGGTGTTTACGTTTACGCTGATGTTGGTATACAGCCCGAAGTTGACAGCGGTGGTGTTGGTGACGCTGCTGATTTATATTTTAATCCGCTGGGTTGCCTATTATCCGCTGCGCCGCGCCACGGAAGAGAATATTGTACATGCCACCAAACAGAGCACTTATTTTATGGAAACGATACGCGGTGTGCAGACGGTGAAACAGTTCGGCAAAAGCACTCAGCGCCACGGTACATGGATGGGTTTGTTTGTAGATACGGTCAATACGGGGCTGACGGCGCAAAAGCTGGGCATTTGATTCGGCTTTGCCAATACCCTTTTATTCGGTATGGCCAATATCCTGATTGTGTATTGGGGAGCATTGGATATTTTGGACGGTGTGTTTACCGTGGGCGTGTTTATGGCTTTTTTGGCTTACAAAAGCCAATTTGAAAGCCGCATCGGCTCGCTGATTAATCATTTTGTGGAAGTAAAAATGCTGTCGCTGCACGGTGAACGTTTGGCCGACATTGTACTGACGGAAACAGAAAGCGAACGCACACCCGATACCGGCATTCCCAATCTGGAAGGCGGTATCGAAATCCGTCTGGAAAATGTATCGTTCCGCTACGCCGAAAATGAACCTTATGTATTGAAAGATGTGAACTTAACGGTCAAAGCGGGAGAATCGCTGGCACTGACCGGTCGTTCGGGTTGCGGCAAATCGACGCTTTTGGATATTTTGTGTGGCAACCTCAAGCCCGAATCGGGTAAGGTGCTAGTCAACGGCCACGATATTTACCGCCTGCCACCGCGCTTTATCCGCAGCTTGGGTGCGGTGGTACGGCAAAACGATGTTTTATTTGCCGGTTCGATTGCAGACAACATCGGTTTTTTCGATGAAACACCCAATCGTGACAAAATCGAAAAATGCGCGCAAATGGCGATGATCCATGAAGAAATTATGGCCATGCCGATGGGCTATGAAACCCTAATCGGCGACATGGGCAGCGCACTTTCGGGCGGCCAGAAACAACGCATCGTATTGGCTCGCGCACTGTATCAAAACCCGAAGATTCTGTTTCTCGACGAAGCCACCAGCCATTTGGATATTGCCAATGAAAAAGCCGTGAACGAACATTTGAAAAACCTGCCGTTTACCAAAATCATGGCGGCGCATAGAAAAGAAACCGTAGAATCGGCCGACCGGGTTTTTGATTTGGCTACTTGAAATAATTTCACAAAAATAAAATTAAGCCGTCTGAACTTTTTTGCTGCAATATTAATGATTGTGCCTAAACCGTTCAGACGGCCTTTATTACGTTTGGAGAAAATTTTTACTGTCATACCCACAAGAGCGGTAAAAATCCTTATAATTCCAAGTTAAACCTCATTTTTTTACGCTCAAACACTGTGTTTCGGCGACTGATAAAGCGAATACTTATGGACAAACTCAAAATCTCTGCCAACGGCCCGTTAAACGGCGAAATCATTGTATCCGGCGCGAAAAATGCCGCGCTGCCGCTGATGTGTGCCGGTTTGCTGACTTCAGGCACGCTGCGCCTGAAAAACGTGCCGATGCTGGCCGATGTGAAAACCACGCAAAAACTCTTACAAGGCATGGGCGCGCGCGTGTTGACCGACAATGTGCACGAATTCGAAATCAACGGCGGCACGGTCAACAATACCTGCGCGCCATATGAATTGGTCAGCACCATGCGCGCATCGATTTTGGTATTGGGCCCGACTTTAGCGCGTTTCGGCGAAGCACAAGTGAGCCTGCCGGGCGGCTGCGCCATCGGTTCGCGTCCGGTTGACCAACACTTGAAAGGCTTGGAAACCATGGGTGCGGAAATCGTCATCGAGCATGGTTACGTCAAAGCCAAAGGCCGTCTGAAAGGCGCGCGCGTGTTAATGGACGTGGTTACCGTCGGCGGCACGGAAAATTTATTGATGGCCGCCACTTTGGCCGAAGGCACCACCGTATTGGAAAACTGCGCCATCGAGCCGGAAGTCGTGGACTTAGCTGAATGTTTGGTGAAAATGGGTGCGAAAATCAGCGGCATCGGCACCGCCACCATGACCATCGAAGGCGTGAAAGAATTGCACGGCTGCGAACACAGTGTCGTACCCGACCGCATCGAAGCCGGCACATTCTTGTGTGCCGTGGCGATGACCGGCGGCAAAGTGACTCTGCGCAACGCCGCACCGAAAACCATGGAAGTAGTGTTGGACAAACTGGTTGAAGCCGGTGCCGTCATCGAAGCGGGCGACGACTGGATCAGCATCGACATGCAGCAGCGCCCGAAAGCTGTCGATATCCGCACCGTCGTGCATCCGGGCTTCCCGACCGACATGCAGGCGCAATTTATGGCCATGAACGCAGTGGCCGAAGGCAGCTGCCGCGTGGTCGAAACCATTTTTGAAAACCGCTTTATGCACGTTCCTGAACTCAACCGCATGGGCGCGAACATCACCACCGAAGGCAACACCGCTTTCGTAACCGGCGTGGAATCCCTCTCCGGCGCGACGGTAATGGCCACCGACCTGCGCGCTTCCGCCAGCTTGGTGATGGCCGGTTTGATTGCCAGCGGCGAAACCATCGTGGACCGCATCTACCATCTCGACCGTGGTTATGAACACATCGAGAAAAAACTCGGCGGCGTGGGCGCAAAAATCGAACGCGTGCGCGGTTAAGTTTTAATCGTTTGAATCGAAAGGCCGTCTGAAAAGCATCTGTTGCTTTTCAGACGGCCTTTTTCCCGTAAAAACCCTGTTTTTTGTTACAATACGCCATTCCCTTAACCCACATTTCACAAGGCTTTTTCCATGAGCAAACCCACCGTTTCGCCGATGATGCAGCAATATCTCGGCATCAAATCGCAACATGCCGACAAATTGGTTTTCTACCGCATGGGCGATTTTTACGAGCTGTTTTTCGATGATGCGGTGGAAGCGGCCAAGCTGTTAGACATCACGCTCACCACGCGTGGGCAGATGGAAGGTGAGCCGATTAAAATGGCCGGTGTGCCGTTTCATGCTGCCGAGCAATATTTGGCGCGTTTGGTGAAAATGGGCAAAAGCGTGGCGATTTGCGAGCAGGTCGGCGAAGTGGGGGCAACAAAAGGGCCGGTGGAACGCAAAGTGGTACGCATTGTCACCCCCGGCACGCTCACCGATTCGGCCTTTTTGGAAGACAAAGAAACCAACCGCATTGTGGCGGTCAACCACAGCAAAAAACACATCGGCTTGGCGTGGGCATCGTTGCAAAGCGGCGAATTTAAAGTGAAGCAAGTCGATGCGGCGCAGTTGGCCGACGAATTGGCGCGCTTGCAGGCGGCGGAAATTCTGCTGGCCGACGGTCAAAACCTGCCGCCTTTGGAAAACGCCAACCTCACGCGCCTGAATGCGTGGCAGTTTGCGCCCGACACGGCGGTGAAGCTGTTGACCGATTATTTCGGCAGCCAAGATTTGCGCGGTTTCGGCTTGGAAACCGACGAACACGCCGCGGCGATTGGGGCGGCCGGTGCGCTCATCAACTATATCCGCCTCACGCAAAACCTGATGCCGCAACACCTTGACGGCTTATCCCTAGAAACCGACAGCCAGTTTATCGGCATGGACGCAGCCACCCGCCGCAATCTGGAAATCACCCAAACCTTAAACGGCAAAAAAGCGCCGACCTTGATGTCGACGCTCGACCGCTGCGCCACCCACATGGGCAGCCGTTTATTGGCGATGTGGCTGCACCACCCTTTGCGCAACCGCGACCACATCCGCGCGCGTCAACAGGCTGTGTCTGCCTTGGCCGAGCAGTTTGCCCCTATTCAAGGCCGTCTGAAAAACATTGCCGACATCGAACGCATCGCCGCGCGCGTGGCGGTGGGCAATGCCCGCCCGCGCGATTTGGCCGCGCTGCGCGACAGCTTGTTTGAATTGGCCAAACTGGAATTGACCACCGAAGGCAGCAGCCTGTTGGAAACGCTGCAAAACGTATTCCCCGCCACCCTGCCCATAGCCGAGCAATTACAGGCGGCGATTTTGCCCGAACCTGCGGTCTGGCTGCGCGACGGCGGCGTGATGAACCACGGTTTTCATGCCGAATTAGACGAATTGCGCCACATTCAAAACCACGGCGACGAATTTCTGCTGGCTTTGGAAACACGCGAACGCGAGCGCACGGGTTTGTCCACTTTAAAAGTCGAGTTCAACCGCGTGCACGGCTTTTACATCGAATTATCCAAAGTGCAGGCCGAACAAGCGCCTGCCGACTACCAACGCCGCCAAACGCTGAAAAATGCCGAGCGTTTCATCACGCCGGAATTGAAAGCGTTTGAAGACAAAGTCTTGACCGCGCAAGAGCAAGCGCTGGCTTTGGAAAAACAGCTCTTTGAAACCCTGCTCAAAGAGATTCAGACAGCCTTGTCGCAGCTGCAAAAAGCCGCCAAAGCCGCTGCCGCGCTCGATGTGTTGGCCACCTTTGCCGCACTCGCACACACACGCCGCTTTGTCTGCCCCGAATTTGCCGATTATCCGGTGTTGGAAATCGACGGCGGCCGCCACCCTGTAGTGGAAGAGCAGGTGCGCCACTTCACACCCAACCACACCCGTTTCGACCACAAACACCGCCTGATGCTGCTCACCGGCCCGAATATGGGCGGTAAATCGACCTATATGCGCCAAGTCGCGCTGATTACCCTGCTCGCCCACACCGGCTGCTTCGTGCCGGCTGAAGCGGCCAAAATAGGCCCCATCGACCGCATTTTCACGCGCATCGGCGCCAGCGACGATCTGGCTTCCAACCGCTCGACCTTTATGGTGGAAATGAGCGAAACCGCCTACATCCTGCACCACGCCACCGAGCAATCATTGGTGTTGATGGACGAAGTCGGCCGCGGCACCTCCACCTTCGACGGCCTCGCCCTTGCGCAAGCCATCGCCGAACATTTGCTGCAGAAAAACAAATCGTTCAGCCTGTTTGCCACCCATTATTTCGAACTCACCCGCCTGCCCGAAGTCCATGCCAGCGCGGTGAATATGCACCTTTCTGCGTTGGAGCAGGGGCAGGACATTGTGTTTTTACACGAAATCCAGCCCGGCCCCGCCAGTAAAAGCTACGGTATCGCCGTGGCCAAACTCGCCGGCCTGCCCACCCGAGCCCTCAAAGCCGCGCAAAAACATTTGTCCGATTTGGAAACACAAGCCGCTGCCCAGCAACCGCAAATGGATATTTTCCAAGCCATGCCGTCTGAAGCGGATGATGTTGAAACTGAGGCGTTCCTTACTGAAAGGCCGTCTGAAAACCCGAGCGAATTGCTGGCCGCTTTGGCCGAAATCAACCCTGACAACCTATCGCCGCGCGAAGCCTTGGATGCGCTTTACCGCTTGAAAGATTTGATTTAAGGTAATATAACAGGCCGTCTGAAAAACAGTTTTCAGACGGCCTGTAGCTTATAATCATCACCATAATTTAATGTCTGAACACACACCGCAAACATGATAAAAAATCAATCTACTCACACCCATGCTGCCGAACACGACGGCGAATTTTCCCATACCCGCGTGCCTGTCGACCGCTTGCTCGGGCGCAGCCATTTTGCCGCCGCCTACAGCAGCGAACACATCGCAGGCGGCGAATTTGTCGTCGGCGCGGCGTTTGCCGCTTGGGGTGCATCACCGGCGACAGTTGTATTAGGGCTGCTGATCGGCAATTTGGCGGCGGTGTTGAGCTGGGCATTGGTATGCGCGCCGGTGGCGGTGCGTTCGCGGCTGACGCTGTATCAATACTTGGAACGCGTGGCCGGCCGTCGCTTGGTGTTTTTCTACAATTTGATGAGCGGCTTGATTTTCGCCGTGATTGCCGGCGGCATGATGACGATTTCCGCCGCTGCTATCCGCGGCTTAACCGATGCGCCGCCGCAGGTGCTGTGGTATCCGACCAGCGGCGTATTTGTCGCGGCGGTATTGCTGATTGGTTTGGCGACGGTGTGGATTGCGTTGCGCGGTTTTGCACGCGTGACCAAGTTTGCCAAAATCTGCGCGCCGTGGCTGTTTGCCGTTTTTGCCGTGTGCGGATTGGCGGCTTGGCCTTATCTGACGGCCATCGGCAGCGCGCAGGGGTTGGACGGTTATGAAACGCTGCAACGCTATGTGTGGACAGGCAACACGCCCGACGGCAGCCCGTCGTTGACCATTTGGCAGATTGCCGCTTTCGCATGGGGGCTGAACCTGCCGCTGCATTTGGGCATGGGCGATTTGAGCACGCTGCGTTTCGCGCGCAAACCGGGCTACGGCGCATTTTCCGCCTTTGCCGCATACGGCGGCCATTTTGTCGCGTGGCTGACTGCCGGTATGCTCGGTGCGGCCAGCGCGGCTTTGCTGCAAACCGACATCGGCAAGCTCGACATCGGCGGCGTGGTCGTGCCGGTGCTGGGCATAGCGGGCACCGCAGCCGTGGTAGTGGCTTCGTTTACCACCGCCGCACCCAGCCTGTACCGCGCAGGCTTGGCCTTTCACGCCTTTTTGCCGCGTTGGTCGCTGGCGAAAACCACTGCCGTGGTCGGCGCCGTCACCACGCTGATTGCCTGTTTGCCGCTGATTTTCCTGAAATGGCTGGATTTGATGGCCTATTTCAATATTCTCACCGCGCCCGTGGGCGCGGTTATCGCCGCCGAACATTTTATCCTGCCCAAGCTCGGTATCGCCCCGTTTTGGCGCCACGGCCGCCGCGACCAAAACAACCGCGCCGCCTGGTCGGTGTGGGTGTGCGGCATGGCCTTGGCCGCGGTGTTGCTGGCTGCCGGTATGCACTTGTTTACCGTGTTCATCCCCTTATGGGCGGCGTGTTTGCTGCTGTACACCTTTTTGACCTACCAACAGGCACCGCAAAGCAACAGGCCGTCTGAACGCCTGTATCACGATGCCTACGGCAGTGATGATGTGCGGTTAACCACCCGCGCGCAACCGGCAAAAACCACAGCATCCCAACGCCGCCACCCACTGCTTTACGGTGCCGCCGCCAGCCTGCTGATGATGATGGCCAGCTGCGGCATGCTCTATCTGCCGTCATCACCGCAACAATACACCACCGCCTTCCAATGGCTTCTGGCCGTGTTCTCGGCAGCTTATTTCATTCAGACGGCCTTGTGGGTGAAAGTGTCGGGGAAACAATAAATAGTAAAAGGCCGTCTGAAAAATTATCTTTCAGACGGCCTAAGACCTTTGCAAAATCCCCATCTTTGGCACATTTCTTCGTTATGCGCTGCTCGAAAGCTTGCCTATCTAAGTGATATGTCTGCGCTTTCTGCGCTGCTATAACTTTGAACTGCACTCAAATCTAGGGTTTTGCAAAGGTCTCGGCCTAATCATCAATAACGTGCATCTTTCGGCTTACCGCCATTCGGCCAATCATTCACCTTGCCGGCAAAATCAGGACGCGGCTGATGGGTAAAATATTCGGCAATGTCCACCGCATCTTGGTCACTCAATACACCGCCCTCGCCCCACATGCCATGTGTTTGCACACCCATCGGCATAGCGGCTTTGATAAACGCGGCGGCTTTATAGGTTCGCGCCATGCCTGCGCCGATATTGAACGATTCGTCGCCCCACAGCGGCGGAAACGCATATTGCCCCAAACCGTCTTTTTTACCTTCGCCATTGCTGCCGTGGCAGGCGGCGCAATGTTGGGCGTAAAGCGTTTTGCCGCGCACAGGATCCGGCACCAGATTGGTGTCGATATCGACCGCGTTTTGAATATCCACACGCTGCCCTTTCGGCACGCCTTGCCCCATCCATTTGATATAGGCAATCATGGCCTGCATTTCTTCGCCGTCTTTAGGCAGCGGTTTGCCGTTCATCGAGCGTTGGAAACAGCCGTTAATCCGCCCGACCAAATCAATTTCTTTACCCGGGCGCGGCATCACGCGCGGATAAGAATTGTAGGTATTGATATACGGATTGCCGCCCGGCACTTTTCCTTGTGCGATATGGCAGCTGCTGCAGTTCATATGGCTGCCCACATGCTGCGGCAACAGGCGCTTGGTCTCATTCATTAAACGCTGACCATAGCGGATTTGCGCGGCATTGGGTTGTTTGTCGATATCGTCATCAGAAGGCACGGTGTATTCGCCCACTACTTTTTTATCCGCACCTTTACCGGTCACAATCGGATAGGTTTGCGCTTGGGTAGTGGCGCCGTTGTGCGCGGTTTCGGCAGCGGGTTGGCCGCATGCAGACAAAACCAATCCCGACAATACGGCAGCCCAAAGGATAGATTTATTCATGATGCGCTCCTTGTTGGTGATGGGCCGGCACGATATTCGGTGCCTTGCTGTTGACGAACCGGCGGATTTCCGCCACTTCTTTGCGGCTGATTTCCGGTGCTTGGTTGTGCCAACCGTTGCGCACGAAATTCACCAAATCCGCTACATCATCATCACTCAAATGCTTAAAGGCCGGCATACTGAAGGTCATGACATCATGTCGGGTATGCGGCGAACGGCCGCCTTCCAGCGTCACCTGAATCACCGACTGCGCTTGTTGCGAATACACGGCGCTGTTGCGGTTGAGTGCCGGGAAAATTCTGGCTACGCCGTTGCCGTCGGCGCGATGACAGGCCATGCAGTGTTCCGCATACAATAAGGCACCGCGGTTGGCGTATTGCCCGCTGCGCAGCATATCAGTCGTGGTATCCGGTTTGTCGGCCAGCTTGGTTTCCTGATTGGCGGCGGCAGGCAGCGTTTTCAAATATTCCGCCATTGATGCGATGTCTTCATCGTTCCAATATTGGGTGCTGTGTTCCACCACTTCGGCCATCGCGCCAAAAGCCGCGCTGCGGTCGGTGCGGCCGCTTTTGAAGAATTCGGCCAACTCTTCCGCGCTCCACGAAGCCAAACCACGGGCATCGCCGCGCAAGCTTTTTGCGCGCCAGCCGTCAATCACCGCGCCGCTTAAGAAATGCGTGCCGTCTTCGCTCAAGGCTTTTTCCTGATACGCTACACCACGCGGTGTATGGCAGGCGCCGCAATGCCCTGCGCCTTCCACCAGATATTTACCGCGGTTCACACGGGCATTGCTTTCGGGCAGGCTGACAAATTCACGCTTGGGCGCAAACACCGCCTGCCAATAAGCCAGCGGCCAGCGCCAATTCAACACCGGCGCAATCGTGCTGTCAGCATTGGCTTGTTTGACCGGGGAAACGCCTTTCATAAAATAGGCATACATGGCTTGAATCTCTTCATCCGACATCACCACATAAGACGTATAAGGCATGGCTGGATAAAGCGGTTTGCTGTTAGGCGCGATACCGTGTTGCACGGCCGCCTTAAAATCGGCATAACTGTAAGAACCGATACCCGTTTCAGGGTCGGGGGTGATGTTGGTGCTGTAAATCGCGCCAATCGGTGTATGCATGGCCAAACCGCCTGCAAACGGTTGCCCTTGCGGTGCGGTGTGGCAGGCATAGCAATCCGCCAGCCGCGCCACATATTCACCGCGGCGGATTTGCGTATCGCTAAAATCAATCTCGTGCTGCACACTTTCGGTACGGTACGCATTCAATGCAAAACTGCCGCCATACGCCACACCAAGCGCAGCAAGAGCAAACCCTACTAATTTGGTCAGTTTGTTCATAACCGATCCTTCGCTGGTTGGATTGTCAGGAAGAAGCGTGAATCCAAATTACATTATCTATTTTATATATGTTTTTATTCTTATATCTTAATTGATAAATTAATCGAAATTGTATGTTTTGACAAGCCTATAAGTTGTAAAAAATAAAATTTTTTGATTTGACTCAATTCTTTAATGTCACATAAATGATTAACCGGCATAACCTGCAGACAACACAAGGCCGTCTGAAAGACAAACTTTCAGACGGCCTTTTCCTTCTTCTCAAACTACTAATTCAATTACTCACCACCCAACACTTCACGCAAAGCATTCGGGTTTTTCAGCACATTTTCCGCCTGTACCAAGCAATCGGCGGTGATTTCGCTGATGTTGCGGCAGCTGGTCAAGGTCATGGCGACGCGCATTTCTTTTTCAAACAGATTCAGCAGGTTGGCGACACCGGCTTCGCCGTCGGTCGCCAGCGCGTAGATAAAGGCGCGACCAATCATGGTGCAGTCGACGCCAAGAGCAATCATGCGCACCACGTCGAGGCCGTTGCGGATGCCCGAGTCGGCTAAGATTTTGATGTCGCCTTTCACGGCATCGGCAATGGCGGGCATGGCGCGGGCGGACGACAACACACCATCGAGCTGGCGGCCGCCGTGGTTGGACACGACAATGCCGTCGGCGCCGAATTTCACCGCATCTCGTGCATCATCGGGGTCGAGAATGCCCTTGATGATCATCGGGCCTTCCCAGAAATCGCGAATCCATTGCAAATCTTTCCACGAAATCGACGGATCGAAGTTGGCGCCGAGATAACCCATGTAGTCTTCCAAGCCAACGGCTTTGCCCATGTATTTGGAAATATTGCCCAAATCATGCGGTTTGCCGTGGATGCCGACATCGTATGCCCATTGCGGATGCAACACGGCTTGCAGGTAGCGGCGCATGGCGGCGTTGGGGCCGCTCATGCCGGAATGGGCATCGCGGTAGCGTGCGCCGGGGGTGGGCATATCGACGGTAAACACCAGTGTCGAGCAGCCGGCGGCTTTGGCGCGTTCCAAGGCGTTGGTCATAAAGCCGCGGTCTTTTAACACATAAAGCTGAAACCACATCGGCCGCTGAATCTGCGGCACCACTTCTTCAATTGGGCACACGGATACGGTCGACAAGGTAAACGGAATGCCTTTTTTGTCGGCAGCGCGCGCAGCCTGTACTTCACCGCGGCGGGCGTACATACCGGTCAGACCGACGGGCGACAGGGCGACGGGCATGGTCAGTTTTTCACCGAATAATTCAATGCCCAAATCCAGCTCGGACATATCGCGCAACACGCGTTGGCGCAGGGCGATGTCGGCCAAGTCGGACACATTGCGCTCCAGCGTGCGTTCGGCATAGGCACCGCCATCGATGTAGTGGAACAAAAATGGCGGCAGACGGCGGCGCGCGCCTTCGCGGTAATCACTTGCGGATGAAATAATCATAAATCGGCTCCGAAAACAGGGTTAAATAAATTTGATTGTGATTTTTATTTATTAAGAAACTCATTGTAATCGTTTTTGAGCGAAATTTCATCTGATGAGATGATTTTTAAGTTATCTCAGGCCGAGACCTTTGTAAAACTCCTTCAAAAGCTTGCACACACAAAACCGCCATCATTCCCGCGTAGGCGGGAATCCATTTTTAAGAATAACAAGCTTTTGAATAAAATAGGTTTCTTAGAGGCTACGATGGATTCCCGCCTACGCGGGAATGACGGCCTTTAGGGTTTTTATTGGTGGTTCTTGAGATTGTGCAAAGGTCTCGCCGTCTGAAAGAATCATCTACCTTTCAGACGGCCTGTCTCGCTTTGCCCACGCTGCATCATCACTTTTCAGCCTTGTCATGCTGCTGACACAATCTTTTGCCCATAATAAGGCCATAAATCAATGAGAAACCAAAAAAGGAGCGCCCCATGAAAACGCCGTCTGCCTTATTGAAAATTCACGGAATCGACACCGAATTATTGTTTTGGCTCAACCGCCACAGCCGCATCCGCGCCATCGGGTTCATCAGCCGCCAAATCTCGCGTTTGGGCGACGGGCCTTTGTATGCGGCGGTCGGTTTGATGGTTTGGCTTTGGGGCGGCGCAGCAGGAGCTGCCTTTTTTTACGCCGGTTTGGCCGCTTATGCCTTGGAATTGCCGTTGTATTGGGTGCTGAAAAACAGCATCCGCCGCGACCGGCCGAAAAAAGGCGTGCGCGATTTGAATGCGCTGATTACGCCTTCGGACAAATTCAGTTTTCCATCGGGGCACACCGCCGCTGCGTTTGTGTTCGCCACACTGATTGCGGCCTTTTTCCCGATGTTTGCGCCGGTGGCTTATGTGCTGGCAGTATTCATCGGTTTATCGCGCATTATGCTGGGCGTGCATTATCCTTCCGACATTGCCGCCGGTGCTGCCTTGGGCGTATTATGCGGCGAGACGGCGCTTTATGTGATGGGTTGAAAAAATGAAGATTTTGTATGGCGTACAAGCCACCGGCAACGGCCACATTACCCGCGCCCGCGCCATGCTGCCCGCGTTGCAGGCGCGGGGGATTGAAGTGGATTTTGTGTTCAGCGGTCGCGATAAAAACGCCTATTTTGATATGGAATGCTTCGGCGATTACCGCACCTTTCGCGGCTTCACCTACCGCATGCAGGAAGGCCGCGTGCGCTATTTCGACACCTTGGCCGATGCCCGCCCTTACCGCTTTGTGCAGGATGTGTTGGCCTTGGACACGCGCGCTTACAATTTGGTGCTGACCGATTTCGAACCCGTGAGCGCATGGGCGGCGCGGCGGCAGGGTGTGCGCTCGGTCGGTTTGGCGCACCAATATGCGCTCTTGTATCCGCTGGCCGATGTGCCACCACCACCGCTGCTGCCCTACGGTTTGAACGCCTTTGCCCCTGCCGACGATTATTTGGGCGTACATTGGCAATCATTCGGCCAACCGATTCTGCCGCCGCTGATTCAGGCCAATCCGCATCCGATTGACGATAAAGGCTTTGTGCTGGTGTATCTGCCGTTTGAAGATTTGGCGCAAGTGCAAGCATGGCTGCGTAGCGCACCGCAGCAGCGTTTTCGGATTTACGCGGCTGTGGATAACATGATTTCAGACGGCCTGATTGAAGTGCATCCTTTCTCACGCACCGCTTTTCCGCGCGACACCGCCGAATGCAGCGGCGTGATTTGCAATGCCGGCTTCGGCTTGTGCAGCGAAGTGATGGCGCTGGGCAAAAAATTACTGGTGCGACCGCTGGATAATCAAGTAGAACAAGTATCTAACGCCAAAATATTGCAAACCATGGCCGCTGCCGATGTGATGCATCACTTCGATGCCGACACCTTGCACCAATGGCTGCAACGCCCCAACCCCGCACCGATGCACTTTCCCGACACCGCCGCCGCAGTGGCCAATTGGCTGGCCGATGGCTGCCGCGAGCCTGTGGATAAAATGGTGGAAAACGTGTGGGCGCGTGGTTGATAACAGGCCGTCTGAATGGCACATTGAATATTCAGACGGCCTTTTATCATTCATTTCAAAAGATTATTCTGTATAATGTGCAGCCATCATCTGAACAAAGGAACACGCCATGTTAACCCCCGAACAAGTCAAAGCCATGATTGAAGCCGTGGCGCCATGCCAACACGTTGAAGTGGAAGGCGACGGCCACCATTTCTTTGCCGTGATTGTGTCATCCGCATTCGAAGGCAAAGCCCGTTTGGCGCGCCACCGCTTGATTAAAGACGGTTTGAAAGAAAAATTGGCCAGCAATGAATTGCACGCCCTGTCGATTTCCGTAGCCGCAACCCCTGAAGAATGGGCAGCAAAACAGGGGTAATTTTTGTGCAGAACAAAGGCCGTCTGAAAGCGTTATGCGTTTTCAGACGGCCTTTTGTTTATGGGACTTTAAAGCAAAATCATTGCTCATCACCAAGCCACCCTCTCCCTAGTCCTCTCCCGCCAGACGGGAGAGGGGATCAGTTGCTGGGATAGGTAAAATTGCTTTGCCAAATCCAATGCGGTTATTTTCTACACATTCGGCTTGAGTCAAAATCTCTTTCAGCCGCCACAACTTCACATCCCACGCTGAATGGCTTCAATCCGCGCCGCCACGGCTTCGGCAAAACGTGCAGTCGCCGGCTCGCAAGTGTGTAAATACAGCGCCGGTTCGATCAATTCCAATTCATTGAGCAGAAAAGTATCGCCGATAAGGGTGCCGTCCACCCGCGCATACAGCGGCATTGTGGGCAAGGTGCGCAACACGGCTTCGGCATTGGCGACGGCAAAATCGGGCGGATTCACCGGCAAGATGGTCACGCCGTAAGCGGAATTGGCGCGCCATTCGCCTTGTGGCGGCTGGCGGCGCACGGCGTGGCTGAAGCGGCCGTTGATACACACCAGCGAAGTTTCGCCTGCTTGTTCGATGTCGCGGATATAGGGCTGCACCATCAGGCCGTCTGAAATGTCGCTGTCTGCCCATGCTTCGCCCAACGCTTCCCCTGCACGGATTTTGCACACGCCTTTGCCGCTTTGGCCGATGGCGGGTTTCACCACGGCTTCAGGCCATTGTTTGCTGGACAGAATATCTTGCAAGGCTTGCCTGTGCGCTTCGCCAAACTGCCCGTCACACGGCAGAAATTCGGTCGGAATCACATTGATGCCCTGCGCGGCCAAATCGGTGAGATAGCGCTTGTTCATGTTCCAGCGCATGAGTTCGGGCGGATTGAGAAAATGCTGGCCGTTGCCGACGGCAGCATCTATCCATTGGGCAAACGAAGCCGGTTGGTCGGCATAGTCCCATGCGCACAAGGGCAGGATAAACGGCGTTTGCGGCGCGTTTTGCCAAGTGTCGAAATGGGTATCGATGCCGCGTTGCTGCAGGGCTTGCGCCAAGGGGATTAAGTTCGGCGGTGGTTCGGAATAGCAGCGGCAAGTGGTAATGGTGAGCATGGTTGGGTCTTTTGATGGTTAACAATACAAAAAAGGCGGGAAACCCGCCTTTGATTATTTTACTTGTTCCAAATATTTTTTCAGACGGCCTTTATTCTGCATGGCGCGTTTTTCCATTTCGTCCACCGCCGCTTGCGCTTGGGCTTTGTTAACCGGCTTGCCGACTTGAATCACGCCGCTCATGTTCATCATGCGGTGCGGCGGGCAGGTGTACACATACACGCCTTCTTTGGTCAGCTTCAGGGTAAATTCTTGATCTTCTTCCGACAAAAAGTTTTCCACACCTTCCGGCACGGCTTTGCTTTGCACCCAATGGCCTTTGTGGGTTGGCTTGAAGGTGACGGTATCGCCGACAGCGGCTTTAACAAAACCCGGCTCAAACACCATGCCGCCATCGGCACCGTTGTTGAGCATTTTTACTTCGTGGTTGGCGGCAAACGCGCTGACAGAAGCAGTCAGCAACAGGGCAAACAGGGATTTTTTCATTTCAGTTTCCTTTTTATGGATTCAAACACATTAAGCGGTAAAGGTTTGGCTGCTTTCAGACGGCCTGTTTCGTAAAGGGCGGATCACCGGTGCGCCGAAGCGGTCATACAATAATTCGACATCAACTTGATACAGCTGGCTGATTAATTCGGGCTGCAACACGTCTTTCGGCGCACCTTCGGCATGCACTTTGCCACCGCCGATTAACACGATGCCGTCTGAAAACTGCGCGGCCAAACTCAAATCGTGCAACACCATCAGCGTGGTCAGGCCGTTGGCGTGGGTGTAGTTGACCACGCGCTCAAGCAGGTTGATTTGATGGTGCATGTCCAGCGCGGACACAGGCTCATCGAGCAGCAGGATTTCCGGCCGGTGCATCATCACTTGGGCAAACATCACCAATTGCCGCTGGCCGCCGCTCAAGTTCATCACATCATGATGCGCCAGATGGGCAATGCCGAGCGATTCCATGATGCCGGCCGCTTCGTGCAGCATCTCGTCGCCAACATGCAGCCCCAAGCCGTCCATGCGGCCGAGCAGCACCACTTCCAAGGCGGTCAACGCGGCTTCGGCAAAAGTGTTTTGCGGCATATAGCCTATGCGTTTGCGCCAGCTTTGCAGGGTGAGTTTGCTCAAATGCTCGTCTTTGTAGCGGATGCTGCCTTGGTGCGCCACTTCGCCGAACAGGGTTTTCAGCAGCGATGATTTGCCCGTGCCGTTGGGGCCGAGGATGGTGTACACCTTGCCCGGCTCAAAGGCCAGATTGATTTGGTCGGCCACCACGAAACTGCCGCGGCGGATGTGTACGTTTTCAAGTTGAATCATTTCAGACGGCCTTAAGCAAAGAGGGCGGCAAACCAGTTTTTAATACGCTGCCACAAGGATAATTCGGCAGCAGGCTCGGCTTGGGCAGGCGCAGCATCGGCAGCGGCTTGGTTTTTACAATCGTCCAAACCGTCGCAGCCCAAGTGGATAAAGAATGTGCCTTGCGGCTCAACCGGCAGATATTTGCGGTGAAACGCGCGGTAGGTTTCTTCCGGATTCACATCGGCAAAGGCTTCGGGATACAGCGCTTTGGCGATGAATTGGGCGGATGCCAAGTCCGACAGCGAACGCGATGCGGTGTGGTAAATGCCGAACACGCGGCCATTTTGAATGGCCGGAATGTCTGCCCAACCGGCGCGCTCGGTGAAGCCTTTCAGGCGTTTTTGCGCTTCGTCGGCGGCAATGTCAATGCCCATCGCCATAGAAGTGGGCTGCTTCAGGCCGACTTCGGTGCCGGAAATAATCACCACATCGGGCTTGGCGGCAAGAAACTGCTCGGGGTTAATCGGCCCCCAGTCTTGGATAAACGGCGCGGCAATATTGTCGCCGCCCACGGTATCGGCAATCGCGCCCCACATGTTTTTGCCGAAGGTGAAACTGTGTTCGGCCGGGCCTTTATCGCCGAACTCAATGTAGATTTTCGGCTTGGGCTTGCCCGCTCCGGCCACGCGTTTTTGAATGTCGGCCATGCCCTTCGCATATTCGTCGGCAGCTTCTTTGGCGCGTTCTGGCGTGCCAGCGATTTCACCGAAAAGCTTGGCACTGGCGGTGTGGCGTTCGACCGTTTGCGCGTTGAAATCCACCACCACCACCGGAATACCCGCTTTTTCAAAACGCGGCATTTCTTCTTTTAAGGTGTCATACTGCCAATCGGCCAACACCACCACATCGGGCTTCATCGCCAAGGTTTTTTCAAATGAAAATGTGCCGGTGTTCACATTGCCGATGTCGCCGATGTTTTGCAGCGACGGGATTTTAGCAGCATAAAGCGACCAACTGCCGGGGTTGAACTTTTCCCAAAATTCGCGCGAAATGCCGACCACGTTTTCAAACTTATCGGCACCGGTCACGGCGATGTAATCGGGATAATAAAAGCCCAGCACCACGCGCTTGGCCGGCACATCGACTTGCACTTCACGCCCGCGCACATCGGTGAGCGTTTTCACTTCGGCTTGCGCGGTGAGCGCGGCTAGGCTGAATACGGCGGCGGCTAAAATACGGTAAACAGGCTTCATTGGTTTATCTCTCTATGTCATTTCTTTCAGACGGCCTGATTAAAAATAAGTTGTCTGAGAATTATCGCTTGGTCAACACAATCCAAAAGAAAAACGGCACGCCGACAAACGAGGTCACAATCCCCACCGGGAACAGCGCGCCGGGAATAATCACTTTCGACAACACGCTCGCCACCGACAAAAACGCCGCGCCCGCCAGCATCGAGCCGGGCAGGAAAAAGCGCTGGTCTTCGCCGAGCAGAATGCGTGCCACATGCGGCGCGACCAAGCCGATAAAGCCGATTACGCCGACAAAACTAATCGCCGTGGCGGTCATAATCGCCACCAGCACCAAGGTTTGAATGCGCAGGCGTTGCAGGTTGATGCCCAAACCGGCGGCGCGCTCTTCACCCAAACGCAGGGCGGTGAGTTTCCATACATCTTTCACCAACAGGCTTACGCACACGGCGGTCACCACGGTAGTGACGATAACCGTTTCCCACGTTGCCTTAGTCAAACTGCCGAACAGCCAAAACAAAATCTGCTGCGAAATTTCCGGTGCAGCAATAAACTGAATCAGCGACAAAATCGACTGAAACAAAAACAACAAAGCAATCCCCACCAATACCAGCATGGCCGAATTGAAGCGGCGGATGGAAGCAAACGCAAACAACACCCCCGCCGCCAGCATGGTCATCACAAACGCGCCAATCGGCACGGCAAACGCATGCGGCAAACCGAAGTCGCCAAAGGCAATCACCAGCGACGCACCCAAACCGGCCGCCGCCGCCAAACCCAACGTGTAAGGGCTGGCCATCGGGTTATTTAGCAGGGTTTGGATTTCCGCACCGCCCACGCCCAAGGCCGCGCCGACCACCAAGGCCATCACCGCCATCGGCAGGCGCAAATCGTACACAATCACCTTGCTCATTTCGTCCGCACCCTGCATGTTCAGCAGCGATTTCACCACCTCGCTTACGGGCAACATAGAAGGGCCGGTCGCGATGTCAAACACAAAGCCAATCAGGCTGACGATTAAAAAAGAACAAACAACCAACCAGCGTTTGCGCTCCAAGGCGCGCTGGTTTTTGACAATATCGGCGGCGGTAGGGGTCATGATGAATTTTTTTAAAATGAATGGGATAAAGGTAAGAAACCGTTTTTTCAGACGGCCTTTTGATGAAGCCGTCTGAAAAAACGGACTCTGGCCACACAGGGCGAATCATACCATGCGCGGCATCAGGCCGTCTGAAAAGCGACAAGGCGGCAAGCGCATAGGCTTGCCGCTTTATCAATCATTCCTTATCGCGGATAAGTATAGAACGTACCGTTCGGCACCACCGGCAGGTTTTGACGATAGAAATCCAAATAGGTTTTTTCCGGATTCAGGTCTTTAAACAGCTGTGGATAAATCGCTTTGGCCTTGACGTCCTTCCCTCCCTGAAGGGAGGGAATTCCTACGGCGATTTGTGAACGGCATTGAGCCATTCACAAATCGCTTCGGTGGGTTTCTGCTGCTGACCGCCTTACTGCACGGTTCACTTCACAGACGCTACGGGCACGTCCTGCCCTGAAACTTCATTTTACTTTTGCGCTGCCAAAATCTCTTGACCGCGCTTTAACACATTGATTGCACCCACAATATCCGCATTGTTTTGATAGCCACATTGCACACATTCAAAGTTTGCCTGTGTTTGACGGTTATCTTTGGCAGTATGTCCGCAAGCTGGGCAACAACGACTGGTATTTTGTGGCGGAACAGCCACCAAATGCCCACCGCGCCACAACAGCTTATAGTCCAACTGACGGCGAAACTCAAACCAAGACTGGTCTAAAATCGCACGGTTTAAGCTTGATTTGGCAGCAACGTTTTTTCCATGCTGCACGGCGTTGCCTTTAGCGGATTTGGACATATTCGCCACCTGCAAATCTTCCACATACACAATCGCGTGGTTTTGGCTGATTGCGCTGCTGATTTGGTGCAGGTAGTTTTTACGGATATTGCTGATTTTGTGGTGCAAACGGCTGATTTTTGCTTTCAGTTTCTGCCAGTTTTTGCTGAATTTGGTTTTGTGTTTGAACTGTTTTTGCAGTTTTGCTAGTTTGCCTTTCAACGTTTTGAATGCGTTGATTGGCTCAAAAAACTGACCATTGGACAATGTTGCAAATTTGGCAACACCCATATCAATCCCAGTTTCGCCACCGTTTGGCTGCGCGATTTCCTGCTCGGTTTCGGTTTGCATAGATACAAACCATTTACCGCATTTTTGCGATACGGTTACGTTTTTCAGGCTGCCTGAAACGTGTCGGCTGTTGCGATAGCGCACCCAACCGATTTTGGGCAAATAGATACGATTATTTTGCTGCTCCAATTTACAGCCTTGCGGAAAGCGGAAACTGTCTTTTTCGCCTTTGCGTTTGAATTTGGGGAAATCTGCGCGTTTGGCAAAGAAGTTTTTGAATGCGCTTTCCAAGTCTTTCAAACTTTGCTGCAAAACTTGGCTGTGGCAGTCTTTTAGCCAGTCTAATTCTCGTTTCCATTCAGGCAGCAAATTTGCGATTTTGGTGTAGCTAAATTTGAACGAATTATCTTGTTGATATTGTTCGTTTTGATACGCCAAAGCACGATTGAATACGAAACGCGAACAACCGCAAAATTGTTTCATTTTGCGGATTTGCTCGCCGTTTGGCATCAGTTCAAATTTGAATGTTTTGAGTATTAACATGATTTCATGGATAATGGAATTTTTAGCAATTTTACACTTGGTCTATGGAAAAAGAAACTGATTTAAGACGTGGTCGGCACGTTGTTTTTAATCTTCATGTACATTTGGTATTTGTCGCAAAATATCGCCGAAAAGTGTTCACAAAAGAAATTTTGGACGATATGCGCGGTATTTTTGAGAGCGTCTGCACCGATTTTGAAGCGCAACTGGTGGAATTTGACGGCGAAGATGACCATGTTCATTTACTTGTGAACTATCCGCCCAAAGTGTCTATTTCAAAACTGGTGAACAGCTTGAAAGGTGTATCTAGCCGCATGATTAGACAGAAAAATTATCCAAGCATCAAACAAAAATTATGGGGCGGTGCGTTGTGGTCGCCGTCTTATTTTGCAGGTAGCTGTGGTGGTGCGCCGATTACGATTATTCGGCAGTATATTGAACAGCAGAAAACGCCTGATTAACTGAATATCAACGGTTTTAGGACTGCTACGCAGTCCGCGCCTTATATCTCCGCCGTGAACGGCGAAGTTTTACGGCGCAGCCTGATAAACGAAACAGGCCGTCTGAAGACTAAGTTTTCAGACGGCCTGTTTATTGCTTAAAAAGCGGCGACAATCTCCTAGCCGCTTTCAGACGGCCTTAGCCGACTTTATCGCCCGGTTTCGCACCGGCATCGACATCCAGCAATTTCAGTTTGCCTTCAGATGTGGCCGCGCTCAAGATCATGCCTTCGCTCATGCCGAATTTGGCCATTTTGCGCGGGGCAAAGTTGGCCACGGCAATCACCATGCGACCGTTGAGTTCGGCCGGATTTGGGTAAGAGGCGGCGATGCCGGAGAAAATCACGCGTTGCGCAAAGCCGAAATCCAAGTCGAATTTCAACAATTTGGTGCTGCCTTCTACCGCTTCGCAGTTCAGCACTTTGGCCACGCGCATGTCGATTTTCATAAAGTCATCAAAGCTGGCTTGCTCGGCCACCGGCGCGAATTTGCCCGCTTCGGCAGGCGCGGCTTCGACGGCGGCTTGGATGCTTTGTTTGTTGGCTTCGATTAAGTTGTCCACTTGTTGTTGCTCCACTCGTTGCATGAGGTGTTCGTATTTGTTGATGGCGTGTTCGCCCAAGGTTTGGCGGGTGTTTGCCCAGGTAATCGCGTCCAGATTCAGGAATTTGGCGGCGTTTTCGGCCACTTTCGGCAATACCGGTGCCAGGTAGGCGGTCAACACGGCAAAGGCGTTGATTAATTCGCTGCACACTTCATGCAGGCGCGCGTCTTGACCTTCTTGTTTGGCCAATTCCCAAGGTTTGTTGGCATCAACGTATTCGTTCACGATGTCAGCCAAAGCCATGATGTCGCGCAGGGCGCGGGCGTATTCGCGGTTTTCGTATTGCTCGGCAACGGCTTCGCTTTGGGCGGTGAGCTTGGCCAGCAATTCGCTATCGGATACGTCTTTCAGACGGCCTTCAAAACGTTTGGCGATGAAACCGGAAGCGCGGGCGGCAATGTTGACATATTTGCCGACCAAATCGCTATTCACGCGGCTGATAAAGTCGTTCAGGTTCAAATCGATGTCTTCGATTTTGCTGTTGAGCTTGGCGGCGATGTAGTAGCGCATCCATTCCGGATTCAGGCCTTGGTCCAAATAGGATTTGGCGGTGATAAACGTGCCGCGCGATTTGGACATTTTTTGGCCGTCCACAGTCAAAAATCCGTGGGCGAAAATGCCGCTCGGTGTGCGGTAGCCGGAAAATTTCAGCATCGCCGTCCAAAACAGCGCGTGGAAATACAAAATGTCTTTACCGATGAAGTGATACATTTCGGTTTGGCTGTCGGCTTTGAAAAATTCGTCGAAATCCAAGCCGATGCGGTCGCACAGGTTTTTAAACGAGGCCATGTAGCCCACCGGTGCGTCCAGCCACACATAAAAATATTTGCCCGGCGCATCGGGGATTTCAAAGCCGAAGTAAGGTGCGTCGCGGGAAATGTCCCAATCCGACAGCGAGGTTTCTTCGCCTTCGCCCAACCATTCTTTCATTTTGTTCAAGGCTTCGGGCTGCAAATGCGGTTTGCCCAAGGCGTTGGTACCGGAAGTCCACTCTTGCAGGAAATCGGCGCATTCGCCCAGCTTGAAGAAGAAGTGTTTCGATTCTTTCAACACCGGCGTGGCACCGGATACGGCGGAATACGGGTTAATCAATTCAGTCGGCGCGTAGGTAGTGCCGCAGGATTCGCAGTTGTCGCCGTATTGGTCTTTGGCGTGGCATTTCGGGCATTCGCCTTTGACGAAGCGGTCGGGCAGGAACATTTGTTTTTCAGGGTCGAAAAGCTGCTCGATGACGCGGCTTTCGATTTTGCCGTTGGCTTTTAAGGCGCGGTAGATTTCTTCGGAAAACGCTTTGTTTTCAGGCGAATGGGTGCTGTAGTAATTGTCGTAGCCGATACCGAAGCCGGTAAAGTCGGCCAAATGCTCTTCACGCACTTTGGCAATCATGTCTTCCGGCTGCAAACCTTGCTTTTGCGCCGCCAGCATCACCGGCGTGCCGTGGGTATCGTCGGCGCAGCAGTAGTAGCACTCGTGGCCGCGCAATTTTTGAAAACGCACCCAAATATCGGTTTGGATGTGTTCGACCATGTGGCCTAAGTGGATGCTGCCGTTGGCATACGGCAGGGCGGAAGTCACTAGAATTTTTCGTGTCATGGTTTATGCTTTGGAAACAATCAAATAAAGATGGGGAATTATACCGCAAAAGGCCGTCTGAAAATCATCTTTCAGACGGCCTGAGACCTTTGCCTTTTTCTGATGGGTTTAACGCAAACTACCACACGCGCCGCGGCTGACCTTGATAATCTTGCCGCTGTCGCTGCACACGCTGCACGGATTGCCGAACGACTGTTCTACCGTGCGCCCGCCCTGCTCGATGGTGGCGCATACGGGGTCGTATTCGCGGGTGCAGACGCGGCTGTGGCAGGATTTAGTGGTAAACGTGGTGTCCGGCTTGGCCGCTGGTGTGGGCTGTTGGCAGGCGCTGAGTATGAGCAGCGGCAATACCATCCATAAACTTTTCATGGCGACTATCCTTTGTGGTGAAAGAGTATTAAGGACGTCTGAATACTTATCTTTCAGACGGCCTGATGTTATTTACCAATACAAAAACGCGAAAAAATCACGCCCAATAAATCATCGGCAGTAAATTCGCCGGTGATTTCGCTGCACGCTACTTGTGCCAAGCGCAGGTGTTCGGCCAAGAGCTCGATTTGATGGTTGCCGCACAATGCCGCGTTTTCCAGCTCGGCTTCGGCAGCGTGCAAGGCAGTCAGGTGGCGGCTGCGGGCGAGAAACAGGCTTTCGCTTTCGCCCTGCCAGCCGATTTCCTGCAACAAGGCTTGTTTGAGCAAATCCAAGCCTTGGCCGGTTTTAGCGGAAAGTTTGATTAAGGTATCGGCACCGGTTGGCGTGAGGCCGTCTGAAATTTTTTCCACGGTGTCGCCGGTCAAATCGGCTTTGTTGTGGATTTCGATGCGCTTCAAGCCTTCGGGCAGGCCGTTGAGAATGGCTTGGGTTTTGGCGTTGATGCCTTCGCGCGGGTCAATCAGAATCAGCGCCACATCGGCTTCGTTGACGGCTTTTTGGCTGCGCTGGATGCCGATTTGCTCGACCACGTCGTCGGTTTCGCGCAGGCCGGCGGTGTCGATGATGTGCACCGGCACGCCATCGAGCGTGATTTGTTCGCGCACGGTATCGCGCGTGGTGCCGGCAATATCGGTGACAATGGCGATGTCGTCGCCGGCCAAAGCGTTGAGCAGGCTGGATTTGCCCACATTCGGCGCACCGACCAGCACCACATTCATGCCTTCGCGCAAAATCGCGCCTTGTTCGGCACTGGCCAACACAGTTTTCAGACGGCCTTGCAAACCGGCCAGCTTGCCGCGCGCATCGGCGGCTTCGAGAAAATCGATGTCTTCTTCGGGAAAATCCAGCGTGGCTTCGACCAGCATTCTGAGCGTAATCAAATCATCGACCAGCGCGTGAATATGCTGCGAGAACGCGCCTTTGAGCGAACGCAAAGCCATGCGGGCGGCGGATTTGCTCGAGGCATCAATTAAATCAGCCACGCTCTCGGCCTGCGCCAAGTCGAGCTTGTTGTTGAGAAAAGCGCGTTTGGTGAATTCACCCGGCTCGGCGGCTTTGGCACCGAGGGCGAAACAGCGCTGCAACAACATATCCATCACCACCGGCCCGCCGTGGCCTTGCAATTCAATCACGTCTTCGCCGGTAAAACTGGCGGGCGCGGCGAAATAGAGCATTAGGCCGTTGTCGATGGCTTGGCCGTCGGCATCGAGGAAATCGGTGTACAAAGCCACGCGCGGCTTGGGCGTTTTACCACCGCTCAATGCCTGTGCCAAAGGCAGCAAATCTTTGCCGGACAAACGAATCACGCCGACGCCGCCGCGGCCGGGCGCAGTGGCGATGGCGGCGATGGTGGGATTGGGTGCAGACATGGCCGTCTCTTTTCGGATAAATAAAGGGGATTATAACAAAGGCCGTCTGAAAAGGGTTTCAGACGGCCTTTGTTATAATTTGGGATAATTATTTTATGCTATCAAATGAATGTAGCAATACTGTCGGCTTAACGCTTTTTCTTCGCCGGTTTGGCTTTATCTGCCGCCGCCAAACGCATGGCAACGAATTCGACCATCAGGTCTTTTTTGTTCCAGAAAAAATCTTTCATTTTTTCCAACGAATAAATTTTGCGCACCATCATCGGCAAACCTTCGTGGATAATCGCGGCCACTTCGCCGTTGGTGGTTTGGTTGTCCATCGCGGTTTTCAAGTCGGTTTGCTTTGCCGCCAAATAGTCATTCAGGCGTTTTTTCACGCCGCTGTTGATTTCAAATTGTTTCATGCTTTATTTTTCCGTAATTGTGGGGTGATTATCTTAATCTGCATAATCACATGGTATATTTTCTTCATTTTATTTTAGCAAAATCTGTCATACATCTCCATCATACCGCAGCGAATCGCGGCCAAATTGTGCACTGCATTCTATAAAATTGTCGGAAATACGGGTTTGATGCGAAAAACAGCGCGGATTTTGGCGGCATGTGTGGATTTAAGGCTACAATAACGTTTATCTGATTAGGAGGCCGTCTGAAAATGTATTTATGGTTAAAACTGGCGCATATTTTCTTCATTATTTCTTGGTTTGCCGGGCTGTTTTACCTGCCGCGCATTTATGTGAATTTGGCGCAGGTCAATCCGCAAACCGAAGCCGCCGAATACGCGCGACTGCTCGGCATGGCGCAGCGGCTGTATAAATTTATGTCTCCTTTGGGGCTGTTGGCCGTGATTTGCGGCTTGGTGATTCCGTTTATCAACGGCTGGTGGTCTATGGGCTGGGTGCATGGCAAGGCCACTTTGGGCATTTTACTGATTGGCTACCAACACATCTGCCGCGCCCACCTGCGCCGATTCGAGCAGCATGCCTGCCGCCATTCGCATAAGTTTTATCGCGTGTTTAATGAAGTGCCGGTGTTGCTGATGCTTTTGGCGCTGTATTTGGTGGTGTTTAAACCGTTTTGAAAGGCCGTCTGAAAAATGTCTGTTGAAATCGAACGCCGTTTTTTATTGAAAAACGATGATTGGCGCGATATTGCATCGGCGCCGCAAACGCTGCAGCAAGGTTATCTGAGTGTAGAAAAAGAGCGCACCATCCGCGTGCGCATTATTGATGACCAAGCGTGGCTGACGCTGAAAGGCTATATTTCTGATGTGAGCCGCAGCGAATTTGAATATGACATCCCGCTGGCGCACGCGCAAACGATGATGGCAACGATGTGCCCGTTTAAGATGGAAAAACGCCGTTACCGCGTCGAATTTGAAGGTTTTCTCTACGAAATCGACGAATATTTTGGCGACAACGCACCATTGATTGTGGCGGAAATCGAATTGCCGTCTGAAGATGCCGTGTTTGCCCGCCCCGATTGGCTGGGCGAAGAAATCACGTCCGACGGCAAATTCACCAACGCTTATCTGAGCAAACACCCTTACGCCACTTGGGAGCATTAATTGCGCCTGCTGCTTGCTTTATCGCTCATCTGCGCCCTGCCCGCATGGGCTGCCGAACCCACCATCCACCGCCAAGTTTACCCCTTGAGCGCGGCGGATACGGTGCAGATTACGCGCTATTGCCACCCCGAAGCGGCGGGCGTGTATTTGTTTCACCCGCACGACAACGAATACACCGCCAAGCAGGTTGCGCTCGAAGCGGTGCGCCGCTATCCGGTGTGCCTGATTGCGTTGGAACACCGTGGCACGCGCCGCATTTCGTTTCGCAGCGGCGAATCATATGCCGATTTCGACCCCAACCGCATCTATTCGCCGCAAGGCCGCACCGTCACGCTTTCAGACGGCCTTGATGAAGCCGCCGCACATACCGCCGCTGCCTTTGCCGATGCGGTGTTAAGCGCCTTGCAACCGGCCAAATTCATCATCGCCATGCACAACAACACCGATGGCGCCACCAACATCGAAAGCTATGCGCTTGAGCCTTTGGCCGGAACCGATGCACCGGTGTTTATCCACCCGCAACACGACGAAGACGATTATTTTTACGTCAATGACCCACGCGCGTTTGCATTTTTCCAAAGCCGCGGCTTCAATGTGGTGCAGCAAACGGAAGACGTGGCCGATGACGGCTCGCTGTCGGTCTATGCGGCCAAACATGGCATTGGCTACATCAATATCGAAGCGGAATACGGCCATGAAGTTGAGCAGCGCGATATGCTGCAAGCAGCGTGGGCATATTGGCAAAGTCTGCGTTAGCTTTATTCAAACAAAGGCCGTCTGAAACTTTCAGACGGCATTTTTTTATCCTTCAAACGGCCAAAACATCGGGATCAACAATAAAGTCAGCTCCATCAAAATCACATTCAGCGGCAAACCGATTTTCACAAAATCACCGAAGCGGTAGCCGCCTGCGCCGTACACCATGGTATTGGTCTGATAACCGACCGGCGTCATCAGGCTGGCACCGGCAGCGAACATCACCGCAATCAGAAACGGCTCCGGACTCACGCCGAGCATTTTGGCCGTGGAAATGGCAATCGGCGCAAACAACACCGCCACGCCGGAATTGCTCATGAATTCGGTTAGCAGCTTGGTCACCAAATACAGTGCGCCCAATGCCAACAAGGGGCCGGAATCTTTCACCAAGCCGACAGTGTGATCGACCACATATTGCGCCGCGCCGGTTTCAGTCATGGCCAAGCCCAAAGGCAGCAAACCGGCCAACAGAATAATAATCCGCCAGTTAATCGCTTTATAGGCAGCTTCGGCACTCAAGCAGCCTGCAGCCACCATCGCCACCGCACCCATCATCGAAGTCATGCTGATGTGCGCCCATTCCAAGGCGGCCACAATCACCACCGCCAGCATCACCACAATGGAAAACGGCGCGCGCCAACTGTTCGGCATCGGTTTTTCACCTTCGGCCAACACGATAAAAGCCGAGTCGCGGCGGAAATCGTCGATGTCTTTGCGCGGCACCAGCAACAATAAAATATCGCCGACTTTGAATTTCAGACGGCCTAATTGTTTGCGCACAATGTTACCGCGCCGCTGCACGCCGATTACCTGCACGCTGCGACTCCAACCATCGTCTTGCAGCGTATCCAGCCGCTCTTGCGCCCAATCGGAACCGGGCGCAATCATGGCTTCAACCACCACCAAATCCTGCTCTTCCTGATGGCTGTTGTCCTGATTGTCGTGCAGCTCCAAACCAAATTGCTGCTGCAAGCCGAGCAGGTTTTCCGGTTCGGCGCGAATCAGCAACACATCGTCCACATGCACCATCTGATGCGCGGGCAGCGATAATTTTTCACCACGGCGGATTAAAGCCAGCGGAAAGGCATGAAATTCTTTGCGCATGGCCGAATCGCTGATGGTTTGGCCGATGAGCAGCGAATCTTGTTTCACTTGGAACTCAGCCACATAATGACCATTGGAACGGCTGTCGTTTTCCTGCATGCCGGTATCAGGCAGGAAGCGGTACACCAGCAATAAATACACGCAACCGGCGGCTAAAAGCAGCAAGCCGAACAGGGTAAAATCAAACACGCCAAAATCGGCCGCGCCCTGCTGCTCGGCAATGCCGTTGACCAGCAGGTTGCTTGATGTGCCAATCAGCGTGGTCAAACCGGCCATCTGCGCCACCAACGACAAAGGAAGCAAGGCTTTTGACGGCGCCATGCCGATTTTGTAGGCCGATGCCAGCACAATCGGGATAAACACCGCCACCACGGCGGTATTGCTGATGAACATCGACATCACCGTCGCCGAAACAAACATCACCAGCAAAAACATCAACGGCGATTTCACCCGCCCAAGCATTTGGCCTATGCGGTTGAGCGCACCGCTGTGTTGCAGGCCGGCGGCGAGAATAAACATCGCCGCCACGGTGATGGTTGATGAATTGCTAAAGCCGCTCAAGGCATCTTTGCCATCGATTAAGCCTGTTGCCGCCAGCGACACAATCAGCAATATCGCCACCGCGTCCATGCGCACTTTTTCAGTGGCAAACAGCACAATCGCCACCGCGGTAATGAATAAAGTTAAACCGATTTCTAATGTCATTGTTTTTCCTTACACTCGGTTTTTATAGTTGTTTGAAATAAAAATCATACAGCGTTGCCAGCGCCCTATGCTATTTGGGAATAAATGAGAATGATTCCCTTAGTTGAATTTTGCTATCTTACACAATTCTGTGTCACGAAAATGTAAAATTTTCATCAAAAAATATGGTGAAATCTTTGCAAAACCGTAGATTTAAGTACAACTCAACGTTGTAACATCACACAATGAAGAAATGCGCCAAAGACAGTGATGTTGCCAAGGTCTTGGGCTTGATGAAAAAAAAAACAGGCCGTCTGAAACCTTTCAGACGGCCTGTGGATCATCAAACCAAGTTTATTGCGCACCCACCACCACAACATGCAAATCGCTGAATTTCAGCCGACGCTGCCAGGCATCTTTGATTTGCGCGGTGGTGAGCTGTTCCACCGCTTTCGGGTAGTCTTGCAAATAGCTGCTTTCCAGATTATGTACACCAATCAGGCTTAAGTATTTCAGCAGCTTGGCATTGGAATCAAAGCGCAGCGGGAAGCTGCCGATGATGTTGGCTTTGGCCTGTTTCAACTCGGCTTCGGTCGGCCCTTCGGCTATGAATTGCTCCACCACCGCCTGCACATCGGCCAAAGAAGCGCGGGTGTTTTTCTTTTGTGTCGAATAACCAATGCTGAACACGCCTGCTTCGGTTAGCGGCATCAGGCTGCTGTACACACCGTAGGTATAGCCTTTTTGGTCGCGCAGGCGGTTCATCAAGCGGCTGTCGAAACCACCGCCGCCCAACACATAATTGCCTGCCACCAAAGCGTAATAATCGGGGTCGTGGCGTTTAATCAGCGGCATGCCCAAAATGATTTGCGCCTGCTCGCCGGCAAACGGAATGTCGCGGCGCTGGGCAGTTTGTGCTTGCACCGGCGCAATCTCGCTGCCTGCTTGGCTGGTGTTCGGCAAGCCTTTTAATGCGGTTTGCACCATTTTTTCGGCTTGGCGGCGGTTGACATCGCCAACAATCGCCACCACGGCGTTGTCTTTACCGTAATGGGTGCGGTGGAACGCGCGGATGTCGTCAAGCGTGACGGCTTTCAGGCTGTCCACCGTCACATACGCATCGCTGCCGTAAGGATGGTTCGGATACGCAAGCTTGGTAAACGCGCGCTCGGCGGTAAAATCGGGCGTGGTTTCCTGCTGCTGCAAGGCAGTAACCGCTTGCTTTTGGCGGCGAGCAAATACGGCCGGATCGAAGCGCGGCGCGGTTAAGGATTCGTTGATTAAGGCCAAAGTTTGGTTCAGGTTTTTGGCTTGACTCAAACTGCGGAAACCGATGGTGGCAGTTTCATGGCCGCTGCCACTGCCGATATTAGCGGCGATGTCGTTGGCTTTTTCGTTGAAGGCTTCTTCGTCCAGCGTTTTCGTGCCATCGGTCAGCAGCGCGGCGGTAAATTCGGCCACTTGGCTTTTGCCCGACGGATTGAACACGCCGCCTGCGCCTTTGAAGCTGATTTCCATATCAACAATCGGATTTTCTCTGCGCTCGACCAGCAGAATCTGCGTGCCTTCCGGTGTCGTCCAGCGCTGAATGTCGGCAGCGGCTTGGGCGGTCAGCGGCAGGGCGGCCAGCGCGAGCAGTAAAGTTTTAGAATACATGGTTAGCCTTTCGGTTGAGGCCGTCTGAATGTTTCAGACGGCCTGTGGATTATTTCGCTGCTGTTTGCGGTTTCACAACGACCACGCTGGAGCGCTTGTCGGTCAGCAATTTGGCGGCAGCCTGCACGTCGGCGGCGGTCACTTTTTGCAGGCGGCGGCGGATTTCGGCTTCATCGCTGTAACGGAAACCGCGTGTTTCCAAGCGCCCCATCAAGGAGGCTTGCGAAGTCATGGAATCGCGTGCGTAGATTTCGCTGCTCATCATGCGGGTTTTGACGCGTTTGAGTTCGTCCTTGCCCACGCCGTTGTCGGCGATGTCTTGGATTTCGGCGCGCATGGCGGCCAGCAAATCCTGTTCGCTCACGCCGTTGCTCGGCATGGCCACCACGTTAAACAGCGGCATTTCGCGGCTCAAAATATCGTAGTTCACGCCCACACTCAAAGCGATTTGCTTGCCGCGCACGAGATTTTTATCCAAGCGGCTGGACGAATTGCCCGACAAAATATCGCTCAACACATCCAGCGCGTAAGGCAGCGTGTCGCTGATGTTCTGCAAGGCAGGTACGCGGTAAGACAAAGCCACCAAAGGCTGGCGGGTCACGGCGGAAGTGGTCTCAGCAAACACCGGCTCGCGCTCAAAAGCTTCGCTCAAATCGTTGCGCGGCGGCAGGGTTTTGGCGGGAATGCTGCCGAATAATTGTGCGGCCGTCTGAATGGTTTGCTTGGCATCGACATCGCCGACAATCACCAAAGTGGCATTATTGGGCGCGTAAAACTGACGGTACCAATCGCGCAAATCGTCGGCTTTAAGCGTGTGCAAATCGTCCATGTAACCAATCACGCTGGCGCGCATCGACGGCTTGGTGAAACTATTAAGAAAAACGTGTTCCCACATTTTGCCGGCGGCGGTGTCTTCGGTGCGCTGGCGGCGTTCTTCCCGAATCACACTCATTTCATTGATAAAGTCTTTGTCGCTGAAATTGAGGTTCTGCATGCGGTCGGCTTCGAGTTTCAACACTTCCGGCAGGTTGGCGGCGGAAATGTTCTCGTAATACACGGTTTCGCTGCGGTTGGTGTAGGCGTTGAGTTCACCGCCCAAAGCCGAAATGCGGCGGTTGAATTCGCCCGCAGGCACCGACGGCGTGCCTTTAAACATCATATGCTCCAGCGCATGGCTCAGGCCGCTTTTTCCCGGTTTTTCATCGACGCTGCCGACCTTATACCAAAGCTGCGACACCGCCACCGGCGCGCGCTTGTCTTCTTTGACAATCACTTTCAACCCATTAGGCAGGGTTTGCGACAACGTTTGCGCCCACACAGGCACGGCAATGGCCAGCACGGCCAGCCAGACGGTTTTGCGTAACATGGTTTTCCTCATCGTTGCAATTGATGGAATGATAAACATTTCTATCAAAATGATAAAGCGCGTTTGCACGGTTTCACAGTAGCGTGTTCAGACGGCCCAAGCCCTTTACCCGATTTCCGTGATGGCGGATAATAGCCCTGATTTCATCCGCTTTTTTCCATTCATATAAAGGAAACATCATGGCATTTTTGAAACTGACCGACCAAAACGTCAACGGCAAAACCGTTCTGATCCGCGCCGACATGAACGTCCCGTTTAAAGACGGCCAAATCAGCGACGACACCCGCATCCGCGCCTCGCTCGAATCCATCCGCTACTGCTTGGACAACGGCGCAGCGGTAATCGTGATGACCCATCTCGGCCGCCCGACCGAAGGCGAATTCAAGCCGGAAGACGATGTTGCCCCTGTGGCCGCGCATTTGGGCAAACTCTTGGGCAAAGAAGTCAAGGTGTTGAACGACTGGCGTGACAACGCACCTAAACTGCAAGTCGGTGAAATTGCCATGCTGCAAAACGTGCGCATCAACAAAGGCGAAAAGAAAAACGATTTGGAATTGGGCAAAGCCTACGCCGCTTTGTGTGACGTGTTCGTCAACGACGCATTCGGCACCGCCCACCGCGCCCAAGCCTCAACCGAAGCCGTGGCACAAGCCGCACCGGTGGCCTGCGCAGGCGTATTGATGGCAGGCGAACTCGATGCCTTGGGCAAAGCCTTGAAAGAACCGGCGCGCCCGTTGGTGGCGATTGTGGCCGGCAGCAAAGTATCGACCAAGCTGACCATTTTGGAATCATTGGCCGACAAAGTGGATCAACTGATTGTCGGCGGCGGCATCGCCAACACCTTCCTGCTGGCAGAAGGCAAAGCCATCGGCAAATCATTAGCCGAAGCCGACTTGGTGGAAGAATCGAAAAAAATCTTGGCCAAAATGGCAGCCAAAGGCGGCTCTGTACCGCTGCCGAGTGATGTGGTGACCGCCAAAGAATTTGCCGAAACCGCCGCAGCCGAAACCAAATCGATTGACGATGTGGCCGCAGACGACATGATTTTGGACGTTGGCCCGCAATCGGCGCAAGCTTTGGCCGAAGTGTTGAAAAACGCAGGTACCATCGTGTGGAACGGCCCAGTCGGCGTGTTTGAATTCGACCCATTCGCCGGCGGCACCGAAGCCGTGGCCAAAGCCATTGCCGAGAGCCAAGCCTTCTCGATTGCCGGTGGCGGCGACACGTTGGCGGCGATTGCCAAATTCGGCATCACTGACCAAATCAGCTACATTTCCACCGGCGGTGGCGCGTTCTTGGAATTCTTGGAAGGCAAAGAATTGCCTGCCGTCGCAATTTTGGAAAAACGCGGCGCGTAATATCGCTTGATTGTGGATAAGTAAAGGCCGTCTGAAACATATGTTTTCAGACGGCCTTGTATCTTTGTAAGAATCCAGCAAATCGTAGGTCGGATACTTGTATCCGACATTCTTAAAGCTACAGCAAGGCACATAGCAATTTCCAGAGCCTAGCCGGTTTATCGCCGAAATACCATAGGAAGATTTGAAAATCCTAGGCTGCCAAGGTGGCGAACCGATTGTCAGTATGCCGTCTGAAAAGTTTTATCTTTCAGACGGCATTTTTAGAATGTCGGATACGAGTATCCGACCTACACTTGCTGAGATTTATCACAAATCCAATTTCATAATCGATACCGTTTCGCCGTTGTACCAATGTTGCGCGATTTCCTGCCAGCCGAATTTGGCATACACAGCCTGCATATCGGGTGTGTATAAATAGAGGCTTGGCAATTTCATCTCGCGGGCAGCGGTCAAGCAATGTTGCACCAATTGTTTGCCTACGCCTTCGCCGCGATATTCGGGCAACACAAACACATCGCCCAACCAATATTCATAATTGCTGAAAGCTTGAATGTCGTGGCGTTTGAGCGCGGCCGAACCTTTCAGACGGCCTTGTTCATCTACTGCGGCAAAAGCCACAGGCAGCGGCGCATCGTTTAGGCAGGTTTGGTAATACGCATGGATTTTCGCCACATCTGCCCACGGCGCAAAATCGTGCCATTCGGTATGCAAGGCTTGGGCAAGCGGGGCGATGTGTTCGGACAATAAGGGAATAATACGGCAATTCATGGAAATGTCATTGAGATGATACAGCTTTATGATATAACAGATTGAATAAAAAAGGGGAACTGTTTATCAGTTCCCTTTTCTCATGCCTATTGGTTAGCTTTGGTGCCGCCCGGGCCGTAAACCGCGTTCCAAGCCGAATCCAGCTGCTGGCCGGCTTGCTGCAACACCGTTGCTTGTTGGGTTTTCACCGCGGTTGCCGCTTGAATTTCGCTTTGCAAACGAGTGATGTCTTCCTGCGCTTGTTGGGCGCGTTTTTGCGCATCGGCTAAATTGGTTTGCAGGGTAATCAGTTTGCTGTCGTTGTCGTTTTGCGCTTTCAGGGCGCTGCGGTAAGCGGATTGCGCCGAGAGCAAGGCATCTTCGGCAGGACCGGCATAGGCGGCTGCGGATACCGCCAACACGGCGATAGTCAGAAATCTTTTCATGGGTGCGTCCTTTAAAGATGGGGCTTGCCGGATAATGTAGCATAATCGAGGCCGTCTGAACACTTTGCGTAAGGTTTCAGACGGCCTGTTATTGAATCAAACAAAAATCATCCACAACTTAGCTGCGGATACGGCGCAACACTTCTTCTTTGCCGATTAAGGCCAATACTTCGTCCACGCTCGGGGTTTTGGCGGTGCCGCACACGGCCAGACGCAGCGGCATGCCGAGTTTGCCCATTTTGATGTTTTCTTCGTCGCAGAACGGCTTGAACAAATCGTGAATCGACTCGGCATTCCATTCGGCCACGCCTTCGAGCTTGTCGGCAAAGCGCAGCATACGCGCGGCGGCTTCGTCGTCCCAATGTTTTTGCACATCGGTGTCACTAGGTGTTTGTTTTTGGTAGAAATACAAACACTCATCGGCCAGCGTGTTCAAATCTTGCACACGGTCTTTTACCAAGGCCAACACGTCTTCCAGCGGCGGCTGGCTGGTGTCGGTCAAGCCACGCACGGCCAGACGCTCTTGCAGCAATTCGGCCAACTGGTCATTCGGCGTGATTTTGATGTGTTCGCCGTTAATCCAATAGAGTTTCTTCAAATCCATACGGCTTGGCGATGGGGAAACGTCTTTCAAATCAAACCATTCGATGAATTGTTCCATGGTGAAAAATTCATCGTCGCCGTGCGCCCAGCCCAAGCGTGCCAAGTAGTTCAGCATGGCTTCAGGCAAAATGCCCATCGCGCCGAAATCGGTAATCGCCACGGTGTCGCCGCTGCGTTTGGAGATTTTTTTGCCTTGCTCGTTGAGAATCATCGGCAGGTGGGCGTATTCCGGCAAAGTGGCACCGATGGCTTTTAAGATGTTGATTTGTTTTGGGGTGTTGTTGACATGGTCGTCACCGCGAATCACATGGGTCACGCCCATGTCGTAATCGTCCACCACCACGCAGAAATTGTAAGTCGGTGTGCCATCGGCGCGGGCGATAATCAAATCGTCCAGCGCTTCGTTGGGAATGCTGATGTCGCCTTTCACCAAATCGTGCCACGCGGTCGCGCCTTCCAGCGGGGTTTTGAAACGCACCACCGGCTCTACGCCTTCGGGAATTTGCGGCAGGGTTTTGCCTGCTTCCGGACGCCAGCGACGGTCGTAAGTGGCGGTGCCTTCTTTCTCGGCCTGTTCGCGCATGGCTTCCAATTCTTCTTTGGAACAATAGCAATGATACGCGTGGCCGCTTTCTAAGAGCTGGGCGATGACTTCTTTATAGCGGTCGAAACGGCGGGTTTGGTACACGACATTATCGGCGTTATCGTAATGCAGGCCGACCCAATTCATGCCGTCTAAAATGATGTTGACTGATTCGGCGGTAGAACGCGCCAAATCTGTATCTTCAATGCGCAGCAGGAATTCGCCTTTGTGCTTGCGTGCATACGCCCATGAAAACAAGGCGGTGCGCACGCCGCCGATGTGGAGGTAGCCGGTCGGGCTCGGGGCAAAACGGGTTTTGACGGTCATGATGGTTTTCCTAATGCGGTGCTGATGAAAGAGGTTATTGTACTGTTTTCAGGCGGTTTGAACAATTCACAGGCCGTCTGAATGCGTGTTCAGACGGCCTGTGGATAAATGGACAACTCAATGGCGGCGGGTGAGGATATTCCAGATTTTGTCACTCCAGCTTTCAAATTGGTAGAGAAACAAGGCATAGCTTTCCTGCAGTAAGAATTTGTCGCGCTCTTTACCGGCATCGTAAAGCGTGGTCGGTGTGGCGGAAACGGCGGCATTCATGCCGAAATTTTTGGCAATCGCCTGCGCCCGTGCCAAATGGTAAGGATCGCTCACGATAACCAGCGTTTCAATGCCGTTGGGGCGCAATAAGGGCTGGATATTTTGCAGGTTTTCATAAGTGTTGCGCGAGGTGTTTTCAAACACAATATGCCGCGCCGGAATGCCTTGCTTGATGGCATAACGCCGCCCGACTTCGGCTTCGGTCATGAAGCCTTTTTTCGGTGTGCCGCCGGTGAAAATGATTTTATCCACACGCTGGCTTTGATACAGCGTAATCGCATGGTTGATGCGCTCGCGGAACACAGGTGACGGGCGTTTGTCCCACGCTGCCGCGCCCAATACCACCGCCGCATCGGCATGAAAATCTTTCGGCAGCGTCTGATTGCCCATGCGGTACACCTGCCAAACCGTCGCGGCAAACATCGCCAGCACCAGCAATACGCTGAGTGCCAGACCGCGCAACAAATAGAAGCGCAAGCCGGTTCGACTGTGGAACAAATGGGGCATGATTCAGACGGCCTCTCAATATCAGGTTATGCCAATAAGGCTTCGATGTTTTCCAATGGACGGCCAATCGCGGCGCGTTCGCGGCCGACCAAAATCGGGCGCTCCAACAAGGCAGGATGCTCAGCAATGGCAGCAAGCAGCGCGTCATTGTCGATATCGGGTGCGTTTAAACCCAATTCTTTGTATAAATCGTCTTTCACGCGCATCATGCCGCGCACATCGTCCAAACCGAGTTTGCGGAAAATCTCGGTTAAGGTCGCCAAATCCGGCGGCGTGGTCAAATAATGCACCGTTTCGGCTTCAATTGCGTGTGATTCCAATAAAGCCAAGGCCGCACGCGATTTGCTGCAGCGGTTGTTGTGATACAAAATCCATTCAGACGGCATGATGATCTTCCTATGGTGAATCGTCTTATTATCAACCCCATTGTGGCTTTACTCAACCATGTTGATGAGTCATTGGGAATAAATCTCATTTTTGTGCAAAAATCCAACACCTTGACTTGAACCAAAACATTGGCCGTCTGAAAGGTTTACAATAGGCATGTTATCAACCTCATGATTTGGGCCACGACCATGAAAACATTATCCGCCCTGATTTTCGCTTCCCTGACTTTCTTCTCTGCCAACGCATTCGCTGCCGATTTGCAAATGTGGAACAGCACCGCGCCGCAATCGTTGCAAAACCTGAAAGCGCCTGTGCGCGTGGTGAACCTGTGGGCAACGTGGTGCGGCCCGTGCCGTAAGGAAATGCCGGAAATGTCGGCATGGTATAAAGCGCAGAAAAAAGGCAGCGTCGATATGGTCGGCATTGCGCTGGATTCCACCGACAACATCGGCAAATTTTTGAAAACCACGCCGGTGAGCTATCCGATTTGGCGCTACAGCGGCACCAGTAGCCGCCAATTTATGAAATCGTTCGGCAACCAAGTCGGCGTGTTGCCGTTTACCGTGGTGGAAGCGCCCAAATGCGGTTACAAACAAACCATCACCGGCGAAGTCAACGCCAAAAGCCTGACCGCTGCCTTAAAAGCCGCCCAAGCCAAGTGCAAATAAGATTTGCCGCCGCTTCGGCGGTTTGGCATATCAGGTGTCACCGTTTTGTGTTATAAGTGGTTCATACAACAACAAACAAAGCAGAACAGGAGCCACAGATGGATATTTTTAACGCCTTAATCGAAAACCACGACGTGCAACGCAAGCTGTGCGGCGAATTGGCTGCAGCCAAGCAGTGGGAAACGAAAAAGAAAAAATACGAAGCCTTGCGCCTTGAATTGGTGGCGCATGCGGTAGCGGAAGAGCGCCATCTGTATCTGCCGCTGATGCAATACGATGACGGCATGGAAATCGCCCGCCACGCCATTGCCGAGCATCACGAAATGGACGAATTAATCGCCACCTTGAGCGACGGGCGCACCGGCGAGAGCCGCTGGCTGGAAACGGCGGAAGAATTAATCGAAACCGTTGAGCATCATTTGAAGGAAGAAGAAGACGAAATTTTCGTTGACGCGCGTAAAGTGTTGGATAAAGCCCAAATCGACCGCTTGGGCCCGCTTTATCAAACCGAATACGAAGAATTCAAAGCAGCCGAAAGCCAATAAACCCTATTGTTTCACCGGCTTGCCAAGCTGATAATAAGCTGTGGATAAATTCGGGATAAAAATGCCAAGCCTTATCCACCCTGCCGCTGCCGATAGTGCAGCGGTTTTGCCGTCTAATGGTAAGCGTGCCGAACAAATATTGTTCAAAACGGCGCAAAGCCTTTATAATCGGGCAAATCCGATTTTTTCAGACGGCCTGCAGCAGGGTTTGACCACTCAAATGAAACGCTGTTGTTGCATGCATATTAACATCGGCAAAACAGGGGAAAATTTGTGGATAATTTTTTGAATCCCTTTATTTTCAGGCCGTCTGAAACCATTTTTCAGGAAGAGTTATGATTCGTTTCGAACAAGTTTCCAAAACCTATCCCGGTGGTTTTGAAGCCTTAAAAAACGTCAGCTTTCAAATCAACAAAGGCGAGATGATTTTCATCGCCGGCCATTCAGGCTCGGGAAAATCAACCATTTTGAAGCTGATTTCGGGCATCACCAAGCCGACCGAAGGCAAAGTGTGGTTCAACAAGCAGGATTTGAGCGAACTGAGCGACAACCAAATCGGTTTTATGCGCCAACACATCGGCATTGTGTTCCAAGACCACAAAATTCTCTACGACCGCAACGTGCTGCAAAACGTGATTCTGCCCTTACGCATCATCGGCTACCAACCGGCCAAAGCAGAAGAGCGCGCGCGCATTGCGATTGAAAAAGTCGGTTTGAAAGGCCGCGAATTGGATATGCCGGTGTCGCTTTCCGGCGGTGAACAGCAGCGTTTGTGTATCGCCCGCGCGGTGGTACACCAGCCCAGCCTCTTGATTGCCGATGAACCTTCCGCCAGCCTCGACCGTGCCTACGCGCTCGACATCATGGAATTATTCAAAACCTTCCACGAAGCGGGCACCACCGTGATTGTGGCGGCACACGATGAAACGCTGATGGCCGATTACGGCCACCGCGTCATCCGCCTGCAGAAAGGACGTTTGGCATGAGTTTGATTCATTATGTTTCGCTGCACGTCGAATCGGCACGCACCGCGCTGAAGGATTTAATTCGCCAGCCTGTCGGCACTTTGCTGACCCTGCTGATGCTGGCGATTGCCATGACCCTGCCGCTGTTTCTCTATTTGGGTGTGCAAAGCGGCCAAAGCATTTTGGGCAAATTAAACGAATCTCCGCAGATTACCGTGTATATGGACACCGATGCGGCTAAAGCCGATACGGATACGGTGCAGAATCTGTTGCAACGCGATACGCGTTTGGATACGGTGCGCTTCATCAGCAAGCAAGACGGTTTGGAAGAATTGCAATCGAATCTGGATCAGAATTTGGTATCGATGCTGGATGAAAATCCGCTGCCGGATGTGTTTATCGTTACCCCCGATGCCAATTCTTCTCCGGCGCAAATGCAAGCGATTTATCAGGATTTGGTGAAGCTGCCGATGGTAGAATCGGCGACCATGGATACGGAATGGGTGCATACCCTGTATCAAATCAATGATTTTATCCACAAAATTTTGTGGTTTTTGGCGATTACCTTAGGCATGGCGTTTATTTTGGTGGCACACAACACCATCCGCCTGCAAATCTTAAGCCGCAAAGAAGAAATTGAAATCACCAAGCTGTTGGGTGCGCCGGCTTCATTTATCCGCCGCCCGTTTCTGTATCAAGCCGTGTGGCAGAGCTTATTCTCCGCCGCCGTGAGCTTGGGCTTGTGTGCATGGTTGTTGAATACCGTGCGCCCGATGGTCGATTCGATTTTCAAACCTTACGGCCTGAATATCGGCTGGCGCTTCTTCAATGGCAGCGAAATCGCGCTGGTATTGGGTTTTGTGATTGCGCTGGGCGTATTCGGCGCCTGGCTTGCCACCACGCAGCATTTGCTCGGGTTTAAAGCGAAAAAATAAATGGTTTCAGACGGCCTGTGGATAACACAGGCCGTTTTTATTTGGCCTAGTTTTTAAAACCGCGTACAATCTTTTTAGACGGCCTGAAGTCTTAGCCCTAGTTCGTTTTCCATCCTATCTATCCCGAAAGGAACCTTCATGACAGCACTTCAAACCATCGCCCAATATTTGTCCGACCACCGTCAAACTGTCACCAGCGCCGAATCCTGCACCGGCGGTTTATTGTCGGCCGCGTTTACCAGCATTTCCGGCAGCTCGCAGTGGTTTCACCAAAGCTTTGTCACCTACAGCAACCAAGCCAAACAAAATACCTTGGGCGTGATGCCTGAAACCTTGTTGCAACACGGCGCAGTCAGTCGCGAAACGGTGCATGAAATGGCACGCGGGGCAAAGGCGGTGGCGCAGGCGGATTATGCGCTGAGTATCTCCGGTATTGCAGGGCCCAACGGCGGCAGCAAAGACAAACCGGTCGGCACAGTTTGGTTCGGCTTGGCCACACCGGCGAAAAACATCGAATGCACGGCTTTATTTGAAGGCGACCGGGAAAGCGTGCGCCGCCAAGCGGTGGATTTTGCGCTGAATCTGTTGGCTGAACATTTAACTGCGAATTAAATTACCTTAGTGAGATAAACAAACATAGGCCGTCTGAAATAATTCAGACGGCCTGTTTATATTTAATCTGTCAAAAAATGACGATTATTGTGCCGCGCTTGCCGCACTCGCTGCGCTGGCAGCTGCATCAGAAGCAGCGGCGTTTTCAACCACTTCTTCAAAGGTCACAGGTGCAGAAGCTTGTTCAGTTTGAACTTCAACCGCAGCGGTTTCGGCTTCTTTTTCTGCCTGGGCAGCCAATACAGTGGCCGACAAAGCGGCAGCAGTCAATAATGCAGCAAATTTTTTCATGGGATTTCCTTCTTACTTTATGGTTTTCAAACACGGTATCAACAGCGATACGGTTTCTGTAAGAAAGTTTTGAGCAATAAAAGTTCACAATAAATTATAAATTTAACTTTTAAATTCAATACTCTAATATGTTTATGTCTTAATTTTATTCATCTGTAAACTAATAAAATGCCGTCTGAACAATACGCAAGCATATTTTTTCAGACGGCATCTTTTGAGATAAGCAATTATTTAGTCATGAACTTTTAACAGTTCTACTTCAAAAATCAACGTTGCATTTGGCGGAATCACGCCACCGGCACCGCGCGCGCCATAACCCATTTCGGCAGGGATGGTTAATTTACGTTTGCCGCCTTCTTTCATGCCACCGAAACCTTCGTCCCAGCCCTGAATCACTTGGCCGACACCCAAAATAATGGTCAAAGGCTGACCACGGTCGACGCTGGAATCGAATTTGGTGCCGTTTTCCAACCAACCGGTGTAATGTACGGTGATTTCTTTGCCTTTAACGGCTTCTTTACCGCTGCCGACTTCGATGTCTTCAATAATCAAGCTCATGCTGTTTCCTTCTTTGCGTTGGAGAGGAGAAAAGTTTAGCTTAACACATTTTCTGCGCATCGACACACTGATGCAGCGGCAGCAGCATTTCCTGCTTTTTGTTTTTTGGCGCTCGTAGCGGTTCCATGCTTTTTCATGGAAATAAAACACCACAGTGTTGACCATCGGCTCAATCAAGGCCACCGCGCTGGAAATGCCGATGCTGCCGGTCAAAATATAGGCCACGCTAAAGGCCACGCCGAAATGAAGCATTGCAAAGGTAATGGTTTTAATCATAATATTGTCCTCCAAGGCCGTCTGAAACTCGGCCTGTATCATTTAAGACAAATAATAACGATTCGCAAATCATGCGTACAGTTGGATATTTTTATTCAACCTTAGCTTAAAACAATCGTTATAAAATTTCTCATAAAGGAAAATTATATGAAACCGCTCAAAATCGTCATGCTCGACCGCGCCACGCTGCTGGAGCGCGACATTACCTTTGATTTTCCACATGAATTGATTTGCTACGATGCCACCGAGCCGCACGAAGCCTTAGATCGTATTAATGGCGCCGACATCGTGATGACCAACAAAGTGGTGGTCTCCGCCGAAGCGATTGCGCAAAATCCACAGCTTAAACTGATTGCCGTGGCGGCCACCGGCGTGAACAATGTCGATGTCGAAGCAGCCAAACAAGCCGGTGTGGCGGTGGCGAATGTGCGCGCTTACGGCAATGAATCGGTGGCGGAACACGCCTTTATGCTGATGATTGCCTTAAGCCGCAACCTGCCTGCCTATCAACGCGATGTTGCAGCCGGCTTGTGGGAACAATCGCCGTTTTTCTGCCATTACGGTGCGCCGATGCGTGATTTAAACGGCAAAACATTGGCAATTTTTGGACGCGGCAACATCGGCCAAACTTTGGCGCGCTATGCCGAAGCTTTCAATATGAAGGTGGTTTTCGGCGAACACAAACATGCCGAAACGGTGCGTGAAGGTTATGTGTCGTTTGATGAAGCCATTCAGACGGCCGATGTGATTTCGCTGCATTGTCCGCTGACCGAGCAAACCAGCAATATGATTGGTGAAACCGAATTGAAACAGATGAAACCCGGCGCGATTTTGATTAACTGCGGCCGCGGCGGTTTGGTTGATGAAACCGCCTTAGTCGCTGCCCTGAAATACGGTCAGATCGGCGGTGCAGGGTTTGATGTGTTGACCGAAGAGCCGCCGCGCAATGGTAATCCGTTGCTCAAAGCACGGTTACCCAACTTGATTATTACGCCGCACATGGCTTGGGCAAGCCACGAAGCCATCAACCGTTTGTTTGATATTTTGCTGGATAATGTGGATAAATTTGTCAAAGGCCAGCCGCAGAATTTGGTGTAAGGTTCAACAAACAATCCACAATCGAGTAGCCTTCATTTCATAAGGTTTCGATGAATCAAGGTGTATCCATGCCAAAATACTTCTTGAAAACTTGTGGATAATTTTGTGAACAATATTAAAATGCCGTCTAAAAGGTTCAGACGGCATTTTATTTTTTATTGCTAATTCAAAAAGATAGATGAATAGTTTTCTCTATTGACTTTGAAATCCAATGTGGAAAAACTTATCACGAATAAAATCAAGGCCGTCTGAAATACTTTCCGATTTCAGACGGCCTTGAATCAATCAGCCATTAAAGCAGATTTAGGCAAATCAGTTATCCACAATTGATTAAATATCGTAAGTGGTTGACGCGGTGTCGCCGCCGGTACCAGTCCAGTTGGTGTGGAAAAATTCACCACGCGAACGGTCGGTTCGCTCGTAAGTGTGTGCGCCGAAGTAATCACGTTGTGCCTGCAGCAGATTGGCCGGTAAACGTTCGGTGGTGTAGCCGTCCAAGAAGGTAATCGCTGACGCCATACACGGCATAGCAATGCCGCTTTCAATCGCTTTGGCCACCACTTTGCGCCATGCCGGCAAGCAGCTTTCTAATACGCCTTTAAAATACGGATCGGTACCCAAGAACACCAAATCCGGATTGGCTTCGTAAGCATCGCGGATGTTGCCCAAGAAAGCGCTGCGGATAATGCAGCCTTCACGCCACAGCAAAGCGGTGTTGCCGTAATTCAACGCCCAGTTGTTGGTTTCGCTGGCTTCGCGAATCAACATAAAGCCTTGGGCGTAAGAAATGATTTTTGACGCCAACAGCGCTTGGCGCAAAGCATCCACCCACTCGGCTTTGTCGCCGCTGATTGGGGTGATGGTTTTGCCGAACAGCTTGCCGGTTTGTACGCGTTGTTCTTTGAATGCCGATACGCAACGGGCGAACACAGCTTCGGAAATCAGCGTCAACGGAATGCCCAAATCCAAGGCGTTAATGCCAGTCCATTTGCCGGTGCCTTTTTGACCGGCGGTATCGAGAATTTTTTCAACCAGCGGCTCGCCGTTTTCGTCTTTGTAGCCCAAAATATCGGCTGTGATTTCAACCAGATAGGAATCCAACTCGGTTTGGTTCCACGCGTTGAAAATGTCGTGCATTTCATCGTAAGACAAGCCCAAGCCGTCTTTCATGAATTGGTAGGCTTCGCAAATCAGCTGCATGTCGCCGTATTCAATGCCGTTGTGCACCATTTTGACAAAGTGGCCGGCACCATCACGACCAACCCAATCACAGCAAGGCTCGCCTTCAGGCGTTTTCGCGGCGATGGCTTGGAAAATCGGTTTCACTTCCGGCCATGCGCTTTCGTCGCCGCCCGGCATAATCGAAGGACCATTGCGCGCACCTTCTTCGCCACCCGATACACCGGCACCGATAAAGCGGATGCCTTTGGCCGCCAGCTCGTGTGTGCGGCGGGTAGAGTCGGGATAATTGGCGTTACCGCCGTCAATGATGATGTCGCCTTGGTCCAATAAAGGCACCAATTGTTCGATAAAATCATCGACCACTGCACCTGCACGCACCATCATCATGATTTTGCGTGGTTTTTCTAATTTATCAACCAAGTCTTGCAGCGAATATGCGCCAATAATATTGGTGCCTTTGGCGGCACCATTTAAAAAATCGTCTACTTTACTGGTGGTACGGTTAAACGCCACTACTTTAAAACCGTGGTCGTTCATGTTCAAAATCAGGTTTTGACCCATGACGGCCAAACCAATGACACCGATGTCGCCTTTCATTGAAGGAAGCTCCGTTATTGTTAATTTATCGGGCATTACTCTACCCGATTTACAGTGTTTTAACAATCCTTAACTTTTTAATTTTTTGAAAAGTTAGCTTAAGGTTTTTATTTGGCTTGAAAAGCCGTAAACAGAATAATACTAAAATTTAAAATATAAAAAGATTATGATTATGAGCAGGCAATTTTTTTGTGTATAACTTTTATCCCGATTATTTTTCAAAAACTTATCTAAAAATAAACTGCAAGGATAAAGCGGCTTGTGGATTGTTTATGAATGTGGATAATTTAAAAACTTTCAAACGGCCTGTGTATAAATATCGGCTTACCGACAAGTTTATGCCAACTTATTCTTGGAAAATGCGAACGCTTTGGGCTATAGTCGGTCTGTTTAAAGTTATACATTCAGCTTAAGCTTATTCAGGCCGTCTGAAACATGAGAAAAGAGGAGTATCAAATGAAATCGACTTGGACATTAAGCATTCTAGCCACTTTGGTGCTGGCCGCTTGTGCACAATCTTCCGCGCCGAAACCGGCCGCGGTTTCCGCCGACAGCCACGCGCCGGAACAAGGCACGGGTTTGACCGAACAGAAATTGGTGCACGCCAAAGAATTTATGGCTGCTTCTGCCAATCCACTGGCCACCGAAGCTGGTTATGAAATTTTGAAACGCGGCGGCAGCGCGATTGATGCGATGATTGCCATGCAAATCACCCTAAGCCTGACTGAGCCGCAATCTTCCGGCTTGGGCGGAGGCGCGTTTTTGGTGTATTGGGACAACAAAGCCAAAAAGCTGACCACATTCGACGCACGCGAAACCGCACCGAAATCAGCCACGCCGCAATTATTCCTAGATGAAAACGGCAAACCGCTAGAATTCATGAAAGCCGTGGTCGGCGGCCGTTCGGTCGGCGTGCCGGGTATTCCGAAACTTTTGGAAGATACCCACAAGCGTTACGGCAAATTGCCGTGGCAAAGCCTGTTTGACAGGCCGATTCAATTGGCCGAGCAAGGTTTTGCCGTGTCGCCACGCATGTCGCAATCCATCGAGCAAAACAAAGAATCGCTGCAACGTTATCCACAGACTGCTGCCTATTTCCTGCCTAACGGCGCACCATTGGCCGCAGGTACGATGTTGAAAAACCCTGAATTTGCCCAATCGGTAAAACTGTTGTCCAAAGAGGGCAGCGCGCCGTTTTACCATGGCAAACCCGCGCAGAATATGGTGAACACCATCACTGGCGCGCCGGACAATCCGGGCAAAATCACGCTGGCTGATTTCAAAAACTACCGCGTGATTGAGCGCACGCCGGTGTGTTCGCCTTATCGTGAATACGAAGTGTGCGGCATGGGTGCGCCAAGCTCGGGTGGCATTGCCTTGAGCCAGATTTTGGGCATTTTGCAAACAAAGGACATGAAAAAACTGGGCGCGGAAAATATCCACAGCTGGCGCTGGATCGGCGACGCTTCACGCGTGGCCTTTGCCGACCGCGATTACTATGTGGCAGACCCAGATTTCGTAACCGTGCCGACCAAAGCCTTAATTAGTCAATCTTATTTGAATAGCCGCGCACAGGAAATCCGCGCCACTGACAAAGCCCTGCCGCAAATCAACGCCGGTAAATTGAGCAACCAATTTGCTGCCGGCAAACCGGCGGAGCTGCCTTCGACCAGCCACATCGTGGTTGTGGATAAAGAAGGCAACGTGGTTTCCATGACCACTTCGATTGAAAACGCGTTTGGCTCTACCCTGATGGCCAACGGCTATTTGTTGAACAACGAATTGACCGACTTCGCCTTTAATCCGGCCAATGCCGAAGGCAAAGTAGTGGCCAACAGCGTGGCCGGCGGCAAGCGCCCGCGCTCTTCCATGGCGCCGACTATTGTGATGAAAAACGGCAAGCCTTATATGGCGGTCGGCTCACCGGGCGGCAGCCGCATTATCGGTTATGTGGCCAAAACCTTAGTCGCGCACATCGACTGGGGCATGGACATTCAGACGGCCATTTCCCTGCCAAACATGCTCAACCGCGGCAGCAGCTATGAAATCGAGCAAAACACCGCCGCCACTGAGTATGCACCGCAATTGGAACAACTGGGCTATAAAGTGCAGGTGCGCGATTTGAATTCGGGTGTACAAGGCATTGTGATCGGTCAAGATGGTTTGCAAGGCGGTGCCGACCCGCGTCGCGAAGGCAAAGTGATGGGGGATTAATCAAACCTTTGCTTTGAATAAAATATGCCGTCTGAAATCTTTCAGACGGCATGTTTTATTTTATACTCCAATAACGAACATTGTGGATAAAAAGGACGAGCGATATTGGGGATTTTGATGTTGTTACTCTTTGGTAAGCTGCAAGATTATTTTATTGAAAGCAGCAGTGCATGGCATTGGGCGGCAGCGTTGGCAGTGTTGCAGGGGCTGATGGCTGGGTGAAGCCGCGCGCGATAAATCGGCGCGTTTTGTGAGATAAAGTGTTTTTTTATTTTATTTCACACTCTGCAACTTTGTTTCAAATCCTGCCAAACAAAGGCAGGATTTTTTATATTTGCGAAAACATCGCACTCGGATTGCTCGGCTCTTTGGTGTAGCTACGCTAACATGTGCTCACGTTAAATAAATACACCACAGGAGCACAATATGGATTACCCAAACATGGAACGAGATAGCTTGTTTTACAAAGAATTTGCCAACCACTTTGATTACCGCAATAAACCTTGGACGGCCTTTGTGAAAGCTGCCCGCAGAATCTCTCAACGTCTTGATGTAGATATTGAACGAGCAGTTGATTTTTTAAATAGTGACGATGGTGGTCTTTTTGTGATTGAAATGATTGAATTTGCCGAAGCCGGTAAAATAAAACAAGATATCGAATACCTGACCGATGGGGCAATTGCTACTTTCCGCGCGATGTCGGCCGCTCCTAAAATGTGGGCAGATTTGGAACAGCAAGCAAGGGGGCGAGAGGCCGCTCTTGCTTGAACATTTTTAATAGTTACAGATGACCAGCTCACCGCTGGTCTTTTGCGTTTTATCACGACCAACTGAATAGGCCAGCTCTAAACGCGTCATACGGAAGTCTTTAAACAGCTCCCTAATATCAGGGTGGTCATTAATTGAAAGCATGACCTTGCCTTTACACTCCGCCATCATTTTGGCCAACAGCTCATACTGCGCCCAGTCAAAGGCTCTGTCGTAGCCTGCAAGCTGCCAATACGGTGGGTCGGCATAGAAAAAAGTGTGTTCGCGGTCGTAACGTTTGAAACACTTTTCCCACGGCTCGTTCTCGATGTAGACTCCGTTCAGCCGTTGCTGCGCGGCTTTCAGACGGCCTGCGATGTCGGCGGCGGTAAAGCCGCGTCCAGTGGTGGCTGTGCCGAAATGCTGGTCGACCGTTTTACCGCCGAATGCAGTGTGTTGCAGATAAAAGAAGCGAGCTGCTCGCTGGATATCGGTCATCGCATCGGGCGGTGTAGATTGCAGACGGGCAAACACTTCGCGGCTGGTCAACGTCCACTCAAATTGGCGCACGAACTCGTCAAAATGATGCTGCACAACGCGGTAAAGGTTGATGAGCTGGCCGTTGATATCGTTGAGCACCTCGCACTTGGCCGGTTGCGGCCGCATGAAGAATAGCGCCGCACCACCGGCGAAGAGCTCAACGTAGCAGGTATGCTCGGGAAACATCGGAATCAGGTGTTTGGCCAAACGGCGTTTACCACCCATCCAGGGAACAATTGGCAGAGGCTTTTGAGTCATGATTACTCCTATATATAAGTATCGGTACTCAAAGGCACTCAGGATTGAATTATTGGGTTTTAAACTGATTGAGCAATTTGCAGCGCGGACACTTGATTTCAAAGCAGCCACGGCCAACAGCCAACAACTTAAAACAATTTTTGCAACGATGTTTCATTTTTCACAGATTCCTTGTCGTTAGTGATAAAATCACCGCACCTCGCGAGGTACGGTAAAAAAGGCTAACGCAGGTCAAGTCTGCTGAAGCTGGCGCGGAGAACGGTGGTAGGACACCGCCGCGCAGCCGTTTTCTTTACATTTCTGCCGTCATGCCCGCCAAATCATTAGGCGACAGCCGCCACGGCTCGGCTAAACCCAAGACATGGGCGCACCACTCCGAGCAAAACCACTTATCCGGCCGGTTGCCGACGCGCAAGACCACACCAAGCGAGCCGAGCACATCGTACGACTTGCCTTGTGTCATCAGCCAAATCATCTGCAATTGGGCAGTTAACACGTCCGCTGCCGGAAGCTCAACCAAATCCCACTTACTCTCAGGCAAGCGCATAACTTTACAGCGCACGCCGCCATCACGCAGGCTGGCGGAATAGCACTCAAACACGCCGCCACCCAAGGCCACGGCAATCTCGCAATGCGAGTAAATGCCGCGCGTGGCCTTGCGAATCACCCAATCCGCAAAGCGCATGGCCAATGCCTTAGGGCTGCGGCCTGATTTGCGGCCTTTATACAATGCTAAATAGACTTTTGCCATCAGACGGCCTCCGGCGCGGTGAACTCAATCTTGATTTTATCGAGCGCGGTAACCGTTTTAGCCGCCCCAATCTTGCTTTGCAAGGCTTGACGTTGCCCTGCCACATGGGCAGACAAGGCGGAATAGGCCAAGGCTTTGCGCAAGGCGGCGGCCTTGAGTTTGTCAGGCTCCATGCCACGCGCGGCGGCAATGCGGTCTAACACGGGCGTGGCGGCGGTGTTGTCGGCTGCCCACGCTTGCGCCTCGGCTGATTGCAGCGGCCATGTTTGCAGCTCAAAATCGGGGATGCTATCCAAATCGGCCGCCTGATTTACAAAGGCTTGCGCGGCTGCGTTAAGCTCAACCAGCTTGGCGGCTTTGGCTTGGGCAAGATTGATGGCGGGGCTGTTTTTGGCTTGCAAAATCAGCTCGCCGTTTTTATAAACGGCGGTTTGGTTGCCGCGGCCGCACCATTGCTGATATTGACTGATGCTTAATTCGGGCAGCTCGTCGATGTTGATATCGGGATACAGCTGCGCCAATGTGCGGTCGATTAAGTCAAATTCGCCGGCCTCGTTGTTGATGCGGACGCAATATCCGCTCAGTTGTGTATTAATATCAATCATTTAATAACCCTCTACTTTAATGACCATATCGATTAATTCATCACTGTCGCCAGCCCAGCGGCGCGAGTTAAACGAGACTTTATTTTTATTTGTGCCGCGAGGATTCCAGCTGTATTTATGCTCAGAGGCCTCATGTTGCCATCTTTGCGATATATTCGTATCGGTGGCGCGTACAAATTGGATTGAGGCATAACAGACTTTATTGGGCATAGCTGTCCATAAGTCGATATCTATTAATCTCCCCGCAGTAGTATTCCCATAACCGACGGCAGCCTCTTCGAAATCAAACCAAAAGACCCTAGCATTCTTGATGTTAAAATACTGCACAACGCTGCCATCGGGACTGATGACCGTCTCGCCTGTGACGCGCATGGTTTGTTCGGTACGACCGGATGCTGTGCCGTTAATGGTGCGGCTGTAGCTGCGGCGGGTTGCGGTGGCCGCCTTAACAGCTTTGTCGTAGGCGGTTTTGACGCCAGCAACACTTGCCGGTGTCGTTGAGCTGCTGCTGTTGACTGCATTGCTCAATGATGATTGCAACAAAATCGGGTCATTACTGTATGCGAGCGAGCCGTCGTTTTTGAGCTGCAAAAACTTTCTTGTCTGCGTATTTTCAATATACGTATCACTAGTATTTGAGCCCAATCGGCCGGTATTATCGCCATTCGAGCTGCTGAATGTGACGCCGCCGTTGTGATATGTGCGATGATTAAATGTTTTCTCGCCGTCGATTGTTTGACTGCCGCTTGTCATGACAGCATCGCGGCCGTCAACGCGCAGCCAGCTGCCCCACGACGAAGAGAATACGCGCACATACTCGTGACCATCGATTGTTGTGTAGCGCTGCATACTGCCGCCGCTGTATGACACGACTAGTACGCCGGCACGTGCCTCCGGATAGTTGTTACTTAGAGACGCGTTTGCCGTTTCCGCTTGATAATAAAAACCTTTTGCAGTGATGCTGTTTAGATTGTCGCTACTTGATAATGAGATGCCGCTTACAACCCAGTCTTCAATGCCGTATCCCGCCAATGTTGTTGATTTTGTGGCTTTTATTTCATTTAGTCGCTTCGCAACCGCTGCCGTTGCCGCTAAGTCCGTCGCTGTGCTTCCCAAGCCGTTATACAGTTGCACGACGCCGGCTGTTGTAGTGCTGGCTTTGTCAATCTCGTGCGTGTGCGACGTGCCGGAGACACTGTTGTTTGTCGACGCGGTGATTTTGCTCGGCGTGCCCAGCGCGATTGTGCGGTTTGCAGTCAAATTTCCGCCACCGCTTAAGCCGTTGCCTGCGGTGATGGTGATGCTGACGTTGGCTTTTCCGTCTTGCAGTTTTTTACCCATGGCCGCCGTCAACGCTTGGTTGGTTGCGCTGCTGCTTAAGGTATTGTTAAGCTGCACAATACCGGGCGTGGTTGTGCTGGCCTTGTCGATGGCATGGCTGTGTGAACTGGCCGCCACGGTATTGTCGCTGGTTGCGGTAATGGTTGACGGGGTGCCGAGGGCAATGGTGCGGTTGGCGGACAGATTGCCGCCGCCTGTGAGGCCGTTGCCTGCGGTGATGGTGATGCTGACGTTGGCTTTTTCGTCTTGCAGTTTTTTGCCCATCGCCGCCGTCAACGCTTGGTTGGTTGCGCTGCTGGTCAAGGTATTGTTAAGCTGCACAATACCGGCCGCTGTTGTGCTGGCTTTGTCGATGGCATGGCTGTGTGAACTGGCCGCCACGGTATTACCGCTGGTTGCGGTAATGGTTGACGGGGTGCCGAGGGTAATGGTGCGGTTGGCAGACAGATTGCCGCCGCCTGTGAGGCCGTTGCCTGCGGTGATGGTGGTAGTTTTGTCGGCTTTGGTGCCCAGCGCAATATCAGCGGCGGATTTGTTACTGCCAATGCTCTCAACAGCCTTGGCCAGCTCGGTTTTGAGCCATAAGGTGCGGTTAGCCAGTTGTCTGGTCGGCTTGTTGTCGATGCCGTTCTCACCGCCCATAACCGGGTCGGATGTTTCCCACTGATAGATACCGGCTTCCCAAGTTGCCGTTTCACGTAAATTTGCCATGTTTATGCAGTTCCTCGGTTAAATTGTCCGTTTCGTGTCGCGCGGCCGTTGTGCTGCAACGGCACAGCTTGATAGTCCAATGCAGCCAGCACACAACGCGCTGGTGCAAAAGCGGCAAGCGTACGCCGCAATAGATAAGCCTGATCGTTTGTAATCGGCGTGGCCAAAATGATGCGATAATGCGCCCATCGGTCGCTGTGTCCACGTGCGTATAAGCCGTTGCGTGTGATTTCGCCGTCATGCCGTTTGTTGCCCATGCCTTCTAAAATCGTTACTTCGCCAAAGCCAAGCCGCCGCACGATTTCCCGAATAGCCCACAGTGTGCCTTTATAGCGGTGCAATTCATACGCACCTTTAATCAATTTGCGCCGTGCGCTGTCGCTTTCGGCAAGCCAGTAGCCGTCTTCATTCAAAATAGACCGACTTTCGGCAAGCAATTCAAGGTGTTCGGGGGCGACCAAATCCACCAAGCGCGGCATCAGCTTGGGCGTATCCAATAAATCCAAGCGTAAGCCCAAATTTGCCAAAATGCGGTAACGTTGGTCGCGTTCAATGATTTGTGCATAAGTCAGTTTCATGCTTAACCGTCCTGTTGCGTGGTGGCAATGCTGATGCGTACTGATGTGCATCGCGCCCATTGATTGGGTTCAATCACGCGCAAGGTCGGGCTGTTTAACACCACGTTGTACACGCCTGCTACTTGCAATACGTTCATCACATCAAGCGGCACAATATCGCCCCCCAGTTTTTCACGTCTTGCACTCTCGTATTTTGCCCAAGCGGTTTCGGCGGCGGTTTTGACTGCCAGAGCGTTTGCACCTGTAAACAGCACCAATTCGGCATTCAGCGTGTAATCCACCGTTTCAGGCGCCTTCACGACCACCGTATCGCACAAGGGGCGTTTTTTTTCGCCCGACAATTCGGTGCGGACTTGGGCAATCAATTCGTCAGACGGTAAACCTGTTTTCGTCAAAACCGTTACCGCCACCGTGCCGCCAATCGCATTGCCTTTGCTGTCGTTGGCATTGCCAACATGGACATCGCAAATCGCTGGCGATACGGCGCGCGCCCAATATTGATACGCGCCCACGCTGCCAGCCACGCTAAAACTTTCAGGCGCAAGCAACACACGCTCGCGGTAGGCATCATCGCTTTCAGTTTCTACGCCGCCTGCGGGTATGCTGATGTTTTGCGCGGCAATTCGGTTTGCACCTGATAATGCCGTCTGAACGGCATTGATTTGCCCGACAGCCCAGCCGTTGCCGCGTGTGCCTGTTTGGGTACACTCGGCTTGCAAATCCATTTGCGGACGGTTTGCGCTTAATTGCCCCTGTTCAATCGTGGCAAATACCACATCGCCCACCGCCACTTGTGTCCCCATCGGGATATTGACTTCGCCCACAAAATCGCTTGCTGTAAAACGTAAAGTGCAACGCGCCGCGCTATCTTGCAAACGCGGTGTATTCACATCATCGCCACATAAATCCAGCATCAAACCTGTGGCAAAACGGACGTGCTGTTGGCGGTAGGCTTCGTTAACCTGCTGACGAGTCAATGATTCGCGATAGGCGTACACGTTAATCAGCAAACGCTCAATGTGCGCCGGTTGCAGTGCCTTGCCGCTGTCTTGTTCATACTTGGCAATAATCTCGGCCAAGATGGTCGACAAATCATCAGCCACAACCTTGACGTCTTCACGCTTTAAAGTGCTTAAATCCATGTTGCATGCTCCAAATTCAGCGTTGTGCCGTAGATTTCACCGGATACTTCATCAGCTACACGCCACCGAACAGTCATGATGATGTGTGGGGCAGAGCCGCTAAACGTTACGTCTTCAACAACAGCTCGCGTTTCCCATGTTTGAATGGCCAACACGACTTCGCGCACGGCATTCGGTATAAACACATCTTCTGGGGTATCAATGTAGTCAAAATGATTGCTGCCAAAGGCCGGACGGGTCACATCTGAGCCTTTGCGGGTGGACAAGATGTTGTGGATACACAAGTCGATATCGTCCACGCCCTGCGCTAAACCGCTGCCACTGGGGGCAAGCTGCCAGTGCTTGGAAATGGGCGTATCGAATTGCATAAAAAAATCCCTGTATCGTTTTGATACAGGGATTCTGCCTGAAACTGCATAAAGCTGATTTTAATGCGTTTTAAAACCTTATTTCGGTGTCGATGTTGTGCCACCCGAGTCACCGGTGTGGGTATGGCCAGGTAAGCTGATGCCTTTGGATGTGATGTCACCGGTAGCCTCAATTGCACCATCAATTTTGGCCGATGCACCGCTGCCACCTTTACCCGACATGCCGGCGGTATAAGTAAACAGACCTTCAACCGTCAAGGTTTTTTTCGCCACGGCATCGGCATCAATTGTCACCACGCCGTCGGTTTTGACCAGGACATCCCCTGATTTGCGGTCGTGTTCGATAATCGTGCCGTTTTTAAAGCGGCGTACCCATTTGTCTTTGCTGCTGGCCGGTGGCTTATCGGCTGCGCTGTAAATCGCGCCAATCACGCAGCCGTTTTCGCCACGCGCGTCCAGCAGGCAGACAACTTGCTCGCCCTCGTCGGGCAGGCTGTAAAACTGATTGCCACCGGCTGCCGGTGTGGCCATCGGCAGCCAGTCGGTTTGCATGTCTTCCAGCGCAGGGATTTTGACGCGCAGATTGTGGCCGGCTTCATCCACCGCCGATACCACGCCGAATTGCAGGGTTGCCCCGAAATCATGCGTTTGCTGCATCCTGCTGCTCCTCATCATCGATATACTCAATCATCTTAATTTCCAGCTCGGTGGTGTAGCCGCTGCTGCGGCGATACTCATGCCGCGCTTGCTTCACCAAATACTTACCGGAAAACTTACCCATGTCTTTCAGGCGCACGGTTTGACCGGCCACCAGCAGCGCATTACCAAACAATATGATGTTTCCGGCGCATTGGTCGTCTTGCGCGTCAGCTAAAGCCGCATCGGCGCGGGCATTGAGCTGCGTTTGGCTTTCGCCTTTATTCGGCACGATTTTCAAGGTGTCGCCGGTGTGGCCACGTTTGGATTTCGGGCGCAGCGACTTGGTTTTACGCGTGGCCGACACCGTTTTCTTGGTTTTCGGGTCGTAGCCGCGCATTTCCACTTGAGTCGGCACACCTTTAATCAAATCGCGCAGGCGGATTCGGGTCATGTCTTCAGGACTCAATATCACCACCGCTTCACGCTCTTTCAGCGTAGCGTTGTCGGCAAATACCAGCTTATTCCCGACAACCTTAAAGGTGTGGCCATACTCTTTGGCCAACCGGCTCAAAAACTCAATATCGCGCTCCTGATACTGGGTTACGCGCTTGATTTTGATGTCTTTCACTTGCCCTGCGGGCTGCAATTTCAGACGGCCTGCCACTTGTCGCACAATCTCGGCCAGCGTGGTATTTTCATACGCGCGGCCTTTTAAAGTGCGGCTGGCCTTGGTAATGCCTGCCGACAACGCCTTCAGGCTCACCGTTGATGGTGGGTGGTTGTATTCAATTTCAGCAATCTCAAAGCTGCCCAAATCCACCAAGCCGGTGAATTGGTCGCCCAAACTCAATGCCAGCGCATCGCCTTGCTCGGGATGCCAGCCGCGCAGCCAGCGGCCGTCGACATCTTCAAATTCGACCTGCAGCTCATCAGATTGCCCCTCGAGGTAATCTGTATAAACAAACGAAATCAGATAGGGCGCGATGTCGCCGGTGATGTCTTTGTTTTCGTAGCTCAGTGTGAAATCCGGCTTGGTTACCGGATGAGTGCCACCCGTACCGCCTTGAGCGGCCAAGCCGGACAAGAAACCTTTAATATCCATTTCAACCCTTTCAGCGCATCCAAGGCGGCAAATCGGCCTGACTGTTTTTCGGCTTGCTCTCCAACACCGGCACAAACACCGTCAAGCCGCTGACAAACTCTTCGGCCAACGGTAAATGTGGATTGGCCGCAATCAGGCCGTCAATCAGCAAAGCGTTGCCGTAGTGTTTATGGGCAATCAAATCCCAGCGGTCACCGTCTTTGGTGATATAGCGTAAAACCGCGCTCATCCATCACTCCTTATCGCCAGCCAACCGGTCAACTTTTCAGCGGCCGATGCACCATTGGTCACCGCTTCGGAGGCCGTAGTAATTGAGTCTCCAGCCGCATCCAGCCAGCCGCCGATAGTTCCGCTCTCGTAACCGGCACGCATACTCGCCACCGTGCTGCCGAGCGCATTTCCGGCTGCACCAAGCTGCGTGGCCATTTCAGCCGCGCCGGATAAGTCACCCAACAAAGCCGTTACTTCCGGTAAACCATTGAGTTTGCCCAATACATCACCGCCCACGCCGAGCGCGTCGCCGATTAAATTCAGCGCACCGGCGGGATCATTGCGCAACTCTTTAGCCGCCGCGATGATGCCTTGCATTTGCTCAATGCCGTTTTCTGCCGCACGATAAACTTTCACGCCGGTTTCAACCGCCTGCATCACATCTGCCGCTTGCGCCTGTACCGACTCGGGCAACAGCGAGAGCAACGGGTTTTGCTTGCCGCTGATAATTGCCGGAGTCGGCAGCGGATTATTCGGGTCGCCGATAAATTCCGTCAGCTCCACATCCAATTCACGCGCAGCAGTGCGGCCTTGCGCGTCGTGCACCAACGTGCGCTCGGTCAGGCTCTCAATGACAAACCAGCCGACAAAGCGGCCTGAGCCATAAACCAGCGACACCGCCTGCTGCGCTTCCAAAGCCGCCAGCAAACCCTTATAAGCCGTGTCGGGATTGCCCAACATCCAATGCAGTTTTAAGCCAAAGCGCAGCGTGGTCAGGTCGTTTTCCATCGCCTGTAGGCGTGGTCGGCCTTTTAACACTTCGTGCTTGGCAAACTTGGCCGAGTGCTGCGCTTCCAGACTGGCAAAGCTTTGCAAGGTCTCAAATCTCACATCGCCCAACATTGCATACATCAGTAAGCCCTCCGTTCTCGGTCAGCCATCATGCGCTGAAACAGCATTTCAAATTCGCGCAAACCCATTTGCAGGGCCGTCTGAATTTGGCCGGGGTCGCCGCCCGGGGCATGAATGGTCGGATTAAAATTTACGGTGATACCGCCTGCTTGCGACTGCGCCGCGCGTGCGGCGGCAAAGTCTGCACTGCTGCCGGAAATCCGCGCCGCCAAATCCGCACGCATACCGCCCACGCGACGGGAAAACCCGTCTTTCAGACGGCCTGCCCATGCACCCACAGCCTGCAACGGCCTGCCTGCCGTGCGCTTGATGCCCACGGCCAAACCCTCGGTCATGTAGCCGCCGTAGCCCGCGAACACGCGGCTCGGCGAGTGGATGCCCATACCTTTGCGGTCAGAGGTAAATGCCGACTTAACCGCCGATACTACGCCTTGCACCGCCGCCACCGCACGGCCGATACCCGCCTTGATGCCGTTGACCAAACCATCGATCATCATACTGCCGTAAGACATAAAGGTCGCGCCCAAGCCCGACAGCCAAGTCCACACCGCTTGGAAGGCGGTCATAAAGGCGGTTACCGGCGAGAAGGTCAGGATCAGGTTAAGCAGTGCAGCAATGCCGGCTGAGAAAAAGGCGATAATGTTTGCCCATGCTGTTGATGCAAATGTCACCAATGCTGCAATGGTTTGGCCAATCCACAGGCCGACAGACTGCCCAAAGTTACGAGCACCGCCCTCGGCTACTTGGCTCATGTTGAAAAAATCGCCAAACCAGTCAAGCAGCGGTTGTACCAATGGTTGAATGACAGACCAAATACTGCCCAGAACGGACATAATGACTTGACCGAAAGGAGCTATTACCGAAACCAGAGAATCAAACATCGGTTTAAGCGTAGCCAGTCCCTGTATTAAGCCATCCCATAATCCTGCAAAAAAGGCTTTCAGCGGCTGCCAATATTTATAAATCAAGAATGCAATAACAGCGACAGCCCCCGCCACCACCACAACGGGCCACATGGCAACCAATGAAGACAGGCCGAAACCCATCATAGCAGTGCGGGCTGCGGATAAGGCGCGGACAAATGCCCCTAAGCGGCCGGGTATGTCGGCGGGCAGGATACCGCCTTTCATAACCATAGAAACCAGTTGCGCCGTTACTTTGAATGATTGGAGTGCTCCTTTGGCAGTCAGAAATCCCGCCGTAATCCGATTGGCTGCTATTCTTACCAACCAACCACCGGCAACCATTGCAGCCAAAGCCATCGCTGTTTTGATAATATAGCCTGTTAATACCGGATGTGCATTCGCCCAGTCCGCAAGTTTATTGGCAATCTTGGTTATTGCACCCGCAAAATCATTGACCGCAGGCAGAATCACGCTGCCGACGTTGATACCCAACTCAACGAGACTGTTTTTCAGTAACTGGATTTGGTTAGCCGTTGTTGCCGAACGCGCGGCAAACTCCTTCTCCATGCTGCCCATAAATTCGGGCTTGCCGCCTTTGCCGGTTTTTTTCAGCTCTTCAATGGACTTTTTATAGGTATCCAAGCCGCCGACCAAAGCGGCTACATCATCCGCATACTCTTTCCCGAATAAGTCCACCAATACACCCATCTGCTGGTCTTTCGGTAGCTTCTCAACCTGTTTCAGGAAGTCCATCAAAGCCTGCTCACCGTTCTCTGCAATGGCTTTTTTCAACTTTTTAGAATCTGTTCCCATGCTGGCCAGCGCCGCTTGGAATTTTTTACCCTGTTTATCCGCAGTCATTAATTGAGTCAGCATGCCGTTAATGGCCGTACCGGCCACCTCAGGTGTTCTACCTAAAGCGATAAAGGCGTTACCTAGTGATGTCGTCTGAAGCTCAGTCAGCCCGAACTGCTTCGCCACACCGCCGACACGACCCAATACATTCACAATATCCGCGGCTTTCGCAGGGCTATTATTCGACAAATGATTGATGGCATCGCCTAGTTTGTCGATTTCGGCAATCGGGATTTTGTAGATATTGGCCAGCTTGGCCATACTGTCGCCCGCCTGTTCGGCAGACATATCGAAAGCGACCGACATTTTGGCGATGGTTTCGGTAAAAACAGGTATATCTTTACGCGCAATACCCAGCTGGCCGCCGGATGCCGAGATTTTGGCCAATTCCGTAGCCGCCATCGGAATGGTGCGGGTCATCTTTAAGATGTCCTGTTCCATCTCTTTAAACTGCTGTGGCGTATCGAAATCGACGACTTTGCGCACATCGGCCATCGACGATTCAAAATCAATAGCGAGTTTGACAGGCAAAGCGACTGTACCGGCAGCACCTACTGCAGTCTGCCATTGACCTTTCAAGCCTTGCCATTGCTGTGCATTCACCGCCTTGGCAGCCTGAATTTGCTGTAACTTGGCAGAACTGGCGGTCAGCTTTTTGATAGAACGGTCGATTTTGTCGTACTCTTGCCACAACTGCTTGGCAGCCTGCACACCCAAGCGGTCTTTATTCCGTTCCAGCACAGAAGCCAACTCATGTTGTCGGGCTTTAAGCGTACCTGTTGTCGTTTCCAGCGTTTTCATGGCTTTGCTGACGCTGGCCAAGCCCGATAAGGCACCGCCGACAGTAGCGGATACCGAAATCGAAACACCTAAATCAGAAGCCATGTGGTAATATCCTGTTTATGAATAACGAAAGGGAAAAAAGATGTTTGCCTTTGCCGTCTCAGCCTTGCTTCTCATCGTGATTGCCTCAGGTTTGGCTATGATTGCCGGACTTGCTTGGGGCTTACTGGAATGGGTATACGAAGCATGGTTCAAAAAAGAACCGGAACCAAACGGTTGGTGTACGCGTCTCGCTGAAGAAGTACGGGAAAAACGCTGTTAATCCGGCCATAACGTCAAATCATTCCGTTCCGAGCATAGCCCGCCTTAATTTGGCGGGCTGCTTCTTTCTGCCACTCCTCAAACTCATCCAGCGGCAGGTCGTAAACGGCCTGCACGCTCCAACCAAACCACCAAGCCAAATCGGCACAGGCGGCCAATAGTTCCTGATTGGCCTCGGCAGCTGATTTATGCGCCGCTTGCTTCGTCGGCGGTGCGAAAGGTGGCCTGAATAGCCTCTAAGTCTTTCAAATCCAGTTCGTCTAAGTCTTCCGGCACCAAACCGGTAACGCGCGACACCAGCAGCAAACCTTGCTCGGCCTCATTGGTAATGTGCATCACCGCGCGCAAATCGCCTACACGCGGGCGGCGCACAGTCACTTTTTCCAACATTTGGCCGGTAGCCAAACGCACCGGATATTTCAGCTTCACGGTTTGGGTTGCGCCCAAGTCTTCTTGCAGTTTCTGTGCTTCGTTGTTCATTGCTCAATCCTTTTCAAAAAACAATACAAATAAAAATAAAAAATCGCTGTATCTGCGGATACAGCGATTCTGCCAAAGGCCGTCTGAAACGGCTTTTAATGCCGTTTAAAACCTACGCACCGATGTTTTTGCGCATTTGAGACAACACATCCTGACCATCGACACGCAAGGTGTTGGTAAAGGCATTGTAGTAAAACAGCTCGCGGCCGTCGGCCACCTGACGCACTTCGGTCACATTGAACGTGCTGGAAAACTCGGCCTTTTCTTTGGGTTTAAAGCCACCCAAGGCATCTTTGCCGAATGTACCGGTCATGGTGGTGACCATGGCCACTTCTTTATCCAGTCCGGCCGCATCGAAAGTTTGCAGGTTGGAGCGGATCATCAGTTGCGTGGCTTTAAACGGGTTCTTGCTGTGCTTGGCCACTTCAGGATAAAAGCTGTTCCACGTGATTTCAGCTTCCATGGCTTCCATGCCGGTCGGCAGCTTAATGGTGCCGAATAAGCCCAAACCGGTCATTTCGTCCATCGAAAATTCGACTTCCGGCGCGGTGATTTCGGCGGCTTTGCCCAGCAGGTTGTTACCGTCGATATAGACGTTTGCGTTGTAGATTGCATTTAATTTAGGCATTTACAGCTCCTTAATTACCGCTGACCAAATTGGCCAAATATTTACGGGTCATCACCGACTTGTTACTGATGCGCTCGGCAGGCAGCTTCGGCGTGTATTCGTACACAATCGGCACCTGACCTTTGCTGAAGGCATCGACCAAGTCGTAGTCGTAATCCAAATCCAGCGAGAAGCCGACAATACTTGGCAGCGTAGACAAATAAGTGCGGATGGTCTCCAGCAGGCTGTCGAGCAAGGCATCGTCAATCGGACGGTCGATGTACTGCAGCTCAACGCGGCGGATGGATTCGTCAATCAAGTCGCCGGTGCGCTGCGCCACTTCGAAGTTTTTGATGTGCGAAACGGTCGGCCAACACGCCAAGCGGTTGCCCCACAAGCGGTAGCCGGTGCCGTAGCTGTTGAATACGGTGGTGATGCCTTTTTCGTTCAGGCGGTTGGTTTCGCTTTGCGGATCATCGGCACGGGCAGTCAGGCCGATTTCAAGGCCGGTCACGCCCAGCAATTCGCGGTTTGACTTGCTGACCCAATAGCCGTGCTCCACATCGGTTTTCATGCGCAGACCGGCGGCATGGGTGGCCAATGATTCCACACCAAGCGTGCCGATAACATGTGGGAAAAACAGCTCGGCGCGGTCGCTTGATGTTTGGAAATTAATCGTACCCAACGCACCACGGCCTTCCAACGCCTTGCTCAAGGTCGTGCCTGTCGGCGCGTTGATGTACGCAATCGCTTGCAGCTTGGCGGCCAAGGTAATCGCAGCGGCAGCAACTTTGGCCGTTTTATCATACTCCGGCACAATCACAATCTTGGCATCTGCACCGTAGCGGTTGTAGCCTTCGGTCAGCAACTCCAAACCGGTGCGCTTGCCCGTGGCCGCGACATAGCCGCCGATGATGTCTTCTTCGGTGACCTTGGTCGGGTCAGTGTAGGTGTAGCTGATTTTCGGCGCGGCAGGCTTAGCGGTAAACGTGATTTCGCCGCTCACCATATCCATGGTGTAGTTTTCGCCTTCGGCTAACGGAGAATCGCCGTCTGAAACGGTATAGCCGCTCTGCAATGCAGGATGTTTGGTCTTGGCCGTCAAGGTATCGGCATCAACCGCCAATACCTCATCGCTGACTTGCGATTTATGCTTGGCCGGGTCGCAGACGTTGACCACATACGCCACGCCGGACGCATAGCGTGTCCAAATATTGGCGGCATCCGGCAGGGTGAAACCGACATTCGTCAGCGCGGAAAATTGGGAAAAGTCTTTAATTGTCGAGCAAACGGTCAACTCATTGACCGCACCGATAGGTGCGGTGCCGACCATCGCAGTAATTGCACCGTCAACGGTATAGACGGCGTTGCTGCCGCCGTCGACACGCTGGGTTTCGGTGCCGTGATGAAATGCTGCTGCCATTATGGAGCCTCCTTCAGTTTCAAATCTTGTTCGTGCGGGTCGCCACTTTCGCGCGGCCGCGTTCGGGTAAATAACGGCTTATTTTCAGGCTGATACACCTGCACCTGCTGGGTTTCAGTCTGCACCGTCAATTCATACTGCCACGCGCCCGCGTCTTCGCTTAAAAAACGCTCGGCCAACAAGTGGCAGGGCAAGCAGTTGGTTGGGCGGAAGCCGACAATAGCCAAGCGCGTCTCGTCCAAAATCGCCAGCGTACCTTCATCTCCGTGCAGATTGCTGCCGATAATCGTCAGTACCAAAGTGATGTCGCGCTGCTGGGCAATACTGCCCAAATGCTCCAAAGCGGTGAACTTGCTGCCGCCGTAGCCCACCAAAATCGCGCCGGTCGGATGAATAAACTGATATTCAGACGGCCGCTCCGGAAACGCTTCAACGATGACCCACGGGATGGCCTGCTGCAAATGCTCAACCACCGAGTCAATAACCGGACGTGTGGCACTCATGTCAGTATCCCGTCATATCAATGCGTGAGCCGCCGCGCGTGTGATACGCGCCGGGTTCCGGCTGCGCCTGTTTGTCCAAAGTATCAACGCCGATATGGATTTTGCCGTCGCGGATGGCTTCCAACGTTTTCAAAGTCGCGTTGTAAGCGGTCTCCAACGTCTTCGGAAAATCTGCCCGATTGATGCGGCGCGAGTGCAAGAAATGGCGGGCAATGTTGATACACAACGGCGGCAACACCGTCGGCACCGACTTGAGCGGCAGCGGGTAGCGGCCACGCAAGTAGCCGTCAACCAAGTCGCAGGCATAGCGGATGGCTTCATCCACCACCGCCATGTCCGGCTCAGTCGCACGCGGCTCATCATTGGTCAACTGCACCAATTCGACCTTGCTCATCGCTTTCATCATGTTATCGGCGTTGATGTAATACATTACGCGTCTGCCTTTGTTTTGCGTTGCGTTTTGGTTTTGGACTCAGGCTCGGCAGCCGGGTCGGCTTCAGGCGGTGTTTGCTCGTCTTGCTGCGCTTCCAACTCTTCGCCGGTGGTCAATGTCGGGGTCACGTGTGCGGCCACCAATTCATATTGCGCCGGAGTCAGCTCGACTGCTTCTCCGGTTTCCACGCGGAATTCTTTGCCTTGGCCGTCTTGCAAAATCAACGGTGTGTTAGCGATATAGACTTTAGCCATGATTAACCTTTCAACAAAACACGGATGGTTTCACCTGCACCGGCCGCAGCCGTCAGGGCAGTACCGGCAATCTTGGCCGCACCGGTCACCGCGCAACCTTGCGCATCGGCACCGACTTCTGCACCAGTAGCAATTTCGCCACCGGCTTCAACCACCGCAATACCGACCACATCAACCGCCGCCGTATCGCCGTTGGCCACATCATACGGCGCAACACCCAATACCGCTTCACCGGCCTTAGCCTGTGCGCCTGCAAAATTGACAAAGCGGTCTTTCACAATCTCGCCCGTCGCTGTAATGGTGGCGACCAGCACCACGTTTTTTGTTTGAGACATATCTTTCTCCCAGGCCGTCTGAACATTTCAGACGGCCTTTAATAATTAACCCACTGCATTAATCCACGGCGTTTTCAAATAAGAAACCGCACGCACTGCCCACGACCGCCGCCTTGCGGATGTCGGTATAGCGGGTATATTCCACCTTGCCGCCAACTTCTTCGTAGCGGTCGACCAGCGGCATACCGCGACGGCGGAAGGTGTAGCCGAATGACGGCTCGCCCTCGTCATTGCCATCGGCAACCAAATGCGGGCGCACGATCAGGCTGGCAAATTTGCCCCATACGTCTTTCGTGGCTTTACCGCCTGCCGGAGTAGACACCGCTTCGCCGACGATGATGTCTTCCAGTTGGAGCAGGTTTTTCAACTGCTCAACGCTCAACAGGGTTTTTCGTTCGTTCGCACCCAATGACTTAATCAGATCAGGATGGCGTTTCAGCGCCGACAATACGCTGGCACCCACCACCAACACGCTTGGGCGCACGCCGCAAGCGGCACGCACGGTTTCACGCGCGGTTTCAATATCGGCCAACGGATTGGAGTCTTCGGCCGACCATTGTTTGGTCGCCGTCAAATCCTTGGTATGGCCGGATTGATAGGCCGATTTCGCCTGCAGCAAAGCAGCGGTTTCAATTTCTTGGCGCAGCTGCACACCCTTGGTGGCGCGGCGTGTCGCTTTGGCTTGCTCGTTAAAGAGCGATTCCGCTTGCTCGCGGTAGTCCACACCGGCCGCCAAATCGTGTTCTTCCAGCACCACCGGCAGATGGTTCGGCGAGTCCAAAGTAATCACGTTAGACGCTGCACCGACGGCACGTTGGGTGTCATACTCGACAAACGAGCCTTTGCCGAACACCGGCACTTGCACACCTTCTTTATCGGTCAATACCTGTGGAAAAATCTTTTCAGCGATAAACTCGGCATTTTTATAGCCGACCGCCAGATTGGTTAAAACGGGGTCGATTTGACCGCGTAATTTGCGCAAATGAACGCTCATGTTTCTTCCTTTTTAAATGCGACGACGTCGTCGCTTTTGGGTTAAACGGCGGTGCGGCGTGCCGCTTCTTCGTAGGGGATACCTTCCTTGGCTGCCAAGGCCACAGCGCGTTCGTGGTGGCTCAGCGCGTCAGGATTGGCCGCTTCGGCAAAATCGGCAGACAGGCCGCCGGTGGCTGCCGGTGCTGCACCTTTGGCATGATGGCCGCTTGGCAATACTTCGGGCAGGCCGCGCAAGAATTGGCGCAACGCTTCGCCGATGGTGCTGCCTTCGCCAAACTCCACGCTGGTCTGCTCAGGGTAGTCGGCAAAATCCAACACTTGCACCATTAATGCTTTGTCAGCCGGTTTCAGACGGCCTTCTTTCACCAAGGCTTCGGCAAATTCGGCATTCTGCTCATGCTTGCCTTCGCGCAGGTCGCGCTCCTGTTCGTCTTTCAGGCGTTTCAGCTCCGCTTCCGCAGCAGCGGCCTTGGCTTCGGCTTGTTCACGGGCAGCTTTTTCGGCTGCCAACTGTTCTTCGGGCGACATAGGGGTCTCCTTGTTTTCATGGGTTTCAGGGTCGGTTGGGGTTGCAGGGTCGGCAAAAGCCGGTTCTAAAATTGGATCTTTCCATTTGGCAGCTTCTTCAATCGAATCAATCTGCCAGTTCGGTACGGCTTTATCCGCTTCCTCAATGCCGAATTTCTCAATCAAAAACTCGCGTAATCGACGAAACAGGCCTGCTGAGTAACTGTGAGCGGCTTCAGAAAACTCGACATACACATCATCTTCGGCAAAATTAATGGCGGATAAGCCTTTCACCGCAGGCGGTTGTGCGCCAAGAAAGCCGACATGGCGCAAATACCAAGAGCCGGGTTTCGGATTACTCGGACTGTCGGGCGGGTAGAAGCTGGCCGACACCTTTTTGTAGCGGCCGCTTTGCACCAAGCCGACAAAGTCATCGTCCATCTGCGCGAAATCGGCAGACAACACGCCGCCATCGGCGTGCAAGCCGCCCACCCAGCCATAGGCCGGTGCATCAGTTTTCGGATGGCCGACAACCAGCGGGGCTTCATGCAGCTTGGGGTCATACGCCGCAGCCGCCTGCGCAACATCCGCATCGGTAATCGTCACCGTGCGGCCGTTGTTGTCGGTGCGCGTGCCGGATTTAAAAATTTCAAAAAACTTTTTCACAAAAAAAGCCTCATCGGATTGATGAGGCTATTTTGGCAAAGGCCGTCTGAATCGGCTTTTAATGCAGTTTAAAACTTGCTTTTCCAAAAAGGCGCAAAAACGGTATTTTTAGCGCGTTTCACACTTAGGGTAGGCAAACCCCCGACCGAGCCGAGAAACGCAATATAAAAGCGGTCAGGACAAAACCTGACCGCTATTCTGATTTAAGAGCTGACTGTGCAGCAGATATACCGCATTGTGTTTCAACACACAGCACTTTATCCGGGTGCTGAATGGGTCAAAACAAGGCAATTTGCCGTCTGGCTCGCTCCTTGTTGCCTACCTCTCGAATAATCCTATAAACCTGCTGCACCGTCAAATCGAAGCGGCGGCTCAATTCCGCATGGTTTTTCCCGTTAAACGCCCGATACAGCTCCATATCGCGCTCGCTGATTTTGCCGATATGGTTTTTCGGGATATAAATCAGCTGGCCGCCCCAGTTGTCGGTAATGTGCCGCGCCACTTTTTTGGCCACTTCCAGCGCACGGCTTTTTTCCATCGCCAACTCGGCAATCAAGCAGGCAGCGGTTTGGTCTTCCAGATCGGCCACCAGCTCAGGTACTCTTTCATCAGCCACTTGCCACCCCCCGTTTCCTCCATGCCCGTTTTTCCCACTCTTTCAAATGCTCAATGACCTTGCTGGCATTGTCACTGTCCAACCAGCCGTGGTAATCCACACCCGTCATGCGCTTCACAAACTTGGCCAAACTCAATTCCGACGGGCTGCGTACTTCGCCCAAATCATGCAGGGTCAACCACAGCGCACGAATTTTCTTGATTTGCGCATCCACAGCCATATGCGCAGGCCGCACCTTGATGTCCGGCTTGGCCGCGCTGTTTTGCTTGGTTGTGACCACAAAGCCCTTGGCCTTCATCGCGCGGATGGCCAATTCCAGCTCGGCAATGCTCAGCTTGGTGCTGCTGGTTTTGCCGCATGACACATTGGCCAGCAATACCCGATAATCGTCATTACTCATCATCAATTGCGTTTTCGCCACGTGGATCAGGCGGATTAAACGCTGTTTGGTCTGCTTGGCGGTTTCCATCCCAATCCTTTCTGTTTCACTCTGTGAAACGTTGTTTCATTTATAGCGTAAAATCAATAAATTAGCGTTTATTCTATCCGCTTGCCATGTCGTTGGCAAATAAAAAAAGGCCGCCTGAAACCAGCTGCCTACTTGACGTTGACGACTGATTTCAGACGGCCTTTATTTAAACCGCTTACGAATTGAGTGCTTTTTTCAAATTGCTGCCTGCTTTAAATTTCGGGGCTTTGCGTGCAGGGAGCATTAAAGCTTCGCCGGTTTTCGGATTGCGCCCCATGCGCTCGGTGGTTTGGGCAACATAAAAAGTGCCGAAGCCCGTCAATTGCACATCGTTACCGGCCACCAGCTCTGCTTCGATAACATCTTCAAATGCAGCCAGCACCTTAGACACGTCTTCTTTACGAATATAATCGCTGTTGGAATTAATTTTCTCAACGACCGCATTTACCAATTCAGTTTTATTCATGATTGACTCCAAAAGGTTAATAAGCGGCAGACCGTGCCGCGCGGTTTGATTGTTTAAATCTTCGCAATATCCAAGCTTACCAGCTGATACTCACCGGCATCATCGCGTTTGTATACACGCACAAACTGCTTACTGGTATGCACTTGCAGGCTGTCGCTCAAGGCTTCCATTGCACGTTGCCATTTCTCGTCTTTGATTTCCAAACGGCGCAGGCCGAGTACGCGGGCGGTGGAGATATTGCCTTCCTTGTCCACCTGAAACGCTGCATTAATCAGCGTTTTCAGCTCACTGCGGCTGCCTTCTGTCCATTCGTTGATACACTCGTCAATTAGGGCTTTGGCTGCCAGCAAGCCCTCGTCAAACACCAGCGTGTCCTGCATTGAGAGGTTGACGCGGTAGGCTCCGTCGAAGCTGTGCAGGCTGACGTTGCCTTTTTTACCGCCCACTGCCACGTCGTAGCGGTCGGCGGAAAGCTGCACGAAGGCGGCGATGTCGGCCATCGAATCAGCCTTGAACGCGGCCATCTGCTGTTGCACCGTCTGCGCTTTGCCGACGATTTCCATCACCAGCTCATCGCGCAGCAAGTCGATTTCTTTGATATTGGCCAATGGCACTAAATTGCCCTTGGCATCTTGGCGGTATTGGGTTAAATCAGTCATTTTTTCGTCTCTTTCTGCCTTGCGGCATAAATCCGTTTGCATTCATCCACCGTCCGGTGTCTCGGTCCGTGTATCCAGTCGCGGTTCATACACGGTGCGTTTTGGGTCCTCAGTTCGGCAAAATGCCGTTTCAAAATCTCTATCTGCGCCTTGCCGTATTCGGTGCGGACGTGTTTCTTTTCCAGCTTCGGCACCATCTTTACGGGTAAGGGCGACAGATACTTCGCAAAATCGGCCGGATTAGGCCATTCGGTCTGCGTGGCGGCGATGTTTTCAAATGCCGCCTGAAAACGCGGTATGTCGCGCTCAGGCTGCCATTGCTGCTTGGCCAGCAGGCCGTACCAAACTTCGGCCACCGCTGTTAGGTCTTTCGCCGCCGGACGGCCTTTGAGGTTCAAGGCCGAGAGCAGCATAAAGCCTTTGGCGATTTCTTTTTTCAGCCAGTCATTCTCCTTCCTCATTTGCCCACTCCATTAAGTCGCCTACACCGCCTCGCAGTTTGCTTTGCGGCTCAGGCGGATGGTAGTGGCCGACCGCCGCTATGCCGTCTGTTGCGGTTGACCGTACTGCCGTTTTCTCGGGTGTCCAAAACGTGATGTTTTCCAGTAGAAAACCGTGGCTGGTTAAGGGCGTTTTCAGACGGCCTGCATTGCGTGCTTCAACACATCTTTCCGCCGCCCAAACCCAAGCCTCGCGTGGCGCAGGATAGATTGTGCGGTTACGCGTAATCTCTCCGGCCTGTATCATCGGGATTAACTCACCCAAAAGCTTTGAAACCCTGTTAAAACTCAAATCTTTTTCAGACGGCCTGAATAAAGTCAGGTAGCGCAGCAGCGCAATCAGCGGCTCTTGGGAAACTTTGGCCAGCGAAATCAGGGCTTCACGCGCGTCTTGATGGGCAATCAGCACTTCCAAACTCATGGTCGCGCCGCAGGCAGGGCAACGTACTTTCATACCGCCTCCTCAAAGCTTTTAAATACCGCTTCCATCTCGGCAAATACTTCCGGATGGTGCTCTTTTAAAAACTGCTCGAACACCTGCTGCATACCCATCCATTCGAAGACGAAGCCCTGCGGATGGCTTTCCCAAATCAGCCGCCTGAAAGCCTCCGGCGGGAAATAAGCGCGGTTTTTATCGTCAAAATCCCAAACTGCTTTTTCAATCTTTCTTTGCAGTTGGATTAACTGTTTTACATCCATCTCACGCCGCCTTTCTGCCTGCTAAGGCCAAATCCTTATGGTTCAAACAAGTCAAGGCCGTCTGAACCAAATATGCCTCGTCTTCGCCTTTGTCTGCCGATACCATCAGCAGGATAAATTCATCATTCAGGCTGCTCAGTTCGCAGCATAAAAAGCCTGAGCGTTCGCGCCATACTTTGGCTTTGATGTTGCCGTAATCACGTTCCACTTTCATCGCACACCTCCCACCGGCTCCAATACCACCGCTTTGGCCAATTCCGTCTCACTCATGCCGCCGTACGCCGCTTCCCATGCTTGGTCGGCGGCTTGGGCATCGGCAGCATGTGCCGGTTGGTTTTGGCAGCTCTGCAACATGGCCGTCAGTGCCACCGCCAATAAAACTACATAAGCAATCATTAAACGTTTCGCACTCATCACACACCCCGCACCACATCGCCATCTACCACATCAAACCCCAGCTCTGCCGCCTGATTCATGGCCGCGCTCACCAGATTGTTCACTGCCAAGGGATAGAGCAGGCTGTGCTGTTCCGTGCCTTGCTTGGTGCGGCTTTTTACCGTCAACCGTTCGGCCACCGCATCAATCGCGCTGCCGTCCATCACTTTGGCCAAGTCCGCACCGGCGCGGGCAAACTTGTGTTTCAGATAGCCTTCCAGCTTGCCGTCGGTCAGTGGCATCAGCGTCACCACTTCGCAGCGTTGCACGACTTCGCGCACGCTTGGGTTGTTTTCCGAGAGCTTTTGCGCCAATTCGGTTTGGCCGATGAGCACAATCCCCAGCAGGCGTTCAAAACCCGATTTCAATTCAAAAAAGCGTTTCAGGTGTTTCAAAGTCGGTATCGGCAGGCCGTGCGCTTCTTCGATAATCAGCACATGTTTGTTACCGGCTTTGGCTGATTCGGTCAGGGCGCGGTGGATTTGGGCAAAACGCGCTTCAGGGCTGCGTTTGGGCGATACATTCGGCGCAACCGCTGCCAAAACCGCTTCGGCGATATGCACCGCTTTCAAGGTTTTGCCTTTTTGGTCGTTGTCTTCCATCGCCAGCACATAAGGCTCAATCATCACGATTTGACGGCCTTCGCGGTTAATGCGGTCTTGCAGGTCTTCGCGCAAAGTCGATTTGCCCGCGCCGCTTTCGCCGACCACCGCCACAAAACCGCCGTGGCAGGCCGTCTGAAACATCGCCTCGCGCACATAGCGCACATCAGGGGTCATGTACACATCGTCGGCAGACTGGATTTCATCGTTAAACGGGTCTTTAAAAATGCCGAAGTGTTGCTTGGCGGCTTGTGTCAGGGTTGCTTTTCGTAATAACATCTCTTTGTCCTCGCTTTCGTTAGGGTGGGCAGGTGCGGCTTCCGGCTCGTTTCTCAGGCCAGCGGGAATATCCGCACCATTTGTTTCAAAATACTGTTTCAGTTTCTCGCGCAGCTTGTCTGCGCCTTTTTTCGGCCATCGTCCGTGGTTGACCACCGCCACCAGCATGGGCTTGCTGCAGCCGATTTCGGCAGCGGCGGTGGCGTAGGATTTGCCGATTTTCTGAAAATCCTGCTTCATCGTTTCCTCCGCCAAATGCGACGACGCCGTCGCATTTGGTTTAACCGGTTTTGTGTAATTTCAGACGGCCTGCCGTTTTCAGACGGCCTTCCACTTCGTCAAGCTGGCTGGCCAGCACCCCGTCCGGATAATTCGCCTTGATGAATGCGACTGCCTGTTTCCAGTCGCCGCCTGCGGCTTCGATACGCGGCTTCAGCAGCTTGGCCATTTCCACCTTGCTCAACACCTGTTCGGCCACTTCCATGCGGTTGTATTCCATCTGTTGGCCGCTCTTCTCAATGTAGAGCGTATTGCGTGTGGCCAGCGTGTCTTCTTGGTGCTTGTAGGGGTCGATTTCGCCGCCGAATGGCACCGCCTTGCCTTTGCGCTTGGCTGCGGCTTCGTCCAAGGTTTCCGCGCCCATCGCCAGTTTGTCGAGTTCCTTTTTGTGTTGCTGCGCTGCCGTGTCGCCGTGGGCGTTGTATTCCGCCCCGATAACCGCCGCATCAGCGCGGAAACCCATCTCGTCAAACACCACTTCAGGCACGGCCACCCATGTTTCATGGCCGTCTGCATCAAATGTTGCCACGCGTGCGCCGTCGGTTTCCCAAGGGTTTTTGGCCACCAGCAGTTTCTGCCCGACCAACACGCCCTTGATGTCCTTCACGCTGTACACGCGGCCGCCGAAGCGGATTTCCAAATCGGGCGACACTTTCGCTTCTTTCGGTGCGCTCACCGCCAGCTCGCGGCAGTAATCGGCAGGGGGCGGCAGAATCAGTTGCTCGGCCTTGATTTTGTTCCACGCCTGATAGCGGGTCATGCCGTGGCGGCTGTGTTTCTGTGTGCCGTTGTAGTAGCGCATCCAATGCTCGGCCAAGCGGTTGAGCTGGTCGATGTCGTGGATTTCGGTAAAGCGCAGGCCGCTTTCAAAGGCCGTCTCCACGATGTCGTTGGCTTTTTCCACTTGCCCCTTGGCGCGTGAGTTGCCCGGCTTGTTAATCTGCACATGCACATCCAGCGACTTACACAGATTTTTAAACGCTGCCGAAGTATTCGCGCTGCCGGGGTCAAGCATCACCATCCGTGGCACACCGCGAAACGGGTCTTTCAGCGTGTCGGCTTTCGCCTGCATCATGTAGATAAAGAAATCACACAAGTTCGCGCTGGTCTCGCCACCGAAGTAATACTGCACAGCAATCGTGCCGCTGGCGTGATCCGTGCCGGTGTATCGCCATACGCGGTCTTGCTCAATCTTCACCACGTTTTTCGGCTTGTTTTTGTAAAACTCTTCCTCTTTCATCACCCGCAGCCCCGTGTCCTTGCCATGTCGCGGCAGGTAATACAACACACACAAGCTCGGATCGATTTGCCAGCAATGGTTCGGGTGTTCCGATTTCATGCGGCTGACAGGGTCGGGCTGCAAAAGCTGGTCGGGGTGCAGCTTGTATTCACGCAGGGCGCGGGTGATGGTGGATTCCGAAAGCGGCATCACTTCGCCGGTTTCCTCATCAATCCGAGCCGCTTCGATTTTGCCGTTGGCGCGAAGCATTTCCACCGCCTGCCGCACCGCCATCAGCCGCTTGCCGTTGCGCCGCATCGCCTCCATCAACACCGCCGAAATCAGCTTGGCTTCATCAAGGCTCAATTCCGATTTGCCCGCATCGCTGCGGCGTTTGCGGCTCGGCTTCACTGCCACCGCTTCCAGTTTTCGGTATAAAGTTGCCAGACTCATATTCAATTCTCCTGCCTGTTGTTTCAAATACGCGCTGCGTTCGCCCCATCCGAGCCGCGCAGCCTGTTGGCTGACTGCCGCCAGCCGTTCCAAAAGTGCCGCATTCATTCCGCCTCCTGCTGATCAGAGGGCAGCCATTCCGGCTCCACCGTTTCCGGAGCCTGCACCGGAAGATTGAAGTTTTCCCGCAAAATTTCGCAGTCCAAAATAATCTGATTGATCGTGCCGACCATCTTGGCACGGTGGTCGAAGCCATGCGCCGTTGCGTGCGCATTCATCTGCTCGAACAAATCTTTCAGCCGACTCACTTGGCTGCGGATACCCACTTCCAAACTCGTCAGCTGCATCATCAGCTCGCTGCCCACATCTTCCGCTTTCGGCTCTTTTACCGTCTTTTTGCTGCGCTCCAGCTTCTCGGCATACTCATCAATCTTCCTGCTTTTATCGGCAATCACCTTATCTTTCGCTTCCGCCGTTTCGCGGCTTTCGCGTAAGGCCACACGCAGCTCGCGCACCGTCATGCGGTCGACATCGTCCAGCGTCAGGCCGTTGACTTCTTCGCCTTCGGCCAAGCCCACCAGCGTGACGTCTTCTTCAACCAAGAGTTCCAGCAGTTTCGATTTGCCCAAATCCATCAGTTTCGGCGCGGCTTTTTGCATTTGTGGCGTGGCGAAACGTTGGGTAGCGGAGATCAGGCGAGCTGCTGTACTTTTATCAATGCCAAATTGGGTTTTGACAATTTCAGTAAAACGTCCATGCTCGGTATGCTCTTTCAACACAATCAGCGCACGCCCCAACTCAAACATGCCTTCCATGGTTTGTCGTACCGCCAAGCGGCCGCGCTCAATCCAGCGTTCTTCGCTGTAAATCTCGCCATTGCCCCATTGCTCCATTACCATCACGCTGTGCGCCGCTTGGTAGTTTTGCGCGACTGTGACATTCATTGCTTCAATTTCGTTACTCATTTTTCATCTCCAAAAGTTGCGACGTCGCAACTTTTCAAAATCCGTTAATACATCTGCGTGCGTCTCAGCACTTCCGCCAAGTGCCGCTCCAAATCTTCCTGCTGCCGTCTGAAACGCTCGGCGATTTGCAAAGTCTTTATGCTGTAGGCAAAATTGCCGTTATCCAGCCTGGTTACCAGTCCCTCGGCAATCAAATCCTCCAAATCGCGGCTCACATGCACCGGCGAAATACCGAGGCCGTCTGAAATCTCTTTGTTGCTGATGCCGATAATCGGGTGGGCTTCCAAAGCCTTAAATACTTTCAGCAGCCGCGTGCCTTTTTCACTCGCCATGATTTATTCCTCCGCATCTTTCAATTTCCAAACATGCTTGAAGCGGACTTCATCTCGGTATAAGTCATGCTCGATGATGATGTCGGTTTCGGCCACTTCCTTACCCTCATCGGTCAGGGCTTCCAAAACCTCAAGCCATTCACCCACACCTTCCAAAATCAGCCGGTGGTTTTTAGATAACCCCCGATAAGCATATAAAAAATTGCTTTCGGCTTCGTTGGGTTTATCAGCTTTCATCGCTTTGCTCCTTCAGCCCCAGCATCACCGCCGCTTCGTGGCTTTTGCCGAAATTGCCTTTCAGCTTGCCGCGCAAGAGATGCTCCACCGTGGTGCGCTCCAGATTGAAATATTTCGCCCAATGCGCCTTGCACACCCCGTTGCGCTTAAACCACTTGGCCGCGCTCTCGCGCGTTTGCGGATAGGGAATAGGCTTGAAATTCAAAGGTTTTTCCATATTGCTTATGCCTTTCGTGTGATATAATGTGTTCGTTTTCTACCTTATTCGGAGACCTGAAATGGCAGATATATCAGCCCTGTTCCATATGTCTCGCGAAGAGTGCGAAGCTCTTCGTCTGTTACCAGAACGCTGTCGCCTTTTAGAAGAGAACCTAAGCGGTCTTCGCCGTCAGGTATGGCAAAGTGAAGCCGAGTCGGCCGCGCTGCGCGAAGTGCTGCGCGCGCTTTTTGCAGTTCTGCCGCCTGAGCAGCGGCAAGCGCTGCTGCTTCGCTTGCAAGAGCGGCCGCTTGAGCCGCCTGTGTGGACACTGCCCGAATCTGAGCAGACAGACGCCGCAGCGTACGCCGGCCGGCAGAGCGAGGTGTTTCTGGAATGGATTGCGGCTTTGCAGCCGCCGGTTTCGGATTAGATTTGCCCATTTTTTTCGTCCTTTCGTGTGATTGGATTGGTTGTTTTGTGTTTCGATGTGGAAATTATAGGAAATTACTTTCACAATTTGCAAGGATTATTTTATGAAAGAAGTCTCTCTTTTTGCCAACCGATTGAAAGAAGAAAGAAAAAAGTTGGGATTGACACAGGCTCAAGCTGCTGAAAAATGTGGTATTTCAATGCGGATGTGGGGAGATTACGAACGTGGAAAGTACTTTCCTAGAAATGAGAATCTGATTGGAATAGAAAAAATTGGCATAGACATTCAATACGTCATGCACGGCAGGCGCGACGAAACGGCCGCCATGCCGTCTGAAAAACTGAGCAAAGAAGAACAGGAGCTGCTGGATTTGTTCCGCCAAGCCAGCGATTTAGGCCGAGCTGTCATCGTGAGTGCCGCTCGCGGAGCAGAGAAAAAAGCCGAAACTGCGGCTGATAAAGTGAGTAACGGGTAATGGGAAAGCGCAGCGCGATAGAAATGCTGCCCGATGATGTCCGCAGGCAGCTTGAGCATGAAATTAGGAAAAGCCGTTTCAGCAGATACAAGCAGCACAGCAAATGGCTGGAACAGCAAGGTTATGAAATCAGCCGATCTGCCGTCCACCGCTACGGCCAACGGCTTCAAAAACTGGCTGCCACTCCGGAAGAGCGGGATTTGCTGGATATTTTCAGAAAATTGGAAACAGCCGACCGCCACGCTTTTTTTAAAGCAGGTTAAACTTTTAAACACCACCCCGATATTCAGGTCATCGGCCAAGTGGTTCAAATCTCAAAAGACCTGACATAACAAAGGAAGACAAGATGAAAACACTCACTTTATTAATCGCCGCTGCTTTTGCTTTGTCTGCGTGTGGCGGCCAAGCTGAAGCAACTGCCGAGCAAGCAACAACACAGGCTACGTCGGCTCAATCAGCCGCGCCGGTGGCTACCTTAAATCTTGATTGGGATACCTTCCGCCAAAGGGTGGATGAAGATTTTGAATCAGCCGGTTTCGGTTTTGCCAAAATCCCTACCAGCATGAAACCCGAAGGCAATGCCAATGCCGCCCGATTGACAGTCATGCTGCCAATCAATGACAACTTAGTCGGCAATATCGCCTCCGACCCGGCCACCGGCAAATTGACCAGCATTACCGCCACCGTAGGTGCAAACGAGGATGCCGCCGAAAACCTGAAAAACTTCAGCGCGGCTGCCTTAATGCTGAGTGCGGCCGATGGCGATGACGGCAACAAAACCATCGGCGGCAAAATCATCAAAATGGCTGGGGATGCCGTCAACGAATTTGCCAAGCAAGCCGAAAAAGACAGCACCGCCAGCATGAATAAAAACTTTGTCGAAAATGGCGTGAAATATGGCATTCTCGTCAGCGGCAACATGCCGGTGATGATGTTTGCAGAGCCTGAAGAAAACAAATAACCAATAAAGGCCGTCTGAAATTCAGACGGCCTAATATGCAAAACTAAAATAAATAAAATGGAGTAATCGAAAAGTGAATGAAGAGCTTTTTTCTGTAAGCGAGTGGAAATTCAGCATTTCTTACGATGCGGATGACAATCAACTTTCAGAGCATCGGATAACAAAGAGCATGCAGAGCTTCATTTGTCGGACGGGGAGATTTTGGAACTACCAAAAGACGAGGCTCTTTTAGTTGCTTCTCCTCAGGTTAGGGCGCATATCAAAAACATTGTTTCATCTCCCTTGTATCATCGGGATAATCCTGTTTTTAAAATTAAAAACGAAGATGAAGAAATTGCATTGCAATTCAGCGAAGTGGATATTCAAGCAATCAAACAGGTAAAAACCAAATCCCTTCCGCCAAAAGTTGATAAAATTACCGTCACAGCAGCATTCAGCCAAGTCAACTTTGATAGCGATAAAGGGTGGAAAGTCCAATTGGATGAAGATACCATTGTAAGCGCACCATTATGCGATGAGACATTTTTACAGGCTATTTCCAAGAGAACGCAAAGTTTTAAAAAAGAAGATGCTTTTAAAATGGTTTTGGAAGTTACCACTTATACAAATGACTTGGGGCAGGAAAGCAAAAAATATAAGATTTTGCAAGTTTTGCCTACTAGTTAAACAGGAAAACCCATGTCGGCAGTAATAGAGTTTCTTTCCCAGAATATGGGAGTCATCGGGCTGATTTTAATCAGCCCGGCTCTATATCGTCTTGTATTTGGCTTTACTTTATAGACAATAAGAAGGATATTGTCATCAAGCATTTCCATAATGGCAAATTAATAAGTGAAACTACCATCAAGGCAGATGTTAACGAACCTCTATTCATAAAGCAGCAAAGAGAGGAATAGCATATGTCGGAAAAGAAAACCAATATCCTGCAAAATCCTTTTATCCTTTCTGCTGGTATCTCTGGAATATTAAGTGCAATAGCGAGTATTGGCTCTTTTGATGCTGATACAATGAAAATAGTTAATGTAGTTATTCCACCGTTAAGTCTTGGCCTAAGCTACGTGATGGCATGGATTACCGCTAAATTTTATTACAGGAACAACAAGTACTTTCAAAGTTGAAAGCAAGAGAAAAGCGTATTAGAAAAGAACTTAAAAAAGGTGGAATATCACAAACAATGCAGGAAAAACTAGAAAAAGAACTGGATGATATTGTTTGGGAAAAAAGCCAAATTGGGAAAGAAAATACTTTAATTGGAGAGGTGGAAAGCTGAGGCTTTTTTAGCAGAGTTTAAAAGTCCATTTCTTTAATACTACCTAAAATCCCTGTAACCAATTTCGTGTTACAGGGATTTTTTTCATGTCCGACAAATTCAACCAATTCATCGAACGCGTCCTATCCCATGAGGGCGGCTACGTCAACCATCCGAAAGACCCCGGCGGCGAGACCAACTGGGGGGTCACCAAGCGCACCGCTCAGGCCAACGGCTACACCGGTTCCATGCGTGCCATGACCCGCGCTCAGGCCATTGAGATTTACCGCAAGGCGTTTTGGCAACGCTATCACGCCGACAAAATGCCCGATGCCATTGCCTTCCAATTTTTCGATGCCTGTATCAATCATGGCTACGGCAATGCAGCGCGTATGCTGCAGCGTGCCGCAGGTGTGCCGGACGACGGCGTGATTGGCGCGGTGTCATTGGCCGCCATCAACCAGCTGCCGGAAAACGATTTGCTGCTGCGCTTTAATGCCGAGCGTTTGGTGTTTTATACCAAGCTGGGTACGTTTAACAGCTTCGGCAAAGGTTGGGTACGCCGCGTGGCGCAAAACTTAATCCATGCCGCAGGCGACAATTAAGGACAAATCATGAAGAAAACCTTGATGGCCTTAACGATGTCCATGATGGCCGATACCTTTCCCGCCGATCTCAAAATCAAACGTGCCTCGGTTGGCCAAATCCGCCAACACCCAAGTTTGCGTTATGGCAAATCGGGCGTGGCCGCAGCCAAACGTGCCGCGCGTAAAAAGAAAGGCCGTCTGAAAAAATGATGAAGTTTCTGAAATGGCTGAGCGGCTTGGTCACCAATCCGGCCACCGGCCACATCTCCCACACCAAGTTGTGGGCAAACGTGGCCGGTGCGGTGATGACCGTTAAATTCGCCCAAACAATGGATGCACCCGAGTGGCTGTGGTGGGCTTATGGTGCGATGGTCGGCGGCTACGCCTTAATTAAACGCGGTATTGCGGCGGTTCCGCAGGTAGCCGCAATCAATAAAGGGAAAGACGATGTGGAAAACGCTTAGCCCTGTGTGGCAGACCTTGATTTCAACTTTGCTGCTGGTAGCGGCGGTATTGGCTCTGTATTTCTGCGGCTATCAGGCCGCGGCAAAACAGGCGGAAACCGGCAAAGCCGAAATCATCGCCACCTATCAGGCTTCGGCCTTGGCCGCCGAACAGCTTTATACCGAAAAGCTCAAAGCCGCTGCCGATGAAAAGCAGAAGTGGATCGATTTCGCCCAAGCGCAAAGCCGCGATTTGGCAGCAGCCTATCAGCAAATCGACCGCCAAGCAGCGCAACTGGAGAAGCAGATTGATGAAACCGTACAAAAAGACGGCAGCCGTTTTAACGGCATTGGTGCTGACAGCGTGCAACTCTACAACCGCGCCATCGGCCACGATTAAAACCGTTACCGTGGCGGAAATTCCGCCTGTCTCTTCCGAACTGCTGCTCATTCATGAACGCCCCGAGCGTCTGAGTGGCGGCTCACCCGAACAACTCTTAAATCATGCCGTGGTCTATGGCGCGTATTGCCAAAAATTGGAAGCGCAGGTTTTCGGTTGGCAGGCATGGTATGAAAAAGGCCGTCTGAAACATGACTGATATTTGCGACAAAGCGTCTGAACTCGAAGCCTTGTATTTGGAAGAGGCACTCTATAAGCAGCAAGACAAAACCACGGCCACCGTCAGCAATTATTACTGCGACGACTGCGGCGAGCCGATTCCCGAAGCCCGTCGCCATGCCGTAATCGGCTGCACACGCTGCGTGGTTTGCCAAGAATATTTTGAGAAAGGTTTCCCCGGCTAGTTATGGAAAAAACATTTATCAAAATCGAATTTTGGCAGCTCGTCGGCTTTTTATTGAGCTTTCTCGGCGTGTGCTGGGGCTTCGGCAAAATGTTGCTGGCGCAATTTCAGGCGCAGCAGGACGAACGCCAAAAACAGCAGGAACGCCTGCAAGGCAAAGTCGAACTCATGGAAAAGCAGCTCGGCGAATTTAGTGCCAGTCTGCCGATGACCTATGTTTTGCGGGAAGACTACATCCGCAATCAGGTGGTATTGGAGGCCAAGCTCGACAACGTGGTCGACAAGCTCACCGAAATCTACAAAATGGAGCGTCAGCAAAAATGATCAGTCAAGAATTGATGGCCAAGCAACGCCGTGAAGGTATGCGCTGGAACATTCTCAACACCTTAAACAAAGCCCGTCCGCACACCACCAGCGAAGTGTTTTTATTGGACATCATGAATGCGATTTACCCGCAAACCACCGCGCTGGAATTGCGCCAGCAGCTCGACTATCTGGCCGACCGCAAGCTGGTGGAGCTCAACAAAACGCCACACGGCCTGTGGTTTGCCGATTTGACCAGCTTGGGCGTGGACATTGCCGAATACACGGTCGATTGCCGTGCCGGTATTGCCCGCCCTGAAAAAGTGTGGAGCTAGACATGGCGCAACGCAGCACGATTGAAAAACTACCCGAAGCCGTCCGCCACGAGTTTGAACGCAAACTCGTTGAAAACGGCTTTTCGGATTATCAGGCCATAGCCGAATGGCTGCAGGCGCAGGGCTACGAAATCAGCCGCTCGGCGGCGCACCGCTACGGCCAAAAAGTACAACGCCGCTTTGCCGCCATCAAATCCAGCACCGAAGCCGCACGCCTGATTGCCGAAGGTGCGTCCGATGAAGGCGACACCCGCAGCGAAGCCTTGATGGCCATGCTGCAAACCGAACTGTTCGATGCGTTGGTGCAAATCGGCGAAATGGACAACGAAGAGCTAAACGCGCTCGACCGTTTCGGCGTGATGGCCGAAGGTGCGAAGAAAATCAGCGGCTTGATTTCCGCCAGCACCCGCCTGAAAGAGTATCAGGCCAAGGTTAAGGCCAAAGTGCAGGCAGCAGCGGAAGACGTGGCCAAACAGGCCAAGAAAGGCGGCCTGTCTGAAGAATCGGTAGAGGCCATCCGCAAACATATTTTGGGGATTGCATCATGAGGCCGTCTGAAAGCAAAACACAAACCCAATCCGAAGACCGCACACCTGCGGTCTTGCTGCCGTATCAGCAGGCATGGTGCGCCGACCAGTCGCCCGTCAAGCTGTGCGAGAAATCGCGCCGTATCGGTTTGAGCTGGGGCGAAGCGGCAGATACCGCATTGCTGGCAGCGTCGGCCAAAGGCATGGACGCATGGTATATCGGCTATAACAAAGACATGGCTTTAGAGTTTATCCGCGACTGCGCGGGCTGGGCGAAGCACTACCAGCTGGCGGCAGGCGAGATTGAAGAAACCGAGGAAGTGTTTGTCGAAGGCGACGACCGCCAGTCGGTTTTGGCATTTGTTATCCGCTTTGCCTCGGGCTACCGCATTACCGCCTTATCCAGCCGTCCGTCCAACCTTCGCGGTAAACAAGGCCGTGTGATTATTGATGAGGCCGCCTTCCACGAGCAGCTTGGGGAGTTGCTTAAAGCGGCGATGGCCTTGCTGATGTGGGGCGGACAGGTACACATCATCTCCACCCACGATGGTGTGGATAATCCGTTCAATGAGCTGATTGAAGATGTCCGCGCCGGTAAAAAACCATACTCCGTCCACCGCATCCCGTTTGATGAAGCCGTTGAGCAAGGCTTGTATCAACGCATTTGCCTGCGTTTAGGCAAAGAATGGTCTGCCGACGGCGAAGCCGCGTGGTGTAAAGAAATTCGCGATTTTTACGGCGAAGATGCGTCCGAAGAGTTGGACTGCATCCCGAAAAACGGCGGCGGCAAATGGCTGAACCGTGCGCTGATTGAAAGCCGCATGACCCCATACGCGCCGGTTATCCGTTACGACCAAACCGACGATTTCGGCCTGTTACCCGAACCGCGCCGCGCCCGTGAAGTGGCCGACTGGATTGCCGATGAGCTGCAACCCTTGTTGGATGGCTTGGACAAAACCCGCGTTTCCTTTGTCGGCGAAGACTTTGCCCGAAGCGGTGACCGAACCGTGATCGTGCCGCTCTTGCAAAGCAAAGACCTGATTTTAAAACCGCCGTTTATCTTAGAGTTAGGCAATATGCCGTTTGCCCAGCAAGAGCAAATCATGAAGCACCTGCTGCACGGCTTGCCGAATTTACGCGGCGCGGCCTTGGACGCACGCGGCAACGGCCAATCGCTGGCCGAAGCCATGCGCGATGCCTTCGGTGCCGAAGTCGTGGAAGCTGTGATGCTGTCTGAAAACTGGTACCGCAGCCACACCGCGCCGTTCAAAGCCGCACTAGAAGACGGCACGCTCGACGGCTTGCCGCGCGATGAAGACATCTTGGCCGACCTGCGTGCGTTCGAATTGGTCAAAGGTGTGCCGCGCATTCCCGACACGCGAACCAAAGGGCAAGACGGCAGAAAACGCCACGGCGACGCGGCGATTGCCTTGGTGTTGGCGCATTACGCGAGTCGAGAGCTGAATGCCGGGCCAGTACGCGTGGCCAGCCGAAAAATCAAACGCCGCAGCCGAATCACGCAAGGCTTTTAAGGCCGTCTGAAAAGAGAATCACATGAAAAAATCGCATCTCAAACTCAAATTGAATGGTCAAAACATCACTTTCAAGCCCGAAGATTTGACCGGCCATATCGCTGTCTCCCGTCAGTTTTTAAACGGTTTCGGCGGCTGGCTGCCCAATCCCGACCCGATTTTGCGCAAGATGGGCAAGCAAATCTCGGTTTACCGCGAATTGTTGCGCGATGAGCTGGTCGGCAGCTTCGTGCGCCGACGAAAAGCCGCCGTTGCCCGCTTGGATTGGAAATTAAGTGGCGATGAAGTCGATGAGCGTGTATTGGATTTTGTCGAAAATTGGCTGGTTGCTGATGTTGATGTGTATAAATTTTGCAAAGACATCATGAATGCCGCTTTTTTCGGTTATCAACCGATTGAAATTATCTGGCAGAAAGGCAGTCAATGGCTGCCGTCTGAAATTGTGGCCAAGCCGCAAGAGTGGTTTGCTTTCAATGATGAGCGCGAATTGATTTTCACCGAAAACGGCTTGAGCCAAGAGCCGCTGCCGCCTTATAAATTCCTTTGCCCACGTCATGAAGACGACTATCTTAATCCCTACGGTTTGGGTGATTTGGGCTTGGTGTTTTGGCTGGTCACTTTCAAGCGCGGCGGCCTGAAATTCTGGGTGAGTTTCACCGAAAAATACGGCGCGCCATGGTTGATTGGTAAAGAGCCGCGCTCCAACACCCACAGCGACACCGAAAAGCTGCTTGACGCGTTGGAAGCCTTAATCAGCAATTCCGTCGGCACGATTCCGAACGATTCCAGCGTCGAAATCCACGAAGCCAGCGGCAAATCATCATCAGTAGATGCTTTCGAGAAACTGCTGAAAGAGTGCAAATCCGGCATCAACATCGCCTTGCTTGGCCAAGACCAAACCACCGACAAAGAAACCAACCATGCCAGTGCCAGCGCAGGCTTGGAAATCGCCGACGACATCCGCGACAGCGACCGCCGTATTGTCGAAGCGGCGTTTAACGAGCTGATTGAATGGGTGGTATCGCTGAATTTCGGCGATGTGGTTTGCCCAAAATTCGAGCTGTTTGAGAATGAAGAAGCAGGCACGAAAGAGCGTGCCGAGCGCGACAATATGTTGTCCGGCGCAGGGGTGAAATTCACTTCCCAATACTGGAAGCGCACCTATGGATTGGAAGACGGCGATATTGTTGAAGAAGATGCCATTACCCCGACCGCTGCTGACTTTGCCGAAGGTTGGGACGGCGCAGAAACCGATGCGGGCTTGATTTTAGACACGCTCGCGCCCAATGCAGGCCGTCTGAACCAACAAGGCCGCGACTTGACTGCCTTATTGGTGCAGGATTTGCAGCGCGGCGAAACCGAAGACAATATTCTCGACCGCTTGGCCGAGCAGTTCCCGAATATGGATGACACCGCCTTGCAAAACGAGCTGGCGCGTGTGATTTTCCTGTCCGGTTTGGTCGGCCGCATTGAAGCGGCGCAGGAGATGAGCTGATGAATCCGGAAGACATCAAGGCAATTTTCGGCCTAGAGCCGGAAGCAGCGGTCGAATACTTGAAGCAAAAAGGCGTGGCTGTGTCGTGGGACTGGCAGGATATGCTCGACGATGCCCACGCCACCGCGTTCACCGTGGCCAAAACCGCAGGCATGGACGTGGCCAATGATATTTATCGCGCCGTTGTCAACGCCGCCGAGACCGGCCAAACGCTGGAACAGTTCCAAAAAACACTCACACCGGTATTGCAAAGCAAAGGCTGGTGGGGGCGCACCCAAGCAACCAATCCGGATACCGGCGAAGCCCAAACCGTTCAGCTCGGCAGCCCGCATCGACTGAAAACCATCTACCTGACCAACATGCAGTCGGCCTACATGGCCGGACGCTATGCGGAGATGATGGACTCGGTCGATACGCATCCGTATTGGCAATATGTCGCCATCAACGACAGCCGCACCCGCGACAGTCACCGCCGCATGCACGGTCGCGTCTATGCCGCCACCGACCCGGTTTGGAATACCATGTATCCGCCACTCGATTTCCGCTGCCGCTGCCGCGTGCGCCCCTTGTCCCGCGCAGCAGGCGAAAGCCGCGCCTTGCCCAGCCCGACCCTCGAAACCCAAACAGTCGACATCGGCAGCAACGAATACACAGGCGAAGCCCGCTACGCCCAACGCACCGGCTTGCGTATCGACGGCAAATTTGTCGCACCGAGCGCAGGTTTCAATGCCAACCAAGGTCAAACCATGCTCTCACGCATGGCTTCGGTTGCCGTTCAAAAAGCCCACGCCGTCCACCCCGACATCGCCCGAATCGCGCTGAAAATCATGATGGGCAATGCCAAATTCAAAGCAGCTTTGTCTGCCGCCGATTTAGCATGGGTGCAAAAAATCCTGAAAGGCTGACCATGATTGAAATCAACCTAGACTCAAAATCAGTAGACCGCAGCTTGAGCCAGCTGTTAACCAATCTAGGCCACTCACGTAAAATGATGAGAGCCGTGGCCACCGAAATGACCTCACTCACGGAAGAAAACTTCGAGAATGAGAGTTTCGGCGGCGATAAATGGCCACAAAGCAAACGCGCAGCGCAAGGCGGCAAAACCCTGCAACTGACCGGCCAACTTGCCGCCAGTATTTCCACCCAAGTCGGCAACGACTTCACTCGTATCGGCAGCAACAAACCCTATGCCGCCATCCACCATCTCGGCGGCCAAGCCGGACGCGGCAGAAAAGTCACCATCCCAGCCAGACCATACCTCCCCATCAACGGCAGCGGCCAACTCCAAAACGGAGCCGATAAAAGAATCATCGATATCGCGCTCGAATCACTCAAAGCAGGTCTCTAAAAAAGCAAGGGGCTTAGGAAGCAAAAACGGGCAAAATCTGCCCGTTTATTTTCATTACACCCTGTGCAACACTATTTCACAAATCCAATCCCACCAAAACCCATTTCAGCCCGCCTCATCCCATTTATCTCACAGAGTCTATATATTTATCTCAATGGGTTTCAGCTGGGTTTGCTGGAGGCACTATATTTGGCACCCTGTTTGCGGCGGCTATTTTATTTGTGTATGCGTGGGCGTATTTTGCACTGCTGCGCTATGTGGCAGATAATTTGCTGTTGTGGTTAATCATTCTGTTTTTGGGTGCGTTGGCGCCTATCTTTGTTTCCTTTATGGGTGTGGCTTAAACAAAATGCCGTCTGAAATGTTCAGACGGCATTTTTGTGGATAAGTGTTCAGCGTTAAGCCGCGCTCGGCAATTCGTGAAACGCGCTTGGTAAATCGTCCTCGTGGCTGAATTCTACCCACTCATAATTGCTTTCATCGGCCAAAATCGCACGCAGTAAGGCGTTGTTGATGGCGTGGCCGGATTTGTAGCCTTCGAATGCGCCGATAATCGGGTGGCCGACGATGTATAAATCGCCGATGGCATCGAGAATTTTGTGGCGCACGAATTCATCGGGGTAGCGCAAACCTTCCGGATTCAAGATATCCACATCATCAATCACGATGGCGTTGGTCAGGTTGCCGCCCAAGCCGAGGTTGTGGGCGCGCATGAGCTCAACTTCCTGCATAAAGCCGAAAGTGCGGGCGCGGGCAATTTCGTCCACATATGATTTGCCGGCAAAATCGATTTCAAAAGTCGGCGCGCTGCGGTTGAACACGGGATGGTCGAATTCGATGGTCAAGGTCACTTTAAAGCCCTCGTAAGGGGTGAAGCGCACCCATTTGCCGGTTTCTTTGACTTCTACGGGCTTCAAAATTCGCAGGAAACGTTTTTGCGCTTTTTGATCAACAATGCCGGCATCCTGCAATAGATAGATAAACGGCAGGCTGGAGCCGTCCATAATCGGGATTTCCGGCGCGTTGAGCTCGATTAAGGCGTTATCCACACCGTAGGCGGATAAGGCAGACATAATGTGTTCGATGGTACCGACGCGCACGCCGTTTTCGGTCACCACGGTGGACGACAAGCGAGTATCGTTGATTAAGTAAGGCGTGAGTTTGATGATTTCGCCCTGCTCGCCGCTCAAATCGGTGCGGCGAAAGGAAATGCCGCTGTTTTCCGGTGCGGGATGCAAGGTCAGCGCAACGCGTTCGCCCGAATGCAGGCCGACGCCGGTGACGCTGATGGATTTGGCAAGCGTTCTTTGTAACATAATGGCTCTCCAATAATGAATAATTTGATAATACGATAAAAATGAATCAATCAGCCATCATTTTTAATAGTATTTACTTATGATTTCATTAAAACGCAATAGGCCGTCTGAAAAATAGTGGGTAATCGGTGGAGAAAGATGCACTTATCCACAGATTAAAAAAGAAGCAGATAGTTTATCCCATTTTGTGATGCAGTTTCAGCGAAGGTTAAACCCAGCATAATAGATAATCTATCATTTTGTTTTTACATTGATTTATTTACTTATCCACACTACAATCAAACTATCATCAAAATCATCTTTTTATTTTAATAAATTTTGAATTATAGTGGTGTATCCTCTTTTATGTTTTGTTTTACCAACAAGGTTTCTTTCAGACGGCCTTATTTGACTGTTTATTTATTTAAATCAAACATTTTTGAAGTAGTGAAATGTAATCGTAGGTAGTAGTTTTATTTCACGATACAATCAAGCCATCGAAAATTTTCCCCTTTTTATGTAGGAGTACACACATGAGCATTAAAGTTGCGATTAATGGTTTCGGCCGCATTGGCCGCTTGGCGTTACGTCAAATTGTGAAAGCCGAAGGTATTGAAGTTGTCGCGGTGAACGACTTGACCCCTGCCGATATGTTGTTGCACCTGTTCAAATACGACAGCACCCAAGGCCGTTTCCAAGGTACTGCCGAATTGAAAGACGATGCAATCGTGGTTAACGGCAAAGAAATTAAAGTATTTGCCAACCCGAATCCTGAAGAATTACCTTGGGGTGAATTGGGGGTAGATGTGGTATTGGAATGTACCGGTTTCTTCACCAGCAATGAAAAATGCCAAGCACACATCCGTGCCGGCGCACGTAAAGTGGTGATTTCTGCACCGGGCGGCAACGATGTGAAAACCGTGGTATTCGGTGTGAACGAATCTGTATTGGACGGCAGCGAAACCGTGATTTCTGCCGCTTCGTGCACCACCAACTGCTTGGCGCCGATGGCTGCCGTGTTGCAAAAAGAATTTGGTGTGGTAGAAGGTTTGATGACCACCATCCACGCGTACACCGGCGACCAAAATACTTTGGATGCACCGCACCGCAAAGGCGACAAACGCCGCGCCCGCGCCGCTGCCATCAACATCGTGCCAAACAGCACCGGCGCAGCCAAAGCCATCGGCTTGGTAATTCCGGAATTGAACGGTAAATTGGACGGTTCTGCCCAGCGCGTACCGGTAGCCACCGGCTCGCTGACTGAATTGGTCATCGTATTGGAACGCCAAGTGACCAAAGAAGAAGTCAACGCTGCCATGAAAGCTGCTGCAAGCGAGTCTTACGGTTACACTGAAGACGAAATCGTGTCTTCTGATGTGGTGGGCATTGAATTCGGCTCATTGTTTGACGCAACCCAAACCCGCGTGATGACCGTTGGCGACAAACAATTGGTGAAAACCGTGGCTTGGTACGACAATGAAATGTCTTATACCTGCCAATTGGTGCGCACTTTGGCATACTTTGCCGATAAGATCTGATTGATTTAAATTTATAAAAAGGCTGTCTGAAAACAAGTGAACTGCACCCCAAAAGTTGGACACTTTCCCCCAACTTTAAAAAGGTGCAGTTTTCTTATGTCCAAATATACACTAGACTTCAAATACCGAGCCGTACTCCATTACCATCAAGTGCACAGCCAACAGCGCACCGCAGACCATTTCAACGTCTCACGCACACATCTGCGCCGTTGGATTGCCGCCTACCGCCAAGGCGGTATAACCGCACTTCAACACCCACAGGCTACGCTTATGAAGACTATGCAGACCAAACGCAAGAATCCCTTTATCGTCGACAAACCCGACCATGAAAAAACTCAGGCAGAGCTGATTGAAGAATTACGCTACATGAGGGCGGAGAACGACTACCTAAAGCACATGAAAGCCCTCAACGAAAAGAACGCCGCCAACGCTGCGAAACCGTTCAAACGCTGAGGGCGAAGCACCCGCTGAAATACCTGTTGCACAGTGCCGGCATACCCAAAAGCAGTTTCTACTACCACATCGGCAGACCTGATCCCGATATAGAAGCCAAAGCAGCGGTGAGTGAAGTCTATCACCAACACAAAGGCCGCTACGGCCAACGGCGGATTGGTGCCGTATTGTCGTGGAATAAAAAGAAAGTGCAACGTATTATGAGACTATTGGGGCTAAAAGCCAAAGTGCGCAACAAAAAAGCCTATCGTCCACAGGTCATAGGCGAGACCTCGAAAAACATCCTTAAGCGTGCATTCACTGCCGATAAAGCAGGAGCTAAATGGTTGACCGATGTGACCGAGTTTAAATGCACCGACGGCAAACTGTACTTATCGCCGATATTGGATGTATTTAACCGTGAGATAGTGGCTTATGAGCTCAGTAGAAAGCCGGACAGCAAGATGGTCATGCAGATGCTGGATAAGGCATTCGGCCGTCTGAAAGGGCAGACCCCGCTGCTGCATTCCGACCAAGGTGTGCTTTACTGAACTCAGGCTTATCGGGAAAAGCTGGCCGAGAAGGGCATTGTGCAAAGCATGTCGCGCAAAGGGAATGGCTGGGATAACGCACCGATGGAGAGTTTCTTCGGGACATTAAAAGTGGAAAGCTTCTATCAGGAAGGTGTGTTATCGGTGGCAGAATTGACCAAAGTGATAGATGATTATATACATTACTATAATCATGAACGTATTAGGGCGTGTCCTCAATTTAACTTAGCATGAATAATAGAGCAAGCCAAGTAAAGCATCGATTTAAAATTACGAGCTAATTTCTCATAGCGAGTAGCAATACTACGAAACTGCTTTAATCGTGCAAATGCATTCTCGACTAAGTGGCGTAATTTATAAAGGTAGCTATCAAAATCAGGGTTAGGTTTCTTGGCATTTTTACGCTTTGGTATAATAGCTTTCATACCGTGTTCTATCGCTTTATCTCTGATTTCTTGCGAGTCATACCCTTTGTCAGCGATAAAATACTGGGCTTCTTGTATGACTTCTATCAAGTCGTTTGCAACTTGACTGTCGTGCACGTTACCCCCAGTGACTTTAAAATCGAGCGGATTTCCATGCGAGTCCACACATAGGTGTATTTTTGTCGTGTTTCCGCCACGGCTTTGTCCAATTGCTCTATCGAAACCACGCCGAGCTCCACTTGCATGTTGATGACACCGTACATAACTTCCGTCGATGAATACCCATTCTTTGTCAATTTCTTTTCGTAGATCAAAAAAAAATTCTGCCACAAGCCTTTTTTAGACCATCGGTTAAAGCGGTTATAAGCGGTTTTCCATGACCCTAGCTCAATAGGTATGTCTCGCCATGGTGCACCTGTTCTTAGCTTCCATAGTATGGCTTCCATCACGGTACGGTCGTTCTTCCATTGATGACAGCCGTGCGCTTTCATGGTTGTTTGTAATTGTTCCCATATGTTGTCAGTTATTGCGGTTCTCGCCATTGTTTGTGTTTGCCTATATTTCGTTGGAATATAGGGTTAAAATAGGGCTCTTTTGGGCTTATTCAAATTAGGGACACGCCCTAGTTTGAATTTAAAAAAGCTGAGTCCTGTGGCTTACAGAACCCAGCTTGAACAGGCTGTTTGAGAAAGATTATTAACTTGTCCAAGAATTGGGGGACAGTTCATAGTTTTCAGACGGCCTGAGACTTTTATAAAACCGCATAAACCACCAATAAAAACCAAAACCGCCGTCATTCCCGCGCAGGCGGGAATCCATTTTAGCATTTAAGAAACCTTTTCTATTCAATAGGTTGTCGTACTCAAGAATGGATTCCCGCCTGCGCGGGAATGACGGCGGTTTTGTGCCTTCCGGCATTTGAAGGAGTTTTGCAAAGGCCTCGGCTTTTTTGTTTATCACATAGTTATGCTTGATATAAGGCCACATCAATAATGGTGGCGGTTTGCGCTTGAATTTGAAATTTCACTTCGTAATCTAAAATGTTCATCACATACACGCGCTCGGGAATGTTTTGATAGGCCGGGCGCGGGTCTTGGGCAATACTTTGTGCAATCACATCACGCTCTTTAGTGGATAAAGTGGTTTGCAACGGTTCGTTTTGCCACACGACAGCCAACTCTTGCGGTTTGCCGGTGACAAAGCCGCTGGCCGCATCAGGTTTGGCTTCGACAAACGGAATATAGGGTTTGATGTCGATGACCGGTGTGCCGTCGAGCAAATCCGCGCCGCTGCAATAGAGTTTCACGGTTTTGTCGGTTTCAATGCGTTCGAGTTTGAGTAGCGACAAACCGAGATGATTGGGGCGGTGTGGGCTGCGTGTGGCAAATACGCCCATTTTCTGTTTGCCGCCCAAACGTGGCGGCCGTACCAACGGCGACCAACCTTCTCCTAACACGCCATGAAAAATAAAGCTGATCCAGATATAGCCGAAATCCTCCAAACCGCGCACGCTGTCGGCATTGAATTCAGGGTTTAACTCAATGCATACTTCCGCTGCCGGCACCAAGCCTGGCTGACGCGCCACGCCGAATTTTTGTTTGTAGGGAGAATGCACGCGGGCAATGGTTTCAATGGTGTAAGACATGGTCGGCAAGGAGAGAAAAACCGTATCATATCACAGCAATAAGCCCCAAATCGGGCATGGATTTGATATAATACTCGGGTTTATTTTGCCGCTAAACTGCATGTTAAATAGTGTTTCACATGTTTTAATATGGCAGCGATTTAGCTAAATAATAAATATTTATTTAAAATCAAATAGTTATAATTGTTTCACGTGAAACATCACCGCTTATGAAAATTCTGCTTGTCCGTTTGTCCAGTATGGGCGATTTGATTCACACCTTGCCTGCTGTACAAGATTTGGCGCAACAACGTCCGGATGTGGAATTGCATTGGTTGAGTGAAGCCGGTTTCGCCGATATTGCCCGATTGCACCCGTTTGTTAAAAAAGTGCATACCATGAAGTGGCGACAATGGCGTAAAAACCTGACCCAAGCAGAAACATGGCATGAAATAGGCCGTCTGAAAACGGCTTTGCAACAAGAACAATTTGATTTTGTGCTGGACAGCCAAGGGCTGATGAAAAGTGCTTTATTTGCCAAAATGGCGAAAGCGCCGATTTATGGTTTGGATCAGCACAGTGCGCGTGAAAGCTGGGCGGCGCACTTTTATCAGCAGAAGTTTGCGGTGGAAAAAGGCAGAAATGCGGTTTGGTGCAATCGCGCATTGTTTGCGCAAGTATTCGGCTATACCATGCCGGCGCAGCAATCTTTTGGGTTAGAAGTGCCTGAAGCAGGCCGTCTGAACAATTTAGAAACGCCTTATTATGTGGTGCTGCATGCCACCAGCCGTGACAGCAAATTGTGGCCGTCTGAAAACTGGGTAGCCTTATTGCAAAAATTACACGCCGAGCAAAATGCCAAAGTGTATCTGCCTTGGGGTAATGCCACCGAAAAAACACGCGCCGAACACATCGCTGCTGATCTGCCGTTTGCCATTGTGTGCGACAAAATGAATTTATTGCAGGCAGCGGATTTATTGGATAAGGCTGTTGGCGTGATAGGCGTGGATACCGGTTTATTGCACTTGTCCAATGCATTGGATAAGCCGGTGGTTGGTATTTATACCGATACCGATCCGTTGAAAACCGGTGTGCAAGTGTCGCTGTGGGCACAGAATTTGGGTAATGTGGCGCAAATCCCGGCGGTGGAAGAAGTTTACAATGCATTGATGGAATGCGTGGCTGCTAAAAATAATCATCAGGCCGTCTGAAACGTAATACTATCAAATCACTAAGCTGATGATTGAATCGGCTGAATCGAAATTATTTTTGAAATTCCTGTTTAGGAGTATGGAATGAAAGCATTGGTCGCAGTAAAACGCGTGGTCGATTACAACGTGAAAGTCCGTGTGAAGGCGGATGGTTCGGATGTGGATATCGGCAACGTGAAAATGTCGATGAACCCGTTTGATGAAATTGCCGTAGAAGAAGCCGTGCGCTTGAAAGAAGCCGGTAAGGTCAACGAGATTGTGGCTGTGTCTATCGGTGAAAAAAAAAGCGAAGACACATTACGCACGGCCTTGGCAATGGGCGCAGACCGAGCCATTCACATCGAAGCCGATACCAAACTCGAGCCTTTGGCTGTGGCCAAATTGCTGAAAGCCGTTGCCGATAAAGAAAACCCGAAAATTGTGTTGCTGGGTAAACAGGCGATTGACGACGATGCCAATCAAACCGCGCAAATGCTGGCTGCTTTGTTGAATGCGCCGCAAGCAACATTCGCTTCTAAAGTGGAATTAAATGACAACGAAGTCATTGTGACCCGCGAAATTGATGGCGGTGAAGAAGTGATTGCATTGAACCTGCCTGCAGTGATCAGCGCCGATTTACGTTTGAATGAGCCGCGCTTTGTGAAATTACCTAATATTATGGCGGCCAAGAAAAAGCCGCTGGAAAAAGTCGCTTTGGCCGATTTGGGTGTGGAGACTGCCGCGCGCGTGAATGTGGTGAAAGTATTAGAGCCTAAAGCACGTCAAGCCGGTGTCAAAGTTGCCAGTGTGGCCGAATTGGTCGAAAAATTGAAAAACGAAGCTAAAGTGATTTAAGGGAGCGGAACGATGAGCGTATTAGTGATTGCTGAACACAACAACCAGCATTTGAATCCCGCTACCCTGCACGCGGTTAAAGCAGCTGAAAAATTAGGCGAAGTTCACGTATTGGTGGCGGGTAACGGTGTTGCCGCAGTGGCCGAAGAAGCCAAGCAAGTAGCCGGTGTGGCTAAGGTATTGGTTGCCGAAGCCGCACATTATGCCGAAGGCTTGGCTGAAGAATTAACGCCATTGGTGGTGAAATTGGCTGCTGATTACCGCTATGTTGCTGCTACCGCCACCGCATTCGGTAAAAACCTGTTGCCACGTGTGGCTGCGGTTTTGGATGTGCCGCAAATTTCGGATTTGACGGAGATTGTGGATAACCAAACGTTTGTGCGCCCGATTTATGCCGGTAATGCTTTTGAAATGGTACAAACGCCGTCTGAAAAATTGGTGTTGACTTTCCGTGCTACGGCTTTTGAAGCTGCTGCTACTACCGGTGGTAATGCAGAAGTGGTGAAAGTTGCTGCGCTTGAAGCGCAAAACATCAGCCGCTTTGTGAAGCGCGACTTGGCACAATCCGATCGTCCTGATCTGACTCAAGCCAATGTGGTGGTGACCGGCGGTCGTGCATTGGGCAGCGCGGAAAACTTCAAACAAATTTTGACCCCATTGGCAGATGTATTGGGTGCAGCGATTGGTGCATCACGCTCTGCAGTTGAGGCCGAATATGCGCCGAATGATTTGCAAGTAGGCCAAACCGGTAAAGTGGTTGCGCCTCAGCTGTATATTGCGATTGGCGTATCCGGTGCGATTCAACACGTTGCCGGTATGCAAGACAGTAAAGTGATTGTGGCGATTAATAAAGATGCCGATGCGCCGATTTTTAATGTGGCGGATTATGGTATTGTCGGTGATTTGTTTGAAATCGTGCCGCAATTAACCGAAGCATTGAAAAACTAAAGCGTTTCACGTGAAACATTTTCAGACGGCCTGATAAAAAGGCCGTCTGAAATTTTTCCAGAGCGATCATGATTATCACCACTTATTCCACCATTGCCACACCTGTACAGGCTGAAATCAAAGACAAAGGCAGTCGGTTTATTGCCTATGCCTATCCGATACACAGCGTGGCGCAGGTTAAGCAATATGTCGACGCTTTGCGTGAAGAGCATCACAAAGCGCGGCATTGGTGTTACGCTTACCGCTTAGGTGTAGATGGTTTGCAGTTTCGTGCCAATGATGATGGCGAACCATCCGGCAGCGCAGGACGGCCGATTCTCGGTCAAATTGATTCAGCAGGCTTGACTGATGTTTTAGTGGTGGTGGTGCGCTATTTTGGCGGCACATTATTGGGCGTACCAGGCTTGATTCAGGCTTATAAAAATTCAACCGCCGAAGCCTTAGCCATTGCCGAAATCATTGAAAAAAACATCGAAAAAACGGTTTGGATTCGTTGCGAGTATCCAGTGTTGAATGATGCAATTCGGATTGCCAAGCAGCATCAGGGCGATATCGTCGAACAAGATTTGCAATTAGATTGTAAATTAACCGTTCGCCTGCCGTTGGCGAGTTACGAAGCCTGCGTGGCTGCATGGCAGCACACACGACAAATTGAAGTTAATTTAGAAGAAGCATTTTAACCCGCCGTCTGAAGATTTCAGACGGCCTATTTTATTTCAGACGGCCTATTTTGTTGAAATTTTACGTTTTAATTAAGTTTAAAACCATAGTGATTTAACGCTGTTTAAGTATGTGAATATAGGCTATAATTTCGCTTTAATCTGATTCAGAAATCAATGTTTTAAAGGAGAAAGCATGAAATTGCTGGTTATTGGCAGTGGTGGTCGCGAGCATGCATTGGCATGGAAGTTGGCGCAATCCGAGCGCGTAGAAACCGTATTTGTGGCACCCGGTAATGCAGGCACGGCGATTGAGCCGAAGCTGCAAAATATCGCTTTAACCGCGCATGCTGATCTGATTGATTTCTGTAATAAAGAAAACATTGCATTTACCGTGGTAGGCCCTGAAGCGCCATTGGCCGCAGGTGTAGTGAATGATTTTCGTGCCCAAGGCCTGAAAATTTTCGGCCCTACCCAATATTCGGCGCAATTGGAAAGCTCCAAAGACTTTGCCAAAGCATTCATGGCCAAATACGGCATTCCGACCGCACAATACCAAACCTTTGAAAACGCAGAAGCCGCGCATGATTACATTAATCAAAAAGGCGCGCCGATTGTGATTAAAGCTGATGGTTTGGCTGCCGGTAAAGGTGTAATTGTTGCCCTCACCTTAGACGAAGCGCATGCTGCCATTGATGATATGCTGCTCGGCAACAAAATGGGTAATGCCGGCGCGCGCGTGGTGATTGAAGATTTTCTGCAAGGCGAGGAAGCCAGCTTTATCGTGATGGTGGATGGTGAAAACGTCTTACCAATGGCCACCAGCCAAGACCACAAACGCTTGCTGGATAACGACCAAGGCCCGAATACCGGCGGGATGGGCGCATATAGTCCGGCACCGGTGGTCACTCAAGCCGTGTACGAACGCGCTATGAATGAAATTATTTTGCCGACTGTAAAAGGCATGCAGTCTGAAGGCCATCCGTTTAGCGGCTTTTTATACGCCGGTTTGATGATTGATGAAAACGGTGTACCTTATACCATTGAATTTAACTGCCGTTTTGGTGATCCGGAAACACAACCAATTATGAGCCGCTTGGATACTGATTTGGTTGGTTTGGTTGAAGCAGCGATTGATGGCAAATTAAATGAAGTCAGCGCCGAATGGAATCCACAAACTGCTGTCGGTGTGGTTTTGGCAGCAGAAAACTATCCGGAAACGCCGAAAAAAGGTGATGTGATTTCTGGTTTGGACGAAGCCAACCAAATCGGCAAAGTGTTCCATGCCGGTACATCGGTGAATGAACAAAACCAAGTCGTGACCAATGGCGGCCGTGTATTATGCGTGGTCGGTTTGGGTGACGATGTGGCGGCAGCCAAAGCCAAGGCTTACGCAGCTTTGGAAAAAGTCAGCTTCGACGGCATGCAATACCGCAAAGACATTGCGGATAAGGCAATTAACCGCTAATCTGTATTTTATTTTATAAAGGTCTCAGGCTGTCTGATTATTCAGACGGCCTGTATTCTTTAGAAAAGATCATGAAACCGTTCTCCCGAATCTTATCTGCCAGCCAACAAAGAAAACTCAACGCCCATTTGAAATCAGGCGGTGTGGTGGCGTATCCGACCGAATCTTGTTACGGTTTGGGCTGTTTACCACAGCATGCGCAAGGATTAAAACGGGTGATTCATCTGAAAAAAAGGCCGCAGCATAAAGGCATGATTGTGATTGGCAGCGATTTAGACCAATTGCAACTCTTGATTAAAAGGCCATCTGAACACATGCAAGCCTTATTGCAGCAAACTTGGCCGGCAGCGAAAACGTTTTTACTGCCGTCTGAAAAAAGCGTGTTGCCATTATTGCGCGGTAAAGGCAGGGAAAAATTGGCTGTGCGCGTGCCCGATCATGCCGGTGCACGTCGATTGTGCCATGCGTTGAATACAGCTTTGGTTTCCACATCGTGTAACCGTGCCGGAAAACGCGCCTGTAAAACCGAGCGTGAAGTTAGAAGACAATTTGGTCGCAAAGTGTGGATTATCGGCGGTTTAATCGGTCGTCAGAAAACACCCAGCCAAATTATTGATGGTGAAACGGGCAAACGTTTGCGCTGATACAGTTTAAAAATCAGCTAATTATGAAAAGGCCGTCTGAAAACATAATATTTTCAGACGGCCTTTTAATTTGTGGATAATTTTGTGGATTAAAGTTTTTTACCGCACACTAGTTCATATTGTTTTTCAGTAATCGAGCCGCTCATCACGCTCATCGGGCGTAAATTGGTGGCGGTGTAGCGTTGGTTGGTGACTGTTTGGCCACGGTCATTTAGCAATTGCAAAGCTGTCAGGCGGTAGGTTTTATTGCCACAATGCATTTCCCAATCGGCCAATGCGGTTTTATATGCTGGTGTGTTGACGAATTTTTCTTCGCTGAGTTTGGAAATCACTTTACGGTCGCGAAATGTCACCAGTTGGCCGTTTTTCTTGATGCTGCTTTTATCCACCGCGACTTTAATATTGCCATTGGACGTGGTGCCGATGTTTTGCCAATTACCACTGCTTGAGCCACCCGATGATGCACAAGCAGCCAAAATCAATGCCAAAGAAGCGGTCATACCCAAGCGATACCATTGCATATTCATGTTTATCCTCGTGTTTAAATCAATCATTGCTATTATGCGTGAAGAATCAAGGCGAAGTAAACCGGCTTTGCAAACCTTACCTTCAGACGGCCTAAAGTGTGGAAACTAAGCCATGCACACAGCGGATAAAACCGTTAAAATAAAGCTTTTCAGCCAAACGGATGCATCATGAGCCAGCCCACAGCCCGACAAATTTTGCACGAAGTATTCGGTTATCCCGAATTTCGCGGCAATCAGGAAGCAGTGGTCAATACCTTGGCTCAAGGTGAAAGCCTGATGGTGCTGATGCCTACCGGCGGCGGAAAATCGTTGTGCTACCAGATTCCGGCCTTGATGCGCGAAGGCGTGGCCATTGTGGTGTCGCCTTTGATTGCGCTGATGAACGACCAAGTAGCTAGCCTGCATGCGGCCGGTATTGAAGCGGCCAGCGTCAACAGTAGCACCAGTGGCGATGAAGCGCGTGAAATCGCCGATAAATTGGCGGCAGGCCGTCTGAAACTGCTATACGTTGCCCCTGAACGCTTGGTTACCGACCGTTTTCTGCGTTTTCTCGATCAACAAAAAATCAGCCTGTTTGCCATTGATGAAGCCCATTGCGTAAGCCAGTGGGGGCATGATTTCCGACCCGAATATCAGCAGCTCGGCATGTTGGCGCAACGTTATCCACAGGTGCCGCGTATCGCCTTAACCGCCACCGCCGATGCTGCTACGCGCGCCGATATTAAGCATTATCTTCAGCTCGAGCAATCGCCCGAATACATCGCCAGCTTCGACCGCCCGAATATCTATTACCAAGTCATCGAAAAAAACAACGGCAAAAAGCAGCTGCTTGATTTTATCCACAAGCAAATGAGCGGCCAAAGCGGCATTGTGTATTGCCTAAGCCGCAAAAAAGTCGAAGATGTGGCGCAGTTTTTGTGCGACAACGGTTTAGAAGCTATCCCCTATCATGCCGGATTAAGCATGCACGTGCGCGAAGCCAATCAACGCCGTTTTACTCGCGAAGATAATGTGATTGTGGTGGCGACGGTGGCTTTCGGCATGGGAATTGATAAGCCCGATGTGCGCTTTGTCGCCCATCTCGATATGCCGCAAAGCATTGAGCATTTTTACCAAGAATCCGGACGCGCGGGGCGGGATGGTCTGCCTGCCGCAAGTTGGTTGTGTTACGGCTTGAATGACTGGGTGTTGCTGCGCGAACGCATAGCTGAAGGCAACAGCGATGAAGCGCAAAAGCAAGTCGAAATGCAAAAGCTCGATGCCATGCTGTCGGTGTGCGAAACCACCGAGTGCCGCCGCATATTGCTGCTGCGGCATTTCGGCGAAACTTCGCAACCATGCGGCCATTGCGACAACTGCCTGCATCCGCCGATCCGTTTTGACGGCACGGTGTTGGTTCAAAAACTGTTAAGCTGCGTGTACCGTGTCGGCCAACGCTTTGCGGCCGGATACGTTACCAACGTGTTGCGCGGTAAAAGCGACGAATGGATTCAACGCAATCAGCATGATCAGTTATCCACATTCGGCATCGGCGACAATCTAACCGACAAAGAATGGCGCAGCGTCATCCGCCAATGCATCAGCTTGGGTTATCTCACCGTCAATACCCAGCAATTCCAATCTTTACAGCTCACCGACGATGCCCGCAAAGTATTAAAAGGCGAAGCCGAAGTATGGTTACGCCCGCTCAAACGCGACAAAGCCGCTACGCAGAAACCGAAAGAAGAATGGCTGCGTACCGAGCGCGAAGAACGCATCTGGCAGGCGCTGCGCAAATGGCGCATGGAAAAAGCCAAAGCGGCGGAAGTGCCGGCTTATGTTATCTGCGGTGACAAAACCCTGCGCGATGTCGTGGAAAAGCTGCCGCAAAATCTAACCGAATTACACGAAATCTACGGCTTGGGCGAAGCCAAAATTAACAGTTTCGGCTTGGAAATCTTGGAAGTCTGCCAAGCGGCCGTTAATGGGCAAGATATGCCGTCTGAAAGTGCAAGCGAAAACATTTCAGACGGCCTGACCAGCGAACGTGACAAAATCATGTGGCAAACCCTCACCGCATGGCGCAACAAACAAGCCCAAACCGAAGGCGTGGCCTTAAGCAAAATCTTAAGCGACGACACCCTGCTTGACCTGATCCGCCTCACCCCTGAAACCGATTTGGACTTACAAGGCATACACGGTTTAGGAGAAGTCAGAATCGGCCGCTACGCCACCGACATCTTATCGGCCTGTTATCCCTTCGCCGATTCGTTAGACGATGAGGCGGTCAGCACGCGCAAACTTATGCGCGAATTGCTCGAATGGTGCAATAAAACCGCCCGCGTTGAAGACATCGAGCCTCACCAAATTTTCAGCAAAGTGACCCTGCGTGCCATTGCCGCGAAACAACCGCAAACCATGGCAGATTTGGCAGAAATTCATGGGGTAAACGAAGAGAAGCTGGCGAAATATGGGGAAACGATATTAGAGATTGTGGGTGAGTTTTAAATCAATCAAACAGGATGATGACTTTGCAACATCCCCATCTTTGGCATATTTCTTCGTTATGCGCTGCTCTTACTTCGAACTGCACTCCAATCTGGGATTTTCAGCGGTCTCAGGCCGTCTGAAAACAAGCTCAGCTGGATTGCGATGAATCTAAAACCTTTAATTAAAAATTTTCTACTAAATTTAATTTAAAAACAATAAACTAAAATAATTTAGAAAAAATTTGTCAGTTTTATCATGCTGTTTCGTCTAAATCTTCACTAAACAAGTTAAAACGGAATGGATAATTCATGAAAGAAGTCACCTTTTGGCAGACCGGAATCAGTTTACTGGTGCTACGTCTGTTTGCCGCGTATGAATTTTTTGAAGCAGGTTTAGAAAAATGGCGTGGTGACAACTGGTTTGCCGAAATTGCCGAGAAATTTCCGCCACCCTTTTTATGGCTCTCACCGGAAATCAACTGGCAATTAGCAATGTTTGCCGAATTGATATTGCCTTTGCTTTTACTTATTGGTTTGGCGACTCGCTTTGCCGCAGCCGGATTAATGGTTTTGACACTAGTCGCTTGGGCGGCAGTACATGCCGGATTAGGCTACAACGTCGGTGAAGGCGGCTACAAAATGGCATTAATTTATCTAGTGGTGTTATTGCCATTGCTTTTCCAAGGGGCAGGCCGTTTTTCTTTGGATGCCTTAATTGACCGCCGATGATGTTTGAAAAGCAGCTTGCTTGGTTAGATTTATAGTCTCAAAACGGACTTAAAACGTTTTACTTCACATTTAATACATTCTTTTGGAAAGGAAAACACATGATTAATAAAAAAACTGCTGCTGCTTTGGCCAGCGCATTGTCTTTGTCTTTAGTGGCTTGTGCTCAGGCAACTGAAAAAACTTCAGCAAAACCGGCTGCTGCCGAAGCCTCTAAAACCAAGGCCGGTGAAGGTAAATGTGGCGAAGGCAAATGCGGTGCATCTGCTGCCCAAACCAAAGCTGGCGAAGGCAAGTGCGGCGAAGGCAAATGTGGTGCAAGCGCATCTCAAACCAAAGCTGCTGAAGGTAAATGTGGCGAAGGTAAATGCGGTTCTAAATAACGGCATTCGCTGTTTGAGGCCGTCTGAAAAGGCGGTCGCAACGGCATTTTTATGATGTAAGATGATAAAGATGCCGTTTAAAGCCGATTTAATTTAAGGCTGGGGCTTTGTTAGATAAAATAACAAATAAATGCAACGGGTTTACATTAAACCGGCCGTCTGAAAATAATAGGAACAACAAATCATGATTCAATACACAGGCTTAGGTTATCGCCGCGATTTGGCGGAAGATTTTCTCAATCTGCCTGATGATAGTCCCATTGCCTTTATCGAAGCTGCCCCTGAAAATTGGTTGAAAATGGGCGGCCATGCACGCAAACAATTTGACAGTGTGGCAGAAAAGCTGCCGCTCGCTTTGCATGGATTGTCGCTTTCTTTGGGTGGGCAAGACCCATTGGATATTGATTTGATTGCTGGTATCAAACAGATGATGCAGCAATACGACTGCCGTTTTTTCTCCGACCATTTGAGTTATTGCCATGATGGCGGCCATCTTTATGATTTACTGCCATTGCCATTTACCGAAGAAATGGTGCGTCACACTGCCGCCCGCGTAAAGCAGGTGCAAGATATGCTCGGATGCCGTATTGCGGTGGAAAACACTTCGTATTACCTGCATTCCCCTTTGGCTGAAATGAATGAAGTCGAATTTCTCAATGCCATAGCCGATGAAGCAGATTGCGGCATACATTTAGATGTGAATAATATTTACGTTAATGCGGTGAATCACGGTTTGCTTCAGCCTGCCGATTTCCTGGCCCAAGTCAACAAAAGCCGTGTTTGTTATCTCCATATTGCCGGCTATGACCAAGAAGCAGAAGATTTGTTGATTGATACCCACGGTGCACCTGTGTGCGGCAATGTATGGGATTTATTGGCGGATACTTATGCCGCATTGCCGCAAATTCCGCCCACTTTACTTGAGCGCGATTTTAATTTTCCGCCGTTTGAAGAATTAACGGCTGAAGTCGGCCGTATCCGCAGTTACCAGCAAAACGCACAAAAGGCTTACATTCATGTCTGAAACGTCCGCAGAATACCAACAACGCTTTGCCGCCGCTATTCGGGCGGGTGGGAATGGGAACGCGCAGGATTTTGACAGCCAACGTTTGGCTGTTTATGTGCGTTTGGTACACAACAATATCCACAGCTTTATCGACCGTTGCTATACCGAAACGCCGCAATATGGCGATGCTGAAAGCTGGCAGGCCGCTAAAATGCAGTTTATCCGCGAAGGGCAGGCGCAATCGCCTTATTTTCAGGAAATTGCCGGTGAATTTTTACAATACTGCCGCCAACACAACTTATTTTCAGACGGCATGTTGGCCTTGATGGATTTTGAGCATACCCAGCTTTTGACAGAAACCGCCATCATTGCACCTATGCGCCCGTATGATGCCGATGCGGTTTATACCTTGTCGGAGGCAGCATTTTTGCGCCATTATGATTATGCAGTGCATCAGGATTTGAGTGAACGCCAAACTGCAATGCTGGTGTGGCGTAATGCGCAAGATGTGGTTTGGTATCGTGAAGCCGATGATTTTACCGCGCTATTGCTGCAAACTTTATCGGAAAATCCGATGAATTTGGCTGATTTACAAGCGATGTTGGCCGAATGGATGCCGCCTGAAAATCCGCATTGGGCAGAAGAATTGGCGGCACGTTGGCAAACATGGCATACAGAAGGTATTTTGGCGGAGCAGCAGCCATGAGCCTGAGCAGCTTAAGCCAGCGTCAACTCGATGAAATCCGCCGTCATCTGGTGCGTTTTGCCTGTATTCAGTTGCCCGATCAAACCGACTTGGCTGAAGATTTGGTGCAGGAAACCTTTTTTTCAGCATATCGTGCCGAAGAAAGTTTTAAAGGCGAGGCACACGTCAAAAGCTGGCTGTTTGCCATTTTGAAAAACAAAATTATCGATAGCTTGCGCCAAAGTGGCCGTCAGCGCGCCGTGTTTATCAGCCACGAAGAAGAAATGCTTGATGAAGCCTTTGACAGCTTGTTCAACAGCCAAGGCCATTGGCAGGCGCATGGCCGCCCGAGTAGCTGGGGTTCGCCCGAACAAAGCCTGAATGAAAAACATTTCTACATCGTGTTGGAAGCATGTTTGTACGGATTGCCCGAAAACACCGCACGCGTGTTTATGATGAAAGAGATTCTCGGCTTAGACAGCGCCGAAATCCGTACCCAATGCAGCCTGTCTGCCGCCAATTACCACACCATCATGCACCGTGCCCGAGAAGGTTTGCGCCAATGCCTGCAAATCAAATGGTTCAATCAAGGATAACACCATGAGAAACTGCAAACAGATCACCCGCCTGCTCTCCCAGCAACACGATGAAACCCCGCTCTCTTTCAAGCAGCGATTGCGTGTACATATCCATTTGTCGATGTGCCGCGATTGCCGTGAATACCGCAAACAAATCGACACCATAGAACGGGGCTTGCGGCAGATGTTTGACGGTAAAAAAGCCGAATAGGCCGTCTGAAAAGTATTCTGCCCATTGTTTCGTTTTTACATTGATGAGGCCGTCTGAAAGCATAGAAATCTTTCAGACGGCCTCATCACTTATCCACAACCCTTGACTCGCAAAAATGCTAAAATAACACCTTATTTTCCAAAACTTTTCAGACGGCCTCATGCTCACCGATTTAGAAAAAAACGCTATTCGCGACCACTACCAAAACATCAGCAAAAGCCTACCGCATTTCCGTCCGCGCGCCTCGCAGCGGGAGATGATTGCGGCCATTGCCAATGCCTTTTCGCGCACGCAGACGCGTGAAGAGGGCGGTGAGGCACCGCAGCGCGAAGGCGAGAGCATTGCCGTGATTGAAGGGCCGACCGGCGTGGGCAAATCGCTGGCTTACCTGTTGGCCGGCGGCATCATGGCGCAAACGCGTGGCAAGCGGCTGATTGTGTCGAGCGCGACCGTAGCCTTGCAAGAACAACTGGTCGAGCGCGATTTGCCGTTTTTAGTGGAAAAAAGCGGTTTGGAGCTCAGCTTTGCCTTGGTCAAAGGGCGCGGTCGCTATCTTTGCCCCTACAAACTCTATCAACTCACCCAAGGCAACGCGCAGCAAAACCTGCTCGGCTTTGAAGCGCCCACCGTGTTGTGGGACAGCAAACCCAAGCCCGAAGAAATCCAGCTTTTGCGCGAAATGGCCGATGAATTCAGCGCGCGCCGCTTTAATGGCGACCGCGATACATGGCCGGAAAAAATCGATGACGTGATTTGGTTTAAAGTCACCAACGACCGCCACGGCTGTCTGAAAGCGGCCTGCCCCAACCGCGCCGAATGCCCGTTTTATCTGGCACGCGATACGCTGGAAACAGTCGATGTCGTCGTTGCCAACCATGATTTACTGCTGGCCGACATCAGCATGGGCGGCGGCGTGATTCTGCCTGCGCCGGAAAACAGTTTCTACTGCATCGACGAAGCACATCACCTGCCGAAAAAAGCCTTGAGCCAGTTTGCCGCCGAGCATTCGTGGAACACTGCCGTGTGGACTTTGGAAAAACTGCCGCAAATTACTAATAAAATCGCCGCCCTCACCGACAAAACCGAGCTGGCGAACTTAGCCGACGAAGCCGCCGTGTCGCTGCTCGACAGCCTGCACGAGTGGCAATTCCACCTTGCCGAAGAGCCCAAACTCGGCCTCAACGCCGGCGAATACGACAGCGATACCGGCCGCAAAAGCAGTGAACCGATGTGGCTGTGGGAAGACGGCAAAATCCCCGAAGATTTGGAATTGTTGGTGTCCAACACCGGCGTGGCCGCGCGCAGCCTGCTGAAACACGTTTACGGTCTCAACGACGCCCTATCCGCCAGTCGCCGTGACAAAGAGCAAGACGGCGCGCTCATCGACCGCCTAAGCAGCGAATTTGGCCTGTTTGTCGCCCGCATCGAACAAATCGGTGCCGTGTGGGATTTGTTTTCCACCGTGCCGAAAGAAAAAGAAGAGCCACTGGCCAAATGGATTACCCGCCGCGTGGACGACAAAAACGACTACATTTTCAACGCCAGCCCCATCAGCAGCGCCAGCCACCTTGCCAACAGCCTGTGGCGCCGCGCCGCCGGTGCGGTGTTGACTTCCGCCACCCTGCAATCTTTGGGCAATTTCAACCTGCTGCTGCGCCAAACCGGTCTAATTTGGTTCCCGCAAACCACCACCCTCGCGCTGCAAAGCCCGTTTGACTTTGAAGCACAGGGCGAGCTTTATATCCCGCCGATTTACGCCAGCCCGAAAGACCCCCATGCCCATACCGCCGCCATCGTCGAATGGCTGCCCAAGCTGATTGCCGCCGACCAAGCCATCGGCACGCTGGTATTGTTTTCCTCGCGCAAACAAATGCAAGACGTCGCCCTACGCCTGCCTGAAGAATACCTGCCCCTGCTGCTGATACAGGGCGAATTGCCCAAAACCGTGCTGCTGCAACGCCACTACCAAGCCTTGAGCGAAGGCAAAGCCAGCATCATCTTCGGCCTCGACAGTTTCGCCGAAGGCCTCGATTTACCCGGCGAAGCCTGCGTACAGGTCATCATCGCCAAACTGCCGTTTTCCATGCCCGACAACCCGATTGAAAAAACCCAAAACCGCTGGATCGAACAGCGCGGCGGCAACCCCTTCATCGAGATCACCGTGCCCGAAGCCAGCATCAAACTCGTCCAAGCCGTCGGCCGCCTGATCCGCACCGAACAAGACTACGGCCGCGTCACCATTCTCGACAACCGCGTGAAAACCCAACGATACGGCCAGCAACTCTTGGCTTGTTTGCCGCCGTTTAAGCGGATTGGGTAAGTGTTGAGTTGAAGAAAGGCCGTCTGAAAGGCTGGCGTTTTTAGACGGCCTAAGTAGAAAAAATGCAACAAATACAATAGGAAATCCAGAAAATGGCTGTAAATCTCACCAAATTATATGATCAGTTAATTAAAATAACTGCCGAGCCGAGCCGAGCCGAGCCGAGCCGAGCCGAGCCGAGCCGAGCCGAGCCGAGCCGAGCCGAGCCGAGCCGAGCCGAGCCGAGCCGAGCCGAGCCGAATCATCTAATTTCATTTACGAATTTCTAAGACTATTCGACACTCCTAAGGCAACCATAACCAGACTGCAAAACAATGGTGGTGTGAATGTTGCCGATATGCCGCTTTTGGGTGAAGTGGCCTTATCCCATAAAATCTATTTCAAGCCATTAGAAGCAGGCAGCGATGTATATGACGAGCTGCAAAAGCTTAAGTCATTGTCCTCTGCCGCAAAAAACAAAATCCGCTTTTTCATCACGACCGACTATCAAAACTTTGCCGCTTATGATACCAAGGTTGATGATACGCTCGAATGCGCTTTTGCCGATTTGGCACAAAACTACGGTTTTTTCTTACCCTTGGCCGGTTTGGAAAAAAGCGGAGACTTCATCGAAAATCCGGCCGATACCAAAGCCGCTGAAAAAATGGGGCGGCTCTTTGACCAAATCCGCCTCAATAACGCGCTGGAAAAGCCTGAAGATATTCATGCGCTTAATGTTTTTCTGACACGGCTTTTATTCTGTTTCTTTGCCGAAGACACCAAAATTTTCCCTAAAGACAGTTTCACCAAGCTTATCGAAAGCCACAGCCTTTCAGATGGCAGCAATATTGACGAAATCCTATCCGGTCTTTTTGCTGTTTTGAATATGCCATCTGAAAGTAGTAAGCGCAGCCATCTGCCCGCGCATTTGGCGGCCTTTCCTTATGTGAATGGCGGATTATTTGCCGCGGATGAACCGATTCCTGCCTTTACCGTCCGCACACGTCGTTTGCTGCTTGAATGCAGCAAGCTCGACTGGTCGGAAATCAATCCCGATATTTTCGGCTCCATGTTTCAAAGTGTGATTGACCCTACGCAGCGCAGCCGCTTGGGGCAGCATTACACATCCGTACCCAATATCATGAAAGCCATCCGGCCGCTGTTTCTCGACAGTTTTCAGACGGCCTTTGATGATATTTTCAAACGTTATTCCAGTGTAGAAGGCCGTCTGAAAGCCTTACACAGCCTTGCCATGCGCTTGGGTAAAGTCAAAATATTCGACCCTGCCTGCGGCTCGGGAAATTTTCTGATTATTGCTTATAAAGAATTGCGTAAGCTGGAAATCCAAATTTTCAAGATGATTAAGGATTTAGACAGTAATGCCATGTTTCACAGCCAAATCCGTCTTGACCAATTCTATGGTATCGAACTTGACGATTTCGCCCACGAAATAGCCATGCTTTCCCTGTGGCTGGCTGAACACCAAATGAATCTGCTTTACGAGCATGAATTGGGCAACAGCCTGCCTACGCTGCCTTTAAAAAGCGGTGGCAACATTAAAGCGGCCAATGCATTGCGTGAAGACTGGGAAAGCTTCTGCCCGCGCGCTAACAGGTCGGAAGACGAAGTTTATATCGTCGGCAATCCGCCGTTTGGTGGCAGCAACAGCCGCGATAAAGGCCAAAACGAAGACATGGATTTGGTGTTTGCAGGCTGGAAAAAATATGGCGTATTGGATTATGTAACCTGCTGGTTTTGGAAGGGCGCGCAATATATTCGAAACAGCCGTGCCAAGCTTGCATTGGTTTCGACCAACTCCATCAGCCAAGGGGAGCAAGTGGCAACATTGTGGCCGTCTGTTTTTGCCTTAGATGTACGTATCGGCTTTGCTTATCAAACGTTTCCGTGGGTCAATAATGCCAAAGCAAAAGCCGCTGTGCATGTGGTGATTATCGGTTTGGTGCCGGAACAACGCTCAGAGGAAGAAACAGGCCGTCTGAATGGCGATGGGCAAGATATGAAACTGTTTAAACTCGTTGATCAAGAATGGCGCGCGCAAAATGTGGCCAATATCAGCCCGTATCTGATTGCAGGCAGCAATCTGGCCGTGGCAGCACGGGAAACGCCTTTGGGCAAAGTTTCCCCAATGGTTTACGGAAACAAACCTGTTGAGGGCGGCAATCTGATTTTGAGCCCTGCCGAAAAAGAAGCCTTGCTTGCTGCTGAACCACAGGCAGAAAAATGGATTAAAAAACTGCTTGGTTCGGAAGAGTTTATCAATGGCCAAGAACGCTGGTGTATTTGGTTGCGCGATATGGATAAGGAAGAGTTGGAAGGCTTACCTGAAAAATATCCTGAAATTGCTAAGCGTGTAGAGAGAGTTCGATCTGTACGGCTGGCAAGTAAAAAAGCAGCAACAGTAAAGAAAGCAGCGACACCACATTTATTTGATGAAATCCGCCATCCAAAATCCGGTAACTACATCCTCGTCCCCCGTGTTTCATCGGAGCGCCGTGAATATGTACCGATGGATTTTTTCAACAGTGATGTGATTTCGACTGACCGTAATCAAATGATTCCCAACGCTACCCTTTATGAATTCGGTATTCTCAATTCAGCCATGCACAATGATTGGATGCGGGTAGTAACGGGTCGTTTGGAAAGTCGTTTTAACTATTCAGGAACTATTGTTTACAACACCTTCCCGTGGCCTGAAGTTTCTACCGCACAGCAGGCAAAAATCACCGAATTGGCCGAAGCAGTGTTGGAAGCACGCGATGATTTTCCTGCGCATACACTGGCGCAGCTGTACGACCCTGAAAAAATGCCCGATTCTTTACGCGCTGCACACCGTGCACTGGATGAAGCAGTCGACAGGCTTTACCGTCCGCAACCTTTTTCAGACGGCCTTGAACGAGTGAAATTTCTGTTTGGCCTGTATGAAAAGTTGATTGGGGCAGAAAAAACGGCCGCGAAAAAACACTGAAAAATCGGCCTTAATCTACCGTAATTCACACGATAGGAACAACGTGGCGGTTCGTCTCTGCCGACATAAAAGGAAAACAACATGACTGTCTCACTTCTAAACGTCCAATACGCGCAAACGGGCGCGAGTACGCAGCAAAATAATATGGGTATGCGCGAAATGCAGGCCAAAGCATTTGCCAAACGTGATGCGCAATATCTGTTGCTCAAAGCGCCGCCCGCATCGGGTAAATCGCGTGCGCTGATGTTTTTGGCTTTGGACAAACTCATCAATCAAGGCATCAAAAAAGCGATTATTGCCGTGCCTGAAATGTCTATCGGTGGCTCTTTTGCCGATACGGATTTAAGTGCACACGGTTTTTTGGCCGATTGGCGCGTCAAACCTGAAAACAATCTCTGCACCGGCGGCGGTGCGGAAAGCGATAAAGGCAAGGTGGATGCGTTCAAACGCTTTATGGCCGGAGACGATGATGTATTGGTTTGCACCCATGCTACGTTCCGTTTTGCTTTTGATGCCTTGAATGATGTAACAGCGTTTGATGATGTGTTGGTGGCGGTGGATGAATTCCATCATGTATCGGCGGAGGAAAGCAACCGTTTGGGCGCTGTGTTGGATAAATTGATGGCTGAATCGTCGGCGCATATTGTGGCGATGACCGGTTCTTATTTCCGTGGCGATACCGTGCCGATTCTTACTGAAGAGGCCGAGGCGAAATTTGAAAAAGTAACCTATACCTACTATGAACAGCTCAACGGCTATCAATATTTGAAATCATTGGGCTTAGGCTATCATTTCTATCAGGGGCGGTATATGGATGCCCTTAAGGAAGTGTTGGATTCTACGAAGAAAACGATTATCCATATTCCGAATGTGAATTCGGGCGAAGCTGCTGTGGATAAATATGAGGCGGTTGACCATATTATTAGCGTGCTGGGCGAATTTGTGGGCAAAGACCGCGATACCGGCATCATTACGGTACAAACTTCAGACGGCCGCTTGCTGAAATTAGCTGATTTGGTAGATGACCGCAAAATGTCTGACCGTGCTTTGATACAGGATTATCTGCGGCGTGCCAAAAATCGTGATGATGTGGATATTATCGTTGCTTTGGGCATGGCGAAAGAAGGTTTCGATTGGCCGTTTTGCGAGCACGTGTTGACCATCGGTTACCGCAGTTCGATGACGGAAGTGGTGCAAATTATCGGCCGTGCCACCCGTGATTGCGAAGGCAAAAGTCATGCACAATTTACCAACTTAATTGCCCAGCCCGATGCGGCCGATGAAGATGTGAAAGCATCGGTAAACAATCTTTTGAAAGCCATTACGCTTTCGTTGCTGATGGAGCAAGTGTTAGCGCCCAATATTACTTTCCGCCGCCGCTCCGATATGGTTGAAGGTGAAATTCTGCCGGTCGGTACGGTGATGGTGGATGATACTGCTGTATCGGTTTCCAAAAAGGTAGTGGATATTTTAAATAGTGACGGTACCGATATCATTGCCACGCTTACGCAAAATCCAGAGGCAGCCAAAAGTTATGTCAATCAAAATGCGCCTGCACAAACGGTAAATGAAGTGCTGCTGCCTCAAATTGTGGCTAAACGTTATCCTGATGCCACTGAAGAAGAGCAGGAACAGATTGTACAAGGTGTTTTGACCATTATGGTGGCCAATGGCAGCGGTGGTTTGGTAGCAGGCGACAGCTTGCCGGATGATGCACAAGTTGAAAATGAAGGCCGTTTTGTGCAAATCGGAAATCTGTTTGTGGATATGGAAACCTTAAGCGATGAAGAAAAAAGCCGTCTGAAACCGGAGGAAATCATTGCCGAGCGTAATCTTCCGGCAGGTGCACAAGTGCAAAATAAACATTCGGGTGAAATCAAAGCCCTGAATAATCAGTTTATTAAGCTTGGCGAAAAATTTGTGAATGTGGATAAGCTCAATATTGATTTGATTCGGGAAGTTAATCCTTTTCAGCAGGCATATGAAGTGCTTTCGAAAAATGTCGACAGTGAATTGCTGAAAGCTATTCAAAACCATGTGCAGGCCAGCCGTATCCAAATGAGCGAAGAGGAAGCAGTGATGTTGTGGCCGCGCATTCAAGAATTTGTGCAGACACATAATGGGCGGCATCCTTCATTGGAAGCGGAAGATGTGTTGGAAAAACGTATGGCTGAAGCTTTAGCTTATATCCGCAATAAAAAAGCACAACGATTGGCAGGAGGTGAGTGATGGAATTAAGCGGAATGCGCCTCCGCCATGCACCACGCAGCTTGAAGGATATTTTTGATAATGATGAATTGGGTTTGCTGAAGGATGTGAAAGCGGTACAAAAAGCGGCTACCAATCATCAGCTTTTGCATTCGCTTTATAGCGAAATTGCTGATTTTTTCAGACGGCATGGCAAACTTCCTGATACGCAGGGAGCACTTGATGAAAAACGTTTGGCCAGAAAATGGCAGGCAGCTTTGGATAATAAGGAACACAGGGAAATTCTACTGGCAGGAGATGAATTGAATTTAATCTCTGAGAAGCCATCTGATGAAACTGTGGTGCAGCAAGCAGCCATGCAAGTACAAAGTTTAGATGATATTTTCGCTAACGATACATTGGGTTTGCTCGATACCGGCAATACCGAAATTTTTCATATCCGCCACGTGCGTGATAACAGCAGTAAACCCTATGCAGGGGAAGAAACTGCTCAACGGCGGCCATGTAAAGATTTTTGGCGGTTTGAAGCATGGTTCAAACAAATACATGCTGCGCTTCAAAACGGCACGGCACACATGGAACGGCTGAAAACGGAAACCTTTTTGCAACCGGGTGATGCGTTTTTATTGGGTGGTGTGTTGTGTTATATCGCAGGTTATGCGGAGACAGAAGCACGACAAAGTCCGCGTACTAACCTGCGTTTAAGAGTGGTTTATGAAAATGGCACTGAAACCGATATTCTTACCCGTTCTCTGGCGCGTGCAGTGTATAAAGATGAAAACGGACGTAAAATCATATTGCATGAAACAATCGAATTTTCAGACGGCCTGGAATCATCATCTAAAGAAGATTTAATAACAGGCTATTTGTATGTATTGAAAGCTATTTCACCGAAACCTGAGCTTGCACGGTTTAAAAATTTGTACAAAATCGGTTTTACCACGGGTACGGTGGAAGATAGGATTGCAAATGCTGAAAACGACATTGCTTTTTTAGAAAGCCCAGTCCGACCGGTATTGAGTTTTGAGTGCCGTAATATCAATCCGCATACCTTTGAGCGGCTGATTCATGCATTTTTTGCCGGCCAAAGATTAAACCTTAAGCTGGTTGGAAAGGATGGCAAGCAATACACCCCTTCTGAATGGTTTGATGTCGATTTAGATGTGATTGAACAAGCGGCTGATTTAATTGTACGTGGTGAAATCAGCCGTTATCGTATGGATAATACGGTTGGAAAGATAGTGTTAAAAGAATCATCGATAGTTTGAAACAAGGCCGTCTGAAACAATATTGTTTCAGACGGCCTTTCCTTATCCAAAACCAATCAACAACCTACCCCTTAGAATAAAACTGCACCAAACTTTCCCCCTGCGGCAAAGCCAGTTTTTTCACCGCATGGCCGTACACCGTTTCCAGCGTGATGTTCAGATGGCCTTCTTCGGCAAAAATCCGGTTCACACAATCTTTGACGGCTTGCGGATGGGTAAATTGCAGCGCCTGCCAAATGCCTAAGGTGTCCATGTCCTGCCAAAAGGTGGCGGCTTGGCGATAGCTCAAATCGAGTTTGGCGGTGTCCATCACGGGGTCGTAGAAGCCGTTGTCGGCGAGCATATCGCCGATGTCGTGCATGTCCATAAAGATTGGCGCGGTGCAGGCAATGCCGGCGGCGTTCAGACGGCCTGTGAGTTCGGCTAAGGTGTCTCGGCCGAAGTGGGTGAAAAACAGCAAACCGTCGGTTTTCAAGGCGCTTGCCCAGTTTTGGAAGATGGCGGGCAGCGGTTCGGTGGCGGTGGGCAGGCTGAGATTGGCCCACAGCATATCGGCGGCGGCTTCGGGTAAGACTTGGCTTAGCGGTTGGCAATATTGCTCAATCTGTTTGCCGGTGAGTTTTTGCCAGAAGCCGCTTTTGCGCTCGGCAGCGGCCGTCTGAAGAAAGTCGGCGCGCGGGTCGTATTCGCTGAAGGTGGCTTTGGGATAACGCGCGGCCAGCAGGCTGCGGCTGATGTCGGCATCGGCACCGACCAGCAGGATGTGTTGCGGGATGTGGCGCACCAATGCCAAGCGTTCATCGGTTTGTTGGGCAAGGTGGCGGTGGATTTGCCAGCGTGGTTCTTGATTCATTTCAGACGGCCTCGATAAAGCGTTGATATACATCGGCAAACTCATCAGCATGGCTGAGAAACGGCGCGTGAGCAGCTTTTTCAATGAGATGCAGGCGGCTGTCGGGCAGATGGCGGTGTAAGTATTCGCCCATGCGCGGCGGGGTGATCGCGTCTTTTTGGCCGTAAACCAGCAACACAGGCTGCTGAATGTGCGCTAAAAAAGGTCGTGCATCGGCGCGGTTGACCGCATCTAAGGCGGCTTGTAGGGCTTGTGGTGCGCCGTGGCGGATTAAATCGGGCAATACTTTGTGCAAGATGGTGTCGGCATTTTGTGTGTGCAGTAATTGTAATTGTAGAAACTGTTTGATATGTTTGGCATAATCCTGCTGAAACGCGCCGACCATTTTCGCCAAAGCAGGATTGCTCAAGCCTTCGGGATAATCGGCTTCGGCGGTGAATTTGGCAAAGCTGGCGGTGAGACACAGCGATTTCACTTTGTCGGGGTGGCGTGCGGCCAGATAAAGCGCAACCAAGCCGCCGAGCGACCAGCCGAGAATGTGCGCCGGTGTGTCGATTTGTGCGGCGTAATGGTCGGCGATGGAGGCAATGTCGAAATCATCGGCAAAAGGCGCATCGCCGTGGCCGGGTAGGTTCAGCGCGTGCATTTCCCAATCGTGCGGCAAACGCGGTATGAAATCGTCGAAAACGTGGCGGTTGGCCGCCCAGCCGTGAATCAGATAAACTTTTTTCGCAGAGTGTGGCATGGATGTTCTTTCTTTTTGGCGCAGAATGAAACAACGCTCGTGGTGGCGCGCCCATCGCTGCGTATTATGCCACGATTCCGCTTCAGACGGCCTGTGTAGCGGCTGTTTGGCTGATTTGGCGGAACACTTTACTGATGCGGCCAACAGCTGTCCTTTGTGTTTCCGGCAGGTTATCGGTGGGGCGGTGTGCGGGCAATGCCAGAAAAAGCCGCCGAAATTTGAGCGGATGTGGGCTTCGGTGTATTATGAAGCGCCGGTCAGCGGCATGGTGCATCAGTTTAAGCATTTGAGCGACATGAGCATGCGGCGGCCGTTGGCGGATTTAATGCGCCGCCATGCGCCCGATTGGCTGGATACCGCTGAGATTGATTGCGTGCTGCCCATGCCGTTGAGCAAGGCTAGACGGCTTTATCGTGGCTTCAACCAAAGCGAAGAATTGGCCGAAAGTTTGGCGCGCGAATATGGCTGGCAAGTATTGCCCCGCCAAACCGTCGAACGCGCCCACAAACCGCCGCAAAGCACGCTCAAAAGCGATGAACGCCGCCGCAATGTACGTAACATCTTCAAGCTAAACAAGCCCTTGCCTAAAAATTGTAAGATATTGTTAATTGATGATGTGGTGACCACCGCTGCAACATTAAACGAATTGGCGAAAATGCTGAAAGCATCGGGCGCAAGCGCGGTTTATTGCTGGTGTTTGGCGCGTTCGCAATTGAAAAAATAACTAAAAATTTTGACACCGCCACGATGCTGTGGCATCTTGTCTGACTGCTAAGTGACTGATTTATATGTTTACTATTGTTTTGTATCAACCTGAAATCCCCCCGAATACGGGTAATATCATCCGATTGTGCGCCAATACCGGCGCGGAATTACACTTAGTCAAACCACTCGGATTCCCGCTCGATTCCACCAAAATGAAGCGCGCGGGTTTGGATTATCATGAGTTTGCAAAACTGACGGTACACGAAGATTTCGAAGCCTGCTTGAAAGCGCTTGAAGGCCGCCGCATTTTCGCGTTGACGACCAAAGGCAAAACCCGCCCCGACAAAGCCGAATTCCGGCCGGGCGATGTGTTTTTATTTGGCCCTGAAACGCGCGGTTTGCCGGCGGAAATCCTCGATACCCTGCCAGCCGAGCAAAAGCTTCGCTTGCCTATGCTGCCGGATAGTCGCAGCATGAATTTATCTAACACTGTTGCTGTGATGCTGTTTGAAGCATGGCGGCAAAACGATTATCAGGGCGGGATGTAATCAACAGGCCGTCTGAACAATCGTGATTTAAGTGTCGATGTTTTCTTGAAAACATCGGCGCTTTGCGTGATTAACTCAAGAATGGATTTTGTTTTGACTTTTAGCCACCATACTTTATTCGCCACGCTGACGGCAGTTGCCATCGGCGTTTTCTCAATCGGTAACGCATCGGCGCAAACCGCCAAAGGTGCATTGTTGGCCAAGCAGGCTAACGAAATCATCGTCACCCAGCAAGACACCATCGTGCGTGCTGAGAAACTGCACCCTTCTGCCAACCGCAGCTACAAAGTAGCAGGCAAACGTTACCAACCGATGACTAAAGTATCGTCGTTCAGCCAAAGCGGCAACGCTTCTTGGTATGGTGGCAAATTCCACGGCCGCAAAACTGCCAGCGGCGAGCGCTACAACATGCACGCCATGACTGCCGCCCACCGCACCCTGCCGATTCCGAGCTACGCCAAAGTGACCAACACCCGCAACGGCAAAAGCGTAATTGTGCGTGTGAATGACCGCGGCCCATTCCACGGCAACCGCGTGATGGATTTATCCAAAGCCGCCGCGCAGAAACTTGGTTTCATTAACCAAGGCACAGCTCATGTGAAAATCGAGCAAATTGTGCCGGGTGTGAAAACCCAACAAGCTGCCGCACCTAAAGCCGTTACTCCGAAAAACACTGCGCCGGCCGCTATTGCTGCCTTGTCACCGGTTCAAGAAATCTATGTGGATTTAAAAGCCTTCGGTACCGAGCGTGATGCACAAGCCTACATCAACCGCACAACCGAACAGCTGGCTTCTTCTTTGACCAGCCCGAAAATGGCGGTTGAAAAACGCAGCCATGAATACGTGGTGCGCATGGGTCCGTTTACCGCACAAGAGCGTGCGGATGAAGCCGAAACCCGTGTCCGCAGCTTGGCATACAGCAGCGTAGATTCAGCAATTTAATCGTTCAGACGGCCTGTTTTCATAGCAGGCCGTTTTTCATGGGATAACCGATGCTATCGTTTAGTATTTACCACCTGACCTTGGCTGAATTTGAAGCCGTAAACCAACAATTTCGCCGTCAGGAAATCAATCCGCTGTATTATCAAAATGAGCTGGCGCGGCACTTGGTGGTGTCCGGTTTCGACAGCGAGACGGCAGAATACATCGTTGAATTACAACAGCAAGGTAAAGCCGATACTGCTGCTACGCCGCAGAATACTTGGACCACGCATTTGGCGGTTAAAGCCGGTTTGCTGCACGATAAATTGACCCAGCGTGTGCAATATGTAGAGCGCGAATTTTTGCGTGATATCCGCCAAGTAAATAAAGCCTTGCCTAAGCAACTGGCCAGCGAACCGGAGCGGGAATTGACGGTGGTGTTGCTGGAAGAAAATTGATGATGAAATAGAAAAAAGGATTAGGCCGTCTGAAAAATATTGTTTTCAGACGGCCTTTTACGTCGTATTAAACCGATTACACGATGGCAGCATTTGCAGCGGCAATGGTGGCCGTGTCATCTTCGTAAGGGGTATTGAGTAGGTTCGCTCCGATGGCGCTGGAGCCGGTTTCCGTGGCCGCAGGTTGCGAAAATACACTGTCCGCGCCTGGCAGTTGCTCAGCTTCGCTATCCAAAATGGAATCGACATAAGCGTCTTTTTGCGGGCGCTCTAAGTTGGTCAGCATAAATTCACCGTAAACAGGATCGTAGATAAATGCCGGATAATCGCCAACCGTATTTTCGGCGCCATCAGGCCGCTCAACATTCACCGGCATAAAATCACCATAAGTCGGGTCGGGAACAAAAGGTTGGTCGTCGCTAAAATCAACTACCGGAATATCAGGCTGGCCGTGGTTTGCAGAGCCATCGGGCCGTTCAACATCTACCGGCATAAAATCGCCGTAAATCGGGTCGGGAACAAAAGGCTGGCCATCGCTAAAATCGAGAACTGGAATATCAGGTTGACCATGGTTTGCAGAGCCATCAGGCCGCTCAACATCTACAGGCATAAAATCGCCGTAGGTTGGATCGGGAACGAATGGTTGACCATCACTAAAATCAAGCACAGGAATATCGGGAATATTTCTGCCGGTTTCATTTTCAGCCGGAGCAGACGGATTTAATTTTGCAATGTCCACGCCGTACATATCAAAAATCATTTGCAGGCGGGTGCTGGTGTTTGCGGCCATAAATCATCCTTTCATTAAGGTACATATAGAAGTGAAGAATCCGACCAAAATCGAACTATCTTGAGTTCGATTGAATATTAAAGTAATAGTTCCAATTTAATATAAAACATGAATTTATAAATTTAAAACATAACTATTAGGCAATAAATTTTGCAGTTTTAAATTATTTGAATATAAATGGAAGGTATTTTTTCGCGACAAAAGGTGGTTTGTTGAGAAGATTATTTTTATCGGCAGCCGCTTTGATGAGGAACAGAGCAACGGCGTATCAGAAAATTTGATAAAATAAAAGATGTTTTCTGCCGGTCGGCCAACACGGCGGAAAAGTAAACTCCAATCAGTCGGTAGGCATATCCAACTTGCCGATTTCAGACGGCCTTTTCCACTTAACCCAGAGCTTTTTATGATCAGCAGACTCACCGGCAAACTCATCGAAAAACAGCCGCCGCAAATCGTCATTGATGTTAACGGCGTCGGCTATGAAGTCGATGTATCGATGCAAACTTTTTACAACCTGCCTGCGTTGAATGAAACCGTGCAGCTTTATACCCAATTGGTGGTGCGTGAAGATGCGCATTTGCTGTTTGGTTTTGCCACCGCAGCCGAGCGGGCGACTTTCCGGCAATTGGTGAAAGTGAGCGGCATCGGTGCCAAAACCGCTTTGGGCATTTTATCGGCCATGAATGCCGACGAATTGGCACAAGCCGTGGCCGAAGAAGACGTGAAACGTCTGTCTTCCGCGCCCGGTATCGGCAAGAAAACCGCCGAGCGCATGGTGTTGGAATTGCGCGGAAAATTGGTGTCGGAAAATATTTCAGACAGCCTGTTTGCCCCAGCTCCGAGCGCAGACGAAACCGACGATATTGTCAGCACGCTGCTGGCCTTGGGCTACAATGAGCGCGAAGCCAAAGCGGCGGTAAAAGGCATTCCGAAAGGCACCGACGTCGGCGAAGGCGTGCGTTTGGCCTTGAAGAATTTGCTGAAGTAATGGCAGGCCGTCTGAAAAATCGTTCTTCAGACGGCCTTTTTAATCTTTTCATTTTCGCTTAGAGCCAAATCATGAAACCGCATTTGTTCACCACACTCATTTTACTCAGCGGCTGCGTGTACCACGAAACGCCCTACGGCCGCACCGCCGTGCTTGATTTGCCGATGCGTTCGGAAACGGTGATTCACAAAACCGTTAACGTCAATGCGCCGCCGGGCACAACCGTGATCTATCAAGACAGCACGCCGGTGGGTTATCCGGCAGGCTATCCGGCTTATCCGCGCCGATATGAGCACTATGATTGATGTGTGGTTTCGGGTAAAACATTTGCCTTGGCCTTGTTTTTCCAGTAAAATTACCCATATCGTTTTCACAGACATGTTCTAAAACTTTTTCTCAAAATGTTTCAGACGGCCTGCTCTATTGCAAAGGCCGTCTGAAACATTTGATTTTCAAAAAACACATAACAAGATGATTAATAAAATATTTTCATGGTTTGAATCGCGTATCGATCCCTATCCGGCCGATGCGCCCACCACGCCGGAAAAGGGCTTGTGGCGTTTCATTTGGAGCAGCATCGACGGCGTGCGCAAATGGATAGTGGTGCTGGCGTTGGCGACGGCAGTGATCGGCGTGATGGAAGCCTTGCTGTTCCAATTTATGGGTAAGGTCGTTGATTGGCTCGGCCAATACACACCCGAAACGCTGTTTGCCGAAAAAGGCTGGGCGCTGGCGGGCATGGTGGCGATGATGCTGTTTTCGATGGTGTGGACGTTTTTTGCATCCAACCTGCGCCTGCAAACGCTGCAAGGCGTGTTCCCGATGCGTTTGCGCTGGAATTTCCACCGCCTGATGCTCAATCAAAGCTTGGGTTTTTACCAAGATGAATTTGCCGGACGCGTGTCGGCCAAGGTGATGCAAACCGCACTGGCCTTGCGTGATGCCGTGATGACCATTGCCGATATGGTGGTGTATGTGCTGGTGTATTTCATCACTTCCGGCGTGATTTTGGTGGCGCTCGATTCACGCTTGCTGCTGCCGTTTCTCGGTTGGATTATCGGCTTCTCGCTGGTGATGCGTTTCCTGATTCCCAAGCTGGGCAAAACCGCCGCCGCCCAAGCCGATGCCCGCAGCCTGATGACCGGCCGCATCACCGATGCCTATTCCAACATCACCACCGTCAAACTGTTTTCCCACGGCGCGCGTGAAGCGGCGTATGCCAAGCAGTCGATGCAGGAATTTATGGTGACGGTTCACGCGCAAATGCGTTTGACCACGTTGCTGCACACTTGCAGCTTCCTCGTGAACACCGCGCTGACGCTTTCCACTGCCGCTTTGGGTATTTGGTTGTGGCAGCAAGGCTCGGTCGGCGTGGGTGCGGTAGCCACTGCCACCGCCATGGCTCTGCGCGTCAACGGTTTGTCGCAATACATCATGTGGGAATCGGCGCGCCTGTTTGAAAACATCGGTACCGTCAACGACGGCATGTCGACCCTGACCAAGCCGCACACCATTCTCGACAAACCCAAAGCGCTGCCGCTTAAAGTCGATCATGGCCAGATTAAATTCGAGCATGTCGATTTCTCTTATGAAACCGGCAAACCGTTGCTCAATGGTTTTAACCTGACCATCAAGCCGGGTGAGAAAGTCGGTTTAATCGGCCGCAGCGGTGCGGGCAAATCGACCATCGTCAATCTGCTGTTGCGCTTTTACGAACCGCAAAGCGGCAGCATTTCGATTGACGGTCAGAATGTAAACGACGTCACCCAAGAAAGCCTGCGTGCGCAAATCGGCTTGGTAACACAAGACACATCGTTGCTGCACCGCTCCGTGCGCGACAACATCATCTACGGCCGCCCTGATGCCAGCGATGAAGAAATGTACCAAGCCGCCGAGCGTGCCGAAGCGGCCGACTTCATTCCCAATCTTTCCGATGCCAAAGGCCGCCGCGGCTACGATGCCCACGTCGGCGAGCGCGGTGTGAAACTTTCCGGCGGCCAACGCCAACGCATTGCTATCGCCCGCGTGATGCTGAAAGATGCGCCGATTCTGTTGCTTGATGAAGCCACCAGCGCGTTGGATTCTGAAGTGGAAGTGGCGATTCAGGAAAGCCTCGATAAAATGATGGAGAATAAAACCGTCATTGCCATTGCCCACCGCTTATCCACCATCGCCGCGATGGACCGCCTGATTGTGCTGGACAAAGGCCGCATCATCGAAGAAGGCTCACACGCCGAATTGCTGGCTAAAAATGGTTTGTATGCCAAATTATGGTCACACCAAAGCGGCGGTTTCTTGAGTGAAAACGTGGAATGGCACCAAAGCTAAAGTCTTTAAGCATCAAATAAAATGCCGTCTGAAAATTTAGATTAATTTTCAGACGGCATTTTCGTATTGTGCCATAATTTCATTTTCCACTACGACTGGATTATTCATCAAAAGGCCGTCTGAAATCATGAACCTGTTCCCTACCGCATTCCGTTATGTGTTGCTGTCTGCCGGCGCGCTGGCTTTAGCCGCCTGTACCACCGATTCGCCGAAAAACCAACCGGTGGCCACGCCGAAACCCGTTGTCAAAGCCAAACCCAAAGCCGTTATCGGTTTGGCACTCGGCGGCGGTGCATCGAAAGGCTTTGCCCACATCGGCATCATCAAAGTCTTGCAGGAAAACGGCATTCCCGTGCATGTCGTGAGCGGCACATCGGCAGGCTCGATTGTCGGCAGCCTGTACGCTTCGGGCATGTCGCCCGACCGCTTGGAATTGGAAGCCGAAATTTTAGGCAAAACCGATTTGGTGGATTTAACGCTCTCGACCAGCGGTTTCATCAAAGGCGAAAAACTGCAAAGCTACATCAATCAAAAAGTCGGCGACAAACCGATGGAACGCTTCCCACGCAAATTCGCCGCCGTGGCCACCGATTTTGAAAGCGGCAAAGCGGTGGAGTTCAGCCGTGGCAATGCCGGTCAAGCCGTGCGCGCCTCGGCTTCGATTCCGAACGTGTTCCAGCCTGTGGTTATCGGCGGCCGACGCTATGTTGACGGCGGTTTGTCGCAACCCGTGCCGGTAACCGCTGCCAAAAACCGCGGCGCAAATTTTGTGATTGCAGTGGATATTTCCGCTAAACCAGTGAAAAACGTCAGCCGCGATTTCTTCTCGTATCTCGACCAAACGCTCAACATCATGAGCACCACCTCGCTGCAAAACGAATTGGGCAAAGCCAGCGTGGTCATTAAGCCGCAGGTGTTGGAATTGGGTTCCATCGGCGGCTTTGACCAGAAAAAACGCGCCATCCAAATGGGCGAACAAGCCGCCCGCGCCGCTTTGCCGGAAATCAAACGCAAATTGTCGGCGTATCAGTATTGAGGTTTGAGGCCGTCTGAAAAACCATGTTTCAGACGGCCTGTTACCTGGTTTTGCCATATAGAAAAAACCACGCAAATCCAGTACAATACGCCCCTAAAATTTTGAAAGCACAAGAAAATCATGGAAGCTGAAGTTATTAATCAGTTGAACAACACCTTAGACGATTTGGAACAGCGCAGCGCCGACATCCGCGTGTATATGGATTACCAAGGCAAAAAAGACCGCTTGGAAGAAGTAATCGGTTTGTCGGAAGATCCCGAATTGTGGAACGACCCGAAAAAAGCTCAAGAAATCGGCAAAGAGCGCAAAATTCTCGAAGGCATCGTGTTGACGCTGGACAACATCGCCACCGGCATCGACGACAACCGCATGCTGATTGAAATGGCGGTTGAAGAAAACGACGAAGAAGGTTTTGCCGCCGTGCAGGAAGACGTGGTCGGTTTGGAAAAACAAATGGCCGACCTCGAATTCAAGCGGATGTTTAACCAGCCGGCCGACCCGAATAACTGCTTTATCGACATCACCGCCGGTGCGGGCGGTACCGAAGCAGAAGACTGGGCGGGCATGTTGCTGCGCATGTATTCGCGTTTTGCCGAACGCCGCGGCTTCAAAGTGGAAATCTTGGAAGAAGACGAGGGCGAAATCGCCGGCATCAACCGCGCTACCATCCGCTTGGAAGGCGAATACGCCTACGGCCTGTTGCGCACCGAAACCGGCGTGCACCGCTTGGTGCGCTACTCGCCGTTTGACTCGAACAACAAACGCCACACCTCGTTTTCATCGGTGTTTGTCTATCCTGAAATCGACGACAGCATCGAAGTAGAAATCAACCCAGCCGATTTGCGCATCGACACCTACCGCGCGTCCGGCGCCGGCGGTCAGCACATCAACAAAACCGACTCCGCCGTGCGCATTACCCACGAGCCGACCGGCATCGTGGTGCAATGCCAAAACGACCGTTCGCAACATGCCAACAAAGCCGCGGCGATGGATATGTTGAAAGCCAAGTTGTATGACTTGGAAATGCGCAAACGCAACGAAGAAAAACAAGCCTTGGAAGAAGGCAAATCCGATGTGGGTTGGGGCAGCCAAATCCGATCGTATGTGCTGGATTCGTCACGCATTAAAGACTTGCGCACCGGCTACGAAGTCGGCAATACCAAAGCCGTATTGGACGGCGATTTAGACGGCTTTATCGAAGCCAGTTTGAAACAGGGTGTGTAAGGCTTAATAATGTAAAGGTAGGCCGTCTGAAACGTTTCAGACGGCCTCTTCATGAAAACCTTAAAAATGATTGTTTATTTGCTGATTTTGGCCGGCCTGATCTTCTTTGCCGCGCTCTACGCCGTGTACCGCAGCGAACAACATGCCGTGCGCCAATCCGAGCAGCATCCGCCGCACAAAGCCGATGTGGCGCTGGTGTTGGGCAATATCGTCCACCGTCGCGGTAAGCCTAATCCGTGTTTGCGCAGCCGTGTCGAAGCGGGTGTGTGGCTGTATCGGGCGGGCAAAGTCGATTATCTGCTGATGAGTGGCGGCACCGATGCCGATGGCAGCAACCAAGCCGAAGCCATGCTCGAGATGGCGGTGAAGCTTGGCGTGCCGTCTGAAAACGTGTGGCTGGAAAACCAATCCGAAACCACCTATCAAAACATCAAATTCAGCACCTTGCTTCTCAAAGATCATCACGACATCATTATCGTCAGCGACGGCTTCCATTTACCACGTGGCTTGTGGCTGGCACGACACCAATGGCCGGAAAAAAATCTGCAAACCTTCGCTGGACGCAATTGCGGTGATTCGGCGGCGGTGATGTGGCGCAAACGCATTCGCGAAGTGTTGGCATGGGTAAAGGCGCTGGTGTTGGATCATGATTAACCAAAATCTCAGGCCGTCTGAATGTTCAGACGACCTTTATCGATTTCAAAACCACAGTCAAATCAACCGCAGCAAACACATTAAGTTACCCTATTATCAGGATTTTTACGCAAAATTCGCGTATAATTCTCACCAATTTCGTCGGCAGCCGTCTGAACCCGACCTCATCGCGTTTAAAGCTGCCGCTCTTCCTGATCCGAAATCCACCGTTCCCATAGGAAACCATCATGATTAACCCGATTGCCGCCCTTTCCCCGTTAGACGGCCGCTATGCCAAATCCGTTGAAGCCCTGCGCCCGATTTTTTCTGAATACGGTCTGATGAAAGCCCGTGTCAAAGTCGAGCTGGAATGGCTCAAAGCCTTGGCTGCCGAACCGAAAATCAGCGAAGTGGCTGCGTTCAGCGACTTTACTATTGCTGAAATCGACAAAGTGATTGCCGGTTTCTCGCTTGATGATGCGGCGGCGGTTAAAGCCATCGAAGCCACCACCAACCACGACGTGAAAGCCATCGAATACTGGCTGAAAGAGCGTTTTTCCGGTGTGCCAGAAGTGGCGGCGGCGAGCGAGTTTATCCACTTTGCCTGCACCAGCGAAGACATCAACAACCTGTCACACGCTCTGATGCTGCAAGAAGCGCGCGAAGCCGTGTTGCTGCCGAAATTGGACGAAATCATCGCCAAGCTCACCGAAATGGCGCACGAATTGGCATCTGTACCGATGATGAGCCGCACCCACGGCCAACCGGCTACCCCGACCACTGTCGGCAAAGAAATCGCCAACGTGGTGTACCGTCTGCAACGCCAAGCCAAGCATCTGCAAGCGCAGGAATTTTTGGGCAAAATCAACGGCGCAGTCGGCAACTACAACGCCCATATGGTCGCTTACCCCGATGTGGATTGGGAAACCCATTGCCGTCATTTCGTTGAAATCAGCCTCGGCCTGACCTTCAACCCATACACCATCCAAATCGAACCGCACGACTACATGGCCGAATTTTTCCAAGCCATCAGCCGCGTGAACACCATTTTGATCGATTTCAACCGCGACGTATGGGGCTATATTTCCCTGGGCTACTTCAAGCAAAAAGTCAAAGCCGGCGAAGTGGGCAGCTCGACCATGCCGCACAAAGTCAACCCGATTGACTTTGAAAATTCCGAAGGCAACCTCGGCATGGCCAACGCCGTGTTGGGCTTTTTGTCGGAAAAACTGCCGGTTTCCCGCTGGCAGCGCGACCTGACCGACAGCACCGTGTTGCGCAACATGGGCGTGGGCGTGGGCTATACCGTATTGGGTTTGGTTGCCCATTTGCGCGGCTTGAATAAACTCGAAGTCAATCCGGTTGCCTTGGCCGCTGATTTGGATGCCACTTGGGAACTCTTGGCCGAACCGATTCAAACCGTGATGCGCCGCTATGGTGTCGCCAATCCGTATGAAAAACTGAAAGACCTGACCCGTGGCAAAGATGGCATCACGCCGGAAGTGTTGAAAGTGTTTGTCGAATCGCTGGAGATTCCTGCCGATGCCAAAGCGCAATTGCTGGCTTTGACCCCTGCGCTGTATGTGGGTAAAGCGGAAGAATTGGCAAACCGTATTTAAGTTTGAAACATCATCAAGGCCGTCTGAAAACCAAGTTTTCAGACGGCCTTTTTAATCAATCATGATTGAAGTTAGTATCGCGTCACCACGGCCAAACCACGGTCGGCATGTTCGCCTAAGGCTTCACTATCGACAAAGCGCACACGGCCACCAGCTGCCAATACTTTTTCAATCATTTCATCGACAATGTCTTCATAAGCATGTTCGCCTTTGGCATCTTCGATGTTGATTTCAGTAAGCTTGCGACCGTCTTCGCTGACTTGAGCCGGAATGTGCAAATCTTCTTCCACCACCAGCAATTCAGCACGGCCGTCTGTCACCGCCTGCCATACTTCGTTCAGGCCGCCGACAAACAGTTTGTTGCCCTTAGCATTGTTCAATTCGTCGAACACTTTGCCACGTTCGGCTGTTAATGCTTCTTTGATTTCCGGCCAAAGGGCTTTGCCCAGTTCGTGCGGGTTGTCGCTGTTGTGGCCGCTGTGGATAGACAGCATCACGTCTTCGCTGATGCCTGCGCCGTCGTTAAAGTGGCCGATGTTGCGGTCAACGCCCACCACCACAATCGGGGCAGACAATTGCTTTCTAGCTTCCAACAAAGCTTGGCCGACTTCGCGCATTTTATCGGTGACGATTTGATCGCGCACATGGCTGATGTCTTGGCTCGGGTTGGCTTCGGCAACTTCATTTTCCACGCTGAACGGGAATCCGAAATCATGTACTTCATTCAAATGCTCTTTGCGGCCGACAAACAAGCGTGTGCTGTGTTCGCTCAAAACATTTAACAAATACAGCGGGCTGCGGTTCATGGCAAACACCAAATCGCGGGTCAGGAAGTTATCGGCAATGGTCACGCGCTCCGGCACACGGAAAGGCAAGCGGAACAATTCGGCATATTCTGCGCTGGCAAAAATCACCAAGCCGTCGAGGTTGTATTGGTTATCCACCGATTCGGCCAAGCGGTTGATTTCATCAACGATGTGCGCTGTTTCACGTTTGCCGAATTCTTCTTGCAAACGTGTTACCGCTTCCGATACCAAGTTTTTCAAACGGATAATGTCTTTTTCATTGTCGGGCGAGGTGCGGTAAGTCGGCAGCGTAATGGTCACGCTCGGGTAAGATTGCTTGGATTGGATGGTTTTAATGGTATTCAGATTCATCGCATGATCCTTTCGGTCGGATGGGGGGGAGACGTTTCCGGCAAAGTGCCCGGCAAACTGCGTAGGGCTGATGTGAACAAAATTTATTTATTCAACATCAAGTGATTAGGCCGAAGTTGAAAAGCGGTGTGTCGGTATCGACCTGATGGCTTTAAGTTAACATTCGACACGGTAAGCCGCAATTACACACAATTACATTGGGGCTTAGGAAGCAAAATCATCAAAAAACCTGATAAGCTCCTAATATGAAACTAAAAAATAAGTATCAAAAGTTCAGCAAAATTTCAGAGCAAAAGTTTAGAGAAATAATCCGCTGTTTTGCTCTTGATTTGACCGCTTCCGATACTGCTAAAATGACCGGCATTAGTGTACGCAGTATCAATCCTATTTTCCTGAAAATCAGACACAGGATTGCTGCTCTGTGCGAACAAAGCTCACCACTGTCCGGTGTGGTCGAATTAGATGAATCTTACTTTGGTGCGCGACGTATCAGGGGTAAGCGCGGTCGCGGAGCGTCAGGTAAAACCATCGTATTTGGCATACTGAAACGCAATGGCGTGGTCTATACGGAAATCGTTCCCGACGCTTCGAAAGCCTCACTAATCAAGGTCATACGTGGTCACATATCTGCTGACAGTGAAATCAATACTGACGGCTGGAAAGCATATGACGGTCTTGTCGATATGGGCTATGAGAAGCATTACCGTGTCCATCATGGTTCCAATGAGTTTGCTCGAGGAAAGCAACATATCAATGGTATTGAATCTTTTTGGAGTTATGCTAAGGGGCGTTTGGCTAAATTTCATGGTATTTCCAAAGAGATGTTTTATCTGCATCTCAAAGAAACGGAGTTTAGGTTTAACCACCGGCATGAAGATTTAGGTAAAATATTAATGAAGATGCTTCGAAATAACCCAATTTAATATTTTTGCTTCCTAAGCCCCTTACATTATCAAACGCTTAGCACTGTCATTTGCTTTAAAACAATTATTTTTGGTTTTAATTAATTGAAAATAAAAGATAAATACATTTCTTTTTCACAATGCTGACAAAGTTTGTTTGATTACTTTTATTTACGGAACTTAAAACGTTAAACCCTAAATCACCTCAAATCATCAGGCCGTCTGAACGCCAAGTTTTCAGACGGCCTGCCGCATATTCCTGTAAAATAAGCTTTTTTCCAAGCAAAACCATACATGAGCCACACCGCCCAAATCATCACCAGCTACGGCCGCCGTTACATTGTGCGCACGCCCGACGGGCAAACCTTTGATGCCACCACACGCAAAAAGCGCGTCGATTTTGCCTGTGGCGACCAAGTCGAAATCAGCCCGATTAATGCCGAGCAAGTGGTGATTGAAGATTTTCTGCCGCGCCAAAGCCTGCTTTACCGCCAAGATGCGTGGAAAACCAAGCTGATTGCCGCCAATGTCAGCCAATTGTTGATTGTTACCGCTGCCGTGCCCAGCCCGAGCGAAGCCCTGTTGCAACGCGCTTTATTGGCGGCGGAAGCGGCGGAGATTGAAGCAGTGATTGTGTTGAACAAGGCTGATTTGCCCGAAACCGCCCAATGGCGCGACAAACTCGCCTTTTACGAGACCTTGGGCTACCGCGTGCTGGAAACGCGCGCGTTGGAAGGGGCGGAAACCTTAAAGCCGATTTTGCAAGGCCACACCAATATCTTTTTGGGGCAAAGCGGCATGGGCAAATCGACGCTCACTAATGCGTTGTTGGGCAACCAAGCCGCGCGCACCGGCGATATTTCCACCGCGCTCGATTCCGGCAAACACACCACCACACACGCGCAATTGTATGATTTAAATGAGGAAACCCAGCTCATCGATTCGCCCGGCTTGCAGGAATTCGGTTTGCATCATTTGGAAGCGACTGATTTGCTGCACTATTTCCCCGATTTGCGCCATTTGGCCGGCCAATGCCGTTTCCACAACTGCACCCACCGCGCCGAACCCAGTTGCGCCGTGAAAGCCGCCGCCGAAGCCGGAGAAGTGAAAGTCGAGCGCGTGGAGTTTTTACAGCGCGTGACGGATGAGTTGCTGCGGTAAGCTTGTTCTGAAAACAAAGGCCGTCTGAAAACCATGCTTTCAGACGGCCTTTTCACGTTTAAAAATGCTACAATAAGCCTTTGATTTTTCCTACCCGATACCCATGAAAAAAGCCGCCCCAAAATCCTTTGAAGAAGCCCTGAAACGCTTGGAAACCTTAACCCAAGCCATGCAGAGCAGCGATATGCCGCTGGAAGACGCGCTTGCTGCCTATCAGGAAGGCAACGAATTGGTGCAATATTGCCAAGAAAAATTGGCCGAAGTCGAACAAAAATTGCAGGTTTTGGATGCCGGCGAACTGAAGGAGCTCAACCTTGACCCAAGCGAATGATTTAAAAGCATGGCAGCAAAAAGCCCAAGCGCAAACCGAATTGCTGCTGGAGCGTTTCTTGCCGTCTGAACACACCAAACCGGCCAAGCTGCACGAAGCCATGCGTTATGTCACGCTCGGCGGCGGTAAGCGGTTGCGCCCGCTGTTGGTGTTGGCCGCCTCCGAATTGGGCGAGGCTGACAATGTCGCGGTCGAACAAGCCATGGCCGCGATTGAGATGGTGCACGTTTATTCCTTGGTTCACGACGATATGCCGCCGATGGACAACGACAGTCTGCGCCGCGGCAAACCGACCTGCCATGTGCAATACGACGAAGCCACCGCGCTGTTGGTTGGCGATGCGCTGCAAACACAAGCATTTGATGTGTTGAGCCGCGCCACCGAATTGCCTGCCGCGCGCCAGTTGGCCATGTTGGCGACGCTCGCCAAAGCCAGCGGCAGCTTAGGGATGGCCGGCGGTCAGGCGATTGACTTGGCCAATATCGGTAAGGCGATGAACCAAGCCGAACTAGAAGAAATGCATGGCCTGAAAACCGGCGCGCTGATTCGTGCCGCCGTGGTATTGGGTGCGCTGGCCTGCCCCGATTTGAGCGACGAATGCATCGTCCGACTCGACCAATACGCCACCAAACTGGGCTTGGCTTTCCAAGTGATTGACGATGTGCTCGACTGCGAAGCCGACACCGCTACGCTCGGCAAAACCGCCGGTAAAGATGCCGATAACGACAAGCCGACTTATGTCAAACTGATGGGCTTGACCGAAGCGCGCGCCTACGCTGAAAAACTGGTTGCCGAAGCTGTGGCCTTGCTGCAGCCGTTTGGTGACAAAGCTGCCCACTTGCGCCAATTGGCGGAATTTGTGACGGCGCGTAAGCATTGAGTTTGCTGCTTTGATGTGAAACGAGGCCGTCTGAAACTGCTAACCCTAAGTTTCAGACGGCCTTGTGTTATAATCGCTTCCGCATACAGGCCAGACAGACAGTCGCCGCGTAACGCGTAAGGCTTACGGGGAGGAAAGTCCGGGCTCCAAAGAGCAGAATGCCGGCTAACGGCCGGGCGTGGTAACACGACGGAAAGTGGAACAGAGAGCAGAACCGCCGATGGCCATGATTCTCGCCAGCCTTTTGTATCATTGCAAAATGAAATGCCGCAGCCATGAGTATGGCAAGGCAAGCAGGGTGCAAAAGGCTGGCGGGAAGGCACAGGTAAGGGTGAAAAGGTGCGGTAAGAGCGCACCGTGCGGCTGGTAACAGTCCGCAGCAGGCTAAACCCCATTCGGAGCAAGACCAAACAGAACGCATTGACGCGACTCGCCGAGCGTTCGGGTAGGTTGCTGGAGCGCATCAGCAATGGTGCGACTAGAGGAATGACTGTCCAACGACAGAACCCGGCTTATCGTTTGACCTGTATGCACAGAATGAATCAAGGCCGTCTGAAAATCAACAGCAGATTTTTCAGACGGCCTTTTATGTACATCAACTATGTTTATTCGCGGTTGCGGCTCATATCCGCTGCGGCGGTAAACAATACGTCGGTGGACGAGTTCAGCGCGGTTTCGGCTGAGTCTTGCAACACGCCGATGATGAAGCCCACAGCCACCACTTGCATGGCCACATCGTTGGAAATGCCGAACAAGGCACACGCCATCGGAATCAGCAGCAACGAGCCGCCGGCTACACCGGAAGCGCCGCAAGCACCGGCCGTGGCTACCAAGCTCAACAGCAGCGCGGTGAAGAAGTCAACCTGAATGCCCAAAGTGTGCGCTGCTGCCAGTGACAATACGGTAATGGTAATTGCCGCGCCGCTCATGTTGATGGTGGCACCCAATGGAATCGAGATGGAGTAGGTGTCTTCGTGCAAACCGAGTTTCTTCGCCAAGGCCATGTTCACCGGAATATTGGCGGCAGAAGAGCGGGTGAAGAAGGCGGTCACACCGCTTTCACGCAGGCAGGTCAGCACCAACGGATACGGATTGCGACGGATTTTCCACCACACAATCAGCGGGTTCACCACCAATGCGATAAACAGCATACAGCCGAGCAATACGGCGAGCAGTTGGGCATAGCTGGCCAAAGCGCCGAAGCCGGTTTCGGCCACGGTCGAAGCCACCAAACCGAAAATACCCAAAGGTGCGAATTTAATCACCCATTTCACCACGGTAGAAATCGCATCAGCCAAATCAGCCACGACTTGACGGGTGGTGTCCGAACCGTGATTGCGGATGGCAAAGCCCAATACCAAACCCCAAGCCAAAATGCCGATGTAGTTGGCATTGGCGATGGCGTTCACCGGATTGGCAACCAAGTTCATCAATAAGGTTTTCAACACTTCGACAATGCCGGATGGCGGGGTAGTGGAAATATCGCTGGCGCTGGATAAAACGATATGGGTTGGGAACATCATACTGGCCAATACCGCAACCAAAGCAGAGGCGAATGTGCCGACGATATACAAGCCGATAATCGGTTTGATGTAGGCTTCGTTGCCTCTGCGGTGTTGGGAAATGGCTGCGACCACCAAGATAAACACCAAAACCGGTGCCACGGCTTTCAATGCGCCGACAAACAGGCTGCCGAGTAAGCCGACAGCCAGGCCTGCATTAGGTGCAATCCAGCCGACAACAATACCGATCACCAAGCCGATGGCGATTTGTTTCACCAGGCTGACGCTGTTGACTGCGTTGAGAAGAGGGTTTTCACTGGACATCATTCATCCTTGTGTTAAAAGTATGTTAAGAATAAATTACATTCTAAAATAAAACTTTACCTTCGGTGAAGATTTTGATCATAAATCAGATAATTTAGCATAAAATTCTTATATTTTTATAAATATAAGAATTTACAATCAATAATATATTAATTTTAATATTAAATTTTTTTGGTAAATTGCATAATATGTAGTATGGGTGAAAAATTGTTGACGACTTTTGCCCCCAATAAACATTTTCCGATTTTCAGACGGCCTAAAGCAATGTAAGCGCAGGATTCGGCTGTTAAAAGAAGGCATAAATAGTGTTAGAATCAGAAACCTCCGAATTCCCGTACTCTTTGGCAATATGAACAAGCTGACTCCGCCGATTCTCTTTACCACGCTGTCGCTGGCCTGTGCGCAGGCATTTGCGGCCGATGCGTTTGTGCCTCAGGCCGATGATTACGAGCCTGTGCCCGAATCGGAACGCACGCCGCCGCCGGGCATGAGCACGGAAACGGTCAAACTTGACCCAAAATATCCGGTTAAAGTTGAAACTGACAACAGCGAAGTCAAAGAAATGGTGGAAACCCATTTGCCGCTGATTACCCAGCAACAACAGGAAGAGCTGGATAAAGAGCAAGTCGGTTTTTTGGCGGAAGAGGCGCCGCAAAACGTGACAACCATGTTGCGCACCAAAGGCTATTTCAACAGCCAAACCAGTATTCGTGACGATCGCGCCACCGATGGTTATGTGGTCAACATTATTCCGGGCCCACGCACTAAAATCGATAATGTTAGCGTGGCGATTATTGGTGATGTGTTGTCTGAAGGCGATGTCGGTGATTATTACAAAAACGCCATGCAAAACTGGCAGCAGCCGGTGGGCGACAATTTCGACCAAGACCGCTGGAGCAGCAGCAAAACGTCTGTGCTCGCAGCGGTCACACGTAAAAAATACCCGTTGGCTAAAATCGCTAATTCACAGGCGACTATTGATCCCAATCGCAACATGGCCGACTTGGAAGTGATGGTGGAGAGCAACCGGCCGATTTATTTCGGTGATTTCCAAATTACCGGTACCAAACGCTATCCGGTGACCGTCGTCTCCGGCATGGCGCGTTTTGAACCGGGTGATCCTTACGACTTGGATAAACTGCTCGATTTTCAGCAGGCTTTGGAGCAAAACGGCCATTATTCCGGCGCTTCGGTGCAGGCCGATTTTGACAATCTGAACCAAGACCGTGTGCCGGTGAAGGTTAATGTGAGCGAAGTGAAGCTGCATAAATTGGAAACCGGTATCCGTTACGATTCGGAATACGGTTTGGGCGGCCGCATCGCTTACGATTACTACAATTTGTTCAACCGCGGCTACATCGGCTCGGTGGTGTGGGACATGGACAAATACGAAACCACCTTGGCTGCCGGTATCAGCCAGCCGCGTAAAAGCAACGGCAAATACTGGACCACCAATCTGGCCTACAACCGCTCCACCACACAAAATTTAGAAAAACACGCCCTCACCAGCGGTGTATGGTATGTGCGCGACCGCAATAATATCGATGCCCGTGTCGGTTTGGAATTTATTATTGAAGAGCGCAAAGTCCCCGATACCGATTACGATTTGGGCCGCAGCCATGCCACCATGCTCACTGCCTCATGGAAGCGCCAAGACATCGAGACCACGCTTCGCCCTGAAAACGGCTACTATCTCGATGGCAAAATCGGCGCCACTTTAGGCAAAGTGTTGTCGTCCACCATGATGGCGCGCGCCCATGCCCGAGCCGGCTATTTCTTTACGCCGGAAAACAAAAAAATCGGTACCTTCATCGTGCGCGGCCAAACCGGCTATGTGTATGCCAATGAAGGCGAAGAAGTGCCGTCGAGCTTATTATTCCGTACCGGTGGCGCCTCATCGATTCGTGGTTATGAGCTCGACAGCCTCGGGTTGGCCGGCCCGAATGATTCGGTATTGCCGGAACGCGCTTTATTGGTCGGCAGCTTTGAATATCAATATCCGGTGACCAAAAGTTTTTCTGCCGCCTTGTTCCACGATGTCGGCGATGCAGCACCAAACTTCAAAAAAATGACCATGAAACACGGCACCGGTTTGGGTGTGCGCTGGTTTAGCCCGGTGGCGCCATTTTCGTTCGACGTGGCTTACGGCCATCAAGACAAAAAACTGCGCTGGCACATCAGCTTAGGTACGCGTTTTTAATGTTTCAGACGGCCTTTGATGCCATCTGAAAGCGCCCTACCCTGCGGCAAAACACCATATGATGTTCAGACGGCCTATTGAATGATTTTAAATGCCGTCTGAAAAATAAACTTTATTTTCTTTTATCGTAACCATGACCACAGAACAAGCACCTACCGCTGCGGTGGACACGCCGCCAACTGATAACAGGCCGTCTGAAACGCCGCCTAAGCGCAAACGCCGCTGGCTGCGCGTGCTGGCGTGGCTGGTGTTGTGTGCGTTGGTGTGTCTGCTCGGTTTGGTGGGGTGGGTGGCCAGCACCGAATCCGGCTTGCGCTTCGGTCTCTATAAAATCCCGTCATGGTTCGGCGTGAACATCAGCTCCAAAACCTTACAAGGCACCTTGATTGACGGTGTGCGCGGTGATGAATGGCTGATTGAAACCAAAGGTGCCGACATCAAAATCAGCAAGCTCACGCTGCAATGGGTGCCGTCTGAATTGACCCGCCCGAGCCTGCACATCAAAGAATTAATTGCCGGTGACATCGCCATTGTCACCAAGCCGACCCCGCCAAAAGAAGACAAACCTTCAGACGGCCTGCCTGATAGCATTGATTTGCCGGTGACCGTGTTCGTCGATCATGCCGAAACCGGCAAAATCTCTGTCGGCAAAAGCTTCGATGAGCAGACAATCTACGTCGAAAAACTCAAAGCCGCCTATCATTACGACCGCAAAGAGCATCGCTTAAATTTGGCCGAAGCCAAAACGCCGTGGAGCGAATCGGCCGGCGCGGTGGTGTTGGGTTTGCAAAGCCCGTTTTCACTCAATACCGCGATTTACACCAAAGGCGAACTGGAAGGCGAAACCATCCACGGTACCACCCGCTTTTGGGGCAGCCTGCAAGACGTGAATATGCAAATCCTGCTTGATGGTGAAAATGTACATTTGCACGCCAATTCCATCTTGCATCCCTTTGCCAAGCAGCTGAATGATATTGTCGGCGAAGTGCATGTGAAGGGCATCAACATCAATCCGGTGGCGTTTATCCCATCGCTGCCCAAAGCCAACCTGACCTTTGATGCCATTCTTGTGCCATCGTTTACCGACGGTATTGCCTTAGATGGTGCGCTGGACTTGGGCAATACGCAAGCCGATTTTGCTGATAATAATGGTATTCCCGCGCGCGCCGCCTTGGCAGAATTTACTGTTGACGAACAAGGCATGGTCAAAATCAATGAAGCGGAATTTGAACTGCTGCAACAAGGCCGTCTGAAAGCAGCGGGCAGCATCGATACCGTCAAGCAGCAATTGGATTTGGCCATCGGTGTGGAAAATGTCGCTGCCGCCGATGCGGTGCAACAAAACATTGCAGGCCGTCTGAACGGCAATATCAACGTCAAAGGCGAGACCGCATCGCCGAACATTGATTGGTCGCTCGACAGCGGTTTTGCCCGCACCACCGGCCTGCTTTCCATCCTCACCGACAAGCTGCAAGGCCAGCGTACGCTCAAGCTTTCAGATGTGAAATTAACGCCACAGGACGGCGGAGAAATCACAGCCGGAGGCGAGCTTCAGCTCTTTAAAAATCAACTGCTTAAGCTCGATATTGTGAGTAAAAATTTCAATCCGAGCAAGATGGATAAGCAGCTTCCGGTAGGCAATATCAACGGCAATATCGCGCTGACAGGCGAATTGGGCAAGCAGAAATTCGGCGGCAAAATGCAGTTTGGCCCGAGTATGCTTAATGGTGTGTCATTGAGCGGTAAGGCCGATATTTTGTATGAAGACCAACACCTGCCGCGTGCGCTGACCGACCTTAAGCTCGGCACCAATGTTATCAATACCAGCGGCAGCTTCGGCAAAAAAGGCGACCGCCTGAATCTGAATATCAGCGCCCCCGATTTATCGCGCTTCGGTTTTGGTTTGAGCGGTTTGCTCAATGCCAAAGGCTATTTGGGCGGCGATCTTTCAGACGGCATCAAAACGCTGGAAACCGATTTATCCGGCGAAGCGCGCGCCCTGCGTGTGGGCGATTTGCTCAATGTGCGCGATTTGGATTTCAAACTCAAAGGCTCGCCTGATGTGACCAAGCCGGTGACAGCAGAAATCGTGGGCGACCGGATTGTGTTTGCAGGCAAAACGCCGACTGTGATTGATGCCATCAACCTGAGTATGAACGGTACCGGTCTCAACCACCGTATCCGCGGCACCGGTAATATGGTTTTGGACAGCAAGCCCTACAAGCTCGACCTTGATGCCAACGGCGGCCTGAATCAAGACCTCGACCAATGGAAAGGTGTGGTGAATGCGCTCGACATCAGCGGCGCGTTTAACCTTAAGCTGCAAAACCGCATGAATTTGGAAGCCGGCGCCGAACGTGTGGCGATGAGTCCGGCGCGATGGGCGGCGATGAGTGGCGTGTTGAATCTGCAAAGTTTCGTGTGGGATAAACGTACCGGCATCACCACCAAAGGCAGTGCGCAAAACCTGCACATGGCCGAGTTGCATAATTTCTATCAGCCGCCGGTGAGCCATAATCTGGTGTTGGGCGGCGATTGGGATATGTCGTATAGCGAAAATGCGCGCGGCTACCTGAATATCATGCGTCAGGGTGGCGATGTGATTCTGCCGCAAAACAACCAGCCTTTGGGCTTGAGCACTTTGTCTTTGCGCACCCGTTTCCAAAACAACCGCATTGATGCGCGGCTCGACGGCCACAGCCGATTCGGCCGCGTGGATGCCGATGTTGGCATCAACCAACAATTTGGCGGCAATTTGGCCAATGCGCCGCTCACCGGTCGCGTGAACGCCAATATTTCCGATTTAACCGCCTTACGCCCGCTCTTGCCGCCATCGGCACAAAGCTTAAGCGGCAGCTTCGTCGGCACCGCCGTGTTGGGTGGGCGCGTGGCCACACCGAGCATCGCGTCTAATCTAAAGCTCAACACCAATTACGGCAACGGCGACGGCATCATCAACATTGGTCAGGGCAACAGCTTGGATACTTCGCCTTTGAGTGGCCGCATTAACCTGAATGTTGCCAATTTAGAAGTGTTCCGCAATTTCATTCCGGTCGGCCAAACCATCAAAGGCCGTCTGATTGGCGCGGTGAATTTGGGTGGCAGCGTCGGCGATCCGCTGTTTAACGGCACACTCAACGGCGACAATCTGTATTACCGCAATCAGGCGCAAGGTTTGATTTTGGACAACGGCGTATTGCGCTCGCGTCTGCAAGGCCGCCATTGGATCATCGACAGCTTGAAATTTTATCGTGGCGGCACGGTCGAGCTGAAAGGCCGCGTCGAATTGGAAGACGTGAATCCCGATGTTGATGTCGATATCGTGTTCGACAAATACCGCACACTTTCCCGCTCGAACCGCCGTTTGGCGTTAAGCGGCAGGGCCAAAGTGCTGTATAACGTGCAGCGCGGTGTGTCTTTGGTGGGCGGATTGAAAGCCGACTTCGGCCAATTCGGTTTCCAAGAATCATCCATGCCGACTTTGGATGACGATGTGGTGGTATTGGGCGAGCCGCCGAAAGAGCAAGCCGCGACCACGCCGATTTTCATGGATTTAGATTTGGACTTGAACGACAGCGTGCGCTTTGTCGGTGAAGGCTTGAACGTGACCTTGGGTGGCACATTGAAGCTGACTGCCCGACCGGGTGAAAAGGTGCAGGGCATCGGAACGGTGAAGGTAGTCAAAGGCCGCTACAAAGCTTACGGTCAGGATTTGGACATTACCAAAGGCACGATTTCTTTCGTTGGCCCCTTGGGCGACCCGAATCTGAATATCCGTGCCGAGTGCCGCTTGTCGCCGGTGGGCGCGGGCGTGGAAGTGCTGGGTAATTTGAGCGATCCGCGCATTACCTTAGTGGCCGATGAAGTCATGAGCGAAAAAGACAAACTTTCGTGGCTGATTCTGAACCGTGCCAGCAGCGGCAGCGATGGCGATGAGGCGGTATTGTCCGCCGCCGCCGGTGCTTTGTTGGCAGGGCAGCTCAACGACCGCTTAGGTTTGGTGGACGATTTCGGCATGACCAGCAAACGCAGCCGCAACGCCCAAACCGGCGAACTCAATCCGGCCGAACAGGTGCTGACCGTGGGCAAACAATTGTCGCAAGAGCTGTATCTTGGTTATGAATACGGTTTAACCAGCGCCGAGCAGTCAGTCAAGCTGATTTACCAACTGACCCGCTCTATTCAAGCGATTGCCCGTGTCGGCAGCGAATCATCAGGCGGTGAATTGAAATACACCATCCGCTTTGACCGCTGGTTTAAAAAGGCAGATAAAGAAGCGGAAGCAACTATAGAACAAGAAAAACAACCTTAAAAAGCAGGCCGTCTGAAAAGTCATTTTTAGCTTTTCAGACGGCCTTTATGATGAAACCGCTTATCAGAAAGACAAACATGAAACCCATTATTTTAGATGGCGGGATGGGGCGCGAGCTGCACCGCCGTGGCGCACCGTTCCGCCAACCCGAATGGTCGGCACTGGTCCTGACCGAAGCACCTGATATCGTGCGTGATACCCATGTCGACTATATCCGCGCCGGTGCCGAAGTGATTACCGCCAACAGCTATGCGGTGGTGCCGTTTCACATTGGCGAGCAACGCTTTGCCCAAGAAGCCGAAAGCTTGGCCGCCACCGCCGGTCAACTTGCCCGAGAAGCCGTCGACCAAAGCGGCAAAGACGTGAAAGTGGCTGCTTCACTGCCGCCATTGTTTGGCTCATACCGACCTGATTTGTTCGACGCTTCGGCCGCGCCTGAGTTGGCCAAACCATTAATCAACGGCTTAAAAAACTATAACGATATTTGGCTGGCAGAAACACAAAGCAGCATTGCCGAAGCCGAATTTTGGCGCAGCTGTCTGCCGGATGACGGCAAACCGTTTTGGGTGTCGTTCACCTTGGAAGACACGCACGAACACGATGCACCGGTGTTGCGTTCGGGTGAGTCGGTGGCAGAGGCGGCGCAAGCCGTAGCCACTTTGGGGGCAGAGGCTTTACTGTTTAATTGCAGCCGTCCAGAGGTGATGCTGGCGGCAGTGGCATGCGCTAAATTAGCATTAGAAAAACAAGGTAAATCATTGAAAATAGGTGTTTATGCCAACGCCTTCGAACCGGTGGAAGACGAGATGAATGCCGCCAATAACGGCTTGGACGAAATCCGCCAAGACACCACGCCGCCGAACTATTTGCGCTGGGCGCAAGAATGGGTGGCGGTAGGCGCAGGTATTGTCGGCGGCTGCTGCGGCATCGGCCCTGAACATATTCAGGTATTAGCCGAACAATTATAAATCGCGTTTCAGACGGCCTCATTTTAGGTGAGGCCGTCTGAACATATGGATACTCAAAACGGATTAATATGCGCCCTACTCTTGTGATTAATATTATCGGCAACCTTATCGGCTGGGGGCTTTATTTTCTGTTGCTGCGCCGCTTGCCCCTGCCCGGTATCGTGCAAATTATCTTGGCGTTTGCGCTGTGTTTTGCTGGGATTAAAATCGCCGAAAAAATCTACCGACGTTTGAACTGAATCATCTTTTCGCTTTCTGGACAGACCTAAAAGAGCAGTCAATTCTCCTGCCTCCGAATAATTCCTTAGCTTAAAAAAGTGTAGATTGAAAACACTAAAATAAAAGATGAATGATGTTTAAATGACCGGCTGATAAGCAATAGATATATATGATGGATAGCCGGAGGCTCGACCGCCGATAAGCAGTGTATCGATGTGGATGTTACAATCATACCCAAGTTTTTGACGATTTCGTCTTGTCAGCCAATAGCAAAAGGCCGAGACCTTTGCAAAACCCTACCTACCATCAAAAAAGCTTACCTAGGTTACTAGGGCGTGTCCTCAATTTAACTTAGCATGAATAATAGAGCAAGCCAAGTAAAGCATCGATTTAAAATTACGAGCTAATTTCTCATAGCGAGTAGCAATACTACGAAACTGCTTTAATCGTGCAAATGCATTCTCGACTAAGTGGCGTAATTTATAAAGGTAGCTATCAAAATCAGGGTTAGGTTTCTTGGCATTTTTACGCTTTGGTATAATAGCTTTCATACCGTGTTCTATCGCTTTATCTCTGATTTCTTGCGAGTCATACCCTTTGTCAGCGATAAAATACTGGGCTTCTTGTATGACTTCTATCAAGTCGTTTGCAACTTGACTGTCGTGCACGTTACCCCCAGTGACTTTAAAATCGAGCGGATTTCCATGCGAGTCCACACATAGGTGTATTTTTGTCGTGTTTCCGCCACGGCTTTGTCCAATTGCTCTATCGAAACCACGCCGAGCTCCACTTGCATGTTGATGACACCGTACATAACTTCCGTCGATGAATACCCATTCTTTGTCAATTTCTTTTCGTAGATCAAAAAAAAATTCTGCCACAAGCCTTTTTTAGACCATCGGTTAAAGCGGTTATAAGCGGTTTTCCATGACCCTAGCTCAATAGGTATGTCTCGCCATGGTGCACCTGTTCTTAGCTTCCATAGTATGGCTTCCATCACGGTACGGTCGTTCTTCCATTGATGACAGCCGTGCGCTTTCATGGTTGTTTGTAATTGTTCCCATATGTTGTCAGTTATTGCGGTTCTCGCCATTGTTTGTGTTTGCCTATATTTCGTTGGAATATAGGGTTAAAATAGGGCTCTTTTGGGCTTATTCAAATTAGGGACACGCCCTAAGTAAGCTTTTTTTCAACATAAAATCCCCAATCATTACCTAAAATTCCCTATTCTCGGGCACATTTCCCCCTTTTCACGCGGCAGCAGACACACGAAGCCTGTTGGCAGCTTTCAGCAGGTTGATACAAATCGCTTTCAAATGACTTTGCGCAGTCACTTTCAATAAGCCGAAATAAGCCGCACGGTGGTAGCGGAATTTACGGTGTAGCGTACCAAAGCTCTGTTCCACCACATAACGCGTTTTCGACAATTGCTTATTTCTTGCTTTATCTTCTTCAGTTAACGGATGACCCCGGTGCGCCTTACGCATAATGCCGTCTGAAAGTCCTTTTTGTTGCAGTAAGGCTCGATTGGCTTTACTGTCATATCCTTTGTCAGCATAAACCTTGGTGCCTTCGGCAATATCTTGCAGCAACGGTTCAAAGTGATTGCATTCGTGTTCGTTGGCCGGACTGATGTGCAGTTTCTCGATATAGCCTTCATGATCGGTACGGGTATGCTGTTTATAGCCGAGTTTGAACTTACCGTCCTTCTTCACCCAGCGGGCATCTTGGTCTTTGCTGGGGGTGTTTTCTGAAACCACACCGTTTTCATCAGTTTCAATCGCCCGTCGCTGTTTGCCGCCGGCTGTTTGGATTATGGTGGCGTCAATAACGGCTGCTTTGGCATGTTGGATTTTTAAGCCTTTGTCAGTTAATTGACGGTTAATCAAATCCAGTAATTCGGCAAGTAGATTGTTTTGTGCCAGCCAGTTGCGGTAACGGCACAGTGTGCTGTGGTCGGGAGTGTTGAGTTCGTCAAAACCGCAGAAGAGATAAAAGTCGATACGGGTAATGAGACTGTGTTCGAGTTCGGGATCGGACAGGCTGTGCCATTGGCCGAGTAAGACGGCTTTAAACATGGACAATAATGAATAGGCGGGGCGGCCGCCGTGATGACGGGTATAGCGGCCTTTTTGTTGTTCGAGATAATCGGCAATGGGCTGCCAGTCGATAATGAGCTGAATTTTGAGCAAGGGAAAGCGGTCAGGGTCTTTACCAACGATAGTTTCGACGGTTTGTTTGAAGAAGCTGCTCATGAAGAAAATCCTCTAAATTCGGCTTAAAGGGAATTTAGAGGATTTTAGGGTGTTTGGGAAGTATTATGCCGCTTGGTAACTATAGTTACTTTACATGGGATTTAAGAGGGGTTTTGCAAAGGTCTCAGGCCGTCTGAAAAATGATTTTTCAGACGGCCTTTATCATGTGTAATCAGTAGCAATCAGTGGATTACAAACCTAATTGCTGCTCCAGTTTTTCTACCAATTCTTCGTCCAGATTCAGCGCTTCGGCCAATTGGGCGAGGAACACGATTTCTTTGCGTGACATATCATCACACACCACGCGGGCGGCAAGGTAGGCACCCGAAGCCAAAGCGCGGTCGTTGCCGACGGCTTGGGCGATATCGGCAATGCTGGCCGGATTGGCATATTCGGCAGCCAACCAACGCAAAGTAGCCGGATCGTCGCCGCTCTCGTTGCTGATGAGCTGTTTCTCGTTTTCATCGATCAGGCCGTCTGAAGCGGCGGCGGCAATCATGGTGCGCAATAACACGCGGCTTTGTTCTTCGGCTTTGCTTTCATTCGGCTCGAAATCGCTTTTTAAGGGCGCAGGCTTGGTCGGGTTGTTTTTCTGCCAACCTTGATAGGCTTGGTAAGCCAGCATGCCCAGCGCGGCCAATGAGCCGACTTTTGCCAGCGAACCGGTGTTTTTCTTTTTCAACAACATCGACACCAAGCTGGCCGCTACGGCGCTGCCGCCCAATGAACCGAGCAAACCGCCGTTGTTGGCACCTGCGGCAGGTGTGTTGTTTTTCTGAACGCTGTTCAAAACCAAATTCAATAAGCTGTTTAAGTTCATGGTCGGTCTTTCTTAATGAGTGAGTTGTGTTCTTAACATATCGGTTTTCCGTGCCATTGCCAAGCTTGGCGAAGGTTAAGTATTTGAAAAGCCTGTTTACATTAGTGGCCGTCTGAATACAATTTCTGCGCTAAGGGTATGTTTCAGACGGCCTTTTTAAGCAGGTTTTGTGTAAATCGGTTAAAATTGCCGCCCCCCACAAAAAATTCAGAAAGAGATTAATGTCTTCCAAATCCACAATCGGGCTGGCCGCGCTTACGGCGTTGGTGATCAGCTCCATGATTGGCTCGGGCATTTTTAGCCTGCCGCAAAACATGGCCTCGGTGGCCGGATCAAAAGCCTTGCTTATCGGCTGGCTGATTACCGGTGTCGGGATTATTTTCTTGGGCATTTCGTTTGCGGTGTTGGCACGCTTACGCCCCGATCTTGACGGCGGCATTTACACTTATGCACGCGAAGGCTTCGGCGACATGGTCGGTTTCTTCTCGGCTTGGGGGTATTGGTTGTGCACCACGGTCGGCATCGTCGGCTATTTGGTGGTGGCCTTTGAAGCGGTCGGCACGTTCACCGATATGCCCGATTTCGTATTATTCGGCAAGGGCAATACCTTTTGGGCGTTTCTCGGCGAATCGGCGGTGGCATGGTTGATTTATTGGCTGGTGGCGCGCGGCATTAAAGAAGCGGCAGGCGTGAACTTGGTGGCAACGTTTGTAAAAGTGTTTCCGCTGATTTTGTTTATCGGTTTGGCGGCTTATTTCTTCAAAAGTGATGTGTTTATGGCCGATTGGACAGGTGCGAGTTTGGCCACGCCGGAAAATCCCGATGCCGGCATCATGAGCCAAGTGAAAAACACCATGCTGATTACGCTGTGGGTGTTTACCGGTATTGAAGGTGCGGCGGTGTTGTCGAAACACGCCAGAAGCCGTGCCGATGTCGGCAAAGCGACCGTGTTGGGTGTGGTGTTGGTGCTGGCGATGTATGTAGCGATTACCGTGTTGGCGCAGGGTATTTTGCCGCGTGCCGAAATTGCCGAGATGGCCAATCCGTCGATGGCGGGTGTGTTGGCGCACATGGTCGGCCAATGGGGCAAAGTGTTGATTAGCGTGTGTTTGATTGTGTCGGTGTTGTCGTCGTATTTGAGTTGGACGCTGTATGCTACCGAAATTCCGCACTCGGGTGCGAAAAACGGCGCCTTCCCGCCATCGTTTGTGAAGCTCAACCAAAACAGCGTGGCGCACGGCTCGCTATTGTTTACCACGCTGACGGTGCAACTGTGTCTGTTTTTGGTTTGGCAGACCGGCAACAGCTATGAAACGCTGCTGCTGATTTCCACCTCGATGATTCTGATTCCGTATTTTCTCATCGGCGCGTTTTTGCTCAAACTTGCCTTCACACAGAATTTAAGCATCGGCATCAAACTTATCGGCCTGATTGCCACCATGTACGCGCTGTGGATTGTGTATGCGGCGGGCACGGAATATTTGTTGTTTTCTGTGTTGCTGTATCTTTATTCGCAATACAAACATCATGGCCGTCTGAAACTCAAGGGCTTTGAAAAAGCGATTCTGCTGGTGTTGGCGGTATTGGCCGTGCCGGCGGTGCAGCAGTTGGTGGCCAGCCTGTCGGCTTGATGCTAAATAAAAACCGCCTGCTTGTTAGGCAGATGGAAAACATTGATTTAATTATAATAAGGCCGTCTGAAAACGTTTTCAGACGGCCTTTGTATACTTTATTCAATCAAATCTGCGGCGCCACCGCTTTCACATAATTCAAACCGATAAACTGCTTTTCCGAATCCAATCCGGTAATGTTGAGTAACACTTGCGACTTGGGCAAGGTGTCAAACGGAATGCCCACCGCGCGGGTTACCAGCGGCAGCCCTTCGATGCGCACCAAGTCTTCTTTCAATACCGTGGCGGTGAGTTCTTTCGTGCCTTGCTGTTCCAAATACACCAAGCTCCAGTAGGCTTCCATTTGGCGTTGGAAATCGGCGTAGGCGGCATAGGCGGTGTCGAAATCGCGCAGCGCGGCGAAGAGTTCGGCATCGTTTTTGTGGAACAGGGCTTCGCTGTGTTCGTCAATCAGGCTGATGAGCTGTTTTTGGTTGATGTAGTCGGCGGCGCGGCGCAGCGGCGAGGTGAACCAGCCGTAATGTTGCACGCCCATGCCGATGTGCGGTTCGGATTGGGTGCTCATGCGCACTTTGCCGCTCGGCTGCACGCGGAACAAGCCCGGCAAATCGTTTTCATCGAGCATCTGCGCCCAAGTGCTGTTGGCCAGAATCATCATTTCGCTCACCAGCGTGTCGATGGGTGAACCGCGTTCGCGGCGGGTCACGGAGACGATGCCGTCTGAAGCCACTTCCACGCTGTAATCGTATTGTGGTGCGCGGTTTTCTTCGTATTTGCCGCGTGCTTTTTGGCGCGCGATGGCAAACTGATGAAACCAAATCAAATCCTGATGATGGTTGAACATGGCTTCACCGGCGGCATCCAAGCCGGTTTCGGCGTTGAAATGCGGCTCAATCGCTTGAATACGCAGGTTTTCGGCGATGTTGACCGCTTCGATTTTATTCACCGGCTCGCCGACCAAGTTGAATTCGGCATCGACATCGAAATAAATGCTCACCGCCGGACGATATGCGCCTTCATCCAAGCTGAACGCGGCAATCCAGTTTTCCGGTAACATGGTGATTTTGCCGTCGGGGAAATAGGCCGTGCTCAAGCGGTTCATCACCGTTTTTTCAATCGCGCTGCCCGATTCAATCGCCAACGATGGCGCGGCGATGTGGATGCCGACGCGTTTCAGGCCGTTGCCCAAATCAGTCAGGCTCAAGGCATCGTCCACTTCGGTGGTGGATTCGTCGTCAATCGAAAACGCCGCCACATCGGCTTGCGGCAATTCAGGCAGCGGCGCAACTTCCATATCCGCCAACGCCGCGCCTTGCGGATAATGCTTCATTTCAAACGCGTCGAGCAGGTATTGCGGCAGCGACGTCACCGCGCCGGTTTGCTTGGCCAAATCATAAGGCTGCAATTTCAACGCGTCCGCCGCCTTGATAAACGCCTTATAAGTCAAAGCCTGTTTGTCGGGTGCGTGTAAAATCGTTTTCAAATCCGCCGCGATTTCAGACGGCATTTCGCCCGCCTGCAAAGCCGCCGCCCACGCATCAATCTGCGCATCTTGCTGCTTTTTACGCTCAATCGCTGCCAAGGCTTGTTTCAAAGTTTCTTCCGGCGCGGCTTTAAACACGCCCTTGGCCTTTTTGTAGAAATACATCGGCGCGGCATACAGCGCAATCAAAGTCGCTGCCAATTCCGCTTGGCTCGGCGCGTGGCCGAAATATTCTTCCGCAATCGCTTCGGCGGAAAACTCGTCTTCCCCGCACACTTCCCACAGCAAATCCGTGTCAATCTCAGCCGCATCCGCCTGCGCTTTCTCCAGAAACGCCGCCATGTCGCCGCTAAACTCGGTAAACACATTATTCGCCTTCACCTTCGTACGCTTGCCGTGTTGGGTATCGACTTGGTACGTAGCATCGTTTTTCTGCACGATGGCAGCGACTTTAAACTGGCCGGATTCTTCGTAAAAAATATTCATTTGCTTGCGGTTAGGTAAATTTTTAAGGTGGGGATTTTAGCAGAAAGGCCGTCTGAAAGCAGGAAAAGTTTCAGACGGCATGGTGATGCATAATGGTGAAGTTGTTTTATCCTTGGGGTAAAGCTACAATCTTATCCATCAGATTAAAAAGGAGATTGCCATGAAGCCCTCTCTGATTATCAAAGAGCGCCGCCAAACCATTATGGCGATTTTGAGCCGCTACCGCATTGCCAATCCCCGCGTATTCGGTTCGATTTTGCATGGAAAGGATACGGATGACAGCGATCTCGATATTTTGGTGGATACGTTGCCGGAAACAACCTTATTTGACTTGGGTGGCTTGCAGGATGAGTTGGAAACCGAATTGGGCATTTCCGTGGACATCAAAACCCCGAAGGATTTACCGGTTTCCTTCCGCAACCAAGTGTTGATGGAGGCCAGACCCTTATGAGTAAAAGCAAGCGCAGTATGGATTATGTTCATCACATGATTCAGGCGGCAACCGATGCATTGGGCTATGTTGAAGGATTGAGCAAGGCAGATTTTGAGCAGGATAAGCGCACTCAGCAAGAAGTGGTGATGAATTTGCTGATTATTGGCGAAGCAGCAACTAAGCTGATGAATGATGCCCCTGATTGGGTGGCGCAACACAGTCATATCCCTTGGCGGAGTATGCGCGGTATGCGAAACCGTATTGCTCACGGCTATTTTGATATTGATATGGATGTGGTTGGGGAAACATTGGAAAGCGCGTTACCTGAATTGCTCACACAACTTGTGCCGATTGCTTCGGCTGATGACGAAGAGATTTCTTAAATCAAATTGAATTTTATAAATATCAGGCCGTCTGAAAGATAGCTTTTCAGACGGCCTTTTATATTCAATGATTATCTCATTACACAAACTTCCCCAACCAAACCGCCCACTGCTCATCAGTCGGCGCAGTAATCTGTACCGTTTCCCCGTTTTCCAAACTTTCAAACGACAATGCCCGCGCGTGCAGCATTAAGCGATTGGTGCCCAAGTGTTCGGCCACGGCGTGGTTTTGGCGCAGGTCGCCGTAATTGGTGTCGCCGACGATGGGATGGAAAATGTGTTTCATGTGGCGGCGCAGCTGGTGTTTGCGGCCGGTATGCGGAGTGAGTTCTGCCCATGAATAGCGTGATGTGGGATAGCGCAAGGCGGATTGGAAGGGCAATTCGGTTTGCGCCAAGCAGCGGTAATCGGTGACGGCATCTTGTAAGGTGGCTTCGGTGCGGCTTTCGGCGATTTGGTCGGGCTGGTATTTGAGCGGATAGTCGATGCGGTCGTGTTCGGGCAGGTGGCCGCGCACAATCGCCCAATAGGTTTTGGTGATGGTTTTGCGTTCAAATTGTTGTGTCAGTGTGCGTGCGGAATCGGGGTCGAGGGCAAACAGCAACACGCCGGAGGTCGGGCGGTCGAGACGGTGTACGGGGTAAACATGTTGGCCGATTTGGTCGCGCAGGGTCTGCATGACAAAGCGGGTTTCGTGGCGGTCGAGCCATGAGCGGTGAACGAGCATGCCGGCCGGTTTGTTGACGGCGATGCTGTGGGTGTCTTGGTGGAGGATTTCGAGCATGGGTGCGGCGGGGCGGTGGTTGAGTCGGACGGATTATACCGCGGATGGTACGAATCGTTTTCAGGCCGTCTGAAAAATCGTTTGCACGATTTCAGATGGCCTTGATATTGATTAAAAAGATAAGTCCGGTTATGCGGCGGCTGGTCGGGCGGATGAAAGCGAACCGACGGCTTGGCCGTGTTCGTCGAGAATCACGCAGAAGCTGACTTCGGCGTAGATGTAGCTGCCGTCTTTGCGTAGGGCTTTGGTGCGGGTGGCTTTGCCGCCGTTTTTGGTTTTTCCGGATGCGATGGCGGCATGAAAACCGCGCCAGTGCGGTTCGCGCAGCCGTTCGGGAATAATCAGGTCAAGGCTTTGACCGACGGCTTCGGCGCTGCTGAAGCCGAACATTTGCTCTGAGGCACGGTTCCAGCCGCGAATAATGCCTTGCCGGTCGGCAAAGATGATGGAGTCGGTCATTTGTTCGAACATGGCCGGATAGGGGAGGTTCATGCTTGCGTCCTTTCTTGGAAAGATGAATCGGGTCAGATGATTATACGGCCGTAAATGCGCGGTTGCATTGTCCGGATGGGGGAGGGCGTGTGCAGATATTGTCTTAAGCATCTGCGCTTGCCGGCATTGTGTTGTCAGGCAAATCGGTTACAATGGCTGCTCCACTTCAGTGAGAATAGGGAGAATAACGATGGGTCTGCATAAAAAATTGCCGATGCCGATGTTGACCGATGAAACGCGCCGTGAAATTCATGGCCGCGAGTCGTATCATGTGCTGAAGATTATTTCTGAGTTTGTTGAGTCAGGCGAGGAATTGCGGGCGATTCAGCCGGCGGTGAGTATCTACGGCAGCGCGCGCACGCCGGTGGATCATGCGGATTATCTGTTTACCGAACGTTTGTCGCGCAAGCTATCTGATGCCGGTTTCTCGGTGATTTCGGGCGGCGGGCCGGGCATTATGGAGGCGGCGAATAAAGGCGCGTTTGCCGGTGCCAGCCCTGCGGTGGGCTTGAATATTGTGTTGCCGCATGAGCAGCATGCCAATCCGTATCAGGATTTGTCGATTAAATTCCAACATTTTTTCCCGCGCAAAGTGATGTTTGTGAAACACGCGGTGGCCTATGTGGTGATGCCGGGTGGTTTTGGTACGCTGGATGAATTGTTTGAAAGCTTAACTTTGGTGCAAACGGGCAAAACGCCACACCGCCCGATTATTCTGGTCGGCAAAGCGTTTTGGGCGGGGCTGTTGGATTGGATTAAAGACCAACTATTGGGCAACCGTCTGATTTCGCCGGAAGACATGGATTTGATGCAACTGATTGACGATGAAGACGAAATCGTCGAATACATTTTCGCCCATTACGAAAACCGTTTGGAAGATTTGTCGGAGCAGGGCAACGATACTTGGTCGTTGGGTTTGTGATGAAACATTAATAAGTTATTAAAAAGGCCGTCTGAAAACGCATGAATGTGGTTTTCAGACGGCCTTTTGTTGGTTGGCACTTATAGGCTGTTCAATAGGTAAAACCCATCATTGCCCTAAAGGCTAGTATGTGGATAATCCTAAAGAATTAGGTTTGTATGTCGGAAAGTTTAAAATAAATACAAACAATAATCGTTATCAAAAAATGATTGAATTTATTGAGGTTTTTTTGTGCTTTTCACAATATTAATCTTTAAATGGCTTATAATTTTGGATAAAATAACCAATTATTTTTCGGTATTTTGTGTTATCGGCCAAAGCGGTGGCGGGGCGGATGGATGTGCCCTTGCGAGTTGTGTTGCGGCCGGCTGTTTGGGCGAACAAAATACCCTTGACCATGTTGCTCATCCACACACTCAGGTGCAAGCATGTTAGCCAGTTACTTTCCCGTTCTCATTTTTATCCTCGTCGGCCTGATTGCCGGCGTGGCCTTTCTCTTATTGGGCTCGATTCTGGGGCCGAAAAACCACTACCACGAAAAAGACACGCCGTTTGAATGCGGCTTTGAAGCCTTTGAAAACGCGCGCATGAAGTTTGACGTGCGCTACTATCTGGTGGCGATTCTGTTTATTTTGTTCGATTTGGAAGTGGCGTTTATGTTTCCGTGGGCGGTAGTGTTTAAAGAGCTGGGCGTTTACGGCTTCTGGTCGATGATGGTGTTTATCGTGTTGTTGACAGTCGGTTTTATTTACGAATGGAAAAAAGGGGCGCTGGAATGGGAATAGAAGGTGTGTTGAAAAAAGGTTTCGTCACCACCAGCGCGGACACGGTGTTGAATTATATGCGTACCGGCTCGCTGTGGCCGGTAACTTTCGGCTTGGCTTGCTGTGCGGTGGAAATGATGCACGCTGGCATGGCGCGTTACGACCTTGACCGTTTCGGCATTATTTTCCGCCCGTCGCCGCGCCAGTCGGATTTGATGATTGTGGCCGGTACGCTCACCAATAAAATGGCACCCGCCCTGCGCCGTGTGTACGACCAAATGGCCGAGCCGCGCTGGGTGTTGTCGATGGGTTCGTGCGCCAACGGCGGCGGCTATTACCACTATTCTTATTCGGTGGTGCGCGGCGCCGACCGCGTGGTGCCGGTGGATGTGTATGTGCCGGGCTGTCCGCCGACTGCGGAAGCCTTGATTTACGGCCTAATTCAGTTGCAGCAGAAAATCAAGCGCACTTCAACCATTGCGCGCGATTAAGGAGACCGCATGGCAACGTTAAATCATTTATACGAGCAGGCTGTCGGCGTGTTGGGCGACAAAGCGCTAAACGTGATTCAGGATTTGGGTGAGATTACCGTCGAGTGTCTGCCCGAGCATTATTTGGACGTGATGACCACCCTGCGCGACCACGAAGCCTTACGCTTTGAATTGCTGGTCGATTTGTGCGGCGTGGATTACAGCGCCTACCGTAACGACACGTGGCAGGGCAAACGCTTTGCCGTGGTCAGCCAGCTCTTGTCGGTGCAAAATAACCAGCGCATCCGCGTGCGCGTGTGGGCGCAAGATGATGATTTTCCGGTAGTGGAATCAGTGGTTGAGATTTACAACAGCGCCGATTGGTATGAGCGAGAAGCCTTTGATATGTATGGCATCTTGTTCAACAACCATCCTGATTTGCGCCGCATTTTGACCGATTACGGCTTTGTCGGCCATCCGTTCCGCAAAGATTTCCCGGTATCCGGCCATGTGGAAATGCGCTACGACGAAGCACAAAAGCGCGTGATTTACCAACCCGTTACCATCGAGCCGCGCGAAATTACGCCGCGTATCGTGCGCGAGGAGCATTACGGTGAGTGAAAACAAATTAAGAAACTACACCATCAACTTCGGCCCGCAACATCCGGCGGCGCACGGCGTGTTGCGCATGATTTTGGAATTGGAAGGCGAAACCATCGTCCGCGCCGACCCGCACATCGGCCTGCTGCATCGCGGCACCGAAAAGCTGGCCGAAACCAAAACCTACCTGCAAGCGCTGCCTTATATGGACCGTTTGGACTACGTTTCCATGATGGTCAACGAGCAGGCGTATTGCTTGGCGGTGGAAAAACTGGCCAATATTGATGTGCCGATTCGCGCACAATATATCCGCGTGATGTTTGCCGAAGTGACCCGCATTCTGAATCACCTGATGGGTGTCGGTTCGCACGCGCTCGACATCGGCGCCATGACTGCGATTCTGTATGCCTTCCGCGACCGCGAAGAGCTGATGGATTTATACGAAGCCGTGTCCGGCGCGCGCATGCACGCTGCCTATTTCCGCCCCGGCGGCGTGTACCGCGATTTGCCCGACTTCATGCCGAAATATGAATCGAGCAAATTCCGCAATGCCAAAGTATTGAAGCAGCTCAACGAAGCGCGCGAAGGTTCTATGCTCGATTTTATCGATGCTTTCTGTGAGCGTTTCCCGAAAAACATCGATACCCTCGAAACCCTGCTCACCGACAACCGCATCTGGAAACAGCGCACCGTCGGCATCGGTGTGGTGTCGCCCGAGCGCGCCATGCAAAAAGGCTTTACCGGCGTGATGCTGCGCGGCTCCGGCATTGCGTGGGACATGCGCAAAACCCAGCCGTATGAGGTGTATGACCTGATGGATTTCGACATCCCCGTCGGCGTCAACGGCGACTGCTACGACCGTTATCTCTGCCGCATGGCCGAAATGCGCCAATCCGTGCGCATCATCAAACAATGCGTTGACTGGCTGCGCGTCAATCCCGGCCCCGTGATTACCGAAAACCACAAATTCGCCCCGCCGAAACGTACCGACATGAAAACCGGCATGGAAGATTTGATTCACCATTTCAAACTTTTCACCGAAGGCATGCACGTTCCCGAGGGCGAAACCTACACCGCTGTCGAACACCCGAAAGGCGAGTTCGGCGTTTACATCATTTCAGACGGCGCCAACAAACCCTACCGCCTGAAAATCCGCGCACCGGGCTTCGCCCACCTGCAAGGCATGGACGAAATGGCCAAAGGCCACATGCTTGCCGACGTTGTGGCGATTATCGGTACGCAAGACATCGTATTCGGAGAGGTAGACCGATAATGTTATCCGCTGAATCTTTACGACAAATCGATACCGAGCTGGCCAAATATCCGGCCGAACAGCGCCGCAGCGCCGTGATGAGCACCCTGCGTATCGCCCAAAATGAAAAAGGCTGGCTCGCGCCCGAAACCATCGAATTTGTTGCCGACTACATCGGCATTCCACCCGCGCAAGCCTATGAAGTAGCCACGTTCTACAATATGTACAACCTTGAGCCGGTGGGCAAATACAAGCTCACCGTCTGCACCAACCTGCCCTGTGCCCTGCGCGGCGGCATCGATGCCGGCGAATACCTGAAACAAAAACTCGGCATCGGCTACGGTGAAACCACTTCAGACGGCCTCTATACCTTAGTCGAAGGCGAATGCATGGGCGCGTGCGGCGATGCACCGGTGATGCTGGTGAACAACCACAAAATGTGCAGCTTTATGGACGCGGAAGCGATTGAAGCGAAACTGGCGGAGTTGCAGCAATAGTAGGTTGGGTTGTAAACCCAACATTGCCGATAACAAAAGGCTGCCTGAAAAGGCCGTCTGAAAATATAAAGGAGTTGAGATGAGAATTATTAGTTATGTTGTGACACATGATTATGGATTTGCACCTAACCCTTATCATGATTTTTTGACACTAGCTACGTGTAAACCAAAAATTCGTGAGTATGCAAAAGTCGGTGATTTAGTTGTTGGCACGGGTTCTGTTGCTGGAATTGGCTTAAATAAATTAATTTATGCAGCTATTATTTCAGAGGTAGTTAGTACAGAGGAATATTCTACTAATCCGCGTTTTGAAATTAAAAAACCACATGATAATTTAGATGTAAAGATGAGACGTGGCGATAATATTTATTACAAAGATGGTAATGAATGGAAGCAACGACCAAATAATTTTCATGATAAAAATGAATTTGATCATGATTTGTCATCACAACGCATTTTGATTTGTGAACAGTTTTGGTATTTTGGAGATAAAGCTCCTAATATTCCTGAACAATTTTCAGATATTATTAAAGAAAAACAAGGTCATAAATATACTTCTGATGAAAGTATTATAAATGGATTTATGGTTTGGTTAAATGGTTTTGAAAAAGGCATACAAGGATCACCAAGTAGTTTAAAACATAAATAACTTACAGGTTGGATCTACCAACACAACCTACAGCTGAAACCACACCCACCCAACAAGAAACATTTTTTTCAAACGGCCTAAAATACAAAACACTGAAACAGGCCGTCTGAAAACAGAACCAACCCTAAAACCAAATAGGCAAACCCAAATGGCTATTTACCAAACTGGCGTGATTTTCGACCAAGTCGATACCCACCAACCCGATTGCTGGACACTCGACGCCTACGTCCAACGCGGCGGCTATCAAGCCCTGCGCCGTATTTTGACCCAGCCGATGACGCAAAACGAAATCATCGAAGAAGTCAAAACTTCCGCCCTGCGCGGCCGTGGTGGTGCGGGTTTCCCGACCGGTTTGAAGTGGAGCTTTATGCCGCGCTCGTTCCCCGGCGACAAATACGTTGTCTGCAACACCGACGAGGGCGAACCGGGCACCTTCAAAGACCGCGACATCATCATGTTCAACCCGCACGCGCTGATTGAAGGCATGATTATTGCCGGTTTCGCCATGGGCTGTCCGGCCGGTTACAACTACATTCACGGCGAGATTTTCGAAGGCTACCAACGCTTTGAACAAGCCTTGGCCGAAGCACGCGCCGCCGGTTTCTTGGGGCAAAACATCATGGGCACGGATTTTTCTTTCGAACTCTACGCCCACCACGGCTACGGCGCGTATATCTGCGGCGAAGAAACCGCCCTGCTCGAATCGCTCGAAGGCAAAAAAGGCCAACCGCGCTTCAAGCCGCCGTTCCCTGCTTCATACGGCCTGTATGGCAAACCGACCACCGTCAACAACACCGAAACCTTCGCCTCCGTGCCGTTTATCATTCGCGACGGCGGTAAAGCCTTTGCCGATAAAGGCGTTGCCGGTGCGGGCGGCACCAAATTATTCTGCATTTCTGGCCACATCGAACGGCCGGGCAATTACGAAGTGCCGCTGGGTACGCCGTTTGCCGACGTATTGGCGATGGCCGGCGGTATGCGCCACGGCAAAAAACTCAAAGCCGTGATCCCTGGCGGCTCGTCTGCCCCCGTGTTACCGGCCGACATCATGATGCAAACCAACTTGGATTACGACTCGATTGCCAAAGCAGGCTCCATGCTCGGTTCCGGCGCGATTATCGTGATGGACGAAGACGTGTGCATGGTCAAAGCCTTGGAGCGCTTGAGCTATTTCTACTTTGAAGAATCCTGCGGCCAATGCACCCCCTGCCGCGAAGGCACCGGCTGGCTCTACCGCGTGGTACACCGCATCGTGCAAGGTAAAGGCCGCATGGAAGATTTGGACTTGCTCGATTCCGTCGGCAACCAAATGGTCGGCCGCACCATCTGCGCCCTGGCCGATGCCGCCGTGTTCCCTGTGCGCAGTTTTACTAAGCATTTCCGCGATGAATTTGTGCATTATATTGAACACGGCAAACCGATGAAGCCGAATAAGTGGTGTTGAGTTTCAGACAGCTTTTGGGTCGGGTAGGCCGTATGAAAAAGTCAGGCCACTTTAAATGCCGTCATTCCCGCGCAGGTGGGAATCCATGGTTGAGATGAAGTAGCTTATGTTTATTAAAGTTGCTTAAGGTCTGAGATGGATTCCCGCCTGCGCGGGAATGACGGCGGAGAGGGTACTTGAGCTGTCTTAAAGAACCCAGATGTACTAAAAACAGTAAACATGCCGTTTGAAACCTAAAAGAAACTTTTCAGACGGCCTACCGAAAATATTTTTAATCAAAGAAAAAAGTAACTAGGAAACCACCATGTTACAAATCGAAATCGACGGCAAACACCTGACGGTGGAGCAGGGTACGACGGTGATTGAAGCCGCCAACCGGCTCGGAACGTATATTCCGCATTTTTGCTACCACAAGAAATTGTCCATCGCCGCCAACTGCCGCATGTGTCTGGTCGAAGTGGAAAAATCCAACAAGCCGCTGCCTGCCTGCGCCACGCCGGTAACTGACGGCATGGTGGTGCGCACGCATTCGCCTTTGGCCAAAACCGCGCAAGCCGGTGTGATGGAGTTTTTGCTGATCAACCACCCGCTGGATTGCCCGACGTGCGACCAAGGCGGCGAATGTCAGTTGCAGGATTTGGCCGTGGGCTACGGCAAACCGGCCAGCCGCTACACCGAAGAAAAACGCGCGGTGGTCGGCAAAGACATGGGCCCGTTGGTTTCCGCCGAAGAAATGAGCCGTTGCATCCATTGCACCCGCTGCGTGCGTTTCACCGAAGAAATCGCCGGTGTGCAGGAAATCGCCATGGCCGGCCGCGGTGAGCATTCGGAAATCATGCCGTTTATCGGTAAGGTAATTGAAACCGAATTATCGGGCAACGTGATTGATTTGTGTCCGGTCGGAGCGTTGACCAGCAAGCCGTTCCGCTTCGATTCACGCACGTGGGAGCTCAACCGCCGCAAATCGGTGTCGGCGCATGACGCGCTCGGCTCCAACCTGATTGTGCAAACCAAAGACCACACCGTGCGCCGCGTGCTGCCGTTGGAAAATGAAGCCATCAACGAATGCTGGCTGTCCGACCGCGACCGTTTCGCCTATGAGGGCCTGTATCACGAAAGCCGTCTGAACAACCCAAAAATCAAGCAGGGCGGCGAATGGGTGGATGTGGATTGGAAAACCGCGCTGGAGTATGTGCGCAATGCGGTGGATTGCATCGCCAAAGACGGCAATGCCGATCAAGTGGGCATTTGGGCGAACCCGATGAACACCGTCGAAGAATTGTATTTAACCAAAAAACTGGCCGAAGGCTTGGGCATCCGCCACATCGATACCCGCCTGCAACGCCAAGACAGCCGCGTTTCAGACGGCCTGTCGGGCGCGCAATGGTTGGGTCAGAGCATTCAATCGCTGGCGGAAAACGGCGCGGTGTTGGTGGTGGGGGCAAACCTGCGCCAAGAGCAGCCGCTGTTGACCGCGCGTTTGCGCCGTGCCACGCATGGCCGCATGAAATTGAGCGTGTTGGCCGGACGCAAAGAAACGCTGCACATGCCTTTGTTTGCCCAAGAAGCGGTGCATCCGAATGAATGGGCAGGCCGTCTGAACGAATGGGCGCAAGACTTGGATCAAGACGTGGCCGCCAGCCTGTCGAATGCCGAGCAGGCTGCGATTATTTTGGGTGCGGAAGCGCAAAACCATCCCGATTACCCTGCGATTTACGCCGCCGCGCAACGTTTGGCCGGAGCCACCGATGCCACTTTGGGCATCTTGCCGCAAGCTGCCAACAGCGTAGGTGCCGCTGCATTAAACATCAACCAAGGCGACAGCATTCAAGCCATGATTCGCCAGCCGAAGCAGGCCGTGTTGCTGATGAATGTTGAGCCTGAAATCGATGTGGCCAACGGCGCGCAAGCCGTAGCTGCCTTGAAACAGGCCAAGAGCGTGATGGCGTTTACGCCGTTTGTCAGCGAGACCTTGCTGGACGTGTGTGACGTGTTGCTGCCGATTGCGCCGTTTACCGAAACGTCGGGTAGCTTCGTCAATATGGAAGGCCGCTTGCAGTCGTTCCACGGCGTGGTGCAGGGCTTCGGCGATTCGCGCCCGTTGTGGAAAGTGTTGCGTGTGTTGGGCAATCTGTTTGACGTAAAAGGCTTTGATTACCACAGCAGCGAAGAGATTTTGCAAGACGCGCTCAATCAGGAAATCGTGTCGGTGCAACTGAATAACCGCTCAACCTTTAATGGCGAAGCCGTTCAGACGGCCTCGAATCAATTGGTGCGTATCGGCGGTGTGGGTTTGTATCACACTGATGCCATTGTGCGCCGCAGCGCGCCGTTGCAAGCGACCAGCCATGCTGCCGTGCCGGCCGCGCGTGTGCATCCGAATACCTTGGCGGCCTTGAATCTTTCAGACGGCCAGCAAGCCGTGGCCAAACATGACGGCGTGGGTGTCAATGTGGTGGTGGTGGCTGATGCGGCCTTGCCGGAATATGTGGTGCATCTGCCGTTGCACAGCGATAACGCGGCTTTGGGTGCGATGATGAATACGATTGAATTGGCGGGGGCGTAAACATGCAAGAATGGCTCCAATCCCTGTTTGCCGTGACCTTAGGTTGGGGCGACATCGGCCTGAGCGTCGGCTTGGTGGTATCGGTGATTTTGAAAATCGTGATTATCCTGATTCCGCTGATTCTCACCGTGGCCTATCTGACCTATTTCGAGCGTAAAGTCATCGGCTTTATGCAGCTTCGTGTCGGCCCCAACGTGACCGGCCCGTGGGGCTTGATTCAGCCGTTTGCCGACGTGTTCAAGCTGTTGTTTAAAGAAGTGACGCGCCCGAAGCTGTCGAATAAAGCCCTGTTTTACATCGGCCCTATGCTCTCGCTTGCGCCCGCTTTTGCGGCGTGGGCGGTGATTCCGTTTTCCGAAGAATGGGTGCTCACTCACGTCAACGCAGGCTTGCTGTTTATTTTGATGATTACCTCGCTGTCGGTGTATGGCGTGATTATTGCCGGTTGGGCGTCGAACTCGAAATACTCGTTTTTGGGCGCGATGCGTTCATCGGCGCAAACCATTTCCTACGAAATCGCCATGAGTGCCGCGCTGGTGTGTGTGGTGATGGTGTCGGGCAGCATGAATTTTGCCGACATCGTGGCGGCGCAGGCCACAGGCATCGCCGGTGGTTCGGTGTTGTCATGGAACTGGCTGGCTTTGTTTCCGGTGTTTATCGTCTATCTGATTTCCGCCGTGGCCGAAACCAACCGCGCGCCGTTTGACGTGGCCGAGGGCGAATCCGAAATCGTGGCCGGTTTCCACGTCGAATATTCGGGCTTCGCCTTTGCCTTGTTCTTCTTGGCCGAATACATTTTCATGATTCTGATTGCCGCCCTGACCGCGCTGATGTTCCTCGGTGGCTGGTTGTCGCCCTTCCCACAAAGCTGGGGCTGGATTGGCGCACCGAGCGCGTTTTGGATGTTTGCCAAAATGGCGTTTATTCTGTTTGGCTATTTGTGGATTCGTGCCACATTCCCACGTTACCGCTACGACCAAATCATGCGTTTGGGCTGGAAGGTATTGATTCCAGTTGGTTTTGTCTGCATTGTGGTGCTGGCAGCTTGGATGGCGTCGCCATTGAGTTTGTGGAAATAAAATGATGGAGCGTGGGTGGCTCGCCCACATTTCAGGTAGTCTAATTGTATTTTAAGATAAAGGATAGTTATGTTTAAGTTTAATTATTTTTTAAAACAATCAGAATTAGACTTATCTGTTTGTTCAAGTTGGCAAAGTCAAGCTGTTAATGAACTGGTACAAACAATACAAGATGAGAAATTTCCCTGTATTTTTGCAAGAAGGGCAAATGATTTAGGAAATCTATTATTTGTATTTGTTGATACAGCAAATCCAAAAGAGTATGCTGCCGATTATGAATTAAATAACTTACTGAAAGGATTGATAGAATATACAGAGTTTGTCAAAATATTCCTATTAAGGAGAGATTGTATTTTCCTTTAATTATTATTTTAAATTGGCAGTTAGATAGTTTGAAAGATAGTCAAAATAAAGCTTGGGAAATATTGAAAGAAATTTATTATTATGATTTAGAATTTTTTAATAAAGATATGTCAACATTAGGTTCTGATGATAAAGATTGGAAATTTAAATTTAATGGCGTAAATTTATTTTTTAATATTAATCATCCGCAACATAAATTACATCGCAGTAGAAAGGTAAATAGTTTTATAACTATGGTTGTCAATCCTTCTGAAAATTTCCAGATTGTTGCTCCATTAGTTAATGGCGAAAGAAAAGTTTCAAATATGATTAGAGATAGGGTAAAAGTTTATAATAATGGTATTGTTGCAGAGACATTAGGAATTAGTGATGAAACTAAACCTGATTGGAAACAATATCAACATGAGGAAAGTGATGCTGAAATTCCTAGTGTTTGTCCATTCCACATGGTGGAGAAATAGAGATGATGACCTCTGTATTATTAACTTATATTCTAACTGTATTTGTATTTTTATTAATGCCTGGACCTGTTAATTTGGTTGTAGTTAATGCTGCTGCTAAATATGGATTAAAGGGTGCATTTTTTGCAGTTGTTGGGACAAATACAGCATCATTAGTTTTAATTTTAGTTGCAGGTTTAATGATAGCTGGTTTAGGAAAACTTGATACTCAATTTCTAACATTACTATCTGGATTTGGGGGGGGGTATTTGATTTATTTTGGTTATAAACTTTGGTTGGAAAGTAAAAATATAACTCAAAAAGATAAGGTTAATGTGGAAGTTGTTGCTTTATCAAAGGTTGTAATAAACTCATTTATGATTGGTATTTCTAATCCAAAAGATATTATTTTTTTTATGACTTTTTTTCCGCCTTTTATTAACCAATTAGATATGGCTCTATTCCCAAGTTTATTTATTTTGACGTTAATTTGGTGTGTTTTAGATTATAGTATCTTATTAGCTTATGGCTTGGGTATTTCTAAGATAATGAATCCCAAACGTGAACAAATTATTAATAGAATTTGTTCATTATTATTTATTGTGATTGGTATATATGCTGTGTTTCAGGCTGTCTGAAACCTCATTTTATTAAATAAACAGAAAAACCACTACCAAAAGGGTAGGAACAACATTATGGCAAACTTAGTCAAAACCTTTTTATTGGGCGAACTCGTCAAAGGTATGGGCGTAACGCTCAAAAACTTCTTCGCCCGCAAAGACACGATTTACTTCCCCGAAGAGAAAACGCCGCAATCAGTGCGTTTCCGTGGGCTGCACGCGCAGCGCCGTTATCCCAACGGCGAGGAGCGATGCATTGCCTGTAAGCTGTGTGAAGCGGTGTGTCCGGCGATGGCCATCAACATCGAATCGGAAGAGCGCGCTGACGGCACGCGCCGCACCACGCGTTACGACATCGATTTGACTAAGTGCATTTTCTGCGGTTTCTGCGAAGAAGCCTGCCCGACCGATGCGATTGTCGAGACGCATATTTTCGAATACCACGGTGAGAAAAAAGGCGATTTGCACATGACCAAACCGATTTTGCTGGCCATCGGCGACAAATACGAAGCCGAAATCGCCAAACGCAAAGCCGCTGACGCACCGTATCGTTAAGGAGCGGACGAATGACTTTTTCTGCAATTCTGTTTTACATTCTGGCCGCAATCGTGCTTTACGGCGCCATCGGCACGGTTATCGCCAAAAACCCTGTGCATGCCGCGCTGCATTTGGTGCTGACCTTTTGCGTGAGTGCGATGATTTGGATGCTGATGCAGGCCGAATTTTTGGGCTTGACGCTGGTGGTGGTGTACGTCGGTGCGGTAATGGTGTTGTTCCTGTTTGTGGTGATGATGCTGAATATCGATGTCGAAGAAATGCGCAAAGGCTTTTGGCGGCATGCCCCGGTGGCCGGTGTGGTCGGCGTGTTGCTGGCGGTGGCCTTGATTCTGATTTTGATGAACCCGAAAACCGATTTGGCATCATTCGGCTTGATGCAAGATGTACCGGCTGATTACGACAACATCCGCGATTTGGGTCGTCAGATTTACACCACTTATCTGCTGCCGTTTGAATTGGCGGCGGTGTTGCTGCTGCTCGGCATGGTGGCGGCGATTGCCTTGGTGCACCGCAAAACCACTAATCCGAAATACATTGCACCGGGCGATCAGGTGAAAGTTACGGTCGATGAGAGCCGTATGCGTTTGGTGAAAATGGATGCGGTCAAACCGAGTCCGAAACCGGAAGAAACCGTTTCAGACGGCCAAACATCAGAAAGCGAGGGCAAAGCATGATTACCTTGACGCATTATTTGGTGCTCGGTGCGCTGCTCTTCGGCATCAGCGCGATGGGCATTTTCATGAACCGCAAAAATGTGCTGGTGTTGTTGATGTCGATTGAATTGATGCTGCTGGCGGTGAATTTCAACTTCATCGCGTTTTCACAGCATTTGGGCGACACCGCAGGGCAGATTTTCGTGTTTTTTGTGTTGACCGTGGCTGCCGCCGAATCCGCCATCGGCTTGGCGATTATGGTGCTGGTGTACCGCAACCGACAAACCATCAACGTGGCCGATTTGGATAAGCTGAAAGGCTGAGGTCGGATTCTTGAATCTGACAAACTGGTTTGTATCGACAATGTCGGATACCAAGTATCCGACCTACGAAAAGCTGAAACATTTTTTAAATTAAAAGGTTCATTTCTATGAACGACATGACTTTATATTTGATGATTGCCTTGTTGCCGCTGGCAGGCAGCCTGTTGGCCGGCTTGTTCGGCAACAAAATCGGCCGTGCCGGTGCGCATACGGTGACGATTCTCGGCGTGGCGGTGTCGGCGCTGTTGTCGGCCTATGTGTTGTGGGGCTTTATCAGCGGCACGCGTGCGAAGTTTGATGAGAATGTCTATACCTGGCTCACCATGGGCGGCTTGGATTTTTCGGTCGGCTTTTTGGTCGATTCGCTGACGGCGATGATGATGGTGGTGGTGACGTTTGTGTCGTTGATGGTGCATATCTACACCATCGGCTATATGCACGATGAAAAGGTCGGCTACCAACGCTTTTTCAGCTATATTTCGCTGTTTACTTTCAGCATGTTGATGCTGGTGATGTCGAACAACTTTATCCAGCTTTTCTTCGGTTGGGAAGCGGTGGGCTTGGTGTCTTACCTGCTGATTGGTTTCTATTTCAAACGCGATAGCGCGATTTTTGCCAACTTGAAAGCCTTTTTGGTCAACCGTGTCGGCGATTTCGGATTTTTGCTCGGCATCGGTTTGGTGTTGGCTTATTTTGGCGGCAGCTTGCGTTATCAAGATGTGTTTGCCTATCTGCCGCAGATTCAGACGGCCACGATTCAGCTTTTTCCCGGTGTGGAATGGAGCTTGCTGACGGTGACCTGTATTTTGCTGTTTGTCGGTGCGATGGGTAAATCGGCGCAGTTTCCGCTGCATGTGTGGCTGCCCGATTCGATGGAAGGCCCGACGCCGATTTCCGCGCTGATTCACGCGGCCACGATGGTGACGGCGGGCTTGTTTATGGTGTCGCGCATGTCGCCGATGTATGAATTGAGCACCATGGCCTTGAGCTTCATCATGGTGACCGGTGCAATTACGGCACTGTTTATGGGCTTTTTGGGCACGATTCAAAACGACATCAAGCGCGTGGTGGCGTATTCGACCTTGTCGCAACTGGGCTACATGACCGTGGCCTTGGGCGCGTCGGCCTATTCGGTGGCAATGTTCCATGTGATGACGCACGCGTTTTTCAAAGCCTTGTTGTTCTTGGCGGCGGGCAGCGCGATTATCGGCATGCACCACGACCAAGACATGCGCCACATGGGCAATCTGAAAAAATACATGCCGATTACTTGGATTACCATGTTGCTGGGCAACTTGGCCTTGATCGGCACGCCGTTTTTCTCCGGCTTCTATTCCAAAGATTCGATTATCGAAGCGGCCAAATACAGCACCATTCCGGGCAGCGGTTTTGCCTATTTTGCGGTACTGGCCAGCGTGTTTGTGACCGCGTTTTACGCGTTCCGCCAATATTTTATGGTGTTCCACGGCAAAGAAAAATGGCGTGAAATTGAACACCATCATTCAGACGGCCACGACGAACACCATCACGGTTTGGGCAAAAATGACAACCCACACGAAAGCCCGTGGGTGGTAACCTTGCCGCTGGTTTTGCTGGCAATTCCGTCGGTGGTGATTGGTTATATCGTGATTGAGCCTATGCTGTATGGCGATTTCTTCAAAGACGTGATTTACGTCAACCACGAAGCGCATCCGACCATGCAGGTGATGGGCGAACATTTCCACGGTGCATTGGGCATGGTGGCGCACAGCTTCCAAACGCCGGTGCTGTATCTGGCAATTGCAGGCGTGTTGGCGGCATGGTTTTTGTATGTCAAAGCGCCGCATTTGCCGGCCAAAATCGCCGCCACATTCAGTCCGATTTACAAACTGCTGGACAACAAATACTTCCTCGATACGATTTACTACAACGTGTTTGCCAAAGGCAGCCGCGCGCTTGGGGTGTTCTTCTGGAAAGTCGGCGACGTGGCGATTATCGACAACGGTATTGTCAACAATTCCGCCAAAGTGGTGGGTGCAGTCGCCGCCCAAGTGCGCAAAATGCAGACCGGCTTTATCTACAGCTATGCTGCTGCGATGGTGTTCGGCGTGTTGGTGCTGCTGGGGCTGACTTTCTGGCGTTTGTTTGTGTAGTAGGTTTCAGACGGCCTCAAGATAACAACCTTAACTGTTTAAATTAAACTAAAAACCACAGGAAAAAAACATGTTTTCCAACCACTTACTCAGCCTGGCCATATGGGTGCCGATTGCCGCGGGCTTGCTGGTATTGGCCACGGGCAAGGATAAGCGTGCGCCCTTGGCGCGTATCATCGCGTTTGTCGGTGCTTTGGCCGGCTTCTTGGTCACGCTGCCCTTGTTTACCGGATTCGACCGCTTGAGCGGCGGCTATCAGTTCACCGAGTTTTATCAGTGGATTCCGCTCTTGAAAGTGAATTACGCGCTGGGTGTGGACGGGATTTCGGTGCTGTTTGTCATTTTGAACGCGTTCATCACGCTGATGGTGGTCGTGGCCGGTTGGGAAGTGATTCAGAAGCGCACGGCGCAGTATATGGCGGCGTTTCTCATCATGAGCGGCCTGATTAACGGGGCGTTTGCGGCGCAGGATGCGTTGTTGTTTTATGTGTTTTTTGAAGGCATGCTGATTCCGCTGTATCTGATTATCGGCGTGTGGGGCGGCCCGCGCCGCGTGTATGCGTCGGTGAAGCTGTTTCTCTATACGCTGATGGGTTCGCTGCTGATGCTGGTGGCGCTGGTGTATTTGTCGTATCAGGCGGGCGGCAGCTTTTCGATTGTGGAATTGCAAAACATCAAACAGATTCCGCTGACGGTGCAGCAATTGCTGTTCGGCGCATTTTTCCTATCGTTTGCGGTGAAAGTGCCGATGTTTCCGGTGCATACTTGGTTGCCGGATGCCCACGTTGAGGCGCCGACCGGCGGTTCGATGGTGTTGGCGGCGATTACGCTGAAGCTGGGTGCGTATGGCTTTTTGCGCTTTGTTTTGCCGATTGTGCCCGATGCCGCGCGCTTTTTTGCGCCGGTGATGATTGTGTTGAGCCTGATTGCGGTGATTTACATCGGCATGGTGGCTTTGGTGCAGACCGACATGAAAAAGTTGGTGGCGTATTCTTCCATCAGCCACATGGGTTTCGTGACGCTGGGTATGTTTTTGTTTGTGGAAGGCAGTCTGAACGATTGGGCGCTGAAGGGTGCGATTATCCAGATGATTTCACACGGTTTCGTATCGGCGGCGATGTTTATGTGTATCGGCGTGATGTACGACCGCCTGCACACGCGCAATATTGCCGATTATGGCGGCGTGGTGAACGTGATGCCGAAATTTGCCGCGTTTATGATGCTGTTTGGCATGGCGAATGCGGGTTTGCCGGCCACTTCCGGCTTTGTCGGTGAATTTATGGTGATTATGGGCGCGGTGGAAACCAATTTCTGGATTGGCGCACTCGCTGCCTTGACGCTGATTTACGGTGCGTCTTACACCTTATGGATGTATAAACGCGTGATTTTCGGCGAGATTCACAATCCGCAAGTGGCCGAAATGAAAGACATCAACTGCCGCGAGTTTGCCGTATTGGCGGTGTTGGCGGTGGCCGTGTTGGGCATGGGTTTGTATCCGCAAGCCTTTATCGAAGTGGTGCATCAGGCGGCCAACGACCTGATTACGCAAGTCGCGCAAAGCAAGATTTGAGGTGTGTGAATGAACTGGACTGATTTGAATTTACTTCCTGCCATGCCTGAAATCGTTTTGCTGGCGGTGTTGTGCGTGGTGTTGCTGGCCGATTTGTGGATCAGTGACGACAAGCGTTTTCTGACCCACAGCATGAGCTTGATCGGCATTGTGATTGTGACGCTGGTGCAATTGGCGGTGTGGGAAAAGGGTAGCACGTCTTCTTTCCACGGCATGTATATCGCCGACGGTATGTCGCGTTTGGCCAAACTCACGCTCTATGGCTTGACGGCGGGGCTGTTTATTTACAGCAAACCTTACAATCAGGCGCGCGCGCTGTTTAAAGGCGAGTTTTACACGCTGTCGATGTTTGCCCTGTTGGGCATGAGCGTGATGATTAGCGCCGGTCATTTTCTGACGGCCTATATCGGTTTGGAACTGCTGTCGCTGTCGCTGTATGCCATGATTGCACTGCGCCGCGATTCGGCCGCTTCCGCCGAAGCCGCCTTGAAATATTTCGTGCTCGGCGCCTTGGCTTCGGGCTTGCTGCTGTATGGCATTTCCATGGTGTACGGCGCGACCGGCTCGCTGGAATTTGCCAGCGTATTGGCCACGGCGTTTAACGAAGAAGCCAACGATTGGCTGCTGAAATTAGGCTTGGTGTTTATCGTGGTGGCGATTGCGTTCAAACTCGGCGCCGTGCCGTTTCATATGTGGGTGCCGGACGTGTACCACGGCGCGCCGACTTCGGTCACTGCCTTTGTCGGCACCGCCCCGAAAATCGCCGCCGTGGTGTTTGCTTTCCGCATTTTGGTGACCGGTTTGGGCACCACATTTGAAGACTGGTCGCAAATGCTGGCGATTTTGGCAGTGGCATCGCTACTGGTCGGCAATTTGGCCGCCATCATGCAAACCAACATCAAACGCATGTTGGCTTATTCGACCATTTCGCACATGGGCTTTATCCTGCTGGCGTTTATGGCGGGCGCGGTCGGCTTTGCGGCAGGCTTGTATTACGCGATTACCTATGCCGTGATGAGCGCGGTCGGTTTCGGTGTGTTGATGGTGTTGTCGAATGAAACCATCGAATGCGAAGACATCAAAGACTTGGCCGGCCTGAACCAACGCCATGCGTGGTATTCGTTTTTAATGCTGCTGTGTATGTTCTCGATGGCCGGTATTCCGCCGCTGATGGGCTTTTACGCCAAATTTGCCGTGATTAAGGCGCTGTTGTCGCAAGGCTATGTCGGTCTGTCGGTATTTGCCGTGATCATGAGTCTGATTGGCGCGTTCTACTACCTGCGTGTGGTGAAAACCATTTACTTCGACGAAGCTGATCACGACCAACCTGTCGGCGGCAATTATGCGGTGAAATTCGTGCTGACCGTTAATGCCTTGCTGTTGCTGCTGTGGGGCATCATGCCGCAAACCGTCATCGACTGGTGCGCCGCGGCCTTGAATAATACCTTGTAAACGACGAAGAAAAGTAACGGCAACCTGCAAAAGGTTGCCGTTTTTTGTTAAGATAGCAGATGTGTTGTTCAGACGGCCTGAGACCTTTGCAAACGCCCCATCTTTGGTACATTTCTTCGTTATGCGCTGCTCGAAAGCTTGCCTATCTATGTGATATGTCTGCGCTTTCTGTGCTGCTCTAACTGCGAACTGTACTCAAATCTGAGGTTTTGCAAAGGTCTCGGCCTGATAATGTTTTAAGGCCGTCTGAAAAACGTTGGGCTTAAACCCAAGTGACAACACTCCGCATAAACCAAAAAGATTTTTTCAGACGGCCTCAAAATATCATAGGCCGTCTGAAACCCGAAAGACCAAAATGACCGTATCCATGTATATCCTGTTGCTGTTGGCGCTGATTTTTGCCAACGCACCTTTTTTAACCAATAAGCTCTTGGGCGTGATTCCCGTGGCCAAAAAGCATTTTGGCCATCACCTGCTGGAGCTCTTTATCGGCTTCGGCATCACCGCCGCGCTGGCTTATCTGCTCGAATCCCGCGCCGGTGCTGTACACCCACAGGAATGGGAGTTTTACGCCGTAACCGTGTGCCTGTATCTGATTTTCGCGTTCCCTTGTTTCGTGTGGCGTTATTTTTGGAACGCGCGCAACGTTCAATAATGTTTCAGACGGCCTGTTTACCATATTGTAAAAGGCCGTCTGAAACCGCCCCGCTCCTGCAACCTGTCCCCTCCCCATGAGGGGGAGGGCTAGGGAGAGGGGGAAAACTTAAACATACAGCCCCCGATATTTTTTCAGCCACCTAAACCCATTGCACAACTTAGCCTGAAGTGAACCCACCATGACCATCCAAAACCTGTCGCAAGCCAAACTCATTGTTGTCAAAGTCGGCTCCAGCCTTGTCACCGCTGAGGGTAAAGGCATCGACCAAATCGCACTCAACCGTTGGGCGACGCAGATTGCCGAATTGAGAGCCAAAGGCGTGCAGGTGATTTTTGTCTCCAGCGGTGCGATTGCCGAGGGCATCAAGCGTTTGGGTTGGGTGAAGCGGCCTACCGCCATTAACGAATTGCAAGCGGCGGCGGCGGTCGGGCAGATGGGTATTGCGCAGGCTTACGAATACGCCTTTGCCTACCACGGCATCCAAACCGCACAAATCTTGCTTACGCATGAAGACTTAAGCAACCGCACCCGCTATCTCAACGCCCGCAGCACCTTGCTGACCTTGGTTGAAAAAGGCATGGTGCCGATTATCAATGAAAACGACACCGTCACCACCCACGAAATCAAACTCGGCGACAACGACACCTTGGGCGCGCTGGTGACCAACTTGGTTGATGCCGATGCGCTGGTGATTCTCACCGACCAAAGCGGCTTATACGACAGCGACCCGCGCAAAAATCCGCACGCCAAGTTTATCCACCAAATCGAAGCCGACCATCCCGAACTTGAAGCCATGGCCGGCGGCGCAGGCAGCAGCGTCGGCACCGGCGGCATGTACACCAAAGTGACCGCCGCCAAACGCGCAGCCTTGAGCGGTGCAGCCACCGTGGTCGCCAGCGGCCGCGAGCCGAATGTGCTGGTGCGCCTGCAACAAGGCGAATCCATCGGCACGCTGTTCACCAGCACCCACAGCCGCGTTGCCGCCCGCAAACAATGGCTGCTCGGCCATATCCAAATCGCCGGTAGAATCACCGTCGACAGTGGCGCCGCGCGAGCCGTGGCCGAAAAACACGCCAGCCTGCTGCCGGTGGGTTGTATCGGTGTGGACGGCCATTTCCATCGTGGCGAACTGGTGGCCGTGGTCGATCAAAACGGCCAAGAAATCGCCCGCGGCTTAATCAATTACAGCAGCGATGAAACCGCCAGAATCCTGCAAACCGATTCGCATCATATCCATGACAAACTCGGTTACGCGCAGGAAGAAGAGTTGATTCACCGCGACAATATGGCTTTGCGCCGGTAGGAAATATTAAAGGCCGTCTGAAAGGTATAGATTGCGTGCCTTTCAGACGGCCTTTTATTTCGCTAAATCAATATATTATTCAATAAAACTGAATTCTGCTAAAATTAATTTTCTTGATTTCAGACGGCCTAAGCTATGCAAAAAATCACCTTGATTTGGTTTCGCCGCAATTTACGTCTGTCCGACAATGCCGTGCTGCAACACGCTGTGATGCGTGGCTTGCCGCTTACGGCGGCGTATGTTTTGCAGCGACCGTCTGAAAGTGTGAATCCGCGCCAAGCGGCGTTTCATCATCAGGCAGCAGCGGAATTGTCGGCGGCCTTGGCAGAAAAGGGTGTGCCGCTGTTTGCCGTGCAGGGCGATGTGGCGGAAGCCATGCTGGATTTGGCCACGCGGTTGAACGCGCAATATGTGTTGGTCGACGAAGCCTACACGCCGTCTGAAATTGAGCGCGACAACCGCATTTGGCGGCTGCTGGACGCACAAGGCATTGCCTTTGAGCGTTTTAACGACCGCACCGTCTTTGCCAAGGCCGACATCATGAGCGAACACGGCCGCCCGTATCTGGAATTTGCCCCGTATAAACAGGCGTGGTTGCACGCTTTTGCGCAGCAGTTTACGGAACAAAGGCCGTCTGAACAGCCCAAAATTCCGTTTCAGACGGCCTTTGCCGATTTGCCCCCGTTTCCAGAAATGGAACCGATCGCATTGATGCAGCAAGGCGGTGAACAGGCGGCGTGGCGGCAATGGCAGCAGTTTGCGCCGCAATTGGGCGTGTATCCTTTACTGAAAGATTTTCCTGCCAAAAAAGCCACGTCGCAATTGGGTGCGTATTTGTCCGCCGGTTGCATTTCGCCGCGTATGTTGGCCGTTGAAGCCGCTGCACGCGGTGCGCATGATTGGTTGGAAAACCTGATTCGGCGTGATTTTTACCAGCAATGGATGTTCCATCATCCCGAAGCGGCGCAGCAAATGGATGATGACATTGCCGTCAACGCCGATTTTTTCCGCCGTTGGACACAAGGCGAAACCGGTTTCCCGCTCATCGATGCCGCCATGCGTTGTTTGCAGCGCAGCGGCTGGTTGCCGCCGGTGTTGCGGCGGGTGGTGGCGCAGTTTTGGTGCGTGACCTTGCAGCAACCTTGGCAGCACGGCGCGCGTTGGTTTGCGCAAAATCAGTTGGACGATGATGCCGCCGTCAATCTCGGCAACTGGCAAACTGCCGCCGGATTATTGTCGCTGCACACACCGCGCGTGCCGCATCCGACTGTGGCCGCACAACAATTCGACCCCGACGGCACGTTTATCCGCCGCCATCTGCCCGAGCTTGCCCATCTTCCCAAAGACGTGATTCACGCGCCGTGGCTGGCGCGTGCTGATGTTGATCGGCATGGCTATCCGCTGCCGATGGTGGAGATTTGAAACGTATTGCCGACTAAGAAAGGCCGTCTGAAAATAAAAAGATCGAAAATCGATATTTTTCAGACGGCCTAGACGATTCTATTTTAACAACAATAAACCCTTTAAACCTCAACATTTATGCGCTCCTTCACATTCAAAAAACCGTCTTTCTTCAAAACTTCCGCCTTTTCTCGCCGCCGGATGCCCGAGCGTACGCACTTTGTTGAAAGCTGGCTCAATTCTTACGAACGCTACCGCTACCGCCGCCTGATTCATGCCGTGCGTTTGGGCTTGGCGGTGGTGTTTGCCACGCTGTTGGCGCGTCTGCCGCAGGTCGAGCACGGAGAATGGATCGGTATGACGGTGTTCATCGTGTTGGGTATGTTGCAGTTTCAGGGCGCGATTTATTCCAAGGCGGTGGAACGGATGCTCGGCACGGCCATCGGTTTGGGCGTGGGCTTGAGTGTGTTGTGGTTGAACCAGCATTATTTTCACGGCGGCATTTTGTTTTATGTGGCGGTGGGCGTGTTGAGCGCGTTGTCGGGCTGGGCGGCGGTCGGTAAAAACGGCTACATGCCGATGCTGGTCGGCTTGACCATGTGTATGCTGATTGGCGACAGCAGTATGGATTGGCTCGACAGCGGCGTGACCCGTGCGTTGAACGTGTTGATTGGCGCGCTGATTGCGATTGGTGCGGCTAAATTATTGCCTTTGCGCTCGACTTTGATGTGGCGTTTTATGCTGGCAGACAATTTAACCGAATGCAGCCGCATCATCGCTGAAGTGAGCAACGGCCAACGCATGACGCGCGAACGTTTGGCGCAAAACCGCGCCCAAATGAAGCAAATTAATGCGCTTTTGGTGAAAAGCCGCAGCCATCTCGATGCCATGTCGGGTGAGAGCCATATCAGCAAACCGATGATGGAGTCGATGCAGTTGGCGCACCGCAAAATCGTCAACAGCACCGAATTGCTGCTCACCACTTCGGCCAAGCTGCAGCAGCCGGAAATCAGCGAAGCGGAAGCCAAGCTCATCAGCCGCCAGTTTGCCCAATTGCAGCGCGAATTGCGTTTGACCGTGCGCCTGATTAAAGGCCACTACGCGCGCCGCATTCGTTTTGACAACGGCCCGAATCCCGAATTGGAAAAGCTGGCGCAGCATTTGCCGTTTGATTGGCAGGGTTTTTTATGGCTCGGTGCCAATACCCGCAACGAAGTTTCCGGCTTGGTGATTTTGTTGCAGCGCACCCGCCGCCGCTGGCTCGATGGCTATGAGTTGCAACGTTTGCGCACTTATTTGCTGGAGCGTAGGGCAGGCGAAGTTTCGGAAGAGCAGGCCGTCTGAAAATAAATTTGAGTTTGTCATCAAAAAACGGGTGCGCTATTGTAGGATGATGCACTTTCACTAAAACAATAATCTGTTAATGTCAGCTTATCCACAAGGCCGTCTGAAAGCCGATGATTCATGTTTTCAGACGGCTTTTGTTTTCCGTTTGCGATTAAATAAGCTAGAATATTGACTAAATAACGACAACCACAAAGTAGAAATAGCATGATAAACCGTTGGCTTTACACACAACTTTGGAAAACAGTGCCGCCGCTGATCCGCCGCTACCTAAAAAAACGTGCCGACAAATCGCCTGCTTATTTGGATAACTGGGACGAACGTTTCGGCGCGCCTTTGCACAATCCGGTGCAACAGCCGATTTGGATTCACGCCGTGTCGGTGGGTGAAACCCGCGCCGTGCAGCCCTTGATTACTGCCTTGCGCCGTTATTTTGCCGATGCGCCGCTGTTGCTGACGCAGATGACGCCGACCGGCCGCGCCGCCGCTGAAGAATTGTTCCCCGATGCGCAATGCCGTTATCTGCCTTATGACAAGCCGGAGTGGATTGAGCAATTTTTGCGCGAACACAAGCCGCGGTTCGGTGTGTTGATGGAAACCGAAATCTGGCCGAATTTGATTTACGGTTGTGCCGAAGAGGGCGTGCCGCTGTTTTTGGCGAACGCGCGCTTGTCGGAAAAATCGCAAAACGGCTATTTGAAAATCCGCCGCTTGGTCGCACCTGCCATGCAAACTTTGTGTGGCTGCTTTGCCCAAACCGCCGCCGATGCCGAGCGCCTGCATTTAATCGGCGCGTCGAATGTGCATGTCTGCGGCAACACCAAATACGATATCACCCCGCCGGAAGGCATGCGCTCGTTGGCGGCAGCATTTAAGGAACGCATCGGCAACCGGCCGGTGGTGTTGTGTGCCAGTACCCGTGCGCACAAAGGCACCGATGAAGCGGAGTTATTATTGAAAGCATGGCAGCGCTATCAAGGCGATGCTTTATTAGTGATTGTGCCGCGCCATCCCGAGCGTTTTCAGACGGCCTTTGATACTGCTGCCAGTTTAGGCTTTACGGTACAAAAACGCAGCGACAATGACTTGGTGTCGCCGCAAACGCAAGTGTGGATTGGTGACAGCATGGGCGAATTGTTTGCCTATTATTTGAGCGCAAATGTGGCGTTTGTCGGCGGCAGTTTGGTCGATACCGGCTGTCAAAACATCATCGAGCCGATTGCTTGCGGCGTGCCGACTTTGTTTGGTCCGTCCACTTATAATTTTGCTGCCGCGTGTGATTTGGCGGTTAAAGCCGGTGCGGCGCAACAGATTAAGAGTGCAGAAGAGTGGTTGCAAGCCGCTGAAACCTGTTTGAATGATGCAGAAGTGAGCAACCGGTTTAGCGGCAATGCCGAAGCGTTTGTGTCGGCACACCGCGGCGCGAGCGAGCGCATGGCTTATGAAATCGGCAAAATGATTTTGAAAAAAGAAGTGCTGCGCTTTAAGAAAGACGATGCACAAGAAACTACGCCGGTGATTGTGGGCAAATAAGTTTTTCCACATAAGAAAAGGCCGTCTGAAACCAACTGGAGTTAAGGTTTCAGACGGCCTTTATTGTTTGGCCGGATTAACGGTTTACTTGGCTGCCGATTACCCCCCCCCAAGGCTGCACCGCCCAAAGTAGAAGCTGTATCGCCGCCCAACAGGTTACCTGCTACACCGCCGACAACAGCGCCGGTTGCGGTATTGCGTTGAGAAGTTGACATGCCGGCACATGCGCTCAAAGAAGCGGCAACGGCAATCAGGGCAACGGTTTTGGTGATCATTGATTTCATAAAAGTCTCCAATCCAAAAGGATTCTTGTTGTTCGGTGTTGTTTGGCTAGTATGGCACAAACTTGGTTTAATAATATCTTATAAAAGTAAAGACTCTTTAAACTAAGAAAATTTTTTTATGCGTGGCACTTCTTTTACAGCGGGTGTACACTATGGCGGCAATTTTAGAAGAATGAATAGAGAATCAGCGATGAGTATTTATGCGGTGGCACACATTGTGCATTTATTTTGTGCGATTGCTTTTGTCGGCGGCGTTTTTTTTGAAATGCTGGTGTTGTCGGTTATGCACACCAAGCGCGTATCGCGCGAGGCGCGGCGCGAAGTGGAAAAAGCGATGTCGTATCGCGCCGTGCGGGTGATGCCGCCGGTGGTGATTGTGTTGTTTTTATCGGGCTTGGTGATGGTGTTTGAACGCTATGTGCCGGTGTTTCATCAGCCGTTTGCATCGTCTTTCGGTACGATGCTGTTTCTCAAGGTATTGCTGGCATTTAGCGTGTTGCTGCATTTTGCCATCGCCGTGGTCAAAATGGCGCGCGGCACCTTAACCGTGGGTTGGTCGAAATATATTCATGTTGTGGTGTTTACCCATATGCTGCTGATTGTGTTTTTTGCCAAAGCGATGTTTTATTGGGTGTGGTGACAACAAGATGAAAAAAAAGATGAGACCTTTGCAAAATCCCTATCTTTGGCACATTTCTTCGTTGTGCGCTGCTCGAAAGCTTGCCTATCTTGATGATATGTCTTCGCTTTCTGCGCTGCTGCAACTTTGAACTGTGCTCAAATCTAGGGTTTTACAAAGGTCTCAGGCCGTCTGAATATTCAGGCGGCCTTTTTGCGGCAGGATACTAAAATTATTTAGTGGCTGCGTCTTTGGCTTCTTGAGCCGCGTCTTTCGCTGCTTCAACGGCATTTTCAGCCGCATCTTTGGCATCAGCCGCTGCTTCTTTGGCTACGTCAGCCGCATCGTTTGCCGCATCTTTGGCATCGTTTTTGGCATCAGTCATGGCAGAAGCGGCGTTATCAGTGGCTTCTTTTACCGCAGCAGCTGCATCGTTTGCAGCACCTTTGGCATCAGAGGCTACGGCTTGAGCCGCTTCTTTAGATTCTTGTTTGGCTTCTTGTGAACAAGCGGCCAAACCGGCTACCATCATCGCAGCAATCAGAAATTTTTTCATATTTTGTCCTTTCATTATCAACGTATCGGTTTTGAGCCGATGGAAAATCATAGCACAGCGTATGCATTGCGACAGCTTTATTTCAATCAAAAATGCCTGAAATAAAAATTTTTTCAAAAAAGTGTTGACAGTAAAAAATCCGGTCTCTATAATACGCAGCTTATCGGGTCGTTAGCTCAGTCGGTAGAGCAGCGGACTTTTAATCCGTTGGTCGAAGGTTCGAATCCTTCACGACCCACCAGATAAAGAAAACCTGCTTAGCAATAAGCAGGTTTTTTTACGCTTGTTGCAAAAGGTTGTGTGCGATTTCAGACGGCCTTTACTAGATAAAACAAGCGGTTTCGCGTAAAATATGCGCAATTTTATTATCTTCTCAAAAGGCCGTCTGAATCTGCGGCCTGTCTTTATTTTTGGAAAACACCATGAGCGAACAGCACAATCCGTCTGTCGAGCCGCAACTTGACGAAAACCAAATCATGGCCTTGCGCCGCGAGAAACTCAACGACATCCGCAAAGTACGCAATGCCTATCCCAACGATTTCAAACGCGACAGCTTTGCCGCCGATTTGCACAACCAATACGATGCCTTGAGCAAAGAAGAGCTTGATCCGCAAGCCGTGCCGGTGAAAATTGCCGGCCGCATGATGCTCAAGCGCGCGATGGGTAAAGCCAGCTTTGCCACCATTCAAGATGCCAGTGGTCAAATCCAGCTGTATATCAACAATCAAGGCGTAGGCGAAGCGGCGCACGATGATTTCAAACATTGGGACATGGGCGACATTGTCGGCGCGGAAGGCACGTTGTTCAAAACCAACCACGGCGAATTGACCGTGCGCGTGTCGGCGATTCATTTACTGAGCAAATCGCTGCGTCCGCTGCCGGACAAACACAAAGGCTTGTCTGACCAAGAAACCAAATACCGCCAGCGTTATGTTGATTTGATTGCCAATGAAGAATCGCGCCAAACCTTCATCAAACGCAGCCAGATTATCCAATCAGTACGCAATTTCATGGTGGGCGAGCAGTATTTGGAAGTGGAAACGCCGATGATGCACCCGATTCCGGGCGGCGCCACGGCCAAACCGTTTGTGACCCATCACAATGCCTTGGATATTCCGCTGTATCTGCGTATCGCGCCGGAATTGTATCTGAAACGCTTGGTGGTTGGCGGTTTGGAGCGTGTGTTTGAAATTAACCGCAGCTTCCGTAACGAAGGTATGTCGGTGCGCCACAATCCTGAATTCACCATGATTGAGTTCTACGAAGCGTTTTCCGATTACGAACGCATGATGCAAATGGCGGAAGACATCATCCGCAGCGCATCGGTAACAGTTAACGGCACCGCCAAAATCAGCTACAACGGCAAAGAAGTCGATTTGGAAAGCCCGTTTGAGCGTTTGACAATTTTAGGTGCGATTAAAAAATACAACCCGCACTACACCGACGAGCAGTTGAACGATGCCGAATGGCTGAAAAAAGAAATTGTCAAACACGGCGAGAGCCTGCCGCCTTCACCGGGCATTGGCAGCCTGCAATTGGCGTTGTTTGAAGGTTGCGCCGAGAGCAAATTGTGGAACCCGACCTTCATCGTGGATTATCCGGTCGAAGTGTCGCCATTGGCACGCGCCTCCGACAGCAAACCGGGTTTGACCGAGCGTTTTGAATTGTTTGTGGTCGGCCGCGAATTGGCCAACGGCTATTCTGAGTTGAACGATCCGGAAGACCAAGCAAACCGCTTCAAATCGCAAGTGGCACAAAAAGATGCCGGCGACGATGAAGCCATGCATTACGATGCCGACTACATCCGCGCGATGGAATACGGTTTGCCGCCGACCGGTGGTTGCGGTATCGGCATCGACCGTTTGGTGATGCTGCTGACCGATGCACAAACCATCCGTGATGTGATTTTGTTCCCACAAATGCGTCCGGAATAAAACGTTATTTTCAAGGCCGTCTGAAACGTTCAGACGGCTTTTTCTTGTGAATGATGGTGTACGGCTGCAGTAAAGATGTTGGCATTTCTGAAAATACAACCATTTAAACAGGCGCTTACACAAATATCAACAATCTGCTACAATCGTTTACAATTCAGACGGCCTGATTGAACAGGCCGTCTGAAACCGTTTTTGATTTTGAAAGGTGACTATGACCGAATCTTTACACCAATGGGTGAATGCCATCAACGGCCCGCTGTGGAACGGCCTGATTTTCTTATTGCTGGGCGCGGGTTTGTTTTTTACCGTAGCGACCGGTTTTGTCCAATTCAGACTGTTTGGCCGCAGCGTAAAAGAAATGCTAGGCGGCCGCAAGCAAGGTAGCGATCCGCATGGGATTACGCCGTTTCAAGCGTTTGTGACCGGTTTGGCCAGCCGCGTGGGCGTGGGCAATATTGCCGGTGTGGCGATTGCCATCAGTGTCGGCGGTCCGGGCGCGGTATTTTGGATGTGGATAGTCGCCTTAATCGGCATGAGTTCGGCCTTTGCCGAATCGTCTTTGGCGCAGCTGTTTAAAATCCGCGATTACGACAACCATCATTTCCGCGGCGGTCCGGCATATTACATTACGCAGGGTTTGGGTCAGCGTTGGTTGGGCGTGTTGTTTGCCTTGAGCCTGATTTTCTGTTTCGGCTTCGTGTATGAAGCGGTGCAATCCAATACCATTGTGGCGGCGACCGAAGTGGCATGGGGTTGGAACAAACACGTGACCGGCGTGGCCTTGGTGATTCTCACCGCACCGGTGATTTTCGGTGGCATCCGCCGCGTGGCGAAGCTGGCTGAAGCAATTGTGCCGCTGATGGCGGTATTGTATCTGCTGCTGGCGCTGTATATCGTGTTTAGCAATCTGAACATGATTCCGCAAGTCTTCAGCATGATTTTTGCTGATGCGTTTAAAGTCGATGCGGCCGGTGGCGGTTTGCTCGGTGGCCTGATTTCGCAAACCATGATGATGGGTATCAAACGGGGACTGTATTCCAACGAAGCAGGTCAGGGTTCGGCACCGAATGCGGCCGCTGCGGCGGAAGTAAAACATCCGGTGTCGCAAGGCATGATTCAGATGCTGGGCGTGTTTGTTGATACCATTATCGTGTGTTCGTGCACTGCGTTTGTGGTGTTGGTGTCGGATGTGCATGGCGGCGATTTGAGCGGCGTGCAGCTCACCCAAGCGGCGATTGTGGCGCAAGTGGGCGACTGGGGCGCGGATTTCTTGGCCGTGATTCTGTTTATGTTTGCCTTTTCGACCATCATCGGCAACTACGCTTATGCCGAATCCAATGTGCAATTTATCAAGAGCAATTGGCTGATTATGGCTGTGTTCCGCATGGGCGTGCTGGGCATGGTGTATTTCGGCGCGGTGCAGAGTGTGCCGCTGGTGTGGGACATGGCCGATATGGCAATGGGCACAATGGCATGGATTAACTTGATTGCGATTTTGCTGTTGTCGCCGCTGGTGTTCCTGCTGTTGAAAGACTACACCGTCAAATTGAAAATGGGCAAAGAGCCTGAATTCAAGTTGTCGGAACATCCGGGTTTGAAACGCAAAGTTAAATCGGATATTTGGTAAGAAGAATAAGCAAAGGCCGTCTGAAACGTTTCAGACGGCCTTTGTGATAGGTTGTTGGGAAAGCTTAAGGCGAAGTCAGTCGTTTATTCTCATCAGTATCTGAGATAAAGCGATGCGCCGCCAAACATCCAATGTATAGTCGATTCAATCGGGAATGCGGTTGAAGATAATAAAAGGCCGTCTGAATTTCAGACGGCCTTTTATTAATCAACTCATTTAATCTTTCACAAACGACACACCGTTTAATTGCGAATTCAAAATCGCGGCGCGCAAAGCAGTTAATGCTTTTGGGCGCACGAAATTGCGACGGTAGGCCAATACCACGCGGCGGTTGGGTGCCGTGCCTTCAAACGGAATGATGCTGAACAATAAATGATCGTTTTCCGTCAGGGCAGTAGCTGGCATCACGCTGATGGCCAAGCCGCTGGCAACCATGTGGCGGATGGTGTTGATGGAGCTGCCTTGCAAGGTATTGGTCAAACCTTGGATTTTTTGCTTGGCAGCCAATTCCGAGCAGCTCGACAACACTTGGTCGCGCATACAGTTGCCTTCGGTTAAGAGTAAGACTTGTTCTTCGGCCAACATGCTCGGGGTGATGGCATCCAGTTCTTCAAACGGATGGCCTTTGGGCACAATCACGAAGAATGGTTCGTCATACAACGGCTCGGTCACAATGCCCGGCTCTTGGAAAGGTTCCGCCACCACGATGGCATCCAAATCGCCGCGTTTGAGCGATTCGGTCAGCGTGTAGGTGTAGTTTTCTTCGAGCATCAGCGGCATTTTCGGCGCGGTGTCGCGCAGTGAAACAATCAGCTTCGGCAACAAATAAGGGGCCACGGTGAAAATCAGGCCCAACTTGAATGCGCCTTCCAATTCGTTTTGCTCTTCGTTGGCCAAATGCTTGATTAAATCGGCTTCTTCCAACACGCGGCGGGCTTGGGCAACGATGCGTTCGCCCGCTTCGGTGGTGATGATGTCGTTGCTGCTGCGGTCAAACAGCGAAACCGACAACTCTTCTTCCAGCTTTTTAATCGCAATGGAAAGGGTAGGCTGGCTGACAAAGCAGCGTCGCGCTGCGCGGCCGAAATGGCGCTCTTGGGCAACGGCGACGATATAACGCAATTCGGTTAAAGTCATTCAGCGGCCTTTTTTTGTTCAGGCAGGGTGATGTTCAGTTCAAGAACGTCCAAGCCGTCTTGTTTCTCTTGGGAAATGCGGATATCGTCTAAAGATACGTTCACATACTTAGACAGCACTTCCAGCAGCTCTTTACGCAGCGTCGGCAGATAATCCGGCGCACTGTTACCGTTTTCATTGGCACGCTCTTGCGCAATGATGATTTGCAGACGGTCGCGTGCTACTTCGGCGGTTTTCGGCTTTCGGCCAAACAGGATATCTAACAAAGACATGGCTTAACCTCCGAACAAGCGTTTGAAGAAGCCTTTTTTCTCTGCTTCGAGGAAACGCATTTCGCGATTTTCACCCAGCAGACGGGCAATCACGTCTTTATAGGCTTCAGCAGCTGCCGCGCTGTTTTGGTGAATCACCGGTTCGCCGGCATTGGAAGCCTGTAGCACGTTTTGTGACTCAGGAATCACGCCTAACAACGGAATGCGCAAAATGTCGCAAATGTCTTGTACCGACAACATTTCGCCTTTTTCCACGCGCTCAGGTGAGTAGCGGGTAATCAGTAAATGCTCTTTGACTGTGTCACCTTGTTCGGCTTTACGTGATTTGCTTTGCAAGATACCCAAGATACGGTCAGAGTCGCGCACGCTTGATACTTCAGGGTTAGTGGTGATGATGGCTTCGTCGGCAAAATACAAGGCCATCAGTGCACCTTGTTCGATACCGGCAGGCGAGTCGCAGATGATGTATTCGAAGCCCATTTTTTTACCGGCCAATTCTTCCATCACTTTTGCTACGCCTTCGCGGCTTAGGGCATCTTTGTCGCGGGTTTGTGAAGCCGGCAGGATAAACAGGTTTTCGCAGTTTTTGTCTTTAATCAGGGCTTGGTTCAGTGTGGCTTCGCCTTGGATCACGTTGATCAAGTCGTACACAACGCGGCGTTCGCAGCCCATAATCAAGTCAAGGTTACGCAAGCCGACGTCGAAGTCGATGACGGCGGTTTTGTGGCCGCGTAAGGCCAGACCGGTTGCAATACTGGCGCTGGTGGTGGTTTTGCCCACGCCGCCTTTACCTGAAGTTACCACAATAATTTTTGCCACGATATTTCCTTTTCAGATACTCAAATTTAATATTTTAAAACATTATTCGGTGTCGATTGCGCTGATAACCAAGCGGTTGTCTTGCAATGAAACTTGCACCGCGCGTTTGTGCAGGTGTTCGGGTAAATCCTGCTCGAAATTGCGGTAAATGCCGGCCACGGAAACCAATTCGGCCTGCATGGAATGGATGAAAATGCGTGCATTGGTGTCACCTTTGGCACCGGCCAAGGCACGGCCGCGCATAGGGGCGTAAATGTGGATGTTGCCATCGGCAATCAGTTCCGCGCCTTGGCTGACGATGCCAGTGACGATTAAGTCGCCGTTTTCCGCATAAACTTGCTGACCCGTGCGCACAGGGGTGCTGATTAATACGGTCGGATTGCTGATGACGGTGGTGGACACAGCTTGAATGTCGGCCGGTTGCAATTGTGGCGGCTGCGGCGTATCCGATTTTTCGCCACGGCTGAACACCAAATGATAGCGTGCGGCATAGTCGGCCCATGCTTCATTGTCGTGGCGCAAACCCAAAATCTGCATGCCGTAGCGGGCAAAAAGCGAAATAACCTCAGCCAAATCTAATGATTCCGGGTGTTCGAAATCCTGCATATCCAAAACAAACGGTACAATTTCCAGACCTTGGTATTGGCCGGTACGCTGGCGTAGAAACTCTTCCAGTTCAGTCAAATCTGCGGTGTGCAGATGAATAGCCAACACATCCAATCGTGCCGACTTAACGTCAAACGCGGGTTTCATAGTGAGTAAACAATAAAAAAATTTAATGGTGTAAGTTTACCGTGTTAATCTAAGCTATTCAATCCGTTTAGGCCGTCTGAAATGAAAAAAATATTCCATATCGTAGGCGCAGGTCGCGTCGGACAAACTTTTGCCACTTTATTGAGCCGTCATCCCGAGTGGCAGCTTTCCCATATCGTCAGCCGCAGCCTGCCGTCGAATGCTTTTGGCGCAACGGTTTTGGCAGATATGGCCAATTTGCCGCCGGCGGACGTGGTGATCATCGCCACGCCGGACAATGCCATCGAAGCCACCGCCGAACGCCTTGCCTGCGAGGTGGAATTGACGCCGCAAACCGTGGTGCTGCACTTGAGCGGCGCCAAAACCATACAGGTTTTACAAGCGGTTACGACGCATGATGCGTTGGCGGGCAGCCTGCATCCGGTGTTTGCTTTTGCCGATGTCGAACACTCGGTAGCCAATCTGGCTGGAAATTTGTGCGCCATCGAAGCGGAGCAGGCGCAAGCTGTCGAGATTTTGCAACAATTGGCCGAGGCGTTGGGTTTAACTGCGTTTGCGCTGCCGTCTGAATATAAAGCACGTTACCATGCGGCTTTGTCGGCGGCTTCCAATTTCAGCGTCACCTTGGCCGCGTTTGCCCAAGACCTGCTTACGCCTTTAGCACTGCAGGAAACCTTATCACGCCGCTTGGTCGGCAACTTAATGCAGCAGAGTATTAATAATTTGGGCAAGCTGCCCCCATTGCAAGCCCTGACCGGCCCGATTGTACGCGGCGACGACAGCACGGTCGCGGCGCACTTGGCGGCAATGACACCAGAAGAGCAGGCGGCTTACCGCGTATGGGCGCAGGCGACCTTGAATTTGGCCGCAGCAAGGTTGGATAAACAATCGGTAGAAAAAGTTCAGACGGCCTTACATTCGGGAAGCGAATCTATTTGAGGCCGTCTGAACATACAGCCGTATTGGCTAATTTAAATGCAATCAAGGCCGTCTGAAACCTGATAAATGGTTTCAGACGGCCTTGATTGATTAGTTAACGCATCAAACAAATTAGTTTTGTGGCATTGGCGGCATATCAGGACGTGGTTCGCCTTGCATGTTTGGCTGACTCTGTTGACTGCGTTGGGCTTTGCGGTCGGCACGTTCTTGTTGGCGTTTTTGCTGGTTTTCCAGCAATTGTTTTTGCTGTTTGGCGGTCAACACTTGGAAAATATCATGGCGCTCTTTCAAGCGTTTTACTTCCATGTCGGCCATGCGTTGTTTGCGCTCAGCAGCGTGTTGTTCAAATTCAGCCTGACGCTCGTTAACCAAGCGGCGGGCAGCGGCTTCGTCGAAGTTTTTACCGGTAATCAAGGCTTGCTCGGCGGTGCGGCGTTGTTGCATTTTTTGTTGGAACTCAGCACGTTTGGCGGCATCAACGGTCGGACGCTTGTCGGCTTGTTGCGGACGGTTGGCTTCCATGATTTTTTGGATTTGCGCTTTTTGTTTGTTGCTCAAATTCAATTCTTGCAAATCTCGTGGCAGTTCGCCTTTTTGATGCATTTTTTGACCGTGTTTGTGCATGTGGCCCTGTTTGGCTGGGCGGCTGTTTTGCGATACGGCCTCAGCGGCGGTGGCCACACCGGCCAAACCGATTAAAGAAGCAGCGGCAACGGCAATATATTTTTTCATCATGAGGTTGGTCCTTCGAAAAGAGTTTTATGAAGTGTTTTGGGGGAGAAACAAGATGAAACGAATCATATCGCCCGCAGCGGTTAATGAGTGTGCGGCTTAGGTAAACCCTGTTTGCAGATGGGTTATGGATTGTGTAAAGAGCGCACGAAAACGTAAGCGGCTATATTTTGATTGCAATGGCCATCTTACATACATTTCTTCGCAGTAAGCTACTTGGATAACGGACTATCTTGATGAGATTTATTCGGTTTCTATACCGCGTTCACTGCGCATGACACATTAAATTCAGGTTTTATCCAACATTTAGGCCGTCTGAAAAAATCATCAATCAGTTAATTTTTTGGCATTCAAGTTAAATAAAAACAGCGCATCGCTTAGCGATGCGCTGTGTAGCCTATATTTGCTGCATATTAATGATGGATGTCCAACACTTTAGCGGTGTGGCTGATGATTTCTTCGGCAAATTCAGGGTTATCGTTCAGTTTCACGCCATAACCCGGAATCAGCTCTTTGATACGGCCTTGCCATGCCTCTTTGTGTTGCGGGAAGCATTGGTTAACCAAACGAATCATCAGCGGTACAGCAGTTGACGCACCCGGTGACGCACCCAAAAGGGCAGCCAAAGAGCCGTCTTCGTGCATCACCAATTCGGTACCGAATTGCAATACGCCGCCTTTTTTGTTGTCTTTCTTAATCACTTGCACACGTTGACCGGCGGTAATCAGTTCCCATTCGTCAGGATTGGCGTTCGGGTAGTATTCCATCAACGAAGCAATCCGCTCTTCTTTGGTTTTGCGCAATTCGCCCAGCAGATATTTGGTCAGCGGCAGGTTGTCCCAACCGGCGCGCAAAATCGGCAGCAGGTTGTCGCGGTGAATCGACATCGGCAAGTCCATCATCGAACCTTGCTTCAGGAAGTTGGGTTTGAAGCCGGCGTATGGGCCGAACATCAAATGACGTTTGCCGTCCACATGGCGGGTATCCAAGTGCGGTACCGACATCGGCGGCGCACCGACCGATGCCTGACCATATACTTTGGCGTTGTGGCGCTCGGATGTTGCTTCGTTGTTGTTGCGCAGGAACAAGCCGGATACTGGGAAACCGCCGTAGCCGCGGCCTTCCGGGATGCCGGATTTTTGCAGCAGCGACAATGCGCCGCCGCCCGCACCCAAGAAGACGAAACGGGTGCGCAGGGTGAGTTTTTGTGTATTGTCGCGTGTGTCGCAGGTTTTAATCGCCCAAGCGCCGTCGGCTTCACGGTTGATTTCTTCTACATGGCGGTTGCATAACAATTTCACGCCGCGACTGGTCAGGTTTTCAATCATTTGGCGGGTGATGTTGCCGAAATCGACGTCGGTGCCTTCTGCCGAATAGTTGGCGGCAACCGGTTGGCTTTCATTGCGGCCTTCAATGACCAATGGCGCCCATTCGTGTATTTTATTGCGGTCGGTCGAGAACTCCATTTTCTCGAACAATTTTTGTTTTTTAAACGCGTCAAAACGTTTCGGCAGGTAGGCGCAATGGTCGTCGGTCATCACAAACGACATATGCGGCACGCTGTTGATAAACGAATTGTCGGCCATTTTGCCTTCGCTGACCAAAGTCGCCCAGAATTGGCGGCTGATCATGAATTGTTCGGCAATATTCAACGAACGTTCAGGGTCGACAGTACCGTCGCTGCCCAGCGGGGCATAGTTTAATTCACATAGAGCCGAGTGGCCGGTGCCGGCATTGTTCCAAGGGTTGGATGATTCTTGCGCAATATCGTCAAGGCGTTCGACAATGGTGATTTCCCAAGAGGGTTCGAGTTCTTTGAGTAGAATACCCAAAGTGGCACTCATGATTCCTCCACCAACCAATACAACGTCAGTTGCTTCAGCCATGGTTATACTCCTAAAGGATAGGCAATGATTTGCCTTTATGATTATTCCGTATTGATGTCATCTGTGCATACACAGATTGTTAACAACGTATATCCTTAGAATTTAGTAGATTTCGCGCAGAAATGCAAAGATTTTATGAAAGGAATCAGTGGATTCGATGATACAAAGGCCGTCTGAAACATTCAGACGGCCTTGTTAGATAAGGGATTGATTGCTTATATATAAAAAATCATTAACATCGAAAAATTTTTAGATTTTCAAAAAAAGTCAAAATTAGTAAGCGTGTTTGCGTGCAAAATTACACGATAATCGCACCGAGTGAGTCGGTTGGTTTGAATGCCGCCAATACCCCTTCGATGATGCCGACAATGGTCGGAATGCCGGTCCAGCAGAATACCGCGTAAAACAAACCCATCCACACGCGGCCGGCGCAGAATTTGTGTACCCCAAACGAACCAAACAATAAAGCCATGGCAATATAAAGTGCTTTATTACAGGTGTGGGGATAAGATGCAGCATAAGAAAAAGACGGTTGTTGCATAATACCTTCCTTAATCGATTGTTCTTGTTTTCAACAATCAGTATATAGGGGATAAAGTGGCAGACTCAAGGCCGTCTGAAACAGGTTTACTTGAATTTATGCGTGTTTACGAAAAGATTTGAATCAAACTTAATTGAGAAATAAGTTTCACTTACATAACCAAAAATTATTTGGCCGCGAATAAAAATTCTTTTGTACGGCGGTAATAAACGGTTACATTGCGCGATTATTTGTTTTCCAACGGCATAACCATGAGCGACAACCGCGATTTTTTCCCCACGAAATTTTGCAAGATACGATTATCAAAAGCCAAAACAAATCCATGGCCAGCGTGAAAATGTTGAGTATTCTCAGCTTTTTGGGCGGTGGTTATGTCGGTTTCGGCTATTTGGCTTATTTGAAAGTGGTCAGCGGCATTCCGGCTGAATGGGAGGGCTTGGCGGCTTTGTTAGGCGCGGCGGTGAATTGGCCACCGGCAACATGATGTTGATGTCGCTCGGTTTCTTAACCAAAAAAGTATCGGTGAAATTATTGGCGCGCAACTGGCTGATTGTCAGCTTGGGCAACTTGGCCGGTGCGGTAGCGATGGCGTATTTCCTTGGCCACTACGTCGGCTTGTCGGAAGGGGCGGCGGCGGCCAAAACCATGGCGATTGCGCAAGCCAAAGTCGATATGGATTTCGGCCGTGCCTTTATTTCCGCCATCGCGTGTAACTGGATGGTATGTATGGGCATTTGGTTTTACTTCGGCTCAAAATTCACCTCTGGCCGTATTTTGGCGATGTGGTTCCCAGTGATGATTTTCGTGTTAATCGGTTTCCAACACTTTGTGGCCAATATGTTTATTATTCCTGCCGGTATTTGGGCGGGCGCTGATGTGACGTGGGGACAATTTTTCCTGAACATGATTCCTGTGTTTTTGGGTACCGTGGTTGGTGGTTCGTCATTTGTCGGCGCATCTTACCTGTATGCCTACAAGCATTTGTTGAAAGAAGATTTTTCGATTTAAGCGATACATGACAAACGGCGTTTGCCCTGAGTGGGTAAACGCCGTTTTGCTTTTGAGGCCGTCTGAAAATTTAAAACTTCAATTCGCCTCGTTCCGAAACAAAACCATCTAAAGCAATATCGTGCGGCTCAATCGGCAATTCATCAATCAATTGGCAGCCGAAGCCCACGCCTAGGGTTTGGGTGTGCAAACGGTATTTCATCTGCGCCAAAGACGCATCATAAAAACCGCCGGCTTGCCCCAAACGATAGCCGCGTTTATCAATGCCGACAATCGGCACCAGCAAGATATCCAAGCGATGTACGCGCCGTTTTTCGCCGGCAAACTGCGGAATCAACAATTTGGCTTGGCCGCGCTTGCGTTCGGGCTGCTGCGTTTTATTGGAGAGATAACGCGTAAACCACAAGCGGCGGCTGTTTGGTTCGATATAAGGCAGATAAAGTTTCGCGCCGCGTTTTAAGGCCGTCTGAATAAAATCGTCCAAACGCAATTCCTTGCCAATCGGCCAATACACGCCGATGTGGCGGCCTTTTTTGATGTGGCGCTTCAGTAGGCGGTTGATGGTTTGCGTGGCGGCCGCACGTTCGGTCGGGTGCATGTGCGCCCGTGCGCGGCGTAAGTGGCGGCGTAATTCGGTTTTATCAAGATTCATTAGGCTGCTCCGTTTGGGCGGATGGGACGGATTTGCGGTAAAATCCGCTTCTCTTGTCATGAGGAACACGATTATGTGGCATATCGTCATTATCGGCTATTTATTTGTGGCGGTGATGTTTTCCGCTGCCCAGCCCAGCATTGCGCGAGCTTTGATTTACCTGCTTTTTTGGGCGGTGTTGCCGATGATTTTTTTATCATGGGTGGTGGTCACACGCCGGCGCAACCGCTTGATAAAACAGGCCGACCGCGCCGAAACCGAAGCCTTAAAGCAGAAAAAACAAGCGGTAGAGCAGGCGCAACATCCCGATTCGGAATGATTCATCAGGCCGTCTGAAAAATCCGACAACGCGCAAAATAAAGCACGACATTTCCCTTTTCAGACGGCCTGTTATCCTATATAATTCTCGGGCTTTTGATTTTAAAAGCAAATTTCCATTTTTTAAACTATGCCCACTTTCGCCGAAGGGTGCTTGGCTGAAGCCAAGTTCTATGCGATTGAATGTGTGCTCTTAACCCTTTCAAATTTAAGGAATATTATGTCTCAAATTACCATGCGTCAGATGATTGAAGCCGGTGTTCACTTTGGTCACCAAACCCGTTTCTGGAACCCGAAAATGGAACAATACATTTTTGGCGCGCGCAACAAAATCCACATCGTAAACTTGGAAAAAACCTTGCCGATGTTCCAAGATGCGCAAGAAGCGGTTCGTCGTCTGGTTGCCAACAAAGGCACCGTATTGTTTGTCGGTACCAAACGCCAAGCACGCGAAATCATCCGTGAAGAAGCGACTCGTGCAGACATGCCTTTCGTTGACCACCGTTGGTTGGGTGGCATGTTGACCAACTACAAAACTGTAAAACAGTCTATCAAACGTCTGGAAGAAAAAACGGCTGCTCTGGAAAATGCTGCTGAAGCCGGTTACAGCAAAAAAGAAATTCTGGAAATGCAACGCGACGTTGAGAAGCTGGAACGCTCTTTGGGCGGTATCAAAAACATGAAAGGCTTGCCTGACGCCATTTTCGTGATTGACACCGGTTACCAAAAAGGTACTTTGGTTGAAGCTGAAAAATTGGGTATCCCTGTGATCGCCGTTGTTGATACCAACAACAGCCCTGACGGCGTGAAATACGTGATTCCAGGTAACGATGACTCTGCAAAAGCCATCCGTCTGTACTGCCGCGGTATCGCCGACGCCGTTTTGGAAGGCAAAAACCAAGCCTTGCAAGAAACCGTTGCCGCTGCCCAAGCTGCTGCTGAGTAATACAGCGACGAAAGAGGGGCTTTTAGCCCCTTTTTTCAGATAATCAAGCGCGGCTTAAGTGCCGCACTTACCGATTCCAAATAAAGCTGATTGGCTTTATTTTCCTAAAAATTCAAGGAGTTTAACATGGCAGATATTACTGCAAAAATGGTTGCCGACCTGCGCGCCGCTACCGGTCTGGGTATGATGGAATGCAAAAAAGCGTTGGTTGAAGCCGAAGGCAACATGGAAAAAGCCGAAGAGATCCTGCGCATCAAATCAGGCGCGAAAGCCGGTAAATTGGCTGGCCGTACTGCTGCCGAAGGCGTATTGGCTTATGCCATCGAAGGCAACGTGGGTGCTTTGGTTGAAGTAAACTGCGAAACCGACTTCGTTGCAAAAGATGCCGGCTTTGTGGCCTTTGCTAACTCAGTGGCCAAAACCGCTGTTGCGCAAAAACCTGCTTCAGTAGAAGCCTTGAGCGAAGCCGTTGAAGCCGAGCGTAAAGAAATCATCGCCAAATTGGGCGAAAACATGTCTGTACGCCGTTTCGAATTGATCGACACTGCAAACCAACTGACTGCCTACATCCACGGCGCATTGGCGACTGAAGGTGTATTGGTTGAGTTCAAAGGTTCTGAAGATGTTGCCCGCAAAATCGGTATGCACATCGTAGCCGCTAAACCAGTTTGCGTTTCAGAAGCTGAAGTCGATGCCGAAACCGTTGAAAAAGAACGCCGCATCTACACCCAACAAGCCATTGAGTCTGGCAAACCTGCCGACATCGCTGAAAAAATGGTTGAAGGCCGTATCCGCAAATTCTTGGCAGAAATCACTTTGAACGGCCAACCGTTCGTGATGAACCCAGATCAAACCGTGGCTCAATTCGCCAAAGAAAACAGCACCGAAATCATCAGCTTTGTACGTTACAAAGTAGGTGACGGTATCGAGAAAAAAGAAGTTGACTACGCTGCTGAAGTAGCTGCTGCTGCTAAAGTGTAATCAGCCATGAATAAGAAAGCACCTGGATTCATTCATATTGAATCAGGGTGCTTTTTTTTGAGAATTTTATTCAGACGGCCTGTTGATTTATCATTATATAGGCCGTCTGAAAGCTGAATGAGTTGAACATATATAAAACACATGCTTTGATTTATCTAAAGAAAAATACTAAAATTGCAGAAAATTCAAAGCGTTTACCCTTGTTGAACCACTCATTACGCATATCCCTATTTGTATCTTAAATGCCGTCTGAAAACTTAATCCAATGTTCAGACGGCCTCTGTAAACCCGTAAAGAAAAGGCATTCCCATGACCCAGCAAGTAAAATACAAACGCGTATTATTGAAACTCTCAGGCGAAGCCCTGATGGGCAAAGATGCGTTCGGCATCAATCGCGACACCATCATGCAAATTGTCGGCCAAGTCAAAGAAATTGTTGATTTGGGTGTACAAGTTGGCGTAGTGGTCGGTGGCGGCAATATTTTCCGCGGCGTATCCGCACAAGCCGGCAGCATGGATCGCGCCACCGCCGACTATATGGGCATGATGGCCACCGTGATGAACGCCTTGGCCTTGAAAGACGCTTTCGAATCATTGGGCTTGAAAGCCCGTGTGCAATCTGCTTTGAGCATGCAGCAAATCGCCGAAACCTATGCCCGTCCGAAAGCCATTCAGTATTTGGAAGAAGGCAAAGTATTGATTTTCGCCGCGGGTACCGGTAACCCGTTCTTCACCACCGATACCGCTGCTGCCTTGCGCGGTGCAGAAATGAACTGCGATGTGATGCTGAAAGCCACCAACGTGGATGGCGTGTATACTGCTGACCCGAAAAAAGACCCATCGGCCACCCGCTACGAAACCATCACTTTTGACGAAGCGCTGAACAAAAACCTGAAAGTCATGGACGCCACCGCATTTGCCTTGTGCCGTGAGCGCAAACTCAATATCGTTGTGTTCGGTATCGCCAAAGATGGCGCGCTGAGAAACGTGATTTTGGGTGAAGACGAAGGAACATTGGTGCATTGTTAAGCCGTGGTTGCATAGCTGAATGCTTTATGAAGAGAGGCCGTCTGAAAAAATTTCAGACGGCCTTTTTGAATCATTTCGTTTTATTATTTTGGTAGGACTTTATCACAGTTGCCAGGTGTAGCCATATTTAGACGAGAGATTGCGGCTTTCCCTGTTGCTTCATCTACTTGTTCCAAATTTGCACCACCAACAAAGGCTCCCATTTTGATATATTGACGAACGAAATAATTTTTACCGGCATCGGTATTAATTGTTAAGTGATTTTCTGAAAACTCTGATTCAGTAGATAATTTATGAGGTTGATTACCAGTAACTTCTCTATAAAAGAAGACTTTATCTGCAGATTGACCCAAGCATTCGCCATCTACCCAGATATCTTTTTTCAATGCTTTTCCAACAAAGCTGTCTCGATAAACATATAAACCTGCATTTCCTTCTGACGGTTTGTTAAATTCTTTGGCTTTATTAGAAGCAGTTGCATCTGCCATGCTTACAGATGCGCAGCCGCTTAGGATAGATAAAGTGAGACCTGCTGCAATCATGCTATTCAGTAAAATTTTCATACTATTTCCTTTTTTTGGGTGAAGATTTTTTAGGTTATTCTACACATTGAGTGGTAAATTGATAATATATGTAAAAAAATATTTTCCAAAATAAACATGATAGAAGGTTTAAATAGTGTACAGAAGATATTCAGATGAATAGACAAAGATGAACATCAAAACTTAATTGTTAAATATCGGTTAAAAAACAAGGTCGTCTGAACGGTTTGGCTTGTCGGAATGCCTTAATAACGGTACTATTCAACGTTATTAAGCCGATTTGTGTGCCCAAAAAGCGCGTTTCAGACGGCCTGAGTCCTTATCTGTTTGATTTTAATAATAAGTGAGCTAAGAAATGATTAGTGATATTCAAAAAACTGCTGAAAGCAAAATGCAGCGTTCATTGGAAGTGCTGAAGGAAAACCTGTCTAAAGTCCGCACCGGTCGTGCGCATACCGGCTTATTGGATCAAGTGGAAGTGGAATATTGGGGCAGCATGGTGCCGGTGAGCCAAGTAGCCAACGTGACTTTGATCGACTCGCGCACCATCGGCGTGAAACCGTTTGAAAGCAATATGGCGGCTAAAGTGGAAAAAGCAATTCGCGATTCTAATTTGGGTTTGAACCCTGCCGCAGTGGGCGATTTGATTCGCGTGCCGATGCCGATGTTGACCGAAGAGCGTCGTAAAGACCTGATTAAAGTGGTGCGCAGCGAAGCCGAGGAAGGCCGCGTGTCTATCCGCAATGTGCGCCGCGATGCCAACGACCACATCAAAAAATTGTTGAAAGACAAAGAAGTACCGGAAGATGATGCACGTCGTGGTGAAGAAGCGGTGCAAAAACTGACCGATAAATACATCGCCGAAGTAGATAAAACTTTGGCTGCCAAAGAAGAAGATTTGATGGCCATCTAAATCCAAACATTAGGATTTGAAACAGACAGGGCAGTTTGCCCTGTCTTTGCAGTCGTTCTTCCAATGAGGCAAACATGAACAGCAGTACGCAGACAATTTTGGCGTATACCGACGTGCCACGTCACATCGCCGTGATTATGGACGGCAACGGCCGTTGGGCGAAAAAACGCTTTCTGCCCCGCGTGATGGGGCACAAACGCGGCCTTGATGCGCTTGAGACCATGGTGAAGTACTGTGCCGAAATGGGCGTGCAATACTTGACCGTGTTTGCCTTTTCAACAGAAAACTGGCGCCGCCCCGAAGATGAGGTTTCTTTTCTGATGGGGCTGTTTTTGCAGGCTTTGCAAAAGCAGGTGAAGCGTTTGCACGAAAATAATATGCGCTTGAAAGTGATCGGCAGCCGCGAGCGGTTTCATGCCGATATTGTGGCGGGGATTGAGGCCGGTGAGGCGCTGACCGCCGACAATACAGGCTTAACCTTGAGTATTGCCGTTGATTACGGCGGCCGCTGGGATATTTTGCAGGCGGCCAACAAGGTGGTGGCCGAGGGCCATAGCGAAATCACCGAAGCGCTCATCAGCCGCTATTTGATGCTGGGCGATGCGCCCGAACCGGATTTGTTTATCCGTACCGGCGGTGAAACCCGCATCAGTAATTTCCTATTGTGGCAGATGGCTTATGCCGAGCTGTATTTTACCGATGTGCTGTGGCCGGATTTCGACGAAAAAGCCTTAAGCGCGGCCATTGCATCTTTCCAAAACCGCGAACGCCGTTTCGGACGCACTTCCGAGCAATTGCCGGTAGAGCAGCAAAGGGGTTGAAACGATGTTGAAACAACGAATCCTTACCGCGCTGGTGTTACTGCCCGTGATGTTGGGCATGCTGTTTTATGCACCTGACGGCCTGTGGGCAGCATTTAGCGGCCTGATTGCATTGGTCGCCCTGTGGGAATATGCCCGCATGAGCGGCTTAACCAAAATCCAAATCAACCATTTCATTGTCGCCAGCCTGATTTTCGGCATCATCGCCTATTTAGGCGATTGGAAGCTGCCGAATGTGGTGTGGTATGCCGTGTTGGTATTTTGGCTGCTGATTATGCCGCTGTGGCTGAAGTATAAATGGACGCTGAAAGGCGGTTGGCAAGCGTATGCCACCGGCTGGATGCTGATGCTACCGTTTTGGTATGCATTAGTCGATCTGCGCCCCAGCCCTGAAAGTGCCGTATCACTGTTAGCGATAATGGGTTTGGTGTGGGTGGCCGATATTTTTGCCTATTTCACTGGCAAAGCATTCGGCAAAAACAAAATTGCCCCCACCATCAGCCCGGGAAAAAGCTGGGAAGGCGCTGTCGGCGGCGCAATATGCGTGGCTTTATACATGACTTGGGTATGGTATGCGGATTGGCTGGCGTTTGAAACCAGTTGGCTGAATGTGCTGTTGATTGGTTTCGTCTTGACTGTGGTGAGTGTGTGCGGCGATTTGCTGGAAAGCTGGCTCAAACGTGCCGCCGGTATTAAAGACAGCAGCAACCTGTTGCCCGGACACGGCGGCGTGTTCGACCGCGTGGACAGCCTGATTGCGGTCTTGAGCGTGTATGCCGCAATGATGGCAATTTTGAATTAAAGGCCGTCTGAACTGAAAACTATCTCATGGTTTTCAGACGGCCTATCCCTTTAAAGCAGTAAACATTTTATTCTATGCCGTCTGAACGTTTCAGACGGCCTAAGCAGAAATCAAACCATGACCACACAAGTTCTCACCATTTTAGGCAGCACCGGCAGTATCGGCGTCAGCACCTTAGACGTGATTGCGCGCCACCCTGATAAATTTCGCGTTTTCGCGCTGGCAGGGCACAAGCAGGTTGAGAAATTGGCAGCGCAATGTGTGCAATTTGCGCCTGAATATGCGGTGGTGGCCGATGGCGAACACGCCGCGAAGTTGCAAAACTTGCTGCAAGCCAAGGGCTGCAAAACCCAAGTGCTTTATGGTGCGCAAGCTTTGATTGATGTGGCGAGCGATGAGCAAGTTAGCGGCGTAATGTGTGCGATTGTCGGCGCGGCCGGTTTACCTTCCGCTTTGGCGGCAGCGCAAAAAGGTAAAACCATTTATTTGGCGAACAAAGAAACCTTGGTCGTATCCGGTGCGTTGTTTATGGAAACCGCCAAAGCCAATGGCGCGACCGTGTTGCCGATCGACAGCGAACACAATGCCATTTTCCAAGTGTTGCCGCGTGATTATCAAGGCCGTCTGAACGAGCATGGCATCCAATCGATTATTTTGACCGCTTCAGGCGGCCCGTTTCTCGAAACTGATTTGGCCACATTCGACAGCATCACGCCGGCGCAAGCGGTGAAGCATCCGAATTGGAGCATGGGGCAGAAAATTTCGGTCGATTCCGCTTCGATGATGAATAAAGGCTTGGAGCTGATTGAAGCGCATTGGCTGTTTAACTGCCCACCCGAGAAGCTCGAAGTGGTGATTCACCCACAATCCGTGATTCACAGCATGGTGCGTTATCTTGATGGCTCGGTGTTGGCGCAAATGGGCAATCCCGATATGCGCACGCCGATTGCCTATTGCTTGGGCTTGCCCGAGCGCATTGAATCGGGCGTGGGCGCGTTGGATTTCGGCAGTTTGTCGGCTTTAACCTTTAAAGAGCCTGATTTCAACCGCTTTCCGTGTTTGAAGCTGGCCTACGAAGCCATGCATGCCGGTGGTGCCGCGCCTTGCGTGTTGAACGCCGCCAACGAAATCGCCGTGGCCGCGTTTTTGGACGGCAAAATCCGTTTTACCGACATTGCCAAAGTGGTGGCCGATTGTTTGGCGCATAATGTTTCAGACGGCCTGCACGATATTGAAAGCCTGCTGGCACAAGATGCACACACACGTATGCAAGCGCAAGCATGCATTAAGCGTTTAAAATAATGTTCAGACGGCATGTTTCATTCAGGCCGTCTGAACACACAACATCAAATCTTAGGGGACTTTTTTGCAAACCTTATTAGCATTTCTCGTGGCGATTCTGATTCTGGTCAGCCTGCACGAATTCGGCCATTATATTGTGGCGCGTTGGTGCGGCGTGAAAGTCTTGCGCTTTTCTGTCGGCTTCGGTAAGCCGTTTTTCACTAAAAAACGTGGCGACACCGAATGGTGTTTGGCGCCGATTCCGTTGGGCGGCTATGTGAAAATGGTCGATACGCGCGAAGGCAATGTGTCGGAACAAGACTTGCCTTATGCCTTCGATAAGCAGCATCCGGCCAAGAAAATTGCCATCGTCGCTGCCGGCCCGCTGACCAATCTGGCTTTGGCGGTGTTGCTGTATGGCTTGAGTTTTTCTTTCGGTGTGACCGAAATCCGCCCGTATGTCGGCATGGTCGAACCGGCCAGTATCGCCGCCAAAGCGGGTTTCCAGCCGGGCGATAAAATCCAGTCGGTCAATGGCACCGCTGTTGGCGAGTGGGGCGATGCGCAAACCGAAATTATTTTGAACGTGGAAGCAGGCAAGGTGGATGTGGCCGTTCAGACGGCTTCTGGGCAAGACGCAATGCGCGTGATTGACGCCGCCGGTACGCCGGAAGCGGGTAAAATTGCGAAAAATAACGGCAACATCGGCTTGTGGCCTTTTAAAATCACCAACCATGTCGGCTTCGTGCAGGAAGGCAGCCCGGCCGAGCAAGCCGGTTTGAAAACGGGCGATAAGCTGATCAGTGCCGATGGTCGCGAAATCGGCGAATGGGCGGCTTGGGCGGAATTGTTCCGCGACAGCCCAGGCAAGAAGCTGGAAGTGGTGTATGAGCGCGACGGCCAAATCTTTCAGACGGCCTTACGCCCCAATACCGTAGAATTGAAAGACGGCACCTTAGTCGGCCGTGTCGGCGTGGCTGCGCAGCGTGATGAAGCGTGGGATAAGCAAGTTCGCTTCCAATACACGCCGTCGGTCGGCGAAGCCTTTCAAATGGGCTGGGATAAAATGGTCGGCTATTCGGCCACTACCTTGAAATTTTTCGGTAAGCTGATTACCGGCAACGCTTCGGCCAGCCATGTTTCGGGGCCGTTGACGATTGCCGATGTGGCCGGTCGTTCGGCTTCATTGGGCTTGCAGAGTTATTTGGAATTTTTGGCCTTGGTCAGCATCAGTTTGGGTATTCTCAACTTGCTGCCGGTGCCTGTTTTAGACGGCGGTCACTTGGTGTATTATACCGCCGAATGGATACGCGGAAAGCCGTTGAGCGAGCGCATTCAGGCCATCGGTTTACGATTCGGTCTGGCTGCCATGCTGATGTTGATGGCGGTGGCGTTCTTTAATGATATTAATCGTTTGTTTGGATAATTGTATGAAATTAAAACAGATTGCTTCTGCTTTGATGATGTTGGGTTTGGCGCCTTTGGCATTGGCCGATTTCACCATTCAGGATATTCGTGTCGAAGGTTTGCAACGCACTGAGCCGAGCACCGTGTTCAACTACCTGCCGGTCAAAGTGGGCGACAACTTCAGCGATGAGCGCAGTGAAGAAATCATCCGCAACCTGTATGCTACGGGCTTCTTTGACGATGTGCGCGTGGAAACCTTGGGCAATCAAGTGCTGCTGACCGTGGTTGAGCGTCCGACCATCGCCACTTTGAACATCACTGGCGCGAAAATGCTGCAAAACGATGCCATCAAGAAAAACTTGGAAGCGTTCGGTTTGGCGCAATCGCAATATTTCAACCAAGCAACTTTGAATCAAGCCATTGCCGGCCTGAAACAAGAATACATGAGCCGCGGCAAACAGTCGGTAGAAATCAAGCCGACTGTGACTAAGTTGGCGCGTAACCGTGTTGCGATTGATATCGCGGTAGAAGAAGGTAAAACCACTAAAATCACTAACATTGAGTTTGAAGGCAACGAAAAATATTCTGACCGCAAGCTGATGAAACAAATGTCGTTGAGTGAAGGCGGCATGTGGACGTGGCTGACCAAAAGCAATCAATTCAACGAACAAAAATTCGCGCAAGACATGCAGCGCGTGAATGATTTCTATCAAAACAACGGCTATTTCGGCTTCCGCATTTTAGATACCGACATTCAAACCAACGAAGACAAAACCCAACAAACCATCAAAGTGGTGGTGGATGAAGGCGAGCGTTTCCGTTGGGGTAAAGTGCACATTGAAGGCGACACGCGCGAAGTGCCGAAAGAAGATTTGTACAAACTGCTGAAAATGAAAGAAGGCAAGTGGTACGAACGCCAGCAAATGGTGACTGCGCTGGAAGGCATTCAAAACCGCATGGGTAGCGCCGGTTATGCCTTTAGTGAAGTGAATGTACAGCCGCAACCGAATCCGGAAACCAAAGTGGTGGATTTTGTGTTGCACATCGAACCGGGTCGCAAAGTCTATGTAAACGAAATCAACATCACCGGCAACAACAAAACCCGTGATGAAGTGATTCGCCGCGAATTGCGCCAAATGGAAGCCGCACCTTACGATACGTCTAAGCTGCAACGCTCTAAAGAACGCGTGGAATTGTTGGGCTATTTTGACAACGTACAATTCGATGCCAAACCAGTGGCCGGCACGCCTGACCAAGTCGATTTGAACATGAGCCTGACTGAACGTTCGACCGGCTCGCTGGACTTGAGCGCAGGTTGGGTGCAGGATACCGGTATGGTGGTTTCCGCCGGTGTGGCGCAGGATAACTTGTTCGGTACCGGTAAATCCGCTTCTGCCCGTTTGTCGCGCAGTAAAACCACGCTCAATGGCTCGCTGTCGTTTACCGATCCATACTTTACACCGGATGGCGTGAGCTTGGGCTACGACATTTACGGCCGCAAATACGACCCGCGTAAAGCGTCTTCCAGCGCGAAACAATATCAAACCACTACCGTCGGCGGCGGTTTGCGCATGGGTGTGCCGATTACCGAATACGACCGTGTGAATTTCGGTTTGGCGGCTGAGCATTTGAAGGTGAACACCTATACCGGCGCGCCGAAGCGATATAAAGAGTTTATGCAAGACCATACCGGTAGTGAAATCGGCAGCTACAAAGGCTGGCTGTACAAAGGCACCATCGGCTGGGGGCGCAATAAAACCGATAATGCCTTGTGGCCGACCCGCGGCTACATGACCGGTATTAATGGTGAAGTGGCCTTGCCGGGCAGCGATTTGAAATACTACACTCTGACTCATAATCAGACTTGGTTCTTCCCACTGAGCAAAGATTTAACCCTGATGTTGGGTGGTGAAGTGGGCTATGGCAACAGCTACGGCAATACCAAAACCATGCCGTTCTTTGAAAACTTCTACGGTGGCGGTTTAGGCTCAGTACGCGGCTTTGAAAGCGGCACCTTAGGCCCGAAAGTATATGATGAATACGGCGACAAAATCAGCTATGGTGGTAACCGAAAAGCCAACGTATCGGCTGAATTGCTGTTCCCAATGCCAGGCATCAAAGATGCGCGCACCGTGCGTTTGAGCATGTTTGCCGATGCGGGCAGCGTGTGGGACGGTAAAACCTACGGTGATAAACAAAATGATAATGGCAACAATGTCTATGGCCTAGGTGTTAACCACAAATCGACCTTTAAAGAAGAGTTGCGTTACTCTGCCGGTGCGGCGGTGACTTGGCTCTCGCCTTTGGGTCCGATGAAATTCAGTTATGCTTATCCGATTAAGAAAAAAGAAGGCGATGAAATCCAACGCTTCCAATTCCAATTGGGTACTACATTCTGATTCAGGCAGGCCGTCTGAAAACATTCAGACGGCCTAGGTTTCTCGCCACAAGAATGTAAAGGAATTGATGATGAAAAAATTATCGACAATCATCCGTTTGGGCGGCGCTGCGGTCTTGGGCTTTGGCTTGATGGCGCAAGCAGTAGCGGCCGAAACTGTACAGAAACTCGGCTTTATCAATACCGAGCGCGTGTATCTTGAATCTAAACAAGCGCAAGGCATTCAGGCTAAGTTGGAAAAAGAATTTGCCGGTCGCCAAAAAACCTTGCAAAAGCTGCAAAAAGAAGGTGCAGAGTTGGAGAAAAAACTGGCCGATAAAAGCTTACAAGGCCAAGCGCGCGAGCATGTTGCCAAGCAATGGGGTGACATGGTGCAGCGTTTCCGCCGCGAGCAAGCCGAATTGGCGGAAGACTACAACTTGCGCCGCAATGAAGAATTTGCCGCTTTGCAGCAAAACGCCAACCGCGTGATTCTTGAATTGGCTAAAAAAGAAGGCTATGACGTGATTTTGCAGGACGTGATTTACGTCAACAGCAAATACGACATCACTGACAGCGTGATTAAAGCGATGAATGCCCGATAGGGTTTCTTCAGACGGCCTTAAAAAATGATATAGGCCGTCTGAAAACATGATACAGCGATTGTTTTGCCGATTCAGACGGTCTGTTGCGATTGGCCGCACATTATTTATTATTCGCCGCTGATGCCGATGATTTCCAGCGATCAGACGGCCTGAAAGTCCCATCATGACTTCACAAACCTACACCCTTTCCCAAATCGTGGCCGAATTTGGCGGCGAATGGCGCGGCGACGATATTGCCATTGAAGCCGTGCGCCCGTTGACCGAAGCGCAGGCCGGGCACATCAGCTTTTTGGCCAACCCGAAATACAAAGCCGATGTATACGACAGCCAAGCCGGCGCGGTGATTGTGTCGGCCAAATCTGCTGATGAATTCAGCGGCCGTAACCTGATTGTTGCCGCTGACCCTTATCTCTATTTTGCCAAAGTGGCGCGTTTGTTTTCACCCATCGTGAAAGCCACCGGTGGCGTGCATCCGACTGCCGTGATTGAGCCGAGCGCGACTGTGCCGGCCAGCTGCGAAATCGGTGCCAACGTCTATATAGGTGCCAATACCGTTTTGGGCGAAAACTGCCGCATTCTGGCCAATGCGGTGGTCGAACACGACTGCACATTGGGTGAAGAAACCGTGATTCATCCCAACGCCGTAATCTACTACGGCTGCACCTTGGGTAAGCGCGTGGAAATCCATTCCGGCGCGGTTATCGGTGCCGATGGTTTCGGCTTGGCTTTTGCTGGTGATTCATGGTTTAAAATCCCACAAACTGGCGGCGTAACCTTGGGCGATGATGTCGAAATCGGCTCGAATACCAATATCGACCGTGGTGCCATGAGCGACACCACCGTCGGCAACGGTACCAAAATCGACAACCAAATCCAAATCGGCCACAACTGCAAAATCGGTTCGCATACCGTGATTGCCGCCAAAACCGGCATTTCCGGCAGCGTGACCATCGGCAATTACTGCATCATCGGCGGCGGTGTCGGCACCGTCGGCCACATTGAAATTGCTGACAAAACCAACATCGGCGGCGGCACCAGCCTGACCCACAGCATCACCGAACCAGGGCAGCACATTGCCGGCATCTTCCCCGACATGCCGTATAAGGAATGGGTGCGCAACGGCGTACACATCCGCCATCTGAATGACATGCACAAGCGTCTCAAGCAGTTGGAAAAAACACTGAACACCGATAACCCAATCCACACTGATTCTGAAAAATAAAAGGAAAATCATGGACTTCACGTTACCGATTGAAGCAAAAGACATTCAAAAACTGATTCCGCACCGCTACCCGTTTTTACAGCTCGACCGCATTACCGCCTATGAGCCGATGAAATGCCTGACCGCGATTAAAAACGTCACCATGAATGAGCCGCAATTCCAAGGTCATTTCCCGGATTTGCCGGTGATGCCGGGCGTGCTGATTATCGAAGCCATGGCACAAGCCTGCGGCACGCTGGCCATCTTGAGCGAAGGCGGTCGCAAAGACAACGAATTTTTCTTCTTCGCCGGCATCGACAACGCCCGCTTCAAGCGCCAAGTCATTCCGGGCGACCAGTTGGTGTTTGAAGTCGAACTCATCACCAGCAAACGCGGCATCGGCAAATTCAACGCCGTGGCCAAAGTTGACGGCCAAGTGGCGGTGGAAGCCGAAATCATGTGTGCCAAACGCGTGGTATAAGCCTCAAGCGTTGCCATTTATGCAGCAGACAACAGGCCGTCTGAAGCTTTTCAGACGGCCTCATTGAAATAAGGAGCATCATATGTCTCTCATTCACCCAACCGCCATCATCGACCCGAAAGCAGAGCTCGATTCCAGCGTGAAAGTCGGCTCGTACACCGTAATCGGCCCGAACGTGCAAATCGGCGCCAATACCGAAATCGGTTCGCACGTTGTGATTAACGGCCACACCACCATCGGCGAAAACAACCGCATTTTCCAATTCGCCAGCTTGGGCGAAATCCCACAGGACAAAAAATACCGCGACGAGCCGACCCGCCTGATTATCGGCAACGGCAACACCATCCGCGAATTCACCACCTTCAATCTCGGCACCGTGACCGGCATCGGCGAAACCCGTATCGGCGACGACAACTGGATTATGGCCTACTGCCACTTGGCGCACGACTGCGTTGTCGGCAACCACACCATTTTCGCCAATAACGCGAGCTTGGCCGGACACGTCACCATCGGCGATTATGTGATTCTTGGTGGCTACACACTGGTGTTCCAATTCTGCCATATCGGTGACTACGCCATGACCGCATTCGCCGCCGGCGTGCATAAAGACGTGCCGCCGTATTTCATGGCCGCAGGCTACCGCGCCGAACCCGCCGGCCTGAACAGCGAAGGCATGCGCCGCAACGGTTTCACCACCGAACAAATCGCCAGCGTGAAAGACGTGTACAAAACCATCTACCACCGCGGCATTCCGTTTGAAGAAGCCAAAGCCGATATTCTGTCGCGTGCCGAAACCCAAAGCGAATTGGCCGTGTTTAAAGATTTCTTTGCAGAATCTACGCGTGGGATTATCCGTTGATAAGGTTATAGAAAATCGGGAAAAGGCCGTCTGAGTTTTTAGACGGCCTCTAATTTGCTATGAATCTCTATTTTGATTGTAAACTTGCCGAACAATATAACAGCCAGCGTCAAGTTGGTCGTATTTTAACCGAGCATTGGTTGGCGCAACACGGTTTTTGCCCAAATTGCGGCACCCAGCCCTTGAACCGAGCTAAACATAATCAGCCGGTATTGGATTTTTACTGCCTGAATTGTGGCGAACAGTTTGAACTAAAAAGCAAACAGAGCCGTTCTATTGGTAACAAAGTGCCTGATGGAGCGTATCACACCATGCTCGATCGGATACAGGCCGATAATAACCCCAACTTTTTCTTTATGAGCTATCGCAAAGCGGACTATTCAGTGCGGCAACTGATGTTGGTACCCAAGCATTTCATTACGACTGATATGATTACGCCGCGTAAGAAAACATTGCCGACACGACCGAATTATTTAATGTGTGACATTAATCTTAGTCCTTTGCCCCAAAGTGGAAAAATCCTACTGATAGACAACGGCCAAATTACGCCATTTGAAGAAGTGTGTCAGCAATGGCAACAACATTTATTCTTACGCAAACAGGCAAGGGAAACTAAAGGCTGGTTACTGGCAGTTTTATTGTGTATCGACAAGTTACCGAAACTGTTTACCCTGCAACAAATGTATGCTTTTGAGTCAAAGTTGTCATTACAATTTCCCAATAACCGCCATATTTCTGCCAAGATACGCCAACAGCTACAAATTTTGCGTGATCAGAAGATTATTGAATTTGTCGGGCGTGGGGTATATAGAAAGTTGCATTAAGTTGAATGTATCAAAAAGGGAGCTGGCTGAGATAGCGTCTTTTATGAAAAGAGCCGTCTGAAACTTTCAGACGGCCTTTTCGTATCAATCTGTTAAAATAACCGCAACTTATCTTTCCATTCCAATCATGAAAAAAAATCTAACCATCGCCATCTGTGTCGGCGAGGCTTCGGGTGATTTGCTCGGGGCGCATTTAGTCCGCGCGTTGAAACAGCGTTGCCCTGATGTAAAATTTATCGGCATCGGCGGCGAGCGCATGAAAGCGGAGGGCTTTGAGAGCCTGTATGACCAAGAAAAGCTGGCGGTGCGCGGTTTTGTCGAGGTGGTGAAGCGGCTGCCGGAAATTTTGAAAATCCGCAAAGGCATTGTGAACGATTTAATCCGTATCAAGCCTGATGTGTTTGTCGGCATTGATGCGCCGGATTTTAACCTTGGTGTGGCGGAGAAACTCAAGGCGGCAGGGATTCCGACCGTGCATTATGTCAGCCCGTCGGTGTGGGCGTGGCGGCGCGAGCGGGTGAATAAGATTGTGCATCAGGTAAACAAGGTGTTGTGTCTGTTCCCAATGGAGCCGCAACTTTATTTGGAAGCGGGTGGGCAGGCGGAATTTGTCGGCCATCCGATGGCGCAAGCCATGCCGTTGGAAACTGATCAACAAGCGGCGCGGGCGCATCTGGGTTTGCCGTCTGACATTCCGGTGTTTGCCTTAATGCCAGGCAGCCGCGTGAGTGAAATCGATTATATGGCGCCGATATTTTTTCAGACGGCCTTATTACTGCTGGAAAAATATCCGCAAGCGCAATTTATTTTGCCAGTGGCCACCGCCGCCACGCGCAGCCGCTTGACGGAAATATTGGCGCAAACCGAGTTTGCCCATCTGCCGCTGACTTTGGTGGACAAGCAATCCGATGTGGTGTGTACCGCCGCCGATGTGGTGCTGGTGACGAGCGGCACGGCCACGCTGGAAGTGGCTTTGTGCAAGCGGCCGATGGTGATTAGCTATAAGATTTCGCCGCTAACGTATGCGTATGTGAAGCGCAAAGTCAAAGTGCCGCATGTCGGCCTGCCAAATATTTTGTTGAACAAAGAAGCCGTGCCGGAATTGCTGCAACACGATGCCACGCCGGAGAAGCTGGCTGCTGCGGTGGCACATTGGTACGACCATCCTGCAGCGGTGGCGCAGTTGAAACAGGATTTCCATGCGCTACACGAGCTGCTGAAAAAAGATACCGCCGCGCTGGCTGCGAAAGCGGTGTTGGCGGAAGTGAAGGCTGTCTGAAAAAGATTTGGATTTTTTAAAACCAAAAGAAAGGCCGCCTGAAAGCAAAACGCTTTCAGACGGCCTTTAATGTCAAAACAAGGTTAAACCATTAGTGATCCGAAGCCTTCGCCGCGCCTACGCCTGTCATGGAGCGCATGTATTGTGCGGCAAAACCGGCTTTGTCTTTTGCGGCTTGTGCAGAGCTATCGGTAATCGATACCAGCCAAGCCACGATAAAGGCCAATGGAATGGTGAAGATGGCCGGGCTGCCGTATGGGAAAATTGGCGCTTCATTACCCAATACCGCCACCCAAATGCTCGGGCCTAAGATAATCAGCAGCAATGCACCAAACAATCCGGCCAAACCGCCAGCCACTACACCGCGAGTAGTCAAGCCTTTCCAGAACATGCTCAACATCAGCACGGGGAAGTTGGCCGAAGCGGCAACGGCGAACACCAAGCCCACCATAAAGGCTACGTTTTGGTTTTCAAAGGCCAAGCCTAAAACTACGGCCAACACACCCAAAACAACTGTTGCCACGCGCGAGATACGCATTTCTTCTTCTGCGGTCGCTTTGCCTTTGCGCACCACTGATGAATAAATGTCGTGGCTCACTGCAGACGCGCCGGACAGGGTCAAACCGGCCACTACCGCCAAAATGGTGGCGAAAGATACGGCAGAGATGAAGCCCAGCAACAGGTTGCCGCCCAAAGCACCGGATAAGTGGACTGCGGTCATGTTCACACCGCCGACCATTTCGTACACGGTTTTGCCGTCACGCAGCATTTGGGTGAAGAATTGCGGGTTGTCTTTGGTCAGGAAAATCATCGCGCCAAAGCCGATAATGCCGGTCAGCAAGAAGAAGTAGCCGACCAAACCAGTTGCCACCACCACTGATTTACGTGCTTCGCGGGCATCAGGTACGGTAAAGAAACGCATCAGAATGTGCGGCAAACCGGCAGTACCAAACATTAGTGCCAAACCGAGTGAGAGCGCATCAATCGGGTCTTTCACCATGCCGCCCGGCCCCATAATCGCTTCACCGTTTTCATGCGACTGCACGGCGGTAGCAAACATGGTTTCTAAGCTGAAGCCGGAGTTTTTCAACACGATAAACGAAATCAGTGTTGCGCCGCCCAGCAGCAATACAGCTTTAATCATTTGTACCCAAGTGGTGGCCAGCATACCGCCGAACAACACATACACCACCATCAGCGTGCCGACCAAAATCACCGCCGACAAGTAGTTCATGCCAAACAGCAATTGAATCAGTTTGCCCGCACCCACCACTTGCGCGATCAGATACAGAATCACGATCAAGAGTGTACTGATGGCGGCAAACATGCGCACCGGTTTTTGGTTGAAACGGTAAGCCGCTACGTCGGAGAAGGTAAATTTACCCAAGTTGCGCAGGCGTTCGGCCATCAGGAACAACACAATCGGCCAGCCCACCAAGAAGCCGACAGAGTAAATCAAACCATCATAACCACGGGTGAACACGATGGCCGATACACCCAAGAATGCCGCTGCCGACATATAGTCGCCCGCAATGGCCAAGCCGTTTTGCGTGCCGGAAATACCGCCACCGCCGGTGTAGAAATCTTGCGCCGATTTGTTTTGCTTGGCCGCCCATTTGGTGATGAACAAGGTGGCAAAGACGAAAATCAAGAACATGATAATCGCCGTCCAGTTGGTGGCCTGACGTTCTACTTCTCCGGTAATCGCATCCGCCGCCCACAGGCTGCCGGAAGCCAAAAGTGCTGCTAAGGGTAAGAATTTGTGCATCATCGTGCTGCTCCTTCGCCGATAGGTTTGCCGGTGTTCGGTTCCGTTTCAGACGGCTTGGCTGCCGCTGGGTCAGTGTCGTCGCCGAATACTTCGCGAATCACTTCTTGGGTCATGTTTTCAAATTTACCGTTGGCAATGTAGACATAAATTGCTGTGGAAATGAATGAAAACACAATCACAAACACGCCGATGTAAATGCCCCAAGTGGTCACACCGTCGGGGCTTACTTTGGTGGCGAAGAGCTGTGGATTGATGCCGATGGTCAGAATGAAAGCGACATACACGAAAAAGATAACGGCGGAAAAGGTCCAACCCAAAATCGATTTCTGCATGGCCATACGTTTGAATTTCGGATGAGCTAAGACTTGCTCAACCCGACGCTGCTCCTCAACAGCGTAGTGGTCGTGTTGACTCATGATTTTTTTCCTTCAAAGACTAAAAATAAACTGCTTCTTTTTTTCTTCAGCGGCTGCGCAAAGCTTCTGTTGGCTTTGTCGCGCCGATGTGCGCTTCTGACGAGGTAAAACAACATTACTGCAGTTAAATTTTTATTTCAATAGTCGATAAAATGTTAATTTTGATAAAAATTATATGGTTATGATATTAACTATCCGTTGTGGATAAAAAATAAAGCCCGATTGTATTGAAGAATCGGGTTTAGTTAGGATGGAAGCCGTCTGAAAGAAAAATATTTTATTTAATTTTGAAATGTGTCATTTGGCGCAGATTTTGCATATTTTTGTTAAGATATAACCATAAAAATCTTAAAAATTCAAAGAATTAGAAGAAAATTTCAACTAATTATCGTCAGACCGTCTGAACATTAAACAAGCGCCGGACAAATGTCGGCGCTTGTTTGAATGGTTTTATCCGTCTTGCTGATGATCGTTCAAGATTTTTTGATACACGTCTTCCGGCAGGTAGCGGCGAATCATTTCGCGCCAACCTTCAGGGCCGACCAAACCTTTGACCATGGTGGATGAGACTTCGGCGATTTCACGCGGCGGCATCAGGAATACGGTGGAAATTTCCGGCGCCAGATCGCTATTGATATAGCGCATCGAGCGTTCATATTCGTAGTCGCCGGCGGTGCGGATGCCGCGTACAATAAAGCGCGCATCGACTTCGCGGGCATAGTGCACCAGAAAGCGGTTTTCAAACACGGTGATTTTGACGTTGGGAAATTCGGCGGTCACCGCTTCCAGCATCGCCTGCCGCTCTTCGATGGTGTAAGTATTTTGTTTTTCGGGATTCACGCCGACGGCGACAATCAACTCGTCAAACAAAGCCTGCGCTTCGCGAATCATCCAAACATGACCGAGCGTAGGTGGGTCGAAACTGCCGGCATACACAGCGCGGCGGATGGGGGTGGTGTTCATAATAAGTTAAGGGGAAAGGGTTAAGGCGACAGAATAATGCGTGAAAGGCGGGGTGTCAAAGAAAAATCTAATAAAGCAACAGGCCGTCTGAAACTGCAAACGCTCCACAAAATGGAAGCTATTGCGTTTCAGACGGCCTGTTATGTCATCAACAGCTAAATTAATTAATCGTCGCCACCCAATGCCAACAACAGATGCAGCAGGCTGCTGAAAATGTTGTAGAGAGAAATAAAGATGGTCAACGCCGCGCTGATGTGGCTGTCTTCGCCGCCGTCAATCACTTGGCGCACTTGGAACATAATCAGCAGCGAGCTGAACAACACAAAGCCGGCAGAAATGGTCAGGCTCAAAGCCGGAATCTGCATAAACAGATTCGCCACTACCGCAATCATCAAAATCACCGCGCCGACGGTCAAGAAACGGCCGAGCGAACTCATGTTGATGTTGGTGCGGCGCGCCATGGCCGACATGGTGAAGAATACAGCGGCAGTCATTGCAGCGGCGATGCCGACGATTTGCGCGCCGTTAGACATGCCCAAAGCGTATTGCAACAGCGGGCTGATCAACACGCCCATGCCGAAAGTGAACACCATCAGCAGAGTCACGCCGGTGTTGCTGTAGCGGTTTTTCTCAATCATGAAGACCATGGCGTAGAAAAACACGAAAAAGGCGATGGTTGCCATCCAGCCGCCACCAAGGATGCTGTAGATGCTGAAGCCCATTTTGCTGCTGATAAAGGCACCGGCCATGGCTGGAATAAAAGACAAGCCCAGCAGGCGGTAGGTTTTTTGCAGCACGGTGTTTTTCTGTACCGCGCTGCCGGTAGAGGTGTAGTCGTAAACGTCGTTTTGCATGGCGTTTGCTCCTGAAGATAAGTGTGTAAAAATGAATGAAACCGGATTTTAACAGTAATTGTCTGACTTTGTGCGGAATTTATCGTGAGGCATTCAAATAAATAATGCCAACACCATCACCCACGCCAAAACCGTGATGCTCCATTGCGGCAGCAGTTTGTCCAGCTCAAGAGAAGATGGTGTATTGTTCAATAAATTCAAGTGAACAAACGTTGCCGCAAGCATAAAGACTTGTAAAACCAGCCACGAAAAGCCGTGAACATACCTTGCCAGCCACACGCTCCAGCAAACCGCGGCAATGGCAGCCAATGCACGATGGTAATGTTTGGCACGGGGCAAACCCAAACGTGCGGCCAAAGTACGTTTGCCGCTGATCCAATCATGTTCGATGTCGCGCATATTGTTCAGATTCAGCACCATGGTGCACCACAAACCCATCGCGCTGGCAGGCAGCCACGAATCCGCGTTCAGACGGCCTGTGTGCAGATATTCACTGCCCAACACCGCCAGCCAGCCAAAAAACACAAACACCGCCACATCACCGAAACCAATGTAGCCGTAAGGTTTGCGTCCGGCGGTGTAGCCATAGGCGGCCGCCAAAGCCGTGGCACCGAGCAGCAGCCAAACCAGCCAATCCGTGCCGCTGCTTTGTGCTAAAGTCGGCAAGGCAGTTGCCAAGAGCGCAAGGCCGAGCAGACAACACAATCCGGCGCTGATGACCAAGCCTTTTTGCATGGTGCGGCGGCTGATGCGGCCGGAAGCCACCATGCGCGGCGGACCTTGCCGTCCGGCGGAGTCAGCACCGTTTTGCGCATCGCCGTAGTCATTGGCCAGATTGCTGAAGATTTGCAAAGCCACCGCGGTAGCGATGGTGAGTAGTGCGGTCGGCCAATGCAATGCCTGTTGTAACGCCGCCAGCAGACAGCCGCACAGGGTAGCAGCAGCGGCCAAGGGCAGGGTGCGCAAACGGGCGGCGTGTATCCAAGCGTTGAGCGACATAGCGAAATAATGGGTTGAAAATAAAGAGAGAAATCAGTTAAAAGGCCGTCTGAAGGTTTCAGACGGCCTGTAAAGCATTAAGCCGGTTCTTGCGGCACATAACCTTGCACTTGGTCGGCACCGTCGCCGAAGAAGTATTGTTCCATCTGCTGCGCCAGATATTCGCGTGCGCGCGGGTCGGCGAGGCTCAAGCGGTTTTCGTTGATGAGCATGGTTTGATGGCGCGTCCAAGCCTGCCATGCTTCTTGTGATACGTTTTCAAAAATGCGTTTGCCCAATTCATTTGGCAGCGGCGGGAATTTCATGCCTTCGGCTTCGCGGCCGAGTTTGACACAATGTACCATGCGGGTCATGGCGGTTCCTTTAGTGGGTTTCAGACGGCCTTTATTTTAACGGATTGTCGCCGATTGCGAAAGGCGCATACTTTTGTGTGTGGGTACAAAAATGCCGCCTGAAACGGATTTCAGACGGCCTGTAGGCAATTGCAAATTAACGGCTGCCTTCGCGGGCAAGGCTTTGGTAGCTGTTGTCTTGGTAAGTGCCGGTGCTTGGTGCGGTGTATTCAATGCGGTCTTTTTTCTTGAAACGTTGGCCTTGTGGTTGCTCAACTTGTTGCAAGCCGGCAATCGGGCCTGAATCGTTGGCGTGATCCCAAGCCGGTTGAGGTGCGCCTTTGGCAGCGGCTAAAGTGGCGGCAGTGGCGATCAAAGTGGTGAATAAGATTGCTTTCATGGTAAATTCCTTAATGTTGTGAATGCGTTATGTTGTAAAGGTTGCTGTGTTCAACCAATGGGTGCATTCTAGGCCGATTGCAGTAGCGGATAAACAGCATTTTTTGCAATACAGCTTTTCCATTTTGGCAACATTCAGGCTTATGATGTTTTCAGACGGCCTAAAGTATTATTTATTCAAATAAAAAAGAGCGCATCAATTATTGCGCTCTTTTTATAACGACATTAACTTTACAAATCGTAAACAAAAACTTTGGAATTGCGGCCGCTGTCGATTAAATCCTGACGGCGCTCAGGTGGTAAATCTTGAGCTGAGGCCGTCTGAAAACCGCGTTCGATAAACCATTCGCCGGTGTGGGTGGATAGGGCGAATAATTTGCGGATGCCGGCTTGGCGCGCTTTGTGGAAAAGATGCGCCAGCAGCAGCTCGCCGTAGCCGCCATCTTGTGCATCGGGGGAGACCACCAAGCAGGCCAGTTCGCCCAAATGCGGTTCGACAAAGGTTTTCAAGGCCACGCAGCCGTAGATGTGTTGGTCGTGTTCCAACACGGAAAAGGTGTGGATTTGGTCTTCGAGGTATTCGCGGCTGCGGCGCAGCAAAATGCCTTTTTCTTCCAGCGGTCGGATAAGCGCCATAATGTTGGGGATGTCATCGCTGTGCGCGGCGCGGATGTTGACGAAGGAATCGCGGGCAATGGAGGTGCCGGCACCGTGACGGGTAAAGAGTTCGCGAATCAGGCTGCCGTCGTCGCGGCCGCTGAGAATTTGCGTGCGTGATACGCCGTGTTCGACGGCATTAAGCGCGGATTGAATCAGGCGTTGTTGCGGTGGTTGCTGCGCCATCAATTGACGCGCTTCTTGGGCGGAAAGGTTGGTAATTAACAGGCCGTCTGAATTTAAAATACCTTCTTCTTCAATCAGATAAATCAGCTTTTCCGCTTTGAGTGCAATGGCGGCGGCTTCGGCGATGTCGCCCATGCTGAGGTTGAAGGTTTTGCTGCTTAAAGAATGGCCGAGCGGGCTGATGAGTACCAAAGCACCGCTGTCAAGGCGGTTGATGATGGATTCGGTGTCGATTTTGCGCACCAAGCCGGTGTAGCCCATGTCGGTGCCGTCGATGATGCCCATCGGGCGGGCGGAAAGGAAGTTGCCGCACGCGATGCTTAAAGGTTTGTTGCGCTGCGGCGATTGCGAAATGCTGCTGCACAAGGCGGCTTCGATGTCGCTGCGCAATACGCCGTTGGCCTGTTTGGCCAGTTGCAGCGTGGCTTCGTCGGTGATGCGGCGCTCATTGTGGTAGGCCGGGGTACGGTTTTGCGCGGCAAGGGCGGCGGTAATCTGCACGCGCGAGCCGTGTACCAACACCAAACGCACGCCCAAGCTGGCGAGCAGGTTTAAATCGGCGGCCAAGCGTTTGAGCGGTTCGCCCTCCAACAGGCTGCTGGCCACGCCGATGACCAGCGTTTTGCCGCGCAGATAGTTGATGTAGGGCGCGGCTTCGCGAAAGTCGCCGACAAAACCAACGGATGTATTCATGTAAAAATTAAGCCAATAAAATCAGATAGAAAAGCTGCATGATTAACACGGTCAGCGCGATTAGCGAAGCCAGCGTCCAGTTGAAACCGTCTTTTTTCTTGTCCGCAACCGCCGCCGCTTTTGTGTCAGGCTTGGGCGCAAGCGTTACGCCGTCGAGCAAATCGGCGATTTCATTGCGCGAAAGCTGTTTGTGTTGGCGGACTTGCGCACCGATGTTGTGCACCAAACGCACATCGGTCACGGCATTGGGCAGCACTTCGGGTTGGAACTGCTCTTTCAGGTCAGCCGGATGGTCTTTGGCTTTGAATAAGCCCTCGCATTTTTGGCAGACCACAAAACCTTGCGCCACATTCAATTGAGCGTCTTTCACCCAAAGATGGGTGCGGCAGTGGGGGCAGGTGCAAGCTGGCATGGGTAAACTCGTTTCGTAATGTATGGGTTTAATTGTTATTACAGACCGAGACCTTTGCAAACTCCCCATCTTTGGCACATTTCTTCGTTATGCGCTGCTCGAAAGCTTGCCTATCTTTGTGATATGTCTGCGCTTTCTGCGCTGCTATAACTTTGAACTGTACTCAAATCCGGGGTTTTGCAAAGATCTCTGGCCGTCTGAAACGTTCAGACGGCCTCATTTATGATTAGGCCACGCCGTAACGTTCGCGGTAAGCCTTCACCGGTTCGAAAAAGCCGCCGAATTCAGTATTGTTTTGCAACAGCGTGAACAAATCGTTCAAATTGGCAATCGACACCACCGGCAAACCGTATTGCTGCTCGACTTCCTGCACCGCCGACAATTCGCCCGTGCCTTTTTCCATGCGGTCAAGCGCAATGGCGACGGCGGCCGGAGTGGCGCCTTCCGCTTCAATCAGTTTCACCGATTCGCGCACCGAAGTGCCGGCCGAAATCACGTCATCGATAATCAGCACGCGGCCTTTGATCGGCGCACCGACCAACACACCGCCTTCGCCGTGGTCTTTCGCTTCCTTGCGATTGTAGGCAAATGGTACGTTTACGCCTTTTTCCGCCAACATCATCGCCGTGGCCGCCGCCAAAATAATGCCTTTGTAGGCCGGGCCGAACAGCATGTCGAATTCCACTTTGCTGGCAATAATCGCTTCGGCGTAAAATTTCGCCAGCTGCAGGGTAGAAGCCCCGTCGTTAAACAGGCCGGCATTGAAAAAATACGGCGACTGGCGGCCGGCTTTGGTGGTGAACTCGCCGAATTTCAATACATTTTGAGACAAGGCGAATTTCAGGAAATCTTGGCGGAAGTCAGACATTTTTCGGTTCTTTCCAGTAGAAAAATAAAGCTGATTATAGTCGAAGCAGGCAAACGGTAACAGGCCGTCTGAAATAAAGTCGGGAGCATCGGCAGACATTGCTGTCGCACATTCGAGATTTAGGAAGAAGTTTTTGCAAAACAACTGCACAGCTTAATGCTTTAATTTTCTTTTCTTAATAACAGAAGTTTACGCATAAGTGTTATGATATAACATTTAATAAATTGAGGATCGGAAGATGAAAAAAACAAAAATAGCTTTGACAGTGTCGTTCATGTCCATTCCGTCGGTGTTGTCGGCAGAACCACTCCAAGATGAGAAAATACCTCTGGACACAGTTGTCGTGATAGATACGGTTGTCGTGAAAGGGAAGCGTTACACCGCCAAGTCAGAAGGGAATGTGTGGAATCAAAAAAGAATCGCCGACACACCCAAAGGCAACGGCACTATCAATGATTTGTTGCGCACCAACCCAGGCGTGCAGTTTTCCAATACCGAAGGCACTGCCGACAGTGCCGGAGAAATTGCGCCGCCGAATATTTCGTTTCACGGCGAGAAGTTTTACAACAACCGTTTTTCGATAGATGGCGTGAGCAATGACAGCAATCTCAACCCCGCGCACAACGGTTCCGATACGCAGTTGGATGCGGATACGGTAAATTCGCACACGGTAGGCGCGCTGCCTGCAGGCCATCCGCAGGCATTTTGGATCAGCCCTTCGCTGGTGGAAAACATCAAGGTGAAAGACAGCAATATTTCCGCCCGCTACGGCCGCTTTACCGGCGGCGTAGTGGATGCCGATTTAATCAAAGCAAACAGAGAAAAAGCATTCGGCAGCCTGTCGTACCGCACCACGCGCCATGCTTGGACGCATCATTATATTGACCCGCTGTATACCGACGAATACCGTGAGGCACAGTCGTCAGACACACAGCCGAAATTTACCAAGCATGAATCCACTCTCACGGTAAACCAACCTGTCGGCAAAGATTCGGCGGTGCTGTTTTCGTACAGCCGTCAGCGCTCTTCGATTCCTTTTTTCCATCAGCATCTGAAACAATCGACCAAGCAAAGGCGTTTGGCCGAAACCTTTTTGTTGCGGAGCACGCACCGTATCGACGACGATAACAATCTGTCGGCAACGGTAATATATTCGCCGCATTATGCCACTTACCATCCGGCCAACTATAAAGACGGCCGCTTTACCAACAGCGGCGGCGGCTGGCGTTTTGATTTGGATTGGGAACGCTACGCCGGTTTCGGCAGGATGCAGACCAAATTGAGCTACCGCAGCACCGAAGAAAAAACCGCCTACGATCAAGACAATTTATACCGTTACAACGACGACACGCCGTCGATAAACTGGACAACCCATCCCGAAGTGGACGAAGCGGCCGTGGGCGGTATCGGCACCAGCCGTTCGTTTGGCAAGCACATCAACCTGCAACAGCATTTCGAGTTTAACGAAGCGGATTGGCGCGGTTGGAAACACCGCTTTAACGCAGGTTGGGAGGCGGAATATGCCGATAAAGGCTTCGAGCGTAAGAAGCCCACCATTATTTACGGCGGCCCGCGCAAAACCGACCGCACCGACTGCACCGAGTGTATTCCGGGCGAACAGTTCTTTACCGGCTATGCCTACAACTATCCGGCCAACATCAAAGTAGGCACGCATCATCTCTCCCTTTATCTTGAAGACGATATCGAAAAAGGAAATCTGCGTTTGAAGCCGGGTATCCGCTTGGATTACAACGGCTTTCTGAAAAATACCGATATCGCGCCGCGGTTTGCATTCGATTACCGCCTGCCGTTGAAAGCGGCCAAACTGCATGTGTTCGGCGGAGCCAACCGTTATTACGGCAGCGAAATGCTGACCTACAAATTGCGCAGCGCCCATGTGTTCCAACGCAATTTCGACCGCTTCGAGATAGATGACCCGTGGACATCGCGCGAGTTGAAAGAACCGCGTTACGACGGCAGCGATTTGAAAACGCCGTACAGCAACGAATGGAATTTGGGTCTGCGCCAGCATATCGGCAACAGCGAATGGCAGTTGAAATGGGTGCGCCGCAACAGCCGCAACCAGTTTTTAACCAAAGAAAAAACCGATGAAAGCGGCCAAACCTACCGGGTATTGGCCAATACCGGCCGCTCCGATAACGACACCTTCAGCTTTTCCGCCGGTTTGAACGAGCCTTGGAAGCTCGGCGCGACCCTGCTCAGTTGGCGGGCGGGTGCCGATTACAACAAACGCCGTTCTAACCAAATCGGCACATTTCAACGCTACGACTGGAGCGAATGGGACGTGAAAAAAGTATTGGTGGACGGTAAGCTGAAAGATCCCGACAACCTGCCTGCAATGGATTTCAACCAGCCGTGGAACGCATTTGTCGAAACCGAATTATCTGTACCCAAATGGTATTTTACTTGGACGCAACGCTGGCGTTATTCGCCCGGCACGGTGGAATACACGCAGGAAAATATCCGCTGCACCCCCGAACGCGCGCGACTTTGCCAAGGTTATGTTGGTAACTTGAGCAAGTTCGACCAAATCAAATACAATTCCGCGCTGATTACAGACTGGCATTTCTCGTGGGCAAAACCACTGGCGGAAACGAAAAAGCTGGAAGTGAATTTGGACGTGTTGAACGTGTTTAACCGAAAAATCGTCGGCAAAAAAGTTTATACCCCCGAATGGCAGGAGAAAAAACGCGACGTGTCGTATAAAACCGGCCGCCAATTCTGGTTGGGGGCGAAATATTCCTGGTAACCGATAGCAACGTTTCACAGGCCGCTGTTGTGCCGTTCTTGCCGGAGTCCAAAAACTGGCAAAGGCGGCACATTTTTTGAGTGGTATACCGTTTCAACTGCTTTATGCAACACGGAGGCCGTCTGAAAAGCATTTCAGGTATAATGCGACTTTTCTTGACTTCATATTTAAAAATCATGCTGAAAATCATCTCTGCCAATGTCAACGGCATCCGTTCTGCTTACAAAAAAGGTTTTTATGAATACATCGCTGCTTCCGGTGCGGACATTGTCTGTGTGCAGGAATTGAAAGCGCAGGAGGCGGATTTGTCGGAGCAGATGAAGCAGCCGCATGGGATGCACGGGCATTGGCATTGCGCGGAAAAACGCGGTTACAGCGGCGTGGCGGTTTACAGCAGGCAAAAGCCGGATGCGGTGCAATACGGCATGGGTATTGAAGAATTCGACCGTGAAGGGCGTTTTGTGCGTTGTGATTTCGGCAATCTGACCGTGATTTCGCTGTATCTGCCCAGCGGCACCAGTGCGCCGGAGCGTCAGGAATTGAAATACCGTTTTTTGGATGCGTTTTATCCGATGCTCGAAGCGATGAAGGCGGAAGGACGCGATATTGTGGTGTGCGGCGACTGGAACATTGCCCATCAGAATATTGATTTGAAAAACTGGAAAGGCAACCAGAAAAATTCCGGTTTCTTGCCTGAAGAGCGCGAGTGGATCGGCAAAGTGATTGCGACTTTGGGTTGGACGGACATGTGGCGCACGCTTTATCCTGAAGTGCCGGGCTACACTTGGTGGAGCAACCGCGGGCAGGCCTATGCCAAAGACGTGGGTTGGCGGATTGACTATCAAATGGTCACGCCTGAATTGGCGGCCAAGGCAGTGTCGGCGCATGTTTATAAAGACGAAAAATTCTCCGACCACGCGCCTTTGGTGGTGGAATATGATTATGCGGTGTGAGGCCGTCTGAAACGGAAATGCTATGTTGAGCGCGTATGACCTTGAAGATTTGACGCTGTTGCTGGTACACGATACCGAAGCGCCGCCTGTGTGGATGGAGCGCTGGGCGGTGAGCTATCCGATTGTGTTGCAGGCGGAAGTGTCGCGTTCGCAAAGCATTCGGGAATGGCAGCAGGCGGTTCAGACGGCCTTTGCCATGCACCAGAGCCGTCATGTGGCGGTGGTGGCGTATGGTGCGGGCGTGTCGGCGGTGTTGGCGTGGCTGTATCAGGCAGATGTGAATGTGCAGAAAACGGTGTGTAATCTAATTTTGGTGTCGCCTTTGCCGGAAGCGTTTCCTGATGATGCCGAACACACCTTGCAACGCGCCCGCTGCCATTGCCGCGCGGCCTTGGTGATTGGACAAAGCGGCGATTGTCCGCTCGATTGGGCGCAGGAGCAAGCGCTGCGTTGGAATGCGCGTTTACTGGTGTCGCCACATGAAGGCCGTCTGAACGGTGCATTGGGTGGTTGGCAGTGGGGTATGAAGCTTATGCAGGAAATGTTATTGACGTGAATGAATTAGAATAATCTCACTAAAAAAGGCCGTCTGAAAAGTGTATAAAGGAAAGGTTTTGATTTCCATAAAACCTTCCAGACGGCCTTTTACAGATGGTTAAGCTGAATATTGGCGGCGTAACATTTTTTAAATTTTATATAAATAAACGATACATATTTTTTCAAATCCGTAGTTGAATGTTTATCAGGCTGCGCCGTAAAACTTCGCCGTTCACGGCGGAGATATAAGGCGCGGACTGCGTAGCAGTCCTAAAACCGTTGATATTCAGTTAATCAGGCGTTTTCTGCTGTTCAATATACTGCCGAATAATCGTAATCGGCGCACCACCACAGCTACCTGCAAAATAAGACGGCGACCACAACGCACCGCCCCATAATTTTTGTTTGATGCTTGGATAATTTTTCTGTCTAATCATGCGGCTAGATACACCTTTCAAGCTGTTCACCAGTTTTGAAATAGACACTTTGGGCGGATAGTTCACAAGTAAATGAACATGGTCATCTTCGCCGTCAAATTCCACCAGTTGCGCTTCAAAATCGGTGCAGACGCTCTCAAAAATACCGCGCATATCGTCCAAAATTTCTTTTGTGAACACTTTTCGGCGATATTTTGCGACAAATACCAAATGTACATGAAGATTAAAAACAACGTGCCGACCACGTCTTAAATCAGTTTCTTTTTCCATAGACCAAGTGTAAAATTGCTAAAAATTCCATTATCCATGAAATCATGTTAATACTCAAAACATTCAAATTTGAACTGATGCCAAACGGCGAGCAAATCCGCAAAATGAAACAATTTTGCGGTTGTTCGCGTTTCGTATTCAATCGTGCTTTGGCGTATCAAAACGAACAATATCAACAAGATAATTCGTTCAAATTTAGCTACACCAAAATCGCAAATTTGCTGCCTGAATGGAAACGAGAATTAGACTGGCTAAAAGACTGCCACAGCCAAGTTTTGCAGCAAAGTTTGAAAGACTTGGAAAGCGCATTCAAAAACTTCTTTGCCAAACGCGCAGATTTCCCCAAATTCAAACGCAAAGGCGAAAAAGACAGTTTCCGCTTTCCGCAAGGCTGTAAATTGGAGCAGCAAAATAATCGTATCTATTTGCCCAAAATCGGTTGGGTGCGCTATCGCAACAGCCGACACGTTTCAGGCAGCCTGAAAAACGTAACCGTATCGCAAAAATGCGGTAAATGGTTTGTATCTATGCAAACCGAAACCGAGCAGGAAATCGCGCAGCCAAACGGTGGCGAAACTGGGATTGATATGGGTGTTGCCAAATTTGCAACATTGTCCAATGGTCAGTTTTTTGAGCCAATCAACGCATTCAAAACGTTGAAAGGCAAACTAGCAAAACTGCAAAAACAGTTCAAACACAAAACCAAATTCAGCAAAAACTGGCAGAAACTGAAAGCAAAAATCAGCCGTTTGCACCACAAAATCAGCAATATCCGTAAAAACTACCTGCACCAAATCAGCAGCGCAATCAGCCAAAACCACGCGATTGTGTATGTGGAAGATTTGCAGGTGGCGAATATGTCCAAATCCGCTAAAGGCAACGCCGTGCAGCATGGAAAAAACGTTGCTGCCAAATCAAGCTTAAACCGTGCGATTTTAGACCAGTCTTGGTTTGAGTTTCGCCGTCAGTTGGACTATAAGCTGTTGTGGCGCGGTGGGCATTTGGTGGCTGTTCCGCCACAAAATACCAGTCGTTGTTGCCCAGCTTGCGGACATACTGCCAAAGATAACCGTCAAACACAGGCAAACTTTGAATGTGTGCAATGTGGCTATCAAAACAATGCGGATATTGTGGGTGCAATCAATGTGTTAAAGCGCGGTCAAGAGATTTTGGCAGCGCAAAAGTAAAATGAAGTTTCAGGGCAGGACGTGCCCGTAGCGTCTGTGAAGTGAACCGTGCAGTAAGGCGGTCAGCAGCAGAAACCCACCGAAGCGATTTGTGAATGGCTCAATGCCGTTCACAAATCGCCGTAGGAATTCCCTCCCTTCAGGGAGGGAAGGACGTCAAAATCATGGTTATATTATAACAACTCATTCGAGTGCGAGGCTCGGATGAATCGTGTGAAACAAACAAGGACAAGCAATATGAAAAAATGGTGTGTAATGGCTATGGTTGCTGTGATGGCAGCCAGCGGAGCGGCGCAAGCTGCTGGCAATAATCCGACGGTCAGCAAAAAATCGGTGTCTTACCGTTGCGACCAAGGCCGTACGTTGAAAGTAACCTATGGGTTCAACAAACAAGGCTTGCCGACCTATGCTTCGGCCGTGCTCAAAGGCAAAAAACGCGTGTTGCCGATTAACCTCGAGCATTCCAGCGTGGCCGGTACGATGTTCGGTAAAGAGGGTAGCTATATGATGGGTGCCGATTACATGGATAGCAAAAATTACCGCAAATCGGCGCTGATGGTGACTGCACCGGACAACAATATCCTTTATAAAAACTGTGAGCCGCGCCGTAGCCGCCGCTGATGTGTTTTTGTAACATTTAAACCAAAGGCCCTTGCATTCGCATTTCAAGTGCAACGCTCAAATGCCATTGGCAAGGGCTGCTGAAAACAGATCACCCGGTGTCTCATAGTCCAATGTCTTTCTCGGTCGGCGGTTAAGGGCCTCCTCAACCGCTTTAATCTTTTTAGCACCCAGTTTCCTAAAATCCGTCCCCTTTGGGAAGTATTGTCTGATCAGCCCGTTGGTATTCTCCACCAAGCCTTTTTCCCAAGAATGGTATGGACGGCAGAAGTAAGTTTCCGCACCCAGGGCTTTGGCAAAGGTTTTATGTCGGTAAAACTCTTTACCGTTATCCAAAGTAATCGTTTGAATGATATCTTTAAACGGCTTCAATGCCCGAATCACTACCCGGGCTACATCTTCTGCTTTGAAATTGCTGATTTTGCGGATAACGACAAATTTGGTTTTTCTTTCAACAGCAACCACCAGTCCGCTTTTTTGGTCTTTACCGACAATGGTGTCCATCTCGAAATCGCCGACCCGCTCTTTTTGATCGACAATGGCAGGTCTGTGTTCAATGTCGGTTCTGTCCGGTACGCTGCCTTTTGTCCATGCGCCGCTGCCGTATTTTCTGCGGTAGGGTTTGGAAACGATACGCAGATGGGTGTACAGGTCGCCGCCGTTTTGACGGTCTTTGGCGAGATAGCGGTAAAGGGTGCTGTGGTGCAGTTTGATGTGTTGATGTTTCAGCAGGTAGCCGCAGACTTGTTCGGGGCTGTATTTTTGGGTAATCAGTTTGTTAACAGTCTGTTTGACGGCAGTAGTCAGTTTGGTTGGCTTTTTGTTTTTCTTTTTAACTTCGCTTTGCTGTTGTGCTTTTCGGTAACAGTAGGTTCCGTTGACGGAATGCCGTCTGATTTCCCGACTGACGGTGGCGGGATGACAACCGATGTTCTGTGCGATTTGGTTTAGGGGTAGGTTGCGGTAATGTCTGGAAATGTAGTATCTTTGGTGTGAGGTCAGTTGTGTGTAGGCCATATTGCAATCTTTCTTGTCAGGAAAGGCAGTATACTACCGCATACTGGCCTTTTCTGTTATTGGAAATTGCACTTGTTAGGCGAATGTAAGGCCGTCTGAAAAGAATATTCTTTCAGACGGCCTTTGGCTTAAACATTGAGACGTTTGCAAAACCTTATAAGCTACCCATAAAAACCACCAAAGCCGTCATTCCCACGCAGGCGGGAATCCATTTCAGCTTCTAAGAAACCTATTTATTCAGTAATTTGCTATGCTCAAAAATGGATTCCCGTCTGCACGGGAATGACGTCGGTTTATGTGTGCTGGGTTTTAAAGATATTTTGTAAAGGTCTCACATTATTCATTCTGCAATTCCATCGCCGCATCGATTTTTTCTGCCGCTTCCTGTTTGTCGCCGTGGTCGGATTCTGGCGTTTCGTGGACGTGTTCTGTCGGCGGGTGGTATTGGAATTTGCCGTAAATCGGAAAATGGTCGGAGCCGATGTGTGGCAACACTTTCAAATCGGCCACCAAGAAATCGTTGCTGTGGAAAATATGGTCGAGCGGCCAGCGCAGCAGTTTCCAATCGGCATGAAAGGTGTTGTACAAACCACGGCCGATACGCGGATCGAGCAGGCCGCTGATGCGTTGGAACAGGCGCGATGTGTCTGACCAAGCGACATCGTTCAAATCACCAAACACCATGCAGCTTTCATCAGAGGCGGTGATTTCTTTGCCCACCAGCAAAAGCTCGCCGTCGCGTTCGGTTGAGGTTTCACTTTCGGTCGGGCTTGGCGGCATCGGATGCAGGCAGTAAATGCGGATCAGCTCGCCGCTGGGCAGCTCAACTTTGGCGGTAATCGACGGAATGTCATCGCGCACACGGTATTTCACTTCTGCGTCATGTAGCGGCAGGCGGCTGTATAGATGCATGCCGTAAAGATTGTCGAGCGGCACTTTGACGGTATAAGGGTGGTCGGTTTCCAATTCGGCCAGCGCGTTTTCCCACCATTGGTCGCTTTCCAAAGTGAGTACCACATCGGGGCGGTATTGGCGAATAAGCGACAGCAATTTATCGGCTTGGCGGTTGGTGGTGAGTACATTGCTGGCCAGAATGCTGACGGTGCGGTTGTTGTCCTCGCCCTGGTAACCCTTCACCTGCTTTTTTCTCAAGCGAGTGTAGGCACTGATTTGCCAAAACTGCCACACGGCGCAGGCAAAGTTCACCACTTCCATAAAGTCGAAAATGGCGTTGCTGCTTTGTTCCAGCCAATAATTGAGCAGCATACACAACACGCTCAAGGCGGCGATTTGCAGGCGCGGGAAATCGAATATCCGCATCACCCAGTGGTCGGATTTCAGCAGCGACAGCAAGGTAGCCACCACGGGCACGCACAGCAGCGCCAACAACAGCCAATCGCCTAAGGGTAAATCGGACATAATCGTTTCCTGATGAAATCTTGGTCGGTCAAACATGTTTGCGCCGCTGCCATCATTCATCACGGTGAAGCTAATCGGCATATTGGGCGACAGAGCCTAGGCCGATATGAAAAGGATGAAGCCGCTTAGGGCGTTGAAGTTTGATTGAGGAATGTTTCATTATCCATTTTAATGAATATTTTGTAAACGTGTCGGGATAATGCGGCAAAAGCCGTTGATGATTGGTGGATTTGAATAAAAGGCAAAGCTGTTTTGTTGTAAATATTCAGACTGAGACCTTTGCAAAACCCCTCTTAAATCCCATGTAAAGTAACTATAGTTACCAAGCGGCATAATACTTCCCAAACACCCTAAAATCCTCTAAATTCCCTTTAAGCCGAATTTAGAGGATTTTCTTCATGAGCAGCTTCTTCAAACAAACCGTCGAAACTATCGTTGGTAAAGACCCTGACCGCTTTCCCTTGCTCAAAATTCAGCTCATTATCGACTGGCAGCCCATTGCCGATTATCTCGAACAACAAAAAGGCCGCTATACCCGTCATCACGGCGGCCGCCCCGCCTATTCATTATTGTCCATGTTTAAAGCCGTCTTACTCGGCCAATGGCACAGCCTGTCCGATCCCGAACTCGAACACAGTCTCATTACCCGTATCGACTTTTATCTCTTCTGCGGTTTTGACGAACTCAACACTCCCGACCACAGCACACTGTGCCGTTACCGCAACTGGCTGGCACAAAACAATCTACTTGCCGAATTACTGGATTTGATTAACCGTCAATTAACTGACAAAGGCTTAAAAATCCAACATGCCAAAGCAGCCGTTATTGACGCCACCATAATCCAAACAGCCGGCGGCAAACAGCGACGGGCGATTGAAACTGATGAAAACGGTGTGGTTTCAGAAAACACCCCCAGCAAAGACCAAGATGCCCGCTGGGTGAAGAAGGACGGTAAGTTCAAACTCGGCTATAAACAGCATACCCGTACCGATCATGAAGGCTATATCGAGAAACTGCACATCAGTCCGGCCAACGAACACGAATGCAATCACTTTGAACCGTTGCTGCAAGATATTGCCGAAGGCACCAAGGTTTATGCTGACAAAGGATATGACAGTAAAGCCAATCGAGCCTTACTGCAACAAAAAGGACTTTCAGACGGCATTATGCGTAAGGCGCACCGGGGTCATCCGTTAACAGAAGAAGATAAAGCAAGAAATAAGCAATTGTCGAAAACGCGTTATGTGGTGGAACAGAGCTTTGGTACGCTACACCGTAAATTCCGCTACCACCGTGCGGCTTATTTCGGCTTATTGAAAGTGACTGCGCAAAGTCATTTGAAAGCGATTTGTATCAACCTGCTGAAAGCTGCCAACAGGCTTCGTGTGTCTGCTGCCGCGTGAAAAGGGGGAAATGTGCCCGAGAATAGGGAATTTTAGGTAATGATTGGGGATTTTATGTTGAAAAAAAGCTTACTTAGTAACCTAGGTAAGCTTTTTTGATGGTAGGTAGGGTTTTGCAAAGGTCTCAGGCCGTCTGAACGATTTTTTTCAGACGGCCTTGGTGATAGTACAAATTAAAGCATTTAGCGGATATCCACAAACGAGCTTGAATGTAATTCACGCAGCAAATTGGTGGTGGCTTGCTGGGCTTTTTGTTGCGAAATATATTGGCGCACGGCATTGCGTTGGCGCTCTTCCGGTGTACCGGCTTCGCGGATGTCGTTCAGCTTAATGATGTGCCAGCCGAATTGGGTGCGTACCGGCGCGCTGACTTGGCCGGGTTTGAGTTTGTGCACAGCATCTTCAAACGGCGTGACCATCATGCCGTCTGAAAACCAGCCCAAGTTACCGCCGTTGGCCGCGCTGCCGTCTTGCGAATATTGACGCGCCAAACCGGCAAAATCCGCACCGCTGCGGGCTTGGGCGTAGATTTTGCGGATGCTGCTTTCGGCTGCGGCCGCGGCGTTATCGGAATCGGCTTTAATCAGAATGTGTTGCGCATTGTATTGGCGCAATGGCTCGCCTTCCGGTAGGGCAACACCTTGCTGCTGTGCGCGGTTGATGAAGCTGGTCACTTCGCTGTCGCTGACACGGCTGTTTTCCATAATGGCTTGTTGGCGTACTTTTTCGACAATGATGCTGTCGCCGATTTCGCGGCGTACGCGTTTGTTGGCATTTTTCAAAGACGGATTTTGCGCAATCACGGCATCGATTTCGGCTTCGCTGGCTTGAATACCTCGGCGTTTGCCTGCTTGCACGATTAAGGATTGGTTGACCATTTGTGCCACGACTTGTTGGCGCAGTTCGGTATCGGTGACTTGCGTGCCTTTCGGCAGGTTGCGACGCGCATCGGCCAGCGCTTCGCTGACTTGGCGCTGGGTGATGATGTCGTTATCCACCACGGCGGCGATGCTGTCGGAAGCTTTGACATCGGCAGCATGCGCGGCATTCAGGTTCAGACCGAGTACCACGGCCAGCATTAAAGGTTTCACATTCATGGGTTCACTACCTCGTTGGTTTTGCTGTAGCCCGGAATGGCTAAGCGGAGTTGTTCAAATGGATTTTGGCCGACGTTGCTCAAATCTTTCAGCTGTAAGTTGAAGAAAACGGCGTTTTTCTTGCTGTTTTCACCGGTCACGTAGCGTTGTGCCACCACGCTGGCGCTCCAGCAGCCACAATCACTTTTGTATTCGACACCGGCCAGCATTTCCAGCGGTTTTTTCACGGTGATTTCGTAGTTGTAGCGGGCAACGGCATACAGGTTTTTACGCAGCGGCCATTGGGCGGCCAAATCGACTTGGTTTAATTTATCGTACAAATATTCGCCATCGTCTTGTAGGTAGATGCGGGCGTTGCGGTTGTGTTTGTAACGCGCACTCAACACCTTACCCGGCTCCGGATTGTAGCGGATGCCTGCCGCGTAGCTCTCGGCGCGGTTTTGGTTTTGATTGTAGTGGATGTCGAAATCAAAACGCACGCTGTCAGTCACATTGCCGTGGGCAAACGCCACCCAGTCGGAACGGTTACGCTCGTATTGGCCCACGCTGCCGTCGAGCAAGACAGTGTCGGTTTTGAAATAGAATTTCTGACCGATACCGGCACGGAACAATTCGGCACCGGTTTTCGGATTCAGGATACGGCTCTGCACTGCAGTTGACAGGCTGTTGGAGGCATTAATGCGGTCGTTGCCTGAAAACAGGTTTTCACGGAACAATTGCTCGTAGGTGAAGCTGTTTTCCGAAGTGTCGAAATTCGGTAAATCGTTTTGTGATTTGGTGGGCACATAATTGTAGAATAAACGCGGTTCCAGTGTTTGTAGATAATTGTTGCCCAAAAATTGTGTGTGGCGTTCAAACGTCATGCCGCTGTCGATGCTGGCCATTGGTAAAACACGGCTGACATGGCGGCCACTACTGCCATTGAAGCTGTCTAAATCATAATAGGTGGCGTGCACACCGACTTTCGGACGCACGTAACCCCAATTGTTGTGGAAATCCCATTTGACACTTGGGTTCAATACCACGCGGCTACCGCTTTGTTTGTCGTCATGTTCGAAGCGGGTGAATTGGCTGAATACATTAGCTTGCATATTGTCGAAGCTGCGCTGCCAGCGGCCGGACAAGCGCGGCATGATGGCGTAAGGTTCGTCTTTGTAGCCGTATTCGTTGGCCAAGGTTTGGTATTTTTGCGCCATCAGCGAGCCGTCGAAATTACCGCCCCAATAAGTGTCGTGGTAGTTTAACCAAGCTTGGCGGTTGAGGTTGACGTTGTCGGCGATGTCGTTGCGGCCGTAGAAGTCGCGATAGTAGTCGTTATCCGACACGCTGTTGAAATCCACGCCGCCACTGAGTTTGGCGGTGAATTGATGATTGTGGTTCCATTGGAATTGGTAGCGGTTGTTGTGGTCACTTTTTTTGTCGTTAGGCATCCAAGCACCGTTCACTTGCCCTCGGTATTGGGGCTCGAGATAGCGTATTTGTCCGCCCAAACGCACACCGCGGCTGGAAATGATGCCCGGGGTCACAGTGGCATCTAAATTCGGTGCCAAGTTCAAATAATAAGGCAGTGACAATTCGAGGCCGTCTGAACCGGTGGAGATATTTGGCACCAACAAGCCGCTTTTGCGGTCGCCGTTAAGCGGGAAATCGGCCCAAGGTGTGTACAAAACAGGCACACCGCCGAACACCAGTGAGGCGCCTTTGGCTACGCCGATGCCGGTTTCTTGGTTGGCATCAATGCTTTTGGCCTTGATGTACCAGCTGGCATCGCCGGGTGCGCAGGTGTTGAATTTGGTGTTGATGAGCTTGTAGCGCTCTTTGCTGTGCATTTCGGCTTTTTCGCTGACGCTTTGCAGGCGGCGGCCGTCGCGTTCGGTCGCCATGCGTACGTTTTCAGTGATGCCTGCGCCCGAATCCAAGTTGTAGTTGATGTGTTCGCCGCTGACAATGGAGCCGTTTTGATACAGCACAAACTGATTGCCGGCAGTCACGGTATTGCTGGCTTGATCGTAATGCGCCCAATCGGCGTTGAGTACCTCATCATTGCGCTCGATAATCACATCGCCTTTGGCCTGTACCTGCACATTGGTTTGGCCTTCGACGTAATCGGCGGTCACGCGGGTGTAATCGGTGGGCGAAGGCTCTTCGCCGCTGCGTTTGACCGAAGTTTCGTTTTGTTTTGCTTTGGCATGCTCGGCCAAGGTTTCTTCAGTGCAAAACAGACAGGTGCTGCCCAAAGACAATTCGTCTGCTTTTTCAGACGGCCTGTTGTCAGCAGCTTGGTTTTCTTCGGCAGTTTCGGCAACAGTTTGCTCGACCGCGGCAACCGGGTTGGCCGTGTCTTGGGCGGTTTCAATCGGCACATAATCGGCCGCCTCCGGCACAAACGCGCCGCCGGTCTGTGCCGCCGCCGCTGTGCTGAAGCCGACGCTTAATGCGATGACCAAAGGTTTGAGTGAAAATAAACGAGCCAAAGTTGCACCTTAAATCGGTTTTGCCAGTTAGAATAGCGTTTATTTTAACCTGAAAATCCAAGAAACTGCTATGCAACGACAAATTGAATTACAAAAATGGCTGGAAACCGTTTATCCGAATGAATCTTTTGAGTTGAGCTTTGCCGCGGCCGATGCCGATTTCCGCCGCTATTTCCGCGCCACTTTTTCAGACGGCCGCACGGTGGTGTGTATGGATGCGCCGCCGGAAAAAATGAGCGTGGCACCGTATTTGAAGGTGCAGAAATTATTCGACATGGTCAATGTGCCGCAAGTGTTGCATGTGGATGAAGCGCTGGGCTTTATGGTGTTGAACGATTTGGGCAACACCACGTTTTTGGCCGCCATGACGCAGGAAACATCCGAATCCGCCCACAAAGCCTTGCTACTCGAAGCGATTGACGAATTGATTGTGCTGCAAAAAGCCAGCCAACCTGACCAATTGCCACTGTATGACCGCGAAGTGTTGCTGCGCGAGATTAATTTGTTCCCAGAATGGTTTGTGGCCAAAGAATTGGGCAAAGAGCTTAATTTCAAGCAGCGCCAATTGTGGCAGCAAGTAATCGATATCTTGCTGCCGCCGCTGTTGGCGCAACCGCAAGTGTATGTGCACCGCGATTTCATCGTGCGTAATCTCATGCTGCAAGCCGGCCGCCCGGGTGTATTGGATTTCCAAGATGCGCTGTATGGTCCGATTTCCTATGATTTGGTGTCGCTGCTGCGCGATGCGTTTATCGAATGGGAAGAAGAATTTGTGTTGGACTTGGTCATCCGTTACTGGGAAAAAGCCCGTGCCGCCGGTTTGCCTGTGCCGGCCGATTTTGACGAATTCTACCGTTGGTTTGAATGGATGGGTGTGCAACGCCATCTGAAAGTGGCCGGCATTTTCGCCCGTCTGTACCACCGCGACGGTAAAGACAAATACCGTCCTGAAATCCCACGTTTCCTGAATTACCTGCGCCGCGCCAGCCGCCGCTATGTCGATTTGGCGCCGCTGTATGCGCTGTTGGTGGAATTGGTGGGCGATGAAGAGTTGGAGACAGGGTTTACGTTTTAAATAAAATTTAGGTTAAACCCAGCCGAATAGGGAATTAAACGGCGGATTGATGCTCTAATCCAGCGGTGCGCTTGCGGCATACCGCTAGATAAGTCAGTCAACCTTTAGGGCAGCCGCATTCAGCTGTTTGATAGTTTGTGCTTATTAATACCGCCGATTCATATTTTAACCTTCATGCATAACTGAAAATGACAACAAAACTTTCTTTAATTGTTCCTGTTTATAATGGCGGTAAGTTTATTGCCGGTCTGGGCGAGAATTTCTTAAACATCCATCAGGCTTTGGGCAATGTTGAATTCATTGTTATCAACGATGGCTCCCGCGATGACACGCTGGCGCAATTACAAGCATTGTTTGCTGAGCATTCTTATCTGCAACATCATTTGATTGATACGCCTAATGGCGGAGTCAGTCGCGCACGCAATTTGGCTTTGGAAAAAGCCAGCGGTGAATTTGTGATGTTTATGGATCACGACGATCAATTGAATCCGCAAGAATTAGGTCGTTTCTTGGAGGTGATGGATACGCAGTCTGCCGATTTGCTTCAGTTTGATGTGGAAGAGAAATTTCAATTGGGCGATGGGGTAAAAGTGATGGATTTGGCCAAATACATGAACGAATTGTCGTTTATGTCGGCAGTTTGGTCATATATTTACCGTCGTGATTTAATCGAATCGTTAAAATTGCGTTTTATTCCGGGCATGGCTTATTTGGAAGACGGCGTCTTTTTATTGGAATACATGCTGGCCTGCAAAAAAGTGGCCGCAACCCATCAAAAAGTTTATCTCTATGTAGATAATCCCGATTCTGTGATGCGCAAAAAACGTACTGCAGAGCAGACCCAGAAATATCTTGATGACATCGGTTTATCTGTTAAAGAATATACCCGTATCATGAAAGCGGATAAGCAGCCTGAAGTCAGCAAGCGTTTATTGGAAATTCGTGATTCTTTCCAGTTTATCTATATTACGTCGATGCTGAAAAACCGCATTTCAGCAGCGGAAATGTTCCGCCGCTTGCAGGATGTGTGCTACGATTACCAATTAAAAGGTTATCCGAGCCGGTTTAACCAACGTATGCGTACGCGTGTTTTGTGTGCGTTATTCCGCAGTAAAACCGCATTGCAGGTGCTGGCTGCCAGTAAGATTATGGCAAGATAGTTCGGCATTCAGCAAAGGCCGTCTGAAAATCCCACGCAGATTTTCAGACGGCCTTTTTACATCGGATACCTTGCCTAACTTGGGTAAATTGTTCACAATCAGGCCGTCTGAAAAATAATATATTCCTCATCAACTTATGGCTCACTTTTTTATCCACCGCCCCGTGTTTGCGTGGGTGTTGTCGATTTTCATCACGCTGGCCGGTGCGCTGTCGATTTTTGCGTTGCCGCTGGAGCAGTATCCTGATATTGCACCGCCGCAGGTTTCTGTGGTGGCGCGTTATACCGGTGCGTCGGCGGAGACGGTCAATGATTCCGTGTCGCAGGTGATCGAGCAGCAGCTGACCGGTTTGGATGGCTTGATGTACATGACTTCGACTGCCGATTCGTCCGGCCAGTCGCGCACAACCATTACTTTCGAGCCGGGTACCGACATCGATGTGGCGCAGGTTCAGGTGCAAAATGCCTTGCAACAGGTGATGTCGCGTCTGCCCGAAGCGGTGCGCAGCCGCGGCGTGTCGGTGACGCGCGGCGGGCAGGATAATTTGGTGTCGTGGATGTTTTATACCGATCAGCCGAACGTGCCGCGCGTGGCGATTACCGATTATTTGGCGAGCAATGTGGTGGACGTGTTGGGGCGTATCGACGGTGTGGCCGAAGTGCAGCTTTACGGCAGCAGCTACGCCATGCGTATTTGGCTGGATCCGAATAAATTGGAACAGTTCCAGCTGATGCCCTCGGACGTGCGCGCGGCTTTGGAAAGCCAGAATACGCAGGTTTCGGCGGGGCAGTTGGGGCAACTGCCTTCGGTTGACGGGCAAATGCTGAATGCGCCGATTCAGGCACGCAGCAAGCTGCAAACGGTGGAGCAATTTGAAAACGTGGTGCTGAAAAGCACGCCGAGCGGCGCGGTGGTGACGATTAAAGACGTGGCGCGGGTGGAATTGGGCGCGGAAAGTGCCGATGTGCAAACGCGGTTCAACGGCAAAAACGGCGGCGCGTTGGGCATTGTGCTTTCAGACGGCGCCAATGCCTTGGATACGGCTGCTGCGGTGGAAGCCAAAATCCGCGAGCTGGAGCCGGATTTCCCTTACGGCATGAAAGCGCAAACCAGCCAAGACAGCGTACCGTTTGTGAAAGCTTCGCTGAAAGAAGTGATGAAAACGCTGATTGAAGCGATTGTGTTGGTGGTGCTGGTGATGTTTGTGTTCCTGCAAAGCTGGCGCGCCACGCTGATTCCAGCTATTGCCGTGCCGGTGGTGCTGATGGGCACGCTGGGCATTTTAGCGGCCTTGGGCTATTCGATTAACATGCTGACCATGTTTGCGTTGGTGTTGGCCATCGGCTTGCTGGTGGACGATGCCATCGTGGTGGTAGAAAACGTCGAGCGCGTGATGCACGACGAAGGTTTGGACGCGAAAACCGCCACTGAAAAATCGATGAAAGAGATTTCTTCCGCGCTGGTGGGTGTGGGCATGGTGTTGTCGGCGGTGTTTGTGCCGATGGCGTTTTTCCCCGGCACCACGGGCGTGATTTACCGCCAGTTTGCCGTCACGCTGATTGCGGCGATGGGCTTTTCCGTGTTGGTGGCATTGACGCTTTCACCGGCCATGTGCGCCCAATTTCTGAAGCCCAAAGCGCACGACAAACCGAGCGGCGGCCTGTTCAGACGGCCTTTTGCTTGGTTCAACCGCAGTTTTGAGCGCTTATCGCAACGCTACGCCGGCTGGGTGGGCGGTACTTTCAAACGCGGCAAGTGGATGTTTGCCGGCTTTCTCGCCATCATCGCCGCTTGCGCCGCTTTGTTCCACTTTTTGCCGACATCATTTTTGCCGGAAGAAGACCAAGGTTATCTGCAAGTCAGCGTGACCATGCCGTCGGGCTCGACCGATGCGCGTTTGCGCGAAACCTTGGACGATTTGGAAGCCTTTTTCCAACAGCAGCCCGAAGTCGCCAACGTGATGGCACTTACCGGCATACGCGGTAATCAGGGTTTCGGTTTGCTCACCGTGCGCCTGAAACCGTGGGAAGAGCGCAGCGCCGAGCAAAGCGCGCGAGCATTGGAGCAACGCGCCTCACGCCTGTTCCGCCAGCGCAAAAACGCCAAAATTTTCGTCAACCTGCCGCCGGTGGTGCGCGGCTTGGGTTCGGCGGGTGGCTTGAATTTTGTGATTAAAGACAGCAACGGCCAAGGCTACGACAAACTGGTGGCCGCCGCCGAGCAATTCACCGCGCTGGCCGCACAAGATGCCCGCTTGCGCAGCGTGCGCGTCAACAACCAAGACCCACGCAGTCAGGTGGTGGTCGATGTGGACGACCGCAAAGCCTTAGCCTACAGCATTAATCTGAACGACATCAATGCCGTGTTAACCAACGCTTTGGGTGGCACATACGTCAACGACTTTATCCACAACGGCCGTGTCAAACGCGTGTATTTGCAAGCCGATGCGCCGTTCCGTATGCAGCCGCAAAATATCGGCGAATGGAAAGTGCGCAACCAAAACGGCGAAATGATTCCGCTCTCCGCCTTCAGTAGCGTGCGTTGGAATGTCGCGCCGCCTCAGCTTATCCGTTTCAGCGGCAGCTTGGCGATGGAAATGCAGGCATCGGCAGGCGAGGGCGTGAGTTCGGGCGATGCCATGGCGGCGGTGGAAGAAGTCATCAAACAATTGCCGCACGGCTACAACATTGAATGGACGGGCGCATCGTTGCAGGAAAAACGCGCCGGTGCGCTCGCGCCGCTGCTGTATGCCTTGTCGGTGTTGTTTGTGTTTTTATGCTTGGCGGCACTATACGAAAGCTGGAGCGTGCCGTTTGCTGTGATGCTCTCGGCGGTGTTGGGTGTGTTGGGCGCATTGTTGTTTACTTCAGCACGCGGTTTGGCGAACGATGTGTTTTTCCAAGTCGGTCTGCTGACCACCATCGGCTTGGCCGCGAAAAACGCCATTCTGATTGTTGAATTTGCGGTGCAACTGCAAGAACAAGGCAAAAGCATTTGGCAGGCCGCCACCGAGGCCGCCCGCCTGCGCTTGCGCCCGATTCTGATGACCTCGCTCGCCTTCGGCTTCGGCGTGATTCCGCTCGCGCTCGGCACCGGCGCCGGTGCCGGCAGCCGTGTGGCCATCGGCACGGCGGTATTGGGCGGCACGGTGTTTTCAACGGTATTGGGTTTGCTGTTTGTGCCGATCTTTTTTGTGTGGATTCGGGGTTGGGTGAACAAGCGGAACGTGCGTGTGTGAAGATAAAATGAGGCCGTCTGAAAGTGTGATTTTTTCAGACGGCTTTTTAGGTGGATAAACCAGAAATTTTTGGCATCACGGCAACCTGCCTCCCTTTCTGCTTGTTGGGAAAGGTGTTAGGAGAAGGGTGGATTCATGGGCTTGGGCTTATTTTCCATTTGCTGAACCCATAGAGCCCCCTCTCCCTAGCCCTCTCCCGCCAGACGGGAGAGGGGATGGGTTGCAGAAGTGTTAAAAAGGCCGTCTGAAAGTAGTTGCTTTCAGACGGCTTTTTATCATCAAAAACCTTATTGCGCAGGCGCGGCTTTTTGTTCTTCGCGGACTTTGTCCACCAGCAAATCAACGGTATTCATACCCGATTGCCAATCTTGAAACTTCACTTGGTATTTGCCGCCGACAATCACCACCGGCGTGCTGCTGATTTGGAAGGTGTTGGTCAGCTCTTCCATTTTATCAGCGCGGGCTTGGCTTTCAGGCGATTCGAATGCGGCCAAGACTTTTTTGCCGTCGAACGTGGTTTGTTCCGGCAGCCAGGTTTTCAACACATTCACATCGGCCAAGTTGATTTTGTCGTTGACGATGGCGTTGAAAATCGGCATATCGGCGGCTTTTTCACCGGCGATTTGCACGGCAGCGGCCAAGCGCGCCAAAGGTTTTACTTCAGGACCCCAAACCACGTGTTCTTTACGCAGGTAGGTATCTTCTTGGAATGATTTGGCGTGTTCGCTCAAGACTGGTTCCAAGTGGGCGCAATGTGGGCAGAAATAGCCGAAAAATTCGACCACTTCGACTTTGCCGGCTTGTAATTGCGGAATCGGATTGGCCAATACGGTGTAGTTTTGGCCTTCTACCAAGCCGACAGGGGCAACCGGTGCCGGTGCGGAAGCGGTGTTTTGCGCAGTGCCTTCAGCAGGTACGCTGGTTTCGGCTTGGCCGCCGCAAGCTGCCAAGGCCAGAGCCGTGAATGTGGTGAGGGTAATTTTTTTCAGGTTCATGATGTTACTTTCTCTAAAAACAGGCGTGATTTTAAAGCATTTTTGGCGGCGCGTGAATGGTTTGGTGTGAAAAAGACGGTTTCATGGCAAGAAACAATAGCGAAATCGTTCAGACGGCCTGACCATTGGTCGGAAAACATCACCCAAACTGTCTGCGCTGTCGTACAATAAACAGTTTTTCTCAAGGCCGTCTGAACATTTCAGCTTCGCGGAAACGATTCCTGAACGTGACGGTCGAATGCTGTTTTAGACGGCATTTTGTCTTAATTTTCAAACTGATGAAACGATTATGAATTTATTAGGTGCTTTGGCCAAAGTCGGCGGCCTGACCATGGTGTCGCGCATTCTCGGCTTTGTACGCGACACAATTATTGCCCGCGCGTTTGGCGCAGGCGTGGCGACAGATGCGTTTTTTGTCGCGTTCAAGCTGCCCAACCTGTTGCGACGGGTGTTTGCCGAGGGTGCGTTTGCGCAGGCATTCGTGCCGATTTTGGCCGAATACAAGCAAACCAAATCGGAAGAAGCCACACGTGAATTTGTGCGCCATGTGGCCGGTATGTTGAGCTTTGTGTTGGTGATTGTGACTGCCATCGGCATTTTGGCCGCGCCGTGGGTGATTTACGTTTCTGCGCCCGGTTTTGCCAAAAATCCGGATAAATTCCAGCTCTCGATTGATTTGCTGCGGATTACTTTTCCGTATATCTTATTGATTTCGTTGTCGTCTTTTGTCGGCTCGATTCTCAATTCTTACCACAAATTCAGCATTCCGGCCTTTACGCCGACTTTGCTGAACATTTCCTTTATCGTGTTCGCGCTGTTTTTTGCCCCGTATTTCGACCCGCCGGTGATGGCTTTGGCGTGGGCGGTGTTTGTCGGCGGTATTTTGCAGTTGGCGTTCCAATTGCCGTGGTTGGCTAAACTCGGCTTTTTGAAGCTGCCGAAACTCAGTTTTACCGACCCTGCCGTGACCCGCGTGATGAAACAAATGGCGCCGGCGATTCTCGGTGTAAGCGTGGCGCAGATTTCTTTAGTGATTAACACCATTTTTGCATCTTTTTTGCAATCGGGCAGCGTGTCGTGGATGTATTACGCTGACCGCCTGATGGAATTGCCCACCGGCGTACTCGGTGCGGCTTTGGGCACGATTTTGTTGCCGACTTTATCCAAACACGCTGCCAGCCAAGACAGCCAAGCCTTTTCCGGCCTGCTCGATTGGGGTTTGAGATTGTGTATGCTGCTGACCTTGCCGGCGGCGGTGGGCTTGGCGGTGTTGTCGTTCCCATTGGTGGCGACGCTGTTTATGTACCGCGAATTTACCCTGTTTGACGCGCAAATGACGCAACATGCGCTGATTGCCTATTCCTTCGGCCTGATTGGCTTGATTATGATTAAAGTGCTGGCGCCCGGTTTCTACGCGCGCCAAAACATTAAAACGCCGGTAAAAATCGCCATTTTCACGCTGGTGTGTACGCAGTTGATGAACTTGGCTTTTGTCGGCCCGCTCAAACACACCGGCCTTGCGCTCGCCATCGGCTTGGGTGCGTGTCTGAACGCCGGTTTGCTGTTTTACCTGCTGCGCAAACACGGCATTTACCAACCCGGCGCGGGCTGGGGCGCGTTTCTCGGCAAAATGCTGCTGGCGCTGGCGGTAATGGGCGGCGGCTTGTGGGCGGCGCAAACCTATTTGCCGTTTGCTTGGGTCGATGTCGGCGGCCTGCAAAAAGTGCTGCAATTGTGTGTGTTGCTGGCGATTGGCGGCGGCCTGTATTTCCTGACCTTGGGGCTGCTTGGTTTCCGCCCGCGGCATTTTAAGCGTTCGGAAAGTTAGGGATTTCAATATGAAAATGCCGGCTGAAAGTGTTTGCTTTCAGACGGCATTTTTTTGATATTACTGCAATCTGTTCCCTCTCCCGTCTGGCGGGAGAGGGCTAGGGAGAGGGTGCCTCTTTGTGTGTTCAGAAAATGTAAAATAATCCCAAACCCATAAAACCACCTTTCCTCTAACTCCTTCCTGCTGGGCAGGAAGGGGGATAGGTTTCTGTGGTTTTAAAGATTGCTTGTTTGCCGGTAGAAACATGCCGTTTGAAACTTTTCAGACGGCATGTTTATTTACAAAGGCGCATTGTCGATTTTCGATAAATCTGTGTTGATTGCAAAAATTTTACCGTTCACATGCGGCACACCGAAGCTTTTCAAACGTGCGGTGTGCATGGTCAGATAATTTTGTGCATCTTGCTCGGTAGCAAAATAATAAATGCCGCCGGCTTCTTGCGCCGCTTGGTTTTCCGTCCAAAATTTCCAAATCAAACCCGGCTCTTGGGCGATGGATTCGGCCAGCGTTTTCATTTCAGCAGCCATCTCTTCGCCCCATGGGCCTTGATAGGGGAAATCGACTTGTAAGATAAACATTTTTTGTCCTTTAGATAAGTGCAATACAGGCCGTCTGAAACTTTTCAGACGGCCTGTGTTCATGATTAAAACAATTTCTTCACTTCCGCTTCAATATCATCGGCACGCATAAAGGTTTCGCCGACGAGGAACGTGTGCACGCCGTGGCTGCGCATGAAATCGACGTCGTTTTTGTCGCGGATGCCGCTTTCGGTGATGACGGTTTTGCCGTTTAAATCAGGCAATAAATCCAGCGTTTGCTGCAAATCAACGTGGAAGGTGCGCAGGTTGCGGTTGTTCACGCCCCACAGTGGGGTGGTCATGTTGCGGCATTTTTCCAGTTCGGATGCGTCGTGTAATTCGAGCAATACCGACATGCCCAAGTCATGCGCCACTTGTTCGAAATGTTCTAATTGTTCCGCTTCCAAAGCGGCGGCAATCAGCAAAATGGCATCGGCACCCCATGCGCGGGCTTGGTAGATTTGGTATTCGTCGATGATGAAATCTTTGCGCAACACCGGCAAACTTACCGCCGCGCGTGCCTGTTTCAAATATTCGGGCGAACCTTGGAAATATGGCTCGTCGGTCAACACCGACAAACACGCCGCACCGGCCGCTTCGTAAGCTTTGGCGATGTCGACGGGGTTGAAATCGGCGCGGATCAAGCCTTTGCTCGGACTGGCTTTTTTCACTTCGGCAATAATGCCCGACAGGTTTTGCGCGTGTTTGGCATGCAGCGCATCGGCAAAACCGCGCACCGGCTCGGCGGCACGGGCTTTGGTTTTCATCTCTTCTAAAGAAACGGCGGCTTTTTGTGCGGCGACTTCTTCGGCTTTGGTGGCCAGAATTTTATTCAGAATGTCGGTCATGGTCGGCTTTCGGAAAAGTTTGGGAAATCGGTTGGGGTTTTATCGGGACAAGGTTTCAGACGGCCTTACAGTTTCGGCAGTGTCAGGCGGGTTTTATATGCCCACATCCGCAGCACATAGCCGCCAATCAGCAGGATATTGAGCGTCAGCGGGTTGACCCAGTTCCAGCGGTCGAGTAGGAACACGGCCAGCGCGACGATTACGGCGACGGTGCCGTAGAAATCCTGCCGCATAATCATTGGAATGTCGTTCACCAGCACATCGCGCACTATGCCGCCGCCGACGGCGGTAATGAAACCGAGCATGACCACGCCAAACACGTTTAAATCATACATCAGCCCAACTTGTGCGCCGGTGATGGTGAAAGCCACCAGCCCGAGCGAGTCTGCCCAGACGAAGGCTTCGGCTAATACGCGGCCTTGGTTGTTTTGCACTTTAAACAGCCACGCCGCCAGCACGGTTAGCGCGGTAATCGTCAAAGCGCCGTATTCGGTAAATACCAGTGGCATGCGCCCGACCAAAGCATCGCGAATCAGGCCGCCACCGATGGCGGTGAGTAGCGCGCAAATCCACACGCCGAGCATGTCCAGCCGTTTGCGCGCACCCACCAGATAGCCGGAAAGGGCAAAGGCAATCGTGCCGATAATGTGAATGACGTCGGTGGCGGTCATGGGTGGAGTGGTGTGGAAAAGTCAATGAAGCGAGATGATAGCATGAAGCGGTGGGAATGGGGTAAGGCCGTTCAGACGGCGTGAGACCTTTGCAAAATCCCCATCTTTGGCACATTTCTTCGTTATGCGCTGCTCGAAAGCTTGCCTATCTAAGTGATATGTCTGCGCTTTCTGCGCTGCTATAACTTCAAACTGTACTCAAATCTGGGGTTTTGCAAAGGTCTCGCTCTTTGATTCCCCTTCAAATTGTAAAAAATATTGCAGCAAAGTGCGTGGCAGCCATTGGATATTCAGACGGCCTTCATCTTGACTCACAAAACCGACATGACCGCCGTGGGGTGGTTGCAGCAGGGTCACGCTGTCGGACACATCGGCAGCGGTAGGCAAGACTTCCGGCGGCAGGAACGGGTCGTTAACGGCATTGAGCATCAGCAGCGGCGTGCGCACCGATTTGAGATAAGGCTTGCACGAGCTTTGGCTGTAGTAATCGATGCGGTCGGTGAAACCGTGCAGCGGTGCGGTGAACAAATCGTCGAAATCGCCCAGCGTTTTGCAGTTTTTTAACGGAGAGGCTGTCTGAAAACGTGTAAACGCTTCGGCTTTGGGAATCAGCGAATGGAGAAAATAGCGTGTGTAGAGCAGGCGGGTGACGCCTTTGTCAAAGCGCGTACCGGCAGCGACCAAGTCTAAAGGAGCGGATACAGCAGCCGCGGCTTTGGACAGCGCATCGCGGCCTTGCTCGCCCAAATATTTGACTAGCGCATTGCCGCCCAGCGAGACGCCGACGGCGTAAATTTTGGTATAACGTTGCGCCAAAGTGTTCAATACAAAACCGATTTCCGCCGAGTCACCCGAGTGGTAAAACACCGGCGCGGTGTTGTCGATACCGCCGCAACCGCGAAAATGCGCCACCACGCCATGCCAACCACACGCCTGCACGGCTTTCATCAATTCTACCGAATAATGGCTGTGGCTGCTGCCTTCCAGGCCGTGAAACAACACCAGCAAAGGCGCGTCGGGGTCGGCGGCATCGACAAAATCATAGGCAACCTGCGTTTGGCCGGTGCTGTCGGGCAGCAGTTCGCGACGGTAAAGCGGCGGTTTACCTTGCAGGGTTTTGGCGAAAATGGTTTCGGCGTTGCCGTTGCGCAGCCAAAACGGTGTATTCAGGGGCGGAAAATGCGTCATTGGGCAAAACGTTTTCGGAAAAAGAAATAATACAGCGCCAGCGTGGTGACCACGCCGTTGGTCCAGCCGACCCATACGTCAGTTGGGTAATGTACGCCCAGATACATGCGCGAATAGCCCATCAACAGCGCAAAGCAAATGCCTGCCAGCAAAATAATGCCGCGATGGCGCGAACGCATGCACAGCAAAAAAGTGATGGTTGCCAAAGCAGCGGAAAAAGTGCTGTGGCCGCTGGGGAACGAGCTGTTGGTCTCGGCGATGATGCGCGGCCAAAATTCAGGACGCGGGCGCGAAATAGAGAATTTGACCGCCAGCATAATCAGCGTCGGCAGCAGGGTGCTCAAGCCGATAAACAAGCCGTAATTGCGCCGGCCGGTGAAGAGCAGCCACACCACCAGCAAGGCAATCACCGGTACCGCCAGCGAAGTTTTGCCAACATAGTGCATCACGCCGGCAATCGGGGTAAACCATTTGCCGGTGTGGGTGTGAATCCACATCATGAGCGGTTCTTCAAAAGCGAAACGATGGCCGGTAATCACATGGGCAGCGATGATGCCTGCGATGACCAATAATGCGACACAGACAATCAGGATAAGCGTATGGCGGAAAGTGTGTGTGGGGGTTGTATGGAAAGTCATTGAAATGCTTGAAATCTTGATAATTCAGTAGGTTAATAAAACGAAAACTATAAAAATCCCGGTATTGATAGTCTATTGCATTAGTTTTTGATAATTATTGCTTTTTTCTCATTGGAAAAGCAGGTAAAAGCCCAAGCCTTGCGTGACAAAACTTGCTATTCTGTCATCAAAAGGGTAGCGCGCACAACGTTGCACCCGATCACACAAACCATTGTCGTGCAGTTCAGACGGCATATAACAAGGCGTCAATCGGTAAGGTAAAAAATCGCAAACGCCGTTTTCTAGTCGTTTCACATTTCTATTTGAAACGACTATACCCAACATACGGAGGTTATCATGTCAGTCTTCTTTTTAAACGTCATTATGGGCATCGGCTTCGCATCGCTGGCAACGCTGGCCGCGTTGTGGGTGAGTGAGCCGGATTTGTAACTCAGTTTTTAATTTCATTCAAAAGGCCGTCTGAAACGTTTGATTTCAGACGGCCTTTATTGTTCAAACCGTATCTTTCAATTCCGCCCCCAAGTCACGCAAGTGCTGCAACACATCCGCCCAAGCCGTATCCAGCAGCGCACAAGCCACGCCTTCCGCCTTAATGCCGAAATCAATATGTGAATGCACACGCTGGCCGTTGTCGTCGGTGCGCGCCACCGTCGGCAAGCTGTATGAGCGCACGCCGGGGTAGGTGTGCTCGATGTATTCCATCAACGGTGTCAGGCGTGATTCGGGCTGGCCGAACACATACACGCTGCGAAAATCGCTTTCTACCTGATTGAAACGTTCGGCGTAATACGTGTCCAATACCCATTCCGCCATCGGGTGCGCCATCACCGGAAAGCCGGGGAAGAAATAATGCTCGCGGATGGAAAAGGCGGCGATGTTGTTGAACGAATTGGGCACAATCTCTGCGCCTTCAGGAAAATCCGCCATGCGCAAACGGTTGGCGTGTTCCGCTGAATCGAGCGACTCGCCGCGGCCTAAGGTGACGCCGTCGATATTGGCCGCCGCTTCAGGATGGCGCACCACCGGCACGCCCAATGCCGCCGCTGCGGCCTGACGCGTGTAGTCATCCGGCGTGGCACCGATGCCGCCGGTCACAAAAGTTGGCAGGCCGTCTGAAAAACTGCGCTGCAACTGAGTGACCAATAAATCGAAATCATCGGGCAGATATTGCACCTGATTGAGCTTCAGGCCGCGCGATTCCAATAAAGATTTGAAAAAAGCAAAATGCTTGTCTACCCGCGTGCCGTGCAGGATTTCGTCGCCGATGATGATGAGGTTGAATCGATTCATGATAAGAGCTTTCATTTTGAGCAGGCCGTTGTAGGGAAAGAGAGGCTGTGCGGACACAAAATCCGCTTTTTCAGACGGCCTAAACTGGATTATCTGCCGTATTTATAAGATAATAAACCCAATTTAACGGATATGCGCCTGAGAAGCGTATTTATTTTTAGTCTGACAGGATTTTTTATGAGCCAAAATCATACCATTTTGCAGTCGCTGCCGACCGGCCAAAAAGTCGGCATCGCCTTTTCCGGCGGCTTGGATACTTCAGCCGCGTTGTTGTGGATGAAACTCAAAGGCGCGCTGCCTTATGCTTACACCGCCAACTTGGGTCAGCCTGACGAAGACGATTACAACGCCATTCCGAAAAAAGCGATGGAATACGGCGCAGAAGCCGCCCGCCTGATCGACTGCCGTGCACAATTGGCGCACGAAGGCATCGCCGCGATTCAGTGCGGCGCGTTCCACGTTTCCACCGGCGGCATCACTTATTTCAACACCACGCCGCTGGGTCGTGCGGTGACCGGTACCATGCTGGTGTCGGCGATGAAAGAAGACGATGTGAACATCTGGGGCGACGGTTCGACCTACAAAGGCAACGACATCGAGCGTTTCTACCGCTATGGTTTGCTGACCAATCCAGCCTTGCGTATCTACAAACCTTGGCTCGACCAACAATTCATCGATGAATTGGGCGGCCGCCATGAGATGAGTGAATTCTTAATCGCCAATGGTTTCAACTACAAAATGTCGGTAGAAAAAGCCTACTCGACCGACTCCAACATGCTGGGTGCCACCCATGAAGCCAAAGACTTGGAATTCTTGAACACCGGCATCAAAATCGTCAAACCGATTATGGGCGTGGCGTTCTGGGATGAAAGCGTCGAAGTGAAAGCGGAAGAAGTGAGCGTGCGCTTTGAAGAGGGTGTGCCGGTTGCTTTGAACGGCAAAGAATACGCTGATCCGGTGGAATTGTTCTTGGAAGCCAACCGCATCGGCGGCCGTCACGGCTTGGGCATGAGCGACCAAATCGAAAACCGCATCATCGAAGCCAAATCACGCGGCATCTACGAAGCCCCGGGCATGGCCTTGCTGCACATCGCCTACGAGCGTTTGGTAACCGGTATCCACAATGAAGACACCATCGAGCAATACCGCATCAACGGCTTGCGTTTGGGCCGCCTGCTGTACCAAGGTCGCTGGTTCGACAGCCAAGCCCTGATGTTGCGCGAAACCGCCCAACGCTGGGTAGCCAAAGCCATCACCGGCGAAGTGACCTTGGAATTGCGCCGCGGCAACGACTACTCAATTCTGAACACTGAATCGCCAAACCTGACCTACCAAGCAGAACGCTTGAGCATGGAAAAAGTGGAAGACGCTGCGTTCACCCCGCTCGACCGCATCGGCCAGTTGACCATGCGCAATCTCGACATCGTCGATACCCGCGCCAAACTGGGCATCTACTCGCAAAGCGGTTTGCTGCAATTGGGCGAAGGCTCGGTATTGCCGCAATTGGGCGAGAAAAAATAATTCAGTTGATTTGAACTGATTGAATAATCAAGGCCGTCTGAAACATTTGTTTTCAGATGGCCTTTTTTAAGATTGGTTGTTCTAACCCTGATTTTTCCACGTCAACGCCAAATCATACAATGCCTTTTTGCTCTCGCCGGTAATCTTCGCCGCCAAATCGGCAGCTTGTTTGGTCGGCAGCTCGGCAGCCAAGACTTTCATCACGTTTTGCGCATGGTCGGGCAAATCACTGCTTTTTTCTTTCACGGCAGGATGCAGAATCAACACCATTTCGCCGCGGGTTTGGTTGCTGTCTGCTTGTAAGGCCGTCTGAATCTCGCTGACTGTGCCGCTGAGGAAGGTTTCAAAAGTTTTGGTGATTTCGCGTGCCAACACCAATTGGCGTTCGGGAAACAGGGCGGCCATGTCGTCCAGCGTGGCTTCGATGCGGTGCGGTGTTTCAAACATCACAATCGGATAATCGGCTTCAGCCCATTTGGCGAACAGTTTCTGCCGTTCGCCCGATTTCGGCGGCAAAAAGCCGTTGAAATAGAAATTCGGCTCGCTCACGCCGGCGACGCTGAGTGCGCCCATCACCGCGCTGGCACCGACCACCGGCATCACTTTATAGCCGGCTTGGCGCACGCGTTCGGCCAGTTTCGCACCCGGGTCACACACGGCAGGGGTGCCGGCGTCGGAGACTTGCGCCACCATCAGGCCGTCTGAAAGGTATTGGATGATTTTGTCGGCCATGTGCTGCTCGTTGTGTTCACGCACGCTGACGAGTTTGCCCTGTATGCCGTAAGCGCTCAATAATTGGGCGGTCACGCGCGTGTCTTCGGCGCAGATGATGTCGGCGGTTTTCAACACGGCCAAGGCGCGCAGGGTGATGTCGGCCAAATTGCCGATGGGGGTGGCGACCACGTATAATGTTTGCGCGCTCAGGCTGTCGCAGGCTTTTTGATGGTGTTTTTGAATCATGATGTTTTACGGCATTGAGGCCGTCTGAAAGAAAGTGCGCTCATTATATATTAAGGGGAACAAGATATGCGTTTAAACCACAAACAGGGCGCGGCAGGCGAAGATGCGGCGCTGGTGTTTTTGCAGCAGCAGGGCTGCCGATTAGTGGCACGCAACTGGCATTGTCCGTATGGGGAAATCGACCTGATTGTCAAAAACGGTAACATGATTCTGTTTGTTGAAGTAAAATACCGCAAAAACCAGCAATTCGGCGAGGCGGCATACAGTATTTCTTCGTCCAAATTATTGAAATTGCAACGAAGTGTAGAGTATTATTTGCAACAACACGGCCTGAATCACGCGCCATGCCGCTTGGATGCGGTGCTGATTCAGGGAAGCCAACCGCCCGAATGGGTGCAAAACATCACAGGTTGATTGATTAGATGACGACATTACAAGAGCGCGTGGCGGCGCATTTTAGCGAAAGTATCGAAGCCAAGCAGCAGGCGGCGCAAGTGTTGGTTGAGCCGACCGCAGAAGCCGCGCAATTGCTGCTGCAATGCTTGATGAACGACGGCAAAATTTTGGTGTGCGGCAACGGCGGTTCAGCTGCCGATGCGCAACACTTTGCTGCCGAGATGACCGGCCGTTTTGAAAAAGAACGCATGGAATTGGCCGCAGTGGCGCTCACCACCGATACATCTGCGCTCACCGCCATCGGCAACGATTATGGTTTCGAGCATATTTTCAGCAAGCAGGTGCGCGCTTTAGGTCGTGCCGGTGATGTGTTGATTGGCATTTCCACCTCGGGCAATTCCGGCAACGTCATCGAAGCAATGAAAGCGGCGCACGAGCGTGATATGCACGTCATCGCCATGACCGGCCGTGACGGCGGCAAAATGGTGGCCATGCTGAAAGACAGCGATGTGTTGCTCAACGTGCCGCACCCGCGTACTGCCCGCATTCAGGAAAACCATATCCTGCTGATTCACGCGATGTGTGACTGCATCGATACCATGCTGCTCGAAGGCATGTGATTTCTGTTCAGACGGCCTTATTCAATCAAGGCCGTCTGAAACCTGTTTGACATCATCCGAAAGGACGTTTATGAACAAACCATTCCAAACCTTGCTGACGGCAGCTTTGTTGGCAGCAACTTTGAGCGGCTGCGTCAGCGCTGTGGTCGGCGGCGCGGCTGTGGGCACCAAATCTGCGGTTGACCGCCGCACCACCGGTGCGCAAACCGACGATAATGTGATGGCCTTGCGTGTCGAGCAAACCGCATTGTCTTATCTACGCCAAAACAATCAAACTGCTGATTACCAGCCCAAAATCAATGTGGTTAGCTACAACCGTCGTTTATTGCTGCTGGGTCAAGTGGCGACCGAAGGCGAAAAACGTTTTGTCGAACAAATCGCCCGTTCCGAGCAGGCTGCGGAAGGCATTTACAACTACATCACCGTAGCCACGCCAACCCGTACTTTCGGTAACGTCAGCGCCGATACTTGGGGCACTTCCAAAGTGCGCGCCACTTTGTTGGGCGTGAAACCGGCCACCCAAGCGCGCACTAAAATCGTGACGTATGACAACGTGACTTATGTGATGGGCATTCTCACGCCTGAAGAGCAGGCTTTGGTTACCCAAAAAGTCAGTACCACACTAGGTGTACAGAAAGTCGTGACCCTGTATCAAAACTATACCCCATAATGATAAGAATGCCGTCTGAAACCCTTCAGACGGCTTTACCGAATCTTTGATTCGCCACACCAACGGACAGTTTCTATTCATGGCAAAACAGAAATTCCAACTCAGACCGAAACACTTGATTACGACTATCTTAGCTGTCTGTGTTTTGGCCATTATTGCATTGATTATCGGCGTCGTCGGTACGTTTAAACCGCGTGACGAAGAGCGCCGTCAGGAAGAGCAGGTACAAAAACAGCAGCGCGAAGCCAATCGCGTTGAAGTATGGAAACCCAATGGCAGCAGCCAAGAAACCGTTATCTTGAATCCGGATGCCGTCAATACGGCGCGTACCCCCACAGGCGGACAAAATAAAGCCGATCGCGACCGGCAGGCCGCAGACAATCCGTTTATCAATTCTGAACCGTCTCACAGCCGCACTGAACCGCTTGCAACGCAAGAAGTGCCACGCCGCGCCCGTCCGCGCAGTGACGGCAACCGTATACGCCCGATAGAAACACCGCAGACTCAGCCGGCACCATCTTTCCCAAGCCCGGCGGTGACCCCGACTCCGCCAAGTCCGGCTGAACCAGCTACGCCTACCCAACCGCGCAGCGAAGCAAAGCCGGCACCGCAACCGAAACCGCAGCACAAAGATGTCATCGATAATTTATTCTGATGCGCGGGCGGTAGGCCACAGTTTTAAACCTTTCAGACGGCCTAGGGAATCATTCATCAGTTCCCATGACTAGGCCGTCTGAAAACATGAAGGAATGTATCAACATGATGGATGAAGTATCAATTAAAACCCCCGAAGAAATCGAGAAAATGCGTGAACTCGGCCGCTTGGTCGCCGAAGCGCTCGATTATATTACCCCGTTTGTGAAACCGGGCATCACCACCAATGAAATCGACAAGCTGGTGTATGACTACCATGTCAATGTACAAGGCGGCTATCCGGCGCCTTTGAATTACGGCAATCCACCGTATCCGAAATCATGCTGCACGTCTGTCAATCACGTTATCTGCCATGGTATTCCTGATGATAAGCCTTTGAAAGAAGGCGATATTTTGAATATCGACTTAACCATTAAAAAAGACGGTTTTCATGGCGACTCCAGCCGTATGTTTACCGTTGGCGAAGTGAAACCGTTTGCCCAACGTCTGATTGACGTGACTCACGAATCGATGATGGCCGGTATTGAAGCAGTCAAACCGGGTGCGACTTTGGGCGATGTCGGCTATGCTTGTCAGCAGGTTGCCGAAAATGCCGGCTATTCGGTGGTGCAGGAATTCTGTGGCCACGGCATCGGTCGCGGCTTCCACGAAGCGCCGCAAGTGTTACACTACGGCCAAAAAGGCCAAGGCTTGGTGCTCGAACCGGGCATGATTTTTACCGTTGAGCCAATGATTAACCAAGGCAAACGTCATTTGCGTATACTTCCCGACGGTTGGACAGTGGTTACGAAAGACCGCTCTTTGTCAGCCCAATGGGAGCACGAAGTTTTGGTGACCGAAACCGGTTATGAGATTCTGACCATCAGCCCGGCAAGCGGTAAACCGTAAACAAAAGTAGGTTTTTTGTAAAAAATAGACAAGAAGAGCGGTGTTTATCATTTTAAGTATTTTAAGTAATTGATTTTCTTTAAGAAAGTATCAATAATTGGCCGGCAACCGGGATTTATTCCGGTTGCCGGCCAAAATCATCACATTTCTCTTGAATGATGTGTCGGATATATCTGTATAATTAGGGAAAACGGTATAGAGTGGATGCTTTACTTTTCAACAGGCCGTTCTCGAGGCTTGACCAGTAAAATTTTTACCGTCCGTTTAGATGACAATATCAGACATTAAGAAGGAAATCTCATGAAGTCGTTTGAGAAAATTGACAATATCCGCGACATCCGCAAAAAACTCGGTTTAAATCAAATGGACTTTTGGAGCCGCATCGGTGTGACCCAGTCCGGTGGTTCACGTTACGAGTCCGGCCGCAACATGCCTAAGCCGGTACGTGAGCTGTTGTGACTGGTGCATATCGAACGTGTGGACTTGTCAAAAGTCAACCGCGATGATCTGGCCGTTGCTTCTTTGCTGAAAAACCGCGATCCAGAGCTGTACGCTTCTTTGAAAAAAGAAGCCAAGGCCGACAAAAATAAATAAGCTGTATTGTTTATGGCTGTCGCCAAGCAGATGTAAACCCGAGGCCGTCTGAAGCGCAAATCTCGTTTCAGACGGCCTTTTTGCGTTATAATCAAGGCTATCTTATTTTCGACATCCGCTGCACCTTTAAGTGCTAATCTTTTAAGGGCAGGGCGGATGTTTTGTCATATTTTTATTCAACAGAATCCATCATGCTAGACAAATACAATCCCGCCGAAATCGAAGGCAAACATTATCAAAACTGGGAAAAACAAGGCTATTTCCAACCCCACATGGATTTGGCCAAACCCGCATTCTCCATTCAATTGCCGCCGCCGAATGTAACCGGCACGCTGCACATGGGGCACGCGTTCAACCAAACCATCATGGACGGCCTGACCCGCTACTACCGCATGAAAGGCTGCAACACGGCCTGGATTCCGGGCACCGACCACGCCGGTATCGCCACGCAAATCGTGGTTGAGCGCCAACTGGCGGCAGAAAACATTTCACGCCATGATTTGGGTCGCGAAGCCTTCTTAGAAAAAATATGGGAATGGAAAAACATTTCCGGTGGCACGATTACCGAGCAAATGCGCCGTGTCGGCTGCTCGGCCGATTGGTCGCGCGAATACTTCACCATGGACGACGTGCGCGCCGAAACCGTGACCGAAGTGTTTGTGCGCCTGTTTGAACAAGGCCTGATTTACCGCGGCAAACGTTTGGTAAACTGGGATCCTGTGCTGGGCACTGCCGTGTCCGATTTGGAAGTGGAAAGCGTGGAAGAACAAGGCTCGATGTGGCACATCCGCTATCCGCTGGCCGACACGCCGTCTGAAAGCGTGATTGTCGCCACCACCCGCCCCGAAACCCTTTTGGGCGACGTGGCTGTGGCCGTGAACCCTGAAGACGAACGCTACGCCCACTTAATCGGCAAAGAATTACTGCTGCCGCTGACCGGCCGTAAAATCCCCGTGATTGCTGATGAATATGTAGAAAGAGATTTCGGTACCGGCTGCGTGAAAATCACCCCCGCACACGATTTCAACGACTACGAAGTCGGCAAGCGCCACGACACCGTGTTGGTGAACGTGTTCGACTTGGAAGCCAAAGTATTGAGCCAAGCCGAAGTGTTCAACTTCAAAGGCGAAGCGCAATCAGGCTTTGCCCTGCCGGAAAGCTATGCCGGACTCGACCGCTTTGCCGCACGCAAACAAATGCTGGCTGATTTGGAAGCGCAAGGCTTGCTGGCTGAAGTGAAACCGCATACGCTGATGACGCCGAAAGGCGACCGCACCGGCTCAGTGATTGAGCCTATGCTGACCAGCCAATGGTTTGTGGCGATGTCTGCTACGCCAAACGGTGTCGAGCCGGAGAGCGAGTTTAAAGGCATGAGCTTGGCGCAAAAAGCCAAACACGCGGTTGACAGCGGCGCGGTGAAATTCATCCCTGAAAACTGGGTCAACACCTACAACCAATGGATGAACAACATCCAAGATTGGTGTATTTCGCGCCAATTGTGGTGGGGTCATCAAATTCCGGCTTGGTATGACGAGCAAGGCAATGTATTTGTTGCCCGCAACCAAGAAGAAGCAGAAAAATTGGCCGGCCAAACCGGTTTGACCCGCGATGAAGACGTGTTAGACACATGGTTCTCATCGGCTTTAGTGCCGTTTTCAACCTTGGGCTGGCCGTCTGAAACCGATGAATTGAAAGCCTTTTTGCCAAGTAATGTGTTGGTGACCGGTTACGAAATCATCTTCTTCTGGGTGGCGCGCATGATTATGATGACCACCCACTTCACCGGCAAAGTACCGTTTAAAGACGTGTATATCCACGGCATCGTGCGCGACCACGAAGGCAAAAAAATGTCGAAATCCGAAGGCAACGTGATTGATCCGGTGGATTTGATTGACGGCATCGATTTAGAGCAGCTTTTGGTGAAACGCACCACCGGTCTGCGTCGCCCTGAAAAAACACCGCAAGTGATTGAAGCCACGAAGAAACTGTTCCCCGAAGGCATTCCCGTATTCGGCGCCGATGCCTTGCGCTTCACCATGGCTAGCTACGCCAGCCTTGGTCGCAGCGTAAACTTCGACTTCAAACGCGCCGAAGGCTACCGTAATTTCTGCAATAAATTGTGGAACGCGACCAATTTCGTGCTGATGAACGTGGAAGACAAAGACTGCGGCCAAAACGAAACCGATCCGCTGGCCTACACCTTCGTTGACCAATGGATTATCGGTCGCCTGCAGCAAACCGAAGCCGCCGTGACCGAAGCTTTCGATACCTACCGCTTCGACTTGGCCGCGCAAACGCTGTATGAATTCGTGTGGAACGATTTCTGCGACTGGTACATCGAGTTGGCCAAAGTGCAAATCCAAACCGGATGCCCGACCACCCAGCGCACCACCCGCCGTACGCTTGTGCGCGTATTGGAAGTGATTCTGCGCCTGCTGCATCCAATCATGCCGTACATTACCGAAGAATTATGGCAAACCGTCGCGCCGTTGGCCAACGCCAAGCAAGCCGACAGTATCATGATTGCCGCATGGCCGGTAGCCGATGAAGGCAAAATCGTTCAGACGGCCTTTGATAAAATGACTGCGCTGCAAGACCTGATTGGCGCCGTGCGTAACTTACGCGGCGAAATGGGCATTGCACCAAACGTTAAAGCGCCGCTGTTTATTGAAGGCAGCAGCGACATTGAAGATCTGCTGAAATACCTGCCGTCAATGACACGCCTGACCGAAGCCAAGCTGGTTGAAACCCTGCCGGAAGGTGACGATGCCCCAGTAGCCGTGTGCAACGGCGCTCGCCTGATGCTGAAAGTGGAAATCGACAAAGCTGCCGAAACCGCGCGTCTGACCAAAGAAGCCGAAAAACTGCAAAAAGCCTTGGACAAACTCAACGCCAAACTGAGCAAGCCCGGCTACACCGACAAAGCACCGGCGCATTTGGTGGAAAAAGACCGCACCGAATTGGCCGAGTTGGAAGACAAAATGGCTAAGGTGCAAAGCCAGTTGGCGAAATTGAAAGATTGATGATTGAGCTTAACTGCTTGAAATCATAAAAGGCCGTCTGAAAGTTTACCCTTTCAGATGGCCTTGTTTCTTTTATAATCATATTATTGCCCAAAAGGAGTTGGTTATGACCATACCTAAAACCATCATCAAAACTGAGCCGTTGCCAAAAAATGCCACCGATGAAACCAAGCTGGAAAAGTGGGCGGAAATTTCCGCCGAATATGGCTTGAGTGGCGAATGGGCAGTGGCTGCGCGTTTAGGCGAAACACAAACAAGTGATGAACAGGTTGAGATGATTGCGAATTTGTTTGGTCGGTAAAGAAAAGGCCGTCTGAAAACACATTATTTTCAGACGGCCTTTCAGTTCAACGCTATATTATTGTGAAACATTCAGTTTTTTCTGTTCCAACTTCATCACGCCGCGGTGGGTCATGTAGCAGCAGAAAATACACGCCACGACAGCAAACAGCAGCAGGTAAAAGCCTGCATCCCAGCCGTAGCGTTCAGCCAAAATGCCGAATAGGGCGGTGCCGGAGAAGCTGCCCAACACATAGCTCAACAGGCCGCGCAAGCCGGTGGCGGAACCGGCGGCGAATGACGGCACCAGTTCGATGGCTTGCAATGATGATAAGAACATCGGTACATAAATCAAGCAGCCGACAATGCCCGCGCCGATGGTGACGGTGGCCAAGTCTTGTCCGCCCCAGTAGGCGAAGATGGCCGCGCCCACGCCGAGTAAGGTGACGATGGCCAAGGGCATGCGTTTGCCTTTGAAGTATTTATCGGTCACATAACCGGCCAGCAGGGTTGACGGAATCGCCGCCCATTCGAAAATGGCAAATGCGGTGGCCATTTGGCCTTTGCTGAAGCCTTTGGTTTCCAAGAGATACAGCGGCAGCCAAGTCAATACGCCGAAGCGGATCATGTAGGTGAACACGTCGATAAAAGAAACGAACCAAACATTGATGTCTTTTAAGATGTATTGTTTGAAAATCTGCCAAGTGGTCAAATCGATGTCTTCGGTTTTGGTCACCACCAATTCTTCGTCGGCATTGTTCAGAATTTGGTTCATCGGCGGCAAACCTTCGTTGTAGGTACGGCCTTTACCAAAAATGTAGACGATTACTGCAATAATTGCTGCAATGGCTGTCGGCACGATGAAGTGTGCGGCCTGCCAATGTTCGGTACCGAGCCAAGCAATGGCGCCACCGGCAATCGGGGCCACCAAGCCGCCGCCGACGTTGTGGGAGATGTTGAAGAAGGCAGTAGTCACGCCGCGTGATTTACGCGGGAACCAGCTGGCCAATACTACATAAGCTGGACCTGCGCCCATGCCTTGAAAAATACCGTTGAGAATACACAAAAACAGGAAAATCCAAAACGAAGCGGAAAAACCCATCATCAGATTGACCACGCCCGACATTACCAAACCGAAAATCATAAAGTGTTTCGGGTTGGATTTGTCTGCCAGCGCCGACATTACGCCTTTACTGATGCCATACACCACCAACATGGTGCCGGAAATAAAGCCGATGTCTTTTTTAGTGAATCCGAATTCGCTGATGAGTTCAGGCGATGAGAGCAAGAAGTTGTTACGCAGGATATAGTAGGCGGCATAACCGATAAAAATGCCGAATAATGCCTGCCAACGCAAGCGGTTGTAGCGGTCGAGTATTTCCGCTTCGGGTACAGGGGTACCCGGTTTGGACTTCAGGAATGACAACATAAAACATCCTTAAATTTAAATGGAAAAAAATAAACCAAGCTGCGCAAAGCTTGGCAGCTTGACGGGGATAACAAAAATGAGAAATATTACAAAATTGTGACAATGGTAATGTAATTTTAAGTAGTTGACTATTCAATCATCTAGCAAGCTTGATGTATGGCAATAAAAAGGCCATCTGAAACCTATTCCGGTTTCAGACGGCCTTTATGCATCAATTTTTAAATCATTCAAAAATGAAACAATACCAAGCTCAAGGCAATCACCGCCATGCCGGAGGTGAGGCCGTACACGGTTTTGTGGCCGTCTGAATAGCGTTTGGCGGCGGGCAATAATTCGTCTAAGGCAAGGAACACCATCACGCCGGCGATGATGCCGAACACGCTGCCGAAAATGGCTGGAGAAAGAAACGGTTTGAGCAGGGTGTAGCCCAAAATTGCACCCAAAGGTTCGGCCAAACCGGAAGCGAGGCAGGCCAAGACAGTAAGTTTGCGGTTGCGCGTGGCAAAATAAACCGGCGCGGCAATCGAAATGCCTTCGGGAATGTTGTGGATGGCAATGGCAAAAGCCAGCGGCATACCGAGTGTCGGGCTTTCGAGTGTGGCGAAAAAAGTGGCCAAGCCTTCGGGGAAGTTGTGCGCGGTGATGGCAAACGCCGCCATCATGCCGATGCGGGCGACGTGTTGGCGGCGGCTTTCTTGAAATGCAGGGTCGTTGGCATCTAAGGTTTCATGCGGGTTGGGCACAAGGCGGTCGATCAGCGCAATGGCGGCCATGCCGATTAAAAAGGCAATCGTGGCGGCGGCAAAGCCATGCGATTCGCCGTGCGCTTGGGCGAATGCCTCTCTGGATTTGTCGAAAATTTCGGTGAGCGACATAAACCATCGCGCCGCCGGCAAAGGCCAAGCCAAACGATAAGGCGCGCGGATTGGGTGTTTTAGAAAACATCACCAAGCCACTGCCCAATACGGTAAACAAGCCCGCGGCCAGCGTGATGCCGAAAGCCGTCCAAAGATTAGATGAGCTGATTTCTAACATGATGTGTGTGATGACGTTATTTTATTAAAACGCAAATAGATTATCATAAAAAAGAATAATTATCATTAATATTTTGAGTAAGCAGATATGGAGCGACGCATTAATTTTGCTTTGCGGTGCAGCGATAAAATAATTGAACAATAAGCCCTGATGCAGGCAACGCGGTTTAGCCGCAAAAATTCGGTGCAAGGCTTGAAAAAACGTGGCGACTGGGGGAAACTGATGCCGATTTTCACTATAAAGGAACGACCATGTCCCAACCGATTTTAGCCGTTACCAGCGGCGAACCTGCCGGTATCGGCCCCGATATTTGCTTGGATTTGGCCTTTGCTGATTTGCCGTGCCGTCCAGTAGTGTTGGGCGACAAAACCTTATTGCAACAGCGTGCTGATATGCTGGGCAAAGCGGTGCAATTGGTTGATTTCAATGCGCAAAGGCCGTCTAAACAGCAAAACGGCGTATTGGAAGTGTGGCATGTGCCGTTGAATGAACCATGCGAGGCAGGCCGTCTGAATCCGAATAATGCTGCGTATGTGTTGCAATTATTGGATACGGCTTACCAAGGCATTTCAGACGGCCTGTTTGCCGGTATGGTCACCGCGCCGCTGCACAAAGGCGTGATTAACGACGGCCATGCCAGCGGACATTTTTTCAGCGGCCACACCGAATATCTGGCCGAAAAAAGCAACACCGAGCAAGTGGTGATGATGCTTGCCGGCGGCGGTTTACGCGTGGCTTTAGTCACCACGCATCTGCCGTTGAAAGACGTGGCCGCCGCGATTACGCAGCCATTGGTGGAATCGGTGGCGCAGATTCTGCACGCCGATTTGCGCGATAAATTCGGCATTGCCCAGCCGCGCATTTTGGTGACGGGCTTGAATCCGCACGCGGGCGAGGGCGGTCATTTGGGCTGGGAAGAAATCGAAGTGATTAACCCTGCGCTGAACAACTTACAAGCACAGGGCATCGATGTGCGCGGGCCTTATCCGGCCGATACCGTGTTTCAACCGTTTATGCTCAAAGATGCCGACGCGGTGTTGGCGATGTATCACGACCAAGGCTTGCCGACCTTGAAATATGCAAGTTTCGGGCAGGGCGTGAACGTGACCTTGGGGCTGCCGTTTATCCGCACATCGGTTGATCACGGCACGGCCTTGGATTTGGCCGGCAGCGGCAAGGCCGATTCGGGCAGCCTGATGGTGGCGGTGGCAACGGCATTGGAAATGGCGCGCAACGGGGCAAATCAATAAAGGCCGTCTGAATCAGTATGCCGTCTGAAAATCACATGTTTCAGACGGCTATTTGTTATACAATCACAGCTTGCGTTTAATCACAGAGAATCATCATGCAATACCGAATCCGCCGCCAAGGCGACCAAGTTCAAGAACATCCGGATCAGATGCCGTCTGAAAGCTGGGAGCGCCACACCTTGCGCGAAGTGTTGCTCGAAGCCTATAAAGACCGCCGCCGCGCACGCTTTTGGAAAAACTTTTGGCGTGTGATCGGTTTGCTGGTGTTTGTGTCATTTATTTTCAGCATGAGCCAAAGTGGTAAGAAAAGCAGCCCGATGGCGATGGGCACCGCCAAAGCCCACACCGCTGTGATTAATTTAAGCGGCACCATCGGCGGTGGTTACGACGACCAAGTGCAGATGCTGCGTGAGAGCATGGAAGCGGCGTATAAAAACGGCAACGCCAAAGCGATTGTGATTCGCGCCAACAGTCCGGGCGGTTCGCCGGTGGTGTCGAACATTGCCTTCAACGAAATCCGCCGTCTGAAAGCCTTGCATAAAGATGTGCCGGTGTATGTGGTGGCGGAAGATACCTGCGCTTCAGGCTGCTATTACATTGCCGCAGCCGCCGATAAAATTTATGCCGATCCGTCCAGCGTTGTGGGCAGTATTGGTGTGATTAGTGGAGGTTTTGATGCTTCGGAAATGATGGACAAACTCGGTGTCAAACGCCGTCTGAAAACATCAGGAAGCAACAAAGGCATGGGCGATCCGTTTACCCCTGAATCACCCGAGCAGGCCAGAATTTGGCAGCAAATGCTGGATCAAATCCACGGCGAATTTATTAAAGCTGTGCGCGAAGGGCGTGGCAATCGTTTGAAAGAAAAAGAAAATCCCGATATTTTTAGCGGCCGCGTCTATACCGGCCTGGAAGCGAAAAATGTCGGTTTGATTGATGATTTCGGCAGCATTTACAGCGTGGCGCGCGATGTGGTGAAAGCACCTGAGTTGGTGAATTACACGCCGGAAGACGATTTAACCAAATTGCTGAGCCGCCGTTTTGGTGCGGAAGTGAAAGCAAAAGTAGAAGAAACGTTGGCGGATATGCTACGTTGAGTGAGATTAATTGAAAAGGCCGTCTGAAAATCTATGCTGATTTTCAGACGGCCTGAAACTTTTGCAAAACTCCATTTAAACCAAGAAAACTATGCTCGTCATTCCCGCGTAGGCGGGAATCCAGACCTATAGACTTCAGGAATATTTAACTATTTCAGTAGTTTGATTTTCTGGATTCCCGCCTGCACGGGAATGACGGTTTAAAGGTTTCTGAAAATTGACGAGTTTTGTAAAAGTCTCGGCCTTTTTATGTGTGCATCAACCGTTCGTCTGCTGAATCTTCTCGTTAATAAAATCAATAAAGCTGCGCACCTTCGCGCTCAAAAACGCGCGGTCAACATAAGCGGCGTTGAGTTGCTCGTTTACCATGGTGTATTCGGGCAACAGGCGCACGAGCGTGCCATCTTCTAAATCTTTTTGCACCACCATCAGCGGCTGATAGCCGATGCCGCCACCGGTTTTCACCAGCTCGCGCACCATCAGCGTATTGTCGGTGAGCATCACCGGCTTCAGGCTGAGCATGGATTTTTCGCCGCTGGTGGTGTGGGTGATTTCGACAGTGCGCTGGTTGGTATAGGACGGCAGAATCGCTTGGTGCTGCATCACTTCTTCCAGCGTGGCCGGTTTTCCGTGTCGGCGGATGTATTCGGGTGAAGCGACCAAAACAAACTGAATTACCGCCAAAGGTTTCACAATCAGCGAAGGGCTGGGTGTTTTCGACACGCGCAAGGCCAAGTCGAAACCTTCGGCAATCAAATCGACGTGACGGTTGTCGAGCACCAAATCCAGCGTGACTTCGGGATAGCGTTCGCGGTATTCCACCAGCCAGCCGCTCAATAAGCTGTTGGCAAACCAAAGCGGCATGGTCACGCGCAGCATGCCTTGCGGTTTGTCGGTGCCGCCGGCGGCTTTTTGTGCGGCGGTGTCGAGGGTATCGAGCGCGTAGCTGCATTGGCGGTAGTATTCTTCGCCTGCTTCGGTTAAGTGCAGGTTGCGGCTGTTGCGGTGCAGCAGCTTGGCTTGTATGGTGTTTTCCAAATGGCTGACGTGTTTGCTGGCCATTGCGGTGGAAATATTGAGCTGCTCGGCGGCACGGGTGAAGCTGCCGTTTTGCACCACATGGCGGAAGACTTTTAAGCTGAATAAGGTATCCATGTTTTCTTATCTGGAAATAGTGTGTCAATGAAAAGAGTATATATTAACCAAAAAGAATTATCTATACTGCGTTCATTGATGCTTAACCAAGAAGAAAAAACAAAATGAATTTCTTAACTCACTTCCAACCTATGCTCTTGTCGATTCTGCGCATTGCTGCTGCGTATATGTTTATGCTGCACGGCTCGGCCAAGCTGTTTGCCCTGCCGCATATTGAAATGTTTGACGGTTTGCAGATTTTCTCTATTTACGGCTTGGCCGGTATTTTAGAATTTGTTGGCGGGATTTTACTGTTGCTGGGCTTGTTTACCCGTCCGGTAGCGTTTATCCTGTCTGGACAGATGGCGGTGGCCTATTTTATGGCACACACCGAACCCAACGCTTTATTGCCTTTGTTGAATGGTGGCGAAGCAGCTGCTTTGTTCAGCTTTATTTTCATCTACATTGCCGCAGCGGGCGGCGGCGCGTGGGCGTTGGACAACCAATTTAAAAAATCTCATTGATATAAAGGAATGAAAATGGCTTATCAAGATGTACAGCAAGCAGCAGAAACCCGTCGTTCGATTTACGCATTAAACAAAAACCTGCCAATCAGCAATGATGAAGTGAATCAAATCATCGAACATGCCGTGTTGCACACGCCGTCTTCGTTTAATTCGCAATCGACCCGCGTTGTGGTGGTGTTTGGTGCGGAACATGAAAAAGTATGGGGCTTTGTCGAAGATGCGTTGCGTCAAATTGTTCCGGCTGAAAAATTTGCACCAACCGAGCAAAAATTAAACGGCTTTAAAGCCGGTGCCGCGACGGTTTTGTTCTTTGAAGACCAAACCGTGGTAAAAGGCTTGCAAGCGCAATTCCCGTCTTATGCGGAAAACTTCCCGATTTGGGCGGAACACAGCAACGCCATGCATCAATATGCGATTTGGACGACTTTGGCTGCAGCCGGTGTCGGTGCCAACCTGCAACACTACAACCCGCTGCCGGATGAGGCGATTGCCAAGGAATACGACTTACCGGAAAGCTGGACTTTACGCGCGCAAATGGTTATCGGCGGCATTGAAGCACCAGCCGGTGATAAAGAATTTGCCCCGTTGGCAGAGCGTTTGAAAGTATTTGGTGCATAAGTATTTTAAGCACTAAAGTGTGAATAAAACATGCCGTCTGAAAGGTTTCAGACGGCATGTTTTTAATATAAAAGGCCGTCTGAAAAAATGATTCAGACGGCCTAAGACCTTTGTAAAACCCCAAATTTGAGTACAGCTCGGAGTTGTAGCAGCACAGAAAGCGCAGACATATCATAAAGATAGTCAAGCTTTCGAGCAGCGCACAACGAAGAAATGTGCCAAAGATGGGGATTTTGCAAAGGTCTCGGCCTTTATCTTTTATCTTTATATGCATTCAAGCAAACAACATTACGTGCCCGGGAACATCCCTTTCATGCCCTTCATGCCTTTAGCCATTTTCATCAGCTTCGACATGCCGTTGCCGCTAAACATTTTCATCATTTGCTGAGATTGCTCGAATTGCTTCAGCATTTTGTTCACTTCCTGCACATTGGTGCCGGCACCGGCTGCGATGCGGCGTTTGCGGCTGGCTTTGATTAAAGCAGGGTTGGCACGCTCTTTCGGAGTCATCGAGTTGATAATGGCCTCAACTTTGCCCATGGCTTTTTCGGCAGTGCCTTCAGGGATTTGTTTGGAAATCTGGCCAAGTTCGCCCGGCATTTTCGACATCAGGCTTTCTAAGCCACCCATGTTGCGCATTTGCTGGATTTGTTCTTTAAAATCATTCAGGTCGAAGCCTTTGCCTTTTTGGATTTTCTTCGCCATTTTGGCGGCAGCTTCTTCATCGATGCCGCGCTGAACGTCTTCAATCAGGCTTAATACATCGCCCATGCCCAAAATGCGGCTGGCGATGCGGTCTGGGTGGAACGGTTCCAAGCCGGTAACTTTCTCGCCGATACCGATAAATTTAATCGGTTTGCCGGTGACATGGCGCACAGACAAGGCCGCGCCACCACGCGCGTCACCATCCATTTTGGTCAGGATAACACCGGTAAGTGGCAAGGCTTCGTTAAAGGCTTGGGCAGTGTTTACCGCATCTTGACCCAGCATGGAGTCGATGACGAACAGCGTTTCCACGGGATTAACGGCCGCATGAAGCACTTTGATTTCGTTCATCATCTCTTCATCGATGGCCAAACGACCGGCAGTATCGACCATCAATACATCATAGAAATGCTTCTTGGCATAATCCACCGCGGCACGAGCGATATCAACCGGTTTTTGACTGATGTCGGAAGGGAAGAAATCCACACCGACTTGTTCGGCCAATAAACGCAATTGTTCAATCGCAGCAGGGCGGTACACGTCGGCAGACACCACCAGAATTTTTTTCTTTTGCTCGGTTTTCAGCAAGCGCGCCAATTTGCCGACAGTTGTGGTTTTACCCGCACCTTGCAAACCGGCCATCAATACCACAGCAGGCGGTGCAACGGATAAATCCAGCGATGTGTTTTCTTTGCCCATCAATTCAATCAGGGCATCGTTCACCACGCCGATAAAGGCTTGGTTGGGTGTCAGGCTGCCGGCGACTTCTTGGCCGAGTGCTTTTTCTTTGACATTGTTGATGAATTCTTTGACGACCGGTAAGGCTACGTCGGCTTCCAGCAAAGCCAGGCGGACTTCACGCAAAGCTTCTTTAATATTGTCTTCAGTTAATTTTGCATGGCTGCGGATGTTTTTCAAAACGCTGCTGAAGCGGTTGGTTAAGTTGTCTAACATGCTTATCCTTGATAATGAGAATAGCTGCCCACAAGAGAGCATTATTTGATAAAATAAAATCGGTTTTATTTTACACTATCGTACGCGGTTATGAATATGCGTACAGAGAAAGTTTGTTATGCCGATAATTTTGATTTGCCTGATGCTGGTGTACGCCGGATTGTCGGGCTTTGTGTGGATGCGCCATAAAAAACACCGCGATCAGGCGTATCCCATCCATGCCGAATTAATGGTATTGGGCGTGGCGTTGCTGGTACATGGCGCGGCTTTATTGCTGCCGGTCGTCAGAGATCAAGTGTTGATTACGGGATTCGGTTATTCCATCAGCCTGATTGTGTGGCTGATGCTGATGATGTATTGCTTAGGCAGCTTCTTTTATTGTTTGCGCGGATTGCAATTACTTTTATATCCGTGTGCGGCGCTGTCTTTATTATTAGGCATGATTTTCCCAGGCAAATTCATCGGTTATGAAATCAGCGATATCCCCTTTATGCTGCATGTGGGCACATCATTATTGGCATACGGCTTATTCGGAATTGTCACGCTGTTTGCCGTATTGATTTTGCTGTTAAACCGAAGTCTGCATAAGCGCAAAATGTCATCATTGGTCACATTTCTACCGCCACTATTGAGCTTAGAAAAATTGATGTTCCGCGGTATGTTGGTTGGCTTTGTGTTATTGACTTATTCTGTGGTCAGCGGAACATTCTTCGCCGAAAGCGTATTTGGCAAGCCGGTCACCTTTACTCATAAAACTGTATTCGGCATTTTATCGTGGTTGATTTACGGCGGCTTATTGCTGAAACACAGCATGATGGCATGGCGCGGTAAAAAAGCAGCGATTTGGACAATTATCGGTTTCAGCAGTTTGGTGTTGGCTTATGTCGGCAGTAAGTTTGTTTTGGAAATCATCTTGCCGCAATAAGCAAAATGGAAAAGAGCTGCTATATAAAGCAGCTCTTTTATTGGGATATTGCGTTGGTATTACCAGTCTCTTCTATTTTTATAACCTTTGCTATCTTGGCTTTTTCTAAGTCGGTTGAAAATGAATTCATCACGACCATGGCTTAAATGTAATAGATAGTTAACAAATGCGCAAGTATTATTTTGAATGATTTGCTACCACTAAAGTATTAAATAGAAATGCATTTTAGTTGTAGATTATGCAGAACAAAGGCCGTCTGAAAGTTTTCTTTCAGACGGCCTTTTGAATATAACGTTGATAAGTTTGGGTAGTTGGAGTAGTTTTTTTGCAAATTAGTTGAAATTAAATTTGATTGTAAAACAGCGATTTGTTGGACTTTGTAGAAATTTGTTGTTTGTTGGAGTTGACGGTTTTGGGGGAGAGGGGTATAGTTCGGTTCTTCGCTGCTGACGCAGTGGCGAAACGAGCTGATAATTATAGCACGGTTGATTTGATTTTTCGATAAATTTTGAAAAAAGAGTTGACAAGCAGTTTGAGTGATGTATAATTCGGTTCTTGCTCTTTAACAAACAGATTACCGATAAGTGTGAGTGCGACAAGCCTCACACTGCGACAAAAACAGACAAGATGTAGATTTATCTATACTTTGTCAGTTTCTTTGAAGCAGACCAGAAGTTAAATAAGTTAGAGATTAAACATAAGAGTTTGATCCTGGCTCAGATTGAACGCTGGCGGCATGCTTTACACATGCAAGTCGGACGGCAGCACAGAGAAGCTTGCTTCTTGGGTGGCGAGTGGCGAACGGGTGAGTAATATATCGGAACGTACCGAGTAGTGGGGGATAACTAATCGAAAGATTAGCTAATACCGCATATTCTCTGAGGAGGAAAGCTGGGGACCTTCGGGCCTAGCGCTATTTGAGCGGCCGATATCTGATTAGCTAGTTGGTGGGGTAAAGGCCTACCAAGGCGACGATCAGTAGCGGGTCTGAGAGGATGATCCGCCACACTGGGACTGAGACACGGCCCAGACTCCTACGGGAGGCAGCAGTGGGGAATTTTGGACAATGGGCGCAAGCCTGATCCAGCCATGCCGCGTGTATGAAGAAGGCCTTCGGGTTGTAAAGTACTTTTGTCAGGGAAGAAAAGCATAGTGCTAATATCACTGTGTGATGACGGTACCTGAAGAATAAGCACCGGCTAACTACGTGCCAGCAGCCGCGGTAATACGTAGGGTGCGAGCGTTAATCGGAATTACTGGGCGTAAAGCGAGCGCAGACGGTTAGTTAAGCAAGATGTGAAATCCCCGGGCTCAACCTGGGAACTGCGTTTTGAACTGGCTAGCTAGAGTGTGTCAGAGGGGGGTAGAATTCCACGTGTAGCAGTGAAATGCGTAGAGATGTGGAGGAATACCGATGGCGAAGGCAGCCCCCTGGGATAACACTGACGTTCATGCTCGAAAGCGTGGGTAGCAAACAGGATTAGATACCCTGGTAGTCCACGCCCTAAACGATGTCAATTAGCTGTTGGGCAACTTGATTGCTTAGTAGCGTAGCTAACGCGTGAAATTGACCGCCTGGGGAGTACGGTCGCAAGATTAAAACTCAAAGGAATTGACGGGGACCCGCACAAGCGGTGGATGATGTGGATTAATTCGATGCAACGCGAAGAACCTTACCTGGTCTTGACATGTACGGAATCCTCCAGAGACGGAGGAGTGCCTTCGGGAACCGTAACACAGGTGCTGCATGGCTGTCGTCAGCTCGTGTCGTGAGATGTTGGGTTAAGTCCCGCAACGAGCGCAACCCTTGTCATTAGTTGCCATCATTCAGTTGGGCACTCTAATGAGACTGCCGGTGACAAGCCGGAGGAAGGTGGGGATGACGTCAAGTCCTCATGGCCCTTATGACCAGGGCTTCACACGTCATACAATGGTCGGTACAGAGGGTAGCCAAGCCGCGAGGTGGAGCCAATCTCACAAAACCGATCGTAGTCCGGATTGCACTCTGCAACTCGAGTGCATGAAGTCGGAATCGCTAGTAATCGCAGGTCAGCATACTGCGGTGAATACGTTCCCGGGTCTTGTACACACCGCCCGTCACACCATGGGAGTGGGGGATACCAGAAGTAGATAGGGTAACCGTAAGGAGCCCGTTTACCACGGTATGCTTCATGACTGGGGTGAAGTCGTAACAAGGTAGCCGTAGGGGAACCTGCGGCTGGATCACCTCCTTTCTAGAGAAAAGAAGAGGCTTCTCGCATTCACACTTATCGGTAAACTGTAGAAGATGCAAAAGATATTGAGAGATTGAAAAAGAACGGTTTAAAAGCTGAACTTAAACGATTTCAAAATAACGACCTTGGGTTTGTAGCTCAGCTGGTTAGAGCACACGCTTGATAAGCGTGGGGTCGGAGGTTCAAGTCCTCCCAGACCCACCACAACTCATACTGGGGGCATAGCTCAGTTGGTAGAGCACCTGCTTTGCAAGCAGGGGGTCATCGGTTCGATCCCGTTTGCCTCCACCACACACTTCCCAAATCAAAGTCAGTTGGCAGAAGTTAAATAAAAAAGCGCTTAGCGCTGATTTTTTGTTTAACGACTGAAAAAGCTTGACTGCAAAAAGAAGGCTGATATAATGGCCAGCTCATTTTGATTTGCGAAGTCAATAGCAATATTGAAAAGCATCGATCTTTAACAAATTGGAAAGCCGAAATCAACAAACAAAGACAATGTTGATTTACTTTGACAATTAGCTATTTGCAAATGGCTGATTGTTGTGAAGAAGTAAATCACAGTATTTGGGTGATGATTGTATCGACTTAACCCTGAAACACAAAAGGCAGGGTTAAGACACAACAAAGCAGTAAGCTTTATCAAAGTAAAAACATCTAGTTCCACTACTTGTCAACGGTAGTGCGGATTAAGTCAAAGAGGTTCTTGAAATGATAGAGTCAAGTGAATAAGTGCATCAGGTGGATGCCTTGGCGATGATAGGCGACGAAGGACGTGTAAGCCTGCGAAAAGCGTGGGGGAGCTGGCAATAAAGCTTTGATCCCGCGATGTCCGAATGGGGAAACCCACTGCATACTGTGCAGTATCCTAAGCTGAATACATAGGCTTAGAGAAGCGAACCCGGAGAACTGAACCATCTAAGTACCCGGAGGAAAAGAAATCAACCGAGATTCCGCAAGTAGTGGCGAGCGAACGCGGAGGAGCCTGTACGTGATAATTGTTGAGATAGAAGAACAAGCTGGGAAGCTTGACCATAGTGGGTGATAGTCCCGTATTCGAAATCTGATCAATGGTACTAAGCGTACGACAAGTAGGGCGGGACACGTGAAATCCTGTCTGAATATGGGGGGACCATCCTCCAAGGCTAAATACTCATCATCGACCGATAGTGAACCAGTACCGTGAGGGAAAGGCGAAAAGAACCCCGGGAGGGGAGTGAAATAGAACCTGAAACCTGATGCATACAAACAGTGGGAGCGGACATGTTCCGTGACTGCGTACCTTTTGTATAATGGGTCAACGACTTACGTTCAGTAGCGAGCTTAACCGAATAGGGGAGGCGTAGGGAAACCGAGTCTTAATAGGGCGAATAGTTGCTGGGCGTAGACCCGAAACCGAGTGATCTATCCATGGCCAGGATGAAGGTGCGGTAACACGCACTGGAGGTCCGAACCCACGCATGTTGCAAAATGCGGGGATGAGCTGTGGATAGGGGTGAAAGGCTAAACAAACTCGGAGATAGCTGGTTCTCCCCGAAAACTATTTAGGTAGTGCCTCGAGTATGAGACTGATGGGGGTAAAGCACTGTTATGGCTAGGGGGTTATTGCAACTTACCAACCCATGGCAAACTAAGAATACCATCAAGTTGCTCCTCGGGAGACAGACAGCGGGTGCTAACGTCCGTTGTCAAGAGGGAAACAACCCAGACCGCCAGCTAAGGTCCCAAATGATAGATTAAGTGGTAAACGAAGTGGGAAGGCCCAGACAGCCAGGATGTTGGCTTAGAAGCAGCCATCATTTAAAGAAAGCGTAATAGCTCACTGGTCGAGTCGTCCTGCGCGGAAGATGTAACGGGGCTCAAATCTATAACCGAAGCTGCGGATACGTGTTTACACGTATGGTAGGGGAGCGTTCTGTAGGCCGAAGAAGGTGCATTGAGAAGTGTGCTGGAGGTATCAGAAGTGCGAATGTTGACATGAGTAGCGATAAAGCGGGTGAAAAGCCCGCTCGCCGAAAGCCCAAGGTTTCCTACGCAACGTTCATCGGCGTAGGGTGAGTCGGCCCCTAAGGCGAGGCAGAAATGCGTAGTCGATGGGAAACAGGTTAATATTCCTGTACTTTGATTCAATGCGATGTGGGGACGGAGAAGGTTAGGTTAGCAAACTGTTGGAATAGTTTGTTTAAGCCGGTAGGTGGAAGACTTAGGCAAATCCGGGTCTTCTTAACACCGAGAAGTGATGACGAGGCACCAAGGTGCTGAAGTAACCGATACCACGCTTCCAGGAAAAGCCACTAAGCTTCAGTTGAATCAGAACCGTACCGCAAACCGACACAGGTGGGCAGGATGAGAATTCTAAGGCGCTTGAGAGAACTCAGGAGAAGGAACTCGGCAAATTGATACCGTAACTTCGGGAGAAGGTATGCCCTTCGATGTGAAAGACTTGCTCTGTAAGCATTGGAGGGTCGCAGAGAATAGGTGGCTGCGACTGTTTATTAAAAACACAGCACTCTGCTAACACGAAAGTGGACGTATAGGGTGTGACGCCTGCCCGGTGCTGGAAGGTTAATTGAAGATGTGCAAGCATCGGATCGAAGCCCCAGTAAACGGCGGCCGTAACTATAACGGTCCTAAGGTAGCGAAATTCCTTGTCGGGTAAGTTCCGACCCGCACGAATGGCGTAACGATGGCCACACTGTCTCCTCCTGAGACTCAGCGAAGTTGAAGTGGTTGTGAAGATGCAATCTACCCGCTGCTAGACGGAAAGACCCCGTGAACCTTTACTGTAGCTTTGCATTGGACTTTGAAGTCACTTGTGTAGGATAGGTGGGAGGCTTAGAAGCAGAGACGCTAGTTTCTGTGGAGCCGTCCTTGAAATACCACCCTGGTGACTTTGAGGTTCTAACCCAGACCCGTAATCCGGGTCGGGGACCGTGCATGGTAGGCAGTTTGACTGGGGCGGTCTCCTCCCAAAGAGTAACGGAGGAGTTCGAAGGTTACCTAGGTCCGGTCGGAAATCGGACTGATAGTGCAATGGCAAAAGGTAGCTTAACTGCGAGACCGACAAGTCGAGCAGGTGCGAAAGCAGGACATAGTGATCCGGTGGTTCTGTATGGAAGGGCCATCGCTCAACGGATAAAAGGTACTCCGGGGATAACAGGCTGATTCCGCCCAAGAGTTCATATCGACGGCGGAGTTTGGCACCTCGATGTCGGCTCATCACATCCTGGGGCTGTAGTCGGTCCCAAGGGTATGGCTGTTCGCCATTTAAAGTGGTACGTGAGCTGGGTTTAAAACGTCGTGAGACAGTTTGGTCCCTATCTGCAGTGGGCGTTGGAAGTTTGACGGGGGCTGCTCCTAGTACGAGAGGACCGGAGTGGACGAACCTCTGGTGTACCGGTTGTCACGCCAGTGGCATAGCCGGGTAGCTAAGTTCGGAAGAGATAAGCGCTGAAAGCATCTAAGCGCGAAACTCGCCTGAAGATGAGACTTCCCTGAGGATTTAATCCTCCTAAAGAGTCGTTCGAGACCAGGACGTTGATAGGTCGGGTGTGGAAGCGCAGTAATGTGTGAAGCTAACCGATACTAATTGCTCGTGAGGCTTGACTCTATCATTTGAAGAACTTCAAAGATAAGAGCTTACTGATGATTCAGTCATCACCAACAGTTGATTAAAGAATAAATAAGTGCAGGAGACTGCATAACGGCTTACCGATTTGTACAGTTTAAGTTTGGCGGCCATAGCGAGTTGGTCCCACGCCTTCCCATCCCGAACAGGACCGTGAAACGACTCAGCGCCGATGATAGTGTGGTTCTTCCATGTGAAAGTAGGTCACTGCCAAACACCCATTCCGAAGCCTCTGATGAATGTCAGGGGCTTCTTTACGTTTGATACAACAGCGTGTGATACAACTGTAGTTGAATAAAAGCATTGTATTGTGTTCCTTTGATTGGATATTCCATTTCTTAAATCCTAAAAGAGGTTGTGTAGATAAGGCACAAGCATTATAATTTTGCTTCTCTTTACGGGAGTAGCCATCCGGATGATTCGGTTTCCGGAGCGGTTGTCAACATAATTGCTTCGGCATGGTAACCGCATCTTCGCTCAAACGAATGACAGGCAAGACGTAAAGCATGGTAATTCCAGTGGGCAATTGCTGTGCTTTTATGTTGCCCACGAAACGGTTGAGTATCTTATGGAAGCTTTTTTCTCTTCAACATTGAGTGTGATGATTGCCGAAATTGGCGATAAAACCCAACTACTCGCATTATTTTTAGCAACTCGATTTTCACAAAAGAACGCCATTGTTTTCGGTATTTTTGTGGCCACGCTGCTGAACCATGCGCTTTCTGCTGTCATTGGTGTGTGGCTGGCGCAATATATTTCGCCTGAACTGATGAAATGGATCGTCGGCTTGAGTTTTATTGCGGTAGGGCTGTGGTTGCTGTTGCCGGATAAAGATGAGAATCCGGATAGCCGATGGCTGAAATATGGTGCTTTTGGCGCAACGGTAGTGCTGTTTTTTATGGCAGAAATTGGTGATAAAACGCAAATTGCCACAGTATTGTTAGCAGCCAAATATCAAGAGATGTTTTGGGTGATATGTGGTAGCGTGTTGGGCTTGATGTTGGCAAATGTGCCGGTGGTTTATTTAGGGCAGATGCTAATGAAGAAGATTCCGGCTAAAGCGGTTCGCATTTCTGCGTGTATTTTATTTTGTGTGTTGGGTGCCATTACGCTAATGGGTCAAGGTATTGCATTGAATTAAGGCCGTCTGAACATGTGGGTGATTCTTTTTCAGAATCAAAACTTCGTTGCCATCAACAAACCTTGTCACATTGCGGTGCATCAGGAAGAAAACCAAATCAGCTTGACGCAAACGCTGGCAGCACAATTGGGTTTAGAAAGGGTATGGTTGCTGCATCGATTGGATAAAGCAACCAGCGGTGTATTGTTGTTAGCACTCAATGAGCAAACGGCTTCAGAATTGGCCCAACAATTTTCTGACAAAACCATGTGCAAAACTTATTTGGCACTGAGCGATACAAAGCCATCCAAAAAGCAGGGTTGGATTAAAGGTAGAATGGAAAAATCCCGCCGTGGGGCATGGAAGTTAACACGAGATATGGCCAATCCTGCCATTACTCAGTTTCATAGCCATGCGATAGCACCTAACCTACGCTTATTTGTGTTGCAACCGCACACGGGTAAAACGCATCAATTGCGTGTTGCCATGAAAAGCTTAGGCAGCCCGATTCTGGGTGATGAATTGTATGGCGGAATGCCCGCCGAACGAATGTATTTACACGCTTGGCAAATAGAATTCCAACATCGCGGTGAGCATTTTAAAATCACTGCACCCTTAGATACAATATGGCCGTCTGAATACATTTATGCCGTATTATCTCCATCGCTTTAACACAGCATTTACGCACTTTACAGACGGCATAGTATAATAGCCGCTCTCATATCTGAATGACTTTACAAACAGCATGAAACTTATTTTTCAAAAACTGATTCTGGCATTGAGCCTGAGCACTGCTGCCATGTCGGCGCAAGCCGTTACTTATATCTGTAAGGTAGATGGCGGGATTGTCTTTACCGAAAAGAAAATCGGCACGCAATGTGAGGAATCCCATACCAATGGCGCTGCTCAGGTCGCACCTGAAGAAGCGACCAAAGCCTTACCTGAGAAAGTGGATTTAAAAGAAGCCCCAGGTTCTGCTGCGCCGGATGTCAGCGATATTAAAATTTTGCCACAGGCCACCAGTGGTAGCGTAACCAATAGCGCCGAAGCGGCTAATCCCCGTATGAATATCAAGCTGCGCAATGGCAATGATACATCAGGCCGTAAAACCAGTGCCGGTGATTTGAAATCAGCCCAAGCACGAGCTGCCGAGCTGAACCGCAAGGCCAAAATCATTCATGCGCCGGTGATTAATGCACCGGTTGCCAAACCGAAGCCACAGCTTACCCGCAAGCAGATTCTGCAAAACGAAATCCGCAATGAGCAAGCTGCATTGGCGCGTGCTAAAGTGCAATTGAATGTGGCGCGCAAGAAAGGCGATCAAGCCAAAATCAGCCGTCTGAACCAAGCAGTACGCGATCGTGAAGCCAATATTCGTGCCATTCAGGGCGAAATGAAGCGTTAATTAATGAAGTTCAACAAAAGGCCGTCTGAAACATTATGTTTCAGACGGCCTTTTGTTGTGTGATTAAGCCGGACGACAGGCAATCATATAATTGGTGTCCGTCACATCACTGATGCTGTATTCTTTAGTTAACAGATTGTATTTCATGCCTTTTGTATCGACAACATCCAAACCGGCTTGGCGACACATCCGCGCCAATTCCGCAGGCGTAATGAATTTTTGCCAGTCGTGCGTACCTTTCGGTACAAAGTTTAATACATATTCTGCGCCGACAATCAAATGCAGATAAGATTTCGGATTGCGGTTGATGGTGGAGAAAAACACCATGCCATCAGGTTTCACCAATTGTGCGCAGGCTTTGATAATAGCGGCCGGATCGGGCACATGCTCGAGCATTTCCATGCAGGTGACCACATCAAAGCTATGTGGTTGCTCAGCAGCCAACTCTTCCACAGGTACGCAGCGGTAAGCAATATTATCGACGTTTTGTTCCGCCGCGTGCACTTCAGCTACTTTCAAAGACTTTTCGGCCATATCGATGCCGGTCACATGCGATGCACCGCGTTTGGCCATGCTTTCGGCGAGAATGCCGCCACCGCAACCGACATCCAAAACCTGCTTGCCGCTCAAATGACCTAAGCCATCGATGTAACCCAGGCGCAGCGGATTGATGTCGTGCAGCGGTTTGAATTCGCTGTTTTTATCCCACCATTTTTCAGCAATTTGGCTGAATTTGGCGATTTCGTTGTCGTCAACATTGCGTTGGATGTCGGTGGTCATGATCGGTTTCCTGAGTGAACAGAATAAGGATTTTATAACAAAGCAGGGTAGAGTGGTAGGCCGTCTGAAATCTCTGTTAGCTTCTTTCAGACGGCCTTGATTTCTTGTGCATTTGCCATTTCCAACCATAAAACGCGCTTTTGTGCGGCATTTAATTTCTTGGTGGCGATTTCTTGCTTGAGTGCGTCGCTTTTACTGAGGCCGTCTGAAAGTACGCGCATGGCGATGGGCTTGTGAATGCGGGTGTAGCGAGCGCCTTTACCGGTTTGGTGCGCTTGAAAACGCTCGTTCGGGCGGTTGGTAATGCCGCAATAAAGCGATTCGTTGGCACACAAAATCAAATACACGCACCAGTTTTCAGTGCTCATGGGGTTCATTCCGTAAATAGGCCATCTGAAATGTAGCGGCAAAGATTATAAGATGTTGAGTCATCATTGGTCTTTTTAGACGGCCTTATCGTTTGATTCATGCTTGTCTTCACGCGTCCAATGTGTTTTTTGGGCGAACACTAATTTGTTATCGGTAAATTTCACTTTATCCAGCCGCAATGCCCAGACATCGCTTTTCATTGCGCGTGCGACCGGATGGGCATGGTAAAAAAGGGCAACAGCGGCTTTGCGTTCGGCTTCGTCGGTTAAACATTTAGCTTGTGCTTGAAACTGAATGCCACTGATTTTGGTGATGCTGTCGGGCTGGCCGGAGATGGTGCCGGCAATGCGGGGCTGCGCCGCCATGTTGCTGCCGTGTTGCGTGGTTTGGGAAGTCAACACAATCAGTTGCGCATTGGCTTCATCGAATACATAAAAGCAGCAGGCGCTCCATAATTCGCCTGTGCTCGATTGAGTGGCGATGCTGACGACATGGTTACGTTGGAGAAATTTGGCCATATTGTGGGGGAGAGCGTTCATCAAGACTCCTATCGTTTCAGACGGCCTGAATCGGCCGTGGTTGAGTGAAGCGCAAACCATGATACGCCGATACGGCTGGAAATTAAACTATCTACCGCTTTGAATGCCCAATAGGCCGTCTGAACGCTACACCACATACGTTGCCCAAATATGCGACAGCGGCATCACCAAAATCAGGCTTGGCAGCATATTGGCCACCGGAAACGATTTGATTCCCATAATTCGCAAGCCTGTCATCAGCAGCATCAGGCCACCGGCAGCAGCAAAATCTGCACGCATATCGGGCGTGGTAAGTGGCACAATCAGCGCGGCCAAGAAAAACAGCAAGCATTGAAACAGCGTTTGCGGAATAGCGATAAAAGCCACAATCGCGCCAAGGCTGATGGCGAAAATCATCGCAGTGAACACGTCTAAAATCGCTTTAATATACAAAATCGACGGATCGCCGCTCATGCCTTCGTTCATCGTGCCGAAAATCCCCATGCCGCTGAAGCAGAACAAAATCACCAGCGACACATAGTTTTCCAAAAATTTTTCCGCACTTAAGTCGCCTTTTTTCGGTAGAATTTTATCCACAAGATTTTGGCTGGCAATTGCAAGCTGTTTAATCCATTTTTCAATGTCCACCCATTCGCCGATAACCAAACCCAGCACCAAAGCAACGCTGACTGCGGCAAAATATTTCACACCCGGAATGGTCATAATCCCCAAACCAATACACAACAAACCAAATAAAGTGGGCAGATTGGCGCGCACGCGTTCAGGCAGTGCGCCGCCAAGACTGAGGCCGATGATGGCGCCGCCGATAATTGCCGCGGCATTAACCAAAGGGCCGACAGGTAAATGCATGATGTTTCCTTTAATATCGGGAATGAGGATTTCCCATAAAACAGGCCGTCTGAACATTCAGACGGCACAGTCGTTTCAGTATCGTATTAGCAGAAAATCTTCATGATTTCCTGCTGATTTCATCTATTTTGATTCGCCTTCGCCCCAGTGCGGCAACTCAGGCACATCAATGTCAAACATTTCCAAGGCGCGGCCGACGCTGTGGGTGACGATATCATCCACCGATTGCGGCTGTTGGTAAAACGCAGGCACAGGCGGGAAGATGATGCCGCCCATTTCGGTGACGCGTTTCATGTTGTCCAAATGCGCCAAATTCAGCGGCGATTCGCGCACCATCAACACCAAGCGGCGGCGTTCTTTCAATACCACGTCTGCCGCTCGTGTGAGCAGGTTGTCGTTGTAGCCATGGGCAATGGCCGCCAGTGAACGCATGGAGCAGGGCGCCACCAACATACCGGCGGTGCGGAAAGAGCCGCTGGAGATCGCCGCGCCCAAATTGCCGATGGGGTGCACGACATCGGCCATCGCCATGATTTCTTCCTTAGAATAGGGCGTTTCCAGCGCACGCGTCATGTCGGCACCTTTGGAAACCACCAAATGCGTTTCGATGTCGGGCAAGTTTTGCAGAATTTGTAGGGCTTTGTAGCCGTATTGAAAACCGCTTGCGCCGCTGATGCCGATGATGAGCCGACGTGTCATGTATTGCCTTTCTGTGTCAGGCCGTCTGAAAGCGTTATTATAGAATACAAATTGTCTATCCGTAGCAATATCCGATAAAATAGCGCATGATTTGATAAGGCCGTCTGAAAAGCGCTGTTGTGGCGCCGTTAAAATAAAGGATAACAATATGGCAAAAATGAAAGGCGGTTTGGGCCGCGGTTTAGATTCCCTGATTTCCAATGGTGTGGACAACAGCACCAGCGACCGTCTGACTTCTGTCGCCATCAGCGATATCCAGCCCGGCCGCTATCAGGCGCGTGTGCAAATGGATGACGAAGCGTTACAAGAGTTGGCCGATTCGATTAAAGCGCAAGGCGTGATTCAGCCGGTGATTGTGCGCGAACACGGTTTGTCGCAATATGAATTGATTGCCGGTGAACGCCGCTGGCGCGCGTCGCAATTGGCCGGATTGACTGAAATTCCGGTGGTTATCAAAACCATCAGCGACGAAACCGCGCTGGCGATGGGCTTGATTGAAAACCTGCAACGTGAAAACCTGAATCCGATTGAAGAAGCACAAGGCTTGAAACGCTTGGTCGATGAATTCGGCCTAACGCATGAAACCGTGGCTAAGGCTGTCGGTAAAAGCCGCAGCGCGATTTCCAACAGTTTGCGTTTGTTGAGCTTGCCCGAACCGGTACAAGATATGCTTTACCAACGCCGCTTGGAAATGGGGCATGCGCGTGCGTTGTTGACGTTGCCGGTGGTCGAGCAATTGGAATTGGCGCAAAAGGCAGTGAAAAACGGTTGGTCGGTGCGTGAAGTCGAGCGCCGTAGTCAGTTGGCACATCAAAGCAAAGAGGTTGAGCCGAAGAAAACCATCAGTCCTGATGTGCAACGTTTGAATGACGCATTGACCGAGCGATTAGGTGTGAATGCCGAAATCAAAACCACCAATCAGAAAAAGGGCAAAATCGTGTTGCATTTCGACACGCCGGAAACCTTTGAATATCTGTTGAAACAATTGGGCATTCAATACGATGCATAGCCTTTAATTTTGGGCTAAATACCAAAAATTTTAAGTAAAACTGTTTCATTTGCACAAAAAAATGATGCTTCAGGCCGTCTGAAAATTTCAGACGGCCTTATTAAAATCTGATTGAAATCAAAGAGATTATGTGAAGTCAAAACAACGGAATATGTTGGGTGTTTATAAATTATTGTATTTCAAGATTAATAAGTATGTAACAGTGTGTAATTTGTGTTAAAATCCTCGCAAAATTGCAGTTGTCAAACAAAGAAATTTTCTGAAATTGCAGTATCCTCAAATAATAACGTTTCACAAAGCTTAACAATCGCTTGACGACATAGCACTTCTTGATTATAGTAGCCTCGCTTTGGTATTGTGGCTCAATCGCCTTAAAAATATGAAGCAGATTTTAATTTTACAAGTGATTGTCTTGTTTGCGGTTTCTGCCTTAAGCGCGATAATCGTAGGCAAAAGCGGTTTTTGGTCGGCATTAGCCGGCGGAATCACCTATCTCATCCCTTCATCTATTGCAGTTTTACTTTTAAAGCTTGTTAAAAATAATCCTTACCTGCAAAGCAGGATGTTTATTTTTGGAGAAGTTTTAAAAGTAGTGCTGTCGCTGGTGTTGATGCTGATTGTGTTTGCAATTTGGCATGAATCACTGGTTTTCCTTCCGTTTTTCTTCGGATTGCTCGGCGTCAGCCATTTGGTTTTTTTGTATTATTTGAGAGTTAAAGACTATGGCAGGTGAATCTATGACCGCTGCCGACTACATCAAGCACCACTTGCAAAGCTTGACCAGTTTGTCGGACGTAACCCAAGGCCAAGGCCTGAAAAATATCGCTGATTTCTCTTACATCAACTTGGACGCAATTTTCTTTGCGGTCGTGTTGGGGATTATCGGTAGCTTTATCCTATGGCGTGGTGCCAAAAAAGCAACCGCCGGCGTGCCCGGCCGCTTTCAAGCTGCGGTAGAAATCCTGTTTGAGTTTGTGGATGATATGTGTAAAAGCATTATCCATAACGAACAATCACGCAAAGCCGTTGCGCCATTAGGTTTGACCTTGTTTGTATGGATTTTCCTGATGAATGCCATGGACTTGCTGCCGGTTGATTTGTTGCCGCTGGCTTGGCAGGGCATTACTGGTGACCACTATGCATTATTGCGTGTCGTGCCGACCGCTGATTTGAATACCACGCTGGCATTGGCTATCGGTGTCTTGATTATTTGTATTTACTACAACGTGAAAATCAAAGGCTTCGGCGGTTGGATGCACGAGATGTTCAGTGCACCATTTGGTGCGAAATTGGCACCTGCCAACTTTTTGTTGAATATCGTGGAATTCTTGTCGAAAACCGTATCACACGGTATGCGGTTGTTCGGTAACATGTATGCCGGTGAGCTGGTATTCTTGCTGATTGCTTTGTTGGGTGGTGCATGGGCAGCTTCCGGCAGCATTGGCGTGATGGATCCGATTCTGTTCATGTTCCACATTTTGGCCGGTTTGGCTTGGGCGATTTTCCACATTTTGGTGATTACCCTGCAGGCATTTATCTTCATGGCGCTGGCGTTTGTTTACATTGGCCAAGCACATGATGCACACTAAGTTTAGTTGTTCTTTTTAAGTAGTTTTTCAATTTTTTCAACGTAGTTTTAACCTTTGTTTTCTTTTAAGGAGTTTTAAAAATGGGTTTGATTGCTATTGCATGTGGCTTGATCGTAGCTTTGGGCGCTTTGGGTGCTTCTATCGGTATCGCTATGGTAGGTTCTAAATACTTGGAATCTTCTGCTCGTCAGCCTGAATTGATTGGTCCATTGCAAACCAAACTGTTCTTGATCGCTGGTTTGATCGATGCCGCGTTCTTGATCGGTGTTGCTATTGCCTTGCTGTTCGCCTTCGTTAACCCGTTTGCAGGCTAATCCGAACACAAGTTCGTTACAAACGGTTTCATCGTTTGTTTGATTAACCCTAATACGAAGGTTAAGTAAAGTGAATATTAATGCAACCTTATTTGCGCAGATCATCGTCTTTTTCGGTTTGGTTTGGTTTACCATGAAATTTGTGTGGCCGCCAATCGCAAAAGCGTTGGACGAGCGCGCCGCCAAAATTGCTGAGGGTTTGGCTGCAGCCGAACGCGGTAAAAGCGATTTTGAGCAGGCAGAAAAGAAAGTTGCAGAACTCATGGCCGAAGGGCGTGGACAAGTTGCCGAAATGGTGGCTAACGCCGAAAAACGTGCTGCTGCAATTGTAGAAGAAGCCAAACAGCAAGCTTCTACAGAAGCCGCACGCATTACAGCACAAGCTAAAGCCGATGTTGAGCAGGAAATGAACCGCGCGCGCGAAGCGTTGCGCGAGCAAGTTGCTGCATTGGCTGTGAAAGGTGCAGAGTCTATCTTGCGTAGCGAAGTGGATGCTTCTAAACACGCAACCATGCTCAACACTTTGAAACAGGAGCTGTAATCCTATGGCAGAGTTCGCAACGATTGCCCGACCTTATGCAAAAGCATTATTTGGTTTGGCACAGGAAAAAAACCAAATTGAGTCTTGGTTGGGCGGACTGAAAGAATTGGCAGCAATGTTGCAGGATCAGAAAGTATTGTCTCTGGTCGAGCAGCCTGAAACCGCTGCTTCCGATAAAGCAAAAGCATTGACTGATTTGGTCGGTTTGAATGATGTAAGCCTTACAAATTTTGTAAGCGTTCTGGCCGAGCAAAAGCGTTTGAATGTTTTGCCGGAAGTGTACGCGCAATATCAAGACTTAGTCTTGGCACTCAACAATACCAAATCAGCCGTTATTTACAGCGCATACGAATTAACGTCTGAGCAGTTGGCTGATTTGACCGCTACTTTAAAAACACGTTTCAACACCGATTTGCAAGTGAGCACGAAAATTGATCCGGAATTAATCGGTGGTGTGAAAGTAGAAGTGGGTGACCAAGTCTTGGATCTGTCTGTGCAAGGTAAATTGAATGCCTTGTATACGACTATGACAAATTAGGAGAGTTTTCATGCAGCTTAATCCTGCTGAAATTAGCGATTTGATTAAAGCCAAAATCGAAAATCTGTCGGTTAACGCAGAAGTACGTACCCGCGGTACGGTGATTTCTGTGACTGACGGTATCGTACGTATTCACGGCTTATCAGACGCCATGCAAGGTGAGATGCTCGAATTCCCAGGCAACACTTTCGGCTTGGCCATGAACTTGGAGCGTGACTCCGTTGGTGCCGTAGTGTTGGGTGAATACGAACACATCAAAGAAGGCGATACCGTTACTTGTACCGGTCGCATTTTAGAAGTGCCGGTAGGCCGCGAGCTGGTAGGCCGTGTGGTAGATGCATTGGGTCGTCCGATTGACGGTAAAGGCCCGATTAATGCTTCCGGTTCTGCACCAATCGAAAAAATTGCACCAGGTGTAATTGCCCGTAAATCGGTTGACCAACCAATGCAAACCGGCTTGAAAGCCATTGACTCTATGGTTCCGGTAGGTCGTGGCCAACGTGAGTTGATCATTGGTGACCGTCAAACCGGTAAAACCGCCGTTGCTTTGGACGCGATTGTGAACCAAAAAGGCACCGGTGTGATTTGTATCTATGTTGCCGTAGGTCAAAAAGCATCTTCGATTGCCAACGTAGTGCGTAAATTGGAAGAGCATGGCGCAATGGAACACACCATTGTGGTGGCAGCAACTGCTTCTGAAGCAGCAGCATTGCAATACATTGCCCCTTACTCAGGTTGTACCATGGGTGAATTCTTCCGCGACCGCGGTGAAGATGCCTTGATCGTTTACGATGACTTGTCTAAACAAGCCGTTGCATATCGTCAAATTTCCCTGTTGCTGCGCCGTCCGCCAGGCCGCGAAGCCTATCCGGGTGACGTATTCTACTTGCACTCTCGTTTGTTGGAGCGCGCTGCTCGTATCAACGAAGATGAAGTGGAAAAACTGACCAATGGCGAAGTGAAAGGTAAAACCGGTTCATTGACCGCATTGCCGATTATCGAAACCCAAGCCGGTGACGTATCTGCATTCGTACCGACCAACGTAATTTCGATTACCGACGGCCAAATCTTCTTGGAAACCGACCTGTTTAACTCTGGTATCCGTCCTGCAATCAACGCCGGTATTTCTGTATCGCGCGTGGGTGGTGCAGCGCAAACCAAAGTCATCAAAAAACTGGGTGGCGGTATCCGTTTGGCATTGGCGCAATATCGTGAATTGGCTGCGTTCTCTCAGTTCGCATCTGATTTGGATGAAGCAACACGCAAACAATTGCAACACGGTGAAGTGGTGACTGAATTGATGAAACAAAAACAATTCAACACCTTGAACACCGCTGAAATGGCATTGACTTTGTTGGCGATTAACAATGGCTCGTATTCTGATGTTCCAGTTTCTAAAGCATTGGCTTTTGAAGCGGAATTCTTGAGCTATGTCCGTACCCAATTGCCGGATGTGCTGAATGCGATTAATGCTTCAGGCGCGATGTCTGATGAAGCGGAACAAGCATTGACCGAAGCCATGAAAACTTTCAAATCTTCTTACGCTTACCAAGCCTAAGAATAGCAGATGAAAGGAGTCTGAAATGGCAGTAGGAAAAGAGATTCTCACCAAAATTCGCAGTGTTCAGAATACCCAAAAGATCACTAAAGCGATGCAAATGGTGTCTACCTCTAAAATGCGGAAGACTCAGGAACGGATGCGCTTAGCGCGTCCGTACGCCGAAAAAGTACGTACGGTAATGAGCCATTTGGCACAAACCGAAACCGATCACGGCATTAAATTGTTAGAACCGCATCGCGAAGTACGCCGTGCCGGTTTCATCTTGATGACGACTGATAAAGGTTTGTGCGGTGGCTTGAATGCCAATGTATTGAAGAAATTTTTGGCGCAAGTTCAAGAGTATCAGGAGCAGGGCATTGAAGTTGATGTCGTGTGTCTGGGCAGTAAAGGTTTGGCAGCTTGCCAAAGTATCGGTTTAAACGTGATTGCCAGTGCAGTGAATTTGGGCGATACGCCTAAAATGGAATTGTTGCTGGGTCCGTTGACTGAAATTTTCCAACGCTACGAAAAACATGAATTAGATGTGATTCACTTGGTGTATTCTGGTTTTGTGAATACCATGCGCCAAGAGCCACGTATGGAAGTATTGCTGCCTATCGGTCAAAACGAGATTGAACAAGTCAATCCCGATTCTCAATATGGTTGGGAATACCGTTATGAGCCGAGTCCTGTTGCTGTATTGGAATATCTGGTTCGCCGCTATTTAGAATCTGTGGTTTATCAAGCATTGGCTGATAACATGGCATCTGAACAAGCCGCGCGTATGGTAGCGATGAAAGCCGCTACCGACAACGCAGGCAATGCCATTAAAGAGCTGCGCTTGGTGTACAACAAATCGCGTCAAGCTGCGATTACCACAGAATTGTCAGAAATTGTTGCAGGTGCAGCGGCTGTTTAGGCCGTCTGAAACTGTACAGAAAATAGGATACGATAATGAGCCAAGGCAAAATCGTACAAATTATTGGTGCCGTAGTTGACGTGGAATTTCCACGCGATGCTATCCCGCACGTTTACGATGCCCTGAAATTGGACGAAACCGGTCTGACCCTGGAAGTGCAACAACTTTTGGGCGACGGCGTGGTGCGTACCATTGCAATGGGTAGTTCAGACGGTTTGAAACGCGGTATGACCGTAAGCAATACCGGTTCTCCGATTGCCGTACCTGTGGGTCAGGCAACATTGGGCCGTATTATGGACGTATTGGGTAACCCGGTTGACGAAGCAGGCCCTGTGACTGCTGCTGAAACTCGCGCGATTCACCAGTCTGCACCTAAATTCGACGAGCTTTCAGCTGCAACCGAATTGTTGGAAACCGGTATTAAAGTAATTGACTTACTTTGTCCGTTTGCCAAAGGCGGTAAAGTAGGCTTGTTCGGTGGTGCCGGTGTGGGTAAAACCGTAAACATGATGGAATTGATCAACAACATCGCCAAAGCGCACAGCGGTTTGTCTGTGTTTGCCGGTGTAGGTGAGCGTACTCGTGAAGGTAACGACTTCTACCACGAGATGAAAGATTCCAACGTATTGGATAAAGTAGCCATGGTTTACGGTCAGATGAACGAACCTCCGGGCAACCGTTTGCGCGTTGCTTTGACCGGTTTGACTATGGCTGAGTACTTCCGTGACGAAAAAGACGAAAACGGCAAAGGCCGCGACGTATTGTTCTTCGTAGACAATATCTACCGCTACACTTTGGCCGGTACCGAAGTATCTGCATTGTTGGGTCGTATGCCGTCTGCAGTAGGTTATCAACCGACTTTGGCTGAAGAAATGGGTCGTTTGCAAGAGCGTATTACCTCTACGCAAACTGGTTCGATTACTTCTATCCAAGCCGTTTACGTACCTGCGGATGACTTGACTGACCCGTCTCCGGCAACAACCTTTGCCCACTTGGATGCAACCGTGGTATTGAGCCGTGATATTGCTTCTTTGGGTATTTACCCTGCCGTTGACCCGTTGGACTCTACTTCACGTCAGTTGGATCCGATGGTATTGGGCCAAGAGCACTATGATGTTGCACGCGGCGTTCAGTCTACTTTGCAAAAATACAAAGAATTGCGCGATATTATCGCCATTCTGGGTATGGACGAATTGTCTGACGAAGACAAACTGACTGTAATGCGTGCCCGTAAAATCCAACGCTTCTTGTCACAACCGTTCCACGTTGCTGAAGTATTTACCGGTTCTCCAGGTAAATATGTGGCATTGCGTGACACCATCGCCGGCTTTAAAGCCATCTTGAACGGTGAATACGACCACTTGCCAGAACAAGCGTTCTACATGGTGGGCGGCATCGAAGAAGCAGCCGAGAAAGCGAAAACCTTAAACTAAGGAGGCCGGCATGAGCATCATGCAAGTTGAAGTGGTCAGTAGCGAACAAAACATCTATTCAGGCGAAGCCAGCTTTGTGGTGGTTCCGACTGTACAAGGTGAGCTCGGTATTTACCCGCGACACGAGCCGATCATGAGTTTGGTACGTCCCGGTGCATTGCGTTTGACCGTGCCGGGTCAGGCTGAAGAAGTGTTGGTTGCTGTTTCCGGCGGTTTGTTGGAAGTGCAGCCTGAGAAAATTACCGTATTGGCGGACGTTGCCGTCCGCAGTGCGGAGATGGATCAGGAGCGTGCCGAGCAAGCTAAGAAAGCAGCGGAAGACCGTATTTCTAAGGCGCAAGACGATGAATCTTTGGCAAAAGCACATGCTGCTTTGGCCGCAGCCATCGCCCAGCTCAGAACCTTGGATTATCTTCGTTCGCAAAAAAACAAATAAGCATTTTTGCTTCAAAAAAGCACGGTGGAAACCGTGCTTTTTTATCGTCTAAAGGTTGTTGAAGCTCAGACCGAAAGCTTGAGACCTTTGCAAAACTTCTTCAAAAGCTTGCACACACAAAACCGCCGTCATTCCCGCGTAGGCGGGAATCCATTTTTAAGCATAGCAAGCTTCTGAATAAAATAGGTTTCATAGAGGTCACGATGGATTCCCGCCTACGCGGGAATGACGGCCTTTAGGGCTTTTATTGTTGGTTCTTGAGATTTTGCAAAAGTCTCAGGCCGTCTGAAAAGTATGAACTGTCCCCCAATTCTTGGACAAGTTAATAATCTTTCTCAAACAGCCTGTTCAAGCTGGGTTCTGTAAGCCACAGGACTCAGCTTTTTTAAATTCAAACTAATACGTTCATAATTGTAGTAACGTATGTAATCATCTATCACTTTGGTCAACTCTGTCACCGATAACACACCTTCCTGATAGAAGCTCTCCACCTTCAATGTCCCGAAGAAACTCTCCATCGGTGCGTTATCCCAGCAATTCCCTTTGCGCGACATGCTTTGCACAATGCCTTTCTCGGCCAGTTTCGCCCGATAAGCCTGAGTTCGGTAAAGCACACCTTGGTCGGAATGCAGCAGCGGCGTTTGTCCGTTCAGACGGCCGAATGCCTTATCCAGCATCTGCATCACCATCTTGCTGTCCGGCTTTCTACTGAGCTCATAAGCCACTATCTCACGATTGAATACATCCAGTATCGGTGATAAGTACAGTTTGCCGTCGGTGCATTTAAACTCGGTCACATCGGTCAACCATTTAGCTCCTGCTTTATCGGCAGTGAATGCACGCTTAAGGATGTTTTTCGAGGTCTCGCCTATGACCTGTGGACGATAGGCTTTTTTGTTGCGCACTTTGGCTTTTAGCCCCAATAGTCTCATAATACGTTGCACTTTCTTTTTATTCCACGACAATACGGCACCAATCCGCCGTTGGCCGTAGCGGCCTTTGTGTTGGTGATAGACTTCACTCACCGCTGCTTTGGCTTCTATATCGGGATCAGGTCTGCCGATGTGGTAGTAGAAACTGCTTTTGGGTATGCCGGCACTGTGCAACAGGTATTTCAGCGGGTGCTTCGCCCTCAGCGTTTGAACGGTTTCGCAGCGTTGGCGGCGTTCTTTTCGTTGAGGGCTTTCATGTGCTTTAGGTAGTCGTTCTCCGCCCTCATGTAGCGTAACTCTTCAATCAGCTCTGCCTGAGTTTTTTCATGGTCAGGTTTGTCGACGATAAAGGGATTCTTGCGTTTGGTCTGCATAGTCTTCATAAGCGTAGCCTGTGGGTGTTGAAGTGCGGTTATACCGCCTTGTCGGTAGGCGGCAATCCAACGGCGCAGATGTGTGCGTGAGACGTTGAAATGGTCTGCGGTGCGCTGTTGGCTGTGCACTTGATGGTAATGGAGTACGGCTCGGTATTTGAAGTCTAGTGTATATTTGGACATAAGAAAACTGCACCTTTTTAAGTTGGGGGGAAAGTGTCCAACTTTTGGGGTGCAGTTCACTTGTTTTCAGACGGCCTTTCTTATTAAACTAAGAAAGATTATTTACTGTACATCGCCCACAAATCTTCTTGCAGATTCACCAATGCGTCGCCTTCTGCAGCTTGAACACGGATATACGAGCCGTTAGGTTGCATTTCCCATGCTTTGGTATTGTCTTCCAATGCCATGGTTAAACCTTCGCGAATCACACGCGCTTTCAGCGTGGGGTCAAGAATCGGCGTGGCCACTTCGATACGGCGGAAGAAGTTGCGCCCCATCCAGTCGGCGCTGGAAATATAGGTGTCTTCTTTGCCGCTGTTGTAGAAGTAGAAAATGCGCGAGTGTTCGAGTTGGCGGCCGATGATGGAACGCACACGGATGTTGTCCGACAAGCCTTTCACGCCGGGGCGCAGGGTGCACATGCCGCGTACAATCAGGTCAATTTGCACACCGGCGGCGCTGGCTGCATACAAGGCTTCAATCACGCTTGGCTCAATCAAAGAATTCATCTTGGCAATGATTTTGGCCGGTTTACCGGCGCGAGCATTTTCCGTTTCCTGCTGAATGCGGCTGATGATCATCGGATGCAGCGTAAACGGGCTTTGATACAATTTGTTCAGACGGCCTGGCTTGCCTAAGCCGGTGATTTCCATAAATAAGGTGTTCACATCGGCGGTAATGGCGGCATCATCGATAATCAAACCAAAGTCGGTGTAAATGCGCGATGTGCCTTGGTGATAGTTGCCCGTGCCCAAGTGCGCATAGCTTTTCAGAAGGCCTTCTTCACGGCGGATAACCAAGGCCATTTTGGCGTGCACTTTGTAACCAAATACACCATACACCACGTGCGCACCGACATTTTCCAGTTGCTGTGCCCAGCTGACGTTGTTGGCTTCGTCAAAACGCGCCATCAATTCGACCACCACGGTGACTTGTTTGCCTGCCAATGCGGCACGCATCAGCGCTTTAACCAATTCGGAATTGCTGCCGGTGCGGTAAATAGTCATCTTGACGGCCAATACATCCGGATCGCTGGCCGCCTCGCGAATCATTTGAACCACCGGGTCAAACGACTGGTAAGGATGGTGCAGTAATATCGGACCTTGCCTGGCTAAGTCCAAAACAGAGCCGTTTTTGCCCAATTTTTTCAGACGGCCTACCGTTGCCGGTGGCGCAAATTTCAAATCGGGGCGGTCAACTAAATCAGGCACGGCATTCAAACGCACCAGATTGACCGGTCCCTTTACCTGATATACTTCGGATGGTTTCAATTTGAATTGGTTGAGCAGGAACTGGCAGATATGTTGCGGACAGGTATCGGCCACTTCCAAGCGCACGCCGTCGCCGTACTCGCGGTCGCGCAATTCGCTCTGAATGGCGGTGCGTAGGTTTTCCAAATCATCATCGTCAACGGTCAAATCACTGTCGCGCGTCAAACGGAATTGATGACAGCCTTTGACTTCCATGCCCAAAAACAGCTTATGCACATGCGCGTGCAAAATAGACGACAGGAACACGAAACCTTCATTGCCATCGCAAATTTCAGACGGCATTTTCACCACGCGCGGCAAAATGCGCGGCGCTTGCACAATCGCCATGCTGGACGGGCGGCCGAAGGCATCGGTGCCTTCCAATTCTACGGCAAAGTTAAGGGATTTGTTCAACACGCGCGGGAAGGGATGCGACGGATCAAGGCCGATGGGGGTCAAAATCGGCATCAATTCGTTGTCGAAATATTCGTTAATCCATTTTTGCTGCTCGGGCGTCCACGTGTGGCGGCGGTAGAAATGAATGCCTTGTTTGGCCAGTTCCGGTTGCAACACTTCATTAAACAGCGCGTATTGTTCTTCAATCAAGGCGTATGCTTGCACGGAAACATCTTCAAGCGTTTCAGACGGCGTTTTGCCGTTGTCGAGCACAACATGCGGACGGAGCTTTTGGTCGCGTTTCAACGAAGCGACGCGCACTTCAAAAAACTCATCTAAGTTAGACGACACGATACACAGAAAACGCAAACGTTCCAACAGCGGCACGCTTGGGTCTTGCGCTTGTGCCAACACACGGCGGTTGAATTCGAGCAGGCTTAGCTCGCGGCAGAGAATTCGGTTTTGATCAGGCATAATTTTTCCCCTATTTGGGCATAGGTATCTTGTTAAAATAAAGTCATTTATCGAATATCAGTATAGCGCGTTTTTAGGGCGGTGTAACCGTGGCCGGTTGAGTTTGAATGGGCGCTAAACGGCAACGGGCAAGCATAATCAAGCTGTGTGAATGTTTGATGACAGGCCGTCTGAATTTGACGCGTTCAGACGGCCTAAATAGGTAGGTAAAACGGCGGTTCGTGTCGGCCGGTAAATTCCTTTACAATGCTTGAAAAGATTTCTATTGCCAATGTTTTGCAAATTTTTCAGACGGCCTGATAGTGATAATAGGCCGTCTGAACGCAATAAGAGTAACCCGATGAATAAAAACCAAACGCGCCGATCTGCCGCTTTATCACTCGGCTTTTTATTGTTTGCCGTGGTCGTTTTGGCCGTCAATTTGCGCGCGCCTTTAGTGGCCTTGGGGCCGGTGGTCGGTTTTATCCGTGATGAACTTGGCGTATCCGGTTCATTTATGGGCATGGTCGCCGCCTTGCCCTTGCTGGCATTTGCCCTGTTCTCACCTTTGGCGGCACAGTTGGCCAAGCGTTTCGGCATGGAAAACGTGTTAATCGGCTCTATCGTGCTGATGATAGCAGGCATTGCGCTGCGCTCAGCATATCCTTCCGCTACGCTGCTGATGTGGGGCACGATTATTTTGTCTGCGGCGATTGCAATGGGCAATGTGCTGCTGCCGGCTTTGGCCAAACGCAATCTGCCGACGCGGGTAGGTTTGGTGGTGGGGACGCTATCTGCGGCGATGTCGGTATCGGCCACTTTGGCGGCCGCATGGGCGGTTCCGTTGGCGCAATGGCAGAATTGGCGCTGGTCGCTGGGCGTGTGGTGGCCGTTTGCTGCTTTTGCTTTGGTGATTTGGTGTTTGGCACGCAAAAACCTGCGCACCAATGCAGTCGAGACACCGCCGCAGCGTTCAGACGGCCTGAATGTGTGGCGCTCGCCAACGGCATGGTGCATCAGCGCGTTTATGGGTATTCAGTCGCTGATGTTTTATTCGGTGGTGAGCTTTCTGCCGTCGGTGTTGGTCGAGAAGGGCATGACTGCTTTGGCGGCGGGCGGACATAGTTCGCTGTTGCAAGTGGCTTCGTTGGTCGGAGCTTTGTCGATTACTGCCTTGTTGGGCAAAACATATAAAACGCAGCAAGTCATTTTGGCCGCGGCGTTGATTTTAACCGTCGGTATTGCCGGCATTTGGTTGGGCAATCAAGCGAGTATGTGGCTGTGGGTGGTGTGCACCGGATTTGGTGCTTCAGCCGTGTTTTCCGCCGCGTTGATGCTGTTTGCCATGCGCACGGATTCACCGCAGCAAGCCGCTTCTTTGTCGGGCATGGCGCAGGCGGTGGGCTATTTGATTGCGGTGGCTGGGCCTTTGGGTATGGGCGTGTTGTATGACGTGTTCGGCTCGTGGTCGGCATCGATGGGCGTGCTGACCGGCTTGATGGCAATTGAATGCCTGCTGGCTTGGTTTGCCGCTAATCCTAAAACACTGGCGCAAATGCAGCGGCATACTTAGGCCGTCTGAACGGCAGTGTATTGTTTTTATTCCAAAACAACGGCTTTTTGCTATAATGCTTCGTTTAACATCTTCGCTTTTCCATTGGGTGAAAGTGATTCACAGTGCAACACCACACTTTAAAGGATAAAAAATGGGTTTTTTGCAAGGTAAAAAAATTCTGATTACCGGTATGATTTCCGAGCGTTCGATTGCTTACGGCATCGCCAAAGCATGTCACGACCAAGGCGCAGAATTGGCGTTTACTTATGTTGTGGATAAATTAGAAGAGCGCGTGCGCAAAATGGCCGCCGAATTGGGCTCTGATTTGGTGTTCCGTTGCGATGTCAACAACGATGCCGAAGTAGAGCAAGTGTTCGCCGATTTGGGCAAAAGCTGGAACGGCTTAGACGGCTTGGTACACGCGATTGCTTTTGCACCAAAAGAAGCCTTGAACGGTGATTTCCTCGACAGCATCAGCCGCGAAGCCTTCAATACCGCGCATGAAACTTCTGCCTACAGCCTGCCGGCCTTGGCTAAAGCTGCCCGTCCAATGATGAAAGGCCGCAATTCTGCCATCGTAGCGCTGAGCTACTTGGGTGCCGTGCGTGCGATTCCGAACTACAACGTGATGGGTTTGGCCAAAGCCAGCTTGGAAGCCGCCATCCGCTTTACAGCTTCTGCTGTTGGCCGTGAAGGCATCCGTTGTAACGGTATTTCTGCCGGCCCAATCAAAACCTTGGCTGCTTCCGGCATTGCCGATTTCAGCAAATTGTTGAGCCATGTGGCTTCACAAAATCCGTTGGGTCGCAACGTGACCATTGAAGAAGTGGGCAATGCCGCCGCATTCTTGCTGTCGGACTTGGCTTCAGGCATCACCGGCGAAATCACTTATGTTGACGGTGGCTACAGCATCAATGCTTTGAGCGTAGAAGAGTAACAGCCAAAATAGGCCGTCTGAAAAGTGGTGTGAAAAAGTCACATCTTGGTTTCAGACGGCCTTTGTTTGATAAAAATGATATATTATTTGTGCTGTTTATAGGGTATATACAAAATTTAATCTTAATAAATAAATATTAACAAATAAAGCGTTATCATGCCTGCCTTCGATTTTAAATCAGAGATTGATTCACACAGTTTTCAGGAGTTTAAGTAATGTCTATTGCATCAGAGTTTAAAGAGTTTATTATGCGCGGCAACGTGATCGACTTGGCAGTCGGTATGGTTGTCGGCACAGCGTTCAGCGGTATCGTAAAGTCATTGGTTGACGACGTGATTATGCCGCCTATTGGTATTTTGATTGGTGGCGTGGATTTTTCCAACCTGTTCATCACTTTGAAGGAAGGTATACCGCCTGCAGGTGAAGCCGGTTATGCCACACTGGAAGCAGCAAAAGCGGCCGGTGCAGTCACTTTAAACATCGGCCTGTTTATCAATACCATCATCAGCTTCCTGATTATCGCGGCTGCGATTTTCTGTGTGGTAAAAGTATTAAATTCTATGAAACGTGCCGAAGAAGCACCTGCTGAAGAGGCACCGGCTGAGCCATCTGAAGAAGTATTGTTGTTGCGCGAAATCCGTGATTCTTTGAACAACAAATAATCATCGGTTTAAAGTGATGAAAAATGCCGTCTGAAATCGTTTTCAGACGGCATTTTTTAGTTCAGGTTACTGAATCCGTTGCGCTTCTTCACGAACGGCCGACACCACATTGGCACCGAATAAAGCGTTGACATCGGTTTCATCAAACACATATTTTTCATGGCAGAAATCGCAATCCACCGCAATGCTGCCTTGTTCGGCGACCACGCCGCCGACTTCTTCGCCACCCAGCATCAACAACATATCGCTGACTTTACCGCGTGAGCAGGTGCAGGCAAATTCGATGTTTTCCGGTTCAAATACACGTGGCGGGGTTTCGTGGAACAGGCGGTACAACACATGTTGTGCGTCTAAGTCAGTCAATTCGTCGGTGGTCACGGTTTGCGCCAAGGTGCTGACGTGGTTCCATGCTTCGTCATCGATTTCTTCTTCTGGGAGGCGTTGCACCAGTAAACCACCGACGCTGGTGTCTGAAGCGGCCAGCACGATATGCGTATCGAGCTGCTCGGAGCGTTTCATATAGTTCATCAACATTTGCGCAATGCTGTCGCCTTCCAGCGGCACCACGCCTTGCCACGGCTCGGCATCTTTGGGTTGCAGGGTCAGCACAAATACGCTGCTGTCGCCCAATAAATCGGTCAGGCTTTCATCATCGGTGATGTCGGCGTGTTCGTCCCAACGGGCGGTGGCGCGCACGGTTTGCTCGGAAGTTGCTTCCACCACCAACATTTTCAGACGGCCTTGACCTTGCACCTGCACAATCAGCGTGCCGTCGATTTTCAAATTGCTCGACAGCAATGCACCGGCAGCCAGCAATTCACCCAATGCACGGCGGATGGCGGCAGGGTAGTGTTTTTGTTTGACGATGTGCTGCCAAACATTTTCCAAGCGGACATGCAAACCGCGTACGGGCATATCGTCGAAGATAAAGCGTGTGCGGGTGTCGGCAGGGTAAGTAGCAGCAAGATTTTGTGTGGTCATAATATTTCTCTGTTTGGATAAGCAATTACCCGCTATATGGTTGCGCTTGTGGATAAATCAAGGCCGTCTGAACGCAAAATAGGTTCAGACGGCCTTTCATCATAACCGCGTTAATGCTTTCCCGAGCGCCAAATCGACCACATAATCCACAAGCTGTTGGCGAAGGCCAGCAGGTAGCCGAAGAAGCCGATAAATTTGGGGCCGGTGTCTATGCTCATGACGATGGACGAACCGATAATCAGCGCGGCGGTGACGATGCCCATGGTCAGGCGGTTGGTGGCACGATCAATTTGTTGGCTGAGCTGATCGAAGCGTTTGAAATCGAGCGTCACACCTATTTGTCCCTTTTGCAGGCGGCGGCTTAGGCGGAACAGGTTTTGCGGCAAATCATCAGCGGCTTGCAGCAGGGTTTGCATGTGCATTTTGCTTTTGCGCAAGAGATGCTCGGGCGAGGCGCGTTCTTTAAAAGCAGTGGTGACGATGGGTTTGGCGCGCTCGAGTAGCTCAATTTGACCATCGAGCCGTTTGACCACGCCCTCGAGTGTAATCAGCGTTTTAAACAGCATCACCAAGTCGCCCGGCAAGGTCAGGCCGTGGCGGCGCATGATTTGGGTGATGTCGTTGATGACTTGGCTGATGCGCAAATCGCGTACCGGCGTGTGTTCGTAGTTGAGCAGCATTTCCAACACATCGGCGCCGAGCAGGTTTTCATCAGGCAACTCTCCTTCCGCCCAGTTGCTCAATACATATTGCATGGTGAATTGGTCTTTGTGGGCGAGTGCGTTAATCAAATCGATGATTTCACGGCGGCGTGTGCTGCTTAAGTGGCCGACCAAGCCGAAATCGATAAAGGTGATGCGGCCGTCTGAATTGATGAAGATATTGCCCGGATGCGGGTCGGCATGGAAGAAACCTTGCTGTAGTATCATGGTAAACAAGGTATCGGTGATCTGCGTGGCCAAGCGGCTGCGCACTTCCGGTTCGAGGGTGTCGATGTCGATGTTTTTCAGCAAAGTATCGCTGATGTGTTCCTGCACTAAAATCAGGCGATTGGATAATTCGGGGTAAACTTTCGGCACATGCACCGATTCATGCTGCTCGAAGGTTTTGCCGAAACGCTGCATATAGCGCAGTTCGACCGATAAATCTGTTTCTTTGGCCAAGCTGCGGGCGAAATACTGCACCATCTGCACCGGTTGGTAGCGGCGCATTTCGGGAATCTCCGATTCAATCAGGCTGGCGATGTGGTTGAGAATGCGCAAATCGGCCTGAATCACGGGGTCGATGTCGGGGCGCTTGATTTTCACTGCTACGGTTTCGCCGTTGAGCAACACCGCCTGATGCACTTGGGCAATCGACGCGCTGCCGATGGGATGGGGCTGGATGGATTTGAAAATTTCCCTTGTCGGCCGCCCCAGCTGCGATTCGATCAGCTTGTGGATATTGGTGACCGGAATCGGCGCTACATTGCTTTGCAGTCGCTCAAATTCTTCAATCCATTCCACGCTGAAAATATCCACGCGTGTGGACAACACTTGGCCGAGCTTGATAAATGTCGGGCCGAGTTCTTCAAATGCCATGCGGAATCGGCGCGGTGTGCTCAAGTAATGGCTGTCGGGATCGGCTTTTTTGCGGTCGCTCTGATGGCCGAGCTTAATGCGCTGTACAAAGCCGCCCAAACCGTGTTTGGTCAGGATGGTAATAATCTCGCGCATACGCGAAAGGTCGCGCATCGCCAGCAGGGTGGGAATCATCATCATTTTTGGGATTTGTAAAATTTGTTTATAAACAAGATATTAACGCAATATAACCGTTACTCTTTTGCCAAGCGGGCGATTTTTTAATACAATCAAACAGATAACATTTAAGATACAGCATAACATAATCAAACAGACAGCATATAGGGCTTGTTGACGCTGCACGCTTCATCTGAAGAATACCGACTTTCTGCTGCACATGACTGCAAGCTTTTTAGCTTGCTGTTATTTTTTGCTGCATGTCGCGCATTTTGCAAGCGAGCAGGGCAACGACACTTTAAAAAGGCCGTCTGAAACACTTGGAAGTAAGGAATGAACCGTTTCGCAAAACTGACGGCGCTATTGGCTTCGGCCTGTATGCTGTTTTCCGCTATGAGCATAGCGCATGCCGATGATTTGGAAAATATGCTGAACAGCCGGCAGCAGGTTATTAATCTGTTTAATCAGGATGCCGGCAGTAATACGGCTACCCCGTTTATGCCTGCACGGGCGAATCCGCCGATAGCCGAACAATCATCAGGCAGCGCCGACGAATTAATTAAAAGTGCTATGGGTTTGCTTGGGGTGGCTTACCGCTACGGCGGCACTTCGGCGCGTACCGGCTTTGACTGCAGCGGCTTTATGCAGCATATTTTCCGCCGCACCCTGGGTCTGAACCTGCCCCGCACTTCTGCCGAGCAAGCCAAGATGGGTACGCACGTCAACCGCAGCGAGTTGCAGCCGGGTGATATGGTGTTTTTCCGCACCATGGGGCGCGGGCGTATTTCCCACGTCGGCCTATATATCGGCAACAACCGCTTTATCCACGCGCCGCGAACGGGTAAAAATATTGAAATCACCAGCCTAAGCAATAAATATTGGAATTCAAAATACGCTTTCGGCCGCCGTGTGAAGAAAAACGATCCATCACGCTTTTTAAATTAAACGAAGGAAATACCGCAGTATGAGTATGCCTGAAATGCCGAAATGGTACGGCGACGACGGTCAAATCGTGTCATGCACCGAAAAAGTGAAGGTGATGAATGAAAACATGAGCGAGCTGTATCAAATGGCGCAAGATGCGTTTGAAGATGCGCTGTTGATGGGGTGCGGCGAAGCGCAGTTGCGTGAATATCTGAAAACCTTGATGGAAGGTTTGGAAAACCCATACCGCTAATTTATATCATGGCAGTTAAAAACGGCATTCGTGAAGAGTGCCGTTTTGCGTTTCAGACGGCCTCAATATGAAAATAGGCCGAGACCTTTGCAAAATCCCCATCTTTGGCGCATTTCTTCGTTGTGCGCTGCTCGAAAGCTTGCCTATCTTGATGATATGTCTGCGCTTTCTGTGCTGCTACAACTTTGAACTGTACTCAAATCTGGGGTTTTGCAAAGGTCTCAGGCCGTCTGAAACATAAATTAAAGCCATTGCTTTTCAGACGGCATCACTCTTTAATTCAGCCTAAAAAGCCTATTTAAAACAAAAGCCGTAAAAAATACCGTGAAACGCCGTGATTCCCTTTTCAGACGGCCGCGCTCGCGTTATGATTAATGCCTTAATAAAATCAAATCAACAGGCTGCCTTCTGATTTCAAGCAGCATACGTTTTCCCAACTTCCCACACAGGCCGTCTGAAACATTGGGGCGGATAAAGGATCATCATGAACTTCATCGGCGCGTTGCTCATCATTTTAGGCTGTTTGGCCGTGGGTGAGGGCGTGGTATTGTTTTTCGGCATCAAGCTGCCGGGCAGTATTGTCGGCATGGGCGTTTTGTTTGGCCTGCTGAAGCTGGGCTGGGTTAAGGTGTCGTGGTTGAAGCAGCTTTCGGATACCCTGATGGCGAACCTGACCCTGTTTCTTGTGCCGCCCTGCGTGGCGATTATCAGCTATTTGGATTTGATTGCCGACGACTGGTTCCCGATTTTAACCGCCACGGTATTGAGCACGCTGTGTGTGCTGCTGGTGACGGGTAAAGTGCACGAATGGGCGCGGAGGTGGATGTAATGGAAATCTTCCATACGCCGAGCTTATTGCTGTTTTTAACGCTGGCGGTGTTCGGCTTGGCTAATATCATTCGTGTCCGCACCGGCAATGTGTTGTGTAATCCGGTGCTGATCAGCACGATAGTAATGATTGCGTATTTGAAACTGTTCCGCATCGATTACGATACCTACCACGATGCCGCGCAGTATATCGATTTTTGGCTCAAGCCCGCGGTGGTGGTGTTGGCGGTGCCGCTGTTTTTGAACTGGGAAAAAATCCGCAACCAATGGCTGCCGATTTTGTTGTCGCAACTGGCCGGCAGCGTTACCGGCATTGTGACCGGCGTGTATTTGGCCAAATGGTTTGGTGCGGGTAGGGAAGTGGCTTTGTCACTGGCGGCCAAATCGGTGACCAACCCGATTGCGATTGAAATTACCAAGTCTATCGGCGGCATTCCGGCGATTACCGCAGCTACTGTGATTATTGCCGGTTTGTTCGGGCAGATGGTTGGTTACAAAATGCTGCACGTCGGCACGGTGCACAAGCCTTCTTCAGTGGGGATGTCGCTGGGTACGGCTTCGCACGCGATGGGCATTGCCGTTTCGATGGAACACAGCCGCCGCATGGCCGCCTATGCCGGCTTGGGCTTGACGCTCAACGGGGTGTTGACCGCGCTGATTGTGCCGGTGTTGATGCCGTTTTTGGGCATTTGAATGCAAAAATGATGGTTCAGACGGCCTTTGAAACAGGCCGTCTGAAAAAATAATAGGCGCAGATGGACATATCGCGCCATTGATGAACGATTTTAAAATATTTCCTACAAGGAGCAAGAAAATGGCAGTGAATCTTTCCGAACGACACGAAGACGAATTGTTGCACATCGACGGCGTGCAGGTATTTGTCGGTCAGGCTGGTGTCAAAAAGCCGAATCATGATGATTTAACATTGATGGTATTGACCGGCAAAAATTCCGTCGGTGCCGTGTTCACGCAAAACCGCTTCTGCGCTGCGCCGGTGTACATCGCCAAATCGCATTTATTTGACGACGACGGCGTGCGTGCGCTGGTCATCAACACCGGCAACGCCAATGCCGGCACCGGTGCACAAGGCCGCGCCGATGCGGTGGAAGTTTGCGCCGCCGTTGCCCGCCAAATCGGCTGCAAAACCCCCCAAGTGCTGCCGTTTTCCACCGGCGTGATTTTAGAGCCGTTGCCTGCCGATAAAATCATCGAAGCCTTGCCGCGCGTCAAACCCGTGCATTGGAGCGAAGCCGCCCGTGCCATCATGACCACCGACACCATCCCCAAAGCCGCCAGCCGCGAAGGCAAAGTCGGTGAAAACCACACTGTGCGCGCCACCGGCATCGCCAAAGGCAGCGGCATGATTCATCCTAATATGGCCACCATGCTTGGCTTTATCGTCTGCGATGCCAACGTGTCGCAACCGATTTTGCAACTGATGACCAAAGAAATCGCCGATATGTCGTTCAACGCCATCACCGTTGACGGCGACACCAGCACCAACGACAGCTTCGTCATCATCGCCACCGCCAAAAACGGCCAAAGCCAAATCGACAATATCGCTGATCCGCGTTACGACCAGCTCAAAGATCTGCTCAGCGGCTTGGCTTTGCAACTGGCACAAGCCATCGTGCGCGATGGCGAAGGCGCAACCAAATTCATCACCATCGAAGTGGACAACGCCGCCGACCGCGACGAAGCGCGCAAAGTTGCCTATGCCATCGCCCATTCGCCCTTGGTGAAAACCGCCTTCTTCGCCAGCGACCCGAATCTCGGCCGTCTGCTTGCCGCCATTGGTTACGCCGGTATCGAAGATTTGGACACCGATAAAATCAAAATGTGGCTCGGTGATGTTTTGGTGGCCGAACAAGGCGGCCGTGCCGAAAGCTATACCGAAGAGCAAGGCCAAGCCGTGATGAACCAAGACGAAATCACTGTGCGCGTGAGCCTCAATCGCGGCCAAGTCAAAACCACCGTGTACACCTGCGACTTCTCGCATGATTATGTGACAATTAATGCGGATTACCGTTCGTAGGTTTCGGTTTGGCAATCACAGAGGCCGTCTGAAAATTTTCAGACGGCCTCATTCTTTATTTCTCTCTAAAATCCGTACCGCAAAACACCCGAACCGGGTTGCCGCGTTCCACTTGGTAGCGCTGCGAATGCGCATCGGCGGCGTGTTGTCCCAAGGCGGCGGAATGCCGTTCGGCCAGTTTTAGGGCGAGCAGTTCGCGGGCGCGTTTTTTGTTGTCGTGCTGGCTGCGTTCGCTTTCCACGCGCACGGAAATGCCGGTGGCCATGTGCTTGGCGCGCACCGCGCTGTCGGTTTTGTTGACGTGCTGGCCGCCTTTGCCGCCTGCGCGGCAGGTTTGGTATTCGATTTCGCTTTCAGACGGCACGTCGGGCAATTCGGGCAGTCTGAACAGGCCGATATACCAGTTTTTGCGCGGATGTTTCGGGCGCACGGGGCTGGCGCACGTCCATTGCAGCGTGCCGAGCCAGCGTTGCGCGAGTGCGTCGGCGTTCGCGCCGCTCAGGGTAAACGTGGCGGACAGCAGCCCGTGGCGGCTTTCGGTTTCATCCAATATTTCCGCCTGCACGCCTGCGGCGTGGGCTTCGCGCAGGATTTTCTGCAAGGCGCAACGGGCGAAGATTTGGCACTCGGCAGGGCCTTGTGCGGTGGAAAGTTGCAGGTAAATCATAGGGTTCCTTGTTTTTTGTTGCAGGCCGTCTGAAAACTATTTTTTCATTTTCGGGCGGAACGAGCGTTTGCCGTCGAAACCTTTGCTGGCGATTTTGTCGCCGTTGGTCATGGGCGGGCTGGTTTCGGCTTCGGTTTTCAGTTGCGACAGGTATTCGGTAATTTTCTGCCACACCAAATCCGCGTCCAGATAAATGCCGAGAGCCGACAGTTGGGGGTTGGCGTAGGCGTATATCGTCCGTGTGCGCAGGTCTGACGGTTCCTCAGTCAACAGCAGCAGCGGGGCGCGGCGGTATGCGCTGATGTCGCGGCCGTCGTATTCGCTGCCCCGTTTGCGGACGGCCTGAAAATCAGGCAAAGGGTCGTACCGATAGCGGCTTAATTGGGGAACGGTGCAGACGCTGCCGTCGTGGAAACGTATTTTTACGCGGTATTCCGCGCAGCGGTATCCTGTCCGGCTGTCGCGCACTTCGTCAAACTTGTCGGTAACTTCGGACACATCGTAAGACGTGTAAACCTTGTTGCCCGTGTTGAACAGAAACACATGCAAGTCGCCGACAAACAGCACCGAAACGGACACGCACGCGCCGTATCGCTGCTGCCATTCGGGCAGCGGTGCGGGCAGGCTGTGGAGCAGCGGCTCGTCCGCCTGTTTGCGGCGGTCGAATACGAGCAGCGGATCTTCGCCGTATTTGGCGATTTTATGGTCGTAGAAATCTTTGAATTTGCTGATAATTTTCATACTGTTTTCCAATAGGCCGTCTGAAACGGCGGTTGCGGTCGGGTTGCGGCGGAATGATTGGATAAAGCTGTTTTAATGCCTGAGTTTGTTTTCAGACGGCCTTCGGTTTTGACTTCAGGCCGTCTGAAAGCGTTGCAATCAATCCGCGCAGCCGCCGGCGGTTTTGTAGGTCAAAACGGGCTTCATCCGCGCCACGGGCTCAATCAGCCCGAAGTCGGACATGGAGACGATGATGCTGTTTAGGCCTTTGTAGGCTTGCGGGACTTCTTTGTAAATCAGGATTTGGTGTCATCATACGACCACGCTGCCGAATGAGATGAGGCGCAGACTGTCGGCGGAATATTTAGTCCGATAGCCGTTCTTTGCATTTACCGCACTGCCATTTGCGGCCTGCGCCGTGCACCAGTGGACACAGTGCGCCGGCGACGTGGCCGGTAAGCGGGAGACGATCGCTGTAATCGTCGCACGAATCGAGTATTGGCACCGAGCCGCAGGTTGACGGTTGTGTGTTTGGGGCAACCAGAGCGTTTTCCCTTTAATTTCAATTTGTACTAAAAAATTATGTTTAACATCAAGCGGTTGTAGTTGTTTGAAAACCGTTTTTCAGACGGCATTTTTACTTTAATCCGTTTTCTGGTCTCAAGACGTGAGTTTCATCACAATCACCCCCGAGATAATCAGCGCCGCGCCCAGCCAGCGGCCGAACGAAGCGGGGTCGCCGAAAAAGACTACGCCGACGGCAAATGCACCGACCGCACCGATGCCGGTCCACACCGCATAGGCGGTGCCCATCGGAATGGTTTTTTGCGCGAGAAAGAGTAAAAAGCCGCTCACGCCCATGAAAATGACCGCCAAGGCAAGACCTTGCCAACGCCAGCCGGGGTGTTGGGCGAGTTTCAAACCCAGCGGCCAGCCGATTTCCATCAAACCTGCGCTAATCAAATAAATCCATGCCATGTTTATTGTTCCTGTGTGTGTCGGGCAACGATTTGGGTAAAGCGTTGCAGTTCTTGAATAAAGTGTTCGGCTTGTGTTGCGCCGAAGTCTTGGATGATGCCTTGCTCGATATGCTGCAATTTTTCAATAACGGGCAGGGCGGCGGTTTGGCCTAGTTCGGTTAGGTGCAGCGTTTTGCCGCGTTTGTCGTTGGGATCAGGCGAAAAACTTAACCAGCCTTGTTCGGCCAATTGGCGGCAGGCGGAAAAGACGGTTTGCTTGGGCAGGTTCCAATGCGTGCAAATGGTTTTTTGCGTGCAGTCGGGATAACATACCACGCCGTATAACACCGCGAGCGTGTTGTAGCTGAAGCCGTATTGTTTTGCCCATTGCTCGTAAAGCTGGGTCGAGTGCGCCATCAGGCGGCCGATGTCGTCGATAAGGTTCATGATTTGGTCTGAAAAGTGACTAATTTGACGGGATTATAGTAACAATTCAGACTAATGGCAAGATTTTTGAGCAACATGATTTTTGATACCGTCTGAATAATAGGCCGTCTGAAAAAATAGCGCTGTGGATATTTTCAGACGGCCTAAAGCATTATTTTGAATGAAAAGGCCGTCTGAAACCCTGTTGACAATAATCCTTGCTATACTTTTATTTCTCAACGTAATGCTGTTTTCAACCCCGCAAAAATTGCCGAAATCATGCCGAAAAAGAAATCCCTTGGCTATCGAATCGCCCACAAACTCAAACAAACCGAGCGGCTCTCCCGCAAAACCATGTCATTCGTCTTCCTGCTGGTCGGCTCTGCGCTGGTGGCGCTGACGGCGCTGCTGTTTGCGCACATGGCCGAATACGCGCTGGAACTGAATGCGCATTTGGTGCAGGAATACACGTGGTTTGCGTGGGTGGCTTTGCCGCTGGGTTTGCCGCTGATTGTATGGCTGACACGCCGTTACGCGCCTTATACCGTCGGCAGCGGCATTCCGCAGGTGCTGGCGTCGTTGAGCCTGCCGCACGGTGCGCAAAAAACGCGGCTGATTTCGCTCGGGCAAACCTTGCTGAAAATCCCGCTGACTTTTCTCGGCATGCTGGCCGGTGCATCCATCGGTCGTGAAGGGCCGTCGGTGCAGGTCGGCGCGGCGGTGATGACGGCGTGGGGTTCATGGTGTAAGAAACACAATCTTGCCTTTAAAGGCATGCAGGAAAACGATTTGATGGCTGCCGGTGCGGCCGGTGGTTTGGCGGCGGCGTTTAACGCGCCTTTGGCCGGTGTGGTGTTTGCCATTGAAGAGCTCGGTCGTGGCGTGATTTTGCGCTGGGAACGACAAATTCTGCTGGGCGTATTGGCGGCGGGTTTTATTCAAGTGGCGATTCAAGGCAACAACCCACACTTTTCGGGCTTTCACGGCAGCGAATTGGACAATATGCTGACGTGGGTGCTGGCGGTGGGTTTGTTGTGTGGTGTCACCGGCGGCCTGTTCGCGCGCATGTTGTATAAAGGCGCGGCATCGTATGCACCGGAAAAAATCCGCGGCTGGATTCGTCGTCACCCACTGATGCTGGCCGCCATCATGGGCTTATTGCTGGCGGCTTTGGGTACGTTGTATCAAGGCCAAACCTACGGTACGGGCTATCACGAAGCCTCAGGCGCATTGCGCCGAATGTACGATGCGCCGGCGGGTGTGGCGGTGGCAAAATGGCTGGCGACGGTGTTTTCTTATTGGGCGGGTATTCCGGGTGGTATTTTCACGCCGTCGCTGACCATCGGTGCGATGTTGGGCGAACACATTGCCGCCATCGGCCAATTGGAAAGTGGTGTCAATGTGGTGGTGTTGCTGTGTATGGCCGGGTTCTTGGCCGGCGCGACTCAATCGCCGATTACTTCCAGCGTGGTGGTGATGGAAATGACCGGCGGGCAGAACCTTTTGTTTTGGCTGTTGATCGCCGCGATTTTCGCTTCGCAGGTATCGAGACAATTTTCACCGAAACCGTTTTACCATGCCGCCGGTGCAAGATTCAGACAGCGAGTAAAGGAAGAGTATCAGCAGCAACAAAGCAAAGCTTCGGAATCTTGATAAAAATTATTGTCTGATTTTTTAATTCATCATTATAGAATCAGCGCATCAGCGAAACGTACGCTTTCAATCCAAGGCCGTCTGAAAATCCTATCGGATTTTCAGACGGCCTTTTTTATCGGCATCTGTTTCTGTTGCGAGCAGCGAGGACAAACTTTGGCTGGAAATCATTTGCCGCTAAAAGCACAAATTTTTTGCCGGCAGTTTTGTTGCGGAAATGGAGAAAGCCAGCAATTTTATCTCAATATTCTGCCTGAAATACCGTCACCACTGATTTTTATAAACCCAAAGGCCGTCTGAAAACCGGAATCGATTTTCAGACGGCCTTTGCCAGGCCGACAAACGGATAGCGGCATTGGGTTTCCGCAACAAAGCGATTGTCCGTATCCGCAATGCGCAGGAGACGTTTGATTTCGCGGTGTTCAGGTTTGAACGGCTGTTTTGCGGCTTCAAATCCGGCCTTATTCGCTCATTACCGAATACACTTTGCCGCGGCGGACGTCGGGGGCGTCGATGATGTGTTGCAGCGCGGCGGCCAGGCCGTGGCGGCTCATGTAGCGGCTTGGCGGACCGGTGATGATTTCATGCAGGGCAAAATTGCTGTCTTCGCCGTTACTCAGGCCGCACGGACGGACGATGGTGTAGGCCAACCCGCTGTTTTTTAGTGCGTTTTCCGCTTCGGTTTTGGCCAGCACCGCTTCGCCGAGCACCTGTTTGAAGGTCTCGCTCATATGGTCGTATTGTTCGCCGCAACCCATGCTGGTGACCAATACAATGTGTGCGTCGGGGGCGTGTTGCTGCGCGGCTCGGATGATGTTGATGTTGCCCTCGGCATCGCTGCGCACGCCTTGTTCGTTTTTGCCGCCGACGAGGCTGACGATCAGTTGGGGACGGCTGTTGCGCACCGCTTCGGCGCAGTCGTTTGCGGACAGGGCGTCTGCATAGGCCGTCTGAACGCCGAGGGTGTCGAAAAAGCCGTCTTCGGGAGCTTTGCGCAATACGGCGGTGGTGTTTGCCGGGGCGAGCCGTTGCAGCAGTGCGCGGCCGGAAGCGCCGTTGGCGCCGAATACTAAAATCATGATGGCATCCTTTCGCGGCGGTGTTTAGGCAAACAGGGCGCGCATGGCGTCGATTTGTTTGGTTTTGAGTTCGCCGTTTTCGTCGCGGCCGACGTAGATTTTGAACATGGCGCCGCCCTGACGGTTGATGAAGTTGAGCGAAACGGTGGCTTTGCCCATAAACGGACGTTCGATCAGGTAGATGGCGGCGCAGTTTTCGTAATAAATGTGGCCGTGCACGCCGCCTTCTTCGGCATGTTCGAAATTGTAGAAGCCGCGGCCGATTTTGCCGCCTGGCAGTTTGGAGGTGACTTCGACGATGGCGTCCGGTGTGTGCGCGATAAAGGTCACGGCGTCATCCCATGCGGCGATGGCCTGTAAAATTTCGACGATGCGGCTGCCGTCGGTTTTTTTCACCAATTCCGGCGGCAGGCACTCGATGGCCTGCTCGAGCGAACATTGGTGCATGCCGGCCAGCATTTCCAGAATCTGACCAGGATTGTCGGCCAAGGTGTTGCGTAAAACGGTTTGCTGTTCGGCTGAAAGCGCTTGTGACATGGTGGTTTCCTTTTCATCGGTTTGCGGTAAGGCAAGCATGAGCTTGCGGGTGAGGGTGGGCGACCAGTAGCGGCCGCTGGTGTTCAGGCGGGCGATGCCGTCCGAACCTGTTTCAAGCAGCGAGGCGGCCTGCCATTGCTGCAATAATTTTCGGGCTTCGGCGTTGTCGGCAAACAGCGCGGTATTCAGACGGCCCAGTTCGATATCGTGTTGCACTTGCGCCAGAAGTTTTTTGTGGCGGCCGTTGCGGCTCACAAACGACAGGCTTTTGCTGCCTTCGGGCGTGGCCAGATAGCTGCGTAAGTCGCTCTGCACCTGATAGCTGAAGCCGCCGAAGTTGCCGCCTGCGCCCGAGCCGAACGCCAGGCACGGCATATCGGATTTGACCAGTTGGTTGTAGCGGTTGCGTTCGCCGCGTTCAGGGTAGGCAAAATGGTTGTTGCTGACCTGCTGCCAGCTCAATTCGTTCAGTCGGCCGACTGCATAAGCGTATTGCAATGACTGGCTGTCGAAGCCGGCCGGTTGGGCAAACGCGCCTTTTTCAATCATGCGGCTGATGGGCAGAAATGGATAAAGGTTGAATGCGTAAGTGTCCAAACCCGACAGCGGCAGTGCGGCGGCGGTTTCGATGTCTTGCTGCCAAATGTCGTCGGTTTGGCCCGGCAGACCGAAAATCAAGTCGGCCACGGTCACGGCATTCAAATCCGCCAGACGGCACAGGTATTCCGCTGCTTCTTCGCCGCCGTGTTTGCGTCCCAAACGTTTGCGGATGGCGGTGTTGAAGGTTTGCACGCCAATGGAGATGCGGTTGACGCCGGCTTCGACCGCCGCCCGCGCTTTGTCCAAATCAAAATGGCTCATGCGGCCTTCGAGCGTGAATTCGCAATCGTCGGCCAGTGGCAGATAGCGGTAGCAGGCTTCGACCAGACGCACCAAATCGGCTGTGTGCAGCGCCGTCGGGGTGCCGCCGCCGAAATATACCGCACGGATTTTGCCGCTGCCTTGGCGCACGGCCGATTCGCGTTGCAGTTCGCCGATGATTTTATCGGTGTAAACCGCGCTGTAACCGTCTTTCCACGCATTGCGGTAAAAGCCGCAAAATACGCAGTGGTTGGCGCAAAAGGGAATATGCAGATAAGCGAGGCCGTCTGAATCGAGCGCATGCGGCAGTGCTTGTTCGAATGTTTGCTGCCATTTCGGTTGCGGCAGCGGAATGCCGCCCCAAATCGGCATCAGCGCCTGACGTTCGGGAAAGGCTTTGGGTACGGCCTGTTTCGGTTGGAATTGTAGGGTTTGTAACATGATTTTTAAAATAAATAAGAATGATTGCTTTTATACCAAATTATCGGGAAAGAATTATTGATATAAGTCAATCGCCATGAAAACAATCATAAAATATGAATGTTAAACGCAGAAAATGCCCCGTTTGCCGTGTTTGGCAGCACAAGGCCGGTACGGTTGGCGTGTAGATTAGGACATAACGCTTGCATGTTGTTCAGGCTGATGATGGCCGCCTGAACAGCGGTTTGAAAGCGGGAAAATCAGTTGGGATTAAATATATAGAAGAGAATGGCAAAAGAGGTTTGGCGGCGGTGGGTGGCAGGACGGCGGTTTAAGTGCAGGCCGTCTGAAAACAGAGGCATGGTATTTTGCGCAGATTGCACAAAAGCTGCTTGTTGGTATTTGACTTCGGGATTGCCGCATTGCCAGTCGGACGCATTTGCCTTTGTTGCTGTTTTGACTAGACGCGCCAATCAAAACAGGCCGTCTGAAAACGCAGCTTTCAGACGGCCTGTTAACGGGAAGCGGCTTATGCGCGGATGCGTTCGCCGTTCCATGGCGCGACTTTAAACAGCAGCAGCATACCCGGTACGGCCAAGAAGAAACATAGCCAGAAGAAATTCACATAGCCCAGCCATTCGATGAGATAGCCGGTGGTGGCGTTGATAAACGTGCGTGGCACGGCGGCCAAGCTGGTGAACAGTGCCAATTGTGTGGCGGTAAACGCAGGGTTGGTTTCGCGCGCCATGTAGGCCACGAACGCGGCTGTGCCCAAGCCCACGCCGACGGCTTCTGCGCCAATCACACCGGCCAGCATAATGCGTTCGGTGGCGGTGACCACTTCAAATTTGCCGAATCCGGCCAGCCACACAAAGCCCAAAATCGTCACAATCTGCACCAAGCCAAACAGCCACAGGGCTTTGTTGATGCCCAGCTTCAGCATCCAAATGCCGCCGATGATGCCGAAAATCACCGCAGGCCACAGGCCGGCATTTTTGGCGATGATGCCGATGTCGGTTTTGCTGTAGCCCATGTCGAGATAAAACGGCGTGGCCAAGGCGGTGGCCATGCTGTCGCCGAGTTTATAAAGGAAAATAAACGCCAATACCAGCAGCGCCTGTTGCACGCCTTTACGCGTGAAAAATTCGCTGAAAGGTTCGACCACGGTTTGTTTGAAGGTGCGCGGCGCACTTGGCGGTAATTCCGGTTCGCGTGCTAAAAACAGCGTCATCAACAAGCCCGGAATCATAAACAGCGCGGTGATGATGAACACATTGTGCCACGGCATCATGTCGGCCAAAATCAGGCTGAGCGAGCCGGGCACTAAAGCGGCGATGCGGTAGGCGTTGACGTGAATGGCATTGCCCAAGCCCAATTCGCTGTCGGGCAGGATTTCGCGGCGAAAGGCATCCAACACAATATCCTGACTGGCCGAGAAAAACGCCACCACCACCGACAAACCCATGATAATCGCCATGTGCTGATGCGGATTCAAAAAGGCATAGGCCATCAAAGTCGCCAGCAAGCCGATTTGCGTCACCAGCATCCAGCCACGGCGGCGGCCGAGAAACGGCAGGCGCACGGCATCCATGATTGGCGACCAAATGAATTTCCAAGTAAACGGCAAACCGATTAAGGCAAACAGACCGATGGTTTTCAAATCGATGTGTTCGCTACGCAGCCATGCCGGAATCAGGTTGATGAGAAAATACAGCGGCAGGCCGGAGGTGAAACCGGTGAAAATACAGATCAGCATGCGACGCGAGAAAATCTGCTTGAGCGTGCTGTTTTGAGATGAAGTCATGACGGGATTCTAACGATTTAATTAAGGCGGTATTGTAACAAAATCAGCCATATTGCAGGCCGTCTGAATGCAAAGATTCGTTTTAATTGAGGTCTTCGCAAAGCCTCATCAATAGCCAATCCATACTAAAAGGCCGTCTGAAACCTTGATTCGCGTTTCAGACGGCCTCGAAAGATATGGCAATTAGTTGCGCAAGCCCAATACATCTTGCATGTCGAACAAACCTTTTTGGCTGCTGACCCACACGGCGGCGCGTACGGCACCGGCGGCGAAGGTCATGCGGCTGCTGGCTTTGTGGGTGATTTCCACACGCTCGCCGTCGGTGGCGAACAATGCGGTGTGGTCGCCGACGATGTCGCCCGCGCGCACGGTGGCAAAACCGATGGTTGATGGATCGCGTGGGCCGGTGTGGCCTTCGCGGCCGTACACGGCGCATTCTTTCAGATCGCGGCCGAGTGCATCGGCAATTACTTCACCCATACGCAAGGCCGTGCCGCTTGGGGCATCGACTTTGTGGCGGTGGTGGCCTTCGATGATTTCGATGTCGTAGCCTTCGTTCAATACACGTGCAACGGTGTCGAGAATGTGGAAAGTCAGGTTCACGCCCACGCTGAAGTTGGCGGCGAACACCACGCCGATTTTGTCACCGGCCGCTTTAATCGCTGCTTTGCCTACATCGTCAAAACCGGTGGTGCCGATGATGATGTTGACACCTTGTTCCACACATTTTTGCAGGTGTTTCAAGGTTGGCTCAGGGCGGGTGAAGTCGATTAACACATCGCTTTGCGCCAACACGGCATCTACATCGTCGGTGATGGTCACGCCGGTTTTCAAACCCAAAGCAAAGCCGGCATCCAAGCCCAAGGCTTCGGAAGCGGAATGCTCGATGGCGCCGGATAACACGGTATCAGGGTGGTTGTTTACCGCTTCAACCAATACTTTGCCCATGCGGCCGTTCACGCCGGCGATGGCCACTTTTAATGCAGTCATGAATATTCCTTAAAATTATTGTGCGGCCGGGGCGGCAGCTTCGGCTGCGGCTTTTTGCTTCGCCTGCAAGGCTTCAATGGATTTTTGGATGGCGTTGCCTTCCGCTTTCACCAAGGCATTGTTTTGAAAATGCAAGGTCAGGTTGGATTGGTCTTTAATCACGCCGTTGCGGCTGGTGTTGAAGGTGTAATCCCAGCGGTCGGCATGGAAAGCATCTTGCAACAAAGGCGTGCCCAACAGCAGCTGCACTTGGTCGCGGCTCATGCCCGGTTGCAAAGATACAACGGCACGCGGATCCAATTCGTTGCCTTGTACGACTTGTAATTTGTAAGAAGGGAAAAGGGATACGCGCTCGGCAGAACAAGCTGCCAAACCCAGCAGGGCGGCCAAGGCCAGACATAAGGTTTTATTCACGGTGTACCTTTCTATCGAAATCGGAATAAAGAAAATGCCATCATCGCTTGAATAAGTTTAAAAAGCAAACGATAATCATCTTCAGAGTGGAAATTTAGGAAGATTGCCCCCATATCGTATTGAGATAATGAAGATAGTTTATTGAAAACCTTTATAATCTCATAGTGGGCAAGTGGCCTAAAAGTGCGTATTATAACGGTTATTAGACCACAGGGGTATTGAATACTATGGAAAATTTCAGCAATATTGCGCAATTGAAAGACAGCGGTTTGAAAGTAACCGGTCCGCGCTTGAAAATCTTAGACTTGTTTGAAACGCATGCCGAAGAGCATTTGAGTGCCGAAGACGTGTACCGCATTTTGCTGGACGAAGGCATTGAAATCGGCGTGGCTACGATTTACCGCGTGTTGACCCAATTTGAGCAAGCGGGCATTTTGCAACGCCACCATTTTGAAACCGGCAAAGCGGTTTATGAATTGGATAAAGGCGACCACCATGACCACATCGTCTGCGTAAAATGCGGCGTGGTAACCGAATTCCACAATGCAGAAATCGAAGCCTTGCAAGACAAAATCGCCGAAGAAAACGGCTACCGCATTGTTGACCATGCTCTGTATATGTATGGCATCTGCGCGGATTGCCAAGCTAAAAACAAACGCTAATCGTCATATTAATATTCAGACGGCCTCATCATGATGTGAGGCCGTCTGAAATTTTTTAAACCTGAGACCTTTGCAAAACCCCAGGTTTGAGTGCAGTTCGAAGTTAGAGCAGCACAGAAAGCGCAGACATATCACAAAGATAGGCAAGCTTTCGAGCAGCGCATAACGAAGAAATGTGCCAAAGATGGGGATTTTGCAAAGGTCTCAGCCTAAGCAAAATGAACATTCCCTTTCTACCCCCACAAGATTACCGCTTTCCCAATCCCGATTACGCGTTGGCGCATTGCGACGGCTTGGTCGGCGTGAGCGCGGATTTGGACGAGGGGCGTTTGCTGTCGGCTTATCGCGGCGGCATTTTTCCGTGGTTTTCTGAAAATGGGTTGTTTTACTGGTTCGCTACCGCACCGCGCACGGTGTTGTTTCCCGAAAAAATCCACATCGGCAAATCCTTAGCCAAAACCTTGCGCAACAAGCCTTATGTGGTGAGCGTGAACCAAGATTTTGCCGCCGTAGTCGGCCATTGCGCCGCCGTGTCGCGACCGGAGCAAAGCGGCACATGGATTGCGCCCGAGTTTCAGACGGCCTATGCACGTTTGCACGACATTGGTCACGCGCATTCGTTTGAATGTTGGTATCCCGACGAACAAGGCCGTCTGAAACTGGCGGGCGGCTTTTACGGCGTGCAAATCGGGCGCGTGTTTTACGGCGAATCCATGTTTGCCTTGGCGCCTGATGCGTCCAAAATCGCCTTTGCCTGTGCCGTGCCTTATTTGGCGGAACGAGGCATTGCATTGATTGACTGCCAGCAAGACACCGCACACTTGGCGCGCTTTGGTTCGGAGCAAATCGAATTTCATGATTTTCAGACGGCCTTACACAGGCTAAACGCCATGCCGTTGCCGAAGCCCATTGGTTGTGAAGTGGTGCGGACGACGCTTTGAATGATGAGAACGCCACACACTTTTCAGACGGCCTAATCACGCTAATAGCTGACGAAAGCGCGTTTACATGGCAAAATAATGCGTTAGAACATTGCAACTGGCCGTCTGAAACCATGTTATGCGTTCAGACGGCCTCAACCCCCACTTAACAAGGAATCAACATGTCATTGCAAAACATCATCGAAACCGCGTTTGAAAACCGCGCCGACATCACCCCGACCAGAGTGACCCCTGAAGTCAAAGAAGCCGTATTGGAAACCCTGCGCCAATTGGATTCAGGCGAATTGCGCGTGGCCGAGCGCGAGAGCGTGGGCAAATGGAAAGTCAACGAATGGGCGAAAAAAGCCGTGTTGCTGTCTTTCCGCATCCAAGACAACGAAGTGTTGAATGACGGTGTGAACAAATATTTCGATAAAGTGCCGACCAAATTCGCCGACTGGTCTGAAGAAGAATTCCAAGCTGCCGGTTTCCGCGCGGTGCCGGGTGCCGTAGCGCGTCGCGGCAGCTTCGTGGGCAAAAATGTGGTGTTGATGCCATCATATGTAAACATCGGCGCGTATGTTGATGAAGGCGCGATGGTGGACACTTGGGCGACTGTCGGTTCTTGCGCGCAAATCGGTAAAAACGTGCACTTGTCAGGCGGCGTGGGCATTGGCGGCGTATTGGAGCCGTTGCAAGCCAATCCAACCATCATTGAAGACAACTGCTTCATCGGTGCGCGTTCTGAAATCGTTGAAGGCGTGATTGTAGAAGAAGGCAGCGTGATTTCTATGGGCGTGTTCATCGGTCAATCAACCAAAATCTTGGATCGTGAAACCGGCGAAATCTACCAAGGCCGCGTACCTGCCGGCTCAGTAGTGGTATCAGGCAGCATGCCTTCTGCCGACGGCAGCCACAGCCTGTATTGCGCCGTGATTGTGAAAAAAGTGGACGCGCAAACCCGCGCCAAAACCAGCGTGAACGAATTGTTGCGCGGTGTGTAATCAGCGTTGATTTGACACATGAATAAAAAGGCCGTCTGAAAGATTTTCTTTCAGACGGCCTTTTATATAGTTTGTGCTTAAACAACGAGAGAGCTTTGCAAAGTTCATTCGAATGCCAGAACACACATAAGTGTCGTCATTCCCGCGTAGGCGGGAATCCATTTTTGAGTGAAGCAATCTATTGAATAAAAAAGTTTCTTAAATATTAAGATGGATTCCCGCCTACGCGGGAATGACGGCAGCTTTGGTTGTTGTTGGCTATGGAGTTTTACAAAGGGCTCAAAGAATCAGCTTTGTTGACACTTGCGGTAAAAGCGAATCAAACCATTCGTCGAGCTGTCGTGCGCCAAATCATCGTTTTGCTTCAATTCAGGCTCGATGTTTTTTGCCAGCACTTTACCGTATTCCACGCCCCATTGGTCGAACGGGTTAATCCCCCAAATCACACCTTCGGCAAAGGTGCGGTGTTCGTAAGCGGCCATCAGCATGCCTAAGTTAAACGGTGTCAGGCGGTCAATCAAAAAGCTGTTGCTTGGGCGGTTGCCCGGGAATTCTTTGTGCGGCGCGAGTGCTTCGCGTTCGGCTTCGGGTAGGTCAGCCAATTCGGCGCGCGCTTCTTCCAGCGTTTTGCCCTTCATCAGCGCTTCGGCTTGGGCAAAAGCATTGGCAACGGTGAAGCGGTGTTGGCGGCCGACTTGGTGCGGCGTGGTCATCGGCACGATGAAATCAACCGGAATCAGGCGCGTGCCTTGGTGCAGCAGTTGGAAATAGGCATGCTGGCAGTTGACGCCTTCTTCGCCGAACACGATGCCGCCGGTTTTGTGGCCGACTTTTTCACCATCAATGGTGCGGCTTTTACCGCAGCTTTCCATGTCCAATTGGTTGAGCCATGCGGGGAAGCGGCGCATGTTGTGGCTGTACGGCACGGCGGTGTGGCCGTCTGAACCGTAAAAATTGTTGTACCAAACATGCAGCAAGGCCATCAATACGGGAATATTGTGGCGCAATGGGGCGTTGAAGAAATGTTCGTCCATGGCGTGGGCGCCGCTTAAAAATTCGCGGAAACGTGTTTCACCCACCGCCACCATCAAAGGCAGGCCGATGGTTGACCACACGGAATAGCGGCCGCCGACCCAGTCGAACATAGCAAATACGCGTTCGGCCGGAATGCCGAAGTTTTCAGCAGCGGCGACATCGCTTGAAATGGCGCAGAAATGGCGTGCAATGCCCGATTCAGGCAAGCCGGCGGCTTTATACCATTGGCGCGCGGCATGAGCGTTGAGCAGGGTTTCGGGGGTACCGAAGGATTTGCTGGCGATGCTGAAGACGGTGGTTTCGGGATTGAGTTGTTCCAGCTTTTGCGCGATGTCGGCATCGTCGGAATTGCTGATGAAATGTACGCGCACGTTTTTGCGGTAGTCATACAGCGATTGCGCGCACATTTGCGGGCCCAAATCCGAGCCGCCGATGCCGATGTGGACGAAATCGGTGATGCGTTTGCCGGTGATGCCGGTGTGGTTGCCGCTGATGATGCTCTCGGCAAAGGCCAAGGCGCGGTCAAGTTCGTGATGGAGCTTGGGGATGATGTTTTCACCGTCAACCATAATCGGCGCAGCGTTTTCAGACGACCTTAAGGCAGTGTGTAGGGCGGCGCGTTGTTCGCTGGTGTTGATTTTGTCGCCGCGCTGCATGGCCTGCATGGCTTCGGGCAGCTTGGCGGCTTCAGCCAGTTGACATAAAAGAACAAGTGTTTCGTCGTTAACGCGGTTTTTGCTGTAATCGAATAACAAGCCGTGTAAGGTTTCGTGCATGTTGTCAAAACGCTGCACATCTTCGGCAAATTGGTCGCGCATGTGGATGTTGGCGGTGGCCTGTTGATGCTCGGCAAGCTGTTGCCATGCTTCGGAGAACGTCATATTTTATCCTTCGGCTAAATAACGGCAGGGACAAATCTACTCAAACTTTAATCAATTCAGGCTAAAGCGATTTATTTAGCTCATTGAATTGCCGTCTGAAAATAAAATTATACTATGTTAACAAATCATAGGCGGGGATTGTTGCAAAATTGTGATAATCGGATTCATTTTGATGAAATCAGGTAAAAGCCTTTTTAAAACGCAATGATTGTGCGTGTGTAGTGGCTTGTAGTGTAACAAAATTTTAAAAGGTGGGTAACTTGGTCTTTTAAAAAGCAAAAATATTGAAACAACATGCGTAAAAATGGGGTTGTTGCTTGATTCCTGTCAATGTTTTGTTAAAGAGTGTTATGACATCGATGTCCGCTGTGCTATTCTGCGTAATATTATTGAAATAAATCAGGTTCGGAAGTCGTAAGATGGCTACAATTTACGATGTTGCCGTTCGGGCGGGGGTGTCGCCGAAGACGGTCAGCCGGGTGATTAACGGTGATGCGCCGGTCAGCGACAAAACGCGTGCCAAAGTGGAAACGGCCATTGCGGCCTTGGGTTACATCCCGTCATCAGCGGCCAGAGTGATGCGCTCCAGCCGTTCGGGGATTGTGGGGCTGATTACCGGCGCGATTTCGCGGGTGGGTGAGGCTAACCGCATTCATGGTTTGCCCGATGTGTTTTTGATGAAAGGCATTCAGCAAAGCATACGGGCACAAGGCAAAACCTTGATGATTGCTGACATCGACAACCGAGCCGATATTGAACCTTTAATCCGTACCTTTATGGAACACCGCGCCGAAGGCATTTTGTATGTGGCGCAATATCATCAGGAAGTGGTGCTGCCCGATGTCAGCCATGCCTGCCCGATTGTGTTGGTGAATTGCTTCGATAAAATCGGCACGCCGTCGGTTTTGCCTGATGATGAACAAGGACGATATGATTTGGTGCGCCAGATCATCCGCCACGGGCACAGCCGTATTGCGTATGTGACCTTGCAGCCGGGTATTGAAGCCACACCTTTGCGTGTGGCCGGCTACCGCCGCGCTTTGGCCGATGCCGGTATCGCGTTTGATGCCGATTTGGTGCAGACCGGCTATGCCGATTTTGATTATGACAGTGCGCCTTTGGTGGCGGCGATTGTGAAATTATTGGCGTTGCCGCAGCCGCCGACGGTGATTTGCTGCGGCAATGATGAAATGGCGGTGCGGGTGTACGGTATTCTGCGTACGCGCGGTTTGCGGGTCGCCGTCGTCCGTATTTCTTGATTGGCGCAATCGGTTGTAGCTTGTGTCTGTTTATTTATCCGCACGTGACCGCGTTGTGGGTGGCTGTTTTGCTGTTGTGGCTGTTGGACATTTCCAATAATACCGCGATGGAACCGTTCCGCGCCTTCATCGCCGATACCGTGCCGGAGCACCAACAAGCCAGCGGTTTCTTGATGCAATCTGTGTTTACCGGTTTGGGTATTACCTTGGCCAACGTGTCGCTGTATATCTTCCAGCAAATCGGCTGGTTACAGCAGACTTCTGAAGCTGGCATTCCTTACTGGGTATTCGGTTCGTTCTATATTGGTGCCGTGTGTTCGATTGGTTCGGTGCTGGTGACCGTGTTGTCTGCGCCTGAACACGAGCCTTCTGCCGAAGAAATGGCTGCCCTGCGTGCGAAAAAAGAGCAATCTGCCATCGCCGAAATCTTTATTGCGATTAAAGAAATGCCGTTTGCTTTGTGGCAATTGGCTTTGGTTTACTTGTTCCAATGGTATGCGCTGTTTATCTACTGGCAATACATTTCACACAGTATCGTGCAATCGGTGTGGAACTCGACTTCTGCCGACAAAGCCGCTTACGAACAAGCCGTGGCATGGACCGGTTTGGTCAACGGTTTTTACAACATCGTGACCTTCATTTCCGCTTTTGGCCTGATGTGGATGGCGAAAAAATACGCCGCCAAATACGTGCATGCGTTTGCCGTTATATTGGCTGCCTTGGCGTTGCTGGCCATTCCGCACATCGGCAACAAATATCTGATGTTCGCCCCGATGATCGGTTTCGGTATCGGTTGGGCGTCGATGATGGGTGTGCCGTTTATGATTGTGGTGCATGCGATTCCGAAAGAGCGTTACGGCGTGTATATGGGTATTGTGAACATGATGATCGTGATCCCAATGCTGATCGAAACCGTGACTTTCGGTTGGATTTACGACACCTTCTTGGGCTCAAATCCGGCCAACGCCATGACTTTTGCCGGCGTATTCTTGGCGATTGCCGCCTTCCTGACCTTGTTGATTAAAACCACCAACAAGCCTGCCGGTGTAGAAAATAATGCGGCGTAATTAAAAGCCGTTAAGAGCAAGGCCGTCTGAAATATTTCAGACGGCCTTGTGTTATGTTAAATCCACGTCAAACACACCACGTAAAGCATTGCTCAAGCAAATTCTTTCGGCGCGGTGCAGCATATCGCGCGTGATGTGGCTCTCAAGCACTTTGTCCGTGTGCAGATACTGCTGCGGATGGTCTAACACTTCCTGTCGCATCACGCCGTTGAGAATAGATAAATCCAAAGCAGGGGTATGCCACTCGCCGTCGATTTTGATAAACACATTGCTGCGGCCACCTTCGAGCAACAGGCCGTCTGAATTGAAAAACAGTGCATCAAATGCGCCTTGTTCGGCAGCGTGTTGCCATGCGTGGTCGAAACACTCGCGGCGGGTGGTTTTGAAGCGGCGCAGGGCATCGCGATTTGGTAAAACATCATCGCTGATGATGACCGACTGCCTGCCGGCCAGTTCGGCCAATGGCGCGTGCGTAAACACCAGTTCGCCCTTGTTTTCAGGCAGTAGCGCGATTTTCAAACGCTGCGTTTCAGACGGCATCTGCGCCAGATAATCATGGATTTGTGCGGCAAAATCCGCATTTAAAGGCAGATTCAAGGCTTGCGCCGATGCATTCAGACGGCCTAAATGCCGTGCCAATAAAGCGCATTGGTTTTGCTCGATGCGCAGTGTTTCAAAAATACCGAAATCCGGCCGCAAATCGGTGAGAAAACGCGCTTTCCAGCCGCATTCCGCCCATTCCGCTTCGGCTTGGCTGTCGATGACAATCCCCGAGCCGACACCGTATTCGGCGTGAAAATTAGCAGCGGATGTTTGATTTTCAGACGGCCTGAGTGTCAATGTGCGGATCACTACGTTCAACACGCCTTCAAAGCCCAAGCCGCTGCCGCAAGGATTGAGAAAACCGATGCTGCCGGTGTATAAGCCGCGTGGTGCGGTTTCAAGCTGATTGATGAGACTCATGCTCATGCGTTTGGGCGCACCGGTAATCGAGCCGCAGGGAAAGGCAGCGTGGAAAATATCGGCGGCGCGGGTGTGCGGCTGCGCTTGTGCTTCAATCGCGCTGGTCATCTGCCACACGCTGCCAAACTGCGATACCTTGAACGGCTCCGGTACACACACGGAGCCGGTTTGTGCGATTTTGCCCAAATCGTTGCGCAATAAATCGACAATCATGATGTTTTCAGCGCGGTTTTTTGGGTCGTTGCGTAATTCGGCGGCGCGTTGCGCATCGTGGCCGTCGTTTAAAATCGGCGCCGTGCCTTTCATCGGTTCGGTGGTGATGAGGCCGTCTGAAGCGATGTTGAGAAAAAGCTCGGGCGAAAAACACAAAGTCCACATATCGAGGCCGTCTGAATCGGGCAGGTGGCATAAGGCGGCATAAGGCACGGGCTGACGCAAGCGGCGGTATAAGTCAATCGGGTTGCCGTAGGTGTCGAAATGCAGGCGGGTGGTATAGTTGATTTGATAAGTGTCGCCACGGCGGATGGCTTCGTGAATCTCGCTGATGGCGTGCAGATAATCGGTTTTAGAAACATTATTTTGCGGCGTGCTGATGCCGCAGAATAGGCCGTCTGAATGCGTGTCGAGCCATGCTGGTGCATCTACCGCTTCGCAGTTGGCAAACCAATGCACGGCTAAGCAGCCGCTGTGTTCGGCAGGCAGGTTTAATAATGGCAAGCCGAAAGCGTAGTCTGCACACAACAGCGCAAACCAGCCGTTTTGCCAACCTTGCTGCAAAATATCATCCAGCGTATCGAGCTGGTGCGCGGATAAAAAATGGCTTTGTTGATGATTTTGATAGAGTTTTGCCCGACCGGAAACGGCATCGTCGAGAAGTGCGAAAAAAGACATGATGACAACAGATAAGTGAATTGATTATACACTAAATTTACATAAATTAGCAGAGGAAAACCGACGCTTCATAAATTTGTAAGATTATGTAGGCTGAAGGCGTGGAAACGCGTTAAAATAAGCGTGAAAAGAAATCATACCACTAAAAAACCTTTTCCATGATAGGAGTTAAGATGACAGAAACACAATTGCAACCTTTTGAAGAAGTCAAAACCGATGTAGCGGAAGATAAATTGGAAGTTTTTGAGAAAACCGTATTGGAATACGAAGGCCAAGTGACCTCAGAAGATTCCAATTCCGCGCCTTTGCCGGAAAGCTATCCTTACCGCCAACGCATGCGCCGTGCCGTGTATGAGCGCGAAAAGAAAAAGCTGCAAATCGAATTGCTGAAAGTGCAAAGCTGGGTCAAAGAATCCGGCCAGCGCATTGTCTGCCTGTTTGAAGGCCGTGATGCCGCAGGTAAGGGCGGCACCATCAAACGCTTTATGGAACACTTAAATCCGCGTGGCGCACGTGTGGTGGCTTTGGAAAAACCAACTACCACCGAACGCGGCCAATGGTATTTCCAGCGTTACATCACCAACCTGCCGACTGCCGGTGAAATTGTTTTTTTCGACCGCTCATGGTACAACCGCGCCGGTGTCGAGCGGGTGATGGGCTTTTGCGAGCCAAACGAATATCTGCTGTTTATGCGCCAAGCGCCTGAATTCGAGCGCATGCTGGTGGCCAGTGGGATCCATTTGTTTAAGTTTTGGTTCTCCGTGAGCCGCGAAGAACAATTGCGCCGCTTCATTTCCCGCCGCGATGACCCACTGAAACACTGGAAACTCTCACCGGTGGACATCCAATCGCTCGACCGTTGGGACGACTACACCGAAGCCAAAGACGCCATGTTCTTCCACACGCACACCGGTGATGCGCCATGGACGATTATCCGTTCCGACGACAAAAAACGCGCGCGTCTGAACTGTATCCGCCATTTCTTGCACAGCTTGGATTATCCGGGCAAAGATGAAAAAGCCATCGGCAAAGTTGACGACAAAATCATCTTGTCGCCTAATGTGCGCTACCAACAACAGCAAATTGAAATCGGTCACGATTAATCTGCGCTAAAGTAATGTTCAAGGCCGTCTGAAACCTGATTGGGTTTCAGACGGCCTTTCTTTATTCGGCGTTTTATATTCTTTACTCTCCCAGCAAATTATCCTGCGCATTGTCCACCAAGCGTTTATCCAACTGCTTGCCTGCTTTCACACCGAGCAGACGCAATTTCTCGGCGCGGTTGACCAAGTTGCCGCGGCCTTCGGTGAGCTGTTTGTAGGCCGTCTGAAATTGGTTTTTCGCTTGCTCGAGGTTTTTGCCCACACCGTCTAAAGTGGTAACAAAGCCGACAAATTTGTCATACAGCTTGCCGCCTTCTTCGGCAATCGCCAGCGCGTTTTGGTTTTGCTGTTCGTTGCGCCAGATATTGGCGACGGTGCGTAAGGTGGCGAGCAGGGTGCTGGGGCCGACCAGCATGATGCGTTTGTCGAAGCATTCTTGAAACAAATTACCATCATGTTGCAGCGCGAGCAGGTAGGCCGGTTCGACCGGGATAAACATAAACACAAAATCCAGCGTGTTCACGCCTTCCAAATCGGTGTAATCCTTGCGCGACAAGGCTTTGATGTGGGTGCGGATGCTGGCGGTGTGGGCGGCCAGTTCGCGTGCGGCTTCCTCGGGCTGCTGCGCCTGCACATAGCGCGTGTAGGCGGTGAGCGAGACTTTGGCGTCAATGACGATTTGTTTGTTGTCGGGCAGATTGATTAACACATCGGGCTGCAGGCGGCGGGTGCTGCCGTCTTCTTCTGTGCGTGTGGTGGCGGCTTGGATGATGTATTCGCGCCCTTTTTGCAGACCGGAATTTTCCAGCACCGTTTCCAAAATCATTTCGCCCCAGTTGCCCTGCGTTTTGTTTTGCGTTCCGGTGAGCGCGTCGGTCAGGGCTTTGGCATCGTGGTGAAGCTGGGCATTGAGGCTTTGCAAACGTTTAAGCTCGTTTTCCAGGGTCAGGCGCTCGCGAGCTTCTTTTTCGTAGGTGTTTTGCACCAGCTCGCTGAAGCCGTGGATGCGCTCATTAAGCGGGTGCAGCAGTTGGTCTAAATGCTCGCGGTTTTGCTCGGTAAAGCGGCGGCTTTTTTCTTCCAGAATTTGGTTGGCAAGGTTGTGAAACTGATCGCTCAGGCTTTGGCGCGCTTCGGTCAGCAGCAGAAGCTTGTCGTCGGCGGCTTGGCGTTCCTGCTCGATTTGGGTGTAGAGCCGCTCATTGCGGATTTGCAGGTTTTGCACGGTTTGCTGCAAATCCTGATAATCCTGCTTCAGACGGCCTGCTTCGTCTTCGCGCTGCTGCAAATATTCGATTTGCTGGCAGGCGGCGGCAAAGCGGCTGTGCAGCTCTTGGGTTTCAGTGTGCAAATCTTGAATTTCGCGGCGGCTGTCGGCCAGTTCGGCTTCGGTGTGGGTAAGCGCTTGCGTGGCAAACTCATGCTGCTGCGTGCGTTCGGCAAGCTGTTGGCGCAGCGCAAACTGCTGCGCTTGCGCGGCATGACGGGTAAAAAGCCATGCCATCAGCGCGCCTAGCAATAAAGCGGCCAGCGCGGTGGCAATCAGATAAAGGCTGAAATCGGACATATGAGGCCGTCTGAAAAAAGAATGATGAAACGCTGAACTATAGCATGTTTAAGGAAAGCTTTCAGACGGCCTGAGAATGCAAGTGGGAAACTTTTATCATGATGGAAACAAAACTGGTGTCTTGATGGGCGGGCGTCAGGGGAGGGGGTGATATTCTGGGTGCTAGGGCGTGTCCCTAATTTGAATAAGCCCAAAAGAGCCCTATTTTAACCCTATATTCCAACGAAATATAGGCAAACACAAACAATGGCGAGAACCGCAATAACTGACAACATATGGGAACAATTACAAACAACCATGAAAGCGCACGGCTGTCATCAATGGAAGAACGACCGTACCGTGATGGAAGCCATACTATGGAAGCTAAGAACAGGTGCACCATGGCGAGACATACCTATTGAGCTAGGGTCATGGAAAACCGCTTATAACCGCTTTAACCGATGGTCTAAAAAAGGCTTGTGGCAGAATTTTTTTTTGATCTACGAAAAGAAATTGACAAAGAATGGGTATTCATCGACGGAAGTTATGTACGGTGTCATCAACATGCAAGTGGAGCTCGGCGTGGTTTCGATAGAGCAATTGGACAAAGCCGTGGCGGAAACACGACAAAAATACACCTATGTGTGGACTCGCATGGAAATCCGCTCGATTTTAAAGTCACTGGGGGTAACGTGCACGACAGTCAAGTTGCAAACGACTTGATAGAAGTCATACAAGAAGCCCAGTATTTTATCGCTGACAAAGGGTATGACTCGCAAGAAATCAGAGATAAAGCGATAGAACACGGTATGAAAGCTATTATACCAAAGCGTAAAAATGCCAAGAAAACTAACCCTGATTTTGATAGCTACCTTTATAAATTACGCCACTTAGTCGAGAATGCATTTGCACGATTAAAGCAGTTTCGTAGTATTGCTACTCGCTATGAGAAATTAGCTCGTAATTTTAAATCGATGCTTTACTTGGCTTGCTCTATTATTCATGCTAAGTTAAATTGAGGACACGCCCTAGAAAAATTTTAAAATTTATTATTGCGATATTGCTGGTGCTGCTGTTGATTGCGGCCATTTTGGGCATCATGCTCTACCGCAACATCGGCGCATTGCCCGATGAGCGTCGTTTTACCGATTTGCCATATTATAAAAACGGTCAATTCGTGAACCTTTATACCGAAGATTTACCGTATTACCCCGAGCGAGCTACCGGGCAGGGTGGGTTTGTGCTCCATGATGGTTACACGCCGAAAGGGCGTTTGCCGATGGTGATGTTGGACAAAACCAGTTTCAGACGGCCTGAACAATTTGCTTATTATTGGCTGGGGCACGCTTCGGCAATTTTAGAATTGGACGGGCAGCGTTTCTTAATCGACCCTGTGTTGGATAATGCCAATCCGCTGAATGCGCCTTTGGTTGCGCCGCGTTTCCAAGAAGCGCCGATTCAGCGCAAGGATTTGCCTGAAATTGATGTGGTGCTGATTTCGCACGATCATTACGACCATTTGGAAGCGGCGACCATGCGTTATTTGGCGGACAAGGCCAAGCGCTTTGTGGCGCCGTTGGGCGTGGGCGCACGATTAGAATCTTGGGGTGTGCCGTCTGAAAAGATTACCGAATTGGGTTGGGGTGATGACACGATGGTCGGCGATATCAAGCTGATTGCCGAGCCGACTCAGCACTATTCTTCACGCTGGACGAATGACCGCAATAAAACCTTATGGGCATCGTTTGTCTTTGAGGGCAGCAGGCGGTTGTATTGGAGTGGGGATACAGGCTATGCGCAGCATTTTAGTGACATCGGCCAAAAATACGGCGGCTTCGACCTTGCGTTTATCGAAATCGATGCGGCCAATGCCGGCTGGCCGAAAACGCATATGTTCGCCCATGAGTCGGTGCAGGCGGCGTTGGATTTGAAGGCGAAAAAGATGGTGCCGATGCATTGGGGAGTGTTCAGCTTAGGGCGCAATCCGTGGTATGAATCGATTGATAATGCAGTGAAAAGTGCCAAAGAACATGGCTTGGCGTTGGATGTGCCGAAAATGGGCGAGCGCTATGCCGATGGTTTTGTCGGCGAAGAATGGTGGACGGATAAATCATTGCGCCGTGAATAGTTGATGTTTTGGCATGAAAAGGCTGTCTGAAAGTATTGCTTTCAGACAGCCTTTTCTGTTATTGGAAATTGCACTTGTTAGGCGAATGTAAGGGCCTTTTTATATTTAAGCGTGTAATAAGCGTTTGAGTTTTTTCAATTCCGCCCATGCCTGCGCTTTTAAATGGGTTTGGCGCAATAAGCGTGCCGGATGGGGGATCACAAAATAAGGCCGCTCGCCGCACACGGTTTGCATGAGCGTGCGTTGGTTCTCGTGTTCAAAAATTTGCCCCAAAAACAATACCGCTTTGGCTTGCGATTGCGCCAATTCCTTGGCCAATTCATCGGCCGCCGCTTCAATTTGCGCATCGCTTGGGTTGGCGTTGCTGATGGGGGCGGATTTTACCCAGCAGGTTTTGTGCGCCTGTTGCGGCTGCAAGTCAATCGCGGCCAGCATATTGTCGAGCAACACGCCCACGCTGCCGCTGAACAGTTGATTGGCGGCGCTGTCTTCCGTAGAAGGACAAATGCTGACAACCATGATTTCAGACGGCCTTACATCAATTTGTAAAGGCGGTAGGCCGTCTGAAACAAGGGTTTGGTTTTCTTGAGCCGTAGGGCTTTCGGCGGGATTTTCGACATTGGCACGCAGTTGTGCCGGTGTGGCAGCGGGTGGCGCTATCGGCGCATGTTTCTTTTCGTTCACCAAGGCCGCCGCAGCTAAGCGGGCGTGATGGGCGGCAGGTGAGAGCGAGCGCACGGCTTCCGCAATCGGTTGCGCAGCCGCTTGCGCTCGGGCATTCGGCAAAGAGCGCACGTTGCCGCCGGCCGTTTCAGACGGCCTGACGCGCGCTTGCTGATTGAGCCACATCGGCCCCAATCCCAGCGCTTCGTGCAAATGTAAATAGCGGCTGCTTAACATAGGAATCGTTTCAAAATATGCCGTCGTTTCAGACGGCCTTGTCCATCAACACCGCATCTTCGCGGCGGCCATCGGGCAGGGAATAATAATCTCGGCGGCGGCCGCATTCGGCAAAACCGTATTTGCGGTAAAGCGTTTGCGCCGCTTGGTTACTGTCGCGCACTTCCAAAAACAAACGCGTGATGTTTTGCGCAGAGGCCGTCTGAAACCATTGCGCTAATAAGGCGGCGGCAATGCCTTGGCGGCGGAATTCGGGCGCGGTGGCAATCAGGTGCAGTTCCGATTCGTCGCACACGCTTTGCCACACGATAAAGCCGCTGATGCAGCCGTCGGTTTCGCTCACCAAAACCGTTTCCGTGCGGCTTTCAATGGCCGATTCAAATTGTTTGGCCGACCATGGCGACGGATTGCTGAGTGCGTCAATTTTTACCAAAATAGCACAATCTGCCGAAGTTGCCGAGCGAATCATGCTTGGCCTTTTCGTTCGGCTTGTTCTTTCGCTGTTAGGGCGATTTTATTGCGTACATACAGCAATTCCGCCTGCGCCGCATCGGTGGCCGGATAGCGGCCGGTCGCGGCTAAGTTCAGGTAATCGGCGGCGGTCGGCATATCGGCTTCACCGTCAAACGGCGGTTGGTCGGTCAACGCAAACGCATTGCCGATGCCGTCTGAACACGTCATGCCGTCGGGTGCGGTGATTTCTGCGGCTTTGCCGACTTGATAGTCGCTCAAGCGGCGGTGGTTGGCGGTATCGAACCAAGCGTAAAACACTTCACCCATGCGCGCATCGGTGGCCGCCAACACGCAAGGGCGGTCGGGGCGCTGGTAGGCTACGGCATCTAAGCAAGGTACGCCGATTAAGGGCGTGGCAAACGGTGTCGCCAAACCTTGCGCCACGCCGGTGCCGATGCGCAAGCCGGTGAACGCGCCCGGGCCTTGTGCATACACAATCGCGCCCAAATCGGCGGCGCTGATGCTCGCTTCGGCAAACAACACGCCGATTTGCGGCAAAATCAGCTCGGATTGCTTGGTGCCGACCGCTTCATGATACACATGGGTTTGATCGCGGTGGCGTAGGGCGAGCGAGAGGTAGGAAGTGCTGGTGTCGATGGCCAACACAGGGCGGTTAAAATCGGCTTGCATGGTGGGTGCTTTACAGTTTTTTCAGACGGCATTATAGCATTGCTTGACTTATAATATCGCTTTTGAACATGCTTGAGGCCGTCTGAAAGATTCGGTATGCAAGCGGTTTGGTTAACCATCAGATGGAACGGTTTGCGCTATGTATGTAGGACGTTTTGCCCCCAGCCCGACGGGTTTGCTGCACATCGGCTCGCTGCTGACGGCGCTGGCTTCGTATGCCGATGTCCGTGCGCACGGCGGCAAGTGGTTGGTGCGCATGGAAGATTTGGATCCGCCGCGTGAGATGGCCGGTGCCGCCGACCATATTTTGCGCACGCTGGAAGCTTTTGGCTTTGAGTGGGACGGCGAAGTGGCCTACCAAAGCCGCCGCCATCATTTATATGAAGACGCTTTAGGCCGTCTGAAAGGCAAGGGCTTGGTGTATCCGTGTTATTGCAGCCGCAAGGATTGGCAAGCGGCGGCGAGTATGGGGGCGGATGGGTTCGTGTACAACGGCCGCTGCCGTGTGCCTGAACACAGGCCGTCTGAAAACGGTAAACCACCGGCGTGGCGCATTCGTGTGCCGGATGAAGTGATTGGTTTTGATGATGCGATTGTCGGCCATTATGCGCAGAATTTGGCCAGCGACATCGGCGATTTTGTGCTGCTGCGGGCAGACGGTTTTTGGGCGTATCAATTGGCGGTAGTGGTGGATGATGCCGAGCAGGGCATCACGCATATTGTGCGCGGGCAGGATTTGCTGGTGTCTACGCCGCGACAAATTTTTTTGCAATCTTCTCTTGGGTTTATGCAAACGAGCTATGTACATCTGCCGCTTTTGGTGAACCAATCGGGGCAAAAATGGTCTAAACAAACACTTGCGCCAGCGCTGGATGATTCGCAAGTCGAGTTATTGTTACGGCAGGTTTCGGCTTATCTGAATCTGCCGCCTGCGCCGCAAATTGACCGTCCGCGCGATTTGCTCGATTGGGCGGTGGCACATTGGCAAATCGGCCGTGTGCCGCAGCAAGCGATATGCACCGAATGAGTTGGTATAGATGCGACAATTTCGGCTTTTGGTTACTTCGTTTTTGTTAAAGTTTGTAAGTAAGTTGGCCAAGATATGTTTCTTAAACTGAAATCCTTTAATATAGTGGGTTAATCCAAACGGGGTTTGAATGGTGGGGGCTTGCGCCAAGCTATTCAATCATGGATTGTTATGAAAAAAGTGTATTTTTTCATGCCACACAGACTCAGATTCTTTCGGCTTGATTGCCAGGCCGTCTGAAATATCGTTAACCATTAAAATAATCGGAGTATATATGAAGTTAAAAGCTATTGCTACATTGGGCGCATTGGCGTTGTTATTACAAGCTTGTGCAACGCCACACGTGGTCCAAACCAAAAAAATTACAGACAACGAGCTGACCTGCAGTCAAATCAAGAGCGAAATTGCTGAAGCTGAGGAATTTGAGAAGAAAGCACGCGCCGAACGCAAAGTAACTGGCAAAAATGTTGCAGCAGCAGTATTTTTCTGGCCAGCCCTACTTGGCACATACTCAAATACCGAAGAAGCAATTACTGCCGCCAAAGAACGTCAAGCATTTTTGACAGATTTGTATTCTAAGAAAAACTGTCAATAATGCCAAATTAGACATTTAAAGAATGCCAGAATATGCCAAGTGCTATTATTGTAGAAGATGAAGTGCTAGCCGCTGAGCGCTTACGGGTTTTATTAGAAGAATGCAATGTTGTGCTGCTGAAAACATTTCATCATGCGCAGCCTGCATTGGATTGGTTGAGCGTGCATGAAGCGGACGTTGTGTTCGCCGATATCGGTTTGCCGGAAATCACCGGTTTGGAGCTGGTCGAACGCATCAAGCGCGTGGCCAAACGCCAGCCGGAAGTGATTTTCACCACCGCTTACGAAGAGCATGCTTTGCGTGCTTTTGAATTGGCTGCAGTAGATTACCTGCTCAAGCCAATTAAAATGTCACGCTTGCAAACCGCGTTAGAGCGCGTGAGCGAAAAATATCAGGAAAAAGCAGACGATTTCACCCATTTCAAAGTGTTAAACCGCAACCGTATGGTGGAAATCCCTTGGCAGCAGGTGCGCTATTTGTTGGCCGAACACAAAACCGTATTTTTGTTTACCGGAGACGGCCAAAGCTACGAGCTACCGAAAACTTTGGTGTATTGGGAAGAATTGCTGGGGGAAAAGTCATCCGTATTCACCGAAACGCCTTGGTGTTCCGCCATACCTTGGAGTGCCTGATTCGCTTAGACGATGAAGAAGACGAAAACAATGCGACATGGGGCGCCCGAGTGCTTGACGTAGAAAAACCGCTTGCCGTCAGCCGTCGCCAACTGGCCGCTATTCGAAAAATTTTGAAAAACGGCGCATAAACGATTTATCATAAAACCCTGCTTAACAAAGCAGGGTTTTTTATTTCAGACGGCATAAAGGTCTCAGGCCGTCTGAAAATCAACATTAGGCTGAAAGGATAAAACATGGCTTTAGAAGTATATTTGGTGCGCCACGGCAAAACTGTTTTCAATAAAGTCGGCCGCTTACAAGGCTGGAGCGATTCGCCCTTGCTGCCGGAAGGCAAAGAAGTTGCCCGCGCATTAGGACGGGCATTGCAAGGCAAGGTCGATTTCGATGCCGCGTTTTGCAGCGTCAGCCCACGTGCCGCGGATACCGCGAAAATTATTTTAGAAGCCAAAGACCAAGCCGATTTGCCTTTAGGCGTAATTGAAGAAGTGCGCGAATATTGTTTCGGCGGCTTTGAGGGCGACTTGGTGCAAAACGTGCATGGCCTGATCGCGCAGCATCGCGGTTTTCCATCGATAGAAACCTGGCTCGAAGCCTACCGAACCGGCAAGCATCATCTGCTGGCCGAAACTGTGAGCGAATTAGATCCGTTGGGTTTGGCTGAAAATGAAGCCCAATTTATGGGTCGTCTGAAAAAAGGCTTGGATATTTTGCGCCAACAGTCACCCATCGATGGCAAAGTTTTGCTGGTGTCGCATGGTATGGCGATTACAGGAATATTGAAATTGATTGATCCGCAGTCAACTTTATATAGAAGTGTCGAAAATGCAACAGTTTCACGGCTTTGGTTTGGAAATGAGGGATGGAAAATCGGATCGATTGGAGAGAGTTTATCCGAATAAAATAAAAGTTCAGATTAAATGAATGTATAAATTAAATAAATTTATCCAAAATCCAATCGTGATTTGCTTGAAATAAAATGTCTAGTTTATAATTTTATGTGAATTAATCTGTTAGATGTTAAAGATATTGTAGAATTTTTTTGAAATATAATTTGTAAAGCAGATATATGATGGCTTGTAAGAATTATTTCATAAATAATTAATAATTATTACATCTCAAGAATACCTGATTAAAAAATAAAATAAATTAAGCAGGCTTAGTCTATCTATAATAAATACTGAGTAATTATTAAGTTTCTGAAGAAATTACTTCGAAATAACTTAATTTTTATAGTGAATATACCCTTATATATTATGGCGTGAGTATTTTTATTATCGGTATCTATTTTAGATAAAAGGTTTTAGATTGTCAACGTCATATTGCAATAAATATTAGGGCATATTCTAAATATCAGTGTTTTTATCAGGGAGATAATTATGAAACACACAACGCAAATGACGACCAAAACATTAGTTGCTGCTTTATTGGCAGCCGGTATGTTTTCTTCAGTAGCCCATGCTACTGATCTTAATTACGTTAAAGTAAATGATAATGGTGAGTTGAACCGCTCAACTGAAGCAGCAACTCGTTATTCTGTTGCAGTAGGTATTCAAACGACTGCAGAAGGTTTGAGCTCAGTAGCGATTGGTTCCGATACTGCGGCCAATGGTGAAGCCGCAGTCGCATTGGGCGCATTGTCTGATGCTCAAGGCATTGCAGCTACTGCTTTAGGCCAAGGCACTCAAGCCACTGCAAATGCAGTTACTGCGGTAGGCCTTCAGGCTGCAGCCAGCGGTAACGGCAGCACAGCAGTTGGTTCTGTTTCAACTGCCAGCGCTTCAGCTGCAACAGCATTTGGTTCTGGCTCGGTGGCTTCTGCAAATAACGCCACTGCCTTGGGTCAAGGCGCCCAAGCCAGCGGCAGTAATGCTGTTGCAGTAGGCCAAAAAGCAGCTGCTTCTGAAGTGGCAACTACTGCGATTGGTTCAGGTGCAGTAGCAAGCGGTAAATACGCAACGGCAACAGGTACGGCAGCGACTGCTTCTGGTGTAGCCAGTGTTGCTTCAGGCCTGCAGTCAAAAGCTGAGGGTGGCTCATCAGTTGCTATTGGTCGTGGTGCGGTAGCGACTGAGAATTATTCTGTTGCTTTGGGTTCTGCTTCTAAAACTGAAGCAGCGGTAGGTACAACTCAAGCTACGGTAAACGGCGTAACCTACAGCGGATTTGCCGGTACAGCTCCTGTCGCGACTGTTAGCGTAGGTGCCGCAGATTTCGAGCGCACAATCACTAATGTTGCTGCGGGTCGTATTGAAGCAACCTCTACAGATGCCATCAATGGCTCTCAGTTGTATTTGGTTACTAGGGCGTGTCCTCAATTTAACTTAGCATGAATAATAGAGCAAGCCAAGTAAAGCATCGATTTAAAATTACGAGCTAATTTCTCATAGCGAGTAGCAATACTACGAAACTGCTTTAATCGTGCAAATGCATTCTCGACTAAGTGGCGTAATTTATAAAGGTAGCTATCAAAATCAGGGTTAGTTTTCTTGGCATTTTTACGCTTTGGTATAATAGCTTTCATACCGTGTTCTATCGCTTTATCTCTGATTTCTTGCGAGTCATACCCTTTGTCAGCGATAAAATACTGGGCTTCTTGTATGACTTCTATCAAGTCGTTTGCAACTTGACTGTCGTGCACGTTACCCCCAGTGACTTTAAAATCGAGCGGATTTCCATGCGAGTCCACACATAGGTGTATTTTTGTCGTGTTTCCGCCACGGCTTTGTCCAATTGCTCTATCGAAACCACGCCGAGCTCCACTTGCATGTTGATGACACCGTACATAACTTCCGTCGATGAATACCCATTCTTTGTCAATTTCTTTTCGTAGATCAAAAAAAATTCTGCCACAAGCCTTTTTTAGACCATCGGTTAAAGCGGTTATAAGCGGTTTTCCATGACCCTAGCTCAATAGGTATGTCTCGCCATGGTGCACCTGTTCTTAGCTTCCATAGTATGGCTTCCATCACGGTACGGTCGTTCTTCCATTGATGACAGCCGTGCGCTTTCATGGTTGTTTGTAATTGTTCCCATATGTTGTCAGTTATTGCGGTTCTCGCCATTGTTTGTGTTTGCCTATATTTCGTTGGAATATAGGGTTAAAATAGGGCTCTTTTGGGCTTATTCAAATTAGGGACACGCCCTAATCAGTTGAGTAATGCTATTAATACTCAGGTTGTTGCTGGTGAGAATGTGAGCGTTACACCATCGCTGGATGATGATACTGGAGCTACTAAGTTTACTGTTTCTGCCAACAGTTCTACCACTAAAGCAGGTTCTGATTACATTACTGTAACATCTGAAACTTTACCTTTGGATAAGAATGATCCAAACAGTGCCACCAACACCACTTACACCATCGACTTGGCACCAACCACCAAACAAGCGATTGACCGCAATGCGACTGCTATCAATGGTTTGAGCGACCGCATTGACGATATGGAAGATGACTTGCGTGCCGGTATTGCGGGTGCAAATGCGTTGGCATTCTTGCAACGTCCTAATGAGGCCGGTAAGAGCATGGTTTCTGCGGCAGTGGGCGGTTTCCGTGATCAGCAAGCATTGGCCATCGGTTATGCGCGTAATTCTGATAACAACAAATGGTCTATCAAAGCCGGTGTCGGTGTGAACACCCAGAAAGATGTGAACTGGGGCGGCAGCGTAGGCTATCAATGGTAAAACCTGAGGCCGTCGCTTCAGACGGCCTGTTAACAGAATACATAAAGGAAAAATCATGAAATTATCAGCAATTGCATTACCTGTAATCGCCGCGTTGGCCTTGGCTGCCTGCGGTAACTTGAGCAATGTGACTAAAGAAGGCACCACCGATAATCCGGTATGGCCTGATCCTGCGAAAACCACTTTCCGTCATAACGGTACTCAAGACGGCTCTTGGCCAAATTGGGACAATGTGCGTCAAATCGAAGCGGGCATGAACAAAGACCAAGTCTACAATCTGATTGGTCGTCCGCATCATCAAGAAGGTTTGTATGGCGTGCGTGAGTGGGATTACTTGTTCAACTACCGTGAAAACGGCGAACACAAAACCTGCCAATACAAAGTTTTGTTTGATAAAGACAAAAATGCACAATCATTCTTCTGGAATCCTGAAGGTTGTGGTCCTAAAGAAAAAGAGCCTGTACGCGAAGTGATTATCCGCGAAGTGGTGCAAACACCTGCCCGTATCCGTCAATAATCGGATAAGCAATCAAGGCCGTCTGAAGATTCAGACGGCCTTTTTGATGACGGATAATGTAAGAAAATGGTCACAAAGGCTTGACAGGCATAAATCCCACTACTATAATACACAGCTTATCGGGTCGTTAGCTCAGTCGGTAGAGCAGCGGACTTTTAATCCGTTGGTCGAAGGTTCGAATCCTTCACGACCCACCAGATAAATCAAAAAAGCCATCGTTTTCGATGGCTTTTTTGATTTATGTGCAAGTTAAAAGCGTGGGCTGGGACTGTTGCTAAACGCCTTTAAAAGCCAGTGCACATAAAAACTGCCGTCATTTCCACCTGTGTGGGAATGACGGCAGTTTTGGTTGTTATTAATGGTTCATCAGGTTTTGTAAAGGTCTCTGCTTTTTAAAATCTAATCCATCAAAAAAGCCGTCTGAAAACTGTTCAGACGGCTTTTGTTTAATTTGACTGGCTTTATTCCACCACAATTTTCGGGAAGCGGCTGCTGAAGTCTTTGCCTTTATCGGCAATAGACAAAGCCAGTTGGAACGCTGCGTCGGTGTAGATTTTTTCCACTTCGCCGTGGTTTTCCAATAATGCGGCGGCTTGGCCGTTATCCATTGCTTCGCGCACCGGCAGGCTGAGCGGCAGTTGGCCGAGCAATGGCACATTCAGACGGCCTGCCAAATCTTTGCCACCTTCAGTGCCGAAAATGGCTTCGCTGTGGCCGCAGTTGGAGCAGATGTGTACCGACATGTTTTCCAATACGCCAAAGATAGGGATGTTTACTTTCTTGAACATATCCACTGCTTTGCGCGCGTCAATCAGGGCGATATCTTGCGGCGTGGTCACAACCACAGCGCCGGTTACCGGAATTTTTTGCGACAGGGTTAATTGAATGTCGCCGGTGCCCGGTGGCAAGTCGATAAACAGGTAATCCACATCGTCCCATTTGCTTTGGAACAATAATTGCTGCAAGGCTTGGCTTAACAATGGGCCGCGCCAAATCACGGCTTGGTCGGTGTCCATCAGAAAACCGATCGACATCACTTGAATGCCGCTTTCGGTGGTAATCGGCACCAGTTTTTCGTTTTTGGTATCTGGTTTGCCGGCCGATACGCCCAGCATGGTTGGTTGGCTCGGGCCGTATAAATCGGCATCTAACACACCAACACGCGCGCCCATACGTGCCATGGCGGTGGCCAAGTTGGCGGTGGTGGTGGATTTGCCCACGCCGCCTTTGCCGGAGCCGACAGCGATGATGTTTTTTACGCCCTTGATGGTGGCCACACCCGGTTGCACTTTGTGTGTGCCGACCAGGGTGTCGATGCTCAAATGAATGCCGGTATCGCCGGTGAAGCCGATGATGGCTTCCTGAATGCGGTTGGCCAATTCATTGCCGATGTGCAAAACGGGATAGCCGAATTGCAAGGTAATGTGCAGGCCGTCTGAATCATGGTTGACGCTTTTGATGGCATTTTCACTGCCAAGCGTGCGTTGTGTGTGTGGAATGGCAACTGCTTGCAGGGCAGTCTGAATCTCTTGGATATTCATAAATCTCTCGGTATGAATGGAATGTGGTGGGGGTTACAATTGGGCTGATTACGCTAAATTCAAGCGCTTCATCGGCCTGTAATGGCTATCGCGTATTTTAACAGAGCAGATTTATTTGTGCTGGGCATCGAGATTCTTTCAGACGGCTTTTAACCTATATTTATGCGGCAAGAAGTCGGATGGTAAGAAAAGTTAAGATGACATTTGGGCTTATTTTCTCAATATTACATTAATGAATTGAAATGTAGTCTTGTGTAATATGCTTTGTAAAGCTATGAAATATAGGCTTTGGTGGTTGGATTATCGAAAACGATTGTGCTATTGTAGAGCCATGCATTCAGTTGACCCGAATCGGAATGCGACACTAATTCAATATAAACAAAGCAGAGGAGACTCCTATGTTACATTATGCAATCGTATTTTTCGTGATTTCGATTATTGCTGCGGTATTGGGCTTCGGTGGTATTGCTGGTAGTGCCGCGGGCATTGCAAAAATCTTATTTGTCGGTTTCTTGATTTTGGCGGTATTGTCGCTGATTTTCGGCCGCAAACGCTAAGATAAAATGATAAAAAAACCATTCTGTTGAATGGTTTTTTTATTTGCATTGGGGGAATGAAAGAATGTATCCAATCATCAAAAATGCCGTCTGAACAGTTTCAGACGGCATTTTTTATCAGGGTTTATTCTTGTTCGTCGCCAACCACATCGGCAGGGCGTGGGGCGCGGGCATCGTTGCTTTTCTCTTTATGCTTCAATACTGCGCGATCCAATTTATCCATCAGCACATCAATCGCGGCATACATGTCTTGTTCTACCGCTTCAACGTGCAAATCTTTGCCGGCCAAGTGCAAATCGGCTTCGGCTTTTTGATTCACTTTTTCAACCGAGAGGGTAATGGCCACAGAAATCACATTGGCGGCATGGCGGTTGATGCGTTCCAATTTTTCAGACACATAGTTTTTAATCGCTTCGGTAACATCAAAATTCAGACCGGTAATTTTCAGGTTCATAATACAACTCCTTCGGTGAGTAAATCCGCCAACGTGACGGACATGAAAATCTTGTGTTCAGCCGATAAGCTTGCGCTTGTGCGCAGGTGGAATATCGAGCGACTCCCTGTATTTGGCGACGGTGCGGCGGGCGAGTTCAACGCCTTGTTGTTTTAAGAGCTGCACCAAGGCTTCATCGGAATGCGGCTTGTGCGCGTTTTCGCTGTCGATCAATTGTTTGAGCATGGCTTTTACCGCGCCTTGGCTCACGCCTTCATTGTTGCTGTCGGTGCTGACTGCCTGTGTGAAGAAATAGCGTAACGCAAATAAACCGCGTGGGCAAGCTAAATATTTTTGGTTGGCGGCTCTTGAAATGGTGGATTCGGCCAGCTCCAATTCGGTGGCGGCATCTTTGAGCAGCATGGGCACGAGGCCGATTTCGCCGAAGATGAAAAAATCTTCTTGTCGCTCAACGATGTATTCTGCCAAGCGGATAACCGTGCTTTTGCGCAATTCCAAGCTGTCGATTTTTTGGCGTGCTTCGTTCAGCTTTTCTTTCCATTCAGGTGAGGCACTTTCGATTTCTTGTAGTAGCTCAGTATATTCGCGGTTGATTTGAATTTTTGGCCAAGCGGCTTCGTTGAGGCTGATTTTCCAGCCGTCTGCCGTTTCTTTAACCCACACATCGGGCTGGATGTAGGCAGTCGGTTCGGCAGAGGCAAAACCGTAAGCCGGATAAGGGTTGAGTGAAGCAATCAAATCCAAGGCCGTCTGAATGGTTCGCGGCGTGGATTCGGGATACATTTTTTGGAAACGCTGGATATTTTGCTGACGGTTTTTGCCCAGTTCGTCAAATGAGCTTTGTATCAGGTGGCCGGCTAGTTGGCGCTCGGGCGAGGCAGGCAGGCGCATGAGTTGCAACAGCAGGGATTCGGTAATGTCGGTGGCGGCCACGCCGGGTGGATCGAAAGTTTGCAGGATGTCGAGCGCGTTTTGCAAATCGTCTTCATCCAGCATCCATTCCAGCGGGGTGTGGTCGATCACTTCCGACAGGCTGTCGGTGAAGTAGCCTTGTTCGTCGAGAAAATCAATCAGAATGTGGACATGCGCGGCTTCGGTTTTGGAAAGTGGGTGTTCGCATACTTGCGCGTGCAGATAAGCGTTGAAATCTTCTTCTTCGGCAACATTGAGCCAAGCATCTTCGGCATCGTCGCCGCCGATTTGGTTGCTGCGCGGTAGGGCTGCGGAAAGGCTGTTGTTGAACTCGGCTTCGCTAAATTCATCGGATTCGGGGCGTTCGAGCAAGGGATTTTCCTGCAGCCAGTCTTCTATTTCGCGCTCAATGTCTTGATTCGACATCTGCAACACGCGCAAGGCTTGTTGCAGCCTTTGATTGAGCTGCTGGGTTTGCTTGAGTTTTAAGCCGAAATTGGGATTCATAGGATAAGTAAGTTACGTTTTGTTTTATTGTTTTGGCAGTCAGGCTTTATCCACCGTGTGTGCGCGGTGGAACAGAAAAGGCCGTCTGAAATAAGTTACCACAAAATGAGCGTGGTTACTATTTTTCAGACGGCCTCTTTTAATATTTATCAAACAAGGGGCGTTTTAAAGACATCAGTATTTGAAGTTTTCGCCCAAGTAAACCGCACGCACTTTTTCGTCGTTGACCAAGTCGTCCGGCTTGCCCGAGGCCAATACCGTGCCTTCGCTGATGATGTAGGCGCGGTCACAAATGCTCAAGGTTTCGCGCACGTTGTGGTCGGTAATCAACACACCGATGCCGCGTGATTTGAGAAAGGCGATGATTTTTTGAATATCGATAACGGCCAAGGGATCCACACCGGCGAAAGGTTCGTCCAGCAGAATAAAACGCGGTTTCATTGCCAAAACACGGGCGATTTCCACGCGGCGGCGCTCACCGCCCGATAAAGACGGTGCAGGGTTGTGGCGCAGGCGCTCGATGTTCAAATCGGCCAATAATTTGTCGATTTCGCCATCGATGCCGCTTTTGTCTTTCATGCTGATTTCTAAGATGGCTCGGATGTTTTGCTCGACCGTCATTTTGCGGAAAATCGACGCTTCTTGCGGCAGATAGCCCACGCCCAAGCGTGCGCGTTCGTGAATCGGTAGGTGGCGCAATTCTTGGCCGTCGAGCGTGACGCTGCCGCCATCGGCGGCAATCAGGCCGACAATCATGTAGAAGCTGGTGGTTTTGCCCGCGCCGTTGGGGCCGAGCAGGCCGACCACTTCGCCGCTTTCGATTTCAAGCGAGAAATCTTTCACGACTTGGCGTTTTTTGAAACTTTTTTGCAGGCCCTGGGCGACAAGGCGGCTGGCTTGTGCAGTCATAATCTGTTCTTTAAACGGAATCAAGGTAGGATAAGCCGTCTGAAAGCTTGGTTCAACCAATCATTCAGACGGCCTCAGCTTATTATTTGGTTGAAGTCGGTTGAATCACCACGCTCACGCGACCGGATTTGGCTGGTGATTTTACGCCGGCTTGTTTCGAGCCGCCGTGAATGGTATAGACTTCGGTGCGCATGTTGTAGGTAATCACCGCGCCTTGGGCGACATCGCCGCCGCGCTGCACTTTGGCATTGCCGGTGAGTTTCACTAAGCCGGTGGCCGAAGCGTATTCGACTTGGTTGCCTTGGCCGTTGACTGTACCTTTATTGCCGTCAAGCTGCTGGCTGAAGCGTACGGGCGAGCCGTTGGCTTTCATCAGCTGGTCGCCTTTGTCGTTGCGCGACACGGTCACGTTGGCGGCATTGATGTTCAGCGTGCCTTGTTTGATGATGACGTTGCCGCTGAAAGTGGTGGTTTGGTTGGCTTGGTCGAGCGAGCCTTGGTCGGCTTCGATTTGAATCGGTTGGCGGCTGTCGCTTTGCAACGCGAAAGCAGGCGCACTGATCATCAGAGCAGACAATGCGGCGGCTTTAAAGATTTTTGGCATCATAAATCGTGGCTTTCACTTTTGATGGGAAATTGAGTAAACCCTTGGTGTGGTCATAAGTCATGCCGACTGAGGAGCCGTGGGATTGACCGTAGGCAAATTCAACCGGATGCTCGGTTTGGGCAAACTGGGCTTGGGTGTCGACATGAATAAATTCGGTTTTGACCGTGCCGGCAGGGTGGGTGCCATCGGCCGGCTTGGTCAGCAATACTTCTTTTTGGAACACGGCGACGCGCGTATCGGTGTTATACAGGCCTTCTTTGCCTTCCACTTGATACGCTAGCTTGCCTTGCTGGTGTACATCTAATTTAGGTGATCGGAAGTGCACGTCTTTACTGTTGGGCAATTGGAACGCTTCAGTAGCGGTGAAATGTTCTTGCAAATTACCTTGCTCGTCAAAACGCTTGCCTTCCATGCCGCCCATCCAATATTGCGGCTCATCGGGATTGAGTTGCACTTCTTCCGTTTGAATCTCGCTGATGCGGCCGAGCCAAGCCGACAGGCCGCCGAGTGCGACGGCCAGAATCAAAGGAAAGGCCAAGCCGTATTGCCATCTTATTTTCATTTAATATACTCGTCCAAAGCAGGCTGCAAGGTGCCTTGTGCCTGCATAATCAAATCGCACACTTCGCGCACTGCGCCTTTACCGGCAGGGCGTTGGGTGATGTAGGCCGCGTGTTCGCGCGTGAACCAGTGCGCTTCAGGCACAGCCACCGGCAAACCACAGCGCACCATCACCGGCAAATCGACCACATCATCGCCGACAAACGCGCATTCGTGTTCCGCCATGCCCGCTTGCTCGCGCAATTGGGCATAGGCCGCACGCTTATCGTGGATGCCTTTGAAATAATAGGCAATGCCCAATTGCTGCACGCGAATGCCGACCGATGGCGCATCGCGGCCGGTAATAATGGCCGTCTGAACGCCGCTGGCTGCCAGCATTTTGATGCCGTGGCCGTCGAGCGTGTGGAAAGATTTGATTTCCTCGCCGGTGTCGCGGATGTAGATATGGCCGTCGGTTAATACGCCGTCCACGTCTAAAATCAACAATTTAATCGCGGCGGCGCGCTGTTGCAATTCGGGGGATAAGCTCTGCATGGCGGATTCCTTGTTCAGACGGCCTATTCTAGCATAAAGGCCGTCTGAAACGTTTTGGGTAGAATAAACGGTTGGTAAAGTTTTGCAGCCTTACACAATACGCGCCATCAGCAAATCGTGCATATTGAGCGCGCCGATTAACAGGCCGTCTGAATCGGTCACTAAAAGACCGTTCACATGATTGGCCTGCATATGTTTCAAGGCTTCGGTGGCGAGCTTGTCGGCGGCAATGGTTTTCGGTTTGGCGTGCATGATGTCGTTGACGGTTAATCCTTTGAAATCATCGCGCTGTTGGAACAGGCGGCGCAAATCGCCATCGGTGAACACGCCTTTCAGACGGCCTTCATCATCGGTCACGGCCAACATGCCCAAGCCTTTTTCGCTCATGCGCACAATCGCGTCTTTTAGCAAGGTGCCGCTCACCACCGCAGGCAGTTCGTCGCCGCCGTGCATGATGTCGGCCACGCGCAGCAGCAGACGTTTGCCCAAGCTGCCGGCAGGGTGGCTGAGCGCAAAATCATCAGGTGTGAACGCGCGCGCTTTCAGCAACACGATCGCCAAGGCATCGCCCAGTGCCATCACGGCGGTGGTGCTGGAAGTCGGTGCCAAACCGAGCGGGCAGGCTTCTTTGGAGACCGAAGCCATGATATGGATGTCGGCATGACGCGCCATGGTTGAAGTCGGGCGGGCGGTAATGCAGATTAAGGTCACGTTTTTACGTTTCAAGGCCGGAATAATTGCCGCAATTTCATCGCTTTCACCAGAATTTGACACCGCCATCACCACGTCGCCATCGACAATCATGCCCAAATCGCCGTGTGCTGCTTCGGCCGGATGCACGAAAAAAGCGGGGGTGCCGGTGGATGCCATGGTAGCGGCCATTTTGCGGGCGATGTGCCCCGATTTGCCCATGCCCATAATTACCACGCGGCCTTGGCAATGCAGCAAGGCTTCAGCAGCCTGAACAAAATGTTCGTCCAATTCATCGGCGATTTCGTGCAAGGCTTCCGCTTCGATATGCAACACATCGCGCGCCCAAGGTAAGTAAGATTCGGTCGTTGTCATCATTGTGTCCGTCAAAGGGTGATACTGTTCAAAGGCTGGAAATCAAGGTATAGTGAAAATCCATCGGTTTTGCTATAAATATAAACCCGCTCAACAAAAAGGATTCAGAGATGACTATTTTATCGGACGTTAAAGCATTAGGCCAACAAATCTGGTTGGACAACTTATCCCGCTCGCTGGTGCAAAGCGGCGAATTGGCCGAAATGGCCAAGCAAGGCGTGTGCGGCGTGACTTCCAATCCGGCGATTTTCCAAAAAGCCTTTGCCGGTGACGAATTGTATGCCGATGAAGTGGCCGCTTTGAAAGCGCAGGATTTGAGCCCGAAAGAGCGTTATGAAACCTTAGCGATTGCCGATGTGCAGGCGGCTTGTGATGTGTTGCTGGCCGAACACGAATCTACCGGCGGCAAAACCGGTTTCGTCAGCTTGGAAGTGGCGCCGGAATTGGCAAAAGACGCTGCCGGCACCGTGGCCGAAGCCAAACGCTTACACGATGCCATCGGCCGCAAAAACGTGATGATTAAAGTGCCGACCACCGATGCCGGTGTCGAAGCGTTGGAGCAATTGGTTTCAGACGGCCTGTCTATTAACCTGACCTTGCTGTTTTCGCGTGCGCAAACCCTGAAAGCTTACGCTGCTTACCAGCGCGGCATCGCCAAACGCGTGGCAGCCGGTTTGCCGGTTGACCACATTCAAGTGGTGGCCAGCTTCTTTATTTCGCGCGTGGATGCCGCTTTGGACGCAACCTTGCCGGAACATTTAAAAGGCAAGATCGCCATCGCCTTGGCCAAAGCCGCTTACCAAGATTGGGAACAATTCTTCAGCAGCGCCGAATTTACCGAATTGGCCGCCAAAGGTGCCAACCGCGTGCAATTATTGTGGGCATCAACCGGCGTGAAAAATCCAGACCATCCGGATACCTTATACGTTGACAGCCTGATTGGCGCGCACACAGTGAATACTGTGCCGGATGCCACGCTGAAAGCCTTTGTTGATCACGGCACGGCTAAAGCCACGCTGACCGACAACACCGACGAAGCCTTGGCACAACTGGCCGAAGCGGAAAAACTCGGCGTCGATTTGGAAGCCTTGGCTACCCGTTTGCAGGAAGACGGCTTGAAACAGTTTGAAGAAGCTTTTGAGAAACTGTTGGCACCGTTGGCTTAAAGTTTGATTGGAATACATAAGGCCGTCTGAAAGAATCATTTTCAGACGGCCTTATTGTTAATCGCTTTCCTGCACAATATGCAGCGATTCGGGGCGGTTTTCAAAACGGTTGAGCAAATCGGTAAACAACACCGGCGATTGCGCGTGTTCGCGCATCAAGGCTTCTGCCCGTGTGCTTTGGCGGCTGCAAAGTGCGCGCAAAATGGCATGGTGCTGCAAGTGGGCATAGAGCAGGCGTTTTTTCTCGCGTGGCATTTCGCGTCGGTCGATGACCAGCGATTGAATCGATGAAAACGGCAGGCTTTCGATTTTCGCCAAGGCCATGCGAATCACCGGATTTTGCGAAGCATCAATCACCGCATCGTGAAACAAGACATTGAATTTTTGATAAATTTCCACTTCTTCAATGCCGAATACGTCGCGCTCGAACACCATATCCAATTCGGCCAAACCTTGCTCGAGCAGGGCAATGCTTTCAGACGGCATACCCAATTCCGCCGCCTGACGCGCCGCCAAACCTTCCAATGCGCCACGCACTTCCAGCGCGTTGAGAAAATCCGCCGAAGTGATTTTGCGGGCGGTATAGCCGCGTTTGGGCAGGCGTTCGACCAAGCCTTCCTGCTCCAAAATCTGCAAAGCCATGCGCACCGGCAAGCGCGACACGCCAAGCTTTTCCGCGGTTGGAATCTCGGTGATGCGCTCGCCCGGTTTGAGTTCGCCATCGGCAATCATTTCACGCAAGCGCACCAAAACCTGATGGTTGTGTTCCATAGTATTTCCTTATTTCAGACGGCCTGACTATCCGGTAGCAGCCATTGCAGCAAACTTTCGCTGACGGTTTGCGGCGTTTCAAAAGGCGCCATATGACCGGCTTGTGGGAACACGACCAATTCGGCATGCGGTGCGATTTCCTGCATGGCGGTGTGTTGCGCGACCGGACTCCACGCATCCAATTCGCCAACGCCCAAGAGCAACGGGCAGCGAATCCCGCGCAACACCGCAGCCGCATCAGGGCGGTGAACCAGCGCGTGGATCTGCTTGGCAAGATCTTCAGGCGTAAAGCGCAACACCATCTCTGCCAGTGGCTGCACCATTTCCGGCTGCGTGCGGTGATGTTCGGCCAGCATCGGCAGCAGCCAATGCTCGATTAAGTGCAGCATACCGCTTTCTTCGGCAGCTCGAACCAAGGCAGCGCGCTTTTCAGTTTCGCCCGCTTTAAGCGGGTGAATACCGGTGTCGAGCAAAATCAGCTTCTCCACGCGCTGCGGTGCCAAGCGACAGATTTCCAAGGCCACGCGTGCACCCATGGAATGCCCGGCCAGAATAAAAGAATCCGAACCTTGCGCCAAAACGTGTTCTGCCATCGCCGTCAAACTGTCAAAACCCTGAAAGCTGAACGTTTCCACATCAAAATAGGGCGCAAGGGCGGCGGCTTGGTGTTGCCAAACCGTGGCATCACACAATAAACCGCACAATAAATAGATTTTTTTCTTCATGATGAGTATCCATTAAATAGGCCGTCTGAAAGGCCGAAACGAAACGGTGATAAAACGGTTTCGTCTGCTGTTTCAGACGGCCTGAACGATACGCGATTATATCAAACCGGCTTGAGTTTTCTCAGTTTTAATACTGCCAAAATCGCCAAGGCAAACACCACCGCATTCAGGTAGAACAAGCCCACCGGCTGCCAACCGGCATCGAGCAGGAAACCGATAATCATCGGCGATACAATGCTGCCGACGCGGCCGAGCGTAATGGCGGTACCGACGCCGCGGGCGCGGTTGGCGGATTCGTAAAGTGTCGGTGCCACAGCGTACAAACCGGCCACCGAGCCGTTGGCAAAGCTGCCGAGAAAAAACGCCAAAGCCATGGCCAAAGAGAGCTGCGACAAGCTTTGGGCAAAGGTAAGCGTCAGCAGCGCGGTGAGCAGCAGGAACACGGCATGTACAGTTTTAATATTGAAACGTGTGCCCAAGAAGCCGATTAACACCGCGCCGAACATCGAGCCGATATTCATCCAAATGCCGACGCTGATGCCTTGTTCTGCAGTCATACCGGCGCCGGTCAAGAGCTTCGGTGTCCAACTCAAAATGCAGTAAAACGCGAACATCACCAAGAAAAACGCCGCCCAAATCATCAGCGTCGGCATGGTTTTGCCCTCGCCAAACAGGCTGCAGAAGCCGGAAGGGGTTTGTTGGTTTAATTGTGGTTTGGGCGGCAGCACATCAAGGCGCGGCAAACTGAGTTTGGCGGTGAGCTTTTGCGCTTTGACTAAAGCGGCTTTGGGCTGTTGCGACAGTAGAAATTCCAATGATTCGGGCAGACGCAGTAACGCCACGAAAATGAAAGCGGTGGAAAGCAGACCGCCGAACAGGAAAACCGATTGCCAACCGTAGGCTTTAATCAGATACATCGACACCAAACCGCCACCGGTTGCGCCGATGCCGTAGCCCGCCGATTGCAGGCTGATGGTCAGGCTGCGCCATTTGGCGGATGAAAATTCACTGGTCAACACATTGCTGCTGGCCAAAATGCCGCTGATACCTAAGCCGGTGATAAAGCGCAAAACGCCCAGTTCCAAAGCGGAAGTGCTGAAGCTGCTTAAAATCATGCCGACCGACACAACCACCAGCGACAACAAAATTACCGGTTTGCGGCCGAATCTATCCGCTTGCGGTGCGAGTGTAAGCGAACCGGCCGCCATGCCGAACAGGCCGGCGCTTAACAACAGGCCGATTTCCGAGCCCGACAGCCCCCATTCTTTGGCCACCGCCGAGGCGGTAAACGCCATCACCAAGACATCAAAGCCGTCGATGACATTAAGACAGATACAGATGGCAACCACCGACCATTGAAAAGCATTCATGGGCTTTTGGTCGATTTGCTGCTTGAGTGTTGCGGCATTCATGGTTTCTCTCCTCAAGAAAATATTGTTTTTTTGTGTCGGATTCAAAGGCTTGCCGCCGATAAAGCCGATGAAAAAAACAATAGCGAAATTGGATACAAAAATCAATGATTGTTTCCGGGTATTGTTTTTGAAATTCTGATTACAAAATTAAGCATATGATTTAATTAAAATTAAAATTTATGATTTTTAATCAAATGGTAAATTTTAAAATTTTGGATACAATTTTGTTGACAGCACTTGCCCTTGTCGATTAAATTTTTCCCAAAGAGAAACAACAGGCCGTCTGAACATTTCAGACGGCCTGTCATAAACCAATAAAAACATAAAAATCAAAACACAAAGGAGCCATCATGACCACCACCCCTACCTTTATCCGCAATGCCTGGTATGTTGCCGCACGCAGCGAAGAAGTCGGCGATAAGCCGCTGGGCCGCACCATCTGCAATGAAAAAATCGTGTTGTTCCGCGGCAAAGACGGCATTGCTGCCGTGGAAGACTTTTGTCCGCATCGTGGCGCGCCATTGTCGTTGGGTTTTGTGCGCGACGGCAATTTGGTCTGCGGCTATCATGGTTTAGAGCTCGACTGCAAAGGCAAACCGCAAGCCATGCCTATGCAGCGCGTGCAAAGTTTCCCGTGTATCCGCCCGTATGCCGTGGTGGAAAAATACGGCTTTATCTGGTTTTGGGCGGGCGACAAAGAAAGCGCCGACGAATCATTGCTGCCTTATTTGGAATGGGCGGAAAGCGATGAATGGGCGTATGGCGGCGGCCTGTATCACATCAAAGCCGATTACCGCCTGATGATCGATAACCTGATGGATTTGACCCACGAAACCTATGTACACGCCAGCAGCATCGGTCAGAAAGAAATCGACGAAACCCCGCTGAAAACCACCGTAAAAGGCGATGTGGTGACGCTTGAGCGCAATATGGAAAACATTTACGCGCCGCCTTTCTGGCAATCGTGTATGCGTTCCAAAGGTTTGGACGAAACGCAATTGGTTGACCGCTGGCAGCGCTGCCATTTCCACTTACCGAGCAACGTGCACATCGAAGTGGGCGTAGCCGAAGCAGGGCACGGCGGTTATCACGCACCGGAAGAACACAAAGTATCCAGCATCGTGGTCGATTTCATCACACCGGAAACCGATACCTCGCATTGGTATTTCTGGGGCATGGCGCGCCATTTCAACGCGCAAGACGAAGAAACCACGCGCCAAATCCGTGAAGGCCAAGGCAAGATTTTCAGTGAAGACTTGGAAATGCTGGAAAAACAGCAGCAAAACCTGAGTGAGCAGCCCGAACGTCGCCTGTTGATGCTGAACATCGATTCTGGCGGCGTGCAAGCGCGTAAAATTATCGACAAAAAAATCCAAGCCGAACAAGCGGCCCAAACCACCGGAGCCGAATCATGAAAGCGCACGTGACCGAAGTCCGCAGCTGCGGCAGCAAAGTCAAGCTGATTACCCTGCAGCCCGAAGCAGGCAGCAGTTTGCCGGATTACACCGCTGGCGCACACATCGACCTGAATCTCGGCAACGGCCTCATCCGCCAGTATTCGCTCTGCCAATACCCGATGACGGACAACCAATATCGCATCGCTGTGTTGCGCGACGAAGCCTCACGCGGCGGCTCGCAGTATATCCATGAGCAGATTCAAGTCGGCGATACGCTTGAGATTAGCGAGCCGCGCAACCTGTTTCCCTTGGCCGAATACCAACAACGCGCTTTGCTGTTTGCCGGCGGCATCGGCATTACCCCGCTGATGGCCATGTTTGATGCCTTGTTGCAGCAGGGCATAGACGTGAAGCTGTATTACTTCTGCCGCGACGAAGCCGACGCCATTTTCGCCGAGCGCCTGCAACAAGTCGACGTGGCCGATAAAGTCGAGCTGGTGTGCCAAAGCCCGCGCACCTCGCCCGAACTATTGCAACGCATGGTCGAAGCGCCGGCAGAAGGCCTGCATCTTTACACCTGCGGCCCATTAGGTTTTATGGATGCCGTATTTCAGACGGCCTCAGAAAAAGGCTGGCCGTCTGAAAACCTGCACCGCGAACTGTTCCAAGCCGCCCCTTTGGACGAATCGGCAAACCGCCCGTTTCAAATCCAAATCGCCAGCGACGGCGCCGTGATTGACGTACCCGCCGACAAAAGCATTACTCAAGTGTTGGAAGAAGCAGGCTATTTCGTGCCCGTCTCCTGCGAAGAAGGCATCTGCGGCACCTGCCTGACCAACTTAATCGAAGGCGAAGCGCTGCACCGCGACCAGTTCCTCACCGAAGAAGAACACGCCGAAGGCAAAATCTTCACCCCGTGTTGCTCACGCGCGCGTTCGGAGCGGTTGGTTTTGGATTTGTGAACCTGAGACCTTTGCAAAACCCTAGATTTGAGTACAGTTCAAAGTTGTAGCAGCGCAGAAAGCGCAGACATATCATTGAGATAGGCAAGCTTTCGAGCAGCGCACAACGAAGAAATGTGCCAAAGATAGAGATTTTGCAAAGGTCTCAACCTATGTTTTAACGTGATGAATAGATGATGAAAAGGCCGTCTGAAAGAATTAACTTCAGACGGCCTGTTTGTTTTTTCCTGCCTATTCAAACAAGTTTTTCACTTCATCCAAATCAAACGATTTTTTCTCGTTGTCCACGCTGATTAGGCTGTCGGCAATGCCTTGTTTTTTCTGCTGTAAGGCGAGGATTTTTTCTTCGACGGTATCGCGGCAGATGAGGCGGTAGGCCATGACTTGTTTGGTTTGGCCGATGCGGTAGCAGCGGTCGATGGCTTGGTTTTCTACCGCCGGGTTCCACCACGGGTCGACGATGAACACGTAATCGGCTTCGGTGAGGTTCAGTCCGGTGCCGCCCGCTTTGGTGCTGATGAGGAATACGCGGATGTCGGCGTTGTTTTGGAAGCGGTCGACTTTTTGCTGACGGTTGCGTGTTTGGCCGTCGAGGTATTCGTAGGCGATGTTTTCTGCGTTCAGACGGCCTTCGATCAGGGCAAGCATTTTGACGAAGCTGGAGAACACGAGGATTTTGTGTTGTCCGGTTTTGTCTTTGATGTGTTCCACCAAGGTGTCGAGCTTGACCGATTCGCTGCCGTAATCGGCATCTGCTAAAAGCGCGGGGCTGTTGCAGATTTGGCGCAATTTGGTCAGGCCTTCGAGAATATACATTTGCGATTTGTTGATGCCGTCTGAACCGATTTTGTCCAGCAAATAAGTGCGGTATTGCTCTTTGACACGGTCGTACGCTTTGCGTTGCGCTTTGCCCATTTCGCAATAAATCACGCTTTCGGTTTTGGGCGGCAATTCGTGTGCCACCTGATTTTTGGTGCGGCGCAAGATGAAAGGATGCACCATTTTGGCCAGCAGGGCAGCGGCTTGTTGGTCTTGTTTTTTGTCGATGGCATCGGCAAAGCGGCTTTTGAAATGGCTTTGGCTGCCGAGCAGGCCGGGATTGAGGAAATTGAGCTGCGTGTATAAATCGAAAGTGTTGTTTTCGATGGGGGTGCCGCTCAGAATCAGGCGGTTGTCGGCCTGTATCAGGCGGGCGGCTTTGTAGCGTTGCGACAGCGGGTTTTTGATGGCTTGGCTTTCGTCGAGAATCAGGTAGCTGAAACGGTAGCCTTGCAGCAGTTCGATGTCCTGCAACAGCGTGCCGTAAGTGGTGAGCACGACATCGCAGCCGTCAAATGAAGCGCTATCTTTCAGACGGCCTGCGCCGGTGTAATCCAATACGCGCAAACCCGGGCAGAATTTTTTGATTTCGGCCAGCCAGTTGAAGGTGAGGCTGGTGGGGGCGACAATCAGGCTGGGTTTGTCCGGTGTGTGGGTGGTTTTGAGGTAATGCAAAAAGGCGATGGTTTGCAGTGTTTTGCCCAAACCCATGTCGTCGGCCAAGCAGCCGCCTAAACCGTTGGCATGCAGAAAAGCCAGCCAGTTCAAGCCGTGTTGCTGATAGGGGCGCAGGGTGGCGTTGAGGCCGTCTGAAAGTTGTACGTCGGGCTGGGCTGACAGGTTTTGCAGCCGTTGTCGGCGTTGGTATAAGGTGTGCAAAAATTCCGGCTTGTCGTCCAAACTTTCATAGAGCTGGTCGATGATGCCGAATTGGTAGGGCGACAGGCGGATGCTGTCTTTTTTCACTTCACCTGCCTGAAAATACGGCGCAAACTGTTCCAGCCAGCTTTCGGGCAGCATGCCGATGGTGCCGTCTGAAAGTGTGACGAAATTTTGCCGGTTGACAAAGGCTTTGTGTATGTCTTTCAGGTTGACGGTTTCTTCGCCGTAACGGATGGCTATGTTGAGGTCGAACCAATCCGTGCCCGATTCGGTGCGGATGCTGATTTGCGGTTTATTGAGGTTGTAACGCCACGATTTCAAATCCTTGGCACCCAAAAGCTCGATGCCTTGGTTTTTTAAGCTGTCGGCAAAGTCGATGAACCAAAAGTCTTGTGTCAGTTGTTCGGGCGTGAGCAGATATAGGCCGTCTGAAACTTGGGCAAAATCCGGATGTAAGGCTTCAAAAAAACGCAAAAATGCCTGCTCTTGCGCTTCATCGCGCTCAAGGCGGTGGAATTTGCCGTCTTGAATGTGCAGGCGCAAGGCATGGCTAGGTAGTTCGATCAATGTTTCGTCATATTGTGCGGCCGGTGAGAAGCGGATGAGGCCGTCTGAATCGCGGACGTAAACCTGTTTTTGAAAAGAGCAATCAGCACCGTTTGGCGTATTTGCCGTTTGTTTGCGCTTCGTTTTCGGAGGGGTGACAAAATCGCGGCTGGTGATGGGGTAATGTTTTGCCAAGGGTGCGATGATGTTTCGACGGAAGGTTTCGGCATGGCGTTTGAGTACGGCCAAGCTCGGATGCACCACACAGCGCATGATGTCGGCGGCAGTTTTGGCATCGGGATAGCGTGTGAGCGTATCGGCGCGATAAATGAAAAAAGGATTGACCGCTTTGCCCAACAAACTGGGGCGGACAGATTTGCCGCCGAGTATAATCCTGCCCTCAAGGCGGTATAGCGCGCCGTCCTCTTTAAAACGGTAGCTTAGGCCGGCAGGTTCGGTCGAAACGGTAATCGGGGAGAGGCGGTTGAGGCTGCCGGTGCGGGCATAGGACGGGCCTTGGGCGGCAAACAGCGGCAAATCGGGGAAGGTTTGCAAAAATCGGTTGAAGGCCGCCACTGTTTTCCCGAGCGCATCAACGTTTTGCTCTTCAGCAAACTCGAGATACTGCTCATTCATGGCTTGCAGGGTATACCAGATGTCTTTGGCTTCGTCAGGCAACATGCCGTTAAACAAGACGCTGCCGGCATTTACATCACTGATCTCTTTTAAATTGGCCGAGATTTCACCGTTTTTCTTAAGGTTGGCGTAATAGAGCACAAATTCTTGAAAAACACCTTCGTCAAAATTCAATGCCAACACCAAACCCGCTTTGGGCGGCAAAGCAGTTTTAGCGGAAATTTCAGACGGTATGGTGCGAGAAACCAACGAAAAGTGCAGCGGCATCAAGTCGGGCACTTTCGATTGGATCACAAAGCCTTCATCATCGATGGAAAAATCAAAAAACTCAGCGTAATCGTCTTGCGGCGTCATGCCGTAATCGCTGAGCACATCGGCAATAAAGCGTTCGCGGTAATCAGGCAGCAGACACTCCGCCCCCAGATTTTCCGCTGCCAGTCTGACCATTGCCGCCATATGGCTGCAATATTGTTTAGCGGTTTTGTGGGTGCAGTTGCAAGCAAGCCCGACTTCTTGTTCAGACAGCCTTGTTAACGTAGAACGGAATGTCCCTTGCCAATCACTGGCTTCAAACGTCCATTTGCCCGGCTCAAAATCCATAATGCGGCAGTCGGCGGTATAAAACGAAAAATTGGTGAAACGGCTAAAGTCAGCCCAAATGCTTTGAAAATCAACCAATCCCCCGTCCAAGAGCGGATAACGCAGCAGCGTTTCTTTCGGCTTGGCAGACCGAGTCGGCTTGGTTTTCTTTTCAGGCTGACCATTGTCACTCATCGCCGCCAATTGGCGCAAAGCCGCCACCGTATGTTTGCAGATGCCGCCGTTTTGATAAGGGCAGGAACATGAAACCTTAACCGGTTTGTTTTCATTAAATTCAACCATCTGCCGGTAGGTCTGCTTATACGAACCTTTGCATTGAAATGTCGCCCGATTGCCATCTATTTCCACCAATTCCGCCCGATAATCCCGCGCACGCTCAATACTGGCCGGCAGGGCTTTTTCATTGATAAAAGTTTCGATGGCATGGCGTGGTGGCAGCATGGAGTTATCTTTAAAGCGGTTGGATGTAGGAACGGCAATTATAGCAAAAAGGCCGTCTGAAAGATGAATCTTTCAGATGGCCTCTCTATTCTTAATCGATAGACCAGCTATCTACACTACACCACCAATACCTTTGAATTTCTCCACAAAATCAGCAATTTTTTGGAAAATGCTCTGCTTGGCGGTCAAATAGTTAGGGTTGAGTGGGCTCATTTTGGGTAATACACTATTCAAATCCGTGCCGTTTTCGCTGGCATATTCGCGTTTGAGTGAGATCATTAGGTAGCGCTTGGCTGCCTCGGTATTCAAGCCATTCTCTTCAATCAGCGCTTCTGCTTCCTGTTGCTGTTTTTCTTGGGCGAATTGATAGAATTCATCTAGAATAGACGGCTTGTCTTCAATGGCATCCAAATTGGTTTCATTGATGAAATCCACCACCAAAGTTTCTTTGGCGCGGTTGCCGATACTGGCGCGGATGGTGCGGCGGATTTCTTCCACCAAAGCGCTTTTGTCTTTGATTTTTTGATTGTGTTCAAAAATCAATTCCAAAATATAGTCCAAGTTGATTTCTTGTGACTTTAACAAATCCACTTCAAAAACCACATCATCCCAATCGATTTGGCTTTGGTTTTGTTTCTCTGATTCTTTTTGCTGGCGTAGCCAATCGCGGATGTCGTTATAGGTAGAACGATAATCCTGCACCACTCTTTCAGACGGCATCGGTACGCTCTGGATAGCGTTGAAATCATCATCGCTTAAATGGAACTTATCTTTAAATTCCGCCACCGCAGCTTTATCATCAAGATTAACCGTCTGTATTTCTTTGAGTGCGGTGAATTCATCGTAATTCTGTAAAACATTTTCCACGCGCAGGTATTCGCCGAATAGTTTGGCAAATTCTTTTTTGTCCTTCTCGGTGACGATGCTGTCAGGATCGGGGAAACGGGTGTTTAATTCCTGCACCACCTCCAGATAGCCGCGTCGTGCTTCACCGGTTTGCTGGTCGGTGTAGCCCTCCATATATTCTTCATAGCTTTTCTCTAGCACCACGTTTCTGGTGTTTTTGTTGCCGAATAGGGTGATGGCATCGATGGTCGCCTGCTCCAAGTCGCGGAAGGTCACGATATTGCCGAAAGACTTGGTAGCGTCATAAATGCGGTTGGTGCGTGAATAGGCCTGCATCAAGCCGTGATAACGCAGGTTTTTATCTACGAATAAGGTGTTTAGTGTCGGCGCATCGAAGCCGGTCAAGAACATCCCGACTACAATTAATAAATCCACTTCTTGATTTTTGACGCGTTTGGCCAAATCCCGATAATAATTTTGAAATTCGCGACTATTGGTGTTGTAGTTGCTTTTAAATAGAGCGTTGTAATCAGCAATCGCCGCGTTCAAGAATTCCTTGGCGCTACTGTTCATCGCATCAGGTTCAAAGCTCTCATCTTCAATGCTGCCAATAGCACCTTGCTCTTCATTGGCGGCGAACGAGAAGATGGTCGCGACTTTCAGCGGTTTTTCATGGTCTTTTTGTAGGTTTTTAAACGCTTCGTAATAGGCTTTGGCGGCATCCACACTACTCACGGCAAACATCGCATTAAAGCCCTTACCGCCTGCATGTAAGCGGTGGGTTTTGTGTTTAAAATTATCCAAAATATACTGCGTAATCTCGCGGATGCGCTCGGGGTGCAAAAGCGCTTGTTTGTTTTCCGCGGCAGATAATTTGTCCAAATCCTGCTCTGTCTCTAAAGATTTGAATTGTGGGCGGACATCATTGTAATCAACCTTGAACTTCAATACTTTCTCATCGCGAATCGCATCAGTAATCACATAAGAGTGCAACTGCCGACCGAATACACTCTGTGTGGTCTCTGTGCCCAAGGCATTACCTTTTCTAATTAGCTCGCCATTAACAATATCATCAGGGAAAATCGGCGTGCCGGTAAAGCCAAACTGGCAGAATTTTTCAAATTTCTTCTTCAGATTTTTCTGCGCTTCGCCAAATTGTGAGCGGTGGCATTCGTCAAAAATAAACACTACTTGCTTCTGATAAATCGGCAGATTGTCTTCCGATTTCATCAGGTTGTTCAGCTTTTGAATGGTGGTAACGATGATTTTATTGTCGTTTTTATCCAGATTTCGCTTCAAGCCGGCGGTGCTTTCCGAGCCGTTGACGCTATCAGGCGAAAAGCGTTGGTATTCCTTCATGGTTTGATAATCGAGGTCTTTTCTGTCCACCACAAAAAAGACTTTATCAATAAATTCCAATTCCGTTGCCAAACGTGCAGCCTTAAAGCTGGTCAACGTTTTGCCGCTGCCGGTGGTGTGCCAAATAAAGCCACCGCTCTCGGCCTTGCTCCAGTTCTTGGCTTGGGCGGAGCTTCTGATTTTCCACAGAATCCGTTCCGCTGCCGCGATTTGATAAGGGCGCATGATTAGCAGCGTGTTCGACACATCGAACACCGAATAGCGCAGCAGCACCGACAGCAGGGTGTTTTTCTGAAAGAACGTGGCGGTAAAGTCTTTTAAATCCTTAATCGGTGTATTGTCCGCACGCGCCCAGTTCATTGTAAAGTCAAAGCTGTTCTTGTCGCGGCGGGTGGTATTGGCGAAATAGCGCGTATCTGTGCCGTTGCTGATCACAAAAATCTGTAGAAACTTAAATAAAGAATTCTCGTGATTAAAGCTTTCTTTGGTGTAGCGGTGTACCTGATTGAACGCTTCACGAATCGCCATGCCGCGTTTTTTGAGCTCGATCTGTATCAAGGGCAGCCCATTCACCAAGACCGTCACGTCATAGCGGTTGGCGTGGCTGCCGGTTTGGGCGAATTGGTTGATCACCTGCAGGTGGTTGCGGGTGATGTTCTTCTTATCGACAAGGTAGATATTTTGGATGTGCCCATCATCAAACACAAAATCGCAGACATGATTGTCATGGATTTTGCGCGTTTTCTCGATCATGTTTTCAGACGGCCTATCAAGATATTCAAGCACGAAGCGCGCCCATTCGCCGTCTGAGAACACCATCGCATTGAGCCGCTGTAGCTGCTCGCGCACATTGGCCAGCAGCTTATCATGCGTGTTCAAATCGCGGCGGTATTCGTAGCCCTGTGCCTGTAAGTCAGCCACCAGCTCGCGCTCCAAATCGCTCTCGCTCTGATAGGCTGCGCCTGATTGGTCGATTTTGTCGTAGCTGTCTAGGACGATAAAATGATTGGTTTCGGCGATGGGGCGGGTGTCGGTGGTCATGATGGTTTCCTTTTCAGGCTGCCTGAAAGCTATAGATTGAATACAATTAAGGTTTTCTTTTTCCAAATCGGCTTGCAGATGCGTCAAAGCCTGCAAATCTTCGGCAAATGGTCCAGCCTGCCTTGCGGATTTTTCAAGCGGTCTTTATCCAGCAGAAAGCCCTTATCCAAAAAGGCGCGCAACTGCGTATTTGCCCAACGGCGAAACTGCACCCCGCGCGGACTGCGGACACGAAAACCCACGGCCAAAATCATCGCCAAGGCATAATGCTTGACCTGATAATGCTTGCCGTCTTGGGCAGTTATTAAATAATCCTTAATAACTGAATCTGCATCCAATTCATTGTCTTCTATGATGTTTTTGATGTGCGTGGCAATGTTGGGCACCGAGGTGTCAAAAAGTTCGGCAAGCTGGCTTTGCGTCAGCCAGGCTTCATCATCGGCAACCAATAAAGCCACTTGGACCTTGCCGTCATCGCTGTTGTAGATAATCAAATCATCCATCTGTTTTCCTGTTTCATATTGAGCGGAAACAATAGCTTATCTCTCATTTCTTATTTTTGGCTCGGTAAATCATTTCAGACGGCATCAAAGTTCAGCAAGCGTTCGCGGTAATATTCATACTGCTTTTGCCGCAATTCAATCTCACGCGGCAAGCCTTCGCTGATGGAGTGCGTGAGCGTGTCAAATTTATCCAGAATGGCGACAATTTGGGCTTGAGTTTCTAATGGGGGGATTGGGATTTTTATTTTTCTTAAGTCCGCCATAGCAATGCTTTGAACTGTTGAACCCATTGTGAGTGATTTAATTTTGTTTAAAATTGAGGTAGACTGAAATAATCTTAACAAAAACATTGGATAAATTATCTCACTGTTCACGGTTATTGCATAAACACCTTCTTTAATATTCCAATTCTCTGGTTTTTTATCAATAAAAGCAGTTCTGCCTATTGTTCCTGTTCCAGAAAAAAGAATATCGCCAACTTTCAAGTTAGAACGATTATTGATGATATGTAATGCTTCATCATTAACCTTATCTGTTTTTTCTGTTATCTCAACAGTTGTTCCTGCTAATTCCCTCACGGTTACATAAGAATTTCTTGCATCAGGTGTATTTAATTTAAAATTATTTCTTGGATTTAATCCTGTTCGCAAATGTAAAATAACCTCCCCCAAACTCTTCCATTCCACTTTCAGGCCGTCTGAAAAAGGGTTTCTTGATTGAAAAAGCCAATTACCCCCCCCTGTTGGATTATTAAAATCTAACAGTAGGTTGCGGTAATATTCATATTGTTTTTTTCGCGCTGTAAGCTCCGCTGTAAGCTCCGCTGTAAGCTCCGCTGTAAGCTCCGTAAAATTGTCCAATACTTGGACAATTTTACGTTGCGCTTCCAGTGGGGGAATGGGGATTTTCATTTCAAGAACATCAAACATGCTAGGATGTTTGATGCCTGAGCCACGATAAAAAGAGCTAATTAAATCAAGCCTGCTTAGCAAAAAGTAGTATAAAAATTTATTATCTAGTACATTTTTATCACTTGAAGTTGCAATACGATTGTCAGCTGTAATATATTTGCCTTTGTAGTACTGAACTATGGGATTTCCTCCCCCTGGAATTGCGATAATTTCACCTTCATTGATCTTATCACCCGCTAATTCTTCTGTTGTCCAAAGATCTGATATATTGGTTGTTAGTAGCTTTACATTACCATCTTGTACGGCTAATTTTTTTAAATCACTTGCCAGAAAGTAATAGTGCTTTTCAATTTTTGGTTGGTTTTCTTTTGGGACAGCATTAAATTTTTTATCCCAAATAGTTACCTCCCAAAGCTTTTTCCATTCCACTGACTGCCCATTTAAGAGATTTTTAATAAAGGTGTGCATTATTTTTTACTCGCTTTTTTGGCTGTCTTGTTTAAATGACTAATGACTTCAAGGTAGGACTTTTCTACATCGGACAAGGTTTTTGCCTTGTATTTTTTATATCCGCTTTTGGCTTTTGTTTCTGCTTGTGCGTGCGATATGCTACCAGCTCCCTGCAACACTTCTCGCCCTGTAGCATTTAATAATCTATCCAGCCCATTGATATAATCCTGCATAGTCATTGGTTTTTCTTCTATGGCGTTTAGTTCAGCAAAATCAAAATAAGCCGATACCAAATTATTTAAAACCTTTAATTCTTGTTCGGTAAGATAATTTTTGGCTATCATTGCTTCGGCTTGCGTGGGCTGTGTACCCTTAAAATTTTGCAATCCAGCAAACGGCTTATCGCTATCTACACGAAAATAAATAACCTCGCTGGCTGTATGACCGTGAGCGGCATAATGCAATTTATTTTGTACAGTCTTGAAAAACAAAATGCTTTCATCACTCTTTGCTGTATAGTCTATTGCTGTGGCATATAGATCCAATACCTGACGATACATCACTTTTTCACTAGAACGAATATCTCTAATACGGTCTAGCAATTCTTTAAAATATGAACCTCCCCCAACATTTTTTAGGCGTTCATCATCCATTGCAAAACCTTTGATAAGATATTCTTTTAGAATTTGAGTTGCCCAAATGCGAAATTGGGTTGCTTTGGCGGAATTAATGCGATAACCAACTGAAATAATTGCATCAAGATTATAAAAATCCACCAATCTTGCCACTTGTCTTGCACCCTCTGTCTGAACTATTTCCATTTTGGAAACAGTTGCCTCTCGTTGCAACTCTCCTTCATTAAAAATATTACTCAAATGTTTACTGATGGCTGGCGTATTTACATCAAACAGTTCCGCCATTGCTTTTTGCGTGAGCCATACCGTATCGCCCTCAACCCTAACATTGATGCCAATACCACCATCATCACGATTAAAAATAATAATTTGACTATCGCCCATCTTACACCTCAATCTCTTTTATAATCTCATCAATACTTTGGCGTAAAGTGCTAATTTTACTGACCGTTTGGCGGATTTCTTCGTTTAGGACGGCGATGTCAATCACTTCGCGCGTGTCTTCGGCTTCCACATAGCTGGAAACGGAAAGATTAAAATCGTTTTCGGCGATTTGGCTGTCTGCAACGTTAATGCTGAAATGCGCGGTTTCGCTTTTGTCGGCGAAAGTTTGTACGATTTGGGCGATGTGGTCATCAGTTAGGATGTTGTTGTTGGTTTCTTTTTTGAATAATTTGCTGGCATCGATAAATTGGACGTTGTGGTCTTTTTTGTTCTTTGCCAATACTAGGATATTCACGGCAATGCTCGTGCCAAAGAACAGATTGGGCGCAAGGGAGATGACGGTCTCGACGTAGTTATTTTCTACCAGATATTTGCGGATCTTCTGTTCTGCGCCGCCACGGTAAAAAATCCCCGGAAAGGTCACAATCGCCGCGCGACCGCGTGCCGACAGGTAATTCAGCGCGTGCAGGATGAAGGCAAAATCGGCCTTAGACTTGGGCGCGAGCACACCGGCAGGGGCGAAACGTTCGTCATTGATGAGTGTGGGGTCGTCCGAGCCGATCCAGTTAATCGAGTAGGGCGGATTGGAGACGATGGCGTCAAAGGGCTTGCCGTCGCCAAATTGCGGGCTGAGCAGGGTGTCGCCGAGCGCAATCTCGAACTTGTCGTAATTGATGTTATGCAGGAACATGTTCATCCGCGCAAGGTTGTAGGTGGTGTGGTTGATCTCCTGCCCGAAGAAGCCATCTTGGATGATGTGTTCGTCGAATTGCTTTTTGGCTTGTAATAGCAAGCTGCCCGAACCTGCGGCGGGGTCGTAGATTTTGTTGATGCTGCTCTGACCATGCATGGCAAGCTTGGCGATGAGCTTGGAGACGTGTTGCGGGGTGAAGAATTCGCCGCCTGATTTGCCTGCGTTGGCGGCGTAGTTTGAGATCAAGAATTCATAAGCATCGCCGAATAGGTCGATTTGGTTGTGCTCAAAGTTGCCAAAGTTCAGTTCTGCCACGCCTTTTAGGACGGCTGACAGGCGTTTGTTTTTGTCGGCGACGGTGTTGCCTAGGCGGTTGGACGTGGTATCAAAATCGGCAAACAAGCCTTTGATGTCGCGCTCAGAGTCGTAGCCGTTGGCAGATGATTCGATGGCATCAAAGATCGCCTTTAGGTCGGTGTTGAGCTGGTCGTTTTGATGGGCTTTGGCGGCGACGTTTTTGAACAGTTGGCTAGGGTAGATGAAGTAGCCTTTGGTCTTGATGGTGTCTTCTTTGATTTGTTCTAAAATTGGGCTGTCATCGGGGAAGCTGGCATAATCCACGCTGTCATCGCCCGCTTCGATATAGGCGGCGAAGTTCTCGCTGATGAAGCGGTAGAACAAGGTGCCCAGAACGTATTGCTTGAAATCCCAGCCGTCCACCGAGCCGCGTACTTCGTTGGCGATTTGCCAGATGCGGCGTTGTAGTTCGGCGCGTTGTTGGATGCCGGTCATGATGTTTCCTTAGGTATGATTTAGGTTTTGATATTAACTTGAATTATGCCGTATAAAAGGCCGTCTGAAAACGCAAGATGCGCTTTCAGACGGCCTTGGTTCATCTATGGAACGGTCTGATTATTTTTTTTTCAGACGGCCATGTAATTCTTGCACGCTGTACACGCCCAAGTGGTCGCGGCTTTTGGCACCTTCGCTCATGGCTTCGCCGCCGGCGATGGTGGTGTATTGTGGCACGCGTTGGGTCAGGGAGGTGCGGCGGATGCTGTGGCTGTCGGCAACCGATTGCGCATCGCTGGCGACGGTGTTCACCACTAAGGCGATTTCATCGTTTTTGATGGCGTCAACGATGTGCGGACGGCCTTCCAACACTTTGTTCACCACGCCGACTTCGATGCCTTGCTCTTTCAAGTAGGCTGCGGTGCCGCGTGTGGCGACGATTTCGTAGCCCAAGGCTTGGAAGTTTTTCGCGGTTTTGGTCAGTAGCGGTTTGTCTTCGTCGCGTACGGCTAAGAAGACTTTGCCGCTGGCCGGTAAGCGTTCGCCTGCGCCCAGTTGCGCTTTGTAGTAGGCTTCGCCGAAGCTGGCGCCTACGCCCATTACTTCGCCGGTTGAGCGCATTTCAGGGCCTAAAATGGTGTCCACGCCCGGGAATTTGATGAACGGGAACACGGCTTCTTTCACGGCGTAGAAATCCGGAATCACTTCTTTTTCAACGCCTTGCTCTTTCAGGCTGATGCCGGCCATGGCGCGTGCGCCGACTTTGGCCAACGGCACGGAAGTGGCTTTCGACACAAACGGCACGGTACGTGAAGCGCGTGGATTCACTTCCAATACGAACACAACATCGTCTTGCACGGCAAATTGCACGTTCATCAGGCCTTTTACGTCCAAGGCTTTGGCCATGGCGACGGTTTGGCGGCGGATTTCGTCTTGAATCTCTTGGCTCAGCGAGTATGGCGGTAATGAGCAGCCTGAGTCGCCCGAGTGGATACCGGCTTGTTCGACGTGTTGCATGATGCCGCCAATCACGACTTCGGTGCCGTCTGAAACGCAGTCGACATCGACTTCAATGGCGTTGTTCAAGAAGAAGTCGAGCAATACCGGGCTGTCTTCGGAAACCTGCACCGCTTCGCGCATATAGGTTTTCAATTGCTCTTGGGTATGCACTACCTGCATGGCGCGGCCGCCCAATACGTAAGACGGGCGAACCACTAGCGGATAGCCGATTTCTTCTGCCAACACAAGGGCTTCTTCTTCGTTGTGGGCAATGCGGTTAGGCGGTTGGCGCAAGCCTAAATCGTTGAGCACTTTTTGGAAGCGTTCGCGGTCTTCGGCGGCGTCAATGCTGTCGGCAGATGTGCCGATGATGTTCACGCCGTTTTCTACCAAGGCGTTGGCCAGTTTCAGCGGGGTTTGGCCGCCGTAATGCACAATCACGCCCCAAGGGTTTTCTTTGCGCACGATTTCCAATACGTCTTCCAAGGTCAGCGGCTCGAAATACAGGCGGTCGCTGGTGTCGAAGTCGGTCGAAACGGTTTCAGGGTTACAGTTGACCATGATGGTTTCAAAACCGGATTCGCGCAGCGACAGGGCAGCGTGTACGCAGCAGTAGTCAAACTCGATGCCTTGGCCGATGCGGTTCGGACCGCCGCCGAGAATCATCACTTTTTTGCGGTCGCTCGGGCGCGCTTCGCATTCTTCTTCGTAAGTCGAATACAGGTAAGCGGTGTCGGTGGCGAACTCAGCTGCGCAGGTGTCGACGCGTTTATAAACAGGATGCAGATTCAAGGCATAGCGGTGTTCGCGCACTTCTTTTTCGCTGATGTTCAGCAATTGCGCCAAGCGTTTGTCGGAGAAACCTTTGCGTTTCAGACGGCGTAAAGCCGCGTAGTCCAAATCAGCTAATTGGCCGTCTGAAACTTTTTGCTCTTCTTGCACCAAGTCTTCGATTTGTGCCAAGAACCAAGGGTCGATGGCGCAGATGTCGAACACTTCTTCTTTGCTGAAACCAGCACGGAAGGCATCGGCCACAAACAGCATACGCTCAGGGCCCGGGTTGGCCAATTCGCGGCGGATTTCTGATTTATCGGTCGAGCGCGGATTAAAGCCGCACAAGCCGGTTTCCAAGCCACGCAAGGCTTTTTGGAACGATTCTTGAATGGTGCGACCCATGGCCATCACTTCGCCCACCGATTTCATTTGCGTGGTCAGGCGGTCGTCGGCGGCCGGGAATTTTTCAAAGGCAAAGCGCGGGATTTTGGTAATCACATAGTCGATAGACGGCTCAAATGATGCGGGCGTGCGGCCGCCGGTGATGTCGTTTTGCAATTCGTCCAACGTAAAGCCCACGGCCAATTTGGCCGCTACTTTGGCAATCGGGAAGCCGGTGGCTTTAGAAGCCAATGCAGACGAACGCGATACGCGCGGGTTCATCTCAATCACGATCATTTCGCCGTTTTCAGGGTTGATGGCGAATTGAACGTTGGAGCCGCCGGTGTCCACACCGATTTCGCGCAACACCGCCAAAGAAGCATTACGCATGATTTGGTATTCTTTGTCGGTCAACGTTTGCGCAGGGGCAACGGTGATGGAGTCGCCGGTGTGCACGCCCATCGGGTCGAAGTTTTCAATCGAGCAGATGATGATGCAGTTGTCGTTTTTGTCGCGCACCACTTCCATTTCGTACTCTTTCCAGCCGAGTACCGATTGCTCAATCAGCAATTCATGGGTAGGGGACGCATCGAAACCGCGTTCGCAAATCGCCAAAAATTCATCGCGGTTATACGCAATACCGCCGCCCGAACCACCCATGGTAAACGAAGGACGAATCAGCGTTGGAAAGCCGACTTGCTCTTGCGCCGCCAAAGCTTCGTTCATGGTGTGGCAGACAAACGATTTCGGGCAATGCAAACCGATTTTCGCCATTGCTTCTTTAAAGCGGCCACGGTCTTCGGCTTTGTCGATGGCATCTTCAGTTGCGCCAATCAATTCGACATTGTATTTCGCCAACACACCGTTGCGCGCCAAATCCAACGCGCAGTTCAGCGCCGTTTGGCCGCCCATGGTCGGCAATACCGCATCAGGACGCTCTTTGGCGATGATTTTTTCCACTGTCTGCCAAGTAATCGGCTCGATGTAGGTCACATCGGCCATTTCCGGGTCGGTCATGATGGTGGCCGGATTCGAGTTTACCAGAATGACTTTATAGCCTTCTTCACGCAAGGCTTTACAGGCTTGAGCGCCCGAATAGTCAAATTCGCAGGCTTGGCCGATGACAATCGGGCCGGCGCCGATGATTAAGATGGATTTTAGGTCGGTACGTTTGGGCATGGTTTCACTCTTTATTCGCTGGGTTAATCTGAGTTTCAGACGGCTTGGGAGGCCGTCTGAAAACCAATTGTTGCATGTGTCAAAATTTCTTTGTACAGACGGCGGGCGTTTCAGACAGGTGTTGTCTGGCCGGGTTAGCTGCCTGTGTTCGTTCTGTGTTCGTTTATTTGCCCAGATGTTTCATCGCCTCGTGTTCCTGACGGATGCGGCAGGCGAGGATAACGGCGTAGACGGGCAGGCCGACGGTCATGGTGGTCCAGCCGTGGCAGAGCAGGCCGATGCCGATGAGTTCGGGCACGATGTTTAAAAAGTAGTTCGGGTGTTTGACGTGTCGGAACAACCACGAACGGTTTAATTGGTGGTTTGGTCGGATGTAGATTTTTACCGTCCAAATCGGGCCGAGCGCGCGGATAACGTAAAACAATACCGCCAGCGAGCAGCCGGTCAGTATCAGGCCGGCGGCGGAAACGGCGTCAAACACGGCCTGGCGCGCAAACGATTCGCCCAGTGCGGCGAAATAGTAGGCGATGTGCGCCAGCGACAGCAGTTTGGAGGTGCCGGCGCCGAATTGCTGCGCGCCCTCGGCAATCAGGTTTTTTTCGTTGCGGATGGAAATGCGCAAGGAAGCCAAACGGATCAGGAAAATCAGGATAAAAGCAAGTAAGATCATATTATTATCAAAAAATCAAAATTAAAAAACATTAACCCTTTTTTGTTTTCAGGCGGCCTTGGTTTGGTTGTTCGATGCCGTCTGAAAAGCTGACGTGTTCAATCAAATATCCAGTTTCAAATCCCCCTCTTTAATCCAACCTTTTTTACGCATCAACGCGGCAATCAGCAGCGTCAACACAGCCGGCAACACGAAATGCAGCAGGCCGATGGCCAGCCAGATATGCGTGTCGCCGCCCATGGCGTCGAGCGTGCCGACTTGGCCGACAAGGCCGCTGGTGCCCATGCCGGCACCCGACGGAATGTTGCTCATTTGAAACACCGTGGTCGCCAGCGGGCCGAGAATGGCGCTGCTGATAATCGGCGGCAGCCAAATCAACGGGTTTTTCACGATATTGGGCATTTGCAGCATGCTGGTGCCCAAACCTTGGCTCAAAACGCCTGCCCAGCGGTTTTCTTTGAAGCTCATGACGGCGAAACCGACCATCTGTGCGCAGCAGCCGACGGTGGCGGCGCCGGCCGCCAAGCCGCTGAGTGACAGGGCGATGGCGACAGCGGCGCTGGAAATGGGCAGGGTCAGAATCATGCCCATCAACACAGCAACAATGATGCCCATCAACACGGGTTGCAATTCGACTGCCCACATAATTAGCGCGCCGGTTTGGGTCATGGCGGTGGCGATAATGGGGCCGACAAACTGGGCGGCGGCCATGCCGCTGATTAAGGTAGCGGCAGGGGTGGCGATGATGTCAATCGGCGTGGTTTTGCTCACCAGTTTGCCGATTTCGGTGCCGATGGCAACTGCGATAAAGCAGCCGACAGGCCCGCCCAGTGCCGCACCGGCCAAGCCGATAATGGTGCTGGCAAACAAAACCAGCGGCGGGGCTTTCAGGGCATAGGCCACGCCCACGCCGATGGCTGCCCCCATACCGGCTTGCGCTTGGCCGCCGATTTCGACCAGCCAAGGCAGGTTTGTCCAGCCACCGACGGTTTTTAAAATCAGACCGATAATCAGCGAGCCGAACAGGCCGAGTGCCATAAAGTTCAGCGCATCAATGCCGTAACGGCGCAGGCTGAATTCAATGTCTTTTTTTGCGAGTAGGGCTTTGATGTTCATTTTTCCTCTTGATGAACATGCCGTCTGAAACAATCAAGGTTTTTCAGACGGCCTTTGAATACACGCGTGAAGCAGCCATCAGTTGGTTTTTATATTATTTTGAGGTGGGATGGTTATTGTTCAGACGGCCTTGTTTATCCCATAAGAGGCCGTCTGAATCTGCAGTATTATGCTTTTGCTGCTTTTAAGCTGTCGATAAATTTATCAAACAGGTAAGCCACATCGTGCGGGCCCGGGCTGGCTTCAGGGTGGCCTTGGAAGCTGAATGCCACTTGGTCGGTCAATTCAATGCCTTGCAAGGAGCCGTCAAACAATGAGCGGTGGGTTACTTTCACATTTTCAGGCAGCGTGTCTGCGTCCACTTCAAAACCGTGGTTTTGGCTGGTGATCATTACGCGGCCGTTTTCCAAGTTTTGCACTGGATGGTTGGCACCGTGGTGGCCGAACGGCATTTTGCGGGTTTTGCCGCCCACCGCCAAGCCCAATAATTGGTGGCCCAAGCAAATACCGAACACCGGTTTTTTGCTGGTCAAAATCTCTTGAATCGCTTTGATGGCGTAGTCGCAAGGCTCAGGGTCGCCCGGGCCGTTGGATAAGAACACGCCGTCCGGATTCATGGCCAACACATCTGCCGCAGGGGTTTGCGCCGGAACGACAGTCAAGCGGCAGCCGCGTTCGGCCAGCATGCGCAGGATATTGGTTTTCACGCCGAAATCGTAGGCAACCACATGGTAAGGCTGTTTTTCAGGGGTGACAAAACCTTGACCCAGCTTCCATTCGCCTTCCGTCCATTCGTAGGTTTCCGCGCAGGTCACTTCTTTGGCCAAATCCTTGCCCACCATGCTGCCGAACGCAGCAATCAATTCTTGTGCTTTTTCTTCGGTCGCGTCGGCACCGGTCAAAATCGCACCGGCTTGCGCACCTTTGTCACGCAAAATGCGGGTCAGACGGCGGGTGTCGATATCGGCAATGGCCACGGTTTTGTTGCGCACCAAATATTCTTGCAGGCTTTCATCGGCGCGGAAGTTGCTGTGTTGCAAAGGCAGGTCGCGGATAATCAGACCGGCCGCGTACACATTGCGGCTTTCCACGTCTTCGCCGTTGGTGCCGGTGTTGCCGATGTGCGGGTAAGTCAGCGTGACGATTTGTTTGCAGTATGACGGGTCGGTCAGAATTTCTTGATAGCCGGTCATGGAAGTGTTGAACACCACTTCGCCGGAAGTCGAGCCGTCAAAGCCGATTGAGGTGCCGTGAAACACGCTGCCGTCGGCGAGAACCAGAAGTGCTGGAGTTGTCATGATGAAGTCCTGTCTTGCTGAATGGAAATGTTTGATATGAGGCCGTCTGAAAAGGTAAGGTGTTTCAGACGGCCTTCAGAATATGGTTAAAAAAAAACACGCCACACAATCTTGGGAACATTGTGTTACGTGCTTTTTCAGGCATTTCTGTTTATGCCGTAGAAGCACTGCATTTTAAGCCAAAACGGGGTTTGGTTCAAGCCTAAAAACGGGCATATGGCAGAAAAAAGCGATAAATGGCTGTTTCATTTTTGTCATCAATTTGCCGTGTGACCGGCTAAATTGGTGCAAAGGCCACCTATTATGCAATAGAAATGATAAAATCAGGTTTCGTCAAACAATAACAAACGGTTTGTATTTCCATGAAATCTAAATCTAAAAAACATATTACTGGGAACCGCGCCGCGCGCCAAAACAGCGTTCGGCCGATTATTTTGAGCGTGGCATCGGCATTGTCGCTGGTGGCTGCTGTAAATGCACATGCCGCCGCGCAAAAATTTGCGCCTGTGCCGCTTTATTTGCAGAATGAATCGGTAACGGGTGAAGTGAAGATTAAGCCGAATGTGATGTTGTTTATTGATGATTCGGGAAGTATGGCGTGGGTGCCTGGGGCGGAGCGTAATCCTAGAGCCGGTGAACAGTCACGCATGCAAATCACGAAAAATGCGCTGACACAGGTGGTTAATCAATACCAAGATACCATTAACTGGAGCTTTCAGACGCTTCATAATAATGGTCGGGTCAATGTGCCAACTTATACCAATACTAATGGCCGAAACCATACTGATATTTTAGCGCGAATCAACTCGATGTTTGCTAATAAAGGTACACCTACGACCCGACGTTATTATGAAGTTTCACAAATTGTTCGCAATCAAACAGAATACCGTTGTCAGAAAAACTATATTGTTTTGATGTCGGATGGCGATGCAAATGGTAGTTATGAAGCTGACTGGGTGAATCAGAGGGATTATATGACATGGGGGTATAGGGTTGTGCCAGTTAATCAACGACGGGTATTTCCTTCTGGTACAAATGTCTTTTCTGATAGTTATTTTGGTACGCGCAATGGGGGAGGTTCAGATTGGAAAGTAACCGCTATAGCGACAGGCTGGAATGTTGATATATGGGATACTATTCTCGACCGTAATGATGGTTTGGGTTGGTTTAGTAAAACGCTGGCAACCAAAGATTTCAAAACCAGCGGTACCGATAAAGCAGGTAAAAGCTGGAATGGTGATGCTAATGACCCTAAAGATGCCAATGGTAAAAGTTTATATGAAAAGCAAGTAGCTGAAACCTATACTGTAGGCTTTGGTGAGAGCTTGTCTGAAGCAGGTCGTAACTATCTGCAACAGGGCGCAAGCAGTAGCAATAATTACTTCAATGCTTCTAAAGCCGAGGATTTGGTTGCGGCATTTAATTCCATTTTTGCCAGCATCGATGCTGCTAACGGCTCGATTCCGATTGTTGCCCCGGGTACGGTTGCGCCTGCTGCGACCAGTAGCAATGGTGTGCCTGATATGGCTGCGGCGGTTGAATTAGATAGCGGATCATGGAGCAGTCGCCTGAAGTTTTATAAACTGAATGCAGACGGTACGGTCAATAATAATGTGGTAACCGAGCCTTCATTCTCCAACCGAAAAACCATGATTAATAATGGTAAAACTGTGGCATGGGTAGAGAATATTGCCGATAACCAAATGTCTAACGCTGACTTTAATATCAGCGGTGGCACACCTGCCGATCAATTGGAATGGAAAAATGTGTTGCTGCCTTGGACTGCGCGTTTAAGCAACGATGCTACCTTGAATCAAACGGCGAAAACCCGTAAATACAGCCAAGTTTATCGCATTCGTGAAGAGGGTAAACGTGATTTGGGCGACATTTTGGATAGCTCGCTGAATACCGTTGGCGATAGCGTAGGCGGTCGTCAGGAATTCATGGTAACGGCGGCTAATGACGGTATGGTGCATATGTTCCAGCATACTGGTGGTGAGCATCCTTATGATTTGAAACTCAGCTATATTCCTGCAGCCATGGAGCGCGAGGATGATGCCGGTAATCCGTCTGTGATGGGCAAATTCTTGAAAGATGTGGCGCATGAGCAATATGGCTCGACCACTGTGCCACACCGTTATCTGGTAAATGGCGGCATGACCTTGCGCCGTACGCCAAATGCAGCGGAATCTAAAGGCCAGCAAGTGTTTATGTTTGGCGCCATGGGTCAAGGTGGCCGTGGTGCGTATGCATTAAATATCGGCGGCGTGAATCGTCATAGCGGTTCTGCATTGGCTTTAAATGCCGGTGAATCGAATTGGTTGTCGGATGTGCCGTTGTTTGAAACCGTAAAAGGCGAAAACAATAAGCTGGGCTACACCATTGGTACGCCGCAAATCGGCCGTATTTCTGTGCAGCGTGGCGTGGATAAAGTCAGCACCACTGAAAATGTGCGCTACGCTGGCTTCTTATCCAGCGGTTATCGCAATTTGGCTGATGCAGATGGTAATGATGCCAGCGAGACTGCGCTTTATGTTTATGAAATGCTGGGTCAAGAAGCCGGTAGCGGTGAGGCGAATGGTCCGGCTGCCGGTGCGGAAATCAGAAAAATCGAAGTGCCAGGTGGCGTAGGCGGTTTGTCGTCGCCTACTTTGGTGGATGCCGATTTTGATGGTATCGTTGATGTGGCTTACGCGGGTGATTATGGCGGTAATATGTACCGTTTCGATTTGCGAGGCACCACGCCGTCTGCTTGGACGGTGACCCGTATTTTCGCAGGCAATCCTAGTCAGCCGACTACTTCCGCACCGGCGATTTCCCGTCGCGGTAGCGGCAGCTATGTGGTGATTTTTGGTACCGGTAGCGACATTTACGAAAGCGATTTGGAAAACAAAAATCAGCAGGCAGTGTATGGCATTTTCGATAAATTGCCAGATGCGCCTGATACCAGTGCTGTACGGTCAGATGTTGCACAACAAGCTGATTTATTGCAACAAACCATGAGTGTGAATGAGAATGGCCAAGTATTTTTGACCAACAATCGAGTGGATGAAAAAACACAAAAAGGCTGGTTCTTTAATTTGGATGCCAATGGCGAGCGCGTGGTCGTGAAGCCGACCATGATTCTTCAGACGGCAGTATTGTCAACGCGCAGCTATAATAAGGTGACGATTACGACTGAGCCGCAAGGTGATATTTGTATTCCGGAAAAAACCGAAACCAAAACCGAAAGTGCCAGTAAGATTTTGGGTGTGAACGCGGAAAATGGTGGTGCACTAACCCAGCGTAGCGCACGTTTGAAATTCCATATTGACAACAATGTAGCATTCTCAAAATACGCTAACGGCATCAGCATGCAAGGCATTACCAGCTTTACTTATGTTGACCAAACTAAGCTGAACGATTCTCCGGTAACGCGCGATGGCGATAGCGGTGAGACCGGTACGGATCAACCATTAAAAGCAGCCAATAGTGAGATTCCAAACAACAAATGTTTCAGTCGCGAAGCCGTGCGCAAGCTCTTAATCTCCAACTCAACACCGGGTAGCCAGTTGAGAGATTTGGATATTGAAGGCCGAATCTGCGGTATCCGCCGCTTATCTTGGCGTGAAATCTTCTTCTAAATTAAGGCGGTAACAAATCAAAGGCCGTCTGAAAGGTTTACCAAAATCTTTCAGACGGCCTTTTCATATGCTGAACCGGTTATTGAAAATTGAGCGGTTCAATCTTTAATCATGCAATTGAGCGGCGTGTAAAGTGTTTTCCAAAAGCGTGGCAATGGTCATTGGGCCGACACCGCCGGGAACTGGGGTAATCATGGCTGCGCGTTCTTTGGCTACATCAAATTCCACATCGCCGCACAAGCTGCCGTCTTCCAAGCGGTTGATGCCGACATCGATGACTACGGCGCCCGGTTTTACCCATTCGCCTTTAACAAAATTCGGGATGCCGACCCCAACCACCAAAATATCGGCTTGAGCCACTTCTTCCGCCAAGTTTTCTGTGGCGCTGTGGCAGATGGTGACGGTGGCACGTGAGAGCAGTAATTCTAATGCTTGCGGGCGGCCAACAATATTGGACGCACCTACAATCACGGCTTTTTTGCCTTTAGGGTCAACGCCGTAGGCTTCGAGAAGTGTCATCACGCCTTTAGGTGTGCATGGGCGCATCAGTGGCATTTTGACAACCAAACGACCAACGTTGTAAGGGTGGAAGCCGTCCACGTCTTTATGTGGCAAAATGCGCTCCAATACGGCTTGGCTGTCGATGTGTTTCGGCAAAGGCAGTTGCACCAAAATGCCGTCCACTTCAGGATTGGCGTTTAATTCGTCCACCAGCTTCAGTAATTCGTCTTGCGTGGTTTCGGCAGGTAATTCGTAAGACAAAGACGCAATGCCTGATTTTTGGCAGGCGGTTTTTTTATTGCGCACATAAACCGCGCTGGCGGGGTCGTCACCAACCAAAACCACGGCCAAACAAGGCGTGCGTAAGCCGGCTGCTGTGCGTTGTTCGACTGCTTGGGCGACTGCCGCCAAGCGTTGTTGGGAGACTTCTTTACCGTTGATTAATTGAGCAGTCATGTTCACTCTCTAGTTGTCAGGGAAGGGGTAAAAATGGAAAATCGGGTAATTATCTCATTTTTAAGCCTTCTTTTGCATTATTTATCGTTAGCTTTGTCGAGATTATTTTTCAGACGGCCTGAATATTGATAGGGAATAAATAAGGTAGGTATGAATTAAATTCTGAATAAAAATAATCAGATAAATGCAATTTTAAAAAAATGTTAACCGTAAAGGTTGACGTGATTTTCGAAAATCAGTATAGTTCAGTTCTTCAAGTCGGGGCGTAGCGCAGCCTGGTTAGCGCATCTGCTTTGGGAGCAGAGGGTCGTGAGTTCGAATCCCACCGCCCCGACCACACCAGTTTTCAGCACGTAACGGCATGAGCGCCCGTAGCTCAACCGGATAGAGCACCGACCTTCTAAGTCGGGGGTTACAGGTTCGATTCCTGTCGGGCGTGCCAAAAAGTTTACGGTGGCTATAGCTCAGTTGGTAGAGCCCCGGATTGTGATTCCGGTTGTCGTGGGTTCGAGCCCCATTAGCCACCCCATCTATATCGGGGCGTAGCGCAGCCTGGTTAGCGCATCTGCTTTGGGAGCAGAGGGTCGTGAGTTCGAATCCCACCGCCCCGACCAAAATAAAAAAAACCTGCTTTTAATAAGCAGGTTTTTTTATAGCCGTTTAAAATGGAAATAAGACAAGGCGACAGCAACCGCCGTGTACGTTGGTACATAAGGGCGCTGGTAACGATATTTGTCACATTAAATTCACAAAATTACACGCAAAGGCCGTCTGAAATCTGTTCAGACGGCCTTTTGCTTTGCCTTTTGACGGGGCTTCGGTATCATAGCTTTAATCTGAATGAAACAATGGAACGCATTATGTCCAAATGGCCTTTACCCGATTTTGAACAAAAAATCTGCCCGCCCGAAGCACTTGCCGAACGCTTGACTGTATTGCCGCGTCCGCTGGTGTTTACCAACGGCTGCTTTGATATTTTGCATCGCGGCCATGTCACTTATTTGGCGCAGGCACGCGCGACCGGTGCGGCGATGATTTTGGCCTTGAACACTGATGCTTCCGTGCGCCGCCAAGGTAAGGGCGATGATCGCCCGATTAATCCTTTAGAAAACCGTGCGGCGGTGGTGGCAGCGCTGGCCAGCGTGGACGTGGTGACGTGGTTTGATGATGACACACCAGCGGCTTTGATTGAGTTGGTCAAACCGGATATTTTGGTCAAAGGCGGCGACTGGACAGTCGATAAAATTGTCGGTTCGCAAGAAACCTTGGCGCGCAGCGGCAAGGTGTATTCGATTCCGTTTTTACACCAAACATCCACCACGCAAACACTGGCGAAAATCCGCGCCGCAGAGGCGGCCGATAAATGAGCAGTATGAAGCCTCAGCATTGGCAGGTATTGGCGGCACTTTCAGACGGCCTGCCGCATCATGTGTCGCAACTGAGCCGTTTGGCCGGTGTGAAGCCACAGCAACTCAACGGATTCTGGCAGCAAATGCCGCCTCATATCCGCGGTTTGTTGCGTCAACACGATGGGCAATGGCGGCTGGTGCGGCGCTTGGCGGTGTTTGAATCCCAAGCCTTGCAGCGTTTGGCGCAAATGTATGGTTTTCAGACGGCCTTGAAAAATGAATGCGTTTCCAGCAATGATGAAATCTTGGCCTTGGCGCGCGAGTCGGCACAAAAAGCACACAAAGCCTTATGTGTGGCGCATGTTCAAAGCAAAGGGCGCGGACGGCAGGGGCGCAGTTGGCAGCACCGTTTGGGCGAATGTCTGATGTTCAGCTTCGGCTGGGCATTTGATAAGCCGCAGCACGAATTAAGCGCGTTGGCTTTGGTGGCAGCCTTGGCCTGTAATCGTGCGTTGGCGAAACTGGGTTTGAATACGCAAATCAAATGGCCGAATGATTTGGTGGTTGGGCGCGACAAGCTCGGCGGCATTTTGATTGAAACTGTACGCAACGGCGGCCAAACGGTGGCGGTGGTTGGCATCGGTGTGAATTTTGTGTTGCCCAAAGAAGTGGAAAACGCCGCTTCGGTACAGGCTTTGTTTCAGACGGCCTCACAACGTGGCGCAACCGTAAACCAATTAATGAGCGCATTGCTGGCTGAGTTAAACAGCGCGTTTGAAGCCTTTGCTAAAAGCGGTTTTGGTGCGATGTTGGGCGAATATCAGGCTGCCAACCGCGACCACAACCGTCCGGTGATGTTGTTGCAAGACGGTGTGGTGCTTCATGAGGGTACGGTATCAGGCGTGAATGAGCAGGGCGCGTTGCGTTTGGCGACTGCCGCAGGCGAGAAAACCATCGTCAGCGGCGAAATCAGTTTGCGCCCAAACGATAATCCCATACCGCAAATCATTGTGCGCAACGAGCGCTATTTGCTGCTTGACGGCGGCAACAGTCAGCTGAAATGGGCATGGGTAGAGAACGGTGCATTCAGCGAAGTGAGTCGAGCACCTTACCGCGATTTAAGCCGCCTGGGTGAAGAATGGCGCGAGCGTTCAGACGGCCTGGTGAAAGTAGTTGGCTGCGCCGTGTGTGGCGAAACCAAAAAAGCCTTGGTGGCGGAACAATTGTCCCAGCCGGTCGAATGGTTGCCGTCGATGGTGCAAGGTTTGGGCGTACGCAATCATTACCGCAATCCGGCGGAACATGGTTCCGACCGTTGGTTCAACGCCTTGGGCAGCCGCCGCTTCAGCCAAAATGCCTGCGTGGTGGTGAGTTGCGGTACCGCAGTGACCACCGATGCGCTGACCGATGATAACCACTATCTCGGTGGCACGATTATGCCCGGTTTTCATCTGATGAAAGAAGCGATGGCACTGAAAACCGCCAACCTGAATCGACCCATCGGCAAGGTATATCCGTTCCCGACGACCACGTCGAATGCTTTGGCCAGCGGCATGATGGACGCGGTATGTGGTGCGTTGATGATGATGCATGGCCGTCTGAAACAAAAAGTCGGCACGGAAAAGCAGGTTGACGTCATCATCACCGGTGGCGGGGCAGCCAAAGTGGTGCAGGCCCTGCCGGAAGCATTTGTTTTGGACAACACAGTCAAAATTGTAGATAATCTCGTCATTTACGGCTTACTCAACTGGATAGAACAAAAATGAAATGGTTATTCGCCGTGTTGGTTGCACTTAATATCATCGTATTCGGGGGAATGGTGGCGCACCGCATGACAGAAAAGCAGCCTGAAGCAGCCAATGCGCCGCTGGAAGGCGGAACACATGAATTGGCACGTCCGGCTTCTTTGGAGCCGCAATCTGCTGCGCCGTCTGAAAACAGCGCACCGGAGTGGATTAACGTGCCGGAAAACAACGCCGACATTCCGGAACCTGAATCGGAAGAAGCCATCGCCGCACGCAAACAAAAAGAGCGTGAAGAAAAGCTGGCTAAAGAGAAAAAAGCGCGCGAAGAAAAGGCCAAGCGAGAAAAAGAAGCGCAGCAAAAAGGTATGGATTTGCAGACGGGAACTCAGGCCAATATTGAGCAAGGCGATAACGCACCGCGTCAATGTGTTGCCACCGCCAGTGTTTCTATGGATGAAGACGATTACCACCGCATCAAAGGCCTGCTGACCCGTTGGCCGCATGCCGCCAGCCGCAGCGTGGAAAAACGTTCGGCTAAAAAAGGCGAAAATGCAGTGAACAAAACCTTCCGCGTGTTGTTGCCGTCTGACGGCGATGCCATGGCGCAGTTGGAAAACTTAAACAGCAAAGGCTTCACCGGCGTGGTGTACAACGGCGAAATCAGCATGGGCGTGACCCGCAGCCGCTCTTCGGCGCAAATCCTGATTTCACGCTTGGCCGGTGCCGGTTTCGGTGGCGCGCGTATTTTGGAGCAGGAGGAAAAAAGCAGCGCACCCGATGGCACTTTGAGCGTCTCGCGCATGACCGTGACCTTTATGGCTGTTGGCGAACGTGATGCGCAAGATATCCGCAATGTGGTGGGGCGCTACGGTAATTTGAATGTGCGTGCTTGTCGTTAATCATGATATTCGAGGCCGTCTGAAAAATGTATGTTTTCAGACGGCCTGAGACCTTTGCAAAATCCCTATCTTTGGCACATTTCTTCGTTGTGCGCTGCTCGAAAGCTTGCCTATCTTGATGATATGTCTTCGCTTTCTGCGCTACTACAACTTTGAACTGTACTCAAATCTAGGGTTTTGCAAAGGTCTCAGCCTTTTTATTTCAGACATTTATCAAACAGCAAACCCGTTGTCGAGACAACGGGTTTGCTGTTTTTCGGTTTTGAGTATCTGATAAAGGGAACAGTCAATATGTCGTATACGCACACTCCGATGAAGATGTCGGGCAATAGGGAGATTGGCCGACGAAGCAAAGTTTAAGGAAAAATTAAAAAGGGGTCATTCTGTTGTTTAATGGCTCGGTGCAGGACGCTGCCGAGTGAATTCATTATACGCTAATAATAACTATTATCAATAACAAAGTGAATTTATCGGGAAATTTTTTGATAAATAATTGAATTTGATAAAAATAAAATTTGCTCTCTCGGATATGCAAACACAAAAACCGGCATAGCAGCAAGCAATCAACATGCCCAAGCCTGTACAAATACCGTATAATTCCACACCACTCTTTTGATTACACTTTTTTGAAAAGGCCGTCTGAAAACAATGCAGCAAACCTATTCTCAAGTACAACGCGATTTGCTCGAAGCCAATCAACTCTCACCGGAATTATTGGCCAAAAGCCTGAGCCTGATTGGCGCGCATCATGTCGATTATGCCGATATCTACTGCCAGCGCACGGCCTATGAAAGCTGGCATTTGGAAGAAGGCATGGTGAAATCGGGCAGTTTTCAGATTGACCAAGGCGTCGGCGTGCGTGCCGTATCGGGCGACAAAACCGCTTTTGCCTATGCCGACAGCCTCAACATTGATTCGATTAACCGCTCCGCTCAAGCCGTGCGCGTGATTGGCACGGCGGGGCGCGAACAAAGCATTCAAGTACCTAGCGCGGTGTACGGCAAACCGGTGCATGCCGTGATTGACCCGATTGCCAGCTTGGATTCTGCTGCCAAAGTTGCCTTGTTAAACAAAGTCGAGGCCTTGGCCAAAGCCGCCGACCCGCGTATTGTACAAGTAATGGCCGGTTTGACCTGCGAACATGACATGATTTACCTCGCACGTTTGGATGGCAAATACGCCGCCGATATCCGCCCGATGGTGCGGCTGAATGTGAGCGTGATTGCCAAACAGGGCGACCGCCGCGAGCAGGGCAGTTCGGGCGGTGGCGGCCGTTATGATTTGGCTTATTTTGACGAACAATTGGTACAGAAATTTGTCGATTCCGCCGTGAAGCAAGCCCTAACCAATCTCGAATCGCGCCCTGCGCCTGCCGGTGAGATGACCGTGGTCTTGGGCAACGGCTGGCCGGGCGTATTGCTGCATGAAGCCGTGGGGCATGGTTTGGAAGGCGACTTCAACCGCAAAAAAACCAGCGTGTTTACCGGCCGCATCGGCGACCAAGTGGCTGCCAAAGGCGTGACTGTGGTCGATCAGGGCGACATCGCCGACCGCCGCGGCTCGCTCAATATCGACGACGAAGGCAACGAAACCCGCCGCACCGTGTTGATTGAAGACGGCATTTTGGTCGGCTACATGCAAGACGAAACCAACGCGCGCCTGATGGGCGTACCGGTGACCGGCAACGGCCGCCGCGAAAGCTACGCCTCCGCCCCTATGCCGCGCATGACCAACACTTTTATGGAAAACGGCGCCTACGACCCGCAAGAAATCATCGCTTCGGTGGATAAAGGCATTTACGCCGTCAACTTCGGCGGTGGCCAAGTCGACATCACCAGCGGCAAATTCGTGTTTTCCGCTTCAGAAGCATGGTGGATTGAAAATGGCAAACTGCAATATCCGGTCAAAGGCGGGACCATCATCGGCAGCGGCGCGGAAGTGTTGAAACACGTTTCCATGGCTGGCAACGACACCGCGCTCGACAGCGGCGTGGGCGTATGCGGCAAAGACGGCCAAAGCGTACCCGTCGGCGTAGGGCAACCGACCTTACGTATTGATGCGGGGCTGACCGTTGGGGGAAGTGAAATTTGAGTGATAGGCCGTCTGAAAGTAAATTTTCAGACGGCCTGAGACCTTTGCAAAACCCTGCCCACTATCAAAAAAAGCTTACTTAGGTTACTAAGTAAGCTTTTTTTCAACATAAAATCCCCAATCATTACCTAAAATTCCCTATTCTCGGGCACATTTCCCCCTTTTCACGCGGCAGCAGACACACGAAGCCTGTTGGCAGCCTTCAGCAGGTTGATACAAATCGCTTTCAAATGACTTTGCGCAGTCACTTTCAATAAGCCGAAGTAAGCCGCACGGTGGTAGCGGAATTTACGGTGTAGCGTACCAAAGCTCTGTTCCACCACATAACGCGTTTTCGACAATTGCTTATTTCTTGCCTTATCTTCTTCAGTTAACGGATGACCCCGGTGCGCCTTACGCATAATGCCGTCTGAAAGTCCTTTTTGTTGCAGTAAGGCTCGATTGGCTTTACTGTCATATCCTTTGTCAGCATAAACCTTGGTGCCTTCGGCAATATCTTGCAGCAACGGTTCAAAGTGATTGCATTCGTGTTCGTTGGCCGGACTGATGTGCAGTTTCTCGATATAGCCTTCATGGTCGGTACGAGTATGTTGTTTATAACCGAGTTTGAACTTACCGTCCTTCTTCACCCAGCGGGCATCTTGGTCTTTGCTGGGAGTGTTTTCTGAAACCACACCGTTTTCATCGGTTTCAATCGCCCGTCGCTGTTTGCCGCCGGCTGTTTGGATTATGGTGGCGTCAATAACGGCTGCTTTGGCATGTTGGATTTTTAAGCCTTTGTCGGTTAATTGGCGGTTAATCAAATCCAGTAATTCGGCAAGTAGATTGTTTTGTGCCAGCCAGTTGCGGTAACGGCACAGTGTGCTGTGGTCGGGGGTGTTGAGCTCGTCAAAACCGCAGAAGAGATAAAAGTCGATACGGGTAATGAGACTGTGTTCGAGTTCGGGATCGGACAGGCTGTGCCATTGGCCGAGTAAGACGGCTTTAAACATGGACAATAATGAATAGGCGGGGCGGCCGCCGTGATGACGGGTATAGCGGCCTTTTTGTTGTTCGAGATAATCGGCAATGGGCTGCCAGTCGATAATGAGCTGAATTTTGAGCAAGGGAAAGCGGTCGGGGTCTTTACCAACGATAGTTTCGACGGTTTGTTTGAAGAAGCTGCTCATGAAGAAAATCCTCTAAATTCGGCTTAAAGGGAATTTAGAGGATTTTAGGGTGTTTGGGAAGTATTATGCCGCTTGGTAACTATAGTTACTTTACATGGGATTTAAGAGGGGTTTTGCAAAGGTCTCGGCCTTTATATTTACCAAAAAATACATTTTCAGACGGCTGGTAACGGTTTTTCTGTTACGATGAAGACACGTTGTAAAAAATATGTTCATTCAAATAAGGAGAAAACCATGAGCACGAATACCCCAAACAACCAAGACAGCACTTTCGACGTCTCTTCTGCTGCCGAAATGGAAGCGCTGGAGCGTGAATTGGTGATTGAAGATTCGGTGGACAGCGTTGTGCGTTATGCCGAAGAGCCGTTGTCTGACGAAGAAATCGAAGCGCGCAAATTGGATGAAGAAGAGATTGTGCCGGATTCCGGTCCGATCGGCGGCTTGGAAACCAAAGTCGACGAGTAATCCAATGAATATACAGGCCGTCTGAAATTGTTTCAGACGGCCTTTTCTTTAGGCTTCGTGTTAAAATGCCGTCTGAATGAATAACCACTGAAGAAATAATAATGAAGGGGCTTAGGAAGCAAAAATATTAAATTGGGTTATTTCGAAGCATCTTCATTAATATTTTACCTAAATCTTCATGCCGGTGGTTAAACCTAAACTCCGTTTCTTTGAGATGCAGATAAAACATCTCTTTGGAAATACCATGAAATTTAGCCAAACGCCCCTTAGCATAACTCCAAAAAGATTCAATACCATTGATATGTTGCTTTCCTCGAGCAAACTCATTGGAACCATGATGGACACGGTAATGCTTCTCATAGCCCATATCGACAAGACCGTCATATGCTTTCCAGCCGTCAGTATTGATTTCACTGTCAGCAGATATGTGACCACGTATGACCTTGATTAGTGAGGCTTTCGAAGCGTCGGGAACGATTTCCGTATAGACCACGCCATTGCGTTTCAGTATGCCAAATACGATGGTTTTACCTGACGCTCCGCGACCGCGCTTACCCCTGATACGTCGCGCACCAAAGTAAGATTCATCTAATTCGACCACACCGGACAGTGGTGAGCTTTGTTCGCACAGAGCAGCAATCCTGTGTCTGATTTTCAGGAAAATAGGATTGATACTGCGTACACTAATGCCGGTCATTTTAGCAGTATCGGAAGCGGTCAAATCAAGAGCAAAACAGCGGATTATTTCTCTAAACTTTTGCTCTGAAATTTTGCTGAACTTTTGATACTTATTTTTTAGTTTCATATTAGGAGCTTATCAGGTTTTTTGATGATTTTGCTTCCTAAGCCCCAAAATTATTTTATGCCGACATTAAAACACGGTTTATTGCGCCAGTAAACCGAATATCTGCTATTTAATACCGTTTATCAAAGTTTAACGCTGATATAATGGCAGCAATTCAACGAAAAGGCCGTCTGAAATGACTTTAGAGCAATGGTTGCGCCAATCTGCGCTGCCGAAAAATGAAGCGCGGATGTTGCTGCAATACATCACCGGCTATTCGCGCGTGCAGTTGATTACGCAAGGCGATGCCGAAATGCCGTCTGAAACCGCAGTGAAATTGGACGCGGTGGCGCAACGCCGTCTGAACGGCGAGCCGATGGCCTATATTTTGGGTGAACGCGAATTTTACGGCCGCATGTTTGCGGTCAATCAGCATGTCTTGATCCCTCGCCCTGAAACCGAGCATTTGGTCGAAGCAGTGATGGCGCGTTTGCCGCAAGGCGGCAAGGTGTGGGACTTGGGCACCGGCAGCGGTGCGATTGCCGTTATCATTGCGCTGGAACGGCCGGATGCCAAGGTGCGCGCTTCCGACATCAGTAGCGGTGCGTTGCAAACCGCGCAAAGCAATGCGCAGGATTTGGGCGCGGCGGTAGAGTTTGCTTTAGGCTCATGGTTTGACGTGGATAGGCCGTCTGAACCGCATAGCTATGATGTGATTGTGTCGAATCCGCCTTATATCGAAGCAGAAGACGAGCATTTGCAACAAGGCGATTTGCGTTTCGAGCCGCCAACTGCGTTAACCGATTTTTCAGACGGCCTCAGCTGCATCCGCGAATTGGCTGCAGGTGCGCCGCAATATTTGAAGCAAGGCGGCTGGCTGCTGTTGGAACACGGCTACAATCAGGGCTTGGCGGCGCGGGAAATCTTGATGGAGAAAGGGTTTGCTGAAGTGAACACTTTGCAAGATTTGGCCGGACTCGACCGCATTACCTTAGGCCAATGGCCACAATAATTTTAGGCCGTCTGAAAGTCACATCAGGTGAATATTTCCGATTAATACGGTTTACCGAGGTTTACCTGCTTTTGCCGAATCCATAAGAACGAATCGGCTAGAAATGGTCATAATACGCATACATTCATTATCGTATGTATGATGAAAAATGGCCGAGCAGAAGGAGGCCGAATATGACTTCATACAAAAAATATTGTGCCGTGGCATTGATGTCGGCAGCGTTGGTGTTGCCAAGCACTGCCGTACACGCGCGAGGCACATCGAATCAAACCAAAGCCACGGTGGTTGGTGCAGTGGCCGGTGCAGCATTGACCGGTGCTTTGGGTGGCGATGGCCAAAGCATGTTGCTGGGTGCCGCAGCCGGTGGTTTGGCCGGTAATGCTTATGCCTACCACAACAAAAAAATGGATCAAAAAGAAAACCGTGGCTACCGCCATTACAAAGTATCCAACAAAAAGCATAAAAAACACAAAAAATATGCCAAACACCGCCGCCATCACCGCGATTGGGATTAATGGTTGGGCCACCTGATGAGTTGTTAAACACAAAGGCCGTCTGAAATTTCAGACGGCCTTTGTTTTGCTTGGCATTTTGTTGCCGTGTATGTTATGCCGATGTAAATTTATGTTATGATACCGTTTTCTTTTTGATGTTCCATCAAGAAGCTGTTTCTTTACAACAAAACGGAGAAAAGGCATGAATGCCGTTGTAATTGCAGTAGTGGTGATGCTGGCGTTGTCGCTGGCCAGGGTGCACGTGGTGCTGAGTTTGGTGATTGGCGCGTTTATCGGCGGTTTGATTGCCGGTATGCCGCTGGCCGATTTGAAAGATGCGGCTGGTGCGGTGTCGCAAGAGGGCATTATTACCGTGTTCCAAAACGGTTTGGCCGGCGGTGCGAAAATTGCGCTGTCGTATGCCATGTTGGGCGCATTTGCGATGGCGATTACCCATTCGGGCTTGCCGCAGCAATTGGCTGGTGCGGTGGTGCGCAAGCTGAATAACGGCGGCGTGCCGGATCAGGTCAACCGCAGTGGCAGCTCGGTTAAATGGATCTTGCTGATGGTGTTGCTGGTAATGGGCATCATGAGCCAAAACGTGGTGCCGATTCACATTGCCTTCATTCCGATGATTGTGCCGCCGCTGTTGCTGGTGTTTAACCGCTTGCAAGTCGACCGCCGTTTGGTGGCTTGTGTGATTACCTTTGGTTTGGTGACGACGTATATGTTCCTGCCGTATGGTTTCGGCGCGATTTTCTTGAACGAGATCTTGTTGAGCAATATTAAATCTGCCGGTTTGAACACCGATGGTTTGAGCGTGATTCAGGCGATGGCAATTCCGGCTTTGGGCATGGTCAGCGGCTTGGTGTTGGCGTTTATCCACTACCGCAAACCGCGCGTGTATCAAAACAGCCAAATCGATACCGACAACAACGATGCCAGCACCAAGCAGCCTGAGCCGTCGTCTTACCGCAGCTTGGTAGCAGCCGTGGCGATTGCCGTGTGTTTCGCCATTCAGTTGATTTACAACGATGCTTTGCTGCTGGGCGCGATGTTGGGCTTTGCCGTATTCATGACCTTGGGCGTGGTAAAACGCAGCGATGCCAATGATGTGTTCGGCGCGGGCATTAAAATGATGGCGATGATTGGTTTCGTGATGATTGCCGCACAAGGTTTTGCAGTCGTGATGAAAGCCACCGGCGACATTCAACCGCTGGTTGACGGCAGCATGGCCGCATTTGGCGGCAGCAAAGGCATGGCCGCGTTTGCCATGTTGGTGGTCGGCTTGCTGGTGACCATGGGCATTGGTTCATCGTTTTCGACCTTGCCGATTATTTCCGCGATTTATGTGCCGCTGTGCATGAGCTTGGGCTTCTCACCGCTGGCCACCATCGCCTTGATTGGTACCGCCGGTGCGCTGGGTGATGCCGGTTCGCCCGCATCCGATTCCACGCTTGGCCCGACCATGGGTTTGAACGTGGACGGCCAACACGACCATATCCGTGATTCTGTGGTGCCGACCTTTATCCACTACAACATCCCGCTGATGATTGCCGGCTGGATTGCCGCCATGGTGTTGTGATGGAAGATTTGGAAAACCGTATCACCGAGCTGGAAATTCAGACGGCCTTACAAGACGATCTGATTGCCAGCTTGAGCGATACCATCGCCAAAATGCAGCAAACGCTGGATTTGCAGCAAGCGCAAATGCGGGTGCTGTATCAGAAAATGCAGGACAAAGGTGCGGACGGCGAGCGCGAGGAATACAGTTTGCGCGATGAGATTCCGCCGCATTATTAAGTTGATGTTTTGAAGCTGATTAAAAGGCCGTCTGAAAGTGGAATGTCACTTTCAGACGGCCTGCTCGTTTGCAAACATTAAATTCTTACAAACACGCCAATTCGTTGGCCATTTGTTGCTCTAAGGTTTCGCGTTGGCGGATAAGTTTGGCTTCGCTGCCGTTGACCAGTACTTCCGCCGCGCGGTTGCGGGCGTTGTAGTTGCTGGCCATGCTCGCACCGTAGGCGCCTGCGCTGCGCACGGCCAACAAGTCACCGGCTTCGCAGGCGATTTGGCGGTTTTGGCCGAGGAAATCGCCGGTTTCGCAAATCGGGCCGACGATGTCGGCGGTAAACGGGGCGATGTCTTTTTGCTCGACGTTTTCAATGTGGTGATAAGCGTCGTACAGGGCGGGGCGCATGAGGTCGTTCATGGCGGCATCGACCATCACGAAGTTTTTCTCTTCTCCGGTTTTGACAAATTCCACGCGTGTGAGCAGGGTGCCGGCGTTGCCAACCAAGCTGCGGCCGGGTTCGAGAATCAGCTTCAAGTTGCGGCCGGCCAAGCGTTGGTGGACTTCGGCGGCATAGGCAGCCAAATCCGGCACGTTTTCGTCTTTATACACGATGCCCACGCCGCCGCCTAAGTCTAAGTGTTCCAACACAATGCCGTGTTCGGCCAAAGTATCGACCAGCAGCAAAATGCGCTCGCAGGCTTCAACCAGCGGGCTTAAATCGGTCAGTTGCGAACCGATGTGGCAATCGATGCCGACGATTTTCAGATTCGGCTGTTTGGCAGCGTGTTGATAGGCGGCCAAGGTGTCGGCGTAGGCGATGCCGAATTTGTTGGCTTTCAGGCCGGTGGAAATGTAGGGGTGGGTTTTGGGGTCAACATCGGGATTGACGCGCAATGAGACAGGCGCGGTGGTGTCGAGTTTGGCGGCCACTTTTTGAATACGGTCGATTTCGGGAATGCTTTCCATATTGAAGCATTTCACGCCGGCATTCAGGGCAAATTCGATTTCGGCTTCACTTTTGCCGACACCGGAAAAAATCACTTTCGAGGCATCGCCGCCGGCCGCCAACACGCGCGCCAGCTCGCCGCCGGAGACGATGTCGAAGCCGCTGCCAAGCGCGGCAAAGTGTTTGATGATGCTTAAATTACCGTTGGCTTTGACCGCATAGCAAATCAGCGGGTCGAGTGCGGCAAAGGCAGAAGTGTAGGCACCAAACGCTTCAGTCAGCGCGGCTTGGCTGTACACATACAGTGGGGTGCCGAATTCTTCGGCCAAATGAGTGTGGGGGACTTGTTCGCAATAAAGTGTCATAATCGTTTAATCTGGTGATTGGGTGGTTGGTTCTTTGGAGTTGCGGTTGAATTCGAGGCCGGTTTGAATCACGCCGAAACGCGCTTTGTCGCCTTCCTTGGGCAAATACAAATCGCCTTTGTGACCGCAGGCCGACAGCAAAACCGCTGCCGCAACCGATAAAAATACGCAGGATTTCATGGGAAAACTTTCGTGTTGAGCGTGAATGTGGCAAGATTGAGTATCTTAAACAAAAAACACACAAAAAGCCATGATGACCGAGAGTGAATTTATCCGCCACACGGAAGAATTGTTCAACCACATCGAAGACCAAATCGATGAAAACGGCTGGGATTTCGACTGCCAGTTTGCCGGAAACGTATTAACCATCGAAGCCGACGACGGCACGCAGATTATCGTCAACCGCCACACGCCCAATCAGGAATTGTGGATTGCGGCCAAAAGCGGCGGCTACCACTTCACCGAAAAAGACGGCCAATGGTTGTCCACCCGCGACAACAGCGAATTTTTCGCCGTGTTAAACGATGCCTTGAGCGCGGCTTCGGGCGAAGACGTTGCCGTGGCGGCCTTGTAAAACCGATTGCCTGATTCTATTATTTCAGATACCAACATTTAAGGAAAAACCATGCCTTTATTAGACAGCTTCAAAGTTGACCACACCCGCATGCACGCCCCTGCCGTGCGCGTGGCCAAAACCATGACCACTCCGAAAGGCGACACTATTACCGTGTTCGACCTGCGTTTCTGCATTCCGAATGAAGAAATTTTGCCGGAAAAAGGCATTCACACACTGGAGCATTTGTTTGCCGGTTTCATGCGCGACCATTTGAACAGCGATGATGTCGAAATCATCGATATTTCGCCGATGGGCTGCCGCACCGGTTTCTACATGAGCCTTATTGGCACGCCGTCTGAAAGCCAAGTGGCGGATGCATGGCTGGCCTCGATGAACGATGTGTTGAACGTGCAAGACCAAAGCAAAATTCCGGAATTGAACGAATACCAATGCGGCACTTACCAAATGCACTCGCTCACCGAAGCGCAAGGCATTGCCGAAAACGTGTTGGCGCGCAAAGTGGCTGTGAATAAGAATGAAGATTTGACTTTGGACGAAAGCTTGCTGAACGCGTAAGCGGGGTTGAAGTGATGATGAAAGGCCGTCTGAAAAGGTATTTTTCAGACGGCCTTTTATGGTTGGGAAGGCTTAGTTGAAACCAATAAGCCTTGAAACCTTTGCAAAACTTCGTGACTATCGATAAAAAACAAACCTGCCGTCATTCCCGCGTAGGCGGGAATCCATTGTAAAATCTAAGAAACCCATTTTATTCAACAGCTTGCCATGCTTGAAAATGGATTCCCGCCTGCGCGGGAATGACGGCGGTTATGTATATTCTGGTATTCGGACGGGTTTTGCAGAATCCTCAACCTAATGTTGTTTGTTAACGGGGAAATTAGCCCTTTCAGACGGCCTTTACCCCTGTTTCGCTTCTTCCTCAAACACTTCCAACCACAGCTTCCGAACACTTTCATAATGCCCCAGCAAAACATCATTCACTTCCACTTTGCCGACATCGCGCAGCTTGGTGTTGTGCTGCTGTTGGCGGTAGAAGCGGTAGGCGGTGCGGCTTTGTTCGGCCAGTTGTTTGTCTATTAAACCGCAGTCGGCGGCGATGTTTAATAGGGCGATGTTGCCGTAGTTGTCGAGCAATTCGGGGTGTTGGTGGGCGTGTGCCAAAATCAGGTATTGCACGATGAATTCGACATCGACCACGCCGCCGCGCGCGTATTTGACGTTGCTGTCGGCAGTCGGATGGGTGGGGAACATTTTTTCGCGCATGTCGATGATTTCGCCTGCCAGCTTGGCGGTGTCGCGTTCGGTGGTGAGTATATCGGCGCGGATGCGGTCAAAGGCCGTCTGAATCTCAGGCATGCCGCAGATAAAGCGGGCGCGGGTGAGGGATTGGTGTTCCCATGTCCAAGCGTTTTCGCGTTGGTATTTTTCAAACGCGGCCACACTTTGGGCGAGAAAACCACTGTCGCCGTTGGGGCGCAGGCGCACATCGACATCGTAGAGTGTGCCCGCGCCGGTGGGGGTGGAGAGCCAGTTGGTCAGGCGGCGGGCAAAGCGGATATACACGTCTTGCGCGTCGGGGTCGTTGTCGTCAAACAGATAGACCAAGTCTAAATCCGAGGTGTAGCCCAATTCTTTGCCGCCAAGTTTGCCATAGCTGATGACGGCAAATTGCGGTGTGTCGCGGTGTTTTTTCGGCATATCTGCCCAAACAAACGGCAGCGCGGCGGCAATCACGGTGTCGGCCAGCGCGGAGAGTTCGTCGGAGAGGGCTTCAATTGTCCACAATCCGGCCAAATCCTGCACCGCCAAACGGAATAGCTGGGCGTGTTGGAAATGGCGCAGAATGTCCATTTGCGCTTCGGTATCGTGTTTGCAGTTGTTGAGGCCGTCTGAAAGCTCGGTGGCCAGCTTAGTCCAGTCGAAATCGGTTTCGAGCAGTTGGGTGCTAATCAGCTCGTCGAGCAGAATCGGGTATTGCGTGAGATAGGCGGCCACCCACGAGCTTTGGCTCATGATTTCAGCCAGTTGCTGCAGAGTTTGCGGATGTTCGTTGAGAAAGGCGAGATAAGCCGAGCGGCGGCTGATGTTTTCTAAAAAATCCATCAGGCGCATAAAGGTATCTGTGGGGTTGGGTTGCGCGGCGGCGGCCTGCATAAAGGCGGGTACCATCGCATCGAAACGCGGCTGGGCCTGTGCCGACAAATGGCGGTATTTGTGGCTGCCGCGCAATTGGTCGAGGCGGGCGGCCACGCTGTCGGCATGGAAACCGTGTTCGTTTAGGCGTTGGGTGCGTTCGTCTTCATCGGGTGTTTCCTGCCAAGCCCACAGCCATTCGTGGTTGCTTTCGTCGATTTCGCTTTCGGAATCGCTCAAAATCTCGTTAAACAAAGCGTTCACGCGGCTGCGGTGTTGGTTGAGGCCGTCTGAAAAAGCGGCGTAATCGGCAAAACCCATGCTTTCGGCCAGCAATTGCTGTTGCTCGGGCGTGGTCGGCAGGGTTTGCGTTTGCTGGTCTTCCCAATATTGCAGGCGGTGTTCGACATCGCGCAAAAAGCGGTAGGCTTCCAGCAGCGTGGCAACTTGTTCGCTCGGGATAATGCCCAATTCTTCCAGCTTCAGCAGCGTTTCCTGCGTGCCTTTCAATTGCAGCGCGCGCATTTGACCGCCGCGTATCATTTGGAAAATCTGCGCGATAAATTCGACTTCACGGATGCCACCCGCGCCGAGTTTCACGTTATCCGCCAAGCCTTTTTTGCTCACTTCGTTGCGGATTTGGCGATGCAGGCTGCGCATGGCGCTGTAGGCGTTGTAGTCCAAATATTTGCGGAACACAAACGGGCGGATTAAACCTTTAATATCATTCGGATAAGGTGTAACCACACGGCCTTTGCACCACGCATAACGCTCCCATTCACGCCCCTGCTGAATCAAATATTGCTCCAAGGCGGTTTCGCTCAACACCAATGCGCCCGAATCGCCGTCCGGCCGCAAACGCATATCGACGCGGAACACCCAGCCGTCGGCGGTGACATCGTTCAACAGCGCAATCAGCTTCTTGCCCACGCGCGTGAAAAATTCCTGATTGTCGCGGTCGCGTTTGCCGTCGGTAGAGCCCGATTCCGGATACACGAAAATCAAATCAATGTCGGACGACACGTTCAACTCATAACCACCAGCCTTGCCCATTGCCACCACGCTCAAATGCTGCGGCTCACCCGTATAGCGGCCGATGGGCGTGCCATACATATCTTGATAATAGGCATAGGAAAAATCCAACGTCATATTGATGGCAAAATCGGCAAACAGCGTAATCGTGCGTGTGACTTCCTCTAAATCACTCAAACGGTTCACATCACGCACAATGATTTGCGATACCACATAGCGGCGCAATTCGCGCAACTGCTTGGCCAATTCTTCTTCATTTTCATCGGCGCGGATTTTGTCCCAATCGGCAAAGGCTTGGAAATCTTCCATGCTTAAAACTTTGTGCAGCATGGGCTGAAAAACGTCCGCGTTCAGACGGCCTGAATCCAAATTACGGGCGAGAAACGGAGAATAGCGGCGTGCGGTGTCGAGCAGGTTCATGATGGTGGGTGAGTGGGAAGGGGAAAGGGTTATCATAGCAAAGAAAACAGGCCGTCTGAAAGGGTTAGCAGGTTGAAATTTCTAGAATGCGGTAAGGGTGATTAATGCAGTATGTCAGATAATCAAATTTTGCTTGGCAGAAACTTCTAGAGCCTACAGTTAATCCGTTGGCGCAGCCGAACGGAGTAGGGTTTTGGCAGGATAAAAGGCTCGGTGTTTGAGCTGCCCAAAGGCAGCGAGTTCGAGCCTGCTGCCAAAATCCTGCGTAGTGAGGGAAGTTCGCCCCAAAGGGCGAACCTGCAACTGCGGTCGCCTTTCTTTTGCCTACTTTTCTTTGGCGAAGCAAAGAACAAGTAGGTGGCCGCGCGGCCATGAAGCGCAATCTTTAAAATAACATCAATCTTCAATCATAGCTCAATCAATCTTACAGATACTGTTTCCATAAATCCCTTGATACACTTCAAAATTCATTCAGACGGCCTTTATCCGCATCATTAAATTGTTTACAATGCCATATAGTCATTTTTCAATCCAATAAAGAGCAAAAGATGAAACACATCGCAGTATTGGGCGGCGGCTTGTGCGGCCGTTTCACCGCATGGGGTTTGGCGCAGCAAGGCTTTGAAGTGTCGCTGTTTGATAAGGGTACGCGCACGGGTGAGCAGGCGGCGGCTTATGTGGCGGCGGCTATGTTGGCGCCTTTGGCCGAATCGGTGGAAGCCACGCCGTTGGTGGTGTCGCTCGGGCGACAAAGCATGGATTTGTGGCGCGATATTACAGGCCGTCTGAAAACGCCGGTGTTCCATCAGGAAAACGGCAGCCTGATTGTGTGGCACGGGCAGGATAAGCCCTTGTCGCGCGATTTTCAGCAGCACTTAAGCCGTGCCAATCAAGGGGAAAACCCGACTGTGCGCTGGTCTGCTACCGATATTGCTGCCCATGAACCGCAACTGGCCGGCCGTTTTTCAGATGGCCTGTATTTGCCCGGAGAAGGTCAGTTGGACAACCGCCAAGTGCTGGTGTCGCTGGCGGATACGTTAGAAGACATCGGTGTGCACTGCCATTGGCAAGAAGCGCGTGAAGTGGCTGATTTGCAAGGCTTCGATGGCATTATCGATTGTCGCGGTTATGGTGCCAAAACACGTTGGAACAGGCCGTCTGAAGCCAGCCGTTTGCGCGGTGTGCGCGGAGAAGTGGCGCGCGTTTATGCGCCCGAAGTCAACCTGAACCGTCCGGTGCGCTTGCTGCATCCGCGTTACCCGCTCTATATTGCTCCGAAAGAAAACCATTTGTTTGTGATTGGTGCGACCCAATTGGAAAGCGAAAGCGATGCGCCGGCCAGCGTGCGTTCGGGCTTGGAATTATTGTCCGCGCTGTATGCCGTGCATCCGGCTTTTGGCGAAGCGGAAATCCGCGAAATTGCGGTTGGTCTGCGCCCGACTTTACACCACCACAATCCGGAAATCCGTTATCATGAGGCATCGCGTTTGATTGAAGTAAACGGCCTGTTCCGCCACGGCTTTATGATTTCGCCGGCGGTGGCCGGAGCGGCAGTGCGCTTGGCGGTGAATTTGTTCGGCGGTGGCGAGCTTGCCGAATCTGATGCCGAAACCGGCTTGGATTATGTTCGCTTGGCGGCCGTCTGAAAACCATATAAGGAAACCTGAAATGCAGTTCCCAAAATTAGTTAAACCATTGAAATTTTACGCAGTCGTTCCGACCGCCGACTGGGTCGAGCGCATGGTGAAAGCCGGTGCGGATACGGTGCAGTTGCGCAATAAAGATTTGAGCGGCGATGCCTTATATCGTGAAATCGAACGCTGCGTTGCGGCCTGTCAAGGCAGCGAAACCCAGCTTTTCATCAACGACCATTGGCAAATGGCGGTGAAAGCGGGCGCGTATGGCGTGCATTTAGGGCAGGAGGACATGGATACTGCCGATTTGGCTGCCATCGAAGCCGCCGGATTGCGTTTAGGTTTGAGCACGCATTCGGTGAGCGAACTTGACCGCGCTTTGTCGGTAAATCCGAGCTATGTGGCCAGCGGGGCGATTTTCCCGACGACGACTAAGCAAATGCCGACTGCGCCGCAAGGCTTGGATAATCTGCGCCAATATGTGCAGCAGGCGGGTGATACGCCGGTGGTGGCGATTGGCGGCATTGATTTGAATAACGCGCGTGAAGTGTTGGCAACAGGTGTAGCATCGCTGGCGGTGGTGCGCGCGGTCACTGAAGCGGCAGATCCTGAAGCAGTGGTAAAAGCGTTTCAGGCGTTGTGGAATGAATAGGCCGTCTGAAACGTTTCAGACGGCCTTAAGGAAAGTTGGCATGAACATTAAACTTAACGGCGAAAATTTTGAATTTTCAGGAAAAAACGTGGCCGATTTGGTAGCGGCGGTCGAGCCTGCGAAGCCGTTTGCCGTGGCGGTGAACACACAATTTGTGTCTAAAGGCGTGTATGCGCAAACGCTGTTAAATGAAAACGATGCGGTCGATATTGTGCGCCCCGTGGTCGGTGGCTGAAGCGGAAAGGAATATCATGTTGAATCTTTATGAAGAATCGTTTGCTTCGTGCCTGCTACTCGGCACCGCAGCTTATCCGACGCCTGAAGTGTTGCGCCAGTCGGTTGAAGCGGCCAAGCCCGGTATGATTACCGTGTCGCTACGCCGCGCCGGTTCGGCAGGGGAAGCGCACGGGCAGGGCTTTTGGGATTTGTTGCAGCAAATGAATGTGCCGGTGCTGCCCAATACCGCCGGTTGCCAAAGCGTGCAAGAAGCCGTGACCACGGCACAAATGGCGCGTGAAGTATTTGAAACCGATTGGATTAAATTGGAATTAATCGGCGATGATGATACTTTGCAGCCGGATGTGTTCCAATTGGTTGAGGCGGCTAAAATCCTGATTGACGATGGTTTTAAAGTGTTGCCGTATTGCACCGAAGATTTAATCGCCTGCCGCCGTTTGCTTGATGCCGGTTGTCAGGCTCTGATGCCATGGGCGGCGCCGATTGGCACCGGCTTGGGTGTGGTGCATGAATACGCGCTGAAAGTGTTGCGCGAACGCTTGCCCGATACGCCGCTGATTATCGATGCGGGCTTGGGTTTGCCGTCGCAAGCGGCGCAGGTGATGGAGTGGGGCTTTGACGGCGTGTTGCTGAATACCGCCGTGTCGCGTTCGGGCGATCCGGTCAACATGGCACGCGCGTTTGCACTCGCCACCCAAGCTGGACGTGTCGCATTTGAAGCCGAACCGGTACAAGCGCGTGAACAAGCGCGGGCAAGTACGCCGACCGTGGGGCAGCCGTTTTGGCATTCGGCTGAATATTGATTCATCGGTTGTTATAAAAAAGAGGCCGTCTGAAAAGCGTTGTTTCAACCTTTTTCAGACGGCCTGAGACTTTTGAAAAAATTAATTTGAACTAAGAAAACTATGTCCGTCATTCCCGCGTAGGCGGGAATCCAGAATGACAAATTACTGAAATAGTTAAATATTACTGAAGCTGATAGGTCTGGATTCCCGCCTACGCGGGAATGACGGTTTAAAGATTTCTAAAAAATTACGAGTTTTGCAAAGGGCTCGGCCTTTTTATATTTGCATCAATGTTTTCCACACACACGGCAATCAGGATTTTTTTCGAATTCAAATTTCTGCCAATCGCCCGATAAACCATCATACACACGCAGGCAGCCGTGTTGAGCGGTGCCACTGCCCATCAGGATTTTCAAGGCTTCGGCGGCTTGGCAGGTGCCGATGATGCCGACCAAAGGCGAGAACACGCCAAATAAAGCGCAAGCGCCGTCGCTGGCGGAATTGCCGTCAAACAGGCAGGCGTAGCAGGGCGAATCAGCCAAATCGGGGCGATACACGGCAAGCTGGCCTTCAAAGCGCACCGCCGCGCCGGAAACCAATGGCGTGCGCGTGGCGACGCTGGCGCGGTTGACGGCTTGGCGCGTGGCGAAATTGTCGCAGCAATCCAAGACGATGTCGGCGTGTTGCAATAATTCGGTTAAGCGTGTTTCATCGAGCGCTTCGGTGATGATGTTAATGTCAACCGCGCTGTTAATCGCGTTCAGACGGCCTGCCATCACTTCGGCTTTGCTGCGGTCGATGTCGGCTTCAGTGAACATGATTTGGCGTTGCAGGTTGCTGTCGTCGATGGTGTCGAAGTCGGCGATGGTCAGGCGGCCGATGCCGGCGGCGGCGAGATAAGGCAGCGCGGCGGCACCAAGTCCGCCGCAGCCGACCACCACGGCGTGGGATTGCAATAATTTTTCTTGGCCTTCAATGCCGATTTCGTCTAGCAGAATATGGCGGCTGAAGCGTAAGAGTTGGGCATCATTCATGGTATCGTTTGAGGCCGTCTGAAATGTTTCAGACGGCCTTTTTAAATAAAAAGCCTGCGCCGATTATAAAGCAATCGTGCAGACTTGGTGGAATAGGAAAACGGTAATTTTATCGCTGTTTAGTAGTCGATATTTTCAAAATCGTTGTTAAACAGGAAGTTGCCGCTTTTGCCGCCGGTTTTTTCTTCCAAATGGATTTGGGTGATGGTCATGCTTTTATCGACGGCTTTCATCATGTCGTAAATGGTCAAAAGCGCGATGTTGACACCGGTGAGCGCTTCCATTTCCACGCCGGTTTGGCCTTCGGTGGTGGCGGTAACGGTGGCTTTGACGCGTGCCAGTTCGACATCGACATTAAAATCCACGCGCACATGGGTCAGTGAAATCGGGTGGCACAACGGAATCAAAAAGCCGGTTTGCTTGGTGGCCTGAATCGCGGCTACACGCGCCACGCCCAAAACATCGCCTTTTTGCGCGGCATTGTCGGCCAAGATACCGATGGCTTGCGGACTCATATTAATCACGCCGCTGGCACGGGCGGTGCGGGCGGTGGAAGCCTTGCCGGAAATATCCACCATGTGGGCTTCGTTGTTTTCGTTTAAGTGGGTCAAGTCTAACATTGTCGTTTCCTGAAATGTGTCGGCCAAAGCCGGTTTTGTTTATCAATGCGTGAATGATGGCATTTTAAGCTATTTTTGGTTTAGGGAATAGGGTTTACGCGGATTGGGTAATCATGAGGCCATCTGAAAATCTGCATTCTATCGCGATATTAATAATGAAATAAAAATCGCCTTATGCGAAAAGAAACAGGCGCATGGCTTGAGATAAGCGGCATTATTATCATTGTAGCGGTTTTCCTAATCCTGCTATACAATGGAATCGTCTAAGCTTGAAATAAGAGAGAAAAATATGCAGCTCCATATTCTGAATAACCCGAAAGACGCGGCGCTGGCCGCTGATGCCGAGTTTTTGAAACAATGCTTGTTTAACTTGTTGCACCAAGAAGCATCGCCATTGGTGGTGGAAATTGTGAAGCAGTTATCCACATCTGACGATACCGGCGCGCTGATTGAGAAGGTTTTGCCGCAGCTTGATGAGCAGCAGGCACACGATTTGACCTTGGCTTGCGGTTTATTCGCCCAAATTTTGAACATTGCCGAAGACGTCCACCACGAGCGCCGCCGTCAAGTGCATGAAGATGCCGGCCACAACACCGCCGACGGCAGCTTGGCCGAAACCGTGCGCAAACTGCGTGCCAATAAGGTTGACGGCAAAACGGTGCAACAACAATTAAATGCAACCAATGTCACCGCCGTCTTGACCGCGCACCCGACCGAAGTGCAACGCCAATCGGTATTGCGTTTCAACCGCCGCATCCGCGCATTATTGCCGCAGCGTGAGCGTTGCACCAATGCCGAATCGTTGGCCGACTTGCGCCGCGACATCGAAACCATCTTGCTGGGCTTGTGGCAAACCAGCGAAACGCGCCAATACAAATTGAGCGTCAACGACGAAATCAACAACGGCGTCAACATTTTCCCGATGAGCTTTTTTGAAGCACTGCCGAAACTCTACCGCGGCATGGAACGTGATTTTCAGACGGCCTATCCTGATGTGGAAGTGCCGGATATTCTGAAAATCGGCGGCTGGATTGGCGGCGACCGCGACGGTAATCCGTTTGTGACTGCCGAGACCCTGCGCCACGCGTTTACCCGTCATGCCGATGCGGTGTTCCGTTGCTATCGCGGCGAATTGGATGGGTTGTATCACGAGCTGCCGTTGTCTACACGCCGCGTAAAAGTGAATGATGATGTGATGGCGATGTCGGATGAATCGCCAGATGAAGAAATCGCCCGTTTGGAAGAACCTTACCGCCGCGCGATTGCCTACATCATGGCACGCGTGATGGGTAAGGCTCGCTCATTGGGTTTGGGCATGGGCTGCCATTTTGGTTTTGGCGAACCGTATGCCAACGTGCAGGAATTTATTGCCGATTTGCAAAAGCTGCAACGCTCGTTGCGCGACAACGGCAGTGCCTTGATGGCCGAAGGCCGCTTGGCCGATTTAATCCGCCTCGCATCGGTATGCGGCTTCAATATGATGCCGTTGGATTTGCGCCAACACGCTGAAAAACATGGCGATGTGGTGGCGGAATTGTTCCAGCATGCCGGTTTGGAAGATTATGCGAATTTATCGGAAGAAGAAAAGCAAACCGTGTTGCTGCGCGAATTGCAACACCAACGTCCGTTGTACAGCCCGTTTGTGACGTACAGCGAACATGCCCGCCGCGAATTGGCGATTTTCTCCGAAGCGCGCAAAATCAAAGACGAATTTGGCGAGCAGGCGATTACCCAAAGCATCATTTCCAACTGCGAGCAGCCGAGCGATTTGCTGGCCTTGGCCTTGTTGCTGCAAGAATGCGGCTTGTTGCTGATTGAAAACGGCAAACCGAAAAGCCGCATGAACATCGTGCCGCTGTTCGAAACCATCGAAGCCTTGGAAAACGCCTGTCCGGTAATGGACAGAATGTTCGGTTTGGAATGGTATCGCGAATTGGTGATGAGCCGCGACAATATTCAAGAAATCATGTTGGGCTATTCCGATTCCAACAAAGACGGCGGCTATGTGACCAGCTCATGGTGTCTGTATCAAGCCGAATTGGGCTTGGTGGATTTGTTTAAGAAATACGATGTACGCATGCGCCTGTTCCACGGTCGTGGCGGCAGCGTCGGCCGCGGCGGTGGCCCTTCTTACCAAGCGATTTTGGCGCAGCCTGCCGGTTCGGTGGCCGGTCAAATCCGCATTACCGAGCAGGGCGAAGTGATTACTGCCAAATATGCCGACCCAAGCAATGCTCGCCGTAATCTAGAAACCTTGGTGGCGGCTACTTTGGAAGCGACTTTGCTGCCCGACCGCAAAGACCCGGATCCGAAACTCATGCAAGCCTTGTCGGACATTTCCTTCAAATATTACCGCGAGCTGATTACGCACGAAGATTTCATCGATTACTTCCTGCAAACCAGCCCGATTCAGGAAATTGCCACGCTGAACTTGGGCAGCCGCCCGGCCAGCCGCAAAACCTTGGCGCGGATTCAAGACTTGCGCGCGATTCCATGGGTGTTCTCATGGATGCAAAACCGCCTGATGCTGCCGGCTTGGTATGGCTTCGGCAGCGCGGTAGAGACTTTGTGTCAGCAAGATCCGTCGAGCATGGCGGTAATGCAAAATCACGCCAAACACAATCCGTTCTTCCAAGCCATGCTATCGAACATGGAGCAGGTGATGGCCAAAACCGACATTACCTTGGCGGAAGACTATGCCGAATTGAGCGAAACGCCGGAAAAAGCCGCGGCCATTTTCCAAATGATTAAAGCCGAATACCTGCGCAGCCGCAAAGCCCTGCTGGATATTCTGCAAACCACCGAGCTGTTGAGCGACAACCGCAGCTTGGCGCGCTCGCTGGCCTTGCGCATTCCGTATCTGAATGCCTTGAACGGCTTGCAAGTGGCGATGCTCAAACGTTTGCGTCAAGACCCGAACAACCGCCATGCGTTGTTGATGGTGCATTTGACCATCAACGGCGTGGCGCAAGGTTTGCGTAATACCGGTTAAGCTTGGGTGAAACAAGGCCGTCTGAAGATATATACTTTCAGACGGCCTTATATTTTGTATGAAAATGATTCATCCCAACATGCCGATTTTTCAGACGGCCTTACATTCGCATTTCAAGTGCAACGCTCAAATGCCATTGGCAAGGGCTGCTGAAAACAGATCACCCGGTGTCTCATAGTCCAATGTCTTTCTCGGTCGGCGGTTAAGGGCCTCCTCAACCGCTTTAATCTTTTTAGCACCCAGTTTCCTAAAATCCGTCCCCTTTGGGAAGTATTGTCTGATCAGCCCGTTGGTATTCTCCACCAAGCCTTTTTCCCAAGAATGGTATGGACGGCAGAAGTAAGTTTCCGCACCCAGGGCTTTGGCAAAGGTTTTATGTCGGTAAAACTCTTTACCGTTATCCAAAGTAATCGTTTGAATGATATCTTTAAACGGCTTCAATGCCCGAATCACTACCCGGGCTACATCTTCTGCTTTGAAATTGCTGATTTTGCGGATAACGACAAATTTGGTTTTTCTTTCAACAGCAACCACCAGTCCGCTTTTTTGATCTTTACCGACAATGGTGTCCATCTCGAAATCGCCGACCCGCTCTTTTTGATCGACAATGGCAGGTCTGTGTTCAATGTCGGTTCTGTCCGGTACGCTGCCTTTTGTCCATGCACCGCTGCCGTATTTTCTGCGGTAGGGTTTGGAAACGATACGCAGATGGGTGTACAGGTCGCCGCCGTTTTGACGGTCTTTGGCGAGATAGCGGTAAAGGGTGCTGTGGTGCAGTTTGATGTGTTGATGTTTCAGCAGGTAGCCGCAGACTTGTTCGGGGCTGTATTTTTGGGTAATCAGTTTGTTAACAGTCTGTTTGACGGCAGTAGTCAGTTTGGTTGGCTTTTTGTTTTTCTTTTTAACTTCGCTTTGCTGTTGTGCTTTTCGGTAACAGTAGGTTCCGTTGACGGAATGCCGTCTGATTTCCCGACTGACGGTGGCGGGATGACAACCGATGTTCTGTGCGATTTGGTTTAGGGGTAGGTTGCGGTAATGTCTGGAAATGTAGTATCTTTGGTGTGAGGTCAGTTGTGTGTAGGCCATATTGCAATCTTTCTTGTCAGGAAAGGCAGTATACTACCGCATACTGGCCTTTTCTGTTATTGGAAATTGCACTTATTAGGCGAATGTAAGTTCCGTTTAAAACTTCCAACCTGCGCCTATGCTGATGCTGCGTCCCATTTGCGGCGTGTGGGACAAAAAGCTGCTGTGGGCGTAAGCGGATTGGTTCAGCAGGTTGTCGGCGCGGATGAAGCCGTACCATTCGCCGTGTCGTGCCGGTTTTCGGTAATGGACGGCGGCGTTGAGCATGTGGTGGCCGGGGGTGGGGGTTTCGTAACGGGCGGTTCGGTTTTGGGTGAACAGGCGGTAGTAGTCCAGTGTGGCATTCAATTGTTCTGTGGGTTGGAACCGGAAATGTACGCCGACTCTGGCGGCCGGGACACGTGGGGCGTTTTGGTCGGCTTGGACGATGTGGCCTCTTTTGCCGTATGCGTCTTCCCTGCCGGGCAGTGTGGGCAGTTTTTTCAGACGGCCTTTGACGTAGTCGCCCGACAGTCCGATGCGCAAACGGGGATGGGCTTGGTAGTGGATTTCGCCTTCTGCGCCGTAAAAGTCTGCACCCGACTGGTTGTAGCGGATGAGTTTCATCTCGCTGTCGTCTTCTATGGATTTGGGGCCGCGGCCGTCGTTGAGGGTTTGGGCGTAGATGTAGTTTTGGAAGCGGTTGCGGTAGAGGCTGATGTTGTATTGCCAGCGGCTGCCTTCATAGCCCCATCCCAGCTCGAGGTTGTTGGAACGCTCTTTCTGCAGGTGTTTGTTGCCGACTTCAAAGGTGTTGGTGGCGACGTGTTTGCCGTGTGCGTAAAGTTCCTGCGTGGACGGCAGGCGTTCTTGGTGGGAGGCGGTCAGGCTGAATTTGTGGCCGGGGGCGAAATGCCAGTTGCCGGCAAGGGCAAACGAGCGTGCGGTTTGGCGGTGCGCGCCTAAGTCGGGAAGCGGTTGGTTGAAGTAGTTTTCCCGTTCGATCAAATCCAAATCGTAACGGATGGCGGCTTTTTGCTTTTCTACCCGCATCCCGGCTTCAAGTTGGAAGTCGTCCCAGTCGAGCTGTTCGATGCCGAAGAGGCTGTAACGTTTGGTTTGGTTGTCGATCAGCATGGGCTGGCGCAGGCTTTCGGGGACGGCGGACAAGGCACTGCTTTTCTGGGTCAGGTATTGTATGCCCCAACTGCCTTTCAGACGGCCTGTCGGGCGGTGGCGCAATTCAAGGCGGATGTTGGATGTTTGGTTGTTGAAGAAGTTTTCTGCGGTATCGCCGCTTTTTTCTTGATGGCGGTAGTCGGTGTGGCCGATGTTCAGTCGCAGGGTGTCGAAACCGGGCAGGGGCTGTTTCAGTTCGGCACGGATGTCGTAGCGTCTGCTTTTCAGGTCTATCCAAGGTCTGCCGTTGTGGGTGTGCGCATGGCCGTCGCCCTCTTCGTGAACACCGCAGCTCAAGCCGGGATTGTCGTAATCGACATCTTCTTCGGTCAGCAGGTGGGGATAAAGTTGCAGATAGCGTTTGTTAATCAGGCTTTTCTGCCAAATGATGTCGGCGTGGCAGTCGTCGTAGAGGTGGCTGTGTGCCGGCAGTCCGTATTGGTCTTTGCGGATGCTGTACGCGCCGCCGATAAAACCGCCTTCTCCCACCCAAGACAACCCGACGCTGCCGCTTTGCGAGTCGGCGCGGCTGTCGGGCAGTCTTTTCAGACGGCCTCGGGCATCGTGATAATGCGGCACGGCATAGTCGGACGATTTGCGCCACAAGCCTTCCGTGTGCAGCACTATATGTTTGCCCAAACCTATATCTGCCTGTCCAGCATACAGTTTTTCCAAACTGCCGCTGCCGAAACGTGCCGTCAACTCACCATCCACACCGCCGGCTTCGGGCATTTTTTCGGGAATTTTGTTGTCGGCAACATCCACCAGGCCTGCCACATTGCCCGAGCTGTACGCCAGCGTAACCGGCCCGCGCAGAATTTCTACCTGTTTGGACAATACGGTATCTACCGTCAAAGCATGGTCGGGCGAAAAATCGGCCATATCGCCGGTTTCGCCGTGATGGTGAAGCACTTTAATCCGTCTGCCGCCCTGTCCGCGTATCACCGGCGCAGACGCACCGCCGCCGTATTGATTGGCATGAATGCCCGGATTGCCATTGAGCGCGTCGCCCAGGTTTACCGCCTTCTGTTTGAACACGCTGCCGTCGATAATCCTGTCGGACACGCCCAAACCGTGCGTCAGTCCCGACGACACCCGCGCCCTGCTTTTGGCAACCACGTCCACCGTTTCCAATTCGACAGCATCGTTTCCACCATCTGCCCAAGCATGGTTCAAACCGATTAATAATAGTGAAAAAACAATGGGTTTTAAGGAATTTTGCATCATCTTCAGTTTCTCTTTTTATTGATATGAGGCGTTATTATATAACATTGCATTCGAAGATGATGTTTATTTGTAGGAAATCATCGCGTTGTTTACACCACAAGTTGAGAAAAATAAGCCTGCAAGACCTCAAACGGCGTATCGCCGTTCAAACTGCGGTGCGGCTTCACAGTGTTATAGAAATTAACAAAGCGGCACAACTCCTTTCGCCGGTGTTCCGGACTGTCAAACAACTGTTTCTCATGCCACATCTCCATCAGGGTGCGGATAACCCGTTCCGCCTTACCGTTGGTCTGCGGACGGGCAACCCGGGTAAACTTTTGACCAATCCCGTTCTCATAACAGGCTACACCGAAAGCATGGTTGGCTGAGCCTTTATATTCCGTACCGTTGTCGGAGTAAACGCACTCAATCAGGTATGGGCAAGGATCAATCAGGTGTTCGGTCAGAAACTTGGCAGCACTGTCTGCGGTTTTGTCCGGCAAAATGGCGGCGTATAGCTCCCTTGAGAAATCGTCAATGGCGACAAACAGGTAATCCCGCTTATCGGTGGCTTTCTGCCCTTTGAGCAGCGGCAGCCGTTTGGTATCGAGATGTACCAGCTCTCCGGGATAGGATTTATTGTAGCGTTTGGCCTGCCTTTTGAGTTTTTCCTGAATGCCGCGTTCTACCTTGGCCAGGCGTTTCATTCCGTACTTTGCCTGTTTGAAACGGTTGTTGGTACTGGTTTGGGGTTTGAGCAATCTGCCTCTTGCGGCTTTAAGTGCGCGGTAAATGGTGACGCGGCTGACTTGGTAGCGGCGTGCCAGGGAGGTGACGCTTTCCTTTTCCTGCGTGTAGGCCAGCCAAATGGCTTGGCGGTGGTGCGGGGTGAGACGGGTGTTTTTGTGCATGTTCATGTTTCAGTATTCTCCTGGAAATACTGTAAACAACGCTACTAGTTTCTACATTTATCGATCCGAAAGGTCGTATCGAGCATCTGCTCGAAGCGGTGGAACAGGCAGCCGCGCGCGGGGTCGATTGCGCTATTCTCGCAGATGACGTCGGCAGCAGCCGTTTTTTTAAAAGCGCGTGGTACAAGCGTTTGCGCCGTGCCGGCGTGCAAATCGACAAAGCGCTTCCCGTCGGCCTGCTGCGTACATTGTTTACGCGCACCGATTTGCGCAATCACCGCAAAATTATGGTGGTGGATGGCAAAATCGGTTATACCGGCAGCTTCAATCTGGTTGACCCGCGCCTGTTTAAGCGGCATTCGGGCGTCGGCGAATGGGTGGATGTGATGATGCGCTGCACGGGTTCGATGGTGTTGGAATTGTCGGCGGTGTTTTTTGCCGATCTGGCGGTGGAAGACGATGAAAACCTGCAAGGTATCCAGCAATATCTGACCGAACATCAAGACCGCATTCCGGCAATGCTGCCCGAAAAAATGAAACAGGGCAATATTGTGGCGCAAGTGATTCCCTCGGTGCCGGAACAGGGCGAGCATGTCATTTACGAAACCATCATCAGCGCCATTCATTCAGCCACGCGTCAAATCACCATTACCACACCTTATTTCGTGCCCGACGAACCGCTGCTGATGGCATTGACTGTTGCCGCCAAACGCGGTGTGGACGTGACGCTGATTGTGCCGGCCAAAGTCGATTCGCTGATGGTGCGTTACGCCTCGCGCGCATATTATCCGCTGCTGCTTTCCGCCGGCGTCAATCTGACGTTGTTTGACGGCGGCCTGCTGCATACCAAAACCATGACCATCGATGACGATTACGCCTTGTTTGGCACGGTCAATATGGATATGCGCAGTTTTTTCCTCAATCTGGAAATCAGTTTGGCGATTTACGATAAGGAAATGACCGCCAAAATTTATGCCTTGCAACAAAGCTATCTGGCTGACAGCCATTGCATTACGGTCAAGGGCTGGCAGCAGCGCTCCAAATGGTGGGTATTGGTAGAAAGCACTGTGCGGCTGATGAGCCCGTTGTTGTGATGCGATGATCATGGCAAAATAATTTGACGTATTGCCAATGGCAAACATGCCGTCTGAAAAGCTTGGACTTTCAGACGGCATGTTTTTTATGAACAAGATTTATATATTCAAATCTTTAGATTGTTCAGAACGATTTCTCCAATTCGACAAACAGGCGGCTTTGCTTTTGTTCGGCCCATTTGTGCGTGCTGCGGGTGCGGCTGTGTTCGAATGTCAGACGCGGCATGATGCCGTGGTAGCTGATTTTCGGGTGAGCCAGCGAAGCGCTGAAAAAGGTTTCTTTATTGCGTTGGCGCTCGGGCGTGAAATCGGTGTTGAAGACACGGCCTTTGTAACGGCGGTCGGTATAGCCGGCGCGCAGGCGGCTGGCCAATCCGCCCAGCGTCGGCCATGCGGCAAACCAGCCGGCGCTCAGGCTGTGGCGCGTGTGGGCGGTGTGGTTGGTGCGGCCGTCGATTTGCGTGTGTTTCGGGCGGAACGTGCCGTTGCCGTAACCGGCGAATACCAAATCGTTTGCGCCCAACTGATAGGCCAGCGAACCGAAAAGCTGCGCATGGCGGCCGTCGTAGTAAGTAGACTTTTGTTGCGGGCGGTAGCTTTGGCGGTAGAGCTCGCCGGAGGCATAAGCCTGCAGACGCGGCGTGATGCGGTGGCTCCATGCCGTCTGAACGCCGACAGCATGCGCAAACATATTCATATTCAAAGTGTGTTCGTCGGTCGGTTTGTCGGCAAATTCATTGCTGCCGGCCAGCTGCGCCTGATAAAACGGCAACACGCTCAGGCTGCTGCGCGCATTTTGATAGTACCAACCCAAATAGCTGCGGCCGAATGCATGGTCATATTGCGATTTTTTGTCCAAATAATAGCTGGTGCCGCTGATGCGGTTGCGAAACGTCAGGTTGTGATGGCCTTTGAGCGGCGTATTTTTTTCCAATTCGGCATGATAATGGATGCCGGTGGCGTTTTCAGCCTGTTCGGTCGTGCAGCCCAGATAAGTGCAATAAGCCGGTGCAGCATTATTGATATTGCGGTCGTAAGAAACGCTCAAGCCGCCGTTGAGCTGCCAATCATCGGCTTCATCGATTTGCGCCCGATAACGTCGGATATTGTCGGCTACGGCCTCGGGCAGATTTGCGGTTTGCGCGGTTTGGGCAAACAGACGGTCGGATTCCTGCCATTGCTTGTCTTCAAACAATAAAGCAGCATAATCCAATGCGATGCGGGCGTCTTGCGGATGTTGGCGGTTCAGACGGCCATAAGTTTCCAGCGCTTGCGGATAATCGCCCTGATTGCGCGCCACCATGCTTTCAGCTCTGGCCAGCAAAACTTTGTCGGCCTGCGGCTGACGTCGGTAAACGGCGGTCAGCGCTTCCAAAAGTGGCGGATGGTTGCTGTTGACCGCCTGTTGCAACATCTCTTCCAATAAAGCAGGATTGCGTGCCAATTCTTCATCATTGACTTGACGGACATTTACCGCTTCATTGGGTGCGGCAGATGCGGCCGAATCTTGTTGCAGCGTTTCCAGCCATTGGTGTTGCTGAACCGATTCCGCCGCTTGTTCGCTGCGACGGTCGCCGGCGGGCAGGTCGGCCGCAAAGCTATGGGCTGTAGCCGCCAGTAGTGGAAATGCAAGGATTTGTGAAATATTCATCGGGCAAGTGTTAAAAAGTTATAAAAATCATTTGCAATTATAACGGGTTTTTGGTATATTTGCTACATGTGAATAGAAATAGTTTCTATTCGAAACTTTCAAAGCCAACCATGTAATCAAATGTTGCCCGAAATACGTTTGGGCGGGAGAGTATATGACTATTTTATTTTTCAGACGGCCTGCAATTGCCTTGGCCGTAGCCGCTTCGCTGTCTGCTTGCGCCGGTGGCGGCAGTGTTTCAGAGCCTAAGGTTTTGGTGGAAATGCCGGTGTTGAAAAGCCTGGATACCAAGAGCGATAAAGTCAAAGCTCGCAAAGATGATGCTGAATTTGAAACTATTGCAACCAATGGTGGCTCGGTACATAAATACAATGTGACTGAAAAGGTCAAGTCAAGCCGGAGTGACAGCTATTATGATAAAACAGACGAAGTGGTTGTCTATACCACTGCTGATGGTAAATCCTATCAGTTTAATCAATTCAATACTGCCATGCGTCCGGATTACTCTTCTCCGAGCAAAACTTATCCGACCAAGCAAGTGATGCAGCCGACTGAAGACGGCGGCAAAATTTTTGCCTGCTGCACGAACTCGCGTGTTGACCAGCCGGCAACTTATGTGAAAAGCAGCTATTTTGGTGCTTGGATGGATAAAAATGGCGTTGTTAGTTTGTTTAGCGGAGGTATTTTAGCTGATAAAGACTATATGCAAGGTGGGGCTAAAGCTAAGGGTGTTAAAGGTGAGGCAACCTACGATGTTATTGGCTATCGTGTGAAAAACGGCGAAATTGTCAGCTCTTCTTATACGCCTAAAGATTCTTCTAAAGAACAAGTGTCACGGCTTACCGTGAACTTTAATACCGGTGAATTAGGCGGCACCATTATTGGCAATAGTGATTTTGGCGATAGTGTGACTTTTGATAAAGTAAGTGTTGAAGGTAATAAATTTCATGGTACTGCCAAGTCTGGTGAGGTATCTGGCAAAGTAAACGGTGCTTTCTATGGTAAGGTCTATAAGGGTTATTATGGTGACACAATCCGTGAATATGCAGGCAAAGAAATTGGTGGCACAGTTAATTTCGACAATAAAAATTTAGATACTGTTTTCGGCGGTTCGCGTACGAAGGTTGATACAACAACGGACAGTAAAGACTTGAGCCCGGTTGTAGGTAAATAACAAACAAAACATTAATTATTAAGAAGGGATTATATGACAGTTCCATTCAAAATGGGTGTGGTATCGTTGCTGGTGTTGAATGCGTTTCCGACGGTGGTTTATGCAGCCGACGATGCCGTGAATTTAAACGCAATCGAAGTTCACGGCCGTCGCACTCCGGCGCCGAAATTGGGCGAGGTGAAAACCCGCCGCAGCCAAATGGACGAGAATCTGGTGCAGGATATCCGTGATATGGTGCGCTATGATCCGGCGGTCAGTGTGGTTGAGGGCGGTCGCGGCAATACCAACGGTTTTGCCATCCGCGGCGTCGATAAAGACCGCGTGGCGATTAATGTCGACGGTTTGGCTCAGGCTGAAAGCCGTTCTTCGGAAGCATTCCAAGAATTATACGGTGCATACGGCAATTACAATGCCAACCGCAATGCCGCCGAGTTGGAGCATATTTCCGAAGTGGCCATCCGTAAAGGTGCGGATTCGCTGGCTTCAGGCAGCGGCGCATTGGGCGGCGCCATTGATTATAAAACCAAATCGCCGGGCGATGTGGTCAATGCCGACAATCCGTTTTATGCCGCGGTTAAAGGCGGTTACACCAGCCGCAATGCCGAATATTTGGGAACAACCGATTTGGCCGGTTATTTCAAAGGCTTTGATGCGCGCTTTGTGTTTACGCGCCGCCACGGTCATGAAACCAAAAACAAGACCAACGGCGAATCGTTTGAAATTAAAAACAAGGACGGTGTTTATAACCCGCAGTCAAATAATTTGAGCAACTACGGTTCGTTCGGTAAGGTACGTACCAGATCGGATCCGCAAGATTACGAATCGAAAAGCACGCTGCTCAAAGGCGGTTATCATTTCAATGAATACAACTATTTGAGCGCATTGTATGAAGATTACCGCATGGATCGCAAAACCGATGAGCTCTCCAATCTTTGGGCTGCCGACTGGAAGGGTAATCCAAGTGCGGAAAAGCGAAAACGCAATGATGTGACTTATCTCAAGCGCCGCGGTTTCCAATACGACAACCAGCTTGACAGTGAAAAAGCGCCTTGGGATAAGCTGACGGTCAACTACGATAAGCAAAGCATCCAAATGAGCACGATGACTTGGGATATTCCGACTGATTTTGCCACAAATGGCGTGAATTCGGATTTGTATTATGTGTTCCGCCGCATCAATCAGGATACCAACCAATGGCGTGTAAAAGCGGATAAAAGCTGGGCATTTGACAAGCTGCCGAATTTCGGCTGGGATATGAGCTACGGTTTCGGCTGGAGCAAATCGCAAAACACCAACGACAATTACAGCGTGTTTGTGCGTGCGTTTGATCCGAAATTTGAAACCAGTAACCGCAGTGACGGAGAGTTTTTGCTGGAAGCTGAAAGCCGTAAGAAAAACGTCTTCTGGAACAACAGCTTCCGCTTGGGCGATGCGTTCCGTATCGGTGCCGGCGTGCGTTATGACTGGGTGCGCAACAATACGCTTTCAAATGAGAAATTCATCAATGCGATGCGCCAAAAAGATTTGGAAGGCGCGACGGCCAAATTCAATTCGCCGAGCTACGGCTTGAGCTTCGATTGGAAATTTGTGCCGGGCTGGACGCTGCTGACCAAATACGCCACCGGTTTCCGCGCGCCGACAACTGATGAAATGTGGTTTACTTTCCCGCATCCGGATTTTTCGGTGAAAGCCAACAAAAATCTGCGCGAGGAAAAATCACACAACTACGAAATCGGTTTGGCCGGCCAGGGCGGTTGGGGCAATCTGTTGCTTTCCGGCTTCCATACGCGCTATAAAGATTTTATCGATTTCGCGTATTTGGGTCAGAAACAAAGCGAACGTTGGGATGAGAAAAACCAAAAATGGGTTGACCGCGGCTATCTTGCGCCGACTTGGCAAAACATCAACCGCGACAAGGCGACTGTCAGCGGCGTCGAGTTGAGCGGTCAATGGAATTTGGACAGCGTCGGTCTGCCGCGTGGTACGTTTATGACCTACACCGCCAGCTACATCAAAGGCAAAGCCACGCAGGAAGACGGCAGCAAAACGCCGATTAATGCCTTGGCGCCTTGGGGAGCCGTGGTCGGTTTGGGTTACAAACAGCCTGATGACCGCTGGAGTTTGAAAACCAATTTGAGTTATACTTCGCGCAAAAAAGAAAGCGACACGGTGCGTAGCTATGAGGATACGAAAAAGCCTTGGCCGTATGCCCGCCACAGCAAAGATTATTTCCTGGTGGATTTGATCGGTCATTACCGCTTCGGCAAAAACGTGACCCTGCGCGGCGGCGTGTTCAATATGTTTGACAAACAGTATTACACTTGGGACAGCCTGCGCAGCATCCGCGAATTCGGTACGGTCAACCGCGTCGATAATGCCACCCACAACGGCATCCAACGCTTTACCGCACCGGGCCGCAGCTATGCGCTGTCGCTTGAAGCCAAGTTCTAAAGCATTACTTTGCAGTCTTCAGACGGCCTCTTAATCGGGAGGCCGTCTGAAATAAATTGAAAACAAAAGGAAAATCATGACTACTGAAACCTTAACTTTTGCCCAGCGGCTGAAAGAGGAAAACCGAACCACCCACGACAGCGTGGACAATCTGGTGATGTCGGTTGAGCCGTTTATCAATAATGAAAACTATGCTAAGTTTTTGAAACTGCAATCTGTTTTTCATAAAATCGTTGATCCTATCTATAAAGACGAAGCTTTGAACCAAGCCATTCCCGAGTTGGAATACATGGCGCGTCACGAAGCCGTGTTGCAGGATTTGGCGGATTTGAACGATACGCCTTACGAGTTTGCCGGCGAATTGCCGCAACCGCAAGGCAACAAAGCCATCGGTTGGCTGTATTGCGCCGAAGGTTCGAATCTGGGGGCGGCATTTTTGTTTAAAGACGCACAAAAATTGTCGTTTGACGCCGAACACGGTGCCCGCCATTTGGCGCCACATCCGAGCGGCCGCGGCAAACACTGGCGCGCTTTTGTCGAGCATCTGAACAATTTGGGTTTGGATAAAGCAGCGCAAGACGAAGCCATTGCCGGTGCGAAAGAAGCGTTTGCTTTTTACAAAGTGATTCTGCGCCAGATTTTCGGTTTGCCGGAAGGTGCGGAAGCGGAAGTGAAGACACCGGTTCATCATTAAACCGCCAATCAATGGCAGATAAATGCTGAGCTGCCTTCAATCTTGAAGCAGCCAAAATAAAATTTGCCGGCCATAATATTGGCAGATAATGGCAGAGGCCGTCTGAAAATTTTCAGACGGCCTCTGCTTTGCCTTATTCATTGCAAGCACTTATATTTCGGATAAGTCTTGTTTGGATACCAAAAGTTGGTCGATTTTCAGATTTTCGGTATCGATGATTTCAAACTTATAGCCGCCGTAAATCAGAAAATCCGTACGTTTGGGGATTTTTCGCAGCGAATACATCATAAAGCCGGCGATGGTTTCATAGTTTTCCGAGTTGGGAAACTCTTCGATGCTCAGCGCACGCATAACGTCTTCCAGCGGTGTGGCGCCGTCGACCAGCCAAGTGTCTTCGGTGCGGCGGATGATTTGTGGTTCTTCTTCGGTGTTGACCAATTCTCCCATCACGATGTTCATCACGTCTTTGAGCGTGACCACGCCGACTACCAGCGCATATTCGTTGACCACCACGGCAAAGTCTTCTCCCGAAGTTTTGAAGGTTTCCAGAACATCGAAAAGCGACAGCGTATCGGGGATAAACAAGGCTTTGCGCAACACGCGTTTGTCGGTCAGACGGACGTCTTTTTCTTTTAAAAACAGCGTCAGAAGCGTATGCGATTCGATATAGCCGATGACGCGTTCCAAATCGCCGTCGCATACTAAAAATTTATCAGGCTGCGCCGTAAAACTTCGCCGTTCACGGCGGAGATATAAGGCGCGGACTGCGTAGCAGTCCTAAAACCGTTGATATTCAGTTAATCAGGCGTTTTCTGCTGTTCAATATACTGCCGAATAATCGTAATCGGCGCACCACCACAGCTACCTGCAAAATAAGACGGCGACCACAACGCACCGCCCCATAATTTTTGTTTGATGCTTGGATAATTTTTCTGTCTAATCATGCGGCTAGATACACCTTTCAAGCTGTTCACCAGTTTTGAAATAGACACTTTGGGCGGATAGTTCACAAGTAAATGAACATGGTCATCTTCGCCGTCAAATTCCACCAGTTGCGCTTCAAAATCGGTGCAGACGCTCTCAAAAATACCGCGCATATCGTCCAAAATTTCTTTTGTGAACACTTTTCGGCGATATTTTGCGACAAATACCAAATGTACATGAAGATTAAAAACAACGTGCCGACCACGTCTTAAATCAGTTTCTTTTTCCATAGACCAAGTGTAAAATTGCTAAAAATTCCATTATCCATGAAATCATGTTAATACTCAAAACATTCAAATTTGAACTGATGCCAAACGGCGAGCAAATCCGCAAAATGAAACAATTTTGCGGTTGTTCGCGTTTCGTATTCAATCGTGCTTTGGCGTATCAAAACGAACAATATCAACAAGATAATTCGTTCAAATTTAGCTACACCAAAATCGCAAATTTGCTGCCTGAATGGAAACGAGAATTAGACTGGCTAAAAGACTGCCACAGCCAAGTTTTGCAGCAAAGTTTGAAAGACTTGGAAAGCGCATTCAAAAACTTCTTTGCCAAACGCGCAGATTTCCCCAAATTCAAACGCAAAGGCGAAAAAGACAGTTTCCGCTTTCCGCAAGGCTGTAAATTGGAGCAGCAAAATAATCGTATCTATTTGCCCAAAATCGGTTGGGTGCGCTATCGCAACAGCCGACACGTTTCAGGCAGCCTGAAAAACGTAACCGTATCGCAAAAATGCGGTAAATGGTTTGTATCTATGCAAACCGAAACCGAGCAGGAAATCGCGCAGCCAAACGGTGGCGAAACTGGGATTGATATGGGTGTTGCCAAATTTGCAACATTGTCCAATGGTCAGTTTTTTGAGCCAATCAACGCATTCAAAACGTTGAAAGGCAAACTAGCAAAACTGCAAAAACAGTTCAAACACAAAACCAAATTCAGCAAAAACTGGCAGAAACTGAAAGCAAAAATCAGCCGTTTGCACCACAAAATCAGCAATATCCGTAAAAACTACCTGCACCAAATCAGCAGCGCAATCAGCCAAAACCACGCGATTGTGTATGTGGAAGATTTGCAGGTGGCGAATATGTCCAAATCCGCTAAAGGCAACGCCGTGCAGCATGGAAAAAACGTTGCTGCCAAATCAAGCTTAAACCGTGCGATTTTAGACCAGTCTTGGTTTGAGTTTCGCCGTCAGTTGGACTATAAGCTGTTGTGGCGCGGTGGGCATTTGGTGGCTGTTCCGCCACAAAATACCAGTCGTTGTTGCCCAGCTTGCGGACATACTGCCAAAGATAACCGTCAAACACAGGCAAACTTTGAATGTGTGCAATGTGGCTATCAAAACAATGCGGATATTGTGGGTGCAATCAATGTGTTAAAGCGCGGTCAAGAGATTTTGGCAGCGCAAAAGTAAAATGAAGTTTCAGGGCAGGACGTGCCCGTAGCGTCTGTGAAGTGAACCGTGCAGTAAGGCGGTCAGCAGCAGAAACCCACCGAAGCGATTTGTGAATGGCTCAATGCCGTTCACAAATCGCCGTAGGAATTCCCTCCCTTCAGGGAGGGAAGGACGTCAATGTGCGGCTTTTCCGACATGGCTTCGATAATGGTTTCACTGCTGTCGTTTTTGTCGAAATAGGCGATGTATTCGCGCGTATTCATGGTTGAAGTGACCGTGCGCTCCTGCATATCAAACACGTTTTCGATCAGATAATGTTCCTGCTGCTTCAAAACGCCTGCCTGAGCGCCGGCATCGACGACGGCGTAAATGTCTTCGGATGTGAGCTGCTCCTGCCGCACGGTGGAAATGTTCAATAATTTGAAAATGGCATTGGCCAAGCCGTCGAAAAACCACACAAACGGTTTCAAAATAAAAATCAAGAAAATCATCGGCCGCACCACGCGTACCGCCACCGCTTCGGGATTGGTCATGGCAAAACGCTTGGGCATCAGGTCAGCCAGCAAAATGAAACTGCCGGTCACCAGCATAAATGTCCACACCGATGCCAGCGTGCTGCCCCATGAACCGATGTGGGCAAACATGCGGTCGAAATACGGACGCATGGCCGCCTCGCCGACGATACCGGCTAAAATGGCGACGGCGTTCAGGCCGATTTGCACGATGGTGATAAAGCTGCCGGGCTGCTGCTGCATGTTCAAAACATCCAGCGCACGAACGTCGCCGCCGTCTTTGGCCATCACCTGCAATTTGATTTTGCGCGCGGATGCCAGCGCCAGCTCGGAGCAGGAAACAAAGGCGCTGATGACGATCAAAACAAACAGTAGCAACAAAGCTTCTAAAATATTCATAAACTTATCATTGATGTGTGACGGTCATTATTCTAGCATTATCGGCGCCGGAGCGGAAATGCCGTTTTGTCTATATTATGTGTAGGAAATCATCGCGTTGTTTACACCACAGGTTGAGAAAAATAAGCCTGCAAGACCTCAAACGGCGTATCGCCGTTCAAACTGCGGTGCGGCTTCACAGTGTTATAGAAATTAACAAAGCGGCACAACTCCTTTCGCCGGTGTTCCGGACTGTCAAACAACTGTTTCTCATGCCACATCTCCATCAGGGTGCGGATAACCCGTTCCGCCTTACCGTTGGTCTGCGGACGGGCAACCCGGGTAAACTTTTGACCAATCCCGTTCTCATAACAGGCTACACCGAAAGCATGGTTGGCTGAGCCTTTATATTCCGTACCGTTGTCGGAGTAAACGCACTCAATCAGGTATGGGCAAGGATCAATCAGGTGTTCGGTCAGAAACTTGGCAGCACTGTCTGCGGTTTTGTCCGGCAAAATGGCGGCGTATAGCTCCCTTGAGAAATCGTCAATGGCGACAAACAGGTAATCCCGCTTATCGGTGGCTTTCTGCCCTTTGAGCAGCGGCAGCCGTTTGGTATCGAGATGTACCAGCTCTCCGGGATAGGATTTATTGTAGCGTTTGGCCTGCCTTTTGAGTTTTTCCTGAATGCCGCGTTCTACCTTGGCCAGGCGTTTCATTCCGTACTTTGCCTGTTTGAAACGGTTGTTGGTACTGGTTTGGGGTTTGAGCAATCTGCCTCTTGCGGCTTTAAGTGCGCGGTAAATGGTGACGCGGCTGACTTGGTAGCGGCGTGCCAGGGAGGTGACGCTTTCCTTTTCCTGCGTGTAGGCCAGCCAAATGGCTTGGCGGTGGTGCGGGGTGAGACGGGTGTTTTTGTGCATGTTCATGTTTCAGTATTCTCCTGGAAATGCTGTAAACAACGCTACTAGTTTCTACATGTGTTATGATTTAGCGCGTTATTTTACCTGTGTTTTGCATTGCGGTGTCATGAAATAACAAGGCCGTCTGAAAACACTTTTGCGGTGAAAAGTTTTCAGACGGCCTTTGAGTATCACGAGTGAATCAATGGCTTAGCGTTGCTTCAGTTGGAAAATAACTTTTTCGCTTTCGCAACAGAAATTGAAGGTCATCATCAATTTGAAGCCTTCTTCCATGCCGCCGATGTCGCTGATGATTTCGCAGGCTTCGCTTTCTACCGAGCGCGCCAGTTCGGTGTAATAGCCTTCTGCTTCGCGGGCGAGCTGTTCGGTTTCGTAGATTTGGACGATTTCAAAGCTGCAATCGTTGTTGTCAAACACAGTGCCGACTTCGACAGAGCAATCCGGGCATTTGCCTACGCCATTTTCTTCGCTTTCAAAAGGTTTGGCTGATTTGTCCATGCTGATTCTCCTTTGTGGATTAGAAATTTCAGTATAAACCTGAAAAAGGCCATCTGAAAGCGCTTCAGACTGCCTTTTCACTTTATTAACATTTGACTGGAAGCTTGATTAAAATAGGCTAAGAAAACATAGGTCAAGCGGCCTTTATTAGATTTTAATGGGTTTGTTAAGGCCGGCTGAACAATGCGGGAATAATGAATTAGGCAGGGGAGGCCGTGATGTTTGCACACAAATCCGCAAAACAGGTGCAAATTATGTTATAAATAAACCTTTCAAAATCCCCCTAAACAAATGGAGCAATAACAATGGAATTGGTATTTATCCGTCACGGACAAAGCGAATGGAATGCGAAAAACCTGTTCACAGGCTGGCGCGACGTAAAATTGAGCGAGCAGGGTTTGGCCGAAGCCGCCGCCGCCGGTCAAAAGCTGAAAGAAAAAGGCTATGAGTTCGACATCGCCTTCACTTCTGTGCTGACCCGCGCCATCAAAACCTGCAACATCGTGTTGGAAGAAAGCGACCAACTGTTTGTTCCACAAATCAAAACCTGGCGTTTGAACGAGCGCCACTACGGCCAACTGCAAGGCTTGGACAAAAAACAAACCGCTGAAAAATACGGCGACGAGCAAGTGCACATCTGGCGCCGCAGCTACGACACCTTGCCACCATTGTTGGACAAAGACGACGAATTTTCCGCGCATAACGACCGCCGTTACGCCCATCTGCCTGCCGATGTCGTGCCGGACGGTGAAAACTTGAAAGTGACGCTGGAGCGCGTATTGCCATTCTGGGAAGATCAAATCGCACCGGCCATTTTGAGCGGCAAACGCGTATTGGTGGCGGCACACGGCAATTCATTGCGCGCCTTGGCCAAACACATCGAAGGCATTTCCGACGATGACATCATGGCTTTGGAAATCCCGACCGGTCAGCCGCTGGTGTATAAATTGGATGACAATTTAAAAGTGATTGAGAAATTCTACCTGTAAGGGTTTGGGTTTAATAGTTTGATGAAAAGACCGAGACCTTTGCAAAACTCCTTCAAAAGTTAGCATACCCTAAACCGCCGTCATTCCCGCGCAGGCAGGAATCAATTTTTGAGCATGGGAAACTGTTGAATAAATAGGTTTCTTAGGTTACGATGGATTCCCGCCTGCGCGGGAATGACGGCGGTTTTGATTTTTATTGGTAGGTCATGAAGTTTTACAAAGGTCTCAGGCCGTCTGAAAACGAAATAATCGTTTTCAGACGGCCTTTTTTCATGGCAACATCGGCCGCTTTTCCGTCAGGTAGCGCCAATAGCGCTGCGGCATCATTTGCCGGTGTTGGCGCAGGTTGATGCGAGACGTGATGGTGGCGCTTTTGAAATAACGTTGCCACAGCTTCTGATAATGCCGTTCGCGCTCGGATGGGGCGGCATATTCACCGGAAGTGTCCAAATCGCGGACTTGATGTACGGCGGTTTTGTCGAAATACACGCCGTAGCTGCGGCCGACGTCGAAAATCAGCCATTGCTGGTCGGCGTAGCGATTGCGGAAAAAACGCGTAATCAGCGGCAGAATATCAAACTGCGGCTCGATGCGGGCGATGTAAATCGGCTCGGCTTCGCCCTGAACATGATATTCTTCAAAGCGCACAAATGCTTCCATATGGTGCTTTTCGCGGCCGACGGTTTTTACCCATTGCGCCCACTGCATCACGTCGGGGTGACCGTAATCGCTGAGAATATTCGGACGGTCAGGCTGCGCCAAGGCTAAGCGGACAATGCGCAGGAAAGTGTCGGGCATGTCTTTATCGTTGATAAGAAAACCGTAAAGCAGCGTTTGAATGCCGCATCTGCCCAATTGCCGCTGCAAACGCTCAAGCACCCGTGCGGCATGGTCGGGGTTGCTGGTCACGGAGACGGTGTGGCCGAACAAATCGGCATCGTTGGGGGCGGCGGTGATGTGCACAAAATCGAGTGGATATTTGCCGGCATACACGGTAAACACCGCGCTGAGCAGGCCGTCGAAGCTGCCGTCGTAGATGAGTGTGTATTGGTCGGGTGTGGTCATGATTGTTTCGCACCGAAGGGGCCGTCTGAAAAGTCATGGTAAAGCAGTGCATGGCTTTCAGACGGCCTGTTGTGTTTAGCCGAACAAATCGCCTTGCACCGCATCGCTTTGCATGAATTTCGAGCGGGTTTGCTGCAACAACAGGCTGCGTAAATTCGGGCTGTCGATTAAGGCGGCGTAGCGGTTGGGTTCGGGCAGGGTGATGAAATAGCGCGCGCGGTTGAGGGCGATGCCCATTTTCACCAACTGCGCCCACGTCAACATACGGAAGCGGCGCGCCTGCACGATGCGTTTGGCCGATTTCACGCCAATGCCGGGCACGCGCAGAATCATTTCCAGCGGCGCGTGTTGCAAGGACACGGGAAAATAGGCTCGATGGCGCAGCGCCCAAGCCAGTTTGGGATCGAAATCCAAATCAAGAAACGGCTGCTCGCGGTCGAGAATTTCATGGTCGGCAAAACCGTAAAACCGCATCAGCCAATCGGCCTGATACAGGCGGTTTTCACGCCGCAGCGGCACTTGCGCCGATAAGGGCGGCAGGCGGCTGTCTTCCAACACCGGCACATAGCCCGAGTAATACACGCGCTTGAGACCGTAGTTTTGATAAAAGCGTCCGGCGGCGTGGATGATTTGGCGGTCGTTTTCACCGCTGGCGCCGATGATGAGCTGCGTGCTTTGTCCGGCCGGCGCGAATTTCGGCGTGGATTTGATGGTTTTGCGGCTGTCGGCGGTGGCGGCGATTTCGTTTTTGACAAACAGCATGGGCTGGGTGATGTCGGTGTGTTTTTTCTCGGGCGCGAGCCGCTCCAAGCCTGAAACGGTGGGGATTTCCATGTTGATGCTCAAGCGGTCGGCATAGCGTCCGGCTTCCTGCAGGATTTCATCCGAAGCTTTGGGAATGGCTTTGAGGTGGATATAGCCGTTGAAGCGGTGTTCGGTGCGCAGCTTTTTGGCGATGCGCACCAAGCGTTCCATGGTGTAGTCGGCGTTTTTGAAAATACCCGAGCTGAGAAACAGCCCTTCGATGTAGTTGCGCCGGTAAAAACTCATGGTCAAATCAACCACTTCTTCCACCGTGAACGCGGCGCGCGGCACGTCATTACTGCGGCGCGACACGCAATAGGCGCAATCGTAGATGCAATGATTGGTGAGCAGGATTTTGAGCAGCGACACGCAGCGGCCGTCTTCGGTGAAGCTGTGGCAAATGCCCGCACGGGAAGAGTTGCCCAAGCCGCCGTCGTTTTTGCGTGAGCCTCCGCTGGACGAGCAGGACACATCGTATTTGGCCGCGTCCGCCAAAATCGCCAGCTTGCGGTTGATTTTATCGTAATCCATAGTTAAAACTAAGAAAAATATTATTTATCGAATTATAAAACAATATTTTTATTTAGTCTTGTAAGATTTTGTTTATTAAAAAACGGGTGAAAAGGCCGTCTGAAACTTATGTTCAGACGGCCTCGATATGGATATTAAAGCAGGAAAATCGTTGCCAAGCCTAAGAAAATCAGGAAGCCGCCCGAGTCGGTGACGGCGGTAATCAGCACCGAGCTGCCTAATGCCGGGTCGCGGCCGGCTTTGTCGAGCACCACCGGAATCAACACACCTACGGTGGCGGCCAAGAGCAGGTTTAAGGTCATGGCGGCGACCATCACCAAGCCGATGCCCAAATTGTCGTACAACACCCATGAAATCAACCCCATCACGCTGCCCCATAACACGCCGTTGACCAAGGCCACGCCGACTTCTTTTTTTAGCAGTTTGCTCGCTTGAATGCCGGTAATCTGACCGACCGCCATCGCGCGCACAATCATGGTAATGGTTTGGTTGCCCGAGTTGCCGCCGATGCCGGCCACAATCGGCATTAAAGCAGCCAAGGCGACGATTTTTTCAATGCTGCCTTCAAACGCACCAATCACGCGGCTGGCGAGAAAGGCGGTACACAGGTTGATGGCGAGCCACATCCAGCGGTTTTTCACCGAATCCAAAATCGGCGCAAACAAGTCTTCTTCTTCCTGCAAACCGGCCATGTTCAACATGTCGGCTTCGGATTCTTCACGGATTACGTCGACAATTTCGTCAATGGTGATACGGCCGATGAGTTTTTTGTTTTCATCGATAACCGGTGCAGTCACCAAGTCATAGCGCTCAAACGCTTGCGCGGCTTCTTCGACATTATCGTCAGGGCGGAAACGCACCACATCGGTGGCCATCACGTTTTCCACCAATTCTTCGGGGTCGGCCACCAGCAGGCTGCGGATGGTCAACACGCCTTTGAGGATATCGTTTTCATCGACCACGAAAATTTTGTCGGTATGATCGGGCAGGCTTTCAAAACGGCGCAAGTAACGCAACACCACTTCACAAGCCACGTCGGCACGGATGCTCACCAGTTCGAAGTCCATAATCGCGCCGACTTGGTCGTCTTCATACGACATCGCCGCCTGAACCTGCGCGCGTTCTTCTTCGTCACGCGTTTGCAGGGCTTCGTAAACCACTTGGTGCGGCAGATCGTCGGCCAGTTCGGCCAATTCGTCGGCGTCTAAATCATCGATGGCGGCGAGCAGTTCGTCTTTGTCCATCGATTCAATCAGCGTTTCGCGGACAGAATCGGACACTTCCAGCAAGACTTCGCCGTCGTCTTCCGGTGCCACCAACAGCCAAACGATGTTACGTTCGCGCTGTGGCAGCGATTCGAGCACGTCGGCAACGTCGGCAGGGTGCAATTCGCTTAATAAGACGGTCAGCTCGGTGAACTTGAGGCGCAGGGCTTCGCCTTCGATCGGCGTGCCGGCTTCGATTTGCGGGAAAGCAGGTTCGAGAATTTCACACAGCGCGTGGATGTGGTCGAAATCGGCGGCAATGCGCTCAACATCGCTTTCACCGGCATCAGTGGCTTCGTGGATTTTGTGTTCTGTTTCGTGGCTCATAAATGCTCCGCCCGCCGTGCGGTAGAGCATTCGGCGGGATTAGTGAGGGGCGTTGCGGATGGTGTCTTCGGTCAATAAACTACTGGGAAGGTCCATGACGGGTCAGTCTGCGTGAGACAAGAGTGATAAACGGGGCGTATTCTACACTTTTTTGGGGCGGTTTACTATTCTTTACATCAAAGACCGTCTGAATCGTGCTGTCTGAATCGTTCAGACGGCCTTGTTAATGAAACATCAAATTATTTCATTTCCAATACGCTCAAGCCCGATAAATCGGCAAAGCTGCGGTCGCGTACAATTTGGCAGAAGTTATCAATATAGCTTTTGTTCACGTCTTCTGTGCGCATGGCGGCGTAAAGTTCGCTGCGCAGGCCGTCTGAAGTGATTTTGCATGAAGTAACGTAGCCTTTTTCCAAATACGGCATCACTGTCCAATAAGGCAGGGCGGCAATACCGCGGCGGCTGGCGACCAATTGGATAATGGCGATGGTCAATTCGCTGTGGCGGCGTGGCGGATTCACGCCTTTTGGCTTCAATACTTTTTTCACCAAATCCAACATGTCGTCGGGAACGGGGTAGGTAATCAGCGTTTCGTCGGCAAAGTCTTCCGCTTCCCAAATATTTTTATGCGCCAGCGGATGGTCTTTGGCACAAATGCCGACCATTTCATAAGAAAACAGCGGGAAATAGGTAATACCCGGTTGCGGCTCGGCTTCGGAAACAATCGCCACATCGGCACGGTGTTGCAGCAGCAAGCCGACCGGATCGACGTGGAAGCCGGAAACAATATCTAATTCCACTTGCGGCCATAACGGACGAAATTCCCCCATTGCTGGCATCAGCCAGTCGAAACAGGTATGGCATTCCACCGCCACGCGCAATTCACCCGCTTCTCCTTCAATAATCTGCGCCAAATCGCGCTCGGCAGTGGCCACCTGCGGCAACAAATCGCGTGCCAGTTGCAGCAGGCGTTCCCCTGCCGGTGTAAAGCGCAAGGGGGTGGATTTGCGCTCAAACAAGGGAGTGCCGTAATAGTTTTCCAAAGCCCGGATTTGATGCGACAAGGCCGATTGCGTCAGGAAAACGCGTTTGGCCGCCAAGGAAACGCTGCCGGTTTCTTCCAATGCCAGCAGGGTTTTTAAGTGTCGCAGTTCAATAATCGAATCCATGAGTTTTCCGTTCAGACGGCCTGTGTTTGTGAAGCGTGAATATTAAAATAATTCATGTTGACGTGTAAACGATTAATAATCAAATATATGAATAAGAACGGTTATTCCAGTGTAATGATTGAAAAGCGCAGGGGATTTTCAGATAAAATGCGCTACTTTAGAAGAATGTGAGCAAAGGAAGGCAATATGGCGACACGTCAGGAAATATTGGATTGGTGCCGAGAAAATTTGCAAGTGAATCTGTTTAAAGACTATGCGCCCAACGGCTTACAGGTTGAAGGGCGCGAAACAGTCAACAAAATCGCGACATCGGTAACCGCCAGTAAAGCAGCCATTGATTTTGCCGTCGAACAAGGCGCGGATATGCTGCTGGTGCATCACGGCATGTTTTGGAAAAGCGAGCCGTTGACCATTACCGGCTGGAAAAAACAACGTATCGAAACATTATTGCAACACCAAATCAATATGGTTGGCTATCACCTGCCTTTGGACGCGCATCCCGAGTGGGGCAATAATGCGCAATTGGCGGCTTTATTGGGTTGGGAATTGGATTACCAATGCGGTGATCAAAACCTATTAAATATAGGCCGTCTGAACACACCGCAAACCTTACAGCAGCTTTCAGACAGTATGGCTGACAAATTGCAGCGCCAGTCGGTGATCGTGGGTAACATGAATCGCGAAATCAAACGCATTGCGTGGTGTACCGGCGGGGCGCAAGGCTTTTTTCAGACGGCCATTGACGAAGGGGTGGATGCGTATGTGACCGGTGAAATTTCTGAAGCGCAATACCATTTGGCCAACGAATGTGGTGTGGCATTTATCAGCGCCGGCCATCATGCCACCGAACGTTACGGCGTGCAGGCGCTGGGCAAGGCAATTGAGGATGTCTTTAATGTCGAAATATGTCGCTTTGACGAACAAAATCCCGCCTAAATATTGAGAAATATCACAAAATCTTTACCTTATTTTAAATAATGCTTTGAGTATTACAACAAACTAGGTAGAATTACACTGTTTAATGGCTCGGTATTCCCAAAATTCTTAGGACGACTGAATAATGGATAATCAAGAAATCAATAACGGCCGCCGCCGTTTCCTGACGCTCGCAACCTGCGGCGCAGGCGGTGTGGCTGCCTTAGGTGTGGTAACGCCTTTCGTGGCAAGCTTCTTCCCTTCGGAAAAAGCCAAAGCCGCTGGTGCTGCCATCGAAGTAGATGTCAGCAAAATCGAAGCTGGCCAAATGATGACTGCCGAATGGCAGGGCAAACCGATTTGGATTGTTAATCGCACAGAGCAGCAGCTGAATGATCTGAAAACGCTGGATGGTCAAATGGCCGACCCGAATTCAGATGCGGAACAACAGCCTGAATACGCGAGAAACGCAACCCGTTCGATCAAGCCGAATATTTTGGTTGCCATCGGTATTTGTACCCACTTGGGTTGCTCTCCGACCTATCGCCCTGATATTGCACCGGCTGATTTGGGCGCAGATTGGAAAGGCGGTTTCTTTTGCCCTTGCCACGGTTCGAAATTCGATATTGCAGGCCGTGTGTACAAAGGTGTTCCTGCACCGACCAACTTGGTGGTACCGCCTTATAAATATTTGAGCGATACAACCGTCTTGGTAGGCGAAGACTAATAATAAGGAACTGAAACTATGGCAAACCAAACCAATGACAAAGCAAAAGCATTGTTAGGCTGGGTAGATGCTCGTTTTCCGCTGACTAAAATGTGGAATGAGCACTTGGCTCAGTATTATGCTCCTAAAAACTTCAACTTCTGGTATTACTTCGGTTCGTTGGCCTTGCTGGTGCTGGTGATTCAAATCGTCAGCGGCATTTTCCTGACCATGAACTACAAACCAGACGGCAACTTGAATGCCTACCATCTGCCTGCGGCCTTTACCGCGGTAGAATATATTATGCGCGACGTATCCGGCGGCTGGATTATCCGCTACATGCACTCTACCGGCGCATCATTCTTCTTCATCGTCGTTTACCTGCATATGTTCCGCGGCTTGGTGTACGGTTCGTACAAAAAACCACGCGAATTGGTTTGGGTATTCGGCTCACTGATTTTCTTGGCCTTGATGGCAGAAGCCTTTATGGGTTACCTGTTGCCTTGGGGGCAGATGTCGTTCTGGGGTGCGCAGGTAATTATTAATCTGTTTGCCGCCATTCCAGTAATCGGTCCAGACTTGTCTACTTGGATTCGTGGTGACTTTAACGTATCTGACGTAACCTTGAACCGCTTCTTCGCCTTGCACGTGATTGCCGTACCATTGGTATTGATCGGTTTGGTCGTGGCGCACGTGATTGCCTTGCACGAAGTGGGTTCGAACAACCCTGACGGTGTGGAAATCAAGAAACTGAAAGATGAAAACGGCGTACCTTTAGACGGCATTCCTTTCCATCCTTACTACACTGTAAAAGATATCTTGGGTGTCGTGGTATTCCTGATTGTATTCTGTGCCGTGATGTTCTTCGCACCTGAAGGCGGCGGTTACTTCCTGGAAAAACCAAACTTTGATGCAGCCAACCCGCTGAAAACACCGGCTCACATTGCACCGGTATGGTATTTCACACCGTTCTACGCGATTTTGCGTGCCGTACCTTCATTCTTGGGTACGCAAGTTTGGGGTGTGATTGCGATGGGTGCTGCCGTGGTATTGATTGCCCTGTTGCCTTGGCTGGATAAAGGTGAAGTAAAATCTATCCGCTACCGTGGTCCGTTGTTTAAGATTGCCGTAGTATTGTTTGTGATTTCGTTCATCGGCTTGGGTATTTTGGGTGCATTGGTAGCGACCGATACCCGTACTTTAGTAGCGCGTATCTTGTCGGTTGTTTATTTCGCCTTCTTCTTGGGTATGCCGTTCTACACCAAACTGGATAAAGACAAACCGGTTCCGGAACGTGTAACCATGAGCACGACCAAACAGAAAGTTATGTTCTTCGTTTACGTAGCGATTACCCTGATTGGCTCGTATCTGTTTGCAGTGAATATCTAATGAGGGCAGCGAAAATGAAACAAACACTTAAAAACTGGTTTGCTGCCTTATTGTTGGCAGTGCCGATGAGTGCAGCGATGGCTGCCGGCGATCATGCGGTTTACGAAAAAGTTGACATCGACTTGCGTGACCAAGTGAGCTTGCAACGCGGTGCGCAGATTTTCACCAACTATTGCTTGTCTTGTCACTCAGCGACCGGCATGCGTTTCAACCGTTTGAAAGACATTGGTTTGACTGATGATGAAATCAAGAAAAACCTGATGTTCACGACCGATAACGTGGGTGATGTAATGTTGTCAGCCATGCATCCGAAAGATGGTGAAAAATGGTTTGGCGCCGCGCCACCGGATTTGACGCTGATTGCCCGCTCGCGTGGCGCAGATTACCTGTATGCCTACATGCGCGGCTTCTACAAAGATCCGACCCGTCCTAACGGCTGGAACAACGCCGTATTCGACAAAGTCGGCATGCCTCATCCTTTGTGGGAACAACAAGGCGTAAAAGCGGTTGAGTTGGACGGCAAAGGCCAACCGATTTGGGTTGAAAACGAGCATGGCGTGAAAGAGCCGAAACTCTACTGGGAGTCAACCGGTTTGCATTCTCGCCGCTTGCCAAACGGTAAAGTCATCGAGAAAGAGTATGACGATTATGCCCGCGACTTGGTGAATTTCATGGTCTACATGGGTGAGCCGGCGCAATTGCAACGCCACCGTACCGGCTACATCGTGATGATTTTCTTGTTGGCAGTGATGTTGCCATTGGCGTACTTCCTGAAGAAAGAATTCTGGAAAGACGTTCACTAAGAAGTGCAGTAAAAAGCAAGCCTTCGGGCTTGCTTTTTTGTATTTGCAGAATAGAAATTTTGAAAAATAATCAGTAAAAATAAAGCATTAACTCGATTTTCTAGCTTTAAATCACGCAATCGTATATAATCAAGCCATTAACTTTATATATAGGCCGTCTGAAAGGCGGTACGCAATTAGGAGCCAAACGCTATGATGACTTTATATTCAGGCATTACTTGCCCGTTTAGTCAGCGCTGCCGTTTCGTGTTGTACGAAAAAGGCATGGATTTTGAAATCAAAGACGTCGATATTTTTAACAAGCCGGAAGATTTGGCGGTGATGAATCCGTATAACCAAGTGCCGGTATTGGTCGAGCGCGATTTGATTTTGTATGAATCAAACATCATCAACGAATACATTGACGAGCGTTTCCCGCATCCGCAATTGATGCCGGGTGATCCCGTAATGCGTGGTCGCGGCCGTTTGGTTTTGCACCGCATGGAAAAAGAATTATTCAGCTTGGTACAGATTTTGGAAAACGCTGAATCAACCAATAAAGAGCAAGCCAAAGCGCGTGAAGCGATTGGTAACGGTCTAACCTTGTTAGCGCCCGCATTCTCGAAAAACAAATACATATTAGGCGATGAATTTTCGATGATTGATGTTGCCTTGTCGCCATTGTTGTGGCGCTTGGATTATTACGACATCAAATTGGGCAAAACCGCTGCGCCATTGTTGAAATACGCCGAGCGTATTTTCCAACGCGAAGCCTTTATCGAAGCTTTGACGCCGGCTGAAAAAGCCATGCGCCGTTAATCGCTGATTTCTAGGAGGGCAGATGACTGCCAGTACCAAACCTTATTTAATCCGTGCCTTATATGAATGGTGTTTGGATAACAACCAAACGCCACATATCGTTGCGTGGGTAAACGAGCATACGCGCGTACCGATGCAGTATGTGCGTGAAAACGAGATTGTGTTAAACATCGGCCAAACTGCCAGCCATAATTTGAATATTGATAACGAATGGGTTAATTTCTCAGCCCGTTTCGGTGGTGTGGCGCACGATATTTGGATTCCGGTGGGACATATTGTCAGCATTTTTGGCAGAGAAAGTGGCGAAGGTATGGGCTTTGAAGTCGAACCTTATGCGCCTGATTCAGCCAATAAAGCAGCCGAGCAGAAGCCTGCTGCTGAAGCGGAAACAGAATCTAAACCGAAAAAAGGTTTGAAGCTGGTGAAATAAGCTTTCCTAAAAAAACAAAAAGGCCGTCTGAATATTTTCAGACGGCCTTTGAATCATAAAAAGAGCAACGTCTTGAATCGTTGCTCTTTTGTTTGTTAGCTTACAGATTGCCCAAAATAATGCGCAATACACGGCGCAAGGGTTCGGCTGCGCCCCACAACAGTTGGTCGCCAACGGTAAACGCGCTGATGTATTCGCCGCCCATACCCAACTTGCGGATGCGGCCGACCGGTACGGTTAGCGTGCCGGTTACCGCAGCGGGAGTCAGGTCGTTCATGCTGGCTTCTTTTTCATTTGGCACCACTTTCACCCAATCATTGGCTTCGGCCAAAATGTGTTCGATTTCTTCAACCGGCAAATCTTTTTTCAGCTTCAGCGTGATGGCTTGGCTGTGACAACGCATTGAGCCGATGCGCACGCACAAACCGTCAATCACGATTGGTTGCTCAGTGCCCAAAATCTTGTTGGTTTCCACGCCGCCTTTCCATTCTTCTTTGGATTGGCCGTTGCCTAAGTCGGCATCAATCCAAGGAATCAGGCTACCGGCTAAAGGTACGCCGAAATTGGCTTTTGGATAGTCTTCGCTGCGCAGGAAGTCGGAAACTTTGCGGTCAATGTCCAAAATAGCGCTGGAAGGATCGGCCAATTCATCGGCCGCTTGCGCTTTGATGGCGCCCATGCCTTCAATCAGTTCGCGCATGTTTTTCGCGCCGGCACCGGATGCGGCTTGATAGGTCATGCTGGTGGCCCATTCAACCAAATCGTTTTGGAATAAGCCGCCCAATGCCATCAGCATCAGGGATACGGTACAGTTGCCGCCGACGTAGTTTTTCACGCCGTTTTTCAGGCCGTCATCAATAACGTTGCGGTTAACCGGGTCTAAGACGATAATAGCGTCATCGGCCATGCGCAAAGAAGAGGCTGCATCGACCCAGTAGCCATTCCAGCCGCTGTCGCGCAGTGGTTGGAAAACCGCTTTGGTATAATCGCCGCCTTGACAGGTGACAATGATGTCCATTTTAGCTAATTCAGTCACATCATTGGCATCCAGCAGGGTTTTGGCTGCTTGGCCGAAATCAGGGGCGGTGCCGCCGGCGTTGGACGTGGTGAAGAAATACGCTTCAGGAATGTGGGCGAAATCGTTTTCTTCTTTCATGCGTTGCATCAATACTGAGCCGACCATGCCGCGCCAACCAACGAAACCTACTTTCATTCTGTGCTCCTTGAGGGAAAATTGTTAACAAAATTCTGAAATGAATAAAGTAAGTGTTTTAACGCCGTCTGAAAAAAATGTAAAGGTTTTTATTGAATTTTTTTGCAAATGCGCAAATATGCGTGTTTGAATCTCATCAAAAGGTGAACGTATGAATGATATGAATTCGATGCCGTCTGAAATGATGGAGCCGCAAATTGAAGTGGATTTGGCGCCGCCGATGAAGCGAATAGGGGCGGTCATCATCAATAGTATGTTGAATATTGCTGCTTATATTCCGTTGATTATTTCGGTGTTGACCGGAGAGAGTGGCTATTTGCAACGCGCCAGCGCGTCAAAAGAATTCACTTTGCCTGAAATCAACATGACTTGGGTGATGATTGGCATTGCTGTGTTGGTGATTTATGGTGTGGCGCAGATTTATTTTATGAGTAAAGACGGTCAATCATTGGGCAAAAAAATGCTGGGTATTCGGGTGTTGAAAACCGATGGTACCAATCCCGGCTTTTTCGGTACGGTGTTTATGCGCGAAGTAGCTTATTACTTCTTATTGGGCTTGGCCGCAGGAATTATTGCCTATGTCGCGCAATCGATTACCGATAATCCCGATATGTTTGATTTGTTGAGTAACTTTATCCAGCTTGCTGCTTATGTGGCGTGTGTGGTGATGTTGTTTAAAGTGAAAAGCGACCGCCGCACTTTGCAGGATTATTTGGCGAATACGGTTGTGGTGGAATTGCCGAAGCGTTAAGTAATGAGGCCGTCTGAATGTTTCGGACGGCCTTTTATGCTGCGAAGGGAAGGTAATATGTTGGGTGCGGCTATTGGTGATTCATAATTTGATAGCCAATAAAAAAGCTCTTGCATAAAGCAAGAGCTTTTTTAAATCTGGTGGAGGTAAGCGGGATCGAACCGCTGACCTCTTGCATGCCATGCAAGCGCTCTACCAACTGAGCTATACCCCCTTGGGAAAACGAGTTGAAATCAGATTTCAACTCGTTTAAATATGGTGGCGAATCAGGGATTCGAACCCCGGACACAAGGATTATGATTCCTCTGCTCTAACCGACTGAGCTAATTCGCCGTTTCGTGAAGTCGCTATTATATGTTTTTTTGAATCATTGGCAAGGGTTAATTGCTAAAAATTTTCTTGTTGATTGATTTTAAATGGTAAAAAATTTGTCAAATATCTAAAATCAGCTTTGTGGGCCGTCTGAAAAATGTTCAGGCGGCCTACAAACTTGTTCATAACTTATGGCTGATGTCGCCAAATTGAAAGCCTTGCCAATCGACATCAATGTGCTTGCCAAAGGCAATGACTTTGAACAGCTCGCCCATTTCGTGTTGGTTGAGCAATTTCTGTACTGCTGCCGCTTCGCGTAAATAGGCCGCAGAATCGACATCACCGGTTGCGGCCAGTAAGTCGGTAATGCCCAGATTGAGCAGAAAATTCGCTTGCGTGGTGTAGCCGATAAAGTCCAGCCCGGCAACGGTGGCGGCTTGGGCGATGTCGGTAAAATTGACGTGCGCGGTCAGGTCGGTCAGGCCGATGTGGAAAAACGGGTCGTGAATGGTGTGGTGGCGGTAATGGCCGATGAACGTGCCGTCGTTGCGCTGCGGGTGGTAATACTGTTGCGCATCAAAGCCGTAATCAATCCAAATCATTGCGCCGCGTGCTAATTTTTGCGAAAGCGTGGCGATAAACGCATATTGCGCGGGATGTAGTTCGCTAGTATAGCCTTCGATAAGGGGGAGGTAGGATTGTGCGGCTTGCATTAATGTTGGGGATAGCAAAGGTTTGGCGGTTTGTATGAATTGCTGGTTTTCTATGCTGACACCAACTTGATGAAATTCGCCTGCTTGGTAATGCACGCGCTCAACCGGCATGGCATCGAGCACTTCATTGCCTAAAATGATGCCGTCGAAGGTGTCGGGTAAAGCAGAAAGGTGGATGACTTTTTTGCTTAATTCAGGGCTTAGCTGCTGGTCTAGCCAAGTGCGTTGGCGTTGTGCCAATTCGGCTGATAACTCAATGATATAGTAGATTTTTAGGCCATCTGAAAGATGGTTTAGCAAATCTGCGACCAATCGGCCTGTGCCTGCGCCGAATTCGTAAATATTGCCGGCGGTTTGCGGTAAAAGGGCGTTGAGTTGGCGCGCCAATGTGCGAGCGAATAAAGGGGAAAGTGTCGGGGCGGTGATGAAATCGCCGGAAGCACCGATTTTATGGCTGCCGCCGGTGTAGTAGCCAAATTCGGGGTGATAAAGTGCGAGTTCCATGAAGCAAGAGAATGGCAGCCAGTTGTCGTGGGCAATAATTTCTTGGCGGATGTGTTGGCAAAGTTGCTGGCTTGATTGGCGGGCTTCGTCAGATGGCTGGGGAATATGTGGCTTCATGACTGTTAGATAATGTAAAAATTCAGAATTTGCCGCAACATTATAGCGTGAATGAATAAGTCTCGAAACAGCGGCTTTAAATACAATATTTTGTGTTTGTTTTATATTTTAAACACAAGATATTGTATTTTTTTATGGCTTATGCGTATGCGGAACGGATTGGTGTAATGCTGCTTTATATTTATATCATTGTATTTTAATAAGTTTTTCTGTAATGCGACTCTATTTTGGGGCTGGGGTTGATTTGACCGAAGTATGAAAATTTCTTATAGTGTAGGCTGGTGGGGTAAAGTGGGCGAAAGTGTCAGATGTCCCCAGATTTTGATTAACCAAGCTAGAGGGTAGAAACGTGTTTGGCGGTTCTCATGAATTGAGCATAGACAGCAAAGGGCGGTTGGCCATTCCGGCTAAATTCCGTGACCTTTTGTCGCGCCAATACACTCCTTCGCTGGTGGTGACGCTGGATTCGCGCCAAAAGCTGCTGCTTTATCCTGAAGCTGAGTGGGCGCGTGTTTCGGCGCAACTGCTGGGCATGAAGGTGGCAGGTAATCCCGTTTTGCAGCGTTATCAGAATTTACTGTTGCACAATGCGGAGACGCTGGAATGGGACGGTTCTGGCCGTATTCTGATTTCTGCCAATTTGCGCAAGCGTGTCGATTTCGACAAAGAAGTTACCTTAGTAGGCCGCGCCAACCGTTTGGAGCTGTGGGGTCGCCAACATTGGGAAGAAGAGATGAATCAGGCTTTGGATATCGATCCTGATGAGTTGGCCTTCCAATTGAGTCAAACGGATTTGCAACTGTGAGTAAAGCTGAAGATTATCAACATATTACCGTGATGCTGCATGAGGCAGTGGATGGTTTGAATATCCGTGAAGACGGCGTTTACGTTGACGGCACATTCGGTAGGGGAGGGCATTCTCGCCTGATTTTATCGAAGCTGGGTGAGGCAGGGCACTTGGTGGTGTTTGATAAAGACCCACAAGCAATTGCAGTAGCCAATCAATTGGCCGAGCAGGATAAACGGGTTAGCGTGGTGCATGACGGCTTTGCGACTTTTCAGACGGCCTTGAATCAATTGGGCATCGAAAAGATTGACGGTGCTTTGTTTGACTTGGGTATTTCATCGCCGCAGATTGATGAGGGCGAACGCGGTTTCAGCTTTCGTTTCGATGCGCCTTTAGACATGCGTATGGATCCGACTCGCGGCATGTCGGCAGCGGAATGGCTGGCCGTGGCGAGTGAGCAAGAATTACATGAGGTGATAAAAAATTATGGTGAAGAGCGGTTTAGTCGCCAGATTGCGCGCGCCATTGTTGCAACGCGCGAAGAAGCGCCCATCGATACAACCCGCAAGCTGGCGCAGCTCGTGGCGCAAAACGTCCGTACTCGTGAGCGCGGACAAGACCCTGCAACGCGCACCTTCCAAGCAGTTCGCATCTTTATTAACCGTGAGCTCGAAGAAGTAGAGGCCGTATTGCCGCAAGTGGTAGGCCGTCTGAACGAAGGCGGTCGGTTGGCAGTGATTGCATTTCATTCCTTAGAAGACCGTATTGTGAAGCAGTTTATGAAAAAGCATTCACAACATGCGCCATTGCCGCGCTGGGCGGCGGTAAAAGAATCTGATTTGCCGCAGCCGCCTTTGGTGTTGGTGGGGAAAGCCATCAAACCCAGCGAGGCGGAAACCTCGGCCAATCCGCGTGCCAGAAGCGCAGTATTGCGGGTGGCGGAACGCACATCAGGCAGCTTTACTGCCCAATAATCTCTCTACGGTTTGTCAGGCCGTCTGAAAGTCAGGCGGTCGGTTGAAGTGAAATGAATAAATTAAACGCATTATTATTAGTGGCTGTTTTTGCGACCGGTGTGGCGGTGGTGACTGTGCAAAACCAGTCGCGCTTACACTTTATCGCCTTAGATAAGGCACAAAAGCAGCAAATCAAACTGGATCAAGATTACGCCCGCTTGAAGCTGGAACAGGCGCGTTTGGCCAATCATAAATTGATTAAAGTGGCTGCGGAAAAGCAGAACCTGCAGCCGCCGACGTCGCGTAATACCGTAATGGTTGAGCGTCGTAAATAATAAACTCCTGCATTTTAAGAATAAAACGAGAGAAAGCGTCCATGCGGCCATGCCGCGCAGGTATTCACAACGAGAAGTTTACGATGTTAATTAAGAATGAATATAAGCCACAGATGATTCAAAAGCCGGTTAAAACCAAGAAACCCATCACCAGTGATGGGCGGATTTGTGTGGTTTTGGTGCTGATTGTCGCGGCATTTGTCGGTTTGTTGGGCCGCGGTTTTTATTTGCAGACCACGCAGCATGAATTTCTAAAGAATCAGGGAGATCAACGGTTTGTGCGCACCCTGACCTTGCCTGCATCGCGCGGTATGATTACCGATCGCAACGGTGCAACCTTGGCGTTGAGTGCGCCGACTGAATCTTTGTATGCGATGCCTTCAAGTATTGATGAAATGCCCAATGCCAGCCAAATGGCGCAATTGTCGGCTATTTTGGATATGCCGGTTGAAACCATTCATGAGCGCTTAAACCGCAAAGATCGCGATTTTGTTTATTTGAAACGCCAATTAAGCCAACAAACGGCAGACACCATCACTGCTTTGGGCATCAAAGGTTTGGGTTTCCAAAAAGAATTGAAACGCCATTATCCGATGGGTAATTTGTTTGCGCATGTCATCGGCTTTACCAATATTGATGGCAAAGGCCAAGAAGGTTTGGAATTGTCGCGCGAAGACAGCTTGCGCGGTGAGGCCGGTGCCAAAGTCGTATTGCGCGATAACAAGGGCAATATCGTTGACAGCTTGGATTCGCCACGCAACAGCGAGCCAAAAAATGGTCAGGATATGGTGTTGTCGCTGGATCAGCGTATTCAAACCTTGGCTTACGAGGAATTGAATAAAGCCGTGGATTACCATCAGGCTAAGGCAGGTACTGTGGTGGTGTTGGATGCGCAAACCGGCGAGATTTTGGCGTTGGTGAATAGCCCGGCTTACGACCCAAATACTCCAGGTAAAGCCAGCAGTGAGCAGCGCCGTAACCGAGCGGTAACCGACATGATTGAGCCGGGTTCGGCCATGAAGCCGTTTACCATTGCCAAAGCTTTGGATGCGGGCAAAACCACACCTCATGAAGTATTCGATACCATGCCGTATCGCATCGGTAATGCGACTGTGCGCGATACTCATGTTTATCCGAAATTAGATGTGCGCGGCATCATGCAGAAATCGTCTAACGTCGGCACCAGTAAGCTGTCGAAGATGTTCAAGCCGAAAGAAATGTATGATTTCTATCACGAATTGGGTGTAGGCGTGCGCATGCATTCGGGCTTCCCGGGTGAGACTGCCGGTTTGTTGCGTAGCTGGCGAAAATGGCAGCCGATTGAGCAGGCGACCATGTCTTTCGGTTATGGTTTGCAATTGAGCTTGTTGCAGTTGGCGCGCGCGTACACCACGTTGACCCACGATGGCATTTTGTTGCCGGTAAGCTTTGAAAAACAAGTTGTCGCGCCTAAAGGCAAGCGCGTTATCAAGGCTGAGACCGCGAGACAAGTACGTGAAATGATGGTATCGGTGACAGAAGAAGGCGGTACCGGTATGGCCGGTGCGGTGGATGGTTTCGATGTTGGTGCCAAAACCGGTACGGCGCGTAAATTGGTTGGCGGTCGCTATGTTGACAACAAGCACGTTGCCACCTTTATCGGCTTTGCCCCTGCCAAAAATCCGCGCGTGATTGTGGCAGTCACGGTGGACGAACCAACCAAAAACGGTTACTACGGCGGCGTGGTGGCAGGTCCGGTATTTAAAGAAGTGATGGGTGGCAGCTTGAATATTTTAGGTGTGTCGCCAACCAAACCACTGAGCGCACTGAAGCCGAAAGAAAAAGCATCCTCTTAATTTTTAAGCAATAAAGAGAATATTATGTTCAGCGAGTTAATTCCATTGGCTGAAACCGACTTACCTGCTCTGCTGTGTGAAAACGCAGCAGGGCGTTTGTTGCATTCAGACAGCCGCCAAATCAAGGCCGGTGATATTTTCGTTGCCTGCCAAGGCGAATACACCGATGGCCGCAGCTATATTCCGGCGGCGATTGCCAATGGCGCGGTATTTGTGTTTTGGGACGATGACGGCCGCTTTACTTGGAATCCAGAATGGAATGTGCCCAATCAAGGCATTAGAGATTTGAAACACCGTGCGGGTATTTTAGCGGCCGAAGTGTACGGCGATGTTTCAGACGGCCTCAAAGTATGGGGCGTAACCGGTACCAACGGCAAAACCTCCATCACCCAATGGCTGGCGCAAGCTGCTGATTTATTGGGTGAACCATGTGCCATTATCGGCACAGTCGGCAACGGCTTTTGGGGTAAACTGGAAGAAACCAGTCACACCACGCCCGACCCGGTCACCGTGCAAACCTTGCTGCATAAATTCAAACAACAAGGCGCTACTGTGGCAGCGATGGAAGTATCGAGCCACGGTTTAGACCAATTCCGTGTCAACGGTGTGCCGTTTCAGACGGCCATTTTCACCAACCTCACGCGCGACCATCTCGATTATCACGGCACCATGGAAGCGTACGGCGACATCAAAGCCCGTCTGTTTTACTGGCAGGGTTTGAAACACGCCGTGATTAATGTCGATGATGAATACGGCGCGGCTTTAGTAGGCCGTCTGAAACAAGATAAGCCTGAATTGGCGGTGTATGGCTATGGTTTTCATGCTGATGCGGATATCCGTATTGTTGAGTTTCAAGCATCTTCAGACGGCATGACCGTGGTGTTTGATACGCCATGGGGCAAAGGCGAATGCAACAGCGGTTTGCTGGGCCGATTCAACGCGCAGAATTTGGCCTCATGTGTCGGCTTGCTGTGTGCCAATGGTTATCCGCTGGATAAAGTATTGCAGGTTTTGGCGCAAATCCGACCGGCTACCGGTCGCATGGATTGCATCATGAATAGTGGCAAGCCTTTGGTGGTGGTCGATTACGCGCACACGCCGGATGCGTTGGAAAAAGCCTTGGCCACCTTGCAGGAAATCAAATCGAACGATGCCGCGCTGTGGTGTGTGTTTGGCTGCGGCGGCAATCGCGACCGCGGTAAACGCCCGCTGATGGGCGCGGCGGCAGTGGCTGGAGCGGATAAAGTGGTCGTGACCAGCGACAATCCACGCATGGAGCATCCGCAAGACATCATCAACGATATTCTGCCTGCAGTGCGCCAGCCTGAAAAAGTCGAAGCCGACCGTAAAGCGGCAATTGAATATGCCGTTGCCCATGCGGCGGCAAACGACATCATTTTAATTGCCGGAAAAGGCCACGAAACCTACCAAGACATGCAGGGCGTGAAGCATCATTTTTCCGACTTTGAAATTGCCAAAGCCGCGTTGGACGAGCGTTAATCCAGAAAGGCGACACCATGAAATACACCATCGGCCTGTGCATGGCTGCCATATTGGCATTGACTGCCTGCGGCGAAAAAGCAGTGGAGAAACCGGCTGCCCAAGCAGAAAATAGCAGCGGCGAAGTGTTTAAATTCAATAAAACCAGCCACAGCGTCAATCCACAATACACTTTATACGGCTTGCGCCATTTGGTGATGAACAACCGCACCTATGCCAAAAAATACGCCAAAAAACACCCTGACCAATGGGCGCTGGGCGAAGAACATTTCCGCCGTGCCGAAAATGCGTTCCAAACCGACCAAGTAGAAGCGGCCGATGAAGCCTTCCGTTCGGCCATGGAGCAATATCAGGTGATTTTGAAAGCAGAAAAAGTACAAGGTTGATTTCAGACGGCCTTGATGAAGCAGGCCGTCTGAACAAGAAAGAATATTCATGCCCCACACACTTCACCGTGCTTTTTTAATCGGAGTCACCTTCGTTTTATTGTTTGGTTGCAGTAGCGGAAAATTGCCGCGCCCCAATGCCGAAATCGCCCATTTGCGCGCGCAAACGCCACCAGCTGCCGGCAGCCTGATGAATCCGGTTAAAGGTCATCGTTTCAGCGATACATGGGAGGTTGCCCGCAGTCACGGCCGCCGGCATGAAGGTGTGGACATTTTCGCCAAGAAAAACACCAAAATCCGCAGCACCACCAATGGCGTGGTCACCAAAATCGGCAACAACAAACTTGGCGGCAAAGTCATCGGTATTCAAGGCCCCGGCGCATGGCATTATTATGCCCACTTGAATAAATTTGCCAACATCAAACTCAACCAGCGCGTGAAAGCCGGACAAACCATCGGTTATGTTGGCGACACGGGCAATGCCAAAGGCACGCGGCCGCATTTGCATTACGGCGTTTATCTGCCAAGCGGTGCGGTGAATCCTTATCCCTTGATTAATCAGAATAAGTAGGTAAAATTATCCGCCCTAAAAAATGCGCCGCCTAATTATTGGCGTACACAGCCATCTTTTCAGACGGCCTCAGCTTTTGATAGGCCGTCTGAAAAAAATAAACCAGCCAAAGAAACCATGAAACCTTTAGATTTACATTTCATCTGCCAAGCCCTCAACCTGTCTATGCCGTCTGAAAATCAGCCGGTGCAGCGCATTGTGACCGACAGCCGCGACATTCAAAGCGGCGATGTGTTTTTTGCGCTGGCAGGCGAACATTTCGACGCGCATGATTTTGTCGGCGATGTGTTGGAATGCGGTGCGGCGGCAGTAGTGGTATCGCGTGAAGATTGTGCGTGGCTGGAAGGTGCGTTGAAGGTAGAAGATACCTTGGCGGCCTTGCAAACTTTGGCCAAAGCGTGGCGGGATAATGTGGATCCGTTTGTGTTCGGCGTGACCGGCTCAAGCGGCAAAACCACGGTAAAAGGAATGCTGGCCGGTGTGTTGCGCCATCAGTTCGGCGATGAAGCCGTGTTGGCCACCGCCGGTAATTTCAACAACCACATCGGCTTGCCGCTGACCTTGTTGAAATTAAATGAGAAACACCGTTATGCCGTGATTGAAATGGGCATGAACCATTTCGGTGAATTGTCGCTGTTGACCCGCATCGCCCAGCCCGATGTGGCGCTGGTAAACAATGCCTTGCGCGCGCACGTCGGTTGCGGTTTTGACGGCGTGGGCGATATTGCCAAAGCCAAAAGCGAAATTTACGAAGGCTTGGCTTCAGACGGCCTCGCCTTGATTCCTTGTGAAGATGCCAATATCGACACTTTCAAAGCCGCCACAGGCCGTCTGAACGTGAAAACTTTCGGAGCGGAAAGTGGCGATGTGCACGCCGAAAATATCGTGTTGAAGCCTTTATCATGCGAATTTGATTTGGTGTGCGGCGGCGAACGTGCGGCGGTGGTGTTACCGGTGCCAGGTAAACACAATGTCAGCAATGCTTGTGCGGCAGCCGCTTTGGCGCACGCAGCGGGCTTGAACCTGCAACAGATTTCAGACGGCCTCAAACATTTCAGCAACATCAAAGGCCGCTTGCAAATCAAACAAGGCATTAAAGGCGCGACTCTGATTGATGATACCTATAATGCCAATCCTGATAGCATGAAAGCCGCGCTGGACGTATTGGCCGCCCTGCCTGCACCGCGCGTGTTTGTGATGGGCGATATGGGTGAGTTGGGCGAAGACGAAGCTGCCGCCATGCACGCCGAAGTCGGTGCATATGCGCGTGACAAAGGTATTGAGTTTGCCTATTTTGTCGGCGACGACAGCGTGGAAGCAGCGGAAACATTTGGTGCCGATGGCTTGTGGTTTGCGGCCAAAGACCCGCTGATTCAAGTGATGAGCCATGATTTGCCGCCAAACGCGCATGTGCTGGTGAAGGGTTCGCGCTTTATGAAAATGGAAGAAGTGGTCGAAGCATTGCTGAATGCAGAGGCAGTCTGAAATTATTGAATGCCGTCTGAACCAATTGGTTTTTCAGACGGCCTGTCATCATCATTTAACCCGGCAGGGCAGCGGTGTTGCCTTGCTGATCAAAAAGTAAAAAAGGAAGTTTGAATGTTTTTATGGCTTGCCCATTTCAGCGATTGGTTTTCTGCGCTGAACGTTTTCCAATACACCACATTCCGTGCGGTGATGGCGGCATTGACCGCGCTGGTGTTTTCGCTGCTGCTCGGTCCGTGGACAATTCGCAAGCTGACGGCGTTGAAAGTCGGTCAAGCGGTGCGTACCGATGGTCCGCAAACCCACTTGGTGAAAAACGGCACGCCAACCATGGGCGGCTCGCTGATTTTGACCGCGATTGCCGTATCGACTTTGCTGTGGGGTAATTGGGGCAATCCGTATATCTGGATTTTGCTGGCGGTGTTGCTGTCAACCGGCGCGCTGGGTTTCTACGACGACTGGCGCAAAGTGGTTTATAAAGACCCAAACGGCGTATCGGCCAAATTCAAAATGGTGTGGCAATCGACTGTGGCTTTGCTGGCCGGTATTTTCCTGTTTTACGCGGCCGAACTGCCTTCTAGCACCGAATTTATCGTGCCGTTTTTCAAGCAAATTGCTTATCCTTTGGGCGGCATCGGCTTTGTAGTGCTGACTTATCTGGTGATTGTCGGCACATCCAATGCGGTGAACCTGACCGACGGTTTGGACGGTTTGGCTGCGTTCCCTGTGGTGTTGGTAGCCGGCGGTTTGGCCATTTTTGCCTATGCCAGCGGCCACACCGAATTTGCCCGCTATCTGCAATTGCCTTATGTGGCCGGCGCCAATGAAGTGGTGATATTCTGCGCGGCGATGTGTGGGGCGTGTTTGGGCTTTTTGTGGTTTAACGCGTATCCGGCGCAAGTCTTTATGGGCGACGTGGGTGCATTGGCCTTGGGCGCGGCTTTGGGTACGGTGGCCGTGATTGTGCGTCAGGAAATCGTGTTGTTCATCATGGGCGGTTTGTTTGTGGTGGAAGCGATTTCGGTGATGTTGCAGGTCGGCTGGTATAAGCGCACCAAAAAACGCATTTTCCTGATGGCGCCGATTCATCACCATTACGAACAAAAAGGCTGGAAAGAAACGCAAGTGGTGGTGCGCTTTTGGATTATCACCATTGTGTTGGTGCTGATTGGTTTGAGCACCTTGAAAATTCGCTAATGAAAACAGGCCGTCTGAATGCTTTATCGTTCAGACGGCTTTGGAGCAGCTATGTATCACGCATTAGGCGGTGAGCAAGGTGTGCGTGCTTTGACTGACCGTTTTTACGACTTAATGGAACTCGAGCCAAAATATCAAGCCTTGCGCGAAATGCATGGCGACGATATGGCCTTGATTCGCGACAAGCTCTACGAATTTTTCAGCGGTTGGCTCGGTGGGCCGCCTTTGTTTGAACAAAAATACGGCCATCCACAACTTCGTGCGCGCCATATGCCGTTTGCCGTAAAAAGCCAAGTGCGCGACGAATGGGTGGCCTGTTTTGCCCAAGCCTTGAGTGAATTAGAAGTCGACAAAAAGCTGGCCGAACCTTTGCTGCTGCAAATCTATGCCATGGCCGATTGGATGCGCAATCAACATGAAGACGGTGTTGCGCCGCCGATGCCACCCGGCGCCAGCAGCCCGGAAGACAGACTGGCCGCGTTGCAGGAAATGCTGCCGCGTTATGATGTAAACGGATTTTTTCAGACGGCCTGAATATCCACAATAAAACCTATTGAATCGAACACAAAATGAATTGGCAAAATAAAAAAGTATTGGTCGCAGGTTTGGGCGGCTCGGGCATTTCGATGATTGCATTTCTGCGTCAAGCCGGTGCCGAAGTGGCGGCTTACGATGCGGCACTTAAGCCTGAGCGCGTGGCGCAAATCGGTAAAATGTTTGACGGCTTGAAGTTTTATACAGGCCGTCTGAAAGATGCGTTGGCAGAAGGTTTCGATACGCTGGCCATCAGTCCGGGCATCAGCGAGCGTCAGCCGGATATTGCCGAATTTCAAGCCAATGGCGGCCGCGTGTTGGGCGACATTGAAATATTGGCCGGTGTGTTGAACGAGCGCGGCGATAAAGTGATTGCCATCACAGGCAGCAACGGCAAAACCACCGTCACCAGTTTGGTCGGCTATTTGTGTATCAAATGCGGCTTGGATACCGTGATTGCGGGTAATATCGGTACGCCGGTGTTGGAAGCCGAATTGCAGCGTGAAGGCAAAAAAGCCGATGTGTGGGTGTTGGAATTGTCCAGCTTCCAATTGGAAAACACCGAAAACCTGCGCCCGAGCGCGGCGACGGTATTGAATATTTCCGAAGACCATCTCGACCGCTACGATGATTTGCTTGATTACGCCCATGCCAAAGACAAAATTTTCCGTGGCGAAGGCGTGCAGGTATTGAATGCGGACGATGTATTCTGCCGCGCCATGAAACGGGCCGAGTGCGAAGTAAAATGGTTTTCGATTGAACATACGGCCGATTATTGGCTGGAACGCGGAACAGGCCGTCTGAAACACGGTAGCGATAATTTGCTGGCCACAGCCGATATTCCGCTGCAAGGTCTGCACAATGCGGCCAATGTGCTGGCGGCAGTAGCCTTGTGTGAAGCCATTGGTTTGCCGCGCGAAGCTTTGTTGGAACACGTCAAAACCTTCCAAGGCCTGCCGCACCGCGTGGAAAAAATCGGTGAGAAAAACGGCGTGATTTTTATCGACGACAGCAAAGGCACCAATGTCGGTGCCACCGCTGCCGCAATTGCCGGTTTGCAAAATCCGCTGTGGGTAATTTTGGGCGGTGTGGGTAAAGGCCAAGATTTCTCGCCGCTGAAAAACGTGTTGGCAGGCAAGGCTAAAGGCGTGTTGCTGATTGGCGAAGACGCGCCGCTGATTCGCCGTGATTTAGCCGATTGCGGCGTGGCGATGACCGATTGCGCTACTCTGCAAGAAGCGGTTCATACGGCCTATGCCCAAGCTGAAGCGGGCGATGTGGTGTTGTTGAGTCCGTCTTGCGCCAGCTTTGATATGTTTACTGGTTATGCGCATCGGGCGGAAGTGTTTATCGAGGCATTTCGGGCTTTGTAGGCCGTCTGAACGCGCCACTGAAATAACCATTTAATTCATAAGAATAATCTCTGTTCAGACGGCCTGAATATGTCAGGCCGTCTGAACACTTTACTCAAGCTGCAATGCTTTTTTAACATGAATGTCCTAACTAAACTTTCTAATTATATATCCCGTCATGTATCCCGATTCTTAGACAGGCCTATTGTACGCAGCGGTCAAAAAATCGATGTTTCGTTGTTGTGGATGATTATTCTGCTGACGGCATTCAGTCTGCTGATGATTTATTCGGCTTCGATTGCGTATGCGGCCGCTGAAGGCGGTAATCAGTATTCTTTTTTGTATAAGCAGGCAATTTTTATCATTTTGGGTGTGGTTGTGTGCGGCATTATTTCTCTTTTCAAAATGACGTCTTGGAAAAAGTTTATGCCGTGGTATTTCGCCTTGTGCGGGATATTGTTGGTTGTGGTATTGGGCGTGGGGCGTGAGATTAACGGTGCGACGCGCTGGATTCACATCGGTCCGATTAACCTGCAGCCGACCGAAATGTTTAAATTGGCTGTGATTCTGTATTTAGCCAGTTTGTTTACACGCAAAGCGGAAGTGTTGCAGAGTGTGAAAAAAATCATCAAACCGGGCTCGCTGTTGGTGGTCGGCCTGATTTTGATTATGGCACAACCCGATTTCGGCTCGTTTGCGGTGATTATCGGCATCATTATGGGAATGCTGTATTTGGCCGGTTTCCCGCCGAAATATTTTGCCATGATGTCGATGATGGTGTTGATCGGTATGGGCGGCTTGATTGTGGCTGCGCCTTACCGTATGGCACGATTTGCTGGCTTTCTTGATCCATGGGCAGATCCATTGGGCAAGGGCTATCAGTTGACCCATTCCTTGATGGCGATTGCACGCGGCGAATGGTTGGGCGTGGGTTTAGGGGCGAGTTTGGAAAAACGCTTTTACCTGCCTGAAGCGCATACCGACTTTATTTTCGCCGTGATTGGCGAAGAATTCGGCTTTTTGGGCATGTGTGTGCTGGTGTTTTGTTATGGCTGGCTGGTGGTGCGAGCTTTTTCCATCGGCAAGCAGGCGCGGGATTTGGATTTGATTTTCAGCGCCTATGTAGCCAACGGTATCGGCATTTGGATTTGGATTCAGAGTTTCTTTAATATCGGTGTAAACATCGGTATTCTACCAACCAAGGGCTTACCCTTGCCGTTGATGTCGTACGGTGGTTCGGCTGTGGTGATTATGTTAATCTGCATGACATTGTTGTTGCGGATTGATTATGAAAACCGCCAAAAAATGCGCGGTTATCAGATAGAAGGATAGAATAAATGGGCGGTAAGACATTTATGTTGATGGCCGGCGGTACCGGCGGCCATATTTTTCCGGCATTGGCTGTGGCCGACTCCTTGCGTGCGCGCGGCCATCATGTGATTTGGCTGGGTAGCGAAGGCGCAATGGAAACACGTATCGTGCCGCAATACAATATTTTATTGGAAACCTTGGCGATTAAAGGTGTGCGCGGCAATGGTTTGAAACGCAAGCTGATGCTGCCGTTTACGCTGTTTAAAACCGTTCGCGCGGCACAGCGCATCATCAAAAAACACCGCGTGGCCTGCGTGATTGGTTTTGGTGGTTTTGTGACTTTTCCGGGCGGTGTGGCAGCCAAATTGTGCGGCGTGCCGATTGTGATTCACGAGCAAAATGCCGTGGCCGGTTTGTCCAACCGCCAATTGTCACGCTGGGCGAAACGCGTGCTGTATGCCTTCCCGAAAGCGTTTGAACACGAAAACGGTTTGGTCGGCAATCCCGTGCGCGCAGATATTGCCAATTTGCCGACACCGGCAGAACGCTTTGCCGGTAGAGCAGGCCGTCTGAAAATATTGGTGATGGGCGGCAGCTTGGGTGCAGATATTCTGAACCAAACCTTGCCGAAAGCGTTGGCTTTATTGCCTGAGAATGAGCGCCCGCAAATGTATCATCAATCCGGTCGCAACAAATTGGGCAGCCTACAGGCCGACTATGATGCCTTGGGCGTGGAAGCTGAGTGCGTGGAATTTATTACCGACATGGTATCGGCGTATCGCGATGCTGATTTGGTGATTTGCCGCGCCGGTGCGCTGACGATTGCTGAATTGACTGCTGCCGGTGTCGGCGCGTTGTTGGTGCCGTATCCGCATGCGGTGGATGACCACCAAACTGCCAATGCCCGTTTTATGGTGCGCGCGCAAGCCGGTTTGCTGTTGCCACAGCCGCAGTTGACGCCGGAAAAATTGGCCGAAGTGTTGAGCGGTTTAACGCGCGAACAATGTTTGCAATGGGCAGAACAAGCACGCACATTGGCCTTGCCGCACAGCGCGGATGATGTGGCACAAGCCGCGATTGATATAGTGGGTTGAGTCTTTTAAATAGGCCGTCTGAAAAGAGTAGGGCAGTTTTCAGACGGCCTGACATGCTATGTTAATTATCCTTTACAATAAAACAATGGCGCATAACGCAGCAGCCCTTTAGAATAACGCTTTTACGTAAAAATTGACTTCGGGACAGAAATCATGATGAAAAATCGAGTAACCAATATTCACTTTGTCGGCATCGGCGGCGTCGGCATGTGCGGCATTGCTGAAGTGTTGCACAATTTGGGTTTTAAGGTTTCCGGTTCCGACCAGTCGAAAAACGCCACCACCGAGCACTTATCGGCCTTGGGTATTCAAGTGTACCCCGGACATACCGCCGAACACGTGAATGGCGCCGATGTGGTGGTGACCTCTACCGCCGTAAAATCCGATAATCCTGAAGTGGTGGCGGCCAATGAGCAACATATTCCCGTGATTCCGCGCGCACTGATGCTGGCGGAACTGATGCGTTTCCGTGACGGCATCGCTATTGCCGGTACCCACGGTAAAACTACTACTACCAGCCTGACCGCTTCGATTTTGGCGGCCGCCGGGTTGGATCCCACTTTTGTGATTGGTGGCAAACTTACTGCCGCCGGTTCGAATGCCCGTTTGGGTCAGGGCGAATGCATCGTGGCCGAAGCCGATGAATCGGATGCGTCTTTTCTGCATTTGACGCCGATTATGTCGGTGGTGACCAACATCGATGAAGATCACATGGATACATACGGCCACAGCGTGGAAAAGCTGCATCAGGCCTTCATCGATTTTATTCACCGCATGCCGTTTTACGGTAAAGCATTTTTGTGTATCGACAGCGAATACGTGCGTGCGATTGTGCCAAAAGTGAGCAAACCGTTTGCCACTTATGGCTTGGACGATACTGCGGATATTTACGCCACCAATATTGAAAACGTCGGTGCGCAAATGAAATTTACCGTGCATGTCAACATGAAAGGCCACGAGCAAGCGCCGTTTGAAGTGGTGTTGAATATGCCGGGTCGCCATAATGTATTGAACGCTTTGGCCGCCATCGGTGTGGCCTTAGAAGTGGGCGCTTCGGTTGAAGCCATCCAACAAGGCTTGCTCGGCTTTGCCGGTGTTGGCCGCCGTTTCCAAAAATATGGTGAAGTGGCCTTGCCAAAAGGCGGTAAAGCTCTGTTGGTTGACGATTACGGCCACCATCCGGTGGAAATGGCCGCCACTGTGGCCGCCGCGCGTGGTGCGTATCCGGATAAGCGTTTGGTGTTGGCATTCCAACCACACCGCTACACGCGTACCCGCGATTTGTTTGAAGATTTCACCAAGGTATTGAATACCGTTGATTCGCTAGTGTTGACCGAAGTGTATGCCGCCGGTGAAGAACCGATTGCCGCCGCCGATTCGCGTGCCTTGGCGCGCGCCATTCGCGTATTGGGTAAACTAGAGCCGATTTACTGCGAAAACGTAGCCGAATTACCGGAAATGTTGCTGAATGTGTTGCAAGATGGCGATGTGGTGTTGACCATGGGTGCTGGCAGCATCAATAAAGTACCGCAAGCCATGTTGGATGCGAGCAAACAATAATAATGGGAAAGGCCGTCTGAATAAGTTTGGCCGTCTGAAAGATTAGAAAGACAAGCAGTATGCAGAATTTTGGCAAAGTGGCCGTGTTGATGGGCGGTTTCTCAACCGAACGCGACGTTTCCTTAGATAGCGGCGCCGCGATTTTGGCGGCTCTGAAAAGCAAAGGTGTTGATGCGCATGCGTTCGACCCGAAAGAAACCCCGTTAGGCGAATTGAAAACCCAAGGTTTTCAGACGGCCTTCAATATCTTACACGGCACTTACGGCGAAGATGGCGTGATTCAAGGCGCGTTGGAATTGATGAACATGCCTTACACCGGCAGCGGTGTGGCGGCTTCGGCCATTGGCATGGATAAATATCGTTGCAAACTGATTTGGCAGGCTTTGGGCTTGCCTGTGCCGGAATTTGCTGTTTTGCGTGACGACAGCGATTTCGATGCGGTTGAAAAAACCTTAGGTTTGCCGATGTTTGTCAAACCGGCGGCAGAGGGCAGCAGCGTCGGCGTGGTAAAAGTGAAAGAAGCAGGCCGTCTGAAAGCGGTTTACGAAGAATTAAAGCATTTACAGGGTGAGATTATCGCCGAACGTTTCATTGGCGGCGGTGAGTATTCTTGTCCGGTATTGGGCAACCACGGTTTGCCGAGCATCCACATTATTCCGCAAACCGAGTTCTACGACTGGGAAGCCAAATACCAGCGCGATGATACCGTTTACCAATGCCCGTCTGATTTGAGCGAGAGCGATGAAGCCTTGATGCGTGAGCTGGCGGTGCGCGGTGCGCAGGCGATTGGCGCGGAAGGTTGTGTGCGCGTTGACTTTCTGAAAGATACAGATGGTAAGCTGTATCTGTTGGAAATCAATACCTTGCCGGGTATGACCAGCCACAGTTTGGTACCAAAATCTGCCGCGCAAACCGGCTTGGATTTTGCCGATTTATGTCTTGAAATTTTGAAAACTGCTCATGTGGGATGATGCCGGCGCCTTGAGGCGGTTAACAAGATGGTTGAGTGTGTTGGTGGTGCTGTTGCTCATCGGCACAGGTGTGGCATGGGTGTATCATTCAGACCACTTTCCCATCAAACAGGTTGCCATTGAAGGCAAGCTGACCCATATTGATGGCAAAGAGCTGCAAACCATTGCGCAAAAACACTTGGTCGGCAATATTTTTCGTGCTGATATGAATGCCACGCAAGAGGCTTTTCAACAATTGCCTTGGGTGGATTCGGCTTTGGTGCGCCGCCGTTTGCCGGATACAGTTGAAATCCATCTGACTGAGCGCATAGCCATCGCCCAATGGAAAAAATCGGGTTTGGTTGATACCAAAGGCAATGTATTTCAAGCCACGTTGGAGCAGGATTTGCCGGTTTTCGAAGGACAGTCCGGCACAGGTAAAGACATGGTCAGACACTACAATGAATTTACCGGTGTTCTTGAAGCACGTGGTTTAAAAGTGAAAGAGCTGATCTACACGCCACGTTCGGCTTGGTCGGTGGTGTTGGACAACGGCATTACCGTGCGCTTAGGGCGCGAGCATGAAATCAAACGCTTGCAGTTTTTCGCCGAAATTTGGCCAAGCCTGCTGCAAAAACACCGTGACCGTTTATTATATGTCGATATGCGTTATAAAGACGGCTTTTCGGTGCGATACAAACAACCTTTGGATGGGCCGTCTGAATAACCAGGCTCAGTAAAAAATACAACATTAGCAAAATGAATGGGAATTTATGGAACAAGGCAAATACATCAGTGCATTGGACATCGGCACGTCAAAAGTGATTGCACTCATCGGAGAAGTGCAAGAAGACAATGAAATCCACATTGTCGGTTTGGGTCAAGCACCATCACGCGGCTTGAAAGCCGGTATGGTGACCAACATCGATGCGACTGCACAAGCTATCAAACAAGCGGTAAACGAAGCCGAATTAATGGCCGATACCAAAATTTCCCATGTCACCACGGGCATTGCCGGTAACCATATCCGCAGCCTGAATTCGCAAGGTGTGGTGAAAATCAAAGACGGTGAAGTGACGCAGGCCGACATTGACCGCGCCATCGAAACCGCCAAAGCCATCAATATCCCGCCTGACCACAATATTTTGCATACTGTGGTGCAGGAATACATCATCGACAATCAGCCGGGCGTAAAAGAGCCAATCGGCATGAGCGGCGTGCGTTTGGATACGCGCGTGCACATCATTACCGGCGCCAATACCGCTTTGCAAAACATCCAAAAATGCATTCAGCGTTGCGATTTGCAGATGGATCAAATCATGCTGCAACCTTTGGCCAGCGGCCAAGCCGTGTTGACTGAAGATGAAAAAGATTTGGGCGTGTGTGTGATCGATATCGGTGGTGGCACGACTGACATTGCGGTTTATACCAACGGCGCCATTCGCCATACCGCCGTCATTCCGGTAGCAGGCGACTTGATTACCAAAGATTTGGCGCAAGCTTTACGTACGCCGCACAGCGCCGCCGAATACATCAAAATCCATTACGGCGTGGCCATTCCAACCATGGAAGGCTTGGACGAAATGGTTGAAGTGCCAAGCGTGGGCGACCGTTTGCCGCGCCAAATTTCACGCCGTGTATTGGCTAGTGTGATTGGCCCGCGTGTGGAAGAAATTTTGGAATTGACCTTAAACGAGTTGCGCCGCTCAGGCTTCCCTGAAGAAGTGTTGACTTCCGGTATCGTGTTGACCGGTGGTGCATCTATGTTGACCGGTATTGTCGAGTTAACAGAAGAAATCTTCAATCTGCCGGCGCGTATCGGTGTACCGCAAGAAATGGGAGGCGTATCAGAGCGTATCCGTAATCCGCGCTATGCGACTGCCATCGGCTTATTACAAGTAGCACGCGGCGAAGAAGACGGTAGCCCGGTAACCGGCGCGGTACATGTTGGCGGTGATAGCGGTGAAAAACTCAGCTTGTGGGCGCGCTTCCAAAAATTCTTAAAAGATAATTTTTAATCCGTTAAAGTTGCTAATTTGTTATGGTAGATGTTCAGACGGCCTATTCGGTTGGTATCATTGTTTAGGCTGTCTGAAAGCAGACTGTATGTTTTTTGTTTAAAAAGCGCTGAGGAAAACGAACAGATATGGTTCATGGCAGAAGTATTTTGCAAGTGATCGGATACTTCTTATATAATATACAGTGAGAATTTATTTTTAACCGTCCTCACAGCAGGGCGCGGAGGAGTATTGAATGGAATTTGTTTACGACGTAGCGGAATCAGCCGCAAGCCCTGCAGTCATTAAAGTGATTGGTTTGGGTGGCGGTGGCTGCAATGCCATCAACAACATGATTGAAAACACCATTCAAGGTGTGGAATTCATCAGTGCCAATACAGATGCCCAATCATTGGGTAAAAACAATGCGGCCAAACGTATTCAATTGGGCACAAATCTGACCCGTGGTTTGGGTGCGGGTGCCAATCCTGAAATTGGACGTGCGGCTGCTCAAGAAGAGCGTGAAGCCATCGAAGATGCCATTCGTGGCGCCAATATGTTGTTCATTACCACCGGTATGGGTGGTGGTACCGGTACCGGTGCGGCACCTGTAGTGGCAGAAATCGCCAAAGAAATGGGTATTCTGACCGTTGCCGTGGTAACCCGTCCGAGCAATTTTGAAGGCAATAAACGTGGCCACATTGCTCAAAATGGTTTGGAGCAATTGAAAGGTCAAGTGGATTCATTAATCGTGATCCCGAATGACAAATTGTTCACCGTATTGGGTGAAGATGCCACCATGCGTGAAGCCTTCCGTGCGGCAGACGATGTATTGCGTAACGCCGTTGCCGGTATTTCTGAAGTGGTGACCAACCCTGGTTTCATCAACGTTGACTTTGCCGACGTGAAAAACGTGATGGGCATTAAAGGTATGGCCATGATGGGCTCGGGCTTTGCTCAAGGTATTGATCGTGCACGTTTGGCGACCGAACAAGCGATTTCCAGCCCATTGCTGGATGGCGTAACCTTGGATGGCGCACGCGGTGTATTGGTGAATGTGACCACTGCACCAGGTTGCCTGAAAATGTCTGAATACGGCGAAATTATGAAAGTGGTGAACAGCAATGCTCACCCTGATGCCGAATGTAAGTTTGGTACCGCTGAAGATGAAAACATGAGCGAAGATGCGATTCGAGTGACCATTATTGCCACCGGTTTGCAAGAACACGGCCATCAACAAGTCGCACCAGTACGCACTTCTTCACGCGTACAGCAAAGCTTGGGTGGTCGCGAAGAGTATGCACCACAACAAGCACAGCAATCGCACAACATCGATGGTTTGGTACGTTCAGGCCGTGGCACACGCGGTATGAACCTGACTGCTGCTGACTTCGGTAATCAATCGGTTTTGGATGATTTTGAAATTCCGGCTATTTTGCGTCGTCAAAATTCTTCTGATAATTGATTAGATGAACCTTTAAAAAGCCTGCTGAAATAGCAGGCTTTTTTGTTTTAGATAATTGAAATGAAAGGCCGTCTGAATGTTATGTTTCAGATGGCCTTCGTATGTTGTCGTTTGCTGAACCATCAGATAAAACGGGATTTACGCCCAGTTTTCAGCCAGGTGGTTGGCTTCTTCTAATCGTTCGATGGTGCCGACATCCAGCCAAAGCCCATTATGCTTTTGGCCGCTGATTTGTTGTTGATCCATTGCTGCTCGTAAAAGTGGCGCTAATTTGGCGGCTTGATGGGCAGGGGTGTGCTGAAATAAGTCAGGGTGATAAACACCCATGCCGCTAAATGTTAATCCTTGGCCGTTATGTGGATCGGAGGCAATCAGGCCGTCTGAAAGCAGGCCAAAATCGCCTTTTAGGTTGTGTGCCGGATTGTTAACCAGCCATAAATGCGCTAGTTGCTGTTTTTGCGTTAAGGTGTGCGCCACAGAAGCAGCTGCTTGAAAATCAATGTCGGTTAAAACGTCGCCATTGATGACCAAAAAGGGATCATTGCCCAATAAAGGCAAAGCGGTGGCGATGCCACCGGCAGTTTCCAGGCCGCCGGATAGCTCGGGTGAATAGGCAATATTGACGCCGTATTGTGCACCGTTGCCCAAAGTTTGTTCGATTTGTTCGCCCAGCCATGCGTAGTTGATGACAATTTCTGTGATTCCGGCTTGTTTCAGGCGGCGTAAATGCCAGCCGATCAGTGGCTCTTTACCAACTTTTAACAGCGGTTTGGGGCAGGTATCGGTCAGGGGGCGCATGCGCTCGCCACGGCCGGCAGCCAGAATCATTGCTTTCATGTGTGTGTCCAAAAAAATTATGAAATATTTGAAATTGTATAGCCGATAGCATACTTCGACAAGTTGGGGTATGAATGATTCATGCAGTTTATCGAGTTTAACTTCCGATAAGCATAAATTTCAGATGACCTTTTTATCATCTATTATAGTATCGGCATAAAAAAAGAAATAATGATTATGGGGTCTGCGTGATTTTAAACCATTCAGAAAAAATAAAGATGAAGAAAACTGCACTCCTCTTACCTTTGTTGTTGTCAGCCTGTTTCCCAGTGGTAATTCCGGTAGCGAATCCTTTGGATAAAGCACCGAATATTTATGGTGCTTGGCGCTTAAGCGATGTCGGCGGCTATTCACCGAATGATCCTAATGCGATTTTTACCATTAACAATAGTGATGATGGCTTTAGCGCGGTGTCGGAATGTATGAAGGTATCCGGCCGCTACAATGTGGGTGGTAACCATGCGCTGACGTTTAATCAAATTCAAGCGGATAATCAATGCACTGAAAATGTGGCCGAACGCTATTTGCCAAGTGAATTGCAAAATGTGCGTAGCTACCGCTTCAATTCGCGTCATTTGGAATTGTTGAATGAACAAGGCCGCGTAGTGTTGGTGGGTAAGCGTTTGCGTACTGAAAAAGCCACAGGTCAAGCGGATTCGGGTGAGACGCCTTATTTATTGGATGCACGCCGCAATTAAGTATGGATAAGAAAAGGCCGTCTGAAACTTTGTTGTTCAGACGGCCTTTTGCTATGCCAATGATTTAAATTGTCTGCGGAAATACAATAAAGCAGGCGAGATGGTGTCGGCCACTTTGATTTCATTGAGACGGACATAAAAAATATAGTGCGTGCCGATTTCATGCTGCTCGATAACTTGGCCATGCAGATGAGCCAACGCGCCTTCTACTTCGAGTTGACCGGTTTGGCCGCGATGCCAAATATGGTATTCAAAGCGCTCTTCCGGTGAGAGATTGGTCATGCCGGCAAAATGCTCGGCAATGTCTTGCTGGCTGTCTGAAAGCGTGTTGATACATAAATCACGGTTTTGCAGCAAAATCGGGATAATCGCCGCTTCACGGTTGATGCACAGCATAATGGTAGGCGGCTCGTCGGTTACAGATGTTACGGCGGTCATGGTAATGCCGTAACGCCCAGCAGCACCGTCTGTCGTAATGACATGTACACCTGCTGCTGCAGAAGCCATGGCATCACGAAACGGTTGCTTAAGTGTGTGTGTGGAATCAGTCATTCTGTGATAACTTTTTATTTTAAAGCCTGCTCGATTTCAGAGAGCTCGGCCAGCAATTTTTGTAGTGCGTCTAATTTTTCTTTGGTGTAAATGGCCTCAATGGCATCGTAGCGGTCGTCCACTTGCGCACCAATGGTCTGATAAAGCTTTTCGCCTTCTTGGGTCAGCTTCAGATACACGCGGCGCTGGTCGTTGGAAGGTTTCAGGCGTACGGCTAAGCCGGCTTTTTCCAAACGGGTCAGAATGCCGGTCAGGCTAGGACGCAAGATGCAGGCTTTGTTGGCTAAATCTTGGAAATCTAAGGTGCCGTTTTCGGCCAGTAGGCGGATAATACGCCACTGTTGGTCGGTCACGTTGGCTTGGTTCAAAATTGGGCGAAATTGCGTCATCAAGGCTTCTCGCGCTTGAATCAGGGCAATATTAATCGATGCGTGTTTAGATTGGTTAGGCATGAGAAGTTCTCCGTTGTAACTATGGTTCAAATCATGGAAGCGTGGCAGGGTAATAAGGGCTTACGCCTAAGGTTATGGGATGCCGTTGTACAAATTCAGATTGAAACAAATGGCATGCTGCTTGAGCTTTGATTGAATACGGTATTAATTTGTTTTGATGATAATAATGATAAGATTTTTGAGCTATCCTCTAAGCCTATATTAGTATATTTTAGAAATAATCTCAATAGAATCATTAAGTATTAATGTTAAGATAGTTTGTTTATTTTAAAAATAACGATGATTTACACAATAATACCGTTTAATTTTGACAAGCCGATTTTATGTTTAAAATAATCGGATTTCTTAGATACAAATATCAATACATTAGATTACTGATCAGCATACGCAGGCGCAAGCCCCAATAGCTGCTGATGCCGGTAGTGGCGTGGAGCATTTGGCCTTTTTTCACGAAAACAATGGTGGGTGTGACATTGATGTCCCATTGTTGGGCAATCAGGCCGTCTGAATCGTTGACGGTTGGGAAAGATAATTGATTTTGGTTGAGGTATTGTTGTAATGCTGTATCGTCACCTGATTTCAAGGCAATGCTAATCACAGGAATATGGTTTTGGTGAAGTTTCTCAACCGTCGGAGAGGTATATTTGCAGATCCCGCACCATGTTCCCCAGAAATACACAATTGCGACACGGTCTTGGCTAAGTTGATTTAGTGAAGTGTGGTTTTGATTAAGGGTAATTAGATTCTGTTCAGCAAAAGCAATAGGCTGGTTGGGTTTGCGCCACCAGTCAATAGCAATAGAAATCAGCGCAAAAATCAGCGCGGCTTGTAGAAAAGATTTGAGATAAGAGAGTAGTGTGCGTGACATAGTAAGAAGTTTCATCGCAAGAAAAACAGGCCATGCGCGGCCTGCTTTTGTTTTTGGCATCTAGTGAATCATTATTTTTTCACAATGCGCGTGTACACAGCCAAAATGATGATTGCGAAGATGGTGGAAGCAATCCAGCCTGCGCCTTCGCCGACTTGGTACCAACCTAACGCTTCACCAACCACGCCGGCCAATGCCGCGCCGGCAATACCCAAAAGCGTGGTCATGATGAAACCTAATTTATCGTTACCCGGATGTAAAAATTTAGCCAATACGCCAACGATAAAACCTACTAAAATTGTGCCTAACCAGCCCATAATATTCCTTTCATCATTAATATATTCTTGCCGCCTGTTTTGATGTAGTGCGGATGGTTTTATCATACCGAGACGGCGGGTTGAAGTCTTTTTTTATTGCATATCTTTTCAAAAATTAAGATATTTTGCAAGATTGGATCATCGAACTTTAGATGAAAGGGGCGTTAATGGGTGGGTAGGCCGTCTGAAAAATTCGGTAACGGGTGGCAAAGGTAATAAAAAAGCCCGGCAATAATTGCGGGCTTTTTTGGATAATATCTGAAAACGAATTAACGTTTTGAGAATTGTTTTGCGCGACGTGCTTTGCGCAAACCTGGTTTTTTACGTTCCACTTCACGGGCATCGCGGGTTACGAAGCCGGCAGCAGACAGAGCAGGTTTCAAAGCAGCATCGAAGTCGATCAGGGCGCGGGTGATGCCGTGACGGATAGCGCCAGATTGGCCGGTTTCGCCGCCGCCGATAACATTAACTTTAATGTCGAATGATTCTGCGTTTTCAGTCAGAACCAATGGCTGGCGAACAACCATGCGGCTGGTTTCGCGGGCGAAAAATTCGTCAACAGGGCGACCGTTAACGGTGATTTGACCGTTACCTTTGGTCAGAAATACACGAGCCACTGAACTTTTGCGGCGGCCTGTGCCGTAGTAGTATTTACCGTTCATGTCGTGTCCTTATTTCAATTCTAAAACTTTAGGTTGTTGTGCAGCATGGCCGTGCTCTTCGCCGGCATACACTTTCAGTTTTTTGATCATGGCGTAACCCAAAGGACCTTTTGGCAACATGCCTTTTACGGCTTGTTCCAAAGCGCGGCCTGGGAATTGCTCTTGCATTTGACGGAATGAACGCTCATAGATACCGCCAGGGAAGCCTGAGTGACGGTAGTATTTTTTGTCTTCGAATTTAGCACCGGTCACGCGCAATTTGTCTGCATTGATGACGATGATGTAGTCACCAGTGTCGACGTGAGGGGTGTATTCAGGTTTGTGTTTGCCACGCAGACGGTGTGCGACTTCGGCAGCAACGCGACCCAAAACTTTGTCTTGAGCGTCGATGACGAACCATTCGCGCTTCACCTCATGCGGTTTCGCTGAAAAGGTTTTCATAGTGGAAATCCAGATAGATATAGAAAGTTATGGATTTTAAAGACGCTACTGGCTTTTGTCAATCGTATTGAGGCCATCTGAAAGTAATTGTTTTAATAAAACGGCAATAAAAGTTTTTTCGATGGGAATTTGTTGTTTTTACGCGATTGAATGAGAGACTGAAAAAGCCATACCGCGAGGGTATGGCTTTATATAGGGAATCCCCGCACATGCCGTTTCGGCTGAATCCGCTTGAACCTTGTCTGACAAGGCGGTCACCTCGGGTAGTTTCGGGTTCATCTATAAAAGACGATCGCACCCACTACTGCTCCCGGCAACCTGAAGCGAACTTATTGGTTCAAAGGAATATATGCCTTCGCGTACACTGCAGGGAAAAGAAAATCAATTTTGCTCTAAGCGGGACAATGCTTTTTGGCAAGCGTTGTTCATGTCTGTTATTTTACGCTGAAATTCGCCGATTGCCAAATCATCTTTGAGGCTGACTTTTAATAAATCGTGTACAACATTTAAAGCGGCCATGACCACGATTTTGTCGGTGCCGACGATGCGGCCATTTTCTTTAATGGCTTCGCTTTTTTTATTCAGCATTTCAACGGCTTGAATCAGGGTGTCTTTTTCTTCGCTTGGTGTGTTGATGGTCAGGTTGACATTCATGATGTCGAGATTGACTTGTTCGATGCTCATGTGTTGTCCTTAATGTGAAGATTCTTCTTGCGGTAGGCGGGCGAGCAGACGGCTCACTTCTTCGGCACTTTGTTCTAAGGCGCTGCGGTATTGGTCTTTTTCGGCGGTGAGGCTGTCGATTTTGGTCTGCAAATCTTCTTTCAATTTGCCTACTTGCACCAGCAAGGCTTCGCTCAATTCGTCAACGGCGGTTTCGTGCTCGCGCTTTTGTTGCTCTTGCTCGAGTTTGAGGCGGTTGATTTCTTCGTGTAAACGGCGGTTTTCGCCAATCAGCGTTTCAAACTTTTGGGTGAGCTGGTAAACGTTGATTTCCAGTTGGTCAAGGGCTTGGTTCATGGGGAATCATTCGTAAGAAAGGTCGTAACAGTAAGCATAGTGATATGCTCGGCGGCTGTCAATGAAAGGCCGTCTGAAAAAATAGGGTTTCAGACGGCCTCCAAGTTTGGTGTTATTCGAAACGTGCGCTGCGTTCCATCAAACGCTCAACCACTTGCTGCGGCGTCATTTCCTGACGAATCAGTTGCAGCAGAGTTTGGGTGATTGGCATGTCGATTTGGTATTTGCAGGCGGTGTTGAACACTTCTTCGATGGTGCTCACGCCTTCGGAAACGTGGCCGATCTCTTTAAGTACTTGGTGCAGCTCTTTGCCTTCTGCTAAGCCCAAACCAACGCGGCGGTTGCGCGAAAGGGCGCCGGTACAGGTTAGAATCAAGTCGCCAATTCCTGCCAAGCCCATCATGGTTTTCGGCTGCGCGCCCATGGCAACGGCCAAACGGGTAATTTCGGCCAAACCGCGGGTTACTAAAGCGGCGCGGGCATTCAGGCCGTATTCGAGGCCGTCTGAAAGGCCGGTCGCAATGGCCATCACGTTTTTCACTGCGCCGCCGACGGCCACCCCAATCACATCGGTGCTGCCGTATAAGCGCATCACGTTGTTGTTTAATTGTTCAACCAGCGATTCAATCCATGCTTTGTTTTCGGAAGCCAATACCACGGCACAAGGCAATTGCTGCGCCAGCTCTTGTGCAAAGCTTGGGCCGGACAACACGCCGAGAGTTTTATTTTCCGGTAAGACTTCTTTCAAGACTTGGAAGGTTAATAAACCTGTGTCTTGCTCAAAGCCTTTGCATGCGGCTAAAACCGGAATATCGGCGGCACCGTTGGCTTTTAATAATTCTGCGCTGCTGCGCAAGCCGGCAACAGAGGTCACAATCAGCACCAATTCGGAGCCTTTTAAGGCATCGGCCAAATCAACGTGTGCGGTCAGGCTTTCGGGGAATGGGAAACCCAGTAGCGCGTGTTTGTTTTCACGGTCGTTTTGCAAGGTTTCGATGTGTTGGGCATTACGCGCCCACAGAGCGACTTCGTTGTCGTGTTGGGCAAAGTGAACAGCCAGTGCAGTGCCCCAAGAGCCTGCACCCATAACAGTAATTTTCATAGAAATCTTCCTAATAAGATTTGCGCCTAACTTTAAAACAATCGGCCATCGGGTGCAAGTAATACGATGTGATTTGCGCTTAAATACGGGCAACTCTTAGAAATGAATAAGAAAATAAAATTTCAGCTATCTGGTATATAGGGTTTGGCTATAGCGGTATCAAAATTGATTTATCGCAAAAAGCCGTTAGCCGAGTCTGATTATGCTCTATACATAAATTAACCAAAGCAATAACAAACAGCAGTAAACAAATGTAGGATTTTATCAAACCTAACCATAGGGTTCGGCTGCTTCAGGTGAGCAGTGTCTTCCCTTTTTATATATAAAGGAATACGCCATGAAATACCAAACTTTCGGCAAAATTACCCTTTCTCTGGCAGTGTTGGCGGCATTGGCTGCTTGTGGCGACAAGCCGGCCGAGCAAGCAGCTGCGCCTGCTGCTTCTGCACCAGCCACCGCGCCGGCGGCTTCTGAGCCTGCTGCGGCACCGGCTTCTCAAGCAGCTTATGACAACAGCGGCGCTTCGCAAGAAGACAAAGATTTGCTGCAACGTGCGCAAGGCATTTTCAAACCACTGCCGACTCCTGAAGAAATGCAAAAGCTGCGTCCTTTCACGCCTGAGCAAGTGGAGCTTGGCCAATCATTGTGGTATGAGCCACGTTTGTCGAAAGGCAATACTGTAAGCTGTAACTCTTGTCACAACTTGGCTTCTGCCGGTGTCGACAATATGCCGACCAGCCAAGGTCACAAAGGCAGCTTTGGTGGCCGTAACTCACCGACCGTGTTGAACGCGGCAACCTTAGACATGCAATTCTGGGACGGCCGCGCGGCTGACGTGGAAGAGCAAGCGGGCGGTCCGTTGCTGAATCCGGTAGAAATGGCAAACGACAGCGAAGAAGCCGTGGTGGCCAAAATCGTGAATATTCCGGAATACCAAGAAGCGTTTAAAACGGCTTTCCCTCAAGACGGCGCCATCAGTTTCAAAAACATCACCACCGCGATTGCCGCGTTTGAGCGTACTTTGCTGACGCCGACCAAATGGGACGAATACCTGAAAGGCAACATCAATGCCCTGAACGAACAAGAACGCAAAGGCGTGCGCTCGTTTATGGATAACGGCTGTATTGCCTGCCATACCGGCGTAAGCTTGGGCGGTAACTCATTCCAAAAATTTGGTTTGGTACAAGGACCTTACTGGAAATTTATTGAAGACCCGAACCAAGATAAAGGCCGTGCTGACGTGACCAAAAACGAAGCCGACCAATACTTCTTCCGCGTACCGGGATTGCGTAACGTAGCCAAAACTTATCCTTACTTCCACAACGGCAGCGTGTGGGAATTGGATAAAGCGGTGAAAATTATGGGTCAAGCGCAATTGGGTAAAGACTTGCCACAAGAAGATGTGGACAACATCGTTGCATTCTTACACACCTTGTCTGGCTCCGTTTCAGAAAAAGCGCGCACCATGCCTGAATTGCCGTTGTCTAGCCCGATGGAATCTCATCCTGACAACAAATAATATGCAGTCAAACAAAGGCCGTCTGAATGTTCAGACGGCCTTTTTTATAATGAACAATCTTTATTGTACGCTGCGTACCAATTTGGAAACATCGTAGCCTTGTTGTTTAGCGGTTTCGATGTAGCTTTGCAAAGTGGCTTCATCCAGCTTCGGTGAGCGTGACAATACCCACATATATTTGCGGTTTGGCGTACCAACCAAAGCGGTTTGGTAATTGTCGTCTAAGCGCAAAATCCAGTAAGACGAGCGGGCAATCGGCACCCAGTTGACGGCTTTGGGTAAGAATGAAATACGCAATTTGCTGCCGCTCTCATCCACTTTTTTCACTTCCGCATCGGCGCTCATCATGCTGCCGTCTTTTTTGCGGCAGGAATTAGTGATTTTCACCACTTGCTTGTCGGTCAAACGGTATTGGGCTTTGACATCCGATACGCAATCGTCTTGGAAACGCATAGGCAGGCGGACTTGTTCGTACCATGTGCCCATGTAGCGCGGAATATCCACTTTGGCCACGGTTTGCGGCTCGGCGGCTTGGGCGGTCGCGGCAAGGATACCTAAAGACAAGGCGGCAAGTTCGGCAGGAAAACGCATATTCATCCTTTCTTTGGAGAATCAGACAACCTGCTCGGAAATTGAGGCCGTCTGAAAGATAAAGTTGAGATCTTTGCAAAGCCCCAGATTTGAGTGCAGTTTGAAGTTAGAGCAACGCATAATGAAGAAATGTGCCAAAGATGGGGATTTTGCAAAGTGTCTCAAGCTAATGTACCGCATGATTCAGCCCAACACAAACAATTCCTGTCCATGCGCTTTTAGCCATGCTTTGGCGGCGGCGGTGTGCGGCGTATGATGATTGAGCAATGCCCAAAATTTGGCGCTGTGGTCGGGATGGGGCAGGTGGCAGAGTTCGTGGACGCACACATAATCAGCGACAAATTCCGGCGCACCAATCAGCCGCCAATTCAAGCGGATGCCGGTGCGGTGGCGGCACACGCCCCAAAAGGTTTTGGCGTTGCTCAAAGCAGTAGCGGCAGGGTGCATATTCATGGCAGCGGCGTGATCGGCCAAACGCGGCAACAGATATTCGGCGGCGCGTTCATGCAGGAAACGGCGCAAATGGGTTTGCTGTTGCGGCCAGTTTTTTTTCGGCAAACAAATTTCAGACGGCCTCAACGCGATGGTGGCTTGCGGCGCATCGGTTAAGGCCGTCTGAACGCCTTGATACCAAATCCATGCCGGTTTTTCCGAAGGGTTGGTAAGCGGACGGGCAGGCGTTTTGGCTAAAGTTTGGCGCAGTAAAGATTCGTTTTCCGACAGCCATTGTTGCAAACGCGCGGCGCTGAGAAACGGCGGAATATTGATGCTGACTGTTTGGTCGTCGATGGGGCGCAGGATGAGGTTTTTCTTGGCACTGCGTTTTAAATCGATGTCGATTTCAAGGCCGTCTGAAAAAGTGTGGGTGAAGCGCGGCATGTTTCAGACGGTCTTTTTGGGTGCGAACGGACCCTGACCGGTGATTTCGGCTTGACGTGCTTCAATCCAATTTTCGCATTTGGCCATCAGTTCGGCGTCGCTGCCACTGTCGTGCGCAATCGGTTTGCCGATGACGACGGTGACTTCGCCGGGGTATTTCATAAATGAATCTTTCGGCCAGAATTCGCCGCTGTTGAGCGCGACCGGCACGATGTCCATTTCAAACATTTTCGCCATGCGTGCGCCGCCGAGCTTGTATTTGCCGTGCGTGCCGGGCGGCAGGCGCGTGCCTTCGGGAAAAATGGAAATCCAATAGCCTTCGTTTTTGCGCGCCAAACCCTGTTTCATCAATTGGTCGTTGGCTTCGCGGCGGTTGCTGCGGTCGATGCCGATGGTTTTGACCAGTTTCAAACCCCAGCCGAAAAACGGGATTTTAAACAGTTCGCGTTTGGCAACATAAACCTGCGGCGGAAAAATTTCCTGCAAAGCCAAGGTTTCCCAGCCGCTTTGGTGTTTGGAACAGATAATCGACGGCTTGGAAGGGATGTTTTCCGCACCGATTAAGCGGTATTTCAGGCCGATGATGTTTTTCAGCGACCAATTCAAAATCGACACCCAAACTTGTGCCATTTTGTGTGCGCCGCCGAGAAAGGGCGCGGCCAACAGCATAAAGGGGAACAATACAATCAGGCTGACCGATAAAATCAGCCAGTAAATCAGGTTTTTAATCAACAGCATAGTCAGTTTCTTTAAATGTGGCTTTCAGACGGCCTTAAGCTTCATCTGGTTTCAATTCTTCTTGCGTGATGTATTGCGCAAAAGCCAGCAGATTGTCGAAGATTTGCGTGTTTTCCGGCAATTCTTCTTCTTTTTCCTGCAAGTTTTTTTTGCCTTTGCCGGTCAATACCAAAGCCGATTTACCGCCCACGGCATCGATGGCCTGTAAATCGCGTAAGCTGTCGCCGACCAGCCAAGTATCTGCGGCTTGGGCTTGGAAGCGGTCTAAAATATCTTGAATCATGCCGGGCTTAGGTTTGCGGCAGTTGCAGTTATCGTCGGCCAAGTGTGGGCAGAACCAAATGCCGTCAATTACGCCGCCGGCTTGTAGTGCCAAGCGGTGCATTTTGGCGTGCATTTCGGTAAGATCTTGCAGGGTGAAATATTTGCGGCCGATGCCCGATTGATTGGTGGCGACGGCGACGGTGTAGCCCGCTTCGGTGAGAAAGGCGATGGCGTCCATGCTGCCGTCAATCGGAATCCATTCGTCAACGGATTTGACGAAGTCGTCGCGGTCTTGGTTAATCACTCCATCGCGGTCGAGAATGATAAGTTTGTTGTGGGTGGGCATAGTGTGCCTTTCAGACGGCCTGTTGCAACATGGCCGTGTCGATTATTTTAAAGAATGTTTCCAACGCCCAAAGGCCGCCTGAAAAACGGGCGCGAGCAGGGCATAGTTTTGCGGTGTGTCGGCGACATGGTAAAAGCTCGGTAGCTGCGGTGTATCGAGCGTGGTGATGTAGTCTTCCATAAACGCGCCGTAACCTTCGTCTTCATCGTCGTAATAAAAATCGGTAAAGCGTTGACCCAGCTCGGTAAAATCTTCAGGCGTGAGCACGCTGTTCAAATGGTTGCGCACAAACGCCGCGCCGCTGAACGTGCCGTCTAACATGGCAGCGAAATCGGCGGCGGTTTCAGGGGCAGTCTGCCACACCGGGTTTACCAGCCCCTGACCGGCCGCCCATTGGAAATACATGCCCATGTGGGTGGCGGCATGGTCGGGCGACAAATCGGCGGGGTAGTCTTCTTCGATATGAAATTGAAAGTGATCGTACATGGTGGGCTTTCGTGTGTTGAGGCCGTCTGAACAACAAGGTTTCAGACGGCCTATTTTATCAGTAATCTGCTGTATTTCGCATCGTTAATCTGCAAACTCAGGCCGTCTGAACGCGGTTAATATTTACGCCGATTCGCGGCAAACCGCTGCTGCCGCGCACACGGCCGACGACCATGCCCATTGGAAATTATAGCCGCCGAGCCAGCCGGTGATGTCCATCACTTCGCCGATGAAATACAAGCCCGGTTGCAATTTGCTTTGCATGGTTTTCGGGTCGATTTCTTTTACATTTACCCCACCGCGCGTGGCTTCGGCTTTTTTGTGGCCGTCTGAACCGCTGGGTAGAAGCGTCCATTGGTTCAGGCTTTGGCCGAGTCGGGTTAAGACTGCATTCGGCACATCCGCCCATTTGTGCGCGGCATACGGCGCAAACTCCGCGCGGCCAAGCCATGTTTCCAGCAAACGTTCGGGCAGGGTCGGGCAGAGTGATTTCAAGGCGGTGTTGAGCTGGATTTTTTGGCCGTTTTTGCCTTCACACAATGCCGTGGCAAGGTCGGTGTCGGGCACCAGATCGATGGCGATGGTTTGACCGCTGTGCCAATAGCTGGAAATCTGCAAAATTGCCGGGCCGCTCAAGCCTTTGTGGCGAAACAATAAATCTTCATCAAACGATATCCGTGCTTTGCCGCTGCCCACGCTGATGCGCACGGGTAGGGCAATGCCGGAAAGCTGGTCGTAGCCGTGTTCCGCCCAATGCTCGAAACGCAACGGCACCAACGCCGCTTCAGGCGGCACGATACTGTGGCCGAATTGTTTGGCCAATTCATAACCAAACGGCGACGCGCCAATCGCAGGCACGGCCAAGCCGCCGGTGGCCACAATCAAATTGTGCGTCTGAAATTCGCCGTGGCTGGTGTGGAGTTGGAAGCGCGGCGCATCAGCAGAGGCCGTCTGAAACAGATTGACGGTTTCGACTGTGCAAGCCGTATGCCATGCCACGTTGCCTTGTTCGCATTCATTTTGCAGCATGGCGATGATTTCCTGCGCGCTGCCGTCGCAAAAAAGCTGGCCTTTGTGCTTTTCATGATAGGCAATGCCGTGTTTTTCCACCAAAGCAATAAAATCGGCGGCATGAAACTGCGCCAGAGCATGACGCACAAAGCGCGGCTGCTGCGACACATAATAAGCCGAACCGTCGTGGCCGTTGAGGTGGCGGTTCGTGAAATTGCAGCGGCCACCGCCGGAAATGCGGATTTTTTCCCCGATTTTGGTGGCGTGGTCAATCAGTGCAACACGGTGTCCGGCCTGACCGATACGCGCGGCGGCCAACATACCGGCTGCGCCGGCGCCGATGATGGCGGTGTGGAAAGTTTGGAGCATGGTGTGCTGAATAAAATTATCTAAAGAGATGGCTATTATCCGTGTTTTCAGACGGCATAGGGAAGATTTGTTGAGACCGTCTGAAAAATCAGCGTTTATTTAAAATTGAATGCTTATGTGATGGTCATAATCTGGAAGCATGAATATTGAAGCGTTTGCTGCGGATTGAGTTTAGAAGGTTTCAGGCGGCCTTAAATTTGAAAACATGGTTATTGCATATAAAAATGTTATGTTATAACATTTTATTTTTTAACAAGGGATAACGAAATGTTTACAGTGAAGCCTGCGGCTGCGGCCGTATTGTCTTTATTTGCTATGCAGACCGTATAGGCAGAAGTGGTTGATGGATCTGCGCACACTGCCGAGTTGCAAACGGTAGAAGTCAAAGGAAAACACCAAACGATGCAGAGTATGAAGAATTAGGCCCTAAATTCGACCATACCAAACCGGGGCCGTGGGTAGACATGAACACCCGCCGCGCCGATTTGCACGGTGAATGGAAAGAACCTTTGCCTAGTGTGGCCAAAATCAGTCTGCGTTTGTCGCACACCGATTACTACCACGACGAAAAAGATGCCGGCAAAGAAATCGATTTGAATCCCTACGATTCACACGGCACCGCCGATAATTACGGTCGAGCCAATAATATTTTCAAAAACAAAGGTTTTGGCAGCAGAATCGAAGTGCATCACAAACCATATCACGGCTTTACCGGCGTGTGGGGCGCACAATGGCAGCGCAATAAAAGCAGCACCCACCATTCCAAAATCCTATCGGGCGAGTTGAAAGAAAACTGGATGCTGGTAGAAAACACCAACAAACAATTCGGCCTGTTTGCCACCGGCCAATGGCGTTGGAAAGATTTAACGCTTGAATTTGGCGGCCGCACCGAGAAACAGGAAATCCCGATTGAATACGAGCGCGAAAAATTGATTATCCAACGCGGTTGCGACCCGAAAACAAGCTGGCTGTGCTGGCGGCCTAAGCCGACCGTATATGCCCCTGCGCCGGAAATATACAACAAACGCGCCAATTCTTATGCCGCTTCTATGAATTGGGATTTTCATCCCGATTACACCCTGTCGCTGATGTATTCGCACAACGAGCGTCATCCCAGCCCGATGGAGCTTTACTATACCGGCGAACACTTGGCCACCAATTCGTTTGAATACGGCAAAAAAGATTTGGATAAAGAGCAATCAGATAATGTTGAAATCGGCCTGCGTCATGCGTCTGACAAATGGGATTACAACATCAGCGCCTACCACAACCGCTTTGAAAACTATATTTACAAACAAACCATTTTCCAATACGGCACCTTGGCCACATACCGCTATGCCCAATCGCAAGCCCGTTTTCATGGTCTGGAAGGCAGCGTGAGCTACCGTCCGGACGACAAACACCAAATCACCCTGTGGGGCGATTATGTGCGTGGCAAACTGGTGAACCTACCTGATTATATCCGCTACGACACCATAGGCAGCGTCGATGAAGTGCATAAAAAGGCCGACCGCAATGCACCGCGCGTACCACCTGCCCGCATTGGCTTACGCATCAACAACAATTGGAACGAACGCTGGCAAACCAAAATCGACTACACGCGTGTGTTTACGCAAAACAAAGTGTCGTTTTTTGAGTCATTCAGCGATGAACGCCCTGATTTGGTAGAGCGTAAAACCAAAGGCTACCATCTGCTGAATTTAGGTGTTGCTTACCGCAACAAAGTCGGCTCGATGAAATACCGCATTTACGCCGATGCCAATAATGTGTTGAACAAGAAAATCTACACCCATACTTCGTTTTTACCGTATGTGCCGCAAATCGGCCGCAATTTTGTGTTCGGGGTGAACATGACGTTTTAATTGAGTCAAGATTATTGAGGCCGTCTGAAAAACGGTGGAGTGCAATAAAAAAACCTGAGTTCTGTGAGGAACTCAGGTTTTATGTTTAAAGTGAACAGCGTTGAATGATGGAAGATAACTGTTCAGACGGCCTGATATCAGCCTTTAAACACAGGCACAGCACCCATTTGGCTCAAAATTTGCGCGGCAATGTTGATGAGGCCGAAAGCGAATACCCACACCATCAGCCATACGCCGCCGCTGATGCGGTAGCCTTTGCCGAGGCCGAATTTTTGGCGTGATTTGTAGAGCAGCATGGCAGGGATTAATGCTGTCCACACCGTTGCGGCCAAGCCGACGTAGCCGATGGCGGTTACGAAACCGGTGGGGAACAGCAAACAGCAAACCAGCGGCGGCAGAAAGGTCACGGCGGCGGTTTTGCTGCGGTCGGCAGCGGATTCTTTCCATTTGAAAATATCAGCGATGTAGTCGAACAAGCCCAAAGTCACGCCCAAAAACGAGCTGGCAATCGCCATGTAGGCGAAGAACGACAACACTTTACCCATGCTGCCGGTGGGTACAAATTTGGATAAGGTTTCAATCAATACCGATACTTGGCCTTCCGCGGCAATCACGGGGGCAAACTCGCTTCGCGGCAGGTTGCCTTGAATCGCCAACTGCCACAACACATAAATCGCCAAGGCAATCAGCGTGCCGATTTTTAAGGCTTTGGCAACTTTAGGCGCGTCACCGTTGAAGTATTTCAGCAGGCTGGACACATTGCCGTGAAAGCCGAACGAGGCCAAACACACCGGTAACGCGGCCGCCACATAAATCCAATAGCTGGTGTGCGGCGCGGCTTGGGTGTCGAACAACACCGGTAGCTTCACCGTGGAAATCAGGCCTCCGGTCGCCCAGATAAAGGCGATGACCATGCCGCCGATTAAGATGGTGGTCAGGCGGTCAACCAAGCGGGTGGAAGCCCACACGCAAAACGCCAATACGCCGAAAAACACCAATTGGCCGACCGGCAAGGCCACTTCGCTGCCAGTCAGGCTGCCCAAGCCTTGCGCGGTCAAATCGCCGCCGACAAAAATATAGGCATAGGTTAAGAGATACAGCACAAACGCCACCGCCAAGCCGTTCACCATGTTCCAGCCTTTGCCGAGCAAGTCCTTCACCATGGTGTCGAAACTTGCACCATGCGGGTAATGCGTGTTTACTTCCAAAATCATCAGGCCGCTGGAAAGCATGGAAAACCATGTATAGAGCAGCACCAGCAGCGCGCCGGTGAACCAAATGCCCGAGGTGGCCGTGGGGTTGGCAAACATGCCGGCACCGATAATCGTACCGGCAATAATCATCGCGCCGCCCAAGAGCGACGGTTGTTTGGCAGACATAATTAACTTTCTGGGATGAGGTTTCAGACGGCATGGCAAAGGGGTAGGCCGTCTGAAAGTATTAATATTTGTAAAGCGGTTATTATGCCGTAAAGTGGTGGGAATGAAAATAAAAATGCCGAGACCTTTGCAAAATCCCCATTTTGGGCACATTTCTTCGTTGTGCACTGCTCGAAAGCTTGCCTATCTAAGTGATATGCCTGCGCTTTCTGTGCTGCTCTAACTTCGAACTGCACTCAAATCTGGGGTTTTGCAAAGGTCTCTCATGCCATCTGAAATAATTTTCAGACGGCCGTTAGTATGAGCTTAAATCAGCTTCTGCCACTTCATTTCGTTTTTCACATACGCATAATAAACCGGCGCGACCACAATGCCGCCGACGCCGAATATGCGCTCGAATACTATCATCGCCACCAGCAACTCCCACGCGCTGGCTTCAATTTCTGAGCCGATGATTTTGGCGTTTAAAAAATATTCCAATTTGTGAATCACCACCAAAAACACCAACGAAGCGATAGCGACATACAGCGAAATGCCCAAGCTCAAAATGATGATGATGGTGTTGGAAATCAGGTTGCCCGCTACCGGAATCAGCCCGACGATAAAGGCAATAATCAACACCGTCACCCGAAACGGCAGCTCGATATCAAAAAGCGGCAGAATCAGGTAAAGATACAGGCCGGTAAGGAAAGTATCGACCAAGGAGATTTTTGCCTGCGCGATAAACACGCGTTCAAAACTCAGCTCGAAATTGACAATGCGCTGCACCATTTCCCGCTTAAATGCCGGCATGTTGCGGCGTTGGCGGCGCATACGCAAACGGTGGTTGCTCAACATCACGCCGATGATGATGCCCAGTAAAATATGCACGAAAGACGCAATGCTGTGGGTGCTGATGCGGGTCAGCGCGGCGCTGTATTCTTCGATCAGCTTAATGCCGTATTGCTTGATTTGCTCCAAATTATCAGGCAGCAGATTCAGCACAAACTCGGGTAAATCATGACTGCTTTTGGTGTCGGCCAAAATCGCTGCCAGCTTATCCAGCATCACCGATATATTGCCGCCGTGTATCAGATGATAAATACCCATCGACAGTAAAAACAAAATCAGCGACACAATGCCGATGGTCAGCGTGGTTGAGAGCAGGTTGATGTTTTGCACGCTTAACGAGCGGTCGAGCAGCGTATTGCGTGACAGCAATCGGCGGCGCAGCCACAAAATGATGCCGTTGGTTTTGGTGATGAACACATAGGTCAGAATCACCGCAAACAACAACGGCAGCAAACGGAAATACAAAATGCCCCATAAGCTGACGGCCATCATCAGGTAAGTAGCGTTGCGGTAAAGCGTGGGCGAAGGTGGGTGTAGGCTCATGGTGTGCGCAGTTTTTAAGCGTAAAGTTAAGGCGTATTATGCCGTAAAAGTAGGCAGATGGTGGGATAAAGGCCGTCTGAACATACAGTTTCAGACGGCCTTTATCACCACTTAATCAACCTTCAATCAAGCCGCATTGACATCAAAGCCACTGTGGCGCAGCAGGGCATCGATTTGTGGTTCGCGGCCGCGGAAGGCTTTAAACGATTCGGCAGCAGGACGGGAGCCGCCAACAGCCAGAATTTCGCGCCAGAAGCGTTTGCCGGTGGCGCGCAAATCGTCGCTTTCTTCAAAGGCGGCGTAGGCATCCGCGCTCAATACTTCCGCCCATGCGTAGCTGTAATAGCCGGCCGAGTAGCCGCCGGCGAAGATGTGGCCGAAGCTCAAGGCGAAACGGTTGTATTGCGGCGGACGAATCACAGCGACTTCTTCGCGCACATCGTCCAGCACTTGCGCCCAGTTGTTCAGACGGCCTGCATCGGTTTCGCTGTGAATCAGCATGTCAAACAGGGCGAATTCCATTTGGCGTACCATAAACAGGCCGCGTTGGAAGTTTTTGGCGGCGACCATTTTGTCGAATAATTCGCGCGGCAGGGCAGCGCCGTTGTCTTCGTGGGCAGACATTTCCGCTAAGACATCGTATTCCCACACGAAATTTTCCATAAACTGGCTCGGCAGCTCGACCGCATCCCATTCCACGCCGTTGATGCCGCTCACGCCGAGTTCTTCCACTTGGCTCAATAAATGGTGCAGTCCATGGCCGGTTTCGTGGAACAGGGTCAGGATTTCATCGTGGCTCAAGCGTGGTTCTTTGCCGCCCACCGGCGGGGTGAAGTTGCACACCAAATACGCGGTCGGGGTTTGGATTTGACCGGCGCGGTCGCCATCCATAAAGCGGCGGCGGCCTTTGTAGTCGTTCATCCACGCACCGCCGCGCTTGCCTTCGCGGGCATACAAATCCATGTACACGCCGCCGATAATCGCGCCACCGTTTTCCAATTCAAAGTAGCGCACGTCAGGATGCCAAACCGGCACGCGTTTTTCGATGAAATTCACGCCGTATAAGCGGTTGATTTGGGCAAACAGGCCGTGCAGCACTTTGCTGACCGGAAAATATTTTTTCACTTCGGTTTCGCTGAAGGCATATTTGGCTTGGCGCAATTTCTCACCCGCGTAGGTCAAATCCCACGGCTGCGGGTCGGCCAAACCCAATTCTTCGGCGGCAAAGGCACGCACTTCGGCCAAGTCTTTTTCGGCAAACGGTTTGGCACGTTTGGCCAAATCGCGCAGAAAATCGGTGACTTGCGCCGGTGTGTCGGCCATTTTGGTGGCCAGCGACAATTCGGCATAGTTGGCAAAACCGAGCAGCTTGGCGGTTTGTAAGGCGATTTCCAAGGTGCGGTTGATGTTGGCAGTGTTGTCGAATTTACCGTCGTTGCTTAATTCACTGGCGCGGGTGACATAGGTGCGGTAGATTTGTTCGCGCAGTTCGCGGTTGTCGGCGTATTGCATCACGGCCAGATAATGTGGCATTTGCAGGCCGACTTTGTAGCCGCTTTTGCCTTCCGCTTCGGCTGCGGCGGCAAACATGGCTTGCGCATCTTCAGGAATACCGGCCAGCGGCGCGGCATCATCAAAATACAGCGCAAACGCATCGGTTGAGTCCAAAACGTTTTGCGAGAATTGGGCAGACAATTGCGCGCCTTCGGTTTGCAGCGCGGCCAGTCCGGCTTGTTGCTCGGCCGGTAATTCCGCACCGCTCAACACAAAATCACGCAAATCATGCGCGAGCTTGGTTTGTTGTGCTTCAGTCAGGCGGTCGAATTCGGCAGAGGCTTTAATCGCTTTGAAACGATCGTATAATTCAATATCTTGGCCAATTTCGGTAAAAAATACGGTGACTTCCGGCATCAATTCGTTATACACCGCGCGTAATTCAGGCGTATCGACCACCGAATTCAAATGCGCCACCACGCCCCAAATGCGGCCGACGCGCTCGGTGATGTCGGTGAGCGCTTCGACCGTGTTGCGCCAAGTGGTGTCGGGCTCTGCTTTGACCGCCACAATCTGTTCGCGCGCTTCGGCGATGGCGGTTTGCATGGCCGGTTTGATGAGTTCGGTTTGGATTTGGTCGAATTTCGGCTCGTCGCCAAGAGATAATAAAACGTTGTCGGTCATGGGGCTTTCCTTTGTGTTTTCAGACGGCCTTGTGATGTGAGGCCGTCTGAACGAAAAAACGATAAACAATATATAGAGCCAATTTGGTTGAACTCAAGTTCAACATTGAAAACAGTCAGGCCGAGACCTTTGCAAAATCCCTATCTTTGGCACATTTCTTCGTTGTGCGCTGCTCGAAAGCTTGCCTATCTTGCTGATATGTCTGCGCTTTCTGCGCTGCTACAACTTTGAACTGTACTCAAATCTAGGGTTTTGCAAAGGTCTCATGCCGTCTGAAAAAAATCAAACCACCCGATAGGGTGGTTTAAGCATCAGCGCGGATTATGAATCGGCATGCAATAATTGATGCTGCACCCGCAAAAATTCATCCAACACCGTTTGCTGAATTTCCAAACGCTTCGCCACCGGCGCGGCAAAACGCACGATAATGTTGTACACCTTGTCATCATGCGGCACACGGGTCACGCGCGGCTCGGCGGCAGGCGTGATAAACAGCTTTTCCACCTGCACCGCTTCCAGATACTTGGAAATATCGGCAATATAAGGCGCGCACAACGGCTCCAATACCGCCCTCAAACGCGGCACCACCGCATCCGAATCCAAATGAATCGGCACGGGAATTTGCACCGTGTGAATCACATAAGGCCCCAACACATTATCGCGGCGCACATTATGATTGAGCAGCAGGCTGTTGGGGAACGAAATCGTGTCGCCCGAAAGCTGGCCGACCAAAGCATTGGGGCCGATTTCCATCATCAAAGTGTTCAATAAATTAATATCGACCACCCGCCCGCGCAAGCCGTTGATTTCAATATAATCGCCCACCGAATACTGCTTGGTAATCGAGCGCAGGATGCTGCCCGACAAACACATAATCAATTCTTTGGTGGCCACCACAATCGCCGCCGCCACCGCAAACATCGACAAAGCCACCGTCTGAATTTGCGCCGCCCAAATCATCGCCAAACCGAGCAATACCAAAATCAGCGTGACATTGCGGCTCACCACCAACGCGCGGCGCTTGGCATCAATCGACAAATCCGGATGGCTGCGGAAATGCGCGCTCAAAAGCAGCGAGCGCACCGCCAAAATGCCGATAATCATCAGCACCGATTCAATGATTTCATAGCTGACCGGAATCTCTTGCAGCCAAAGTTTTACAGTATCCCACATATCGTGTTTTCCGTTTCAGACAGCATGTTATGATGAACACGCATTATAAAGGCCGTCTGAAAAAAATGCTTGTGCCGCTCATATGAGAATGCTATACCATAACTGATATAATATAACAAAACTGTTTAAAATCAAAAAGTTATTGACTAAATTTCGAGAAGAGAATAAGATAACACATACTAATTCTGCCTGAACAGGCGACCATCTTATGGAGGAAACCATCATGACCTGCAAAACACATCACGAACACAATCACGTTCACGGCCAAGGTTGCGGCCACACTGCCATCAAACACGATGACCACATCGACTACCTGCACGACGGTCATCTGCACCACGAACACGACGGCCACTACGACGAACACACCTTAGCCGTTAACGACACCAATCCAGACGGCTGCCATCCGGTCAGCGACTGCGGCGACCACGTTCACGGCGAAGGCTGTGGCCACGAAGCCGTGCCACACGGCGACCACGTTGACTACATCGTCAACGGCCGCCTGCACCACCAACACGGCGACCACTGCGATGACCATGGTCCGGTAGAAATCGTCAAATAAAACAGATTCAACGCTTCACTATTAAAAGGCCGTCTGAACAGGTTTGGAAATCGATTGATTTCGTTTAACCCGTTCAGACGGCCTTTTTATTTTTTCAAGCAAGCCAGTGCAGCAAAGCCATCAAACATAATGAAAATTAAACACCTGCACCAAATCCGCGCTCAAACTTTTCGCCACCGGACAAGTATGCGCCGCCGCTTCCAAAACCGTGCGGCTGCGTTCGTCTAAACTTTCGCTCAAATAAAAATCAACCGCCACCTTCGCCACACGGCGCGGATTGGCTGACATTTCCTTGCCCACTTCCGCTCGCGCACCGGCTAAGTCCACGCCCAAATCATCGGCTTTCATGCCCATAATCGTCAGCGCACACGCAGCCAGCGAAGTGGCCAGCAAGTCCGTAGGCGAAAACGCTTCGCCTTTACCGTTGTTGTCGGTCGGCGCATCGGTAGAAATCGTGTCGCCGCTTTGCAGGTGGGTTAAATCGTTATGCAGGTTGCAGGTGTAGCGGACGGTGGAGATGTGGGACATGGTGGGGCTCCTTTTGGCTGATTAAGTAAGGTTTAAAGATTAAAGCAAGACAGGCCGTCTGAAAATACAATATTTAAATATTTAAAAAGTGTTTCAGACGGCCTTTACTTATGCTGCTTCTGCTTCAATGGTGGTTTCAATATCATTTAATAAACGGATTAATGCTTTGCCGACTGCCAATGCTAAATTGACAGGGACAGCATTGCCGATCTGTTTGTATTGTGCAGTTAATGAGCCTTCAAATTGCCATTCATCGGGAAAAGTTTGAATACGAGCATACTCCCTTACGGTTAGAGGGCGAGTTTCTTCAGGATGGCAACGTTCTGTCTGCTTTTGTGCTGGTGCGCAGGTCAAAGTCAGGCTCGGTTCATCCCAAGCTAGTCGGCGAGCCATACCTGTTTTTCCTCCACCTAAAAAATAACTTTTTTGCATGTATTCACGCTGCAAATCATCAGGTAAATCTTTCCAATAACCGCCTGCAGGAACATGAGTCATAATTTCAGCTTTGCGTTTCGGATATTTTTGCCCCTCAGATTGAGGAACATCTGCGGTGTATAGTTCACCTGATTTAAACGCATCTTCCAAAGTCATAATCCGATGATAAGGTGAAGGCCAATGGAAGTTGACTTTTTTAGCTAAGTCTTTGCGGATGCCGATTAAAAACAAGCGTTCACGCTTTTGCGGTACTTTATAAAACACGGCTTTTAAAACTCTTGGCGGAACTAAATAATAGCCAAGCTCTTCAATGATACTGCTAATGGTCGCCAGCGTTTTACCGTCGTCATGAGCTAATAAACCCCGCACGTTTTCTGCTAAGAATACTTTGGGATTGGTTTCTTTAACCGCGCGTGCAAATTCAAAAAACAGCGTACCGCGCGTATCTTCAAAGCCTAATTTCTTACCTGCATAAGAAAAGGCTTGGCAAGGGAAACCACCTGAAAGAATATCGATTTGATTATAATAAGGGGTAAAATCCACCTTAGAAATATCTCCTTCTACTACATTCCATTCTGGGCGGTTTTTTCGAAGTGTCTTACAGGCGGCAGCATCCAATTCGTTTAATAAAACTGAATCAAAGCCTGCTTTTTCCATACCTACTGCTAAACCACCTGCACCTGCAAACAATTCAAGCAATTTATATCGGCGTAGTGGTTGGGTTTGAATTTCTTCATCCCAGTTACTGTTGAATAAAATCCGCGCTTCTTCAAAATGTTCTAATTGTTCTTTGGTATAAAGGCGGTAATTGTTGTCATACTGGCGTTGTGGAACAAGCGTTCCATTTTTATCCCAACGACGCAAAGTTTCTTTAGATACGCTGAGAATATCAGCAACTTGGGCAATGGTATATAAATCGGGGCTCTTCATAAAAAAATCAGGCAAACATTAGTCATGGTTATTCATGACGATAATGTAGCCTGATTTTTAGATAGCGTCAAACCTTATTCATGGTTACTTAATTTCTGGATTTCTTCTGTCTGCGCCAAAGTATAGATTACACGTTCGAAGTCTTTACTGAAGTCGGCTTCAATGGCAACTGAACCAATGGCCGCAATGAGTTCGTTGTAAAAATCCTCATCTCCGGTTAAGCGTAACCAAAATTCTTGCCCGATAATGACTTCATAGTCATATTGAGACGTGATACGTTTGTAGTGACTGCTTAAATTTTGTGGTTCGCCATATAAAACTCCGACAATCATGTCGTCGTTTGGAATACGCAAATTATTCGTTCGAGATAAATTGCGGACACTTCTAAAATGATTGGCAATGGTCTCAACATCATCCTTATTAATGGTGTTTGGCCCCGCTTTTAATTGACAGTATTTCTTCCTGCCGTCGAGCTGGTCGATAAACTCAATATCCATGCCGCTGGCTGTGCTGCCGACCGCATCTTGAATCACACTCATAAAACTCTGCATATTTTGACCAAAAGATGTATTAATGGATGTTCCCAATACACGCGGGAAAAGCAGAGCCTTAGCGATACTTTCAGGTTTGGAGTTACCGGTTAGAAAATTGGCAAGATAAACCGTTAAAAACGGATTGATATTGAATTCTGCTGGGTCAATCAGCTTTTCGGTATTTTTGATATGGTTTTGTGCTACACATTCTTTAAACCACGTTTTCGCTGTTGCTAGAATGGCTTGTTTTTGTTCTGTACTAAAAGCCATAAATTTCTCCTAAAAAATGATGATGTATTTTAGCTTAGATTTACGCTGTCTGAAAATTTTCAGACGGCCTTTCCATTTCAATCAAACCACTTCCAACTTCGCAAACTTCGTATCCAATTCCTTCACGCCTTCTTTGCCAAAGTTAATCGTCAGCCGCGCTGATTCGCCTTTATCGACGGCATCGATAATCACGCCGGTGCCGAATTTGGCGTGGCGTACGTTTTGGCCGATTCGGAAACCGGCGTATTCCTGCGGCAGTTTGTAGTCTTCGACGATTTTGTTACTGCGCGTGCGCGGGGCATCGGTGAAGCTGTTGAAGCTTTGTTTTTTGGCCGACAGGTAATGCAATACTTCGGGCGGGATTTCTTCGACGAAGCGGGACACGATGCCGAATTGGGTTTGGCCGTGCAGCATGCGTTGTTGCGCCATGGTGATGTAGAGGCGTTTGCGTGCACGGGTGATGGCGACGTACATCAGGCGGCGTTCTTCTTCGAGGCCGCCGCGTTCGGCGAGGCTGAGTTCGCTCGGGAAGCGGCCTTCTTCCATGCCGGTGAGGAAAACGGCGTTGAATTCCAAGCCTTTGGCGGCGTGGACGGTCATCAGTTGAATCGCGTCTTCACCTTTGCCGGCTTGGTTTTCGCCTGATTCCAGCGCGGCGTTGCTGAGGAACGCCAATACCGGAAAGGCAGGGTGTTCGGCAGCGTTTTCCGGCAGGATTTCAAAATTGCTTTCTTCCGGTTTGAACGCGACGGCGGCGTTGACCAATTCGTCTAAGTTGTCCAATCGGTCTTGGTGATCGCCTTTTTGTGTTTTGTAGAATTCGACCAAGCCGCTGTCTTGAATTACGCTGACCATGATTTCGGCCAGCGACAATTGGCCGATTTGGTTGCGCAGGTTTTCAATCAGTTGGACGAAGGCGGCGATTTTGGTGGCTTTGGCACCGGCATTGCAGGCGGCCTGCCACAGGGAAATGCCTTGTTCGCTTGAGGCCGTCTGAAGATTTTCAATCGTGCGCGCGCCAATGCCGCGGGTGGGCACGTTAATCACGCGCAACAGGGCGTTGTCGTCATCGGGGTTGACCGCCAAGCGCAGGTAAGCCAGCGCGTGTTTGATTTCTTGGCGCTCGTAAAAGCGCAGGCCGCCGTAGATTTTATACGGCACGCCGCTGCGGAACAGGGCTTGTTCGATAACGCGTGATTGGGCGTTGCTGCGGTAGAGCACGGCCATTTCCGACAGCGGCCAGCCTTCGCGTTGCAGTGATTTGGCTTCGTCGATGATGAACTGCGCTTCTTCAAAATCACTGGGCGCGGAAAGGTAGCGGATTTTGTCGCCCGACTCGGCATCGGTGCGCAGGTTTTTGCCCAAACGCTCGTCGTTGTTTTCAATCACGGCATTGGCGGCGGCAAGGATGTTGCCTACCGAGCGGTAGTTTTGCTCAAGTTTAATCGGCGCTTCGATGGCAAACTCTTTCATCAGCGCGGTCATGTTACCGACATTCGCACCACGGAAACGGTAAATGCTTTGGTCATCGTCGCCCACGGCAAACACCGCCGCCTGATTGCCCGCCATCAGCTTGAGCCACGCATATTGCAGCTTGTTGGTATCTTGAAATTCGTCCACCAAAATATGATTAAAACGGTTTTGATAATGCACGCGCAGCATTTCGTTGCTTTTGAGCATTTCATAGCTGCGCAACATGAGTTCGGCAAAATCGACCACGCCTTCACGTTGGCAAATGCGGTCGTATTCGGCATAGCATTCAATCATGCGCTGGGTGTGAGGATCGGGTGCTTGCAGGGCAGAGGCGCGCAGGCCGTTTTCCTTTTGCGCGTTGATAAAGCCTTGTAAGCTGCGCGGCGCAATGATTTCTTCGGCGATGTTGAGCTGCTTCAACATGCGTTTGATTAAGGCCAATTGGTCGCTGCTGTCGAGAATCTGAAAAGTGGCCGGCAGGTTGGCATCGCGATGGTGCAGGCGCAAAAAGCGGTGGCACAAACCATGAAATGTGCCCAGCCACATCGCGCGCACGTTCACCGGAATCATCGCCCCCAAGCGCGTCTGCATTTCTTTGGCGGCTTTGTTGGTAAACGTCACCGCCATAATGCTGTGCACACTGGCCTGACCGCTTTGCAACAGCCACGCAATGCGCGTCGTCAGCACACGCGTTTTGCCGCTGCCCGCACCGGCCAATACCAAAGCCGATTGCGGCGGCCAAGTCACCGCGGCAAGCTGCTCGGGATTCAAGCCGGTTAACAAAGAAGAAGGGGATTCGCTGGGAAACATGATGAGGCCGTCTGAAAAAGATTTTGGAATGCGGTATTTTAATATAAAACGATGAAGAAGGCCGTCTGAAAACGTGTTTGCAAGTGTGTTTTAATCTTCAGACGACCTGATGGTGTCTCTGCCTTGGATTGACAAATATGATAAAACAGGCACGATAGAACTCAGATTTTTCAGGAGAAAACAGATGAAAAAGCTTGATCCGATTCTGTCTCAATTCGATACTCAGCAGCAGGCCGATGATTATCATGCGTGGCTTTCCGATAAGGTGGAAAAAGGCTTGAGCAGTGAAACGTGGCATGAGCAGGAAGATGTGTTGGCACGCGCTGCGCAACGGCGTGCAGAATTGATGGCGATTCTGAAAAATGCAGGTTAAATGGTCGCAACAGGCGGAAGATGATTTAGACCAAATCGTCCGCTATATTTTTGAATTCAATCCGGTGGCCGCGTTTGAGCTGGAAGAGCAAATTTTCCAACACCACGCGCACCCTTGCACAATTTCCCGATTCCGGCCGCTTGGGGCAGGTGTTTGGTACGAGAGAATGGGTGGTGCATCCAAATTATATGATTGTGTATAAAATCACCGAAACCGCCGTTTTGATTGCTGCGATGGTGCATACCAAACAACGTTATCCATAAAAAATGCCGTCTGAAAAATCTTTTCAGACGGCATTTTTAATCAATCAAGCAAAACTCAATTATTCAAAGTCTTTCACTTCCAAATCAAACATACGCATAGCGGTGCGCAGCATTTGGCAGCTGAAGCCCCATTCGTTGTCGTACCAAGCGAATACTTTCACCATGCTGCCGTCAACGACTTTGGTCAGGGTGGCGTCGAAGTTGCTGCCTTGGGTGGTGTGGTTGAAGTCCATCGATACCAGTGGCAGGGTGTTATAGCCCAAAACGCCTTTCAGACGGCCTTGTTCCGAAGCGGCTTTCATCAATTCGTTGATTTCTTCCACGCTGGTTTCGCGGCCGGCTTGGAAGCTTAAGTCAACCAAGGAAACGTTAACGGTCGGCACGCGTATGGCCAAGCCGTCGAGTTTGCCTTTCAGGTCAGGCAATACCAAGCCCACGGCTTTGGCGGCGCCGGTTTTGGTTGGAATCATGTTTTCCACACCGCTGCGGGCGCGACGCAAGTCTTTGTGGCGCACGTCGGTAACGGTTTGGTCGTTGGTTAAGGCGTGGATGGTGGTCATCGCGCCTTTCACAATGCCAATGCTTTCGTTCAACACTTTGGCCACAGGTGCCAAGCAGTTGGTGGTGCAAGACGCGTTGGAAACGACGGTCATGTCGGCAGTCAATACATCATCGTTCACGCCGTAAACCACAGTGGCATCGACATCGGCTTCACCCGGTGCGGAAATCAATACTTTTTTCGCGCCGCTTTCCAAGTGGATATTGGCTTTGGATTTGCTGGTGAACGCGCCGGTGCATTCCATCACTAAATCCACACCCAAGTCTTTCCAAGGCAGCTCGGCCGGATTGCGGGTGGAGAAGTAAGGAATTTTGTGGCCGTTGATAATCAAATGGGTGGCATCGTGATCGACATCGGCGTTGAAGCGGCCGTGTACGGTATCGAATTTGGTCAGGTGGGCGTTGGTTTCCAAGCTACCGCTGGCGTTGACGGCGACGATTTCGAGCTGGTCTTGCAGATTGTAATCGTAGATGGCGCGTAATACTTGACGGCCGATGCGGCCATAACCGTTGATGGCGACTTTAATGCCCATAATTTGTCCTCTTTGTTGGGTGTCTGGGTTGGTGGGAAATGGTTGGGCAGGATTATAGCAGAATTTGTAGTGATATGTAATTAATATTTTATTGATTTTTGCGTAAATGAAACACTTTGATTGTTGACACTTAGTAAGCAGATTCTAAAATTTTATGGTGTAAATTGAATATTTAACGCGGAATATGCTTTTATTTTAGAATTAGCGCGACGATATTTTAAAAATATTAGCTTGAGACTGAAGATAGTGAATGTGAATGATGCTGTATGTTTATTTTAAAATGATTTTTAAGGGCAATAATCACTACATTGAAGAACAAAAGGCCGTCTGAAAGAGATTAATTACGTTCAGACGGCCTTTGAATATTTAACTGCGGCGCAATAAAGCGGCAATCACGCTTTGGTTGTTTAAGGTGCGTTGAAACATGGCTTTGAGCGGCATCACGTCTTTATTGGCAACGACCAGCACCATGCGCCCGCTGTCGGGGTTGCGCCAAGTATCAAACCATAAACCGCAGGCGTGTGCGGCCATTTGTACGACATGGACGGTAAATTTCGGCTCGAGTGCGCGTTGGAACAAAGCAGGATTGCGGATGAAATAATCGCTTAAGCGGTTTTTCGATAAGGCATAATCGGCGCGATCGCGGTCGATGGGGTAAACAGGCAGGGGAAGTTGGTTGACAAGGTTTGGGCGCATGGTGGGCTTCTTTCTTAAATCAATAAAGGCCGTCTGAAAACACAGTTTCAGACGGCCTAAGCATTAAGATTGCTGCGCGCGCATTTGTTTGGCTTTGCGTTTGGCGGATTTTTTTGCTTCCTGTTCGGCTTTGTATTGGCGCAAATAAACCAATGCGGCGGCTTTTTCTTCTTCGTTGCCGTATTTCATGTCGCGTTGGGCGCGGCGCAATACGGCGCGTTGTTTGGCTTCTTCGACTTGTTTGGCTTTGAAGTCTTCGTGGTTGTGGGCGGTGGCCAGTTGGGTTTGCTGCTCTTGCGCTCTGGCCATGGCTTTGGCGATTAAATCCATCGGGTTAAACGCTGCTTTGGCAGCCGCTTCAACCGGTTGCGCCGCTTCGGCTGCGGCTTGTAGCTTGGCTTTGGTTGCGGCTTCGCGTTCGGCCAACTTGGCTTTGCGCTCGGCTGAATCGCGGGCTTTGCGCGCTTCGTGCCACTCAAAACGGCTTTTGGCGTGTTCCGCGGCGGCAAAGCGCGCATCGCTTTCGTGTTCGGCGCGTGCCAAGGGTAGAAAATCGGTTTCAATCGGCTGCATATAAATGCAATCGACCGGACACGGGGTGACACACAAGCCGCAGCCGGTGCATTCGTCTTTAATCACGGTGTGCATCAATTTGTGCGCGCCCATAATCGCATCAACGGGGCAGGCGCGGATGCAGGCGGTGCAGCCGATACAGACGGCCTCATCAATCCATGCCAAGGCTTTGAGCTGAATTTTGGCCGGTGCCAGCGGCGATTTGCCGAGTAGGTTGGCAATGTCGAGCATGACTGTTTCGCCGCCCGGTGCGCATAAATTCACCGGCGCATCGTCGTGGGCAAGGGCTTCGGCATATGGCAGGCAGCCTTCATAGCCGCACTCGCGGCATTGGGTTTGCGGCAACAAACGATTTAGACCTTGTGCTGTGGCAGTCATGGTGTTCAAATATCAAATACAAAATCGAAAGGCGGTATTTTAGCAGAAAATCAGCCTGAAAAGCTTCTACATATTGATTTTGTTATATAATTTGAGTCATTCTCATTTGAAAGCCCATATCCTGATATGCAGATTTGTCCGTGCCAATCGCAGCGCGCTTATGCCGATTGCTGCCAACCCTTTCATGCGCAACAAAAATTGCCCGTTACGGCCGAAGAGCTGATGCGCTCGCGCTACAGCGCTTATACGCTGCAAAATATTGATTATATTGTGCAAACGACTGTGCCGTCGCAGCAAAAATTATTGGATACCGCCGATATGCTGGCGTGGAGCCGCGAAACCGATTGGCAGGGTTTGGACGTGTTAAAGCATATCCCCAACATCGGTAAAAACCATGCGCAGGTCGAATTTATCGCGCATTTTCAGGGTGCAGGCGAAGCGCAGCATCACCATGAATTGTCGGCTTTTGTGAAGATTGACGGGCGCTGGTATTTCATCGACCCGACCGTGCCGCTGCCGACCATGAAACAGCCGTGTATTTGCGGTTCGGATAAAAAATTTAAGGCTTGCTGCGGGCAGTTGTTTAAATAGAACAAGGCCGTCTGAAACAATATCGTTCAGACGGCCTTGATTTAATTTAAATAAATGGTATCACGCCTGCCCACTTCAATCACGATAATCACCAATTCGTCATCAATCACTTCGTAAACCAAACGATAGCCAACAGCACGCAATTCGATTTTATACATGTTGCGATAGTCTGATCCATGTAGTTTATTTTTCGGAATTGTAGGGTTTTCTAGAATTTTTTTAAGCTTTTTCTTGAATTGTTCTTTAACGGTACGATCAAGTTTATCAAATTCCCGTTTGGCACTGGCTTTGAATTTTAATTTATAAGTCATCTACAGATACCTCAATGGAGGGTTCGTTATCCCGTTCCATTGCGACACGCATTAGGTATTGGTCTTCTAAAATTTCGAAGATTTCATCATATAAATCGGCAGGAATGCAGTAAAAAGCAGGGGTATTGCGATTTAAAATGGCGACCACATCACCTTGTCCACTTTTTACGGTTTCCATAGGATTTTTTTTTAAGTCGCTAATGCTGGCAACAAAACGGCTGTGAATAGGTTTAGTCATGATATTGGTTTCCTTTAGTACACCATGGTGCCTTACTCAAGAATGGTTGTTTTAGTTTAGGCAAGATGGAAAAATAGGGCTTTTAAAGAAATCATTAATAGGTCTTTTATTAGGTCTTATTCTGCCGTATCAAAAATCAAAAGTCAATGAAAAGGCCGTCTGAAAAAATATCTTTCAGACGGCCTTGATTCAGTGATCCGCATTACACGTGATGCACCACCAATTTTTTCCCTTCGTAATCCAATACGTCCACATCCATATCAAATAAATCCAGAATATTTTCTTTGGTAAACACATCGTTCGGCGTGCCTTGCATAGCGACTTGGCCGTTTTTCATCGCCACCACATAATCCGCATAAGCCGCAGCTTGGTTGATGTCGTGCAACACCACAACGGTTGTGCGCTGGTGTTCGTGGGTTAGGTGTTGCAAAAGCTGCATCAGCGAGCGGGCGTGATACATATCGAGATTGTTCAGCGGCTCATCGAGTAATACATAATCCGTGCTTTGGCAGAACACCATCGCAATCATGGCGCGCTGGCGTTGGCCGCCGGAGAGTTCAGTTAGGTAGCGGTTGGCAAATGATTCCAGCTGAAAGCGGTGCAATGCTTTTTCCACAATCGCTTTACATTCTTCAGACGGCCTGCCTTGGTGATACGGATAACGCCCGAACATCAGCAAATCACGCACGGTAATGCGGCTCATGATGCTGTTTTCCTGCGTCAGAATCGACAGGGTTTTGGCCAGCTCGGCCGTTGGTGTGGTAGTGATGTCTTGGCCGTTGTAACTGATTTTACCCTGCGTCAGCGGCTGCAAACGCGCCATAAACGACAGCAGTGTCGATTTGCCCGCACCATTGGGGCCAATCAGCGCAGTAATGCCGCCTTGCGGAATATCGAGGGAGACGTCGTTTAAAATAAGGTTGTTGCCGATTTTGTGGCTGACATTTTGGATTTTAATCATGGATTCGGTTCGTCTGATGATTTTTTAAAATAGGATTGGGCGTTTGGTTATTCGATTAAATTAAGGCTTTTTCTTCAAAATCAAATATAAAAACACCAAGCCGCCGGCGAATTCGACTACCACGCTCAATACGGCCTGCATGCCCAAGAAATGCTCGAACAAGGTTTGGCCACCGACCAGTAAAATGCCGGCGGTGCAAAACGTCATCGGCAGGCGCACGGCGTGTTTCATGTTGGGGGCAAAATGATTGGCCAATGCTACGACCAACAGGCCGAAGAAGCTGACGGGGCCAACCACGGCGGTGGCGGTGGCGACCAGCGCGGCAATCCACAGCAGCAGCCACAGCGTGTTGCGCGAATAGTTGATGCCCAAATTAATCGCTTGATCGCGCCCGAGCATGTACACATCCAAACGGTGGCGTTCGCGCCAGATAAACACCACGCTGGCCAGCAGCACCACCGCGCCGATGGTAATCAGTTGCGGATTGACGCTGTTGAACGAGGCAAAGGTGTAGGCTTGCGCCACGGCAAATTCTTCGGGGTCAATCATGCGCTGCAACAGCGATGCCAAGCTGCGGAACAGAATGCCGAAAATCACACCGATCAAAATCATGCGCGCCAAATCGCGGCCGCCCTGTTTCATCAAAGTGGCAAACAGCAGCATTGAGCCGCCCATCATCAGCACCAATTCCAGCGAAAATTTGCCCAATATCGGCAGCGAAGTGAAGCCGACGCCGCCCAACACAAACACCAGTAAGGTTTGCAAAAACACATACAGCGCATCAAAGCCAAGTATCGAGGGCGTGAGAATCGGGTTGTTGGTCAGCGTTTGGAACAATAAGGTGGACACGCCGATGGCATACGCGACCAGCAGCAAGGCGGCCAGTTTGGTCAGGCGCAGGGGCAGGGCGAAATCCCAGTTGCCGTTGACGTTGTAGGTCAAAAACAGGGCGCAGCAGCCGATGAGCAGGGCAAAAGCCAGCCACAGCGGTTTGTTGCTGCTTGGTTGTGAAAGGGGAACAGTAGGCGCGTTCATCAAAATCGTCTAATTGGTGGGGTTAATCGTTAATATGGGTTGAGGCCGTCTGAAACGTTTCGGCCTACCATTCGGTAAACGCCAAATCCATCCATTTTGCTTGCGGAAAATGGGCGGCCAAATACGCGTGTAAATAGCGGCGTGTGTTTTCTTTAATCAGTTCGTCGCTGCATGGGTAATGGTTGTAAACCACGGTATCCAAGGTGATGCTGCGCATATGGCAGGCGGCCAAACTCAACAGCGTGTGGTTGATGCTGCCGAGCTTGGCGGAAGTCACCAATACCACCGGATAGCCTTGCCGGGCGATGTAATCCAGCGTGGTTGTATCGTCACGATAAGGCACGGCCAAACCGCCAGCGCCTTCGAGCAAGACATAATCATAATGTGCGGCCAATTGCTCGGTGGCGGCGGTGATGCGCTGGTCGTCAATTTCCGTTTGTTCCAAAGCGGCGGCCAAATGCGGCGAACACGGATGCGCGAACACATAAGGGCAGGTGGTGCCGTCGAGGTCTTCGGGCAGCCAATCTATGCCTTGAATGTGGCGGTGTGTCTGCAAATCGGCCGATAATCCTGTGCAGCCGGTTTGCACCATTTTTTGCGTAATCACGCGGTGGCCTTGTGCGGCCAATTGTTTGGCCAATACGCCGGTGGCCACGGTTTTGCCGACATCGGTGTCGATGCCGCTGATAAACAATACTTTTCCCATCATTTTCCTTTGCTCGCTGTGTGCCGCTGGTGTTTCAGACGGCCTTCTTGAATACGGCAGGCGGTTTATTTTTTGCGTGCGGTAATATAAAGCGGCGTGTAATCCAAGCCGACCCGACCATCCGCCAAGGCATGGTGCGCGCGGTATTGCGTTTCAAAGGTGTGCAGGCGCTGTTTCGTCCACACAAAGTCGGTATGGGTAGCGGTGACACCGGTGTATTGCAGGTGGCGCAAGGCATCGCGCGGGGTGTCAAAAGCCAGCGTAATTGTGCGCTGCTCAATCGCCAAAATGTCGTAGTCGCGTTGCAACCAATCTGCCCATTGTGCCGCCGTTGGGTAATGCAGGCCGCTGCCGGTCAGCGCGCGGATGGGGTGCAGATTGTCGGGCGTAAACGTGTTAAACAACAACAGGCCGTCTGAAACCAACATCTGCGCTGTGCGTCGGATAAACGCATCAGGTTGCGCCAGCCATTGCAGCGCGGAAGCGGAAGCAATGATGTCGTAGCCGCTGCCTAAATCGATGGCTTCGGCATCACCGAAACGGTATTCCGTTTCAGACGGCCTGTTGTCTGGCCAATCTGGTGCGCAAGCGGCATTCAAATCGTTTAACACCAGCTTTGCCTGCGGGAAACGTTGTGCCAACAGGCGGCTGAATAAGCCGGTGCCGCAGCCGATTTCCAGTATTTGGGCAACACGTTCGGGTGCATAAAGTGCCAACCATTTATCCAGCTCGCCATGAATGATTTTTTGCGCTTCGGCATGGCGGTCGTAATGCGGCGTGGCGGCGGCAAAACGCGCGGCGATGCGCTGTTTGTCGGGCATCATGTGGCCGCATCCCAACGCGGCCAATGCAGATGCGGATAATGGCCGCCGTCAAATTCGACGATGGGGCAGCGCGATTGCCAGTAGGCCGATTGGTTGGCCGCCGGAATAATGCGGTCGCGCGTACCTATCCATGCTTCGTGCCAAGTCAGCAAATTGGTGCGGCGGTCGGCTTGCACGGCCTGATGCAGAAACTGCAATTCTTCATGCAGGCTGTCGTGGCTGTGGTGGCCGTCAAGTTGGCGGTAGTGCGCCAAGCTGTCGGCATCGGCGCACATGCGCTGCTCGAATTTGGCGCGGTTGCGCTCATCGAAGCGGGCTAAGGTTTGGTCGAACACGGCGCAGGGAATGCCGAATTGGTCATTATAGGGCAAGCCCGTGCCGTTGACGGCGATCGCCCAATCCACGGTCACGCCCTGCATGGCACGCTCGGCAACCCAAACGCCCATCGACCATGCCAACACGCCGATGCGGCGGTAGCGGCTGAAGTCAAACGCTAAAGCGGTGTCGCGGTAATCACTGCACAACAAAATATCGGCATCGGCCGGTGCCAAGGCTTCCGCCACGCTGTCGGGCGTGCCCCAGCCGGCGAAATAAACCAAAAGCGTGTCCGCATTCGGGCGGGAAATCAATCGGGTGTGCATGGTGCTTGTGTTCTTTTCATAATGTTTCAGACGGCCTGTTATGATTTTAGGTGGTCGTTGTGTTTAGGGTTTGGATAAACCCGTTTAATTCATCGTCGCTGATGTCGGCCGTGAGCGACAGCCTCACGCGTGCGCTGCCTTGCGGCACGGTAGGCGGACGAATCGGCAGACAGTAATAGCCCTGCTGTTGCCATGTTCTCGCCTGCTTGACCGCCGCTTCATTGCTGCCGAGTACACACGGAATAATGTGGCTGTTTGCCTCTGCCAACATGGGCGACGGGTAATGCGTTGCCACCGCTTCACGCAGACGTTGGCTGAGTGCGGCCAAACGCTTCCTACGCGCTTTCATTTCGGGCAGCTGCTGGAAGATAAAATGCGTCCACGCCATATTGATTGGCGGTAGGGCGGTGGAAAAAATCAAAGTGCGCATGTGGTTGGTCAAGTATTCCTTAATTAAACCACTGCACACGGCAAACGCGCCCACCGAAGCCAACGCCTTGCCGAATGTGCCGGTTAAGATGTCGATGTCGGCCACGCAGCCCTGCATTTCTGCCAAGCCCAAGCCGGTTTCGCCATATGCGCCGACCGCATGGGCTTCATCGACATACAGCAATACATGGTCATACCGTTTTTTCAGGCGCACCAAATGTGGTAGATCGGCCGTGTCGCCATCCATGCTGAACAGGCTTTCGGTCACGATGATGACGCAGCGGTAATCGGCGGCGCGTTGTTCGAGCAGGTGTTCAAGCTGGGCGTAATCATTGTGGCGGTAGCGCAGATAATCGGCGCCGCTTAAGCGGATACCGTCAATCAGGCTGGCGTGTACCAATTTATCGGCCAAAATCAGCGTTTTTTTGTCGGCTAGCGCCGGCAGAATACCGACATTGGCATGATAGCCGCTGTTGAACAATAAAGCCGCTTCACGCTGATAACGCGTGGCCAACAGCGCTTCCAACTCCTGATAAATTGGAAAACCGCCGGTCAGCAGCCGTGATGAAGAGGACGACCACAGCTGCTCGCAGCAGGCATCGCTTGCTAAAAATTCATGCCGTAAGGCTTCATCGTGCGCCAACCCGAGATAATCATTAGACGATAAATTCAGCAACTTGAGGCCGTCTGAAACAATATAGCGGCCTTGCTGCGGTAAATCGGGCAGACGGCGCAAACGGTCTTGGGCTTTTAATTCGTCCAGCGCGTGTTTAAAGTGTTGCACCGTATTCCTCCGCCAAAGCAGCCAGCAGGCCGTCGGTTAATCGGGTCAATTCATCCGGCGTGATGATAAACGGCGGCATCAGATAAACCAGTTTGCCAAACGGCCGCACCCAAACACCATGCGCCACCAGCCGCGCTTGCAACGAAGCCATATTGACCGGTGCCTTCATTTCAATCACGCCGATGGCACCCAGCACGCGCACTTCAGCCACGCATGCCCATTCGGTGGCAACTGCCAAATCCTGCCGCAATTGCGCTTCAATGCGGGCAATGTGCTCTTGCCACGGGCTTTCCAGCAGCATGGCAACCGATTCGGCGGCCACGGCGCAGGCCAGCGGATTGGCCATAAAGGTTGGGCCGTGCATAAAGCAGCCAGCCGCGCCTGATGAGATGGTTTTAGCCACTTGGGTGGTGGTAATGGTGGCCGAAAGTGTGAGGTAGCCGCCCGTGAGTGCTTTGCCCAAGCAGACAATATCGGGCACGGTGTCGGCGTGTTCCATCGCAAACAGCTTACCGGTGCGGCCAAAGCCGGTGGCGATTTCATCAAACACCAGCAACACACCATGCGCCGAACACAATTCGCGCGCTTTTTGCAGGTAAACCGGCGAATAAAAATACATGCCGCCCGCGCCTTGTACAATCGGCTCCACAATCAGCGCGGCGATTTCGTGGCCGTGTGCCGCCAGCAGGTCGCGCAACGGCTCGATGGCTTCATCACGCCACGGTTCATTGAATTTGACGGCAGGTTGCGGCAGAAAATATTGCACCGGCAAGCTGCTACCAAACAAACCGTGCATACCGGTGACCGGATCGCAAACCGACATCGCATGCCAAGTGTCACCGTGATAGCCTGCTCGAATGGCGGCAAAACGGTTGCGCTCAGGTTGCCCGATGGCTTGCTGGTATTGCAGTGCCATTTTCATGGCCACTTCAACCGCCACCGAGCCGCTGTCGGCATAAAAAACCTTGTTCAACGAAGGCGGCAGAATGCGTAATAGTAATTCGGTCAGCTGCACCGCCGGTTCGTGGGTCAAACCGCCAAACATGATGTGGCTCATTTGTTCCAATTGCGAAGTGGCCGCCGCATTCAAACGCGGGTGATTATAGCCGTGCAGCGCCGCCCACCACGAAGACATGCCGTCAACCAAGCGGCGGCCGTCTGAAAGCGTGATCATCACGCCATCGGCACGCGCCACCGGATAGACCGGCAAGGGCTCGGTCATGGATGTGTAAGGGTGCCAGATGTGGTGTTTGTCGATATGAAGCAGGTGATCGGTGTGCATATTCGGTATTCTTTAGGTAGGCCGTCTGAAACGTTTCAGACGGCATGGGCAGGTTTTCTCAACAATAAACCTAAGAATAACACCGTACCGGCTACGCCGAAAATCACCGATACCGGAATTTCAAACGGAAACACCACCAAGCGGCCGATAATGTCGCACAGCAACACCAGCGATGCGCCCATCAAGGCCACCGCCGGCAGGCTTTGGCGCAGCTTGTCGCCCATCAGGCGGCTGATGATGTTGGGCACAACCAAGCCGATAAACGGAATATTGCCCACCGTCACCACCACCAGCGAGGTAATCAGCGCCACGATAATCAAACCCGCCCACAAAATGGTATTGCGGTTTAAGCCCAGGTTCACGCTGACCGTTTCGCCCAAGCCGATGATGGTGAGCTGGTCGGCAATCAGGTAGGCAAACACCGCCAATGCGCCGGTGAGCCACAGCAATTCATAACGCCCCAGCAACACCCCTGAAAAATCACCTTGCTGCCACACGGTCAGCATTTGCAGCATATCGGTTTCATATGCGATAAACACCGCCACCGATTCAATCACACCGCCGAAAATAATCCCCACCAGCGGCACCATCAATTGCGCGGTCGGCGGCAGTCGGCGGATGAGCGCCATAAACACCAGCATCCCCACCATCGCTGCTACTGCTGCCGCCGACATCTTCACCAATAGGGCGGCCGACGGTACAAACAATGCCATCAGCAGCAAACCCAAAGACGCGCTCTGGCTCGCGCCCACCATCGACGGTTCGACAAAACGGTTGCGCATCAAAATCTGCATAATCATGCCCGCCACCGCCATCGAAGCGCCGGTCAACACAATCGCAAACGTGCGCGGCAAGCGGCTCACCCACATCAGTTGCATACTGTCGGACATATCGAACAGATTGCGCCAATCGAAACTGGCCACGCCGACCGACAGGCTGATGAAAAACAGCACAATCAGAGCGAAAATGCTGGCTAGGTTTAAGGAAAGGGCGTTTTTGAACATGGGTTTTATTTATTCATTAAAGTGCATTTTATTTTCAGACGGCCTTGATGTATTTTTTAAAAGGCCGTCTGAAAATAAAACGTAAAGATAAAAAATACCGATACGCTAAACGCGTTCAGACGGCCTTTGCTTACCAAAGGCCGTCTGAACAATCAAATACGCTTATTTTGCGGCATTGAAAGCATCGGTCAGCTGTTTGCTGGCGTTGAGCAATTCTTGCGCGCCGCCGGCTGCCAGATAGGTTTCAGGCACCAAGTACACCACTTGGCCTTTTTTCCAAGCGTTGGTTTCGGCTACCAATGGATTATCCAACACGTCTTTCGCTGCTTGGCCTTGTTCGCCAATCGCTGCGCCGCGGTCTAACACAAACAACCAATCCGGATTTTTCTCTTTCAAGTATTCAAAGGTCACCGGCTGGCCGTGGCTGCCTTCTTTGATAGCTTCGTCTACCGCAGGTACACCGATGTCTTTATGAATCCAGCCGCCCAAGCGGGAAGTCGGGCCGAAGGCAGACATTTTGCCGCCGTTCACAATAATCACTAAGCCGGTGCCTTTACCTTCGGCTGCTTTTTTGGCTGCGTCAAAAGAGGCATCGATTTCGGCTTTCAGTGCGTCTGCTTCGGCTTGTTTACCGAAGATTTGACCGAAAGCATCAATGCGCTCTTTCGCGCTTTCTTTCAGGTTGGCAGTATCGGCGGTCATTTCGATGGTCGGCGCAATCGCGTTCAATTGGTCGAAGGCTTTGGCGGTGCGGCTGCCGATGATGATCAATTGCGGTTTGTAGCTGTTTAAGGCTTCAAAGTTCGGCTCAAACAAGGTGCCGGCAGGTTGGGTGTTTTTCAGGTAATCGCCCAAGTATGGCAACAGGTTTTTGGTGCTTTCAATCGACATACCGGCTTGCACGCCCAATTTCTGCAAGGTATCGGCCATGCCCAAATCGTACACGGCTACGCGCTCAGGATTTTGCGGCACTTGCACATCACCACGCGTGGTTTTCACGGTCAGGGTTGCGCCTTCAGTTTGTGCAGCAGGTGCCGCAGAAGCCGCAGCAGCAGAAGCGCCTGAAGCAGCAGGTGCAGCCGGTTGGGCGGCTTCTTGTTTCGGGGTACATGCGCTTAAGGCCAGCGCGCAGCATACGGCCAAAGAAGTTAAACGTAACATTAAAAATCTCCAAAAAATGAATGTGTGATACGGGCAAGAGCGCCTGATTAAGCCCATGATTTGAAACCGTATCAATGATGAGAATGGTTTTCTTTTATTTTCGCACAGATTTGATGAATTTCCAAGTTGGTTATGGGTAAGTCAGCAAACTGTTTTAATAGGCCGTCTGAAAGCCAATTTTGTTTTCAGACGGCCTGAAATAGACATTATTTCGCCAAGAAACGCTCATCCACCGCAAAACCGCGCGGATTATCCGGTTTGGCAACATCAAACTCGCGGAACGTGCTGTTGACTTTAGTGGCAACTGTTTTGCCATCAATCACGGCTGACGCTTCCAGCACCACACCGCCGCCGCTGCGTTCGCCCGTTTGCATATCAGGCAATTCCAAACGGCTTAATTTCAAAGACGTTTGGCCGATTTTGGCATCGTTGCCCGCAATTTGCTTGCCGCGCGGGCGGGTTTTGTCTTCTGCTTTGAAGGCTGCCGCATCCACGCTGGCATCATCAATCACCGCCATATCTAATAAACGCGCTTGGTTCAGCTGCATTTTGCCGTTTACCACCGGAATGCCGACCAATACCTTGGTGCCGCGGTGAATGGCGCGGTTGTCTCCCCAAACGGTTTGCTCGCCACGAGGCGGGCGGGCGGCGTGGTTCAGCGAATAAGCGCGGCTCATAAACATGATTTTGTAACCCGGCACGGCACGCGCGGTTTTGCCGTCGGTGATGTCGTCCAGTAATTGAGGCGCATTGCCTTGGGCGTTGCCGATAATACGGGCGGACGTATCCATCACGTTCACGGCACGACCATCAATCGAAACATCTTGCTGATGGCCGAAACCGGCAGCAACAGCGGAAACAGAAGCCGCGCCCAATGCGGCGGCGACGAATAAAGCAGTCATATTTTTCATGTTTTTCCTTTGTGTGAAAAAAGAGGTGTGCAAAATACTGATGGCAATGGTTTTAATATGAGGCCGTGAAGACCACCGTGTCGCTTTGAGTCACCGTCACGAACAACACAAAGGTGAGCGATTGGTTCGTGAAGAATTTGCGGTAGGCGGCCCACGTTTGTCTTTAGAACGCCAAGCACCAGCTATGCGTAAAATGACGGTTAACCATACCAACTTGGAATGGACAGGCAAAAACTTAGGTTTTGCCGAATCAGCCAACGCAAATATTTATCGCTTGGAGCAAGGTCGTTGGTCTGCTGATGACAGTGGTAACGGTTATGCCGGCGGTCGACAAAATACCGGTGCAACTAAAGCCAAACTTGATACCATTGGCGCAAACGTAAACTTTGATTCGCACGTACATGATAATGTAGTAGTGAAATACGGTGTGAACTACCGTAATCAAGAAGTGAAACCACATCAAATTTTCCGTGAAGGTGTTCGCAATCAGGAAAAACAAGATGTAGGCGTATATGGTGAAGCCATCGTTGATATCAACGATGTCACTTTGACTGCGGGCTTGCGTTACGACCACTTCAATTTCAAAGCCATGGATGGTAAGAAAATCAGTGATGGTGCGATTAATCCAAGCGTAGGTGTGATTTGGCAAGCTATGCCGAGCTTAAGCTTCAGTGCCAGCCATAACTATGCAACCCGTAGCCCACGTATGCATGATGCACTGATGTCTCACGGTGCGCGTGGTGTGGTATCGATTGCTGATGGTACCAAAGCTGAACAAGCCCGTAATACTGAAATCGGCTTTAACTACAATGATGGTACGTTTGGTTTCGAAGGCAGCTACTTCTGGCAAAATATTAAAGATGCCTTGGGTACCAACACCGGTCGTGATAACCACTTGTGTGATGGCACCAACCTGCAGTGTGCCTCTGAAATCATCAATGCTGGTCGCATTAAGAACAAAGGTTACGAGTTGGCCGCTTCTTATCGTTATGAAGGTTTGACAGCACGTTTGGGCGTTGCGCATGCCAAACCGCGTTTCTACGGTGAGCGCTTAAGCTCTAATCCGGAATACGCTTCTGCTATTGGCCGTACATGGACTGCTTCTTTGGCTTACCGCTTCAACAAGCCAAACTTGGAGGTGGCTGTACATCGTCGTCAGGTTGAGAAAGTTAAACCGGAAGATAACTTCTTCACCAGTAGTGCTCAAATTACTGCAGCTAATGGAACTGGTAAAGCTTCTTACGGCGTTACCGATATTTCGGCCAACTGGAAACCTTTGAACAACGATAAAATGAATGTGAATTTTGCGGTAAACAACATTACCAATAAGAATTACATTCCACACGCTCAGCGTAGTAACTTACCAGGTGCTGGTCGTGAATATCGTATCGGTATGAATTACACGTTCTAAAAGTAGTATGCAAAATGCCCGACTCTAAGTCGGGCATTTTTTACGAGATGGACGATTAAGTTGAATAAGGCCGTCTGAAAACAAGCAAACGTAGCTTATTCCACATCGCTGTCCATAAAATCATGGCGTTTTTGGTGGTATTTTTCTTCCGCTCCACCCAATCGCCAGTATGGCACGGCGTAGCATTGTTTGATGGAAAGCTGCCATCCTTTGCGTATCAAATCGCGCAACACGCCCACCATTGCGGCTTCACCGGCAATCCAGACATAGCAATCGTCGCTAGTTGGGCGGACTTGGCGCACTTGTTCGATAATATTCGAGTATTGCTCAGGCTCGGCATAAACGGTATGCACATTCACGCCTTGCGGGTGGCGGAAGGTGGAGGGCAGGGTTTCGTTTTCGGGTAGCAGCATAAATACATTGCCGCGCGCGCCGGCATCCATATCCAGCAGCATGGATTCGATGGCGGGCAGGGAGGTGAGGTCGCCCACCATCAGGTATTCGGCGGCAGGTTTAAGCATTTCATCGCGGCCGCGTGATGCGCTCACGCCGATGGTTTGGCCGGTTTGCACGCGTTCGGCAAAGGCGGAAGCGGGGCCGTTGTCGCCGTGCAGCACAAAATCAATCGTCAGCGTGTTGGCTTGGCGGTCGAAATCGCGCACGGTGTAGGTGCGCACAAACGGGCGTTGCACGCCTTCTGCCCATTTCGGGCCGGTCGGTGTCATTTCAGGAAAATTCGGCACGGTTTGGCCGTCGGCAGGCAGAAATACTTTCATCGGCGCACCGTTGAAAGCGTAAGGATAGTCGGCCAATTCTTCGCTGTGGAACACAATGCGGCGCAGATGCGGGCTGACATCCTGCCATGAGGCAACTTGTACAAGACGTGGGCGGTTGGGGTTCATTGTCTTTTCCTTTTTGGTGTGTGGGTTTCAGACGGCCTTTATTTTAAATAGGCCGTCTGAAAAATATTACGGCTCGCCGGCAATTTCCAAGGCGTGTAGAAACGAAACCGGCAAAATGCCGCCGTGATCCAATTCGGGATAGCCGGTAAACTCGGCACGGATGTCGTTTCGGGCGGACATTTGCTCGGTTAATTTTTTGCCTGCATCGCTGGGTAATTGTGCGGCGGATTGTTGTCGTGCGGCCAAATGGGCGGCTTGTTCGGGCGTGAGTTTGCTGGTGTCGCGCTCGCGTTTGCGCTGGCTTTGTTCGATGAATAACGTGCGGTTGCCAAAGACATCAGGCCGTCTGAACGCGGTTTGGTATTGCTGATATAAACTGCCTTGTTCAAACCACAAGGCGGGGTCGGCGGCGATGTAGTGGGTGAAACTTTGCGGCGAATTTAAAAGCGTATACAGCACAAACAAACCGCCGTAGGAATGCCCCCACAGCATTTGCCGCTCAGGATTGAGCTTTACGCGCGCTTCGATTTGCGGGCGGATGGCGGTGTTGATGAGTTGTAAAAAATCCGCCGCGCCGCCGTGGGTGCGTGTGGGGTCAACGGCATCGCTGAAGGTTTGATCTTGGTGATTCGGCGGCGTGTAATCGTGCGCACGGGCGGCGGTGTCGAAGCGCAAATCGGTGTCATAACCAATCAGCACCAACACCGGCGGCTGCTTGAGCGTGTTTAGGCGTGACGGGCTTAGGTTTTCGGTTAAAGCATTGCCGTCGAGCGCATACAATACACTGTGGCCTTGCTTTGGCACGGCGGTTTTCGGAATGCCTAAATATATGCGGTAGCGGCGTTTGCTGTCGGCAGATTGGAAATTCAGCGTTTCAAAACGATAATGGCTGTCGGGCGCGTAAAGTGGTGCGGTGTCTGATTTTTGGCTTAAATCAGGCGCGGCTCCGGCAATGCCTGTAGTAAAAAGCAGGCCGAAGGTGAGTAGGAATTTTTTGAGTAGCATAGGCATAACCAGCTTCAGAGGTAATGGAGGCCGTCTGAAACATTTCAGACGGCCTAATAAGAAATATGCTGGAGATTATAGTCTAATCGAAAATGATTATCAAAAATAATGCCGTCTGAAAAATTGGTATTGTGCAGAGTGCCATCTGTTTTCAGACGGCCTACTGCATATCATGAAACATAATCGGCCGCACCCCACAGAAAAATTTACGCTTCAGGGCTTGAATTTTGCGCCGATAACCTTATTTTTAGCTGCGTTGAAGCAGATATCTTTGTTTTATCTGTGAATTTTCAAAACAAACTTTATGCAACTTTTTTGGAGAATATTACATGACCATCCGTCCTTTACATGACCGCGTAGTGGTAAAACGCGTTGAAGCTGAAGAAAAAACCGCATCAGGCATCGTGTTGCCGGGTGCTGCAGCCGAAAAACCTGATATGGGTGAAGTGGTTGCCGTGGGTGCCGGCAAAGTAGGCCGCGACGGCCAACGCCGTGCTTTGGATGTGAAAGTCGGTGACAAAGTGATTTTCGGCAAATACAGCGGCCAAACTGTGAAAGCCGACGGCGAAGAGCTGTTGGTGATGCGCGAAGAAGACATTTTTGCGATTGTAGAATAATCTCAACCTAATATTTAGGCCGTCTGAAAAGGTTCGACGGCTGTAAACCAGATAATTTATTGGAGCATATCAATGGCAGCAAAAGACGTACAATTCGGTAGCGAAGTTCGCCAAAAAATGGTGAACGGTGTCAACACCTTGGCCAACGCCGTGCGCGTAACTTTAGGCCCTAAAGGCCGCAACGTGGTATTGGATCGCGCATTCGGCGGCCCACACATCACTAAAGACGGCGTGTCTGTGGCTAAAGAAATCGAATTGAAAGACAAATTCGAAAACATGGGCGCGCAAATGGTGAAAGAAGTCGCTTCTAAAACCAATGACGTGGCCGGTGACGGTACCACTACCGCAACTGTGTTGGCACAAGCCATCGTGGTGGAAGGCATGAAATATGTGACTGCCGGCATGAATCCGACCGATCTGAAACGCGGTATCGACAAAGCCGTGGCCGCTTTGGTTGACGAATTGAAAAACATCGCCAAACCTTGCGATACTTCCAAAGAAATCGCCCAAGTGGGTTCGATTTCGGCCAACTCTGACGAGCAGGTCGGCCAGATCATTGCCGAAGCGATGGAAAAAGTCGGCAAAGAAGGCGTGATTACCGTAGAAGACGGCAAATCTTTGGAAAACGAGTTGGATGTGGTAGAAGGCATGCAGTTCGACCGTGGCTACCTGTCGCCATACTTCATCAACGATGCCGAAAAACAAATCGCGGCCTTGGATAACCCGTTTGTCTTGTTGTTCGACAAAAAAATCAGCAACATCCGCGACCTGCTACCTGTTTTGGAACAAATCGCCAAAACCAGCCGTCCGCTGCTGATTATCGCTGAAGACGTGGAAGGCGAAGCCTTGGCGACTTTGGTGGTGAACAACATCCGCGGCATCCTGAAAACCGTGGCCGTGAAAGCACCGGGCTTCGGCGACCGCCGCAAAGCCATGTTGCAAGACATCGCCATTTTGACCGGTGGCCAAGTGATTTCGGAAGAAGTGGGCTTGTCTTTGGAAAAAGCCACTTTGGAAGATTTGGGTCAAGCCAAACGCATTGAAATCGGTAAAGAAAACACCACTATCATTGATGGCTTCGGTGATGCCGCTCAAATCGAAGGCCGTGTGGCGGAAATCCGTCAACAAATCGAAGTGGCCACCAGCGACTACGATCGTGAAAAACTGCAAGAGCGCGTGGCCAAATTGGCCGGCGGTGTAGCAGTGATTAAAGTCGGTGCCGCAACCGAAGTGGAAATGAAAGAGAAGAAAGACCGCGTGGAAGACGCGCTGCACGCCACCCGTGCCGCCGTTGAAGAAGGCGTGGTCGCAGGTGGTGGCGTGGCCTTGCTGCGTGCCCGTTCGGCTCTGGAAAACCTGCACACCGGTAATGCCGACCAAGATGCGGGCGTACAAATCGTATTGCGCGCGATTGAGTCTCCATTACGTCAAATCGTGGCCAATGCCGGCGGCGAGCCAAGCGTGGTGGTGAACAAAGTGTTGGAAGGCCAAGGCAACTACGGCTACAACGCAGGCAGCGGCGAATACGGCGACATGATTGAAATGGGCGTATTGGATCCGGCCAAAGTGACCCGTTCTGCATTGCAACACGCTGCTTCTATCGCCGGCTTGATGCTGACCACCGACTGCATGATTGCGGAAATCCCTGAAGACAAACCGGCTATGCCTGATATGGGCGGCATGGGTGGTATGGGCGGTATGATGTAATAGTCCGTCTGAACACTTCAGATTGTAAAAGAAAAATCCCACACGGTTTTGGCTGTGTGGGATTTTTTTGTATGTATTAATAAGGTTTGAGGCCGTCTGAAATCTTTCAGACGGCCTCTATATATTTAAGCTTCTTTAGCTTGCATAATCGCTTGCAATTGTTGGTTTAAGGTATCGGCATCCATCCAGCCGGCTTGGATAAACAAAATCAGCAAGACCGAACCAACGGCGAGTGTACCGAGAAAATACAACAGATAACCGAGCATGATTTTCCAGCCGGAAACATTGCCCATTTTCATAAAACCGATGGCTTGCGCCCAGAAACTCCACACTTGGTAAAACAGTGCCAATGTGGCCAATTGCGGCACATAAAATAAAGCCAACATAGGAATCGCTAAGGCTTCGGAAGCCAAGGTAAAGCCCCATAGCGGTAAGCGTGGTGTGCCGCCGTAATAATGAATCACTGCACGCATGGCGCGGCTCAATACCAACCATTTCACGATGGTGAGTAAAACCGCAAACACAATCGCGGCAGGTTCTTGGCCGAACAAAGGCGACATACTGGCCGCGTTAATCACGCCTAGCAGCAATAATACAGCGGCAATTACCGGCAGCGTGTAGAGATATTCCATCGGTGGGCGGTAGCGCAGGCGCAGAATATCCAGCATATCTTTTAAAAATTGATAAAGCATGTGTGTGTTTTTATCGAAAAGGGAAACAGATATTGTAGCTTAAAAACAGGATGAACGACCATGATTCTGTTTTCAGACGACCTGATAAAATAAATTCGCAGAAAATGCCGGAAATCCTGCCAAAATCATAAAATTTTAATTCAATATAAAACATGAGTTTAGTTATTTTATGAATATTTTTGTCAAATAAGGCTTGCGTGAAGGCGGTGTTTTTGGTTTAATACACATCTCGCAACGAAAGACGCGAAGGCCAGATAGCTCAGTTGGTAGAGCAACGGATTGAAAATCCGTGTGTCGGCGGTTCGATCCCGCCTCTGGCCACCACCAACCGCTTCAGCGGTTATTTTTTTATCTAAAAGATTTGAAAAGGCCGGAAATTATCCGGCCTTTTTGTACGTAGCGAGTCAGACATTATATCTGTTGTGAAATAGTTTCTAATTGTTGATACAATTTCAAAAGCAGGTTTGAGACTGGCTCAGCTTGTTTTATAATAACAAACGCATATTAAAAAGAACAATAAACATAATATTAAACGAAAATAAATGACCCGCCTCCGACTGGTAAAAGGGAAAATAAAAGGCCGTCGGAAATTTTAGGGTATTCAATTAAATTAAACACATAGCAAAGCTTAGGGATGTGGCTTTGCCAGAAACGGATCAGGTTAAAATGAGTGTCGGATTACTGCGCGTCTTGGCGCAAAGTCAAACCATTACGCCTACTCAGGCAGAACATTATCAAGCAGCAATCAAAGCGCATAAAGACATTATGCCTATGCTGTTTGATGATGGTGTGATTTCTCCCAAAGCCCTTGGTGAGCTGGTGGCGCGCGTGTTCAGCTATCCTTTGCTGGATTTGCACCATTATCCGCGTAGTCATGTCTTGACGGATGTGTTGACTGAAGAGCAGATGGTGCAAAACCGCTGTGTGCCGATTTTCCGTCGCGGCCGTAAGGTTTATTTGGCGGTTTCTGATCCGACTCAAATTCAAAATTTTCAAAAAATCGCCTTTTCTTCAGGTGTTTCTGTCGATTTGGTGGTGGTGCCGCATGACCAGTTGAGCTCTTTACTGGAATGGATTGGTCAACGTTCGACTACCATTTTGAAAGAAATCAGCCAAGAGCAGGAATCTTCTCAAACACCGCAAGCGTTGTATATCGACAATGAAGAAGCGGAAGATGGTCCGATTCCGCGTTTTATTCATAAAACATTGTCTGATGCCTTGAATGCCGGTGCCTCAGATATCCATTTTGAATTTTACGAGCAAATGGCGCGTGTGCGTTTCCGTGTCGATGGCCAATTGCGTGAAGTAGTGCAGCCGCCGGTTGCTGTGCGCGGTCAGTTGGCCTCACGTATTAAAGTGATGGCGCGCTTGGATATTTCTGAAAAACGCGTGCCGCAAGATGGTCGTATTCAGATTGCCTTCCATAAACATGGTCGCCCGATTGATTTCCGTGTGAGTACCTTGCCGACTTTGTTCGGTGAAAAAGTGGTGATGCGTATTCTGAATTCGGATGCCGCCACATTGAATATCGACCAATTGGGCTTTGAGCCATTCCAAAAAGAAATGCTGCTTGAAGCCATTCACCGTCCTTACGGTATGGTGCTGGTGACCGGCCCTACCGGCTCGGGTAAAACTGTTTCGCTGTATACCTGCCTGAATATTTTGAACACGGAAGACGTGAATATTTCCACCGCGGAAGACCCTGCCGAGATTAACTTGCCGGGAATTAATCAGGTTAACGTCAATGACAAACAAGGCCTGACCTTTGCGGCTGCGCTGAAATCTTTCCTGCGTCAGGATCCGGACATCATCATGGTCGGCGAGATTCGTGACTTGGAAACTGCCGATATTGCGATTAAAGCCGCGCAAACCGGTCATATGGTGTTTTCGACATTGCACACCAATAATGCACCGGCAACCTTGTCGCGTATGCTGAATATGGGCGTGGCGCCTTTTAATATTGCCAGTTCGGTAAGTTTGATTATGGCGCAGCGTTTGTTGCGTCGCCTGTGCCCAAGTTGTAAAAAACCGATTGAACGTCCGCCGGTTCCGGCATTGAAAAAAGCTGGGTTTACTGATGAAGATTTGGCCAATGATTGGCAAATGTACCGTCCGGTTGGTTGTGACAGTTGTCGCGGCAAAGGTTTTAAAGGCCGTGTCGGTGTGTATGAAGTGATGCCGATTACCGAAGAAATGCAACGTGTGATTATGGATAACGGCACGGAAGTCGATATCCAAAACATGGCTTACCAAGAAGGCATGGTGGATTTGCGTCGTGCTGGTTTATTGAAAGTCATGCAGGGGTTGACTTCGTTGGAAGAAGTAACGGCACACACCAATGACTGATTTTGAGAATGGGAAATGCAAGGGGAATTGCGTTTCTCATTCTTTCTCATATGAAATTAAGGGGTAATTGAATTATGGCTCAAGCAGAGCAAAAAAAGGGTTTGTTCACCCAAAAGAGCAAAGGTAAACGTTTTACATTCGAAGGTAAAAATACCCATACCGATCAAGTGGTTCACGGCGAAGTAGTGGCGAAAGACGAAGAAGAGGCGCGTAAAAAGCTTCAGCGTCGCGGTATCCGTCCGTTGCGTATCAGTAAGGTGAAAGCGGTGCGCAAACGCCGCATCACGCAAGAAGACATCACAGTCTTTACCCGACAATTGGCAACCATGATGAAAGCCGGTCTGCCTTTGATGCAGGCTTTTGAAATTGTGGCACGTGGCCACTCAAACCCTGCGATGACACAAATGCTGATGCAAATTCGTGCGGAAGTAGAGCAGGGTAGTGCATTAGGTAAATCGTTTGCCAAATACCCGAAATATTTCGACCGATTCTATTGCAACTTGGTTTCTGCCGGTGAAACCGGTGGTGTACTGGAAGGCTTGCTGGATAAGTTGGCGGTTTATAAAGAGAAAACGCAAGCCATTAAGAAAAAAGTGAAAACTGCGCTGACCTACCCGATTTCGATTGTGGTGGTGGCGGTGATCTTGATGTTTATCATGATGATGTTTGTGTTGCCGGCATTTAAAGAAGTATATAGCAACATGGGCGCCGAATTGCCTTGGTTGACTCAGGTAGTGATGAATATCTCTGATTTATTTGTCGAATATGGCTGGATTATGATTATCGGCCTAATTTTAATCGGCTTTGGGGTGTATAAGCTGCATCAAAATTCGCCGGCCTTTCAGAAACGCGTCGACGCCACGTTGCTTAAACTACCGGTTTTTGGCCCTATTGTAAAAAAAGCAACGATTGCACGCTGGTCACGCACAACTTCTACCTTGTTTGCGGCAGGCGTACCGTTGGTAGAAGTTTTAGATTCGGTGGCAGGTGCCTCCGGTAATATTTTGTATGAAGAGGCTACACAGGACATTCGCGCCAAAGTGACGCAAGGTTTGTCGCTGACTTCCAGTATGCAGGCTACTGAAATGTTCCCGAATATGGTGATTCAGATGGCCTCTATTGGTGAGGAATCTGGCTCTTTGGATGATATGTTGAATAAAGCTGCTGAATTTTATGAAGATGAAGTAGATAACTCTGTTGCGCAATTATCTTCGTTGATGGAGCCAATTATCATGGTGGTATTGGGTTCGTTAATCGGCGTGTTGCTGGTGGCGATGTACTTGCCGCTGTTTAACTTGGGCAACGTGGTGGGTTAAGATGCTGGAAACTTGGAATGCCTTAGCCCCGTTTGTTGTGCCATTGGCGGTGATTTTCGGTTTATTAATCGGCAGCTTTTTGAATGTGGTGATTTATCGCATTCCTGTGATGATGGAGCGCGGTTGGACGCAATTTGCCAAAGAGCATTTGAATGTGCCGCTTACGGCCGAAGAAGAAGTACCGTTTACATTGTCGAAACCGGATTCACGCTGCCCGAAATGTCATGCGCCGGTGAAGGCTTGGCAGAATATTCCGATGGTGAGTTATTTGCTGTTGGGTGGCAAATGTAGCTCATGTAAAACACCCATCAGCATCCGCTATCCTTTGGTGGAATTACTTACCGGCATCTTATTTGGTGTTGTGGCATGGCAATACGGCTGGTCGTGGCTGACATTTGGCGGCTTGATTTTTACCGCCATGCTGGTTGCGCTCACTTTTATCGACTACGATACCCAATACCTACCCGATTCCCTGACCTTGCCGCTGGTGTGGCTGGGTTTACTGTATAACTACAACGGCGCATTTACCACGCTTCAGTCGGCGGTATTGGGCGCGGTTTGCGGTTATATGAGTTTGTGGTTGCTGTGTTACGTCTATAAATTGTTAACCGGTAAAATCGGTATGGGCGGCGGCGACTTTAAATTATTGGCCGCACTGGGTGCATGGCTGGGTGTCGGCGTGTTGCCGGTATTGGTGTTTATGGCGGCCTTAATCGGCATTATCGGCGCGCTTGTGTCACGCGTCGGCAAAGGGCGGCAGTTTGCCTTTGGCCCAAGCTTGGCGGTGGCCGGATGGATTATTTTTATTGCCAATGAACCGATTAACCAATTGATTCAATGGTGGCTAACGAAATCAGGATTTTAAATGACGGTTTGGGTGGGGTTGACAGGCGGCATCGGCAGCGGAAAATCACAAGCTGCGGCGGAGTTCGTTGCGTTGGGTGTGCCGCATATTGATGCCGATACGCTCAGCCGTAGTCTGACGGCAGATAATGGCAAAGCTTTACCAGCCATTCGTGAAACCATTGGTGCGCATGTATTTGAAAGTGAAGGCCGTCTGAATCGTGCGGCGTTGCGCGAGGAAGTGTTCAGACGGCCTCAAACCAAAGCCATGCTTGAAGCCTTGATGTTTCCATTGATTTTGCAAGAAATTCGTCTGCAACAAGCGCAATATCAGGATGCTATTTATGGCATTATCGATGTGCCGCTGCTAGTGGAAAATCCACCATTTCTTGCTTTGGTGCAACGTGTGCTGGTGATTGATGTGGATGAAACCACGCAGATTGAGCGCGTCAAACAGCGCAATAGCTTGAGTGAAGATGAAATCCGCCGTATTATGGCCAGCCAAGCGTCACGCCGTGAGCGATTACTGCATGCTGATGATGTGATTAAAAACGACGGTAACTTGAATGAGTTAGCCGAAAAAATCCAACGCTTGCATCGCTATTATCTCCACACACTCAAGGCCGTCTGAATATGAATGAACACATCACCATCGTCAAATGCCCGACCTGCCAAACGCCAGTTATTTGGAGCAGTGAAAGCAAATACCGTCCGTTTTGCAGCCATCGTTGCAAGCTGATTGACTTGGGCGAGTGGGCGGAAGAGCGTTATAGCGTTGAAGCAGTTGAAGACGACAGTTTGTCGGATTTATTGAAATAAACGCATCAACAAAATACGGAATATAATCAAGGCCGTCTGAAAGATCATTTTTCAGACGGCCTTCATGATTCTGGGCGGAAATTAGCCCTTATTCAAAACCTGCTTATTCTCACCTTCTCGGCGCAATTCTTTCGGCAAGACAAATACAATACTTTCTTCCGCCCCTTCGCCTTCGCGCACAGTATCGTGTCCCCAAGATTGAATGGTCTCCAAGACTTCCTGCACCAACACTTCCGGTGCCGATGCGCCGGCTGTTACACCGACTTTGGTTTTGCCGTCGAACCATTCTTTTTCTAAATAGCTGGCGTTATCGACCATATACGCATCCACGCCGCGCACTGCTGCGACTTCACGCAAGCGGTTGCTGTTGGACGAATTGGGCGAACCGACCACAATCACAATATCGCATTCTGCCGCCAAATCTTTCACCGCTTTTTGGCGGTTGGTGGTGGCGTAGCAAATGTCTTCTTTGTGTGGGTTACGGATATTTGGGAAACGCGCATTTAGTGCTTCGATAATATCTTTCGTTTCGTCGACCGACAAAGTAGTCTGGCTCACATAAGCCAGCTTATCGTGATCGGCCACTTCCAATGCCGCTACGTCTTCCACCACCTCGACCAGTAACATTTTACCCGGCGGCAGTTGCCCCATTGTGCCTTCTACTTCGACATGGCCTTTGTGGCCGATCATAATGATTTGATAATCTTGCGCATCCAATCGAGCCACTTCTTTATGCACCTTGGTTACCAGCGGACAAGTCGCGTCAAACACGCGGAAGCCGCGCATTTTTGCTTCTTCCTGTACCGCCTTCGATACACCGTGCGCCGAATAAATCAGCGTAGCACCGGTCGGTACTTCCGACAATTCTTCAATAAAAATTGCACCTTTATCACGCAGATTATCCACTACAAATTTATTGTGCACGACTTCATGGCGCACATAAATCGGCGCGCCGTATTCTTCCAGCGCTCGCTCCACGATTGCAATAGCGCGGTCAACGCCGGCACAAAAGCCGCGTGGATTGGCCAGCATAATGGTTTTGTTTGTCATGTGTGTATTCCGAAAAATTCAGTTTCAGACGGCCTGATTCTCTGCCGCCACATTCTTTTTATGTTTGCTTGAAAAGCCATCTAATATCAACAATACTGCACCTACGCAGATAAAGCTGTCGGCGATATTGAAAGCAGGGTAATACCAATCTTGCCAATAAAATAATAAAAAATCAACTACATGTCCATAAGCGACACGGTCAATTGCATTGCCGATCGCGCCACCGATAATCATTGCCGCGCCGATTTTGCCCCAGCGCGCAAAGTCATTTTTCACAATGCCACGCCACAAATAGCCGCTAATGACCAAAGCCAGTGTCAAAAAGAAATACTTCTGCCAACCACCTTGGTCGGCCAAAAAACTAAACGCCGCACCAGGGTTAAATACCAGTGTCCAGTCAAAAAAATTCGGAATGATGTTTACGCGTTTTTGATATTGAAAATTCGCCAGCGTCCAGATTTTTGTGATTTGGTCGAGCGCAATTGCTGACAATGCCAGCAACAGATAAGAGATTTTAGAACTCATGTTTCAGACGGCCTGAAGTCAGTCAAAAGGGGTATTTTACCTGAAAGCAGGAATAAGGTGTTTGTGAAATATAGGTTGATGAATTTAAAAATAGTTTGGATAAGAAAAGTTAACCGGGTACTGGTAAAAATGGTAATCAATGAAGATAAAGGCCGTCTGAACAATATTGTTCAGACGACCTTTGGTCTACTTACCGGTTAAATGAATTGTCGGCAGGTATTAAGCGTAATGACGCTCTTCGCCTTTGCCATCGACATTATCGGCACAGCGTTTACATACGGTGGCATGACCTGCTACGCTGCCGATGTCATCGGTGTAGTGCCAGCAACGTTCGCATTTCTCGCCGGTGCTGGCTTTAGCGGTAACGCTCAACTCGTCGGCTTTGTGCACGTTGGCTTTGGAAACCAGCAGGGCAAAGCGCAATTCGTCGCCCAAGGCTTGCAGATAGCCTGCCAAGGCTTCAGGCGCGTGGATATCGACTTCGGCTTGCAGTGATGAGCCGACTGTTTTGTCGGTACGCAGCGGCTCAATCGCGGCGGTCACGGCTTCGCGCACTTCACGCACGGCTGCCCATTTTTTCACGATTTCGGCTTCGGCTTTTTCGTTAATCGGCGGGAATTCGTGCCATGTGTGGAACAGCACGCTGTCTTCTTCACCACCGCCGATGATGTCCCACGCTTCTTCACCGGTGAAACACAATACCGGCGCAATCAGCAGCACCAAGCTGCGGGTGATGTGATACAGGGCAGTTTGCGCGCTGCGGCGGGCGTGGCTGTCGGCTTGGGTGGTGTACAGGCGGTCTTTCAAAATATCCAAGTAGAACGCGCCCAAGTCTTCCGAGCAGAACGACACGATGTCTTTCACGGCAAAGTGGAAGGCATAGCGTGGGTAGTAATCACCGGCCACGCGTTCTTGCAGTTGGCGCGCCAAAATCAGCGCGTAGCGGTCAAGCTCGACCATTTGGTCTTGCGGCACGGTGTGTTCAAACGGGTTGAAATCCGACAGGTTGGCAAACAGGAAGCTCAAAGTATTGCGGATGCGGCGGTAGCTTTCGGTCACGCGTTTGAGAATTTCTTTGGAAATTGCCAGTTCGCCCGAATAGTCGGTTGAAGCTGCCCACAGGCGAAGAATATCGGCACCGAATTCGTTGTACACTTCTTGCGGCGCAACCACGTTGCCGATGGACTTCGACATTTTGCGGCCGTTTTGATCGACCACGAAACCGTGGGTCAGCAATTGCTTGTAAGGCGCGCGACCCATGGCGGCGCAGCCGGTGAGCATAGACGATTGGAACCAGCCACGGTGTTGGTCGCTGCCTTCCAGATACAAATCGGCCGGCCACGTCAATTCTTCGCGTTGTTTCAACACAGAATAGTGGGTTGAGCCTGAATCGAACCAAACGTCCATGGTGTCGGTGAGTTTGTCGTATTGCTCGCAATCTTCCGCGCTCAACAATTCGCTTTTATCCAGCGAGAACCAGGCTTCAATGCCTTTTTCTTCAATGCGTTGCGCCACTTGTTCCAGCAATTCGGCAGAATTCGGGTGCAATTCACCGCTTTCTTTGTGCACAAAAAAAGTCATCGGCGTGCCCCAGTAGCGTTGGCGTGACACTACCCAGTCCGGACGGCCTTCAATCATTGCTTGCAAACGCGCACGACCCCATGACGGGAAGAATTCGGTGTCGTCCACTGCTTTCATCGCATTGCCGCGCAAGGTTTTGCCGTCGGTGCCCGGTTTGTCCATACCGATAAACCATTGGCCGGTGGCACGGTAAATCAGCGGCGTTTTGTGGCGCCAGCAGTGGGCGTAGCTGTGTTCTAGCTTGGTGTTGCACAATAAGCGGTTGTTTTCTTGCAGCCATTCGATAATCACCGGATTGGCTTCCCACACGGTCAAACCGGCCACGCGCGGCACTTCGCTGATGTAACGGCCTTCGCCGTTAACCGGGTTGTAGAGCTCAATGCCGTATTGGTTGCAGACGGTGTAGTCTTCTAAACCGTGAGCAGGGGCGGTGTGCACCAAGCCGGTACCGGCATCGGTGGTGACGTGGTCGCCGTTGAGCATCACGATATCACGTTCGATAAACGGATGGTTCAAATGCAGGTTTTCCAAATGCGCGCCGGTGGTTTCGGCGACTACATTCATGCCGTCTGAAAGGCCGTAGCGTTTCAGCGCATCTTCTGCCAAATCTTTGGCCAAAACCAAATGGCCTTTGGCGGTGGCAATCAGTTGGTACACCACTTCCGCACCGGCAGAAATCGCTTGGCTGGCAGGGAGTGTCCAAGGTGTGGTGGTCCAAATCACGGCGAAGGCTTCGCCATCAATGCTGTTCACGCCGAAGGCTTTGGCTAATGCGGCGTTGTCTTGAAACAGATAAGCCACGTCGATGGCCGGAGAGATTTTGTCTTTGTATTCCACTTCGGCTTCGGCCAATGATGAGCCGCAATCCAAGCAGAATTGCACCGGCTTGGCACCGCGATACAGATAACCGGCTTTGTAGATTTTGCCCAAAGTGCGCACGGTGTCGGCTTCGGTTTGGAAATCCATGGTGAGGTAAGGGTTGTCCCAATCGCCCAATACGCCCAAGCGGATGAAATCTTTTTTCTGGCGGGCGATTTGTTCGGCGGCATATTCGCGGCACAATTCGCGGAAACGCGCTTTAGGCATGTCTTTGCCGTGCAGCTTTTCCACCATCACTTCAATCGGCAGGCCGTGGCAGTCCCAGCCAGGTACATAAGGCGCATCGAAACCGGCTTGGGTTTTGCTGCGGATGATGATGTCTTTCAGAATTTTGTTGACGGCATGACCGATGTGGATGTCGCCGTTGGCATACGGTGGGCCATCGTGCAAAACGAATTTCGGACGGCCTTTGGTTTTGTCGCGCAATTTTTGGTAGCGTTTTTGTTCGTACCAGCTTTTGAGCCATGCAGGTTCGCGCTTGGCCAGATTGCCGCGCATTGGGAACGGGCTTTCAAGCAGGTTGACGGTTTTGCTGTAATCGGTCATGTTTGTTCTCGGATTTAATGGTGTCACTGGGTTTCAGACGGCCTTTTGTTTGTTAGGCCGTCTGAAAAAAATCATAAAGGGGTATTGTAGCGGAATTGTGTTGTTTTTATAAGGGGTTTGGTGTGTGTTGGGGGAAATAATGGCCTGCTGGGATAAATTGTTTTCAGGTGGTGTTTATTGTTAAACCGAAAAAAATGGGCCTTCATTTGACACATTGAGGAAAAGAGAGTGAAAAGGAGTTTTGTTATTGGTTTATTTTCTCAATTGGAACGTTTGCGCTTCATGGCTGCGCGGCCACCTACTTTTAGCTTCGCAGAAACTTCGTTTTCTTTGCTTCGCCAAAGAAAAGTAGGCAAAAGAAAGGCGACCGCAATTGCAGGTTCGCCCTTTGGGGCGAACTTCCCTCACTACGCAGAATTTTGGCAGCAGGCTCGAATTCGCTGCTTTGGGGCAGCTCAAACACCGAGCCTTTTATCCTGCCAAAATCCTGCTTCGTTCGGCTGCATTCAGCGGGCTAAGCTAGTTTCTCTAAATCATAGCTGCTAAGCAACAGGCCGTCTGAAAAAACATTCCTGTTTTTCAGACGGCCTTTTTGATGACCATCACGGCTGCCAATTTTTCGCTGCTTCCATGTCTTTTAAAATTTGTGTTTTTAATGCGTCGATGTTGTCGAATTTTTGTTCGTCGCGCAGTTTGTGCAAAAAGCGCGCGTTTAAGCGTTGGCCGTATAAATCGCCTTGAAAGTCAAACAAATGCACTTCCAGCTTCTGCGTTTTTTTGTTGGACACGGTAGGATTGAAACCAAAGCTGGCCACACCGCGGCGGGTACCGAAGCTGCCGTCGGCTTCGACCACAAACACACCGCTTAGCGCGTAGTGATACGGCGGCAGTTGCACGTTGGCGGTGGGGGCGTTGATAGTGCGGCCGAGTTTTTTGCCATGTTTGATTTTGCCGCTCAACACGTAATCGTGCCCCAGTAATTTGCGCGCGTAGGCCAAGCGGCCGTCTGAAAGGGCTTGGCGCACGGCGGTGCTGCTGGTGCGGATGTCTTCAACGATGACGGAAGGGGTGCGCTCGGTTTGCATACCGCTTTGGGCTTGCAGCATTTCAAAGCCGCCTTCGCGTCCGGCGCCGAAGCGAAAATCGTCGCCGATGAGCAGGTAGCGGGTGTTGAGTTTGTCGCGCAGTAAATCATCGATAAAGGCTTGCGCAGGCATGTCGGCGAAGCTTTGGGTAAACGGCAGCACCCACACGATGTCAACACATTCTGTTTGGCGCAATAAATCCAGCTTGGTGCGTAAAGGGGAAATGCGGTAAGGCTGCGGCTTGTTGAATTTTTTGGCAAAAAACTCTTTCGGCTGCGGCTCGAAAATCACCACAACAACCGGCAGGCCGAGTGTGTCGGCTTGTTGTTTGAGGGTTTGCAGAATGTGTTTGTGGCCGAGATGCACGCCGTCGAAGTTGCCGATGGTCACTGCCGCGCCTTGTGGGCATTCGGGCGGGTGATGGCGGCCGAGGTGGATATTCATGGTGGTGGGTGTGTGTTTGAATCAGGCGCTATTGTAAACGCAATCGTGCTTGGGATAAATGCTTCGGAATAAATATGTGTGTCGGGTTGTTTTAGTTGAAAATATGAAAGATGTATATAAATGCTTTCGAGGCCGTCTGAAACGTTTCAGACGGCCTCGATAAAAAAATCAATGCACAGCCACTTTGACTTTCACCGGTTTAACCTGGTAGCCAACTTGGCGCAGGCGCACAATCAAGCCTTGTTCGCCAAACAAATGGGCAGCGCCCACGGCAATCAGGGTCGGTTTGTGTGGCAGGATTTCAATCAGCTTGGGCAGCCAGACTTGGTTGCGATGGGTGAGTAATGTGTCGTACATCAATTCGTGCCACAGCGGATGATCTCGGCGCGGCAGAAATCTCAATTGATACGCGGGATTGGCGATTTCCGCCCATGTTTTTTTAGCACGTTGGTGGCGGTAGTCGTCTTCTAAGCTGATGATGTCGTTTAGAAAGGCTTGGTGGTGTTTTTCCAAAGAATCAAACGAGCGGATGATGGCATCTTCGGGCAGGTGGACAAAATAGCTGAGTTGCTCCGCGCCTTCCAGCGCAATCACCGGCTTATTGAGCTTTTTCGCACGTTGAATCAATAAATTGTCGATGCCGTATTCATAAGAATAGCCCTTGGGATTGAAGGTGCTTTGGGTCAGCAGCCAAAACGCCCATGGTTTGATTTGGCTATCGGGTGAAAAGTCGGCAGGCTCTTGGCCGGTGGCCAACACGTTTTGCAATCGGCGCATGCGTGCGGAGCCCAAGCTTTGTTTTAAAGGGCGGTTGTCAGCCATCATGCGCAGCATGTGCAAGTTATCGGCGGCGCTCATGCTTGATTCGTCGGTTTCGACCACCAATTGCGACACGCGGTTGAGCGTGTAGCGGTAATCAGCGGGCAGGGTGGCCTTGAGTTTGCCGACGTGAATGGTGCCAAGCAGATAGGAAACCGGCCGTCCGGGTTTGCTGATTTCATAGAGAAACGTATCGGCTTCGGGCGCGCCTTTGGCCGAAGCGGCAGCGGCAAACAGCCACAATAATAAACAGAAGAAATAACGCATGGGATTCAGACGGCCTTTTTTAGAATCATAGATAAGGCCGTCTGAAAGGTGATGCGTTCAGACGGCCTGAGGCCTTTGCAAAATCCCCATCTTTGGCACATTTCTTCGTTATGCGCTGCTCGAAAGCTTGCCTATCTTTGTGACATGTCTGCGCTTTCTGCGCTGCTCTCACTTCGAACTGTACTCAAATCTGGGGTTTTGCAAAGGTCTCAACGTGGCTAATCGTTTAAATCAAATTACCACCAAAATGGATGGTAAAACGGTCGGTGCCAGCCCCAATCGTCGTAATAGTCGCGGTAATAGCGGGCTTCGCGCAATTTTTCTTGTGCGATGTGGTTTTGCCACGCCATTTTGTAGCAGGCTTGGAACATCGGATCGGCGACTTTATCGACGTATTTCAAGCGGAATTCCTGCTGCTCTTTGCTGGAAAGTGCCGTAGATTGTTCGGCTTGTTCAAACTGCTTTTGCATTAATAATGCGGTGTCTTTGTCGCACTGGGCGGCGAGCGCGACTTGCAGATTTTGTTCGTAACGTTTTTGCGCGGCGGCACGCTCGGCTTTTTGTTCGGGCGTGGTGGCGCAGGCAGCGAGTGTGGAAATCGCGCCAAGAATCAATAAGCTGCGTATATTTTTCATGTGTTGCCCCTGATTGAGTCGGTAAGGTTTAATGTACGCCATTTTATTGCGTTTTAGCAAGCGGTAATATTGTTGCTTCGGGTTTGGTTTATACGGCGGCGGGTCTGTTATGATTGTGTTTGCAAAATCAATATTCGGGGCGTGAGGCCGTCTGAAAAAACAAGGAAATAGATTGGCATGAGTGACCATCATCAAGCGACACCGCGCAGAAACAAGGTGCACAACAAGCGGCATGAGCGCCTGCATGCGCCACCTTTTTGGCAGGCGGATCGGCCGTATTTGCGCGAGCAGAATATTTCGGATGTGCGGTTTCGCCGATTGGGCTATGTGATGGCACTGCTGGCCGGTGCGATTAATGCCGGGGGCTTTTTCGCGTTTGCCCGCTACACCTCGCATGTCACCGGTTCGCTTTCTTTGGTGGCGGACATGGTTTATCTGCGCGAATGGGGTGTATTGCTGGTGGCGTTGATTAGCGTGATTTGTTTTGTGATGGGTGCGGCGCATTCGAGCTGGGTGATTTTGTGGACTCAGCAAAAGCGTTTTCGCGGCAGCTATGGCTTTTCTATGTGGCTGGAAGCGGTTTATCTGTTGATTTTTGGTTTGTTCGGCGCCACCGCTTTTCAGCTTGATTTCGGCTTTGGGCAGTTTGCTTTGCCGTCTTTGGCGTTGTTTTTGCTCTGCTTTATTATGGGTATGCACAATACGGTGATTACTTTGCTATCGGGCGGGGCGATTCGCTCAACACACATGACCGGTTCGGCCACCGACTTGGGCATTGAGTTATCCAAGGTGATGTATTATTCAAAACAACATCATCCGCGCCTGCCGTATATTCGCGTCAATAAGCCGAAAATGTGGTTGCTTTCAGGTTTGATGGCGACGTTTACTTTAGGCGGCATAATCGGTGCATTGGGCTATCAGGCCATCGGTCATCATTTTGCTTTGCCTGTGGCGGTGGTGTTGTTTGTATTGGGTGCGGGGTCGGTGGGTTATGATGTGAAAGTCAGATTGAAATTTATCTTGCTGCGCTGGTATCAGAAACATCGTGAAAATGTAAAGAAATAAGCGCAAAGCAACCATCAATCTGCTTGGAAAAGCGATAAACGGTAGTGTGTCATCACAAAATCGTTAGCGCATGAATAGCTTTGTAATATCGGGTTAAACGTGCTTTTAAGCATTTGAAATGTTGGTTATGATAACCATGTGTAAAAGTTGGCTTGGAGAGAAATAAGCCGGCAACCTATTTTCAGACGGCCTAGTAACAGGCACGTTTTTATCGAAAGGAAAACCATGAAATTCTTGAAACCTTTGACACTGGCCATCGTTGCCGCTCCTTTGGCTTTGGCAGGCTGTGTGACCAACCCGACTACCGGTCAGCAAACCGCCAGCAAAACCGCTGTTTACGGCTTGGGCAGCGCGGCTGTGTGCGGCATCGTGGGTGCATTGACCCACGGCAGCAAAGGTGCACGTAACTCAGCCTTGGCGTGTGGCGCAGTGGGCGCAGGTGTAGGCGGCTACATGGATTACCAAGAGAAAAAACTGCGTGAAAGCTTGGCCAATACCAACGTAGAAGTAGAGCGTCAAGGTAACCAAATTAAATTGGTTATGCCTGAAAACGTAACCTTCGCCACCGGTAGCGCCGCGTTGAGTACCAACGCACAAAACGCTTTGGCCGCTGCGGCACAAACTTTGGTTCAATACCCAGACACCACTTTGACCATCAACGGCCATACCGACAACACCGGTTCTGACGCCATCAACGAGCCATTGTCTCGCAACCGCGCACAATCTGTGGCTACTTACCTGCAATCACGCGGTGTGAGCGGTTCACGTTTGAGCACTGCCGGTTACGGTTCACGTCAACCAATCGCGTCTAACGCCACTGCCGAAGGCCGTGCGCAAAACCGTCGCGTGGAAGTGTTGATCAACCCTGATCAAAACGCCATCCGTGCTGCGCAACAACAAATGTAATCATTGTTGATTCATTGATTAAGCAGGCCGTCTGAAAGTTTCAGACGGCCTGTTTGTTTTCATTATCACCAAATGCCATTAAAACTTTTCTTCGCTTTCCAAAATGCCCATTTGGATGTTGGGGTTATCACCAATTCACCGCCGTTTTCGCCATCGGTTGCAATCGTCAGCTGTTTCAGGCGGCCTGATTGCAAGGCTTGCCATAAGGGCGCAAACCAGCGGTTTTCCCAACTTTGTAGGATTTCTTGATAGGCGAACACATCACCGGTTTGTTCGGTAACGACCAAATCATCCAAGAAAATCAGGCCGTCTGAAACGGATAAACCGGATTCTTTGGCCGCATTCAAATACACATCAAAATCATAAGGCGCATCGATGCGTTGGTGTGGGTAAAACTGCGCCCACGGGCTGTCGCTGGCGAGTAAACCCGTATGCGTGCTGCTGCCGTCAATATCTTGCCACAGCCACAAACCGTTGAGCGCAGGGGCTTGTTGGTTTTGGCGCTGCTGGTTGAGCGGATGATTATGCAGCCACATTTGTATTTCAGTTTGCTTGTTAAGCCATTGCACGGCATCGCGGCCTGCGGCTTGGTCGGTAGTGCCGATTTGTCCGCCGATGTCCCAGATTGGTGCGACTTGCCAATCGCTTTCAGACGGCATGGTGATGAGCCATAAGTCCGGTCGCAATAGATGAAACTGCCAACCGTCTTCCCGATAAAAATCGCTTAATCCTTGGCAAAGCTGTTCGGCTTCTTCGGTTTGAATATGTAAATGCTCGCCGCTGATGATGCTGACTTGGTGCATACCCATTTGCTGCCACAACGGGCTGGCGAACGCGGCGGCTTGGTCGGCCGGAATATTCAGTATACGTTTCGCCTGCGCCAATAAGCTGCCTTGCCACAAATGGTGGCGGTAAAATTCAGACGGCGTTTGCGGTATTTTGTTCAGACGGCCGTATCGCAAGATTTGGTTAAATGCGTCAAGTTTGAGCGGCGGCGGTGTCTCATCGTTGCGACGGTTGAGCGCGGGAATGGCGAGCGTGAGTTTCATAAGGCTGGCGTTAAGCGAAAACGCTTATTTTACGCCATATTGAACTTGATTCAATGAAGTGTGGACTAATATTAGTTAAGGGCGTTTCAGACGGCCTTTTTGGCGCGTCGGGTGGTTTTGTGCTACAATAGGCGCGCGTAAAATTCAGCAAAATCAAGTGTCAATCTATCACTTGGGTCGGATAATTCTGCCCTGAAGTCGATTTATCTTATCTGTTGCGGCCGGTTTTAGGCCGTCTGAAAGCGGCAGATAAGATAAATCAGATTTCAAAAATACAGCATTAACGATAAATCAAGCGGCTTCAACCGCGATAAAAATTAAGAAGGATTGGCGAGTGTCTGAACAAACGAAAAATTCTTTTTTCAGCCGGTTTTGGCGAAACAAGCCGGTGCGTTGGTCATTGTTGGGTATGTTGCTGCCGGTTTCTGGTGTGATGACGGCCTATGCGGTGACCGAGCCTATGCCCAAAGCGGGCGACTTTAAAGTTGAACGCGTATTGGAAGAATTACCGGCAGTTTATGTTGAAACCGGTAATTTTCAGTCCAGCTATTGGGCGCAAGAAGTGGTGCAGCAGGGCGATTCTCTGTCGGATGTTTTGACCCGCATGGGCGTGCCGCAAACCGACATCAAAGCCATCATGGCGAAAAATAATGCCACGCGTGACATGAAAAACCTGAAGGCCGATCAATCGGTCAATATCCGTGTGGATGCCACCGGCCAAGTGACCGATGTACAGTTTTTCATTGATGAAGAATTAGAGCGTAACTTGGTGGCCTTGGAAAAGGTCAACGGCAAATGGCAGGCTTCTAACGAAGAAATCGACATGAAAACCATGCCAACGTTGCGCTCGATTGCGATTCGCAGCTCGGCTATTGGCGATATGTTGCGTGCTGAAATTCCATCCGACGTTTATTTGCAGCTTCGTGAGATTTTTGCCGACACTGTTGACATGCAAACCTTAAAAGAGGGCGATGTGATCCGTTTGCTGTACAACAGCATGTATTTCCGCGGCCAACAAATGGGCGTAGGCGATATTTTGGCCGCTGAAATCGTGAAAAACGGCAAAACCTACCACGCTTACTACTACAGCCAAGGTAAAGATGACGAAGAGAGCGGCAGCTACTATGACCAAAACGGTAAATCGTTGCAGCAAAAAGAAGGTTTTAATATTCAGCCTGTTGAATATACACGCATTTCTTCGCCTTATGGCTACCGCGTGCATCCGGTTTTACACACCGTGCGTATGCATACCGGTATCGACTATGCTGCGCCAACCGGTACGCCGATTCGTGCTGCCGCAGATGGCATGATTACCTTTAAAGGTTGGAAAGGCGGCTATGGCCATACCGTGATGGTGGTGCATGCCAACGGCGTGGAAACATTGTACGGCCACATGAGCGCGTTTTCACAATTGACCGGCAGCGTGCGCGCCGGTGATATTATCGGCTATGTCGGCAGCAGCGGCCGCTCAACCGGCCCGCATTTGCACTATGAAGCACGTGTCAACGGCCAGCCGGTGAACCCGACAACCGTGGCCTTGCCGACCCCGAAACTGACGCCAAATAACATGAGCGCGTTCCGCAAACAGCAAAAAGCCGCCAATACCACATTGGCCGCCGTGCGCGGTTTGCCGGTTTCTGTGGCGCAATTGGATTAATGCCTCTGAAAGCAACAATCAAAAGCCCTGCATAAGCAGGGCTTTTTTGTGTTTATAGGAATATTCTTTATATTTTTCAGACGGCATTGGATTGTATTTTTGGCAGGCAACAGATGCGCGCCAGTCAAAAATCCGTTATAATTCATCTTTATCTCTTCGCGAAGCAAAGCGTTTCGCGAACGCAACAATTAGGCGGTTTTATCCCTGTAAATCACGTTTTTTCAGAAAGCGACTTGAACAAACGCTGCTTTTCATGGTATAAATCGCGTTTTACTATTTTAGAAGTTTGGAGACTAACCATGGCACGAGTTTGCAAAGTGACCGGTAAGCGCCCGATGTCTGGCAATAACGTATCACACGCCAACAACAAAACCAAACGTCGTTTTTTGCCTAACTTGCAATCACGTCGTTTCTGGGTAGAAAGTGAAAACCGCTGGGTTCGCTTGCGCGTTTCTAACGCTGCATTGCGCACCATCGATAAAGTAGGCATTGATGTCGTATTGGCTGATTTGCGTGCTCGCGGCGAAGCTTAATTAACGAACGCTTATAATTAAGGATTACTGCAATGCGCGATAAAATCAAATTGGAATCTAGTGCTGGTACTGGCCACTTTTACACCACTACCAAAAACAAACGCACTATGCCTGGCAAACTGGAAATCAAAAAATTTGACCCAGTAGCCCGTAAACACGTTATCTACAAAGAAACTAAATTGAAATAATTTACGTTGCTTGTAGAAATAAAAGCCCTTGTTCAAACAAGGGCTTTTTTATATGTGGTTTATCTGTGCAATTAAGGTGCTTGGTCTCACGTTCCAAACGTAAACCGCTCAAATTGTTTAGATATTGAGCGGTTTTTTAGCAAATTAAATTATATGTCCAACCAAGGTCAGGCGTAATGACCTGCCCCCAGAATACAAGGCTTATGTGCGCCGGTTGCGTGGTGTGGATTGCTTGGTATGCGGTTTATCCAGCAGGCCGCCAGCCAACCGAAGGCAGCCGCTTCGACCCATTGCGGATCGAGATTCAGCTTGGCGGTGCTGTGTAGGGCAATATTTTTACGGCGAGTTAAGGTTTCCAAAGCATCCATCAGGGCTTGGTTTTGCACGCCGCCGCCGCAAACATAAATGTTGCCAACATCAGGCGCTGCTTGGCGGATGGCGGTGAAAATGGTGCAGGCGGTGTATTGGAGCAGGGTTTGCAATACGTCTTCCGGCTGCTCGCCGCCTTTCAGACGGCCTCGTAGCCATTCCAGTGAAAACAATTCGCGACCGGTGCTTTTCGGATAAGGCTGGGAAAAATAAGGGTGGTTGAGCAGGGCGGTGAGTAATTCGGGCAATAATTTGCCCTGCGTTGCTTTTTCGCCGTTGCGGTCGTAAGGAAGCTGCCAGATATGTTGCATCCATGCGTCCATCAGCATATTGCCGGGGCCGGTATCGAAGCCGAATGCCGGTGCATCGGGCGGTAAAACGCTGATGTTGGAAATGCCGCCGATGTTCAGCACCACGCAGGTTTCTTCTTCATGGTAAAACAGCGCATGATGAAAGGCAGGTACCAATGGCGCGCCTTGTCCGCCGGCAGCCAAATCGCGGCTGCGGAAGTCACCAATGGTAAAAATGCCGGTGAGTTCGGCCAAGAGTGGCAAATTAGCCAATTGCACGCTGTAACCGTTTTCCGGTGCGTGGCGCACGGTTTGCCCGTGGCAGCCGATGGCGGTGATGTCTTCAGGTGTGAGATTTTGCTGGCGCAAGAGCTGGTTGACGGTATCGGCATACAGGCGGCTTAGGGTTTGCGAAAGCATAAAACTGCGGTGTAACTCGTTGCTGCCGGTATTTTGCAGCGCCAATAATTCTTGTCGCAGGCCGTCTGAAAAAGGGGTAAAGCTGTGATCGACGGCGGCTTGCCAGTTGGCGCCCTGCATGCGGATTAAAACGGCATCCGCACCGTCCATGCTGGTGCCGGACATGATGCCGATATAGTATTGGCTGCTCATGGGAATTCTATGGGAAAAACGGTTATTTTAACGCGATTTGGCCAAGTTGGCTGGTTCAATGGAAATTTAGCCGATAAAACGGAAATAAATCTGCAACAATTTCAGCAAAACGGTTACAATGCAAGCTTATGTTACAATATTGTAACCATACTGTAATACTAAACAGGCTCGCTTCAACTGTTTTAAAGGAATCCATCCATGGGTCAGGCTCAACCGAGTGCGAACTTAAAGCTGATTAATGCCTTATTTGCCGCTATGCTTGTGGGCATGGTCGGCTATTTTATTTATTGGGGTTTGGGTTACACCCATCACAACCATACCGCGCTGTTTCTTTTGGCAACTGTGTTCGGCGTGTTTATGGCGTTTAACGTCGGCGGTAATGACATTGCCAATTCGTTTGGTACCAGTGTTGGCTCCGGTACCTTAACCATTCCGCAAGCCTTGATTATTGCGGCGGTGTTTGAAGTCAGCGGTGCGGTGATTGCCGGCGGCCAAGTGACCGACACCATCCGCAAAGGCATTGTCGATTTGGGCGCGATGAGCCTCGAGCCTATGCAGTTTGTTTACATCATGATGTCGGCCTTGTTGGCAGCAGCATTGTGGCTATTGTTTGCTTCGCGCAAAGGCCTGCCGGTATCAACTACCCATGCGATTATCGGCGGTATTGTCGGCAGTTCGCTGTGTTTGGCGTTTATGTCGCATGTTGATGCCGGTGCCTTGATTAAATGGGGCAAACTGGGCGAAATCGCCATTTCTTGGGTACTCTCGCCGGTATTGGGCGGTTTGGTTTCTTATGTGGTATTCTCGCAAATCAAAAAATATGTGTTGGATTACAATGCTTGGGCAGACGAAACACTCAAAGCGATTAAGCAGGAAAAGAAAGCCTACAAAGAGCAATACCGCCTGTTTTTTGAAACCTTAGACGAAGCGGGTAAAGTGGACTACGCCACCAAAATTTCCCGCGATGCAGAAATTTACAACGATCCTGAATTTGATCCGGCCGAATTGCAATCCGATTATTACCGCGGCCTGTATGAAATCGACAACCGCAAAAACAGCGTCGATTCGTATAAAGCGCTGCATTCATGGGTACCGTTGATTGCTTCGGTCGGCGGTATGATCATATCGGCCATGCTGATTTTCAAAGGCTTGAAAAACCTGCATTTGGGCATGAGCAATGTCAACAGCTTCTTGACCATCTTTATGATTGGCGCAGCGATTTGGCTGGCGACGTTTGTGTTTGCCAAGAGTTTGAAGCGCAAAGATTTGGGCAAATCAACTTTCCAAATGTTTTCTTGGATGCAGGTGTTTACCGCCTGTGGTTTTGCCTTCAGTCACGGTGCCAACGATATTGCCAACGCCATTGGCCCATTTGCTGCGATTATGGATGTGTTGCGTACCGGTGACATCAACGCACAAAATCCCGTGCCGCCGATTGCAATGCTGACTTTCGGTATCGCCTTGATTGTTGGCTTGTGGTTTGTCGGTAAAGAAGTGATTAAAACCGTCGGCACCAGCTTGGCCGCCATGCATCCGGCTTCGGGCTTTGCTGCGGAATTGTCGGCCGCTTCAGTGGTGATGGCAGCTTCATTAATGGGTTTGCCGGTATCAAGTACGCATATTTTGGTTGGCGCGGTATTGGGCATCGGCTTAGTGAATCGCAATGCCAACTGGGCGCTGATGAAACCGATCGGCTTGGCTTGGGTGATTACCTTACCGGCTGCGGCTGCATTGTCGGTGGTGTGTTATCTGATTTTGCAAGCGGTGTTTTAAATAAAAAAATCAAAGGCCGTCTGAAAGGGAATGCTTTCAGACGGTCTTTTTGTATCAACTTATTTCAGACGGCTTGAGACCTTTGCAAAATCCCCATCTTTGGCACATTTCTTCGTTATGCGCTGCTCGAAAGCTTGCCTATCTTTGTGATATGTCTGCGCTTTCTGTGCTGCTCTCACTTCGAACTGTACTCAAATCTGGAGTTTTGCAAAGGTCTCGGCTTAATTTTTAAAATGTTGCCAAACCGGCCGACAGTTTTCCGGCAATTCGGGACAAGCGCCGAGTATGCCGCCGGAGAAATCGTTCAGGCGGTGAAAGTCGCTGCCTGAGCTGGCGAGTAAACCGTGGCGTTCGGCCAATAGGGCGTAGTTCAAACGGTCGTTTTTATTGCAATTGCCGCTGTGTACTTCTATGCCTGCGCCACCGAGCGATTTGAATTCGTCAAACAAATTGCGCTTGGCCGTGGCCGATAAATCATAACGCATCGGGTGTGCAATCACCGCCATACCGCCTGCGCCGTTGATGGCGGCCACGCATTCGCCCAAGTCCGCCCATTCGTGTTTGACCGAACACGGTTTGCCATCGCCCAAATATTTGCTAAACGCCTGCTGCTTGTTGCGCACATGGCCTTTGCTGATGAGAAACTCGGCGATGTGGGTGCGGCTGGCCATTTCCGGATTGGTTACTAAGGCCATCGCACCGTCAAACGCACCCTGTATGCCTTTTTTTGCCAATTTATCCGCAATCGCCTGCAAACGGTTCAGACGGCCTTGACGTACAGTAGCCAATAAGTTTTGCAGCGTTGTATTTTGCTTATCAAAATCCAAGCCGACAATGTGAATCGTGCGGCCGCGCCATGTGACTGATACTTCTACGCCGTTGATAAAATGCAGCCCCAGCGCATCCGCTTCGGCGCGCGCTTCGGCCAAGCCGCCGGTGTGGTCGTGGTCGGTCAGCGACAGCATCGTGCAGCCGTTGGCATGGGCAAGGCGCACCACTTCGGCAGGCGTTAAGCGGCCGTCTGAAACGGTGGAATGGCAATGAAGGTCTATCATGGTGTGTGTATATAGGGAAAAGAGAAAGGTTCAGACGGCTTATGACTAGGCCGTCTGAAAAAGAATCGGTTTATTTATCTTCTGATAAGTCTAGATTTTGCAGCTTTTTCTGCTGCGCATCGTAGCGTGCTTTTTCGTCCCAATAAATGGTTTGAATACACGCATCACCGCAATCGCTGCCGCAGCATTCCCAGCTTTCTGGGCGTACGGGTTCGTCGAGCAGCGGTTCGCCCAACAGCGCTTCGGCTTTAGTCTTCTGGGTCGTATCCATCGGCAATATCCAATACCGCACCGTTAAACTCAATCACTTCGCCGCCGCGGATTTTAGCGGTTTTGCGGGTTTCCACTTCGCCGTTGCGCAACACCGCACCTTCGGCGATGAAGGCTTTCGCTTGGCCGCCGCTTTCGGCCAATCCGGCTAATTTGAGCAGGTCGCATAAGGCGATGTATTCGTTGTCTTCGAGATAGACGGTGGCTTCCATGTTGCTGATCCTAAATTGAATGCGTTTATTGTATCACAGGCCGTCTGAAAATTTTTCAGACGGCCTTGACAAGTGTCACTCATCATATTATATTTTTAATACATTTAAAAAACTTAATATAAAAAGGAGTAAAAGATGAAACGCAATGTCGGCGGTATTGATCGCGCTATCCGTATTATTGTGGGCTTGGCCTTAATCATCGCAGCAGCCACTGGTACCATCGGCTGGTGGGGTTGGCTGGGCGTGTTGGTGTTGGCCAGCGGTGTCTTCTCATTCTGCGGCTTGTACACGTTGCTCGGCGTGAATACTTGTCCGCGCAAATAGGCTGTTTGCCCGTCTGAAAAAGGTAAAGTCATGAACATTCAAACCCTTTCCGCACAAGAAGTGCGGCAGAAATTAGCTTCCGGCGCGACATTGATTGATGTGCGCAGCGCAGCCGAATATGCACGCGAACATATTGATGGCGCGGTGAATGTGCCGCTGGATAAACTGGCGGCACATAGTTTGCTCAACGCCGATGTATTAGTGTTCCATTGCCAATCCGGTATGCGCACGGCACAAAATGCGGCGGCATTGCAACAAGCCGCGCAGGGCAAAACTGCCTATATTTTGGAACGCGGCATACAGGGCTGGAAGGCAGGTGGGTTTGAGACCGTGATTAACCGCAGCCAGCCGCTGGATTTGATGCGTCAAGTGCAAATCGGTGCAGGCTTGCTGGCGTTGTTGGGCGCGTTGGGTGGCTGGTTGGTATCGCCGTGGCTGTATTTATTGTGCGGCATGGTTGGTGCAGGGCTGTTGTTGGCAGGCTTGACCGGATTTTGCGGCATGGCGCGTTTGCTGATGCTTATGCCGTGGAACCAAAGTTTGCGCCAACAGGCAAAATCAAGCTGATACGCTCGGCATTGTGATAAAATATGGCGCAATGTCTTTTATCTAAGCAACATCATGAATCTTGAAAATCCCCCTTACGCCGAAGCGGCCGACTTTTTAAAATTATTGGCCAATCCCAACCGCTTGGCCGTGTTGTGCAACCTGCACGCGCAACGCCGCAACGTCACCGAGCTGGCGCAAATCACTGGTTTGCCGCAAGCTGCGATGTCGAGCCAATTGGCCTTGCTGCGTGAAGCCGGTTTGGTTGCCTGCGAAGTGAACCACCGTGAACGCCTTTACTACATTGCCGATGAACGCGTGGGTAAAATGATTGAATTGCTGTATTCGTTTTACTGCGCCGAATCCGAATAATCGGTTCAACCCAAAGGCCGTCTGAAAATATGTTTCAGACGGCCTTTGATGTTTCAAACCCTGCTACAATATCGCTTTAGTGTGACTTTTTTACCTGATTTTCTATGACTCAACCAACCTACATCCCCTTGCGCCTGCATACCGAGTTTTCGATTACCGACGGTATGGTGCGGATTAAAAAGCTGGTGTCCAAAGCGGCGGAATACGGTTTGCCGGCGCTGGGCGTGAGCGATTTGATGAACCAATTCGGCTTGGTGAAATTCTACAAAGCCTGCCGTGGTGCGGGTATTAAGCCGATTGGCGGGGCGGATGTGTGGATTGAAAACCCTGATGCGCCGGAAAAGCCGTTTCGTGCGATGTTGATTATCCGCAACGATGCCGGCTATCTGCGTTTGAGCGAACTCTTGACCGCCGCCTATGTTGGCAAAGACCGCAATGTCGATCATGCCGAATTGCGCCAAAGCTGGCTGGCCGAAGGCGACAACAGCGGCCTGATTTGCTTATCGGGCGCGCATTACGGCGAAGTGGGTGTAAACCTGTTAAACGGCCACCCCGAAGCGGCCAAAGCAGCAGCGCAAAAATATGCGGCATGGTTCCCCAATGCGTTTTATCTGGAATTGCAACGCCTACCGGAGCGCCCTGAATGGGAAGCCGCCGTATCAGGCAGCGTGACCTTGGCGGAAGAACTTGATTTGCCGGTGGTAGCCACGCACCCGACCCAATTCATGAGCCGCGATGACTTTAATGCCCACGAAGCACGCGTGTGCGTGGCGGGCGGCTGGGTGTTGAGTGATAAAAAACGCCCGCGCGAATTTTCGCCAAGCCAATATTTCATCGACCCGCAGGAAATGGCGGCGCGTTTTGCCGATTTGCCCGAAGCGCTGGAAAACACGGTGGAAATTGCCAAGCGTTGCAACCTGCACATCACGTTGGGCAAAAACTTCCTGCCCGATTTCCCAACACCGGAAGGCATGACCTTAGACGACTATTTGCGCGTGTTGTCCAATGAAGGTTTGCAAGAGCGCATGGTGCAGCTTTATCCCGATGAAGCCGAGCGGGCAGAAAAAATGCCGGAATATCAGGCGCGTTTGGATTTTGAGTTGAATATCATCATTCAGATGGGCTTTCCGGGCTATTTCCTGATCGTACAAGACTTCATCAACTGGGCGAAAAACAACGGCTGTCCGGTGGGGCCGGGTCGTGGTTCGGGCGCAGGTTCGTTGGTGGCGTATTCCTTGAAGATTACCGACCTTGATCCGCTGAAATATGCCTTGCTGTTCGAGCGTTTCTTGAATCCTGAACGCGTCTCCATGCCTGACTTCGACGTCGATTTCTGCCAAGCCAACCGTGGCCGCGTGATCGAATACGTGCGCGCAAAATATGGTGCGGAAGCGGTGAGCCAGATTGTGACTTTCGGTACCATGTCGTCCAAAGCGGTGATTCGCGATGTGGGGCGGGTGTTGGAATTGCCGTTTATGCTGTGCGACCGCCTGTCGAAACTGATTCCGCTGGAAGCCAACAAGCCGTTGAGCTTGGATAAGGCGATGGAAGCCGAGCCACAGATCGGCGAACTGATTGCGGCAGAAGAAGCGCAAGAATTGATTGAGCTGGCGAAAAAGCTGGAAGACTTAACGCGCGGCTTGGGTATGCACGCGGGTGGTGTGTTGATTGCACCGGGCAAAATTTCCGATTTCAGCCCCGTGTATCAGGCCGACGAATCGGCCTCGCCCGTGTCGATGTACGACAAAGGCGACGTGGAAGACGTGGGCTTGGTGAAGTTTGACTTCTTGGGCTTGCGCAACTTGACCATCATCGAAATGGCGCAAAACAACATCAAAAACACCAGCGGCGATATTGTCGATGTCGGCACCATTCCGCTGGATGACCAAGCCGCCTATCAGATTTTCCGCGATGCCAACACCACGGCCGTGTTCCAGTTTGAATCGACCGGCATGAAAAAAATGCTGAAAACGGCGCACACGACCAAGTTTGAAGAGTTGATTGCCTTCGTGTCGCTCTACCGCCCGGGCCCGATGGACAACATTCCCGACTTCGTTGCGCGCATGAAAGGCGAGCCGTTTGAATACATTCACCCGATGCTGGCCGAAATTCTCGAGCCGACCTACGGCATTATGGTGTATCAAGAACAGGTGATGCAGGCGGCGCAGATTATCGGTGGCTACTCGCTTGGCGGTGCCGACTTGTTGCGTCGTGCGATGGGTAAGAAAAAGCCGGAAGAAATGGTCAAACACCGCGAGATTTTTGCCGAAGGTGCGGCCAAACAAGGCATCTCACGCGAAAAATCCGACCAGATTTTCAACTACATGGAAAAATTCGCCGGCTACGGTTTCAACAAATCGCACGCCGCCGCCTACGCGCTGATTTCGTATCAAACCGCTTGGCTCAAAGCGCATTATCCGGCTGAATTTATGGCCGCAACCATGTCGTCTGAATTGGACAATACCGACCAGCTCAAGCATTTTTATGACGACAGCCGCGCCAACGGTTTGACCTTCCTGCCGCCCGACATCAACGAATCGGACTACCGCTTCACGCCGTATCCCGACCGCAAAATCCGCTATGCCTTGGGCGCGATTAAAGGCACCGGCGAAGCGGCGGTAGAATCGATTATTGCCGCGCGGGAAGCGGGCGGCAAATTTACCGGTTTGCTTGATTTCTGCGAGCGTGTCGGCAAAGAACACATGAACCGCCGCACACTCGAAGCCTTAATCCGCGGCGGCGCGTTCGACAGCATTGACCCCAACCGTGCTATGTTGTTGGCCAACATTGATTTGGCGATGGGCAATGCCGACCAAAAAGCGGCCAATGCCAATCAGGGTGGCTTGTTCGACATGATGGACGATGCCATCGAGCCGGTAAAATTGGTTGATGTGCCGATGTGGAGCGAATCGGAAAAGCTCGCCGAAGAAAAAACCGTGATTGGCTTCTACCTTTCCGGCCACCCCTTCGGGCCGTATGCCGAAGAAGTGCGCCAAATCGCCCCGACCAAATTAGGCCGTCTGAAACCGCAAGACAGCGTGCGCGTGGCCGGTTTTGCCACCGCGGTGCGCACCATGATGGGCAAACGCGGCAAAATCGCCTTTGTGACCCTCGAAGACCAAAGCGGCCAAGTCGAAATCATGATCAGCGGCCAGACGCTGGAAAACAGCCAGCCGATTTTGAAAGCCGACCAAGTGCTGATTATTGAATCCAAAGTCAGTCGCGACGATTACGGCGGCGGCGAAGGCCTACGCATCATGGCCAACCAAGTCATGACCCTGCAAATGGCGCGTGAAAACTACGCCCGCAGCCTCAGCCTGCACCTGCGCCCCGAACACGACATCGTCAAGCTCGCCGCCACGCTTGCCGCCGCGCGCCTGCCCGACACGCCGCATATCCCGCTTTCCCTGTCATACAGTAATGACCAAGCTTCAGGCCGTCTGAAAATTTCTTCTAGATGGGGCGTAACCGCTAGTGCCGTATTGTTTGAGGAATTGGAAAAGCAGTTGGGTAACCGTGCCGTGAGTGTGAATTGGTAGATTCAACCGCCGAAAACGATTTGAAAACCCCATCAAGGCCGTCTGAAAATTTGATATTTCAGACGGCCTTTTTCATGCTTTCAAATATCAATAAAGAAACGAATAAAAATAACTTGCAAAAAAAAAAATAACTGATGGTAAAATTACTTCATTGGAGAAAATTTAGCTAAGATTATGAAAAATATATACTTTATTCCATTTTGCATATTTCCTTTAGCTGCCTATGCCGACCTGCCCTTAAGTATCGAAGAAATTCTGACCGATAAAGGCAAGCTGAAGCTGGAAGCGTCTGTAGGCTATGTTAACAGCGAAAGCCGTAACACCGAACTGGCCGCGCCCGTTTATATCCAAACCGGCAGCGCATCGTTTATCCCTGTACCCACTGAAATACGGGAAAGCGGCCGCAACAGCGATATGCTCATCGGCACCCTCGGTCTGCGCTATGGCTTGACCGGCAATACTGACCTTTACGGTAATGCCAGCTATATTTGGCAGGAGGAGCGTGGCTTTGACGGCGAGGCCGCCCAAAGCAGCAAAAGCCGAGACAGCAAGCTTTCCGACGTATCGCTCGGTATCAGCCACACCTTTTTGAAAGACGACAAAAATCCTGCCCTGATCGGCTTTATCGAAGGCACGGCCTACGAAAAATCGCGCGGCAAAGCATCATCAGGCAAATCATGGCTTATTGGTGCAACGACCTACAAAGCCATCGATCCCGTTGTGTTTTCCTTAACCGCTGCCTACCGCTTCAACGGCAGCAAAACCCTTTCAGACGGCCTCAAATACCAAGCCGGCAACTACTGGCTGGTTAACCCCAACATCGCCTTTGCCGCCAACGACCGCATCAGCTTAACCGGCGGCATCCAATGGCTGGGCAAACGGCCTGACCGTTTGGACGGCCAAAAAGAATCCGCCAGAAACACATCCACCTACGCCCAATTGGGCGCAGGCTACGGCTTTTCCAAAGCCACGTCGTTAAACGCCTCCGCACGTTTCAACATTTCGGGACAAAGCAGCTCTGAGTTGAAATTGGGCGTGCAGCATACGTTTTGACGGGGCATTTTTTAAACGCTGTAAACAAAGGAGTTGTAAAATGAAAAAGCAGATTTCAGCTTTGATGATTTTGTCTGTGATGGCTGCACCTGTAATGGCGCAGGAGGCAAATAAGCAGCCATTGAAATTGAACACAGATGATAAAGTGCAAACGTTATTGACTGAAAATCCGATGAAGTTTGAACATCAGGTTTTTGATGTGAAGCAAGATAAGCCTATGCAATTGGCTGAACTTTCTCAAAAAGAAATGAAGGAAACGGAGGGGGCTTTGGCTCCTTGGGTAGCTGGTGGTGCCATAGGCGGTATTGTAGGAGGGGCAGGATATGCTTGGGGAGCCTATAAAGGAAACTATAAATGGGATAATGCTAAGTTTGCTGGTAATGTAGGTACTGGTGCAGTAATTGGGGCTTCATTTGGTACTGCAGGAGCTATTGCTAGTGGAGGAGCAAAATTTATCCCAAGCCTTACAAATGCCGGCGCAAATGTATGGCGGGCTAATAGTGCCATTGCGAATAATGGTGCTAATCGTGTTTGGCGCAGATAATCTAACTTTTTAAAGAGGTGACGACATTGTTCGTCACCTCTTAATTAGGAATACAATGATGTCTGATTTATTGGCAGCCATTTTAGGCCATCTGTCTGCAAAATATAGTCAAAAGAAAATAAGTAGATTTGCATTATCTTTTGCTGCCGCAGTTTTTTTCTTTTGCGGATACTTCGTTTTGGATATATTTAATGCCGTAAAAAATGGCAATGATATTGGCTTTGAATTTTTCACTATGTTGATAAGAGATTTGGTTTTATTTTCTGCCGCATTATTCCTGATTTGTTATGTTTTTTTATGGTGTGCCGAAAAAGTAGAGAAACAGATAAAAAAATAGCAAATGTTTGAAGTGCAGGAAAACAAGCCGTTGCAGTTGGCGGAATTGTCGAAGCAGGAGATGAGGGAAACCGAGGGGGCTTGGGCACCCTTTGTGCTAGATGCATTAATTGGGGGTAATATTAGTGCATGGGGCAATCACGGCGTAAGCTACTATCGTACTGGACAACCTGCTTCTACCCGTAGTACACTAGCAGCTGTATGAGGAGGTATGGTGGGTGGTGGATATACTAATGCTATGCTGCGCGGTGCAGGTATTTCAACCAAAACTTTTGCTAAGGAAGCATGGAGGAATGGAAATGCAGTGCCTAATACTGTCATTCGTGCCAATGCGTTTGGATTAAATCAATCTTCCAGTGCGGCATTGGGCAAGCATAAAAGATAATTTATCAGGCTGCGCCGTAAAACTTCGCCGTTCACGGCGGAGATATAAGGCGCGGACTGCGTAGCAGTCCTAAAACCGTTGATATTCAGTTAATCAGGCGTTTTCTGCTGTTCAATATACTGCCGAATAATCGTAATCGGCGCACCACCACAGCTACCTGCAAAATAAGACGGCGACCACAACGCACCGCCCCATAATTTTTGTTTGATGCTTGGATAATTTTTCTGTCTAATCATGCGGCTAGATACACCTTTCAAGCTGTTCACCAGTTTTGAAATAGACACTTTGGGCGGATAGTTCACAAGTAAATGAACATGGTCATCTTCGCCGTCAAATTCCACCAGTTGCGCTTCAAAATCGGTGCAGACGCTCTCAAAAATACCGCGCATATCGTCCAAAATTTCTTTTGTGAACACTTTTCGGCGATATTTTGCGACAAATACCAAATGTACATGAAGATTAAAAACAACGTGCCGACCACGTCTTAAATCAGTTTCTTTTTCCATAGACCAAGTGTAAAATTGCTAAAAATTCCATTATCCATGAAATCATGTTAATACTCAAAACATTCAAATTTGAACTGATGCCAAACGGCGAGCAAATCCGCAAAATGAAACAATTTTGCGGTTGTTCGCGTTTCGTATTCAATCGTGCTTTGGCGTATCAAAACGAACAATATCAACAAGATAATTCGTTCAAATTTAGCTACACCAAAATCGCAAATTTGCTGCCTGAATGGAAACGAGAATTAGACTGGCTAAAAGACTGCCACAGCCAAGTTTTGCAGCAAAGTTTGAAAGACTTGGAAAGCGCATTCAAAAACTTCTTTGCCAAACGCGCAGATTTCCCCAAATTCAAACGCAAAGGCGAAAAAGACAGTTTCCGCTTTCCGCAAGGCTGTAAATTGGAGCAGCAAAATAATCGTATCTATTTGCCCAAAATCGGTTGGGTGCGCTATCGCAACAGCCGACACGTTTCAGGCAGCCTGAAAAACGTAACCGTATCGCAAAAATGCGGTAAATGGTTTGTATCTATGCAAACCGAAACCGAGCAGGAAATCGCGCAGCCAAACGGTGGCGAAACTGGGATTGATATGGGTGTTGCCAAATTTGCAACATTGTCCAATGGTCAGTTTTTTGAGCCAATCAACGCATTCAAAACGTTGAAAGGCAAACTAGCAAAACTGCAAAAACAGTTCAAACACAAAACCAAATTCAGCAAAAACTGGCAGAAACTGAAAGCAAAAATCAGCCGTTTGCACCACAAAATCAGCAATATCCGTAAAAACTACCTGCACCAAATCAGCAGCGCAATCAGCCAAAACCACGCGATTGTGTATGTGGAAGATTTGCAGGTGGCGAATATGTCCAAATCCGCTAAAGGCAACGCCGTGCAGCATGGAAAAAACGTTGCTGCCAAATCAAGCTTAAACCGTGCGATTTTAGACCAGTCTTGGTTTGAGTTTCGCCGTCAGTTGGACTATAAGCTGTTGTGGCGCGGTGGGCATTTGGTGGCTGTTCCGCCACAAAATACCAGTCGTTGTTGCCCAGCTTGCGGACATACTGCCAAAGATAACCGTCAAACACAGGCAAACTTTGAATGTGTGCAATGTGGCTATCAAAACAATGCGGATATTGTGGGTGCAATCAATGTGTTAAAGCGCGGTCAAGAGATTTTGGCAGCGCAAAAGTAAAATGAAGTTTCAGGGCAGGACGTGCCCGTAGCGTCTGTGAAGTGAACCGTGCAGTAAGGCGGTCAGCAGCAGAAACCCACCGAAGCGATTTGTGAATGGCTCAATGCCGTTCACAAATCGCCGTAGGAATTCCCTCCCTTCAGGGAGGGAAGGACGTCAAGGAAGATAACCTTCTTATTTATTTATTATCAGGGATATTTGGTAGTGAGTTAGCCAAATATATTACTGAAAATAACCGAACGATAAAAGTTCCACCTATCTTGCTGTATGCCGTATGTTTTTCATTGGTCTACAGTATAGCTGTTGGTTTTTCGGCTATCGTATACTTATTAAAAGGATATGAGATTGCATGGAAAGGTATCGGTATTTTTAGTATGTCGGTCAGTTTTGTTATCAGTATTTGTATCTATTTTCTAGATAAGATTAGGGGTAGTAAAAGAGAATAATCTAAGGTTGTCATGTTAACTATAGCAAGCGTAGCAACTGTATTTTTGCCTGACGGGGTTAAAAATACAGTTGCTACGTCCGCTTAATGACAATATCCCTACCGCCCCGCCCGATTTTCAGATTCGGGGTTACGCTGTTTGAAGAATTATTAAGGAAAGGAAAGTGATGAACTATGCCGGTTTTTGGCTGCGCTGTGCGGCCAATTTGATTGATTGGCTTATTCTTATGCCCGTCATTCTGTTTGCGCTGTATCTGATTTACGGGGCGGAGTATTTTACCTATGTTCCCCAAGACGGCAGCCTGTTTTATTCACACGGTTTTGCCGATGTGTTTTTCAATTATGTTTTCCCCTTTTTATGTACGCTGTTTTTTTGGCTGAAATTCTCCGCCACGCCGGGTAAGATGTTGTTGGGCTTGAAAGTGGTGGGTGCGCAGACAGGGAAAAACATCGATTTTCGACAGTCGCTTATCCGCTATATCGGTTATATTGTGGCTATGATTCCGCTATTCTTGGGCTATTTTTGGGTTGCTTTCGACAAGCGCAAGCAGGGCTGGCACGACAAGATGGCGGGGACGGTAGTGGTGCGCGTAGGTAAGGTTGGCCGCCAAAAGGCGGAGTAACCGTACCTGCGTGTTCTAATCATTTGCGGTTTTTGTTGGGTTTGCACCCTGACTTACCTGCTGCCCTGCAATAGCTTGTATTCGGAAAAGGCCGTCTGAAAACATTGTTTGATTTTTCAGACGGCCTTTGTCAAAGGAAAATATTATGAAGCACTGTCTTTTAATCTGTTTATGCCTGCTGCCGTCCATTACCCATGCCGCGCTGCCGCACGATAATCCTTTGGCCTACGGCAAAATCAAGGTGCAGAGTTGGAAGACAAAACGTGATTTCAATATTGTGAAGCAGGATTTGGATTATTCTTGCGGCGCGGCTTCGGTGGCGACGCTGCTGAATAATTTCTACGGGCAGAAGCTGACGGAAGAAGAAGTGCTCGACAAAATGGACAAAACGCGCGAACGGGCTTCGTTTGAAGATATGCAGCGGATTCTGCCGGATTTCGGTTTTGAGGCGAAGGGTTATGCGCTGTCGTTCGAGCAGTTGGCGGCTTTGAAAATTCCGGTGATTGTGTATTTGAAATACCGTAAAGACGACCATTTTTCGGTGTTGCGCGGTATATCTAAGGATACGGTTTTGCTGGCCGACCCGTCGTTGGGGCATATTTCGATGGGTAAAGCGCAGTTTCTTGATGCATGGCAGACGCGGGAGGGAGATTTGTCGGGGAAGATTTTGGCTGTGTTGCCTAAGGGCATGGACATTCAAAGTAATGCTGCGTTTTTTACGCGGCAGCCGAAGCGGCAGACTGAGTTTGCGGTAACGCAAGTGAAAAGCCGCAGGGCAGATTAAATCAGGCCATATCAGGAAAAGGCCGTCTGAAAATGTAGTTTTTCAGACGGCCTTTTTCTTTTTGATTTACGTCATGAAATCAGTATTCAGTTGAAAAATTTCATTTTAATAAATATAACCTTATTGAAACAGAATATTTTGATCTCGGCATGGTTGCATGATTTGTGCTAAATTTATGGTGAAATTTTGCTGAAAATTTTCTTATCTGTTTACATTTTATCAATTGAAAGGTGACAAATGGACGGTTGGACTCAAACCCTCAGCGCGGGGACGCTGTTGGGGATTGCGGCAGCGGCGATTGCGCTGATTTTGGTCATGATTGTGAAATTCCGCATTCATGCTTTGGTAACGCTGGTGTTGGTCAGCTTGCTGACGGCAATTGCCACCGGCTTGCCAATGGGCAATATCGTCAATGACGTGTTGGTGAAAAACTTCGGCGGCACGCTCGGCGGCGTGGCCTTGTTGGTCGGCTTGGGCGCGATGCTCGGCCGTTTGGTGGAAACATCGGGCGGCGCGCAATCATTGGCCGATGCCCTGATCCGTATGTTCGGCGAGAAACGCGCCCCATTTGCCTTGGGCGTGGCTTCGCTGATTTTCGGTTTCCCGATTTTCTTTGATGCCGGCTTGATGGTGATGCTGCCGATTGTATTTGCCACCGCACGCCGTATGAAAGCGACTGTGTTGCCGTATGCGATGGCGTCGATTGGTGCATTTTCGGTGATGCACGTTTTTCTGCCGCCGCATCCGGGGCCGATTGCCGCTTCTGAATTTTATGGCGCCAACATCGGTCATGTGCTGCTGATTGGTTTGCCGATTGCGGTGATTACTTGGTATTTCAGTGGTTATTTGTGGGGTCAGATTTTAGGCCGTAAATTTAATGTGCCGGTGCCGGATTTCCTGAGTGGCGGTGCACAAGACAACGATACGCCGAAAGAGCCTGCTAAAGCGTCAACCATTATCGGCATTATGCTGATTCCGATGCTGCTGATTTTCTTGAATACCGGTTTGGCTACTTTAATCAGTGAAAAAGTGGTCAGCGTCGATGAAACTTGGGTACAAGCATTGCGCATGATTGGTTCGACACCAATTGCCCTTTTGATTTCCGTATTAGTAGCTTTGTATGTGTTGGGTCGCAAACGCGGTGAGAAAGCCACGGCTTTGGAAAAAACCATCGACGGCGCGTTGGGTCCGGTGTGTTCGGTGATTCTGATTACTGGCGCGGGCGGTATGTTTGGCGGCGTATTGCGTGCCTCCGGCATCGGTAAAGCGCTGGCCGACAGTATGGCCGATTTGGGTATTCCGGTGTTGCTCGGTTGCTTCTTGGTGGCTTTGGCATTGCGTATCGCGCAAGGTTCTGCTACGGTGGCCTTAACCACTGCCGCAGCCTTGATGGCGCCTGCGGTGATGGCGGCCGGTTTCAGCGATTGGCAATTGGCTTGCGTGGTATTGGCCACGGCAGCCGGTTCGGTGGGGTGCAGCCACTTTAACGATTCTGGTTTCTGGCTGGTTGGTCGCTTGTTGAATATGGACGTACCGACTACCCTGAAAACATGGACAGTCAACCAAACCCTGATTGCCCTGATTGGTTTTGCCTTGTCGGCATTGGCCTTTGCCATTGTTTAAGGAGAACAACATGACTGTACATTTTGTAATGATGGGCGTATGCGGCTGCGGTAAAACCACAGCAGCCTTGTCGCTGCAGAAAACCTTGGGCGAATGCGCCTATGCCGAAGGCGACGAATTTCACACCCAAGCCAACCGCGACAAAATGGGCGCTGGCATTCCGTTAACCGATGAAGACCGCTATCCGTGGCTGGGCAACCTGCGTGATTGGATGACAGAGCAGGCGCAAGCCGATGCGGTGTATTCGATTGTGACCTGTTCTGCGTTGAAAAAACAATACCGCGATATTTTGCGCGGTGCAGAAGGCAAAGTGGCCTTTATCCACCTAACCCCACCGCAAGCAGTGAACCTCGAGCGTATGATGTCGCGTAAAGGGCACTACATGAAGGCTGATATGCTGGATTCGCAATTGGAAATTCTGGAAGAGCTTGAAGCCGACGAATACGGCGTGAAAATCGATAATCCGGGTTCGCCGGATGCGGTAGAAGCCGATATCATCGCTTGGGTGAAAGCAGAAGGCTTGTTGCCGAACGTGTAATTCATCAATGCAAAGTCTCAGGCCGTCTGAAACATCGTGTTTCAGACGGCCTTTTTTATCGATTCATTTTATAGATTCATTAGAGCAACAGATTAAAACAGCTTTTGCGAATCCAACAGCAGCGTCACCGGCCCGTCATTGCACAGCGTCACCTGCATGTGTGTTTGAAAGCGGCCGGTTTCTACGGTCAAACCGTGTTCACGCAGATATTTTGCAGTAAGTTGATACAAAGCATCGGCTTGGGCAGCAGGGGCAGCATGCGAGAAAGAAGGGTGGCGGCCGCTGCGGGCATCGGCATATAAAGTAAATTGCGACACCAATAAAACCGAGCCGCCGACATCTTTAAGCGACAAATTCAGCTTGCCATTTTCGTCTTCAAAAATACGCAGATTGGCGGCTTTATCGGCAATGTAGCGGGCATCGGCTTCGGTGTCGTCGTGGGTCACGCCCAGTAAAATCATGAAGCCGTTGTCGATTTTGCCGCTGGTGTCGCGGCGGTTGTTTTCAACAATATCGACTTGGACACGGGTTACTTTTTGAATCACTGCGCGCATGATGTTCCTTTGTAAAGTTTTAGGGCCGTCTGAAAGCCAGTATGGGATAATCTTTTAATAAGTGCGAAAAACGCATCATAAAAGATAAAAAGAGTGTTGAATAGAAAAAGGCCGTCTGAAAAACTGAATTTCAGACGGCCTTTTTCAATGCCTTAATGCATCATTGTTGGTTGATGCCGTTGGCTTTCAGCAAGTCGTCAATCTGACGGCGTACTTTTTGCTGCTTAGCCTGTTGCGCCAATTGGTTGCGCACCAATTCAAACGGTTGCGCCTCAGGATTGCGCTCGACTGCGCTGAGTTTAAACAGATAAAACTGATCTTGTAGTTTCACCGGCTGATGCGTCACATCACCACGGCTCATCGGCTCAACAATTTCAGCCATGTACGGCGGCAATTGTTGCGGCATGATGAATTCGTTGAACGCTTGTTCCGGATTCGGATAACGCTTCATCAAATCATCAAACGACAAGCCTTTACGCAGCAATTCCAGTGCAGCGTGGGCTTCTTGCTCGCTCTTGAAGCTCACTTGCTGCAATTTAATCATGCGCGTTTGCTGATCGTAGATTTTATACAAATCGTTGTCGTCAACAGTGGTGTTGCGTTCCAAATATTGCGCGTATTGCGTGGCGTAAAACTGGGCTTCCATGGTTTGGAATTGGTTTTGCACTTCGGGGTCTTTATCCAATCCGACCTTGATAGCCTCGTTTTTCAACACTTCAAACGTTTGCAACTGACGCACCACATCCTTGCGGATGGCCGCGCCATCCGGCTTGGATGTTTGGTTGGGATGTTGGTCGGCCTGACGCAACACTTCTTTCACCATGCTGTCGATGCGTGCGGCAGGGATTTCCGGTGCTTTGGCAATTGCCAATCCGGCCACCGCTGCGGCCACAATGCCGGCAACCGCCGTTTGATACTTCATCGTTTACTCCGTTGCTGAATTATTTGGCCGGTTTGATGTCGGCTTTTTGCAGCAGCGATTGCACTGAAGCATCAATGCGGGCAGCTTGCAAATCGCGGCCGATGTCGTTTTTAGCCTGATCGTAAGTTGGCAGGGTGATGTTGCGGCGGTCGTTTACATAGAATACGCCGTAAAGATTGCCGTTTTGCAATGGCTTGGCAGTCACACCGCCTTTTTTCAGGTCTTTTACTGCGTCATACAAAGGTGGCGCAGATTGTTGCAAGTCTTTCAGCGGTACATACGCATTCGGAATGCTACCGCTTTGTTTGGCTTGCGGATCAATCGAGTATTGTTTCACTACGCTGCTGAAGCTTTTCTTAGCTTTCAAATCGGCGATGGCTTTTTCGGCATCGGCGCTGTTGTTGGTCACGATTTCGCCCAATTGCACTTCTTGCGTGCCTTTGTAGAATTTGCTGAAGTCGTCGTAAGCGGCTTTAACGTCTTTTTCCTGCACCGGATTTTGTTTGGCCACATGGGCGGCATAGGCTTGGCCTAACAATTCGCCTTCAAATACGGCCCATTCAGTTTTGAAGTTGGCTTTTTTGGCTGCGCCGCTTTTATTGGCCGCATCACGCGCTTGTTGCAAGGCTTGTTTGTATTCCGCGCTTTGGTCTAATTTCAAGCGTTTCGCTTCTTGGCCGACCACGGTGGAAATCACTTGGCGTTCGGTCAGGTTGCGGCGCAGAGCAGGGGTATCTTGCACTTGTTTGTTTTCAGCGCGAATCGCTTTCACTTGCGCATCAATCACGCTGCTGTCGATGGCTTGGCCGTTTACGGTCACTAAGGTTTGCGCCAACAGGTTGCCTGAGGCAAGGGCGAACAATACGGCCGAAGCAAAATAGGTTTTTTTCATAAGTTTCTCAATTTGTTGTTAAATCAGTTGAAATATTCATCAGGGGTAGCCGCTTTGATGCTCAAGGCATGAATCAGGCCGTCTGAAAATAAATCGTTTAATAAGGTTTTAACCATGCGCTGGCGGTTGAGACGACTGACATCGTGAAAGGCTTCGCTCACAATTAATATTGCATAATGCCCACCGCCTTTGTTGCCCGCGTGGCCGATGTGGAGATGGCTTTCGTCTTCAAACTCAAAAAGCTGGTAATCCAAGCTTTTCAGACGGCCTTCAATTTCTGTCTGCATATCCATGATTACAGGCCGAACACCGGTTTAAACGGTTTGATTAAAATTTCTTCATACACGCCGGCATCGACATAAGGATCTTTTTCTGCCCATTCCTGCGCCGCATCCAGCGATTCGAATTGCGCAATAATCAGGCTGCCGGAAACGCGTTCCGGATTATCCGGCAAAGGATTTGGGCCGGCGGTCAGCAAGCGGCCTTCGGATTTTAAGGCTTCCAAACGTTGCAAATGGTCAGGGCGCGCCGCCATGCGGGCTTCGTGTACGTCGTCGCCATCAGTGGCCAATAACATGAAATATTGCATAAATGTATCCTTTTGATGAATCGGTGTCGGCAAAACCCGATACCGCAGATTAGGCTTCAGACGGCATAAGAGAAAAGGCCGTCTGAAAGTATTTATCTTATCACAGCTCAAGCGCTTGTATGAAGATTCTCATTTTATTATTCTTAAGTAAGATAGCAATCAATTTTAATGAATAGCTATCGTTCATCATACAAACCTGCTTAGGCTTTTGCATCTTTTTCGTTATTGCTCGCATGCGGCTTTGCATTCGGATGCACGGTATTTGCACATTTTAAAGATTCAAGCATTTCAGACGGCCTGTTAGCTAATTAAGCAGGTGATTATTCCAATGTATTTGCAAAAAGGAAACGATAGTCGCTATAAAGTTGCAATTTTCCTGTCAATTTTTAACTTAATTTATCAGATGACTTGGCAGACAGGTACTTTAGAATATATCATCACGAGATACACAGTTTAAGCACGGATTATGCAGACGCGCTGCCATTTCAAACAGGGGATTAAGTTTTGAAAAACCACCATAAAATTAAATTAATCGTCGCTTCCGTGGCATTGATGACGTCATTTAGTGCCATGGCCGGATTGGGCGGGTTAAATGTTCATTCACATCTGGGCGAACCTTTCTCAGGCACCATCACCGTCACCGGAGATGAGGCTAAAGCCTTGCTCAACGGTGGTAAAGCTTCGATTTCCAACGGTAATCTGCGCGCCAGCATCCGCAAAAGCGGCGGCGACAAAGCCGTGGTTAATATCCGCTCGTCTAAGCCGATTCAAGATCCCGTATTGATTTTTCAGGTCAGCGTCGGCTCACAATCGCGCGAATACACCGCCATCATCGATCCGACAGGCTACAATTCTAAAACCGACAGCGCTGCCACCCGTGTACACAAAAACAATCAAGTTAACCGAGTAGAAGCTGCCCCGGCCGCTACGTCGGTTGACCGCCAAGCTGCCCGCGAACGCATTAATCGGGCCATTGGCAGCAATAATACACCGGCCGCCCGCAACGACAAGCCGGTACGCCGTGCTGCCAATGACACCAAAGCTGCCAAACCAAAACCACAACAACAATACAGCGGTATCGTTTACGGCAAACGCCACTTGGTACGTCAAGGCGAAACCTTAACCGGTATTGCCAGTCGTGTTCGTCCGCAAGGTATGACCTTGGCGCAAACAGTTCAAGCTTTGGTAAACGCCAACCCGGATGTATTCATTAATAATGATGCCGACCGCATGTTGGCCGGTAAAATATTGAGCATTCCGAATCGTGGTGAATTCCAAAACTATGCCAACCAAGCAGATCCAGCGGCCAAGCCGGTAGAAAACCAACCGGCAACTGCGACGCCAACCGAAGCGCCGGCAGAAACACCTGCGGCAACTACCACTACGCCAGCCACTACTGCCGAACCAACGGTACCAGCTGCCGATCAAGCTGCTTCTCAAGCAGAGCCTGCTGTAGCGGCTGCTTCTCAAGCGGTTGACAATGCAGCTGCTATCGCTGCATCAGAGCCGGCCGTAGCCTCAGAAGCCAGCGCAGTAGAGCCTGTTGCTCCGGCAGTAACCGAACCTGCCTCACCACAAGAAGAAGTCACCGACTCCAGCGATAACAGCTTATGGCGCTGGTTGTTGTTGGGAGGTGCAGCATTAATCGCTTTGTTCTTCTTGTCTAAATTATTGGGTAAACGCAAAGCCGAGCCTGCAGCAGAATCTGTGCAGCCGGTAGCCAAAGAAGAAACATTTACCCCTGAAGCCTACACGACCGCATACAAACCATTGCCTGAATCAGAGCAACCTGTTTCCAATGCGGCCAAAACCGCAGCGACTGTAGCCGGTGTCAGTGCAGCAGCCACAGCAGCGGCCGCCTATGTAGCTAAGAAACCGGATGACGAATTAGAAGTAGAAGACGATTTCGGCGACGATATCTTCTTTACTGAAGTGCAAGAAGCGCCGGTTGCCAAACAAGGTGATGTCGATGTGGACTTAAATACCATCGATACTGCTCAAGCTGCGATTGTATCCGGTGCAGTGACGCTTGATGAAGAAACCGAAAAACGCCGCAACGCCGATTGGGACAGCATCGAATCCACCGAAAGCGTTTACGAGCCAGAGCCTGAAAATCTGTATGCTTCCGCTGAAGCTGTTGTGATTGAAGAGCCTGCTGCGCCGGTTGCCGATGCTTTCGTCACAGAGCAGCCGTCTGAACGCGAATCTTGGGATTTTGAAGTAGAAGAAGCCAAGACTGAAGTTAAAGAAAAAGAATGGGATTTCTTTGCTGAAGATGCTAAGGTTGAAACCGAATCAACCGATAGTAACTTGGCTACCGTAGGTACCGCTGCTTTGGTTGCGGCCGGTGCGGCTGCAGGTGCAAAAGCGCTGGCAACGGAAGCTGATAAAGCTGATGATGAAGCACCTTTGGAATTCGTTCAGCCAGAAGTAGAGCCGGAGCCGGTGATTGATGCCACTTTTGAGCCAAGCCCTGAGTTGCGTGATGAAGCTGTCGAAATAGAAATGGCGGCCGAGCCTGAGTTATTTGATATTCAGCAAGCCGAAGCCTTGTCATTCCAAGATGCGGAAGAGTTTAATGTTGAAGTAGCGCAAGTGGCTGATGCTGATGAAGCCATCGAATGGGACAGCATTTCTTTGGCCGATACCGCCGACAGCAGCCGTCGTGAATCAGGCTTTATTTCAGAATCTGTTGGCATGACCGCACCATTGGAAGCCAAATACGAATTGGCGAAAATGTATGTCGAAATCGGCGACCCTGAAGCAGCTCGCGAAACCTTGCAAGAATTGCTGGAAGAGTCGGATGGCGCCATTTTAGCTAAAGCGAAAGCCATGCTGGAAGAATTGAACGCTTAAACGTGCACCAAAGTGTTAAATATAAAAAAGATGCTGTTTTTCAGACGGCATCTTTTTTCTTTATATAGAATATATAACCCACCAATCCAATCATCACATTCACTATGCTAGAAAATCCCAATAAGCAACGATGGGCATTAACCTTATCTTATGATGGCAGCCGCTTTTATGGCTGGCAAAAGCAGACAGGTGATGTGCCGACGGTTCAGATGGCCTTAGAACACGCCATTAGCCTGATTGCCGGTGAACCCATTTCCGTGATTGTTGCCGGGCGTACTGATACAGGCGTACATGCGACCGCGCAAGTCGTGCATTTTGATACCAGCGCACATCGGCCGCCGCAAGCATGGATAAGAGGCGTAAACGCCCATTTACCGCAGGGTGTCGCCGTATGGCATGCACAACAAGTAGCACCGCATTTTCATGCCCGCTTTGATGCCTATGGCCGACATTACCGCTATCTGTTGCAATCCGCCCCTGTTCGCTCGCCCTTGCTGGTCGGCAAGGTGGGGTGGACGCATTTGGATTTGGATATCGAATTAATGCAGCAGGCAGCGAAATTATTGGAAGGTGAAAAAGACTTTTCCAGCTTTCGCGCTTCCATGTGTCAGGCAAAATCTCCCATTAAAACACTGTATCGCGCCAATATTAGCGGCACACCCGAATTGCTCAAACTAGATTTACACGGCAATGCCTTCTTGCACCATATGGTGCGCAATATTATGGGCGCATTGGTCTATGTTGGTAATAAGAAACTCAGCGTTGACGATTTTGCCCGGTTAATTGAAGAAAAAAGCCGTCTGAAAGCCCCACCCACCTTTATGCCTGATGGGCTGTATTTAACCGGTGTTGATTATCCGGATGAATTTAAGATTATCAAAGCAGATATGCCGGTTTGGTTGTAAACATGAATTTCAGACGGCCTAATGATGTGATGGATGATTGATAAAAACAGTAAAGAAATGGCTTGTACGAGTAGAGCTGAAATCGTCTAAATCTTGCCTAAAAAGTAGGTGTTGTAAAAAAAGCACAATTGCTGAAATTTAATTTAGTCATTGATTGAAAAGGATTTTGTTTGTGAGTTTAGGTGTTTTTTTTAAGGGGACAGCAAAGCGCAGAAGGCGGGGCTAAGCGATAAAGTTTGTTTTTTTAAGAGAGAGCAATTATAGTAAGAGCCATGGAATCGCTGATTCCAGCGGTAAATGTAAGGCCTAAGCGGATTTATCCGGTCTGCTTAAGTTATTTTTCATGATAGAAAAGGAATACAGCAATGAAAAAATCTCTGATTGCTCTGACTTTGGCAGCTTTGCCTGTTGCAGCTATGGCTGATGTGACTTTGTACGGTCAAATCAAAGCAGGTGTTGAAGTTGGTCAAACCAAATTCAAAACTCCTGAAGGTACTCAAAAAGACCATACTACTAGCGAAATCGCTGACTTCGGTTCACGCATCGGTTTCAAAGGCCACGAGCACTTGGCTGACAATCTGAACGCCATCTGGCAGTTGGAACAAGAAGCTTCTGTCGCCGGTAACAAATCAGGCTGGGGTACTCGTGAATCATTCATCGGTTTGGAAGGTGGCTTCGGTAAAATCCGTGCCGGTAAATTGGATTCTTCTGTGAAAAACACCAGCGATGCAATCGACCCTTGGGAATACAGCAACCCAGCTTTGGGCTTGGGCATGTTTACCCGTGTTGACGAGCGTGCCGTATCTGTACGTTACGACACTCCGGTATTCGGCGGTTTCAGTGCAAACGTTCAATACACCCCACGTGACAACGGTGCTGCTGTTCGTGGTATTAACCCTACTGTTGGAATTGGTCCTACCAATCCAACTAATGGTCGTGATGCTGCTGCTGGTGATACTTCTACCTACTACGCTGGCCTGAACTATGAAAATGCCGGCTTCTTCGGTCAATATGCTTACGGTTACAAACACGCTGCTTACGTAGCACGTAAGTCTGGCGAAAGCAAATCAGGTCAAATCCACCGTGCGGTAGTGGGCTACGATGCCAACAACCTGTTGGCCGCTGTGGCTTACCAATACACCAATGGTTGGGATAGCAAAGACAGCTACATGGCTGCTTTGCGTGGTGATGGAGAACGAACTGATGATGAAATTGCTAGAGACATTTCAGTTGGCCTGAAACAACACGAAGCTGCTGCGACTGTTGGCTACCGCTTCGGCAACGTGACTCCACGTATTTCTTACGCTCACGGTTTCAAAGCTAAAGGCGCTGAATTGACTCAAGACCAGCGTAAAGCTACTGAATACAACCAAGTAATCGTTGGTGCTGACTACGACTTCTCTAAACGCACTAGCGCGTTGGTATCTGCAGGTTGGTTGAATGCCGGTAAAGGCAACTACAAAACCGAAACTACTGCCGGTATGGTTGGTCTGCGTCACAAATTCTAATCTAAATCGATTAGTCTAAAATAAAAGAGTCTGCTTCGGCAGGCTCTTTTTTATTGTTGGTAAGCTGAATGTATTTGTGTGTGCTCTCAATAGATAAAAGGCCGTCTGAAATATTTCAGACGGCCTATCAGCATATTAACGCATTATTTAATAATTTGGTTCAATTCGCCTTTGGCGTATTTTTCTGCCATTTTTTCCAAAGAAATCGGCTTGATTTTGTCGGCTTGGCCTTCGCAGCCGAATGCCAAGTAGCGGTCAATGCAGACTTGTTTCATGGCTTCAACGGTTTTGGCCAAGTATTTGCGTGGGTCAAATTCGGCTGGATTTTCGGCCATAAAGCGACGGATTGCGCCGGTTGAGGCTAGGCGCAAGTCGGTGTCGATGTTGACTTTGCGCACGCCGTATTTAATGCCTTGCACAATTTCTTCAACCGGTACGCCATAGGTTTCGCCGATGTTGCCGCCATGCTCGTTGATGACTTTCAGCCACTCTTGCGGTACAGAGCTTGAGCCGTGCATCACGATGTGGGTGTTGGGCAGGGCTTCGTGGATTTCTTTAATGCGGTCGATGCGCAATACGTCGCCGGTTGGCGGGCGGGTGAATTTGTATGCGCCGTGGCTGGTACCGACTGCAATCGCTAAAGCATCCACGCCGGTGTCGCGCACAAAGTTCACCGCATCTTCCACGCTGGTGAGCATTTGGTCGTGGGTCAGTTTGCCGACTGCGCCTACGCCGTCTTCTTCACCGGCTTCACCGGTTTCCAAGTTGCCCAATACGCCGATTTCGCCTTCAACCGATACGCCGCAAGCGTGGGCGAAGTTAACAACGGTGCGGGTGACGTCAACGTTGTATTCGTAAGTAGAAGGTGTTTTGCCGTCTTCCATCAATGAGCCGTCCATCATCACAGATGAGAAGCCCAATTGAATCGAGCGTTGGCAAACATCAGGCGATGCGCCGTGATCTTGGTGCATCACCACCGGAATATGTGGAAATTCTTCAACGGCGGCTAAAATCAAATGACGTAAAAAAGGTGCGCCGGCATATTTGCGCGCACCTGCACTGGCTTGCACGATGACCGGTGCATTCACTTGGTCGGCAGCTTCCATGATGGCGCGCATTTGTTCGAGGTTGTTGACGTTGAACGCAGGCAGGCCGTAGCTGTTTTCTGCTGCATGGTCCAGCAATTGGCGCATGGATACAAGAGCCATAAGAATCTCCTAAAGGTAGTGTGGGAATAAACGATAGCCAAATTATAATCGCTTTTTCCTTAAAAGACTACATAAGGCTACATGCATTTCATATATTAATAACATTCGTTTGAGATGAATTTGGCTTCATGCAAACCATCGGTAAATATTTGCGATTAGCGTAAGATAGTAGATAATAATGGTTCGATAAAGGCCGTCTGAAAAGACAAAGGAACCCTATGCCACGAATCATTGTAGCCACACCCGATGATATTTTGTTTACTACGCAGATGACTGTGCAAATCGGCGACATCAATTACGGCCGGCATTTGGCCAATGATGCTGTGCTTCGGCTTTGCCATGAAGCGCGTATGCGCTGGCTGAAGCAGCAGGGCTGGAGCGAGTTGGACGTGGGCGGTGCGGGGTTGATTATGGCCGATGCCGCGGTGCAGTATTTGGCGCAGGCGCATCATGGCGATGATTTTCGCATCGACATGGGCGCGGCGGATGTGGGTAAAAGTGGCTTTGCGTTGCTTTATCACTTGATTCGTGAGTCGGACAAAAAATCAATCGCCCGCGTGCAAACCGGCATGGTGTGTTTTGATTACGCCGCGCAACGCATCTGCCGCTTGCCTGAATCGCTAAAAGCAGCATTGGAGGCCGTCTGAATATGAAACAGGCGCAATTTTTCGCGCAGCAAGATGCCTATTTGGCGGATTTGCAGCAGCAAGGCAAGTCGGCGCATACGCTTACTGCCTATCGGCGCGATTTGGCGCAATTGCATGATTTGCTGGCAGCACGGCAGTCTGAAAACGGAGACATTACCCGTGCAGATATGGTGGCGGTATTAAAAAAATTGTCGCAGCAAAATTTGGGTGAACGCAGCTTGGCGCGTAAATTATCAGTTTGGCGGCAATATTGTGCGTGGCTGATGAAGCATGGTTTATTGGAAAAAGACCCGACCCACAATCTAAAAGCCCCTAAGCCGCCGCAACGCCTGCCCAAAGCCTTGCAGCAGGAGCCACTCAATCACTGGCTGGATAACGATGACGACGATTCCGATTTGGCCGTGCGTGACCGTGCGGTGTTTGAGTTACTCTACGGCAGCGGCCTGCGTTTGAGTGAAGTGCATGATTTGAATCTGGCCGATGTGTTGCTGGATGAAGGTTGGGTGAGCGTAACGGGTAAGGGCAACAAGCAGCGCCAAGTGCCGCTGGTGCAGAAAAGCCGTGAAGCGATTGCGGCTTATCTGCCTGTGCGTGTTGCGGTTGATGGCGAAACGGCGTTGTTTACCGGTAAAAACGGCAAACGCTTGGGGCAACGGCAGATTCAGAAGCGTTTGGCGCAATGGGCAGCCAAGCAGGTCAGCGGCCAACATTTGTCGCCGCACATGCTGCGTCACAGTTATGCCAGTCATTTGTTGCAAGCTTCGCGCGACATTCGGGCGGTGCAGGAATTGTTGGGACACAGCAATCTTTCCACCACGCAGATTTATACCAAGCTCGATTTTGACCATTTGGCGCAAGTGTATGATGAAGCGCATCCGCGTGCCAAACGGAAAACTGAAAAATAAAAGCAAAGGCCGTCTGAAAATGTGTTTCAGACGGCCTGAGACCTTTGCAAAATCCCTATCTTTGGCACATTTCTTCGTTGTGCGCTGCTCGAAAGCTTGCCTATCTTCATGATATGTCTGCGCTTTCTGTGCTGCTACAACTTTGAACTGTACTCAAATCTAGGGTTTTGCAAAGGTCTCGGCATTTGAGTCATTGGCAATTATTTGGCAGGCATGCAACCCTGTGCCAACAAGTGATCGACGATGCCTTCTTCACCGGCACCTTCAACCTTTTCATGGCGCACGAGAAAGCCGTCGCTTTCCTGATAAAAATCGGTTTGCACGAAATTACTGATGGTCCACGTTAATTCGCCATTGCTGAATGCGCTTAAATCTTCGTCGCTCAATTCAGGGCTGTAAGGTGCGCTGATGTTTACGCCTTGATGGCGGATTTGGGCAGTGGCGCCGGCATCGCTTTGATAATAGCGCACATCGATTTTTTGATTTTCTTCGCAAGTGTAGCTCTGCCATTTGGCTTGGCTTTGCACGCTTAACTCACCGCCCAAGTGTGGCGCCGGTGCAGAAGCGCTGATATCCGAGGCAGCCACATTCGAAGCGGCGACATCAGAAGCGGCGGAAGCCATTGAAGCGGCGGTGATTTCGGTGTATTCCACCGTTGACGCGGCCTTTGGTGTCGATGTCGCCGCCGGCGTGTTGGTCGGCTCGGAAGGCGAACAGGCTGCCAACGCCAGCAGCAGCGGCAGAGAGTAGAAAAATTTCATTGCTGACATATCAAACACTTATTCGGTAAACGTTGCCGACAGTCTAGCATGAAGCGGCAAAACTTTCACGACACAGGGGAAAAAGCGGCCGTTTTCCCTTTTTCCGACGGCCTGTAAAATTAGACTGATAAATCAGCTAAAGTCTTGCTATAATTCTTCATTACACCAATAAGTCACCCCAAAACACACCATGAGCCATACCCCATTATTAGACCTCATCGAACAGCCGCAACAATTGCGCGCGCTGGATAAAGACCAGTTGCCGCAAGTGGCCGACGAATTGCGTACTTTTTTGCTGGAATCGGTTGTCAGAACCGGTGGCCATTTCGCCAGCAATTTGGGGGCAGTCGAATTAACAGTTGCGCTGCATTATGTGTATCACACGCCCGATGACAAGCTGGTGTGGGATGTCGGCCATCAAAGCTATCCGCACAAAATCCTGACCGGCCGCCGAAACCGCATGCACACCATCCGCCAATACGGTGGCTTGGCCGGTTTCCCTAAGCGCAGCGAATCCGAATACGATACTTTCGGCGTGGGGCATTCATCGACTTCCATCGGCGCGGCACTCGGCATGGCGATTGCCGACAAGCTGCAAGGTTTGCCCAATCGCAGCGTAGCGATTATCGGTGACGGCGCGATGACGGCAGGTCAGGCGTTTGAAGCCTTAAACTGCGCCGGCGATATGGACGTGGATTTGCTGGTGATTCTCAACGACAATGAAATGTCGATTTCGCCGAATGTCGGCGCGTTGCCGAAATATTTGGCCAGCAACGTGGTGCGCGATATGCACGGTTTGCTCTCGACCATTAAGGCGCAATCAAGCAAGGTTTTAGACAAATTACCCGGCGCGATGGAAATTGCGCAAAAAGTCGAACACAAAATCAAAAGCATGGCCAGCGAAGCCGACCATGTAAAGCAGTCGCTTTCTTTATTTGAAAACTTCGGTTTTGAATATACGGGGCCGGTGGACGGTCATGACGTGGAAAAATTGGTGGACGTATTGCAGGATTTGCGCGGCAAAAAAGGCCCGCAATTGCTGCACGTGATTACCAAAAAAGGCAACGGCTACAAGCTGGCGGAAAACGATCCGGTGAAATACCACGCCGTATCTGCCAAGCCGCAAGCGCAAGTTACCGAAGCGAAACCGGCCGCCGCCAAGCCGACCTATACCGAAATTTTCGGTCAATGGATTTGCGACCAAGCAGCGGCCGATCAGCGTTTGGTGGCGATTACCCCGGCCATGCGCGAAGGCAGCGGCTTGGTGGAATTTGAGCAGCGTTTCCCTGAGCGTTATTTTGATGTCGGCATTGCAGAGCAGCACGCCGTGACCTTTGCCGGCGGCTTGGCTTGCGAAGGGGTGAAGCCGGTGGTGGCGATTTACTCTACTTTCCTGCAACGCGCTTACGACCAATTGGTGCACGATGTTGCCCTACAAAATCTGCCGGTGATGTTTGCCATCGACCGCGCCGGTGTGGTGGGCGCCGACGGGCCAACCCATGCCGGTTTGTATGATTTGAGCTTCTTGCGCTGCATTCCGAATATGGTGATTGCCGCGCCGAGCGATGAAAACGAATGCCGCTTGCTGCTCTCAACCTGTTATGCGTTGGATGCGCCGACCGCCGTGCGTTATCCGCGTGGCAGCGGTTGCGGTGCCGCCGTTTCAGACGGCCTTGAAACGGTGCCGGTAGGTAAAGGCGTGTTGCGCCGCGAAGGCAAACAAACCGCCATTATTGCTTTCGGCAGCATGGTGCAGCCTGCCTTAAAAGCTGCCGAAGCATTCGATGCCAGCGTGGCGGACATGCGCTTTGTGAAGCCGATTGACGAAGCCTTGATTCTTGGGTTGGCACAATCGCACGATTATTTGGTAACCGTAGAAGAAAACGCCGAACAAGGCGGTGCGGGCAGTCTGGTGCTGGAAGTATTGGCGAAACACAAAATCTGCAAGCCTGTGCTGGTGTTGGGCGTGGCCGATATGGTGACCGAACACGGTGATCCGGCCAAGCTGCTTGACGATTTGGGCTTGAGTGCCGTCGCGATGGAAAAGCGCATAGGCGAATGGTTGGCAGCATAATTTGCTGATCAGGAATAGTGTATAGTCGTTTCAAAATAGAAATAAGACAAGGCGACAGCGACCGCCGTGTACACTGAGTACATAAGGGAGCTGGCAACGCCGTATTATTTTTATTTTAAACGACTATATGAAAAAGGCCGTCTGAAAGATGATTTTTCAGACGGCCTTTTTGTATGTGATGATTGTATATAAGTTTCGCATAAGCTTTTTTAAATCAGTAATTTTGACTTTTATCAAAGCTAAATGGCATAGTCGGACTATAATGGTTCGCAACACTCCCCAACTCAGAAGGAATGAAAAAATGGAAGTCTTTGCGGAACTCTTTAAATCGCCTGTGGGCATTTTATCGTTAATCACCTTATTGTCGATTTGTGTGATTGCAGCGTTTTTATTTTTCTGGGTGAAAAAGCAAGCGGATAAATCTGCCAAGCTGTAATTGCAGCAAAAGGAACAAACCATTTATATCAAAGCAAAGGCCGTCTGAATGCGTTTCAGACGGCCTTTGTCGCATTTATGTGCTTACAACCACGACAACACTTCCACTTCATCATCCATATGCACGCGGCCTTGGTTGAGCGCCACCAGATTGATGCCGAAAATCGCTTTGCGGGCAACGGCAAGGGTGGAAAGCGGCTCTTGCTGCGGATGGCGGCAGCCTGAAACCAAATCTACCGTGGTCATCACGCAGCGGACACAGGGTTTGAAATGCTCGAATTCGACTTTGCCGATGCGGATGCGTTGCCATTGTTCTTCTTCAAACGCCTTGCCGCCATCTACTGTGAAATTCGGGCGGAAGCGCACCATTTCCACCGGTTCGTCAAGATAAGTATTCAGTTCCGCCAATGAAGCGGTATGGGTCAGCAGATAAGGCGCGCCGTCAGCAAAAGACAGCGGCGTTTGCGAATGCGCCAAGATGCGGCGGCTGTGTTTGCCCAGCCAATGCAGGCGCGCTTCGGTGCCGAGTTGTTCGCCCAGCCAAGCATTGATGGCGTGGTCAGTGGTGCATGCGGCAAAGCGGTCTTTCCATACCGTGACTTCGCTTTCCTGATTCATCTCTTGCACCGAAACCGTTTGGTGGCTGCCATCAGGCGCGGTAAGCGTGAGGCCGTCTGAATCGGCTGAAGTTTGCCACAGCAGCATGGCTGGGTGTTTGCGTGCGGTGAGCATATTGCCGTCGGGGGCGGTGACGAGCCATTCGCGGTCAAGTGGCAGGCCTTGCGGCGTGATGTCGGATTCGGTTAACGCATTGCCGCCCATGGACTTGACGGGGTAGCGGTGGAGGTCGATTAAACGCATGATGGGGATTTCCTAAATATCAGGCCGTCTGAAAGCATAATCTTTCAGACGGCCTGATTGTTTTTACAAGCGTGTCACGCTCAATACGCCTTTGACATCGGTCAGGCTGGCCAACACGCGCGGTAAGTCGTTGACTTGACGCACTTCCAGCGTGAAGCGCATGCTGGCTTCCAAGTCGCGGCTTTGTGTTTGCACGGCGGTGACGTTGAGTTTGTGGCGAGCCAAAGCATCGGACACATCGCGCAGCAGGCCGTTGCGGTCTTGCGCGCGGATTTCCACGTCCACCGCGAAGACTTGGCCTTCCTGTAAGGCTGCCCAGCTTGCGTTCAACACTTTATCCGGTGATTGTTCGGCCAAATGCTGGAAGGAAGGGCAGGTTTTGCGGTGTACCGAAATACCACGCTCGCGAGTAACAAAGCCGATGATGTCGTCGGGCGGGGCGGGTTTGCAGCACTTGGCTAATGTGGTGAGCAAGCCATCTTCGCCGTCGATAAGCACGCCGTTTTTGCCGCCTTTTTTGATTTTCGACTGCTTGACGATGGTGGTTTCGTCTACCGGCACCGGCGGCGGTTCGTTCAGCGTGCCGCAGGCTTTCTGAATCGCGCGCGGCGAGATTTCGCCCTGACCGATGGCGGTGTATAAATCATCGAGCTTTTTGAAGCCGAGTTTTTCCGACAAATCTTGCAGATTCGGCTTCGGATTGATTTTCACCAGCTGCTTGTCGAGCTGGGCGCGGCCGTCTTCTTTGATCGCATCGGCGTTTTGCTGACGGATAAACGAGCGGATTTTGCTGATGGCTTTGCTGGATTTCACCCAGCCTTCATACAGCCAGTTGACCGACGGATTGCCTTCTTTGGCGGTGATGATTTCCACGCGCTGGCCGTTTTCCAATGCGGTGGAAAGTGGCACGATTTGGCCGTCGACTTTCGCGCCGCGGCAACGGTCGCCGATGCTGCTGTGCAGGGCGTAGGCAAAGTCGATGGGGGTGGCGCCGGCCGGTAGCGACAACACTTTACCGTGTGGCGTCATCACATAAATGGTGTCTTGGAACAATTCGGTTTTGAAGGCGGAAGCCAAGTCTTCTTTACCGCTTTCGGCCATGTTTTCGCGCCAGTCGAGCAGTTGGCGCAGCCAAGCGATTTTTTGTTCGTAAGCCGAATCGCCTTTGCCGCCTTCTTTGTAGCGCCAGTGGGCGGCGACACCGAATTCGTTGAATTGGTGCATGTCGAAAGTGCGGATTTGCACTTCCACGCCTTTGTCTTCAGGGCCGACGATGACGGTGTGCAAACTCTTATAGCCGTTGCCTTTCGGGTTGGCGATGTAGTCGTCAAATTCGCCCGGAATCGGCTGCCACAAGCTGTGCACAATGCCTAGCGTGGTGTAACACTCGGGTACGGTATCGACCAAAATCCGCACGGCGCGAATGTCGTAAAGCCCATCGAAACTGAGCTTTTTCTTGACCATTTTTTTGTAAATGGAATAGATGTGTTTCGGGCGGCCGGCCACTTCGAAATGCACGTTGTATTTGGTGAGTTCGCCACTCAAAATATTCAGGAAATTTTCAATGTATTCCAGCCGTTCGGTGCGCTTTTCGTCTAAAAGCTGCGCGATTTCGCGGTATTTTTCCGGCTCTTGGTGGCGGAAGCCCAAATCTTCCAGCTGCCATTTGAGCTGCCACACGCCCAAGCGGTTGGCCAAAGGCGCGAAAATATCCAGTGTTTCTTTGGCTAATTCGCGTTTTTCCGGTGAATCTTCCTGCGAGCCGATGTATTGCATGGTGCGCGTGCGCATGGCGAGCTTAATCAACACCACGCGGATGTCGGTCACCATCGCCAGCAGCATTTTGCGCATGGTTTCAGCCTGTTGTGCACGCTCTTCCGGCGTGGCCAAGCTATCGACCTTGGCAAACTGGGTCAGCTTTTGCACTTCGTCGATGCCCTTAATCAGCTCGCACACAGTAGCATTACATTGCTCGGTGACGGTTTCTTGCCAATGGTCGCAATAGCTGGAAATGTCGGCCAAGATGGTGGCGGCCACGGCATCGGCGAGCAAATCCATTTCGTTGACCATCTTCGCCGCGCCCATCAGATTGCCCAACACAGGTTCGCCGCTGACGGTTAAGGCATCGTGCGGATAGTATTGCTCGGCCAGATTTAAGGCCGTCTGAAGCATTTTGGCATCGCGTTCTGATTGTTTGGCCAAATAGGGCGCAAACCAACTGCGGTATTGTTCGAGATTCGGCGCGATGTTGCTGGTGGTGGAGATTCCGTTCATGGCGTAGGGAATAATTCGGTTACGGAAACGTCATTGTAACAGGATTGGCGGATGTTAATAATAGCTATTGGTGCTATTGATATACTAAACTTTCGGCCGAATCAGGCCGTCTGAAAAGGTGGATGCTTGTTTCAGACGGCCTGAAGTGATAAGGTAATCATGTTAATTTTTGGAGCCTTATGATGAAACTTTATATTTACGATCATTGTCCGTTTTGCGTGCGCGCCCGCATGATTTTCGGTTTGCGCGGTTTGCCGTTGGAAACGGAAAATCTGATGAACGATGATGAAGCCACGCCCATCAGCATGATTGGTGCCAAACAAGTGCCGATTTTGCAGAAAGAAGACAGCTCATATATGGGCGAGAGCTTGGATATTGTGCGTTATGTGGATGAGCAGGCCGGTCAAGGCCGTCTGAAAGAAGACATCCGCCCTGAATTGCAGGCTTGGTTGGACAAAGTCGGCGAATACAACAACAAACTGGTGCAGCCGCGCACGGTGAAAATCGGTTTGCCGGAGTTTGCCACACCGGAAGCGGTGAAATATTTTGTTGATAAAAAAGAGCAGAATATCGGCAATTTTGAGACCAATCTCAACAAAACCGCGCAATATATTGAGCGCATCAATGCCGATTTGTTGGAGCTTGATGGCTTAATCAGCAACGAAGGCGTGGGTGTAAACGGCGAAGCGGCGATGGAAGATATTTTGCTGTTCCCGATTTTGCGCAACCTGACCGCGACACGCGGCATCGAATGGCCGCAAAATGTGATGGATTATCTGATGCGCATGAGCGAAGCGGGCGACGTGGATTTGTATTTTGACCGCGCACTGTAAGAGCTAAAATATCAAAGGCCGTCTGAATAAGTAAGGCAGCGAAATCATGGATTTCTGCCCGACCTGTTCAGACGGCCTTTGTTTTCAAGTTGCTCTTAACGGCGTTTCCAGGGAGTAAAAAAGCCGTTATCTTGATTTAATGCTGCTTATTGTGCAGCAGAAGCAGGTGCGTCAGCAGGAGCTTATTCACCGGCTTTGCGTTGGAAGCCTTTGTCTTTCATGCAGGCATCAAACGCGGCGCGGTCAGCATTTTCACCGGCAGCTTGTTGGCATTGGGCAATGGCTTCTTCCACGCTGATTTGCGGAGCCGGATTTGGTGCTTCAGCAGTTTTGCTGCTTGAACACGCGCTCAACAGCAGCGCAGCGGTCGCAACGGAGATAAATAAAGTTTTCATATTGTATATTCCTATATTATTGATGTTTACCGGAGTTTCCGGTAGCTGCAGAATCGAGTCTGCAAGGTGATTGAGTGGCAATGATGGGATTTAGTTTCATTTTGCGGTGTAAAGTTTGCACCATTCAAAAGACATAATCGTTAATGACAAAAATGAAATATCTATCCACTCAATAGCTTGCAGCGTTAAATTCTACAGTTATTATTACAGAATCATGGCAGCAAAAACAATTATTAAATAATAAAACACGCTACACACAATGGAAAAATCTGCGCCGAGATTGACGATGAGAATACCGCGTCAGTACAATCACGTTTCAAGATTGGTTTGACCAATTTTGCCGATTTGCACACACCACACATACAGAAAAATCATGACAAAATTAGTACGTCCGCAAAAGGTCAGCGACCAAATATTGGCGGTTTTGGAAGAGCGCATTGCCGCCGGTGAATATCCTGAAGGCCAGAAGATTCCGCCCGAGCGTAGTTTGGCTGAAGAGTTTAATGTTTCACGCCCATCGGTGCGCGTGGCCTTGAATGTGTTGATTGCCAAGAATGTTTTGGAAGCGCGGCAGGGCGATGGTTATTATGTTTCTGCCAAAACGCAGCAGGATTTTTTGGCCGATTGGCAGGCTTTGTTGGGCAAGCATTCCAATTGGGAACGCGATGTGTACGATTTCAGTTGCCACATCGAAGGCTGCATGGCGGCTTTGGCGGCCGAGCGGCGCACCGATACTGATTTGAAGCGCATAGAATTTTGGTTGGCCAATTTTGAAACCGCCTGTCGTGAGGGCAATCTCGATCATCAGGCTGAAGCGGATTATTCGTTTCACCAAACCATCGCCGATGCCGCGCACAATATTTTGTTCAGTCATTTATCCGCCAGTTTGCTGAAAATGCTTTACGAGCAAACCCGCAGCGCCATCATTCATGCCGATCATGAATGCAACCCGCGCCCGACCTTAATTGCCCATCACCGCGCCTTGTATGAAGCCATTAAAGCAGGTGAGGCGCAACAGGCTGCGGACATCGCGCGCCGACATTTGGATTTTGTGTCGGAACGGATTAGAGAAGGGCGCGAATATCAGAGCCGACGAGAGCATGCTGATACCTTGGCGCAGCATGATTGGGATAGAGTTAAAGGTTGGTGATTGAATAAAAAGGTTTCAGACGGCCTGATTGATTAGAAACTAAGCCTAATCTCGATAAACGAATTAATCGTCGTCATCATCACGGCTGTCGCGACGGCGGTTGGAGCGGCGATCGTCGTCATCTTCTTCGTAGTGGCTGTTGCGCTTGCGGTCGCGGCGGTCGTCATCTTCGTCTTCTTCGTAACGACGTTCGCGCTCATTGCGGCTCGAGCGGCGGCGGTCGCCGTCTTCATCGTCTTCATAGTGGCTGTTGCGGTCGCGGCCGTTGTAGTAGTCGTTGTCGCTGTAATCGGTGACATCGGCTTTGCGGTTGCGATGATAAGAATACGCCGCACCGGCCAAACCGCCTGCTGCTGCGCCGATTAACGCGCCTTTTTTGTTTTTACCGACCACACCGCCGACTACGGCACCGGCAGCCGCACCGATTGCGGTGGATTTTACCGTGCTGGTGCGCTTGGTTTGCTCGGCGTGGCTGATGGCCGGTGTCATCAAAGCGGTGCTGACCAAGGTGGCGAGCAACATGTTTTTCATGTTCATCTGAGTTCCTTTTAAAAGGGATTTTTCCCGAAAAAATAGTAGGTTAAAGGAAGTAGTACTTTAGCACGAAATTGCTTGTTCGGTGCAATAATCACGATAAAATCCGCTTATCGTGATTGGTTGCGATATGAATGACAGCGTGGCGTGTTCAGACGGCCTGTTTGTTGGCTTTTGTCGCTGATTCCGGTGGGAGCAGGGCGCGTTTTGTGGCATAATTCATTTTCTTATTCTTTATTTTCAGCCGCAGACATTTCGCGTTGCGGTTTCAATCTATTATCCTGATTCCTTTTTTCAGACGGCATTGCTTAAATAGGCCGTCTGAAACAGAAAGATACGTCTATGAATCCATTTGCAACTTTAGGCTTGGGCAATGAAATCGTTTCTGCCTTAAGCCAGCAAGGCTATGAAAACCCGACGCCGATTCAGGCGGCCGCCATTCCGAAAGCCTTGGCCGGACACGATTTGCTGGCCGCCGCGCAAACCGGCACCGGTAAAACCGCCGCGTTTATGCTGCCGAGCTTGGAGCGGCTCAAACGCTATGCCACCGCCAGCACATCGCCGGCCATGCATCCGGTGCGTATGCTGGTGTTGACGCCGACGCGTGAATTGGCCGACCAAATCGACCAAAATGTGACGGGCTATATCAAAAACCTGCCGCTGCGCCATACCGTTTTGTTCGGCGGCGTGAGCATGGACAAACAAACCGCCGAGCTGCGTGCCGGTTGCGAAATCGTGGTGGCCACCGTCGGCCGCTTGCTCGACCATGTGAAACAAAAAAACATCAACTTAAACAAAGTCGAAATTGTGGTGTTGGACGAAGCTGATCGTATGTTGGACATGGGCTTCATCGACGACATCCGCAAAATCATGCAGATGCTGCCGAAGCAGCGCCAAACTTTGCTGTTTTCCGCCACCTTCTCGCCGCCGATTCGCAAGTTGGCGCAAGATTTTATGAATGCGCCGGAATTGGTCGAAGTGGCTGCGCAAAACACCACCAATGCCAATGTCGAGCAGCACATCATCGCGGTGGACGGCATACAGAAGCGCAATCTGTTGGAGCGTTTGATTGTTGATTTGAACATGAATCAAGTGATTGTGTTCTGCAAAACCAAGCAAAGCGTCGATCAAGTGACCCGCGATTTGGTGCGCCGCAACATTGCCGCCCAGTCGATTCACGGCGACAAATCGCAGCAAACGCGTTTGGAAACGCTCAATGCCTTTAAAGAAGGCAGTCTGCGCGTGCTGGTGGCCACCGATGTGGCCGCGCGCGGCCTCGACATTGCCGAACTGCCGTTTGTGATTAACTACGAGTTGCCAAGCCAAGCAGAAGACTATGTGCATCGTATCGGCCGAACCGGTCGCGCCGGTGCCGATGGTGTGGCGATTTCCTTGATGGATAAAACCGAACAGAAAATGTTTGAATCCATCAAAACCTTAATCGGCAACGATTTGCCGGTAGAACGCATTGAAGGTTTTGAACCGGTATGGTGGGGTGGTGACGCTGCGGCAGAACCGCAACGCAGGCCGTCTGAAAGCCGCAGCCGTGATGATGAACGCAAAGAGCGCAGCCCGCGCGGTGAACGTTATCAACGCAATGACCGCAGCGAGCGTAATGAGCGCATCGAGCGACAAGACAAAGCGCGCACCGACCGCAATGACCCGGGTGTGGCTTGCGGTAAAATTGCCGGACGCAACCGCCGTCGCCGCGGCGAGCACCAACCTTGCGCCTTGCTGCAACCGAATTTCGGGGTAAATTAAATGGCGTGATGTGTCATTAAGTTAAACAATCAACAGGCCGTCTGAAATGTTTCTTGAGCAAACATTTCAGACGGCCTTTTTCATTCTGCTGGGAAAATAAGCTATCTATCTACCATTTAAATATCATATTAATTAGGCATATGATATTTAAATGGTAAATAATAACGATTATCGAAAAATTAAGCCGTATTTCGGAAGTCACAGAAGTTGTCAAAGAAGAAGAGTGCATTACACCAAAAAAATTACTTGGGAAAATATTTTGCTCCTTGATTATTTTAATTTAATTTAAACTGGGAGTGTAACAATGAACAAAACGCATGCAACTGTAAGCAAAATCTGGAACGGCTGGGGCTACAACATCACCGGCACCGCAGCGGCAGATTATTTGAAAGGCAGCATCCTGAACGACAAATTATACGGTCGCGATGGTGATGATACGCTGGAAGGTGGTGCGGGCAACGCTACGCTGAATGGCGGTAAAGGTGGTGCCGATAAAATGTTTGGCGGCAAGGGCAACGACACTTATTTTGTTGACGACACTTGTGATGAAGTGATTGAGTGCGCCGGCGAAGGCGTGGATACCGTGAAGACTTCTGTTGATTACACGCTTTCTGACCACGTTGAAAATATCACTGCTCTGGGTTGTGAAGACTTGTGCTTGACCGGCAATGCACAAAACAACGTATTAACCGGCAACAGCGGTAACAACCACTTAGACGGTGGTGCCGGTCACGATACTTTGTACGACGGTGACGGCAACGACCACATGTATGGCGGCAGCGGCAACGATGTGCTTTACGGCGGCAATGGCGACGATTGCCTGAACGGTGAAGATGGCTGCGATGTCATGGTTGGCGGTATTGGCAACGACACTTACACTTTCAGCGCAGGCCAAGATGTGATCAACAATTGCGATGATGGTTGCGGCACCGATGTTTTGTTCTTCTACGACGATGTTTGCTTGAGCGATGTGACCTTCAATCGCGTGTGTGAAGATTTGGTTGTGACCACTAAAGACGGCAACTCAACCACCATCAACGATTGGTTCTATGGTGCCAACAACCAATTGGATGCCTTCTTCTTCCAACAAGAAAATGGTTCGATTGATGCACAACAAATCAACCAAGCTTTGGGCAAATCGGCTTATGGTTGCATCAGCGCTGATTGCTTCAACGTCATCGACGATGCGGCAATTCAATGTCAGGTTCAATGCGTAGCTTAATCAGCTATTGAACAATTGAAAAAACGGGTTCTGTTTGACAGAACCCGTTTTTCTTTTGACTGATTGTGTGCCCGATTAGCGATGTGCGCGGTGTTGGGCGTGTTTTACTCGCTTCACGTTTTTCTTTGCCACTTTTTTAGGTGCCGCTTTTTTGGCTTTAACGGCTTTTTTAGGGGCGGCTTTTTTAGCGTGTACGACTTTTTTCGGCTGCGCGGCTTTTTTGTGTTTGACGGTTTTCTTAGCCTGTTTTTTAACTTGTTTGGTTTGTGCCGGTTTGTGATCATGCGGTGTGGCAGAAGCCAAAGGTGCAGCCATCAGGCTGGTAGAAACCATCAGTAAAGAAGCGATTTTAGTCAGGGTGTTCATAGAGAACCTTTCAAGTGTGGGGAAATAAGTAAGGGGGATAGGCTGTGAAATTTGCCGTATCGCGGAACGCATTATTCGCCTTTTCAGTGTTAAGAGGTGTCGGCGTTTGGCGAAATTGAAACAAAATGATTTGGCGATGGTGAACAAATGGCGGGGAAATGTGGTTTTATTAAGTTGTTAGGTTAAACAGCTGAAATGCCTTTAACCTATTTTGCAGTAGTCGTTTTTTCAGACGGCCTAAAATGACCATAAAAAACGCGAACCTCAAAAGGTTCGCGTTTGTATCACGATTGATTCGGTTTCAGACAGCCTTATTTCTTGTCGTCTTTCACTTCTTCAAAATCGGCGTCAACCACATCGTCGTCTTTTTTCGCTGCGCCGTCTTGTGCTGCGCCTTCACCTGCTTGGGCTTCGGCTTGTGCTTGGGCGTAAACCATTTCGCCCAGTTTTTGGCTGGCAGCACCCAAGGCTTCGGCTTTGGCGTCGATGTCGGCTTTGTCGTCGCCTTTTACGGCTTCTTCGGCAGCAGTCAACGCTTCTTCGATTTTTGCTTTTTCATCGGCATCCAGTTTGTCACCGTAGTCGGCCAAAGATTTTTTCACTGAGTGAATCAGGGCTTCGGCTTGGTTGCGTGAAGCGACCAATTCGGTCAGTTTTTTATCTTCTTCCGCGTTGGCTTCCGCGTCTTTCACCATGCGTTCGATTTCTTCTTCGCTCAAGCCTGAAGAACCTTGGATGGTGATGTTGGCAGCTTTGCCGGTGCCTTTGTCTTTGGCGGAAACGTGCAAGATACCGTTGGCGTCAATGTCGAAGGTTACTTCGATTTGCGGCATACCGCGTGGTGCCGGAGCGATGTCGCCCAAGTTGAACTGACCCAATGATTTATTGGCAGAAGCACGCTCACGTTCGCCTTGCAACACATGAATCGTTACAGCCGATTGGTTGTCTTCGGCGGTAGAGAAGGTTTGTGATGCTTTGGTCGGAATGGTGGTGTTTTTCTGAATCAGCTTGGTCATCACGCCGCCCATGGTTTCGATACCCAAAGACAACGGAGTCACGTCGAGCAGCAATACGTCGCTGCGGCCGCCGCCCAATACTTCACCTTGAATCGCCGCACCAACAGCCACGGCTTCGTCTGGGTTCACGTCTTTGCGTGGGGCTTTGCCGAAGAATTTTTCTACTTCTTCTTGCACTTTAGGCATACGGGTTTGACCGCCCACCAAAATCACGTCGTCAATTTGACCTGCGCTCAAGCCTGCGTCTTGCAAGGCGATGCGGCAAGGTTCGATAGAACGTTTAATCAAATCTTCAACCAAAGATTCGAATTTGGCACGGCTCAGTTTCAATACCAAGTGTTTCGGGCCGCTCGCATCCATGGTGATGTAAGGCAGGTTGATTTCGGTTTGCTGACCGCTCGACAATTCGATTTTGGCTTTTTCAGCAGCTTCTTTTACACGCTGCATGGCCATTGGATCACCTTTCAAATCAATGCCTTGTTCTTTTTTGAACTCGTCAATGATGAAGTCGATGATGCGTTGGTCGAAGTCCTCGCCGCCCAAGAAGGTGTCGCCGTTGGTAGCCAATACTTCAAACTGTTTGTCGCCATCCACATCGGCAATTTCGATGATGGAAATATCGAAAGTACCGCCGCCCAAGTCGTAAACCGCTACTTTGCGGTCACCGCCGGATACTTTGTCCATACCGAAAGCCAATGCGGCTGCGGTCGGCTCGTTGATGATGCGTTTTACATCCAAACCGGCAATGCGGCCGGCATCTTTGGTGGCTTGACGTTGGCTGTCGTTGAAGTAAGCCGGAACGGTAATCACCGCTTCAGTCACTTTCTCGCCCAAGTAGGCTTCAGCCGCTTCTTTCATTTTGCGCAATACTTCAGCCGAAACTTGCGGAGGCGACAATTCTTTGCCTTGCGCTTTCACCCAAGCATCGCCATTTGATGCTTTGATGATTTCAAACGGCATGGTTTCGATGTCGCGTTGTACTTCTTTATCTTCAAATTTGTGGCCGATTAAGCGTTTGGCCGCGTAGATGGTGTTTTTTGCATTGGTAACTGCTTGGCGTTTGGCCGGTGCGCCGACCAATACTTCGTTGCCGTCAAGGTAGGCAACCACAGACGGGGTGGTACGCGCGCCTTCGGCGTTTTCAATCACTTTGGTTTGACCATTTTCAGAGATGGATACGCATGAGTTGGTTGTACCCAAGTCAATACCGATTACTTTTGCCATAGTGTGATAGCTCCTGGTGAAAAATTTAAATTACTGATTAATGAATTGGTTTGAACTTGTCGTTCAGTTGGCTTGTAGATAAGGGTGTTCAATTTTTTTTTCAAGGCTTGGAGTGAAATTTTTTTATGATTTAATTCAAGTGCTTGATTTATTTATCCACAGGCTGTTTGGAATATTGGTTTGATTTTTCAGACGGCCTTGTTATCCGAATCGTGTTCCGATGGTTCGGAATGATTTTCTAAAAGCGGTGTGTTGGTTACCGGCATAGGATAAGGCCGTCTGAAAATTTTATGCTTGATAAACAGCATCAAGCGGTGCTTTCAATCTTCTTTTTTTGCCACCACGACCATGGCCGGACGCAACACGCGCTCAGACAATGAATAGCCTTTTTTCATCACATTGACGATGGTGTTTGGCTCTTGCTCGCTCACCACGGTTTGCACGGCTTGGTGTTGGTGCGGGTCGAGTTTGTCGCCTACAGCAGGGTTGATTTCTTTGATTTGGGTCGCGTCGAATGCTTTTTGCAATTCGTTCAGGGTCATTTGCACACCCATTTTCAAGGCTTCGAAATTGCCGCTTTGATCCAGCAAAGCCATTTCCAAATAGTCTTTCACCGGCAGCATTTCAGCAGCAAATTTTTGGCCGGCAAATTTATGGGTGGCGGCGATTTCTTCCTGATGACGGCGGCGCAGGTTTTGCTCGTTGGCCAAACCGCGCAATTGCTCATCTTTGAGCTGGCCTTCCAATTCTTCAATACGCGCCTGCAAATCTTCCATGGTCGGCTCAGGTGCGGCTTCGGCTTCAACGGCTTCGGTTGCGGCAGCAGCATCAGCGGCTTGCACTGCTTGAGTTTCTACTTTTTCTTCTTCGATGTTTGGGTTTTGTTCAGTCATGTCCGACATCCTTCGTTCAACAGGGAATGGTTTAATAAATCGCATATAAGGCCGTCTGAAAAAATTTCAAGCCAAATAACCTTTAAATCTGTAAGAGAACTTTTGGTTATAAATTTATCTGCGAATTGGCTATGATAAATTCAATGAAAACGGTAAGATAACGCTTTTACCAGTTTCAGACGGCCTGTTGTATCATGAAAAAAATCACGTCCGCCCCTCCGAAAAAAGACCATCTCAATACCCGCGATTTCGATTTGTGGAACGCGATTCTTGAAGAAACCACGGCTGCGGCGAGCGCCGAACCGATGTTGGCCAGTTTCCTGCATCAAACAGTATTGCGCCACGATTCGCTCGAGGCCGTGTTGGCGTTTCATTTATCCAGCAAACTCGGCAGCCCGATTATGGACGTGCGCGCGTTAAACGAAATCTGCCTGCAAGCGTTTGCCGATGATTGCTGCATTATCGACAGTATGAAACAAGATTTGCAGGCTATTTACGAGCGTGACCCCGCGTGTGACGAATATTCTCTGCCGCTGCTTTATTTCAAAGGTTTTCACGCCATTCAGGCACACCGCATCAACCATTGGCTGTATAACAACGGCCGCAAAACTTTGTCTTATTTCCTGCAAAACCGAATGTCGGAAGTGTTCGGCGTGGATATTCACCCTGCAGTACGTTTCGGCCACGGTCTGATGCTCGACCACGCCACCGGTTTTGTGGCCGGTGAAACCGCCGTGTTGGGCAACAATATTTCTATTTTGCATGGCGTGACTTTGGGCGGCTCGGGTAAGGAATGCGGCGACCGTCACCCGAAAGTTTCAGACGGCGTGATGATTGGCGCGAACGCTTCGATTTTGGGCAATATCCGAATCGGCGAGAACGCCAAAATCGGCGCGGGCAGTGTGGTGGTGGCCGATGTGCCCTCGTCGATTACCGTGGTCGGCGTACCGGCCAAACCGATTGGCCGTTCGTCTAAAGTGCCGTCGCAGGATATGAATCAGTATATTGAATTGTCGGGTGCGGATTTTGTGATTTGATGAATGGAATAGTAAAGGCCGTCTGAAAACAAGTTTTTCAGACGGCCTTTATCGTATGGTTTATTCCAGCGGCGATTGCGGCGCACCAGCCGGACGCTTATAACGGTTGTACATAAACAGATACTGCGTTGGGAAACGTTGAATCCAATATTCCACGTTTTGATTGATGATGCGAGCATCGTGGGCTTTGTCGCCGTTGAGTTCGCCTTGCAGCGGTTCGATGTGCAGCGCAAAGCCTTGGCCGTTGGGTAAGCGTTCGCCGACGAAAAACAGGGCTTTCACGCCTTTGACTTGGGCGAGTTTGCCCGCCAGCGTCATGGTGTAGGCAGGACGGCCGAAGAAATCGACCCACACGCCGTCACCGCCTTCTTCGGGCGCGGGCACGTGGTCGGGCAGTACGATGGTGGCTTCACCCGCGCGCAGGGCTTTGATGACCTGCTTCACGCCTTGGATATTGGTCGGCGCGGTTTTACCCTTGCCGCGCACGCGTCCGGCCTGCATCACGGCATCGACGGCTTTGAATTTCGGCGGTTTGTACATGGCGGTCAGCGGAAACGGCAATTGCTGGCTGATGTAGCGTCCGGCCAAATCATAGCTGCCGATGTGCGGCGTGATGAATAGTAAGCCCTGCTGATTGTCTAAGGCCGTCTGAACGTGTTCCCAGCCATTGACCTGTTGAAACAGCGTTTCAATCTCTTCAGGCCGTCTGAAAAAAGCCACGGGCAGTTCCAAACCGCCTTTGGCTGTTTCGCGGAACACGGTTTGAATCATCTTGTCATCGGGCTGCAAACCGGCTTGGCGCATATTGGCGCGCACGCGTTGGCGGTCTTTTTTGAGAAAATAAAACGCCATGCCGCCTAAAAAGTTGCCCAGCGCGTGCAGTAGCGGCAGCGGCAGGGCGGCAAAGGATTTGAAAAGTAGGGTAACCAAAGTGTGCATATATAGAGAAGCGTAAGAGTATTGGATTGATTGTAATGGAAATTGGGGCATACGCCTAATATCGAATGCTAAAACCATTAGGAGGCCGTCTGAAAGTATAGAGGCAAAACACTGCGCCGGCTTGTCATACAGGCGAAGATTTGCTATCATTCGCGCAGCATTAAGAGTTGGGAATTCCATGCCAACCTGCTTTTCATAGGAAAGGTAAGGTGGACGGTCGTTCAGACCGATGTGGCTCGCCAGAGCAATCCAAACCCGCTTAATGCGGGAATTTTTTTGTCTGTTGCAAATGAATTCCGTGCATTTAAATAAGAAAAATTCTTATTTGGATGGCAAGTTTGGGCAAAAACTGCTATGATTTTTGCGATTTGATGATGTCAGTAAATAGGCCGTCTGAAAACTTAACGGCTTATTTAAAAAAGAAAGAATGAGTAATGAGCGAATTTTTGTTTACTTCTGAATCTGTATCCGAAGGCCATCCTGATAAAGTGGCCGACCAAATTTCCGATGCGATTTTGGATGCGATTTTAGCGCAAGACCCGACCGGACGCGTAGCGGCGGAAACCTTGGTGGCGACTGATTTGTGCGTGTTGGCCGGTGAAATTACCACCAGCGCCAAAGTGGATTATGAGCAAGTGGCACGCGATACCGTGAAACGCATTGGCTACAACAATCCCGAGTGGGGCTTTGCGGCCGATACCTTTAAATTGGTGTTGAACTACGGCGAGCAATCGCCCGACATTGCCCAAGGTGTCAACGAAGGCGAGGGCATTGATTTGAACCAGGGTGCGGGTGACCAAGGTTTGATGTTTGGCTATGCCTGTGACGAAACCCCAACATTGATGCCGTTTGCCATCTACTACAGCCACCGCCTGATGCAACGCCAAAGCGAATTGCGCAAAGACGGCCGCCTGCCGTGGTTGCGCCCTGATGCCAAAGCCCAATTGACCTGCGTGTACGACAGCGAAACCGGCAAAGTGAAACGCATCGACACCGTGGTATTGTCCACCCAGCACGATCCGGAAATCAGCCACGAAGAATTGACCCAAGCCGTGATCGAGCACATCATCAAGCCGGTATTGCCGTCTGAAATGCTGACCGACGAAACCAAATACCTGATTAACCCGACCGGTAATTTCGTCATCGGCGGCCCGCAAGGCGACTGCGGTTTGACCGGCCGTAAAATCATCGTTGATACCTACGGTGGCGCAGCACCACACGGCGGCGGCGCGTTCTCCGGCAAAGACCCGTCTAAAGTTGACCGTTCTGCCGCTTACGCCAGCCGCTATGTGGCGAAAAATATTGTGGCCGCCGGTTTGGCGACCCAATGCCAAATTCAAGTGTCTTACGCCATCGGCGTGGCCGAGCCGACTTCGATTTCGATCGACACTTTCGGCACCGGCAAAATCAGCGAAGCCGATTTGATTAAATTGGTGCGCGAACATTTTGACCTGCGCCCGAAAGGCATTGTGCAAATGTTGGACTTGCTGCATCCGCGTTACAGCAAAACCGCTGCCTACGGCCACTTCGGTCGCGAAGAGCCTGAGTTTACTTGGGAGCGCACCGACAAGGCGCAAGCATTGAAAGCCGCTGCCGGTCTTTAATGATGAAATAAGCAAAGGCCGTCTGAAACTTATGTTTTCAGACGGCCTTTTCTCTTATACAATAGCTGCATTATTTTTCTATGAATAAAGGACACAGCCATGTTCGGTAAAAACCTGTTTGAAGAAGTGACCTCAAAATTGAGCGAAACCATCGCCAACAGCCCGGCCAAAGATGTTGAGAAAAATGTCAAAGCCATGTTGGGCAGCGCGTTTAACCGCATGGATTTGGTGACCCGTGAAGAATTCGATATCCAGCAGCAAGTGTTGATTAAAACCCGCACCAAATTGGTGGAGTTGGAAGCGCGTTTGGCCAAATTGGAAGCGGCGCAAAATCCTGCTGCAGCCGAAGACAGCGTAGTGGAAGAATCTGCCGCCAAAGTGGAAGCCGCCGTGGAATCAGTAACCAAAGCAGACAGCGCCGAATAAGGCCGTCTGAACCATGTCGCTCGCTTTGGTTTACAGCCGCGCTTTAAGCGGTATGAATGCACCGTTGGTCGAGGTGGAAGCCCATCTTGCCAACGGTTTGCCGCATTTCAATATTGTCGGGCTGCCCGATACCGAAGTAAAGGAAAGCCGTGACCGCGTGCGTGCGGCGATTATCCAAAGCGGCTTTGATTTTCCGGCGAAAAAAATCACCGTCAATCTGGCACCGGCCGATTTGCCCAAAGAATCCGGCCGGTTTGATTTGCCCATTGCCATCGGCATTTTGGCCGCTTCGGGGCAGATTTCGATGGAGAAACTGGCGCAATATGAATTTGCCGGCGAATTGGCTTTGTCGGGGATGTTGCGGCCTGTGCGCGGCGCATTGGCGATGGCGTGGCAGGGTATGCAGGCAGGGCGCGCTTTTGTGTTGCCGTCTGAAAACGCGCAACAAGCTGCTGTAATGAAAGGCATCACGGTTTACGGCGCGCAATCTTTAGGCGAAGTGGCGGCGCATTTAAACGCCATTGAGCCTTTGACGCAAACCGAATGCCCGAATCTCGACAGGCCGTCTGAAAGCGTAAACCTGCCGGATTTGAGTGATGTAAAAGGGCAACATACCGCACGTTTGGCTCTGGAAATTGCCGCTGCGGGCGGACACAGCTTATTGATGATGGGTCCGCCGGGTACGGGTAAATCGATGTTATCGCAGCGTTTGCCGGGCATTTTGCCGCCGTTGACCGAAGACGAATTGGTCGAAGTGTGGGCGTTGCGCTCATTGCTGCCTAATCATCAACAGGAACTCAGCCATGAGAGGCCGTTTCGTTCGCCCCATCACAGCGCCAGTTCGGCAGCAATGGTCGGCGGCGGCTCGGATCCAAGGCCGGGTGAGATTTCTTTAGCGCATCATGGTGTGTTGTTTCTCGATGAATTGCCCGAGTTTGACCGCAAAGTTTTAGAAGTGTTGCGCGAGCCGTTAGAAAACGGCGAAATCCATATTTCCCGCGCGGCGCGACAGGCGGTGTATCCGGCCAAATTCCAATTGGTGGCGGCGATGAATCCTTGTCCGTGCGGCTACCTTGGTCACCCGAACAAACCTTGCCGCTGCACGCCTGAGAGCGTGGCGCGTTACCGTAGCAAAATTTCAGGGCCGCTGCTTGACCGTATTGATTTAACCATTGAAGTGCCTAGCTTGCCTGCCGCAGAATTGATGCAGCAACAAGCAGGCGAATCCAGCGCCGATGTGTTGCAGCGGGTGTTGGCGGCGCGCGACAGACAATATGCGCGGCAGGGCAAAGTGAATGCCGCTTTGAGCGTGACCGAATTAGACAGCGTGGCCAATATCGAACAAGAAGCGTGCGATGCCTTGGGCGCGATGTTGGAAAAATTATCGCTCTCGGCGCGCAGTTTTCACCGCATCATGCGCGTGGCACGCACCTTGGCCGATTTGGCTGGAGACGATGCCGTTGACCGCAGCCATGTATTGAAAGCCATCAGCTTCCGCAGGGCGTTGTAAATCTGCACCAGCCAGAATAATAAACCCATAATGACCCATTTTTCAGACGGCCTGATAAATGGATACGCTCCCAAGCGGCCAGTGCATTATGCCGATATTTTGCCGAACATAAGAGATGTTGATAAAATGTCCTATCTGAATAGCGGACGGCGGTTCAGAGTGGTGGAAGACTTTGAGGCCGTCTGAAAAATAAAGGTACGTTATGAAAAAACAGACACAACATGGTAAAGGTATTGCCGGTTTTATTTCAGGGTTGCTGTTGGCAACTGCTGTGATTGTCGGCATTTTGTTTTTCTTAAACAAAGGCAATCAAAACCAATTTAAAGAGCTGGCGCAGCCGGAGCAAACTTTCGAGCCGGAAGTTTTGCAGCCGCAAACGCCGCCTAAACCGGTAGAAAAACCAGCTTCAGAAGAAGTACCTGTTACACCTGCCGAAACCGACAGCAAAGCCAGCGAAGCGGATACCGCTGCTTCAGAAGCGCAAGATACGCCGTCTGAAAGCGAAGCGCCTAAGGCTGATGAAAGCAAACCTGCTGCGCCTGCGGTAGTGCCTGTGCCGACACCGAAAGCGACTGTTGAGCCTAAAGTAACGGCTGATACCGAAGACGACCGTGACGCCGCCGAACGTGCCGCGCAAGAGCGTGAAGAACGTGCAGCTGCAGAGAAAAAAGCCGCTGAAGCCAAACGCAAAGCTGAGTTAGCACAAAAACGTGCGGAAAAAGCCAAAGCCGATAAAGCGGCCGCCGATAAAAAAGCCGCTGCTGAATTAACTGCCGAGCGAAAACTGGCTGAGAAAAAAGCTGCTGAGAAAAAAGCGGCTGAAAAGAAAGCCGCCGACAAGAAAGCAGCCGACAAGAAAGCAGCTGATAAAAAAGCCGCAGAGAAAAAAACGGCCAAGCCAACTCCTGAGCAAATCTTAAACAGCGGCAGCATTGAAAAAGCCCGCAAAGCCGCAGGTGAAGAAGCGAAGAAATCAAGCAAAGCGGCTGACAGTAAAGCGGCGACCAGCGCGAAATCTTCGGGTAAAAAAGTCATTGTGCAAATGGGTTCATACGGCGACCGCGCTTCTGCCGATGCGCAACGTGCCAAATTGGCGATGATGGGCGTACAGTCCAGCGTGGTGGAAGGTTCGGCCAACGGTAAGAAAGTGTACCGTCTGCAAAGCGGTGTGATGGCGCAAGATGCGGCTCAACGCGTGCAGCAAACGCTGAAGAAAAACGGCGTGAGCAGCTTTACCCGTTCGGCTCAATAAGGAATGATGATGAAAATGAAATTATTCTCGGCATTGATGGCCTTGTCTTTGGCCGGCATGGCGCAAGCCGCCACCGAAGGTAAGGATTACCAAGTGCTGGCTAAGCCGATTCCGCAGGTTCAGGCGGATAAGGTGGAAGTGTTGGAATTTTTCGGCTACTTCTGCGTGCATTGCTACCACTTGGATCCGGCGTTGTTGAAACACAGCCAATCGTTCGCCAAAGACACTTATTTGCGCACCGAGCATGTGGTGTGGCAGCCGGAAATGTTCGGCTTGGCGCGTGTCGCCGCTGCGGTAAACAGCTCCGGTTTAAAATACCAAGCCAATCCGGCGGTGTTTAAAGCGGTGTATGAGCAAAAAATAAATTTGGCCGACAGTGCTACGTTCAAACAATGGGCAGCGGCACAAAAAGGTTTTGACAGCAAAAAATTGGTGGCCGCTTATGATTCCGCCGCCAATCAAACCCAAGCCCAAAACATGCAGGATTTGACCGAAACCTACCGCATCGAAAGCACGCCGATGGTGATTGTTGGTGGTAAATATGAAGTGTTGTTCAACGGCGATTACCAAAACGGTATGAAAACCATTGATGCCTTGATTGCCAAAGTGCGCAGCGAGCGCGGTTTGAAGCAGGCAGGCAGCCGTGTGAAGAGCAAAGGCGCTGCTTTGGCCAAATCAGCCAATCATTGAGGCATCTACCGATTATCATCGATAACAAACAGGCAGTCTGAAAAGGCTGCCTGTATTTTTCAGGCCAACTTACATTCGCCTAACAAGTGCAATTTCCAATAACAGAAAAGGCCAGTATGCGGTAGTATACTGCCTTTCCTGACAAGAAAGATTGCAATATGACCTACACACAACTGACCTCACACCAAAGATACTACATTTCCAGACATTACCGCAACCTACCCCTAAACCAAATCGCACAGAACATCGGTTGTCATCCCGCCACCGTCAGTCGGGAAATCAGACGGCATTCCGTCAACGGAACCTACTGTTACCGAAAAGCACAACAGCAAAGCGAAGTTAAAAAGAAAAACAAAAAGCCAACCAAACTGACTACTGCCGTCAAACAGACTGTTAACAAACTGATTACCCAAAAATACAGCCCCGAACAAGTCTGCGGCTACCTGCTGAAACATCAACACATCAAACTGCACCACAGCACCCTTTACCGCTATCTCGCCAAAGACCGTCAAAACGGCGGCGACCTGTACACCCATCTGCGTATCGTTTCCAAACCCTACCGCAGACAATACGGCAGCGGTGCATGGACAAAAGGCAGCGTACCGGACAGAACCGACATTGAACACAGACCTGCCATTGTCGATCAAAAAGAGCGGGTCGGCGATTTCGAGATGGACACCATTGTCGGTAAAGATCAAAAAAGCGGACTGGTGGTTGCTGTTGAAAGAAAAACCAAATTTGTCGTTATCCGCAAAATCAGCAATTTCAAAGCAGAAGATGTAGCCCGGGTAGTGATTCGGGCATTGAAGCCGTTTAAAGATATCATTCAAACGATTACTTTGGATAACGGTAAAGAGTTTTACCGACATAAAACCTTTGCCAAAGCCCTGGGTGCGGAAACTTACTTCTGCCGTCCATACCATTCTTGGGAAAAAGGCTTGGTGGAGAATACCAACGGGCTGATCAGACAATACTTCCCAAAGGGGACGGATTTTAGGAAACTGGGTGCTAAAAAGATTAAAGCGGTTGAGGAGGCCCTTAACCGCCGACCGAGAAAGACATTGGACTATGAGACACCGGGTGATCTGTTTTCAGCAGCCCTTGCCAATGGCATTTGAGCGTTGCACTTGAAATGCGAATGTAAGCAAATTATAATGCTGGCTGAAAATGGTTTCAGACGGCATGAAACCATTTGACGTGAATATTGTCGTAAGCAATGTTTGATGAATGAAGCGGCTGAGTTTTCTTACTGATAGCAAATAGGCCGTCTGAAAGAGGTTTAATGGATATTATATTGTTGTTGAAGGCCCTGATTTTGGGCATTGTCGAAGGTTTGACCGAGTTTTTACCGATTTCGAGCACAGGGCACTTGATTGTGGTCGGCGATTTGCTGAATTTCCACAGCAATGGCAAAGTGTTTGAAATCGCGATTCAATTGGGCGCGGTGTTGGCGGTGATCTTTGAATACCGCCAACGTTTCAGCAAGATTATCCGCGGTATCGGCAAAGAGCGCACAGCGAATCGTTTTGTATTGAATCTGGCGGTGGCATTTGTGCCGGCGGCGGTGGTCGGTTTGCTGTTTAGCAAACAGATTAAGCTGTATTTGTTTAACCCGATTACCGTAGCAATGATGCTGGTGTTGGGCGGTTTCTTTATTTTGTGGGTGGAAAAGCGCCAACAAAGCCGTGCGCCGAAAGTGGTGAATGTCGATGATATGCGCCCGATTGATGCGTTTGTGGTCGGCTGTGCGCAGATTTGCGCTTTGGTGCCGGGCACATCGCGTTCGGGTAGTACCATCATGGGCGGCATGCTGTGGGGTTTGGAGCGCAAGGTAGCGACTGAGTTTTCATTCTTCTTGGCGGTGCCGATGATGATTGCGGCGACGTTTTACGATATTTTGAAACACTATAAGCTCTTCACCCTGCAAGACATCGGCTTGATTGCGGTTGGCTTTATCGCTGCGTTTTTTGCCGGTTTGCTGGCGGTAAAAGCCTTATTGAAATTCTTGGCAACCAAAAACTATGTGCCGTTTGCCTATTACCGAATTGTCTTTGGTGGCTTGATTCTGCTGACTTGGGCAATGGGCTGGGTGCAGTGGACTGAATAAATCAATAAGTTTATAGTCGTTTAAAATAAAAATCATACAGCGTTGTCAGCTCCCTTATGTACTGGGTGTACACGGCGGTCGCTGTCGCCTTGTCTGATTTCTATTTTAAAACGACTATAGAAAAGGCCGTCTGAATATTCAGACGGCCTTTTTTTATTGGAATCACTCAATAATTTCAGTAAATACAATCGGTTTGCCGCGACGGGTCAGTGTGGCGGACCCTTCCTGCACATGCCAGCGGGTGGAAAGGTTGCTGTATTCCACACCTTTTGCCCACGATTGGATTTGCTTCAGGCTCTCCACCGTGTTGCCCTGGCGTAGCTCTACCGTCATCGGGCTGTTGCTGTTGATGTAAACGGCGGTAATGCGCTGGCCGTTGGCGGCTTCGTAGTTCACGGAATAGGTTTCGGCTTCAGCCACAACCGGTATCGGTGCGGAAGGGCGCACGGCTTTATACGAACCGCAGGCGGTGCAAAGGGAAACCAATAAAAAAATGGCGGCGTGTCGAATCATGGCGTGCGTTTAGTAATGATGATGGGGGATTTCGCCGTCTAAATGATAGCGGATGCTGCAATACGGGCATTCAATGTCGCTGTTGGACTGAATCGGCAAAAACACGCGCGGGTGGCCGTTCCACGTTTCGTGTTTGGGGCCGGCGCAATGCAGCGGCAAATCTTGCGGCGTGATGTGGATAACGGGATTATCGGTAGTGTGTGACATGATGATTCCTTGGCAGTTTGCCGTTTATTGTACGCCAGAAGCGCAGGTTTGTGCATAAGCTTTGTCGATTTGAATACCACAAAAAAAGGCCGTCTGAAAGTATACGCTTTCAGACGGCCTTACATTCGCATTTCAAGTGCAACGCTCAAATGCCATTGGCAAGGGCTGCTGAAAACAGATCACCCGGTGTCTCATAGTCCAATGTCTTTCTCGGTCGGCGGTTAAGGGCCTCCTCAACCGCTTTAATCTTTTTAGCACCCAGTTTCCTAAAATCCGTCCCCTTTGGGAAGTATTGTCTGATCAGCCCGTTGGTATTCTCCACCAAGCCTTTTTCCCAAGAATGGTATGGACGGCAGAAGTAAGTTTCCGCACCCAGGGCTTTGGCAAAGGTTTTATGTCGGTAAAACTCTTTACCGTTATCCAAAGTAATCGTTTGAATGATATCTTTAAACGGCTTCAATGCCCGAATCACTACCCGGGCTACATCTTCTGCTTTGAAATTGCTGATTTTGCGGATAACGACAAATTTGGTTTTTCTTTCAACAGCAACCACCAGTCCGCTTTTTTGGTCTTTACCGACAATGGTGTCCATCTCGAAATCGCCGACCCGCTCTTTTTGATCGACAATGGCAGGTCTGTGTTCAATGTCGGTTCTGTCCGGTACGCTGCCTTTTGTCCATGCGCCGCTGCCGTATTTTCTGCGGTAGGGTTTGGAAACGATACGCAGATGGGTGTACAGGTCGCCGCCGTTTTGACGGTCTTTGGCGAGATAGCGGTAAAGGGTGCTGTGGTGCAGTTTGATGTGTTGATGTTTCAGCAGGTAGCCGCAGACTTGTTCGGGGCTGTATTTTTGGGTAATCAGTTTGTTAACAGTCTGTTTGACGGCAGTAGTCAGTTTGGTTGGCTTTTTGTTTTTCTTTTTAACTTCGCTTTGCTGTTGTGCTTTTCGGTAACAGTAGGTTCCGTTGACGGAATGCCGTCTGATTTCCCGACTGACGGTGGCGGGATGACAACCGATGTTCTGTGCGATTTGGTTTAGGGGTAGGTTGCGGTAATGTCTGGAAATGTAGTATCTTTGGTGTGAGGTCAGTTGTGTGTAGGCCATATTGCAATCTTTCTTGTCAGGAAAGGCAGTATACTACCGCATACTGGCCTTTTCTGTTATTGGAAATTGCACTTGTTAGGCGAATGTAAGGGCCTTTATATTTATCATTTAATAATTAGCACACTTCAACCAACCAGCCGTGTTTGTCTTCGGCCAAACCGTATTGGATGTCAGTGATGGCTTTGCGGATGGCGGTGCCGCGCGCTTGGCTTTGCACGTCGATTTCTTTGCCGTTAATCACGAATGAAGTCACCGGTGAGATCACGGCGGCGGTGCCGGTCAGGATGGCTTCGGCGCCGTTTTCAATCATGGTTTGCAATTCGTCAACGGTGAAGTTGCGCTCGGTCACTGTGTAGCCCAAGTCTTTGACTACGGTCAACACTGAATCGCGGGTCACGCCGTGCAGGAATTCGTCGGTCAGCGGTTTGGTCACCAATTCGTCGCCGTTGATGACGATGAAGTTGGAGGCGCCGGTTTCCTGTACGTCGCCGTTCGGGCAGAACAAAACTTGTGCCGCGCCGTGTTCTTCTTTCGCTTTCAACACCCAAGGCATGGCCGAAGCGTAGTTACCGCCGCATTTTACGCGACCCATGTGCGGGGCGCAGCGGATGTGTTCGGTTTCGACCAAAATTTTCACCGGCGAACCCATTTTGAAGTAGTCGCCCACCGGAGAAGCCAAGATATACAGCAGCGCGGTTTGCGATGGTGCACCGGCTTTGCCGATAATCGGGTCGGTGCCGATTAAGGTTGGGCGCAGGTATAAGGCGGCAGGTGCATCGGGGATTTCATCAGCGGCACGTTTTACCAATTCGATCAACGCATCCAAATAAGCTTCGGTTTCCGGTTTCGGCAAGTGCAGGATTTCTGCGCTTTGCTGCATGCGGGCGATGTTGGCAGTCGGGCGGAACATCACGATTTTCCCGTCAGCCTGACGGAAAGCTTTTAAACCTTCAAAACACTCGCTGCCATAGTGCAGGGCGTGCGCACCTGCCGGAATGGTCAAATCGCTTGAAGGCTGCCATTTGACTGGCTGCCATTGGTCGTCTGTAAATTCGATTACCGGCATTTCGGCGTGAAATACGCTGCCGAATACGGCTGGAACGGGTCTGCTCATGATAGTGCCTTTCTTATTCTTAAATGGTGTCAATTCGATAGATTAAAGGCTAAACAATACGCCTGTCGATATGGTTTTGGCAAGTGGAAAAAAGCGGATTTTTCATGCAAATTTTTGGCTGCCAAGATGGCAGAAGCCGAGCAGTCGGGCAATGTGTGGAAAACGGTTTGCTAAATTGTCAGCAATTAATGGTGAATAAAGGCCGAGACCTTTGCAAAATTTCGTGACTACCAATAAAAACCAAAGCCGTCGTCATTCCCGCGCAGGCGGGAATCCATCTTAGTGCTTAAGAAACCTTTTTATTCAATAGGTTTCTTGGATTGCAAATGGATTCCCGCCTGCGCGGGAATGACGGCGGTTATGTATGTTCTGGTATTCGGATGAGTTTTGCAAAAGTTGTAGGCCGTCTGTAAAGTACAGATGACGAACCTTTCTGCATGGTGCCGTTCTATCCTAAACCGAATAAATCGTTTAAACTTACACAGGATTATTTTCAGACGGCCTTATCCGCTTAGGCCGCATGAACGGAGACTTATCATGAAGATTGTTTACTTGATTATTAAAATTTTGATTTTGCTGGTGTTCTTACTATTGGCAGTGAGCAATACCCAAGTGGTGTCGTTTTTCTACCTGCCGGGGCAGAGCGTAGAAGTGCCGCTGATTGTGGTGTTGTTCGGCGCATTTGTGGTGGGCATTGTATTCGGTATGTTTGCGCTGTTTGGCCGTTTGCTCGGTTTGCGCAGCGAAGCCAACCGCCTGCGTGCCGAAGTGAAAAAACACGGCCGCATGACCGAGCAAGATATTCAGAAAGCCACGCCGACTGTGCCGGCGACCACAACCACACCGACCACAACTGACCTGATGCAGAAATAAGGATACGCATGGATAACGAATTATGGGTCATTTTGCTGCCGATTATCCTGTTGCCGGTGTTTTTTGCGATGGGCTGGTTTGCCGCGCGTGTGGACATGAAAACGGTGTTGAAACAGGCCAAAAGCATTCCGACCGGTTTCTATAGAAGCTTGGATGCGCTGGTTGACCGCAACAATGGCCGCGCTGCCCGAGAATTGGCTGAAGTGGTCGATCAGCAGCCGCAGTCTTACGATTTGAACCTGACCTTGGGCAAGCTTTACCGCCAGCGCGGTGAGAACGACAAGGCCATCACTATGCACCAAGCTTTGCTCGAATCACCTGATACGGTCAACGAAAAGCGCGAACGCGTGTTGTTTGAATTGGCACAAAACTACCAAAGCGCCGGTTTGGTTGACCGCGCCGAACAAATCTTCATCGGCTTGCTCGAAGGCGACATGGCGCGTGAAGCCCGCCACCATCTGATGAGCATTTACCAGCAAGACCGCGATTGGGCGAAAGCCATCGAAATGGCGCAATTGTTGAGCCATAACGAGCAGACTTATCAATTTGAGATTGCGCAGTTTTATTGCGAAATTGCCCACGGTGCGCTGTTTAAATCCAATTTTGACGTGGCGCGCTACAACGTGCAAAAAGCCTTGGAAGCGAATAAAAAATGTACCCGCGCGAATATGATTTTGGGTGACATCGAAGCCAAGCAGGGCAACTTTGCTGCTGCGGTGGAAGCCTACGGCGCGATTGAGCAGCAAAACCACTCATATTTGAGCATGGTCGGCGAGAAGATGTATGAAGCTTATGCCGCCCAAGGCCAGCAAGAAGAAGGTTTGAACCGCTTAATCGGCTACATGAAAACCTTCCCTGATTTAGACTTGATTAACGTCATCTACGAAAAAGCCTTATTGCTCAAAGGGGAAGCGGAAGCTGCCGCATTGGCCGTGGAATTGGTGCGCCAAAAACCGGATTTAAACGGCGTGTACCGTTTGCTCGGTTTAAAGCTGAGCGACATGCCGGCGGAATGGAAAGGCGATGCCGATATGATGCGCGCCGTGGTTGGCCGTCAATTACAAAAAAGCGTGATGTACCGCTGCCGCAATTGTCATTTCAAATCGCAGGTGTTTTTCTGGCATTGTCCGGCGTGTAACAAATGGGAAACCTTCACGCCGAATCGTATTGAAGTGTAAGTATTTAAATAATAAAGGCCGTCTGAAAAATATTTTTCAGACGGCCTTTTGATATGAAAGGCTTTACACGGCCACCGCCGCTTTAATATGCGGATGCGGATCGTAATCCACCAATTCAAAATCTTCAAAGGTGAATGCAAACAAATCTTTCACATCCGGATTGATTTTCATGGTCGGGAGCGGACGTGTATCACGGCTCAATTGCAGTTCGGCTTGTTCAAAGTGGTTGCTGTAAAGGTGGGCATCGCCGAAAGTATGGATAAATTCGCCTGCTTCCAAACCGCACACCTGTGCCACCATCATGGTCAGCAAGGCGTAGCTGGCAATGTTGAACGGCACGCCCAAGAAAATATCGGCGCTGCGTTGGTAGAGCTGGCAGGAAAGTTTGCCGTCGGCCACATAAAATTGAAACAGCGCATGGCAGGGTGGCAGAGCCATTTCATCAACCAAAGCCGGATTCCACGCCGAAACAATTAAGCGGCGGCTGTCGGGATTTTTTTTGATTTGTTCCACTACATTGGCGATTTGGTCGATGTGGCGGCCATCGGGTGCCGGCCAGCTGCGCCATTGATAGCCGTAAACCGGACCTAAGTCGCCGTTTTCATCGGCCCATTCGTCCCAAATCGATACATTATTGTCTTTCAGGTATTTGATGTTGGTGTCGCCTTTGAGAAACCACAGCAATTCATGAATGATGGAGCGCAGGTGCAGCTTTTTGGTGGTCAAAAGCGGAAAGCCTTGGCTTAAATCGAAGCGCATTTGGTGGCCGAACACAGAGCGCGTGCCAGTGCCGGTACGGTCGGATTTGTCGGTGCCCTGTTCGAGAACACGGCGCATGAGGTCGTGATAGGCTTTCATGGGGATTCCTTATGTTTGAATGGCTGTCATTTTAGCATTTCAGACGGCCTGATGCATGGAAATTGAATTGACTCGTTAAATAGCCGATTAAATAAGATTAAATTACAGCCAAAACTCATCAAATTGTTGACAAAATTTTGCTTTGTATCAATTTTGATGGAAATTTACACAATAAATTTTGGAAAAGTAGTTTTTTAATTACAGCTTATAATTTTATTTTTTATTTAAATTTTGAATAAATATTGCTAATATATTTTTATTTATTGATATAAAATTTTTGTAAACAAAAATTCATTTAAAATAATGTCAACAATTTTACAAAAAAATACTTGGCAGCGAAAAAAAATAAGGTTATATTTCATCCCACAAATTTCCTACTTTTGGATGAATTCCCATCCGATTATTTTTTGGAGCGTACCATGACCGATTTAAATGCCTTGTTCGATAAACTGAAAAAGAGCAACCCTAACCAAGAGCCGTTTCACCAAGCGGTAGAAGAAGTATTCGAAAGCTTGAAACCTTTCTTGAAAGACAACCCTAAATACACCCAGCAAAACCTGCTGGAGCGCATTGTTGAGCCTGAGCGTGTGGTGATGTTCCGCGTGACTTGGGTGGACGATAAAGGTGAAGTGCAAGTCAACCGCGGCTACCGCATTCAAATGAACTCTGCCATCGGCCCTTACAAAGGCGGTTTGCGCTTCCACCCGACTGTTGACTTGGGCGTGTTGAAATTCTTGGCTTTCGAACAAGTGTTCAAAAATGCCTTGACCACCTTGCCGATGGGCGGTGGTAAAGGTGGTTCGGATTTTGACCCTAAAGGTAAATCTGACGCTGAAGTGATGCGCTTCTGCCAAGCCTTCATGACCGAACTCTACCGCCACATCGGCCCGAACACCGACGTACCGGCCGGCGACATCGGCGTGGGCGGCCGCGAAATCGGTTTTTTGTATGGCCAATACAAAAAAATCCGCAACGAATTCGCTTCTGTGTTGACCGGTAAAGGTTTAACTTGGGGCGGCAGCTTGATTCGCCCGGAAGCCACCGGCTACGGCTGCGTGTATTTCGCACAATTCATGTTGGAAGCCAACAACGACAGCATGAAAGACAAAACCGTATTGATTTCCGGTTCAGGCAATGTTGCGCAATATGCGGCTGAAAAATCGATTCAATTGGGCGCGAAAGTGCTGACCGTTTCTGATTCCAACGGTTTCGTTCAATTTGCCGACAGTGGTATGACCGAAGCGCAATTGGCTGCCTTGATCGAATTGAAAGAAGTGCGCCGCGAGCGTTTGTCTGTGTACGCCAAAGAACAAGGCCTGCAATACTTCGAAGGTCAAAAACCTTGGGGCGTGGCTGCCGATGTGGCACTGCCTTGTGCGACTCAAAACGAATTGGATGAAGAAGCAGCCAAAACCTTGTTGGCCAACGGTTGTAAAGTGGTTGCCGAAGGCGCCAACATGCCGTCAACTTTGGGTGCAGTAAAACAATTCTTGGATGCGAAAATCCTGTACGCACCGGGCAAAGCATCGAACGCCGGTGGTGTAGCGACTTCTGGTTTGGAAATGAGCCAAAATGCCATCCGCCTGTGCTGGACGCGTGAAGAAGTGGATAAAAACCTGTTCAACATCATGAAAGACATCCACGAAAACTGTGTGAAATACGGCAAACGTGAAGACGGCAGCGTGAACTACGTTGACGGCGCAAACATTGCTGGTTTCGTGAAAGTGGCTGACGCGATGTTGGCACAAGGTATCTAATCGTTTTGTGATGTAAAGTCGTAAAATGAATCAAAGGCCGTCTGAAGTTTCAGACGGCCTTTGATTTTATTACCTTATTTTGATGGTTTAATCTTCGATAACGGCAAACTTGTCCCAATTGGCCTGCACGTAAGCCACAGCGGCGGCCATGTCTTCATCGGCGGTTTCGTAGTATTCGCCATCGAGTTCTTCAAAGTCGGTAAACTTGGCGCGGATATCGTCTAACGGCGTTTCCGCTTCGGCCAGTTGCTCGATTTCTTTGCCGTATTTTGCATACAGCGCTTTGGCTTTGTCTAATATTTTCGGTGTCGGTTTAATCCGCCAGCGGCGCAAGCTGTCGGCGACGGGATTGAGAAAAATGTATTCGCCGTAACCTGCCGCGATGAGTTGCACAAAGCCACCTTCCTGCACTTGGCTGTCGAGATAGCAATAGGCGGTTAAGGTGTGCTGCTCGTCGTTTAAAGAAGCCATGTCTTCATCACCGTTTTGCGCGGTGTGGTCGAGATAGGCTGCGCTTAAGGTGTAGAGAAACTCGGCGGGGTCGTTGGGATTGAGTTCGTCGCGTTGGAATAAAGTGGTCATGTCAGGCCGTCTGAAAAAATGGGAATGAGCACATTATAAGAAAACGGGCAGGGTTGGGGAATAGGGATAATGGTTCAGACGGCCTGATTTATTCGTCCTCTTAAATGTGTTATCGTGAGGCTATTATATAAAGGAAACCACCATGCACACACTTCCCCTGAAAGCAGCGCGTTTTGCCACGCTGCCCAACACGTTTTACAGCACGGTCAAACCCGAGCCGTTGAATCAGCCGTATTGGATTGCGGTAAACGAAACCTTGTTGAATGAATTAAACATGCCGTCTGAAAGTTTTCAGACGGCCTCAAACCTTGCTTATCTTGCCGGCAGCGCGGCGGAATATCAGCCGCAGCCCATTGCAACGGTGTACAGCGGCCATCAATTCGGCGGCTACACACCGCGTCTGGGTGACGGGCGCGCCTTGCTGCTGGGTGAATCTGTAGATGATAACGGCAATACATGGGAATGGCAGTTGAAAGGCGCGGGCAAAACGCCGTATTCACGCTTTGCCGACGGCAGGGCGGTATTGCGCTCGAGCGTGCGCGAATATTTGTGTTCCGAAGCCATGCACGGACTGAAGATTCCGACCACGCGCGCCTTGGCTTTGGTCGGCAGCGATGACGAAGTGTACCGCGAAACAGTAGAAACCGCCGCCGTGGTCACCCGCATTGCACCGAGCTTTATCCGTTTCGGCCACTTTGAATATTTTTTCTACACCGGTCGCGAAGCCGAGCTGAAAACGCTGGCTGATTTTGTGATAGACCATGATTACCCCGAATGCCGCGAAGCCGATAATCCTTATCTGGCCATGCTGCAAGCGGTGGCCGAAAGAACTGCCGAAACCGTTGCCGCGTGGCAGAGCGTTGGTTTTTGTCACGGCGTGATGAATACCGACAACATGTCGATACTCGGTCTGACCATCGATTACGGCCCGTTTGGCTTTATGGAAGGCTACGACCGCCGCCACGTCTGCAATCATTCCGACCACGAAGGCCGCTATGCCTACCATGCCCAGCCTTACATCGCGCATTGGAATCTGGCGGCGTTGGCTAATTGCTTTGAATCGTTGGTGCCGGAAAATGAACTCAACGATTTATTGGAACAATGGCCGGATACCTTTCAGACGGCCTATCTCAAACGCATGCGCCCGAAACTCGGTTTGCTGACCGAGCAGGCAGATGATGCGGAATTGATTGCCGATATGTTTGCCGCGCTGCAAGATAAAAAAGTCGATTTCACTTTGTTTTTCAGAAAGCTAAGTGAAGTTAGCAATGTGCATGATGACGCGTTGCCGTCTGAATTAATGGCCTTGTTTGGTGAGCAGAATCCGCAATTATTTATCCGCTGGGTCGGCCGCTACCGCCAACGCCTGCGTGCCGAAAACAACGACCATGCAGCCCGTAAATTGCGCATGGGTCAGGCTAATCCGCTGTATGTGTTGCGCAATTATCTGGCGCAACAAGCCATCGAGTTGGCCAAGCGTGGTGACTACCGCGAAATCGAACGCCTGCGCCGCTGCTTAGAAAATCCGTTTGACGAGCGGCTGGAGTTTGCCGATTTCGCCCAGCCTGCGCCGGAATGGGCGGAGGGGATTGCGGTGAGTTGCTCGAGTTAAAATAACAAGGCCGAGACCTTTGCAAAACTGATGAATCATTAATAAAAACCAAAACTGCCTTCATTCCCGCGCAGGCGGGAATCCATTTTTCAGCATGATAAGCTATTGGATAAAATAGGTTTCTTAAATTTTGAGATGGATTCCCGCCTGCGCGGGAATGACGTCGGTTTTGTATGTGCAAGCTTTTTAAAGGAGTTTTGCAAAGGTATCAGGCTTCATGTAAAAGGCCGTCTGAAACGAGTATTTGGTTTCAGACGGCCTTTTTATTCAATCATTTATCAAGCTGGTTCGGCCATTTGCAGCGCTTGTTGGATGTCTACCGACACAATCCGCGACACGCCTTTTTCCTGCATGGTCACGCCGACAAGTTGTTCGGCCATTTCCATGGTCAGGCGGTTGTGCGAGATGTAGAGGAACTGGGTTTGCGCCGACATTTCCTTCACCAGATTGCAGAAGCGCGAGGTGTTGGCATCATCGAGTGGCGCATCCACTTCGTCGAGCAGGCAGAACGGCGCGGGGTTGAGGCTGAACAGGGCAAACACCAAGCTCATGGCGGTAAGAGCCTTTTCGCCGCCGGAGAGCAGGTGGATGGTGCTGTTTTTCTTGCCGGGCGGGCGCGCCATGATTGACACGCCGGCAGTAAGCAGGTCGTCGCCAATCATTTTCAGCACCGCTTCGCCGCCGCCAAACAGGGTCGGGAAGAAGGTTTGCACTTTTTCGTTGACCGCATCGAAAGTTTCTTTGAAACGCGCTTTGGTTTTGTCGTCGATTTGGCCGATGGCTTCTTCAAGCAGGTCAATCGCGGCTTGTACGTCTTCACTTTGGCTGCGGTAATAATTGTCGCGTTCGCGTGCTTCTTCCAATTCTTGCAAGGCGGCGAGATTGACCGCGCCCAAGGCTTCGATTTGCTGCGCGAGGCTGCCGATTTGGTTGTTTAACACGTTCAGACGGCCTGCTTCTTTGGCCAAGGTTTCCAATTGTGCTAAATCGGCGTTGCGCTCGGTCAGGTTTTGGTGGAAACGTTTGGCGTTAATTAAGGCTTCCTGCTGCTGGAGTAAAGCGGTTTGCGTGGCGGCCTGAAGCTGAGGCAATTTGGCCTGCAAGGTTTGCTGGCGGGCATATTGCTCGCGACCTTGTGTTTGGGTTTGGTTCAAGGCTTCCTGCAACACGGCGTATTCTTCATCGAGCGTTTGCACGGCTTCGCTCAATTCTTCGAGCTTGATGTGCTGCTCGTCATCCTGCATTTCGCTTTCGTAGGCCAGCGCCAATTCTTGCTGGCGTTCCTGCAAATCCAAAGCTTGTTCGTCTAAGCGCGTAAGCTGCTGTTGCAGATTGTGTTTTTGCTGTTGTAGCTTGTGTGCGGCCACTTCGGCCAAACCGTAGCGGCGGTTGGCTTCAAGTAGGGCGAGTTGCGCCTGTTTCAGACGGCCTTGCTGGGTTTGGCGGTCGGTAGAAAGGCTGTGTTGCTGGTGTTCCAATTCGGCAACAGCTTCGAGCAGAGCGGCGATGTCGTCTTCAAGGCCGTCTGAAGACTGGCTCAGAATCATTTGCTCTTCTTCAAGTTGCGCCAATTCCTGCGTGATGTGCTCGCGGCGGATTTGGCCTTGGTTGGTGCGTGCCAACAATTCGGCGGCACGCTGCTGCGCTTGGTGGTATTGCTGGGTGTGTTGTTTTTGCTGTTGGGTCAGGTTTTTATGATGGTTTTCAGCGGCTTGCAACGCAGCTTGCGCTTGGTCACGGGTTTGTTCGACAGCGGCCAGTTGCGGTGCGGTTTGGGCGAGTTCGGTGGTGAGTTCGTCCAAACGGGCTTTCTGCGCAATCAGGTTTTCCTGCGCGGGTTTGGCGTAAAGCAACACGCTGACTTTATCGACCTGATGGCCTTCGGGCGTGAGCCAGATTTGCTGGCCGCTCAAATCGTTTTGATGGGCAAGGGCGTAATCCAAATTCGGGGCGCACAATATGCCATCGAGCCAATGATGCAAGGCCGTCTGAAAAGGTGGCTGGGCTTGGATTTGGTTCAACAAGGCTTGCGCAGGCAGTGATTTTTTCAAGCCACCGGTCAGTTTGTCGCTCAACCATGCGGCCTGACTGCTTGGCAAGGGTGAAGGCGGGTTGAAAGTATCGGGCACGGCGCGCGCGTGCAGGCGTTCGGCCAGTATCACGCTCAAGGCATGCTGCCAATCGGCCGGTGCGCTGATGTGTTGCCACAGTTGCGGCGCGTTGTCATGCGTGGTGTTTTGCCAAAAGTCAGCGGCTTCTTGCGTTTGCGCCAATAATTGCGATAAGGCCTGTTGTTGGGCTTGCAGGGTGATGTGTTGTTGCTGCAAGGTTTGGCAATGATTCGAGGCCGTCTGAAAACCATCGCGCAGGGTGATTAATTGTTCTTCGGCGGCAAGGATTTGTTCTTCGTAATGCTCTTGCTGGCTTTGTAATAAAGCGGCTTGCTCTTGCGCGGCGGTGGTTTCGCTGTCGTCGGGCAGGTTTAAGGCTTGGCTTTCCTGTTTTAGACGGCCTTTGCGTGTTTCATGCTGCTGAACGGTTTGTTTGGCGTGGGCAAGCTGTTGCTGCTTCAGAGCCAATTCGCGTTTGATGCGGCCGGTTTCGTCTTGCTGGGCTTGGTAGGCGGCATTGAGCGCGGCTTGGGCTTCTTCCAATTCGGGCAGTTGGGCTTCGTACTCGGCCACTTGCATGGCGAGTTCGGCCAGCTCGATTTGTTTTTCTTCGTTTTGAATGTCGGTGTCTTCAAGCTGGGCGCGGATTTGCTGCTGCTCTTGGTGAATGCGCTGCAATTGCGCTTGCGCGGCTTGGCGGTCGCGTTCGATGCGCTGGCTCAGGCTGCGTTGGTGGCGCATTTGTTCTTCCAAACGGGCAATCTGCTCGCGCAATACGCCGCGGCGGTTGCTCAAATCATGCACGCTTTGCTGCTGCGCTTGTTCGGCAGCCTGCAGGGCGTGTACTTCGTCCATCAGGGTTTGGATTTGCGCGGCGGTTTCGTCCTGTTGCGCTTGCAGCGATTGATGTTGCGCGGTAGCTTTGTCGGCGGTGGCCAGTGCTTGATGCCACTGGGTGTAGTCGAGCAAATCCTGCTGCTGGTTGAGTTGGGCGGTGAGGGCTTTGTAGCGCTCGGCGGTCTCGGCCTGTTTTTCCAGCTTTTCAACCTGACGCGCCAATTCGTTTTGTAAGTCGCTCAAGCGCTGCAAATGTTCGCGCGTGTCTTTCAGACGGCCTTCGGTTTCTTTGCGACGCTCTTTATATTTGGATACGCCCGCCGCTTCTTCTATATAAGCACGCAATTCTTCCGGTCGCGCTTCGATGATGCGTGAAATCATGCCTTGTTCAATCACAGCATATCCGCGCGCGCCCACGCCGGTGCCCAAAAATAAATCGGTAATGTCGCGGCGGCGCACCACTTGGTTATTGATGTAGTAAGTGGAATCGCCTTGACGGGTAAGCTGGCGCTTGATGCTGACTTCAGCATACTGCCCCCACGCGCCTTGCAGGGTGTGGTCACTGTTGTCAAACACCAATTCTACCGAAGCGCGAGGTGCAGGACGTCGGGTAGCTGCACCGTTAAAAATCACGTCCTGCATGCTTTCGCCGCGCAATTGTTTGGCGGAAGCCTCACCCAACACCCAGCGCACGGCATCAATCACATTCGATTTGCCGCAGCCGTTGGGGCCAATTACAGCAACCAGTTGGCCCGGTAGATGAATGGTGGTCGGGTCGGTAAAGGATTTGAAGCCGGAGAGTTTGATATGGGTCAGGCGCATGATTTTCTTAGAAAATGGGTGAAAACAAAGGCGGTATTTTAACGGAAATCAACTAAATTTTTGCGGGTTTTGAGAAATTAAATGCTCTAAAAGTAGAGTTTTGCCAGATTTTATATTTAATTGAAATGGTGTTGTTTAAACGCTGCAAATTAAATAATTAGAACAGAATGGTTACGCTTATAGATTATTTAGGATTTTAATAAATTTATATAAAACAAGTATTTATCAAATTAGTCGAAGTGTTAAATAATGTTGTCAAAATGATAATGCCAAGTTGGTATTTAATACCTGTCGTCTGATTAATTTACCGTTAATATTCAATAGAAATATTACTCACTTGAAGCGTATATCATATGGTTTGAGGGTTAATATCAGGCAAGTAGTAGATGTTTGTTATGACTAATAAATAATAATTTTGCGCGCTTTTATGGGTTAGTAGATTCGCGTTTTGAAAAATTTAAACCATTATAATCAAATAAATAGGAGCTTAAAATGCTAAAGTTTCGTAGCTTGTTATGGGGGTTGTTGCCAGTAACCATGTTGGTTGGTTGTGCGCATCAACAAAAAGAAACGTGGGTTGACACAACTGAAACCGTTTACAGTACCGATGTGCCGGAAGGTCGCTCTTCAGTGGTGTTCTACCGACAAGCCAATGCATTGGAAGGATCTACTGTGAATATTTACGTAAATGGTGAATATTCAGGATCTTTGCAGCCTAATGCTTACCGTCAAGAATTGATTTGTGCACAAAACCAAAAATTCTTTGCGGACTTTACTCGCCAAGACGCAGCATACTATAAAAAAGCCAATTCAGGTGATTACTACAATCTGCCTGAATCCACAGTTTCTTTCTTTAAAGTTGTCGATAATGGCCGCGGTCAACCTGTTCTACAAAGCGTGACACCTGAGCAAGCTGAAGCAGAAATGAAAGGTGTAAAACGTCAAAATCACACATTATCCCGTGTGGTCAGTCCTGCTAAATGTGCGCAAGTGTTGAAGAAATACAATTTGGAAGCTTCTGCATTATTTAAATTTGACCGTTCCGACTATAAAGACATGTTGGAAAAAGGTAAACAAGAAATCGCTGCCGTATCTGCAGATATTCGTGAAAACAAAGCCAAAGTAAACAGCATTGAAGTTATTGGTCATACCGATCCAGAAGGTAAACCAGCTTATAACCAAGGCTTGTCTGTTCGTCGTGCTGAGACTGTAAAACGTGCGTTGGGTGAAAGCGGTTTGGATACTAACCTGATTTCTGCTCAAGGCCGTGGCACTCAAGAATTGCTGATCAACGACTGCCGCAAACGTTTCCCTACAAACGCCAAGGCTCGTAAGGAATGTGACCAACCTAACCGTCGTGTAGAAATCATTCTACACGGTGAGAAATAATTAACTATAAAAGGTACTTAAAATGTCTAAAAACATTACGTTAAAAATCAATAACGCTAAAGAAACCGTCGAAACCGTTCAATTTCAGACGGCCTCTGGTGAAGTATTGCGCATTCCTGCTCAAGCCAAGGTGAACTACCAGTTTATCGATGAGGCGACTCAATTTGGTCCTGAAAATATCATGACCAAGCGTGTCGGTGATAACTTGGAAGTGGCTTTTGAAGGTTCTGATATCAGCAATCCTGACCTGATTATTGAAGGTTACTACTCAAGCGAAACCGATGCTTCTAAGAGCAGCCTATTAATCGGTCAACACGAAAACGGCGGTATGTATCCATACGTTCCAGAAAGTGCTGAACCTGCTGATGCCGTGACGATGTTGGCTGAAGAAGTTGAGGCAGGCCAAGCTTTGGGCGGTGAAATCATTAACAGCTTGTGGGCGCCAAATCCTTTGTGGTTGTTGGCATTGTTGCCACTGGGTGCAGCAGCTGCGGCACTCGCGAAAAATGATGACGATGATAAAGACAATAAAGCGTTTATTACCGTTGATGCGCCTAATGATCCTTCTAATGCCAAGCCTACCATTACTGGCACCGTTGATGATGTAGAGCCGGGTCAAGTAGTGACTTTGACCATTACCGATTCTAATGGTGATACTCAAATTGTGACCACTACTGTGCAAGAAGACAGCACTTATTCAGTTGAAGTGCCGAATGAATTGCCTGATGGTCCATATCGTGTTGACGCTGTTGTAGCGGATAAAGCTGGCAATGTTGCCAAAGCAAGCGACTCAAGCGTAATCGATGCAGTTGTATCGCTGACTGTAGATGCGCCGGATGAGGTTTCAACCGACAATACACCTGAAATTACTGGTACTTCTGATGCGATTGGTCAAATCGTTACTTTGACGATTACGGATTCTGAAGGTGTGACGCATACCTTGACTGTGCCGGTAAATGAAGAAGGCGAATATTTTATCCAGGTGCCTGATGAGTTGCCTGATGGTAAATACACTGTTGAAGCAACGGTATCTAATCCTGCTGGCAAAACGGCTACTGCAACAGATGAAGGCGAAATTGACACAACTGCGGTGATTACGGTTGACGCGCCAGATTTGACTAATGACAACACACCTTTGATTACCGGTACCACTACCGACGTAGAAGAAGGCCAAGTGGTGACATTGACCATTACCGACGCGAACGGCGAGACCCAAGTGGTGACCACGACTGTGAAAGCAGACGGCACGTACGAAGTTGAAGTACCGAACGAATTGCCGGACGGTAACTACACCGTTGATGCCAAAGTGACCGACAAAGCCGGTAACGAAGCCGAAGCCCGTGACGACAACGGTGGGAAAGGTAACGTCATCGATACGACTGCACCGGTGATCACCGTAGACGTACCAGAAACCGGTAACGACACCACACCGACCATTACCGGTACGACTGACGCACCGGAAGGTTCAATCGTGACCCTGACGGTGACTGATGCCAATGGTGAAACCCAAGTGGTGACCACCACTGTGAAAGCAGACGGCACATACGAAGTGGATGTACCGAACGAATTGCCGGAAGGCGAAGTGAGCGTTGTGGCTGAAGTTGAAGACGAAGCCGGCAACAAAGGCACTGCGGAAGACAAAGGCATTATCGATACGACTGCCCCAGTGATTACCGTAGACGTACCGGACAACAGCAACAACACGACTCCGACCATCACCGGTACCACCGATGAACCGGAAGGCACTGTAGTGACAGTGACGGTGACCGACGCGAACGGCGACACCCAAGTGGTGACCACCACCGTTAAAGACGACGGCACCTTCGAGGTAGAAGTACCGGAAGAATTGCCAGAAGGTCCAGTTAAAGTGACTGCCGAAGTAGAAGATCCTGCCGGCAACAAAGGTAAGGCTGACGACGAAGGCACCGTCGACACGACTGCACCGGCGATTACCGTAGATGCACCGGACAACAGCAACGACAACACCCCAACCATTACCGGTACAACTGACGCACCGGAAGGTTCAGTGGTGACCCTGACTGTGACCGACGCGGCTGGTGAAACCCAAGTGGTGACCACCACTGTGAAAGCAGACGGCACGTACGAAGCAGACGTACCGGCAGAATTGGCCGACGGCGACTACGAAGTAGTGGCTGAAGTGACCGATGAAGCAGGTAACAAAGCGACCGCGACCGACACCGGTTCAGTAGACACGACTGCAGCGATTACCGTAGAAGCACCGGATTTGAGCAATGACAACACACCTTTGATTACCGGTACCACTACCGACGTAGAAGAAGGCCAAGTGGTGACATTGACCATTACCGACGCGAACGGCGAGACCCAAGTGGTGACCACGACTGTGAAAGCAGACGGCACGTACGAAGTTGAAGTACCGAACGAATTGCCGGACGGTAACTACACCGTTGATGCCAAAGTGACCGACAAAGCCGGTAACGAAGCCGAAGCCCGTGACGACAACGGTGGGAAAGGTAACGTCATGTAGAAACTAGTAGCGTTGTTTACAGTATTTCCAGGAGAATACTGAAACATGAACATGCACAAAAACACCCGTCTCACCCCGCACCACCGCCAAGCCATTTGGCTGGCCTACACGCAGGAAAAGGAAAGCGTCACCTCCCTGGCACGCCGCTACCAAGTCAGCCGCGTCACCATTTACCGCGCACTTAAAGCCGCAAGAGGCAGATTGCTCAAACCCCAAACCAGTACCAACAACCGTTTCAAACAGGCAAAGTACGGAATGAAACGCCTGGCCAAGGTAGAACGCGGCATTCAGGAAAAACTCAAAAGGCAGGCCAAACGCTACAATAAATCCTATCCCGGAGAGCTGGTACATCTCGATACCAAACGGCTGCCGCTGCTCAAAGGGCAGAAAGCCACCGATAAGCGGGATTACCTGTTTGTCGCCATTGACGATTTCTCAAGGGAGCTATACGCCGCCATTTTGCCGGACAAAACCGCAGACAGTGCTGCCAAGTTTCTGACCGAACACCTGATTGATCCCTGCCCATACCTGATTGAGTGCGTTTACTCCGACAACGGTACGGAATATAAAGGCTCAGCCAACCATGCTTTCGGTGTAGCCTGTTATGAGAACGGGATTGGTCAAAAGTTTACCCGGGTTGCCCGTCCGCAGACCAACGGTAAGGCGGAACGGATTATCCGCACCCTGATGGAGATGTGGCATGAGAAACAGTTGTTTGACAGTCCGGAACACCGGCGAAAGGAGTTGTGCCGCTTTGTTAATTTCTATAACACTGTGAAGCCGCACCGCAGTTTGAACGGCGATACGCCGTTTGAGGTCTTGCAGGCTTATTTTTCTCAACTTGTGGTGTAAACAACGCGATGATTTCCTACATCTGGATGATTTTGAACATACAATAGAGATCACCAAAAGGCCGTCTGAAACCCTATTCATTTAAAAAAGATTTCAGACGGCCTGAAACCTTTATAAAACGCCAGACCCACCAATAAAAAACAAAAAACGCCGTCATTCCCGTGCAGGCAGGAATCCATCTCAACGTTTAAGAACCCTGTTTTATTCAATAGAGCTTGCTATGCTGAAAAATGGATTCCCGCCTGCACGGAAATGACGGCGTTTTTTTATTCGCGGACGTTTAAAGAGATTTTGCAAAGGCCTCAGCTTGTCTGCCGATAAAAGCTAACTAAAAGGCCGTCTGAAACCAAATTTGTTTCAGACGGCCTTTTATCTTATTTGCTTTATTTAAACCATTTAGCCAATGCCGGAATGCGTGACAACAGTACAAAATCTAGCACCGCAATCAGCAGAATGGCAATGATGGCGGTAGGGAAGAGCAGCGCCACCAGCAGAAGCGGCAATGCCATTGCCCAGCACACCGGTAATTCTGCTTTGCTTGATGGCGGATTCAAACCGACGGCGTGGCTCGGGCGACGCTTCCACCACATCACAAAACCGCTGATACACATCAAAATCACCGCCAAACAAAATGCCACATTGGCCGCGACACTCCACCAGCCCAGCGTGCCCATGTGCAGGGCGATGCTGACCGCCATGAATTTGCCGAATGCGTTGTAATCATCGTAGTGGATGTCGGCCAACTGCTTGCCGCTGTATTGGTCGAGATGCACGGTTCGGTCGATAAACGGGCTGTTGGCATCGTAGCTCATCGAATCTTGCGACAGCGTCCACACGCCTGTTTCGCCTTGTGGCAGATTCAATTGATAGCGGCCTTGAAAACCAATTTCGCGTGCGTAGCGGTCAACCGTTTCCAGTGTCATCGGTTCGTCGGGGTGAATGCCGTCTGTGCCTAGAGTGGTGCCCGATTGCGGCATGGGCGTCAGCTCCAGCACCCATGGCACTTCTTTGGTTTTACCGTCATTTAATAACTCGCCGTAAGTCACGACATCAGATTCGGGGTTGGGTGCCACGCCCCATTTACCTGCCGGAAACTGGCTCCAAGCCTGCACCGCCTTACCGCCCCAAATACCGGCCCACGCAATGCCCGATAAGCAGAACAACAATAAAATCAGCGAAATCCACGCGCCGACTGCGCCGTGAATATTACGCCAAGCGGAGCGGCCGGAAGTGAGTTTCGGCAACAGCATATTTTTCAGACTGCCTTGTTTGCGCCACCATAAATAAATGCCGGTGATAATCAGCAAAATGGTTAACGATGCCGCGGTTTCCAATAAATAATCGCCAAACGTGCCGAGCAGAATATCGCTGTGGATTTCATCCATCAAATGATACCAATCCTGATTGCGCGGAAACACTTTTACTGGCTGCGCTGTGTAAGGATCAATCGCCACCATCATGGCCTTGCCGTCGTCGTTGACCCGAAATACTGCCACCATATCGTCGGTGCGCGGGGCAATGTATTGCACCACCGACGCGGTTTCCGACTGCAAGGCGCTGCGCGCCGCTTCGGCTTGCACCGACAAAGGTTGCACCACAGCTTGCGGGGTAACATGAATCCGTTCGCCTTCGCGGCCGCTGATGTTGGCAAACAGCAGCATGGCCAAGCCGGTGGCAGCCAGTAAGATTAAAAAAGGCGCGACAAAAAAGCCGGCATAAAAATGCCAACGCCACACAGTGAGATAACGGCGGTTGGCTGGTTGCGCCATATCCGGCGCGGTAGGGGTGGGGGTCATGTGGTTTCCCGTTGCATTAAAAGCGGGCTATTATAGTGATGGCTTGGTTGGCGATGAATACAATTACCATAAAAATGCGAACAAATCTGATATAAGACAAATTTATTCGCTAATATGGCTATATTCTGCTGAATTTAGAATATATATTCTTATTTTCAAACAAGGTTTGTTTTATCATTGATATTTCATATTTTATCTATGAGGCCGTCTGAAAATAAACCGTCAATCAGGGTTCAGACGGCCTTATAATCCATTATCATCTTTTATCTACTTGAGCCCGTGCCATGTTTTACCTTTATCAATCCAACCGTCTCGAATCGCTCGCCGCTTTGTTTAGCCGCATTCAGCAGCTTCAGCCCTTGAAACACGCGTTGACGGCGGAAGAAATTATCGTGCAAAGCCAAGGCATGCGCCGTTATTTGAGCAGCTATTTGGCGAAAGAACTGGGCGTGGCAGCGAACCTGAAATTCAGTCTGCCGGCCGGTTTGACATGGCGCTTGATGCGCGAGCTGATTCCCGACGTGCCTGCGCTCAGCCCGTTTTCACCCGAAGTGATGCGCTGGCGGCTGTTGGCATTGTTCCGCAGCAAAGCGTTTCAGACGGCGCCAGAATTTGAAATTGTGCGTAACAAGCTGCAAAGCTATTTACGCAGTGGCGAATCGGCGGATTATCATTTGGCCGGACAATTAGCCGATATTTTCGACCAATATTTGGTGTACCGTCCGCAATGGATTGATGCATGGCAGGAAGGCAAGCTGCTGGATTTGGGCGAAGATGAAATCTGGCAGGCGCAATTGTGGCGTTTTCTGGACGACGGCAGACAAACCGCGCCGCACCGCGTGGCCTTGTGGGAAACCTTGCTGGCCAATTTGTCGCCGCAAAACCTGCCCGAACGCTTTTTCGTGTTCGGCATATCCACTATGGCGCCGATGTATTTGCAGCTTTTGCAAGCCATTTCAGAGCATTGTGATGTGTTTGTGTTCGCGCTCAATCCGAGCGAGCAGCATTGGGGCAATGTGATTGAAGCGGCGCAAATTTTGAAAAGCAGCGATGATGTCGATTTGAGCCAAACCGGCCATCCGCTGCTGGCTTCATTGGGCAAGCAGGGGCGTGATTTCTTTGATTTTCTGTCGGAAATCGAGATGGAAACGCCGGTGTACGAAACCGAAAGCAGCGGCGAAGCGACCTTGCTGCACCGTTTGCAAAACGACATTCAAACCTTATCGCTGCCGTCTGAAAACGAGGCAGAAAAGGGCGATGCGCTGCTTTCAGACGGCTCTGTCCGCGTGGTGTCGGCACACAGCCCCTTGCGTGAGCTGCAAATTTTGAAAGACCAACTGCTGCACATTTTGCACGAGCATCCCGATTGGCAGCCGCACGACATCGCCGTGCTGACCCCGAATATCGAGCCGTATAGCCCGTTTATCGAAGCCGTGTTCGGCCGCGCGGCAGACGGCACGCAAGCCTTGCCGTATTCCATTTCCGATGTGAAGCTCAGCCGCCGTCAGCCGCTTTTTTACGCGTTGGAACAAGTATTGGCCTTGCTGGAAAGCCGCTTTGAAGTGGATAAAGTGCTGCCGCTGCTCGACAGCCATTTGGTGCAAAACCGCTTTGAAATCAGCGAAGAAGATTTGCCGCTGCTGCACGACACCATCGCCGAACTCAACGTGCATTGGGGTTTGGATGGCAAGATGCGCGGCGCGGCGGATGATTTGTTTACTTGGCAGCAGGCTTTGTCGCGCTTGGTGCTGGGCTGGATGCTGCCCGCAGGCGGCGACGGCATGTGGCAAAACGTCAGCGCGTGGCACGGCGATGTCAACCAATTGGCCGTGTTCAGCCGCTTCACCGCTTTTATGCAGACCTTGGCTAACACCGCGCAAACATGGCAAACCGCCACCACAGTCGATGAATGGATTGAACGCATACGCCAATTGCGCGACGGCTTATTTGCCTTGGGCGACGACGACCAATACGCCGCGCAGCAATTCGAGCAAGCCTTGGTGAAATGGCAGGAAGAAGTGGCATTATCAGGGTTTTCAGACGGCCTGTTGCCGCAGCACACCGTTATCCGCCACATCAGCCGCTTTTTGAGCAGCGAGAGCCAAGCCGGTTTTTTGCGTGGCGGCATGACCTTTTGCAGCATGGTGCCGATGCGCAGCCTGCCGTTTAAAGTATTGTGTTTATTGGGTTTGAATGATGGCGATTTTCCGCGCAACACCAAGCCGACCGTGTTCGACTTGATTGCCAAACACCCGAAAAAAGGCGACCGCGCCCGCCGTGATGACGACCGCTATCTGTTTCTCGAAGCCATCATCAGCGCGCGCGAGATTCTGTATTTGTCGTATGTCGGCCGCAGCATTGTCAACGATGCCGAGCTGGCGCCATCGGCCTTATTGAGCGAACTCATCGACACCATCGCCGAAATGACCGGAAAACGCAGCAAAGATTTGCTGGCAAACTGGGTGTGCCAACATCCGTTGCAAGCCTTTTCCACGCGCTATTTCCAATTGCAAGATTCTGTCAAGCTTATCAGCACACGCAGCGATTACGCCCAAGCCCTGAACGAAGCGGCACACAGGCCGTCTGAAAAAATGGCACCGTTTTTCAAGCAACCTTTGGGCAATGAAGCCGAACCGCCTGCTATCGTCACGCAAAACGAATTTATCGGCTTTTGGAAAAATCCGGTCAAAGCATGGCTGCGCCAAACCTTGGGCTGGCGCGAGCCCTATCGCGATGAAGCATGGGAATCGGCTGAGCCGTTCGAGCCGGAGCAGGGCGAAAAAATTGCCGATGCGTATCTGGAAGCGCGCCGGCAGCGGCAGGATTTTGCCAGCGTTGAAACCAAGCTCAATGCCGAGAGCCTGTTGCCTACCGGTGAACTGGGCAGCTTGTGGCAGCAGCGTTTCCAAGCCGCCGCCAAACAGCTCGACCAAGATTTGCTCGAAAGCCCGAAAGTACCGCCGGTGGCTTACGAATTGGTATTCGATCAGCAAACCCTAAGCGGCAGCCTGAACCATGTGTATCAATGCGGCCAAATCATGTTCCGCAACAAAAAGCTTAACGCCCCCGAGCGCATTGCCTTGCTGCTGGAGCATGTGTTGTTCAATGCCGTGAGGCCGTCTGAAAGCGAAAGTGGCCAAAGCTATTTTGTATCGAACGACGAAACCGTGGTCTATCCCGAAATCGACCGCCACACCGCCCATGACATCCTGCAAACATGGCTCGAATACTACAACATCGGCCAACACCGCCCCTTGCCGTTTTTCGCCAAAACCAGCTTGGCTGCTGCCCAAGCCTACCTGAAAAAACAAGAATGGGAAGCCGCACAATCCGCTGCAGCGGGTGCGTATTTCGGCAACAAAATGAACCCGGGGCAGGGTAGCTATACCGAAGTGGCTTTGGTATTCGGCCACGATGATGAATCGCCGCTGGATACGCCCTTGTTTGAAAATCTGATTATTGAAATGTTGGTGCCGCTGCTGATTGCGGTTTCAACATCGAAAGAAGCATAAGTAGGCATGAGGCCGTCTGAAAGACGAAATCGGTTTTCAGACGGCCTTGTTTAATGTAAAAGTGTTTGGAAAAACTGCTTAAAAATTGTACAATCACAGCCCTTTCAAACACGGCGGCAACCATGCAAATCGGCGCATATTCCATTGACACCCCCATCGCACTTGCACCCATGGCAGGCATTACCGACAAGCCTTTCCGCCGTTTGTGCCGCGAGTTTGGCGCGGGTTGGGCGGTGTGCGAAATGGTCACCAGCGATCCCGAGTTGCGTCACACCAAAAAGACCTTACGCCGCAGCGATTTTTCCGATGAAAACGGCACGGTGGCGGTGCAGATTCTTGGCAATGTGCCTCAAGTGATGGCCGAAGCCGCGCGTTATAATGTTGAGCTTGGCGCACAAGTGATTGATATCAATATGGGTTGTCCCGCCAAGAAAGTGTGTAATGTATTGGCGGGCAGCGCTTTGTTGAAAGATGAAAAACTGGTGGCCGAGATTTTGCAGGCAGTGGTGCAGGCGGTGAATGTGCCGGTAACCTTGAAAACGCGTTTGGGCTGGCACGACGACCATCAAAACCTGCTCACCATCGCCCAAATCGCCGAAGATGCCGGTATTGCCGCATTGGCGGTGCATGGCCGCACGCGCACACAGATGTATCAAGGCGAGGCGCGTTACGAATTGATTGCCGAAGCCAAAAGCCGTCTGAACATACCGCTGTGGGTCAACGGCGACATCACTTCACCGCAAAAAGCCGCTGAAGTGTTGCGGCAAACCGGTGCCGACGGCGTGATGATTGGCCGTGGCGCACAAGGCCAGCCGTGGTTGTTTCGCGATTTGAAACATTTCGCCGAACACGGCACGCTGCCCGAAGCCTTGCCGCTGAAGCAATGCAGCGACACCGTGCTCGCCCATATCCGCGCCATGCACGAATTTTATGGCGAACAAAGCGGCTTAAGAATCGCGCGCAAACACATCGGCTGGTATCTCGACCCCATGCCCGAAGGCATGGAAACCCGCCGCGAAATCAACCGCTTGGATTCCGCTGCGGCGCAGTATGATGCGCTGGCGGCTTATTTGGATAAACTACCTGAAAAGACCGATGCTTGGGTGTGTGCTTATCGTTGATTCATACAAATAGCGAATAAGCAAAGTGCCACCCTCTTCCTAGCCCTCTTTCACCAGACGGGAGAGGGGACAGGTTACTGTTGATGGATAAACTGCTGTTTGGCCGTTTGAAATTTTATCAGGCTGCGCCGTAAAACTTCGCCGTTCACGGCGGAGATATAAGGCGCGGACTGCGTAGCAGTCCTAAAACCGTTGATATTCAGTTAATCAGGCGTTTTCTGCTGTTCAATATACTGCCGAATAATCGTAATCGGCGCACCACCACAGCTACCTGCAAAATAAGACGGCGACCACAACGCACCGCCCCATAATTTTTGTTTGATGCTTGGATAATTTTTCTGTCTAATCATGCGGCTAGATACACCTTTCAAGCTGTTCACCAGTTTTGAAATAGACACTTTGGGCGGATAGTTCACAAGTAAATGAACATGGTCATCTTCGCCGTCAAATTCCACCAGTTGCGCTTCAAAATCGGTGCAGACGCTCTCAAAAATACCGCGCATATCGTCCAAAATTTCTTTTGTGAACACTTTTCGGCGATATTTTGCGACAAATACCAAATGTACATGAAGATTAAAAACAACGTGCCGACCACGTCTTAAATCAGTTTCTTTTTCCATAGACCAAGTGTAAAATTGCTAAAAATTCCATTATCCATGAAATCATGTTAATACTCAAAACATTCAAATTTGAACTGATGCCAAACGGCGAGCAAATCCGCAAAATGAAACAATTTTGCGGTTGTTCGCGTTTCGTATTCAATCGTGCTTTGGCGTATCAAAACGAACAATATCAACAAGATAATTCGTTCAAATTTAGCTACACCAAAATCGCAAATTTGCTGCCTGAATGGAAACGAGAATTAGACTGGCTAAAAGACTGCCACAGCCAAGTTTTGCAGCAAAGTTTGAAAGACTTGGAAAGCGCATTCAAAAACTTCTTTGCCAAACGCGCAGATTTCCCCAAATTCAAACGCAAAGGCGAAAAAGACAGTTTCCGCTTTCCGCAAGGCTGTAAATTGGAGCAGCAAAATAATCGTATCTATTTGCCCAAAATCGGTTGGGTGCGCTATCGCAACAGCCGACACGTTTCAGGCAGCCTGAAAAACGTAACCGTATCGCAAAAATGCGGTAAATGGTTTGTATCTATGCAAACCGAAACCGAGCAGGAAATCGCGCAGCCAAACGGTGGCGAAACTGGGATTGATATGGGTGTTGCCAAATTTGCAACATTGTCCAATGGTCAGTTTTTTGAGCCAATCAACGCATTCAAAACGTTGAAAGGCAAACTAGCAAAACTGCAAAAACAGTTCAAACACAAAACCAAATTCAGCAAAAACTGGCAGAAACTGAAAGCAAAAATCAGCCGTTTGCACCACAAAATCAGCAATATCCGTAAAAACTACCTGCACCAAATCAGCAGCGCAATCAGCCAAAACCACGCGATTGTGTATGTGGAAGATTTGCAGGTGGCGAATATGTCCAAATCCGCTAAAGGCAACGCCGTGCAGCATGGAAAAAACGTTGCTGCCAAATCAAGCTTAAACCGTGCGATTTTAGACCAGTCTTGGTTTGAGTTTCGCCGTCAGTTGGACTATAAGCTGTTGTGGCGCGGTGGGCATTTGGTGGCTGTTCCGCCACAAAATACCAGTCGTTGTTGCCCAGCTTGCGGACATACTGCCAAAGATAACCGTCAAACACAGGCAAACTTTGAATGTGTGCAATGTGGCTATCAAAACAATGCGGATATTGTGGGTGCAATCAATGTGTTAAAGCGCGGTCAAGAGATTTTGGCAGCGCAAAAGTAAAATGAAGTTTCAGGGCAGGACGTGCCCGTAGCGTCTGTGAAGTGAACCGTGCAGTAAGGCGGTCAGCAGCAGAAACCCACCGAAGCGATTTGTGAATGGCTCAATGCCGTTCACAAATCGCCGTAGGAATTCCCTCCCTTCAGGGAGGGAAGGACGTCAATGAAACAGAATCTTTCAGACGGCCTCAATCAGATTGGTTACTTAATCGAGCTGTTCTTTGGCTCCGCTATCTCTGAAACTAGCGAATCCGTCCCCTCTCCCGTCTGGCGGAAGAGGGCTAGGGAGAGGGTGGTTCGATAAACAACGACACACCTTCAATGCCGTCTGAAACATCAAACACCCCATAAGGACAATCATGGATTTTTGGCAAGGTTTTTGGCTCATTACCGGCGTACATTTTTTGGCCTGCATGTCGCCCGGCCCTGATTTTGTGTTGGTGTCGCAGCAATCCTTAAGTCGTGGCCGTGCGGCAGGTTTGCTGACGGCGTTGGGCATTGCGCTGGGTTTTGGCGTGCACATCGTTTATTCGGTGTTGGGCTTGGTCACTGTGGTGGCGCAATCGGCGACTTTGCTGACCGTGATTAAAATCGTCGGCGGCCTGTATCTGATTTATATCGGCTACAAAGGGCTGACAGCCAAAGCAGCAGGCGAAGTGGCCGAAATCCGTGCCGAAAAAATGGTGGCCGAATCGGCTTGGAAAATCATTTGGCGCGACGTGTTGTGTAATGTGCTGAACCCGAAAGCGGTGGTGTATATGCTGTCGCTGTTTACCGTGGTGTTGTCGCCGACCACGCCGCTGTGGCAAATGGCGGCTTACGGCGCTTGGATGACGCTGATGCTGTTTGTCTGGTTTGGTTTGGTGGCCTTGATGTTGTCGGTGCCGGCAGTCAACCGCCGTTTCCAGCGTTTTGGCCATTGGATAGACCGCGTGTGTGGCGGCGCATTGGCATTATTGGGGATTAAAGTGATGGGCGGTAGCTAGTGAGGCCGTCTGAAAACAATGTGAAAAGAAAAGAGCAAACGATGAAAACGCAAACAGTCGATATCGCGCAATGTGTGGCGCAAAATTTAAAACAATATTTCAAAGATTTGGCCGGTGAAACGCCGGTGGGCGTGTACGATATGGTGCTGCACCAAGTGGAAAAACCCATGCTGCAATGCGTGATGGACGAATGCAACGGCAACCAATCCAAAGCCGCCGCCATGCTGGGCTTGAACCGCAATACCTTGCGCAAAAAATTATTACAGCACGGGTTGCTGGACGATTAAAACCAAAACAGGCCGTCTGAAAACGATTATTGCGTTTTCAGACGGCCTGTTGACCATCCAAATAAACAGGGAAACCAAATGAGCATCACCATCTGCCCCATGCAGGAGACAGACATCGAACAAGTGTGGCCGCTTATGCGCGATTTGGCCGTGTTTGAACACTATATCGACAGCTTTGCCATCACACCGCAAATCGTGAAAGAGCGCGGTTTTGACAAACAACCGCCCGATTTTCACTGCTTGGTTGCCGATTCAGACGGCCTGATTGGCGGCATGTTGGTGTATTACTTTTTAAACTACACCGCGCAAAACCAACCGGCGGTGTACATCAAAGAATTATACGTCTCTGAAAATTTCCGCAACCAAAAAATCGGCGAAAAGCTGATGCACGCTTTATATGCCGAAGCTAAGGCCAAAGGCTGCGGCCAAATCAAATGGACCGTCGCCGCATGGAATGATGCCGGACAACGTTTCTACCAACGCTTAGGCGCGGCAGAAGACAAAGAATGGCTGAATTATGCGTGGAAAGTCGAGTAATCAACAGGCCGTCTGAAAACAGATTTTCAGACGGCCTGTTGTGTATCGTTTGCAGCAAATTGTTTACAATTCCCACAAAAATAGCGCGGTCGATACTGCAAAAAAACGTAAAATAGGCGATAATACGGCCTGACCGATTTGCGCCGTCGCGCCCCTGTTTCAGACGGCCTCTTCAATTAACCCAACTCAAAAAGGAATCCGAATGGCAACCGTAAAACGTGCCCTGATCAGCCTGTCCGACAAAACCGGCGTGGTTGAATTTGCCCAAACTTTAACCCGACTGGGCGTGGAAATCTTATCCACCGGCGGTACTGCGAAATTATTGGCAGACGCCGGTGTTCCTGTTATTGAAGTGGCCGATTACACCGGCTTTCCCGAAATGCTCGACGGCCGCGTGAAAACGCTGCATCCGAAAATCCACGGCGGTATTTTGGGTCGCCGCGATTTGCCTGAGCATGTCGCCAAAATGGAAAAACACGGCATCGGCAACATCGATTTGGTGTGTGTGAACCTGTATCCGTTTGCCGCCACCATCGCCAAGCCGAATTGCACGCTGGAAGATGCGATTGAAAACATCGACATCGGCGGCCCGACCATGGTGCGTTCTGCCGCGAAAAACTGGAAACACGTTGCCATCGTCACCGATACCGCTGATTTTGCCGACATCGCTGCCGAATTGGAAAACAACGGCGGCGCATTGAGCGACAAAACCCGTTTCAACCTGTCGCGCAAAGCCTTCAGCCACACCGCGCAATACGACGGCATGATTTCCAACTACCTGACCGCCTTGGCCGACGACAAATTGAGCGGCGAGCCGGCAGCGGGCGATTTCCCGAGCCAGTTCAACCAAAGCTGGATTAAAGTGCAAGACATGCGCTATGGCGAAAATCCGCACCAAAAAGCTGCGTTTTACCGCGACCTGTATCCGGCAGCCGGCAGCTTGAGCGCCTACCGTCAATTGCAGGGCAAAGAATTGTCGTACAACAACATCGCCGATTCCGATGCCGCTTGGGAAGCCGTAAAATCCTTCGACCAACCGGCCTGCGTGATTGTGAAACACGCCAATCCGTGCGGCGTGGCCGTGGCTGCCAACACCTTGGATGCCTACCGTTTGGCCTATGCCACCGACACCACCAGCGCGTTTGGCGGCATCATCGCCTTCAACCGCGAAGTGGACGGCGCAACGGCGAAACAAATCACCGACAACCAATTTATGGAAGTGTTGATGGCGCCGGCGTTTACCGACGAAGCCTTGGAAATCGTTGCCGCCAAGAAAAATGTGCGCGTATTGGAAGTGCCGTTGGAAGAGGGCGCGAACCAATTTGAATTGAAACGCGTCGGCGGCGGCTTGTTGGTGCAAACGCCTGATATCCACAAACTCACCGCAGCCGATTTGAAAGTCGTGACCAAACGCCAGCCGACTGAACAAGAGCTCAATGATTTGCTGTTTGTGTGGAACGTGGCCAAGTTCGTGAAATCAAATGCCATCGTGTTCGGCAAAGGTGGCCAAACCTACGGCATCGGCGCCGGCCAAATGAGCCGCGTGGATTCTACCCGCATCGCTGCCCGCAAAGCGCAAGACGCAAATCTGGAATTAAACGGTGCGTGTGCCGCATCGGATGCTTTCTTCCCGTTCCGCGACGGTATTGATGTGATTGCCGAACAAGGCATCAAAGCGATTATCCAACCGGGCGGCTCTATGCGCGATGAAGAAGTGTTCGCCGCTGCCGACGAACACGGCATCGCAATGGTGATTACCGGTGTGCGCCATTTCCGCCATTAATGTGATGTGAAAGAAAGGCCGTCTGAAAACCATTAGGTTTCAGACGGCCTTGTTGTATGTAGGGCGGGTGTAAACCCGCCATTTTGAAATGTGAATCGTGATGAAAAAGCAGTTTTGAAAATGATGGGTTAACACCCATCCTACAAAATAAAAAAATGCCGTCTGAAAACCCTTTCAGACGGCATGGATTGTTTGTTCTGCCTTAGAACACGTTACGCAAAATCAGGAAGCAGACTACCGAGAGCATCGCGGCAGACGGCAGGGTGATGACCCAAGCCAAGCCGATTGGTTTCATCAATGCCCAGTTGGCGTTGCGGTTGACCAAGCCGATGCCCAATACCGCGCCGACCAGAATGTGTGTGCTCGATACCGGCAAGCCCAATAACGACGCACCCATCACCACCGAAGCGGCGGCCAATTCGGCGGTAAAGCCGGAAGCAGGGTGCATTTCGGCCAAGTTGGTACCGACGGTTTGAATCACTTCTTTACCGATAAACCACAGGCCGACAATCAGGGCGATACCGAATGTGAGCATCGCTACGGCAGGTACAGGCGATTCGGAACCGATTTCACCGGTGCGCAACACGTCCATAATCGCGGCGAACGGACCGATGGCGTTGGCGATGTCGTTGGCGCCGTGGCTGAAAGCGAAGCCGGCAGCGGTAAACACTTGCATCCATGAGAACATCAAAAATGTGGATTTGCCCAAGTCTTTGCGTTTCAAGGTTTTGGCGTAAATAAAGGTTGCCATCCACACCGCCGCCCCAATCATGCCGATCATCAGGAAGTTGCCCACTGTGCCGATGCCTAAGTGTAGGTTTTTCAAGCCTTTGAAAATCAGCATAGAAGCAATCATCATTGCGCCAACCGAAGCAATCAGTGGCACCCAAGATTGCAGCGCTTTGTAGGTATCGATGCTGTTTTTACGGCTGTCTATTTCATGCAAACCTTTGTAGTAGGCCGATTCCAGCTCTTTCGGGTCTAAATCCGGGTCTTCATAAATCTGTACGTCACGCGCCATGGCCGAGGCGGCTTCGATTTTGTCGTGTTCGCTCAAGCGCTCGAAAGCTTCGCGGTGTTGCTCTTTATACAGTTTTTTCTCGTGCTTGATTTGTTTCAAGCGCTCATCGGCAGCGGTGTTGTAATCCAGCACATATTTTTTGATTTGCGAAAACAACACATACGACACCAAACCGCCCAACACCGGCGACAACACCCAAGAAATCGCGATTTGCGCCAAGCGGTCCCACTGCAGCAGCGAGAAAGCATCCGAGCCGCTGCCCAAGAAACCCAAACACAAACCACTGCCGACGATACCGCCAATAATCGAGTGTGTGGTCGATACCGGCCAGCCTTTTTTAGTGGCAAACAGCAGCCACAAAGCGGAAGCAAGCAGGGCGGACATCATGATGTAGACAAACTGCATAGGCTCCAGATCCATCGCTTTTAAGTCGATGATGCCTTTGCGGATGGTGGACGTCACTTCGCCACCGGCAATCACCGCGCCGCTGACTTCAAAAATCGCCGCCACCAATAAGGCTTGCGTGATGGTCAGCGTACCGGCGCCGACCGATGTGCCGAACGAGTTGGCCACGTCGTTGCCGCCGATGTTAAACGCCATAAATACGCCGAACAAAGTCGCCAATAAGAACAGCATGGTGTGGTTGCCGTTGGTATAGCCCATGCCCCACACGATAAAGTAGCCGACCGCGCCGATGAGTAATGCGGCGAATATGGCATTGATTTTTTTAACACTTGCATCAGAAGGAGCCGTGCCCATGATTTTTCCTTATAATAAAATGGAAGCTGTTTGAAACCGCTGCTACTTTAGCGATGTTTTGTGACAGTTCTGTGACAATGTTAAATTTTGTTGATTGCTGTGGTTTTAAAGGTGTTGTATTTGGCGATAAATTAGAAAATTTGATGGAAATACAAATTATTATGAAAAAATTGATGATGATAACTGTGTTAACTTTTGTACTGGCCGGATGCAGCCATACCCACACCGGCGGTTTTTTTGGTGCGTCCAATGGTGGTGCAGCAGGCGGGGTGACGCAGTCTTTTCGTTGGTAATCAATCATTTTAAAGGCCGTCTGAAAAAGACGGGTAACAAAATGGCACAAAATCAAACACACACTTCAACATCCACTTGGCGCAGCCGCATGAGCGCGCTCGGGCCGGGTATTTTGATGGCTTCTGCGGCCATCGGCGGCTCGCATTTGATTGCGTCCACGCAGGCCGGTGCGCTGTATGGTTGGCAGCTGGCTTTAATCATCATCTTAACCAACTTGCTGAAATATCCGTTTTTCCGCTTCAGCGCGCACTACACCATGGATACCGGCAAGAGCTTGGTGCAGGGCTATGCCGAGAAAAGCCGCTTTTATTTATGGGTGTTTGCGCTGCTGTGTTTCGTTTCCGCAACCATCAGCACCGGCGCGGTAGCAGTGGTGACGGCGGCGATTATCAAAATGGCCTTGCCGAATCTTGGTTTGGAAACCGGCGTGATTGCTGCCTTGATTATGCTTTCCTGCCTGCTGATTTTGGTGAGCGGCCAATACCGCGCACTCGACCGCGTATCCAAAACCATTGTCGCCAGCTTGGCAGTGGCAACCGTGATTGCGGCCGGTATCGCCATGTCGCGCGGCATGCAGATGCAGCCTGATTTTATCGAGCCGACCCCGTGGACGCTCGCGGGCTTGGGCTTCATCATCGCCTTGATGGGCTGGATGCCGGCGCCGATTGAAATTTCCGCGATTAACTCTTTGTGGGTGACGGAAAAACAAAAGATCCAACCTTCCAGCTACCGCGACGGCATTTTCGACTTTAACGTCGGTTTCTATACCAGCGCGGTGTTGGCGGTGGTGTTTCTGGTGTTGGGCGCGTATGTGCAATACGGCAACGGCGAAGCCGTGCAAATGGCCGGCGGCAAATACATCGGCCAGTTGATCAATATGTATGCCGTAACTATAGGCGAATGGGCGCGCCCGCTGGTGGCGTTTATCGCATTTGCCTGTATGTACGGCACCACCATCACCGTGATTGACGGCTACGCTCGCGCCGTATCGGAATCCGTGCGCCTGATCCGCCATAAAGACAGCGTGCGCAAAGGCGAATTGTTCGGCTGGTATTTGTGGGTTGCCGGCACCGGCTTGGCGCTGATTTTGTGGTTCAACAGCGCGATGGCCGAATTGCTGAAATTTGCCATGATTTCCGCATTCTTGGCCGCACCGGTGTTCGCATGGTTGAACTACCGCTTAGTAAAAGCCGACAAAAAACACAAACTCTCCAAAGGCATGGAAGCCTTGGCGATTGTCGGTTTGATTTACTTGGTGGGTTTTGCCGTGCTGTTCCTGCTGAATTTGGGTGGGTTTTTAGGTTAAGTTGCCTGAAGCATACAAAGGCCGTCTGAATGTTTCAGACGGCCTTTTGTGTATTTTTTAATTGCCACCATATCAATCTGCTTTATATAATTTAAAAACAATAAGCACACAACAGGAGAAAGAATATGGATTTGAATCAAGCATTTGAAGCGTTGGGAACGCAAAACGACATCACCGTCGGCGCGGATTGGTTTCAAGGCCGTTCGCTGTTTGGCGGGGTAACGGCGGCTTTGATGCTGGTGAAGTTGCAGCATATTTTGGACAAACCGCGCCGCCTGCGTTCGTTGACGGTAAATTTTGTCGGCCCCATCAATGCCGCAGAAGCCGTGCATTTGGATGCACGCATATTGCGGGTGGGGAAATCGGTGGTACAGGGCGAAGTGCATTTGACACAGGGCGGTGAGGTGTTGGCGGTGTTGCTGGCCAGTTTTGGCGAAGCGCGTGAATCAAAAGCGGTTCAGACGGCATCAACGCCTGCGCCGACATGGCAGCCGCCGCAGGGTTTGCCGATCCAGCGTGATTTGGGCGGTTTGGAATTGGCGTTTCTTCATTATTTGGATTTGCGCTGGGCGCAAGGGGCGCAGGCGTTTAGCGGGGCGGAACGCGCTTCGTTTGGCGCTTATACGCGTTTTCAAAACCAACAGGGCGAGTTTACCTTGGCGCACTTGGTGGCATTGGCCGACGGTTTCCCACCTGCACCTGCCGTATTGATTGACGGCATCGCGCCGATGAGCAGCCTGACTTGGACGCTGGAATTGCTGCACGAGCCACAAGACATCACGCTGGATGATTTCTGGCAATACGAAGTGCATACCGATTATGCGGCGGAAGGCTACGGCCACACCGAAGCGCGGATGTGGGATAAAAACGGTGTGTTGACGCTCATCAGTCGCCAGACCGTCACCGTTTTCGCTTAAGATTTCAGGCCGTCTGAAAGGTTAAGTGACAATAATTTCATAAGTAATATGATTGGGAAAGAAGCCGTCTGGAATGTTTTCAGACGGCCTTTTTATATCAATTTACATGATAATAAAATGATGAAAAATAAAGCATATTTCAACCATTTCTGTAATTTTGTAAAAATTAAATCATTTAAAATCATAAATTTAAATTAATTTTTGGGCAGATTTGTGTAAATTCTATTTGCAAGGCTTGAAATGTCAATTTAGTTGATATTATACTCAAGCCATGTCCTAACAAACACCCGAATCATATAGAGGAGAGAAACCATGTCATACGAAAACCGCTGGCAGACAGTGAAAGTGGCCGTAGAAAACCAAATCGCGTGGGTATCGTTCAACCGCCCCGACAAACGCAATGCCATGAGCCCGACGCTCAACCGTGAAATGGGCGATGTGTTGGAAGTGTTGGAGCAGGATGCCGATGTCGGCGTGGTGGTGATTACCGGCGAAGGCAGCGCGTGGACGGCGGGCATGGATTTGAAAGAGTATTTCCGCGAAACCGACGGCCTGCCGGAAATTGCCCAAGAAAAAGCCCGCCGCGAAGCGTGCAAATGGCAATGGCAGATGCTGCGTTTTTACAATAAACCGACCATTGCGATGGTAAACGGCTGGTGTTTCGGCGGTGCGTTCTCGCCGCTGGTGGCTTGCGATTTGGCGATTGCTGCTGATGAAGCCGTGTTCGGTTTGTCGGAAATCAACTGGGGCATTCCGCCGGGCAATTTGGTGAGCAAGGCAATGGCAGATACCGTCGGCCACCGTCAATCGCTGTATTACATCATGACCGGCGAAACCTTCAACGGCAAACAAGCCGCCGAAATGGGCTTGGTCAATAAGAGCGTGCCACTGGCTGAATTGCGTGCCGAAGTGGAAAAATTGTGCCAAACGCTGCTAGAGAAAAATCCGGTGGTGCTGCGTTATGCGAAAAACGGTTTCAAACGCTGCCGCGAGCTGACTTGGGATCAAAACGAAGATTATTTGTACGCCAAGCTGGATCAGTGTCTGTTCCGCGATCCGGAAGGCGGCCGTGCGGAAGGTATGCGCCAGTTCTTGGATGAAAAATCCATCAAACCGGGCTTGCAGACTTATAAACGATAAGGTTGAATAAGCAGGCCGTCTGAAACTTTTTGTGATGAAGTGACGTAGCTTTGTGATGACAAGCCACTCTCTCCCTAACCCTCTCCCGCCGGCGGGAGAGGGGACAGATTGTGAAAGCGTTGCAGTTTCCTTAACATACAAAAAGATTCATTCAAAGCAATCTAAATATTGATGCCGTCTGAAACCTTTCAGACGGCCTGAGACAACAGGAGAATTTCATGAATCAAGTCAATTTGTTTATCAATGGTGAATCGCGTCCGGCAGCGGACGGCCAAACATTCGAGCGTTTCGGCCCTTTAAGCGGTCAAGCGGCGACGGTGGCGGCGGCCGGTAAGGCGGCGGATGCCAATGCGGCGGTGGAAGCGGCAGCAAAAGCGTTTCCGGCTTGGGCTGCATTGCCGCCGGGCGAAAAGCGCAACCGTTTGCTCAAAGCGGCGGATTTGTTGGCTTCGCGCGCGGAAGAGTTTGTCAAAATCGGTATCGACGAGATGGGCTCGAGCGGCGCGTGGTATGGTTTTAACGTGCATTTGGCGGCTAATATGCTGCGCGATGCGGCGGGTATGGTGACCCAGATTCAAGGCAATGTGATTCCGAGCGATGTGCCGGGTCGTATGGCCATGGGCATGCGTGTGCCGTGCGGCGTAGTGGTGGGCATGGCGCCTTGGAATGCGCCGGTGATTTTGGCGACCCGTGCGCTGGCAATGCCGTTGGCGTGCGGTAACACGGTGGTGTTGAAAGCATCGGAAAATTGTCCGGCCACGCATGAATTGCTGGTGCGCACCTTGAGCGAAGCCGGTTTGGGCGAAGGCGTGGTGAACTTGGTGACCCACAGCGCGGAAGATGCGCCGGAAGTGGTGTCGGCATTGATTGCCCATCCTGCGGTGAAACGCGTCAACTTCACCGGCTCGACCCATGTCGGCAAAATCATCGCCAAACAATGCGCCGAATATCTGAAACCGGTGGTGTTGGAATTGGGCGGTAAAGCACCGGTGATTGTGTGCGAAGACGCTGATTTGGACGAAGCGGCCAATGCGATTGCGTTTGGCGCGTTCTTCAACCAAGGCCAAATCTGCATGAGTACCGAGCGCGTGTTGGTGCATGAAAGCGTGGCCGACGACTTGATTGGCCGTCTGAAAGCGAAAATAGACGGTTTTGTCACCGGCGACCCGCGCCAACAAGTCCACATCGCTCATGTGGAAAGCAAACGTTCGGCCGACCGCATTTTGGCGATGGTGCGCGATGCGGAAGAAAAAGGTGCAAAAGCAATTACCGAATACCAAGTCAATGGCACCGCCATCAGCCCGATTCTGCTCGACGGCATTGCGCCGGGCATGCAGCTTTACACCGAGGAATCGTTCGGTCCGGTGTGTACGCTGGAGCGCGTGAAAGACGATGAAGAAGCGATTGCCAAAGCCAACGATTCCGTGTTCGGCTTGTCGGCTGCCGTGTTCAGCCGCGATTTGGGTCGTGCGATGGCGATTGCGCAGCGCATTGAAAGCGGCATCTGCCACATCAATTCGGCTACTGTTGACGATGAAGCACCGATGCCGTTTGGCGGCGTGAAAGACAGCGGTTACGGCCGCTTCGGCAGCAATGCGTCGATTAATGAATTTACCGAATTGCGTTGGATTACCGTACGGAGCACGCCGAAACATTATCCGATTTAAGCATCCATTCAGACGGCCTTGACAATAAAACCAGTGACAAACGCAACGAGGCCGTCTGAACATCAAAGCAGAGGAGAAACTGCATGAACACCACATCTTATCTCGATTATCCCATCCGTCCGGTCAAGCTGGGCGGCCATGAAGTGGGCGTGCGCGAAGAGGGCGGCACGTTTTACATCCATCCCAAAGAAACCTTAAAACCTTATCCTGAAGTCTTGTCGCAGCGTTTGTATGAAAACGCCGAAAAATATCCCGACCGCGTGTTTGTCGCCCGCCGAGGTGCAGACGGCCAATGGCAGAAATACACCTACGCGCAAACGCTGCAAGCCGTGCGCAACATTGCCCAAGCCTTGATGCCGTATCAATTGTGTGCCGAGCGGCCGCTGATGATTTTGTCGGAAAACGCCATCGAAACCTTCCTGCTTAATTTCGGCGCGATGGTAGCGGGCATGCCGCATGCCTATGTGGCACCGGCTTATTCGCTGGTGGCCAACAGCCCCGACAAGCTGCGCTATGTGATTGACACGCTCACGCCGGGTATGTTTTTTGCGGGCGACGGCAAAGGTTTCAGACGGCATCTGGAAGCCTGCGGCCAGCTCGACAAACCGATTATCACCACCACCGGCGATTTAGACGACCATGCCTGCCTGAAATTTGACGATTTTCTCAATACGCCGGCCACCGATGAAGTGGAGCAGCGTCACGCAAAGATTCAGGCCGACGATATTGCCAAATTCCTGTTTACTTCCGGTTCGACTTCGTTGCCAAAAGTGGTGCCGACCACACACAGAATGCTGTGCAGCAACCAGCAAATGCTGCGCCAAACCTTGGCCGTGATGGAAGACGAGCCGCCGGTATTGGTGGATTGGCTGAGCTGGCATCACACTTTTGGCGGCAGCCACAATTTAGGCATTGTGCTGTACAACGCCGGTACGTTCTACATCGACGACGGCCGCCCGACGCCTGAGCGTTTCCCCGAAACCATCCGCAACCTGAAAGAAATTTCGCCGACCATGTATCTGAATGTGCCGGTGGCGTGGGCGCAACTGGCCAATGCCTTGCAAGACGATGCCCAATTGCGCGACACCTTTTTCAGAAATGTGAAGCTGTTTTTCTTTGCCGGAGCGGCTTTGTCGCAAGATTTGTGGCAAAAACTTTCCGACATCAGCTATGCCCATTGCGGTGAACGCATCCGCATCATGGCCGGTTTGGGCATGACCGAAACCTCGCCTTCCTGCACCTTCACCACAGGGCCATCAAATTTGGAGGCCGGTTTTGTCGGTTTTCCTGCGCCGGGTTGCGAGGTGAAGCTGGTGCCGGCAGATGACAAACTCGAATTGCGTGTGCGCGGCCCGCATGTGATGCGCGGCTATTGGCGACACGAAACACCGCGCGGCAGCTTTGACGAAGAAGGTTTCTACTGCACCGGCGACGCCGTGCGCCTGCTCAATCCCGACAACATCGAAGACGGTTTGGTGTACGACGGCCGTATCGCCGAAGATTTCAAACTGATGACCGGTACATTCGTCAATGTGGGCGAATTACGCAACCGCATTCTGATTCACGGCAATGAGTTGATTGAAGACGTGGTGTTGGTGGGCGAGGGCAAAGACGAAATCGGCGTGTTGGCTTTCCCGAAACCGACCGTTACCCACCGCAAAAGCGGTTTGCCTGATGCCGATTGGCACGATGTTTTGTTGAGCGAACCGGTGCAGCAATGGTTTGCAGACTTTATGGCCAGAATCAACAAAGGCTACAGCGCCAGCTCGAAACGCATTGCGCGGCTGTATCTGATGGAAGAAGCCGCCGACAGCACCGTGGGCGAGAAAACCGATAAAGGCAATCTGAACCAGCGTTTGTTGCGTAACCGACGTGCGCAGGAAATCGAAGCCTTGTATGGCAGCGTGGAAGATCCGCTCCGCTTTGTGGCGCCGTGAATTTTTTCAGACGGCCTTGAGATTTGTCATAAGGCCGTCTGAAAAATCAAACCAAAAATAAATCAATAAATACATGAAATACAAGGAGAACATGATGTCAACTGAGGGAAGAACCATACAAAACAGTGCCAAAATCACGTTGGCACTGTGTTTTATTCTGGCGCTGATGGAAGGCTTCGACCTGCAATCGATGGGCGTGGCCGCACCGATGATGCGCGAAGCCTTCCAGCTTGATCCGAGGCAGTTGGGTTGGGCGTTTTCGGCGGCGACGTTGGGCACGCTGCCGGGCGCATTGCTGGCCGGTAAATTGGCCGATATGTATGGCCGTAAGCCGATTTTGATTGCCAACACGGTTTTGTTCGGCATCATGTCGGTGTTGACGGCGCATGCTTATTCTTTTCCGCTGCTGTTGGGCGCGCGTTTCTTAACCGGTTTGGGTTTGGGCGGTGCGCTGCCGATTCTGATTACCATGGCCACGGAAGCAGTGAATCCGAAATGGCGCGGCACGGCAGTAAGCATTATGTATTGCGGCGTGCCGGCCGGTGGCATCATTACGTCGCTGGTGGCGATTTCAATGGCCAAGCAATTCGGCTGGGAATCGATTTTCTACGTCGGCGGTTTCGCGCCGTTGTTGTTGGTGCCGATTATTTGGTTTTGGCTGCCGGAATCGAAAGCCTATCTGCAAAGCAAACTGGAAGCCGAGCAGCGCAGCTTTTCCATCGGCCATATTTTGTTCGGTGAAGGGCGTATTTTCGGCACGCTGCAATTGTGGGTAAGCTTTTTCTGCACGTTGATTGTGCTGTATGTGTTGCTCAACTGGCTGCCGACGTTGTTTGCTAACCAAAATTTCAGCCGCGAAGAAATTAACTATGTGCAAATCGGTTTTAATGTCGGCGGTGTGATCGGTACGCTGGTGTTGGGCTTGTTCTTGGACAAACTCAATATTAAAGCCGTGGTGGTGTTGATTTACGCCGGTATGTTGGCTGCGCTGTATGCGCTCTCGTCCGGTAGCGAATTGGGCAGCATCATCGCCGCGACTTTGGCTTGCGGTATGTTCATCATCGGCGGTCAGGGTACGCTCTACGCGTTGGCCGGTATGTTTTATCCGGCGGCCATCCGCGGCACGGGCGTGGGCACGGCGGTGGCAGTCGGTCGCGCCGGTTCGTTTGCCGGTCCGATTTTGGCAGGTTTGATTTTGGGCGCGGGGCAATCGAGCTCGGCCGTGATCAGCGCCGCCATTCCGGTGATTGCCGTGGCTTTTGTCAGCGCGTTTATCTTGGTGTTGCGCTTTAAGAAAACACAAGAAGCCAAAGCTTAATGCCCCGGCCTGTTTTCAGACGGCCTTCAGCATAGAAAGGCCGTCTGAAAAGCAGTAAGATACGGGCTTTGAAACACAGGATTACGGAGTGACGGCTATGAAACATGAATCATGGGAAGACACCGCCAACCAGCCGACCGTCAGCTACAACATCGGCCGCCTTGACCGCTTGGTCAACCAGCAGTTAAGCGAAGCCTTGAAACCATTGGGCGTGAGTCTGCCGCAATTTACCATGCTGTCGAATCTTCAGCGGCGCGGTGCCACGGCCAATGCCGCGTTGGCTGCCCGCTCTTTTATTTCGCCACAAGCCGCCAATCAGATTGTGAATACCATGGTGGAGCACAATTGGGTGACCAAACGCAACGACCCCAATCACGGCCGCATGGTGTTGATTGAATTGACCGACACCGGCCGCGAAGTGTTCGCCCGCTGCATGAAAGAAGCGGCGGCATTTGAAGCCAAAATGCTGCAAGGGCTGACGCCGGAAAGCGTGATTATGCTCAAAGCCACGGTGCAGCGGCTGTTGGATAATTTGCGCGACGATTAATACAGGCCGTCTGAAAGCTAAATTTATTTTCAGACGGCCTCGATAAAAAATACAGAGAAAATCAATAAAGGAGAAACGATGTTAGGCACAATCATCGCTATAGTTTGTTTGGCCTCATTGGCATTTTTCAGCGCACCGTTGTGGCTGTGGGTTGCTGTGGGCGTATTGGGTTTGCTCACGGGCGTATTCGCATGGTGGTTTGCATTGCTGTGGCTGGCGGTGTGTGCGCTGTTGGGCGTGGCATCGCTGCGGATGAGATTTGTCAGCCGTCCGGCATTTAAGCTGTTTAAAAACATTCTGCCGCCTTTGTCGGCTACCGAACAGGCCGCCATTGATGCGGGTACGGTGTGGTGGGATGCGGAAATTTTCAACGGCAAACCGGATTGGCGCAAATTATCCGGCTATCGCGACCCGAAATTAACCGAAGAAGAACAATCCTTTATCGATAACGAAACCGAAACCTTGTGCCAAATGCTCAATGATTGGCGCTTTACCCATCACGATAAGGATTTACCGCCTGAAGTGTGGCAGTATGTGAAGGATCAGGGCTTTATCGCCATGATTATCGACAAAAAATACGGCGGCAAACAATTCTCGCATTATGCACATGCCAAAGTGGCAACCAAAATCGCCAGCCGCAGCCCGGCCGCGGCGTACATGATTATGCTGCCCAACTCTTTGGGGCCTGCCGAATTGATTCAGCACTACGGCACCGACGAGCAAAAAGACTACTACCTGCCGCGCTTGGCGAAGGGTATTGATATGCCGTGTTTCGCGTTGACCAGCCCGTGGGCAGGCTCGGACGCGGGCGCGATTCCGGACACCGGTTTCGTGTGTTACGGCAGCTACACCGACCCGCGCGACGGCTCGCATCATGAAAACGTATTGGGCGTGCGCGTGAGCTTTGAAAAACGCTGGATTACCATGGCGCCGATTGCCACGGTGATTGGTTTGGCGTTCAAATTGCGCGATCCGGAAGGTTTGCTCGGCGGCAAGGAAGACATCGGCATCACCTGCGCCCTGCTGCCGACCGCGATGGAAGGTCTGTATCACCAACGCCGCCATTACCCGAACGAAACGCCGTTTTGGAACGGGCCGGTGTGGGGTAAAGACATTTTCTTCCCGCTGGAGTGGATTATCGGCGGCCGTGATTACGCCGGTCAGGGCTGGCGCATGTTGATGGAATGTTTGTCCATCGGCCGCTGCATTTCGCTGCCGTCGCAATCGGTGGGCAACGCCAAACACGCCGCATGGACGACTTCCGCATGGGTTGGCATCCGCCAGCAATTCGGTTTGCCGATCGGTAAATTCGAAGGCGTGGCCGACGCATTGGCGCGCATCGGCGGCCACACTTACCAAATGGAAGCCACGCAAGACTTGGCCTTGACCGGCTTGGATTTGGGTGAAAATCCATCGGTGATTTCGGCAATGGTGAAATTCAATAATACCGAACGCCTGCGCAAAGTGATGAACGATGCCATGGATATTCACGGCGGCCGCGCCGTGGTCGGCGGGCCGCGCAACTATCTGGCTTCGATGTACAACGCTGTACCAATCGGCATCACGGTGGAAGGTGCCAACATTTTGACCCGCTGCCTGATGATTTTCGGGCAGGGCGCATTTCGCTGCCATCATCATGTGCTGACCGAAATCAATGCGTTGCAAAAAGATGATGTGAACGCGTTTGACCAAGCCTTTCAGAAACACTTAGGCCAAAGCGCATCCAATGCCGCCCGCAGCTTTGTGTTTGGCCTCACCAACGGTGGCGGCTATGCACCGAGAAGCCCGCTGGCCTTTGCCTACAAACGGCTTAATCGTTTGAGCGCGGCGTTTGCCTTTGCGGCTGACGTGGCCATGTTGAGCTTGGGCGGTGATTTGAAACGCCGCGAAAGCCTGTCCGGCCGCTTGGCCGATGCGTTTTCCAACCTCTACATCGCGTCGGCCTGTCTGAAGCGGTTTGAACGCGAGGGCGCCCAAAAAGCGGATTTGCCGATTGCCGAATATGCCGTGCGTCTGGCTTTATACGAAACCGAAACCGCGTTGGCCGGTCTGATAGCCAACCTGCCCAACCGTTGGGCGGCCGCTTTGTTGCGCGTGGTGGTATTGCCGTTGGGCAAGCGCGAAAGTGCGCCCAAAGACAAATTGGTGCATCAGGTGGCTGCCGATATGCAGCAGCATGGTGAAACGCTGGATCGCCTGACCCGTTTCCGTTTCCATCCGCAGGCTGAAGTGGATAACGGAGATGAGCCGTTGGCGGTGTTGAAACCGGCCATGGAGGCTGTCCGACGTACCAACAAATTGGAACAGACTTTGCGCAAGGCTGAAGCCAAAGGACAATTGTCGGCAAACAAGCCGTCTGAAAAAATCAGCGAAGCAGTGGAAAAAGGCTTCATCAGCGCTGATGAAGCCGAACAGTTGCGTGAGGCAAGACGTCTGCTGAAAATAGCCATTACCGTGGACGATTTCGATATGGACTTGAACAAAGCGAATCCGCAACCGTTTGAACACCGTGTTTTTTAATAGGCTGAATTAGCGCAGGCCGTCTGAAAATGATTTCAGACGGCCTTTTCATGCCTTCCGATGTTGTTTGAATAAAAAAACACCCTATCCGTTTCGCTATATAATGTCGCTTTATCAGCAAGGGTTGGGTGGCGTATGGTGTTGGATTGGCGGGAAAATTGTCCGGTGGCGGGCGGTTTGGCAGATTTTGTTTGTGCGGATTCGTTGACGCGGTTTTTGTCGGCGCGCGGGCGGTTTGCGGTGGCGGTTGATGCGTTGGGGCTGACGCAGGATCCGCATCTGTTTGCCGATTATGCGTTGCCGCGGGTGGTTTTCCAGCGCCGCGTCACGTTGCTGCTGGACGGTGTGCCGCTGGTGCATGCGCAAAGTGTTTGTGCGCCGCAGTCGCTTTGGTGCGAACATCTCGACCGAGGGGCGGCTTCGCTGGGATTGCTGCTGTTTTCGAACCGGCTTGAGGGTTTGACGAGAAGCCCTTTGCAGTTTGCCGAGATCGCGCCGTATGCGCTGGCCAGGCGGTCGTGGTTTGAATGGCAGGGAGAGAAATTGTTTTTGTCGGAATGTTTTTTGCCGCAGGCGGCGGAATGTTTTTGAGTTTGGCGGATTGGGGTGGCCGTCTGAATATGCTTGGCTTTTCAGACGGCCTTTTGGTCGGCTGTGAATCCGTTGGTGATTGAAACCGGTGACAGGGAAATAAGTTTGCCGCACGGGCTTGAATTGAGGCCGTCTGAAACCCATATTTTAGGCCGGATTCATTATTAAAAGGCCAATGCCATGAGCAATACCGTTCATTATCTGAAAGATTATCAAACTCCGGCGCACGAAATCCGCAAAACGGATTTGCATTTCGATATTTTCGATACGCACACGCAAGTGAAGGCGCGTTTGCTGGTCGAACCCAAGCGTGCGGGTGCGCCGTTGGTTCTGGACGGTTCGGCGGAACTGGTGTCGCTGAAAATTGATGGCGAAACAGTGGATTATGTTTTAAACGGCGAGCAATTGACAGTGGCGGATGCGCCGTCTGAAGATTTTGTTTTGGAAGTGGAAACGCGCTTGCTGCCGTCTGAAAACAAGTCGCTGATGGGTTTGTATGAGAGCGGCGGCAATCTGTTTACCCAATGCGAACCGGAGGGCTTCCGCAAAATCACGTTTTATCCCGACCGCCCCGATGTGATGAGCAAATTCACCACCACGATTGTGGCCGACAAAAAACGCTATCCGGTGTTGTTGTCCAACGGTAACAAAATCGACGGCGGTGCGCTTTCAGACGGCCGTCACTGGGTTAAATGGCTGGATCCGTTTGCCAAGCCGAGCTATCTGTTTGCGCTGGTGGCGGGCGATTTGGCGCTGACGCAAGACACGTTTACCACGCAGACCGGCCGCGAGGTGGCCATTGAGTTTTACACTGCTGAGGCCGACAAGCCTAAAGTGCCGTTTGCGGTGGAATCGTTGAAACACGCGATGAAATGGGACGAAACGCGCTTCGGGCTGGCTTATGATTTGGATATTTACATGGTCGTGGCCGTCGGCGATTTTAATATGGGCGCGATGGAAAACAAAGGCCTCAATATTTTCAATACCAAATATGTGCTGGCCGACAGTCAAACTGCCACTGATGCGGATTTCGAGGGCATCGAATCGGTTATCGGCCATGAATATTTCCACAATTGGACGGGCAACCGCGTGACCTGCCGCGACTGGTTTCAGCTTTCATTGAAAGAAGGCCTGACTGTGTTCCGCGATCAGGAGTTTTCAGGCGACCGCGCCAGCCGTGCCGTGCGTCGGATTGACAACGTGCGTATGCTGCGCCAGCATCAGTTTCCCGAAGACGCCGGTCCGACCGCGCATCCAGTGCGCCCCGCCAGCTATGAAGAAATGAACAATTTCTACACCATGACCGTGTATGAAAAAGGCGCGGAAGTGGTGCGCATGTATCACACGCTGTTGGGCGAAGAAGGCTTCCAAAAAGGCATGAAGCTCTATTTCAAACGCCACGACGGTCAAGCGGCGACTTGCGATGATTTCCGCAACGCAATGGCCGATGCCAATGAAATCAACCTCGACCAATTTGCTTTATGGTACAGCCAAGCCGGTACGCCGACTTTAGACATCACAGGCCGTCTGAACAATAATGATTTTGTGTTGCACATCAAACAAAGCATTCCGAGCACGCCTGATATGCCGGCTGCGGAGAAAAAGCCGATGATGATGCCGGTGAAAGTCGGTCTGCTCAATCAGCGCGGCGAAGCGGTGGAATTTGACTATCAAGGCGAGCGTGTGAGCGAAGCGGTGTTGCTGTTGACCGAAGCGGAGCAGGAATTTGTGTTGGGCGGGGTCAACGAAGCGGTGGTGCCGTCATTGCTGCGCGGTTTTTCTGCGCCGGTGCATCTGAATTATCCGTATCGAGATGCCGATTTGGCCTTGTTGTTGGCGCATGATTCTGATGAATTCAGCCGTTGGGAAGCCGCGCAAACGCTGTATTCACGCGCGGTTGCTGCCAATCTGGCCGCGATTGAGGCGGGTGAAGATTTGCCGCAGCATACGGGCTTGATTGAGGCAGTGAAACAAGTGTTAAGCAATGCCGATTTAGATGCCGCGTTTAAAGCCGTATTATTGCAAGTGCCATCTGAAAGCGAATTGTGGGATGGTGCCGACAACATTAACCCGTTGCATTACCACCAAGCGCGCGAAGCTTTGCTCAATGCGCTGGCCGAAGCCTGCATCAACGAATTGGCTGAAACGCGCGAATGGGCATTGGCACAAGAAGCTGAAAGCGGCATTGACACGCCGTATGAATACCATCCGGAGCTGGCCGGTGTGCGTGCGCTGCTGGCGGCAGTACGCTTGTTGACGATTCGGGTTGAGCGTCACCAAACCATCCAAGTGGGCAATTACGAAGGCGAACAACGCGCAGATCACGAAGCATCTACCTGCACGCGTTTACAATATTACATTACACGCTATGAGCAACTTTCGCTAAATATGACCCATGAAATCAGCGTGTTGAATACGGTAAACCATTTGGAATACGAAGGCCGCAACACCTTGCTCGACCGTTTTGCCGAACGCTATGCCGATGATGCGCTGGTGATGGACAAATACTTTATCCTGATTGGTGCCAGTCACCGCAGCGACACATTGGCGCAAGTTCAGACGGCCTTAAACCACCCGAAATTCAGCTTGGAAAACCCGAACAAAGCACGTTCATTGCTGGGCAGCTTCAGCCGCAACGTGCCGCATTTCCACGCGGAAAACGGCAGCGGTTACGCATTTATAGCCGATAAGGTGATGGAAATCGACCGCTTCAATCCGCAAGTCGCCGCGCGTTTGGTACAGGCATTCAATATTTGCCGCAAACTCGAACCGCATCGTCGTGCTTTGATGACTGCGCAACTGCAACGCATTCAAGCGCAGGAAGGCTTGTCGAAAGATGTAGGCGAGATTGTGGGCAAGATTTTGGCTTGATAGATTGAAATAAAGAAAAGGCCGTCTGAAAGATAATCTTTCAGACGGCCTTTTGGTAGCTTAGATAGTTGTTTGTTGTACGCATTTTTCTGCCAATCCAATCATTGCTTTAGCTGCTTCTGTGCGTAAATATTTCGGGTCTAGTCCGTTGCTTCCTAACCGGAAACGGTCAAGGCCGTCTGAATCTTTGAAGGCTTGATACAGTAAAACAGCATCAGCTTGATTCGGCAGGTGTTTTTGAATTCGCTCAATGCCGAAATCATCATCTCGGTCGTGGTATTTCATCAATGCGGCGGCAATCGGGTCAAATGCTAAAGCGTGTTCGGCGCAATATTCACGATAGTACACCGAAGCCCGCCCGCCGTGGCCGGTATCGTAGCCGTCGTCTTGGCGGCGCGAATCATGAAACACCGCAGCGGTGCAGAGTATGTCGCGCTGTGTTTCGGTCAGATTCAGCCGTTCGCCTAAGATAACGGCGTAAAACAGCACGCGCGCGCAATGGGCGAAACCGTGCAAATCGCTGTGGATTTGAAACTTGATTTCGCGGTGAAGAAATTCATACCAATGCCGGTAACGTTGCCATGCCGTCTGAAAGCGTTCAGACGGCATTTCTTCACGCATAAAGGTTTCAAGCAAATTCAGCATTGAGTTGCTCCAGCCATTCCGTTAAGCCGTTGGCTACGCCGAGTGAGCGAGGGGCGATTTCTGGCGGAATATAGATTTCGCCTTTGTTGACAGTGATGTAAAACGCATTGTCGCGGGCATAGACTTGCTGCATAAATGGCAGCTTAATCAGTTGGTTGTGTGTGCCGACACCTTCAATTTCAAACAAGCGTTCTTCAGCAAAACCGGCTTGGCGGAAGTGGTTGTCGAAATTGCTGGTAACAACAAAATAATCTTTGTTTTTTAAGATATTGCGTAAATCGGCCATTACTTTTCCGGCCGGTTTTTGCACGTTCATATAATGGTAGAGTCGTGCAAAATACGCCCAGTAGCTTTCTTGGCTTGGGAACGGATAAAAGCAGCCGTGTATCATGCTGCGAAAGCCGTATTTTTGCGAAAAATCACCGAAATGGGCGTGAAAATCGGCGTTGTCGGCGAAAATATGGATACCTTCGGCGATGGATAAGCCATTGCTGGCGCCGACGACGATCTTTTCTGCTTGGCGGATTTTATCGGCAATCACATTAAGCGGCGGATTCATGGTTTTGCTCCTGTTGGTTTTTCAATGCCACTAAGTCGTGCAGGGTAGCAGCGATATCGTGGTCGAAAATTACAGCTTTGCCTTCTTTCATGGCAGGAAAGAAATCTTCTTTTTGGTTGATGCGGATAAGGAAAGCATTCGGCCACAGGTTGGCCATTTTAGAAAATGGATATTTGATGATGTTGGGCGTCATGCGGCCCACACCCATTTCGATAAATAAGATTTTCTTATTGTGGTTTTTCACCACGAAATCTTGGTAAATCGCCAGTTTTTCTGCCCAGAATGTGCCTTCCAAAAATTCGTATGAACGAATCCACGGTTCTAAATCGGCGCCGCAATTCGGGCAGGTTGGAATGGTGGCCGGATTGACAGCGCAATCTTCGATGCTCGCCGCCATTTTTCTGACGGCTTCTTCTGCCGGATACACCGCATCATGGCATGGTTTGCTACATTGCAACCAATGCGCATCGCCTTGCGAATAGGCAATTTTGTCTTCATCAAATACTTTGGAAAACTGCATGTCTTGGTTGGTGGTAATGACGAAATGAGGTTTGTCGCCTACCAGTTTCCGCAAATCGAGATAGGTTTGTCCTGCCGGCTCATCAAACATGGCGGTGGCGTGTTTGGATAGATATGCCCAACGGCTTTGACGGTTTGGATAGCGGTGATATAAGGCTTGGAAACAGCCGGTTACGCCGAATTTTTGTTCGAATTCGGTGAAGTGTTTTTTGAAATAATCGCTGTGATTGTAAAAGTCGTGACCATTGGCGGTGGATAAACCGGAAGCGCCGCCGATGATAATGACTTCAGCTTCACGGATTTTCTCAACAGCTTGTTTTAACTGGGTTTGGTAATCTTGATTCATGATTTCGCCTTGTGTGATAAAGAGGTTACGGCTATTATATTGGCGATATATTTCTTAAAACAAGTATGCACTTTTTGGATATATACTATCTAAAAGGATGGTTAAAGAATGAAAGAACAGAGCCGATGAAAGAATACAAAAGCAATATTATTTTCGATGAGGAAACCTTCTTCAGCTATACGCAATCGGTATTGAACGGTAAATGGAAATTGCAGATTATCTATGTTTTGTCGAAATACGAAGTGGTGCGCTACAACGAATTGCGGCGGCTATTGGGTGAGATTACTTTTAAAATGTTGAGCAATACCTTGAAGGAAATGGAAGCCGATGGTTTGATTCATCGTGAGGAGTATCCGCAGATTCCGCCAAAAGTAGAATACAGCCTGACGGAAAAAGGCCGTTCATTGTGGCCGATTATTCGCAGCATGTGTGACTGGGGCGAGAAAAACCGTGTGATGGCAGCGGAAGATTAACGCATAATTTAAACGTTTATCGATGAAATAGAAGAAGGCCGTCTGAAAGATTATCTTTCAGACGGCCTTCTGATTTTAAATGTTATTCAGCCAATTCGGTTTGCTCGTGCGACATGATTTCTTGTCCCACGTCTTCCATCAGGCTTAAGTAACGTTCGTAGTTTTTCAGCATGTCGGCAATCAATTCTTCACGGCTCATGTATTGCACGTCGTAGCCGGTGCGGCCGTCTGAAAAATAGGTGACCGGTGCGTAAGTGGTGTTGCTGCGGATATGCGGCAGGTTACTTTCCTGTACCAATTGCTCGGCGATGTCGTAACGCACGGATTTGATGCCGTATACGAAGTTACGCATGGTCGATTTTTCAATCACCAATTCAATCGACGGTTCTTCATCGTTCAACGCTTCGGTGTTGACTTGCACGGTCAGACCATAGCCTTTGTTCATTTCCATACTCAATTCACGCATGGCCGGCAGGGCGGTGTATTTCAGGAAACTGTGGATATCATGTTCCTGAGGTTGGTTGAGCATGGTTTGCAAACGCTCTCTCCAACGCTCGCCTGTCCAATAGCTGCTGGTTGGGGTCACTGCTGCTTTGAAGTATTTCTGGTCGGCTTCTAAGGCTTTCCATAAACTGAAGGCCATCAGAATCATCAAAAATGCAAACGGCAAAGCAGTAATCAGGGTCATAGTTTGCAATACACTCATGCCGCCGGAATTGAGCAGGGCAATAGCAATCGCCGACATCAAAATACCCCACATGATGGCCTGCCATTTTGGCGAGACCATGCTTTTATCACGTGACGCAATGCTGTTCAACACATAAATGCCGGAGTCGGCAGAGGTGATGAAGAACAAAGAAATGATGATCAGGGCGACAATGCTGCTCAATGTTGGCAACGGCAGGTAGTCTAAGAAGGCAAACAGCAATTTTTCTGGTGAAGAAGTCAGGCCAGCCAAGGCACCGTTAGCCACGTTGGCATCCAGCCAGATGGCGCTGTTACCGAAGATGGTAAACCACAACACGCAATACACGCTTGGAATCACCAATACACCAAAAATAAATTCACGAATGGTGCGGCCGCGTGAAATACGAGCGATAAACAGGCCGACAAATGGCGCCCATGAACACCACCATGCCCAGTAAAGCACGGTCCAACCGTTGAACCAAGCGGTATTGCTGGATTCGTACACATAGGTTTTGAAGCTCAGTTCGACCAAATTACTGATGTAATCGCCCAAGTTGTTGCTGAATGCACCCAGTAAGTGCAGGGTAGGACCAGTGCACAATACGAACAACATCAACAATACGGCCAATACCAAGTTGGTTTCACTCAGGATTTTTACGCCCTTACCCACGCCGGATACGGCTGAAGTCACGGCCAGTGTCATCACGGCAATAATCACGATAACTTGCATGCTGAAGCTGTTTTGCGATACCCAACCAATTTGCTGCAAGCCTGAGCCCAACTGCATGGCGCCAAAGCCCAAGGTAGTAATAATACCGAACAGCGTGGCAATCAGCGCCATGACTTCAATGGCATCACCCAAGCGGCCGTTGATTTTGTCTTTTAAAATCGGATAAAAACACGAACGCAAGGCCAGCGGTAATTTATAGCGGAAACCGAAATAGGCCAGCGCCAAAGCAATCACGCCATAAATCGCCCAAGCATGGATGCCCCAGTGGAAAAAGGTATGCAGCATAGCAGATTCTGCATCGCCGTTACTGATGGGGTCAGCATAGTGTGACAGCGGTTCAGCCACGCCAAAAAACATCAAACCTACGCCCATGCCCGCGGCAAACAGCATAGACAGCCACGACATGAATGAAAATTCAGGCTCTTCTTCATCGGTGCCCAATTTGATGCTGCCAAGATTACTGATGGCAAGGAAGATTAAGAAAAACAAGAAAATCGAAAAGGTTAAAATATAAAACCAGCTAAAATGCTGAAAAATACCTTCTTTCAGAAAGTTGAGCGTATTTTGCATGCCCACCGGAAAAGCGAGTGTGCCGACCAGTAATAGAACAACGAAAATTAATGTGGCGACAATCACAATTGGATTGAAAGAGGATTTATTTTGGATGAGCGAGTTAAGACTCATTAACTTCTCCATATTGGTATCGCGTCAGATAGCGATATAAATTTCAGACGGCCTTCTGTCATAAACAGAAAAAGCGAAGGTAAGAAACAATTTAATCAAAGCCGTTAAATTGCTTTTTTGAGAAAATAATCAATAATTATAACGAATTAACAAGTTTCTGTAAAATTGCCAACAATTAGCCGGAATTTTTAAGATATTTTATGTTTTTAGTTATTTGATTTTAAGTGAGAAAATTTTTTAAACAAGAAGGTTATGAAAAATAGGGAAATATGAATAGGGAAATATGAATTTTAATCTTCTGAATCAATGATGTGTGAAACTTGTGGGTGAACTTAGCGATGGAATAGGGAGGAGTGGGTAATAAAAAACCCGCTTTATTCAAAAGCGGGTTTAAATTAGGTAAATTAACCTTTACGAGCAGGCAATTTTTCTTTAATACGGGCTGCTTTACCAGTCAAGCCACGCAAGTAGTACAGTTTCGCACGGCGAACGTCACCACGGCGTTTTACTTCGATTTTTTCAACGTTTGGAGAGTACAGTTGGAAAGTACGCTCAACGCCTTCACCGCTAGAGATTTTGCGTACGATGAAGTTGCTGTTTAAGCCACGATTACGACGGGCGATGACCACGCCTTCGTAAGCTTGTAAACGGCTACGGGTACCCTCTACTACGCGTACAGACACGACTACGGTGTCACCTGGTGCAAATTCAGGGATTTCTTTGTTCAAACGAGCGATTTCTTCTTGCTCTAATTGTTGAATCAGGTTCATTGTTTTTCCTAGATTATGATTGGATTTCCCGTTGCTCTGCCAAGATTTCTTGTAAGAGGCGGGTTTCCTTTGGGATTAAACTGCGCTTTTCCAGAAGATCCGGTCTGCGCGCTAATGTGCGTTGCAGCGATTGTTTCAACCGCCACTCGGCAATCAATGCATGGTTGCCCGAACGCAAAACATCCGGCACGGCCATGCCTTGAAATTCTAAAGGTTTGGTGTAATGCGGACAGTCTAACAGGCCGTCTGAAAACGAATCCTGCTCGGCAGACTGAATATCGCCCAATACACCAGGTACAAATCTTAATACCGCGTCCATCAGCATCATCGCCGGCAATTCACCACCAGAAACGACAAAATCGCCCATGCTGATTTCTTCGTCAACGCTGTGTTGCAACAAGCGCTCGTCAATGCCTTCATAGCGGCCGCACAATAAAATCAGGCTGTCTGATTGCGCCAATTCAACCGCTTTTTGATGGTTGAACAATGCGCCTTGCGGGCTGAGGTAAATCACTTTGCTGTTGCTTGCGCTGTTTTTTTTCGCTTCATCGATTGCGGCTTGCAACGGAGGCGCTTGCATAATCATGCCCGGGCCGCCGCCGAAAGGGCGGTCATCGATGTAGCCGAGTTTGTTGTCGGCAAATCGGCGCGGATTAATGGCATGAAATTGCCATAAATTCTGCTTTCTTGCCCGACCGGTCACGCCGTATTCGGTAATGCTGTCAAACATTTCCGGAAACAAGGTAATGCTTTGAATCAACATCAGTAATCCAAGCCCCAGTCAACGGTGATGGTCTGTTTGTCGGCATCTACGTTTCCAACGTATTGCGACACAAACGGAATCAGCTTTTGACCATATTCGCCGTGAATTACCAAGACATCATTGGCACCGGTTTCCATTAGGTTTTTGACCGTACCTAAAGTCAAGCCTTCTTGGTTGACAACGGTCATGCCCACTAAATCTGCCCAGTAGAATTCATCTTCTTCAGTCGGGGCAAATTCGGAGCGGGGGATTTCGATGGTATAACCGCGCAGCAAAAATGCTTGGTTGCGGTCATCGATACCTTCGAATCTTACCTGTAATTCATCGCCGACGGCTTTACCGGCTTCGATGGTGACGGTCAGGATTTCGCCGTCTTTGCGTAACTGCCATTGCGGGTAGTCCAGCAGGCTGTCGGTGTATTCGGTGTTGGCAGCGATTTTAAGCCAGCCTTTGACGCCGAATACGCCTTTAATGTAGCCCATGGCTACCCATTGTTGCGTGTCTGTCATGGCAATGTGCGGTTAATTAAGCAGCAGCTTTTTGCTCTTTAACCAATTTGGCAACGGCTTCGCTCAATTGCGCGCCTTGACCGATCCAGTGGTTCAGGCGGTCAGTAGCCAAGCGTACGCGTTCTTGTTTTTCATTGGCAACTGGGTTGTAGAAGCCAACGCGCTCGATGAAGCGGCCGTCGCGACGGTTGCGTGAATCAGCAACCACGATGTTGTAGAAAGGGCGGTGTTTAGAGCCACTACGAGCCAAACGGATAACTACCATTTTTTGAGTCCTTTTGATAAATTCGGAGATATAGAAACTGTTTATTTTAGGTTAGTTTGTGGTGTTTAGGCAAGTATTTATTGCCTAAACTTCTCCTTGCCTTGCTCTTCGGTTGGTAAAAGGTTGAGTTTGGCTTGGTAAAGATTTTTGTCCTGCTCCGATTCCATCAGGCTAAAGCCTGATTTTTCGGCCAATTTCAGCATGGCGGTGTTTTCTTTTAGGATTTCCGCGCTCATGCTTTGGTAGCCTTGTTGTGTTGCTAATCGGATAATCAGTTGCATCATTTCGTGCGCCAAACCGCTGCCGCGCATGTCTTCGGAAACGGTAATGCCAAATTCGCATTCATCACGGGTTAGACGACTGAAGCGGCTGACGGCGACAATCAGGCCGTCTGAATTTTCGGCAATCCATGCGCCTTCGCTGTGGTAATCGAGCTTGCTGAATCGGGCAAGTGTCGGTTGTGGTAGCGCGTTGGTGCGGGTCATGAAGCGGGTGTAGCGCGATTGCGGTGACAGTCGGCGGATAAATTGCTGTTTGGCTTCGGCATCTTCGGGCTCAAACGGGCGAACCGATACGGTTTGCCCGTTTTTTAATTTAATTTCGCTTGGATAATCGGCCGGATAAGGGGCGAGCACGTTTTCTGCCGGTTTGGGTTTGTCGGTGTTGTTTTTTTGATGCCAAAATTCGGCAGCTGCTTCACTGGTGGTGCGGATAAATTCGCTGGCACGGGCATTGCTGTGACGCAGGAATTCGGCAGCAGCCTGCATGCGGTGGTTGAAGTCATCGGCAGTCGGCAGATTTGGTTTTTCGACAGTTTTTTCAGACGGCCTGTTATTTTTATGCGAAGCAGGCGCAGGTTGGGTAGGCCATCTGAAATCGCTGCTGATTTGGTTGCTGCTGATATTCAGGATAATTTCGCCGTTGAACAGCTCGGGATTTTGCACCAAGGCATTCATGCTGTGCACAAACTGCTCGATGGCATCTTGATAGCGGTTTAAGTCGGTAAAACGCAAAAGACGTGCCGTATCGAGCGTGGTAAACGGTGGCAACACGGCGATGGTACGGTTTAGGTCGGCTGCACTGATGATGGCGCCGTATTGGGGATGCCGTCTGAAAGTCAGTTTGACCAACGGATAAGTATTGTCATTTTGATAGGCAGGCAGATGCAGTACGGCCGCTAAGTTTTTAGCATGGTCTTTGGCCGCGGCAACAGCTTCGCCGTCAATGTTTTTCAGACGGCCTGATTTTGCCGGTGCGATTTCGTGCTGTATCTGTTGTAAACGATCGGCGACATTGCGTAAATACAAGGTTTGTAAGGCTTGTTCGGGGTTGGGGAAATGTAACAGGCCGTCTGAAACATGGCTGCTGATGAGCAAGGGTTTATCGGTTTGTTTGGCCAAATGATTCAGCATTTTACCGATGGCGGTTTCATTGTGCTCGGCGCTCGGTGCAATTACCGCGAGCAGGGCTTGGGTGTGATTTTGCTGCAATTGTTGCGCGGCCATGCTGCGGTAATGTGCGGCGGTAGGTATGCTGCCCAGATAGCCGTTTTGCAGATTGGGTTTTTCAGACGGCAGGGTTAATTGGATGCCCATTTCAGCGGCAATTGGTTGTAACCAGCCAATCGGCGTGTTGCCCAGCGCGGTGAGCTGGTTGCTTGGCTTGATTTCGGACAAACGGGCATGTAGAGCGGCAGCCAATTCGTTGTGGTTGAGTGTCAGCAGGAAATTGCAGTGGCGGCTTAGGCTTTCTAAAATAGCGCGTTCTGTATCGTCCACGGCATGGGTGCAGTACACGATAATTGGGGTGTGGCGGGCGAAGTGGCGGATGGCGCTGAACAGTTTGCGCTGGTTTTCGGCAGGGTTATGCTGCACCACGGCGATGCGGGTATGGCGGTTGTGGCCGAAGCGGTTGATCCAATCGGCAGCAGAAGTAGGGCTGAGGTCGTAATTCAGGCTGATGTGGCGTGAAACACCTTGCTGCATACGGCGCAACATGACATCGATTTCGCTGCTGACTGCTGCTTGTCCGGTCAATAGTGCAACATGACCGGCCGGAAAATCGGGCAACAGGCCGGTGTTTAGCCCTTGGGTGGGCAATTGAATGCCGGCAGGGCTGCACACGCTGATGTTTAATTCCTGCCCGTGATGCTTTTGAATCGCTTGGCGGGCAGTTTGCCAATCTTCTTCGCTAAGGCTTTCCCAGTCTTGAATCAAAATCAAGTGGTGAAGCTGCTTTTTACGGCAGGCTTTAAACAGCGTTTCGTAGCTGTCGGGTGGGGTGACGACAATCACCAAGTCGGCTTGGTCGTCGATTTTGTTTAAATTCGGGTATGAAGGCAAACCGGCCACGGTTTTGTGGCGTAAATTGACCGGCGTGATTTCACCTTGAAACGAAGAACCTAGAAGCGCGGTTAAGATGCGTTCGCCCAAAGTGTGCGGCCGTTCGCTCGCGCCAACCAAGATGATGTGTTGTGGCATGAAAAAATAGCCGGGCATGGGCTGTGTATTCATGAGGGTGCTTTCGTGTGAAATCGGTTGCGTTAATGAAAAAGGCCGTCTGAAAACAAAGGTATTTTCAGACGGCCTTGATGGGTTTATACCGCTGCAGCGTTTTTGCTTTTTTCACCGGAAGGTTTGGTTTTCGGGAAAATGAAACGCATATTCAAGCCGTTAGGTTTGACATTTTCGGCGATGATTTTACCGTTGTGCTGCTCGACAATGTGCTTGGTCAAAGCCAAGCCTAGGCCGGTGCCCGGTTTGCTGGCGCTGGAGTCGGCGCGGTAAAATGCAGTGAAAATGTGCGGCAATTGCATTTCATCTACTCCCGGACCGTTGTCGGTAATATTCACAATCCAGTTTTTACTGTCTTGGCCGATGTTGACTTTGATGTCGCTGCCTTCAGGGCTGTAATTCATGGCATTGCGAATCACATTGTCAAACGCGCGATATAAATAGCTCTCGTTGGCCGACACAGTGGCGGTTTCCGGAATTTTGCCTTGAATTTGTAAGGTGACGGACTGATGGTTTTGTTGCGCCACGCTTTGGCTGTCTTCCACTAAGTTGGTTAAGAAAGGAATCAGTTTCAGGTTTTCCTTTTCCTGCGGCATGTTGGACGTTTCCAAGCGCGACAGAGTCAGCAACTCGCCCACCAAGGTATCCATACGCGTTAATTCGTCTTCCAAGCGTTTCAGGTATTGATCCTGCTTTTGTGGCTGCGCTTGAATCAGGCCGACAATGGCCTGCATGCGTGCCAGCGGCGAGCGCATTTCGTGGGAAACGTGGTGCAGCAGGTGACGCTCTTTGGCGACCAGCTTTTGCAGTTTTTCCGCCATTTTGTCGAATTGCTGTGCCAAGTGCGACAATTCATCATCACGATCGTCAACTTGTTGCGAAATACGCGTTTCCAAATCGCCATTGGCCACGCGATTCATGCCTTTACCCAAAATACGGATGGGCTTGGTGATGTTGGCCGCCAAGATGTAGGCAGTCAGCAAGCCGACCAGAATGATGAAAGAAAGGATGATGAATTCGTGCCAAATCGGCGGCAGCGGTAAGCCGGGAATGAACAACGGGCTTGGCAAACGTTGCGCCTGTTGATTGTCCCAGCCGCGCACGAAGAAGAGATATTCTTCGCCGAAGCGGTCGTATTCGATGTGTGCCAAATCGGATTTTGGGTTGTTGATGGCAAAGGCGCGGGCGCGTTCAATCATTTTGGTGTCGATGTCGCGGTCAAGAATATCGCGCTTGTTGTCGCCGAGAATGACAAAAACACCGTTGGAGACGGGGCTGTCTTTCCATTCGAACAAAATCTCGCGCGCACCGGCATCGCCGCGTGATTTAAACGCGGAAACAATGCTGTTCATCAACGTCGTTTCGATGGTACGGCGTTGATTAAACTGGTTTTCGGCCAAGGTGTTTTGCATCAGCCAAAATGAAAAACTCGCCACAAAGATTGCGCAGATAATCACGGCGCAAAATGTGGCGAATATGCGTTGAAACAGTTTCATGGGGACTGAATCTTAGTTTTTAACAAACAAATAGCCCAAGCCGCGCACGGTTTGAATCAACGAAGCATCGCCCAATTTGTGGCGGATGCTGGAGATATGCACGTCGATGCTGCGGTCGAATTTGGCCAATTTGCGGTCTAAGGCTTCGACAGACAAGGTCTCTTTGCTCACGACTTGGCCGGCATGGCGCATCAATACTTCCAGCAGGTTGAATTCGGTGCTGGTCAATTCCAACGGGGAGTCTTTGATGGTGGCTTGGCGTTTGGCCGGATACAGCACCACATCGCTCACGGCAATGCTGTTTGGCGTATTGCTTTGCTCGGCATTATTTTGTGCGCGACGCAGAATCGCGTTGATACGCGCCAACAATTCGCGTGGGGTGCAAGGTTTTGGCACATAGTCGTCTGCGCCCATTTCCAAACCGATGATGCGGTCGATGTCGTCACCTTTGGCGGTCAACATAATCACCGGTACGGTGCTTTGGGTGCGGACGTTTTTCAAAACATCCAAGCCGTTCATTTTCGGCATCATGGAATCCAATACGACCACGTCGTATTGACCCGATAAGATTTCCTGCACGCCAGCTTCTCCGTCGGGAACGCTGTGTACGTTTAGGCCTTCGGCGGTCAGGTATTCGGTTAACAGTTCGGTCAATAAAGCGTCGTCATCTACCAATAGTACGCGGCTCATGAGAATTCCTTTTTGGTGGTTGTATGCGCTGTTTTTGTTTGGTTATTAACAAAAGCAGTGAATCAAGAATAGCACTTATCTTAACACGCATTGCATTATTGTTGATAGCTTCTTTTTCTATGCTTTTGCGCTTTTTTGCAATGAATGTAAAGGCCTTTACATTTCAGACGGCCTATTGGAAACAACAGGCCGTCTGAAAAGGGAATATGCCGATTATTTTGCTTTGCTGCAAGGTTTGGCCGTGCTGTGTTTTGGGTCTGCTTGGAAGGTTTGGCAGGCTGATAACAGTGTTGGCAATAACGGTTCGAATGCTTGGTGCGCACGGATTTTGCTTTCGTAAAACGACATCATATACGGAAAGTAATAATACATGGCCTGCATCCATTGTGCACCGGCTTGGGTTTCGCCTTTGCGGTAGCGGTAAAGGCCGACTTGATGTGCGTTGGCGTAAGGGCGGTAGGTGAGCGCATTCAGCGCGGCTTGTTCTGCCCAAGGTTGAATCATCGGATCGGTCGGGTCGGCACGGCGTGTGAGGCTCAATTCTGCGTAGTAAAGTAGCATGGGCTGCTGCTCGGCGATGCGTTTGAGCCCCTCGATTTTACGGCTGGCTTCAGTTGCGGCTTCGGTTTTAGGCCGGCGGCTGTAATCAACTAAATCGGTGTAGGCCCAGCCCAGATTCAAAATGCCGCCAATCAGTAAAATGGCTGCCAAGCCCCCGACATAATTGCGGCGTTTGGCTGCGACAGGGCCGTCTGAAATATCTTGATAGCGTGCAGGCGACAGCGAAACCATCAAGCCGAACGGCACCAGAAAATAAATATACCAAAGCGGGTATTCCAACATGCTGTGGCACAGGGATACCGTCATCAAAGCCAAGAGCAATAAGGAAGCAGCGTGATACGGACGTACCAGCATGCGCCAAACGGCTGCCAGTAGGCTCAATGCTACCAGTAGGGTGCCGACGATGCCGACTTCGGCCAAGAGTTGCAATACAATATTATGGGAATGGGTAAACAACACGCCGAGAATATTGTTGCTATAGTGTTTGAGTTCGGCATGTATTAAGAAGCCTTGTAAGGCATAGCCATTCCAGCCATGACCAAGCCATGGGGCGGATTGAAAGGCAATCCAAGCTTTATGCCATTCGGTTTCGCGGGCAGAGCCTTCAAAGCCGCTGTTGGCAGCACGTTTAACCGCGGTTTCGTAATTGGCATTGCCGAATAATTCGAGCAGCATGCCCATAGAAAATTGAAACACTACCACACAGGCGAGTGCAAACGCGATAATCCCAACCAAACGGTTGGCTTCACGACCGGCGGCGATGCGCCAAAATGGCAACAAGATGCCCACGCCGATCACGTAAGCGAGAATAGTGCGCGAGTTGACTAAGCCGAGAATGCCGGTCAGCAATATCACCAACACCATGCCCAGCCAGTTCGGTATTTTGCGCATTGCCCACAAATAAGCGGCGCACAACAGGCCCCACATCAGATAGTGGCCGAGATGGTTGCGCTGGCCGAGTTGGCCGCTGACATTGTTGCTGCCGCCATAGGCCAAAATGCCTTTGAATATTTCCGCGCCTGCCCAGCCTTTAAACTGCATAAAAGCGATGGTGGCCTGAATCAATGCACCGAACAAAAGCGACCATGCGAACACGGTAACAATGCGCTCTTGCCCGTATTCTGCCACCCAGCCGCGCACTGCCCATGCCATTAAGGCCAGAATCACAAACGTCCACACCACCATGTCGCTCATGCCAGGGTAGGTCAAATCCAATACACGCGCTTGCAGCCACCAAAAGGCGGCCAGTATCAAAAATGTCACGCCGGCGGTGGAAAGGCGTACGTTGAGCAAGCCGTAGCATGCCGTCGCCAACACAAATACCACCGCTCCCAGTAGCGAAGCGGCTTCCAGATAAAAACTGGATAAAGGGCCGATACGGTAAAGCGACAGAAACGGAGCAATGCCGATCCACAAAAAGGCCAGCCATACCGGCAGCAGGCGGGTATGCCATTCGCTATTGAGGCCGTCTGAAAAACGCTGATACATTAAGCCACCGCCTTTCGTTGTGCGTCTTTAATAAAAAACAGGCAGGCAATGAAAAATATCACGCAGCACACCGCCGCCAAGGCCGCGCATACACGGCTGGCCGGTACGGCATCAAACATCCGCATAAAGGCTTCGGCAAAATAAATCAAAATCAGCATGCAGCTGTATTGGTAGGTGTACACCTTGCCTTTTAAAATACCGGCCAGCGGGAGACACAAGGGCAGGGCTTTCAAGGCCAGCCACGAACCGCCCGGGCGCAGCGGCGCAATCCACAATTCCCAAGCCACGCAGATGATAATCAGCGCAATCAAGCTGGCAGAAGCGGCGTAATAAGACCAATGTTTGGCAGAATTTTTCATGTTTTTATCACTTTAAAGCGGCAGGTAATGTGTTATACAACCTGAGACCTTTGCAAAAATCGTCAATTTTTAGCAATCTTTAGATCGTCATTCCCGCGCAGGCGGGAATCCAGACCTATCAGCTTCAGGAATCTTTAACTAACTATTTCAGTAATTTGAAGTTCGAGATTCCCGCCTGCGCGGGAATGACGGACATAGTTTTCTTGGTTCAAATTGAGTTTTACAAAAGTCTCAACCTGCCATCAGACCGTAAAAGGCCGTCTGAAAGTTCCATGGTTTACTTTCAGACGGCCTATCAATAAATGGGAACGATGCCTCAAACTTGGGCAGGCGGTTGCGCTTCGTCGTCTGAGTTTTCGCGTTCAATCGGTTTGGTAAAGCGGCTGAACCAGATGCCTGCTTCATACAAAATAATCAGCGGCACGGCGAGCAGGATTTGCGAAATCACATCCGGCGGCGTGATGATGGCGGCAATCACAAACGCGCCGACAATCACATAAGGGCGCGCGAGCTTGAGTTGCGCCGTATCGACAATACCCATGCGCGCCAATAAGACCACCACCACCGGCACTTCAAAAGTGGTGCCGAACGCGACAAACATGCCTAAAATAAACGACAAATATTTGTCGATGTCGGTCGCCATGTTCACGCCGACAGGGGTCACGCTGGCCAAAAATTGGAAAATCACCGGAAAGACCAAATAATAAGCAAAGGCCATGCCGACGAAAAACAGGATAAAGCTCGACAGCACCAAAGGCGTAATCAAGCGTTTTTCATTTTGATACAGCGCCGGTGCAACAAATGCCCAAACCTGATACAGCGTATGCGGTAGCGACACCAAAAAAGCCGCCATCAAGGTGACTTTCACCGGTACGAAAAACGGCGCAATCACATCGGTGGCAATCATGCTGGTGTCTTTGGGCAGGCTGGCCATCAGCGGCTGCGCGACAAACGAATACAGGGTTTGCGAAAACGGCATCAGTGCTAAAAAGCAGATCAACAGGCCGATGATGATCCACATCAGGCGGCGGCGCAGCTCGAGCAGATGCTCGATTAAGGGCTGGGTCGTAGGTTCGGATGGTTGGATGGGCGTATCAGACACCGTTTACTCACTTTTTACGGACACGAAGTTTCGGTTTGGCGCGGAATTTCGGACGCATATCGCGTTTGCGTTGCATGGCTTGTTTGCGCAGGGTGGCGGTGTGCATGCCGAGAGAATAGGTAGGCGTGGTTTCCACATAGCTGACTTCCGGCGCTTGGTATGACGTGTTGGCCGAAGTCAGGTAATCGCGCCACAATTGATCGGCATCATGTGCTTCAGCGTCTTGCGTGGCTTCGGCAATATCGGGTGTCGGTGGCGCAATCGGTTGGCCGTTTTCGTCTAAAAATTCAATCGGTTCGGCGTTTGGATTGACCTTATCATCTTTGATTTCGGGCAGCAAAATGCCGTTTTCATCGACTTTGAAATCATCAGGCACACGTTGTTCAGGCAGTCGTTCCCAAGGCTTGAGGCCGTCTGAAATGCTATTCAGACTGCTTTGCGCTTCGTTGCTGACTTCCTTCATTTCATTGCGCAACTGATCCGCTGCCGATTCAAATTCCTGCTTGGCCTTGCGCAGCTCTTCCAGCTCAACTTGCACGCTGAGTTCCTGCTTCACGTTGCTGACCAAACGCTGCAGCTTGCCGACCAATTGGCCGGCAGTACGCGCAGCTTTGGGCAGACGCTCGGGCCCCAGCACAATCAGCGCAATCACGCCGAGCAGCAGGAGTTCGCTTAAACCGAAATCAAACATGGATTAGACTTTGTCTTCTTCTTTTTTGTGTTCGATGACTTCGTCTTTGTTGGCTTTTTCGTCGCCTTCGTTCAAACCTTTTTTAAAGTCGTGTACCGCGCCGCCCAAATCTTTGCCGACGTTGCGCAGTTTCTTAGTGCCAAACACCAAAACTACGATGACCAATACGATAATCCAGTGCCAGATAGAAAAGCTACCCATGGTAAATTCCTTTGATTTTTGAAATGGTTAAATTCGGTCGTGCCGATAATCAGGCTGGTGTACCCATGATGTGGATGTGCAGATGGAAAACTTCCTGTCCGCCGCCTTTGCCGGTGTTGATTAAGGTTTTGAAGCCGTTGGTCAAGCCCGCTTCTTGTGCGATTTGTGGCACTTTTAGCATCATTTTGCCCAACAATGTTTCATGCTCGGCTTGGGCATGTGCCAGCGAGTCGAAATGCACTTTGGGAATCAGCAGCAGATGCACGGGTGCAGCTGGGTTGATGTCTTTGAAGCACAACATATCGGCATCTTCATAGACGCTGGCGGAAGGGATTTGTTTATCCACGATTTTACAGAAAATGCAGTCGCTCACGGGTATCACTCCAATGCGGCCGTCTGAACTTTCAGACGGCATGAAATCGAATAGGGCTGATTGTAATACAGTTTCACTGGTCTGTGCGAGCGGCTTTTTCCACCAATCCCGATAAACCTTGACGGCGCGCAAGTTCGGCAATCACATCTTCGACGCGCAAACCGTGGTGCGCCAGCAAAACCATGCTGTGAAACCACAAATCGGCGGTTTCGTAAACCAAGTGTTCTGCTTCGCCGTCTTTCGATGCCATCAACACTTCGCCTGCTTCTTCGATGACTTTTTTCAGAATTTTGTCTTCGCCTTTGTAAAAAAGCTGGGCGACATAAGATTCTTCAGGATTATGACCCTTGCGCGAGTCAATCACGTTTTGAATTTCGCTTAATACATTGTTGCTCATAAAGATTCCGTTCGCTGGGTAGGCCGTCTGAAAATTTTCAGACGGCCTGAAAGGCTTTAAATGTCTGCGGGATGAGATTAAGAATGGCTGTGGCCGTAAATCTCGTTTTCATCTTTCAACACGGCATCGACGGTTTGCCATTGGCTGCCGTCCCATTTCTGGTAGAAGCAGCTCTCGCGGCCGGTATGGCAGGCAATGCCGCCGTGTTGCTCAATCAGCATCACAATCGCATCGCCATCGCAATCCAAGCGCAGCTCGTGTACTTTTTGTGTGTGGCCGGATTCTTCGCCTTTCATCCATTGCTTTTGGCGGCTGCGACTGTAATAGTGGGCAAAACCGGTTTCGGCGGTTTTGGCGACTGCTTCGGCGTTCATCCACGCCACCATCAACACGCGGCCGCTTTGCCAATCTTGCGCGATGGCGCACACTAAGCCTTTTTCATCGAATTTGACGGCGGAAAGTAGGGTGTCTGTGTTCATGTCGGAATATCCTGACAGGCCGTCTGAAAGGTAATCAAAAGTAGATAACAAGTTTTCAGACGGCCTAAAAAATTATTTCAAAAAGGCCAATACTACGGCAGCCAAAGTCATGGCAAATAAGATTTTGCGCAGGGTTTCGGGTTGCAGCTTGATGGCGGTTTTCACGCCCAAACGTGCGCCCAATGCGCTGGATAAAGCCAGCACCAAACCCACGTCCCACATCACTTGGCTACGCGCCACGAAAATCGCCAAGGCCACAGCAGTGAAGCCCAGCGTGCAGCAGACTTTCAGCGCATTGGCGCGCACTAAATCATATTTCAGCAAACCGGCCAAAGCGGGCAACAGCAAAAAGCCTGCCGCCGCTTGCACAAAGCCGCCGTACATGCCGACCAGAAACAAAGCGTAACGCGAATTAGGTTTGTCGGCAACCCGAATCGGCTGCGTCCCCGGCTCGTGCAGCAATAGATTTGGCTTGAATGCCACCACCGCTGCCACGCCGAGCATGGTCAGCAATAACAAGGGCTTCAAAATATCTACGGGCGCAAAAGAAGCAAACAAGGCGCCGGCCACGCCCCCGAACATCATCGGTACCATAATGCCGCGCAAATCTTCGGTTGGCAGCTTACCCGCCTTGTGAAAACCATGAGTGCCGGAGACAGATTGCAGCAACACGCCGACGCGGTTGGTGCCATTGGCAACATCGGCCGGTACGCCGAACATCATCAACACCGGCAAAATCAGGTTTGAGCCGCCGCCCGCCATCATGTTGATGATACCAGCGACGATGCCCAAAATGCCGATGAGCAAATATTGCCCTAAGGTGAAATCGATTTCCATAAGCGTGGTGTGTGTTAGGTTTCAGACGGCATGGTATTCAGGATGTTTGCTTGGGTAGAATGTATTCAGACGGCCTGTTGGCAATATACCGGCAGGCCGTCTGAAACTTTAGAGTCGCACTTCAATTCCTGCTGCTTGCATCGCCAATTTGGCTTCGTGAATGCTGACTTCGCCGAAGTGGAAGATACTCGCTGCCAACACCGCATCGGCTCTGCCTTCTTTCACGCCGTCGATTAAGTGCTGTACATTGCCCACGCCGCCGGAGGCAATCACCGGAATATCGACTGCTTCGGAAATGGCGCGGGTGAGCGGCAGGTTGAAGCCGATTTTGGTACCGTCCCTATCCATGCTGGTGAGCAGGATTTCGCCGGCACCGCGTTTTTGCATTTCCACCGCCCATTCTACTGCATCTAAGCCGGTCGGTTTGCGGCCGCCGTGGGTGAAAATTTCCCAGCGCGTGTTTTCAGGGTTGACCGCTTTGGCATCGATGGCCACCACAATCGCTTGCGAGCCGAAAAAGCCGCTGGCTTCGTTGACCAAATCAGGGTTGGTCACGGCTGCGGTGTTGATGCTGGCTTTATCCGCACCGGCATTGAGCAGACGGCGCACATCGGCCACCGAGCGTACGCCGCCACCGACGGTGAGTGGAATGAACACTTGCGATGCCACTTCTTCAATCACATGCAAAATCGTATCGCGGTTGTCGGAAGAGGCGGTGATGTCGAGAAAGGTCAGCTCGTCGGCGCCTTCATCGTTGTAGCGTTTGGCGACGTCAATCGGGTTGCCCGCATCGCGCAGGCCGAGAAAATTGACGCCTTTGACCACGCGGCCGTTATCGACGTCTAAGCAGGGGATAATGCGTTTTGCCAATGCCATTGAAAGGGTTCCCATCAAGAAAAAGCGGTTGCGGTGTGTGCAACAGGTTTGAGGCCGTCTGAAAGATTGATTCAGTCTTTCAGACGGCCTGTGTTTAACTTAGCCAGCCGTTGACCCAATCGGGCAGATATTGCAGCAATTGGAAATAACCAACGCCCGCGGCTGCCGCCATGAGCATGGTGGTCATAAAGCTGGTGCTGAAACGGTTGACGATCATGAAAACGACGGCGACATACGCCCATAATGCACCGTTGAGCGCCGCCCAATAGCCGTCAATTTCCGGTATGGCAAAAGCGGTCAGTTGGCGCATAATCACAGCCAAAATGGTGAACCACAGACTTTCTGTCAGCGGATAAATGTCGCGGTCGGCAGACCAAATCAACCAAAAGCCTAAGACGAATGCTTCCAGCATGTGTAACCCCTTAATGATTCAATAAACTGCTTTGCCTGTTGGTTTTATATCGTGGCAAAGCAATCAAGTGTGGCAGGGCGGCAGTGAAACACAGGCGCGCCCTGAATAAAATATGGTTGAAAACAGATTAAGCCAGCGAATCGGCCAGCTTTTGCGCTTCGGCAAAGTCAATGCTGCCTTCGTAAATCGCGCGGCCGGTAATCGCACCGGTCACGCCGCTTTGCTCGACCGCACACAAGGCACGGATGTCGTTCAAATCGGTCAGGCCGCCGGAGGCAATCACGGGAATCTTAATTGATTCGGCGAGCTTGACGGTGGCTTCAATGTTCACGCCGCTCATCATGCCGTCGCGGCCGATGTCGGTGTAGATGATGCTGTTGACGCCGTCGTCTTCAAATTGTTTGGCCAAATCAATCACATGGTGTTCAGTCACGGTCGCCCAGCCGTCAATCGCCACCATGCCTTCTTTGGCATCCAAACCGACGATGATTTGGCCGGGGAAGGCTTTGCAGGCTTCGCGTACGAACTCAGGATTTTTCACTGCAGCGGTGCCGATGATGACATCGGTCAAACCCAAATTCAGATATTTTTCGATGGTGGCCAAATCGCGGATGCCGCCGCCCAATTGCACGGGAATGTGTTGCGCCACGGCGGCCAAGATTTCTTTAATCGCCGGGAAGTTTTTCGGTTCGCCCGCAAACGCGCCGTTTAGATCCACCAAATGCAGACGGCGCGCGCCTTGTTTGAACCAATGTTCGGCAGTTTGCGCCGGTGTGTCAGAAAACACGGTTGCCTGATCCATCAAGCCTTGTTTCAGGCGTACGCATTGGCCGTCTTTTAAATCGATTGCAGGAATAAGTAACATAATTTTTCCAAAGTAGGTTTCAGATGGCCTGTGATAGAGGCCGTCTGAAAAATAGAATCATGATGTGCAAATCATTTTACACAATTTAGCGAATTTTAGCACACCTAAGCGGCCTGCGACACGCTTTGTTTCGCACAGAATCGTTACGGCTGCCAGTTTAAGAAATTGCGCAACAGCAGCAAGCCGCCGTCGTGGCTTTTTTCGGTGTGGAATTGGGTGGCGAAGACATTATCTTTGCCGACAATGCAGGCAAATTCCTGCGGATATTCGCTGGTGCCCAACACGATGTCGTTGTTTTGCGGTGCGAAATAATAGCTGTGCACAAAGTAAAAGCGCGTGTCTTGCGCGATGTCGGCAAACAAAGGATGGTTTTGAGTTTGGCGCACGGCATTCCAGCCCATGTGCGGCACTTTCAATTTGTCGCCGTTGGTATCGTGGCGGTTGGCGGCAAAGCGTTTCACGCCGCCGGCAAACCAGCCCAAACCGGCGGTGTCGCCTTCTTCGCTGTGGTCGAACAACAATTGCGCGCCGACGCAAATGCCGAAAAACGGTTTATTTTTCAGGCCGTCTGAAACCGCTTCGCCCAAGCCGCTTTGCTGTAACGCGCTCATGCAGTCGGGCATGGCACCTTGGCCGGGAAAAATGATTTTGTCGGCGGCAAAGACTTCATCCGGCTGGTCGGTCAGAAAAATATCGGCTTGCAAACCGGCTAATTTTTGCGCGGCCTGCACGGATTTCAGCACCGAGTGCAAATTGCCCATGCCGTAATCGACAACAGCTACTTTCATGTTGATCCTTTAATTATGCAAATCATCGTAGTGGGCGGTATTGTAACAAAAAATCAGCGTACTTTTGTTGACAATTTAAAACAAACTAACAAAAGGCCGTCTGAAAGGGGAAATGATTTCAGACGGCAAGAGACCTTGGCAAAACTCGTCAATTTTCAGAAGTTTTTAAACCGTCATTCCCGCCTACGCGGGAATGACGAGCATAGTTTTCTTGATTCAAATTGAGTTTTGCAAAATTCTTTGCTTGTTTTCATCATGCTTTCCGGTTGGATAACACCAGCCCGCAAGCAATCAGCGCAATGCCGATAAGATGGTAAGTGTGAAGCGTTTCGCTCAAAAATAGCACAGACAGCAACACGCCGAACACCGGAATCAAATGCACCGATAAACCAGTGCGCACCGGCCCGACTTTTTCTACCGCCATCGTGTAGAGCAGATAAGCCGCCACCGAAGGAAACAAGCCGACATAGGCCAAAGCGAGTAAGGCGGAAAGGCTGAACACAATTTCCGCACCTGAAGCCGTTTCCCACAGCCACAATGGCGTTAAAGCCATTAAGCCGATGATGATTTGCACCGCCATCAGGCCGATGCGGTTGATTTCGGCGGGCAGCATTTTCATCCACAAGGTATAAAGCGCCCAGCAAATCATCGCCGCAAACACAATCAAATCGCCCGAATTAAACTGCATGGCCAATAAGTTGCCCCATTTACCGTGCAGAATAATGCTCAACACGCCCAACATCGACAGCAGCAAGCCACCGATTTGCGCGGGCAGCAGTGTTTGGCGGTAAAACAGCACGCCGAAAAACATAATCAGCACGGGAATACAAGAATTAAGCAGCAGCGCATTGGTGGTGGTTGTGTGGTGCAAACCCATATAAACCAAAGTGTTGAACGACGCCACACCCGCCAGCGATACCGCCACGATTTTGGCCGGATATTGCTTGTATAAAGGCAGGTCGCGGCGCATATATTTCCACGCAAACGGCAGAATCACCACCAGCGCAATCACCCAGCGGCCAAACGACAAACTCAAGGGCGGAATATCGCCGCGCACCGCCCGTCCGACCACGAAATTACCCGCCCAAAACAGCGGCGGCAACACCAACAGCGGCAAAGTCGACCAGAAAGAAGCATTCGGTTTCATCACAAGCGGTCAAAGAAAAAGACAGGGGATTTTAACACAGGCCGTCTGAAAGATTCAGGCGGCCTTAGCACATATTTATGGCAGCCATGATTTTATTCAATCATGAAAAGATACACGCGTGAATGTTGATTTAGCAAGCGTTTGCGTTGTCCGCTTGCGTGACAAATACACTTTATTCATCAACGCTGTCTGAAAAAGCATTGATAATTTTTCAGACGGCCTTATTTGCTTATATATATTGAAACAACCACACCCAATCAGGAACGATTATGCTCAAACTCTCCATGCTCAACTTGGTGCCTTTACGCGAAGGCCAAACCCAAAAACAAGCCATCGAATCTATGGTGACGCTAGCGCAGACCGCCGAGCGTCTTGGCTACGAACGCTATTGGATTGCCGAACACCACAATATGCCCAATCTGCTCAGTTCCGCCACGCAATTGCTGGTCGGCCACACTTTGGCTAACACGCAAACCATCCGCGTCGGCACCGGCGGCGTGATGCTGCCCAACCACAGCCCGCTGGCCGTGGCCGAACAATACGGCACCTTGGCGACCATGTACGGCGATCGCATCGACTTAGGCGTCGGCCGCGCCCCAGGCACCGACCCACGCACCGCTTTGGCCTTGCGCCGCAACGCGCAAGACGTGTCAATGAATTTCCCGCACGACATCCAAACCATCCAACGCTATTTCGGCAGCACAGACGAGCAAGGCTACGTCAAAGCCTATTTGGCGATGGATAAAAACGTGCCGCTTTATATTCTCGGCTCCAGCACCGAAAGCGCCTATCTTGCCGCCGAACTCGGTATGCCGTATGTGTTTGCCAGCCACTTCGCCCCGCGCATGATGGAAATGGCGGTGCAAATTTACCGCAACGGTTTCAAACCATCAAAATATCTCGACAAGCCCGAAGTCATTATCTGTGTCAACATCATCGTTGCCGACACCGATGATGAAGCGCATTTGCTACATACCTCGCAACAACAGCAGTTTTTAGGCGTAGTCAGCGGCCAGATGAAGCCGCTGCAACCGCCGGTGGCCGATATGTCGACCGTGTGGAGCTACGACCAAGAATTCGCCGTGAAACAAATGCTGGACGAAGACATCGTCGGCAGCAAAGAGAGCGTGCGCGAACAACTGCTCAACCTGCAAGCGCGCGTTCAGGCAGACGAGATTATGGCCTTGAACTATATTTACGATGAAGCCAAACAGGCCAAATCATTTGAAATGCTGAAAGAAATTGCCGATACGCTGTAAACGGTTAGGTTATAAAAAAGGCCGTCTGAAAGAAAATCCTTTCAGACGGCCTTGATGATTGTTACGCCTTACAAAATCTCATACACGAAGAAAATCAGCGTGTGCAGGATAAACAATGGCGACAGGATACCAAACGACCATACCATATAGCCAAAGAAGCTCGGCATTTTCACGCCGCGTTGTTCGGCGATGGCTTTGACCATGAAGTTTGGCGCGTTACCGATGTAGGTAAGGGCACCCATGAATACCGAACCCATAGAGATAGCCAGAAGGGTGTGGAACAGCGGGCCGGTCATCAAAGATTGCGCGTCGCCGCCTGCCATGTTGAAGAACACGAGGTAGGTCGGGGCGTTGTCCAAAAAGCCGGATAACACGCCGGTCATCCAGAAATACATGGTGTTGAGCGGCTCGCCGGCAGCGTTGTGTACCATGGATACCACGCCGCGTAACGCACCGTTTTCACCGGCTTTCAAAATCGCCAATACCGGTGCGATGGTGATGAAGATACCGGCAAACAGTTTGCCCACTTCGGCAATCGGTTCCCAGTTGAATTCATTACCGGCACGCACTTGTTTCGGTGTGATGAGCAATGAAATCACCGCCAAAGACAGCAGAATCACATCGCGCACTAAGTTTGGCAATAAGTAATGGCTGCCGAAGATTTCAAAACCAGGGTGATCCGGTTTCCAAATGCCCGACATCAATACAGCACCGACCACGCCCAGCAGCAAAATGAAATTCACTTTACCGAAAATTTGCAGTTTGCTGTCCGGTGACGGATCATGTGGCACGATTTCGTCTTCTTTAGAATACAAGTGACGGTCGAGGAAGTAGAACACGGTCAACAGAATCACCACGCTGATGAGCACAGGTGGGAACATGTGTACTACGGTCCACATAAAGTCAACACCCTTTAAGAAGCCCAAGAATAAAGGTGGGTCACCCAATGGGGTCAGGCCGCCGCCGATATTGGCTACCAGGAAGATAAAGAATACGACCACGTGGACTTTATGTTTGCGGTTGTCATTGGCTTTTAACAGCGGGCGAATCAGCAACATGGCGGCACCGGTAGTACCCATAAGCGATGCCAATACAGTACCGATGGCAAGCAGGGTGGTGTTAAGCTTAGCCGAGCCTTGCAAGTTGCCCCATACCAAAATACCGCCTGAAATGGTGTACAGCGCAAACAGCAACAGGATAAACGGGATATATTCTTCCACCATGGCGTGTGCCACAACTTGAATACCTGCCGTAAAGCCGAAATAAAGCACGAAAGGAACCAGAAAGAGCACCGTCCAAAAGGCGGTGATTTTACCGAAATGATGATGCCAAATTTTCGGCATCATTAAAGGACCTAAGGCGATGGAGAGCAGAATGGCTGCAAAGGGTAAACCCCAAAGCAGACTCAGTGAGTCGCCGCTGAAGTTGGCGGCTTGAGCAAACGCCGGCATCATCAGCATAGGTAGGGAGAAAAGAGGTAGGCGCATATGTTTCCTTTTTCTTATCGTGGTAAAACTTCAGGCCGTCTGAACAGCACGACACTGCACGTTAAGCTTTAAGTAAGCTCGTCGCAAACGATTGTAAAGGAAAATAGTGCCAGAAACTAGACTAAAGTATTAGTCTGAATCAAACAAATCTGCTAAAAGATTTTTGTGACATTGCCCAATTCGGTTGGCATGGAGAGAAAAATTCTTTAAAACAGAGATTTAATGAAATGTTAACTAAATAATAAAATACTATCAAAAAAGATTGTTAAATTGCATTTAACACTTTTTTGCAAGAAGCCAGCATAAGGCCGTCTGAAAAACAGGCCGATTTTATGCTTCCGGCAAGCGAATCATCCAAATAGCCACGCAGGCGCAAAAGGTGGCGGAAATGGCGCCAATCCACCAACGTTCGGGGAATTGCCAGAATAAAAACAGGCAGGAAAAAGTCATCATGCTCACGGCCAATATTTTGGCCTTGCGCGGCACGGCGCGGTTGCGTTCCCAGTTTTGCACCATCGGGCCGAAGTAGCGATGCTGATGCAGCCATCGGTGAAAACGCGGCGAGGCTTTTGCCCAGCAAGCCGCCGCCAGCAACACAAAAGGCGTGGTCGGCAAAATGGGCAGAAAAATACCGAGCACGCCCAAAGCCAAGGCCAGCGCGCCGCAAAGCCAATAAATATAACGGATAATCATGAGTGTGATTCAGGTTGGTGAAACGGGCAGCGCGGGATATCCAATTGTTTCCAGCCTTTATGCCCCATGTCTTCCAATAAAGCGATATTGCGTTCGAAAATCGCCGCCGCATCGGGAAACGCTTCGGCTGCTTTGGCGATGCTGTCTTCACGAATCAAATGCAGCGTCGGGTAAGGTGAGCGGTTGGTGTAGTTGCTGATGTCGTCTGCTTCGGTGTCGGCAAACTGAAAATCAGGGTGAAACGGCGCAATCTGAATCACGCCTTCTAATTGATTGTCCGCCACCGCTTCATCGGCAATGTCGAGCATGTCGTTAAACAGCAAAAAATCGCCGAATAAGGTTGGGTGCACCAATAAAGTGGTTTCCAATTCTTCAGCAGAAGTATCGCCCAAACGCTGCAACTCACGGTCTAAATCTTCTAAAAAGCCATCTAAATGCTTGGCTTCGCTGACCGCAATGCGCACGCGGTCTTTGACATACGGCGCTTTGGCAAATGGGCAGAGGTTTAAACCAATCACGGCTTTTTCCAGCCATTGCTTGGTGTGGTCGATAACGGTTTCGGTGTTGGGCGTGTTCATTTAGACCATGCTTATATAAGAGTAATTCTCAATTATAGCAAATAATCAGGCCGTCTGAATGAGTTTCAGACGACCTGTTGTATGGGTGCAAAAATTAGTCTTGTTGCAAATGCGACAGCGGCAGGGCGGTGGTATTTTTGATTTCTTTCAACACAAAGCTCGATTGCGCATCTTGCACGCCGTGGTGTGACAATAAAGTATCCAAAACGAAATGAGAGAACGCGTTCATATCGGTGAAAAAGGCATGCAGCAGGTAATCGGTTTCACCGGTCAGCGCAAAGCAGCTCAACACTTCCGGCCAGTTTTGCACTGCTTGCGAAAAATCATCACGTGCATCAGCCGCTTTGCTGATGGAAACGCGGATAAATGCCTGCAAGCCTAATTCAACGGCAACCGGCGACAATAAAGCCGCATATTTGCGAATGATGCCGGCATCTTCTAATTGTTTCAGACGGCGTAAACACGGAGAAGGAGAGAGGGCAACACGTTCGGAAAGCTCGACATTGGTCAGGCGGCCGTTTTCCTGCAAAACCTGTAAAATTTTAAGGTCTGTTTTATCCAAAGTGATTTGAGCCATTTATTATCTCCCTTTATTCGTGTGGCCTGCGTGTTAAAAAAAATGAAGGATAACAGTTTTTTATAATCTTAAGCTAAATAAACTTAACATACAATAGTTCAATAAAAGAATCTTTACAAAAATAATCTGTGTTAAAAACCGCAAATCGGGCAAAATTAATTTAATCATGCTATTAATATTTTATTGTTAATAGGTTGCATAAAAATAATCCCAAAGAATGCTTGCCCCGAAAAAAGAATCACGCCATAATCAAAAAACGTGCAGGAGAGCGCTGCTGATTCAACTACCGGCAGCCACCGAAGGCGCAGATGCCCTTAAATCGCTCAGGTAAAAGGACTGCTCGTTGAAATAAAACATCTGGAGAGCGGCACGATATTGCATCATGCCCACCGAAGGGGAGAAGGCCGTCTGAACCACCATTCAGACACCCGTTGCCAAATGGCGCGCAATGAGCAGATTGCGGTCGAAACGACACGGCGCCGAAAATCTCAGGTTCAAGGACAGATAGGGTCATACGCGCAGATAAAAACAGCAACGTGCGATGGCGCTAATATACTGGAGAACTTGATATGACTGCCCCCAACATCACCCCTTTTCATCAAAACCATATCGAAGCAGGCGGCAAGCTGGTTGATTTTGCCGGCTGGGAATTGCCTGTGAATTATGGTTCGCAAATCGCCGAACACGAAGCCGTGCGCACCGATGCCGGTATGTTCGACGTATCCCATATGCTGGTTACCGATGTGGCCGGCGAGCAAGCGAAAGCCTTTTTCCGCAAATTATTGGCCAACGATGTCGATAAATTAGCCTTTGTCGGCAAAGCCTTATATTCTGCTTTGTTGAACGACAACGGCGGCGTTATCGATGACTTAATCGTTTACCGCATGAATGAAGCCGAAACGCAATACCGTATTGTGTCCAACGGCGCGACCCGCGAAAAAGACAGCGCCCAATTCCAAAAAATCGGCCAAGCCTTCGGCGTAAACTTAACGCCGCGCACCGATTTGGCGATGCTGGCGGTGCAAGGCCCGAAAGCGGTTGAGAAATTATTGACCGTCAAACCCGAATGGGCGGAGCAGGTAAACGCGCTCAAACCATTCCAAGGCCACAATTTCGGCGGTAATTGGTTTGTTGCCCGCACCGGCTATACCGGCGAAGACGGCGTGGAAGTGATTTTACCGGCAACCGAAGCATCTGAATTTTTCAAAGCCCTGCAAGCGGCAGGCGTGCAGCCTTGCGGTTTGGGTGCGCGCGACACCTTGCGCATGGAAGCAGGCATGAACCTGTACGGCAACGACATGGACGACGACACCAGCCCGCTCGAAGCCGGCATGAGCTGGACGGTGGATTTAAAAGACGAAGCCCGCGATTTTGTCGGCAAGGTCGCCGTGGTTGCGCTGAAAGAAAAAGGCGTGGCGGTGAAACAAGTTGGCCTGCTGCTGGATAAAGGCGGCGTGTTGCGCGCAGGCATGGAAGTGGTCACCGACAAAGGCAACGGCATCACTACCAGCGGCGTGTTTTCCCCAAGCCTGAAACAATCCATCGCCATCGCCCGCTTGCCGAAAGATTTTGACGGCGAAGCGGCTAAAGTGTTGATTCGCGGCAAGGAAGTGGATGTACGCGTATTGAAACTGCCGTTTGTACGCAATGGCCAAAAACAATTTGACTGATTAAGTTTCAGACGGCCTAATGATGAGTGAAGCCGTCTGAACAATGATGGAAGCACAATAAGTGAAACAAAATATCATTTTTTTACTGATTTTTTCGGTATGCTTGAATTTAGTCGGCTGCGATGCCAAAGACCGTTGTTTGGATCAGGGCGGCAGCTACAACGAAGCGACCGGAAAATGTGAAAAATAATGTCAGAGTTTAATCTAACCTACTTTTGGAGAACACAAAATGAGCAATATCCCAGCAGAATTGAAATACGTCGCCAGCCACGAATGGTTGCGCACCGAAGCCGACGGCACGGTAACGGTCGGCATCACCCATCACGCGCAAGAATTGTTGGGCGACATCGTGTTTATCGAGTTGCCTGAAGTCGGCGCCAACTTGGCGGCTGAAGAGCAAGCAGGTGTAGTGGAATCGGTGAAAGCCGCATCTGACGTGTACGCACCGATTGCCGGTGAAATTGTGGCTGTCAACGATGATTTGCCAAGCGCGCCGGAAACCGCCAACAGCGATCCATACGGCGAAGGCTGGTTCTTCAAAATCAAACCGGCTAATCCGGCTGATTTAGACGGCTTGCTGACTGCTGAGCAATACGCTAACGAAGTCAATTAATCCGCTGTAAAAGGCCGTCTGAAAACGAACTACTTTTTCAGACGGCCTTTGTGCATTAAAGAAACACCATGAATTATTGCGATTTCGCCAACAGCCTGCCGCCCGATACCGATGACCCAAACAAGCATTACCACGATCATCAATACGGGTTTCCCGTTGATGATGACAATGCGTTGTTTGGTCGATTGATTTTGGAAATCAACCAAGCCGGTTTGAATTGGACGCTGATGCTGAAGAAGCAGCACGCGTTTCAGACGGCCTATGCCGAATTTGACATTGCTAAAGTGGCGGTCTTTGATGAACACGATATTGAAAGATTGTTGAGCGATGCAGGGATTGTGCGCAACCGTTTGAAAATCAATGCGGCTATTGATAATGCTCGCGCGATTTTGCGTTTGCAGGCCGAATACGGTTCGTTTAAAAACTGGCTCGATGCCCATCATCCGCGCGAGAAAGCAGCGTGGGTGAAATTGTTTAAGCAGCATTTCAAATTTGTTGGCGGCGAAATTGTCGGTGAATTTTTGATGAGCACCGGTTATTTAAAAGGTGCGCATGACGAGCGTTGCCCGATTTATCGGCAAACTTTGGCGGCGGGCGCAAAATGGACTGAGGCCGTCTGAATAGGCCGGTGTTGATTTTCAGATGGCCTTTTTATCAAAAAATAGTCGGCTTCTACTTAGGTGGAGGTCAGATAAAAAATAAAACAATTCAAATAAATAGATTAAAATTCCAACGTAAAAACACACGCAAAGAACCCTATCATGAAACTGAACGGCCTTTTAAAAACCGCTATTTTGCTGACCGGTATGTCGGCATTCTTGCAGGTGTATTCTGTGCAGGCGGTGTTGCCCGTGTTGATGGCGGAGCTGAATGCCACGGCGGTGCAGGCGGGTTTGTCGGTGGGGGCGACGGTGTTGGGCGTGGCTTTGATGTCGCCGTTTATGGGCATGTTGTCGGATGCGTTCGGGCGCAAGCTGTTTGTGGTTGGGGCGCTGATTTATCTGGCTTTGCCAACCATGCTGCTGGCGTGGTCGCCGAATATTGAAATGTTTACGCTGTTGCGTTTTTTGCAGGGCTTGGCGGTGCCGGGGATTACGGTGGTGCTGATTGCCTATATCGGCGAAGAGTTTACTCAAAACGAAGTCGTGCAGCTGATGACGATGTATGTGTCGGGCACGGTATTGGGCGGGTTTCTTGGCCGTTTCCTGTTGGGCTATCTGACGGAGTGGTTTGACTGGCGCACGGCGTTTTATGTGATGGCAGTGTTGAGCTTGGCTTGCGCGGTGTTTGTGTGGAAGCAGTTGCCTAAATCGCAGAATTTTGTGCCGAAACCGAATTTTCAGACGGCTTTGAATACACTCAAATCGCATTTGCACAACCGTTATGTGTTTGCGGCGTGTTCGTTGGGCGGCTGCGTGTTGTTTTCCTTAGTGGGCTGCTTTACCTACATCAACCTGCATTTGGCCGATGCGCCTTATCGCTTGAGCAGTAGCGCGTTGGCAAATATTTTTGCCGTGTATCTGATTGGTATGGTGATTACGCCGTTGTCGGCCAGACTGATGACACATTTTGGCAGCGTGAAAACGATTTTGCTGGCGGTGGCTGTGTCGATGACAGGTGTGTTGCTGACTTTGGCGACTGATTTGCCGCTGATTATTGTCGGGCTGGTGTTGATGTCGTCGGGTGTGTTCATCACGCAGGCGGCGACCATCAATTATATTGCCGCCAATGTGAAAGAAGGCCGCTCGCTGGCATCGGGCTTGTATTACATGGCGTATTACAGCGGCGGCACGTTCGGCGCGTGGCTGTGCGGTTTGGCGTTTAAGGCTGCTGATTGGCGCGGCGTGGTCTGGGCGTTATTGGCGGTGCAGGTGCTGGCCATCGCCATTGTGTTCAAAGGCATGGTCAATAGGCCATCTGAAACTGTTGCTTAAATGAATCAAACGGATAGCGCGGTTGCTTATCTGTAAAAAACTGAATTAAAACAATGAATGTATTAAAACTCAACGTACGCTTCCTTTCTTCTTTGTTGGTCATCGGTGTGGTTGCCGGCTGCATCGGCGTGTTGTTTACCGTGTTGCTGCATACCATACAGCATTATGCGTTTGGCTATGGCTTTCTCGATGCGCATATGTCGTTTCGCGAAAGGGTGGAACAAGCTACGCCGGTGCGCCGTTTGTGGGTGTTGCTCGCTTGCGGCTTGGTGGCCGGTGTTGGCTGGGTGATGGTGCACCGCTATTGCAAGCCTTTGGTGGAAGTGAAAAACGCACTAAAAGGCGAAGCGATGCCGTTTCGCGCAACCACTTGGCATGCGTTGCTGCAAATCGTTACCGTGGGTATGGGTTCGCCTTTGGGGCGTGAAGTGGCTCCGCGCGAAATGAGCGTGGCGGTGGCGGAGAAATGGTCGGGCTATCGCGGCTTATCGGCCGAAAAACGCCGCGTGTTGCTGGCTTGCGCGTCGGGTGCGGGGTTGGCGGCGGTATATAACATGCCGTTTGCGGCGACGATTTTTATTTTGGAAACCTTGCTGTTGAGCTGGGAAACGCCGTTGGTGGTGGCGGCTTTGATGACCAGCGGCACGGCAGCGATGGTTACGCGCACGGTATTGGGCGATGTGGTGCAGTATGTGGTGCCACAAATTCCGTTTGAACATTCGCTGGTTGGCTGAGCATTGGTGGCGGGGCCGCTGATTGCGCTGGGCGTGTATGCGTTTGACCGCTGCGTATTAAAGCTGCCGAAGCTGCCGCGCAAAAGCCCGAAGATGATTGTGTTGTCGGTGGCGTGCTTCGGCCTGATTGGCGCGGTGTCGATGTATTACCCCGGCATATTGGGCAACGGCAAGGCGGGCAACCAATTGACCTTTGCCGCGTTGATCGACTGGGAATACGCCACGGGCTTGCTGGCGGCGAAATGGCTGGCGGTGATTTTGGCGATGTTGGCCGGTGCATACGGCGGCAGGCTGACGCCTTCGATGATGCTCGGTGGTTTGCTGGGTTTGCTGTTTGCCGTGGCGTGGAATGTGTATTTTCCGGTGGTGCCGTTGGGTGCGGCGGCGTTTGTCGGCGCGGCGGTGTTTTTGGGTTTGTCGCAAAAAATGGTACTGACCGCGCTGGTGTTTATGTTGGAAGTATCGCGCTTTTCGACAGCGTATTGGATGCCCTTGTGCGTGTGCATGGTGGGCGGTTTGTTTGTGTATCAAATGCTGCAAAGAAAAGCATAAAGATGAATGTTTTTTCAGACGGCCTTTATGAATAATCAGGCCGTCTGAACGCTGATTGATAGGCTAATGGCCTGCCTGTTTAAAAGGAGTAAATAGATGAAACTGAATGAATTATTTGATAAAAACGAATTTTCTGCGCGCCACATCAGCTTTCGCGACCAAGAAGCGTTGTTGGCTGCGCTCGGCGAAAAAAGCATGGCGGATTTTGTTGATCACACCGTGCCGCAATCGATCCGCATGCCGTCTGAACTCGATTTGCCTGAAGCGCTGACCGAAGCCGAAGCCTTGGCCAAAATCAAATCGATTGCGGCGAAAAACAAAATCAATAAATCCTATATTGGTTTGGGCTATTATCCGACCCGCCTGCCGAATGTGATTGTGCGCAATGTGTTGGAAAATCCGGGCTGGTACACCGCTTACACGCCGTATCAAGCGGAAATCGCGCAAGGGCGTTTGCAGGCTTTGTTGAATTTCCAGCAGGTGTGTATCGATTTGAGCGGTTTTGAAGTGGCCGGTGCCTCTTTGTTGGACGAAGCAACCGCTGCTGCCGAAGCAATGGCGATGGCCAAACGCGTGGGCAAGTCTAAATCGAACCGCTTTTTTGTCGATGAACGCGTCTATCCGCAAACGCTGGACGTGATGAAAACGCGCGCCAAATATTTTGATTTTGAATTGGTGGTGGGCGATTTTGCCAAAGCGGCTGAGGGCGAATATTTCGGTGCTTTGTTGCAATATGTCGGCAAAGACGGCGATGTAGTCGATTTGAGCGATGTGATTGGCCGTCTGAAAGAAACCGGCGCGATTGTGGCGGTGGCGGCTGATGTGATGAGCTTGGTGTTGCTGAAATCGCCCGCTGAAATGGGTGCCGACATTGCCTTGGGCAACACGCAGCGTTTTGGTGTGCCGATGGGTTTTGGTGGGCCACACGCCGCGTATTTTGCTTTTAAAGACGAATTCAAACGCTCGGCTCCCGGCCGCATCATCGGCGTATCGAAAGATGCTTCAGGCAAACCGGCCTTGCGCATGGCTTTATCGACCCGCGAGCAGCACATCCGCCGCGAAAAGGCCACGTCCAACATCTGCACCGCGCAAGCCTTGCTGGCAAATTTGGCCGGTATGTATGCGGTTTATCACGGCCCCGAAGGCGTGAAGCGCATCGCGCAACGCATTCATGCGCTGGCTTCCGCGTTTGCCGATGCCTTGGTTTCAGACGGCCTGAAAGTGGTGCATGAAACTTTCTTTGATACCGTTTTGGTTGAGTGCGGCGATAAAGCCGCTGACATTTATCAAAACGCTTTAAACGCAGGCTACAACCTGCGCCGAGTGGGTGAAACCCAAATCGCCGTGGCGTTTAGCGAAGAATCAACTGTGGGCGAATTGGCGGTATTGGTGACTTTGTTTACCGGCAAAACCGACATTGATTGCAGCGGCGAAATCACAGGCCGTCTGAAGCAAAACCTGTTGCGTCAAGACGAAATTCTTACGCATGAAGTGTTCAACCGCTACCACACCGAACACGAAATGCTGCGCTACCTGAAAAAGCTGGAAGAGCGCGATTTGGCGATGAACCGCGGCATGATTTCGCTCGGCAGCTGCACCATGAAGCTCAACGCCACCAGCGAGATGATTCCGATTACCTGGCCGGAATTTGCCAATCTGCATCCGTTTGCACCGAGCGAACAAACCGAGGGCTACCGCGAATTGCTGCAAGGTTTGCAAACCCAGCTTGAAGCGATTACCGGTTTCGATGCCATCAGCCTGCAACCCAATTCCGGCGCATCAGGCGAATACACCGGCTTGTTGGCCATTCGCCGCTACCACGAAGCCAACGGCGACACTGAACGCAACGTCTGTCTGATTCCGCAATCAGCACACGGCACCAACCCTGCTACCGCCGCCATGCTCGGCATGAAAATCATCGTGGTGAAAACTGATGAAAACGGCAACGTCGATGTCGCCGATTTGCAGCAAAAAGCCGAGCAAAACAAAGACCATCTCGGCGCGCTGATGATTACCTATCCGTCCACCCACGGCGTGTACGAAGAAGGCATCCGTGATATCTGCCGCATTATCCACGACAACGGCGGCCAAGTGTATATGGACGGCGCGAACATGAACGCCCAAGTCGGCATCATGCAGCCGGCAGAAGTGGGGGCGGACGTGTTGCACATGAATCTGCACAAAACCTTCTGCATTCCACATGGCGGCGGCGGCCCGGGCATGGGGCCAATCGGTTTGAAAGCCCATCTGGCACCGTTTGCGCCAAGCCATGTTGTCGCGCCGGTCGAAGGTGCAACCGAAGGCATGAGTGCCGTATCTGCCGCGCCGTATGGTTCGGCCGGGATTTTACCGATTACTTGGATGTACATCACCATGATGGGCAAACAAGGTATGCGCCAAGCCACTGAATGGGCGTTGCTCAATGCCAACTACGTCGCCCAAGCCTTGAGCGAAGATTATCCGATTCTCTACACCGGCAAAAACGGCCGCGTGGCGCACGAATGTATCGTTGATTTACGCCCACTCAAAGCCGAAAGCGGCATCACCGAAACCGACATCGCCAAGCGCCTGATGGACTACGGTTTCCACGCACCGACCGTTTCCTTCCCCGTGGCCGGTACACTGATGATCGAGCCGACCGAATCAGAAAGCAAAGCCGAACTCGACCGCTTCATCGCCGCACTCAAAGCCATCAAGCAGGAAGTGTTGAAAGTACAAAACGGCGACTGGCCGAAAGACGACAATCCGCTGGTCAATGCGCCGCATACCTCGTTTAACGTCACCGCCGAAGAATGGACGCACCCATACAGCCGCGAAGAAGCCGTGTTCCCACTGGCGTATGTGCGTGAAAACAAATTCTGGCCGAGCGTGAACCGTGTGGACGATGTGTATGGCGACCGCAATTTGGTGTGTTCTTGCCCACCGATGGAAGCGTATGAGGATTGATTCGGGTAGGGCAGGTGTGAACCTGCCTTATGTTGAATCATAGAAAATGCCGTCTGAAAAATGTTTTTCAGACGGCATTTTTTCATTATTTGATTTTATCATTGAATTTATTTTAATTTGGTAATCAATTGATTTTTATTAAGAATAATCTTCTATGGGTATGTAGGGTATAAATATTGAGGAGAAACAATAAAACGGTTAAAATCCAAACAATTATTTTAGAGATGGAAAAAGTGCAATACCTGCAATTAGTGTATTGATTTTGGCTAAAAATGAAGAAAACAATATCCAAGACTGTATTGAAAGTTGTAATTTTGCTCAAGAAGTTGTCGTAATTGATGATTTTAGTACAGATAAAACAGTTGAAATTGCAGAAAAATGTGGTGCCAAAGTCATACAGAGAGCAATGAATGGTGATTGGGGCGGGCAACAAACGTTTGCAATTGAGCAGGCTGAAAGTGAGTGGATATTTTTTATTGATGCTGATGAGCGCTGTACACAGGAATTAGGTCAAGAAATTATTCAAACAGTGGCAAGAGGAGAAGAATTTGGATTTTGGGTTAAACGAATAAACCATTTCCAGCGTAAAATCGTGAAGCATGGGCCGTTGAGTCCCGATTGGGTTTGCCGTTTGATGCCACGTCAGGGTAGTAGGGTTGAAGGATTTGTTCATCCTAAAATTATTCATCAATTTGCCGATCGAAAACTCAATGCACCGATGTTGCATTTTACTTATGAGACTTGGGAGCAATATTTACGGAAAATGAATCAATATTCAACATTGTCCGCTGAAAAATATAAAAAAGAAGGAAGAGAATACCATTTTTTGATAGATATAGTATTACGCCCATTATTTGCATTTGTGAAGATGTATATCTTGAAACGTGGATTTTTAGATGGGGTGCTTGGTTATATTCTGGCAAAAAATTATGCAAATTATACAATGAATAAGTATGTCAAATTAAAGTATTTGAATACAAGTGCTCCCAAAAATAGAAATTTTTAAAGTGTTGATAATAAAAGAAATGCCGTCTGAAAAATATTTTACAGACGGCATTTTTAGTAAACAAAACCAAAGCGGATTAGTTGGTACCCACTTTAATTTTTTGCCACAGGCTGACGGTCAGTTTCTTCGCGTCAGAACCCATTTGCGGCATCACGAAACCGTTTTGCATGTCTTCCGCAGTTGGGAAGATTGAGCGGGTTTCCACCAACTCTTTCGGCATTTTTTCACGCGCCGGCAAGCTGGCCGGGGCGAAGGTTACGGCGATGCCGTTTTTTGCTGCGATGTCGGCATCCAAAGTGTAGTTGATGTATTTGTGGGCGTTGTCAATGTTTTTCGCATCGGCAGGAATCAACCAAGATTCAATCCAGAAGCCCATGCCTTTAGGGGTCAAGACTTCGATGCCGACATTGTTGTTGACTTCTTCTGAACGGGCTTTGGCCAAGTTCAAGTCGCCACCGTTACCAGCTGCCAAACACACGTCGCCGCGTGCCAATTCGTCAATCACTGAAGGGCTGAAGCGTTTCACGTCAGGGCGAACGGCTTTCAATACTTCGGCTGCGGCATTGATGTCGTCAGTGCTGGTGCCTTTAGGGTCTTTGCCCAAGTAGTTCAATACAATCGGGAACATTTCAGACGGCGTATCCCACAAGGCGATGCCGCATGATTTCAGTTTGTTGGTGTATTCTGGTTTGAACAATAAGTCCCAGCCGTTTTCAGGCAATTGGCCGCCCAGCAGTTCTTTACCCTTGGCGGTGATGGCCAAAGTGTTCACACCTGAGAAGTAAGGTACGGCGTATTCGTTGCCCGGGTCGGCTGTTTCCAGCATTTTCAACAGCTCAGGGTCGATGTTTTTATAGTTTGGAATCAGGTCTTTATTGACTTTTTGATAAGCACCAGCTTCAATTTGGCGCGGCAAAAAGGCGATACCCGGTACAACGAGGTCGTAGCCTGATTTGCCGGTCAGCATTTTGGCTTCGAGAGTTTCGTTGTTTTCATACAAATCATAGGTCAGCTTCAAATTGTTTTGTTTTTTGAAGTCTTCAACAGTGGTTTCGTCCACGTAGTTTGACCAGTTGTAGATATTTAAGGTATCGGTAGCGGTTGCTTCAGCATTGGCAGCAGGCGCGCTGCCTGCTTGAGGTTGCTCGGCTTGTTTCTCGCCACCGCCGCACGCGGCCAGTGAAAATGCGGCCAATACGGCTAATACGGATTTTTTCATACGGGTTGGTTTCCTGATGAAAGAGTTAAAATTAAAAAGAAACAGACTTGCCCCATAAACACCCCGGCAAGCTGCAAGGTCATTGTAATGTAAGCTTAATCAAAATCAAAGCCATATCGGGAAATTTATGCAAAAAAATTCTATCGGCAGCTTTGGAAAGGTGGGGATGTGGCAGGTGGGTGGTGTGGTTTTTGGGCGAACACACGGCGCGAATCGGTAAGTTTGCAGAGAAAAGACTTGCATATAGGGGCAATCGTCTTTAAAATTGCGCGTTTACAGAATTTATTTTTCATTCAGGAGATATTCAATATGGCAAACAGCGCACAAGCCCGTAAACGTGCCCGCCAGTCGGTTAAACAACGCGCCCACAACGCTAGCTTGCGTACTGCATTCCGCACTGCAATCAAAAAAGTGTTGAAAGCTGTTGAAGCTGGTGACAAAGCTGCTGCTCAAGCAACTTACCGCGAATCAGTAAAAATTATTGACCGCATTGCTGATAAAGGCGTGTTCCACAAAAACAAAGCTGCTCGTCACAAGAGCCGTTTGTCTGCTAAAGTAAAAGCCTTGGCTTAATCTTTTGCAGCCAGCCGCATAAGGCGGCAACTCTGTAGGTGGCGACACCTGCACTAAGCGATTGCCCCTGACCGCGAAGGTATTTCAGGGGCATTGCTGCATCTTACAGACAGTGATTATTTTTCAGACGGCCTAATTAAATCCATGCCGTCTGAAAAATAAGAACGCATATCGGGTGAATTCGAATAATCCAGCCAAGCAAAAGCCGGTGGGTTAGCGGATTGACGTAAACGGTGAACATGATGTTGAAACATTATTTATGGGTAGGGGCAGGTTGCGTATTGGCCACGCCTGCTGCTTGGGCTTTGGATACGGCAGCCTTGCAATGTGCTGCTATGACCGATAACGCCATGCGTTTGGCTTGTTACGATAAGATTTATGCGGCGCAGTTGCCGCCTGCACAACCGGTGGCAACTTTGGATACCTTAGAAACCAAGCAGCCGGTGGATTTGGCGCAGACGGTCAATGCCAGCATTGAAAATAAAGAAACCACCATTGTTTTCGATGAAAAGGCCAATGAGAATTTGCTTTCCGAATCCGCTTTGCGCGATGCGGCTGAAGCCTATACGCCGTTGAGCATAATGTATGATTTGGATGTCAATGACGCGCGTGGCATTTTGACGGTGCGCGAACATAACCCAATGTATCTGATGCCTGCTTGGTATAATTCTAGTCCGAATTACTATCCGGAATCGCCTTCGCGTGGTGTGACCACGGCAGAAAAGTTTACCGAGCAAAAACGGCTTGAGACCAAAATGCAGGTTTCGTTTAAAAGCAAGTTGATGGAAGACGTGTTTAAAACTCGTGCGGATTTGTGGTTTGGCTACACGCAAAAATCCGATTGGCAGTTGTATAACCAAGGGTGGAAATCGGCGCCGTTTCGTAATACCGATTACGAGCCGGAAATTTTCCTGACCCAGCCAGTGAAGCTTGATTTGCCGTTTGGCGGTAAATTGCGCATGGTTGGTGCCGGTTTTGCCCATCAATCCAATGGTCAAAGCCGACCAGAATCGCGCTCGTGGAACCGTATTTACGCCATGGCCGGTATGGAATGGGATAAATTGACCGTGATTCCACGCGTTTGGGTGCGCACTGATGCCAATGGTGATGAAGACGATAATCCGGATATTTCCGATTACATGGGTTATGGCGATTTGAAAGTGCAATACCGCTTAAACGACAAGCAAAACATCTATTCTGTGTTGCGCTACAATCCGAAAACCGGCCATGGTGCGGTGGAAGCGGCTTACACCTTCCCGATTAAGGGTAAACTCAAAGGTGTGGTACGCGGTTTTCACGGCTATGGCGAGAGTTTAATCGACTATAACCACAAGCAAAACGGCATTGGTTTCGGTCTAATGTTTAATGATTGGGACGGCATTTAAACCGAGATTGGCGAAAGCAGTTCAACAGGTTTGTGTGCATAGCTCGTGCAAGCATAAGCGTTTATGCCACAAACCATGAAAAACACTCGTTTCTTACCGCCCAAACGCGTATAATAGTGCGTTTGGGCGGTCATATTGCGTATTTGACGGATAGGAAAACATGGCAGAACAACCAGCGGAAAGCGGTAAAATTGCTAAATCATTGAAAAGATACCTGATTACGGGTGTTTTGGTGTGGCTGCCGATTGCGGTCACCATTTGGGTGATTACCTACATCGTCACCGCCGCCGACCAATTGATTAATCTCTTGCCGGCGCATTGGCAGCCACAGCATTTCTTAGGCTTCAATATTCCCGGCTTGGGTGTGATTGTGGCGATTGTGGTGTTGTTTGTCACCGGCCTTTTTGGTGCCAACGTTTTGGGCAAACGCATCATTTCCGCTTGGGATGGCATACTCGGCCGCATTCCGGTGGTGAAATCGATTTATTCCAGCGTGAAAAAAGTGTCGGAATCTTTGCTGTCCGACAGCAGCCGTTCGTTTAAAACGCCCGTACTCGTGCCTTTTCCGCAGCCGAATATTTGGACGCTGGCCTTTGTTTCCGGCCATATTCCCGATTCGGTCAAAGCCTCGCTACCGCAAGGGGAAGAATACGTTTCAGTATATGTGCCGACCACGCCCAACCCAACCGGCGGCTATTACATCATGGTGAAAAAAAGCGATATCCGTGAGCTCAGCATGAGCGTGGACGAAGCCCTGAAATATGTGATTTCGCTGGGCATGGTGATGCCTGATGAGCATGTGCCAGAAGTATTGGTAGATGATGCGGGCAAGCCTTTATCGGAACCTAATCAACATTAAGTAATTCAGGCCGTCTGAATCTTTCAGACGGCATAACCATTTCAAACCAAATTAAATCAAACACAAAAAGGTGATTTTATGCGTACCAACTATTGCGGCTTAATCAGCGAGCAATATTTAGACCAAACCGTAACCGTCAAAGGTTGGGTGCATCGTCGTCGCGACCACGGCGGCGTGATTTTTATCGACTTGCGCGACCGCGAAGGCATCGTTCAAGTCGTGATCGATCCAGATACCAAAGAAGCATTTGAAACTGCCGATTCTGCGCGTAACGAATACGTTTTGAGCATTACCGGTCGCGTGCGCAACCGTCCGGAAGGCACGACCAACGACAAAATGGTATCAGGCAAAATCGAAATCTTGGCCAAAGAAATCGAAGTATTGAATGCTGCTGCCACGCCACCGTTCCAAATCGACGATGAAAATATCAGCGAAAACGTACGCCTGACCAACCGTGTGATTGATTTGCGCCGTCCGGTGATGCAAAACAACCTGAAACTGCGCTACAAAGTCGCTATGGGCGTGCGCCGTTTCTTGGACGACCAAGGCTTTATCGACATCGAAACACCGATGTTGACCCGCTCGACCCCTGAAGGCGCGCGTGACTATTTGGTGCCAAGCCGTGTGCATCCGGGCGAGTTTTTCGCCTTGCCGCAATCACCGCAATTATTCAAACAATTGCTGATGGTGGCCGGTTTCGACCGCTATTACCAAATCACCAAGTGTTTCCGCGATGAAGACTTGCGTGCCGACCGTCAACCTGAATTTACCCAAATCGACTTGGAAACCTCGTTTTTGAACGAGGACGAAATCATGGACATCACCGAAGCGATGGCCAAAAAAGTATTCCAAGACGCCATTGGCGTAGAATTGGGCGATTTCCCACGCATGCCGTTTAGCGAAGCCATGTTCTATTATGGTTCCGACAAACCGGATTTGCGCATCAGCCTGAAATTCACTGAATTGACCGACTTGATGAAAACGGAAGAATTCAAAGTATTCCGTGGCGCAGCCGACATGAAAGGCGGCCGCGTGGTGGCCTTGCGTGTGCCGGGCGGTGCCAAATTGAGCCGTAAAGAAATCGACGATTACACCAAATTTGTCGGCATTTACGGTGCCAAAGGCTTGGCTTACATCAAAGTAAACGATGTGACCAACTTGAGCAACGGCGAAGACAGCGGCTTGCAATCGCCGATTGTGAAATTCCTGTCTGAAAACGCGTTGAAAGAAATCATCGCCCAAACCGAAGCACAAAACGGCGACATCATTTTCTTCGGTGCCGACAAAGCCAAAATCGTGAACGAAGCCATCGGCGCATTGCGCATCAAAGTGGGCTTGGAACACGGTAAAGAAAACGGCTATTTCACCGATGAATGGAAACCGTTGTGGGTGGTTGACTTTCCGATGTTCGAATACGACGACGAAGCAGACCGCTACATCGCCGTGCACCATCCGTTTACCGCACCGAAAGAAGGTCATGAAGACCTGATGGAAAGCCAGCCGGAAAACTGCTTGGCACGCGCTTACGATATGGTGTTGAACGGCTGGGAAATCGGTGGTGGCTCAATCCGTATCCATCGCGCTGATGTACAGGAAAAAGTGTTTGCCGCGCTGAAAATTACGCCGGAAGAGCAGCAAGAAAAATTCGGCTTCCTGCTGGATAACCTGAAATTCGGTGCGCCGCCGCATGGTGGTTTGGCCTTCGGTCTCGACCGCTTGGTAACCTTGATGACCGGTGCCGAATCGATTCGCGACGTGATTGCCTTCCCGAAAACCCAACGTGCGCAATGTCTGCTGACCAACGCGCCAAACGTGGTGGACGACAAGCAGTTGCGCGAATTGAGCCTGCGTTTGCGCCAAAAAGCGACCGAAAACAAAGAAGCTTAATATTCGCTTAGATCAAAGGCCGTCTGAAAGAGTGATTCTTTCAGACGGCCTTTATATACACAGGCCATCTGAAAATTTATAATGGCTGAAATTGATTTAATGAACCATTCTATGCCGATTTATTTTATTGCTGACTTACATTTGAGCGAATCACGCCCCGAGCTGACGGCGCTGTTTCTGCGTTTTATGCAAGAAAAAGCACCGCAGGCGCAGGCGGTGTATATTTTGGGTGATTTGTTTGACTTTTGGGTCGGCGATGATGAAACGTCGCCCTTGATTGATTCGGTGCAACAAGCCATTCGCAAGGTAAGCGACGGGGGTGTGGCCTGTTATTTTCAACATGGCAACCGTGATTTCATGATTGGTGAACGCTTTGCGCGTGCGTGCGGCATGAAGCTGCTGCCCGATTATCAGGTGGTGGATTTATTCGGCCAGCAAGCTTTGCTGTGTCATGGCGATACTTTGTGTATTGACGATGTGCGCTATCAGCAATTTCGCAAAAAAGTGCATCAAAAATGGCGGCAGAAGCTGTTTCTAATGCTGCCGTTGTCGGTACGCTTGAAAATCGCCCATAAAATCCGCCACGCCAGCAAGCAGGACAAACAGCAAAAATCGGCTGAAATCATGGACGTGAATCCTGAATTTACGGCACAAATCGTCAAGCAATATGGTGTGCCGCTGTTGATTCATGGGCATACGCATCGGGAAAATATCCATGTAAATGAGGATTTTACCCGCATTGTGTTGGGTGATTGGAAAGCCGATTATGCTTCGGTATTAAGCGTGGATGAACAAGGGTTTCGGTTTGTCAGAGAGTAATAAAAAGAGTGGCACAATCTGAGACCTTTGCAAAACTCTTTCAAAAGCTAGCCCCCAAAACCGACGTCATTCCCGCGCAGGCGGGAATCCATTTTTTAACGTAGCAAGCTTTTGAATAAAATAGGTTTCTTAGATATTGCGATGGATTCCCGCCTGCGCGGGAATGACGGCCTTTAGAGTTTTTATGGGTGGTTCTTGATGTTTTGAAAAGGTTTCAATCTGCGTAAACCATAAAAAGGCCGTCTGAAATCGAAAATTTTCAGACGGCCTTTTTGATATATCGAAAACACGTGATTATGCTTCAGTTTGCGTTTCAGTAGTGGGTGCAGTTTCGGCGGCAGCCACTTCAGCAGCAGGTGCTTCAGCCTGTTCAGCAGCTTTGGCTGCTTGGCGTTCTGCTTGCGTGGCCATGGCTTGTTGCACGGCAGGGTGTTGTTGCGCAATGGCTTGTTCTTCCGGGCTCACTTCGCCTTTAAAACGGTTGTTCAAATCAAAGCGTTTACCGCCGCGAGCCAATGCTTTCAGATAACGCGGGCGGCGGCAGTGGTTTGCCAATACGCGGGCAATCAGACTGGCGTCGTATTGCGGCAGGGCGGCAACTAAGTCTTGGTCGATACCGACAGCCAGCGGTTTGAAGCGCTTGAATACGTCGTATTTGCTGTAAATATGATCGGCAATCATGTCGGTTTGTTTCTTTTTGCTCATGGTTTGGACGGCGGTTTTGAGTGCGGCGCCCAAAGCGGTTTCTTGTGTCATGTTGTCTGTATTCCTGTCAGTCTGAAGCCGTGCGCTCCCTAGTACACGGCGAATGCTTGCCATTGTAGTATAAAGCGGCTGATTTGGCGAAGCTTTTGTGTGTGAATTTGTTCAGACGGCCTGATTTATCTTGATAGGCCGTCTGAATATGTGGATTATTTGAAACGGGCAATGTCGGGCGTGTTGACGCGAACATCGGCATTTTGGGCGCGGTGGCGCAAGGCATGATCCATTAGCACCAAAGCCAACATGGCTTCGGCAATTGGCGCAGCACGCAAGCCGACGCAAGGGTCGTGGCGGCCGTGGGTGGCGATTTCAACCGGATTGCCGTCGATGTCGATGCTGCGGCGTGGTGTGGCAATCGAGCTGGTCGGCTTGATGGCGATGTTAACGTGAATGTCTTGTCCGGTGGAAATACCGCCGAGGATACCACCGGCATGGTTGCTCAAAAAGCCTTGTGGAGTGAGTTCGTCACCGTGTTCGCTGCCGCGTTGTGCCACGCAATCAAAACCGGCACCGATTTCCACGCCTTTAACGGCATTGATGTTCATCATGGCGTGGGCGATATCGGCATCCAAGCGGTCGAACACCGGTTCGCCTAAGCCGACCGGAATGTTTTTGGCTTCGATGTGCAGCTTCGCACCAACGGAATCCAGCGATTTGCGCACGCTGTCCATATAGTTTTCTAATTCTTCGATTTGGTTTTGGTTGGCCGCGAAGAACGGATTTTGGCTGATGAATTCCAAGCTTTCAAAGCGGATGGCTTTTTCGCCGACTTGGGTCACATAGCCAATGATCTCTGTGCCAAATTGTTCTTTCAACCATTTTTTCGCCACGGCACCGGCGGCCACGCGCGCGGCGGTTTCGCGGGCGGAAGAGCGACCGCCGCCACGGTAATCACGCGTGCCGTATTTGTGCCAGTATGCGTAATCGGCGTGACCGGGGCGGAATTGCTGCGCGATGTTGCCATAGTCTTTGCTGCGCTGGTCGGTGTTGCGAATCAGCAGGGCAATCGGTGTGCCGGTGGTTTTGCCTTCGAACACGCCGGACAAGATTTCCACTTGGTCGGCTTCGCGGCGTTGGGTAACGTGGCGGCTGGTGCCGGGTTTGCGGCGGTCAAGATCGGCTTGAATGTCGGCTTCGGTCAGCGACAATCCGGGTGGGCAGCCGTCAATAATGCAGCCCAAAGCGGGGCCGTGGCTTTCGCCGAAGGTGGTGACGGTGAAGAGTTGTCCGAAAGTGTTGCCTGCCATAATTCTGCTCTAAAAATGTTGTTAAACGAATGGGCTGAATTTTAACATAAAGGCCGTCTGAAACGGATTTTGTTTTCAGACGGCCTTGATTTATTTTTAATCAATCAGCTCAATTTGCCGTGGCATTGCTTGTATTTCAAGCCGCTGCCGCATGGGCATGGGTCGTTGCGGTGAATGATTTGACCTTTGGCAGCAAGGGCTTCGGGGCTGAAGTCGTTGCCGGCCGGATTGAAGGCGCCAGCAGCCAAGTCGCTCTTCGATTCACCGAGCAATTCTTCGATATCAGGCGCATCGGAATGCATTTCCTGCATATCGGTGATTTGTTGGGCAGAAAAGTCTTCGGCAGGGGTATCATTGCGCTCGATTTGCACCGAAGTCAGCAGCGACGCAATGTTGTGCTTGATGCCGCTCCACAGGTTTTCAAACATAGCAAAAGCTTCGCGTTTGTATTCTTGCTTCGGATTTTTTTGCGCGTAGCTGCGCAAGTGAATGCCTTGGCGCAGGTAATCCATCGCCGCCAAGTGTTCTCGCCATTGGTTGTCGATGACTTGCAGCATAACATTGCGCTCAAAGTCGGCCATTTGCTGTTTGCCGACCAATTCGACTTTTTCCGCGTATTCGGTTTCGATGTGGTCAATCAAACGCTCTTTCACATCTTGGCCGTCTAAGGTGTTGTCGGCTTGCAACCAGCCGGCGATGTCGGCATTCAGGCGGAAATCGGCCAGCAATTTGCTTTGCAGCGTCGGCAAATCCCATTGCTCTTCCATAGTATCCGGCGGCATGTGGGCATCGACCAAATCGCTGATGACTTCGGCGCGGATGTCTTTGGTTAAGTCGGTAACGTCTTTGTTGGTCAGGATTTCGTTGCGTTGGTGGTAAATCACTTTACGCTGGTCATTGGCCACGTCATCGTATTCCAAAACTTGTTTACGCATGTCGAAGTTGCGGCCTTCGACTTTGCGTTGTGCGCCTTCGATTTGGCGGGTCAGCATGCCGTGTTCGATAGCAACGCCACGTTCCGGTGCCAAGCGGTTGAGAATGGCGGCGGCGCGGTCAAGCGCGAACAGGCGCAATAATGGGTCTTCAAACGACAAGTAGAAACGGCTCGAACCCGGGTCGCCTTGACGGCCAGCACGACCACGCAACTGGTTGTCGATACGGCGGCTTTCGTGGCGCTCGGTGCCGATAATGTGCAAACCGCCCGCAGCAACCACTTGGTCATGCTCGGCTTGCCAGCCGTTTTCCAAAGCGGCGATTTGTGCGGCTTTGTCTTCATCGCTCAAGCTTTCGTCGGCTTGGATGGCATCGGTTTGGTGTTTCAAGTTGCCGCCCAACACGATGTCGGTACCGCGGCCGGCCATGTTGGTGGCTACAGTAATCGCCCCCACTTTACCGGCTTGCGCCACGATTAAGGCTTCGCGTTCGTGTTCTTTGGCGTTCAAGACATTGTGCGGCAGACCGGCTTCGGTCAGCATGCGCGACACCAATTCGGAATTTTCAATGCTGGTGGTGCCGACCAAGACCGGTTGGCCTTTGTTGTAGCATTCTTGAATGTCTTTGACCACGGCTTCAAATTTTTCGTCGGTCGAACGGAAAATCTGGTCGTTGAAGTCTTTACGCTGAATCGGGCGGTTGGTCGGAATAATCACCGTTTCCAAGCCGTAAATGCTTTGGAATTCAAATGCTTCGGTATCGGCGGTACCGGTCATGCCCGATAATTTGGTGTACAGACGGAAATAGTTTTGGAAGGTGATGGATGCTAGCGTTTGGTTTTCGCGCTTGATTTCCACACCTTCTTTGGCTTCAACGGCTTGGTGCAAGCCTTCAGACCAGCGGCGGCCGGCCATCAGACGGCCTGTGAATTCATCGACAATCACGATTTCGTCGTCTTGAATCACATAATGCTGATCCAAGTGGAACAAAGTATGCGCGCGTAATGCGGCCATCAGGTGGTGCATCAGCGCGATGTTGCCGGCAGAGTAGAGCGAGTCGTTTTCGGCCAGTAAGCCCATTTGGGTGAGGATCTGCTCGGCGTGTTCGTGACCTGCTTCGCTCAAAATTACTTGGTGCGCTTTTTCATCGACCCAGTAATCGCCTTCGCCGTCTTCGGTTTCTTGGCGGATTAAGTGCGCCGGAACGCTGTCCATCACTTGATAAAGCTGCACATTGTCGTCGGCTTGGCCGGAAATAATCAGCGGGGTACGCGCTTCGTCAATCAAAATGGAATCGACTTCATCGACCACGGCAAAATTCAAATCGCGCTGAACTTTGTCGTATTGGTCGGTAACCATATTGTCGCGCAGGTAGTCGAAACCGAATTCGTTGTTGGTGCCGTAGGTGATGTCGGATCCGTAAGCGGTTTGGCGGTAGAAAGGCTCCATGTCGGACACAATCACGCCCACGCTTAAGCCTAAGAAGTTATACAAAGGCTCCATAATGCCCGCGTCGCGTGCGGCCAAGTAATCGTTGACAGTCACGACGTGAACGCCTTTGCCGGACAGAGCATTGAGGTAAACGGCCAGCGTGGCGACCAAGGTTTTACCCTCGCCGGTACGCATTTCGGCGATTTTGCCGTTGTGCAGCACCATACCGCCGATGAGCTGCACGTCAAAGTGGCGCATGCCCAAGACACGGCGGCTGGCTTCGCGGCAGACGGCAAACGCTTCGACCAAGATGTCGTCTAAAGTCGCGCCATCGGCCAAGCGTTGTTTGAATTCTGCGGTTTTCCCTTGTAATGCCTCATCGCTCAAAGCCTGCATGTCAGCTTCAAGGGCATTGATTTTCGCAACGGATTTACGGTATTGTTTCAGCAAGCGGTCGTTGCGGCTGCCGAAGATTTTCTTTGCAATGTTTGTCAGCATGAATGGTTCCTGCGCCTGATATAAAATAGTGGCGAAAGCTGGATTTTAACACAAGCGATAGTGTAAGGTAGTCATGCCGTCTGAAATAGAGACAGTTTTACCGTATTTCAATATTCGTTGACAAAATCACCGATAAAAAGGCCGTCTGAAACATGAATTTAGAACAATTGGGCAAACGCGACCGGCATTTGCAGGCATTGTTGCAACAAGCGCAACAGTGGCATAGGTTGGATCAGGAAGTGAAAAATATCCTGCCCGCCAACTTGCGCGCGCATTTTCAGACGGCCTGTGTTGAAAATGGCAAACTGGTTTTGCTGGCGGCCAATAATATGGCTTCTTCGCGCCTGAAAATGATTTTGCCCTCGCTGCTGCCGCAATTGAAGCTGTTGCACGCAGATATTGCCGATGTGCAAGTAAGAGTATTGCCCAAACCGCCCAAGCCCGAGCGTAAAAATACATTGCAATTAAGCGATGTGGCTTTGCAGAGTTTTGAAGACACCGCTGCTAAACTGCAGGAACAGCATCCAAAATTGGCCGAACGCTTAGAACAGTTGGCTAAAAAGCATTATCGACAAAGATAATTTGTTAAATAATGTTAGTGTGACAATGAAAAAATAGCCTAATTAAATAGAATGAATTCTCATTTTGTAAGCAGGTGTAAATCTTCATTTAAACTTTGATTTAAATCAAAGTTTATAGCAGAATAAAGTCGCATACTTCTCTTTTGTCACAGAAGGCATGGCGCCTTTTGGCACAAATATTTTGGATAACTGAAACATTCTCATCATTAGGAGATATACATGAAAGCTTATTTGGCTCTGATTTCTGCCGCTGTTATCGGTTTGGCGGCCTGCTCACAAGAACCTGCTGCTCCGGCTGCCCCTGCTAGCGAGCCTGCGCCTGCTGCCGAAGCCTCTGCCCCTGCAGAAGCCGCACCTGCTGAAGCTGCTCCGGCTTCTGAAGCGGCTGCCCCAGCTGCCGACGCTGCTGCTGCCGGTAACTGTGAAGTCGTGGTTGAATCAAACGACGCTATGCAGTTCAACACCAAAGATATCCAAGTTAGCAAAGCATGTTCTGAATTCACCATCACATTGAAACATGTTGGTACTCAGCCTAAAGCCAGCATGGGTCACAACTTGGTGATCACCAAAGCTGAAGACCAAGACGGCGTATTCAAAGACGGCGTGGCTGCAGGTCCTGATGCTGAATATGTAAAAGCTGGTGATGAGCGTATCGTAGCACACACCAAATTAATCGGTGGCGGTGAGGAAGACACCATCAAAATCGACCCTGCTAAATTGGCAGACGGCAACTACAAATTTGCTTGTACCTTCCCAGGCCACGGTGCTTTGATGAACGGTACCATCACTTTGGTTGACTAGTCTTTTTGCACAACCGATATGAATCGAACAGCCTGCCTAGTTGCGGGCTGTTTTACTTTATCGCGCAACAAAAAGCGTAGAATAAAACAACAAGGCCGTCTGAACATAAGGAACCTCATCATGAATCCCTTCAACACCCAAAGTGTGACCTTTGCCGAACCCATCGACATGCTCTATGCCTGCCACGACAAAGTGCGCCGTTTTTGCAGCCAAGTAAAAATGCTGCCCGAATATATTGCTGAAAACGGCCGCAATGATGTGGTGCTGCAGGCGACGCGCCAAATCAGTCAATATTTCAACGTGGCCGCGCCGTTGCATCATGAAGACGAAGAAGAAAATTTCTTTCCGTTGCTGTTGCAATACGCCCCACAAGCGCAGGAAAGCATTGACGAATTATTGCGCCAACACGAAAGCCTGCATGCCAACTGGTCGGCAGTGGCAGAGGAGTTTGCCCGCTTGGAAGAAGATGCGGATTATCCGTTAAACACCGACGTATTGCAGCGCTTTACCGCCGGATACGATGTGCATTTGGATATTGAAGAACCCTTATTTGAAATGGGCAAAACCTTTATCCCGAAAGAAAAGCTGACCGAAATCGGCGAGATTATGGCGGCGAGAAGACGCAAATAATGCTTAGAAATGATTGTTTGATGGTTTCAGACGGCCTTAACACACGCTAGGCCGTCTGAAAGCGCAAACCGTTTATTTATCCCATAAAGAGAATCCCCATGCTCACCCCGCAAAGCAGCGAACTTTTCGACATTCCCTTTTATCAGTTTGCCCAAATGAAAAAACACGCGCCGGAAATGATTGAGCCGACCAAAGCCGCGTATAAACACCATTGGCAGATTTGGCGCGAACTTATCGGGCGCGTGGCCGATGATTTGGGCGAACCCTTCGCACCGCCACACATCGAGCGCTGGTGTAACGGCTGGCAGGTGCGCGCGCACTTTTTCGCCTATTTCAAATACGCGCAATACCAAGATTCCGCCGCGATTATTTCCGTGTTGCTCAACCGCCGCCGCCTTACCGTCAGCCTCGATTGGCATTGCTACAAAGCCGGCGTGTCGCCCATTGCTTTGCCGCAGTACAACCAATGGCTGGACGAATTAGACGCGCAAAAATACGCTGCTTTCGATATTTGGCACGGTGCAGAAGACGAATACGCCGATTACGCCACCGTGGCCGACACGCCGTCTGAAAACATCAGCCTGCAGCATCAAGATGATTTTTTCTGCATCGGCAAACACATTGAGCGCGCGGATTTGGGCAAGCAAGATGTGCAGCAATGGATTGTGAATGCGATAGAAGAATTGATTCCGTTGTATGAAGCCTGTTTTAAATAAAGAAAGTCATTTCAGACGGCCTGTTGCGAGTTGCCAGATAAAGCGCATCTCGTTATCATCACAAGCATTCTCAGGCCGTCTGAACAGCGGAATGCGTTTTCTTTCAGATGGCCTCAATCTAAAAAATACCATTGAAAATAAAGCACAAAATGACTGAAACCCAATCCCTAGACCTTGCCAAGCAACTCATTGCCCGTCCGTCTGTCACTCCCGATGACCAAAATTGCCAGCAGCTTTTGGCCGAACGCCTGCAAAAAATTGGTTTTACCATTGAAGAAATGAATTTCGGCGACACCAAAAACATCTGGGCGCGCCGCGGTACCACTGCGCCGGTGTTGTGTTTTGCCGGACACACCGATGTGGTGCCGACCGGTCCTTTGGAAAAATGGGATTCGCCGCCGTTTGAACCGACCGAGCGCGAAGGGCGTTTATATGGGCGCGGTGCGGCTGATATGAAAACCAGCATTGCCTGTTTCGTCACCGCTTGCGAGCGATTTGTGGCCGAGCATCCCGACCATCAAGGCAGCATTGCGCTGCTGATTACTTCCGATGAAGAAGGTGACGCGCACGATGGCACTACTAAGGTTGTGGACATATTGAAAGCCCGAGGCGAGTTGATTGATTATTGTATTGTCGGAGAACCGACCGCGACGAAAGTATTGGGCGATATGCTGAAAAACGGCCGTCGCGGCTCGCTTTCGGGCAATTTGACCGTTAAAGGCAAACAAGGCCACATCGCTTATCCGCATTTGGCGGTGAATCCCGTGCACACCTTTGCCCCGGCCTTGCTCGCGCTCACAAAAGAAGTATGGGACGAGGGCAACGATTATTTCCCACCGACCAGCTTCCAGATTTCCAACATCAACGGCGGTACCGGCGCCACCAACGTGATTCCGGGCGAACTCAACGTCAAATTCAATTTCCGTTTTTCGACCGAGTCCACCGAAGAGAACCTGAAACAGCGTGTGCACGATATTCTCGACCATTGCGGCGTGCAGTACGATTTAGCATGGTCTTGTTCCGGCCAGCCGTTCCTAACCCAAGCCGGCCGCTTAACCGACGTGGCACGCGCTACGATTCAGCAAATCTGCGGCGTGGAAGCCGAATTGTCCACCAGCGGCGGCACTTCAGACGGCCGTTTCATCAAAGCCATTGCGGCTGAATTGATTGAATTGGGTCCGAGCAACGCCACCATTCATCAGCTTAATGAAAATGTGTTGTTGGACGATATTCCGAAATTATCCGCGATTTATGAAGGCATGATGGCGGAATTGTTGAGATAATGAAGGCCGTCTGAAATGAACCCTGCCGATTTGCGTTTTGCCCATTGCGACGATTACACCGCCACCTTAAACGTGGCACGGCTGGACACGCCCATCGGCAAAATCTTGGCCGTGTTCAGCAGCGAAGGTTTGTGTTTGCTTGAATTTGCCGATCAAGACCAATTGCAGCGCGAATTGAACCATCTGCATCAAGCTTTGTCAGCCAATTTCAGTTGGCAAAAAAGCGCGTATCATGATGAATTTCAAAAGGAATTGGCTGAGTATTTCGCAGGCCGTCTGAAAACATTCAACACGCCGCTGCACATGGTCGGCACCGATTTTCAAAAGCAGGTGTGGGAGGTGTTGCTGACCATTCCCTACGGCGCAACCTTAAGCTACAAAGAGCAGGCGCAGCAGTTGGGCAATGTGAAGGCCATCCGCGCGGTCGCTGCGGCCAACGGGCAAAACAAAGTGTCGATTCTGATTCCGTGCCACCGCGTGATTGGCAGTGACGGCAAGTTGGTCGGCTACGGCGGCGGCATGACGCGCAAACGTTTTTTGCTGGATTTGGAAAGCGGCATGGAGCAGGGAACGCTGTTTTAAAGTTTCAGACGGCCTTGTTTGCAATCAGGCCGTCTGAAAAAAGATTTGAATCATTTGAAAACATAACGATAGAGAGAGTGCCATGAATCTCAAAAACCGCCATTTTTTAAAGCTGCTCGATTTCAGCCAAGATGAAATCCTGCATTATTTGAAGCTTGCCGCCGAACTCAAAGCCGCCAAAAAAGCAGGCAAAGAAGTGCAGCAGATGAAAGGCAAAAACATTGCGCTGATTTTTGAAAAAACATCCACCCGCACACGTTGCGCTTTTGAAGTAGCGGCGCGCGATCAAGGCGCGGGCGTGACCTATCTCGAGCCGACCGGCAGTCAAATCGGCCATAAAGAAAGCATCAAAGATACTGCGCGCGTGTTGGGTCGCATGTATGACGGCATTGAATACCGCGGTTTCGGGCAGGAAATTGTCGAAGAATTGGCCAAATACGCCGGCGTACCCGTGTTCAACGGCTTGACCAACGAATTCCACCCGACACAAATGCTGGCCGATGCGCTGACCATGCAGGAACACAGCGACAAACCGCTTCATCAAGTGGCTTATGCTTATGTCGGTGACGCGCGTTACAACATGGCCAATTCATTGTTGATTCTGGGCGCGAAACTCGGCATGGACGTGCGCATCGGTGCACCAAAAGCCTTGTGGCCGTCTGAAGACATCGTGGCGCAAGCCAAAGCCGTGGCAGCGGAAACCGGTGCGAAAATCTTGCTGACCGAAAACGCCAAAGAAGCCGTCAACGGCGTGGATTTTATCCACACCGACGTATGGGTGAGCATGGGCGAGCCGAAAGAAGTGTGGCAGGAGCGCATCGATTTGCTCAAAGCCTACCGCGTCACGCCTGAGCTGATGGCCGCTTCAGGCAATGCACAAGTGAAATTCATGCACTGTCTGCCTGCTTTCCACAACCGTGAAACCACCGTCGGCGAATGGATTTATGAAACTTTCGGCCTTAACGGCGTGGAAGTAACCGAAGACGTGTTCGAAAGCGAAGCCAGTATTGTGTTTGACCAAGCGGAAAACCGCATGCACACGATTAAAGCAGTGATGGTGGCTGCACTGGGTGAGTAAGGTTTAAGAATAAAATCAAGGCCGTCTGAAACATGATTGTTCAGACGGTCTTTTGTTGTTGATTGGTTTTCAGAAGAAATCAACCTTCACGGCTGTGTTCATCAGCTACTTTCACCGCTTCTTCAGCATTAAATTCGCTCAACACGCCTTGTTTCATCGAGATAATCCGTTCGGCGTGATGGAAATATTTGTCATCGTGGCTGATGGCGAAGACAGTGTAGCCTTGTTGCTGCAAAAGCGGCAGCAGTTCTTCGTAAAACACGCGGCGGAAATGCGGGTCTTGGTCGGCTGCCCATTCGTCGAGAATCAGCATGCTGCGGTTTTCTAATGCTGCCGCCAACAGGCCGAGACGTTTCTTTTGCCCCTGCGATAATTTGCTGTTGAGAATGCGGTTTTTTTCAAGTTTTACTTTGTCGCTCAATTGCAGGCGGTCGAGCCAGCGGGCAATCATTTCGGCAGAAGCATCTTCGCCCATGTTGTCGACCAGTTGGTCGAATAAATGAAAATCGGTGAATACGCTGGCAAAAAGTTGGCGGTAGGCATCGCGGTTGTGTTCGGTGATTTCGATGTCGTCCACAAAGATTTTGCCCGAAGTCGGGATGTACAAACCGGCCAAAATCATCGACAGCGTGGATTTGCCTGATCCGTTGCCGCCGATGAGAAAAACGGTTTCATGGCGACGAAGTGTGAGATTCACCGGCTGCAATGCGAATGATTGCCCGCCTTGTTCGGGGTAGGTGTAGGTGATATTTTCCAAACGGATGGTCTGCCATTCAGATGGCATGTGATGATGGCTGTGAAACTTTGGGTGGTATGCCGTTAAACCGAGATTGTTCAGTGCTTCGAGTGCCACTTTGCTGTTCATCAGCATGGGAAACGCGCCGATGGCTTGCGACAGCGGCGAGCGCATAAACAAAACAGTCATGGTGACGGTTGCTGCATCGGTCAGGCTCGCCCACTGATGATACACCGATAAATAAAAAATAATGCCGACTGCCGCCAGCATGGCGGTGTTGCCCCAGTTAATTGCCAAGGCATGCAGACTATCGGCACGCACCGCCCAGCTACGGTTATTTTGTGCGGCGGTAGTGAAGTCTTCGCGATAGAAGCGCTCGGCGCGGTAGCGGTTGAGCGTTAGCTCTTTATGACCGTCGAGGCTGGTTTCATAATGGGTGTAAAGCTCGTCTTCAAAACCACGCATTTTACGGAAGCTTTGGAACACGTGTTTGACAATCAGATTGGTGCCGACAATCATCAGCAGCAACACGACAGCGGTAACCAGAAAAAGCTTGGGTGACAGCCACGCCAAATACAGGCTACAACCGACGGTAAACAATACGCCTTGTGTAAACTCGGGCAAGCGGGTAAATGCCATGCTCAACGAGCGGATGTCGTTCGACAAGCTGGCCAGTAGTTTTGGTTTGCCCGTCAGCTGGATTTGCGCTTCTTGCGAATCCATAATCCGCTTCAAAAGCTGCGTGCGCATTTCAAACACAAACTGATGACCAATACGCGACAGGCGGATTTGCGACCAAGTGGCCACTACCAAATAAGCCAGTAACAGTAAGCCGAACGGCCACATCAAGCCACTGATCGCGCCGGCTTCACTTTGCAGCAGATAAGTGTTGATAAACATTAATACGCCGATGCCGAACAGGCCGGACAGCAAGGTCAGGCCGAACATAATCAGAAAAGGCTTACGGTATTGCCGGTAGATAAGGGAAATGATGTTCATGTATAAAGCAGTAGGAATGCCAAGGCCGTCTGAACGATTCAGACGGCCTTGATGATTTATTCATGATTGTCCAAATGGTAAATTTGGGCAACAGTGTCGATGATGTCGTTGTCGGAAGAGCCGGCTTTGTTGAGCGCACGGGTAGGCGAGTGAAGCAATTTATTGGTCAATTGAATGGATAAACGCTCCAATACTTCTTCGGCCGACGTGCCTTTGGCCAATTGTTTCATGGCGTTTTCCAATACTTGGCGGCGGGCGCGTTCGCCTTCGTCACGCAATGCGCGAATCAGCGGCACGCTTTGGCGGCTTTTCTGCCATTCGACAAATTCACCGACTTTTTCTTCCACCATGGCTTCGGCAGCGGAAGCGGCTTTTTGGCGTGCTTCTTTGCCGCTTTGCACGATGTCCTGCATATCGTCCACGGTGTAGAGATAGGCATCGTTTAATTCGCTGACTTCTTCTTCAATGTCGCGTGGCACGGCTAAATCGAGCATGAACACAGGCATGTGGTAACGTTTTTTTAATGCACGTTCGACCATGCCTTTGCCGACAATCGGCAATTGGCTGGCGGTGGACGACACAATCACGTCGTACTCATGCATGATGTCCGGCAGTTGGCTCAATAAGCACGGCTCGGCGTTGACGCTGAGTTTGTCGCACAATTCCTGCGCGCGCGGCAGGGTGCGGTTGGCGACGGTAATCAGACGCGGATTTTTGGCGGCAAAATAAGTGGCCACTAATTCAATCATTTCGCCCGCGCCGATAAACAAGACATTTAAATCGGCAATGTCGGGGAAGATTTGTTCGGCCATTTTTACCGAAGCAGACGCCATCGATACCGAATTTTCGCCCACGGCGGTATCGGTACGCACTTCTTTGGCGACGGCAAATGTTTTTTGGAACAAGGCATTCAGGTTGCTGTTGATGCTTTCTTGTTCTTGCGCGATGCGCACGGCATCTTTGATTTGGCCGAGAATTTGTGGTTCGCCCAATACCATCGAATCTAAGCCACAGGCTACGCGGAAGGCATGGCGCACGGTTTCGTTGCTGTCGAAGGTGTAGAGATAAGGGCGGATTTCATCGGCGGGCAAGTCGTGGTATTGCGCCAGCCATTCGATGATTTCTTCGGTGTCGCCGACGCAATAAAGCTCGGTGCGGTTGCAGGTGGACAAAATTACCGCTTCTTTGGCCGCATCGCTGCTGGCCAAGCTTTGCACGGCATCAGGCAGGCTTGCCGCAGCAAAAGCCAGCTTTTCGCGTATGCTCAAAGGCGCAGTTTGATGGTTGAGTCCGACGGCGGTAAGTTGCATGGGAATGTTAAGAATAGGGTAGTGTGCGTGAAGGCGTTATTATAGCGTAAGTTGGTTTTAAAAAGAATGTTTTGCGGCTTATGCAATCTGTTTGATTGCTAAATTTTAGCAGAAAATGGTTGGGCTAAATGATTGAACGGATAGAAAAAGGCCGTCTGAAATGATTCAGACGGCCTTTGATTTTGGTTTTAAACTGCTTCGGCTTCTTCAGCCAAGAAGCCGCGCAATTTTTGCATGGCTTTGGCTTCGATTTGGCGGATGCGCTCGGCCGATACACCGTATTCGGCAGCCAATTCGTGCAGAGTCAAACCGCCATCGTCTTGCAACCAGCGGCTTTCAACGATGTGACGGCTGCGGTCGTCCAGTTGTGCCAAGGCATTTTGCAGGCCATCGGTTTGCAGCGCGTAATGGGCTTGCTTGGCGATTTGCTGGGTCGGCTCGGTTTCGTTATCGGCTAACCAGTCGATTGGGGCGAAGTTGTCTTCGTCATCGTTACTGTCGGCCAAAATGCCAATATCGTGGCCGGTCATGCGTTGTTCCATTTCCAATACTTCGGAAAGTTTTACGCCCAAATCATCGGCGATGTCTTGCGCTTCTTTCGGCGACAAGGCATTCAGGCTTTTACGCATGCTGCGCAGATTGAAAAATAGTTTGCGTTGCGGCTTGGTGGTGGCTACACGCACCAAGCGCCAGTTGCGCAGAATAAATTCGTGGATTTCGGCTTTAATCCAATGCACGGCAAATGAGAACAAGCGCGCGCCACGGCTTGGTTCGTAGCGTTTCACTGCTTTCATCAGGCCGATGTTGCCTTCTTGAATCAAGTCGGCTTGGTTCAGGCCGTAGCCATCGTAACCGCGGGCGATGGACACCACCACGCGCAAGTGGGAAAGAATCAATTGTTTAGCGGCGTTTAAATCGCCTTTTTGTTGGCGTTCTGCCAGTTGGGTTTCTTCTTCGGCAGAAAGCATTGGAATATTGTTCACGGTATGAATGTATTGCTCCAAGCTACCGTTACCGCTGTGGATTACTGGTAATGCAAAAGCGTTATTCATCATTAAGTGGCTTTCCTTGTTATGCGCGCCAGCCGGTAATCAGCAAGCGCTTAAGAATGTGTGGCGAAGTAGTATAACACTACTGTTTTGATATGGCTATTAGACCGCTTTTTTGTGTTATGTTGTATGTGCGATAGGTTAAATTTTGTATTTTTAAAAATATGATTAATTTTTAATATTTGAGTGTTTTTCTCGGGAATAGATTTATTATAGAACAATTTATGGGTGATGTAAATTCAGACGGCCTGATAAACAATCAGTCTATCAGGCCGTCTGAACAGTGTAGTGAAGGGCTTATTCTTGCTTGTTGCGCAGGGCGAAAAGCAGTAAGGCTGCGGCGCTGAGTAGGCCAATGAGCCACCAAGAGCCGCCCATTTTCATGTAAGGCGTTTCACCGATATGGCCTTTAATATGGCCTTCCAATACGGTTTCGGTATTGGCTTCGGCTTCGCTGATGATGCTGCCTTTAGGCGAAATAATCGCGGTGGCGCCGGTGTTGGTGGCGCGCACCATATAGCGGCCTAATTCCATCGCGCGCGCTTGCGACTGCTGCAATTGCTGATACATGGCGTTGGAATCGCCATACCATGCCATATTGCTGACGTTGGCCAGTAGGGTGGATTGGCGGGCAGTGGCGATTAATTCGTCGCCAAAACCGTCTTCATAGCAGATGTTGAACGCCACACGCTGGTCTTTCATGACCAAAGGCGCTTGGCCTTCGCCGCCTTTGCGGAAGTCAGCTAGCGGCATGTTCATCATGCGGTAAAGCACGTTGGTGATGGCGGGTAAGGGTTTGTATTCGCCAAACGGCACCAAATGGTTTTTGGCGTAATACGGGATTTCTTCGGCGGTGGTGTTGTTGTAGTTGCTTAAGTTAATCACGGCATTTTCATAGCCGTTGCCATCACGTGTGTATTGGCTGATGCCCAAAGCCAGCGCGCTGCCGTTGCTTTGTGCTTGGGCGGCAAAGGTGCTCAATACTTCTTCCGGCAGGGTTTGGCGCATTTCCGGAATGGCGGTTTCCGGCAAAATCACGATGTCGGCACGGGTTTTGCTCAGCTGCTCGTAATACTTTTGAATGGTCGGAACGATTTGGTCTTCCTGCCATTTGATGTGTTGTTCGATATTGCCTTGCAGCAGGGCGACGGTGTTGGTGCTGCCGTCCGGTTCGGTAAATTCGGCTTCTTGGGCGATGTAGCCGACGGTGCACAAAGCCACGCCGCAACATAAAGGCATGAGCCGGTTTTTCAGACGGCCTGCGTTATCGACCAACAATACCAACCATGCGCCAATGCAGGCGGTGGCAAAGGTCACCAAATGAATGCCGCCGATGGGTGCGAAGCCGGCCAGCGGGCTGGTTTTGGTGATTTGTGAATAACCTAATGCGCCCCAGCCGAAACCGGTCAAGAAACGTTCGCGGGCAAACTCGGTTAGCGTCCATAAAATCGGCAGCACAATACCGATTTTAATCCAGCGCGGAAAGTGGAATTTTTTCCATAACCAAAAACACAGGGCAGGGTAGAGCGCCAAAAATGCCGGCAGCAACACTGTCATTGGAATAGCATAAAGATTCGGCAGGCCGGCAACTTCGTGCAAGGCAGTATGAATCCAGTAAAACTGGGACACATAAGCAAAAAAGCCGAACACATAAGCCGTTGAAGCAGCCACGCGCGGGCGCAGCTCAATCAGGCGGATCAGAGCGCCGAATAGCAGTGGCATCAGCCAGAAATGATAATAAGGGGCAAAGGCGAGCGGCGTAGCACTACCGATAACGATGACCAGCGGCCAATAGAGCAGCGGCTTTTGCCAATATGTTTCGAGTTTACGGAGAATCTTCATGCGTTAAGTGACAAGAAAGAGTGGAGGCCGTCTGAAGGCTTTAGGTTTCAGACGGCCTTACGGCACACAAATCAATGTTTTTTAGAGAATACTTTCATCAAAGGCAATACCACGGCGCACACCGCCGCACCGGTCAGTACACCGACCACTAAGTTGGCCACTTGTGCCATCAGGCCGGTATCCCAATGATGGGCGTGCAGGAAATCGTGTACTGGGCCGAAGTTGTGGGCGATGATACCGCCGCCGACCAAGAACATCGCCAGAGTGCCGACCACGCTCAATGCGCGCATAAACCACGGCATGAAAGCGATGATGCCACGGCCAAAGGCTTTGGCAGCGCTGCTGCCTTTTTCGATTAGGCGCAAACCTAAATCATCGAGCTTAACAATGATGGCAACCAAGCCGTACACAATCACGGTCATGCCGATGCCGATGGCCGACATCACCAAAGACTTGGTCAGCACGCCGTAGGCGCTTACCACGCCCAAGGCGATGATGATGATTTCGGCCGACAAAATAAAGTCGGTGCGGATGGCGCCGGTGATTTTGGCTTTTTCATCAAAAATTTCATCGCTGGCGTGCGAAGCGGCTTCATTGTCGTCGTTTTTGTGCAAAAATTTATGCAGCAGCTTTTCCACGCCTTCAAAACACAAATACGCGCCGCCAATCATCAATAAAGGCGTAATCGCAGCCGGTAGGAAAATAGATAACAATAAAGCCGCCGGTACCAAAATGACTTTATTAATCAGCGAGCCTTTGGCCACTGCCCATACAATCGGCAATTCGCGTTCGGCAGAAGCACCGGTCACTTGGTTGGCATTCAAGGCCAAATCGTCGCCGACCACGCCGGCAGTTTTCTTGGCGGCCATTTTGGTCATTAAGGCCACGTCGTCCAATACGGCGGTAATGTCGTCAAGCAGGGTAAATAGGGAAGCAAAAGCCATTTTGAATGGTTCCTAATAAAGAAAAAGTCATGATTTTCCGCTAAGCTAGGTTTGATTGGCGACCAGTTGACGCATAAATCTGCCTTTAGCGAAACCCACTATTATAGCTGAAAATTATACGGATTTTATCATTCAGACGGCCTTTAATTTAATTAAAGGAAAGAAAAGATTATTAAGTGGTTGCCAATTGCATGGTATGACATGTGCTAAAATTCCCCATAATCGGCCGATAACGCCATAAATCGCTGTTTTCCCCCTTAACTTCCAGCAGATCAGGAGAAATAAAAACGTGGATTGGATGAATATCTTATTCCTGCTCGGCGGCGCGCTGCTGTTTTTGAGTGTGGTTTCCACCACACTGTCGGCGCGTTTGGGTATGCCCTTGCTGTTGGTGTTTTTGGGGGTTGGCATTTTGGCCGGTGAAGAGGGGATAGGCGGCATTGAGTTTGACAATTTTGTCTCGGCCAACTTCATTTGCCAGCTTGCTTTGGCGGTGATTTTGCTGGATGGTGGATTGCGCACGCGTTTTCAGAGCTTCCATATCGGTTTGAAACCGGCGGCGGTGTTGGCAACATGGGGTGTGTTTGCCAGCGTAGCTTTGTTAGGTATTTTCACCACGCTTTATTTGGATGTGGATTGGCGCTTTGGTTTACTGATGGCGGCGATTGTCGGCTCGACCGACGCCGGTGCGGTATTCAGTCTGTTGCGCAACAGCGGCGTGCGCTTGAATCAGCGTGTGCAAGCGACGCTGGAAATTGAATCCGGTGCCAACGACCCAATGGCGATTTTCTTGGTGACTGCGGTCATTGCCATGATGGTTAAGCCGGATGAGGGCGGCGTGATGTCGTTTGTGTGGATGTTGCTGCTACAAATCGGCTTTGGTTTGCTGATGGGCTTTATCGGTGGCAAATTGCTGGCCAAGCTGGTACGCCGTCTGAATCTGCCGGAAGGTTTGTATGCCTTGATGATTGTATCGGGTGGTTTGCTGGTGTTTTCGTTTACCAACTTGATTGGCGGCAGCGGCTTTTTGGCGGTGTATTTGGCCGGCGTATTGGTGGGCAATCAGCACAACCACGCGACGGAACACGTTTTACGCGTGATGGACGGCTTAGCATGGCTGGCTCAGGCAACCATGTTTGTCGTGTTGGGTTTGCTGGTAACACCGTCGAGTGTGTTGGAGCGTGGTTCTGATGCGATGGTATTGGCGGCATTTTTGATGTTGGTGGCGCGACCGATTGCAGTGTTTACCGGCTTGTGGCCGTTTAATTACAGCGTGCGTGAAAAGGCATACATCAGTTGGCTGGGTTTGCGCGGTGCAGTGCCGATTACGCTGGCGATGATGCCATTGGTGATGGGTGTACCCAATTCGCGGGCATTGTTTGACGTGGCATTTGCGGTGGTGGTGTTGTCACTGCTGATTCAGGGCACAACCATTCCGGTGATGGCGCGCTTGCTGAAAGTGGCCATGCCGCCGAAGCCGGAGCCAACCGACAGCCGCGATATTTGGTTGGCGGAAAAAGAAGCAGTGCGCATGACATCGTTTAAAGTGGTGAAGCAATCCGAAGCAGAAGGCGTGCATCCCGATGATGTGGCGCCAATTTCAGCCAGCTTCGACCGCCGCTGTTTTGCACTGATTCGCGAAGGACACCGAATCGAGTTGCAAAGCGATACCAAGCTGAAAAAAGACGACATTGCTTGGTATATCCTGCCTGATGATCAGGTCGAAAATATGGCCTATTACTTTACTGAAACCGATAAGAGCGTGTTGCTGAATTTCGATTATTTTGGCGAATTTTCATTTGATCCGGTTAGCCGTGCCGGTGATTTGGCGAAGGCTTATGGTTTGAAATTGCAGCCGAACGAAGAGAGTTTGAGCTTGAGCGAATTATTTGAGCTGCGTTCGGAAAGCACCAAATGGGTGGAGGGCGACCGCGTGAGCATTGGTGAATTTGAGCTGACGATTAAAGAATTGAATAAAGACGGCAGCATTAAATTGATGGGTATGAAGTTCCCTGATTAAACAATGAGCTGTTTATATGAATCGAGGCCGTCTGAAATGTTTCAGACGGCCTCGATTTATTTTTCAGGCTGAGGCCTTTGCAAAACCCCAGATTTGAGTGCAGTTCGAAGTTAAAGCAGCACAGAAAGTGCAGACATATCACAAAGATAGGCAAGCTTTCGAGCAGCGCATAACGAAGAAATGTGCCAAAGATGGGGAATTTGCAAAGGTCTCAAGCTTTAAAACGCTTCACCAACTTTCACGCCGTTGGCAACATCTTTCGGTGTCGCCAGTTGGGCAGTTAAGGCTTGTGCGGCTTTGAATTCATTACTCTGCATCATCGCTTCGGCGGCTTCGGTGCTCAAGGTGTTGGCCATATAAGCCCAACGTGCGGCCAAGTGCGGATTATGCGGCATGTCGAAATCTTCGCGCAGTTCATCGACTAAGTCAGGGCGGTTGCACACCAATGCAATATCGCAGCCGGCGGCAAACGCGCTTTGAACGCGCGCTTTAATGCCACCCGCGCTGCCCGCGCCTTCCATGGTGAGGTCGTCTGAAAAAATCACGCCGTCAAAACCAATATCTTGGCGCAAGATTTGTTTCAGCCATTTTTCTGAAAAACCGGCCGGATTCGGGGCGATTCGTGGATAAACCACATGCGCAGGCATCACCGCAGCCATGCCTGCATCGCTGAGTTTGCCGAACGGAATCATATCGGCGGCCTGTAAATCGGCCAAGCAGCGGTCGTCTTGCGGCTGGGTGAGGTGGCTGTCGCCTTTGACAAAGCCGTGGCCGGGGAAGTGTTTGCCGCAGGATTTCATGCCGCCTTTATTTAAACCTTTTTGCAAGGCCAAGGCCAATTCGGTGACGATGTCGGCATTTTCGTGAAAGCTGCGGTTGCCGATAACGGCGCATTGCCCCCAATCCAAATCCAATACCGGTGTGAACGATAAATCCACGCCGCAGGCGCTCAATTCGGTTGCCAATACCCAGCCCACTTGTTCGGCTTGGGTTTTGGCGGCGGCTTCGCCTTGGTTGTCCCAAATTTCGCCCAATACGCGCATGGCCGGCAGGCGTGTGAAACCGTTAATAAAACGCTGTACGCGGCCGCCTTCGTGGTCGACGGCAATAATCAGCTCTGGCGTGCGCAAGGCTTTGATGTCGCGGATTAAGGCTTTGAGTTGCGGCACGTTGTCAAAATTTCGGCGAAACAGAATCACGCCGCCGATGGCAGGGTCGAGCAGGCGTTGTTTTTCTTCGTCGGTCAATGCAAACGCATTCACATCGGCCATCACCGGGCCGCGTTCCATCACGGTTTGGGTCATTTTGTTTCCTTTATTGCAAAACGTTTCAGACGGCCTTGAGGCTGTCTGAACAATTAAGCGGCAAGTGCGGCTTTTTTGCTGCGCAACACCAAAATCAATACCGCCAGCACCACGGCAGTCACGCCGAAGCCGAGCAGGGCGGAATGGGTGAAGCCCAGTACCAGATAGCCGCTGGCGGCTGCGGCAGCCACGGTCAGTGCGTAAGGCAGCTGCGAAGTGACGTGGTCGATGTGGTTACATTGTGCGCCGGTGGAGGACAGAATAGTGGTATCGGAAATCGGTGAGCAATGGTCACCACACACCGCGCCGGCCATCACTGCCGACAAGCAAGGGATAATCAGGCTCGGGTCGATTTTCACCGCCATGGCCGCAGCAATCGGCAACATAATGCCGAAGGTGCCCCAACTGGTGCCGGTGGCAAATGCCATTACGCTGCCCAAGGCAAACAGAATTACCGGTAAAAAGCCCGGGTGGATGTTGCCCGCGACTAAGGTGGATAAAAATTCGCCGGTGCGCATTTCGCTGACCACGGTGCTGATCAGCCACGCCAAAATCAGAATGCTGATGGCGCCAAACATCGATTTCATGCCTTCCCAAATCGCTTTTGGGTAAACATGGGCTTCGATGGTGCCGACTGTGCAGAACAATACTGCCAACACGCCCAACACGCCGCCGAATACCAATGAAGTGTTCACATCGGTGTTTTCAAATGCGCCTAAAATGCTGAAGCTTTCTAAGGCTTGTGCGCCGGTGTAGAGCATGGCGGAAATGGTGGCGAAAATCAGCACCAATACCGGAATAATCAGCGCAAACACGCGGCCTTTCGAGCCGTCTGAAACGGCTTGTTCTTCATGTGTTTCGTTCAGGGCTTGTTGCTCGAAGCGGCTCATCGAACCGATGTCGAACGAGAAATACGCCACAAAAAACACCATCAACAGCGCAAACAAGGCGTAATAGTTCATCGCGCTCATGGCGATAAACGTGCCCATCGGCGTGTATTCAGTGATGTTGTAGGTCACCAGCAAGCCTGCCAACGTGGCGATAATCGAAGCCCCCCAGCTGGAAACCGGCATCAGCACACACATCGGTGCAGCGGTGGAGTCCAAAATATAAGCCAATTTGGCACGCGATACTTTGAAGCGGTCGGTCACCGGACGGGCAATCGCGCCCACGGCCAAGCTGTGGAAATAGTCATCAATAAAGGTCACGAATACCAAGCAGGCGGTCAACATTTTGGCGCCGCGACGGCTTTGAATGTGTTGTCTTGCCCAGTCGGCAAATGCTTGATTACTGCCTGAATAAGTCAGCAAAGAAGTAAAAATACCCAATAATAACAAGAAAATCAGTATTTTGAGTTTACCCAGCGACCATTCGCCATCAGCCCAAACCAATGATATAGCAATGTCTTTAAAGTGGGTCAGGGCATTGAGCGGGTTGCCGCCGGTGAGCATCAATACGCCGACGATGATGCCGATGGCCAGAGAGAGTAAAACGCGGCGGGTAATCACGGCCAGCGCCAGCGCCAGAAATGCCGGAATCACCGACATAAAAGAGCTTGAGTAATCGATTAATTGCATAAAATAAAAGGATAAAGTGTCAATGAAATTAGTCTGTTTCAGACGGAATAATGTGTATGAATAAGGTCGAGACCTTTGTAAAACTCGTAAATTTTCAAAAATCTTTAAACCGTCATTCCCGCGTAGGCGGGAATCCAGAACGTAAAATTACTGAAATAATTAAATATTCCTGAAAACTCTAAGTCTGGATTCCCGCCTACGCGGGAATGACGGGCATAGTTTTCTTGGTTTAAATTGAGTTTTGCAAAGCCTCATGCCGTCTGAAAAAGCATTAAGGCTAAACGGCAAAATACCCGCCATTTCAAAAATAACGGGTATTTTATCATTACTTTACAAGTTTATGCCGTTTTATTGCAGATTCAAGGCCAAGAAGAGAGTATCGCCGCCGCGACGTACCAGCAGTGGGACATTTTTACCGGCGCTGATTAAGGCACTGCGGAAGCTTGATTCGTCATTCACCGACATTTGCCCTACCGCCATGATTTCGTCGCCGCGCTTCAAACCGGCACGTTCGGCCGCACCGCTTGCGCGGGCGACGATTAAGCGTTGTGTGTTATCGGTGGCTTGAGTCTGCAGGGTCAGACCGGCTTCTTCTATCATAAAGGTTTGTACATCATTGGGTGACATCAAGTTTCCCATTTCAGCTTGAGCGCTAGGCGATGATGTCCCCGTACTTCCTAAGGTTACAGTGATGGCAATTTTCTCACCGTTGCGCCACACTTCCAGTGTTACTTCTTTCCCCGGGGTCATGGCGCCGACCATGACCGGTAAGTCGCTGGAAGCGCGCACTTCTTCACCATTTACACTGCGCACAATGTCACCTACCTGCAAACCGGCTTGCTGCGCGGGGCTGTTTGGCATCACTTTGGCAATCAAAGCGCCGCTGGCACGGTCTAAGTTGAACGATTTTGCCAAGTCGTAAGAGACTTCTTGGATAATCACACCCAATTGGCCGCGCTGCACTTTGCCGCTGGTTTTCAGCTGTTCGGCCACATTCATCGCCACATCAATCGGAATGGCGAACGAAATGCCCATAAAGCCACCGCTGCGGCTGTAGATTTGTGAATTGATGCCGACCACTTGGCCTTTAAGGTTAAACAATGGTCCACCCGAGTTGCCCGGGTTGATGGCGACGTCGGTTTGGATAAACGGGGTGTAGTGTTCGTTCGGCAGACTACGGCCTTTCGCCGACACAATGCCTGAAGTGACGCTGTTGTCAAAGCCAAACGGTGCGCCGATAGCCGCCACCCATTCGCCCGGTTTGAGCATTTTGGGATCCCCGATTTTGACAGTCGGGAGATTGTCGGCCTCGATTTTCAATAAAGCCACATCAGATTGCTGGTCGGAACCAATCAGCTTGGCGGTGTATTCGCGTTTGTCGTTGAGCAATACTTTGATGTTGCCCATACCTGCAACAACGTGGGTATTGGTGAGAATGTAGCCGTCGGGGCTGATGATAAAACCTGAGCCGAAGTTCAGCTCGCTGCTGTCGGCTTCTTCTTGAGGCATATCGGGCAGATTGGGTACCAAGCGTTTAAAAAATTCATAGAATGGATCGTTATCCGGAAATTGACTGAGATCCATACCGCTTTCTTCAGCACGCTGCTGGCTGCGCTTGGCTGCCGTGGCTTGAATATTGACCACGGTTTGCCCTTCGTTTTGTACCAATTGGGCAAAATCAGGCAGCAACATACCGATGCTGCCGTCGTCTTTTTGCGGCTCAATGCGTTGAACCAGTTCTTTTTCTTCGTCTTGGGTGTTGTCGTTACTGAAAAAACTGCCGGCTTTGTCACACGCGCTCAACGCCAGTGCGGAGGCGATGGCTAAAGCCATATATCTTTTGGTATTTTTTGTCACAGTCATTCCTTGTTATGCAGTATCTGTTTTATCGGGTTGCAGTTTGTCAATCAGACGGAAGGGCAAGATGCCCGCAATACCCCTAATTCGAATGGATAGGGGCAATTTTACCGATTATGGACATTTTTTCAAGCATTTCATTTTCAATGGAAAAGGCCGTCTGAAACGTTTCAGACGGCCTCAAAGCCCCCTATATTTTATTCTGAATCATGCTGCGGGCGAATTTAATTAACAATATTTTTCGCCTTCCATTCGCACAAATCGTTAATGATGCATTGTTCACATTGCGGCTTGAGCGCTTTGCAGGTGTAGCGGCCGTGTAGAATCAGCCAATGGTGCGCGTCCATCAAAAATTCTTTCGGGATAAAGCGTATGAGTTTGTCTTCCACTTCGCGCACGTCTTTGCCCGGGGCGATTTTGGTGCGGTTGGATACGCGGAAAATGTGGGTGTCGACAGCCATCACCGGCCAGCCGAAAGCGGTGTTGAGCACCACATTGGCAGTTTTGCGGCCGACACCCGGCAGCGCTTCCAATGCCGCGCGGTCTTCGGGCACTTTGCCACCGTGTTGCTCCAGCAAAATGCGGCAGGTTTGCATGATGTGTTTGGATTTGGTTTTGTAAAGGCCGATGGTTTGGGTGTATTCCATCACGCCGTCTAAGCCTAAGTCCAGCATGGCTTGCGGGGTGTTGGCGACAGGAAACAGCTTGGCCGTGGCTTTGTTTACGCCGACATCGGTGGCTTGTGCCGACAGTAACACGGCAATCAGTAATTCAAATGGCGAACTAAAATTCAGCTCGGTGGTCGGGTGCGGATTGGCGGCGCGGAAACGCTCGAAAATTTCTTGGCGGATGTGTTTGTTCATGGTGTGTTTTTATTAAAATATTTGCGCGTTATTTTGGAAGATTATGATAAAAAGAATGTGTTTGATATTGAAGAATACATCAGAAGAAAAGGCAAAGTTAAGATGAATAGAAATACAGTAATTACAAGATTGTAATATTTTCTGTTATAGCTTTACGTGACATGGGTATATATGATATAATAGAATAAATTTGAATTTGGGAGGACGCAAAAATGTTTTTTGAAAAAATTGATAAAAATAGTTGGAAACGAAATGAGTATTTTGAACATTACTTTACGAATATACCTTGCACATACAGTATGACTGTTAAATTGGATATTACACAAATAAAAAAGAAACGAATGAAATTATACCCTGCGATGCTTTATTATCTTGCAACGATTGTAAACCGTCATTCAGAGTTTAGAACGGCAATTAATCAGGAGGGTGAACTGGGAATATATGACGAGATGATACCCAGCTATACCATATTCCATGAGGACACAGAGACATTTTCCAACCTTTGGACACCATACATACCAGATTTTGAAGCATTTTCTATGGCGTATGCGAATGATATGCAAAGGTATGGAAGCAATTATGGAATGATAGGAAAACCAGATATACCAGAAAATGTTTTTAATGTATCGATGATACCATGGTCAACCTTCGATAGCTTTAATCTGAATTTGCAGAAAGGATATGATTATTTGATTCCTATTTTTACGATGGGGAAATATTACAGAGATGATGAAAAAATCATACTTCCTCTCGCCATCCAAGTGCATCATGCAGTGTGTGATGGATTTCATATCTGCCGTTTTGTCAATGAACTGCAAGAATTGATAAATAATTAAATCCCAGTTTGTCGAACTGAATATAAGATATTAAAGACGATAGAAAAGCAACATCTATCGTCTTTTTTTAATGCCTATTTTCAATTTATATTGCGATCAATAAATAGGAAAAACTCGCACGAGTTGCTAACTAGTATTTTAATAGCAAAAAGGCCGTCTGAAACGTATGTTTTCAGACGGCCTGTCTAACTATTTAAACCAATAAACAGTTTACGCAGATTCTTTCAAAACAGCTTCAATCAATTCCATTGCACCATCATCGGCCAAGCGTTTGGCCACTGCGCGGCCTAATGAATCGGCGTATTCTGACGGCGCTTGGGCATCGGCTTCAAGAATGGTGGAGCCGTCAGGATGGCCGACCAAGCCGCGCAGGGTCAGCAAGCCATTTTCTTCGGTGCAATATGCGGCCAGCGGCACTTGGCAGCTGCCGCCCAAAGCACGGGCTAAGGCACGTTCGGCGGTAACGCAGGCGTGGGTAATATCGTGGTTGAGCGGTTTCAATACTTCCAGCAAGTCTTCGCGGTGGGCGGCGATTTCAATGCCCAACGCACCTTGTCCGGCGGCAGGCAGGCTGACGGTATCGGAAATAATCAGACGAATGCGGTCGTCCAAGCCCAAACGCTGCAAACCGGCGGCGGCAAGAATAATCGCATCGTATTCACCGTTATCAAGTTTGCCCAAACGGGTTTGCAGGTTACCGCGCAAAGGTTTAATCACCAAGTGCGGATAGCGTGCGCGCAATTGTGCTTCGCGGCGCAGGCTGGCCGTGCCGACTACCGCGCCTTTGGGCAAGTCTTCCAAGCGTTCGTATTGGTTGGACACAAACGCGTCAAACGGATTGGCGCGTTCGCCAATCGCAGCCAGCGCGAAACCTTCCGGCAAATCCATCGGCACATCTTTAATCGAATGTACCGCCAAATCAGCGCGGCCGTCTTGCAGGGCTTGTTCCAATTCTTTGATAAACAGTCCCTTACCGCCGATTTTGGAAAGGGTTTTATCTAAAATCTGGTCGCCGCGCGTGGTCATGCCTAAGATTTGCACGTCGCAGTCGGGATAAAGGGCTTTCAGACGGCCTTGAATATGTTTGGCCTGCCACATGGCCAACAGGCTTTCGCGGCTGGCAATCACAAGTTTTTTCGGGTTCATAAGCTTGTTTCGTCAAAGTCGGAATGGGTAGAAGTTTAACACAAACTTTCTATCATGACCGCTTTCTGATGGCCGTCTGAAAGGTAGAATAAGCGTCTCAGACAGGAAATTTTGCCGCGAATACCACATCATTAAGCGCTTGGCATGGCGCTTCGGTGTGAAGAAGATTTCATCCGCAAACGCTTCATGTTATATTGTGGGTGCAATCCGCTTTATCCCTCTAAAATCTCGATTTACATGAAACGCGCCAAAAAATATCCTTTTCTGTCATTACAACGTCAACGTTTTCATTTAAACTTTGACAACGCTTCTTCCGCCGATTCGGTGCCGTCTGAACACGATTTTTACCGCTGGGCTTTTGCCGCATTGAAAGACAAATACCGCCACGCCGAAATCAGCCTGATTTTGCTCGATGAAGAAGAAGCCCGTGCTTACAACCGCGATTACCGTGGCAAAGATTACGCCACCAATGTATTGAGCTTTGCCTTAAACGAAGGTGAAATTATGCCGCATCAGTTTTCAGACGGCCTCTATGGCGACTTGATTATCTGCCCGCAAGTGGTGCTGAAAGAAGCAAAAGAGCAGGGTAAAACGCCCGAGCAGCACTTTGCTCATCTTACTATGCACGGCACTTTGCATTTAATGGGCTACGATCATATCGAAGACCATGAAGCTGAACTCATGGAAGCCACCGAAATCCGCCTGATGCAGGCCGCAGGTTATCCCAACCCTTATCAAGAGGACGAACATTAATATGGACGACACGCAGTCGAAACCTAATTTTTTTGAACGTTTGGTTTCCCGTTTGACCGGTGAACCTGATTCCGCCGAAGATGTCATCAGCCTGCTGCGTCAGGCGCATGCGCAAGAAGTATTTGATGCCGATACCTTTGCCCGCTTGGAAAAAGTATTGGATTTTACCGAATTGGAAGTGCGTGATGCGATGATTTCGCGCAGCCAAATGAACGTGATTAAGGAAAACGACAGCCTTGAGCGCATTGTCGCCTACATCATCGAAACCGCGCATTCCCGCTTTCCGGTGATTGGTGAAGACAAAGACCAAGTATTAGGTATTTTGCATGCCAAAGATTTGTTGAAATACATGTTCAACGCCGAGCAATTCAATCTACAATCTATCTTGCGACCGGCCGTGTTCGTGCCTGAAGGTAAGTCGCTGAATACCTTATTGAAAGAATTCCGTGAGCAGCGCAACCACATGGCAATTGTGATTGACGAATACGGCGGCACATCCGGCTTGGTCACCTTTGAAGACATCATCGAGCAAATCGTCGGCGATATTGAAGATGAGTTTGACGAAGACGAAAGCGCCGACAATATTTTTGCCGTATCGGCCGAACGCTGGCGCATTCACGCTGTGACTGAAATCGAAGACATCAACGAGTTTTTCGGCACCGATTACAGCAATGAAGAAGTCGATACCATCGGCGGCTTAGTGATTCAAGAATTCGGCTATTTGCCGGTGCGCGGTGAGAAAGTGGTCATCGGGCCACTGCAATTTACTGTCGCCCGCGCGGATAACCGCCGCCTGCATACTTTGATGGCCGTGAAAGCCAAAGAAGAATAAGCGATTAATTATATGATAAAGGCCGTCTGAAGCAATTAGGGTTTCAGACGGCCTTTTTATTGAATTTCAAGGTTGATAAATGCTGCATTCTTTATCTGTGCCTTTAAAAAACGCATCATCATTGTCGCATGAACTGGCGGAGGTTTCGCAGATAAACGTCGTTAACGATTCATCGATTTTCAATACGCGTGGTTCGTTTTGGCTATTGAACGCAACGGCTTTCAGCGTAAATTTATTGTCGTGTGCGCCCTTGGCATTGTTGTTGGGGCGGATGCAGAATTTGTCGGTAGCCGTAATAGGTAAGGCAGGCCAAGTCGTTGAAGTTTGCTTGAACGAGCCTTTCTGCTGGTAAAAGCGTTCCATAAATTGCCCGTTTTGCACCAGCGCAGCATGTGCAGCGCGTAAATCTGCTTTTTTAATATAGATTTGATAAGCAGGATAGGCGATAGCGGCCAAGATGCCCAACATGACAATAACGATTAAAAGCTGAATCAAGGAAAAGCCGGATTGTGAAAATCGCATAATATAATCACTGGTAAAATGTTTACTTAAGTGAATATATTATGCGATTTTAATTGGGGTGTAAATCAGGATGAGGTGGATTTAATCTTTTACTTCTTCATTGGGGTAGGCTTCTTCATAACCTGGACAAACTTCATTTCTTTTACTGTTGACTGCCCAAAAAATACCACTATCGTCGTAATAGATAGAACAGGTTTCGTTGGGATTGGTTTCTTTATTAGGTTTCGCTTCTAGGATGAAACCGGAATGAGAAGGATTGATATCCTGCTCATCTTCGCAAGTATTATCATCAGAGTCGCAACAGGTGGAGGGCTTATGATCTTTAAAGCTAATATCAAAATATTTATTTTTATGGGTCAAAAAGCTTGGCTCAATACAGGCAAAAGTTCCCTTTTGCGTGTAATAACGCTCTAAATTTTTTGCATTTTCCGCCAGCTCGCTGCGCACATTAGCCAAGCGAGTATTGCGGATAAATGATTGGAATGAAGGCATGGCGATGGTGGCAAGTAAGGCCAAAATCACAATTACAATTAAAAGTTCGATTAAATTAAAGCCGGATTGTCTGGTTTTCATAAGTAAGTGACTATCAATATTGTTATATTTAACGATGCCTTTAAAAGGCTTTGTTGTTTACTATTATAAATTCTTTCTTGCATTTGGTATGTATAGATAAATCGCGGATTTGGGAAAATATGTTAAAGCGGTGCAATATTTTGGAAAACTTATATATTAAAAATAATTAAAAATAATTAAAAATAATTAAAAATAATGAGTTATTTTTATAAAAGCATTTCTCTGGGCTTGGCTGGGGAAATGAAATCCAGTAAAATTTTCCCGTTTTTAAAATTTATTCCAAATAACTGTTGGCATTGTGCGACAAAAATCTTCAGCCGCACGCGAACATGCAAATCAGGCAGCTAAAAAATCATGGCAAAAACAATCAAATGGGTGTTGGGTGCGGCAATCGTAGCCGCGCTGGCTTATGCGGCATGGAGCTATTTCAAACCGGCCGATAAGGTGAATTACATTACCGAGCCGGTGAAGCGCACCAGCATTCGCCAAACTGTTTCCGCGACCGGTGAAATTTCACCGTCAAACTTGGTGGAAGTCGGCGCGCAGGCTTCCGGCCAGATTAAAAAGCTGTATGTCAAACTGGGTCAGGAAATCCAAAAAGGCGACCGAATCGCGGATATTGATTCCACCACGCAAACCAATACCTTAAACACCGAAAAAGCCAAGCTCGATACCTATAAAGCGCAATTGGCATCTGCTGAAATCGCATTGCGTAGCGCCGATAAAAAATACAAACGCGAAGCTGCATTGTGGAAAGAAGATGCGACTTCCAAACAAGAATTGGAAGATGCCGAAGATGCTTTAGCGGCTGCCAAAGCGCAAGTAACGCAACTGAAATCGTCCATCCGTCAAACGCAGATTTCCATCAACACCGCCGAAGCCGACTTGGGCTACACCCGCATTATCGCACCGATGAATGGTACCGTCGTGGCGATTCCGGTGGAAGAAGGTCAAACCGTCAACGCCAACCAAACCACGCCGACAATTATCCAGTTGGCCAATTTGGAAGTGATGCTCAATAAAATGCAGATTGCCGAGGGCGACATCACCAAGGTAAAAGCCGGCCAGCCGATTTCGTTTACCATTTTGTCCGAATCGGATGCACCGTTTACCGCGCAACTGGACAGCATCGACCCCGGCTTGACGACCATGTCGCAAGGCAGCTACAGTAACAGCACCGACACCACCGAAAGCGCGATTTACTACTACGCCCGCGCCTTGGTGCCGAATGAAGAAGGCAAACTTGCCATCGGTATGACCACACAAAACACCATTGAAATCAATGCGGCAGAAGATGTGTTGACCGTGCCGACCATCACCATTAAAAAAGACCGCGAAGGCAAATCCTTTGTGCGCGTGTTGGAGCAGGACGGCCAAGCCGTGCGCAAAGACATCACCACCGGCTTGAAAGACAGCATGAATACCGAAGTGAAAAGCGGTTTGAACGAAGGCGACAAAGTGATTGTTTCCGAGACCGGTTCATCCGACAAACCGCAAAGCGGCAACCGCCGTATGGGCCCGCCGATGTAAGTCGGATGGTCTCACTCAGGCCGTCTGAATGATTTGATTGATTTTGTTTTCAGACGGCCTCATTCCAACCACACTTTGGTAAGCACACATGAGTTTAATTGAATGCACTGACATCAACCGCTATTTCGGCAGCGGCGAAAACCGCGTCCACGTCTTGAAAAACGTGAGCCTGAAAGTGGAAAAAGGCGATTTTGTGGCGATTATCGGCCAATCCGGTTCGGGCAAATCGACCCTGATGAATATTCTCGGCTGTCTCGACAGTGCGACCACCGGTTCTTATAAAATCGACGGCATCGAAACGTCGCAAATGAATCCCGACCAATTGGCTGCCTTGCGCCGCAGCCGTTTCGGTTTTATTTTCCAACGCTACAACCTGCTCAGCTCGCTCACCGCGCGTGACAATGTCGCCTTGCCGGCGGTGTATGTCGGCGTTGATCAGAAAGAGCGTTCTGCACGTGCGGAAAAGCTGCTGCACGACTTGGGCTTGGAAAGCAAAGAAGGCAACAAGCCCAGCGAATTGTCCGGCGGCCAGCAGCAGCGCGTGTCGATTGCGCGCGCTCTGATGAATGGCGGCGAGATTATTTTTGCTGACGAACCGACCGGCGCATTGGATACCGCCAGTGGCAAAAATGTGATGGAAATTCTGCATAAGCTGCATTCAGACGGCCACACCATCATTATGGTGACACACGACCCGGGCATCGCCGCCAATGCCAACCGCGTGATTGAAATTCGTGACGGCGAGATTATTGCCGATACCAGCAAAACTGCCGACATTCCGCCTAGCCAAGTGCAGGCGGTGAAAGAGAAGGCTTCGTGGTCGTTTTATTATGATCAGTTTATGGAAGCATTCAAAATGTCGGTGCACGCGATTTTTGCGCACAAAATGCGTTCGCTGCTGACCATGCTCGGCATCATCATCGGCATCGCTTCGGTGGTGTCGGTGGTCGCGCTGGGTAACGGTTCGCAGCAGAAAATCATGGCCGACATCAATGCCATGGGTACCAACACCATCACTATTTTCCCCGGCAAAGGCTTCGGCGACCGCCGATCCAGCCGCATTAAAACACTGACCATTAATGATGCCTTGGCCATCGGCAAACAAAGTTACGTCGATTCCGCCACGCCGCAAACCTCTTCAGGCGGCACCCTGACCTACCGCAATACCGACCTGACCGGCCAGCTTTACGGCGTGGGCGAACAATATTTTGATGTACTCGGTCTGACCTTGGCCGAAGGGCGCTTGTTTGACGAAAGTGATGTCAAAGAAGACGCGCAAGTGGTGGTAATTGATAAAAATACTCAATCCAAGCTTTTTGGCGATGAAAATCCTTTGGGTAAAGTGTTGCTGTTCAAAAAGCGGCCGCTGACGGTGATTGGCGTGATGGACGATCAAACCAACAATTTTGGCAGCTCCGACAGCCTGATGCTGTGGTCGCCTTACACCACCGTGATGCATCAAATCACCGGTGAGAGCCACACCAATTCAATTGTGGTGAAAATCAAAGACGATGCGGATACACAAGCTGCTGAAAAAGGCTTGACCGAATTGTTGACCGTGCGCCACGGTACAGAAGACTTTTTCATGCGCAACAGCGACAGCATCAAGCAAACCGTGGAAAGCACCACCGGCACGATGAAGCTGCTGATTTCCAGCATTGCCTTGATTTCGTTGGTAGTCGGCGGTATCGGTGTGATGAACATCATGCTGGTATCGGTAACCGAGCGCACTAAAGAAATCGGCGTGCGCATGGCCATTGGTGCGCGACGCAGCAATATTTTGCAGCAGTTTTTGATTGAAGCCGTGTTGATTTGCTTAATTGGTGGCTTGGTTGGCGTGGCGATTTCGGGCGCAATCGGTTTGGTGTTCAACCATTTTGTCACCGATTTCCCGATGAGCTTTTCTACCTTGTCGATTGTCGGCGCGGTGTTGTGTTCGACCGTGATCGGCGTGGCTTTCGGCTTTATGCCGGCCAACCGCGCGTCGCAACTCAATCCGATTGATGCCTTGGCACAAGATTAACTTTTTCAGACGGCCTCTATCATTCAGGCCGTCTGAAACATCAGAATGATGAATCCATGAACAGCAAAACTTTTTTTCAGACGGCCTCTGTGTTGGCCGTATCGTTGGCCTTAAGCGCGTGTGCGGTCAACCCCAAAGTGAACACGCCGAGCTTGAACGGCAATACACACATCATGAGCGAAGCCGAAGCGGCCGAGCGCTATCAGATTAACGGCGACTGGTGGGAAATCTATCAAAACGTCCAACTCAATGCCGTGATTCAGCAGGCTTTAGACAACAACATCGATTTGAAACAAGCCGCGATTTCAGTCAACCGCGCCTTGTATCAGGCCAATATTTTGGGCGCGAACTTGGTGCCGTCGTTTAACGGCTCGGTCGGCGCGTCAGCTTCTAAAAATCTCAAATCCGGCAGCAGCAACAACAGCTTCAGCAGCCAATTGGGCTTGAGTTACGAACTCGATTTATGGCAGCGTTTGAGTGCGACTGCCGATGCACAGGTTTGGGAATACCGCGCTACGCAGGAAGACTTGGCCAACACGCGCCTAACCTTGGTAAACAATGTTGCCGATGCCTATTTCAACATCGCCTACATCAACGAAGCCATCGCCTTAACCCAACAATCGCTAAAGCAGTATCAGGAAATCGCCCGCATCGCCGATGCCAAATACCGCCACGGCAAGGCCGATTCCAGCCAAAGCACGCAGGCGAAACAATCTTTGCTGAGCGCGCAAAATAATTTATTGTCACTGCAAAACAGCCGTGATGCGCTCGAGCAAACCTTGCGCAATCTGCTGAATCTGAAGCCGGGCGAAGCCATCGCCGCGGAGCCGTCAGCATACCGCTTGCTGGCGGTGAAAGGCGTGGATTTGAATGTGCCGATTTCAGTATTGGGCAACCGTCCTGATTTGCGCGCAGCGGAATACCGTTTGCAATCATCGGTACAAACCTTGGCGGCGCAGCAGCGCAGTTGGTATCCGAGCATCACTGTAGGTGCAACTTTTAGTACCAAATCAAGTCAGGCGCGTACTATGTTTGACATACCGTTTTTGGGCAGTTCGGCGCAAATCAATCTGCCGTTTTTAGATTGGAAAACGCTGCAATGGGAAGACAAAGATGCCCAAGCGCGTTTTGATAGCGCGGCATTGAATTTCGAGCAGGCGTTAACCACCGCGCTGAATGAAGTCAACACTAATTATTTGGCCTACCAAAACGCGCAAGCCACTTTGAACAACACCCGCCAGCGTTATGCCTTGGATCAGAAAAACAGCCGCTATTACCAAGTGCGCTACCAACACGGCAAAAACGAGTTGAAAGACTGGCTCGAAGCCTTAAACAGCGAATACAGCTCGGCGCAAAACGTCTTAAACCAACGCTATGACGTGTTGAAATACGAAAACATGGTGTATAAAGCCATGGCAGGGCGCTACACGCCGAAATAAGGTGCTTGATGTATCAAGGCCGTCTGAAAAATACTTCACGATTTTTCAGGCGGCCTCGTTTTATTTTCATCACCCTTTTATTTGAAAACCGTTATAATTCCTTCATTCTGTTCAGCCACAAAACCATGTCCAACCACCGCATCAACCACGAACCCGTTTTCATGCTCGCCTCCGCGCCTTGGCGCGAAAGCAGTCTGTGGCTGGAAGTGTACAGTCGCCGCTACGGTCGCGTGGCTTTGTTGGCACGCAGCGCCCGCAAGCGCATGAGCGAATTGCGCGGTGTGTTGGTGCCGTTTGTGCCGATGAGCGCGTCGTGGTATGGCAGCCAAGAACTCAAAACGCTGCACCGTGCCGAATGGTTGGGTGGTTGGCCGCAACCGCAAGGACGGGCTTTGTTCAGCGGCTTGTATGTTAATGAGCTGATGCTGAAACTCACTGCACGCGAAGACCCGATGCCCGAGTTGTACGACATCTTTGCCGAGACCATGCAAACCCTGTGCCGCGAGCCGAACCACATCGCCGCTTTACGCCGCTTTGAATGGCAATTGCTGCACCATTCGGGCTATGCGCTGGATTTGCAGCATGATGTTCACGGAAATGAAATTGACCCTGAGGCACAATATTGGCTGCGCCCCGAAGAAGCCTTATTACCGCTGGCCGAAGCCAACGGCTTGGGCAATCAGCAGCAAATTGGCATTGCGGTTAACGGCAGCAGCTTAATCCAATTGCGCCAAGGCGGGTTTTCAGACGGCATCAGTTTGCAACAGGCTTTAAAAATCAATCGCTTGCTGATTGATTTTCACATTCCCGAAGGCATTAAATCGCGGCAGGTATTGCAGCAGTTGCAGCAGTTTGATTTGGATCCGCTGTCGTTCAGAAGGCATGAAGCCGCCGAGCATCCGCAGGCCGTCTGAATCAGCAACCAACCCACTCTATTTTTTCAGACGGCCTTGATGATGAACAGGCCGTCTGAAACCGAATCAGCGAAAGGAAACCCATGTTATTAGGCGTTAACATCGACCACGTCGCCACCGTCCGCAATGCACGCGGCACGATTTATCCGAGTCCGGTAGAAGCCGCGCTCATCGCCGAAACCCACGGTGCGGATTTGATTACGCTGCATTTGCGTGAAGACCGCCGCCACATCAAAGATGCCGATGTGTTCGCCGTGAAAAATGCCATCCGCACGCGCCTGAATCTGGAAATGGCGCTGACCGAAGAAATGCTGGAAAATGCGCTAAACGTTATGCCGGAAGATGTGTGCATTGTGCCCGAAAAGCGTCAAGAGGTGACTACTGAAGGCGGTTTGGACGTGTTGGCGCAGCAGGAGAAAATCGCCCGATTCACGCGCACGCTCACTGACGCCGGTATCCGCGTATCGCTGTTTATCGATGCCGATCAGGCGCAGATTCAGGCGGCCAAAGACATCGGTGCCCCCGTGATTGAACTGCATACCGGTGCCTATGCTGATGCGCATACGCCGTCTGAACAGGTGCAGCAGTTGGCGCGGATTGAAGAAGGCGCGCATTTTGCCGATGAGTCGGGTTTGGTCGTCAATGCCGGGCATGGCTTGACTATTCATAATGTCACACCGATTGCTCGCATTGCCGCGATTCAAGAATTAAACATCGGCCACGCGCTCATCGCCCAAGCCGTGTTTTTAGGTTTGCCCGAAGCGATTCGTCAAATGAAAGACGTGATGTTTAAAGCGCGTTTGTTGGCAAAATAATGTAGCCGTCAGAGATTTCAGACGGCCTGTTACTTGCAAAGATAATAAGGAGAACCCCATGATTTATGGTATCGGCACCGACATCGTTTCCCTGAAACGTATCATCCGACTGAATAAAAAATTCGGCCAAGCCTTTGCCGAACGCATTCTCAGTCCTGAAGAATTGATGGAGTTCCCCCAAGCCGGCAAACCGGTGAATTATCTGGCCAAGCGTTTCGCCGCCAAAGAAGCGTTTGCCAAAGCCGTCGGCACCGGTATTCGCGGTGCGGTGTCGTTCCGCAACATCGGCATCGGCCACGACGAAATGGGCAAGCCCGAATTTTTCTACGCGCCGGTGCTGGAAAAATGGCTCAAAGAGCAGGGCATCAGCCACGTCAGCTTGAGCATGGCCGATGAAGAAGATACCGTCTTGGCTTTTGTGATTGCCGAAAAATAACACCACTTCATGCGCGGGCAAGCAAGGTTTGCCGGCGCATGTTCAATGACGTTCAGACGGCCTTAACGTATTGCGTAACAAGGCCGTCTGAAAATTTATATCGATTACCCCAAACATCATGACCACATCAGATCCACGCCCCTTAATCCGCGTTGTTGCCGGTATTTTACTCAATGCCGACGGCGATTATTTGCTCAGCTCACGCCCAGAAGGCAAGCCTTATGCCGGCTATTGGGAGTTTGCCGGCGGTAAAGTGGAAGCGGGCGAAACCGAGTTTCAAGCTTTGCAGCGCGAACTGGAGGAAGAACTCGGCATCCGCATTCATCACGCCACGCCGTGGCTGACCAAAATCCACGCCTACGAACATGCCCATGTGCATTTGCGTTTTTTACGGGTGGAAGCCGACGAATGGTCGGGCGAATTGCAGGCCAAAGAAGGGCAGACGTGGTCATGGCAGAAAGCGGGCGATTTTACCGTGTCGCCGATGTTGCCCGCCAATGGCGCGTTGCTGCAATCGCTTTCCGTGCCGCGCGAATTGTCAGGCCGTCTGAAAAGCGGTTTACGCGGGTTTAACCGCATGGGCAAATACCGTGTGGTGCCGTATCATCTGGCCGAGCCGCAGCATGAACATATTTTGATTGAAGAACCTGAATTGCGTAAGCTTGGCAAAATGCCGTCTGCGCAAAGCGTGTGGGTCGTGGTAGAAACTGCTGAACAATGGCGCAATGTGCAGGATGCCGATGTAGTGGTGTGGCGCGTGCAAAACCAAGCTGCTGCCGAAGCCGCTTTGCGCACCTTGCAACAGGGCGTGTCTATGCCCGTGGTGATTGCCGCTTTGCCTGATTGGGCGGTGCAGTATCAAGCGCAATGGCGACAAGCGGGCGCGCATGCGGTGGTGGTTGATGATGAGGTTGAGGCCGTCTGAATATGAGTCAAAACAAAAAGTTAATCATCGTTGGCGTATTGCTGCTGGCGTTTGCCGCCGTCAAACTCATCGCCTTGGATTGGTGGCAGCAGCAACAGCCGCAAGCCCAGCAGGCCGAATGCCAAGTCACGCAGGGTTGTACCTTACCCAATGGGGTATATGTCAAATTCAGCGATAAAGTTGAAGCCAAGAAACCCTTTGATATTGCATTGAACAATGTACCGGAAGCGGTTCAGGAAGTTACCGTCAGCTTTAGCATGAAAGACATGGATATGGGCTTCAACCGCTTCAATATCCGCCGCCAAGACGACGGCACATGGGCGGCGAAGAAAATCCGTTTGCCGATGTGTGTTGAAAACCGCCATGATTATTTGGCCGATATCAACATCGATGGCGAAGTGTTTCAGACGGCCTTTACAGCCGAGTAGTCGAGACCTTTGCAAAACCTCAGATTTGAGTGCAGTTCGAAGTTAGAGCAGCGCAGAAAGCGCAGACATATCACTTAGATAGGCAAGCTTTCGAGCAGCGCATAACGAAGAAATGTGCCAAAGATGGGGAGTTTTGCAAAGGTCTCGAGCCGTCTGAAAACCGATTCCATCAATGCCGTCTGAAATAAATGGTTTCAGACGGCCTTTTGTTTAAAAAATCCTGAAAAATAAATATCTTACTTTTATAATCTACGCTATAATTCACCTCTTTATTGACACGCAGAAAGCCTGTGTGGCCGACCCAGAAAGGAATCATCATGACGCAATACGCCTTATTCATCACTTGTCCGCGCGGTTTGGAAACGCCGTTGACCGACGAACTCGCCTCCCTGAATATTCAAGACATTCAAGCCACCGATGGCGGCGTGGCCTGCAAAGCCAGCATGGAGCAGGTTTACCGCATCAATCTGCATTCGCGTACCGCCAGCCGCGTGCTGCTGCGCCTGACCAAAGGCAGCTACCGCAGTGAGCAGGATATTTATAAATTAGCCAAAAACATCAATTGGTTCAACTGGTTCACGCTGGAGCAAACCTTTAAAGTAAAGGTGGAAGGTAAGCGCGCCAATGTCAAAAGCTTGGATTTTGTCGGTCTGAAAATCAAAGATGCGCTGTGTGATTCGTTCCGCGATATTTATGATGCACGCCCGAGCGTGGGCAAAATTCGCCCCGATGTGCGCGTGCATGCGTTTATGGATGAGCGCAATATCGAGATTTTTATCGACACTTCCGGCGAAGCCCTGTTCAAACGCGGCTACCGTGAAGACACCGGCGAAGCGCCGTTGCGTGAAAACTTGGCTGCCGGTTTGCTGTTGCTGGCCGGATACGACGGCTCACAACCGTTTCAAGACCCATTCTGCGGCAGCGGCACCTTAGCCATTGAAGCGGCATGGATTGCCGGCCGCCGTGCGCCGGGTTTGATGCGCCGTTTCGGTTTTGAAAAGCTGCAAAATTTCGACAAAGCCGCGTGGGTGAAAATCCGCCAAGAAGCGCGTGAACAAATCGTGCCGGTTACCGCGCCGATTGCCGGTAGCGACAACGACCGCCACATGATTCGCGCTGCCGAACACAATGCTGAGGCGGCCGAAGTGGCTGAGTTTATCCGTTTTGAAGTGAAAGACGCGCAAAATGCCCGCCCGAATGGCGACAATGGCATCATGATTTCCAATCCACCTTATGGCGTGCGCTTGGCAGAAATGCAGGCTTTGCAGGCGCTGTATCCGCAGTTGGGTTCATGGCTGAAGCAGCATTATGCAGGCTGGTTGATCGGTATGTTTACCGGCGATCGTGATATGCCGAAATTCATGCGTTTGTCGCCGAAGCGCAAAATCCCGTTGTACAACGGTAATTTGGATTGCCGCCTGTTCTTGATGGATATGGTAAAGGGTTCTAACCGATAGAATAGGTGAGGCCGTCTGAAAACATAAGTTTCAGACGGCCCTGAGACCTTTGCAAATTCCCCATCTTTGGCACATTTCTTCGTTATGCGCTGCTCGAAAGCTTGCCTATCTAAGTGATATGTCTGCGCTTTCTGCGCTGCTCTAACTTCGAACTGTACTCAAAGCTGAGGTTTTGCAAAGGTCTCAGCCTTTTCAATTGCGTTTTATCAAATCATCATCAAATATTTAAATTTTTGTTGTCAAACGGGTTTATACTGATTCAATAAGATATTCATTATCCAATGAGGAGCTTGCCATGAAAATCGCTATGTTGTCACTTGCTGCCATCTTATTGCTAGGCGCGTGCAGCCATCATCAAGAACTGGATAAGTTAAAAAGCGAATTGTCGGAAGCGCAAACGGCGGTGAAGCTTTCTGCGGCTAATACCAAGCGTTTGGAAGATACGTATTCCGATATGTATTTTGAACTCAACAGTCTGACCGTAGAAAACTTCAAAGCCAAAGTGGCGAAAGGCGATAAATTTTATGCCTATATCGGCCGCCCGAGCTGTGGCGATTGCAGCGCATTCGAGCCGATGTTCAAACGCTACATCGCCCAATATCAGCTCAACGATAAAATCTATTTTGTTAACGTACACCGCCTGCATCAGGATAAAGCCACGTGGGCAGCATTCAAGCAGCAATATGGTTTGAGCGGTACGCCGGTATTGGCAGCTTATGGTGCAGGTCGTCAGTTGAATAAATTAGACTTGGAAGACAACGGCGGCAAATTGAGCGCCGAAGATTTGGAAAAATGGTTGGATGCAAACCGTTTGCGTCGTTGAATAGCCGTTTAATCAAAGCATAAATAAAAGGCCGTCTGAAATGAATATGTTTCAGACGGCCTTTTATTTAATCCTGATAAAATCACTCAGATATTAATAATAAAAATCAATTAAAACGGATTTAAAATAAAGTTAGACTATCAATGTCGAATGACTTACAATTGACTACAGTAGTTTTAATTTGTCGAAATATAATACTAAAGTATTAGCTTTAAAGTATTATTACAAAAACAAAAACATAGTGAGGCCGTCTGAAAATGCGGCTTCCTAATCAAGCAGGAACACAACCATGAATGTATCAAGACGGCAGTTTTTTAAAGTAACGGCCGCCGGTGCCGGCGCGTCGGGTTTGGCCGTAATGGGCATGATGCCGACCAACGCTTGGGCGGAGGTGCGCCAGTATAAACTTTTGCGCGCTACTGAAACGCGTAACAACTGTACTTATTGTTCCGTAGGTTGCGGTACGATTTTGTACAGCATGGGCGACGGTGCCAAAAATGCCAAAAAAGTGATTTTCCACATCGAAGGCGACCCGGATCATCCGGTGAGCCGTGGTTCATTGTGTCCGAAAGGCGCAGGCTTGTTGGATTTTGTACACAGCCCGAACCGTTTGCATTTTCCGGAAGTGCGCGAGCCGTTTACTAATGAATGGAAACGCATCTCTTGGCACGATGCCTTAACCCGCATTGCCAAGCATCTGAAAAAAGACCGTGACGAAAACTTAATCGTCAACAATGAAAACGGCGTGCCGGTACACCGCTTGCCTACCGTGGCCATGCTGACGGCTTCTGCTGCTTCGAACGAAACCGGTATCCTGACCCAAAAATGGATGCGTGCGTTGGGTATTGTAGCCACCGATGCGCAGGCGCGCGTGTGTCACGGCCCGACCGTATCTGCTTTGGCTTCGACTTTCGGCCGCGGTGCGATGACCAACACCTTTATGGACATCCAGCATGCCGACTTCATCATGGTGATGGGCGGTAATGCGGCAGAGGCACACCCAGTGGGCTTCAAATGGGTGATTGAAGCGAAAAAGAAAAAGGGCACCAAGTTATATGTGGTTGACCCGCGCTTCAACCGTACCGCTGCGGTATCTGATTTCTACGCGCCTATCCGCTCGGGTAGTGATATCGCGTTTTTGGGTGCATTGATTAACTGGCTGATTGAAAACGATAAAATCCAATGGGAATACGTAAAAGCTTATACCAATGCGAGCTTTATCGTTTCCGAAGGTTTTGACTTTGATGAGGGCTTATTCTCGGGTGCTGCCGAGTTCAAGGCGCCTGAAGCCAAACAAGGTGAGCAACAGCCTGAAGTGACCAGCCGTACCGGCAACCGTAAGAACTACTACGACAATGAAACGTGGTTCTACGAATTGGATGCCAATGGTCACGCCAAAACCGACCCTACCTTGCAAGATCCGCGTTGCGTGTTCCAAATGTTGAAAAAACATTACTCACGCTACACGCTGGATGTGATGGAAACCACTTGCGGTACCAGCAAGGAAGATTTCTTGAAAATCGCCGAAGCATGGGGTGAAACCTCTGCGCCGAATAAAGCCGGTACCATTCTGTATGCATTGGGCTGGACACAGCATACTTACGGCTCGCAAATCATCCGTACCATGGCGATGGTTCAATTGCTGTTGGGTAACATCGGTATGGCAGGTGGCGGTGTGAACGCATTGCGTGGCCACTCTAACATTCAAGGTCTGTCTGACTTGGGCTTGTTGTCAACTTCATTGCCGGGCTACCTGACCCTGCCAAACGAAGACAACCACCCGACTTTCCAAGACTATATTGCCAAGCAAACCCCTAAAGCATTGCAAGCCAATCAGTTGAACTATTGGAGCAATACGCCTGCATTCTTCGTCAGCTTCCTGAAATGGATGTACGGTGAAAACGCTACCAAAGAAAACAACTGGGGCTACGACTGGCTGCCGAAGTGGGACAAAATGTATGACATTTTGCAAGCCACTGAATTGATGTATCAAGGCAAAGTAAACGGCTTATTGGTGCAAGGCTTTAACGCGCAAGGCTCATTCCCTGATGCTAGCCGTGTGACCGAAGCATTCTCTAAGCTGAAATACATGGTCGTGATGGATCCACTGAAAACCGAAACCGCCTCTTTCTGGGAAAACCACGGTGAAGCGCATGATGTTGATCCGTCTAAAATCCAAACGGAAGTCTTCCGCTTGCCGACGCCATGTTTCGCAGAAGAAGCCGGTTCGATTGTGAACTCTTCACGCTGGTTGCAGTGGCACCACCCGGGTCAAAACCCTCCGGGCGAAGCCTTGCCTGACTTGGACATTTTGGGCGAATTGTACATTTTGCTGAAAGAAATGTACGAAAAAGAAGGCGGTACTGCGCCTGAGCCGATTACCAAGCTGGCATGGCACTATAAAAACCCAGTGGCGCCTACACCGGAAGAAATGGCCAAAGAATCCAATGGTTATGCCTTGGCAGACATCAAAGATGCCAATGGCAATGTGATCCGTAAAAAAGGCGAATTGCTCGACGGCTTCTCGCAATTGCGTGATGACGGTACCACCGAGTGTGCTACTTGGATTTTCTCAGGTTCATGGACACAAGCCGGTAACCAAATGGACCGTCGTGACAACACCGATACCGGTTTGGGCAACACTCCACGCTGGGCATGGGCATGGCCTGCCAACCGCCGTATTCTGTACAACCGCGCATCCTTGGATCCGAACGGTAAACCTTGGGATCCGAACCGCGTGTTGATTGAGTGGGACGGTAAAAAATGGACTGGTGCCGACGTAGCCGACTTTAAAGGCGATGAAGCACCGGGCAGCGGTATGAATCCGTTCATTATGAACGAAGAAGGTGTGGGTCGTCTGTTTGCACAACGCAAGCTGGTTGACGGTCCGTTCCCAGAGCACTACGAGCCTTTGGAATCACCGATTGGCACCAACCCGCTGCATCCGAAAGTGGTTCAATCACCTGCCATGCGTTTGTTTGACAGCGTGAAAGACCGTATCGGTACGGCTGAAGAGTTCCCATATGTCGGCACCACTTACCGCCTGACTGAACACTTCCAATTCTGGACCAAGTCTGTGAAGCTGCTGATGATTGCCCAGCCTGAGCAATTCATCGAAATCAGTGAAGAATTGGCTGCCGAAAAAGGCATTAAGAAAGGCGATTGGGTCAAAGTTAGCTCCAAACGTGCGTATATCAAGGCCAAAGCCGTGGTAACGAAACGTGTGAAACCATTGACCATCAATGGTAAAACCGTTCACCAAGTCGGTATTCCGTTGCACGGCGGTTGGGAAAACGTATCAGGTCAGAAGCAGTATATCGTGAACACGCTGACGCCTTTCGTGGGCGACTGTAACACGCAAACGCCTGAATACAAAACCTTCTTGGTTAATATTGAGAAAGCGTAAGGAGCGGAACAATGGCATTACAATCATTAGATATCAAACGCCGCTCTGCAACATCGGGTATTACGCCATCGCCTCAGGTGCGTAAACCGGTTGAAGTGGCAAAATTAATCGACGTCAGCACCTGTATCGGCTGTAAAGCCTGTCAGGTGGCGTGTTCGGAATGGAACGACATCCGTGACGAAATCGGTGAAAACGTCGGCGTATACGACAACCCGATTGATTTGACCGCAAAAAGCTGGACAGTGATGCGCTTCAGTGAAACCGAAGAAAACGGCAAACTGGAATGGCTGATTCGTAAAGACGGCTGTATGCACTGTGCCGATCCGGGCTGTCTGAAAGCGTGTCCTTCACCGGGTGCGATTATTCAGTATGAAAACGGTATCGTCGATTTCCATCAGGAAAACTGTATCGGCTGCGGCTACTGTATTTCAGGCTGTCCGTTTAACATTCCGCGCATCAACAAAGAAGACAACCGTGCGTACAAATGTACCTTGTGTTCAGACCGCGTGGCTGTCGGTCAAGAGCCTGCTTGCGTGAAAACCTGTCCGACCGGCGCGATTCAGTTCGGCAGCAAAGAGCACATGAAAGAAGTGGCTCAAGAGCGCATTAAAGACTTGAACAACCGCGGCTACCAAAATGCCGGTCTGTATGACCCGCAAGGGGTAGGCGGTACGCACGTGATGTATGTCTTGCACCATGCCGACAAACCTAACCTTTACAACGGCTTGCCTGAAAATCCAAGCATCAGCCCAACCGTGAAAGTATGGAAAGGTTTGCTCAAGCCTTTGGCAACATTCGGTATTGCTGCGGCAGCGGTTGCCGGTTGGATGCACTACATTACCGTAGGCCCTAACCGCGAAGACGAAGATAAACCTGAAGTCATCGGCAAAGACGGTAAAATCTTGCACGGTGAGGAGGATGCATAATGAAACCAAAGTTAATTCAGCGTTACAAACGCAGTGAACGCATCAATCACTGGGTTGTTGCCTTGTGTTTTATTTTGCTGGCCATTTCCGGTTTGGCATTCTTCTATCCGGCATTTTTCTGGTTGACCGGCATTTTTGGTACGCCGCAATTGGCGCGGATTTTGCACCCGTTTATCGGTGTGGTGATGTTTATCGGCTTTTTCATTCAGTTTTTCCGTTACTGGAAATTCAACTTCTTCGATAAAGAAGATGTGAAATGGATGAAGTCGGTGACCACCATTTTGAAAGGCCATGAAGTGGGTGACGTCGGCAAATACAACGGCGGTCAGAAAGGCATGTTCTGGTTGATGACGGCTTGTATGCTGGTATTGGTGATTACCGGTGTCATCGCATGGCGTCCGTATTTTGCCGAGATGTTCCCGATCCCGGTGATTCGTTTGGCGTTGTTGTTCCATGCCGGTGCCGCGATTGTTTTGATTGCCGGTATTATCGTGCACGTTTACGCAGCGATTTGGGTTAAGGGCACGGTTCGCGCCATGACCGAAGGTGTGGTTTCGCAACAATGGGCGAAGAAACACCACCCAAGATGGTATCGTGAAGTGATGGCCAAAACCGATGAAAAAACGGTTGAAACGCCAATCACCGATGTCAACAATCAACACAAACTGTAATGGTTTAGCCTAGCCTGAGCATTATCATCGGGTTATGGCATAGTAAAAGGCCGTCTGAAAAATATTTTTTCAGACGGCCTTTTGTTGTTTGATTAATGTGCAGAATCAGCTGCTTGTGCCTGTTTACGGTAAGCCAATACATAAAGCATGCCGACGAATACTGAGCCGCCGACTGCATTACCCAAATAAACCGACACCATATTGTGCATAAACTGCGCCCAAGAAATATCGGCGCCGCCCCAAATCGCTGCCGGAATCACAAACATATTGGCGACAACGTGTTGAAAACCGATTAATACGAAAATCATAATCGGAAACCAAATCGCCAAAATCTTACCGCCGTAAGTATGCGCACCGTAGCACAACCATGCGCCCATCGCCACCATCCAGTTACAACCAATGCCGGATACGAAAGCATGCGCAAAATCCGCCGATACTTTGGTTTGCGCCACGGCAATGGTTTCATGCAAGTAGCAGCCTTCGGTCAAACCCAAAAAATGGCCGAAAAACCATGCCACAAAAAATGCGCCGAGCACATTCGCCAGCGATACAATCAGCCAATTACGCAGCCATTTGGCGGTGGTAATCTTTTTCATCATCACGGCCACAGGCAACACCATCATATTGCTGGTAATTAATTCTGCGCCGCCCAATAAAATACAAATCAGGCCGATGGGGAAAACCGCTGCGCCGAGTAGGGTAGCCAAGCTGCCCATTTCTTCCGGCATACCACCGACCACGCGGATGTAGGCCAGATAGCCGATGGAAATAAATGCGCCACCCAAAAAGCCCAAGACGCTCAGTTGCAGCGCGTCGCCGTTGCCTTTTGCGACGCCTTTATCAGCGGTCGCGCGCAGGATTTCATGCGGGTATAAATCACTCATGTTTGTTGTCCGTATCGAATACAAGCATTATTTTACGGTGGCAGAATGCTATCGCGCTTGATATAACTCAAGGGTGTATTTTTGTTATTCCATGTAATTGAGGCCGTCTGAAACGTTTCAGACGGCCTCAAGTTGATTTCGGCTTATTTCTTCAGTTCGGCCAAAATATCATCGACGGTTTTCTTCGCATCGCCGAAACACATCACGCTGTTTTCATTGAAGAACAGCGGATTTTGCACGCCGGCGTAACCGGTATTCATCGAGCGTTTGAACACAACCACTTCTTTAGCATTCCACACTTCCAACACCGGCATGCCGGCAATCGGTGAATTCGGGTCGGTTTGCGCGGCAGGGTTGACGGTGTCGTTGGCACCAATCACCAATACCACGTCGGTTTCGGCGAAATCATCATTGATTTCATCCATTTCCAACACGATGTCGTAAGGAACTTTGGCTTCGGCCAGCAATACGTTCATGTGACCCGGCAAGCGGCCGGCGACAGGGTGGATACCGAAGCGCACTTGCGTACCGTTTTGGCGCAGCAGCTCGGTGATTTCAGCCACCGGATATTGCGCTTGTGCCACCGCCATGCCGTAGCCCGGCGTGATGATGACGCTGGACGCGTCTTTCAGCAAAGCGGCTACACCGGCAGCATCGATTTCGCGGTATTCGCCCACTTCGCCGCTGCCCGTTGCGGCTGCCGTGCTGTCTGAACCAAAACCGCCGGCAATCACGGAAATAAACGAGCGGTTCATCGCTTTACACATGATGTACGACAGAATCGCACCGCTGGAACCGACCAGCGCACCGGTCACAATCAGCAAATCGTTAGACAGCATAAAGCCCGCTGCTGCCGCTGCCCAGCCGGAGTATGAGTTCAGCATCGACACCACCACCGGCATGTCCGCTCCGCCGATGGAAGCGACCAAATGCCAGCCGAAAGCCAAGGCAATCAAGGTCATCACAATCAGGGCGAACCAGCTGCCGTCGGCTGATACAAACACCAACAGCAAAATAAACGACACCACCAAAGCGGCCAAATTCAGCTTATGCTTGGCCGGCAGTTGCAGCGGTTTGCTGCTGATTTTGCCGTTGAGTTTGCCAAAGGCCACAATCGAGCCGGTAAACGTCACCGCACCGATGAAAACACCCAAGAATACTTCCACCAAGTGAATGGTGTGCATATCCGAAGGTACATCACCCGGGTAAATAAAGCTGTTGAAACCAACCAACACCGCGGCCAAGCCGACGAAGCTGTGCAATAGGGCAATCAGCTCGGGCATTTCGGTCATCTCGACTTTTTTGGCTTTGTAGATACCGATGGCGGCACCGGCAGCCATTGCCAACACAACCCAGAAAAGGCCGGAAGACTGCTCACTGAAAATGGTGGCAAATAAGGCAATCGCCATGCCGACCATGCCGGAATAACAGCCTTGCTTGGCGGTTTCCTGTTTTGACAAACCGGCCAGCGCGAAAATAAATAAAATTGCGGCGACGATGTAGGCCGCAGTAACCAAACCTAAAGACATATCGTAACCCCTTATCCTTTGCGGAACATATTCAACATGCGGCGGGTAACATAGAAGCCGCCGAAGATATTAATGCTGACAATTAATACCGCGATAAACGCCAAAAACGACACAAAGCCGTGACCTTGGCCGATTTGCAGCAGCGCACCGACCACGATAATGCCCGAAATCGCATTGGTCACCGACATCAGTGGTGTGTGCAGCGAGTGCGATACGTTCCACACTACGTAATAGCCAATCACACAAGCCAAAACGAACACGATAAAGTGGTTCAGAAAGGCAGCAGGGGCGACGGCACCAATCCACAAAATCAGAATCGCGCCAATCACCGCAGGGGCGAGTTTTTTCCACAATGGAACAGGTTTCGGCTCAGGTTTGGCCATCGGCGCGGCTTTTTCAGACGGCTTGGCTTGCGGCTGGGCGGAAACTTGAATCGCAGGCGGCGGGAAAGTGATTTCGCCATCGCGCGTCACGGTCATGTTACGGATAATCACATCGTCAAAATCCAGCGTGATTTCGCCGTCTTTATTCGGGCTGAGCAGTTTGGCCAAGTTCACCAAATTGGTGGCGTAAAGCTGGGAAGATTGTCCCGCCAAGCGGTTGGCCATATCGGTATAGCCGATGATTTTTACGCCGTTGTCGGTGATAAAGAGTTCGCCCGGACGGGTTAATTCGCAGTTGCCGCCGGTGGCTGCTGCCAAATCGACAATCACCGAACCCGGTTTCATCGATTGCACCATTTCGGCGGTAATCAGTTTCGGCGCCGGTTTGCCCGGAATGGCGGCGGTGGTGATGATGATGTCGACTTCTTTGGCTTGCTCGGCAAACAGCTTCATTTCCGCAGCGATGAATTCTTCGCTCATCACTTTGGCATAACCGTCGCCGCTGCCACCTGCTTCTTGTGGGAAGTCGAGCTTCAAGAATTGGCCGCCCATCGATTCGATTTGCTCAGCCACTTCCAAGCGCGTATCGAATGCTTTGACGATGGCGCCAAGTGAGTTTGCCGTGCCGATGGCGGCCAAACCGGCCACACCCGCACCAATCACCAACACTTGCGCCGGCGGTACTTTGCCCGCAGCGGTAATCTGACCGGTAAAGAAACGGCCGAACGCATTGGCCGCTTCAATCACGGCGCGGTAGCCGGAAATATTGGCCATAGAAGACAGCGCATCTAAGGCTTGGGCGCGGGAAATACGCGGCACCATGTCCATCGCTAACACGTTGACTTGCTTATCGTTTAAGGTCTGCACCAATTCAGGATTTTGTGCAGGCCAGATAAAGCTGACCAAGGTTTGACCGGCGTTCAGACGGCCTGTTTCCGATTCGGTCGGCGCGTTGACTTTATAAATCAACGGGCTTTGCCACACCGTATCCGCGTCGGCCATAATCGCACCGGCAGCTTCGTAAGCGGCATTATCCAAGCTGGCAGCCAAGCCGGCATCGCGTTCGATCACAATCTCAAAACCCAGCTTCTGCAACTGGGTCACGGTCGCAGGCGTACACGCCACACGGGTTTCACCGGCCAGAGACTCCTTAGGGATACCAATCCTCATGTCTTCGTCCTTTAAGTTGGTTAATCAAGCTTATGTAAATGAATCTTAGCCAATACTTTATAACTAATTTTTGCCTGAAAGACAATGAAAAAATTCTTTTTCTTAATATATTAATTTTAACTATACTTAGTCCGAAAAAGACTTTAGACTGCGGAAAAGGAGGTGGATAGCGTAGAGATTGTCGTGTTAAAATAAGACTTTAAAACCAACAAAAGGAACACATCATGCGGATGCTCCACACTATGCTGCGTGTCGGCAATCTGGAAAGATCACTGGATTTCTATCAAAATGTTTTGGGCATGCAGCTTCTGCGCCAACATGATTATCCGGACGGCAAATTCTCTTTGGCTTTTGTCGGCTACGGCAATGAAGCGGAAAATACCGTATTGGAACTGACCTACAATTGGGGTACTGAAAGCTACGATTTAGGCGATGCCTTCGGCCACATCGCGATTGAAGTGGACGACGCTTACCAAGCTTGTGAAATGGTGAAACAAAAAGGCGGTAAAGTGGTACGCGAAGCCGGTCCGATGAAACACGGCACCACCGTGATTGCGTTTGTGGAAGATCCCGATGGCTACAAAATCGAGTTTATCCAAAAAAATTCCGGCAATGATTCGGTACAATACGATAAGTAATTCAAGGCAATTAAGAAAGGCCGTCTGAAATTTAAGTTTCAGACGGCCTTTTATTTAACAATTCAATAGGTTAAAGATTCGGATTCACAATGATTTTTACCGCAGATTCGTTGTTGTGAATCAGGCGCTCGAAGCCTTCAGAAATCAATTCGTCCAACTTAATACGTTGAGTGATGAACGGCTCAAGATTGATTTTGCCTTCTTCCACCAGCTTGATGGTTTCGGCATGGTCGTTGCAGTAGGCGATGGTGCCGCGTACGTCCAATTCTTTCATCACCACGCTGTGTACATTGATGGTGGCCGGGTGGCTCCAAATCGACACAATCACCACTTTGGCGGTAGGCTTGCAAGAAGCCACCAAAGTATCCAATACTTTATTCACGCTCGAGCATTCAAATGCCACGTCTACGCCTTCGCCGTTGGTCAATTTCAATACTTCTTCGGTCACATCGACTTCGGAAGGGTCAAGAATATAATCGGCTACACCGGCTTCTTTGGCTTTGTCTTTACGGGCTTTGCTCAATTCGGTGATGATGACTTTAATGCCTTTGGCTTTCAAAATCGCCGCCAGCAACAAGCCGATAGGGCCGGCGCCGCCGACCAAGGCCACATCACCTTCTTTTGCGCCACTGCGCACATAAGCATGATGACCTACGGATAAAGGCTCGATCAAAGCGGCCTGATCCAATGGGATATCGTTGGAAATCGGGTGTACCCAACGGCGCTTAACGGCGATTTTTTCCGCCAAGCCGCCACCACAGCCGCCTAAGCCGATGAAGTTCATATCTTTAGACAAATGGTAATTGCTGCCTTCGCCCGTATCCACATCATCACGGATAATGTAAGGCTCAACTACCACATGCTGGCCGACTTCGATGTCGTCCACGCCTTCGCCCACAGCATATACCACGCCGGAAAACTCGTGCCCCATGGTAACCGGTGCTTCCTCACCGGAAATCGGATGTGGATGGCCGCATGGCGGAATGAAGATTGGCCCTTCCATAAATTCATGCAAGTCGGTACCGCAAATACCGCACCAAGCCACGTTGATGCCGACGGTGCCCGGTGCCACGGTTGGCTCGGGGATGTCTTCAATGCGGATGTCGCCTTTGTCGTAGAAACGTGCTGCTTTCATATGTAACTCCTTTTTGATTAATCAAAGGTTAGGGCTAATGGAATTCAGATATTCATGATATGTATGAAAGGGTGTTCTAATATTATTATCTGTGATAAGTTTTTTATTTGATTATATAAGATAACAATCTTTAATTTAGATTCTACACTTTTTGAGCACGATGTAAATAGGCCGTCTGAAAGCCAAGTTTCAGACGGCCTGATTAAAAGAAACAAATTATTTAGCTGCGCGTTTGCCCTTAAGCCGCTTTTCATATTGATGCGCCTCATCGGCTTTAGGCAATCCGGCCAACACATGAATATGCGCGGCGGCTGATTTTGCCAGCGGCTCAAGCGTGTAGCCGCCTTCCAATACCGATACGATTTTGCCGTTGCAGCTTGAGGTCGTCTGAACAATTTTATGCGTCAACCAAGCAAAATCGGCTTCGTGCAGATTCAGACGGCCTGTTTCATCGAGTTTGTGTGCATCGAATCCGGCGGAAATCACCACCAATTCGGGCTTAAACTTGGCCAGCTTGGGCAGCCATGTTTCCCGAATGGTGGTGCGGAACACGCGGCTGCCGGTATCCGGGGTAAAAGGCGTGTGAATGATATTCGGGTTGCGCCCTTGCTGATTTTGCGGCAAGGCGAACGGAAAAAGGTCGTGCTCAAACATATTCAGCAGCATCACGCGCGGTTCGTCTTTGAAGATTTCCGCCGTGCCGTCGCCGAAATGGATGTCGAAATCAATCACCGCCACGCGTTGCAAGCGGTATTCGGCAATCGCGTGCATCACGCCTACGGCCACGTTGTTGATTAAGCAAAAGCCACCGGCTTTATCGGAATGGGCATGATGGCCGGGTGGACGTACGGCGCAAAAAGTATGGTAAGCTTTTTTGTTCATCACCATGTCAATCGCCTGTACCACCGCCCCCGCCGCAAAACGGGTGGCTTGTAATGATCCGTGACTCATGACGGTGTCGTCGTCAATGCGGTAGATTTTGCTCGGCTGCGGCTGATGACATTCTAGGAAACGCAGGTATTTTCGCGGATGCACCAAGGCGAGTTGTTTGTCGCTGATTTCCTGTGCTTGAGCGGTTTGCAGCTTCGGCCAAATATTTTGGCGTTTGAGTTCGGCTTCGATGGCGGCAATGCGGGCAGGGGATTCGGGGTGATGGATGCCTGGTTCGTGTTCGGCAAAAATAGGATGCGATACCCACAGGGTGCGGGCGTTTTTTCCCATAAGCCGTCGGATAAACGTGCGCAAGCGGTTGATGATTTTCTTCATGTGTGAGCAGGTTCGCAATAAGGTGGGCTTCAGGCCGTCTGAAATTTCAGACGGCCTGACTGATAAATATGGTTAATAAACGCGGAAATACTTGGAAAATTTGCAGACGGCCTTTAGAATAGCGTAATTTTGGGGCTGACCCAACTGAAATTTCAGTCCTGCTTTTCAATTAACAACGATTATAGAACGGAAAAACTATGGAACAAAGTATGTTGGCTCAATTTGCACCGCTCGTCCTCATCATGGTGGTGTTTTATTTCTTGATTATGCGTCCGCAACAAAAGAAATTCAAAGCCCATCAACAAATGCTGTCTGAATTGAAAGTCGGCGATAAAGTGGTGTTGGCTGCCGGTTTCAAAGGCCGCGTGACCCGCGTTGGCGAACAGTTTTACGGTGTGGAAATCGGCCGCGGCGTGGAAGTGGAAGTTGACCGCAACGCCATCGCCAGCAAAGCTGAATAAGATTGATTGCTGCAAAAGCCGCCTCATTTTGAGCGCGGCTGTTTGTCTTTAAGAAAAACTGAAGGTTTCCCATGAACCGTTATCCTTTATGGAAATACCTGCTGATTGCGTTTACGATTATTGTGGCGGTGATTTACGCGCTGCCTAATTTATTCGGTGAAACGCCTGCGGTGCAGGTATCGACCAACCGACAATCTATTGTCATTAACGAACAAACCCAAAGCAGGGTTGAATCTGCTTTGAAGGCGGCCAATATTTCAACCGACGGCATGTTTATTGCCGATAATTCGCTGAAAGTGCGTTTTAAAGATGCGGAAACGCAGCTGAAAGCACGTGATGTGATCGAAAATACCTTGGGTGAAGGCTATATTACCGCGCTCAACCTGCTGGCCGACAGCCCGGAATGGATGGCGAAAATGAACGCCAATCCGATGTTCTTAGGCTTAGACTTGCGCGGCGGCGTGCATTTCACCATGCAGGTGGACATGCAGGCGGCGATGCAGAAAACATTTGAGCGTTACGCAGGCGATATCCGCCGCGATTTGCGCCGTCAAAAAATCCGTATCGGCACCATCCGCCATACAGACAACAGCCTGACTGTGCCATTCCAAGATGCGGCCGATGTGCAAAAAGCCCTGCCGCAACTGCAAAACCTGTTGCCGGAAACCACGCTGACGGCTGACGGTAATAATGTGGTGCTGACGCTGTCTGAAGCGGCAGTCACCAAAATCCGCACCGATGCGGTGAAGCAAAACATCACTACGCTGCACAACCGTGTCAACGAATTGGGCGTGGCCGAGCCGGTGATTCAGCAATCCGGTGCCGAGCGCATTGTGGTGCAGTTACCGGGTGTGCAGGATACAGCTAAAGCCAAAGACATTATCGGCCGTACCGCTACTTTGGAAGTGCGCATGGTGGAAGACGATCCGGCGCAAATTACTGCCGCTTTAAACGGCAATGTGCCAAGTGGTTATGAATTGCTGTATAGCGCGGGCGAGCATCCGCAAGCCACTTTGGTGAGCAAGCAGGTTGAGCTCACCGGCGACAACATCAACGATGCCCAACCGAGCTTCGATGAAATGGGCGCCCCTGCGGTGAGCATCAACTTAGACGGCACCGGCGGCACCATTTTTGCCGAGCTGACCTCGCAAAATGTCGGCAAACGCATGGCGATGGTGCTGATTGACCAAGGTAAAGCCGAAGTGGTGACCGCACCGGTGATTCGTTCTGCCATTACCGGTGGCCGTGTGCAGATTTCCGGCAGCATGAGCAGCGCAGAAGCTAACGATACGTCTTTGTTGTTGCGTGCCGGTTCGCTGGCCGCACCGATGGAAATTGTGGAAGAACGCACCATTGGCCCGTCTTTGGGTAAAGAAAACATCGAAAAAGGCTTTAATTCAACGCTGTGGGGTTTTGCTGCTGTGGCAGTGTTTATGGTGATTTACTACCGCCTGATGGGTGTGTTCTCGACCATTGCCTTGAGCACCAATATCCTGTTTTTGATTGCGATTCTGTCTGCCTTGCAAGCCACTTTGACCCTGCCGGGCATTGCCGCATTGGCGCTGACTTTGGGTATGGCGATTGACTCGAACGTATTGATTAACGAGCGTATCCGCGAAGAATTGCGCGCCGGCGTGCCACCGCAGCAGGCGATTAATCTCGGCTACCAACACGCTTGGTCGACCATTGTCGATTCCAACTTGACTTCGCTGATTGCAGGTATCGCCTTGCTAATTTTTGGCTCGGGTCCGGTACGCGGCTTCGCCGTGGTGCACTGCTTGGGTATTTTGACCTCGATGTATTCGTCGGTGGTGGTATCGCGCGCATTGGTGAATTTGTGGTATGGCCGCAAACGCAAGCTGCAAAGCATTTCCATCGGTTCGGTGTGGAAGCCGGAGCCGGTTGCCTCGAATACCGTGGTGGATAAGGAGTAAAACATGGAATTATTCAGAATCAAACGCGATATTCCATTCATGAGCTACGGTAAACTGACCACGTTTATTTCGTTGGTGACGTTGTATTCGTCGGTGGTGGTATCGCGCGCATTGGTGAATTTGTGGTATGGCCGCAAACGCAAGCTGCAAAGCATTTCCATCGGTTCGGTGTGGAAGCCGGAGCCGGTTGCCTCGAATACCGTGGTGGATAAGGAGTAAAACATGGAATTATTCAGAATCAAACGCGATATTCCATTCATGAGCTACGGTAAACTGACCACGTTTATTTCGTTGGTGACGTTTATTGCAGCCGTATTTTTCTTGGTGACCAAAGGTTTGAATTTCTCGGTGGAATTTACCGGCGGTACCGTTATGGAAGTGCAGTATCAGCAAGGTGCCGATGTTAACCAAACCCGTGAAAAGCTCAATACCTTAAATTTGGGTGAAGTGCAGGTACAAGCTTTGGGTACCAGCAAACACATCATGATTCGTCTGCCGAACAAAGAAGGTGTGCCTTCAGCGCAATTGTCGAACCAAGTGATGGACTTGTTGAAACAAAGCAATCCTGATGTCACACTGCGCCAAGTTGAGTTCATCGGCCCGCAGGTCGGCGAAGAGTTGGTGACCAACGGTTTGCTGGCTTTGGGTATGGTGGTCATCGGTATCATTATTTATCTGTCGATGCGTTTCGAATGGCGTTTTGCCGTGGCGGCGATTATCGCCAATATGCACGATATTGTGATTATTCTCGGCTGTTTCGCGCTGTTTCAATGGGAGTTTTCATTGACTGTGTTGGCCGGTATTTTGGCGGTATTGGGTTATTCGGTGAACGAATCGGTGGTGGTGTTTGACCGTATCCGCGAAAACTTCCGTAAACCGGCCATGCGCAATCATACCGTGCCGCAAGTGATTGACAATGCGATTACCGCAACCATGAGCCGTACCATCATCACCCACGGCTCGACCGAAGCGATGGTGTTGTCGATGTTGATTTTCGGCGGCGCGGCCTTGCACGGTTTCTCACTGGCCTTGACCATCGGTATCGTGTTCGGTATTTATTCATCGGTTTTGGTGGCCAGCCCGCTGTTGCTGATGTTCGGCCTGAATCGAGAAAATATTTCGAAAACGCCGAAGAAAAAAGAAGAAGTGGTGGTGTAACTGCCGTCATCTTTTCAGACGGCCTTGTGAATATGAGGCCGTCTGAACTAAAAAACACGCTGATTTTCAGCGTGTTTTTTTATGGGTGTTTCATTTAATTGAAATAGCACTAAATCGGTATTTCCACTATAGAGACCGTCTGAAACATTCAGACGGCCTCTCAATGAATTTCATTCATATCAACGCGCAAATTTAGAATTTGCTTGTGTATAGTGAAGCCGTTATAGTGGCAGCATTCCGTTAAAAGCATTATTTCAAAAATGAATGATATCAATTGGTATTAGTTAAATCGGTTAACTTGCCGATGACAATATTGATGGAATAGTATCATTTTATTTCGAATAATACTTAAAATGATAAAAGTAGACGGTGATTTGGAAAGAGAAGGTTATTCATGGATTTAAGACAAAAAATTGCCCAAAGCCCGATGAGCGGTTATCAATGGATGGTGGTTGCATTGACCTTCATTTTAAATATGCTCGACGGTTTTGATGTGTTGGCGGTGGCGTTCACGGCAAAAAGTATTCAAACTGAGCTGGGCTTGGATGGTGCGCATATCGGCACGTTGATGAGTGCAGGTTTGCTGGGCATGACTTTGGGCTCGGTATTTTTAGCACCGTTCGCTGACCGTTTTGGCCGTCGCCCTTTGCTGATTTTTTCAACGCTGTTGTCGGCCATCGGTATGTTGATGACGTATTTCTCACACTCGATGGAAACAATTGCGTTTTGGCGTATTGTCACCGGCTTGGGTGTGGGCGGTATTCTGCCGTGTACCAACGTGATTGTCAGTGAGTATGCCAACCAAAAATGGCGCGGCTTGGCGATTGCGATTTATGCATCCGGCTTCGGTATCGGCGCGATGTTGGGCGGTATGTCGGCAGTGATGCTGCAGGGTGAATACGGCTGGCGTTCGGTATTTTTGGTTGGTGCGGTGTTGACCATGTTGGCGGTGGTGTTGCTGATGGCGGTTTTGCCGGAATCGGTGGATTTTTTGCTGACCAAGCGTCCGGCCAATGCCAAAACGCGTTTGGATAAGATTGTCGCCAAAATGGGCTTGAGCGGTGATTGGGCGTTCCCTGAAATCGAACAGGGCGTGAAGAAGGCGAAAGTGTCGATTCTGCGTTTGTTTGAGCCGCAATATCGGGCGACCACGCTGTTGATTTGGTTGGCGTTTATCACTGTGATGGCTTCGTATTATTTTATCAACTCATGGACACCTGCTTTGCTGGAACAAGCCGGTATGGCGAAAGAGCAAAGCCAGTCGGTCGGCATGGCAATTTCAGTGGGTGGCGCGATTGGTTCGTTGATTTTCGGTTTCTTGGCCAGCCGTTGGACGGCACGCGCGGTGTTAATCAGTTTTGGTGTGTTGGCAGTCGGGGCGATTTTTGCATTCTTATCATCAAGCGCTTTAAGCGTGGCGCTGGTGTTTGCCGTTTTGATTGGTGCACTGATGAATGGTTGTATTGCCGGTCTTTACACCATCAATCCGACGCTTCATGCCGCTGATTTCCGCAGCGCCGGTGTGGGTGTCACCATCGGTGTCGGCCGTTTGGGTTCGATTTTGGCACCGATTGTGGCTGGTGGTTTGCTGGATGCAGGTTGGGCGAAAGATGATTCATATGGCGCAACCGCAGCGGTGATTATCTTAGCGGTAGTAGCATTGTTCTTCTTGAAGCCTAAGGTGCAACACGCTTAAGGAAATATGCTCAATAAATGAGAATCAGGCCGTCTGAAAGGGGAAAATAACCTTTCAGACGGCCTTGAATATTTAATGAATGTATTTAAATTTCATTTTTTATGTTTGAAGTTGAATTTTTAGGCGGAGAAAATAGGAAAGAAAAATGAAAATTTAAGCGATTGAAATGTTTATTTACAGGGATTTTGCGGTGTATCAAATTTATGCAGCAGATTCTTAAAGGCTTGCTTGTCAGTTTCAAACTTTTTAAACATAATAGCTTGCATGTAAATTTTATTACATGCTTGCGAGGCAGATTGGTTTAAAATAAAAATAATGCAGTGTTAATGCCCCTTATGTGCCGGGTATATACGGCAGTTATATCGCCTTGTCTTATTTTTATTTGAAACAACTAGGTAAAAGAGAATATCAGCTTAAATGAATAAAAATAATTGTTGGCAGTATACTCATGTTCAAAGTCTGATGGATAGTAGAGATGGCCGGTAGTTTATTCTCAATAATGCGCCAAAATCATTCGGGGATAAACGGTTTTGTCCTCATGGCCAGTATTGCAACGGTTGTTTGAGATGTTTATGATATTGGGAAATTAAAGATATTGTGTTGGAAAATTGTGTAGGTTGTTAATTAAGGAAGATTGAGCATGAAAGTAACCAGTTTCGGTGAAGTGCTGTGGGACGATTTCCCAAGCGGAAAAGTATTGGGCGGTGCGCCGCTGAATGTGGTTGTTCGCCTGAAGGCCTTAGGTGCGGACAGCAGCATCATCAGCTGCCGCGGCGACGATGAAGACGGCGAAGAATTGTTGCGCCAGATTCTGAGTAAGCGCGTGAATGCCGACCTTGTGCAGATTTGCCCTGACCAAGCCACCAGTTTGGTGAAAGTATCGCTGGATAAAAGCGGTAGCGCTTCATACGAAATTGTTTACCCTTGTGTTTGGGACCGCATTCAGGTGCAGCCGGAAGCTTTGCAGCGTGTAGCCGAATCCGATGCGTTTATTTTCGGCAGCCTGGCCACTCGTGACGAAGTTTCCCGCGCCACGCTGGAGCAATTGCTGGAGCAAGCCAAATTCAAGATTTTTGATGTCAATCTTCGCAAGCCGCATTACGATACCGACCGCCTGTTGGCGACCATGAAGAAAGTTGACATGGTGAAATTGAATGACGATGAATTGTACGAATTGGCTGAAGTGTACGGTTCGCCTTATCATTCGATTGAGCAAAATATCGCTTATGTCGCCAAGCTCACCGATGTGGAAACTTTGGTGGTGACGTTGGGCAGTCATGGCGCAGCCTTGTATCGCGACGGCCAGCTTTACCGCCACAGCGGTTTCCGCGTGAAAGTAGCCGATACCGTTGGCTCGGGCGACAGCTTTTTGGCCGGTTTGACGTATAAGCTGTTGAACAATGCCGACCCACAAGAAGCCGTAACCTTTGCCTGCGCATTGGGTGCTTTAGTGGCTTCACGCCATGGAGCGACACCTGAAATTTCTTTGCAGGAAATTGAAACCTTCATGAATCCGGCGTAATGTTTTCATGATGAATCAAAGGCCGTCTGAAAGTAGGATTTACTTTCAGACGGCCTTTTTTGATATTTTGTTGGATTGATTACCAATAAGTCACAAACGAATCCAAATCGGTGTTTTTCGCGCCACCGGTTTCTTCATCGGGTGTGCCGACCATAATCAGGCCAATGATTTTGTCTTTCTCGCCGCAGCCAAAAGCTTCGCGCAACAATGGGCTGTTGGTCCACAAGCCGGTAATCCAAACATTATCAAAACCTTGTGCGGTAGCCGCTAATTGCAAGCCATAGGCCGAGCATGCGGCGCTGAGCATTTGTTCCCATTCCGGTTTGGGTTTCGGCACATTTTGGTTCGGCGCAAAGGTCACGCCAATTACCATCGGCGCCATGTGGCCGACTTTTTCCGCTTTTTTCATTGATTCTTCACCGAAGTTCAACTCGGTAACCGTTTGGCGCAAGAGTTCGCGAAAGCGGGTTAAACCGGCTTCACTTTGAATTACGGTAAATTTAAACGGGCGCATATTGCCATGATCCGGCACTTGGGTTGCCGCTTGCAGCATGATTTCCAATTGTTCGGCATTGGGTGCGGGGGCGACCAGTTTTTTAGACGAGCGTCGGGTGGTTAATAATTCGAGAGCGTTCATGAGAGATTCCTGTGATTGGATGTGTGATGGTTCTTTATAGCACAAAATATTTTTTCAAGCGAATGGGTGAGTCATAAAAGAAGGCCGTCTGAAATGTTCAGACGGCCTATGATTTTGTTTTCAATCAACCGTAGCGGCGTTGGAAATCCTGCATAAATTCGACCAAGGCTTCCACACCGGCCAGTGGCATGGCGTTGTAAATGCTGGCACGCATACCGCCGACTGTTTTGTAGCCTTTGAGTAAACGCAAGCCGCGCAAATCGGCTTCTTGCACGAACATTTTATCCAGTTTGTCGTTGTCGGTTTTGAACACCACATTCATTTTAGAGCGGGCGTTGACGGCAATCGGGTTGATGTAGAAGCCGCCGCTGCTATCGATGGCATCATAAAGCGTTTTGGCTTTGAGGTTGTTCACCGCTTCGATGGCTTTCACACCGCCTTGCGTTTGCAGCCAGCGGAACACCAAGCCCGACATGTAAATCGGGTAGGTAGACGGTGTGTTGTACATGCCGTCTTTTTCGATGTGGGTGCGGTAGTTGAACACGCTTGGAATATTTTTCGGGCAGCGATCCAGCAAATCATCGCGGATAATGACCACAGTTACGCCGGCCGGACCGATGTTTTTCTGTGCGCCGGCATAAATCAAACCGTAATCAGCCACGTTAAATTTACGCGATAAAATTTCACTCGACATATCACACACCAAAGGCGGCATGCCATTTGAAAGTTTTGGCACGTCTTGATATTGCAAGCCGTTGACGGTTTCATTGATGGCAAAATGCACAAAAGCCGAATCTTTGGAAATATTCCAGTCTTCCACGGCAGGCAAGTCTTTGTAATCAAACAATTCACCGCCATGCGCCGCGATGTTGACTTGAGCATCGCCCAAAAGCGGCATTTGCTCGGCTGCCAAGCGGCTCCAGTTGCCGGTAATCACGGCATCAATGCGCTCGAAACCATGCGCCAGATTCATCGCGGTCATATTAAATTGTGTGGTTGCACCGCCTTGTAAAAAAAGCACTTTATAATTATTGGGAATGTTTAACAGTTGGCGCAAATCTTGTTCGGCATGATGCAAAATCGACATAAACATATCGGAGCGGTGGCTCATGGCCATCACGGGGAAACCGGTGCCGTTGTAATCCAGCATTTCTTGCTGGGCGGTACGCAAAACGGCTTCAGGCAAAACGGCAGGGCCGGCGGAGAAATTGTAAATCGGCTGGGCAGACATGGTGTGTTCTTCGCAATAGGAATGATGGAGCATTCGATTTTAGGGTTTGCTATCGGGTTTAGCAAGTATTTAAACCGACATTGAGGCCGTCTGAAAACTTACATTCGCATTTCAAGTGCAACGCTCAAATGCCATTGGCAAGGGCTGCTGAAAACAGATCACCCGGTGTCTCATAGTCCAATGTCTTTCTCGGTCGGCGGTTAAGGGCCTCCTCAACCGCTTTAATCTTTTTAGCACCCAGTTTCCTAAAATCCGTCCCCTTTGGGAAGTATTGTCTGATCAGCCCGTTGGTATTCTCCACCAAGCCTTTTTCCCAAGAATGGTATGGACGGCAGAAGTAAGTTTCCGCACCCAGGGCTTTGGCAAAGGTTTTATGTCGGTAAAACTCTTTACCGTTATCCAAAGTAATCGTTTGAATGATATCTTTAAACGGCTTCAATGCCCGAATCACTACCCGGGCTACATCTTCTGCTTTGAAATTGCTGATTTTGCGGATAACGACAAATTTGGTTTTTCTTTCAACAGCAACCACCAGTCCGCTTTTTTGATCTTTACCGACAATGGTGTCCATCTCGAAATCGCCGACCCGCTCTTTTTGATCGACAATGGCAGGTCTGTGTTCAATGTCGGTTCTGTCCGGTACGCTGCCTTTTGTCCATGCACCGCTGCCGTATTTTCTGCGGTAGGGTTTGGAAACGATACGCAGATGGGTGTACAGGTCGCCGCCGTTTTGACGGTCTTTGGCGAGATAGCGGTAAAGGGTGCTGTGGTGCAGTTTGATGTGTTGATGTTTCAGCAGATAGCCGCAGACTTGTTCGGGGCTGTATTTTTGGGTAATCAGTTTGTTAACAGTCTGTTTGACGGCAGTAGTCAGTTTGGTTGGCTTTTTGTTTTTCTTTTTAACTTCGCTTTGCTGTTGTGCTTTTCGGTAACAGTAGGTTCCGTTGACGGAATGCCGTCTGATTTCCCGACTGACGGTGGCGGGATGACAACCGATGTTCTGTGCGATTTGGTTTAGGGGTAGGTTGCGGTAATGTCTGGAAATGTAGTATCTTTGGTGTGAGGTCAGTTGTGTGTAGGCCATATTGCAATCTTTCTTGTCAGGAAAGGCAGTATACCACCGCATACTGGCCTTTTCTGTTATTGGAAATTGCACTTGTTAGGCGAATGTAAGGGCCTTGTGCTTTCAAAGCAATCTGATATGGGCTATAATTTCAGGTTTTTCAATCGCCTAGCGCGGTTTGTTTTAATGTGAACAGAAAGAAGTTATGACTGCTGCGAAAAAGCCTTTGGGCGAAAAGCAGATGGCGGTATTAATGGCGATGTTGATTGCACTGATGCCGTTTTCGATTGATGCGTATCTGCCGGCGATTCCCGAAATGGCGGAAGACTTGGGCTCGAATATCCACCGAATCGAGCAGAGCCTGAGTATGTTTATGTTTGGTGCGGCATTTGGCCAATTGGTTGGTGGCTCGGTGTCAGACATCAAAGGGCGCAAACCGGTGGCGTTGGTCGGGCTGTCGCTGCATTTCATCAGCGTGCTGGGACTGACGATGATCAGCAACGTCGACCAATTGCTGACCTTGCGTGCGCTGCAGGCGTTTGGCGCAGGCATGACGGTGGTGGTGGTCGGTGCTTTGGTGCGCGACCATTACGATGGGCGTAAAGCGGCGCAGATGTTTGCGCTGATTGGCATTATTTTGATGATTGTGCCACTGATGGCACCGATGGTCGGTGCGTTGTTGCAGAGTTTGGGCGGTTGGCGCGCGATTTTCTGGTTTTTAACCGCTTATAGCGTGTTATTGTTGGTGTTGGTAACATTTTTCCTGCCCAAACCGACGCGCACCGATAAAATCAGCCGCGAGATTTTTGCTGTGGTCGGTGGCCGGTTTAAGCATGTATTGCGCAATAAAGGCGCGATGGGTTATCTGTTTTTCCAAGCATTCAGTTTTGCTTCGATGTTTGCTTTTTTGACTGAATCTTCGTTTGTTTATATGCATTTATACGAAGTGTCGTCGCACGGCTATGCGTGGATTTTTGGTTTGAACATCATCACCATGGCCTTGTTCAACCGCGTAACGGCATGGCGCTTGAAAACCGGCGTGCATCCGCAGAATATTTTGCGCTGGGGCATTATCATTCAGTTTGCCGCCAATTTATCGATGGTGCTGCTGGTGTTGGTGAGTGATTTGCCGCCGATGTGGGCGCTGGTCGGTTGTGTGATGTTGTCTGTCGGTACGCAAGGTTTGGTCGGCGCCAATACGCAGGCGTGCTTTATGAGCTATTTCAAGAAAGAAGGTGGCAGCGCCAATGCGGTGTTGGGCGTGTGTCAATCGGTGATTGGCGCGGTAATGGGCATGCTGACCACATGGCTGCACAACGGCACGGCCTTGATTATGCCGGTGATGATGCTCACGGCGACGGTATGCGGTATTGTGCTGTTGTGGGTGTGTTCGCATGAAGCGTGGATTGAAAATGACAAAAACCGCGGCGAGTTTAAATAAAAATAGTAGTTTTACCTGATTGGTGCAATGAAATACTGTTTTTCCGCAATCATTGGGCTTTAATGCTTTAATTTCTATTATCAGGCCGTCTGAAAGCCTTTCAGACGGCCTGTTTAATGCTAAAATCGCTACATTCACGAATCATGCAAGAGAAACATCATGTCGATTGATGAACAGTTAAAACCCCACCGCGATGCGATTGACGAAATCGACGCCACCGTATTGCGCTTGTTGAACCAACGTGCCGGTCATGCCCACGCCATTGGCGAACTCAAAGGCACCGGCACAGTATATCGCCCTGAGCGCGAAGCCGCCGTATTGCGCCGCATTCAGGCATTGAACGAAGGCCCGTTGCCGAATGAATCGGTGGCGCGCCTGTTCCGCGAAATCATGAGTGAATGTCTGGCGGTGGAGCGCCCGCTCACCATTGCTTATTTGGGCCCGCAAGGCACGTTTACCCAACAAGCCGCCATCAAGCATTTCGGCCATGCGGCTTATACCCAAGCCTGCACCACCGTGGATGATTGTTTCAAGCTGGTGGAAACGCGCCAAGCTGATTACTTGGTGGCGCCGGTGGAAAATTCGACCGAAGGCTCAATCGGCCGCACTTTGGATTTGCTGGCCGTATCCGCCCTTAAAGCCTGCGGTGAAGTGGTGGTGCGCATTCATCATAATTTGCTGCGTAAAAACAGCTATGAAATCAACGGTGTGACCAAAGTTTTTGCCCACGCGCAAGCCTTGGCGCAATGTAACGACTGGCTGGGTCGCAACCTGCCCAATGCCGAGCGTATTCCGGTTTCCAGCAATGCCGAAGCCGCACGCATTGTGGCCGAGTCTGACGATGGCACCTTAGCCGCGATTGCCGGTATTACCGCAGCGGAAATTTATCAATTAAACATTGCCGGTGACTGCATCGAAGATGAACCGAACAACACCACGCGCTTTTTGGTGCTCGGCCATCAAGATACCAGCAGCACCGGCAGCGATAAAACTTCATTGGTGATTTCAACACCAAACCGTGCAGGTGCGGTGATGGGTTTACTGCAGCCGTTTACCGATTTGGGCATTTCCATGACCAAATTTGAGAGCCGCCCGAGCAAATCGGCTTTGTGGGAATATTTGTTCTTTATTGATATCGAAGGCCATAAAGACGATGAGCGCGTGCAAAAAGCCCTACAATTATTGAGCGAACGTGCATCGTTTGTGAAAGTGATTGGCTCGTATCCGACTGTGGTGTTGTAAGGTTTTAAATAAACAAAAGGCCATCTGAAACCTGATTTGTGGGTTTCAGACGGCCTTTATTTTTATAAACATGGACTAATGATCAACCACGATGCCTTTGCTTTCGCCGGCTGCTTTTTCAGCATCCAATTTCTTTTGCAGCGTGTCGCAAGGGATTTCACAATCGCACATTTTTTCCATGCCCAAAGCGGAAATGCCACCGCAGCTGCCTTTAATCGAGCGTTTGGAGAAAATGTAGCCGACTGCCATGCCTAAAATCACCAGCAGGAAAATGCCGAAGGTTAAGAAAAGGGTTTTCATGATGTGGGTTCCAAGGTTAAATTAATTAAGTAACTGTTTGAATGCACTTGATATTTCAGTTTTGTAGCCGTCACCATCGTAGATGATTAAGAATACCGCCAAATCGTGTTGCTCGGCAAGCGCCAAGGCTTTTTCTTCGCCTAACACGAATAAACCGGTGGACAGGCCGTCGGCGGTGGTGGCGTTATCGGCAATCACGCTGATGGACGCGAGCTTGTGGCGAATCGGCGCGCGCGTTTGCGGATTGATGATGTGGGAGAGGCGATTGCCGTTTTGATCCAAATGGAAATTGCGGTAATCGCCCGAAGTGGCCAAAGATTGGTTATCCAGCGGCACGATAATTTGTGTGCCGCTACCTTGCACCATATTCGGCTGCTCAATGCCCACGCGCCAAGCTTCGCCGGAAGCGTTGCGGCCTTTGCCGTGTAATTCGCCGCCTATTTCTACCAAATAGTTGCGAACGCCTGATTTTTCAAGATGTTGTGCCACTTTATCCACGCCGAAACCTTTGGCGATGGAAGATAAGTCCAAATAAACACCGGCTTGGGTTTTGGCAAGCGTGGCAGACTCACCATCGTGAGCCAACAAAATTTTATCGATGCCGACAGCCTGCGCGGCTTGTTCGATTTCGGTTTTGCTGGGTGAGTAGGTAACTGCTTTATCCGGCCCAAAGCCCCATAAGTTCACTAAAGGGCCAACGGTCACGTCTAATGCGCCTTGGGTCATTTGGTTTAAACGTACGGCTTCGGCGGCCACATCAGCAAAATCTTGGGAAATCTTCAGCGGGCGGTTGGCTTTACGCATTTGGTTGAATTGGCTGATTTCCGAATCCGGCTGATAGGTGGACATTTGGCGATTGACTTCTTTCAGCACATCATCGATTTGTGTCTGCATGATTTCCGGTTTGGGCAAATCAAGGCCGTCTGAAAGGTATTTGACGGTGTATGTCGTGCCCATAGTTTCGCCTTGCAGCGTGACCGTTTGCGCTTGTTTGCCACAAGCAGCGAGCAGAAACAGCGTAGCAGTGAAGAATAGGACGGCGAGAGATTTTAAAACGGACATGAGTGTGTGCGACAAAATTTTTCAGACGGCCTATTGTAACGTAAAATGAACACCAACGGGCTGCTCTGAACGATGATGGAGCGGTGGGAAATCGGCTGGAAAGGCCGAGACCTTTGCAAAATCCCTAGATTTGAGTACAGTTCTAAAGTTGTAGCAGCACAGAAAGCGCAGACATATCACAAAGATGGGCAAGCTTTCGAGCAGCGCATAACGAAGAAATGTGCCAAAGATAGGGATTTCCAAAGGCCTCGAGCCGTCTGAATCTTTGGGGCGCTATTATGCGGGCAATTTATCTGGGTTTGGCTTTTGCAGCAGGCATGGCTTCGGCCATGCAGGCGGCGATTAATACGCAACTGGCGCGGTATATGGGTGGCGAAACATTAATCGCTACTTTGATTTCGTTTGCCGTCGGCACGGTTGCGTTGTTTTTCATCACCTGGGCCAAAACGGATTTGTTCGGCTATTTGGCCACTATTGGGCAGCAGCCTTGGTGGAAATTAAGCGGCGGTTTGCTCGGTGCGATGTTTGTGTTCACCAGCGTATTGTTGGCGCCTAAATTGGGTATTGCGAACATGTTGTTTGTCATTATCATCGGCCAATTGCTGGCGGCGGCGGTGATTGACCATTATGGCTTGATCGGCATGGCGGTGCGGGAACTGACGATGCCGAAATTAATCGGCTTGGTGGTAATGGGGGTAGGGTTGGCTTTGTTTTCGTTTGGGGATAAGGTTTGGAAGTAGAAGTTATTTGATTGAAAGAGTGATGCCGTCTGAAAAGGTTTAGACGGCATCAAAATAAAAAAGGAAGAAACCAAAGTTTCTTCCTTTTTTTGTTAGCCGCCGAAATCGTCCAGCAGGATGTTTTCGTCTTCTACGCCCAAGTCTTTGAGCATTTTAATCACGGCTTGGTTCATCACCGGTGGGCCGCACATGTAGAATTCGCAATCTTCAGGGGCTTCGTGGTTTTTCAGGTAGTTTTCATACAAGACATTGTGAATGAAGCCTGTGTAACCATCCCAGTTGTCTTCCGGCAGTGGGTCGGAGAGGGCAACGTGCCATTCGAAGTTGTCGTTTTCTGCAGCCAGTTCGTCGAAATCTTCCACGTAGAACATTTCGCGTTTCGAACGTGCGCCGTACCAGAATGAGATTTTGCGTTTCGATTTCAGACGGCGTAATTGGTCGAAAATGTGTGAACGCATAGGCGCCATACCTGCACCACCGCCGATGAACACCATTTCGGCATCGGTGTCTTTGGCAAAGAATTCACCAAATGGGCCGGAAATCGTCACTTTGTCGCCCGGTTTCAATGACCAAATGTAAGAAGACATTTGACCCGGAGGCGCATCAGGTTCGCGTGGTGGCGGAGTTGCGATACGCACGTTCAGCATGATGATGCCTTTTTCTTCCGGATAAGAAGCCATCGAGTAGGCGCGCAGAATCGGCTCATCTACTTTAGAAACATAGCGCCACAAGTCGTGTTTGTCCCAGTCTTCGTGATATTCCTCAGGAATATCGTAGTCTTTGTAGGCTACGGTGTGCGGTGGTGCATCGATTTGGATGTAACCACCAGCGCGGAACGGCACTTCTTCACCTTCAGGAATGGCCAGTTTCAATTCTTTAATGAAAGTGGCTTTGTTGTCGTTGGAAATGACGGTACATTCCCATTTTTTCACGCCGAATACTTCTTCCGGCACTTCAATATCCATGTCGGTTTTGACATTGACTTGGCACGACAAACGGCAGCCTGCTTTCGCTTCACGCTTGGTGATGTGAGACAGCTCGGTTGGCAAAATATCGCCGCCGCCGCTATTCACTACCACACGGCATTGGCCGCATGAACCGCCACCGCCGCAAGCTGAAGGAATGAAAATGCCTTCATTGGCCAAGGCGCCTAAGAGCTTGCCGCCAGCGGGCATGGTTAGCTCTTTTTCGCCGTTTACTTTAATGGTGATGTCGCCTTCGTTAACCAATTTTGATTTGGCAAACAGAATCATCAGCGCCAAAATCAAAATGATGACGGTAAACATCACAATACCTAAAATAATTTCCATTGTGTGTCTTCCTTATAACTGAATGCCGGAGAACGACATAAAGGCCAAAGCCATCAGGCCGGCGGTGATAAAGGTAATACCCAGACCTTTTAAGCCGTCAGGTACATCGGCATACTTCAGTTTTTCGGTGATGCCGGCCAATGCCACAATCGCCAGCATCCAGCCGGTTCCTGCGCCGAAGCCGTAAACGATGGATTCGGTGAAGTTGTATTCACGCTGCACCATGAACGACACACCACCGAAGATGGCGCAGTTTACGGTAATCAGCGGCAGGAAAATACCGAGGGCGTTGTAGAGGGCAGGGAAGAATTTGTCCAATACCATTTCCAAAATTTGTACCAATGCGGCAATCACGCCGATGAAGGTAATAAATTTCAAAAAGGTCAAATCCACGCCGTCAATCAGTGCGCCTTCTTTCAGCAGCGAGTAAACCAATTGGTTAACCGGTACGGCAATCGTTAATACCACGATGACCGCAACACCCAAACCAAAAGCAGTGGAGACTTTTTTAGACACGGCCAAAAAGGTACACATGCCTAAGAAGAAGGCCAAGGCCATATTCTCGATGAATACGGACTTAACAAATAAGCTCAGATAATGTTCCATGGATTATTTCTCCACCTGTTCAGGTTTCCAAGTGCGGATGGCCCATACCAGAAAACCGATAATAAAGAATGCGCTTGGCGCCAGCAGGAACAAGCCGTTGGCCTGATACCAGCCGCCGTCTTGAATGGTTTGGAAAATAGTCATGCCGAACAATTTACCCGAACCGATCAATTCACGCAGGCTGGCTACGATAATCAAAATCAAGCCATAGCCCAAGCCGTTGCCGAAACCGTCAACAAAGCTTTCCAGCGGCGGCTCTTTCATCGCGAATGCTTCCGCGCGGCCCATTACGATACAGTTGGTAATAATCAGACCGACGAATACCGACAATTGCTTAGACAATTCATAAGCAAATGCCTGCAAAACCTGGTCAACCAAGGTTACCAATGAGGCAATAATCGCCATCTGTACGATAATACGGATGCTGTTGGGGATGTAATTGCGCACCAGCGAGATAAACAGGCTGGAGAAACCGGTTACGAATGCTACGGAAATACCCATGACGATGGCGGTTTCCAATTTGGTGGTCACGGCCAGTGCCGAACAAATACCCAATACTTGCAATGCAATCGGGTTGTTGTCTACCAGTGGGGAGAACATTAAATGTTTCAAACGTTTGGTGTCAGCCATTATTCTGCTCCTGCTTTCAGTTTGGCTAAGTAAGGTTTATAACCGTTTTCGCCAAACCAGTAATCGAACGTACCTTGCACGCCTTTGGTGGTCAGTGTGGCGCCGGATAAACCATCTACGCCGTGTTCTTGATCGGCGCCTGCGCCTTTACCAACACGGATGGCAACGTTGCCTTGCTCATTGTAGAGTTTCTTGCCGACAAATTTTTGCTGCCACAAAGGATTGGCGATTTCGCCACCCAAGCCCGGGGTTTCACCCTGCTCGTAGTAGGTGATGCCGTTGAGCGTGTTGCCGTCTGGTTTCACAGAAACAAAACCATACATTACTGACCACAAACCATTGCCGTGCATAGGCAAAACGATTTGCTCGACCTTGCCGCCTTCGTCTTTTACCAAATAAACGTCGGCGAGTTTGGCACGGGTTTTGATGCTGGCCAAATCGTCTTCAGGGGCAATGCGCACGTTTTGTTGCGGGTCTTTGGCCGCGCTGCGGGCATCGAAGCCTTCCGGCGGATTGTCAACATATTCACCGGTTGCCAAATCTACAACACGCGGTTCGATTCTTTCGGAATAGGTTTTGGCGATGTCGGTTTTCTCATCGAGCAAACCGGCTACGCTTAAGATGTAGCTTTGTTTGTCTTTGGCTTTTTGTTCAAGCTGTTTGGGTTTGAGGCCAACAGCAGAACCGGCTACCACCACAGAACAAACCAAGCTCACCACAATCACGACGGCCAGCGTGCCGCCGAAGCTGTCTTTATTGAATTTAGCCATTGGTGCGCGCCTTTCTGCGTTTGATGTTCGCTTGTGCGACGATGTAGTCGAAAATCGGGGCAAACAGGTTGGCAAACAGAATCGCCAACATCATGCCTTCCGGATAGGCCGGGTTAACCACGCGGATTAACACCGCCATCACACCGATTAATGCGCCATACCACCATTTACCGGTGTTGGTAAACGAAGCAGAGACCGGATCGGTGGCCATAAACAGCATACCGATAGCAAAGCCGCCCAATACCAAATGCCAATACCAAGGCATGGCAAACATCGGATTGGTGTCGGAACCGATGGCGTTAAACAGCAATGAAGTGGTAATCATACCAATCATTACACCGGCGATAATGCGCCAAGAAGCGATGCGGGCGAATACAATCATCAAGCCGCCGATAATTAGCGCGATGGTCGATACCTCGCCAACCGAGCCTGGCATGTTCCCGATAAAAGCATCCATCCAAGTAATCGGCTGACCGGTGGCAACATTTTTTAAGCCGGTCATGCCGTCTGAAGCCCATTGTGCCAAAGCGGTTGCACCTGAATAGCCGTCAATGGCAGTCCATACTTTATCGCCGCTGATGTTGGCAGGATAAGCAAAGAACAGGAATGCACGGCCTGCCAGTGCAGGGTTCATGAAGTTTTTACCGGTACCGCCGAATACTTCTTTCGCCACCACAACACCAAAGGTAATACCCAAGGCGGCCTGCCACAACGGCAGGGTAGGGGGAACGATTAAGGCAAACAGAATCGAAGTCACGAAGAAACCTTCGTTTATTTCGTGTTTGCGGATTGTGGCGAACAATACTTCCCAGAAACCGCCGACGATAAATACGGTGGCGTAAATCGGCACAAAGAAAATCGCACCGAAGAGCATTTTGCTCAACCAGCCCGCATCGGCCGCCATGTTGATGCCCAAAGCATTGGCTAAGGCATAATGCCAATCATTGGCAATGCTTTGTGGCAATAATTCCGGCGTTAATACAGCAAATGCTTGCGCACCCACGTTGTACATACCGTAGAACATGGCCGGAAACAGCGCCAGCCATACCATAATCATCATACGCTTAGAGTCGAGCGCGTCGCGGACGTGTGCCGCTTTGCGCGTTACCGCACCTTGCGTATAGAAAATCGTTGCCGCCGCTTCATAGAGCGCGTACCACTTTTCGTGTTTGCCGCCCGGCAGGAAGTGCGGTTCGATTTTTTCTAAAAAATGTTTCAAGCCCATAATCAGCCTTCCTTCTCAATAGTATCCAGCACTTTGCGCAACAGCGGGCCGTATTCGTATTTGCCTGGGCAAACGAAGCTGCACAAGGCCAAATCTTCTTCGTCCAATTCCAGACAACCCAGGGCTTGCGCGCCGTCGGTGTCGCCGACAATCAAATCACGCAGGAGCAAGGTCGGCAGGATATCGAGCGGCATGATGCGTTCGTATGTGCCGATTGGTACCATGGCACGGTCGCCGCCGTTGACAGCGGTGTTGAACTTGAAGAGTTTGCTTTTGAGGAAATGACCGAGTGTGGTGCGGGTAATGGTGTATTTTTCCGCTTGCGGAGCAATCCAGCCGAAAAACTCCTTGTGGCGGCCTTCTTCCAATACCGACACTTGGTTGTGATAGCGACCGAGATAATCGTGTGGGCCGGTGGCGATGCCGCCGTTTAACACGGAGCCGGAAATCACACGATTGTCGCCATTCACCAATTCACCGGCTGTGAGTTGGGAAAGGTTGGCACCCAATACGGTACGCAACAGACGCGGTTTGTTGACTTGCGAACCGCCCAAAGCGACCACGCGTTCGGTATTCAGACGGCCTGTGGTAAACAATTGACCAATGGCAATCACATCTTGATAGTTGATGGTCCAAACGGTTTTGTTCGCGCCGACAGGCTCGATAAAGTGGATGTGTGTGCCGCTCAGGCCGGCCGGATGTGGGCCATCGAATTCGTGTACGGCGATATTGGCTGCGCTTTCAGACGGCACATTGGCACCGGCTGCTTTACACACATGCACCGTGCGTTCAGTCAATCGGCTTAATACACGCAAGCCGTTGGTGAAGTCAGCCGCTTTTTCGGCAATGATGACAGTTGGGTCGGCAGCCAAAGGATTGGTGTCCATGGCGTTGACAAAAATCGCCGCAGGGTTAGCGTCAACCGCAGGTGTTTTGCTGAACGGGCGGGTACGCAATGCTGTCCACAAACCTGATTGAATCAGATTGGCGCGCACTTGCTCGCTGCTCAAGCCTGACAAGGCTTCGGCAGAATATTGCTCGAAGGTGATTTCATCGTTGCCTGCAACGGAAATCACCACAGATTGCAATACACGTTTCTCACCACGGTTGATCGCCGTGATGGTGCCTGAAGCCGGAGCGGTAAAGACCACGCCCGGATTTTTCTTGTCTTCAAACAATACTTGGCCTTTTTTGACGACATCGCCTTCCTTGACTTTCATCGAGGGGCGCATGCCGACATATTCTTCGCCAAGCAACGCGACTTCGGTAATGGCCGGACCATCATAGATGGTTTGCTCCGGTCGGCCTGCAATAGGCAGGTCTAAGCCTTTTTTTATCTTAATCATAGAGATGCGTTACTTCTTACTAGGTTAAAAAACTGGCAAGCCGATGGTGTTGAGTGTAACCACCGACGTCGGTATTTTGGATAAAGACACATTTTTCTTCAAAATCAAATCAATTTATTCGGTCATCAGCCTAATGGGGCTAATCTTTGTTTTTATTATTAAATAATGGACGATAGCTGATAGAGGCCGCCTGAAACCGAGTTTCAAAGAAAAAACGATTTAAAAATATTCAAATGGCTGAATAAATAAAATCTTTGGGATTTTAACAGGAATGGACGGATTTTTGTCACATTCCGCCAGATTTTTTCACTTATAAGGCTAATTCAGTAAGCCATAATAACTAATAAATTATGATATAAAAATAATACCTTAAGAAACGATATGGCTGAAAAAGAGTTGGGGCCGTCTGAAAAGAATAGGCCGATGAATAAAGCAACCCCACAAAAATCAGACTAAAATAAGCCAGTATTCAACCCAATCGGAGAGTCATCATGGCAAAAAGTACACTGCTCAATCACGGTAAATTAGGCATGGGAACATGGTATTTAGGCGACCGTGCTGCCACGCGCCAAGAAGAAATTGCCGCATTGCGTTACGGCTTGGAACACGGCGTGTCGATTATCGATACTGCCGAAATGTATGGCAACGGACGTTCGGAAAATCTAGTCGGCGAAGCGATTCAGCCGTTTGCGCGAGACAGCATTTACCTGATTTCTAAAGTGTTGCCGAGCAATGCCAACTGCCGAAATTTAGAGCGCAGCTTGGATGCTTCGTTGCGTCAACTGCAAACCGATTATCTGGATATGTATCTTTACCATTGGCGCGGTGCCACACCTTTGGCCGAAACGGTTGAGCTGATGGAAAACATGGTGCAAAAAGGCAAAATCAAAGCATGGGGCGTGTCAAACTTTGATTTGGAAGACATGCAGGAATTGCATGATGTAGGCGGCACCAATTGCGAAACCAATGAAGTGCTCTATCACTTGGGCTCGCGCGGTATCGAGTTTGCGCTGAAACCATGGCAGGATGCCCATGCAATTTCTACCATTGCCTATTGTCCGCTGGCGCAGGCCGGTGATTTACAGGATGATTTGCTGCATCATCCGGCAGTTCGCCAAGTGGCGGCTGAACTCAACATCAGCGTGTATCAAGTGTTGCTGTGTTTTACTTTGGCGCAGCAAAATATGGTATCGATTCCGCGCACCGGCAAAACAACGCATATGAAGGAATTGGTCGATTGCTTGGCTATCCGTTTGTCGCCCGAGCAATATGCGGCTTTGGATGAAGCTTATCCTGCACCACAATGGCGCGTGCCGCTGGATATTCAATAATCAGATGAGGCCGTCTGAAATATTCATTTTCAGGCGGCCTGAGACCTTTGTAAAATTCAATTTGAACTAAGAAAACTACGCTCGTCATTCCCGTGCAGGCGGGAATCCAGACCTATCGTTTTCAGGAATATTTAACTATTTCAGAAGTTTAACATTCTGGATTCCCGCCTGCACGGGAATGACGGTTTAAAGATTTATGAAAAATAACGAGTTTTACAAAGGTCTTGGCCTTGTTATTTACACCATCAATCTTTCAAGCGGAACTCTGCGGCACGGGCGTGGGCGGTCAGGCTTTCGCCGTGTGCCAATACGCTGGCGATTTGTCCCAGTTTTTGTGCACCGGCTTCGGAAACTTGAATCAGGCTTGAGCGTTTTTGGAAATCGTATGTGCCCAATGGCGACGAGAAACGGGCGGTGCGGCTAGTCGGCAAAACGTGGTTCGGGCCTGCGCAATAATCGCCCAAGCTCTCGCTGGTGTATTTGCCCATGAAAATCGCACCGGCATGGCGGATTTTCTGCGCCCATGCTTCGGCGTTTTCAACCGATAATTCCAAATGCTCCGGCGCAATGTAGTTGGCAATCTCGCAGGCTTCGTCCAAATCTTTGGCCAAAATCATGGCACCACGGTTGCCCAAGCTGGCTTCGATGATGTCGCGGCGCGGCATTTCTTCAATCAGCTTGTCCATGGCGGCTTTCACTTCGTCCAAATACGCTTGCGACGTGCCGATTAAAATGGCTTGTGCAATTTCGTCGTGTTCGGCTTGACTGAACAAATCCATCGCCACCCAATCGGCAGGCGTGGAGCCATCGGCAATCACCAAAATTTCAGACGGCCCTGCCACCATGTCGATGCCGACCACGCCGAACACGCGACGTTTGGCAGCGGCGACAAAGGCATTGCCCGGGCCGGTAATTTTATCGACTTGCGGCACGGTTTCGGTGCCGTAAGCCAACGCTGCCACGGCTTGCGCGCCGCCGACAGTAAATACTTTGGTTACGCCGGCCACATAAGCGGCGGCCAAAACGATGTCGTTGCGCTCGCCTTTCGGCGTCGGCACCACCATGATGATTTCTTTCACACCGGCCACGTGCGCAGGCATGGCATTCATAATCACGCTGCTCGGATAGGCTGCTTTGCCACCTGGCACATAAATGCCCACGCGGTCGAGCGGGGTGATTTGTTGGCCGAGCAGAGTGCCGTCTTCATCGGTATATTGCCACGATTCCATTTTTTGGCGTTGGTGGTAGCTTTCCACACGTTTGGCTGAAGTCTGTAAGGCCGTCTGAACTTCCGCCGGAATGCGGTCAAACGCGTTTTTCAAATCATCTTGGGTTAAGGTCAAATCGGCGATGGTTTGCGCGGAAGTGCCGTCAAATTTATTGGTGTATTCGATTAAGGCCGCATCGCCGCGTTTTTGCACATCGGCGCAGATGTCGGCCACGATTTGATCGACTTTGGGGTCTTGCGCGGTTTCAAAAGCCAATAGGGCTTTGAGTTCGGCTTGGAAACTGTCGGATTGGGTGTTGAGAAATTTCATGACTTGCCTTTATTTTCATAGTAAAAATTGCGTTTCAGACGGCCTATGCAAATGATAAGGCCGTCTGAAAAATATTATTTGTCGCCGTTTACCACGCCGGCAAAGGCTTGGATAATTGGCTCAAGCAGGGTGTGTTTGGTTTTTAATGCAGCTTTATTCACCACCAAGCGGCTGGAAATATCGACGATGTGTTCTACCGCTTCGAGGTTGTTGGCTTTGAGCGTGCCGCCGGTGGAAACCAAATCGACAATCGCATCACTCAAGCCGACCAGCGGCGCAAGTTCCATTGAGCCGTAAAGTTTGATGATGTCGACGTGCACACCTTTGGCGGCAAAATGCTCGGCGGCGATATTCGGATATTTGGTGGCAATGCGTAAGCGGCTGCCCGGTTGGGAAACGCTTTCGTAATCAAAGCCTTTGCGCACGGCAACCATCATGCGGCATTTGGCAATCTGCAAATCGAGCGGTTGATACAGGCCATCGCCGCCGTGTTCGATTAACACGTCTTTACCGGCAATACCAAAGTCGGCTGCGCCGTATTGCACATAAGTCGGCACATCGCTCGCGCGCACAATCACCAAGCGGATATTTTCATGATTGGTGTCGATGATGAGTTTGCGTGATTCTTCAGGGTTTTCGGTCGGAACGATACCGGCAGCGGCCAGCAGGGGAAGGGTTTCATCGAAAATCCGGCCTTTAGAAAGGGCAATGGTTAATGCGTTGTCAGTCATTGTGGATTCTGCTCTATTTTGGGTGTGTGGATAGCGAAAGGCCGTCTGAAAAAATCTTTCAGACGGCATGGATATTATAATAAAGTGCGGATGTCGGCAGCAACGGCATCAGGTTCGGTGCCGTAAGGTGAGAAGATGGCGACTTCGCCTTCTTTGTCAATCAAATACGCGCCTGAAGTGTGGTCAACCAGATAGTTGGCGCTGCCTTCTTTTTGGTTGACTTTGGCTGATACCACACGGTATTGCTGTTTAATCACCGGCAGGGCTTGGCCTTCGGTGGCGGTAATGCCGATGAAATCAGGGTGGAATTGTTTGGCGTATTTGCCAATCAGCTCCGGCGTGTCGCGTTCAGGGTCAACGCTGGCGAATACCACTTTCACATTTTTGGCATCGTCGCCCAATTGTTTTAAAGTATCGCTGTAAGTCAGCAATTCAGTCGGGCAAACGTCAGGACAGTGGGTATAACCAAACGACAATACCACCACATTGCCTTTCAAATCGCTTAATTTAAATGGTTTGCCGTCGCCATCGGTCATTTCAAAATCACCGCCGATATCTTCTTTGCGCATATCGGTGCCGTTGATTTGACCCGGTACGGCTGCTTTTTTAGCTGGCGCGACTTCGGTGCTTGGAGCGGTAGAAGCAGGTGCTTCAGGTGCTTTCGGTGCGGCTTCTTCTTTAGGTTGGCACGCAGCCAGAGCGGCTAAGGCAAAAACGCTGAATACAAACTTTTTGGCTGTGATGGGCATGGTATTCTCCGATTGATTGAGTTTTGCGAGACAATATCCCGTATCTTAACGCTTTTGTTCCTTGAAATGTAGCATTTCTCATGAATTTTATAGAAAATTCATCAAAGTTTGATATAGATGCACATTTGGCTTGCACATTAACACCGAGTGAATTTGAAATTTGATAAATATAATTTCATTTTTAATCAATAAATTGTCATTTAATTGTCAAAAAAATCATCAAAAGCACTTTACAAGTTTTTTGTGCTGGCTATAATAGCGACTTCTTCACCGCCCAGGTGGCGAAATTGGTAGACGCAGGGGACTCAAAATCCCCCGCCGCAAGGTGTGTCGGTTCGAGTCCGACCCTGGGCACCAAATTCTGAAAACGGTCGCTTAAAAGCGACCGTTTTTGTTTTGCATTATTAAAAAACATAATCTTCATTTCATCATCATGCTTGGGAGTGGCATTCGTTTGCCAGCGGGAAATCTGTTGAATTTTACTTTCACGGATTTCAATTATGAACAAACAATTCTCTACTTTGCGCGCATCGCTGCAAAGATTCTTTTTATATTTCATCATGGCATGTTTCTTATTGGCTAATGCTGCTTGCGACAGCCGTTCGGCACATGCGGATAATCTGTCGGCACAAGGCAAGCATAATGGCCTGATGCTGGATAATGCGCGCCGTTATTATTCGGTGGCGGTAATCAAGCAATATATTGATACGCTGGCCGAAAATGGCGGCGGTTTTCTACACCTGCATTTTTCTGACCATGAGAATTACGGTTTGGAAAGTGAGTTATTAAACCAGAAAGCCACCGATGCAGATGTTTCAGACGGCCTTTATCGTAATCCGCAAACCGGCAAACTTTTTTTGAGTGATGTGCAGTTGGGTGAAATTGTGGCTTATGCACATGAGAAAAAGATTGAGTTGATACCGGAATTAGGCAGCCCAAATCATATGGATGGCATTTTTGCGCTGCTCATACATCATCGCGGCGAAGATTATGTGCGGTCGATTAAATCGAATGTGGTGGATGATGAAATCGATATTACCAATCCGCAAAGTATTGCTTTGGTAGAAACCTTAATGGTGGAAGTAATGGCCAAGTTTCCGTACAGTAAACGCTTTCATATTGGTGCGGATGAGTTTGGCTACAGCGTAGAAAGCCACCCTGAATTTGTCGCCTATGTAAACCGATTGGCTGATTTTCTCGACCGTAAAGGCTGTAAAACCCAGATGTGGAATGATGGTGTCATTAAGCAAAGTTTGGCTGATTTAAATCAGCAAATCGAGATAACCTATTGGAGCTACGACGGTAATGCGCAAGACAAAACCGAGCGCAAGAAACGCCGCAATCTGCGCGCCAGTATGCCGGAATTGATTGAAGCCGGTTTTAAAGTGTGGAACTACAATTCTTATTATCTTTATTTTATTCCTAGTTCGGATGTCGGCTCTTCCCATGATACCAATTACGCCATTCGCGGTGTCGAGCAGCATTGGCATTTAGGCGTGTGGGACGATGCCAATAGTCAAAACGCTTTACCGCCATCGCAACAGCAGGCCATCGGCGGAGCGGCTTTGGCGGTGTGGGGTGAGCATTCTGATTCATTAAGCGATCAAACTGTGTTTACCCATACGCAGAAACTATTAAAAGCTGTGTTGGCTAAGGCAAATAATCACAATTAAATGAATAAATAGGCCGTCTGAACGTTTAAAAATTTCAGACGGCCTATTTATTAACCTTCGAGTGCTTATTCAAACTGTAGACAATTGTGGCATGCCAATCAGAAACACATAACCGATTGGTGGATATTTATTTTATAAAAATCAAACAGTAATTAAATTTAATAAAAATAATGTTAAAAGATGAAAGTTTTTGTCTTGCCTGAAAACGCAGATTAGGTTATCGTTGGGCTTCTTCATTTTCATAAACTCTGAGCCTTAATCCAATTGTCCAAACGGATTGGCTGTCGTCGTGTCCTAGCAATGTGCGTACCCTAAATCGCTACTTGATAGGCTTGCATTACAGGTGCTGTGACGAAGCTGCTGTTGCTGTTGGTTTAACGCCCTATAAAAGAGGTTGTTATGCAATTATCAGGCGCACAAATCATTGTGCAAAGTCTCAAGGCAGAAGGCGTTGAATACGTTTTCGGCTATCCGGGCGGCGCAGTTCTCGAAATCTACGACGCCATCTACCAGCTCAATAAATTCAAGCACATCCTGACCCGACACGAACAGGCAGCCGTTCATGCAGCCGATGCGTATGCGCGCACCAGCGGCAAAGTTGGCGTGGCTTTGGTGACTTCAGGCCCCGGTGCAACCAACGCAGTAACCGGTATTGCCACAGCTTATTCGGACTCGATTCCGATGGTTGTGATCACCGGTCAGGTTGGTACGCCGGCTATCGGCAGTGATGCGTTCCAAGAAGTGGACACCATCGGCATTACCCGCCCGTGTGTGAAACACAATTTCTTGGTGACCGACATCAACGATTTGGCCAATACCATCAAAAAAGCGTTCCAAATTGCTGCCAGCGGCCGTCCGGGCCCTGTGGTGATTGATGTGCCGAAAGACGTGACTCAGGCGATGGCGAAATTCAGCTATCCGCAAGAAGATATTTTTATCCGCTCTTATCAGCCGGTGGTGCAAGGCCATGCCGGTCAGATTAAAAAAGCGGTGCAGATGTTCGCTTCTGCCAAACGTCCGATTATCTATTTCGGCGGCGGTATCGTATTGGGTAACGCCAGCCAAGAATTGGTGGAATTGGTACACGCTACCGGCGCGCCATGCGTTGGCACCTTGATGGGGTTGGGCGCAGTACCTTCCAGCGACCGTCAATATCTCGGCATGTTGGGTATGCACGGTACGTATGAAGCCAACTTGGCCATGCAGGATGCCGATGTAGTGTTGGCTGTGGGTGCGCGATTTGATGACCGCGTGGTGTCAGTGCCATCCAAATTCTTGGAAAAACCGAAAAAAATCATTCATGTCGATGTTGACCCATCGAGCATTGCCAAACGCGTTAAGGCCGACATTCCGATCGTGGGCGACGTGAAAAATGTATTGGCCGAAATGGTTTGCTTGGTGAACAAACAGCAATCCGTACCGAGCCGCGAGCATTTGGATAAATGGTGGAAAAACATCGAATCATGGCGCAGCCGCGATTGCTTGTGGTTTGATCAAGACGAAGAAACCATCAAGCCGCAGTTTGTGGTGAAAAAATTGGCGGAAATCACCAATAATTCAGCCATCATCACATCCGATGTCGGCCAGCATCAAATGTTTGCCGCGCAATATTACCCGTTTGAGCGCCCGCGCCAATGGTTGAATTCCGGCGGTTTGGGTACCATGGGTGTCGGCCTGCCTTATGCGATGGGTGCCAAACTGGCCGCACCGGAGCAGGATGTATTCTGTATCACTGGTGAAGGCTCGATTCAGATGAACATCCAAGAATTGTCGACCTGCTTCCAGTATAAGATCCCGCTGACTGTTGTGACCTTGAATAACGGTTATCTCGGTATGGTGCGCCAATGGCAGGAGCTTTACTACAGCAACCGAGAATCGGAAACTTATTTTGATTCCTTGCCGGATTTCGTGAAACTGGCAGAAGCTTACGGCCATGTCGGCATTCGCGTGACCAAGCCGTCTGAAGTGGAAGGCGCGATTCGCCAAGCGCTGCAACACAACCGCGAAGGCCGCTTGGTGTTTATGGATTTCATCACCGATAAGAAACAAAACGTGTTCCCGATGGTGGGCAACGGCAAAGGTCTCGACGAAATGGTGCTGCCGGTACACATGCGTGAAACCAAAGCCGACAGCGACGTGAACGATGTCAACGACCGTGATTACGATACAAGGAGCGTGCCATGAGACACATTTTGTCCATACTGATGGAAAACGAATCCGGTGCGATGAGCCGTGTGGTGGGTCTCTTTTCAGCGCGTGACTACAACATCGATTCATTGTCGGTGGCCGCGACTGAAGACCAAACCTTGTCGCGCATGACCATCGTGACCCACGGTGACGACAGCGTGCTGGAGCAGATTACCAAGCAGCTCAACAAGCTGGTTGAAGTGATTAAAGTGGTCGATTTAAACGAAAGCCGTTTTGTCGAACGCGAATTGATGTTGGTGAAAGTGCGTGCAGCGGGTAAAGATCGCGACGAATTTTTACGCCTGACCGAGATTTATCGTGGCCATGTGGTTGATGTAACCGATCGCAGCTACACCATCGAAATCACCGGCTCCAGCGACAAATTGGATTCTTTCTTAGAAACCGTAGGGCGTGCACAAATTTTGGAAACTGTGCGCACAGGCGCAGCCGGTATCGGTCGCGGCGAGCGTATTTTGAAAATTTAATGCCACGCTCGTTCAGACGGCTTGCTAAAAGATTTTAGGCCGTCTGAAACCAATACAGGAGAAGTTGAGATGTCGATTATTAAGATTGTTGCCTTGATTACCGTGAAACCTGAACACCGCGAAACATTGTCTGCCCAATTCGCCCAGTTGGTTCAAGCCAGCCGCGCCGAAGCAGGGAACAACAGCTATGATTTGCATCAGGATATCCAAAATTCCAACCGCTTCGTGTTTGTCGAAAGTTGGCAATCGCAAGCGGCGGTGGACGAACACAATGCCAGCGAGCATTTTCAGGCATTTGTTCAAGCCATCGAGGGCAAAACCGATCATCTTGAAATTGTGATGCTCAACGAACTCTCCATCTGATTTTTTAAAGTTAACTCAACAAACCTATTCAAATAAAAGGAATTGAAATGCAAGTTTATTACGATAAAGATGCCGACCTGTCATTGATCAAAGGCAAAACCGTTGCCATTATCGGTTATGGTTCACAAGGCCATGCCCACGCTGCCAACCTGAAAGATTCAGGTGTAAACGTGGTGATCGGTTTGCGTCAAGGCACTTCTTGGGATAAAGCGGTTAAAGCCGGCCACAACGTGAAAACCGTTGCCGATGCCACCAAAGATGCCGATGTTGTGATGATTTTGTTGCCGGATGAAAACCAACCGGTTGTGTACAAAAACGAAATCGCACCTAACCTGAAAGACGGCGCGGCTTTGGCGTTTGCGCACGGCTTCAACGTACACTACAACCAAATCGTGCCGCCATCAAATGTAGACGTGATCATGGTTGCGCCTAAAGGCCCTGGCCACACTGTACGCAGCGAATTCTTGAAAGGCGGCGGCGTCCCTTCATTGATCGCCGTTTACCAAGACAATTCCGGTAAAGCACGCGACATCGCCTTGTCTTACGCAGCAGCCAACGGCGGCACCAAAGGCGGCGTGATTGAAACCAACTTCCGCGAAGAAACCGAAACCGACTTGTTCGGTGAACAAGCTGTATTGTGTGGTGGTGCGGTTGAATTGGTGAAATGCGGCTTTGAAACTTTGGTTGAAGCAGGTTACGCCCCAGAAATGGCTTACTTCGAATGTTTGCATGAATTGAAATTGATCGTAGATTTGATGTACGAAGGCGGTATTGCCAACATGAACTACTCAATTTCTAACAACGCCGAATACGGTGAATACGTGACCGGCCCTGAAGTGGTGACTCCTGCAACCAAAGAAGCGATGAAAAAAGCCTTGTACCGCATTCAATCTGGTGAATACGCGAAAATGTTCATCCAAGAAGGCGCAGCCAACTATTCTTCAATGACTGCCCGTCGTCGCTTGAATGCTGACCATCAAATCGAGAAAGTTGGCGCACAATTGCGTTCGATGATGCCTTGGATTGCGAAAAACAAATTGGTAGATTTAGATAAAAACTAATTTTTAGCCATGTCTTTTACAAAATGCCGTCTGAAATGTTCAGACGGCATTTTTTTATGCTGAATCATTTAGATACATTTAACTTATATCAAGGCCCTTACATTTGCCTAACAAGTGCAATTTCCAATAACAGAAAAGGCCGGTATGCGGTAGTATACTGCCTTTCCTGACAAGAAAGATTGCAATATGGCCTACACACAACTGACCTCACACCAAAGATACTACATTTCCAGACATTACCGCAACCTACCCCTAAACCAAATCGCACAGAACATCGGTTGTCATCCCGCCACCGTCAGTCGGGAAATCAGACGGCATTCCGTCAACGGAACCTACTGTTACCGAAAAGCACAACAGCAAAGCGAAGTTAAAAAGAAAAACAAAAAGCCAACCAAACTGACTACTGCCGTCAAACAGACTGTTAACAAACTGATTACCCAAAAATACAGCCCCGAACAAGTCTGCGGCTACCTGCTGAAACATCAACACATCAAACTGCACCACAGCACCCTTTACCGCTATCTCGCCAAAGACCGTCAAAACGGCGGCGACCTGTACACCCATCTGCGTATCGTTTCCAAACCCTACCGCAGAAAATACGGCAGCGGTGCATGGACAAAAGGCAGCGTACCGGACAGAACCGACATTGAACACAGACCTGCCATTGTCGATCAAAAAGAGCGGGTCGGCGATTTCGAGATGGACACCATTGTCGGTAAAGATCAAAAAAGCGGACTGGTGGTTGCTGTTGAAAGAAAAACCAAATTTGTCGTTATCCGCAAAATCAGCAATTTCAAAGCAGAAGATGTAACCCGGGTAGTGATTCGGGCATTGAAGCCGTTTAAAGATATCATTCAAACGATTACTTTGGATAACGGTAAAGAGTTTTACCGACATAAAACCTTTGCCAAAGCCCTGGGTGCGGAAACTTACTTCTGCCGTCCATACCATTCTTGGGAAAAAGGCTTGGTGGAGAATACCAACGGGCTGATCAGACAATACTTCCCAAAGGGGACGGATTTTAGGAAACTGGGTGCTAAAAAGATTAAAGCGGTTGAGGAGGCCCTTAACCGCCGACCGAGAAAGACATTGGACTATGAGACACCGGGTGATCTGTTTTCAGCAGCCCTTGCTAATGGCATTTGAGCGTTGCACTTGAAATGCGAATGTAAGGCCGTCTGAAAAAAAACCATCGGTAGTATTTTCAGACGGCCTATTCATCATTCAATCAAAAATCAATAAAATAGATTGAAATAAAATGAACTTTATAGGCTGATATGGTGAGTTAATCAATTATTCCTGATTCATAGCATTATTTGTATCTGCTTTAGCTATAAAGAATTATTGCACTAATATAAATTCACTTTAAGATTTGTAAACTTGATTTATATCAAATTATGGATACTAGATGATTCATATAATATCATTGTTTTGAGTAATCGAGTCATCGGGGATAGGTTATGTACGGTTTTGATAGGGATGGAGCAGAGAATAACAATCTGCTCAAATGGGTGGTTGCGGTCGCGCTGGCATTGGTTTTGATGGTGATCAGCCTACCGGTTCATGCAGAGCGTCTGCCGGAGTTTTTGAGCAAAGTACAGCCGTCTGAAATTTTTCCGACAGCCGACCGCTACGGTGAGCCTGAAGGCAAGCCGATGGTGGCGCGTGTGTACAAAGGCGACGAGCAACTGGGCTTGGTATTCATCACCACCGATGTTGTCAATACCCGCGGGTATTCGAGCAAACCCATTGATACCATGGTGGCCTTAGCCAATGACGGTACGATTACCGGTGCCAAACTGGTGGCGCATAATGAACCGATTATGCTCATCGGCATCCCGCAATCGCGTGTGGATAAATTTATTGATGACTATATCGGCCTGAACTTCATTACCACGCCTCCGAAGCCGGGCGTGGCACCTTCCGACATCATCAGCGGCGCGACCGTGACGCTGATGGTGATTAACGACAGCATGCAGCGCTCGATTAAAACCATTGCCCAACAATACCAATTGGGCACAGCAGGTGCGACAGCGGCTGTGGCTGCCGATGGTGCTGCTGCAGCACAAACAGCGGTGCAAACCCGTCCGCGCCGTGCTGTTGGTATGGATAAACAAGATATTCAATCATGGAATGCCTTGCTGGAACAAAAAGCCGTCACCAAGCTGCACATGACGGTGGACGAAGCCAATAAATTATTTGAGCAAAGCGGCAAAGAAGGCGTGGTCGAACACGCCGAAGAAGGGCCGGGCGATGATACTTTTGTCGATATGTATGTGGCGGTGGTAAGCCAGCCTTCCATCGGTAAAAGCTTATTGGGTGAGGCAGGGTGGAACAACTTGCAACGCCGTCTGAAACCGGGTCAACAAGCGATTATGGTTGCCGGCGAAGGCCGCTATTCTTGGAAAGGCTCGGGCTATGTACGCGGAGGTATTTTTGATCGCATTGAGATGATTCAGGGCGACAACAGTTTCCGCTTTACCGATGCGCAACATGAGCGTGTGGTGGCTTTGGCTGCAGAAGGCGCGCCGGCCTTTAAAGAAGTATCTTGGTTCACCATTCCGGAAGATGTGACATTTGATGCTGCCGAACCGTGGCGTTTGCAATTGATGATTCAGCGCGTATTGAGTGTGAGCGACAAAGCATTTGTCACTGCCGATTTGGCCTACGAATTGCCGCAGGGCTATTACGTTGACGACCCTGAAGCCGAGCCGGTGACCATCACTGCACCGATTGAAGCACCTGCTGCCGAAGGCCGAAAATTGGCCAACCAAACCGCCGGCATTTTGGAAACCGCAACCGATGACGGTGTATCCAGTCAATTGTGGAAACAGATTTGGCAGGCGAAAAAAGCGCAGATTATCGTGGTCGGCATTGCATTAACCATTTTGCTGCTGGTGTTCTTGTTCCAAGACTGGATTGTCCGCTATGAAAAATGGTATGACCGTTTTCGTATTGCCTTCCTAACATTTACTTTGGTTTATATCGGCTGGTACGCGCAGGCGCAATTGTCGGTGGTGAATACCCTGACGCTGTTTTCTGCCATTTTGACTGATTTCCACTGGGAATTCTTCCTAATGGATCCGCTGGTGTTCATTTTGTGGCTGTTTACGGCGGCGACCATGCTGCTGTGGAACCGTGGTACTTTCTGTGGCTGGTTGTGTCCGTTTGGCTCTTTGCAGGAGTTGACCAACCGCTTGGCGAAGAAATTGGGCGTGAAACAAATCACCGTGCCGCATCTGCTGCACACGCGCTTGAGCGCGATTAAATACGTGATTTTCTTCGGTTTGCTGGCGATTTCGCTCTACGACTTGGGTTTGGCCGAGCATTTTGCCGAAATCGAGCCGTTTAAAACCGCGATTATTTTGAAATTCATGCGCGAATGGTGGTTTGTGTTGTTCGCTGTGGCATTGTTGGCCGCCGGTTTGTTTATCGAACGCTTCTTTTGCCGTTACTTATGCCCCTTGGGCGCAGCGATTGCGATTCCGGCACGCTTCCGCATTTTTGACTGGCTGCGCCGCTACAAAATGTGTGGCAATCCGTGTCAGATTTGTACACACGAGTGTCCGGTTCAAGCGATTGCGCCTGAAGGCGATATTCATCCGAACGAGTGTATTCAATGTCTGCACTGCCAAGTGATGTATCACCATGAAACACGTTGTCCGCAAGTGGTGGCAACCAACAAGAAGAAACAACGCCAAGCTGCGGCCAAATCGGAACATGAAGCCGAGCAAACCGCCAAGGCCAATGAGCATGTGGTGCACTTTGTGAAAACCGGTGCAAAAATCACCGTTGAAAAGTAAAGAATTAGTTTCCCTTATCCCACGGTAGGCCGTCTGAAAAGACAAATACCGAATTTCATCCCAAGGAGAGTTTTATGTCAGACGAAAAATTAGAACAAAACGGCTTAAGCCGACGTTCATTCTTAGGCACTGCCGCGGCTTCCGGTGCCGGTATTGCCGGTGCGGGCTTGTTGGGTTTGGCCGGTTGTTCCAATGCCGAGAACGATAAAGGCGCGGCTGTAAGTTCTGCACCTGCGGCCAAAGCCGACACACACAGCAGCGAGGGCGGCCAGTCTATCCACGTGGGTCCGGGCGAGCTGGATCAATACTACGGCTTCTTATCAGGCGGACAATCCGGTGAAATGCGCTTGGTAGGCTTGCCTTCCATGCGCGAACTGATACGCATACCGGTGTTCAATATGGACAGCGCCACCGGTTGGGGCCGTACCAACGAGAGCCTGCGTATTTTGAACGAAAAAAATACGCCTGAAACCAATGCATTTTTGAAAGCCAGCGGTTTGCGCTGCCTTCCAAATGGCGACTTGCACCACCCTCACTTGTCGTTTACCGACCAAACTTACGATGGCCGTTACGCTTACGCCAATGATAAAGCCAACAATCGTGTGTGCCGTGTGAATTTGGAAATCATGAAAACCGATAAAATCATCGAGATTCCGAATGCTTCCGGTATCCACGGTTTGCGTCCGCAACGTTATCCGAAAACCGGCTATGTATTTGCTAACGGTGAACACATCGTACCGGTAGATGGTGTTGGCAATCTGAATGACCCGAAAACTTGGAATGCGGTGTACACCGCTATCGACGGCGAAACCATGGAGATTGCATGGCAGGTGTTGGTAGACGGTAACTTGGATAACGGTGATGCCGACTACCAAGGTAAATATTCATTCTCTACCTGCTATAACTCCGAGCGGGGATTGACTGTGCAAGCCGCTTCTGCCAACGAGCAAGACTGGGTAGTCGTGTTCAACTTGGCGGCGATTGAAGAAGGTATCAAAAACGGCGACTTTAAAGAAGTTAACGGTGTAAAAATGGTGGATGGCCGCGCCGAAGCCAATTCTAAATACACCCGCTACATTCCGGTGCCAAACTCACCGCACGGCTGTAATGCCTCGCCTGACGGCAAATACATCATGCTCAACGGTAAACTGTCACCAACCGTGACCGTATTGGACGTAAGCAAACTCGATGATTTATTTGCCGGTAAAATCCAGCCGCGCGACGTTGTCGTGGCCGAACCGCAATTGGGTTTAGGCCCGTTGCATACCGCATTTGACGGCCGTGGCAACGCCTACACCACTTTGTTTATCGACAGCCAAATGGTGAAATGGAACATCGAAGATGCGATTAAAGCTTATGCCGGAGAGAAAATCGATCCGATCAAACAAAAAATCGATGTTCACTACCAACCGGGTCACAATCACACTACCATGGGCGAAACCAAAGAGGCTGATGGTAAATGGTTGGTATCTTTGAATAAATTCTCGAAAGACCGTTTCTTGAATGCCGGTCCGCTGAAGCCTGAGTGTGACCAATTGATCGACATTTCAGGCGACGAGATGAAATTGGTGCACGATAATCCGACTTTTGCCGAACCGCACGACTTCTGTTTGGTGGCTGCGTCTAAAGTGAACCCGGTCAAAACTTGGGATCGCACCAAACACGCCTGGTGGTGGAAAGATGCCGCCGATATGGCTGCCAAAGACGGCGTTGAGTTGGAAAAAGCCGCCAAAGTGGTGCGCGAAGGCAATAAAGTACGAGTGTATATGACTGCCGTTGCGCCTGCATTCAGCGTGCCGCAATTTGAAGTGAACCAAGGCGATGAAGTGACCGTGGTGGTGACCAACGTGGAAACCATCGAAGACTTGACCCACGGTTTCACTTTGGAAGGCTACGGCATTGCGATGGAAGTCAGCCCGCAACAAACCAGCTCGATTACCTTTACCGCCCATCGTCCGGGCGTGCATTGGTACTACTGCCAATGGTTCTGCCACGCATTGCACATGGAAATGTCAGGCCAAATGATTGTAAAACCTAAATAATCTTACCTGATATCAACAAGCAGGCCGTCTGAAACGGTAATTCCTTTTCAGACGGCCTTTATAACAAAGCCATTTGAAAATCAGGCAGATGGTTTTGTTATAATGTTAAACTTGTCGCGCCGATACAGGCCGTCTGAAAACAAGAGAAACCACATGCACACTCTATTTCATGTCAAAACGCTGCAATACGCTGTTTGTGCGCTGCTCACCGCAGTAGGGTTTCAGACGGCCTTTGCTGCCGTGATTGCCGTTTCACCCACGGATAATCTCAATCAAATCATTGCCCAAGCCCAAGCAGGCGACACGCTCAAGCTCGCTTCGGGCGTGTATCAAACCAAAATCATCATCGATAAACCCTTAACCTTAGAAGGGCCGGCAGACCGTTCCGCCACCATTCAAGGCGACCGTCAAGGTCGTACTGTCAGCGTGCATGCGCCTGATGTGGTGATTCGCCATCTTACCGTCAGCGGCTCGGGCATGAGCCTGCCGGATATGGACGCCGGCATTTATCTGGAAGAAACCGCCACCAACGCTTTGGTGGAAAAAAACGATATTCTGGATAATTCCGTCGGCGTGTATCTGCACGGCCCCAAAGATGCCATGGTGCGCGACAACAAAATCGTCGGCAATGCCGAATTGCGCGTGAATGAGCGCGGCAACGGCGTAACCGTGTGGAACGCGCCCGGTTCGCAAGTGGTGGGCAACGACATTTCCAAAGGCCGCGACGGCATTTTTTCCAACGCCAGCACCTTCAATATTTATAAAGGCAACCGCTTTCACGATGTGCGCTTCGCCGTGCATTATATGTACACCAACGACAGCGAAGTCATCGACAATATTTCCATCGGCAACAACATCGCCTATGCCATGATGTTTTCCGACCGCATCAAAGTACGAGGCAACATCGCCGTGATGAGCCGCGATCAAGGCATCATGCTCAATTACGTCAACCAGTCGGAAGTGCAGGACAACGTAATTTATCAGGCCGACAAATGCCTGTTTGCCTACAACGCCAATAACAACAAAATCTTTGGCAACCATTTCGAACAATGCAAAATCGGCATCCATTTCACCGCCGCCATTGAAGGCACGGAATTGACCGACAATTCGTTTATCAACAACGAAAGCCAAGTCAAATACGTCAGCACGCGTTTCTTGGATTGGTCGGAGGACGGGCGCGGTAATTATTGGAGTGACAACAGCGCGTTCGACCTCGACGGCGACGGCTTCGGCGACAGCGCATACCGCCCCAACGGCATCACCGACCAAATCATCTGGCGCGCACCGGTGGCCAGACTGCTGATGAACAGTCCGGCGGTGAGCATTGTGAAATGGGCGCAAAGCCAGTTCCCCGCGATTATGCCGGGCGGTGTGGTGGACAGCAAACCGCTGATGAAGCCGTATCAAAACCCGACCATGCCGTATTATCTGCAACACAAAGCGGAAATGTTGCAAGCAGCCAAGCAAACCAAATCGGCATGGGCGGCGCAGGCAAACGAATAAAGGCTTTCAGACGGCCTTATGTTGAAAAAGGCTGTCTGAACAAACACACAAGGAAACACCATGAGCAATCATGTTGAATTGAGAAACGTGACCAAACAATTCGGCGAACAGCGCGCGGTCGATCATGTCGATTTGGTGCTGAAAGCCGGTGAGAGCGTGGGCTTGGCCGGACACAACGGCGCGGGTAAATCCACACTGATGAAGCTGATTCTCGGCTTGATTACGCCAACGCAGGGCGAAGTGATGCTGTTGGGTGAGAAAACCGGCAGCAAAGCCGGTGCGGCGGTGCGCAGCCAAATCGGGTATTTACCGGAAACGGTGGCGCTGCACCCATCGATGACCGGTTTGGAAACCTTGGCTTTCTACGCCAAACTGAAAAAGCAGCCGCTGAATAAAAACCAAGATTTGCTTGAACGCGTGGGCATTTCCCAAGCAGCCAAACGCCGTGTCGGCACTTATTCAAAGGGTATGCGTCAGCGTTTGGCTTTGGCGCAGGCGTTGTTGGGCGAGCCGAAGGTATTACTGTTTGACGAGCCGACTACAGGTTTGGATCCGGCTTCACGGCAAATGTTTTATGAAGTAGTGCGCGAATTAAACGGTAAAGGCGCAACTGTGTTGCTCAGCACCCACGCTTTGGCCGAACTCGACGGCCATGCAGACCGCGTGGTGGTGATGAAAAACGGCGCCAAAGTCGCCGATGGCAGCATGGACGAACTGCATGTGCAAAGCGGTTTGCCACTCACGGTGAATGTGCGCCTAAAACACGGCAAACCTTTGTCATCGCGCTGGCAGTCTTCAGACGGCCTCAATTTCCGCGCGCAATGCCAAGCAGACGAACGCATGGCTTTGTTGGCCGAATTGGGCGATTTAAACGATTTGGCCTATCTCGACATCCATACGCCGACGCTCGATGAAATGTATGCACAATTCTTGAAAAGGGAAGACGTATGAACCCGATTTTGATTATCACCGGCAAAGAAGTGCGCGACAGCCTGCGCAACCGCTGGGTGTTGGCGGCGGCGTTGCTGCTGGCGGCATTGGCTTTGTCGCTGGGGTTTTTGGGCAGCGCGCCAACCGGTTCGGTGAAGGTCGATCCGCTTACGGTTACGGTGGTGAGCCTGTCGAGCCTGTCGATTTTCCTGATTCCGCTGATTGCCATGCTCTTGGCCTACGATGCCTTGATTGGCGAAATCGAGCGCGGTACGATGGGTTTGTTATTAAGCTACCCGATTTCGCGCAATCAAATTTTAGCGGGTAAGTTCTTGGGGCACTTGATTATTTTGACTTTGGCCACGACTGCCGGTTACGGCTTGGCCGGTATTGCGTTGCAGTTGGCCAATGGCGGCATCAACATCGCCGCATGGAAACCGTTTGCCGCTCTGATTGGCGCCAGCGTGATTTTGGGCGCGGCGTTTTTGGCCTTGGGCTATTTAATCAGCGCGAAAGTGAAAGAACGCGGCACGGCGGCAGGCATTGCCATCGGCGTGTGGCTGTTTTTCGTGGTGATTTTCGACATGGCCTTGCTTGGCGTGTTGGTGGCCGATACGCAGCAAACACTCACCGCGACTATGGTGGAAAGCATTTTATTGTTCAACCCGACCGACATTTACCGCCTGCTCAACCTGACCGGCTATGAAAACACCGCCATGTATTCGGGCATGGCCGGTTTGACCGAGCAAATCAGCCTCACGCTGCCGGTGTTGCTGACCGCGCAGGTGTTGTGGGTCATCATTCCGCTGCTGTTGGCGGCTTGGATTTTTGGAAAGCGACAAATATGAAAACATTTGCCTTAACAATCTGCACCGCCTTGCTGCTCGCGGCTTGTGGTGCCAAAGAAAACACCGCGCCGCCGCCTGCTCCGGCGCCGATTACTGCACAATCGACCGGCCATTACTGCACCATGAACCTGATGGAACATGACGGCCCGAAAGCGCAGCTGTATCTCAACGGCAAGCCCGATAAGCCGGTGTGGTTCTCGACCATCCGCCAAATGTTCGGCTATACCAAGCTGCCGGAAGAGCCTAAAGGCATTCATGTGATGTATGTCACCGATATGGGTGAAGTCACCGATTGGGCGCAGCCGAATGCCAATGATGCGTGGATTGATGCCAAAAAAGCATGGTATGTTATCGAAAGCGGCTTTATCGGCGGCATGGGTTCGGAAGATGCGCTGCCGTTTGCGGACAAAGCCAAGGCTGAGCAGTTTGCGCAAGAGAAGGGCGGCAAAGTGGTGAGCTTTGATGAGATGCCGGAAGCGTATATTTTTAAATAATGTGAATAGGCCGTCTGAAAAGGGTTTTGAGCTTTCAGACGGCCTGAGATTTTGTAAAACTCATTCATAAACCAGTACGCGTAATGACGGCGGCTAGGGTGTTTCTTGATGATTGAAGGGGTTCACAAAATTATCTGTTTTGATTTTATTTCAGAAAAGCCATGAATATCCCCCTAAACCGCCGCCGTTTTTTGGCCATCAGCGCCATTGTGGCCGGTGGTGCGATTTTGCCGTTTGCACTAAACCGCCCAACCGATAAACCTAATCCCGATGAAGCTGAGCCGTTTGTCTGGCAGGGCATTGCTTTGGGTTCGGGTGCGCAGTTGCACCTATATCATGTTGATCGTCGCCAAGCCGATGATTTGGTGAATAAGGCATTGGCGGAAGTGGCGCGTTTGGAAAAGATTTTCAGCTTATACCGCGACGACAGCCTGATTGTGCAGCTTAACCGTGAAGGCCGTCTGAACAATCCGCCGCAGGATTTGTTGGCGCTGTTGAGCATCAGCCAAGAAGTTTACCGACTCACCCAAGGTGCGTTTGACCCGAGCATTCAGCCGCTATGGAACTTTTATGCCGATTATTTTAGACGGCATCCCAATACCGATACGCCGCCGTCGCAGGCGGATATGAATCGAGCCTTGCAGCAGGTCGGTTTTGATAAAGTGGAATTTGACGATACCTTTGTCCGCTTTCACGGGCGGGATATGGGCTTGTCGTTTAACGGCATTGCCCAAGGCTACATCACCGATAAAGTGGTGAAATTGTTGCAGCAAAACGGCGTGGAACAAGCCTTGGTGGATATGGGTGAAATCCGCGGCTTGGATACACGCGGTGAACGCACTTGGCAGGTGGGTATCCGCGATCCACAAAATGAGCAAGGTGTATTGATGAATGTGCCGCTGCAAAACCAAGGCTTTGCCACGTCGGGCGGCTATGGCACGGTGATGGATGAAGCGGGTAAGTTTACCCATTTGTTTGACCCGCGTTCGGGGGTGAGCACACCGCGTTACCACAGCATGAGCGTAATGGCGCCAACCGCCACGCTGGCCGATGCGTTTGCTACGGCGTTTTCGGTGATGTCGCCAGATGAAATCCGGCAAGCGGCGCGGGCTAAGCAGGCTAAAGTGTGGCTGGTGATGCCGGATAGGCAGATGAAAGTTATTGAATAGAAGAAAAAACAGTTTTCATCATGTTTGCATTGCGAATATCTCAAGGAAGCTTGAATTGTTGTTGCAGTGCGTGCTGTTTTCACTGTGAAATTGAATCTCAAGCTAATCTGAGAAACTGAAAAACATGAAAGCCGTCTGAAACCAGTACCTGTTTCAGACGGCTTTTGTATGAATATTAGCTGCTTATTATTTGTCGGATTTAAATCCAACCCAATGAATTGATGAAAACGATCAGGATGGCAATCGGCGCTAAGAAGCGTAAGGTATTAAGCCATAATTGAGTCACGTTTTTCGGTACGGAGCTACCTTCGCTGATATTTGCCAAAACCGATTGTTTGTTGCGCACCCAGCCGGTGAAAATGGCTACACTCAATGCGCCGATCGGCATAATAATGGCGGAAATCATGTAATCCCACAAATCGAACACGGTTTTGCCGAATATTTTAAATTCGCCTAATACGCCAAACGATAAAGCCGAAGGAATACCAACGATAAAAATGGCCGCGCCGATTAGCCAAGTGCGGCTTTTGCGTTTGCTTTCGTCTTGGCGGATGGTGGCGGCAATCACGGTTTCCAGCATGGAGAATGCAGAAGTGAGGGTGGCAAACACCACCAGCAACATAAAGATGGCAAAGAGGATGGTGCCGAACGGGATTTTCATAAACACTGCAGGCAACACGATAAAGATTAAGCCCGGGCCTTGTGAGGGTTCAAAGCCAAACGCAAACACCGCCGGGAAAATTACCAAACCAGCCAGCAACGACACCAATAAGTTCATCCACATAATGCTGTTGCCCGAGCGGAACAAATCCTGCTTTTTGCTCAGGTAAGATGCGTAAGTAATCATGGTGGATACGCCGATACTCAACGCAAAAAATGCCTGACCCAGCGCCATCAGCATGGTGTGCGGCGTGAAGTAAGACCAATCGGGCTTCAGCAAAAATGATACGCCCTGCATGGCATTGGGCAGTGTCATCGAGCGGATGGCCAAGACAATAAACAACACAAACAAAGCTGGCATCAGATAGCGGTTGGCTTTTTCAATGCCGTTTGAAATTCCGCCTTTAACCACCCAAACCGTCATCAACATAAATAAGCCTTGATAAAGCAACACACTCCCAGGATTGGCGATGGTGGCGCCGAATAAGGCTTCAAAGTTGGCTTCAGAGTGGATTTGGCCGGTAAACGCGTGCACCACATAATTCAGCACCCAGCCGCCGACCACGCTGTAAAACGACAGCAACACAAAACACGCTGCCACGCCCATGCGGCCAACCCACGGCCACTGCGAACCGGGGGCGAGTGTTTTGAACGCATCGACCGCGTTTTTACCGCTGGTTCGGCCGATGTAAAACTCAGCTAATTGCACTGGCAGCGCAACCAAGATGGTAAACAGCAAAAACAATAAAAAGAATACGGCACCACCGTTGGTGCCGGCGGTGTAGGGGAATTTCCAAATCGCGCCCAAGCCAATCGCCGAACCGGCCGCAGACAGGATAAAGCCTAATTTGGATGACCAAGAAGCAGAAGCATTCATAAATGTATCGAAATGTAAAAATAATGGCTGATTGTAGCAAAGCTGTTATGCATATTGGAGTGGGTAAGGCCGAGATTGTGGGATTAAGCACGGAAGGTGCCGAGAATAGATGGCATAGGGTGGAAACCATCAAAAAATTTAGAAGGCAAAGAATTAATGCAAAGAAAATAGTTGAAAATAGAAATATTATGCCGTCTGAAAACAGAATATCATCTTGGCGTATCAATTTATCAAACAGGTCTCAGCGCCGTCTTGGAAAGATTAGGAAAGCTGCTACAATAGCTTCCTTTCAAAACACACCAAATACAAGGAAAATAATGCTTTACGCTATCATAGCCATTATCGTCGGCCTCGTTTTACTGGTCTGGAGCGCCGACCGCTTTATTGATGGTGCGGCTGCTACCGCCCGCCATTTCGGCATGTCGCCATTATTAATCGGTATGGTCATCGTCGGCTTCGGTACTTCCGCGCCGGAAATGGTCGTCTCCGTCATGTCGGCCTTAGACGGCAGCCCCGGCATTGCTTTGGGCAACGCCTATGGCTCCAACATCACCAACATCGCCCTGATTTTGGGTGTCACCGCCTTAATCAGCCCGATTATGGTGCAAAAACAAATCGTTAAAACTGAAATGCCGGTATTGCTGGTGATTACCGCTTTAGCCGCGTTTCAATTGTTTGATGGTTATTTGAGCCTGATGGATGGCACGATATTGCTGCTGGTGTTGCTCGGCTATATGGGATGGACGGTAAAAACCAACCTGAAAGGTGCCGATAATATTGTCGAAGACCTTTCGGATGAATTGGAAAGCGGCCAAATGCCGCTGAAAAAAGGCTTGTTTTGGTTGATTGTGGGTTTGGTGGTATTGGTACTCAGCTCGCGTCTGTTGGTGTGGGGTGCGGTGACCGTGGCGCAAAGCATGGGTGTGAGCGATTTGATTATCGGTCTGACCGTGGTGGCCATCGGCACATCATTGCCGGAGTTGGCTTCATCAGTAGCCGCCGCGCGTAAAGGCGAACACGACATCGCCATTGGCAATGTGGTCGGTTCCAACTTATTCAACACCTTATCCGTAGTCGGCTTGGCTTCCGTGATTCACCCGATGGAAGTCGCACCGGAAATCCTCACCCGCGACGTCGCCATTATGTCGGGTTTGACTGTGTTGCTGTTTGTCTTCTGCTTGGGCAAAGGTGGCGCAGGTCAGATCGGCCGTCTGAAAGGCTTGATTTTACTGGGCTCGTATGTGGCTTACACAGGTTATTTGATTAGCACCAGTTTTTAATTTTTTATAAGGAATAAAAAAGAGCAGGGGATTTCCTGCTCTTTTTGTTTTCAGACGGCATAATTTTTCAGCAATCATTAGGCCGTCTGAAAGCAAAACCGGATATGCCAAGTGACATATCCGGTTTTTAATTTGGTGGGTCCGGTGGGTTTCGAACCCACGACCAAGGGATTATGAGTTAGAAATGTAAAACATAACTAATTGTTTTTAAATGGTAGTGAAGCCTGCACATACAGTCTGATACAGTCGCATAAATCGTCATTTAGGCACAAATTAGACACAAGAAGCAATATTTAAATCCTTTACAGAAGGCTTTAGATATTGCTTTTTTATTTTGGAGAACAGGAGGCTTAATGAAAAAATACCTTTTAGCATTCGTTTTGCTGGCTGCATCGGCCGCTCACGCGGAAAAGCTCACTTGGCCTCAATATGCGGCCTTGGTTGAAAAACACGCAGCCGCACAGCGTCTTGACCCTAATATGATTTGGGCGGTAATGGGACGGGAAAGCTCTGGTAATCCAAATGCGTTATCACACAAAAACGCACGCGGATTGATGCAGGTTATCCCACCCACGGCAGCGCGGATGGGGGTTAATCCTAAGTATCTGTACCACCCTGAACCGAACCTGATTGCAGGCACGCGCTATCTGCGTTTTTTGTGCGACCGTTACCCTGACCGAAATCATCCGACGGGCTGCAACATGGATTTGGTCTTGGCCGGATACAACGCCGGTGAAGGGGCAGTCGACAAATACCGGGGCATACCGCCTTATGCTGAAACCCGCGCGTATGTGAAAAACGTCAAATACCGCTATGCACGGTTGAGTAAACATCCTGTTCTGATGGCTGCTGCTGTAGAAACTAGTAGCGTTGTTTACAGTATTTCCAGGAGAATACTGAAACATGAACATGCACAAAAACACCCGTCTCACCCCGCACCACCGCCAAGCCATTTGGCTGGCCTACACGCAGGAAAAGGAAAGCGTCACCTCCCTGGCACGCCGCTACCAAGTCAGCCGCGTCACCATTTACCGCGCACTTAAAGCCGCAAGAGGCAGATTGCTCAAACCCCAAACCAGTACCAACAACCGTTTCAAACAGGCAAAGTACGGAATGAAACGCCTGGCCAAGGTAGAACGCGGCATTCAGGAAAAACTCAAAAGGCAGGCCAAACGCTACAATAAATCCTATCCCGGAGAGCTGGTACATCTCGATACCAAACGGCTGCCGCTGCTCAAAGGGCAGAAAGCCACCGATAAGCGGGATTACCTGTTTGTCGCCATTGACGATTTCTCAAGGGAGCTATACGCCGCCATTTTGCCGGACAAAACCGCAGACAGTGCTGCCAAGTTTCTGACCGAACTCCTGATTGATCCTTGCCCATACCTGATTGAGTACGTTTACTCCGACAACGGTACGGAATATAAAGGCTCAGCCAACCATGCTTTCGGTGTAGCCTGTTATGAGAACGGGATTGGTCAAAAGTTTACCCGGGTTGCCCGTCCGCAAACCAACGGTAAGGCGGAACGGGTTATCCGCACCCTGATGGAGATGTGGCATGAGAAACAGTTGTTTGACAGTCCGGAACACCGGCGAAAGGAGTTGTGCCGCTTTGTTAATTTCTATAACACTGTGAAGCCGCACCGCAGTTTGAACGGCGATACGCCGTTTGAGGTCTTGCAGGCTTATTTTTCTCAACCTGTGGTGTAAACAACGCGATGATTTCCTACATCTAGGTAATGCCGATAAATTTGCGCTTGGTACGGGTGTCAAGTTTGTCGTAGTTGAGATCTTCAACGGCGTAGAGAACCAGCCCACGTCCGGCTTCGATTTTAACGGAGCCGCGGGGTGCGTCAAACAAGGTGGCGTAGGCACCGATATTGCCGCCGGATTCGATTTCAATACCTTGTGACGCACTGAGGCTCACCGGGTCGGCTTTGGCGTTTTTATGCTCTTTGATTTCGGTAACGTGTTTGCGGTTATGCCATTTGCCGGTTTTATAGCTGCGTTTGTCGAAGGTATAGAGTTCGCCCTGTCCGGCGTAATAGAACTGGTCGCCGTAGGATTGCAGTTTGATTTTGCCGTTTTCCGAACTGATATCCGTGGTGCTGAGCAGGATGCGGCTGTTTTCATTGGCATACGGTGCGCTAATGCTCACACCGGTTTTACCCGAAAGTTCTGCAGCAAGCGTAGGGGAGTGTCTTCAGCACGCACGCGTCTGGGCAGTATACAGAGAATCTGAATATTTACTTGCATAACAAATGCCGTCTGAAAAATTGTGAGCTTTTCAGACGGCATTGAGCCGTAAATCATGGAACGCGTGCGTGCTGAAGCACACACCTTACACATGGATTTTAGGTTTCATGCAGGCTACAGCTTGCTTTTCTATACTAATATCTGGATTAGTACCAACCTTTTTTGTATATTCATTCTTATCGGCAAGTTTTAAAATCGCTGGTTTTATTACCCTATGGAATCTTTCCTGATTTACACTCTTAGAACCAATATAAAGATCTTTATTTTTACTAGTACTGCCACGAGAAGCATAGGCATGGTCAGGCATTTTATCTTGGGAGATTTTTACACGGCCACCTTCAGGCGTAATGGCATAAAGAGCATCAGCTTCTTTAAGTTCCCTAACACCTTGCTTCATTGTGGAGTAAGCATCTTCAAAATTTCCTCTTTTGTACAAATTAGCAGCTTTTTCAAACAAAGCTTTTGCGCCTTTATAACCTTTTGCAAGTATTTTTTCTCCTGGAATAAATGAAGCTAATGCAAATGCTTTTGAACTTAAGGTATCTGCTTTTGAAAAATCGTTGGCTCCCCCATAGGGAGTGAATAACATGCCAGCTGCTTCGTTAAATACATGCATTTGATATTGTTTTAATTCTTCATAAGCTTTGGGATTCGTTTTCTTTAACTCTTCTTCATTCTTTTTTGCTTTGTGGCTTCCATAAGATCCGCCAAATAAATTATTTTCAACAGCAACTTTAGCTGTATTGGCCGCGGCATCGACATCGCCGCCCGCCACACCGCTTACCGTACCGGCAACCAGTTTGCTGTATGCCAGAATCTGTTCGCGCTCTTTGGCCGTTAAGGCAGCAGGGTTTTTACCGTTAACCAAAGCCTCCCCGACAATCTCCCCCACGGCCGCACCGATGGCACCGTCCTGACATTTACCCTTATTCGCCGCCGCTGCCGCACAGCCCGCTACGGCATGAGCGATTTTGTGGGCGACATAGTGCTGATCCAGTCCTTTAATCTTACTCGCCGCCTCCCCATGCGCGGTATTGACCAAAGCGGCAAGGATATTCGCTTCCAGATTGTCTTTCAGACTGCCGCCGTTAACGGCGGTGTTAATCAGCGCGGCGCTGCCGGCAGTTGCATTGAGGCCGTCTGAAAAATAGATATTCAGACGGCCTATTTCTGCTTTAAATGATATTTGGGTTTAAAATATCATCATATTTCCCAAATTCCGGGAACAGAATGATTTTATCTTTTTGTGAATAATGTTCCGTTTTTTCATACCTCTGATTAGTCGTAAAATCCTCTTTTAAAACGTAGCATTCGTCATTTTCGGCATTAAAAAAGTAAGTCGTGCCTTCGGCTATTTCATGAGAATCCAGACTCATATATTCTCGCCAAACCGCCATAGAAAGGTAATATCTCTCCGAATTGGGACGTTTTTTAAAATGGTGAGTTAAATAATCCCTTCCATATTTATCTACAAAATCCACAGCAAAAAAATTTGTTTCTTGACGCAAAGTTACGACATAAACAGGATTTTCTACAGAACCTATTAATGCGGTATATAAATTACCGGTATCATGCTTTTTTTTCGCATTTTTTTCTGTAAGTAAATTTTTAGCACCTCTATAAAACCCCCAATGCCATTCTTCACAGTAAAAAATTTTATTTTCCATTGTATACCTTTCCTTGATTATCACGTATTAAAACGTTACGGGTTGCCGCTTCTTGCAATACTCTCGTTGGAATTGGCCTTACTTGCACAGGAACTTCCAATATTATCTTTCCTTGTAACGTCTGATTTCTCAGTAGAGAATTTGTACTTGGAACATTTGCTATTGGCGTACCAACCTTATATTTACTAGCCGCTTCACGGATATAGCTTATCGCTGTACTTTCCTGAACTTGTGAAAGCTGGGTAAACTTCCTTGATACAATTTCCCGAGTAGTTGGATTATAAGAATCCACTCTGGCATATCCGAACGGGGAATTTCTGTTCACCACATAAAGCTCATTATACGGGTATTTGGAAGACATAATACGGTTAAACTCATTACCATTCTCTATCCTTGCTCGGTATATTGGCTGAGCCGTTAACCCTCTTGCAGCCCTCAAATTATCATAATACCGCTGGTAAATCTGTACCTCAGTATTAGACCATGGCGAGCCTGGGTTTCTTGCCATGGCGATTCCATTAAATTGCGGGTCAATCCTTCTGATTTGGTTTGTCAACGACTGTATTTGAAGCATAGCATATTCATGCTCTGCCTGTTGTCTTGCCGTCCAGCGGGCAGCTGCCCTGCGTGCGGCTGTTGAGTTGTTCTCCACCGCCACAGCAGCCGCATTGGCAGCCGTATTCACATCCCCTTTAACCAATGCCACAGTACTGCCCGCTATTATTTGCGAGTAGCCGATGATTTTCTGCCGCTCGTTGGCCGAAAGCGTATTCACATCACGTTCGCCCAACATCGCTTCGCCAACCATCTCGCCGACTGCCGCTCCTATTGCCCCGTCACGGCATTTTCCCTGATTCGCGGCAGCTGCGGCTGCACAACCCGCTACGGCATGGGCGATTTTGTGGGCAACATAGTCTTCACTGAGATTAACTTTGATTTTGCTGGCGATTTCTCCGTGCGCGGTTGTTACCAATGCGCCTAAAGCCGCATTACCGAGATTGTCCTTCAAACTGCCGCCGTTGACAGCAGTACCGACACTCGCGGCGGCTGTTGTATTAATCAGATTGGCGGTCAGTTTACCTGCTACGGGATTGCCGAATTGTTCGGAAACAGCTTTGGCAACTTCGGTATTGAAACCGCCTATGCCTTGCAGAACCCCCGCAGTAACGGCTGCGGTGGCAATCTGTTTGACCGTGCTGCTTTTGCCCAATTCTTTCAGGGTGTTTTCCAGATTACCTTTATTGTTTATCAAAGCAACAGCAGCCTGACTGGCGAGGCTGGCCAATGCAGCTTTGCCTGCGGCCGCGCCGACGGCTGCTGCCGAAGAGCCTGCCGCCGCACTACCCGCCGCCGCACTGCCTGCTGCAGCCCCGGTTCCGGCTGCCGTGCCTGCTGCCGCACCGCCTGCACCTGCACCTACTCCGGTGGCTCCTGCCGTTCCGGCCGCCGCCGCTCCCGACATGGCTCCGTAAGTCAGTACGGTAACAACGATAACCACTACCGCTGCTGCGGCAGGGGTCATACCTTCGGCTTTATAGTCCCACTTATCGTAGGCAAGATTGATTTGCTTCCAATCAACGTTCTTAGCCGTCTGAAGCTGTTTCAGGTAGGCGTATTCGGGCTGTTTGGCCAGCTTTTCGATTTCGGTTTTCAGATTGCCTTTCGGAATGTCGACGATATAGCCGCCGGGAGCGGTCAGTTTGGGCGGAGTAGGGCTTTCGAAGCTGGGCAGTTTTAGCGTTTCGATAGTGCTGCCGCGTCCGGCCTGTTTCTGCCATACGGTTGAGTTGGTTTCTAATTTTTCTTCCGACTGGATACGGTTCACAATGCCTTTAAGAATGATTTTGGCATCGGCGCGGGCTTTTTCGCCTACGCCTGCCTGAATGTCTGCACCGGCCAGCGTGGTTTTGAATTCTGTGCCTTCGAGTACGGTATCCCAGCCTGAACGGGTGGCCGCGGTTTGGGCAATGACGCGTACGGGCAGTTTGGTTTCGCTCAGTTCGTTTTTGCTGTAATTGCTCTTGCCTACCTTGATGCCGATAAAGCGGCGGCTTTTTTGGACATCCAACTCGTGCTTGTGGATGCCTTCTTCTGCCAGCAGTTGCAGCTCTTCACCCGCAACCAGGGTAACTTTACCTGCAGGGGCATTGAAGCGTGTGGTGTTGGCTTCGATGCTGCCGCCTGCCTGAAGCGTGATGCCGTTGGCGGTCAGTTCGACGGGGGCAGGCATAATCAGGTGGTCGCGGGTGCTGGTAAACTTGGTTTTTCTGATGATTTTGCCGCTTTTACCTTTGGTTTTTAAGAAGGTATAGGCATCGTTTTGTCCAGCCTCCAGTACAATATCACTATGGGCTTTGATGTCTATGCTGCCTGAGGGAGCTTTGATTTCGGATGCACCGATAATAATACGTGCATCATCGAGTGCCGCAGCTGCATGAATACTTACCCCCGTACGTCCGGTCAAACGTGAAGGCTTGTTCAGAGCAGCTTTGTCGTAGTGACTCTTGTAGGTGGGCTTGCCAATTTCATATTGGTCGGTTATGCCGTCAATCAGAATAGCAGCCGCCTCTGAATCTGCTGCCTTTGGCAATACGCCTGCGGCGTGAAGGTTCAGTTTTTTGGAAGCGGTAATATCGGAACCGCTGATTTCGATGCCTTGTGCGGAAATCAAGTCAATATTTTGTGCAGAAAGCTTGGCTTGCAGGTATTCTTTGCCTTTGGGTTTTTTACCTTTAACTTCCTTGTTGATGGCTTGAATATAGAAAGCGAGACGGTCGCGTTCTTCTTGCAGGGTTGGAATCAGCTTGCTTTTAGGCGAGCTTTTTTTCAACTGCGCAATCTGCTGTTCCAATTCTTTGGATTTTTGGTTGAGTTCAGCCGCTTTTTGTGTAGGAAAATAATTGCTGAATGAGTTGTTTACGGCTTCGATATTCAACTTGCCTTTGGTGGTGGCGACAACCAAGTTTTTACCGGCTGTAATTTTAGAACCTCTTAAATCTGTTTCTCCTGTAACCAGACGGATATTGCCTTTTGCTTCCAATGAGGAAACTTGAGCACTAGGCGCACCTGCATTTCCTCCTTTTGCAGACAACAGCAATTTTCCGCCTGTTTTGATGCTCAGGTCGGTATGCGCACTGATGCGGTTGGCAGGTTCGATGGTTAATGTGCCGCTACCTGCTTCAATATTCAGCCGTCCGGCCAATGGTTTTAATTCGGCATTATCTTCCAAAGTTTTGGTCGAAACGGTACTCCAATTGATGTTGCCGCGCTTGACTAGGGCGGTACCGGCAGTAAGGTTGATTGCACCCGCTCTCAGCGTGGTGTTGTCGGCAATTTGGGAATAGCGCGCATTGAGTGCCAATACACCGTTAGCCACCAGCTTGTTGGCAGAAGGCAGTTTGTCGTTTTGCCAAATCTGGCTGCCGGTAATGCTTAGATGACGGTGTGCGTAGGCATCTACTTGGTTGAGCGTTACCCGCTCGTGTTGTGCATTAAGATGCGTATTATGGGTAGACTCCAGCTTGGTATTTTCTATGCTCAATGCCCGGTCGGAATGAATGTTCAATGCCCCGCTTTTGGCATGGACGTTAAGGTTTTTTAAGTCGGCATTACCACCGTTGTTTTTGATGCTGATGTGTTTTCCGTTGATTGAATTGCGTTGTTTTCCGTCACCAAGCTGAATACCGTTGCCGGCAACCAACGTAATATCTCCTGAAGATGAAGTGATATTGGTATTGTCTGCTTTCAGACGGCCTTTACCAACCGATCCTGCATTGACATCGGCCTTGGCTGTCAGGGTATTGTGACCGGTAAAGTCGGCATTACCGTTGGCCAATAAGGATACATGACCGTCTGCAGAAACAGCATGAAGGCCGTCTGAAACGATATTGCCCTGCAATGCGGTGGTTTCGAGAGCCTTGGCTGCGTTCAGCTTGGTATTGCGAAGCTGAATATTGCCTTTGGCTGCCTGAATGTGCAGATTACCCGAGTTGGTACGCAGATTGGTATTGGTAACATTCAGCGAGCCTGCCTCCACACCCATGTCTTTTGAGGCAGTGAGGGTTTTACTGGTGCCGGTAATATGGGCAGCGTTATCCGATTTCAAATGGATGCTGGCGGCAGACAAATCTTTATCAACATTCAAATTCAGATCTTTACCTGTATGAACATACAGATTGCCGGGAGTATTCAGATTGGTAGTGTTGGCAGTAATGTTATCGTCTGCCAGTAAAGCAAGCTGCTTGCCGCCCTTGATACTGCCTCCGTTTAAGCGGATATCGGAGGTAACTGTTGAAGCTTCCAAAGAAAGCGGTTTGCCTGCTTCGATGTGTGCGGTGTCTTTGGCATCTATTACGGCGGAACTGCTGATGGTGCCGTTGGATAATACGGTAACATCTGCCCCGGTAATGCGTGTGTTATTGCCTAATTCGGCGTTGCCTTTGCTGGAACTGTATACGGTAGTGCCAGTCTGAATACTGGCCTCCTTGATGACGGTACGGCCGCCGGTCGACAGATTGGTCGAACCTTTAGCATTGTTCACATTTGCTTTGCTTTCGATAACCAAATTACGGCCGGCATTTAATACCGTAGCAGCAGGGCGGTTGCCGTTGTTTTGAACGACCGCTCCGTTACGCAAACCGATGTCCTCCCCGGTATCAATAACCAATAAGCCTTTGCTCTCTATCCGGCCGCCATTGGAGATAAATGCGCCTGCTGCGCCTGTTTCGGTGGTTTCGATGGAGAGATAAGTCGGTGATGCTTCAGTGCTGTCGGCAGTGGTGGCGATGCGGCCACTGTTTTCAATACGGCCGGAGGAAGTAACAATCAATTGCTTGGCCGCTTCGAGTGTGCCCGCATTTTTGACGCCCACGCCTTTTTCATTGGCAATCAGGGTAATGCTGTCGGCGTACATACCGCCCAGCGCGGCGGTATCGAGGGCGACGGCAGGTTTCGTACCCGCTGCCGTACCTGCACTGATTTCGCCGCTGGCATAATCCACTTTCTGCGCACCGGTGGAAACCGCCAGGTTTTTACCCTGCAATTTCCCCTGCAAAGCTACTGCACGGGCAAGCACTTCGGTGTAGTCGGCTCCGCCTTTGTCGTTCCAACCTGACGTACCGACGGTCAATTTTCCTTGGCGCACATCGAATCCTGTCAAAGCCCCGTCTTTGCCGATTTGAGGCGTACCGGTGGTTAAGATACCGCGGCCGACGTTTTTAAAGCCGCCGCCGTTCACGGTAATGCCGTTGGGGTTGGCGATAATCACATCGGCCTTTTGACCACCTACGGTAATGATGCCGTTGAGTTTGCTGGCCGCACCGCGCACCTCGTTCAAAATCAACTGCGCACTGCCTTTGGCCAGAAACGGGTTGTTGTTGCGATCGTTGTTCAGTACAGCACCTTTAGCGTCGACATCAAACTGGGTATAGCGGTTGTGGCTCAATCCGAGGGCATTAGGAGTTTGGATGTTGACCAACGGCGCACCGGTATTGGTTTTAAGAATAACGGCCTGCTGGTTTTTAGGGGCGGATTTGTCGGCGGTGATTTGGGCGTGGGCAGGCAATACCATGCTCAGGGAAACCAAAGAGCAGACCAAGGTTTTAAGAGTGGTTTTGAGTTTGCCGTAAAGGCCGTCTGAAATTATCGGCGAAGCTGGGGCAGAACTCCCCACTTGTTTGCCTTTGCCTTGACTGTTGGCGGTTTCGGCAACCGCAACCATGGTGTTGTGCTTTTTACTGAAAACGGTACGATGCAGACCTTTGTTCATGTTTATCCCTTTAAACAGTGTTTGTAATCGCTTCAGACGGCCTGTAAATAATGAAAGACTGTCTGAATATCGGTAAAAAATGCAGGAGAGGGTTAGAAACTGTAATTCAAATTGAAGCCGTAAACGGTGTTGGCCGTCTGAAAACCTTCGGGCTTGTGCAGCGGCTTGCCGGCAAATAAGTCATAAGCAAATATACCGCCTACTTTATGGCTGCCTCTGAAGCCGGCCACTGCACCCGCCAGCCGCTTGCCCGAGGCATATTGGGCACTTTCGCCCGATACCCGACCATAGTCCGCGCCGAGATAGAATTGATGGCGCGGATGGAAATGCCAGCCCAAAGTGTTCTGCCAGTAGAAACCACGCTCTCCGGAAAGGCTCTGTTCACCGTCAAATCCTCGAACGGTGTAGCGGCTGCCGATAGACAACTTGTCTTGGGCAACCAAAGGCGTTTTGTTCCATTGTGCATGGATAGCGGTTTCGTAGGAAAACTGCTGTTTGCCTAAGGTAAACGGAGCGGCTGCATCTAAACTGGTGGCAATGATTTTCATGCGGGATGTGCCAGGAATAGTACCGCCGCCGTTTTCTTCAGGTGCGGGCATACTTTGGCGCATACCGGTACCCCGTTTGTAAGATAACTTGCCGTCCAGTTGCCAGCGGCCTAAAAACGCTTTATGGCGCAGCTCTGCTTCCCAACCTGCAGTACGGCGGCGTTGCACTTCGATTTCGATGTCGTCAATGTATTTATAGGTTTGGCGCGTCCATACTTTCACTCCGGCTGAGGTTTTGTGGCGGCCGTTGCGCCAAAGCATACGCTCGGCGGCAAGGCTACTTTGGTATTGTTTACCGTTGTAATCGTAATTGACGCTATAGCCTTCAGTCGCTTCGTGATAGCGGTGGCCGTTGTGGTTAAAGGAAAACAGCCATTTTTTTACGGGTAGGGAATAATGCACGCTATAGCTTCTGGAGCCGCTTTCGGCTTCCGCACCGGAAGAGTCAGTCAAGTCTATTTTGTGTGCCAAACCTCGCCCATAGGAAACTTGACGTCCTTCCCTCCCTGAAGGGAGGGAATTCCTACGGCGATTTGTGAACGGCATTGAGCCATTCACAAATCGCTTCGGTGGGTTTCTGCTGCTGACCGCCTTACTGCACGGTTCACTTCACAGACGCTACGGGCACGTCCTGCCCTGAAACTTCATTTTACTTTTGCGCTGCCAAAATCTCTTGACCGCGCTTTAACACATTGATTGCACCCACAATATCCGCATTGTTTTGATAGCCACATTGCACACATTCAAAGTTTGCCTGTGTTTGACGGTTATCTTTGGCAGTATGTCCGCAAGCTGGGCAACAACGACTGGTATTTTGTGGCGGAACAGCCACCAAATGCCCACCGCGCCACAACAGCTTATAGTCCAACTGACGGCGAAACTCAAACCAAGACTGGTCTAAAATCGCACGGTTTAAGCTTGATTTGGCAGCAACGTTTTTTCCATGCTGCACGGCGTTGCCTTTAGCGGATTTGGACATATTCGCCACCTGCAAATCTTCCACATACACAATCGCGTGGTTTTGGCTGATTGCGCTGCTGATTTGGTGCAGGTAGTTTTTACGGATATTGCTGATTTTGTGGTGCAAACGGCTGATTTTTGCTTTCAGTTTCTGCCAGTTTTTGCTGAATTTGGTTTTGTGTTTGAACTGTTTTTGCAGTTTTGCTAGTTTGCCTTTCAACGTTTTGAATGCGTTGATTGGCTCAAAAAACTGACCATTGGACAATGTTGCAAATTTGGCAACACCCATATCAATCCCAGTTTCGCCACCGTTTGGCTGCGCGATTTCCTGCTCGGTTTCGGTTTGCATAGATACAAACCATTTACCGCATTTTTGCGATACGGTTACGTTTTTCAGGCTGCCTGAAACGTGTCGGCTGTTGCGATAGCGCACCCAACCGATTTTGGGCAAATAGATACGATTATTTTGCTGCTCCAATTTACAGCCTTGCGGAAAGCGGAAACTGTCTTTTTCGCCTTTGCGTTTGAATTTGGGGAAATCTGCGCGTTTGGCAAAGAAGTTTTTGAATGCGCTTTCCAAGTCTTTCAAACTTTGCTGCAAAACTTGGCTGTGGCAGTCTTTTAGCCAGTCTAATTCTCGTTTCCATTCAGGCAGCAAATTTGCGATTTTGGTGTAGCTAAATTTGAACGAATTATCTTGTTGATATTGTTCGTTTTGATACGCCAAAGCACGATTGAATACGAAACGCGAACAACCGCAAAATTGTTTCATTTTGCGGATTTGCTCGCCGTTTGGCATCAGTTCAAATTTGAATGTTTTGAGTATTAACATGATTTCATGGATAATGGAATTTTTAGCAATTTTACACTTGGTCTATGGAAAAAGAAACTGATTTAAGACGTGGTCGGCACGTTGTTTTTAATCTTCATGTACATTTGGTATTTGTCGCAAAATATCGCCGAAAAGTGTTCACAAAAGAAATTTTGGACGATATGCGCGGTATTTTTGAGAGCGTCTGCACCGATTTTGAAGCGCAACTGGTGGAATTTGACGGCGAAGATGACCATGTTCATTTACTTGTGAACTATCCGCCCAAAGTGTCTATTTCAAAACTGGTGAACAGCTTGAAAGGTGTATCTAGCCGCATGATTAGACAGAAAAATTATCCAAGCATCAAACAAAAATTATGGGGCGGTGCGTTGTGGTCGCCGTCTTATTTTGCAGGTAGCTGTGGTGGTGCGCCGATTACGATTATTCGGCAGTATATTGAACAGCAGAAAACGCCTGATTAACTGAATATCAACGGTTTTAGGACTGCTACGCAGTCCGCGCCTTATATCTCCGCCGTGAACGGCGAAGTTTTACGGCGCAGCCTGATAAAACAAGTCGCTCAACCCTAAAGGATTGTCAAAAGATAAAGCGGCATTGCCTTGATATTTGCCGGTCGTCTTGCCACCAGCATCGTCTATACCGATGCTGAACCGTACTGGTTTATCCTGCGTCCATTTGACCAGCAAATCGCTTTTTTCTTCTTCTTCAGACGGCATAATCTGAATATCGGCCTCAACGCTCGGCAAACGGCGCAGGTTTTCCAAACCCTGCTCTACATCGCGCAGGTTGAGAATCTGGTTCTTGTATAAAGGAAATTTATTATTGAATGCGCTGATGCTGCCTTGCGCAGGCTCTTTACCCCGTTTTTCTTCATAACGGATGCTGCCAGTTTTACCAGCCGATACATGCAATTCCAAAATTCCCCCAGCCATATCTTGCGGCCGGATAAGGGCTTGCGAAGTGAGGTAGCCGCGTGAGATTAAAATTTGTTGCGCGGCTTTTTGCAGCTTGTCCAAATTATTGGAACCTAGACACATCCCGTTCTCAAAAGCCGTTTCTTTCCTTAACGCAGAAGGAAGAAAAGAAAATGTGCGTTCCGTCTCATCATCTAAACGGAAGTGATTAACCCGAATGCACGGTGTTTCCTCTTCGCTCAGGATATAAGCAATCTTTTCCGATTCTTGCTCAAGGCGCACATCTGTATCAGATACAAGCCCGGCATCTATGTGCTGCTGACGCTGCATGGAGCGGATAAGTTCTGCATCGTTTTCATCGGCAGCTAAGGCTTTAAGGGACATGGCAGCCAGCACTGCAAACAGGCATGGAATAGGAATAAATCTCATAGCGTTAATATTATTTTGGTAATTTAACTTATTTTGTCATAAATTTAAAAATATTTATATATATAAAATGATTTTTATTTCAACAATATAAATATCCATTAAAATGAATCATTGCCCGCCGTAGGGGGCAAGAAAAAAACAGGCGTGGGGGTTTCGCAGGCTGCCGAAGGTGCCGCAGAGATCGCCTAAGTCTGTTTTTTTCTTGGGGGCGTGGGGACGTTTCTGCCGAACCTTGAGAGGCGGTAACGGGGCTGCGGCGGGCGGATTTTATGTCTTCAGAATATCCAATTCATGCCGTCTGAAACCGTTTCAGACGGCATGAGTATGCTCAACAGGCAAAGACTGCGGCTATTCTCCAGCGTCTGCCGATATATTTTTTCTCAAAATCATCCTCTAAACGCTGAATTTCTTTACCGTATTTATCCATTTCATAAATATATTTACCATCAAAACACGGTGAAAATTGTTTCTCTTCTGCAACATCCAGCAAAATCACGTCTAAACTCGCCACATTTTTCAAGCGTAAAAGGTTGGCCATTGCCGTTGTCTCTAGTTCCGTCCCATCTGGAATTTTCCCGTTCAGGCCGTCTGAATGTCGCCATAGGCTCATGAAAATATGCCTTTGCTCTTTTGGGTGCAGCGTTAAAATTTCAGACAACAGACGGTCGGTTTCAGCTTTCATGGCGGATGCCTTTCTCTTCGATTTCCTGTTCAAACCACGCTGCAGGGTTGGCGTAAAACTTCGGCGGAAATACCAATGCCACATGAAAATCAATGTTCGTGTTCTGCCAAAACCAATGAGCCACCACATCAAAGTTGCCGTAAAAACAGATTTCCAGACAGCACCCCATCAGCGCATATTCAAACGAGCCGCTGACACTCCGTATCGTTGCGCCCATGCAGACTTTGACTTGTTTGCGGTCTTCCCCTACTACCATCAGCATTTGATGCAGGCGGCAGTAAAGGTCGATGTCGAAAATCACGGTCATATCGCGGTAATACTTGCCCAAACAGTCAAGGTCTTCATCGGTGCAGTCGATACAGTCAAGCTCATCATCCAACTCCGCCACCATTAGGCGGCAGCCGTCTTTATCATATTCAAATCGGTATTTCATTTCGGTTTCCTTGCTTCGGTTGCAGACGGCCTGAAGGGCGTCTGAAAGGCTTAACGCAAATCTTTGAATGAGGCGTTTTTACCGTGCGGATTATTCGACACCTGCCATTTATGGCCGTCGTGCAGATAAACGAAAGCAATCATCACGCCCATAGAATCAAGGTAGTGTTTCGGGTCGGTAAAACCTTCTACCTCACCCGGTGTCCAGCGGTTTAACGGGCTTTCTTCGGGCGTATCCGCCAGCCAGTCGATATTGCCGCGCCGAAACAGTGCATCAATCTGTGCGGCGGTTCGATAACTGCGCTTCAAGGTTTTACCTGTTTCAGACGGCATACCGTTCAGTTGCACATAAAAAGCCTCCACGCTGCCGTCTGCTTTCAAACGGCCGATATAGCAACGCGTTCCCATCTCAAGCCCTCCCGATTTCCACGATTTCATGAATGCGGCCGTAAACCGCATGGCGTAAGGCGGTTTTATCTGCGGCGCACAGTTCGTACCATTGGCCGTATTGGTTCAGCAGATAGCGTTTCAGCACAGGCGAAAAATCAAACATCCAGCCCATCACGGGAATCCCGCGCCGTGAAAAGCCGTTGTTTTTAACGGCTCGGGTCAGATAGTTTTTTTCTTCGCGGTTCAGACGGCCGCCGCCGTTGATTTTTTCCATCAGTTGCGCCGCTTGGCAATTTTCAGGCGGCTGCTCGCTGGCGGTATCGCTGAATCGGTAACAGCGCACTCTTGGCATAAATTGAGGATTCATTTTTTATTCTCCGTTTGTGCAGACGGCCTGAAGGCCGTCTGAAATAATGATTTACCACCAACTGTCATAGAACACGGCCAGCCCTGCGGCAATAGCGGCACGCGCTTTTTCGATAAAGGCTTTGGTTTCGATGATGTCTTCAGGGTAGATTTCATCATCGCCGAAGAAAAAGCCCGGCGTGTGTTCCAGTTTTTCGCCGTCTAAATCGGCCTCCAAACGCGCCAAGTCTTCAAGCTCCAATCGCACATTGCAGCAGTTGAAAGTGTCTTGGCGGCCGAATTTTTCCCGATACAGTTTTTCCATCCAGCCGTGCAAATGGTTGAACTTGCGCCAGTAGGCAATATCGGTTAATTGCGCCTGTTCGCGTTCTTCATCACGCACATTCACATCAGTTTGACGGTCGCCGACAAACTCGGCACGCATGGTATAGCCGTACATATCCAGTCCCATGAAATCATCCTTTCATAAACATTCATTCATAAGTAAACAACCATCGGGGGCAGCGGCCGCCGTGTTGTGATGTCGTTAAAAATTTCAAAGCGCAAAAAGTCCAGACTGGCTTTGTGCGGCTTTCATCTTTGTCCGGTGCGCCCTTAGTGGCGTGGTGGAAAAGGTGGAAGACGTGCAAAGACACTCGTCTTGGTCTGGACTTTTTGCGCTTTGAAATTTAGACATCAACCAACAACACGGCGGCCGCTGCCCCCGATGGTTGTTTTGAAACCTCCAGCCGCTCTGCGGCGTTTCCGCCTCTTAGGCGGAATCAGGGTGGTAAAACCACCCTGTTTTTGGCACTCGTTGCCTATCCTGCGTTCTAGCAGAAATTCGCTTCTTTCTTACGAAATATCCGTTTTTGAAGGAGGAGGTACGCGCGGAGGGGATATAGAAGTTTTTTCTAATTAGATATAGATAGATTTTGTTAGATATATATTAGATTGATATTTGATTAAACTAGATAAACAATAGTTTTTTATTAAGTCATCTATAAATCTAGTATAGATAAATATTTAGATTTAATTAGATTAAAAAATGGTTTTTAATTAGTTAAATTAGATTGAAATTAGATTTTTATAGATGTAAAATAGACATATACTAGATTAAACTAGATTGGATTTAGATATGGGTATTTCTGTTGAAAATTTCATGGCCGGCCAAGTTGAATCAGGTCGTCAATCGAAACTCGAACCGTTCAAAGATGATATTTTGCTGCTCAAAAAGAATGGTTTTTCCCAAAAACAGATTCAGCAGTTTTTGGCGCAAAACGGTATTCAGGCCGGACTTACTACGATAAACTGGTTTATCCGTTCCCGATTGCAAAATGTAGATTCTGCGACAGAAAAACCGATTAAAAAATCTGATAACGTTAATCAATTAACAAATCACAGTATCCTAGTTTCTAAGCCTGAAATTCAGGTGGCAGATTCGGCGCAAGCTCAGGAAAATCACACGGGAAAATTTAACTGGCAGGAAAAAATTGATACGGAAAAATATAAGTGAAAAAGCCGTCTGAAATTATTCAGACGGCTTTTTAGCCATTCAGCGGCCATAATGGTATCGACAGGCATAAACGGTAACTGTGTTTTCTTCAACCGAGTAAACCAGCCGGTGTTCACGATCTATCCGGCGTGACCATAAACCTGATTTTTGATGACGAAGTTGTTCCGGTTTGCCTATTCCTCTTGGGTGGTTGGCTTTAATGTCGTCCAACAGGGCTTTTATGCGTTCAACCTTCTTTAAATCGTGCTTTTTCCAATACGCCAAGTCTTCGGCCGCGCTTTCCGTGAAACGGTGTACCCTCACAGCTCAACCTCTACAAATTTGCCTTGTTCGGCTTCTGCAATGGATTGCTCCAAACGTGAGGCGTTGGCCGGATTCCCGAAAAGATAAAGTGTTTCCATAATTGAACTGTATTCCTCTTCAGACATTAAAACACAGTTACCACCATTTCTACGGGTAATATGAGTTACGACTTGGTCTTCACACACTCTAGTCATGATATTTGCTAAGTCTTCTCGAGCAGAAGTGTAGCTGATAACATGGTTCATAACGAACTCCTCAATAATCATTTATACCTTTTATTGTACATATATTCTGTACAATTCTCAATTCTTCAAAGTACCATCAAAGCTTAATCCACCATGTCCAATTACAGCTATTTATCCACAAAAGCTGTATATATCCATATCAAAAAATAATCATATATCCACTAAACTCCTGTATCAGCGAAGCTTTCAATTAAATGCACAAAAAACAAGCACCTTATATTTTATGTAAGTGCTTACATTCGCCTAACAAGTGCAATTTCCAATAACAGAAAAGGCCAGTATGCGGTGGTATACTGCCTTTCCTGACAAGAAAGATTGCAATATGGCCTACACACAACTGACCTCACACCAAAGATACTACATTTCCAGACATTACCGCAACCTACCCCTAAACCAAATCGCACAGAACATCGGTTGTCATCTCGCCACCGTCAGTCGGGAAATCAGACGGCATTCCGTCAACGGAACCTACTGTTACCGAAAAGCACAACAGCAAAGCGAAGTTAAAAAGAAAAACAAAAAGCCAACCAAACTGACTACTGCCGTCAAACAGACTGTTAACAAACTGATTACCCAAAAATACAGCCCCGAACAAGTCTGCGGCTACCTGCTGAAACATCAACACATCAAACTGCACCACAGCACCCTTTACCGCTATCTCGCCAAAGACCGTCAAAACGGCGGCGACCTGTACACCCATCTGCGTATCGTTTCCAAACCCTACCGCAGAAAATACGGCAGCGGCGCATGGACAAAAGGCAGCGTACCGGACAGAACCGACATTGAACACAGACCTGCCATTGTCGATCAAAAAGAGCGGGTCGGCGATTTCGAGATGGACACCATTGTCGGTAAAGACCAAAAAAGCGGACTGGTGGTTGCTGTTGAAAGAAAAACCAAATTTGTCGTTATCCGCAAAATCAGCAATTTCAAAGCAGAAGATGTAGCCCGGGTAGTGATTCGGGCATTGAAGCCGTTTAAAGATATCATTCAAACGATTACTTTGGATAACGGTAAAGAGTTTTACCGACATAAAACCTTTGCCAAAGCCCTGGGTGCGGAAACTTACTTCTGCCGTCCATACCATTCTTGGGAAAAAGGCTTGGTGGAGAATACCAACGGGCTGATCAGACAATACTTCCCAAAGGGGACGGATTTTAGGAAACTGGGTGCTAAAAAGATTAAAGCGGTTGAGGAGGCCCTTAACCGCCGACCGAGAAAGACATTGGACTATGAGACACCGGGTGATCTGTTTTCAGCAGCCCTTGCCAATGGCATTTGAGCGTTGCACTTGAAATGCGAATGTAAGTATTTTTAGGAGGGTTGAAATGGAAACCAAGTATTTTGTGTCTCACGACGGCAACCGTTGTGGTCTGTTTCGTCATGCTTGAGCAGGCTGAGTATTATATTCGCGAAGAAAACGGCAAAATTGTGATTGAACCTGTTAAAAGCAGGTATTGCTTGGATCAGCTTCTGTCTGCCATTATCGATGACAACCTTCATCAGGAAATTTCGAGCGGCGAACCTGTCGGCAAGGAATTGTTATGAGCAAAAACTATATACCGGATGTAGGGGATATTATTTGGAAGAGCGAGATGGGCAATAATCATGAGCAAAAGATACTGGTTCTGTCCGTATTACTTGCCCGAGAAGCATTTACCGTTATCAGAAATCTCGGCTTCGGACGTGATGGTTTGTACGATTCGGAAAACCGGCCTGTCAAGAATTTGGATATTTCCGATTTGCGGCAACGGCTGAATCCGGCAGGGCAATTGGCCGAAGCATTGCACAGCCTGCCTACGGGTCGAAGTATGGACGATGTTGCTTTTACGGTACGGTGTATGGAGCGTTTCTTGCTGCTGAATCCGCAATATGCGGATGGACGTTACTATTTTAAGGCGTATTTGGACGAAATCAGGGCATTAGTCCCCGATATTGATGATTTAGTGTTTGGAAATGATGATTGAGAAAGTCATGGCAGGCATAAATACTGCATCCGGTTTTGCCCGCAGCTTGCTGTAAGAGCATGGCATTCTGACGGGTTTTACTGAACACCGGTAAATATTCCGCTCCGTTGGCAAGTAGCCAAACGGTTCTTGTCAGGCTATCGGAGAAAACAATGCCTTTATCTTTATCAAAAGTTAACTCACTGATAACTGGAACGGGAGATTTTCTGCCTTGGTTGAACAGAAATCCCGTATTCTGAAATTTTCTGTCTTTACGCCACAATATTTCATTTCCCAAATGATAGTTTGGGTAGTCCTCATCATTTTTCGACATACGCCACGCATCGAGAAATAAGGTGGTGTCAAGCAGCAGGATATATCCGCTGTGGTAAGGGTAATCATGAAATGGCAGGAACATATATACTGTTCTGCTCTTAACCGGGATTTCAAAAATCAAAAAGGGTTCGACTGGAGAACTGTTATTGAGTGTAAATTCGTATTTAATATCCCAATCAAGTTTTAAGGGTTTAAGTTCCATGGGCATTTCCTGTTTCGTGAAAAGAGAAGATGTGGTAATCCAATCTTAACACGGGCAGCGGAATGCCCGCCTATGCAAAGGCCGTCTGAAAGTGTGTATTTCAGACGGCCTTTTGTTCCTACCGTCGTTTCAGACGGCCGGCAACTCAGCGGCTGAGATACAAAAGACTGAGGGGTTACGATACCGTAGCGTGTGTGATGTCCTGTACAAGCACTTTGGCCGTGAACCAATTAGCAGTAGCGGCAGCCTTTGAACAATCGCGGTTTCGGGCCTTATCAGCCCGTTGCCGTTATATCCGTGTGCGCTGATAACGCTGGCTACCGGCGACAGGTCGGGGAGCAGGTGGAAGCCCTGCGCTTTTTAGTGAAAACCAATCCTGAATGTGGAAGGAGATTGAAATGTTTGCGAAAAAAAGCCGTCTGAAAAAATGTCGTGAACGTCTGCTCGGACGTTACGGTTCGATGAAGGATGCGGTCAAACAGGTGGATTTGCTGATGCGCGGCAATATGGATTTGTGTGTGAACATCGTGCAGGTCGGCCGTCAGTTTGAAGTCCGCGCAATCGCGTGGCAATGAAAAAGCGCTTTGTTTCCAAAACGGCTTTTTCTTGGGAGAAATGGATAATCTCGTAGGGGTACGGTGATTATCCTTTTTTTCGTCTATCAATGCAATATCTGCCGTTGTGCAGATGGGGAGCGAATATGAAGAAGTGTTTACCTGCGGCGGCTGTGGCCGTTGCACTGATGGCGGTGTTGCCGGCTCAGGCAGACGATCTGCTGACCGGTGATGTCCGTTTGGCTTGCGAGGCGACTTTGTGCCTGTCGTCGGGGGAGCGTCCCAGCGAGTGTGCGCCTTCGCTGAAGCGTTATTTTTCCATCAAACACCGCAAGCTGTCGGACACCATCAAAGGCCGTCTGAATTTCCTGAAGCTGTGTCCGGCCAGCAATGAAGAGAACATGCCGCAGTTGGTCGACGCGATTGCTCACGGTGCGGGCCGTTGCGACGCTAAGGAACTGAACCGCGTCATGCGCTACACAGTACAAGTTCGTGAGTGCCCCCGTTATCGCACTCGTGATCGTGATAGCTGCCCAATCGTCAAAAAAACCTATGTCCGTCCGTCTAAGCCGTCGTATTGCAAAGCCTATTTTGAACATGGTTGGACAACGGCCGGTGATGCCGTCCGCTATGTCGGCGAAGAGAAAAACGGCGGCAGATGGGTGGACGTGCGTTAAGTTCACTCCTGCTTCAGCATTCGGCATAAAGTGTTAAAGCAGTTTTGGCAGCCTCAATCGGGGCTGCTTTTTTTACAAACGAAAGCCTGTTCGGACGAGCAGGTTTCTTTTTGTGAAAAACATGCTCAAACAAAACGAAAGGTTTATGCCATGAAAGAAGTTCATTTTATTGCACAAGGTAAGGGCGGTGTCGGTAAATCAACGATTGCAAGCTTTTTGGGCGATTATTTAAAGACTAAAGCCAGTGAGCAGTTACATTGCTTTGATACTGACCCGGTGAATCCTACATTTAGCCGTTATGCTGCATTAGAGCCGGGAATTGTCAAAATTTTGACCGATGCAAACAACATTGATGCCCGTTTCTTTGATGGTTTGATTGAAAGACTGGTAAGTGATGAAGGTATTGCAGTAATTGATAATGGTGCGGCTACTTTTGTGCCGCTGATGTCATATATGGCAGAGAATGAAGTGCCGGCGTTTTTGGCTGAAAATGGTATCCGCATGATTATCCATGTGCCATTAGCCGGTGGACAATCATTGCAAGACTGTATGACCGGTTTGAGTCAAACATTAAACAGCAATAGTGCGGAAATTGTCGTGTGGCTGAATGATTTTCAAGGTGTGATTGAGAAAGACGGTAAAGGGTTTACTGATTTTAAAGTCTATCAGGCTAATCAAGACCGCATTATCGGCATAGTTCATATCCCAAATCGCAACCCTGATACCTTCGGAGCGGATATTAAGGAAATGACGACTAAAAACCTGACTTTGACCGAGGCGCAAAACTCTGGTGCTTTCGGCTTAATGCCCCGCCAACGCCTGCGCACGGTGCAGCGTGATTTGTACAGCCAACTGGACAAAATTCCGTTCTTGGCCACAGCCGGCGCAAGTGAAGAGGACGCATGATGAGTAAGCAGGCAAATGTAGAAGCCATCATTGCCGAAGTCTTTCGCACGTCCGGCATCAAGCTGACGGCAGACGACCCTGTAATTGCTATTCTGCTGGTACAGGAAGCCCGTCTGAAAACCTTGTTTGAGGAGCAGCGTATCAGCATTCAGCAAGGCTTGGCCGGATATGCTGCGGATATGGACGATTCTCTGAAGGCTACGGTAAAGGCGGCGGAAGAGCTGAAAATCTATCGGGAACAGATTCTGACAGAGCTGTTGGCCAAAAACGATGAACAGCTTAAAGAAAGCGGAGGCCGTATTTATGCGGCCATGCAGCCGAAGATTGCGGCTCAGAACAAGGCATTGGCAGACGAAATTGCCGCCAAGATGAACCGGTCTTGGCTGGTGGCCATATTGCTTTGGTTTGCTGTTTTGTTGGTTCTGACGTATTGGTAGCCGTTATCTTGTATTACACCGCGTATAGATTCTATGAGCTTTTGTCTCTCATCGTTTCCAGCAAGAGCTATAGCGACCTACGCTGTCTTACCGAAATTATCCGAGAAGCCGAAAACTTAACAGACCCTGTTTTGAAAGAATTGTCTGAATGGGCAAAGCAAGATGTAAAGAAGTTTTTAAAGAAACAATAAGAGGGCGACTTTATGCTGACAGAAGAAAAAAACGGCGGTTGTTACGGTAAAAGTGTATCCGTCGTTTGTTCCGACGGAAGACCAGTTTCCGCACTACCGGCTGGTTCCGCTGGATGTAGACAGGCAGGGTTATCTCTGCCTGCTTTTCTATATTAAGCCGGGCAGCTTTCTGATGTTGGAGCCGCGTATCAAACGATATGCGGCAATCAGAAAGCTGACTTTGCTGTTGGAAAATGCGGTGTATCCGATTTTTGAAATTGGGAGGGTTTGATGCAGCTCACTTTTAACGTTGTTGAAGCAGCAGCATACTGCAAATGCCACCCTGAAACCATTCGGGAACATATTCGGGAAGGCCGTCTGAAAGCATCCAAACCCGGACGTGCCTACTGTATTACAAAGTCTGCCCTTGACGCATTTCTCATGGATTTGGAAAATGCTCAGGTGCAGGCATCACTCGAAAGCAGGAGTGAAGAAAAATGCCGATATATAAACGAAAAAATGGCGTGTGGTATGTTGATATCACAACACAAAGCGGCCAGTGAATTAGACAAACGACTGGCACCAAAAACGAGCAAGAAGCGCAAAGGCTCTACCATAAACTAAAGTATGAATTATGGTCTGCCCGACATTTTGATGAGAAACCGGACAAGTTATGGGAAGAAGCTGCCCTACGGTGGATTGATGAAATGCAGGCTAAAAAGAGCATTGCCAACGATTTATGCCGATTAAGGCGGCTTCCTGAACTGCGCGGTCGCTATCTGCATCATTTAAGCCGTGAATTTATCATGGCAGTGGTGGCCGCCAAGCAGTGCTCAGACAGTACCAAAAACCGGTATCTTGCCTTGATTCGCGCAATATTGAATAAGGCTGTCAAAGAGTGGGAGTGGTTGGATAAAGCCCCTTATCTGAAGCTTTATCAAGAGCCGAAAAGACGTATCCGCTGGTTGACAAGACAAGAAGCCGAAAGGTTGATTGCCGCATTGCCGCCATATATGGCCGACATGGCTGTATTTAGCTTGGCAACAGGTTTAAGGCAGAGGAATGTTTTAGATTTGGAATGGCAGCAATTGGACTTGTCTGCCCGGACAGCTTGGATACACGCTTCAGACAGTAAGTCGGGTAGGGCGATAGGTGTTGCTTTGAATGATACGGCTGTTGCCGTGTTGTCAAAACAGATGGGGAAACATCCCCGATTTGTTTTTACACAGCCTAATGGCCGTAAGGTTTTGAGTATTAGTTCCCGTATTTGGAAAAACGCTTTGGAGAAAGCGGAAATTACTGATTTCCGTTGGCATGATTTGCGTCATACATGGGCTAGCTGGCTGATTCAAGCAGGTGTCCCGTTGGCTGCATTGCAAGAGATGGGTGGTTGGGAAAGCATTGAAATGGTGCGCCGCTATGCCCATTTGTCTGCGGAGCATTTGCAGAATCATGCGGCTTTACTGGATAGGATGGGGCTGGCGGATGGCGCTAATTTGGCACACTTGGAAAAAGGAAAGGAGAAGGTTATTTCCCAAGTGGTTGATTTATATGGTGGGTCCGGTGGGTTTCGAACCCACGACCAAGGGATTATGAGTCCCCTGCTCTAACCCCTGAGCTACAGACCCGTCAGAAGTAGGGGCGTATTGTATCATAATTTAACCGCTTCGCAAGATTGCGAAATAAGGGTAAATCAAGGCAAATCACGCGGTGTAGAATGCCGTGGTATGGATATATGGTTTCAACGCGGCTCAATTGGGCAAAACGCGTTATAATCAGTCCCATTGTTTCGGCAAAGCTTAATCATAAGGCCGTCTGAAAAACATTCGGCTGAAAGAGAGTCAAAATGAAATACAAAGACTTACGAGATTTTATCGCGCAGCTTGAAGCGCAAGGCAAGCTCAAGCGGATTTCCACGCCGGTGTCGCCGGAGTTGGAAATGACTGAGATTGCCGACCGCGTGTTGCGTGCAGAAGGGCCGGCGTTGCTGTTTGAAAATCCGGTACGCGCCGATGGTACGCGCTACGGCTATCCGGTGTTGGCCAACTTATTCGGCACGCCCGAACGTGTGGCGATGGGCATGGGCGAAGACAGCGTATCGAAATTACGCGAAATCGGCCAAACGCTGGCTTATTTGAAAGAACCCGAGCCGCCTAAAGGCATTAAAGATGCGTTTTCCAAATTGCCTTTATTGAAAGACATTTGGAGCATGGCGCCAAACGTGGTGAAAAACGCGCCTTGCCAAGAAATCGTGTTAGAAGGCGAGGCGGTCGATTTGTATCAACTGCCGATTCAGCATTGCTGGCCGGAAGACATCGCGCCTTTGGTGACATGGGGCTTGACCGTGACCCGCGGCCCGAATAAAAAACGTCAAAATCTCGGCATTTACCGCCAACAATTAATCGGCAAAAACAAGCTGATTATGCGCTGGTTGTCGCACCGCGGTGGTGCGTTGGATTATCAGGAATTCCGCAAGCAAAATCCCGATACGCCGTATCCTGTTTCCGTGGTGTTGGGTTGCGATCCGGCTACTATTTTGGGCGCGGTCACGCCGGTGCCCGATGCCTTGAGCGAATATCAGTTTGCCGGTTTGCTACGCGGCTCGCGTACCGAATTGGTAAACTGTATCGGCAACGATTTGCAGGTGCCGGCGCGGGCGGAAATCGTGTTGGAAGGTGTGATTCATCCGAATGAAACCGCGCTGGAAGGCCCTTACGGCGACCACACCGGCTATTACAACGAGCAGGATTGGTTCCCCGTGTTTACTGTCGAGCGCATCACTATGCGCAAAGACCCGATTTACCATTCCACCTACACCGGCAAACCGCCTGATGAACCGGCCGTGCTCGGCGTGGCGTTAAACGAAGTATTTGTGCCGCTTTTGCAGAAGCAATTCCCCGAAATCGTCGATTTCTACCTGCCGCCGGAAGGCTGCTCTTACCGTATGGCGGTGGTGTCGATGAAAAAACAATACGCCGGACACGCCAAACGCGTGATGATGGGCTGCTGGAGTTTCCTGCGCCAGTTTATGTACACCAAATTCATCATTGTGGTCGATGAAGATGTGGACGTGCGCGACTGGAAAGAAGTCATCTGGGCGGTTACCACGCGCATGGATCCGGTGCGCGATACCGTTTTGGTGGAAAATACGCCGATTGATTACTTGGATTTTGCCAGTCCGGTCAGCGGTTTGGGCGGTAAAATGGGCTTGGATGCCACTAATAAATGGCCGGGCGAAACTGATCGCGAATGGGGCAGGGTGATTGAAAAAGATCCTGCCACCGTGGCCAAGGTGGATGCTATGTGGAAAGATTTGGGCTTGTAACAATGGTATGGTAAGGCCGTCTGAAAAAATATTTTTTCAGACGGCCTTTTATTTTGTTTATAAACCGTAGAATTTATACATACAGTTTAGTAAAACATTCTGCTTACACGTTTTCAAACTTGCTGCTATATTAACAAATACATAAATCAACTCTAAAGGAGAAACCATGAAAGCTGCTGTTTTTATCAAGCATACACTGGCTGCCGCCTTGTTGTCGGTGGGTTTGAGTGCTGTTGCCGCCCCATCGCCACAAGCCAAGCAACCGCCGTAAGACTTTTCAGCCATTCAAGCCGTGACCTTGGAGAACAAATTACCGGGACGCAAGATTCCGTATTTTATCCGCAATGACGAAGGTGAGCGCCGTTTGGTTGGCGGCATGGTGTTGAACACCATCGCGCGTGCGGTTGATACCGATGGCGATTATGAGATGATGACTTGGGTGGGCGGCAAGGAAGCCGGTTTGCCGTTGTATAGTCTGAAAAACTCACATCAGGCATTTTATGTGATTGAGGGTAAAGTCGAATTTTGGCTGGACGGCAAATATTACCTGCTCACGCCGGGCGATTATGCCAGCGTGCCACCAGGTGTGAAAGCCGCATTCCGTTTCCAAAACCAACGCAATAAAATCTTGTTGTGGGCAACCGGCCGCGATACGTACCAATCATTCAGCCGCATGGGTGAGCCGTTTAGCGGCCATGTGCAGCCTGAAACAGCCAAAGCCGGTTTCAGCCGCGAGCAATTGTTGGCGGCGACCACGCAAAACGGCAGCTTAACTTGGTTTGGCGAGCCTAAAGCCAAACGCCAAGCGGCCAAAATGACCTTGGATAAAGCACCAAACCGTGCCCAAGCGTATGTATTGGCCGAAGGTGCAGGCGAACGTTATGTGGTGGGCGACCAAATGTTTACTTATTTGGGCGATGCCAAAGCAAGCGACGGCCGCTTTATCGCCTTGTTGACCGAAGGGCCGAAAGGCGATATGGTGCCGCCGCATTTTCATGGCGAACATACCGAGATTTTCTATCCGCTGATTGGCCGCGTGAATATGCTGGGCAACAAACAGCAGCTTGAAGCACAACCGGGCGATGCGGTACACATTCCTGCCGGCGTGGTGCACAGCTATCAAATCAAAGACCATTACACCAAGTTTATCGGCTTCTTAACGCCGGCGGTGTTCGATAATTTCTTCCGCACTTTAGGCGACCCGTGTCAAGGCCGCGTATATCCGAGCCAACCGGGTCCGGTGCAATTCCAGCGTGTGATTCAGAATATCGACAAGTTGGATATTTACCTGCAAGGCGGCAAGCCCGAAGGAAAGTAATGAGCGGTTATTGATCTAAGCTTAAAAGGCCGTCTGAAAGGTATTTTTTCAGACGGCCTTTGGTTTTTGTTCACGCATGTTGCCCAAAAATCAGAATATTTGTATCAAAATAATATCGAATTTATTGTGATACATCAAAGTTAGAGGGTAGGGAGTTGGGATTATACTGTTGCTAACAAATATTAAATCCCGATTTCACACATACAAGAGCTTGATGATGGACAAGAAAATAGGTTTTAAGCCGATTCCGACTGCGGTTGCGGTGGCGTTGGCTTTGTTGATTTGGTTTGTGATTCCCGTGCCTGAAGGGGTAACGCCCGACGGCTGGCATTTGTTGGCAATGTTTGTCGGCGTGGTGGCAGCGATTATCGGCAAAGCCATGCCGATTGGTGCGATTGCGATGATTGCCATTACCTTAGTGGCGCTTACCGGTGTCACCAACGACACGCCTTCGGGTGCGATTAAAGATGCGCTGTCGAGCTTCTCCAGCTCACTGATTTGGCTGATTGGTGTGGCGATTATGATTTCGCGCGGCATTTTGAAAACCGGTTTGGGCGCGCGCATCGGTTATCTGTTTATCGCCGTATGGGGTAAAAAAACCTTAGGCATCGGCTATAGTTTGGCTTTGTCTGAATTGCTGTTGGCGCCGGTGACGCCGAGCAATACCGCGCGTGGTGGCGGCATTATCCATCCGGTGATGAAGGCGATTGCCTCAAGCTACGATTCCGATCCGGAAAAAGGTACGCAAAACCGCATGGGTAAATACCTGTCGCTGGTGAATTACCACAGTAATCCGATTACATCGGCCATGTTCATCACCGCCACGGCACCGAACCCGCTGGTGGTGGAATTGGTGGCCAAGGCAACCAACAGCGATATCGAGCTGAGTTGGGGCACATGGGCGCTGGCGATGTTTGTGCCGGGTTTGATTGCCATGATTTTGATGCCGACGGTGCTGTATTTCATTGCACCGCCGGAAGTGAAAGAAACCCCAATGCCATGCAATTTGCCAAAGACCGCTTGAAAGAGCAGGGACCGATGAGCCGCGGCGAATGGATTATGCTGGGCATTTTCGGCATTTTGCTGTTTTTGTGGGCAGGTATTCCGGCATTGCTGCTGGGCAAAGCGTATGCCGTTGATGCGACAACCACCGCGTTTATCGGCTTGTCACTGCTGCTGCTTTCGGGTGTCTTGACGTGGGATGACATCTTGAAAGAAAAAAGTGCGTGGGACACCATCACTTGGTTTGCCGCCTTGGTGATGATGGCCACCTTTTTGAACAAGCTCGGCGTGGTGACCTGGTTTTCAGGCTTGTTGGAAAGCGGTATCGCCAGCACTGGCATGGGCTGGATGGGCGCATGTGCCTTGCTTTTACTGGCTTATTTATACGCGCACTATATGTTTGCCAGCACCACCGCCCACATTACCGCCATGTTCGGTGCCTTTTACGCCGCCGGTATTGCTTTGGGCGCGCCGCCGATGCTGTTTGCTTTATTGATGGCCGCCGCTTCCAACATTATGATGACCTTAACCCACTACGCCACCGGCACCGCGCCGATTATCTTCGGCTCGGGCTATTCGACGCTGGGAGAATGGTGGAAAGTCGGCTTTATCATGAGCGTGGTCAATCTGCTGGTGTTTGTGGTGATTGGCGGTATTTGGTGGAAAGTATTGGGCTATTGGTAAGGTAATTGGCTATTGAGGCCGTCTGAACATGATTGTTCAGACGGCCTTTTGCAATGTTTCGCTGCTATCAGCTTGTTTTTGCTATATAATGCCGACCTTGATAAAGTTTTTATTCCACACCCGATTTCATGAAACTGTTTCCGACCTACCGACGCTGGTGGCGTTTTAAATCGTTCCGCAACGATGCCACTTTACCGGCGCACACGGTGGATTGTCCAGATTGCGGTAGCCGCACCGACATTCCGCGTTTGCAGCAGGGGCAGGAAGCGCATTGCCCGACGTGCAATCATGAGCTGGTTCAGGTCGAAAAAAATCCCTACATTGCGCCATTGGCCTATGCGACCACATCGCTGATTTTAATGGCTTTTGTGTACACCATGCTGTTTATGAAAATCGAGATGATCGGGGTGGTGTCGATTTTGACTTTGCCGGAAATGATGCGGCTGCTGGTGTTGCAGGAATTCGGTTTCTTGGCCGAAGTGATGTTTATTCTGACATTCGGCACGCCCTTGCTGTTTTTGCTGATGTGTGTGTATGTGTATTCGGCATTGGTCATGGAAAAAATGCTGCCGGCGTTGTTTTATTGCACGCGCGTACTGGTACGCTTGCGGCATTGGATTATGGTCGATGTGTTTTTTGTGTCGACACTGGTGGCGTATATTAAATTATCGTCGGTGTCGGAAGTGACATTCGGGCCGGCTTTTTATCTGATGCTGGTGTTGGCGGTGATGCTGATTCGCACATCGGTGTCGATTCCGCAGCACTGGGTTTATTATAAAATTCATCGCATTTTAGGCCATAATGCTGTTCAGACGGCCTCTGAAGATAAAATCTGCTGCAGCCGCTGCCTGTATTTTCGCGATGCCGGCGAGCAGACCTGCGGCGTGTGCGGTGCGGATTTATACCGCCGCCGTCCGTATAGTTTGCGTATTTCGCTGTGTTTTCTAATCGCGGCGGCAATTTTGTATGTGCCGGCGAATTTGCTGCCGATTATGATTTCGTCCAACCCGACCGCGCTGGAAATCAACACCATCATGAGCGGCATCATTTATATGTGGCACGATGGTGATAAGCTGATTGCGGCGATTATTTTCAGCGCCAGTATTTTGGTACCGGTGTTGAAGATTGTGGCGATGGCGGTGTTGATTGCCTCTGCCTATTTCAAGCCGCCACTTGATGCGCCTTGGATGTCGGTGATGTATCGGATTACCGAATCGGTCGGCCGCTGGTCGATGATTGATATTTTTGTGATTATTATTTTGATGAGCGCGTTTCACACCAATATGGCACGGGTGGTGCCGGGAGAAGCCGCTGTGTATTTCTGCTTGGTGGTCTTGCTCACCATGCTTTCTGCTTATTTTTTCGATCCGCGCCTGATTTGGGACAAAGTTTCAGACGGCCATAATGAATATGAACGATAATTTAAACCAACCTGACAACGATTTACCGCCTCCGCCCCCACCGGCACGTATTAAAAAAACCAACGTATTCACGTCGGTGGTATGGCTGATTCCGCTGATTGCCCTGATTGCTGGCGGTTGGCTGCTGATGAAGCAAATCCGCAATACCGGCCCGACCATCACGCTGCTGCTTGACAGCGCTGATGGCATTGAAGTCAACAATACCGTGATTAAAGTGTTGAACGTAGATGTCGGCCGCATCGCCAAAATTAAATTGCGCGAAGACCGCAAAGGCGTGGAAGCCACGGCGCAATTGAGTGCCGATGCGCAAGATTTAATCCGTAAAGACACGCAATTTTGGGTGGTCAAACCGCGTATCGATCAGAGCGGCGTGACCGGCTTGGGTACGCTGCTTTCCGGCTCATACATCGCCTTTACTCCGGGTACCAGTGCGGAAGAAGAATCGGTGTTTAAAGTGTTGGATATTCCGCCGATTGCCGCCATCGGTCAAAGTGGTTTGCGTTTGAAATTGGCCGGCTCCAACGACAAAATTTTGAGTGTAAGCAGTCCGGTTTTATATGAAAACTTTATGGTGGGTCAGGTGGAAAGCGCGCGTTTCGATCCCGATGACCAAACCGTGCATTACACCATCTTCATCCAAAGCCCGAATGACAAACTGATTCATGCGGAAAGCCGTTTCTGGTTGGAAAGCGGCATCAATATTCAAACATCGGGTAGCGGCATCCAAGTGCATTCGGCGCCGCTGCCGGCTTTGCTCTCGGGTGCGATTGCGTTTAGTTCGCCGAAAACCGATGATGCGCAATCGGTTAAAAACGAAGACACCTTCACGCTTTACGACAGCCGCAGCGAAGTGGAAAACCTGCCGGACGACCGCTCGCTTTACTACACTGCCTTTTTCAAACAATCCGTACGCGGTTTGAGCGTGGGCGCGCCGGTGGAGTACAAAGGCATCAACATCGGTGTGGTGTCGGATGTGCCGTATTTTGCCCGCAACGACAGCCTGCAATTGTTTGCCAACGGCTGGATTCCCGTACGCATCCGCCTTGAGCCGTCGCGTTTGGAAATGAATGCCGATATGCAAAGTAAAGCGCATTGGCAGCAGCAATTTCAGACGGCCTTAAACCGCGGCCTGACTGCCACCATCGCCAGCAACAACCTGATTACCGGCAGCAAATTGGTCGAGCTGACCGACGAGCCGTCTTCCTTGCCGAAGCTGAAACCGCATACCGTATATGGTGGCGATACCGTGATTGCCACGCGCAGCGGCGGCTTTGATGATTTGCAGGCACAATTGGCGAACTTGTTGGAAAAATTCAATAAGCTGCCGCTGGAGCAAACCGTCGGCAACCTGAATACATCGTTGGCCGAATTGAAAACCACTTTGCAATCCGCCACCACGACGTTGAATTCGGTGGATAAACTGATCGGCAAATCGCAAACGCAGAATATTCCGAACGAAATCAACCAAACCTTAAAAGAATTGCGCCAAACCCTGCAAGGCGTATCGCCGCAATCGCCGATTTACGGTGATGTGCAAAACACCTTACAGAGCATTGTTGACGTCCTTCCCTCCCTGAAGGGAGGGAATTCCTACGGCGATTTGTGAACGGCATTGAGCCATTCACAAATCGCTTCGGTGGGTTTCTGCTGCTGACCGCCTTACTGCACGGTTCACTTCACAGACGCTACGGGCACGTCCTGCCCTGAAACTTCATTTTACTTTTGCGCTGCCAAAATCTCTTGACCGCGCTTTAACACATTGATTGCACCCACAATATCCGCATTGTTTTGATAGCCACATTGCACACATTCAAAGTTTGCCTGTGTTTGACGGTTATCTTTGGCAGTATGTCCGCAAGCTGGGCAACAACGACTGGTATTTTGTGGCGGAACAGCCACCAAATGCCCACCGCGCCACAACAGCTTATAGTCCAACTGACGGCGAAACTCAAACCAAGACTGGTCTAAAATCGCACGGTTTAAGCTTGATTTGGCAGCAACGTTTTTTCCATGCTGCACGGCGTTGCCTTTAGCGGATTTGGACATATTCGCCACCTGCAAATCTTCCACATACACAATCGCGTGGTTTTGGCTGATTGCGCTGCTGATTTGGTGCAGGTAGTTTTTACGGATATTGCTGATTTTGTGGTGCAAACGGCTGATTTTTGCTTTCAGTTTCTGCCAGTTTTTGCTGAATTTGGTTTTGTGTTTGAACTGTTTTTGCAGTTTTGCTAGTTTGCCTTTCAACGTTTTGAATGCGTTGATTGGCTCAAAAAACTGACCATTGGACAATGTTGCAAATTTGGCAACACCCATATCAATCCCAGTTTCGCCACCGTTTGGCTGCGCGATTTCCTGCTCGGTTTCGGTTTGCATAGATACAAACCATTTACCGCATTTTTGCGATACGGTTACGTTTTTCAGGCTGCCTGAAACGTGTCGGCTGTTGCGATAGCGCACCCAACCGATTTTGGGCAAATAGATACGATTATTTTGCTGCTCCAATTTACAGCCTTGCGGAAAGCGGAAACTGTCTTTTTCGCCTTTGCGTTTGAATTTGGGGAAATCTGCGCGTTTGGCAAAGAAGTTTTTGAATGCGCTTTCCAAGTCTTTCAAACTTTGCTGCAAAACTTGGCTGTGGCAGTCTTTTAGCCAGTCTAATTCTCGTTTCCATTCAGGCAGCAAATTTGCGATTTTGGTGTAGCTAAATTTGAACGAATTATCTTGTTGATATTGTTCGTTTTGATACGCCAAAGCACGATTGAATACGAAACGCGAACAACCGCAAAATTGTTTCATTTTGCGGATTTGCTCGCCGTTTGGCATCAGTTCAAATTTGAATGTTTTGAGTATTAACATGATTTCATGGATAATGGAATTTTTAGCAATTTTACACTTGGTCTATGGAAAAAGAAACTGATTTAAGACGTGGTCGGCACGTTGTTTTTAATCTTCATGTACATTTGGTATTTGTCGCAAAATATCGCCGAAAAGTGTTCACAAAAGAAATTTTGGACGATATGCGCGGTATTTTTGAGAGCGTCTGCACCGATTTTGAAGCGCAACTGGTGGAATTTGACGGCGAAGATGACCATGTTCATTTACTTGTGAACTATCCGCCCAAAGTGTCTATTTCAAAACTGGTGAACAGCTTGAAAGGTGTATCTAGCCGCATGATTAGACAGAAAAATTATCCAAGCATCAAACAAAAATTATGGGGCGGTGCGTTGTGGTCGCCGTCTTATTTTGCAGGTAGCTGTGGTGGTGCGCCGATTACGATTATTCGGCAGTATATTGAACAGCAGAAAACGCCTGATTAACTGAATATCAACGGTTTTAGGACTGCTACGCAGTCCGCGCCTTATATCTCCGCCGTGAACGGCGAAGTTTTACGGCGCAGCCTGATAAAACACTAAAAGACGCGCAGCCGGTGATCAATACCTTGAAAGAAAAACCAAACGCGTTGATTTTCAACAGCAATACCAAAGACCCGATACCGAAAGGAAGCCAATAATGCGCCTTTTAGCCTTAACTTGCGCCGTGTTGCTCGCCGCCTGCAGCACGCCGCAAAGCACCCGATATTTCGTGCTGCCCGACAGCCAATACACCCAGCCGCGCCAAGGCAGCGAAATGGCGGTAAGAGTGTATCTGGCCGAGCCGTTGAACCAAGGCGGGCTGGTGTATCAGACTGATGCGCATCACTTGAATTTTGCCAAAAACCATTTGTGGGCAAGCTCGCTCGATAGCGCATTAGCCAATAGTTTGAGCAACAAACTCAACCGCTTAAACCGCCAATACACCTTTATCCCTTCCGGCCGCAGTCAAAGCAGCCAAGTGTTGAAAGTGTATATCGAAGCGTTCAATGGCAGCTACCAAGGCCAAACCGTGGTCAGCGGCTACGCACTGTGGCCGAACGGGCAAAGCAAGCCTTTCCATGTCGAAACGCCGCAGCAGGGCGATGGTTATGCGGCCATGGTCGATTCCTTGGAAACCGGCTTGAACCGCGCTGTTGAATTAATGGCTTATTAAAAATAAATGCCGCCTGAACATTTCAGACGGCATTTATTTATAGAAAAATCAATGGTGTTTGTGTGAGGTGCTGTACACAATCTTATCGGTCCACGCCATGGCGACGGCGGAAACCAAGAAGCCCATGTGAATAATGAATTGCCACATCATTTGTTTTTCAGTGAGGTTGGCGGCATTGATGAAGGTTTGCAGCAAATGAATCGATGAAATGCTGATAATTGACATCGACAGCTTCACTTTCAATACCGAAGCATTCACATGGCTGAGCCATTCGGGCTGGTCGGGGTGGTCATCAACGCGCAGCCGTGAAACAAAGGTTTCGTAGCCGCCAATCAACACCATCACCAACAGATTGGCGATCATCACCACGTCAATTAGGTTGAGAATCGTCAGCATGATGGTGTTGTCGTCCATTTGGTTCAGGTTGACCACCAAATGCCACAGCAATTTCAAGAATTTATAGGCGTAAATGGCTTGCACTACTGCCAAGCCCAAATAAATCGGCAGTTGCAGCCAGCGGCTGGCAAAAATCAGGCTGCCCAAGAAATTACGCTGTGGCTGAGGTCGGTAGGACTGGTGTGGTGGCGGAGTGTGTGGTTCGTGTGTGTGTTCGCTCATGTTGGTCAGTAGTAAAACAATCAAAAGGCGCGTATTTTAAATGAATTTTGGCTGAAAATCCAATCTCTTATCATGAATGGGCAGGTGAGGCCGTCTGAAGGTTTCAGACGGCATTGTGTATAGACGATTAAGGTTGATTTCATTAAAATATTCAAAATTTTTATTCAGCCTGAGACCTTTGCAAAACCCCTCTTAAATCCCATGTAAAGTAACTATAGTTACCAAGCGGCATAATACTTCCCAAACACCCTAAAATCCTCTAAATTCCCTTTAAGCCGAATTTAGAGGATTTTCTTCATGAGCAGCTTCTTCAAACAAACCGTCGAAACTATCGTTGGTAAAGACCCCGACCGCTTTCCCTTGCTCAAAATTCAGCTCATTATCGACTGGCAGCCCATTGCCGATTATCTCGAACAACAAAAAGGCCGCTATACCCGTCATCACGGCGGCCGCCCCGCCTATTCATTATTGTCCATGTTTAAAGCCGTCTTACTCGGCCAATGGCACAGCCTGTCCGATCCCGAACTCGAACACAGTCTCATTACCCGTATCGACTTTTATCTCTTCTGCGGTTTTGACGAGCTCAACACCCCCGACCACAGCACACTGTGCCGTTACCGCAACTGGCTGGCACAAAACAATCTACTTGCCGAATTACTGGATTTGATTAACCGCCAATTAACCGACAAAGGCTTAAAAATCCAACATGCCAAAGCAGCCGTTATTGACGCCACCATAATCCAACCACCCGGCGGCAAACAGCGACGGGCGATTGAAACCGATGAAAACGGTGTGGTTTCAGAAAACACTCCCAGCAAAGACCAAGATGCCCGCTGGGTGAAGAAGGACGGTAAGTTCAAACTCGGTTATAAACAACATACTCGTACCGACCATGAAGGCTATATCGAGAAACTGCACATCAGTCCGGCCAACGAACACGAATGCAATCACTTTGAACCGTTGCTGCAAGATATTGCCGAAGGCACCAAGGTTTATGCTGACAAAGGATATGACAGTAAAGCCAATCGAGCCTTACTGCAACAAAAAGGACTTTCAGACGGCATTATGCGTAAGGCGCACCGGGGTCATCCGTTAACTGAAGAAGATAAGGCAAGAAATAAGCAATTGTCGAAAACGCGTTATGTGGTGGAACAGAGCTTTGGTACGCTACACCGTAAATTCCGCTACCACCGTGCGGCTTACTTCGGCTTATTGAAAGTGACTGCGCAAAGTCATTTGAAAGCGATTTGTATCAACCTGCTGAAGGCTGCCAACAGGCTTCGTGTGTCTGCTGCCGCGTGAAAAGGGGGAAATGTGCCCGAGAATAGGGAATTTTAGGTAATGATTGGGGATTTTATGTTGAAAAAAAGCTTACTTAGTAACCTAGGTAAGCTTTTTTGATGGTAGGTAGGGTTTTGCAAAGGTCTCAGACTGCCTGTTGATGGAAACGACGTTTTACTTTTTGATTATTATTGGTTTTTTGGCCGGATTGATGGATGCGGCAGTCGGAGGCGGCGGTCTGCTGCAAATTCTCGGATTGTTTAATATCCTGCCGGGCACGCCGGTGCCGACCGTGTTGGGTGTGGGTAAAGTGGCATCGTTTTCCGGTACAGTCACCGCGACATGGCAATATGTGCGCAAAATTCCCGTGCCGTGGAAAATGCTGTTGCCGGCGGCGATGTTGGCGTTTATCGCTTCGTATTTGGGCGCCAAATCGGTGGCGTTTTTCCCGACCGAATACATGAAGCCGATTATGCTGGTCATCATGATTGTGATGTGTATTTATACTTTTTTGAAGAAAGATTTAGGTCAAATCCAGCGCACCGCCAAACTCACGCGCAAAGAAACCTTATGGGGCTTGTTTTTTGGCGCATTAATCGGTTTTTATGACGGTATTTTCGGGCCGGGTACAGGCAGCCTGTTGGCGTTTATTTTCGTGCGTTTTTACGGCTATGATTTTCTCACTGCTAATGCTTCGGGCAAGGTCATTAACACCACCACCAATTTTGCCGCGCTGACATTTTTTGTGCCGCATGGTCACGTGGTGTGGGCATGGGCAGTTACGTTGGCCATAGCAAATTTGTGCGGCGGCATCATTGGCGCGCGGTTGGTAATACGCGGCGGCACCAAGTTTCTGCGCTATGGTTTTATGTGTTTGCTGGTGTTGATTATCGGCAAATTTGCTTGGGATTTGTGGGTGTAAGTTGGCATCAAGAAAAGGCCGTCTGAAACATTTTGTTTCAGACGGCCTTGCTTATATTTATCTCATCAAGCGTTCAAATTCACCGCATGTTCGCGTGTTTCGTGGAACACAATGTCCGGCCAGCGCTCTTGGGTCAAGCCAAGATTCACGCGGTTGGGTGCGAGGTAGGCGAGGTTGCCGCCGGCATCGATGGCCAAGTTTCCCGCGTTGGCTTTTTCAAATTCGGCCAGTTTTTTCTTGTCGTCGCACGATACCCAGCGCGCCGACCAAATCGATGCGTTGTCGAACACGGCTTCTACGCCGTATTCGGCGGCCAAGCGTGAGGTGACGACTTCAAACTGCAACACGCCGACTGCACCCAAAATCAAATCCGCGCCCGATTGCGGTTTGAATACCTGCACCGCGCCTTCTTCGCCAAGCTGCTGCAAGCCTTTTTGCAGTTGCTTGATTTTAAGCGGGTTTTTAATGCGTACGCTGCGGAACAATTCCGGCGCGAAAAACGGAATGCCGGTAAACGCCAGCTGCTCGCCTTCGGAAAAGCTGTCGCCGATTTGGATATTGCCGTGGTTCGGGATACCGATGATGTCGCCGGCGTAGGCTTCTTCGACCAATTCGCGGTCGTGCGACATAAACGTCACCACGCTGGAGGCGGCGATGTCGCGGTTGATGCGCAGGTGTTTCATCTTCATGCCGCGCTCGAATTTGCCGGAGCATACGCGCAAAAAGGCGATACGGTCGCGGTGTTTCGGGTCCATATTGGCTTGAATTTTAAACACGAAACCGGAGAATTTTTCTTCGGTCGGTTCAACCACGCGCACGGTGGCATCGCGGCCTTGCGGTGCGGGCGCCCAGTCGATTAAGGAATTTAAGATTTCTTGGATGCCGAAATTGTTGATCGCCGAGCCGAAGAATACCGGCGTGAGTTCGCCCGCCAAAAATTCTTCCAAATCAAACTCGTTAGACGCGGCTTGCACCAATTCGATTTCATCGCGCAACTGTTGGATTTCCAAAGGAAAACGGCTTTCCAGCTCAGGGTTGTCGATGCCTTTAATCACGTCGAATTCGTGCGGCAAACGCTCGCCGCCGGCTTCGAACAGATACACTTCGTCATTCAGAATGTGATACACGCCTTTGAAGTTTTTGCCCATGCCGATCGGCCAAGTCACGGGTGCACAGCGAATTTTTAAGATGTTTTCCACCTCGTCGAGCAATTCCAACGAATCGCGCACTTCACGGTCGTATTTGTTCATAAACGTGACAATCGGCGTGTTGCGCAGGCGGCAGACGTTTAAGAGTTTAATCGTTTGTGCTTCCACGCCTTTGGCGGCATCAATTACCATCAAGGCACTGTCAACCGCGGTCAATACGCGGTAGGTATCTTCCGAGAAGTCTTGGTGGCCTGGGGTGTCGAGCAGGTTGACGGTGTGGTCGTTGTAGTCGAACTGCATCACCGATGAGGCCACGGAAATGCCGCGTTGTTTTTCGATGTCCATCCAGTCGGAGGTGGCGAATTTGCCGGTTTTCTTGCCTTTCACTGTACCGGCGCTTTGAATCGCACCTGAGAACAACAACAGCTTTTCGGTTAGCGTGGTTTTACCCGCATCGGGGTGGGAAATGATGGCAAAAGTGCGGCGGTGGCGCACTTGTTCGGGGATATTCGACATAATGATTTTTCTAAAAATTTCAGGCCGTGCTTCAGACGGCCTGTTGAATAATAAAAGACGCGCAATTGTACAAAAAAACGCTTAAAGATTCAATGCTTGAATACGCAGAGGCCGTCTGAAAACTGGATTTTCAGACGGCCTGAAAGCTTGATACATCTTTCGGATTTGGCATATGGCTGTGAGTGGGCTTTAAGCTATGCTGATATCCGAGATGCTGACAAGTGTTCAATCTTGTTTCAACATCCAATCAACGGCGTACATCTTTTGGCGCATCGCCTTTTGGCCAGTCTTTGTGTTTGTGGGCAAACACCGGTCGATCCATGTGGCTCATGAAATCGGCTACGTCAACCGCTTCTTGGTCGGTCAGGCTGTTGGGTTGGCCAAACGGCATATTGCCTTTGATAAACGCGGCGGCAGTGTATGTGCGCGCCATGCCGGCGCCGTCGTTGAAGGAATTTTTACCGGCAACGGCAGGGTAGATATAGCCGCTGTTACCCGGCTGCAACATGCCTTCGCCTTGTTCGCCGTGACAAACCACGCATTTTTGTTCAAAAATGGCTTTACCGTTGACACGGTTTGGCACCAAATTTTTATCGATTTCAACAAAGCCGCGGCCTTCGGGGCTGTGTCCGGGCGGGATGTCTTTAGAAAGCCAAGTCATGTAGGCAATCAGATTGCGCATTTCGGTGCTGTCGTCTGCCAAAGGTTTGCCGTTCATCGAGCGCATAAAGCAGCCATTGATGCGCTCTTCGATGGTGTCCACTTTGCCGCTGCGTGCGCGGTATAGTGGGAACAAGGCCGGTACGCCGTTCCACGGTGCGGCGTAAGGCGTAGAGCCGTTGCCCAAGTGGCAACTGGTGCAGTTTAAGTGGTTGCCGACGTGGTCGGGAACGCGCAGAGCGGTGCGGGTGGCAATATCCAAACCATCGCGAATGGCATCGCCTTCAGCGCCTTCCGGAATGGTTTTGACATCAACCAAGGTCACTTTGATGGTTTCGGTTTTGGCCGGTGCAGCGGGTGCGGAAGCTTTGACAGCTTCGGGCGCGGTAGCCACGGCAGAAGCCGCTGGTTCGATTGGCTTCGCTTGCTCGGTTTGGCTGGTGTTGTTTGGGCTGCAGGCCGTTAAGCCGATACCGGAAATCAGCAAAAATAGGGTAAGGTTCCGCATGATTTTCTCCTTTTTTGTTATGGTTTTAATCGCTTAATCCATGATTCAAAACAAGTTTGTCATGGTAATTTATTTTTAGCATATATTTCTTTATATAACAAATAAATTATATTATTTTTTATCAATACTTTATGTGGAATCATTTCATAGGAAATAAATATAGTAGAATCAATCGCTTGATTGGATAACAAAAGGCCGTCTGAAACCTGGGTTTTCAGACGGCCTTAAAAATAGATTGTTTATATTTAGCGGCTCACGCCAGCAGTGACGATGTATTTCATTTCCAGATAATCATCCATGCCGTATTTCGAGCCTTCGCGGCCGATGCCCGATTGTTTGATGCCGCCAAACGGCGCAGCTACGTTAGATAAACCGCCGGTATTCACTGCGACCATGCCGTATTCCAAGGCTTCTTGGGTGTGAGTGATACGGCCGATGTCGCGACTGTAGAGATAGGCGGCCAAGCCGAATTCGGTGTCGTTGGCGAATTTGATCGCTTCTTCATCGTGGCTGAAACGGAACACCGGCGCGAGCGGGCCGAAGATTTCTTCTTTGGCAAACTTCATGTCCTGCGTGGCATCGCGCAATACGGCAGGCTGCATAAACAGGCCGTCTGAACCGCCGCCCCACAATAATTTACCGCCTTTTTGCTGTGCATCATCGATGAATTCTTTGACTTTTTTCACCGCTTCTTCATCAATCAGCGGGCCGATGTCGGTACCGTCTTCCCAGCCGTTGCCGACGGTGAGTTTTTGCACGGCGGCGGTGAATTTTTCGACAAATTCTTCATACACGCCGTCTTGCACATAAAAGCGGTTGGCGCAGACGCAGGTTTGTCCGGCATTGCGGAATTTGCTCGCTACCGCGCCTTTGACTGCTTCGTCGATTTCGGCATCATCCAATACGATAAACGGCGCATTGCCACCCAATTCCAACGAGATTTTTTTCACGCTGTCGGCGCATTGTGCCATCAGTTTGCGGCCGATTTCAGTCGAGCCGGTAAAGCTGAATTTGCGCACGCGTGTGTCTTGCGTCAACACGCCGCCGATGTCGCGCGATGAGCCGGTAATGATGTTCAACACGCCTTTCGGAATACCTGCGCGTTCGGCCAATTCAATAATCGCTAACGCAGAAAGCGGCGTTTTGGACGCAGGGCGGATGACGAACGTGCAGCCGGCGGCCAGCGCGGGCGCGACTTTGCGCGTAATCATGGCGTTGGGGAAATTCCAAGGCGTAATCGCGGCGCACACGCCGACCGGTTGGCGGATGACCTGCACGCGTTGGTCGGCGGATACCGCCGGAATGGTGTCGCCATAAACGCGTTTGGCTTCTTCGGCAAACCACTCGATATACGACGCGCCGTAAGCGATTTCGCCTTTCGCTTCGGCCAAAGGCTTGCCTTGTTCCATGGTCAGAATCATGGCCAAATCGTCTTGGTGTTCCATCATCAAATCAAACCAGCGGCGCAAAATGCGGCTGCGCTCTTGCGCGGTTTGCGCCGACCATTCGGGCAACGCGGCATAGGCGGCATCGACCGCTTCGCGCGCTTCTTGTTCGCCCATGTCGGGCACTTCGCCGACGATTTTCCCATTAGCCGGATTGGTGATGAGTATGGTTTGGCCGCTTTTTGCCGGTAACCATTGGCCGTTGATGTAACACAGGTTTTTCAATAAGTGTGGGTCGTTGAGTTGCATGGGATAGTCCTTTGAAAAGTTTCAGACGGCCTCAAGTGGCAATGGCTTAAAACTACGCTTCCGAATCGGGCTTGTCAATGTTGGCATCTTTGAGAGTCTGTTTAAAAAGTATCAGGCCGTCTGAATATTCAGACGGCCTGATACTTCAATAATTTGATTAATGACGGTGTGGTTGGAAACCTGCCGGTGCTTCTGCGCCTTCGGGTAAGCCAAAGGTTTTGCGCAAAACGGTTTTATAAAACTCAAATGCTTCTTTGGCACCTTGAATGGCTTCTGCTTCTGCTTCTGGTGACAAAGGCAGCGCATTTAAATGCTCGACAAATTCGCGCCAGTGTTTGCCGCGGCCGTCGGGGTGTGGTGCCAGATGGCGTGCGCCGTGTTCGCCGTTGTAATCCAGTTTTTGCGCGTGTTTAAACAGAAAGGCTGCACCTAAGTTAGATCCTTCGGCGCAGTAGAGCCAGCCGATGGCTTTATTGCCAATTTCCTGTGGTAGGGCTTTGTTATAGGTATCAGGTTGCTCCCCCAAATCTTGCAAATCTTGCATCACTGCATCGTGGCGTGCCATATAAGATAGGGGCTTAGGAAGCAAAATCATCAAAAAACCTGATAAGCTCCTAATATGAAACTAAAAAATAAGTATCAAAAGTTCAGCAAAATTTCAGAGCAAAAGTTTAGAGAAATAATCCGCTGTTTCGCTCTTGATTTGACCGCTTCCGATACTGCTAAAATGACCGGCATTAGTGTACGCAGTATCAATCCTATTTTCCTGAAAATCAGACACAGGATTGCTGCTCTGTGCGAACAAAGCTCACCACTGTCCGGTGTGGTCGAATTAGATGAATCTTACTTTGGTGCGCGACGTATCAGGGGTAAGCGCGGTCGCGGAGCGTCAGGTAAAACCATCGTATTTGGCATACTGAAACGCAATGGCGTGGTCTATACGGAAATCGTTCCCGACGCTTCGAAAGCCTCACTAATCAAGGTCATACGTGGTCACATATCTGCTGACAGTGAAATCAATACTGACGGCTGGAAAGCATATGACGGTCTTGTCGATATGGGCTATGAGAAGCATTACCGTGTCCATCATGGTTCCAATGAGTTTGCTCGAGGAAAGCAACATATCAATGGTATTGAATCTTTTTGGAGTTATGCTAAGGGGCGTTTGGCTAAATTTCATGGTATTTCCAAAGAGATGTTTTATCTGCATCTTAAAGAAACGGAGTTTAGGTTTAACCACCGGCATGAAGATTTAGGTAAAATATTAATGAAGATGCTTCGAAATAACCCAATTTAATATTTTTGCTTCCTAAGCCCCCAATATAAATTTTAACGTTTGCTAACATAATGGATGTTTATTTAACTAAAATCGATAAAGGCTGATCAAATAAGTGAGGTTTATGTTGAAAATAACCGTACTGATCCGCCATGCACCAAACATTGCCATGGCACGATAATCTAAGCTAATATAGCCGGGTATTTTATTGATTAGAGTCGGGGTGCGGTTGCAATGCTGCTGAGAATATACCCGTGAACCTGATACAGTTTGCACTGGCGTAGGAAACTCATCACAAGCATTGATTGCTATGAAGGCACAACCCGCGCATCGGCGGGTTGTGCTTTTTTCAGTCTGGATAAAGTTTCAGATGGCCTCGTTAAGTTCAAGGCCGTCTGAACGATTGTTAAGGAAACCATCATGAATTTTGCCTATCTTGACCACATGCGCGCGCGCAATCCTTTGGTGCACAGCATCACCAATACCGTGGCCGCGCATTTCACCGCCAACGGTTTGCTGGCGGCGGGGGCTTCGCCGATTATGGCCAACGAGCCTGATGAAATGGCGGATATGGCGGCGATTTGCGATGCTTTGCTGATTAACATCGGCACATTGGAACAATCCACCATCGCGGCGATGTTTGCCGCCGGAAAAGCGGCCAATGCGCGTGGCATTCCGGTGGTGCTTGACCCTGTGGGCGTGGCCGCGACGCCGTTGCGCCGTGAAACCGTGGCGCGTTTGCTTGAAAAAATTAAGTTTGCAGCGATACGGGGCAATGCGGCGGAAATTGGTTTTATTGCCGGAGAAGCATGGCAGGGCAAAGGTGTGGATGCGGGGCAAGGTGCGGTCAACGCGGCGCAGATTGCGGCAGCGGTGGCGCAGAAATATCAATGTATTGTGGCGGTAAGCGGCGAGACGGATTATGTTTCAGACGGCCAATCGACATTTGCCGTGAACAACAACACGCCGCTGTTTCCGAAGATTACCGCATCAGGCTGCTTGCTCGGTGCTGTGATTGCGGCATTTTTGGCAACGGAGCAGGGCGATGATTTGGCTGCGGTCACAGCCGCTTGCACCTTTTACGCCGTTGCCGGAGAAGCCGCCGCACAGGGTTTGGATGAACGCCAAAGCGGCACGTTTGGCGTGAAGCTAATCGACAGCTTAGCCATAACGAGCGCGCAAGATTTGGCCGACAAAGCGCGTGTTGAGGCCGTCTGAACAGACAAACGCATGATTATATTTTGAAACAATTTTTCAGACGGCATGTTTAATAAGGCCGTCTGAACGATTTAAGGAGAATAAAAATGGCAGAAACATTCGTACAAAGTTTAACCATCGCCGGTTCCGATTCGGGCGGCGGCGCGGGCATTCAGGCCGATTTGAAAACCTTTCAAATGCGCGGCGTATTTGGCACCAGTGTGCTGACCGCGGTAACGGCACAAAATACCTTGGGCGTACACGGCGTGCATTTCGTGCCGACCGACATCATCACCGCGCAAATCAAAGCGGTGGCCGACGATTTCGACATCCGCGCGTTCAAGCTCGGTATGCTCGGCACGGCGGAAATCATCGAATGTGTGGCGGATAATCTGCAAAGTTGCCGTTTCGGCCAGATGGTGCTCGATCCGGTGATGATTGCCAAAGGCGGCGCTTCTTTGCTGCACAATTCGGCAGTGGAAGCAATGAAAAAACATTTGTTGCCGCGCACCGATGTGCTTACGCCCAACCTGCCCGAAGCCGAAGCCTTGACCGGCGTGAAAATCGACAACCGCCAAGATGCCGAACGCGCCGCGCGGCTGCTGCAAGAAGCGGGCGTGAAGCATGTGGTGATTAAAGGCGGCCATCTGGACAACAGCCAAAGCGAAGTCTGCACCGATTGGCTGTTTACACCGAATGATGTGGTGGAAATGGAAAGCCTGCGTTTCCCAACGCCGCACACCCACGGCACCGGTTGTACCTTCTCTGCCTGTATTACCGCCGAATTGGCCAAAGGTTTTGCCGTAGAAGAAGCCGTGCAAACCGCCAAAGACTACATCACCGCCGCCATCAGCCAACCGCTGAACATCGGCGCAGGTCACGGGCCGGTGAACCATTGGGCTTATAAAGATTGATTGTGATGGTAAAAGGCCGTCTGAAAATCTGTTTTTCAGACGGCCTTGAGTATGGATATTTCATGAAGAAGCATCATATACCTAATAACATCATGCTTTAAACGAAAACCTCATGGCGAGAATATTGCCTGATGTTGTTTTAAGCGCAGCATCTTTTTGCGCATCAAAAATTATTACACCATTAGCAGCATTGGTAATTTGGCATGGAATTGTTTACAATACGCGACATCTAAGCCGCATCCAAATCCAGTGCGGTGCTTATTAAGAAAGTATAGAATATGCAAGTTACATCAAAATGGTTGGACGGAATGTGTTTTGTCGGCACCACTGAGGGCGGACACAGTGTGGTGATGGAAGGTGCGGCGGCGGAAGGCGCGGTGAAGCGCGGTGCCAGCCCGATGGAAATGTTGTTGCTGGGTGTGGCCGGTTGTTCCAGCATTGATGTGGTGATGATTGCCGAGAAGCAACGCCAAAAAGTAGTCGATTGCCAAGCCACGGTAACAGCCAAACGCGCCGATGAAGCACCGCGCGTGTTTACCGAAATCCATATTCATTTCAAAGTCATCGGTCATGATTTGAAAGAAACGGCAATTGCCAAAGCGGTGGAATTGTCGGCGGAAAAATACTGCTCTGCATCGATTATGTTGGGCAAAGCGGCGAAGGTCACGCACAGTTTTGAAGTTGCTGAAGCCTGATGACTTTGCACATTCCCTATCTTGGGCAAAGCTCAAATCTGGGGTGTGGCAAAGGGCAGTGGGATTTTTCAGACGGCCTCATTTAAAAATGAATTAATAATGCCGTTTTCAGGTAAAATAGCTCGTTAGGGCGCGCATGGCGAAATAGCGTAAAAGGCCGTCTGAACAGCATGATAGGGCAGATTAAATCCGTATGGCGCAACATTTGCCTGCAAATCGCCCATCAAAAAAGCAGATATATTCAAGCTGTATCTTGAATATATCTGCCGATTTGAACCTTTTCTCTCTATTTAACCGCCTTGTAATACTTGGCTTTTCTTTAGAGTTATTGTGCAATTTATGCTCTGAATTGTCAACAAATTTTATTAATATTATAAATAATCCGTTTGTGCAAGTAAAATTGCTAGGAAAATCAAATGAATAATCAAAATAAATCAAATCATAACGCAACCAATACTGCACCGGCGACGTCTTCATTAATTTTGGAAGAGCGACATGATTCCGAGCTTTTCCGTGTTTATGCATCTATTTTGGATGCCATTACAGACCACGTTTTGTTGCCGGGCAAGAAGCTGACCGAATCCGATTTGTGTCGCCAGATGGTGTGTTCACGCAATACCGTGCGCAGCGCTTTGTCGCTGTTGGCGCACGATAAAATTGTCGATTTGCAGCCTAATCGCGGCGCTTTCGTGCATGTGCCGGATTTGAAAGAAATTCAGGATGTGTATAAGTCGCGCATCGAATTGGAAGCGATGATTTTCAATTTGCTGCTTGAATTGCCGGATTTAGAAACGCGTTTGCAACCGATGTATGACATGATTGAGCGCGAAGCGGAAGCATCGGTAAACGGCGACAGCGTGGGCTGGAACCGTTTGGCCAATGCCTTCCACGTTGAATTGGTGCGCCTGTTGGATAATGATGTATTGTTTGAAATCATGAATACCTTGTGCGCCCGCTCATCGCTGATTGTGGCGGTATTTGGCGAACGCAGCCACGGCCACGGCCACCGCACCAGCGGCCACACCTATAATGAGCATCGCGAAATTTTGGATTTGCTCGCCGCAGGCAAACGCACGCGGGTGTTGAAACTGTTGCGCCGTCACTTGGGCAGCTGTATCGAGCGCTTGGAAGGCAAATACGAAGCGCAAAACGAATTGCATTAATGAATCAAAGAGAGGCCGTCTGAAAGGTTTTCAGACGGCCTTTGATGTGGGAAAAAATGGAAAGTTTGACAACCTTATTGTCGGTGTTGGTGCCGATGTTTCTTGGTTTTTTTATCCGCCTGCCCAAACATTATTTGGCCTTAGTGGATAAAATGCTGGTGGTGCTGGTGTATGCCGTGCTGTTTTTAATCGGCGTGTCGCTCGCGCGCGTGGAGAATTTGGGTTCGCAACTCAATACCATCGTGCTGACGACTTTATTATTGTTTGCCTGCACCATCGGCATGAATTTACTGGCCTTGATGTGGTTTGACCGCCGCTTTCCGTGGCAGGCCAAAGGTTCGGGCCAAAAAGCCAATGTGAGTTTATCGGGCAGCGCCAAACAGCTCGGCTGCGTGGCTTTGGGTTTTGTATTCGGCAAATTGATGGCCGACGTGTGGCTGCCGTCTGAAAACTTGGGTATGTATTGCCTGATGGCGCTGGTGTTGCTGATCGGTATCCAGCTCAACGGCAGCGGTGTGAGTTTGCGCCAAGTATTGATTAATAAGCGCGGCGTTCAGACGGCCATGATCATGATGGCATCGTCGTTGGCCGGCGGTTGGTTGTTTGCTGCGTTGAATGAAGATGTCTCGTGGCTGAAAGGCTTGGCTCTGGCTTCGGGCTTCGGCTGGTATTCTTTGTCGGGCCTGGTGATGACCGAAGCTTACGGCGCGGTGTGGGGCAGTATTATGCTCTTGAACGATTTGGGGCGGGAATTTTTTGCGCTGGTGTTTATTCCGATGTTGATGCGCCGCCATCCGAGCGCGGCGGTGGGCGTGGGCGGGGCGACCAGCTTGGATTTTACTTTGCCGGTTATCCAAAGCTCGGGTGGTTTGGCCGCTGTGCCGCTGGCGATTAGTTTCGGCTTTATCGTTAATGTGGCGGCGCCGTTTTTGATGGTGGTTTTTTCCTCATTTGGTTGAAGCCGTTAGCAAAATTTGGCAAAATTCTAAAAATATTCTGCATAAGAACAATACGGCAGGCCACACAAAAGAGAATACCATGAAACCACGAATCCAAAGACACGAAAAAATCATCGAATTGGTGCGCGCGCAGCATTATATGTCCATCGACCAATTGGCCAAAGAATTGGACGTAACGCCGCAGACCATCCGCCGTGATATTAACTTATTGAGCGAAGAAAACGTGTTGCGCCGCTATCATGGCGGGGCGACTTTGGGTGATGTATTAGAAAGCGAGTTGCAACAAGGCAAGCGCAACAGCCATCAGGAAGAGAAAAATGCCATTGCGCAACTGATTGCCGACCAAATTCCCGATAATGCCTCGCTGTTTCTCAGTATCGGCACCACCATGGAAGCCGTGGCCGCCGCGCTGATTAAGCAGCGCCGAAACTTACGCATCATCACCAACAATATTTACGTCGCCTCAATGGCATCTTCACGCAGCGACTATATTGTGATTATCACGTCCGGCGTGGTGCGCCCGATTGACGGCGGCGTGACCGGCGTGGCTACTGTGGATTTTATTAATCAATTTAAAGTCGATTATGCGGTGATGAGCACCCATGGCGTGGAAGAAGACGGCTCGCTTTTGGATTACGACTACAAAGAAGTCAGCGTGATGCAGGCGATGATGAACAATGCGCGCGTGAAGTTTTTGGGCGTGGATCACACCAAGTTCAACAGCAATGCCTTAGTGCGCTTGGGCAGCATTACCGAATTCGATAAAGTGTTTACCGACCGCGCGCCGGCCGATAATATGCGCAAAATTCTCGACAGCGCCGGCGTGGAATGGCTCACGCCGCCTACGCGCTCATCTTAGGAGCAGAACATGAAATTATGGTATTCCAATACCAGCCCGTATGTGCGCAAAGTGCGTGCCGTGGCCGCTTATCACGGCTTGGAGGCGCAGATTGAAGCCCATCTCATCAGCGGCGCAGCGTTTTCCGAACAAGCCGAACACAACCGCGATACACCGCTCGGCCGCATTCCGGTGTTGCAAACCGATGACGGCACATGGCTTTACAGCAGCAATGTCATCGCCGAATACCTTGATGCACACGGCAGTAACGACAGCTTATATCCGCAAGGTGACAATCGTTGGGCAATCTTGAATCTGCACGATTTGGCCGCAGGTATGCTGGACAACACCATTGATATGGTCGGTGAAAAGCTGTTGCGCGCCGAAGCTGAATGGTGGCAGTCGCGCCATGCCCAGATTATGCAGCGCAACACGCGCACGCTGCCGGTGTTGGCCGAAGCCATTCAGCCATTTGGCACAGAATTGAATATCGGCACACTCAATGCCGTGTGCGCGATTGATTTTCTCCGTTTTCGCAACGCCTTGACCCAAGCCGATACCATGGAAGGATTCTCCGAATTGGCCGCGTGGTCAGACGAAATGAATGCGCGCCATGCTTGCTTGGCAGCGACTCAACCTTGCGCCTAAACGATTTATCAAATCCGCCATCTCAGGTACAATTCATTTTTCAAAATTTCTTTTCAGACGGCCTTTTCAAGACCAACAGGCCGTCTGAATCCTTATCTTTCATAAAGACGATTTTATGCTGAATAAAGAACAATTTGCGGACAACCATTTCATCCGCACCATCATCGAAGACGACTTACAAAGCGGCAAACACAGCGCTATTCAAACCCGTTTTCCACCTGAGCCAAACGGCTATTTGCACATCGGCCACGCCAAATCCATCTGCCTGAACTTCGGTTTGGCTTATGTTTACGACGGCCTGTGCAACCTGCGTTTTGACGACACCAATCCCGAAAAAGAGAGCGACGAATACGTCAATTCGATTAAAGAAGACGTGCGCTGGTTGGGCTTTGAATGGTCGGGCGAGCCGCGTTATGCCTCGAATTATTTTGACCAACTGTTTGATTACGCAGTCGGTTTGATTAAAGAAGGTAAAGCGTATGTCGATGATTTGACTGCCGAAGAAATGCGCGAATATCGCGGTACGCTGACCGAGCCGGGCAAAAACAGCCCTTACCGCGACCGCAGCGTGGAAGAAAACTTGGACTTGTTCTACAAGATGCGCGACGGCGAATTTGCCGACGGCAGCAAAACCCTGCGCCTGAAAATCGATATGGCCGCGGGCAACGTCAACCTGCGCGACCCTGTGATTTACCGCATCCGCCGCGCGCATCACCACAATACCGGCGACAAATGGTGCATCTACCCGATGTATGATTACACCCACGCCATTTCCGATGCGATTGAAGGCATTACCCATTCGCTGTGTACGCTGGAATTTGAATCACACCGTCCGCTGTATGATTGGGTGCTCGACAATATCCCCGCACCGCATCCAACCCGTCCGCGCCAATACGAATTTTCACGCTTGGAATTGCTGTATTCCATTACCTCGAAACGCAAACTGAACCAATTGGTTTCAGACGGCCATGTATCCGGCTGGGACGACCCGCGTATGCCGACCATTTCCGGTATGCGCCGCCGCGGCTACACGCCCGAAGGCTTGCGCCTGTTTGCCAAGCGCGTGGGTATTTCCAAATCAGAAAACGTGGTGGACATGAGCGTATTGGAAGGCGCGATTCGCGAAGAATTAGAAAATTCCGCCCCACGCCTAATGGCGGTGTTGAACCCGTTGAAAGTGACCTTGACCAATTTTGAAGCCGGCAAAACCCAAAGCCGCCGCGCTGCCTACCACCCGAATCACGAAGAAATGGGCGAACGTGAAGTGCCGGTTTCGCCAACCATTTATATCGAAGCCGACGACTTTGCCGAAGAACCGCCAAAAGGCTGGAAACGCTTAACCCTAGGCGGTGAAGTGCGCCTGCGCCATGGCTATGTGATGAAGTGCGATGAAGTGGTTAAAGATTCTGACGGCCACATTACCGAACTCAAATGCAGCATCGATCACGACACACTGGGCAAAAATCCGGAAGGCCGCAAGGTCAAAGGCGTGATTCACTGGGTATCTGCCGAACACGCCGCTGAAATCAAAGTGCGCCTGTACGACCGCCTATTTACCGAAGCACGTCCCGATGCCATCCGTGGCGAAGACGGCGAATATCTGCCGTTTACCGATTTCCTGAATCCCGAATCGGTGAAAGAAATCACCGCCTACGCCGAGCCAGTGGCCGCCACCTTGCCACCCGAAAGCCGCTGGCAATTCGAGCGTATCGGCTATTTCGTGACCGACCGCAAAGACCACAGCGCCGAGCAGCCGGTATTCAACCGCACTGTAACCTTGAAAGATTCTTGGCAGGCTAAGGCGTAAGATTAAGGCCGTCTGAAAGTATGTTTTTCAGACGGCCTTCCATCTTCAATCCCGACCAAATACGGATAATATTTGACACAAAAAGCCTGACCGCCTAAAATTCCATTTTCTTTCAGCATATGCCTTTCATACGGCATGATCTATTCCTTCAGACGGCATCCGTCGTCTTCAATTCTATCAAAATCACTCATTATGCACGTTTCTGAATTACAAACATTACACATTTCCAAATTGTTGGAAATGGCCGAAGAGCATGGCATCGAAAATGCCAACCGTTTACGCAAGCAAGACCTCGTTTTCGCCATTGTGCGCCAAAAAATGAAGCAGGGTGAGAGCTTTACCTGCTCGGGCACTTTGGAAATTCTGCCCGACGGCTTCGGCTTCCTGCGCAGCGCCGACACTTCTTATCTGGCCGGCCCTGACGATATTTACGTTTCCCCAAGCCAAATCCGCCGCTTTAATCTGCACACCGGCGACACCATTGAAGGCAGCGTGCGCGTACCGAAAGACAATGAGCGTTATTTCGCCCTTGTGCGCTTGGATACCATCAACGGCGATGATCCGGAAGCGTGCAAACACAAGATTTTGTTTGAAAATTTAACGCCTTTATTCCCAACCAAACAATTCAAGCTCGAGCGCGACATCAAAGCCGAAGAAAACCTTACCGGCCGCGCGATTGATTTGGTGTCACCGATTGGTCGCGGCCAACGTGCTTTGTTGGTGGCGCCGCCGAAAACCGGTAAAACCGTGATGCTGCAAAACATTGCCCACGCGATTACGGCCAATAATCCGGAAGTTGAATTAATCGTGTTGCTGATTGACGAGCGTCCGGAAGAAGTGACCGAGATGAGCCGCAGCGTAAAAGGCGAAGTGGTGTCTTCCACGTTTGACGAACCGGCGCAACGCCATGTGCAAGTGGCTGAAATGGTGTTGGAAAAAGCCAAACGCATGGTTGAACACAAAAAAGACGTGGTGATTCTGCTCGATTCGATTACCCGCTTGGCGCGCGCGTACAATACCGTGGTGCCGACTTCAGGCAAGATTTTGACCGGTGGTGTCGATGCCAATGCCTTGCACCGTCCGAAACGCTTCTTCGGCGCGGCGCGTAACGTGGAAGAGGGTGGTTCGCTCACCATCATCGCTACTGCATTGGTTGAAACCGGCAGCCGCATGGACGACGTGATTTATGAGGAATTTAAAGGCACGGGCAATATGGAATTGCACCTCGACCGCCGTATGGCTGAAAAACGTCTGTTCCCGGCCATCAGCATCAACAAATCCGGCACCCGCCGTGAAGAATTACTGGTGCCGAACGACCAGTTGCAACGCATGTGGCTGCTGCGCAAATTCCTGCATCCGATGGACGAAATCGAAGCCACAGAATTTTTGGTGGGCAAGTTGAAAGATTCCAAAGATAACAACGAATTTTTCGAACTGATGCGCGGTAATAAATAAGTGGTTATTGTGAGGCCGTCTGAAACTTTCAGACGGCCTCAATTTATTGTATAGTCAAATCATTCAAACTGATACGGAACCTTACTCATGCAGGCAAAAATGAACTGGCAGGATTTATTGTCCACCCAACGCTTTCGCGTGAAAGATGGCGGCATTGTGCCGACGGTAACGCCGTCCACACAAGAAGGCATGGATGCTTTGCGCACCGATTTTCACATCGATTACGACCGCGTGGTGTTTTCCGGCTCGTTCCGCCGCTTGGGGCGCAAAACCCAAGTTCATCCCTTTGCCGAGCACGATTTGACCCACAATCGTTTAACCCACAGCGTGGAAGTGGCCAGCGTCGGCAGAAGCTTGGGTAACCGTGTCGGCATGATGTTGCAAGCCGGTGAGTTTTTGCCTTTGGGTAATACCCCGAGTGATATCGGCGCGGTGGTGCAGGTTGCATGTTTGGCGCATGATTTGGGCAATCCGCCGTTTGGCCACACCGGCGAAGACGCGCTGCGTGATTGGTTTCGTAATCCGCAACACAGCCGCTATCTGCAAGGCTTGAGCGAAATTGAGCGCAATGATGTGCAAACCTATGAAGGTAATGCCCACAGTTTGCGCATTTTGGCGACGTTGGAAATGTACCGCAATCGCGGCGGTATGCGACTGACGGCGGCGACCATCGGCGCTTTGCTGAAATATCCGTGGACGACGTTGCATCCCAACGGCAGAAAGAAATTCAATATTTACCAAACCGAGTTGCCGTTTATTCAATGTGTTGCCGAAGAATTGGGCTTGCTGCAATTGGGCGAAAACCATTGGGCGCGTCATCCGCTGTCTTATCTGATGGAAGCCGCCGATGATATTTGCTACGCCTTGTTGGACTTAGAAGATGCGGTTGAGCTGGATTTGCTCAGCGATACCGAAGTCGAAAGCATATTATCCGAGCTGACCTTTGCTGAAAGCACATGGTATGCCCAATCCAGTCGCCAGCGTTGCGCCATGCTACGCGGCATTGCCATCGGGCGGGCAATTGATGATGTCGCGCAAACCTTTATGAAACACCAATCCGACTTGCTCAACGGCGAATTCAAAGGCAAAGACTTAATCGCTTTGTGCAGCCCTGAAGTACAAAATACGCTTGAGAAAGCCAAAGATTTGGCGCGCACACGCATTTTCCGACATCACACCAAGCTTATTACCGAAATTGCCACATTCCCGTGCTTGGGCTCTATTTTGAATTTGCTGGTGCCGGCGGCTTATGCGTATCTGGTGCACAAACATGTTGATTTGCGCCAATCTTTGGTGTTGGAATTGCTCAAAAACGATGACCCCATCACCGAAAATGACACACTTTACCAAGCCTACATGAAGATTTTGGATTTTGTCGGCGGCATGACTGACAATGCTGCGGCCAAGATGGCGCAAGATTTATCCGGCCTAGGCATGTTGCGTTAAAATTTATTTAATTTTATTTCAATTGTTTATTGAAAATCTCAAAAAATAATGGAAAATATACTAGACAGGATTCAGTAAATTCTTTATTATTCGGTCTTCTTGATTCACAGCGCAACAGCGAGGTGATGAGGATGCACCCGTAGCTCAGTTGGATAGAGTATCTGGCTACGAACCAGAGGGTCGGGCGTTCGAATCGCTCCGGGTGCGCCATTAAGAAAATCCTTTATTCCGCGCCCATCGTCTAGCGGTTAGGACATCGCCCTTTCACGGCGGTAACCGGGGTTCGATTCCCCGTGGGCGTGCCACATACTTAACAAAAGCCTTACTGGATTCAGTAAGGCTTTTGTTTTATTCTTAAATGATTTATTTAAATATCATTCATTTGATAAAAAAGAGCGGTTAACTTATTTTTATCTTTCAGACGGCCTTTTATTCAAGGAATCGGCGTACACTGTTGGCTGTCATCCATGATGAGAAATAAAGCTTATGTATCAAGGTGAGCGTTTTAATGCGTATAGCCATTTGGTCGGCGCGCTGCTGGCGTTGACCGGTATGGTGTTGCTGATTGTGAAGGCGGTTGAGGATTTTGATCCTTACAAACTTGCCAGCGCGATTACTTATGGCGTGTGCTTACTGCTGTTGTATTTGGGCTCGACGCTGTATCACAGCATTCCGCAGCCGAGAGTGAAAGCAGTATTGCAAAAGGTAGATCATTGCATGATTTATCTGCTGATTGCAGGCAGCTACACGCCGTTTACGTTGGTGACGCTGAAGGGCGGTTGGGGCTGGTCGCTGTTTGGCGTGTCGTGGGGATTGGCCTTATTCGGTATCATTCAGGAATTGACCATTGGGCGTAAGAGTGAAAAACGTTTGTTGTCGATGATTATTTATGTGGTGATGGGCTGGCTGATTTTGGTGGCGATGTATCCGTTGGCGAAGAGCTTGTCGGCAGCTGGGTTGTTTTGGCTGGCCTTGGGCGGTGTGTTATACAGCGTCGGCATTTATTGGTTTGTAAATGACACCAAAATCAAATATGGCCACGGTATTTGGCATTTGTTTGTGATGGCAGGCAGCCTGGCGCAGTTTATTTGTATTTATTTTTATGTTTTATAAGTTTCAGACGGCCTCTATGAAAATTAAAAAACCTCTCCGTTTAATACGGAGAGGTTTTTGTTTGGCTATTGCTTGTCGTGGAATTCATGGAATTCGTATTGGTAAGACAATGGTTTGCCGGCTTTGGTTTGTACCAAATAATCGTCGTACACCGCGCGGATTTCTTTGCGCATCAGGAAGAGGGCGATTAAGTTGGGAATCACCATAAAGCCGTTAAACATATCCGACAAATCCCATACCAAATCCACTTTGCCCAAGGTGCCTAACACAATCGCAATTAAAACCAGCGTGCGGTAAAAGCCCAAATGCTTGCCACGGAACAAAAAGCGGATATTGGATTCACCAAAATAATACCAGCCGATGATGGTGGTAAAGGCAAAGAAAGTCAGGCACACGGCCAGCAGTTGGCCCCCGAAATCGCCGAATGCAATGATAAAGGCTTGCTGGGTTACCGCCGCGCCTTTCAAACCTAAAGTATTGGCATCGGTGAGCAGAATAATCAGCGCAGTAGCGGTGCAGACCAATAAGGTGTCAATAAATACGCCGACAAATGCTGCCATGCCTTGCTGTACAGGGTGTTTCACATTGGCGGTAGCATGGGCGTGCGGAGTCGAACCCATACCGGCTTCATTGGAGAACAAACCGCGTGCTACGCCGTAACGGATGGCTTCACGCATACCGATACCGGCCGCACCACCTAAAACCGCGCTCGGGTCGAAAGCAGCTACAAAAATATGCTGAATCATCGGGCCGATATGGGTGGAGAATTTAAACAAAATCACCACCGCGCACACAATGTAAATCACCGCCATAAACGGCACCACAAACTGTGCCACATTGGCAATGCGGTTGACGCCGCCGATCACAATCAAACCGGCTAACACCGCCAACACAATACCCACCGCCAATGCCGGCACATCAAATGCCACAGTCACCGCCGAAGCGATCGAGTTCGCTTGCGTGGCGTTACCGATAAAGCCCAAGGCAATGATGATGGCGATGGAGAAGAAGCCGGATAAAAAGCGGGCGGCAGGGCGGCCGATTTTTGGGGTTAAGCCATGGGTAATATAAAACGCGGGGCCGCCGATGTATTTGCCGTGGCTGATAACGCGGTATTTTTGTGCCAAAATCGCTTCGGAAAAAATCGTCGACATGCCGAACAAAGCCGACAGCCACATCCAGAAAATTGCGCCTGGGCCACCGGCGGTCAGCGCGGTGGCGACACCGGCCACGTTACCCGTGCCGATTTGGGCAGAAATGGCGACAGCCAAGGCTTGAAATTGAGACAGCGATTTTTGGTCTTTATCGGCGCCGTCTTTTTTGCTGAACAAACCGCCGAAAACCGACTTGAAACCCGCGCCGAGCTTAGTAAGCTGCGGTACACCCAAATACACCGTGAAAAACAAGCCGATGCCGATTAAGGCATACATCAGCAGGTAATCCCACAGCACTTTATTGACCGCGCCCACCAGCGCAGACAATGTTGCTTCCATAATAAACCTCGAAAAATAAAAAGTTAATCAACGTGCGGCACACAGCGGCAACTACTCCGCTTTAATCCCATTTGATCACCTCGGGCGAGCAGGCCGTTGGTTGAGTAAGAGATTATCCGAATGCTCTTTATGCGTTCTTTAATAAAGAAACATTTTCGGCATCATACGCCTAATCTTGGTTCAAGAGAATACAAAAACTGAATGGATATAACGAAATTTAACATTAAATTGATTTAAACCAAGCCAAGAGACAGGCCGTCTGAAAGTTTTCGGCGGTAAAAAACTTATGATAAAATATGCGTTTTTCAGAACAAAATGGCTCTTGCGTGGGTGTGATTGATTAAAATAAGAATGGCACAAATCCATGCTTACTTTAATCGGTTATCAAACGCAAAAAATCGAAAGGAATCCACATGGCAGGCCATAGTAAGTGGGCGAATATCCAGCACAAAAAAGCGCGTGTTGATGCGCAGCGCGGCAAAATTTTTACCAAATTGATTAAAGAAATCACCGTTGCGGCCAAATTGGGCGGCGGTGATCCGGCAGCCAATCCGCGCTTGCGTTTGGCCATGGACAAAGCATGGGATGCCAACATGCCGAAAGACAATGTGCAACGCGCGATTGACAAAGGTACCGGCAATTTGGAAGGCGTGGAATACATCGAATTGCGCTACGAAGGCTACGGCATCGGCGGCGCGGCTTTGATGGTTGACTGCATGACCGATAACAAAACCCGCACCGTGGCCGATGTGCGCCATGCGTTCACCAAAAACGGCGGCAATCTGGGCACCGACGGCTGCGTGGCGTTTAACTTTGAGCACCAAGGCTATTTGGTTTTTGCCGATGCCGACGAAGATGCTTTGATGGAAGCCGCTTTGGAAGCGGGTGCGGAAGACGTGATTGTCGATGAAGAAGGCATGATTGAAGTCATTACCGCGCCAAACGACTGGGCGGGCGTGAAAGCCGCATTGGAAGAAGCCGGCTTCACGCCAGTAGATGGTGACGTCACTATGCGTGCGCAAAATGAAACTGTGTTGACCGGCGAAGATGCTGTGAAAATGCAAAAGCTGCTCGACGCGCTGGAAAGCTTGGACGACGTGCAAAACGTTTACACTTCAGCCGTATTGGATTTGGAATAAATTCTGTTGGGCAGTAAGCATGAGAAAAAAAGCAGACTGAAATCAGTCTGCTTTTTTATTGGATAGGCCGTCTGAAAAAATTTCAGACGGCCTTGAATTTATCTCAAACACGTGTTTGACGGGTTTTAAACCACATGCCCCATACCAACACGACCACAAAGCCAAAATACAAAACGCTCCACACTGGTAAGGCAACGCCGAAAACGTAATCCGGTTCGGCACAATTGCCAAAACCGCGAATAATTGGCTCATACCAGTCAAACAGCGGCCAATCACGCAGGCGGAAAGTCCATGGTGCGCCGCAGGCAGGGGCGGTGCCGGCGGGTAGGCTTTGAATCCAGATTTGGTAAATGGCCACGCCCATGCCGTAAAGTGCCGGAATGCTGACTAAAAATGCGCTGACAGTGCGGGCGGTGGTGGATAGCTGGCGGTTGAACGTGGTAAGCAAAGCAACCAGGCCGACGGCCAACACCATCAAACGCTGCACAATACACAGCACGCAAGGATTCATGCCGACGATGTATTGTAAAATAAACGAACCACACGCAGCGGCGGCGGAAAGGGCGACAATACCCCATAAGGTTGAGCGGAATAAGTTCATCATCCTAAAGCCGTTTCAGACGGCCTATTTAATAGTTAATATATTTTTGATTATAACGCTTTGGCTGTGTTGGTGGAATCGAATGTCAAAATAATGAGGCCGTCTGAACGTAAAAAATGGCTTTCAGACGGCTTGAGACCTTTGTAAAATCCCCAGATTTGAGTGCAGTTCGAAGTTAGGGCGGCGCAGAAAGTGCAGACATCAATAGGATAGGCAAGATTTTGAGCAGCGCATAACGAAGAAGTGTGCCAAAGATGGGGATTTTGCAAAGGTCTCAGTCTATCTTTATTTTCGTCTTGGAATCAACCAATTCCATTGCTCGCGGAATGTCTCTTCTAAGGCTTTTTGTTTTTCTTGCGGGGTACTTAAACCATCCGTCAATTGTCCGTAATCCAAGGTAATCGAAGGATTGTGCACCGAGCCTTTGATTTTCAACGGCACGGGGCGTGAATCGGGATTACGGGCATTGTAAATGAGTAGCTCTTCTGATAATTCCTGTTTTTCCAAATTGGTGAAACCGCTGCTGATGACGCGCACGCTGTCAGACAATAATTCGGTGTTGACATGGTGGCTGACGCCTTTTTCAATCACGCTGTGCAGCGAAAAGCGGTGAAACGGCGTTTGCAGGTTATTTTCCGTGTCTTTTTTAATATTGCCGCTTTGCAAGATGTTGTTCATGTCGATACCGTGCCACGCGCCGTCTGAAACATTCAGACTGAGCGTGCCGTCTAAAAGCTGTAACAAACTGCGGCGGTCTTGGCCTTTGGAGGTCAGGTCAATCACTGCATCGCCGGTGCCGCTGAAGCTGTGAAAACCAAATAAATCTTGCAGTAATGGGCGGATTTGCACGCCTTGCGCGTTTTGCTGTAAGTGGTAAGAAATCGGCGTGGTGTTGGCCATGCTGATGCCGCCTTCGGTTTGGCCGCCGTATAAACCGGCTTTGAAATTGGTGAAGGCGATGTGCTGGCGGTTGGCCGAAATCAATGTTTCAACATTTTCCAACTGCAAACCGGGAAAATTCATGCTGTCGATTTTAACCTGCGCTTCGATGTCGGGCAGACTGTCGTCGTTGAGAAATTCGGGGTAAATATTGCCGGATTGTGCTTCTAAATCTTCCCAGTAGGGCGCAAGAGAGAGTTTTTGCAAGGCGAGGCCGGCTTCAAGCAGTGGCACTTCACCGGCTTCATTGCTGTATTTTAAGCTGAGGGCAGCCGGTTGGCGGTCGAAATAGCCATTGAATTTGCCTTGCCAATGCCTGAAATCGGTCAGGCTGAAGCTGCCGTCGAGCAAGCTGATGTAGCGTGGACGGGGCGAGCGGTTAACCGTATCCTGCATGGTGGTAATGTGGATGGCATCGGATTTTAAACCGTCGGTTTTTTGCCAAACCAAAGGGCCGGAAACGGAAAGATTGGTTTGCCATTGTGCGGTGCGGTGATTGGCGTTGAGCTTAAAGCCCTCCAGTGAAGCCTCGCCGTTGAGTAGGTTGCCTTTATCTAATTTCAACGAGCCGCTCCATTGGCTGGCTTCGCTGCCGGCGGTGAATGCACTGTTGAATGTGTCCACAAACACATGATCGGTATTGAAAGTCAGGCGCGGTACTTGCGCGGTCAGGTGAAAATCTTGGTAAGAGCTGTCGGCACGTAGAGCAAGATTATTTGCCTGCAAAGAGCTTTGTTTGGGCTGCCACGCAAGTGCGCTGTCGGCAATGATTTTGATGGTTTCATCGTTCAGACGGCCTTCTGCGCTTAAATGAAATTTAGGGATTTTCCAGCCGTTGGTTGCGGTTTCCAGTAAACCCGAGCCTTTCCAAGAAACTGGAATTTTGCTGTGATTGAAATTGCCGCTAACGCTGAATTCGCGCGTGCCTGAATCGGGGGCTTTGGCATTTAAGCCAAATTGTTCGATCAGGTATTCACCGTTAATCAGGCGCAAGCGTAAGGTGCTGTTTTCAATAATCAGGCGGTTAAGATTGACGTTGCGGCTTTGTTGTTGCCAAATGTCTTGCAAGCTCCATTTGCCGTCTTGCGTGCGCTGCAAGGTGGCATCGGCACCGGAAACCACCCATTTTTCAATCACAGGGCTATCCGCCCACAAGCTTTGCCAAGCCAAACCAATCTTCATTTCTTTGATGTGAATGGCGGCATCGGTGGTGTGCGGTCGGCTGATGATGAGGTTTTTTAGGGTAATCGTTGGGCGTGGAAACAGATTGCGCGTGATGCTTTTATCGAAGCGGATGCTGCGTTCGGTTTGTCCTAAGCTTTCTTGGGCAAATTGATGAATGCGCTCGGCGCTGAGAAAATGGTAAACCGATGCATACAGGCTGACAAACATCAAAAACGATGCCAGCAGACCGAAAAAAATGATTTTCAGCCAGAATTTTCCTGAGTTAAGCAAGCGGTTTAGCATAAAAAGGGGAAACAGACAATTAGGTATGCAGTATAACACAAGGGCGATGCGGTTAACGTAAAGCGATATGATGAACGGTAGGAGAATTTAGCCAATTAGGCCGTCTGAAAAATATGTTAATATCGGATTCTCAATATCAGGGAGCGCAAAATGATTATTGTGATGCAGAAACAGGCTTCGGCCGAAGCGGTAACGCGTGTAATTGAATGCATCCGCAGCCGCGGTTTGCAGGAGCATGTTTCCCAAGGTGAAGAGCGGACTATTATCGGTGCAGTCGGCGATGAACGCGTGTTTCATCCGAATGAATTGGAGCGTCTGCCGGAAGTAGAGCGGGCGATTCGGGTATTGAATGATTGGAAAATCATCAGCCGGGAGGCGCAGCCGCAAGACAGCCGAATTACCGTTCGCGGCGTGGTGTTCGGCGGTGAGAAAATGCTGGATATTGCCGTCGGCTTTAAATCAGATGCCGATGCGGTGTTTATCGATCCGTTTTTTATGTCGGCCAGACCGTATGCCGATGTGGACAACAGCAGCGAAAAAGCGCAAATCATTGCTATGCAGCAGGAAATTGAGCGTATTCACGAAGCGGGCAAACCGGTATTGGTGCGGATTCGTGATGTGCGCCAAATTGAATCGGCTTTGGCAGCGCAAGCGGATATTTTGTATTTGGGCGGCGAATTGATGAGCAACCGTGCTTTGCAGGATGAAGTAGGCCGTCTGAACACGCCGGTGGTGTTGTGCAAAGACAAGCATCACCGTGTCGATGATTGGCTGGTTGCTGCCGAACACATCGCCTTACGTGGCAACCACCATATTATCTTGGGCGAAGCGGGTACGTTGAGCTTCGAGCCGGAACACACCTACCGCTTGGATGTTGACGCGATTGTGCGCGTGCGTAAAGTCACCCATCTTCCGGTGATTGCCAATATTACCGGCTTGTGGCACAGCGATATGCCGCAAGAAGTGTTATACCGATTATCGGTGGCATCGGGGGCAAATGGGGTAGTGAGTAGCTTAGACTGATTTTCTATATGGATAAAAATTAAGGCCGTCTGAAAAATATGTTTTCAGACGACCTTTTGTGATGTTTAAAGTAGAATTTTTTGATTGGAATGAATTGAAATGTTGCAATAAAAAAGGGGCTTAGGAAGCAAAATCATCAAAAAACCTGATAAGCTCCTAATATGAAACTAAAAAATAAGTATCAAAAGTTCAGCAAAATTTCAGAGCAAAAGTTTAGAGAAATAATCCGCTGTTTCGCTCTTGATTTGACCGCTTCCGATACTGCTAAAATGACCGGCATTAGTGTACGCAGTATCAATCCTATTTTCCTGAAAATCAGACACAGGATTGCTGCTCTGTGCGAACAAAGCTCACCACTGTCCGGTGTGGTCGAATTAGATGAATCTTACTTTGGTGCGCGACGTATCAGGGGTAAGCGCGGTCGCGGAGCGTCAGGTAAAACCATCGTATTTGGCATACTGAAACGCAATGGCGTGGTCTATACGGAAATCGTTCCCGACGCTTCGAAAGCCTCACTAATCAAGGTCATACGTGGTCACATATCTGCTGACAGTGAAATCAATACTGACGGCTGGAAAGCATATGACGGTCTTGTCGATATGGGCTATGAGAAGCATTACCGTGTCCATCATGGTTCCAATGAGTTTGCTCGAGGAAAGCAACATATCAATGGTATTGAATCTTTTTGGAGTTATGCTAAGGGGCGTTTGGCTAAATTTCATGGTATTTCCAAAGAGATGTTTTATCTGCATCTCAAAGAAACGGAGTTTAGGTTTAACCACCGGCATGAAGATTTAGGTAAAATATTAATGAAGATGCTTCGAAATAACCCAATTTAATATTTTTGCTTCCTAAGCCCCTAAAAAAATGCACCGTATTAACGGTGCATTTTTTATATTTAAATCGCAGCAGGATTATTTAATCATGTAATCTACAGCAGCTTTGATTTCGTCGTCGGTCAATGAAGGATTGCCGCCTTTAGCAGGCATCATACCTTTCTTGCCGGTAAAGCCTTCGATTGAGTGTTTGTACAAAGTGTCTTTACCTTGAGCCAAGCGTTCTTTCCAATCGGCAGCATCGCCAACTTTAGGAGCACCGGCTACACCTGAAGCGTGACAGGCCATGCACAAACCGTCGTAAACTGCTTTACCGTCAACACCGGCAGCGGCTGGTGCAGCAGCTTCAGCGGCAGGGGCGGCTTCTGCAGGTGCTGCAGCGGCTTCGCCTTCAGCAGGAGCGGCATCTGAAGCAGCAGCTTCGGCAGGAGTAGCTGCGCCTTCATCAGGGTTAGGGAAAGAACCGCCTGATTTGTTGGCCATAAATACAATCACGCGTTTCAATTCTTGATCGGTCAAGTCAGCCGCGCCACCTTTGGCAGGCATGGCGTTGAAACCGTTAAGCGCGTGGTTGAACAGGGTGTCGAAACCTTGTGCAATGCGTGGCGCCCATTCGGCGTTGTTTTCCAGTTTTGGCGAATTTGGCACGTTGCTGTCAGACGCGTGACATTGGATACAGATTTTATTGAAGATAGCTTCGCCTTGGCGTTCGCCTACCGGAATACCGTCGCCCAACACAATTTGGCCGGTCGGCTGAATACGGGTTTGGGTGGCTGATTCGGTGGTTTGGTCGACATCGCTGAATGACGCGCTGCCGGCCAGCTTGATGAAGAAGAATACGGTCGCGAGCAAAATAACGATACCGCTCACAAGGGTGAACAATGCTGAGCCTTGGGCTTTGCTGTTACTGAGTTGTTTCATTTGGTAGGCCTCGCCGTTAGGTTAGGTTGTGCTATAAGGTTATATTTGGTTTGTTAAACGGAATTAACAATATTTTGCTGGATTATACTGAATTAACAGGTGCTTTCCAATCTATCTGCTCGAAATTCTGCAAAAAACTTTAAAAATAAAAATTTTGCATGAGTTAAGGGTTTGTAATATATAAATATTCTTAAGATTGGATTTTGTTGCCGTGTGTAGCCTTTCATTCACTTGGCACATTAATTTTGCCAAACACCCGAATTTAAGCTAATCTTACGTTTTTCTGTACCCGTAGCTCAGTTGGAAGAGCATCAGTTTCCGAAGCTGAAGGTCGCTGGTTCGATCCCAGTCGGGTGCGCCAAAAAGCTTATTATGTAAGAGGCCGTCTGAAAAGAGAAGTTTTTTCAGACGGCCTTTTGATTTACTTCAAATTATCGTCTTATTTCAAGACTTCGGCAAAGGCGTCGGCCACATATTCGACGTTGCTCGGATTCAATCCCGCCACGCACATGCGGCCGGAAACCAAGAGATACACGCCGAATTCTTCGCGCAAACGGATTACCTGTGCTTCGGTCAAGCCGGTGTAGCTGAACATGCCGCGCTGCTTGATGAAGTAGCTGAAATCTTTATCCGGAATTTTCGCGCTCAATACTTCATATAAACGCTGACGCATGGCACGGATGCGGTCGCGCATGCCATACACTTCGCTTTGCCACAGCGCAAACGATTCCGGCGTGTTCATTACATCAGCGGCGATATAGGCACCGTGGGCGGCAGGGCTGGAATAAATGCGGCGCACGGTGAATTTCAGTTGGCCGAACACCAGTTCTGCTTCTTCCTGCGTCGGGCAAACCACGCTCAGGCCGCCAACGCGTTCGCCGTAAAGTGATAAGTTTTTCGAAAACGAGTTGCTCACAAATAGCGGCAAGCCCATGTCGGCGGCTTTGCGGATGGCGTAGGCATCGCTGTCCAAATCTTCGCCGAAGCCTTGATAGGCAATGTCCATAAACGCAATCAAACCGCGCGCCTGAATCACCTCCAACACTTTATCCCATTGCGCTTCGGTCATGTCCACGCCGGTCGGGTTTTGGCAGCACGGATGCAGAATCAGCACGCTGTTTGGTGGCAGCGTTTCAAAAAACGCCACCATTTCATCGAATTTTACGCCGATGGTGGCCGGGTCGTAATACGGATAAGTGCCGACTTCAAAGCCAGCGCCTTCAAAAATGCTTTTGTGGTTTTCCCAGGTCGGGTCGCTGACATAGGCTTTGGCATCGGGAAACCAGCGGTGGATAAAATCGGCGCCGATTTTCAATGCGCCCGAGCCGCCCAAGGTTTGGATGGTGGCGATGCGTTTTTCTTTCATGGCAGCATGGCCTTTGCCGAACAACAAATGCTGTACCGCCTCACGATACGCGCCCAAGCCTTCCATCGGCAGGTAAGGGCTGGTGCGCGGTTCGGCCGCACGTTTCACTTCCGCCTGACGCACCGATTGCAACACCGGCATTTTGCCTTCATCGTCAAAATAAATGCCGATGCCTAAATTGACTTTTCCCGGACGGGCATCGTTGTTATACACTTCGACCAAGCTTAGAATCGGGTCGCCGGGGTAGAATTCGACATGCTGGTACATGATGTTTCCTTTGAATCTCTCAAAAATAGGGCGGATAAGTTTTGATGAATGGGATTTTGGCATAAACCAAGATTGTTGACAATTCTATTATCGGGCCATCTGAATATTTAACGCTTTCAGACGGCCTGTTATAATGTCGCGTTTATGTGTAGCCGTTTGAGAGAAGGAAAGATTTATGACGCAAACCATCTGGCAGGCAGGGCGTTTTAAGATTGATTTGGTCGCGCCGAAAATCATGGGGATTGTGAACCTCACGCCGGATTCGTTTTCAGACGGCGGCACTTATTCGCAAAATGTTCAGACGGCCTTACGGCACGCCGAGCAGTTGTTGAAAGACGGGGCGGATATTCTCGATATCGGCGGCGAATCTGCACGGCCGGGTTCGGATTCTGTGTCGCCCGAAGAAGAATGGCAACGCGTGCAGCCGGTGTTGGCGGAAATCGGCAAATGGAATGTGCCGGTGAGCTTGGACACGCGCCGCGCTGTGGTTATGCAGCAGGCATTAGCGCAAGGCGGTGTGGACATCATCAATGACGTGGCTGCGTTGACCGATGAAGGCGCGGTGGACGTGTTGGTGCGTTATCCCGACATCGGTATTTGCCTGATGCACATGCAGGGTTTGCCGAAAAACATGCAGGATAATCCGCAGTATCAAGATGTGGTCGGCGAAGTGGCGCGTTATTTAAATGAACGCGTGGCGGTGTGTGCCCAAGCCGGTATTGCTGCCGAACGCATCACGCTTGATCCGGGTTTTGGCTTCGGCAAAACGCTGCAACACAATATCGCTTTGATGCGCCATTTGCCCGAATTGATGCAGGCCACCGGTTTGCCGATGTTGATTGGCGTGTCGCGCAAAAGTATGATTCGTGAGTTGACCGGTGAAAACACGCCGTCTGAACGCGTTCACGGCAGCGTGGCAGCAGCATTAGCATCCGTGGCGCGCGGTGCGCAGATTATCCGCGTACATGATGTAAAGGCCACTTCGGATGCGCTGAAAGTGTGGCAGGTGTTGGGCGTTTAAGCGATGGATACATACCTTGATGCCGTCTGAAATACAAGTGTAATGAAACTATACCTTTCAGACGGCATCTAATCGCGTTAGGCAGATTTCGCCTGTTGCCCGGGCAATCTCTTTTATAATTTTTCCAATTTCAAACGAACGGAGCAATCTCCATGGCAAAAAAATATTTCGGTACCGACGGTGTGCGCGGTGAAGTGGGTCAATTTCAGATTACCCCTGAATTTGTGTTGAAACTGGGCTATGCCGCCGGTCAGGTGCTGGTGCAGCATGATGCCGAGCAAAAACCGACCGTGTTAATCGGCAAAGACACACGCATTTCCGGCTATATGCTGGAAGCCGCGCTGATTGCCGGTTTCACCGCAGCCGGTGTCAACGTGATTCAAACCGGCCCGCTGCCGACCCCAGGCGTGGCTTATCTGACCCGTGCTTTGCGTTTGTCGGCCGGTGTGATGATTTCCGCGTCACACAATGTCTATTCCGACAACGGTATCAAATTCTTTGCCGAAGGCGGCGTGAAGCTTTCTGATGAAATTGAGTTGGAGATCGAAGCTAAAATCGATCAGGAAATGAAAACCCTGCCGTCTGACAAACTCGGCCGTGCGTGTCGTATTAACGGCGCTGACGACCGCTACATCGAATTTTGTAAATCCACTTTCCCGGCCAACTTAGATTTGCGCGGTTTGAAATTGGTGGTTGATACCGCCAATGGTGCGGGCTACGATGTGGCGCCGAAAGTGTTCCACGAGTTGGGTGCCAAAGTGATTTCCATTGGTGCTGAGCCAAATGGTTACAACATCAACGAAAAATGCGGCGCTACCCATACCAAAACCCTGCAAGCGGCTGTGTTACAAAATGAAGCCGACTACGGCCTCGCTTTGGATGGTGACGGCGACCGCCTGATGATGGTCGATAAAAACGGCAAAGTGTACGATGGCGACAGCCTGATTTACGTTATCGCCAAAGCCCGTGCGCGCGAAGGCATCGAAATCGGCGGCGTGGTTGGCACCGCGATGACCAACATGGCGATGGAAATTGCCTTGAAAGAGCAGGGCGTGAACTTCTGCCGTGCTAAAGTCGGCGACCGTTATGTGTTGGAACAATTACACCAACGCGGCTGGTTGATCGGCGGCGAAGCCAGCGGCCATATTTTGTGCATGGACAAACACAACACCGGCGACGGCCTGATTTCAGCCTTGCAGGTATTGGCGGCATTGCGCATTTTGGGTCAGGACTTGGCCACTGTGTGCGCCGATTGGCAGCCATTCCCGCAAACCATGATTAACGTGCGCATCCAAAAAGGCCAAAACTGGCAGGAAGCGTCTAAAGACGTATTGGCTGAAGTGGAAAAAGAGCTGGAAGGTAAAGGCCGTGTGGTGTTACGCGCTTCCGGTACCGAGCCTGTGGTGCGTGTGATGGTGGAAGCCAAACAAGCCGACTGGGCGCAAAAAGGTGCCGAGCGCATCGCTGCAGCGATTCAGGGTGCGAAAAAATAATTCCATTGTAATCAATGGCGAAAGGCGGCTGAATCGAGCCGCCTTTTTTGTTGCGTTCGGTTAATTTAATGAATATTTGATGAAATCGGCTTGTTATGCTTTCAGACGGCCTTATCTATTGGTAGAATAGCAATATTCAACCGACGGTTATACCGCATTCAAATATCAGGCCGTCTGAAACGGTCTGCCAGAATAACTACTTCACTGATGAGAACCACCTGCCGATGTTTGCGTTTTTGGAAGCCTTTTTCGTTGAATACGGTTATGCCGCAGTCTTTTTAGTGCTGCTGGCATGCGGTTTTGGTGTGCCTATTCCTGAAGACGTAACCTTAGTTACCGGCGGCGTGATTTCCGGTTTGGGCTATACCAACGTGCACATCATGGTTGTGGTGGGTATGTTGGGCGTATTGGTGGGCGATGGTTGTATGTTTGCCGCCGGCCGCATTTGGGGACACAAAATCCTGCAATTCAAACCCATCGCCCGCGTGATGACACCGAAGCGCTATGCGCAAGTGCAGGAAAAATTCGATAAATACGGCAACTGGGTGTTGTTTGTCGCCCGTTTCTTACCGGGTTTGCGCACGCCGATTTACATCACCGCCGGCATCAGCCGCAAAGTTTCCTACATGCGCTTTTTGATGATGGATGGCTTGGCTGCTTTGATTTCCGTGCCGGTGTGGGTGTATTTGGGCGATTATGGTGCGAACAACATCGACTGGCTGATGGCAAAAGTGCACAGCTTCCAATCCGGTTTGTTTGTGGTGATTGGCATTGGCGCTGCCGTATTGTTATGGTTTTGGTGGCGCAAACGCCAGCGCATTCGTTTCTACCACGAAAAATTGGCAGAATTGCGCCGCAAACGCAAAGCTGCGGCGGCTGCGAAAGCCAATGCCAAGGCCAAAGCCGATATTTAAACCTTTCGGAAACTTTATTCATTAAAAAGCATCTGACGTTCAGATGCTTTTTTTACGGCCATACATCGGCATAATTTGCCACTGAAGGACATGGATTCATCAGCAAAATCGGTTGTGTCCTGATGGTGGATCACGAATAAAGAGAACAATGGGAGTAAGGTAATGAAATGGATATTAACGGCTTTGCTGTTGGGCGCAGCGTTACCCGCACAAGCATGCAAACCTGATTTGGCGGCAAAATTATTTATCGGCGCCAACGACAAAAACGGCGACGGTGTGTTGACGACAAGCGAATGGGCGAATGTCGACACGGCCGGTCTAATCTTGGATTTTGAAGCAGGCGATGCCGGCGCATTCAAACAGCTCGACCGCAACCGCAACGGTAAAATCGAAGTCGGCGAATTGATTCGCGCCATATGCTTGAAAACCAGTTCGTGTGAAGGCTGGCCTTGGCAAAAATAAGCAGATTTGAACTGCAATCATAAATATCGTTACAATAGGCCGTCTGAAAGCAGGATAAATCGCTTTCAGACGGCCTGAAACTTTTGCAAAACTTAATTTGAACTAAGAAAACTATGCCCGTCATTCCCGCGTAGGCGGGAATGACGGTTTAAAGATTCCTAAAAATTGACGAATTTTACAAAGGTTTCAGCCTTTATTTTCGAGTGAAACCCATGACACAAAAAATCTTCGTTCTCTACACCGGCGGCACCATCGGCATGCGCAGCAGCAGCGACGGTTTACGCCCTGATACCGATTTAGTCGGCAAAGCCCTGCAACCGTTTTCAGACGGCCTTCAATTTGATTGGCATGTGTGCGATCCTTTAATTGACTCATCGGCGGTGAATCTAACCCATTGGCGCGACTGGCTGGCATTGCTGGCTGAAAAAATTCCGCAATACGACGGCATACTGATATTGCATGGCACCGACACCATGGCCTACACCGCCAACCTGCTCGCGCTCGCCTTGCAAGGCTTAGACAAGCCGGTAATATTGACCGGCTCGCAATGGCCGTATGACGCACCCGAAAGCGATGCGCCGCTGAACTTGGCCACCGCTGTTGCCGCATTTGAATTGTCTTTACCGCAAGTGCTGATTGCGTTTAACGGCAAAGTGTTTCCTGCTGTCGGCAGCAGCAAAGTCAGCACCGAAACCGCCGCCGGATTCGACAATCCGCATTTTGGCGCGCTTGCACAATGGCAGCAATCGGACTGGCAATGGCTGGCAAGGCCGTCTGAACGCACCCAATCCGTTTCAGACGGCCTCAATATCCTATCGCTCGATACGCAAGCGAAAGTGGTTTGCCAAACCTTGATTCCCGGTTTCAGCGCGCAATATTGTTCAGATGGCCTGTTGCACACCGATGCGCAAGCGGTGGTTTTACAAAGCTTCGGCCACGGCAATGCGCCAAGCGATGCCACGTTTATCCAAGCGGTGCAAAGCTTTACCGAACGCGGCGGCTTGTTACTCAACATCAGCCAAGTCAAACAAGGATGCGCCGCTGCGGTGTACGCCCAAGGCAGCGCGTTGCGGCAAGCTGGTGTGGTGAATGGCGGTAAGTGCAATTTGGAAACCGCCACCGCGCTGTTGACCTTGGCAGTATCCAATCAATGGAACGCCGCAACCCTGCAAAAAACCTTACGCACACTCGGTTTGCCTGAGGCCGTCTGAAACGGCGTCCAATGCAGATATTTTTTCAGACGGCCTAATGATGAATTTTACCGACAGCCATTGCCACCTTGCCGGTCCCGCCTTGCGCGACCGTTTGCCCGACGTTTTGGCGCAAGCGGCCGAGCAGGGCGTAACGCGCTTTATCGTGCCTGCCACGCAGCGCAGCGATTGGGCGGACGTGGTGCAATTATTGGCGATGAACACGCCGTCTGAACAGCGTGTGCATATTGCTTTGGGCATTCATCCGTGGTTTGCCGAGAATGCCGAGCCGCAGGATTTTGCCGAACTTGAACGCTTATTGCAGCGCTATCCGCAAGCATGGGTGGGCGAAACCGGCTTGGATTTTCTGGTGAACAGGCCGTCTGAAACGCAAAAGCAGCAACAAATCGAAGCATTCTGCCGCCAGCTTGAATTGGCGCAAAAATGGCAAAGGCCGGTGATTGTACACAATGTCAAAGCCACCGCTGCGATTGCCGAGGTGGTGAAGCAGACCGGTTTTACCCAAGGCGGCATAGCGCACGCGTTTTCCGGCAGCGTGGAAGAGGCGCAAATTTTGCTGCGTTGTGGCTTTAAAATCGGCATCGGCTCGCTTTTGCTCAATCCCAACGCGAAAAAAGTGCGGCAAGTGGTGGCGAAACTGGCTTGGCAGGATATGGTATTGGAAACCGACAGCCCGTTTATGTTGCACAACCAAACCAACACGCCTGCCAATGTGCGGCGAATTGCGGAAATCGCGGCGCAATTAAGTGGAGTTGATTTAGCAGAAATCGCTTGTAAAACTGAAGAAAATATCTCAAAATTGCTCAAACAAACGGCTAAACCTGCCGACTTAACATAATCATGCTGTTTTACATTGCACCTTTCACGACACGCACGAGGATTTCCCATCATGAACGTTCCGGCCATCATCGCCGGCATTTTGGTGTTGGGCGGTTGCAGCGGATTTGTCAAACCGGATTATCGGATTGATTCGGCTGTGGTCGGCCAGCAGCATGCCATTCAGAATATTCAAGTCACCATCAAAGAGCAAAACAAAGCCCATGTTTACAACCATTGCGTGTGGTTGAGTGCGCAATGTTATGGCGAGCCTTATGAAGAAATGCGGCGCGAGTTGCAGAATGCCTTGGGCGATGCATTGGCGCTCAACAGCAAGTTGGTGAAAAAGCCGATGAATCTGACGGTAGATGTGTTGAAATTACAAGTAGAGCCCGGTTTGCGCAGTAAGGCGACGGCGAAAATGAGCTACCGCCTGACCGATATGCAAAGTGGCCGCGATAAATTCACCACCGAAATCGAAAGTGAAGGCAATGCGTTTCAGGTCGGCTTCAGCCACCACGAGAGCTTGGAGCAGAATCAGGCTTTAAACCAAGCCGTGCAAAACAATCTCAGCACTTTTGTACAGCAATTGCAGACACAGCGTATATTATCTTTTTGAATTTACGTTAAAACACTTTATAATAATGCCCATTCATGCCGTCTGAACCCGTGTTTCAGACGGCCTTTGTCTTGGAAAAAATATGAAACCGTCTATTTTAGAAAAATTACAACAACTTAGCGAACGTTTGGAAGAAGTTACCCATCTGCTCGGCCAGCCCGAAGCCACTGATGATATGGACAACTACCGCAAGCTCACGCGCGAACACGCCGAGCTGACGCCGGTGGTAGAAGTGTTCCAAAAATATCAGCAGGCGCAAAGCGATGTGGTGGAGGCGCAGGAAATGTTGGCCGATCCGGATATGAAAGAATTTGCCGCCGAAGAAATCGAAGCGGCCAATGCGCTGATTGAAGAATTGGATGTCGAGCTGCAAAAGCTGCTACTGCCTAAAGATGCCGATGACGACAAAAACATTTTCATCGAAGTGCGCGCCGGTACCGGTGGCGATGAAGCGGCTTTGTTTGCCGGCGATTTATTGCGCATGTACAGCCGCTACGCCGAGCGCAACCGCTGGCAGGTGGAAATCGTGTCGGCCAACGAAAGCGAGTTAGGCGGCTATAAAGAAGTGATTGCCCGTATTGTCGGCTTGGGCGCATACAGCCGTCTGAAATTTGAATCCGGCGGCCACCGTGTGCAGCGTGTTCCTGCCACCGAAAGCCAAGGCCGCATCCACACATCGGCGTGTACCGTGGCCGTGATGCCTGAAGCCGATGAGTTGGAAGACATCGAATTAAACGCCGCTGATTTGCGCATCGATACGTTCCGCGCATCAGGCGCAGGCGGTCAGCACATCAACAAAACCGATTCCGCCGTGCGCATTACCCACTTGCCGACCGGCATGGTGGTTGAATGCCAAGACGGCCGTAGCCAACACGCCAATAAAGCGCAGGCGATGAAAGTGTTGGCGGCGCGTTTGAACGATGCCCAAAAGCGCGAAGCCCAAGCCAAAGAAGCTGCCGAGCGCAAGAGCTTAATCGGCAGCGGCGACCGTAGCGAACGCATCCGCACCTACAACTACCCGCAAGGCCGCGTCACCGACCACCGCATCAACCTCACCCTTCACAAACTCGATTTCATCATGGATGGCGATTTGGAAGAATTGACCAATGCACTTATTGCCGAGCATCAAGCCGAGTTACTTGCGGCGATGGGCGATTGATGGTGATGAAAGCAACGAAATAAGCATCAAGGCCGTCTGAAAGTGTTACCCTTTCAGACGGCCTTGGTTTATTCATATCATTATAAGCTAAAAATTTTATCTGATTTCAAACAAAGTTAAGTCGATTTAACCTGAAATTCCGTTGTAATCGGTGTAAACCGCTGCGCTGAAGTGCTAAAATAGGCGCGAATTTATCTTTTTTATCCCCACGAAAAGGAACAAACATGTCAAACGTATTGGTTGTACCCGTTTCCGCCCGCATCGACAGCTGGGCGACCACTCAGGCTTTGGCGGCTGCATTGCCGAATGCCCAAGCCCTGCGCGCATTAGATGAAAACGGCTTTGGCGAAAAGCTGTTGGCGCAAGGTAAAAGCGACGACTGGTTGGACGCGCTGGTGGGCAAAATCAGCGAAATGAACGCGGAAAACGTGGTCATTAAAGGCATTCGTCCAAATGCGGATAAAGTATTCTTGGCCACCAAAAACTTTGAATTGGCCTTGTCGTTGGATGCAGCGGTGGTGTTTGCTGTGGGCGCGTGCGACGAAGAAAACGAATTGTGCGAAACCGACGTTGACGACATCGTGCAAAAATTGAATCTGGCTAAGCAATCTTACATCACCGCGCCGGGTGTATTGGCCGGTTTCGTGTTGGACAATGCCGCACCGGGCGTGGGCAAAGCCGCTGCCGAGCAAACCGGTTTGACTTTCTTTGGTTCAACCGAGCAATTGGGCGATGTGAACGAGTTGGCCAACCGCGGCCGCAACCGCTTATCACCATCACAATTCCGCGTGAACATGATGGACACCGCCCATAAAGCCAACAAACGCATCGTGTTGCCGGAAGGTGCCGAGCCGCGTACCGTGCAAGCGGCGGCGATTTGTCATGAAAAAGGCATTGCCCGCTGCGTATTGCTGGCGCCGCGTGCCGAAGTGGAAGCTGTGGCCAAAGAGCGCCACATCAACTTGCCGGATTCTTTGGAAATCATCGATCCTGCCGATTTGATTGAGCAATACGTTGCGCCGATGTGCGAATTGCGTAAGAGCAAAGGTCTGACCGAAGAGCAGGCGCGTGAGCAGCTGCAAGATACCGTAGTGTTGGGTACCATGATGATGGCGCAAAACGATGTGGACGGCTTGGTTTCCGGCGCCGTGCACACCACCGCCAACACCATCCGTCCGGCATTGCAACTGATTAAAACCGCACCGGGCGCGAGCTTGGTATCGAGCATTTTCTTCATGTTGCTGCCAAACCAAGTTTTGGTGTACGGCGACTGCGCGGTCAATCCGAACCCAACGCCTGAACAATTGGCCGACATCGCCATTCAGTCTGCCGATTCAGCCAAAGCCTTCGGTATCGAGCCGAAAGTAGCGATGATTTCTTACTCAACCGGCACTTCCGGCGCCGGCCCTGACGTAGAAGCCGTGGCACAAGCCACCCAAATTGCGCAACAAAAACGCCCTGATTTGGCGATTGACGGCCCATTGCAATACGATGCCGCTACCGTACCAAGCGTGGCCAAATCTAAAGCACCAAACAGCGCGGTTGCCGGTCAGGCGACTGTGTTGGTGTTCCCGGATTTGAACACCGGCAACTGTACTTACAAAGCCGTTCAACGCAATGCCAACGTATTGAGCGTGGGTCCAATGCTGCAAGGTTTGCGCAAGCCGGTAAACGACTTGTCGCGCGGCGCATTGGTTGACGACATCGTGTACACCATCGCGCTGACTGCCATCCAAGCAGCGCAAATGGAAGCCTAATCGCTTGAAATCGCGATAAACTTCATCAAGGCCGTCTGAAAAGTTTCAGACGGCTTTTTGTTTGGCATAATTGGTTTTAGACGACTATATCCACATATATGTGGTGCAATCTATCCCAATTCGCGACCGAATTTTCTGTGTAATCCTTGTGGATAAATCAGATGATGGTTTGAAAACAAAAGAGAAAATTAAGCTGCTTAAATAATAAGCAATAAACTATCCCAAAGCCTGAAGCCATGTTTTCAGACGGCCTATTGGGTTATAATCCGAGCCTAATCCCTACACAGAGCCAAAAAAGAATGAGTGCTTACCAACAGCAGTTAAACGACAAAATCCGCTATTTAACAGAATTATTCCAAGGGTTCGATTTTCCCGAAATCCAAGTATTTGAATCGCCGGAACAACATTACCGTATGCGTGCAGAATTCCGCGTGTGGCACGAAGGCGACGAGATTTTTTACGCCATGTTCGAGCGCGGACAAAAGGCCAGCGGCGCGAGCTTGGTGCGTTGCGACCAATTTGCTGCCGCCGATACCGCCATCAACGCCTTAATGCCGCGCCTGATTGCGGCAGTCAACGAACAGCCGATTTTGAAAAACCGTTGGTACGCAGTCGAATTTTTGGCCACGCTCAGCGGCGAAATGTTGGTCACCATGATTTACCACAAAAAGCTCGATGCCGAATGGGAGGCTGCCGCGCGCGCCTTGCAAGAGCAATTGGGCGTGTGGATTATCGGCCGCAGCCGTGGGCAAAAGCTGGTGTTGACCCAAGATTTCGTCACCGAAACCTTGCGTGTCGGCAATCAAGATTTCCATTACCGCCAAATCGAAGGCAGCTTCACCCAGCCCAATGCGCGCGTGTGTGAAAAAATGCTGGCATGGGCGTGTGAATCCGCAGAAGGTCTGGGCGGCGATATGCTCGAGCTTTATTGCGGCAACGGCAATTTCACCCTGCCTTTAGCCAAGCAGTTCCAACGCGTATTGGCGACCGAAGTCTCGAAAACATCGGTCAACGCCTCGCTGTGGAACATCGAAGCCAACCAAAGTCACAACGTCAAAATCGCCCGATTGTCGGCCGAAGAATTTACCGAAGCCTACACCCAAAACCGCGAATTCCGCCGCCTGCAAGAGCAGGGCGTGGTGCTGGCCGATTATCGGTTTTCCACCATCTTCGTCGATCCGCCCCGCGCCGGTATTGATGACGAAACATTGAAACTCGTAGCGCAATTTGACAACGTGATTTACATTTCCTGCAATCCCGAAACCTTGCGCAGCAATCTCGAGAAGCTCACGCAAACCCACAGCATCGAACGTGCGGCATTGTTCGACCAATTCCCATTTACGCACCATATTGAAAGCGGTGTGTTGTTGAAATGGAAAACACAACGCATGGCTTAAGGTAAGTTGCTAAAACCACAGGATATACATCAAAAGGCCGTCTGAAATCTTTCAGACGGCCTTTAAACTTAAATAAATTAATTACTTAACACATCAACACCCTTAGGCGGGGTGAATTTGAATGCGTTGCGCGACAGATTAGGTTTGGTGTTCAAGCCACTGAAGTTAATCGTGGTTTGGTTGCCGAAGCTGTCTTTCAATTGCATGGCAGCCAAGGTGTCGCCTTTGAAGCCGATGCGGATGTATTGATAGCCGGCGTTGTTTTTCTTGGGTGTGGCCAAAACGTAATCAATGCCATTGGCTGAACCGTCTTCTTTCAGCGTGTAGCTGCTGTCAAGAGCGGTTTTGTTGGACAAAATCGCGGCAGGGCTGTCGCCGATGGCTTGGTTTTGTGATGATTTGGTCACTTGGGCTAAATCGACATCGTAAAGCCAGATGGTTTTGCCATCGCCGACGATGGTTTGTTTGTAAGGCTTGGTGTATTCCCATTTAAACAGACCCGGGCGCAGGATTTGGAATGTGCCGTGGGTGGTTTGGGTTTTCTTTTTGCTTTTGACGGTTTGGCTGAAGTTGCCGCTGATGCCGTCTGAATCGCTGTTGAATTTTTTCAGGGCATCTACTGCACCTGCTTGAGCCAAGCCGATGGCTGCGCTCATGCTGACAGCTGCAATCCATTTCAAAAGGGTTTGTTGTTTCATACTGCGTTTCCTTCGTTTAGGGGAAGATGGCTTAAGTATAGGCGTAATTTCGCGGCTTACAAGGGGCGGTATGCGCATTTAATTTTTGTAAAGGTGTGAATTTGAGTTTAGGGAGTTGAATCTTGGTTGTTTTTATGTGGTTAAGCGGATATTTTTTCACATTTTTTTAATTCCGGAATGGTAGGAAAAGCGGCATTTACGTTGTGCTTTACACAACAATGCATGAAGATTGGTATAAAGACTAGGCCGTCTGAAAAAGGGTGTCACGTTATAATAGGAGCTTCCATCGTTTTGAGAAACATCATGCCTTACAGCCCTTATGCTTTGCTTGAGCGTGCTTTGCTATCCAGTGATCCCGATGAGAAAAGCGCGTTGACCAATCAATTGTTTGCCGAAATCCAACATGCCGAGTTAATTGATGACGGCACGCATCCGCCGTTGGACTTTCGTTTTGCCGGTCGGCCGCAAAAGCCGGATTTGGTGCCTGCTTCGGCGGTAAAGCCGCGCAAGATGACCACGCCGGAAGGGTATGGTGCGCTGTTGCACGCGATTGCGCATATTGAATTTAATGCCATCAATCTGGCTTTAGACGCGGCTTATCGTTTCCGTCTGCTGCCGACGCAGTTTACCCGCGATTGGATACAGGTGGCGAAAGAAGAAGTTTACCATTTCAACCTGATGCGTGATCGTTTGCGCCATTATGGTTTTGATTATGGCGATTTTGAGGCGCACAATCATTTGTGGGACATGGCTTATAAAACCGCTTATGATCCCTTACTGCGCATGGCCTTGGTGCCGCGCGTGTTGGAAGCGCGTGGTTTGGACGTGACACCGGGGATTCGTGCCAAAGTAGAGCAGCGCGGCGATGCGGAAACCTGTGCGGTGTTGGACATCATTTACCGCGATGAAGTCGGCCATGTGCAATTTGGTAATCATTGGTATCAGTATTTATGCCGCGAACGCGGTTTGGAACCGATTGCTTTATTCCGCCAATTGATTGCGCGTTACGATATGTTTATTTTCCGTGGTTATGTGAATATCGAAGCGCGGGAAAAGGCAGGTTTTAGCGCATTTGAACTGGCGATGCTGGAAGATTTTGAGAAAAGCTTGAAAGCAGGAAAGGCCGTCTGAAAAGCAAGTGTGCCATTTGTAAAACGGTTGCCGATATGCGCAGGGCGAACATCATTAAAATCTGTTAAAATATGCCGTCTGAAGTTTACATCTGTTCAGACGGCCTTTTTTTATAAGGAAGATTCATGACCCAAGCCGTATTATTCGACTTAGACGGCACACTTGCCGACACCGCGCTGGATTTGGGCGGTGCATTGAATTTTGTATTACGCGCCAATGGTTTGGCCGAGAAAACGATGGATGAAATCCGCCCGTTCGCCAGTCATGGCGCTAATGGTTTGCTGAAAATGGGCGCGGGTATTACGCCCGAGCATCCCGAGCATCCGCAATGGCGGCAGGCTTTTCTTGACCGCTATGATGAATGCTATGCCGATGAAACCATGTTGTTTGAAGGGGTAAACGATTTACTGCGCGAACTCGATCAACGCGGCTTGGCATGGGGCATCATCACCAATAAGCCGGCGCAGTTTACCGATAAATTGGTGCCTAAGCTTGGTTTTGCCGTGCCGCCTGCGGTGGTGGTAAGCGGCGATACTTGCGGCGTGGCCAAGCCGAATGTGAAACCGATGTTGCACGCGTGCGAGCAAATCGACGTGAAGCCCGAAGATTGCGTGTATTTGGGCGATGCCGAACGCGATATGCAGGCAGCCAAAAATGCCGGTATGAAAGCGGTGTTGGTTAATTGGGGCTATATCGCCGAAACCGACGACACAGAAGCGTGGTTGCAAGACGCGCGTATTGATAGGCCGATGGATTTATTGGCCATTTTGTAAAACAAACCAATGCCGTCTGAAACATTCAGACGGCCTTTAGCATAAATTAAACCATACAAAACAAAGTATCTAAAATGGATGTTATTTTAATCATAGGGTTGATTGTATTACTGATTGTGGCTTTGGCCGTGATATTGAGTTGGGCGGAACGACGTAAAAAAGCCAAGCTTGAGGCCGAAAAGCAGCTCGAGCAGGAAAATGCGTTGTCGCGTCAGGCGGCGAAAGAAAAAATGCAGGTGGCGGTGGTGGCCAATCACGGCGATGAACCATTGGAAACAGACCAAGCCGATATTTCCGACAACGATTTAAATAAAATCAAAGCGGCTTACGCCAAATTTGAAAAAGACGTGTTGGCATGGGAAACCAAGCTGCAAGTGAAATCGGAATTTTCTGGCGATGAAGAAGCATTAATCCGCAAAGAGCAGCTCAAATACCGCATGTATTTTGAAGAAGCATTTTATGAAAAACACGGCAATTCAATCACTTCTCAAGAATGGCGCCAATGGACAGATGCTTTTAGCGAATTGCTCGAACGCCATGCCCGCCTGATTGCAGAAGAAGAATTGCCAAGCGAAGATGATGAAGAGGAAGACGAAACAGTAGAATCTGTTGAAACCGAAACATTTAATAAAACGCCGTCTGAAACACCATCACAACAGATGCCGTCTGAAAATCATCAAGCGGCTGAAGTAGAAGAAGTGGCATCCAATCAAGCAGCATTGGCCGAAGCCGAAACTTTGCCAGCTGCCGACCAAGACGTGGTTGAAGTTGAAACCGTTGCATCAACAACGCCACAAGCAGCCGTTGCCGCAGCAGAGCGTAATACACCGACCGCGCCACTGCGTGCTGCCGTTTTCCCGGCTAGTTTCACTGCTGCCGATGAACCGCGTGCCGAAGTGGATGAAGACGAACTCAAAGGCCGCGAGCGCGAATTGTGGGAATATGCCAACCGCCGCAATTTGTCTAAGCGCGAAGCAGGCGACCGCTATGAACGCTATCTCGGCTATCTTTATGAGCGCGCAGGCTGGCGCGTGGAATATTACGGCTTAACTGAAGGTGTGGCCAATTCTAATCGCGGCATTGATTTGATTTGCGAAAAAGACGGCATCACTCATTTCGTGCAAACCAAATATTGGAGTAATGGCGTGGTGGCCAAAACCAATGTCAATAATGTCATCGACCGCATCGTGAAAAACATGCAGAGCATCATTGATAAACGCGCTATTCGCGGTGATGTACAGGCGGTGTTGGCCGCCAAACCGAAATTATCCGAGCAGGTAGCGGCTTATGCGCAAGAGCAGGGCGTGTTGCTGCTGGATGATTTAACGCTGCAGGCGTATCCGCTGGTGAAATGTCATACCGGCAAACGCGGCAGCAAAAAATATTTCCTGCCTTATTTAGCGGATAAAAATCCGGCCAAATACGAAGAAATTCGCCAAGGCGCATGGGAGCCGTATGATTTGGTGCGAATGGATATGGCCAATGGTGATGTGTATGTCCACACCATCGAAGAAGCCGAAAACTTGGGCTATAAATACAGCAACCGCGCTTAAATTTCAAAAAAGCACACTGATTTGAAGTGTGCTTTTTTTGTGGCAAAAAGATTGCAGCAAAAAGGTTGCAGTTTGTCGGCATAAAGTGAAATCCGGTTTTCAGACGGCCTGAAAAGTCGTAAAATTTTAAAGGTTACTGTTTCACATTATCATTTTTTATGGCGGGTTAAACTTGAATCAAAGTTGGGCAGAAATGCGCCGTCACTTTATCCAAACGATCCGCGATCTTCAAATCAAAGCGAGCAAACACATGTTTTTTGATACCATTCAAGCCGCGCCTGCTGACCCGATTTTGGGCTTGGGCGAAGCGTTTAAAGCCGAAACCCGTCCTGAAAAAGTCAATCTCGGCATCGGCGTCTATAAAAACGCCCAAGGCGAAACCCCGATTGTCAAAGCCGTAAAAGAAGCGGAAAAACGCTTGCTGGACACCGAAACCAGCAAAAACTACCTGACCATCGACGGTGTGGCCGAATACAACGCGCAAACGCAGATTCTGTTGTTTGGCGCCGACCACGAAATCATCGCCAGCCGCCGCGCCAAAACCGCACAAAGCTTGGGCGGCACCGGCGCATTGCGCGTGGCTGCCGAATTGGCCAAACGCCAGTTGGGCGTAAAAAAGGTTTGGATTTCCAATCCGACTTGGCCGAACCACAATGCCATTTTCAAAGCCGTCGGCATTGAAGTGTGCGATTACCGCTATTACAACGCGGCTGAACACAAGCTGGATTGGGACGGCCTGATTGCAGACTTGAGCCAAGCCGAAAAAGGCGATGTGGTGCTGCTGCATGGCTGCTGCCACAACCCGACCGGTATCGACCCAACGCCTGAGCAATGGGATAAACTGGCGCAAATGTCGGCAGAAAAAGGCTGGTTGCCACTGTTCGACTTTGCTTATCAAGGCTTTGGCAACGGTTTGGAAGAAGATGCTTATGGTTTACGCAGCTTCTTGAAATGCAATAAAGAGTTGCTGATTGCCAGCTCGTATTCAAAAAACTTCGGCATGTATAACGAGCGCGTAGGTGCGTTCACCGTGGTGGCGGAAAATGAAGACATCGCCAACCGCGTTCACAGCCAAGTCAAAACCATCATTCGTACGCTGTACTCAAATCCGGCTTCACACGGTGCCAATACGATCGCGCTGGTGTTAAAAGATGCCGATTTGAAAGCACAATGGATTGCCGAGCTCGACGAAATGCGCGGCCGCATCAAAGCCATGCGTGAGAAATTTGTTGAACTATTGAAAGCCAAAGGCGCGACACAAGATTTTGATTTCATTATCGAACAAAACGGCATGTTCTCATTCAGCGGCTTAACCCCTGAACGGGTCGACCGCTTGAAAAATGAATTTGCCATCTATATCGTGCGCTCAGGCCGCATCAATGTGGCCGGTATGACCGATGACAATATCGACTATTTGTGTGAAAGCATTGTGAACGTGCTGTAAGCATTTCCGATATGATCAAGGCCGTCTGAAACGAAAAGTTTCAGACGGCCTTTTGTTTTACGTGTAGATAATCAGCCCTTGTATGCCCCACAAAATCACCGCATAGCGCAATAATTTGCCAATCAATAAAATCACAGCACATTTTAGCCAATTTAATCTTAACCAACCTGCGGCAATTGGCAGCGCATCGCCGATAATTGGCACCCAAGCCAACAACAGCGTCCATGTGCCATAGCGTTCAAACCAGCGCATCACTTTTTCAGACGGCCTTTTTTTATCAGGCAGCAATCGACCCATGCCGTATGAAACCATGCTACCCAAGCCATTAAATAAGCCTGCACAAAGCCATCCACCCCAAGCATGAACAGGAAATTGGTGCGCAAATACGGCAAACGCAGCTTCGGATGTGCCGGGCAAAATGGTGGCGGAAGTGAAAGCGGAAAAAGCCAAGGGAATGTAAGCGTAAAGTAAAGACATGTTGAAATTATTCTGTAGGAATATAACGATGAAAGTGGGCTGTAAGCAGTTCAAACAACAATATTATTTGATTTACCACAATTTTATGGCAATTCTGACAAAATTGCAGAAATAATGGTTTGCAAAATAACAAAATATCAGTATGATTTCATCTTAAATTAACGTAAGTTAACTGTATTAATTTAATTTGATTACAATAAGACGAAAGGCACCTCATGTCTGCGCAAACTCATAAAGGCAATACCCCGGCTTTAACGGTATTGGGTTCTCTCTTCTTCATGCTGGGTTTCATCACCTGCATGAATGATATTTTGATTCCTCATTTGAAAGAAATTTTCAACCTGACTTATGTACAGGCGATGTTGATTCAATTTTGTTTCTTCAGCGCGTATGCGATTATGTCGATTCCGATGGGTCATTTTGTTGAAAAATTCGGCTACAAAACCGGTGTGATTGGCGGTTTTGTCGTAGCAGCGGTAGGTTGTTTGCTGTTCTATCCAGCCGCCGGCAGCCACTCTTATGCGGTATTTTTGGGCGCTTTGTTTATTTTGGCCAGCGGTATTGTATTGCTGCAAGTGGCGGGTAACCCTTATGTAACCTTGCTTGCGCCAAAAGGCAAAGAGTCAACCACTCTGACCTTGATTCAGGCGTTTAACTCATTGGCGACCATGATTGCGCCGCCGCTGGGCGCAATGTTGATTTTTGTGGACGCAACTGCTTCTGAAGCCGAACGCATTTCTTCTGTGCAAATCCCTTACTTGGGCTTGGCCGGCTTTATGTTGTTGCTGGCGGTGGCTGTTGCCATGATTAAGTTGCCGGATGCGCGCAAAATCGCTCAAGAAGAAACCGAAGCCAATCACGACGGTAAAACCAGCGTGTGGCAATACAAACACATGGTATTCGGTGCGGCCGGTATTTTCTGCTACGTGGGTGCGGAAGTAGCCATCGGCTCAATGATGATTAACGCTTTGGAAGCCTTGGCCGGCTTGAACCACAGTACTGGCGCAGCATACTTGTCGATTTACTGGGGCGGCGCGATGGTGGGTCGTTTCGTAGGTTCGGCTTTGATGAACAAAATTGCGCCAAACAAATATCTGGCCTTTAATGCAACTGTAGCCATTTCGTTGATTATTATTGCGATTTTGGCAGGTGGTGGTGCTGTAACCATGTGGGCATTGTTGCTGATCGGTTTCTTCAACTCAATTATGTTCCCGACCATCTTCTCTTTGGCAACCAAAGGTTTGGGCAAATTCACCGGCACTGCTTCCGGCGTGATTTGTACCGCGATTGTGGGTGGTGCGATTGTACCGGTGGTACAAGGTTGGGCGGCCGATACTTATGGCCTGTTGCCTTCTTACATCGTATCGGCAATCTGCTATGTGTACATCGTTTTCTTTGCAGTAAAAGGCTACAAAGCCGACGAAGCATAAAACCGGTTTGTTTTCAAAAGGCCGTCTGAAATTCAGACGGCCTTTTTGTTTGCAGGGTAATCATCTCATGATGATATTTTGATGAAAACATGCGACTAAGGTAAAAATTTGTTTGTAAAATGACGTAAACCCGATAAAATGCCAAATGTCTCAAAGATAGGAAACAGAATATGTTCAGCTTTAAATCACTGCTCGACATGCCGCGCTTAGAAGCGGTGGTAGTGGCGGTTTTACTGGTGGCCATGATGGGCTATACCATTATTTCACTCGGCTGGCTGCCGCACATGTCGATTATCAGCGCGATTATTGCCCTGATTTTGTATGGCTTGTGTCGCGGTTTGAAATACAACGACATGCAAAACGGCATGATTCAGGCCATCAGCCAAGGTATGGGCGCGGTGTATCTGTTTTTCTTTATTGGGTTGATGGTGAGCGCGCTGATGATGAGCGGCGCGATTCCAACGCTGATGTATCACGGCTTCGGCTTGATTTCTCCGACTTATTTTTACTTCTCGGCGTTTGCCTTGTGTTCGGTGGTCGGTGTGGCGGTGGGCAGCAGTTTCACCACCTGCGCCACAGTCGGTGTGGCCTTTATGGGCATTGCCACCGCGTTTGAAGCCAATCTGGCGATGACCGCTGGTGCCATTGTGTCAGGCGCGTTTTTCGGCGATAAAATGTCGCCTTTGTCGGACACCACCGGTATTGCCGCTTCGATTGTCGGCATTGATTTGTTTGAACACATCAAAAACATGATGTACACCACCATTCCGGCCTGGTTGATCAGCGCGGCCTTGATGTTGTGGGTGTTGCCGACGGTAGCGATTGATGATTTGAACAATATTGAAAATTTCCGCAATGCCTTGGAAGCCACAGGCTTGGTGCATTTGGATTCGCTGATTCCGTTTGCTTTGCTGGCGGTATTGGCGATGATGCGCGTGAACGCAGTGGTATCAATGATTTTCTGTACCATTGCCGCTTTGGTGGTCACGTATTTCCACAGCAGCCCTGATTTGCAGCAATTGGGCGCATGGTTCTTCGGCGGCTACAAGCTGGAAGGCGAGCAATTTAAAGACATTACCCGCCTGATTTCACGCGGCGGCTTGGAAAGTATGTTCTTCACGCAGACCATCGTGATTTTGGGCATGAGCTTGGGCGGTTTGCTGTTTGCCTTGGGCGTGATTCCGGCTTTGCTCGACATTATCCGTAATTTCCTGACCAACATCAGCCGCGCCACCTTCAGCGTGGCAGCCACATCTTTGGGCGTGAATATTTTGATTGGCGAGCAATACTTGAGTATTCTGCTTGCCGGTGAAACTTTCAAGCCGGTTTATGACAAACTCGGCCTGCACCAGCGCAATCTGTCGCGCACGCTGGAAGATGCGGGCACGGTCATCAATCCTTTGGTGCCTTGGAGCGTGTGCGGCGTATTTATTAGCCAAACCTTGAATGTGCCGGTGTGGGAATACTTGCCGTTTGCCTTCTTCTGCTATTTGAGCCTGATTTTGACGCTGGTTTTTGGTTGGACAGGTTTGACCCTGACTAAAAAATAAGGGGCTTAGGAAGCAAAAATATTAAATTGGGTTATTTCGAAGCATCTTCATTAATATTTTACCTAAATCTTCATGCCGGTGGTTAAACCTAAACTCCGTTTCTTTGAGATGCAGATAAAACATCTCTTTGGAAATACCATGAAATTTAGCCAAACGCCCCTTAGCATAACTCCAAAAAGATTCAATACCATTGATATGTTGCTTTCCTCGAGCAAACTCATTGGAACCATGATGGACACGGTAATGCTTCTCATAGCCCATATCGACAAGACCGTCATATGCTTTCCAGCCGTCAGTATTGATTTCACTGTCAGCAGATATGTGACCGCGTATGACCTTGATTAGTGAGGCTTTCGAAGCGTCGGGAACGATTTCCGTATAGACCACGCCATTGCGTTTCAGTATGCCAAATACGATGGTTTTACCTGACGCTCCGCGACCGCGCTTACCCCTGATACGTCGCGCACCAAAGTAAGATTCATCTAATTCGACCACACCGGACAGTGGTGAGCTTTGTTCGCACAGAGCAGCAATCCTGTGTCTGATTTTCAGGAAAATAGGATTGATACTGCGTACACTAATGCCGGTCATTTTAGCAGTATCGGAAGCGGTCAAATCAAGAGCAAAACAGCGGATTATTTCTCTAAACTTTTGCTCTGAAATTTTGCTGAACTTTTGATACTTATTTTTTAGTTTCATATTAGGAGCTTATCAGGTTTTTTGATGATTTTGCTTCCTAAGCCCCAAAATAATATTGACAACAAAGGCCGTCTGAAAATAAAACAAGTATTTTCAGACGGCCTTTTGATTGAAAAGAACCCACAATGCAACCCAGTTTAGATGTCATTATTCCTTGTTACAACGCCGCTGCAACCTTAGAGACGGCGGTCAAAAGCGCATTAAGGCAAGCCGAAGTGCAAAATGTATGGCTGGTCGATGATGCGTCTACCGACAATACGCGCGATGTGATGGCGGCTTTGGCTGCGCAATATCCACAAGTGCGCACCGAATATTTGGCGCAAAACGGTGGGGCAGCGAGGCGCGCAACTGGGGTGCGCTGCAAAGCCAAGCCGATTTGATTGCGTTTTTGGATGCTGATGACGAATATGAGCTGCAGGTGCTGACCGCTGCCTACATAGCCTTGGCACAATTTTCCTATCTCGGTATGGTGCGTTTGAAATGCAGCCCGATTGGCTTTCCGGCGCATTATCTGCAACATGCCGATTTTGCCCAAGCATGGCAGCGGCTTGAAATGACCGTAGGCGGCAATATAGTGTGTCGCCGCAGCATTTTTCTGGCAGCCGGTGGTTTTCCGCAAGATGCCTTGTTTCGTCAGTTTGGTGGCGAAGATGTCGCACTTGGCATTGCTTTTACCCGCAGCAGCGTGGTGGGCACTTTGTTCGGCAAGCATGATGCTGCGGTGCGCCATATTTACCGCTCGGGCATTCATGCGGAAAGATTGCTGGATTCGGCGCTTTACGGTAAAAGCATCGATGGTTTAACCGAAGCACACCGCCAACAAGCGGAAGCGGTGACCGACAGTATTTGCCGCCGTCTGGCTGAAGTTAAGGCGCACGGTGCATTCGAACAAAGCGGCATCATGGCGCTCACCACAACGTATCAAAATCAATAATAAAAGGCCGTCTGAAAAATATTTTTTCAAACGGCCTTGTACTATTCTACCCAACCTTGTAAATTCTTTTTCGCCAATTCGGCCAGCGCATTCACCCATGCCGGACTATCGTTTAAGCACGGAATAAACTGATATTGTTTGCCACCGGCTTCGTGAAATTGTTCGCGTCCCATCAGGGCGATTTCTTCCATGGTTTCCAAACAATCGGCCAAGAAGCCCGGGCAGAACACATCTAATTTGGTCACGCCTTGTTTGGGCAATTCATTAAACAAATCCTGCGTGCTCGGCCCCACCCATTTAGCCTTGCCGAATTGGCTTTGGAACGAAACGATGTATTCGTTTTCACTCAAGCCCAAGGCTTCAGCCAGCAGTTTGGCGGTGTGGTGGCATTCTTTCGGGTAAGGGTCGCCATCATCATGATTTTTCTGTGGAATGCCGTGGAAACTCAGCATCAGTTTCTCGCCGCGGCCATGTTCCGCCCAATAAGCTTGGATATGCTGTTTCATTGCTTCGATGTAGCCGGCATCATCATAAAAACGCGATACGGTGCGCACGCTCATTTGGTTGCGCTGTTGCAGCAACTCGGCAAGCACCTTATCCAAGGCCGCGCCGGTGCTCGAAGCAGCATATTGTGGATACAGCGGAATCACCAACACATTGCCCACGCCTTGATTTTTTAATTCCTGCAACACTTCCGGCACACCCGGATTACCGTAAGTCATGGCATGGCGCACGATGACATTGGGCAGCGCCGCCGCCAATGCCTTGGTTTGACGTTCGGTATAAACTGCTAAAGGTGAGCCTTCTTTAAACCAGATTTTTTCATAACCATGCGCGCTTTTTTTCGGGCGCAAAGTCAACACCAAACAGCGCAAAATTGGTTGCCAAATCAGTTTCGGCAATTCCACCACACGCTGGTCAGACAAAAAATCCTTCAAATACGGGCGCACGGCTTGCGCGGTCGGCGCATCGGGTGTGCCTAAATTCATCAAGACCACGGCGGTTTTGTTTTGCTGCTCGTAAAAAAGGGTAGGTTCGGTTAAAAAATGCGGCATGGCTGGCTTTCGCGAAAAAAGGAAGTGAGAAATTATAGCAATAAAAAGGCCGTCTGAAAGTGTAATTGGGTTTTCAGACGGCCTTTTTGGGTTTAACTATGACACGGAGACCTTTGTAAGACTTAATTTAAACCAAGAAAGCTATGCTCGTCATTCCCGCGTCGGCGGGAATCCAGACTTATCGGCTTCAGGAATATTTAGCTATTACAGTAATTTGAAGTTCTAGATTCTCGCCGGCGCGGGAATGACGATTTAAAGATTTCTAAAGATTTACGAGTTTTACAAAAGTCTCACGTTGTTTGTTGATGAGGGTATGATGAATCAGATGGAAAATTATGCGTTAAAGCCGTCTGAAACAGAATTTTTCAGACGGCCTTGCTCTTTTATTTGCTGCTTAAACTCATCAATCCACACCGCGTGCGCGGTTTTCATGGAACTGAGCCTGCCAGTCGCTAAACTTGCCTTGCTCGATGGCTTCACGCATTTCGGCCATGATCACTTGGTAGAAGTGCAGGTTGTGAATGGTGTTCAGTTGCGCGCCTAAGATTTCGCCGACTTTATGCAAATGGTGCAGATACGAGCGGCTGAAGTTTTGGCAGGCATAGCAGGTGCAGGATTCGTCGATGGGGCGGTTGTCGAGGCGGTGTTTGGCGTTTTTGATTTTCAAATCACCAAAGCGGGTAAACAGCCAGCCGTTGCGGGCGTTACGGGTCGGCATCACGCAGTCGAACATGTCTACACCGTGCGCCACGCCGTACACTAGGTCTTCCGGTGTGCCAACGCCCATCAGGTAATGCGGTTTGTGTTCGGGCAGAATCGGACCGACGGCACGCAACATGCGGTACATTTCGGGCTTGGGTTCGCCCACAGATAAACCGCCAATGGCCAAGCCAGGGAAGTCGAATTGTTCCAAGCCGCGTAGGGATTCTTCGCGCAAGTCTTCATACATCGCGCCTTGCACAATGCCGAATAGGGCGTTGGGGTTGTTTAAGTCTTCAAAGGCTTTTTTGCTGCGTTCTGCCCAGCGCAGACTCATTTGCAGCGATTTTCGGGCTTGCTCGTGGCTGGCTTCACCGGGTGTGCATTCGTCCAACTGCATCACAATATCGGAATTCAACACCGTTTGAATTTTCATCGAAATTTCGGGCGATAGGAATAATTTGTCACCGTTAATCGGGCTTTTGAAGGTGCAGCCTTCTTCGGTAAGCTTGCGCATGTCGGACAGGGAAAACACTTGGAAGCCGCCTGAATCGGTGAGAATCGGTTTGTCCCAGCCGATAAATTGGTGCAGGCCGCCGAATTGTTCGATGACTTCCAAGCCGGGGCGCAGCCATAAGTGGTAAGTGTTGCCCAAGATGATTTGGGCGTTGATGTCGTGCAGGTTTTGCGGCGTCATGGCTTTAACCGAGCCGTAGGTGCCGACCGGCATGAATACGGGGGTTTCGATTTTGCCGTGGTTCAGTTCAAGGGTGCCGCGGCGGGCGAGGCCGTCTTTTTTGTGCAGGGTAAATTTCAACATGGGTGAAGCGTGTTCGGATAAATAAATAATTATAACTGATAAGCGTTTATTAGGGTGTGCTTAAGTAAATGTCGGAATGAAAGGTGCGGAAGGTCAGGTTAATGCGCGGTGCGGTGATTTTGGTGCTTTTCATCACGGCGTGACGCCAATGCTGTTGGGTTTGACCGCGCATGACGATTAATTGGCCGTGCTGTAGCATCAATTCGCGTTTTTCGGCAGTGTGTTTGTGTTTGAATGCAAATTTTCGGGTAGCACCGAGGCTGAGTGAGGCGATGATGGATTCATTACCTAATTCTTTTTCGTCGTCGCTGTGCCAGCCCATGCCTTCGAGGCCGTCTGAATATAAGTTGAGCAAACAGGAATTGAATACGGTCGGGCTGATGGCTTGAAGGTGTTGTTCGATGGTGTGTTTGAGGGAAAGTAAAGTCGGGTGCCAAGGCAGGGCAATGCGACGGATACCGGAGTAGGTGTAGCCAAAAGTATGGTCACCATACCAAGTCACTTGGCGTGCGGTGGTGATGTGTTTGCCGTAAATAATGGCTTCATCGTGTTGCCAAGGAATATTGTGCAGCAATTCTTCAAATAAATCATCGGCTTCTTGAGATTTTAAAATCACGCCGAAATCGTTGACTATGCCATCATAGGGCAGCAGATTGTCTGCGGGGGATGAGATTTGGAATAGGTCGAATGGGTTCATAAAGAAATTTGAATGGTTAATGAATGATTGTGCGTGTTTTTCAGACGGCCTTGAGATGATTTGTACCCTTGCTGCAACAGGCGTAGGCGATATGCCCCGCATTTGGTCGGTAGCTTGCTAATTAATTGGCAGGCATTATATAATTTACAAGATTAGCTTTTTGATTGTGTATCGAATAAAAACGCCAACCACAATCATGATATTAAACCAGCTTTCAGGCAGTTTGCGTTGTTGAATAAATATAATGAATCATGCCGTCTGAAAAATTACTTACCACTCGGAGTTTTGAATGTTGAACATTACCTTGCCTGACGGTTCCGTCCGCCAATATGAATCACCTGTAACCGTTGCCCAGATTGCGGCATCGATTGGTGCAGGTTTGGCGAAGGCGACAGTGGCCGGTAAAGTCAACGGCAAATTGGTGGACGCTTGCGACCCGATTACCGAAGATTCAAGCGTGCAAATCATCACCCCTAAAGACAAAGAGGGTGTGGAAATTATCCGTCACTCGTGCGCCCACTTGATTGGCCACGCAGTGAAGCAGCTTTATCCGAATGCCAAAATGGTGATTGGTCCGGTGATTGAAGACGGTTTCTACTATGACATCGCGACTGAAAAACCGTTCACGCCGGAAGATGTGGCCGCCATCGAAAACCGCATGAAAGAATTGATTGCGCAAGATTACGATGTGGTCAAAATCATGACTCCACGCGAAGAAACCGTCAAAATCTTTGCCGATCGTGGTGAAGAATACAAACTGCGCCTGATTGAAGACATGCCTGAAGTAGAAGCGATGGGCATGTATCACCATCAAGAATATGTGGACATGTGTCGCGGCCCACACGTGCCGAATACGCGTTTCCTGAAAAACTTCAAGCTGACCAAATTGGCCGGTGCTTACTGGCGTGGCGACAGCAACAATGAAATGCTGCAACGCATCTACGGCACAGCATGGGCAAGCAAAGACGAATTAAAAGCTTACATCCAGCGCATTGAAGAAGCGGAAAAACGCGACCACCGCAAGCTGGGTAAACAATTAGATTTGTTCCATCTGCAAGATGAAGCGCCGGGCATGGTGTTCTGGCATCCGAAAGGCTGGGCATTGTGGCAAGCGATTGAGCAGCATATGCGCAAAGAGCTGGATGCGGCCGGTTATAAAGAAGTGAAAACCCCGCAGATTATGGACAAAACCTTCTGGGAGCAATCCGGCCACTGGGACAACTACAAAGACAATATGTTCCTGACCAACTCGGAAAAACGCGAATACGCCGTGAAGCCGATGAACTGCCCAGGTCATGTTCAGATTTTCAATAACGGCTTGCGCTCTTACCGCGATTTGCCAATGCGTTTGGCCGAATTTGGTTCGTGTCATCGTAATGAACCAAGCGGTGCCTTGCATGGTCTGATGCGTGTGCGTGGTTTCGTGCAAGATGATGCGCATATTTTCTGTACTGAAGACCAAATCGTAGAAGAAGCGCGCGCGTTTAATGAATTGTTGGTGCGTATTTACAAGCAATTCGGCTTTCATGATGTGGCAGTAAAATTGTCGTTGCGCCCTGAAAAACGTGCCGGTTCCGATGAAGTTTGGGATAAGGCCGAGCAAGGTTTGCGCGATGCATTGACTGCTTGTAACGTAGAATGGGAAGAATTACCGGGCGAAGGTGCATTCTATGGCCCGAAAATCGAATACCATGTGAAAGATGCCTTGGGTCGTTCATGGCAGTGCGGTACTTTGCAGCTTGACTTCGTCTTGCCGGAGCGCTTGGATGCCGAATACGTCACCGAAAACAACGACCGCGCCCGTCCGGTAATGTTGCACCGCGCGATTTTGGGTTCGTTGGAGCGCTTTATCGGTATTTTGATTGAAAACCATGCCGGTTCGTTCCCACTGTGGTTGGCGCCGGTGCAGATGGTGATCATGAACATCACCGAAAAACAAGCCGATTATTGCCGTGAAGTGGCCGCTAAATTGCAAGCAGCCGGTTTGCGTGTTGAGTTGGATTTGCGCAACGAAAAAATCGGCTACAAAATCCGCGACAACAGCCAATACCGTTTCCCATACCAAATTGTGGTTGGCGACAAAGAAATGCAAGACGGCAAAGTGGCCGTACGCCGTAAGGCAGAAGATTTAGGTTCGCTGAATTTGGATGATTTCATTGCGCAATTGCAGCAAGAAATCGCCGAATCAGTGGCATAATTGATTTTTAAACAAGAGCCCGCTTGCAAAGCAGGCGGGCAACAATACTAATTTTTAGAAGGAGTATTATCATCGCTCAAGAACGCGAAGCACGAATCAACGGCGAAATCACCGCCAAAGAAGTGCGATTAATCAGTGATTCAGGCGAACAGCTTGGTGTTGTGTCTGTCCGTGAGGCTTTGGCTATGGCCGAAGAGCAGGATGTGGATTTGGTAGAGATTTCTCCTACCGCTAAGCCGCCTGTGTGCAAACTCATGGATTTTGGTAAATACAAATACCAACAAGCCAAAAAGCGCGACGAAGCCAAGAAAAACCAGAAGCAGGTGCAGATTAAAGAAATCAAATTCCGTCCGGGTACCGATGAAGGCGATTATCAAATCAAAATGCGCAACATCAACCGCTTCTTGGAAGATGGCGACAAGGTAAAAGTAACCTTGCGTTTCCGCGGTCGCGAAATGGCGCACCAACAATTAGGCGCACAACTTCTCGAGCGCGTGAAAGAAGAATTGGCTGAAGTGGCTCAAATCGAATCTTTCCCGAAAATGGAAGGTCGCCAAATGGTCATGATGATTGCGCCAAAGAAAAAATAAAGTTATAATGCTTGGCTTACTTCGGTTGCTGCACGAAGTAAGCTTATATTTGGCAGCAAAAACCGTGGTGTTTGGGATACAAGTGTTTGAAATCCATGATTTCAAAGCCCCTCATGCCTTATCTAAAAACAAATGGAGTTTTCCCCATGCCTAAAATGAAAACCAAGTCTAGCGCGAAAAAACGCTTTAAAGTACTGGGTAACGGTGGTGTAAAACGCGGTCATGCGTTTAAAAGTCACATCCTGACCAAAAAAACCACTAAAACGAAACGTCAATTGCGCGGCACCTCTATGGTGAATGAGCGTGATTTGGCAGCTGTTGCTAAAATGTTACCTTACGCTTAAGGAGTTTAAAGTATGCCACGCGTAAAACGCGGTGTTACCGCTCGTGCTCGTCACCAAAAAATCTTCGCTTTAGCCAAAGGCTATCGCGGTCGTCGTAAAAATGTATACCGTGTTGCCAAGCAAGCGGTAATGAAAGCCGGTCAATACGCTTACCGTGACCGTCGCCAACGCAAACGTCAATTCCGTCAATTGTGGATCGTGCGTATTAATGCCGGTGCCCGTGAAAACGGTTTGTCTTACAGCAAATTCATGAATGGCCTGAAACGCGCGTCTATCGAAATCGACCGCAAAGTATTGGCTGACTTGGCTGTATTTGACAAAGCTGCATTCGCACAATTGGTTGAAAAAGCAAAAGGTGCTTTGGCCGCTTAATGCGACAAGCTTGAAAAAGGAAACTTCGGTTTCCTTTTTTTATGGTTTAAAGAAATCCTATGTAATTGATTTTTCTTCTTTAAAGCCTGTTTTTTTGGTGTAAATTGCGTTAAAATGGTAGCCGTTTCAGCCGGTTTGGGCATAAGCCTTTTGAACCGGCTATATTAAACGGATTGGCCGTTGCAAGATTTATCAGGCCGTCTGAAAAAGGTAGCAGGAATCACGATTCTTCATCCTTTCAGACGGCCTCATCATTTCAAAACTTCAATCATCAACTTCTAGACGATAGACAAAAGATTATTATGGAAAATGTAAACCGCATTGTTGCCGAGGGCATTGCCGCCGTAGAAGCCGCGGCAGATTTTAACGCCTTGGAACAAGTGAAAGCCCGCTACATGGGCAAAACCGGTGAATTGACCGGCTTGTTGAAAACCTTGGGTCAAATGTCGCCGGAAGAGCGCAAAACTATTGGTGCCCACATCAACGAATGCAAAAACCAGTTTCAGACGGCCTATAATGTAAAACGCGATGCCTTGAACGAAGCCAAATTGCAGGCACAATTGGCAGCGGAATCGTTGGACGTGACCTTACCCGGTCGTGGCCAAGCGCTTGGTGGTTTGCACCCTGTGACCCTGACTTTGCAGCGTATTGTTGAATTGTTTGAAGGTATTGGCTTTGAAGTGGCTGATGGCCCTGAAATTGAAGACGATTTCCATAATTTCCAAGCCTTGAATATTCCGCAAAACCATCCAGCGCGCGCCATGCAGGATACGTTTTATGTGGAAAACGGCGATGTGTTGCGTACGCACACGTCACCGATTCAAATCCGCTATATGCTGGATAAGAAAAATCCGCCTATCCGCATTATCGCCCCAGGTCGTGTTTACCGCGTTGACAGCGATGCCACACATTCACCGATGTTCCATCAGGCTGAAGGTTTGTGGGTAGAAGAAGGCGTGACTTTTGCCGATTTGAAAGCCGTGTTTACCGATTTTATCCGCCGCTTCTTCGAGCGCGATGATATGCAGGTGCGTTTCCGCCCATCGTTTTTCCCGTTTACCGAGCCTTCTGCCGAAATCGACATCATGGCGGAAAACGGCAAATGGTTGGAAGTCGGTGGCTGCGGTATGGTGCATCCGAACGTGTTGAAAAACGTCAACATTGATCCGGAAAAATACACCGGTTTCGCTTTCGGTATCGGCTTAGACCGTTTCGCCATGTTGCGTTACAACGTCAACGATTTGCGTTTGTTCTTCGACAACGATTTGAACTTCTTAAAACAGTTTAAATAATATTCAGATGGCCTGAAAAGATAAATAGGCCGTCTGAAAAAACGTTCCCTTCATTGATTGCTGTCTGAAACCTTTATTTTCAGACGGCCTGAAAAAAGCTAGAGAAAACATCATGCAATTTTCTTATTCTTGGCTCAAAACACAAGCCAATCCTAATTTGTCGGCCGATGAGCTGGCGCATTTATTGACCATGGCCGGTTTGGAAGTGGAAGAAACCGAAACGGCTGCACCGGCATTTAGTGGCGTAGTTGTAGCTGAAGTGAAATCGGTGGAAAAACACCCTGATGCCGACCGCTTAAATGTAACCAAAGTCGATGCCGGTACCGGTGAATTGATTCAAATCGTGTGTGGTGCGCCGAATGTGAAGCCGGGCATTAAAGTGCCGTGTTCTTTGCCAGGCGCGGTATTGCCGGGTAATTTCAAAATTAAGCCGACCAAGATGCGTGGTGTAGAGTCTAACGGTATGCTGTGTTCAACCGATGAATTGGGCTTGCCGGATGACGGCATGGACGGTTTGCATATTTTGCCGGCCGATGCCCCTGTTGGCACCGACATCCGCGAATATTTTGATTTGGACGACACGGTTTTCACACTGAAAATCACGCCTAACCGTACCGACTGCTTGAGCATAAAAGGCATCGCGCGTGAAGTCTCTGCGTTGACGCAATGCGTGTTTAATCCGGTGGCGATTCAGACGGCCTCTGTGCAACACGATCACAAACAAGCCGTGCGCATTGAAGCGCCTGAAGATTGTGGTCGCTTTATCAGCCGTGTGATTGAAAACGTGAATGCCAAAGCAGAAACGCCTGCTTGGATGAAACACCGCTTGGAACGCAGCGGCGTACGCTCGGTATCGGCTTTGGTCGATATCGGCAACTATGTCATGTTGGAAATCGGCCAACCTATGCATGTGTTTGATGCCGATAAAATCAACGGCAGCATCATTGTGCGCCGTGCCCAAAACGGTGAAGCGCTGGAATGTTTGAACGAAAAAACCGTGACCTTGTCCGACAATACTTTAGTAATTGCCGATGAAAAAGGCGTATTGAGCATGGCCGGTTTGATGGGTGGTGAGGGCAGCGCGGTTTCGGATGAGACCACCCGCATTGTGCTGGAAGCGGCGTACTTTAATCCGGTAACCATTTCCGGTAAATCACGCCAATACGGCTTTGGCTCGGATTCTTCATTCCGCTTTGAGCGTGGTGTGGATTGGCAGCTGCAAGCTGATGCGATTGAGCGTGCGACTGAATTGGTGCAGCAAATCTGTGGCGGTGAAGCCGGTGAAATGGTGGAAGCGCAAGGCCAATTGCCGCAAGCCAAACAAGTGGAAATCCGTTTGGCGCGCTTGGAAAAAATGCTCGGCGTGAGCGTACCTGCCGAACAGGTTGAAACCATTTTGCAACACTTGGGCTTGAATCCGGTGAAGTCGGCCGAAGGCTTTACGGTTACCGCGCCAAGCTTCCGTTTTGACATTGAAATTGAAGCGGATTTGGTTGAAGAAATCGGCCGCGTGTACGGCTATGAAAACATTCCTGACGAACATACTTCAGGCCGTCTGAAAATGTTGGCATTGCCGGAAACCAAACGTCCACGTTTTGCCGTTTACAACGAAATGGCGGCGCGCGGTTATCAAGAAGCAGTCAGCTATGCGTTTGTCGATGAGCAATGGGAGCAGGATTTTGCCGCCAACACCAATCCGATTCGTCTGCAAAACCCATTGGCGGCGCAATATGCGGTGATGCGATCGACCTTAATCGGCGGTTTGGTGGAAATTCTGCAAAACAATTTAAACCGCAAGCAAAACCGCGTGCGTGTGTTTGAAATTGCCCGTGTGTTCAGCAAAGATTCAGACGGCCAATTCCAGCAAAAAGAACGCATCGGCGGCTTGTGGTATGGCTCGGTTACGCCGGAACAATGGGGTGAAAAAGCGCGTACTGTTGATTTTTACGACATCAAGGCCGATGTGGAAAACCTGCTTAAAGATAAAGCAGTGACCTTTCTTAAAGCCGAACATCCGGCCTTGCATCCGGGACGCACCGCCAATATTGTTTTAGACGGCATGGTGATTGGTTTTGTTGGCGAATTGCATCCGAAATGGTTGCAAAAATACGACTTGCCACAAGCCACTCTGGTGTTTGAAATTGATATGGATGCGGTATTGGGACGTGAAAAAACACGTTATCAAGCCGTTTCTAAGTTCCAAGCTGCGCGCCGCGATTTGGCGTTTGTGGTACCGGAGGGCATGAGTCATGATGAATTGTTGGCCGCTTTGAATGCCAAAGCCAATGCCTTGGTGCAGGAAATCAGCCTGTTTGACGTCTATCGTGGTGCCGGTTTGCCGGAGGGTACGAAGAGCATGGCGGTGAAAGTGATTCTGCAAGATATGGAAACCACCTTAACCGATGAAGTGGTTGAGCCTTTGATGGCGAAGCTGGTGGAATCGGCTACGGCCATCGGTGCACAATTGCGTGGCTAATCTGATTTGCATCATTAAAGTGCCAAATGCTGAAAAATCAAACGGTAAATTCTGTTTGATTTTTCAGTTTGGTACTTGAATTTTAAGAAAAAATTAGTAATAATCTGCTCCTATTAAAAAAGAAGGTAAGAACATGACATTAACTAAAGCCGAGTTGGCCGATATTTTGGTAGACAAAGTCAGCAACGTGACCAAAAACGATGCCAAAGAAATCGTCGAACTCTTTTTTGAAGAAATCCGCAGCACTTTGGCGCGCGGCGAAGAAATCAAAATTTCCGGTTTCGGTAATTTCCAATTACGCGACAAACCGCAACGTCCGGGTCGTAACCCGAAAACCGGTGAAGAAGTGCCGATTACAGCGCGCCGAGTGGTGACGTTCCATGCCAGCCAAAAACTCAAAGGCATGGTGGAGCATTACTATGACAAACAACGCTAATCTGTCGATTCCTGCAAAACGTTATTTTACGTTGGACGAAGTGTGCCAATTGGTACAAATCAGTCCGGAAGAGTTTGCCCAATGGCAATATGAAAATGGTGTGGTTGTCGGCTATGGGGGTGATCGCTATACCCGTTCTGATGTGGTGAAGTTGTTGAAATTAAAAGACACTTTTTTACCTTATGTAGAAGAGCAGCCGCAAGAAGCGCTGGATGCCAATGGTCAGCCTGCTGCTGATACTGATGAAATCCGACAAGGATTGAAAAACGTGTTGGCCGATTTGGAGACCATTTTGGCAAAATAATAAAAAACCGAGAAATGACAATTTCTCGGTTTTTTATTGAAAAGGCCGTCTGAAAATGTTTCAGACGGCTTTCTTATATCAGCAAATCAGAATAATGCTTCAAAGCGAACCAGCGCGCCAACGGTATGGTCGCGATCATCTTTACGATTATTGAAATAGTTAACTTCGGTTTGTACGAACAACCATTTACGCCAAATCGGTTGGCGATAACCGGCAAAAGGCCCATAGCTATTGAGATTAAACTTTTTATCTTCAATATAACCATGCGTATGCAAACCGTAATTAACATAGCGGTTTTCACCTAAGTCGTGTTGGCGGTAAAGGTTATTGCCCCAAGTCCAGTCTTCACGGTCGTCTTCATGTTCGTATTGCAGGTGAAGCTGGTTGGAAATGAAGGTTTTACCGTCTTCTTGGTACCGTGTATCCCAGTTGGTACGCACATGGTGTTCGCTCTTAGAGCCGTAGCGGTAAATCTGTTCCAAACCGGTAACCAATTTATCATTGATTTGCCAGTCTTTTTCTGCTTTCACACGGGCATATAAATCGCTGCCAGAGCGGATACCGATATCGAAATCAGTGTCGATGTCGTTGCTGCCAAGCAATTCGTTCCAGCGCAGGGCGATGGATGAGTTTTGATCACGGTTGCTGCGGTAATCGTATTTCTTACCGTCGCGGTAGGTACGGTTTTGATAGTTGCTGGCTTCGTTGCGGAACTCATCATCTAAGGAATCGTCACCGAACACAACATTCAGTTTTTGCTCTAAGACCGGTAATTTGACGCGACCGCGGATACGTGGCGTTACTGAAAATTCGTCGTATTTGTTCCATTCGGTATCGACCATCACACGCAAATTGGCGCTGGCAGGATTATTGGGATCGGTCTCGCCAAACCAGCCATCCATACCGTGTGACCATTTTTTTAAAGTACCTTGCACGTTGCCGTGTTGGGTATCGACCCAAGTATCGCCGCTGGCCGGTACGGTGTCGTCTGCCATGGCCAATGAAGACACACAAGCCGCTAGAATAAATAAAACACTTTGGTTTCTCTTTTGCATGATGAATTCCCTCAAAATAGGACCACTTATTAATATCCACATTTTTGAGCATACATTATTTTGTGGGGCATCACAAATTTTGCAGAAATTAAGAAAAGTGGGTAACAACATTATAAAAATTGTCATTTTAAATGAATATTTAGCTGAAAATCAGGCATTCTTCTTTTATCATTTTGAAAAATAAAACAAAAAAACATTAATATTGAATTAAAGATCTTATCTAGGGGTAAGTGGCGGGTTTGGGTGCGGTAATTAATCAATAAAGTCATTACTCTTGAAGCAGATGTAATGCCTTATTTCACAAAGGGTTCAGACCGTCTGAAAAGCTATGTTAAAATCGCATTATTTTTCAGACGGCCTCTATTGTTATGCTTAATCCGAAACACAAACTTGCCGAATTGGTGCGCATTTTGGAAGAGCGGGATTATATTTTTCCTGCTGATCCGGCTCAGATTACGGAATCGCTGCGCCATGTCGACGGCCAACCGGAGGGGAAAATATTGCGCCGTGCGGAAATGATTGACCGCAACCATCAGCTACAAGACGCGTTGGAATATACCAAAAGCGCGGCATTCTGGCTGTGGATTGTCGGCGTGTCGTTGATGTTTGCCAGTGGCTTTTCCGGCACTTATATCCTGATGGACAACCAAGGTTTGAATTTTTTCCTGATTTTGGCGAGCGTGTTGGGTATGAATACCATCATGTTGCTGGTTTGGCTGGTGTCGGTAGCGTTTCGCTTTAAATTCGGCAATGTCATCAGCCATCCGATGACGTGGATGCGCGGCAAAGACCCGGTTAATCAGGCCATGTTGCGTTTATATACCGAAGAATGGAAGCAGCCTTCCACGCGTTGGCTGATTGGCCGCACGTCACACAGCTTATGGCTGGCGACTTTGTTGGGCATGTTGATATCTGTATTGATGTTGCTGTTGGTGCGTCAATATACGTTCAACTGGGAAAGTACGCTGCTCACCAATACCGCTTCAGTTAAAGCCATTGAATGGCTGGGTTGGCTGCCGTCGAAAGTCGGTTTTCCCGTGCCCGATGCCGATGCGGTGTTGCAAGGCCGTCTGAACAGCAATATTGATGATGCGCGCGCATGGTCGGGTTTGTTGGTCGGCAGCATTGTGTGCTACGGTATTCTGCCGCGTTTCATCGCATGGTTGGCGTGCCGAATCATGCTCAAAATCAGCCGCATGCCGTTGCCGTTGGATAAACCGTATTATCAAAAGATCATCCAACAATGGCAGACCAAAATCATCGATGCCGATACGCAAAGCGAAACCGTTGCTGCCGTGTCGCCAAAAATCAACATCAGCGAGGCGCCGAAATGGGCGGTGATGTTGGAAACGCAATGGCCGGATGATTCGTGGTTTACCCACACGCTCGGCCAAGATTGGCTCGACAAAGGCGTGGCCGACAGCCGCGATGCAGTGCATGCGCTGGCGAATGAATTGCAGCAGCAATCAGCGCAATTGCTGATTGGCGTGCGGGCGCATACCGTGCCTGACCGCGGCGTGTTGCGCCAGATTACCCAACTGGCCGAAGCGGCGAAGGGCGGGGCGGTAGTGCAACTCTTGGCCGAACAACATCTTTCAGGCGGCCTGCAAGAAAACCTGCAACATTGGCATCAGGCTTTAAATGAACGCAATTTGGCATGGTTAAATCCGCCCAAGCTGAATCAGGAATTGCGTTTGCAGCAAAATCAACAGGCCGTCTGAAACACGAAAAAGACAAAACCATGAAAACAAAACCTTTATCTCTGGCTGTGGTCGGTCACACCAACACCGGCAAAACTTCGCTGCTGCGCACCTTATTGCGTGACAGCACTTTCGGTGAAGTGAAAAACGCGCCGTCCACCACGCGCCATGTCGAGCAGGCTGCCATTTCAGACGGCACCGATACGCTGGTGTATTTATACGACACGCCCGGCTTGGAAGATGCGGGCGGTGTGTTGGATTGGTTGGAAGCCAATACTTCATCGCGTTCAGACGGCATCGAGCGTTTGCAGCAGTTTCTCGATAGCCCTGCCGCTGCGGGTGATTTCAATCAGGAAGCCAAAGTATTGCGCCAATTGCTGCAAAGCGATATGGCCTTGTATGTGGTGGACGCGCGCGAGCCGGTGTTGAACAAATATAAAGACGAGCTGACTGTGTTGTCGTGGTGCGCCAAGCCGGTGATGCCGGTGTTTAACTTTATCGGCGGGCAGGACTTAACTGAATGGACCACCATGCTGGCGCGCCGCACTTTGCATGTGTACAGCGGTTTTGATACGGTTGCTTTTGATTTTGAAGGCGAAATCCGCCTGTGGGACAATTTGGCCACCATGTTGCCTGAGCGCGACATTCTCGACCGCTTAATCGGCATGCGCCGCCGTGAATGGCAAAAATTGGACGAAGATGCCCGCCGTGAGATTGCCGATTTTCTGCTTGATGTTGCGGCTTATAAACAGGAAATCGACGAAGACGATAATCCCGAGCCGACCTTGCAAACCATGCAGGCCGAAGTGCGCCAATTGGAGCGCAAAATGCAGCAGCAATTGTTTCAGCTTTACCGCTTCTACCAAAACGACATCGAAAGTGGCGATTGGGCATTAAAAGCTTTCCGGCAAGACCCGTTTGACAGCGATTTGCTGGTGCAATACGGCATCCGCACCGGTACCGGTGCGGCTACCGGTGCGCTAATCGGCTTTGGTATTGATATCGCCACGCTGGGCGGTTCCCTCGGTTTGGGCACGGCTATCGGCGGTATTTTGGGTGGCGTGTTGCCGAATGTGCAGGATATTTCCGATAAGATTTCCGGTAAACAAACTTTGCATATCGATCCGGAAACCTTAACCCTGCTGGCTGCACGTGCATTGGATTTACTCAATGCCCTGCAAAAACGCGGTCATGCGGCGCAATCACAAGTGGCGTTGCAAAGCGGCCAAACACCTTGGCAGCCGCATAAATTGCCGTCTGAATTAAATAAAGCGCGTTCGCAATGGAAATGGTCATCGTTGAACACGCATTTACCTGACCTCAGCCACCGCGAGCGGGCAGAGGCTGCGCACAATTTGCAACAAAAATTAAAGCGTGAATAGGCCGTCTGAATCCTTAGGCGCGGATAAAAACATTTTTGTTCGTTTATTTTTCTTTTTTGATTCGATTAGAAAATAAAATGAGCGTAAATAGCCGATAATGTCGGTTTTTTGATATAAACCGCAATTTTTTTAGTAATAGGTGTTGACGGGCGAAAAAGAAAAGCGCAAAATATGTCTCGTTGAGTTGCTTGATGCAGCTTGATTTTTCTCCTCTATTTCTCCTTTGTAGACTTGGCGCATATCCGAAAAGATATGCGCGTTTTTTTTCGTTTTTGATCGTCATCAAATTGTCACGACTAGCGTGGATGATGGTGATAGATAGGTATTGTTGAAATCAAACTACATTTAAAGTGTGTAAGCGCAATAATTAAGAAACTTTACAAGAAAATTGCTTGCATACGCTCGCTGAGTTTGGCATAATGGATTCCGTTAGCTGGTTCGAGTAGTCAGTTAATAGTTTCTCCTCTATTTCTCCTTTGTAGACTTGGCACACATTTGATTGAATGTGTGCATTTTTTTGTCTGTCGTTTGCGTGTATTGATATTTTTTGTCACGTTTCGCGCTGAAATTCATTTTTTTGTAATAAAATTGCGCTCAATAAGCGATTTATACCTGAATATGTGATTTTGTTTTGCTCAAGGATTTGAGGCCGTCTGAAAATCTAATGGATTCTTTGAGAATCTGTAGATTGTTCAGATGGCCTTTTTTGCGGTGTCGTTTTTTGAATTCTTGTTGTAATATGTTGAAAAATCTGTTGATTTAATCAATGATAAAACAGTCGTTCAATTTTGAGACAACGGCAAAAACAGGAGAAATAAGCATGGAGCGCTTTGATTTTAATTACCCGCCTTATCATGTGTTGAGCGGCAGTGAACGCTTGACGCTGCAAAATGTGGTGGACATTGCGTTTTACCGCGATGAAGAATTGATTATTGAGCCCAATACGCCGATTGAGTTTTTGTATGTGGTGATGAAGGGCGTGGTGAAGGAAGTTGGTTGCGACGGCGAAGTGGTGGCGGTTTATCGGGCGCATGATACTTTTGAAGCACGCGCTTTGGTGGAGGGCACGAGCCAAAACAGTTTTGTTGTGGCTGAAGAAGCCTTGGTGTACAAGCTGCCGAAAGCTTGCGTGTTGCATTTGATGGAGAGCAACAGCCGTTTTGGTTCGTATTTTTATGCTTCGGTTGCGGAAAAACTGGCCAACCGTTCCGAATCGCCTGATGAAGATGAATTTGAAAGCCTGTTTACCGCCAAAGTGCGCGATGCTTACCGCGATAATGCGGTGTGGCTGGATGGCAATGCAACGGTTTTGGAAGCGGCGCATCTGATGAAGGAGCGTAAAACCAAAACGCTTTTATTGCATCATGATGGGCAGACCGGTTTGTTCACCGAATCGGCTTTTCGCGATATTGTGATTGAAGGCGCATCTTTTGACGAGCCGGTATATAAGTGGTCGCCGCCGCAATTGATTACTGCTGATATTAATGATTTTGTGTTCAATGCCTTGCTGCGCATGATGGAATCGCGCATTCAGCGTGTGATTGTGACCGAAAATGGCAAAGCCATCGGCGCTTTAGAGCAGCTGGATATTCTGGCTTATTTTTCCAACCACACGCATGTGGTGGTGCAACGCATTGAAAAAGCGGAAACCATCGACGATTTGGCCGAATTGGCCACACACATGAATGAATCGATTCAAGCCTTGCATAAGAATGGCGTGCGGGCGAAGCAGTTGTCGCAATTGATGCAGGTATCGAACAGCGCGTTGTTTGAAAAAACATGGCGGCTGCTGGCTTCGGAGCATTTGTATGAACATTCTTGCCTGTTGGTGATGGGCTCGGAAGGGCGTGGCGAGCAGATTTTAAAAACCGACCAAGACAATGCGCTGATTTTAGGTGAGGGCGTGGATTTGGCAGAAGCACAGGCGACGGCGGAAAAATTCTCCGCTGCGTTAGAGCGTTTCGGCTATCCGCCGTGCAAAGGCGGGATTATGGTGTGCAACCCGATGTGGCGCAAACCGATTGGCGAATTTAAAAAAATGATTGGCGGTTGGCTGAGTTCAGCCACACCGACCAATATGATGAATTTGGCGATTTTCATCGATGCCAAAGCGGTGGCCGGTGATGTGTCGCTATTAGATGAGTTGAATCATTACCTTTACCGCCGTATGGATAAAGATGTTGCTATTTTGATGAATTTTGCCCGTGCAGTGGATTTGTTTGAAGACCATAGCCGCCGCTTTATGCCGCGCCTTCTGCAACGCAACAATAAGAAAATGGATGTGAAAAAAATCGGTATTTTCCCGATTGTGCACGGCGTGCGTGCGCTGGCTTTGGAAGCGCATTTGGAGGCAAATAATTCGTTTGAGCGCATCAATATCTTGGTGGCGCACAATATTTTGGAGCCGCAAGCCGGGCGTGATCTTGCCGAAGCTTTGGGCTATCTGATGGATTTGCGTTTGAAAGGCGGTTTGATGGCTTTGAACGATCCTATGCAGAAGCTGAATAATCAGGTCGATACCGATAAGCTTTCCACGCTTGAACGCGATTTGCTGAAAGATTCGCTCAATGTGGTGAAACGCTTTAAGCAAACGGTGCGTCATCATTTCCATTTGGGAGGGTAGGCTATGTTTGACAAACTGAAACGCAGCTATTACCGACGCCATCTGAAAGATCCGAAATACATGTTTCTTTATGATGAACACCCCGATGAAATGGTGAGCATCGATTGCGAAACCACCAGCCTGAACGTGAAAGAGGCAGAAATCATTTCCATCGGCGCGGTCAAAATCCGCGGCAATACCATTTTGACCAGCGAGCCGTTTTATGTGCTGGTGAAGCCGGAAGGCATGATGGAAGCGACCAATGTGACGGTGCACGGTTTGCGTCCGAAAGACCTTTCAGACGGCATTTCGGTTGAAGAGGCTTTGTATCAGCTACTGGATTTTATCGGCGGCAGGCCGCTGGTGGGCTATTATCTGGAATACGATGTGGCGATGATTGATAAGTTTCTGAAGCCTTTAATCGGCATTCCGTTGCCAAACCGGCAGATTGAAGTGTCGGCTGTGTATTTTAAACAAGAAGTGAAGAAAAACTTTTATTACAACGATTACGTTGATTTACGAATGGCCAGCATGATTAAAACTTTACGTATTCCGGATTTACCCCGCCACAATGCGCTTAACGATGCCATTAATGTGGCGATGATGTGGCAGGCGATTCTGGCCAGAAAATAAAATAGGGGTGTGACAATCTTTTTTGATTAGAAAAACAGATGTCTATCATCAGTTAAACTGATAACAAAAGGCCGTCTGAAAGCATTTCAGGCGGCCTTTTTGCGGTTTTTTTGAGCAGTGTTTTGAGGTGTTTTTATAGAAAAATCCGCAAAAATTTGAATTTTGCAAATGAAAATGCAAGAATTTTATGTAAAAAAATGTTAATTATAAGGCGGTTTTAATTTATATAACATCTAAACATTAATATTTTCACTGCATGAAATTGACTTGAGTTAAATCGGATTAAAAAAATTTAACTACTTGTTGCATAAAAAATTTTATTCAAAAACTTATCAATTTTGTTGATAAATTATTAATTCGGATTCATACGACGCATTTTCATTTATCGCTGCCCAAGCCTACTGCTAAGGGTGATATTGAAAGCATAATGAATTGTGCTATTCTGACTTCAAGACAGCTTTGCCTGTTGCAGTAACAACAATCAAGAAACAAAAAAATTCCGGCGTAGGGCGTAGCGGTTTGCTCTGATGACCGGGGTATTCTCTACAATAATAAGGAGATTATCATGTCCGACAACAAACAAAACATGACGGCCTATTGGAAAGCCAATGTACGTCTGATTTTGGGCTGCATGATTGTGTGGGCACTCTGTTCGCATGTAATTGCTATCTTTTTGCGCCCGGCTTTAATGGGCATTGAGATTTTTAATATCGATATCGGTTTTTGGTTCGGCCAACAAGGTTCGATGTTGACCTTTATTGCCATCATTTTCTTCTATTCATGGAGAATGAACAAAATCGATGAAGCATTCGGCGTACACGAGGAGTAAATCATGAGTCAATTTTGGATTAACGTCTTATTCGTGAGTGCGTCGTTTGCACTCTATTTCGGTATCGCCATTTGGGCACGTGCCGGTTCGACTAAAGAATTCTATGTAGCAGGCGGCGGCGTACATCCTGTGTTGAATGGTATGGCTACAGGTGCCGACTGGATGAGTGCCGCATCGTTTATTTCCATGGCTGGTATGTTAGCGATGGGTGGTTATGCAGCTTCGGCTTATTTGATGGGCTGGACCGGCGGCTATGTATTGCTGGCGCTGCTGTTGGCACCATACTTGCGCAAATTCGGTAAGTTTACCGTACCGGATTTTATCGGTGACCGTTTCTACAGCCGCAATGCCCGTTTGATTGCTGTGGCCTGTTTGATTTTGGCTTCAACCACTTATGTAATTGGCCAAATGACCGGTGCCGGTGTCGCGTTCTCCCGCTTCTTGGAAGTGAGCAATACTACTGGTTTGATTATCGCGGCGATTGTGGTGCTGTTTTATGCGGTATTGGGTGGCATGAAAGGCATTACTTATACCCAAGTCGCGCAATATGTGGTGCTGATTATTGCCTACACCATTCCGGCTGTGTTCATCTCGCTGGAAATGACCGGTAATCCGATTCCGCCATTGGGCTTGTTTGGCAACGATACCGCCACCGGTGTGCCTCTGCTGCAAAAATTGGATGGTTTGGTGACCGATTTGGGCTTTGCGTCGTACACCGCAGATGTGTCTGACAAGATGAATATGTTCTTGCTGACAATGTCGCTGATGATCGGTACTGCAGGTTTGCCGCACGTGATTATCCGTTTCTTCACCGTGCCTAAAGTATCGGATGCCCGTTCTTCAGCCGGTTGGGCGCTGGTGTTCATTGCCTTGCTCTATACCACTGCACCTGCTGTCGGCTCGATGGCACGCATCAACCTGATTGAAACCGTGTATCCGCAAGGTACGCAGTCTGCTCCATTGGCATACGAAGCACGTCCGGACTGGATGAAAACTTGGGAAAACACCGGTTTGCTGAAGTTTGAAGACAAAAACGGCGACGGCCGCATCCAATACTACAACGACAAAGCCAAAGATTTCCCAGTAGCGCAAAAGCGTGGTTGGGAAGGCAATGAGTTGACCGTCAACAACGACATCATGGTATTGGCGAATCCTGAAATTGCGAATCTGCCTAGCTGGGTAATCGGTCTGATTGCTGCCGGTGGTTTGGCTGCTGCACTCTCAACCGCTGCTGGTTTGCTGCTCGCTATCTCTTCTGCCATCTCGCATGACTTGATTAAGAAAACGCTCAAACCTGATATTAGCGACAAAGGCGAATTGATGGCCGCGCGTGTATCGATGACGATTGCGATTGTGATTGCCACATGGTTGGGTATTAACCCGCCGGGTTTTGCGGCACAAGTAGTGGCACTGGCCTTCGGTATTGCAGCCGCTTCGATTTTCCCGACTTTGATGATGGGCATTTTCTCGAAACGAGTGAATGACAAAGGCGCGATTGCCGGTATGTTGGTAGGTCTGATTTCGACTTGTGTGTACATTTTCCTGTACATGGGCTGGTTCTTCATTCCGGGTACCAACACCTTTGAAAATACCCCTGAAAACTGGATTTTCGGTATTTCCCCACTGGGCTTTGGTCCGATTGGCGCGGTGTTGAACTTTGCGGTTGCCTTCATTGTGTCGGCAATGGGTAAAGAGCCACCACAAGATGTACAAGACTTGGTAGAAAGCGTGCGTTACCCACGCGGCGCAGGCGAAGCCATCGACCACTAATCATGTAGTAAGTAGAACGCGGGTTGAAACAAACCCGCGTTTTTTATAGTCGTTTAAAATAAAAATAATACAGCGTTGCCAGCTCCCTTATGTACTGGGTGTACACGGCGGTCGCTGTCGCCTTGTCTTATTTTTATTTTAAACGACTACATATCAAGCTGATTCATTGCTTAAAACCCAAAATACTTTTCAGACGGCCTATAAACACCTATCATGCCGTCTGAAAACAACAACACATCAAAGGAACGCTTATGCTGTGGGAACTCATTGCCACCATTACTGCCGGTTTCGGCGCCGCCGGTATCGCGCTGATTTTGCGCACGATGTTTAAAAAATTACCGAAATGGCTGATTCCTGCCGCCGCCGGTTTGGGCATGATTGGGTTTCAGGTGTTCAGCGAATATACTTGGTTTGAGCATACCCGTTCGCGATTGCCGTCTGAAACCAAAGTGGTTGCCGAAATTCCTGAAACCGCTTTTTACAAGCCGTGGTCGTATGTTAAGCCGCAGGTGTTGAAATTTGTTGCCGTCGATACCGCCAACGTGGAAACCGTCGATCAAGCGCGCAACATCCGCCGCGCCAATTTGTATTTCTTTGAGCGTCGCATGAGCGCGCAAACCTTGCCGGTGTGGATAGATTGCGAGAACCAATTGCAATCGGATATTGCCGACCCTGCCAAACAGGTATGGGGCAAAACGGGTTATACCGAGAATATTGTGGCTGCAGTTTGTCGTTGATGAATCATATAAAAGGCCGTCTGAAATGGATTTTTTTCAGACGGCCTTACATTCGCATTTCAAGTGCAACGCTCAAATGCCATTGGCAAGGGCTGCTGAAAACAGATCACCCGGTGTCTCATAGTCCAATGTCTTTCTCGGTCGGCGGTTAAGGGCCTCCTCAACCGCTTTAATCTTTTTAGCACCCAGTTTCCTAAAATCCGTCCCCTTTGGGAAGTATTGTCTGATCAGCCCGTTGGTATTCTCCACCAAGCCTTTTTCCCAAGAATGGTATGGACGGCAGAAGTAAGTTTCCGCACCCAGGGCTTTGGCAAAGGTTTTATGTCGGTAAAACTCTTTACCGTTATCCAAAGTAATCGTTTGAATGATATCTTTAAACGGCTTCAATGCCCGAATCACTACCCGGGCTACATCTTCTGCTTTGAAATTGCTGATTTTGCGGATAACGACAAATTTGGTTTTTCTTTCAACAGCAACCACCAGTCCGCTTTTTTGATCTTTACCGACAATGGTGTCCATCTCGAAATCGCCGACCCGCTCTTTTTGATCGACAATGGCAGGTCTGTGTTCAATGTCGGTTCTGTCCGGTACGCTGCCTTTTGTCCATGCACCGCTGCCGTATTTTCTGCGGTAGGGTTTGGAAACGATACGCAGATGGGTGTACAGGTCGCCGCCGTTTTGACGGTCTTTGGCGAGATAGCGGTAAAGGGTGCTGTGGTGCAGTTTGATGTGTTGATGTTTCAGCAGGTAGCCGCAGACTTGTTCGGGGCTGTATTTTTGGGTAATCAGTTTGTTAACAGTCTGTTTGACGGCAGTAGTCAGTTTGGTTGGCTTTTTGTTTTTCTTTTTAACTTCGCTTTGCTGTTGTGCTTTTCGGTAACAGTAGGTTCCGTTGACGGAATGCCGTCTGATTTCCCGACTGACGGTGGCGGGATGACAACCGATGTTCTGTGCGATTTGGTTTAGGGGTAGGTTGCGGTAATGTCTGGAAATGTAGTATCTTTGGTGTGAGGTCAGTTGTGTGTAGGTCATATTGCAATCTTTCTTGTCAGGAAAGGCAGTATACTACCGCATACTGGCCTTTTCTGTTATTGGAAATTGCACTTGTTAGGCGAATGTAAGGGCCTTTCATTTATTTAATCCAAATTCAACATCGGCATTTCTTTCACTTCTTCCATCACCACATAGCTGCGGCTCTCGGCAGCGGCGGGCAGTTGCAGCAGGATATTGCCCAGCATATCGCGATAAGCCGACATATCCGGCAGGCGCACTTTAATCAGATAATCGTATTCGCCCGATACCAAATGGCATTCCAAAATCTGCGGAATATGCGCCACTTCTCGGCGGAAGTCTTCAAAAATATTGCCCGATTTCGAGCGCAATTTGATTTCCACAAATACCAACAAACTCTGCCCCAGCGCATGTGGATTCAGATGGGCATGATAGCCGGTAATAAAATGATCGCGTTCCAAACGACGCACGCGCTCTGTTACCGGCGTGGTGGATAAGCCGACTTTTTCGGCCAATTCGGTCATCGGAATGCGCGCGTTCTGCTGCAATAATTTTAAGATTTTCAAATCGGTTTTATCCAATTTCTTCATGGTTGAAATCACTTTTTAAAAATTAATTTTCAGGATAATAATTTATAAAATTGAAAAAATAAAGTGAAATATCCTGATAAAAATCGACTACACTACACTACATTCATTTAGTATAAAAATAATGGAGAAATATGAACGTAGTGGTTTTGGGTGCTGGCGTGACCGGCATCGCAACGGCTTGGTATTTATTGGAAAAAGGCCATCAGGTAACGGTAATCGACCGGGCAGAAGCAGCGGCGATGGAAACCAGTTTTGCCAATGCCGGCCAGCTTTCCTACGGCTACACCACGCCTTGGGCAGCGCCCGGCATTCCTGCCAAAGCGGCAAAATGGCTGTTTCGGCCACATTCGCCTTTGATTTTGAAACCCGACGGCAGCCGCTTTCAATGGCAATGGCTGATGAGCATGCTGCAAAACTGCACCACCGAGCGTTACCAAACCAATAAAGAACGCATGGTGCGCATTTCCGAATACAGCCGCGAGATGTTCCGCCGTTTTGAAGCCGAAACCGGTTTGGATTTTGAAGGCCGCCACAAAGGCACATTACAGATTTTCCGCACGCAAAAAGAAGTCGCCGCTGCGGCAAAAGACATTGAAGTATTGGCAGAATATGGTGTGCCGTATCAGCGTTTGCAGCCGGAAGAATGCCTGCAATTCGAACCTGCTTTGCGCCACGCCTTAGACAAAATCGCCGGTGCTTTGCATCTACCCAACGACAGCACGGGCGATTGCCATCTCTTTACCCAGCGTTTGCAAGCCTTATGCGAAGCTAAGGGTGCGGTGTTCAAATTTGAACACAACATCGAGCGCATCGAGTATCAAGGCCGCAACATTACCGCCGTCATTGCCAACGGCCAACACTTTGAAGCCGACCGTTTCGTGTGCTGCTTGGGCAGCTTCAGCCGCACGGTGATGGCGCAATTGGGCTTGGATTTGCCGATTTATCCGGTAAAAGGCTACTCACTCACCGTGCCGATTACCAACGGTGATGAAGCGCCGGTATCGACGATTTTGGACGAAACCTACAAAGTCGCCATCACCCGCTTCAATGACCGCATCCGCGTTGGCGGCATGGCCGAATTATCGGGCTATGAAATCAAGTTGCCGCAAGAGCGTCGCGAAACCTTGGCTTTGGTAGTGCAGGATTTGTATCCGCAAGGTGGCGATGTGGCCAAAGCCACATTCTGGAGCGGTTTGCGCCCGATGACGCCCGACAGCACACCCATCATCGGCGCAACCCGATACGAAAATTTATTCTTAAACACAGGCCACGGCACTTTGGGCTGGACGATGTCGCTCGGCTCCGGCCGCATCACTGCCGATTTGGTGAGCGATATTGTGCCTGAAATCCGCACCGACGATTTAGGCATGGCACGCTACGCCTGAATTGAGGCCGTCTGAAACGATAGGCTGTCTGAAATATTCAATTAATGTTCAGACGGCCTTCAGTGCTTTTCCCATATTTGAAAAACAATATAATCAGCCTATAATAAATAATGTTTAGGCCGTCTGAAAAGGCCGCAGGCTGGGGAATACAGATTTATTTCTACCGGCCGAACCGACTAAAACAAAGGATAAAATATGCGCCCCTTACAAGCCGAAATCCGTTTGGATCATCTGCGCCACAATTACCAAACCTTAAAAAATATCCACGGCAACAAGCTCTTAGCGGTGATTAAAGCCAATGCCTACGGCCACGGCGCGGTGCGTTGCGCCCACGCTTTATCCGATTTGGCCGACGGTTTCGCTGTAGCGACCTTGGAAGAAGCTATCGAATTGCGTGAAAGCGGCATCGACAACCCGATTGTGTTGCTGGAAGGCGTGTTTGACGTGGCCGAATATGCTCGCATCGACGAATACAAACTCTGGCCGGCGGTGGGCAACCAATGGCAATCGGAAGGCTTGGTGCATCACGAGTGGCAAAATCCGGTAACCGTGTGGCTGAAAATGGATTCAGGCATGCACCGCACCGGCTTTTTCCCGCACAATTACGCCACCGCCTACACCGCATTGAAACAATGCACACATGTTGCCGATATTGTGAAATTTAGCCATTTTGCCTGCGCCGACGAGCCGGAAAACGGCATGACCGAAATGCAGATTGAAGCCTTTGACTTGGGCTGCGAAGGCTTGGCGGGTGAAGAAAGCTTGGCCAATTCGCCGGCGATTTTGAATGTACCTGAAGCGCGCCGCGATTGGGGCAGGGCGGGGCTGGCTTTGTATGGTGTGTCGCCGTTTGGCGGGGTTGATGAGCGTTTGAAACCGGTGATGCGCCTGACTTCGCGCGTATTTGGCGAACGCGTATTACAGCCGCATTCGCCGATTGGCTATGGTGCCACGTTTTACACGTCCAAATCCACCCGTGTTGGTCTGATTGCCTGCGGTTATGCCGACGGTTATCCGCGCCGAGCATCAACCGGTTCGCCAATTGCTGTCGAAGGTCAACGCAGCCGCATCATCGGGCGTGTGTCGATGGATATGATTACCGTCGAACTGGATGCGGCCAAAGAAGGCTTGGGTTGCGAAGTCGAATTGTGGGGCGATGTGGTCAACATCAACGAAGTAGCCGAAGCCGCCGGCACGATTCCGTATGAATTGCTGTGCAACATCAAGCGCGCGAAATTTACTTATTCCGAGTGAAGGATTGAGCAAGGCCGTCTGAAACATCAGGCGGCTTTTTGTTGGTCGGAAGAAATATGGTGCTTCAACCATATCATTATTAACAACTGAATCTCAGGCCGTCTGAAGAATGCTATAATGCGCACATTCGCAAAGATTCAGACGGCCTGATGTCTACCCGCTTAAGCCACTGAATTAACGTTGACATTTTCTACCATCATCAAAGGAATCCCCATGAGCAATTCTGTTGTGACCGTCATCGGCAAAGACCGCGTCGGTATCGTTTACGATGTTTCTAAAATTCTGGCTGAAAACCAACTCAATATTCTCAACATCAGCCAGCAGCTGATGGACGATTTCTTTACCATGATTATTCTGGTCGATACCGCCAAATGCCCGAAATCGCGCCAAGAAATGTTGGATTTGTTTGCCGAAGAAAGCAAAAAGCTCGCGCTCGACATCCGCATGCAAAACGAGGAAATCTTCCAAGCCATGCACCGCATTTAATCAGGAGGCGTTAACGTGAGCATTCAGTCTAACGAGATTTTAGAAACCGTTAAAATGGTCGCCGACCAGAATTTTGACGTGCGCACCATTACCATTGGTATCGATTTGCACGATTGCATCAGCAGCGATATCAATGAATTAAACCAAAATATCTACAACAAAATCACCACCATTGGCAAAGACTTAGTGGCTACCGCCAAGCATTTGTCGGCCAAATACGGCGTGCCGATTGTGAACCAGCGTATTTCGGTGACCCCAATCGCCCAAATCGCCGCCGCCACCAAAGCCGATTCGTATGTCAGCGTGGCGCAAACCTTGGATAAAGCCGCCAAAGCCATCGGCGTGTCGTTTATCGGCGGTTTCTCTGCCTTGGTGCAAAAAGGCATGTCGCCTTCTGATGAAGTGTTGATTCGTTCGATTCCGGAAGCGATGAAGACGACCGACATCGTATGTGCCTCGATTAATATCGGTTCTACTCGCGCCGGCATCAATATGGATGCGGTGAAATTGGCGGGCGAAACCATCAAACACACTGCCGAGATTACGCCGGAAGGTTTCGGCTGCGCCAAAATCGTGGTGTTCTGTAATGCGGTAGAAGACAATCCGTTTATGGCGGGCGCGTTCCACGGCTCGGGCGAAGCGGATGCGATTATCAACGTCGGCGTGTCCGGTCCGGGCGTGGTGAAAGCCGCTTTGGAAAATTCCAACGCGACGACTTTGACCGAAGTGGCTGAAGTAGTGAAAAAAACCGCCTTTAAAATCACCCGTGTGGGCGAATTGATTGGCCACGAAGCGTCTAAAATGCTGAATATTCCGTTCGGTATTTTGGATTTGTCTTTGGCGCCGACTCCGGCTGTCGGCGATTCCGTTGCCCGCATTCTCGAAGAAATGGGCTTGAGCGTGTGTGGCACGCACGGCACCACCGCCGCTTTGGCTTTATTAAATGACGCTGTGAAAAAAGGCGGCATGATGGCATCGAGTGCCGTCGGCGGTTTGAGCGGCGCATTTATTCCGGTTTCCGAAGACGAAGGCATGATTGCCGCCGCCGAGGCGGGCGTGTTGACCTTGGATAAACTCGAAGCCATGACCGCTGTGTGCTCGGTTGGTCTGGACATGATTGCCGTACCGGGCGACACCCCTGCGCACACCATTTGCGGCATCATCGCTGACGAAGCCGCCATCGGCATGATCAACAGCAAAACCACCGCTGTGCGCATCATTCTGGTCACCGGTAAAGGCGTGGGCGAGAGTGTTGAGTTTGGCGGATTATTGGGCTATGCACCGATTATGCCGGTGAAAGACGGCTCGTGCGAAGTATTTGTCAACCGTGGCGGACGCATTCCTGCGCCGGTGCAATCGATGAAAAACTAATCGTTATAGAAATGCATGAATAAAAGGCCGTCTGAAACTCAATGTTTCAGACGGCCTTTTTAATGTAGCAGCGGTTTAACTCAACCAAAATTTAAACACGAAATACAACACGGCAATCACCACAATCGCCCACACGATGCTCATGAAAATCACCACGGCGCGGCCGGCTTTGTACACGGGGTTGTTGCGTTCGTCTTCAATGGAAGGTTTGTGTGCGCTTGAGGAAGGGGTTTTATCGGTCATTATGCAAACTCATGCTTGAAATATCATAGGCTGAAGCGTACGCTGTTTGGTAAAAAGATTCAAGCGAAATGAATCAATAAAATTCATCATCTTCTGCCCAATCGCTTTTCAAGGCTGCTTGAATCGTGCCCATGTCGAAACCGCGGTAAGCGAGAAAGCGTACCTGCTTTTGTTTCTCTTTTAAATCACGGCTGGGCTGCTTGAATTTTTTACGTAAAACCTGAATCGCGGTTTGCAGTTCGCTTTCTTTATCCGGCATAAATTCGCGGCTGATATCGGCATCAATGCCTTGCTGTGCCAAAGCCTGCTGCAAGCGCAATTTGCCGTGTTGGCGACTTTTGCTGTGAATGTAGGCTTCGGCGTAGCGTTCGTCGGATTGCCAATTGCGTTCGGCAGATTCGTCCAACACTTTTTCCAACTCTTCTTCGCTTTCGGCATGCGGCGCGAGCTTGCGCTTGAGGCCGACACGGCTGATTTCTTGGCGCGATAAAATATCCATTGCCCGGGCGTGCAAGGATTTTTGCGGTTTGCTCGGGCGTTTGGGTTGGTCATCATCCGTGTCGCCGAAGTGGATAAAGTCGTCGCTTTCGGATTCGTACATTTCAGACGGCCTTATGCTTCATCGTCGTCTTTGGTTTTTTGCGGTTGCAGGTTTTCATAGATTTCCGGCAGCGAACCAATCAGCCAATCGGGTTTGGTGGCTTTGTCTTGTGACAACAAAGTCATGTCGCCGTAGCCGAAGGTAACGCCCACGCTGAAGCAGCCGGCGGCTTTGGCAGCGAGAATGTCGTTATGTGAGTCGCCGACCATCATCATGTTGGCAATATCGATGCCCAATACTTCGGCACAATGTTGCAAAGGCAGCGGGCTGGGTTTCTTTTCCGGCAGGCTGTCGCCGCCGAGAATCAGGCTGAAATCATCGGTGATGCCCAATTGTTTCAATAATTCAACCGCCAAAATTTCGGTTTTGTTGGTGATGACGGCCAAGGGAATGCCCAAGGTTTTTAAGAGGCCTAAACCGGCTTCGGTTTCGGGATAAAGACGCGTGAAATCGCTTAAATGGTCGCGGTAATATTGCATGTAAAACACGAAACCTTTTTCCCAAATTTCAGGTTCGGCATCGGTTTCACGTTCGCGCGTGATGACACGGTGCACCAAACGGCCGATGCCGTCGCCGATGTAGCTTTCAATTTCCGCGTCAGGCAGCACGTCCATGCCCAAATAAGTGCGCATGGCGTTGCCGGCGGCAATCAAATCGGGCGCAGAGTGGCATAGTGTGCCATCTAAATCAAAGGCTACAGCTTGAACGTGTTCGATGGTGGGTGTGGTCATCAGCTTCTCCAAGGTTTATGTTCGGTAAAGTGATTTTACCTGAAATAGGCCGTCTGAAAAGGGGCAGGGGCATTTTTAAGGGGATTTATCGCTGGGCTGGCAGGCTTTTATTTCGGTATAAATTAAAAAAATTTTTACGGTAAGACGGTGTTTTGAATATTCAGACGGCCTGTGTTTTGGTAAGGAATGTTTAAAATTCAATTAAATACAATCCTAAAAAATATTTATTGAAAATTTATTTTGGTTTTATTACTTCAATAATGTTAACAAAGTAGATTTACTACATTGATTTTAAAATATTTTATTTAAACAACGTGCCAAAATTTGGTATAGTGGTATGCATGACACTCGTCTTAACGAACCCTTGTGAAAGGACTTACTGATGTCGAATGCTGCAAAAGAAACACTGAATCCTTTTGAAATTGCTCAAAAACAAGTTAAAGCTGCGTGCGACCGTTTGAACACGGAACCGGCGGTGTATGAGATTTTGAAAAACCCGTTGCGCGTATTGGAAGTGACCTTTCCGGTGAAACTGGATAACGGCACGGTGAAAACCTTTACCGGCTACCGCTCGCAACACAACAACGCTGTGGGCCCTTACAAAGGCGGTATCCGCTTCCATCCGCACGTTAACATGGATGAAGTAAAAGCCTTATCTACTTGGATGACATTTAAATGCTGCGTGGCCGGTTTACCTTATGGTGGCGGCAAAGGCGGCATTACGCTCGATCCGAAAGATTATTCTGAAGCTGAATTGGAGCGCATTGCACGCGGTTACGCCAACGCCATTGCGCCGCTGATTGGTGAGAAAATCGATATTCCGGCACCGGATGTGAACACCAACGGCAAAGTGATGTCGTGGATGGTCGATGAATACGAAAGCATTGTGAAACATTCCGCGCCGGGCGTGTTTACCGGCAAACCGGTTGATTTTGGTGGCTCGTTGGCGCGTAATGAAGCCACCGGCTACGGCGTGAATTTTGCTGCTGTTCAAGCCTTGGAAAAAATCGGCAAAGACGTAAAAGGCGCGACTTACGCGATTCAAGGTTTTGGCAATGTCGGCTACCATACCGGTTTGTACGCGCATGAAGCCGGTGCCAAAGTGGTGGCGATTTCCACTGTGGACGTGGCCATCTACAATGAAAACGGCATCGACATGGATGCGGTATTGAAAGAATACCAAACCAACGGTTTCATCACCAATGAAGCAGGCTACGGCAAGGAAATCACCAATGCCGAATTGCTGGCTTTGGATGTGGACGTGTTGGCACCGTGTGCGCTGGAAAACCAAATCACCTCTGAAAATGCCGGTGATGTGAAAGCCAAAATCGTGGTGGAAGGCGCCAACGGCCCGACCACACCGGAAGCGGACGAAATTTTGCAGGCCAACGGCGTATTGGTGGTGCCAGATATTCTGGCCAACTGCGGCGGCGTGGTGGTGTCGTATTTCGAGTGGGTGCAAAACCTGCAAGGCTATTACTGGGAATTTAACGAAGTGCAGCAAAAGCAAACCGTGGTGTTGCGTCGTGCGTTCCAAGACATTTGGAACTTGGCGCAGGAATACAGCGTTGATTTGCGCACCGCTTCGTATATGATGAGTATTCGTCGCATTGAAAAAGCCATGAAGGCGCGCGGTTGGTATTAATGAAGTAGGGTAGTCAATAGGCCGTCTGAAAGGTGAATGCTTTCAGACGGCCTGCGACTTTTGAAAAACTCCAGCCCCAACAATAAAAATCAAAAACGACGTCATTCCCGCGCAGGCGGGAATCCATTTATGAGCAAGTTAAACTATTGAATAAAACAGGTTGCTTAAATTTTTCGATGGATTCCCGCCTGCGCGGGAATGACGGCGTTTTGTGTGTGCATAAGGTTTTGCAAAGGTATCAGCCTTTCTTGATTTAGCTGATTCGGAATCCATTTTTCAAATATAAAAGGCCGTCTGAAAACCAAGTTTTCAGACGGCCTATCTTATTTCATCAGAAAAAAATTATTTTTCCAATTCAAAAGCTTTGTGCAGAACGCGGGTAGCCAGTTCCATGTATTTTTCGTCAATCAATACGGAAACTTTGATTTCAGAAGTCGAAATCATTTGGATGTTGATGCCTTCTTCAGCCAAAGTGCGGAAGATTTTCGCTGCCACGCCGACGTGTGAACGCATGCCCATGCCCACTACGGAAACTTTGCATACGGTGTCGTCGCCATCGATATCCGCTGCGCCGATGCTGTCCTTCAAGTTGTTCAACAGGCTCAGTGTGGCTTTGTAATCGCCGCGCGGAACGGTAAACGAGAAGTCGGTGGTGCCCTCCGAGCCGACATTTTGGATAATCATGTCAACTTCAATATTGGCATCGGCTACCGCGCCCAAGATTTGGTAGGCCACGCCCGGTTTGTCAGGTACGCCGCGCACGTTGATGCGGGCTTGGTTTTTATCGGTGGCGATACCGGTTACGGCAGCTCTTTCCATGTTGTCGTCCTCTTCAAAGGTAATTAAGGTGCCGTTGCCGCCATCTTGCAGGCTGCTCAATACGCGCAGGCGTACTTTGTATTTTCCGGCGAATTCTACGGAGCGGATTTGCAAAACTTTCGAACCCAAGCTGGCCAGTTCCAACATTTCTTCAAAAGTAATGGTATCCAAGCGGCGCGCTTCAGGCACCACGCGTGGGTCGGTGGTGTACACGCCGTCTACATCGGTATAGATTTGGCATTCGTCCGCTTTCAGGGCGGCAGCCAGCGCAACGGCAGAAGTATCCGAGCCGCCGCGGCCTAAAGTGGCGATGTCGCCTTCGCTGCTGATGCCTTGGAAACCGGCCACAATTACCACGCGGCCGGCATCTAAGTCGGCACGCATTTTGGCGTCGTCAATGCTCTCGATGCGGGCTTTGGTGTGGGCAGTGTCGGTTTTCAAAGCGACTTGCCAGCCGGTGTAGCTCTTGGCATCTACGCCGATGTTTTTCAAGGCCATGGCAAGTAAACCGATGGTCACTTGTTCGCCGGTGGACAATACGACGTCTAACTCGCGTGGGTCGGGCGTGTCTTGCATTTCGTGTGCCAAGGCAACCAAGCGGTTGGTTTCACCGCTCATGGCCGATACCACGACAACAACGTCATGACCTTCGGCGCGGGCTTTGGCAACACGGTTGGCTACGTTTTTAATGCGTTCGGCGGAACCGACTGAGGTGCCGCCGTATTTTTGTACGATTAACGCCATTTTTTTCGTGCTTTCTTTGGGAGTTGGGGCAGCGGTTTGTTGCTGCGTTGGTGAGAAAAGTTTGGTTATTATTACTATTTTTTACATAAAATTCAAGGTTGCAGCCCGATTAATTCGGTTTTATGGCCTAACTCTTTGGGAAATGGGGCAGTTTCGTGACATTGTTGACAATATTGCCACTTGTTTTCGTGTGAATGATGGGCGTTATAAATGAAAAGGCCGTCTGAAACATAATGTTCAGACGGCGTTTGATGGATTATTTGAATTAAGCCTGTAAAGCAGCTTGCTGGTGTTGCACCAATTCGGCAATGCCTTTTTGGCCTAAGGCAATCAGTTTGCCCAATTCATCAAGCGTAAACGGTGCGCCTTCCGCTGTGCCTTGGATTTCGATGATTTTGCCTGAAGCGGTCATCACGATATTCACGTCACTGTCGCAGCCGGAGTCTTCGGGGTAATCCAAATCCAACAACGGTACACCGGCCACCACGCCCACAGATACGGCGGCAACGGCTTCGATAATTGGCGTTTCGGCAATCAGGCCGTCTGAAAGCAACTTGTTTGCCGCCATTTGCAAGGCCACAAATGCGCCGGTAATCGAAGCGGTGCGCGTGCCACCGTCGGCCTGGATCACGTCGCAATCGATTAAGATTTGACGCTCGCCCAGTTTTTTCATATCCACTACGGCACGCAGCGAGCGGCCGATTAAACGTTGAATTTCTTGCGTGCGGCCGGATTGTTTGCCGGCAGCGGCTTCACGGCGCATACGAGAAGCAGTCGAAGCGGGCAACATGCCGTATTCCGCAGTCACCCAGCCTTGTTCTTTACCGCGCAGAAACGGCGGTACGTTTTCATCAATCGATGCGGTGCAGATCACTTTGGTGTTACCACATTCGATAAGCACCGAGCCGTCGGCGTGCGGCAGAAAATTCGGTGTGATGCGGATGTCGCGCAGGTTGTCGGCAGCGCGGCTGGTGCGGATAGGGTGGGTCATAAAAATATTCCTTAATAAAAATATAGGGCGATTATAGCAGCTTCTTTCAGACGGCCTATCATCTGCTTGGGCGCTATGGTATATTGAAACCACTTTCACTCGTAATGTAGAAACGGAGTAAAACCATGACCATTCGCAGTATGACTGGCTTTGCCAATGCCGCCGGTGAATGTGGCAGCAAACGCATTAATTTGGAAATCCGCGCGGTGAACCACCGCTATTTAGACGTGCAATTCCGCATGCCTGATGATTTGCGCCATTTGGAAGGTGCGTTGCGCGAGCAGATTGCCGCTGAAGCCGTGCGCGGTAAATTGGAATGCCGCATTCAAATTCAAGACATTGCTCAAGGTGCGCAAGGCTTGGAAGTGAATCAGGACTTGGTGGCACAATTGGCCGGTTTAAATGAAAAATGGCGCGATGAGTTTGACGGCTTAGGCAAGTTGACCGTGGCGGATATTTTGAAATTTCCGGGTGTGTTGGCCAGCCAAAGCGAAGATCCGGAGGCATTTGCACAAGCCGTACAGGATTTGTTGAAACAGGCTTTGAAAGACTTCGCTGCCGCCCGCAAGCGCGAAGGTAAAAAACTGGCTGACCATCTGCTTGACCGCTTGGAAAAAATGGAAGGTATTGTTGATGCATTGAGCGAATTGTTCCCAAGCCTGTTGGAAGCACATATGGAAAAAGTGCGCACACGCTTGGCCGAAGCCGTGGCAAACATCGATAACGACCGCCTGCAGCAAGAGTTTGCTCTGTTTATTCAAAAATCCGATGTTGATGAAGAATTCAGCCGCTTGCGTACCCACATCGGCGAAGTACGCCGCATTGTGACCGAAAGCAAAGGCAGTGTCGGCAAACGCTTGGATTTTTTGATGCAAGAACTCAACCGCGAAGCCAATACTTTGGGCAGCAAAGCCATCGCTGCTGAAAGCACACAAGCGTCGGTGGAGCTGAAGGTATTAATCGAGCAAATGCGCGAGCAGGTACAAAACATCGAATAGGGTTTCAAGCAGGTTCTGTTAAGATTAAAAGCCGTCTGAAGTATTCAGGCGGCTTTTTAGTATAGTGTCTGAGTGATTTAACTGCCAAACCATGTAGATGGGGGGGTGTGTAGAAAGAAAAACGGATATTGATGAGAAGATATTGAAGCGTTTCTGCTTACAGTGTCAGTATCCTTATGAAAGCCAAAGCCAAGCATTTTTCAAATTTTATCGGATAATTTGCTGTCGGAGTACGGCTTTGGGTTTACAGTGTCGGCGAGTAGGCCGTCAGAGTTTAAAAGATGCCATTCAAGCAGCAGGAATGGTACAGCCGCTGTATTGTACTTATCCGGCGTCGTAAAAGTCCGGGATATTTTTTGAGGTAATTGACGTATAATGGCGCATGTAAAAGTTTAGCCATTTTTGTTTTTATGATGTTAACCTGATTTTGATGGTTAACTTTTTGTTTGATATCTGAGGAACAGCATAATGAGTAATGATAAAACCTGGTCGGGCCGTTTTAACGAGCCGGTATCCGAATTAGTGAAAAAATACACCGGTTCGATCGACTTCGATAAGCGTCTGGCCAAGTGGGATATTCAAGGCTCTTTGGCACACGCGCAAATGCTGCAGCAAAGCGGGGTATTGAGTGCCGATGATTTATCCGCCATCCAACAAGGTATGGCCGAGATTATAGCAGAAATCGAAGCCGGAAAAGTGGAATGGTCGCTGGATTTGGAAGATGTGCACATGAACATCGAGCGCCGTCTGACCGACAAAATCGGCGATGCCGGCAAACGCTTGCACACCGGCCGCAGCCGCAACGACCAAGTCGCCACCGATATCCGCTTGTGGTTGCGCGACCAAATCACCGACATCCAAACCCTGATTCAAGACCTTCAGGCGGCCTTGGTGGAGTTGGCCGAAGCCAATGCCGAAGTGGTGATGCCCGGTTTTACCCATTTGCAGGTTGCCCAGCCAGTGAGCTTTGGTCATCATATGCTGGCTTATGTTGAAATGCTCGGCCGCGACTTCGAGCGCATGGCCGACTGTCGCAAACGCGTCAACCGCATGCCTTTGGGTGCGGCAGCCTTGGCTGGTACCACTTATCCGATTCAGCGCGAAATCACTGCCGAATTGTTGGGTTTTGAACAAATCTGCCAAAACTCGCTCGATGCCGTGTCCGACCGCGATTTTGCCATCGAATTTACCGCCGCTGCTTCTTTGGTGATGATTCACTTGAGCCGCTTGAGCGAAGAATTAATTTTGTGGATGAGCCCGCGTTTTGGTTTTATCGACATTGCCGACCGCTTCTGCACCGGCTCAAGCATTATGCCGCAGAAGAAAAACCCTGATGTGCCGGAGCTGGTGCGCGGTAAGTCTGGTCGCGTGATTGGCCATCTGATGGGCTTGATTATGCTGATGAAATCGCAACCGTTGGCGTACAACAAAGACAATCAGGAAGATAAAGAGCCGTTGTTTGACACGGTTGATACCTTAATTGACACCTTGCGTATTTACGCCGACATGATGCGCGGCGTGACCGTGAAACCGGAAAACATGCGCGCTGCCGTGATGCAGGGTTTTGCCACCGCCACCGATTTGGCCGACTATTTGGTGAAAAAAGGCATGCCGTTCCGCGATTCGCATGAAGTGGTGGCGCAAGCCGTGCGCCATGCTGATGAAAAAGGCGTGGATTTGAGCGACTTGCCGCTGGACGTGTTGCAAGGCTTTTCCGATTTGGTGGCCGAAGATGTATATGAAGTGCTCACACCGGAAGGCAGCCTGAATGCCCGCAACCACTTGGCCGGCACAGCACCGGAGCAAGTGCGTTTCCAAGCTGCGCGTTGGAAAAAATTGTTGGCTGAATAAGCTGATTAATTAAAATAGGCCGTCTGAAAATATGTTGTTTTCAGACGGCCTATTTCATATTCAAAAAATGATTTTTAAAATTACGCCGTAAACCCGCCTGCAATTTCCGCAATAATTTCCGCCGCGCTGCCGCTGCGGGCAAGCCGTGCGTTTTGTCCTGCCCACAAAGGCGAAAAGTTATCGCTGCCTTGTTTTTCAGCGGCGCTGCGTAATGGTGCCGATGCGCTTTGGGCGAGTGGGAATGGTGGTGCGTCGGGGTGAATGCAGCCGTTTTCACGCATAAAGCGGTTGACGATGCCGCGCGCCAAGCCGCCGGAGAACAGATTGGTTAAAGCGGTGGTTTCTGCACGTGGGCTTTGCAAGGCGGCGCGGTGCAGGGTGCTGGTGCCGGCTTCGTCGGCCAACAATAAAGCCGTGCCGATTTGAATGCCGTCTGCGCCTAGTGTCTGCGCCACACGGGCGGTAGCTGCATTGCTGATACCGCCGGCCGCAATCACCGGTACATCGACTGCCGCACGGATTTGCGGCAGCAGCGCAAAAGTGCCGACTTGTTCATGCACTTGGCTGCGGAACATCGAGCGGTGGCCGCCCGCTTCCAAGCCTTGGGCAATCACCGCATCAGCACCGTTTTGCACCAGCCAGCGCGCTTCGTCAACCGTGGTGGCAGAAGCCAAAATTTTTGTCCCACTTTGCTTCACTTGTTGAAGCAAATCTTTTTCTGGTAAACCGAAATGAAAGCTGACGACCGGCGGCTTGAATTCGGTAATGATGTCTGCCTGTGCCGCACCGAAAGGCTGCCGTCCGCCGCCTTGTGTAATCTTATCGGTATTGATACCCAGTTCGTGATAATAAGGCGCCAGCGTGTTAAGCCATTGCTGCATCTTGTCGGCATCGGCTTCAGGTTGACGGTGGGCAAAAAAGTTGATGTTAAATGGCGCGTCGGTGGCAGCGCGGATGGTTAAGATTTCGGCACGCAGTTGCTCGGGTGAGAGCATGGCGGCGGGCAGTGAACCGAGCGCACCGGCACGGCAGGCAGCGATGGTGAGACGGCTGTTTTGCACGCCGGCCATCGGCGCTTGAATCACAGGCAAACGGCAGCCGAGCAGTTGGGTTAAGCGGTTGGACATGGGTTTTCCTTTGCAGAATGGCGTAGCTTGTTGAACTGAAAGAATAGTTTACCCATAATCAGGCCGTCTGAATATCAAAGAAATGATGTTCAGACGGTCTTGGTGAGACAGCCTGGCAAAAATGATTCAGCACAAATGCCGTCTGAAAAAAATTACCGCTTTTTCAGACGGCATTGATTATGTTATAAATCCCTTTCCAATATTGACTAAAAAGAGTACGCCATGCCGATTCGCCCTTACACACACCACGCCCCCGACATTCACGAAACATGCTTTATCGACGACACCGCCGTGGTCATCGGCCAAGTCAGCATGGCCGAGCAGGTCAACGTTTGGCCGCTGGTGGCCATGCGCGGCGATGTGAACCACATCCGCATCGGTGCGCGCACCAATATTCAAGACGGCAGCGTGTTGCATGTCACCGGCGTACGCCCCCAAAAGCCGGAAGGCTCGCCTTTAATCATCGGCGAAGACGTGACCATCGGCCACAAAGTAATCCTGCACGGCTGCACCATCGGCAACCGTGTATTGGTCGGCATGGGCGCGATTGTGTTGGACAACGTGGTGATTGACGATGAAGTGATGGTCGGTGCGGGCAGCGTGGTGCCGCCGGGTAAGCATCTGCAAAGCGGCTTTTTGTATCTCGGCTCGCCCGTCATACAAGCGCGTGCGTTGACGGATGAAGAAAAAGCGTTTTTAAAACAATCGGCTGTGAATTATATTAATCTTGCTGAAGAGTATAAATAAGTTTCAGACGGCCTATCTTGAGGCCGTCTGAAAATACAATAAAGCGATCACCTTATGAACTACATTTATCTCGCTTCCGGCAGCCCGCGCCGCCGTGAAATTTTAGAAAACTTAGGCTATACCGTGCAGCGCCTGCCTGCCGAAATCGATGAAACGCCGTATCCGCAAGAAAAGGCTGCCGATTATGTGCAACGCTTGGCGCGTGAGAAAAATGCCGCTGCAGTGGTGCAATGGCAGGCTAAGAATACCGAGCCGCCCGAGTTTCCGATTCTCACCGCCGACACCACCGTCGCTTATCAAAACCAAATCTTAGGCAAACCGGAAAACGAAGCCCATGCGGCGGAAATGTTGACGCAATTATCCGCCACCACGCATCAGGTCTATACCGCCGTCAGCGTGTATTGGCAGGGCGAAACATGCACACTGTTGCAGCAGAGTGATGTGACCTTCAAAACCATGAGTACGGCTGAAATCGCAGCCTATATTGCCAGCGGCGAACCGATGGATAAGGCCGGAGCGTATGGGATTCAAGGTTTGGGTGGTGTATTTGTCGCGCATTTGCAAGGCAGTTTTACCGGTGTGATGGGCTTGCCGGTGTTTGAAACAGTCGAACTTTTGGCGCAATTTGGTTTGGCTGTGCCGCCATTTGAAAAATGACAAAATAGGCCGTCTGAAAGCATGGCAAAAAAATATGCCGTTTTCAGACGGCCTTTTCTCAATCGGCGGATATTTTCAGTTACAATACATCCTTGAAAAAATCCCCCGAATAAAGACGCCGTATGAAAGAACACAAAGCCCGCAAACGCTTTGGGCAAAACTTTTTGCAAGACACGCGCATCATCAGCGATATTGTCAACGCCGTGCGCCCCGAGGTCGATGATATCGTTATCGAAATCGGCCCGGGTTTGGCCGCGATTACCGAGCCGCTGGCGAAAAAACTCAAGCAATTGCACGTTTGCGAAATCGACCGTGATATTGTCAAGCGATTGAAAACGCTGCCGTTTGCCGATAAATTGGTGATACACGAAGGCGATGTGCTGCAATTTGATTTCAACAGCATTGCAGGCAAAAAGAAAATTGTCGGCAACCTGCCTTATAATATTTCCACGCCGCTGCTGTTTAAATTGGCCGAAGTGGCCGATGACGTGATTGATATGCACTTTATGCTGCAAAAAGAAGTGGTCGAACGCATGGTGGCCGAGCCAAAAACCAACGACTACGGCCGCTTGGGCGTGATGCTGCAATACTTTTTTGAGATGGAGTCGCTAATTGACGTGCCGCCAGAGTCATTCGACCCCGCGCCGAAAGTCGATTCCGCCGTGGTGCGCATGATTCCGTCGAAACACCGCATCGGCAAAGCCGATGATTTCGAGCATTTTGCCAAACTGGTCAAGCTTGCTTTCCATCAGCGCCGCAAAACCATCCGCAATAATTTGAAAGAATTGGCCGACGATGCCGATTTAGAAGCCGTGGGCATCAGCCCGCAAGATCGCGCCGAACACATCGCGCCGGAAAAATATGTCGCCTTGAGCAATTATTTGGTGAATAAGGCCGTCTGAACAGAAGGGCATCCATGGAAACCAATCTGCGTAAAACCGAGCGGTTAATCCGCGAAATTAACCGCATTCATGCGCAATATTCGCAGGATTATTTCGAAAGCGGCAAAGTGGCCAAAATTAATTTGAGCCACACGTTGCGTAAAGTACCGACCGAGCATATTTTGTCTTACCGCCTGAATCTGCACGAAGCGATTAACGATTATCTGGCTTTTGCCGATACGCGCGGTATCGACTTTTTTTACCGCGTGAAAACCGCCGAAAGCATACACCATAAAATCGAGCGTTATCTGGCGCGCGACAACCAGTATCCGGTCAACAATATCCTCAACGATATTTTCGGCGCACGCCTGATTTGGCCGTCTGAAACCGTGGCTGAGATTTTGGAAAAGCTGGATGATTGGAAAGCGGAATATGGTTTGAAAAACTGGTATTTGCGCGATATTGACGGCTACATCGGCGTGCATATTTATTTTAAAAACAGCAGCAATTTCTATTATCCTTGGGAATTGCAGATTTGGGATGAAAAAGACGCCCAAGCCAATATTGAAAACCACATGGCGTATAAACGCGATTTTGTGCGCTAAACGGTCAAGCAGGCCGTCTGAAAGTAAAATATGATTAAATTCAAAAATGTACACAAACATTTCAAAGATTTGCACGTTATCAATGGTGTGAATCTGGAAGTCAAACAAGGCGAAGTGGTGGTGGTTTGCGGCCCGTCGGGCAGCGGCAAATCGACCTTAATCCGCACCGTCAACCAGCTGGAAAGCATTGAAAGCGGCGAAATCTGGGTCGATGGCGTGAATGTGGCCGATCCGAAAACCAATCTCAATAAAGTGCGTGAAGAAGTGGGCTTTGTGTTCCAAAGTTTCAATCTGTATCCGCATTTGAGCGTGTTGGAAAACATTGTGTTGTCGCCGATGAAAGTGAAAGGGCAGAGCCGCGCCCAAGCCGAAGCCAAGGCAATGGAATTGCTGGAGCGCGTCGGTTTGGCGCACAAAAAAGATGCCTTGCCGAGCCAATTGTCCGGCGGTCAGCAGCAGCGTGTGGCAATTGCCCGCGGTTTGGCGATGGAGCCGCGTGTGATGCTGTTTGACGAACCGACTTCGGCGCTGGATCCGGAAATGGTCGGCGAAGTGTTGCGGGTGATGAAAGACTTGGCGATGAGCGGCATGACCATGATGTGTGTGACGCACGAGATGGGTTTTGCCCGCGAAGTGGCCGACCGTGTGATTTTTGTCGATCACGGCCAAATCATCGAAGAAGCCACGCCGGAAGAATTTTTCACTAATCCGAAACACGAGCGCGCCAAGCAGTTTTTACAGCAGGTGATGACGCATTAATCAATGTGCAAGGCCGTCTGAACAGTATTCAGACGGCATGAAAGACAATAGCAATCAAAGGATAGTCATGTATTTTGTTGACCGCACCGCCGTGGTGTTAAAACCGACCGCACGTTTTTTGGAATGGCTGAAATCGGCCGATGAAAATATGCCTGATTTGACGGTAGAGCAAATCCGCACCAATTGCTCGGTGTTTTTGGTGCCGGAATTTGATGAGCCGGAAGCGGTGATTTCGTATTTTGACGAGCGTTACCAGCAGATTTTTGAAGCAGAAATTGCCGGTTGGGACGTGGATAAAGCCAAATGGCCGCAAGACATGAGCTTGAAGGCGTTTTGGGAATTTTTTGAAATTGAAATCCACGATATGGTTTTGGACATGGAAGATGCTGATTTAAACGTCAGCCCTGTGTTCGACAACATGATGTAACCATGCGCGCATTTCAGACGGCCTTGAAGCCTTCCCGCAGCCTGAAAATCATGGTGTTGATTTTGCACTTGGCGGCAGTAGTGATGTGTGCAGCGTGGTTTTACGGCGTGATGTTTTGGCTGGGTTTGCTCGGTTTGGCAGTAAGCTTGGTTTACGCTTGGTATCATGCCGATTTAAAAGGCAATCAGGCAATAAAGCAGATTGCGGTAAACCGTTTGCAGCAGGCCGCCATTTTTGTCGGGCGCGAGCAGACGGCTTTTGAAGCAGTATTGGGCGGCGCATCGCTGGTGACGTGTTATGTGTTGTTTTTGCAATGGCATACTGGCAGCCGCACCATTTGGCTATTGGTGTTGCCCGATATGTTGGATAAAGAAACCCACCGCCGCTTGCGCGTATGGGCGCGTTGGTGTCAAGTGGCGCAAACGCCGTCTGAACAAAAAATCTGATGTGCATTAAATATCATAAAACGCTGGTCTGTTTCAGACGGCCTTAAATAATAAATACCTGAAAAATAATGAAAACACTACAAGACTGGCTCTCTCATTTAGAAACCTCCCACAGCACCGGCCTTATCGATATGGGCTTGGAACGCGTCGGCGAAGTGAAAACCCGCATGGGCTTAACGCCGCAATGTCCTGTGGTGGTGGCGGCGGGCACCAACGGCAAAGGTTCGGTGTGTGCTTATTTGTCGCAGATTTATAAACAGGCCGGTTTTAAAGTGGGTACGCTGACCAGCCCGCATATTTTGCGCTTTAACGAACGCATTGCCGTGAATGCCGCGCCGGTTGACGACGAAACCATCGTGGCGGCGTTTGAGCGCATTGAAGCGGCGCGTGGCGATATTTCGCTGACTTATTTTGAATTCAATACCTTGGCGGCGGTGGATATTTTCATGCGTGCCGAAGTGGATGTGATGGTGCTGGAAGTCGGCTTGGGTGGGCGTTTGGACGCGGTAAATGTGTTCGATGCCGATTGCGCGGTGGTGACCAGTGTGGATTTGGATCATCAGGCGTTTTTGGGCGATACGGTCGAGCAGGTCGGCTTTGAAAAAGCGGGCGTGTTCCGCAGCGGCAAACCGGCGATTTGCGGTCAGAATCCGCCGCCGGAATCCTTGCGCCAACACGCTGAAAAAATCGGCGCGCATTTGTTGTTGGTCAAAGAAGATTTTGATTTCAACACCTTGGAAAATGTACAATGGAATTATCAGTTCCATCCGAAAGTTTCAGACGGCCTTTTCCCCAAACGCCGTAATGCCTTGCCATTTCCGGCTTTGCGCGGTGCGTACCAAATCGGCAATGCCGCCATCGCGCTAACAGTGTTGGAATGCTTGGCCGACAAGCTGCCGATTGATATTGGGGCAATTAAGCGCGGTTTGCTGCTGGTGGAAAATCCGGGGCGTTTCCAAGTGTTGCCGGGTCGTCCGCTGACTATTTTGGATGTCGGACACAATCCGCATGCCGCGCGTGCCTTGCGCCGCAGCCTGATTAATCTGGCATTTGCGCAAAACCGTATTGCCGTGTTCAGCATGTTGGCCGATAAAGATATTGACGGCGTGCTGGAGCTTGTGAAAGACCAGTTTGACGAATGGTATATCGCGCCTTTAAATATGTCGCGCGGCATGACGATTGATGCTTTGCAAGACAAACTGGCGCAGCACGACATCGATAAAATCAAAGTCTTTGACCATGTTCAAAGCGCTTACCAAGCCGCTTTGGCGAAAGCTTCTGAAAATGATAGAATTGTCGTTTTCGGTTCGTTTCATACTGTTGCCGATGTGATGGCGACCTTGTAAATAGGAAATTTCATGTCTGACGATAAGCAAAAAGAAGTTTTAACCGGTTATGAGCAGCTCAAACGCCGCAACCGCCGCCGCTTGGTGATGACGTCAGGATTGGTCGTGGTTGCCGGTATTTTGTTGGCTTCTGTATTGAGCACGGGCAGCGACGATGAAGAAAAAGCAGCACTAACAGCCGCAGTAGCACAAAATGATGCGCAAGGCGATGTCGCCAATGCTGCCGTGTTGGAACCGAGCAATAAGGAAGAAGCACAAGCCGCCGCTCAAGAGCAAGCTGCCGCACAAAGCAGTGAGCCTGAACAACCGGTGGAAGTGTTGAGACCTGCCGCCGCTACGCCACCGCAAGACATCGGTGCGCCGTTGGTGTTGATTAACGACAAATTGGTCGACAGCGACATCAAAGGCTTGGAAGAATCAGAGCGCATTCGTAAAGCCGAAGAAGAAAAACGCGCAGCAGAAGAGCAGAAGGCTGAAGCGCGCCGTCAACGCTTGGCAGAACAACGCGCAGCCAAACGCGCCGAAGAAAAACGTTTAGCAGCGGAAAAAGAAGCAGCGAAGAAACGTGCTGCGGCAGCGAAGGCTGAGAAATCAGAACGTAATGCAGAAGCTGAACGCAAGCAAGCAGAAAAAGCTGCCGCCGAGCGTAAAGCCAAACAAGCTGAAGAGAAGAAAGCAGCTGCGGCCAAATCCAAAGCAGAAGCCGATAAAAAAGCAGCGGCTGCTAAAGCCAAAGAAACCGAGAAAAAAGCCGCCACCAAAAAAGCAGAACCGGCTAAGGCTAAATCGACTGAAAAAGCAGCCGATAGCGGTTCTAAAGGTCAAAAAGCTGCTATTCAGGCCGGTTATTCCGATAAAGAACGCGCCCAAAGCCTGCAGCGCAAAATGAAAGCAGCCGGTATTAATGCCACCATTAGCGAAGTCAAAACCGATAAAGGTGTGGTTTACCTTGTGAAATCAAACTCATATAAGAGCCGCCAAGAAGCTGCGAAAGATTTGGAAAAATTGCGCTCTAAAAACGGCATCGCAGGACAGGTCGTGAATGAGTAATATTCCTTTGGCGGATTTATTGGCTTTCGGCGTGATTGCGGCCTGTATTATCATGTCGCTCATGCGCGGCGTGATTGCCGAAATCAGCTCACTGATTACTTGGGTTGTGGCGTTTTTCATTGCCAAGTGGTTTGCCGTGCCATTTTCTGAAATTGCCTTTAAATCTTTCGAGCCGCAAGCCTTGGGTGTGGCATTGGCCTTTATCATGCTGTTTGTTGCGGCATGGTTGGTGCAACGTTTCTTGCGCTCATTGCTGACTGCCGGTGTATCGGCCATCGGGCTGGGCAGCGTTAACCGCTTGCTTGGCGGTGTATTCGGTGCAGCTAAAGGCGTATTGCTGGTGACGCTGGCCGTGATGGTGTGTTCCTACACCGATTTGCCGGAAACGGATGACTGGCAGGCATCGCACACCATTCCTTATTTTGAAACCTTGGCGCATGATGTGGTGATGCCTTATTTGCCGACGATTGGCAACAGATTAAACGATACGGATATTCCTTCATAATACAACCGGTTTCAGACGGCCTTTTTGATACAGGCTGTCTGAAACCGGTTTAATCTTGTTTTATTTCATTGGGTTAATTCTTTTATTCGGAGAACACAAATGTGTGGTGTATTAGGGTTGGTGAGTAACGAGCCGGTCAATCAGCTTTTGTATGATGGTTTGCAGATGCTGCAGCATCGCGGTCAGGATGCGGCGGGCATCGTGACAGCTGAAGGCAGCATGTTCCATATGCATAAAGGCAAAGGCATGGTGCGCGAAGTGTTCCGCACGCGTAATATGCGCGATTTAATCGGTCATTCCGGCATTGCTCATGTGCGTTACCCAACCGCAGGCAATGCAGGCAGCAGCGCCGAAGCGCAGCCGTTTTACGTGAGCTCGCCTTTCGGTATCGTGTTGGCGCACAACGGTAATTTGACCAATACTGCCGAACTGTATGAAAACGTGTGCCACAAACACCTGCGCCACATCAATACCAGCTCCGATTCGGAAGTATTGCTGAATGTATTCGCGCATGAGTTGCGTCATGAAGTCTCGAAAAACAGCGACAAAGTGTTGAGCACCGACAATGTATTTACCGCTGTTAAAGCCGTGCATGAATTGGTGCGCGGTGCCTATGGTGTGGTGGCGATGATTGCCGGCTACGGTATGGTGGCTTTCCGCGACCCGCACGGCATCCGTCCGCTGGTGTTGGGTTCGAAAACCGATGAAAACGGTTTCAAATCTTACGCCGTAGCTTCCGAATCGGTGGCTTTCAATGCTTTAGAATACGATTTAGAACGCGATATTGAGCCGGGTGAAGCGGTGTTTATCAGCTTTGACGGCCAGTTTTTCTCGCGCCAATGCAGCGCATCACAATTGAAACCATGTTTGTTTGAATACGTTTATTTTGCCCGTCCGGACTCGGTGATTGACGAAGTATCGGTGTATCAGGCGCGTTTGGATATGGGCGTGTCGCTGGCAGAAAAAATCAAGCGTGAATTGCCAATTGACGACATCGACGTGATTATGCCAATTCCCGATACCAGCCGCCCGAGCGCTATGGAATTGGCCATGCACTTGAACAAACCTTACCGCGAAGGTTTGATTAAAAACCGCTACATCGGCCGCACCTTCATCATGCCGGGGCAGGCGACGCGTAAAAAATCCGTTCGCCAAAAATTGAGCCCGATGGAAACCGAATTCAAAGGCAAAAGCGTGTTGTTGGTGGATGACTCCATCGTACGCGGTACCACCAGCCATGAAATTGTCGAAATGGTTCGCGCTTCAGGCGCACGCAAAGTGTATATCGCATCGGCCGCACCGGAAGTGCGCTTCCCGAACGTGTACGGCATCGACATGCCGACGCGTGAAGAACTGATTGCCAACGGCCGCACACCGGCTGAAATTGCACAGGAAATCAGCGCCGACGGCATTGTGTTCCAAGATTTGAACGACTTGGAAGCGGTAGTCAAAGCCTTGAATCCGAAAATCGAAGGTTTTGATTCTTCATGCTTTAACGGCATTTACCTGACCGGCGACATCGACGAAGCCTATTTGCAGCGTTTATCAGAAGGCAAAACCGGCTGCGGCGGCCTGAAAGTCATGCCAAGCAAAATGGAACACAGCATCACCATCAGCAGCAGCGACGAAGAATAAGCAGGAAAGAAAAGGCCGTCTGAAAGCGCAAAGGGTTTTCAGACGGCCTTTCGATTGAATTAAAATAAAGTCCGTAAAGGATTTATTATGACAGCAGAAACCAAAAATTACATCACGCCCGTCGGCTGGCAGGCATTAAAAGACGAACTTTATCAACTGGTCAACAAAGAGCGTCCTGAAATCGTGCAAATCGTCAACTGGGCAGCAAGCAACGGCGATCGCAGTGAAAATGGCGATTATCTTTACGGCAAACGTCGTATGCGCGAAATTGACCGTCGTATCCGTTTCCTAACCAAGCGTTTGGAAGCCGCGGTAGTGGTCGATCCGGAAGCACGCGAAGCGACTGATCAAGTATTTTTCGGCGCGACTGTCGAATTATTGCGCGGTGATGGCAGCGAGCAAACTGTGAAAATCGTCGGCGTGGACGAGATTGATACCGCACAAAACAAAATTTCGTGGATTTCCCCTTTAGCGCGTTGCCTGATTAAAGCGCGCGAAGGCGATGAAGTGGTGCTCAACGGGCCGGAAGGGCGTGAAGAGATTGAGATTTTATCGGTTGAATATTGCCGCATTGATTGAGGCTGTCTGAAAAAAATCAGTAATTCTTTCTAAGCATTCATATCGAGGCCGTCTGAAATTCAGACGGCCTTTCATCATTTGCATAACGTTCATAAAAAATAAACAAAAAAATGCCGCACCAAGGGGATGCGGTGCGGCCAAATCTCAATAGCCAGAGAGAGTTACATAAAAAATCACAGCAAAAAAGGTTAACGCTGACGCGCCTTGAAACGCGGATTGCTCTTACAAATCACATACACTTTGCCTTTACGGCGCACGATTTGGCAATCTCGGTGGCGCTGTTTCGCCGTTTTCAGAGAAGATAAAACCTGCATCATTTATCCTTTCTCAAAGAACCCATCATGGATTGGAAACGTTGATGGAACTTGCTGGCGCGGCCTTCGGTGGTCACGTTGCGCTGTTTGCCGGTGTAAACAGGGTGGGAGGCGGAAGAGGTATCCAAAGAAAACAATGGGTATTCGTTGCCGTCTTTCCAAACCATGGTTTTGCCGTGGGTATTGGCGCATGAACGGATGAGCCAGCCTTCGTCGGCGCCGCTGTCGTAGAATAAAACGGTGCGGTAATTATCCGGATGAATATCAGGTTTCATAAAATTTCCTAGCAAATGTTATGGTATAACATTATATACCTATTTTGCTAAAAGACAAGTTTGTGACAAGATAAAACCCCAGTATTAAACCTAATCATCTGTTTTATTTTGAGATTTATTCTCATTTTAAGCGGTTTAAAATCGAAATATCCATATCCATTTGTAGAGAATTTGATAAAATACGCTTTCAGACGGCCTTATTAATAGCAAGGCCGTCTGAAATTTTTGAATTGTTTCGGCAGCCGTGTTCAAACGGCCTGCGTTTAAAAGATTGATATGTATAAAGTCATACCGATTATCCACGTGCTGTCCAAGCTCGGCGTATTGTTTTCGCTGTTGCTGATGGTGCCGACGCTGATGTCGTATTTTTTTCTCGACAGCGCGTTTCCGGCATTTGCCCGCACCGCGCTGGTGACGACGTTTTCTTCCTGCACCATCTGGCTGCTGACGCTGCGCTATAACCGCGAGTTGCGCCCGCGCGACGGTTTTACTTTGGTGATTATGCTGTGGCTGGCGTTCGCCATAGTGGCGGCGGTGCCGATTTATTTATATGTGCCGCACATGAGTTTTACCGATGCGTTTTTTGAGGCGATGTCGGGCTTAACCACTACGGGGGCGACGGTTATCAGCAGCTTGGATACCTTGGCGCCGTCGGTCAATTTTTGGCGGCACATGCTCAACTGGCTGGGCGGCATGGGTATTATCGTGTTGGCGGTGGCGATTTTGCCGATGTTGGGTGTCGGTGGTACGCAGCTTTTCAAGGCTGAAATCCCGGGTTTGGACAAAGAAAGCAAGATGGCGCCGCGGATTTCGCAGGTGGCCAAAAAGCTGTGGGGTGCTTATATTTTAACCACAGTGGCGGCATTTTTTTCCTTGCATTGGGCGGGGATGAGCTGGTTTGATGCGCTTTGCCACGCCATGTCGTCGGTGGCTTTGGGCGGATTTTCCACGCATGATGACAGCATCGCTTATTTCAATTCGGTGAAAATCGAATGGACGATTATGTTTTTCACGCTGTTTGGCGGCATCAATTTTGCCAGCCACTTTGCTGCACTGGGCGGGCGTTCGCTGAAAGTGTATTGGAAAGACGAAGAATGCCGCGTGTTGTTGCTGGCGATGACATGCAGCATCATCATGGCCAGTCTGTATTTGTGGCATAAAGAATTTTATCCGTCGCTGGCTGATGCATTTCGTTTTGTCAGCTTTAATTTTGTGTCGATTGGCTTGGCCAGCGGCTTTGCGAATACCGATTTTGCCAAATGGCCGCTGCTGATTTCGTTGTGGATGTTTTTCTTGTCTAACGTATTGGCGTGTTCCGGCTCGATGGGTGGCGGCATTAAAAACGTGCGCGCTTTGGTGCTGTTTAAATTCAGTTTGCGCGAAATGATGATTTTGTTGCACCCGCGCGCGGTGCGTACGGTGAAGGTGAATAATCGCAGCATTTCCGAACGCATGGCCTTGACAGTGATGTCGTTTATTTTTGTGTATTTTATGACGGTGGTCGTGTTCACCTTCTTGATGATGGTTACCGGCTTGGATTTTGTTTCCGCGTTTACAGCGGTGATCGCCTGCATTACCAATGCGGGGCCGGGCTTGGGTGAAGTGGGGCCGGCGCATAATTACGCCAGCTTGAATGATGTGCAGAAATGGCTGTGCACCATTGTGATGCTGCTGGGGCGTTTGGAAATTTTCACGGTGTTGATTCTGTTTACACCGGCGTATTGGAAAAAATAAATGACTATAAAGTAGGCCGTCTGAAAAAATCATTTTCAGACGGCCTGTTTTATGGTCACAAATTATTTAACGTATTGTTTCAATAATTCGGCAAAGTCTTTTGCGGTTTCTGGGTGTTTCAAACCATAAGCCAAAGTGGCTTCCAGATAACCTAATTTGCTGCCACAGTCGTAGCGCTTGCCTTCGAACGCGTGTGCCAACACAAATTCGTGATCCAGCAGGCGGGCGATGGCATCGGTAAGTTGGATTTCATTGCCTGCACCGCGTGGCAAGTTGGTCAGTAAATCAAAAATGCGCGGGGTCAGGATGTAGCGGCCGACCACGGCTAAGTTGGAAGGGGCTTCTTCCGGTTTTGGTTTTTCCACAATATTGGTGATGCGCTGGAAGCTTTTGAGTTGTTCCACTTCAACAATGCCGTATGAACCGGTTTGCGATGGATCAACAGTTTCCACGCCCAATACGCTGTTGCCGCTTTGATTGTAGATATCGACCATTTGCTTCAACGCGCCTTGTGGGGCATCGATTAAGTCATCCGCCAAAATGACGGCAAACGGCTCATCGCCGACAGCGGCGCGAGCGCACAATACGGCATGACCCAAGCCCAAGGCTTCGGCTTGGCGGATATACAGACAAGTGATTTCAGGTGGCAAAATGTCTTTAACGTGCGCCAGCAGTTTTTCTTTGTTACGATGTTCCAATTCGGTTTCCAGCTCGTAGGCTTTGTCGAAATGGTCTTCAATGCTGCGTTTGTTGCGGCCGGTCACAAACACCATTTCGGTGCAGCCGGCGGCAACGGCTTCTTCAACCGCATATTGAATCAAAGGCTTATCAACGATAGGCAGCATTTCTTTCGGGCTGGCTTTAGTAGCAGGTAAAAAACGTGTGCCCATGCCGGCAACGGGAAATACGGCTTTTTTAATCGGTTTCATGATGTCTCCGTGTGTAACAATTTCTAATCTTACCTGTTTGACCGAGAAACGATAAAAAATTCATTTTCTTTACGAATTTAACAATGTCAACAAGGCAGCCTCATCCAAAACAGTCACACCTAGCGCATTGGCTTTTTCCAATTTACTACCGGCGGCTTCACCTGCGACCACAAAATCGGTTTTTTTCGAGACGCTGCCGGAAACTTTACCGCCGGCGGCTTCAATCATGGCTTGGGCTTCGTCACGTTTTAAGGTCGGCAGGGTGCCGGTTAAGACGAAGGTTTTGCCAAACAGGCTGCTTGAATGGGATTCGGCTATTGTGTCGGTTTCAGACGGCATGTGTATCAAAAATTGCTGCATGGTCGTTAAAAGCGATGAATTGGCATCAACGTTGCGCCATTGCTGCCAATCAGCGGGCAAAGCTTTGTCGTGGATTAAACCTTCGACAGTTTTACCAGCCAAATCCCATAGCGCGGCGGCTTTTTTCTCGCTGATTTTGAAGCCGGGCAGGCGGTTGAGCCAGCGTTCGGGGGTGACGTATTGCGCCAGCGGCAGGGTGATGGCTTGGGTTTGCGGTGCAACGCCGACAGCCAGCAATTCGTCAATCATGTTTTGCTGTTCGGGTTGGGCGAAGAAATGGGCAATGGAATGCGCCACCACGCTCCCGATGTCTGGCAGGCAAGCCAAAACAGGTTCGGGTGCGCGGCGGACACTTTCCAAATCGCCGAATGCTTGTGCCAGCGATTTGGCCGTGCGTTCACCGACATGACGGATGCCGAGAGCAAACAAGAAGCGCGCCAAATCAGGCTGTTTGCTCGCTTCGAGGCCGTCGAGAATATTTTGCGCCCATTTAGTCGGCGAGGCTTTTTTGCTGCTTTTGAGGCCGTCTGAAAGCGGTAAGATAGTTTCAGACGGCATGTCTTCTGCGTTGAGTTGCGCTTCCGTTTGCTCGGTGGTTTCCTTCATTTTTTGCAGGGTGGTGATGTCCAAGCGGTATAGGTCGGCAAAATGCTGTACCAAATCTTGCGCCACCAATTGTTCGATTTGGCGTTGACCGAGGCCGTCGATGTCCATGGCTTTGCGCGAGGCAAAGTGAATCAAACCTTGTACCCGCTGCGCTTGGCACAGCATACCGCCGCTGCAACGCGCCACGGCTTCGCCTTCTTCGCGCTCGATGTCGCTGCCGCAAATCGGGCAATGCTCGGGCAGGCGGTATTGCGGATAAAGCGGCTGGGTGTCCGTTTGCGTGTTTTCAGATGGCATGGCAAACAAATCATCTTGCAGGCCGTCTGAAAGATGATTTTGTGTTTCAATGGTTTGCATCGGCCGGCGGTCGAATACCACGCGCACCACTTCGGGAATCACGTCACCCGCGCGGCGCACAATCACCGTATCGCCAACGCGCACGTCTTTACGCTGCGTTTCGCCTTCATTGTGCAGCGTGGCATTGGTCACGGTTACGCCGCCGACAAACACCGGCTGCAAACGCGCCACGGGGGTCACGGCACCGGTGCGGCCGACTTGCACGTCAATCGCTTCCACCACGGTCAAGGCTTCTTCGGCAGGGAATTTATGCGCAATCGCCCAGCGTGGCGCGCGCGAAATAAAGCCCAGCGTATCTTGCTGTGCCAAACTGTTGACCTTGACCACCATGCCGTCAATTTCATACGGCAGGGAAGGGCGTTTTTGCTGCATTTGCTCGTAAAAAGCCAATACTTCGCCAATATTGGGGAAACAACCGAATTGGCCGTAAGGTAGACTGAAGCCAAGTTCGATCAAATAAGCCAATTCTTGAATGTGTTCTTCCGAAACGAAGCCGCCTTCTTGTTGCGCGATGCCGTAGGCGAAAAAGTGCAGTTTGCGCTGGGCGGTGATTTTGGAATCGAGTTGGCGCAGGCTGCCGGCCGCGGCATTGCGCGGATTAGCAAACGCTTTTTGATTTTGCTCGGCTTGGCGTTGGTTGAGCGCGGCAAAATCGGCTTTGAGCATCAACACTTCACCGCGCACTTCAATCAGTTGCGGCACATTGTCGCCATGCAAACGCAAGGGAATATTGGCGATGGTTTTCACATTTTGCGTCACATCTTCGCCGGTTGCCCCATCGCCACGCGTAGCCGCTTGCATCAATACGCCGTCGCGATACAGCAGACTGATGGCTAAGCCGTCGAATTTGGGTTCAATGACATATTCAACCGCCGCACCGTTTAAACCGCCGCGCACGCGTTCATCAAAAGCATACATTTCCTTATGGTCGAACACGCCTTCTTCGTTTTGTGGTGAAAAAGCATTGTTCAGCGATAACATTGGCACGGTATGGCGCACGCTGGTAAAACCATCCAAAGCCGCACCGCCGACACGCTGGGTCGGGCTGTCGGGCTGTTTTAAATCAGGATGCGCGGCTTCTAAAGCCTCCAGCTCGCGGAACAGGCGGTCGTATTCGGCATCGGGCACAGTCGGTGCATCGAGCGTGTAGTATTCGTAGGCGTAGCGGTTGAGCAGGGCGGTGAGGTCTTGGATTTTTTGTTCGGTTGCGTTCATTGAGTCAAATATTCAGACGGCCTTTATAAAATAAACAGGCCGTCTGAAAAAACATAAAAAAGATAGGTAGATTTTACCTGAAAAAAGCGGATACGCTGTTGTGCATATCCGCTTTTTTTTGAGAAAAATGGCGTTATGAGAACAAACGTAGCGATTGTTTGCTGCCCGGTTTGATGCCCACTTTCAGCATTTCTTCCTGACGCGCCAATACATAATTGCGCACGTCTTTCAGCCAAGGGGTAGACACTTCTTCCATTTTGTCGTTGACCAAATCTAAGCTCAGTTGGCCGGACAATTTAACCGCCAAGTCCATAAACAGGTCGAAAGTTTTTTCACCGGCCGGAATATGCGGAATATCAAACAGCATACTGAAGCCGCGATAGGCTTGGTTGTTCAGCAATGCACCGGTAAAGGGTGAATTATCGAGCGATGCCAAGATAAACATTGGATTGCCGTTTTCATCAGGGTAGTGGAACGTGCCGTCTTCAGCCAAATTGAAACCCACGCCTTCCACAGCGGAACGCAATTCCAAACCACTGATGCTGGAGCGCGATACCAAGTGGATGGCGATGGTTTGGTCAACGCGTTCGCAGAAGCTGTCGAGCGCTTGGGCCACTTCAACAAAAGCCGGTAAATCGGTGCAACGCACTTGACCGCCAACCAATTGGGCAAAGGCAGAAACTTGTTGGTTGAATTGATCTAATTCTTCTTCAGAAGCCAAACCATTGCGGCTAACGGCTTGCAAGCCCATTACGAAACCTTGGTAATACACGCCCGGAATCGGCTCGGCCACTTGGAAACGGTCGTCCATGGTGCAGCCGATGATTTGGAAGCGGTGACGGTTAGATAAGCGCGGCAAGGCATGCAGCTCTTGCGCTTCATTCAACGCGATGTAGGCCAGATAATCAAAGCGCGGGTCAAACCAAGGCAATTCAACTTGCACCAATTCATCCAAGCTCACTAAATTGCCGTGATGGGCAGTAGGCGTAGCTTGAGTGTTGATTTCATTGTTTAAACCGATGACGGTGTGTTGCACTTGTTCTTCGGTGAAATCGTCTTCCATCGCCAATTCAATATCGGTTTTGATGGCCGATGGTTTCGCCAATTTGGCTTTGGCGGCATAAATTTCATCTTGCTCTTGCAGGTTGCGCAAAGCAGCGTCTTCGGCTTTTTTTTTCTTTTTCAACAACAAACCGTGGCCGCCGGATTCTTTGCCGTCGCGCACATGGTTGGTTTTGCTGGCCAACAGCGCATCTTTATCGGAGTGGCCGAATTGTTCGCGCACTTGTTTGCGGTATTGGTTTTCTTGATACATATTGTAGGCAATCACAGCTAAAATAATAGCCAAGCCTAAAACGATAATAATCATGGTGGGCACTCTCGGGGAAGTAATTTCTGGAGTGGCGCAATGCCGGACTTGAACCGCAATCGGGACATCACGGTAATGTTCGGATTATAACGAAATTTACCTGTTCTGACAGCATTAAGCATAAAACCGGCGGCAACTTTGCTTCAGGCCGTCTGAAAAAGTCAACGCTCGACAGGAAAACCCGCTTTGATTAAACGCGCCCAATCGAAAAAATGACCCGGATCGGTTTTGCGGTCGGGGGCAATATCCTGATGACCGGTGACAGCCTCGATAGGGTAATGTGCTTGTAATGCATTTAATAGATGGTGCAAGGTTTGGTATTGTGCTTCAGTAAACGGCTCAAAATCGCAGCCTTCCATTTCAATGCCGATGGAAAACTGGTTACATTTTTCCCGTCCTTGAAATGACGATACTCCGGCATGGTAGGCCATATCGTCGCACGAAACGAATTGTACCGCTTCTCCTTCGCGGGTGATGAAAAAATGGCTGGAGACGCGCAAGGTGTGAATTACGCTGAAAAACGGATGTTCTTGCGGCTGGATTTGGTTGGTAAACAGCTTTTCTACCGCGCCGTTGCCATATTCAAAGGGCGGCAGGGAAATATTGTGCAGCACCACCAGCGAGATTTTCTCGCCGGCAGGGCGCGTTTCAAAATTGGGAGAATGGGCTTGGCGGGCAGCCGACCAACGGCCTTGTTGCCAAGAAGATGCGAAATTCATGTTTCAGACGGCCTTTAATACTTTTATTCGATAAATGCTGCGTTAAGTGTAAATCTTCGGCAAAGACAGCGCATTCGGTTATACTGTCGCCCGATTAAACTTAATAACACATCCTACCATGTTGAATAAATTGTTGAAATGGCTGCTGGTGTTTTTGCTGGCCGTAATTGCTACGGTGACGGCGTTGTTGTTCGTGCCGAAAGACAACGGCAAAACCTATCGCGTAAAAGTGGCTAAAAACCAAGGCATTTCATCGGTGAGCCGCAAATTGGCTGACGACGACTTGATTTACAACCGCCATGTTTTAATGTTGGCCGCGTATGCAACCGGTATGCACGATCAATTAAAAGCAGGTACCTACCGTATGCCGGCCAAAGCTTCGGCGTGGGATGTGTTGCAAAAATTACGCAGCGGCCGTCCGGATACCGTAAGCGTGAAAATTGTTGAAGGCATGCGTTTTGCCACCATGCGCAAAATCATCAACGAAACCGAGAGCATTCAGCACGACACCGCCCAATGGAGCGATGAAAAGCTGATGGCTGAAATCGCGCCGGAGGCGCTGAATCCGAATCCGGAAGGCCAGTTCTTCCCGGATAGCTACGAAATCGATGCCGACAGCAGCGATATTCAGATTTACCGTTTGGCCTATAAAACCATGCAGTGCGAACTTAGCGCCGCATGGGATGAGCGTCAAAGCGGTTTGCCATATAAAAATCCGTATGAATTGCTGATTATGGCGAGCATCATCGAAAAAGAAACCGGCCATCCGGCCGATCGCGCGCATGTGTCGTCGGTGTTTAAAAATCGTTTGGCCATCGGCATGCGCCTGCAAACCGATCCTACTGTAATTTACGGCATGGGTGCAGCGTATCAGGGCAAAATCAGCAAAGCCGATTTACGCCGCGATACACCTTACAATACTTATACTCGGGCCGGTCTCACGCCGACCCCGATTGCCTTGCCGGGCAAAGCCGCGTTGGAAGCCGCCGCGCATCCTTCGACTGAGAAATACCTGTATTTTGTGTCCCGTATGGATGGCACCGGCTTGAGTCAATTCAGCCATACTTTGGATGAACACAACGCCGCTGTGCGTAAGTATATTTTGAAAAAGTAATTTTAGTATCAATGAAAGGCCGTCTGAAAATACAATATTATTGTAGAATTTCAGACGGCTATTATTTAGATTAAAGGAATCCCATGAACGCCCAATTCATTACGCTCGACGGCATAGACGGTGCCGGAAAATCAACCAATTTGGCCGTGATGCAGGCATGGTTTGATGAACGCGGATTGCCAGTGGTGTTTACGCGCGAGCCGGGCGGCACAGCAATGGGCGAAGCCTTGCGCGAATTGTTGCTGAATCCGCAAACCCAAGTCAGCCTGCGGGCAGAAACGTTACTGATGTTTGCCGCGCGCCAGCAGCATTTGGAAGACGTGATTTTGCCGGCGTTGGAAAAAGGCATTCATGTGGTGTCCGACCGTTTTACCGATGCCACGTTTGCCTATCAGGGCGGCGGCCGCGGTGTGCCGTTGCAGGATATTGAAGTATTGGAAAACTGGGTGCAGGAAAGTTTGCGACCGGATTTGACGGTGTTGCTGGATGTGCCACTTGAGGTGTCGATGGCGCGCATCAATAAGAGCCGCGAAAAAGACCGCTTCGAGCAAGAGCAGGCCGATTTTTTTGTGCGCGTGCGCGAGGTGTATCTCAACCGTGCCGCCGCCGCGCCAAACCGCTACGCCGTGATTGACAGCAATCGTGAGCGCGAACAGGTTAAACAGGATATTGAAACGGCATTAAGCCGCCATTTCGGGCTTTGATTCAAAATTAAACAAAAGGCCGTCTGAAAAACACAATGAAGGTTTTTCAGACGGCCTTTATTGCGTCTTATCAAATACTTTCCTATTGTTGACAAAAATAATCAAATTATCGGTATGCCCGCTTCAGGTTGCATGTTAAAATTACGTCTAATTACATCGGCTTGAAATCATAGATATTTACTTGCTTTTGTATACTACCGCCTGACCGATTTTCAGACGGCATACACTCTTCACAGCGTAAATTATTGCAACAGGATTATCCTAATGGAAAACACATTAAAAGAAGCATCACTGAAATTTCACGAATTCCCCGTTCCGGGTAAAGTATCCGTTACCCCGACAAAATCTCTGAGCACTTCGGAAGATTTGGCATTGGCCTACTCTCCGGGTGTTGCATTCCCTTGCTTGGAAATCGAAGCCGACCCACAAGCCGCCTACAAATACACTTCTAAAGGTAATTTGGTTGGCGTGATTTCCAACGGTACCGCCGTTTTAGGCTTGGGCAACATTGGCGCATTGGCCGGTAAGCCTGTTATGGAAGGCAAAGGCGTATTGTTCAAAAAATTCGCCGGCGTGGATGTATTTGATATTGAAATCGACGAAAAAGACCCACAAAAATTAGTCGACATCATCGCTGCATTGGAGCCGACTTTCGGCGGTATCAACTTGGAAGACATCAAAGCCCCTGAGTGCTTCTACATCGAAAGCGAATTGCGCAAACGCTGCAAAATTCCAGTATTCCACGACGACCAACACGGCACCGCCATCATCACCGCTGCCGCTGTATTGAATGCTTTGCGCCACACCGGCCGCGACATCAGCGAAGCCACTTTGGTGTGTTCCGGCGCAGGTGCTGCTGCGATTGCGTGTTTGAACCAATTGTTGGCAGTCGGCCTGAAACGTGAAAACGTGACCGTGTGCGACTCTAAAGGTGTGATTTACCAAACCCGCGAAGACAAAGACCGCATGGACGAATCGAAAAAATTCTACGCGGTAGAAGACCCCGGTGCACGTAACTTGGCCGATGCTGTAAAAGGCAAAGACATCTTTTTGGGCTTGTCAGGTGCCAACTTGCTGACACCAGAAATGCTGTTGAGCATGAACGACAAACCAATCGTATTTGCCATGGCCAACCCAAATCCTGAAATCATGCCACCATTGGCGAAAGAAACCCGTCCAGACGTGGTAATCGGTACCGGTCGTTCCGACTTCCCGAACCAAGTGAACAACGTATTGTGCTTCCCATTCATCTTCCGTGGTGCGTTGGATTGCGGTGCAACCACCATCAACGAAGAAATGAAACTGGCTTGCGTGTATGCCTTGGCTGATTTGGCGATGGAAGAAGTAACCGAAGAAGTGGCTGCTGCTTACGGCAAGAAATTTGAATTCGGTGCGGATTACCTGATTCCAACCCCATTCGATTCACGCCTGTTGCCACGCGTTGCTGCGGCGACTGCTAAAGCCGCGATGGAAAGCGGTGTAGCGACCCGTCCAATTGCCGATTTGGATGCATACCAAGCCAAATTGAGCGAATGGAAGCTGTAAGGTTTGAATCTATTGGGCTTGATGCCTGATTGAATCTAAACCCGAAAATACAGGCCGTCTGAAACATCTCAGACAGCCTGTGTTACTCATGTTTGACCAAGTCGTACATCGTTTAAAGAGTCGAAGACAAGATAGGAGAAGCATGTTAGAAAATATTTTCAGAAACAGCCGCTGGATGGTGTTGATTATTGTGATTGTCAGCTTTATCGCCTCGATTTTGCTTTACATCGCTTCGATTAATGCGGTATTGCATTTTATTGTCGGCTTTTTTAAAAACTTGCCCAGCGAACCGAGTGATGTGCAATATCAGGCGGTGATGTTGCTGAAAATATTAGATGTTTTGCTGATTGCGCTGACTTTTCAAATCATCAGTATTGCGCACTACCACTTTTTTATTTCTGCCAAGCCGAATAATGATTCGCGGTTTCTTAAAGCCTTGCATATTGGTAGTTTCCATGATTTGAAAATCATTATTTTGCAAGTGTCGTCTCTGATTTTGGCAATCATGTTTTTGGAGCAGATTGCGGCTGCCGGTGCGACTTTGGAAACGCTTTATTTTGCGGTTTCAATTGCGGTGGTGATGGCTGCGGTGGTGTTGACCATGAAGAGTTTACGGCATTGAAATCAACATAATCAAGGCCGTCTGAATATTCAGACGGCCTTGATTATGTCGAAAAAACCGATTATTTCGGCTTGCGGTACACATCGTGACACGATTTGCAGCTTGCGCCCACTTCGCCGTAAGCGGCTTTGATGGTTTCCAAATTACCGCCTTGTGCCGCTTCGTTGAGCTTGGCCACGGCTGCGTGGAATTCTTCTTCTTCGGCTTTGAACTTGGCTTCATCTGCCCAAATGGCCGGCAGTGCATCGCCGTTGCCTTGAGGGTCGGATTGGAAATGCTCAAAAGGCTTTTTGCTGCTTTCGGCAAATTTGGCGGCGTTGGCTTTGAAGGTTTCGACCACGTAAGTTTCTTCGCCTTTCACCATTTTGCCCATGCTCATGAATTCCGGCATCATCGATTTGAACGCGGCGGTGCGCTCTTCGGAAATCGCCCCTTTAGGTTCGGCTGGTGCGCCGCCGCAGGCGGAAAGAGCAAAAGCAGCGGTGGCCGCTAAAATCAGGGAAGTTTTGATTTTCATGGTGTGTCCTTGTGGTATGATTGTTTTGATTGAAGACGGCGAGGTCTCGGAGATCTCGGGTCGTCTGAAAAATAACATGATGCAATCATACCTGAAAACCGTGTGAAAAACGAAAGGAAACAGTATGGCGATTTTGATTACCGGCGCTTCTGCCGGATTCGGCGAGGCGATGTGCCGCAGTTTTGTGGCGGCAGGCTACCATGTCATCGGTGCGGCGCGCCGTTTGGACAAATTACAGGCATTGGCCGATGAATTGGGCGGCCAGTTCTACGCGCTGGAAATGGACGTATCCAAAACCGAATCCATCCGCAACGCGCTCGACAGCTTGCCGGAAAACTTCAGCGAAATCGATTGCCTGATCAATAATGCCGGTTTGGCCTTAGGCTTAGACAATGCCGACAAAGCCGATTTCGGCGATTGGGAAACCATGATCCAGACCAACATCGTCGGCCTGACTTTTCTCACGCGCCAAGTGTTGCCGCAGATGGTGGAACGCAATCAGGGCTACATCATGAATTTAGGTTCGATTGCCGGCACTTACCCTTATCCGGGCGGCAATGTGTATGGCGCGACTAAAGCATTTGTGCGCCAGTTTAGTCTGAATCTACGCGCGGATTTGGCAGGTAAAAACATCCGCGTGACCAACATCGAGCCGGGCTTGTGCGGCGATACCGAGTTTTCCAATGTGCGCTTCAAAGGCGACGACGAACGCGCGGCCGATTTGTATAAAAACGTGCAGTTTATCCGCCCGCAAGACATTGCCGACACCGCTTTGTGGCTGTATCAGCGTCCGGCGCACATGAACGTCAATGCCATTGAAATCATGCCGGTGGCGCAAACGTTTAACCCGCTCAAAGTTACCAAAGAAGAAACCACTGCTGTGGCGGTGGCGGAAGAGAGCTTTGAGAAACAAAGCACCTCATTATTCGGCAAAATCAAATCGTGGTTTAAATAAGTTTTCTTCATAGGCCGTCTGAAAGCAGCACAAGGCTTTCAGACGGCCTTGATGTATCTGAATGCATACAAACACGCTATAATAAGGCCATCTGAAAAGGCCGTCTGAAAGCCCGTTATGAATCCTTTGAAACAGAAAATTTTAGAACAAGCCCGCATCGACGGCGCGCAGGTGACTGCTTTGCGCGAGCAGGTGCTGGATATCGTGTTGCAGCAAACCGGCGTGATTAAAGCCTACAATGTGTTGTCGCTGATGCAGCAGCAAAGCGAAGGCGTGGTCGCACCGCCTACCGCCTACCGCGCCTTAGATTTTTGGGCGGAGCAGGGCGTGTTGCACAAAGTGGCGGCGGTGAATGGTTATGTATTGTGCAGCCACGCGCAGCATGAGTGCGGCGACCATTGCCATGACGACGAAGAAATCGCCACCCACCACAGCGCGTTTATTTTGGTGTGCACCGAATGCGGCGCGGTCGATGAGCAAACCTTAAGCCAAGAATGGACGGCCTTGCGTGCCGGTGTGGCCGAAAGCGGCTTTGCCTTGAAAGAAGAACACGTTGTTTTAACAGGAATTTGCAAGAAATGTCAGTAAAGAAAACCAAAGTCCACCTGATTTCCGGCTTCTTGGGCACCGGCAAAACCACCGCGCTCAAAAGCCTGATGGCGCAAAAAGACCCGAATGAAAAATGGGTGATTATCGTCAACGAATTTGGCGAAATCGGTATTGACGGCGCGGTATTGAGCGACGACGGCATTCCCGTGGCCGAAATCGCCGGTGGTTGCCTGTGTTGTACCGCCGGTGCACAAATGGGCAGCACCGTGCAAAAAATGCTGCGCGATGCCGAACCCGACCGCCTGATGATTGAAGCCAGCGGTTTGGCACACGCTGCCAGCGTGATTGACGAACTCAAAGCGCCGCCGTTGAAAGATTTGGTGGAAATCGCCGCCGTGTTTACCGTGGTTGATCCGCGCCAATTTATCGATCCGAATTATGCCAACCAAGCCTTGTATAAAGACCAAATCGGCGTGTGCGATGTACTGGTGGCCAGCAAAACCGATTTGTGCACGCCTGAGCAAATGGCCGAATTCCACGACAAAGCGGCCAAATTGTTCCCACCGAAAGCCAAAGTGGTTGAAGTGCAAAATGCCCAGCTTGATATCCAATGGCTGGATATTCCGGTGGTGGAAAAATCACGTTACCGCATCAAAGCTTTGCCTGACAACACCATGGGTTTCCAATCCGAAGGCTTCACTTTCCCTGCCGGTAAAGAATTTGACGGCGAACGTCTGACCCACTTTTTCAACGACCTGCCGAAAATGACCGAAGGCTTAGTACGCGCTAAAGGCGTGTTTCAAGTGCTCGGTACATGGGTGTGGCTCAACTGGGTGGACGGCCAATGGGGCGCGAACCAAGTTTCATGGCGACGTGATTCGCGTTTTGAACTGATTGCCAAATCGTTTGACGCGGATTTGATTCAGCAGAAATTGAATGAAGCGATGGAGTAAGGCCGTCTGAACAGTTAATACACGGCAAACACATCATTGAGCCATTGATAAGCGCAATAGGCCGTCTGAAAACCTTAAACCTTTTTCAGACGGCCTCAACACTCAAGAAAGCAAATCCCATGTGGCGTTATATTTTCCAACGCTTATTACTGTTAATCCCCACGCTGCTCGGTATTCTGGCGGTAACGTTTGCGATTATCCAATTCGTGCCGGGTGGGCCGGTAGAGCAGATGGTGCAGCAGTTGACCCAAAGCGCGGCGGTGGGCGAAGCGGGCAGCGGTGCGACAAATATGATGAAATCGGGCAACTTAAGCGCCGATGACATGGCGGCGTTGAATGCGCTTTATGGGTTTGACAAACCGCCGTTGACGCGTTTTGTCGAGATGGTCGGCCGTTTTGCCCGCTTTGATTTGGGCGAGAGCTTTTTTCATCATCAAACGGTGTTTGAATTGGTGAAAGAAAAAATGCCCGTGTCGATGAGCTTGGGGCTGTGGACGTTTTTCCTGACCTATCTGATTTGCATTCCGCTCGGCATTGCCAAGGCGGTGCGCGACGGCAGCCGTTTTGATATGCTCACCGGCATGGTGGTGTTGGTCGGCTATACCATTCCGCCGTTTGTGTTGGGTTTGGTGTTGCTGGTGTTGTTTGGCGGCGGCAGCTTTTTCTCGTGGTTTCCGCAGGGCGGGTTGGTGAGTGATGACTGGGAAAATTTCAGCACGTTTGCCAAAATCAAAGATTATCTGTGGCACATGGCCTTGCCGATTACCGCTTCGGTGGCCGGTAATCTGGCGGTGATGACGGTGTTGACCAAAAACGTATTTCTCGAAGAAATCCGCCGTCAATACGTCTATACCGCCCGTGCCAAAGGCTTGCCGGAGAGGCAGATTTTGTGGAAGCACGTGTTCCGCAATGCCATGATTCCGCTGATTACCGGCTTTCCGGCAGCCTTTATCGGCGCGTTTTTCACCGGCAGCCTGCTAATTGAAACGCTGTTTTCGCTCGACGGGCTGGGCTTGTTGTCCTATGAAGCAGTAATGAAACGCGATTATCCGGTGGTGATGGGCACGCTGTATGTGTTCACGCTGATGGGGCTGCTGGCGAAATTGTTGTCGGATATTTCCTATTCGTGGGTGGATCCGCGCATTCATTTTGGCGGGCAGAAGTAGGAGGTAAAAATGAGCAGAAAACGTAAAATTTTACTGGGTATGGTATTGGCTGTATTTGCTGGAGGGTGGATATATGCGCAATACCGCACGACTGATAAAGCCATTACCGGTGAAGTATGGGCAAGGCCGATAGGCGGTGATTCTTTAGAATTATCCAACTGGACTTGCTGCGGTGGAATGTGCGGTGTCAACGATAAAAATCAATACATCATCACGTATGAAACAGGTCAATCAAAAGTATTGGGTAAAGTAACCGACCGCCGCTGGCGTTTGGATAACGATATTGAAATTACGATTACAACTGATGACGGCAAGCGGGCAGATTTTTTACTGCATGAAAAAGAATGGTAACAGGCCGTCTGAAACCTTTCAGACGGCCTCAAAAGCACAACGATGAAGACACTTTCCCAAAATCCCACATGGCAGGCTTTTAAGCAGCACAAGCGCGGTTGGTTGGCCTTGCGTGTGCTGGCGGTGCTGTTTGCCGTGGCGTTGGCCGCGCCACTGTGGAGCAACGACAAGCCGCTGTGGATTCAGTATCAGGGCAAAACCTATTTTCCGCTCGTCAATACTTATCATGAAACCGAATTTAGCGGCGATTTCGACACGCCTGTCGATTATCTCGATCCCTTAATCCGCCAAAATATTACGTCCGACGGCAATTTCGCCCTTTACCTGCCTAACCCTTACGCCGCCAACACTTTAAACGATTTCGACACCCAATCCGATCCGGCAAGGCCGTCTGAACGGCATTGGTTGGGTACGGACGACCGCGGCCGCGATGTGCTGGCGCGTTTGGTGTATGGTTTCCGTGATTCGCTACTGTTTGCCTTGGCCTTGACCGCCGTTACCACGTTTATCGGCGTGGTGATGGGCGCGGTGCAGGGCTATTTCGGCGGAAAAACCGATTTGCTGATTCAGCGTTTTTTGGAAATCTGGGGCGGTTTGCCCGAGCTTTATCTGCTGATTATTTTGTCGTCATTTTTTAATCCGAGCTTGCTGATTTTATTGTTGTTGCTGTCGCTGTTTGGCTGGATGGGCTTGTCGGACTATGTCCGCTCCGAATTTTTGAAAAACCGTCAGGCCGATTATGTGTTGGCGGCAAAAAGCATGGGCGTGGGCAACGGCACGATTATGTGGCGGCACATTCTGCCCAACAGCCTCACGCCGGTGTTGGCATTTTTGCCGTTCCGCATTTCCGGCGCGGTATTGGCCTTAACCAGTTTGGACTTTTTGGGACTGGGTGTGCCCGCTTCGCAAGCCAGCTTGGGCGAACTGTTGGCGCAGGGCAAAGATAATCTCGATGCATGGTGGATAGGCTTGTCGGCAGTCGGCGCGTTGACGGTGATGTTGCTGCTGTTGGTGATGGTAGGCGAAGGCTTGCGCCATGCGTTTGACGTGCGGGCGCGGAATTGATTTCAGACGGCCTTTGCCGAATAATCTTGCCTGTTTGCCGAAAATCTCATCAGAACTTGCTTGTTTTTACGCGAGATGCCTTACTTTCTTTATGCCGATTCTATAAAATACAGGCGGCTCGCCAACGGGCGTTCATGCTGGGCATATCAAATCATTCCAATAAGAAAACTTTATGAATTATCTTTATTGTAATTTTTACCAAATGTTGTCGGCGGCAAACCATAAATCCGCCAAAAATACAGCTATTTTCAATGATCAGGAAAAAATCAGCTATCGCGAGCTTAAGCAGAAAGTCGATGCGGTCTCCGCTTATTTGCAAAGCATTGATGTAAAGTTTAGCGACAAAGTGGCACTGGCGGTATCGAATTCACCTGAATTTATCGTGGCTTACTTTGCTGTTACGGCGCTGGGCGCGGTGGCGGTGCCAATGAACACGTTTTTGAAAAACGATGAATTTGCCTATATTCTCAATGATTGCGGTGCCAAGTTTTTGTTTGCTTCAGACGGCCTGAAAGAAATCAAAGGCTTGGAAGACAAAACCAAGCTGGAGAAAATCATTTGGATCGGCGATAAACCGTTGGCTAATCCAAAACACGGCAATTTTTCGGCGGCTTTGTCGTTTCCGGAAAAGCCGGATTTAAGCCATCAGCCCGCCATTGATGATTTGGCGCACATTATCTACACATCGGGCACCACGGGTCATCCTAAGGGTGCGCTGATTACCTATAAAAACCTGTTTTCCAATCTGCAAGGCGTGGAGCAGGTGTTTAAAATTTCGCGTAAAGACCGCTTTGTCGTGTTCCTACCGATGTTCCACAGCTTCACGCTGACGGCGATGGTGTTGCTGCCGATTTATATGGCCTGCTCGATTATCTTGGTGAAATCGGTGTTTCCGTTTTCCAATGTGTTGAAACAGGTTTTGCTCAAGCGCGCGACCATTTTCTTGGGTGTACCGGCGATTTACACCGCAATGGGCAAGGCGAAAATTCCGTGGTATTTCCGCTGGTTCAATCGTGTGCGCTTGTTTGTGAGCGGGGGTGCACCTTTGGCCGAGCAAACCATTTTGGATTTCAAGGCCAAGTTCCCCAAAGCCAAACTGATTGAAGGTTATGGTTTGAGCGAGTGTTCACCGGTGGTTTCTGTCAACACGCTGGAGCAGCAGAAAGTCGGCAGTGTGGGCAAACCCTTGCCGGGCTACCAAATCAAAGCGGTTGATGACGAATTGATGGAAGTGGAAAAAGGCGGCGTGGGTGAACTCATCGTCAAAAGCGATGCGGTGATGCAGGGCTATCTGAATATGCCGGGCGCGACCGATGAAGCGATTGTCAACGGCTGGCTGCGCACAGGCGATTTGGTGCAAATTGATGATGATGGCTTTATTTTCATTGTCGACCGCAAAAAAGATTTGATTATTTCCAAAGGCCAAAACATTTATCCGCGCGAAATTGAAGAAGTGCTGTATAAAATGGATGCGGTGGAAGCCGCGGCGGTGATTGGTGTGAAAGACCAATATGCCGATGAAGAAATCGTTGCCTTTGTGCAGATCAAAGACAAAATGACGCTGGATGAAAAAGAAGTGCGCGCTTATTTGCGTAAAAATCTGGCGAATTTTAAAGTGCCCAAGCACATTTATTTTAAAGACGAGCTGCCAAAAAACGCCACCGGCAAGGTGTTGAAACGCATATTGAAGCAGCAGTTGCAAGCAGAGCAATCGGCCGGATAAGGCCGTCTGAAAAGCGTGGTTGGCCAATCACGCTTTTATGCTATGGAATCCATCATGACCCCGATTTTACACATCGAAAATCTGAATGCTTCATTCCCGGGCAAACAGGTATTGCACGACATCAATCTTACTGTGCAAGCCGGGCGCAAGCTGGCGATTGTCGGCGAGAGCGGCAGCGGCAAAACTGTGTTGGCGCAGGGTATCATGCGGCTGAATCCGGCGGTGTCGTTAACAGGCCGTCTGAAATTTGAAGACACGGATTTGTTGACGCTACCTGAGCGTAATCTGCAAAAGCTGCGCGGTCACGACATCGGCATGGTGTTCCAAGAGCCGATGACGGCCTTAAACCCCGTGATGCGCGTGGGCAAACAAATTGCCGAAGTGTTGACGCTGCATTTGGGATTGACCGCCAAACAGGCATGGGCGCGCGCCGTGGAGCTGTTGCGTGAAACCGGCATTCAGCAGCCCGAAGAAAAAGCCTTTGCCTATCCGTTTCAATTATCCGGCGGACAGCGGCAGCGGGCGATGATTGCGATGGCGGTGGCGGCAGAACCGAAATTGTTGATTGCCGATGAGCCGACTACCGCGCTGGATGTGGCAGTGCAGGCGCAGATTCTTGATTTATTGTCGCGCTTGCAACAGGCGCGCGGCATGACTTTGGTGTACATCAGCCACGATTTGAATTTGGTGCGCCGTTTTGCCGATGACGTGGTAGTGATGCAGCATGGCCGCATTGTCGAGCAGGGTAGCGTGGAAGACGTGTTCAGACGGCCTCAACATGAATACACCAAAATGCTGCTCAATGCCGGCGCGGTGCGGCAGGTGGTGGATTTGCCGCAAAATCCTGCGACGGTGTTGGAAGGCGAAGCCATCAGCGTGGCGGTAAAAGAGCAGGCCGGTTGGTTTAAGAAACGCCGCAAAACGCTCCTGCAGCCCTTGGATTTTCATTTGAAAGCGGGCGAAACCTTGGGCATTATCGGCGAGAGTGGCAGCGGCAAAACCGCGCTGGCCAAAGCGGTAATGCGTTTGATGGAGTCGGAAGGCCGTCTGAAAATCAACGGCCAAGCATGGCGGTCTGAATTGCGCAAAGAAATCCAAATGGTGTTTCAAGACCCGTTTGGCGCATTTAATCCGCGCATGAATGTGTTTGATATTGTGGCCGAGGCCTTACGTGTACACGAGCCGCAGTTGAGTCGCGAAGCCATGCACGCGCGGGTAGCAGAAACCTTGCGTCAAGTCGGGTTGCCTGAAGATGTGATGACGCGTTATCCCCATGCGTTTTCCGGCGGCCAACGCCAACGTCTCGCCATTGCACGCGCAATTATTGTGCGCCCGAAAATTTTGGTGCTCGACGAGCCGACCAGCGCGCTTGATGTGCAATGGCAGCAGCAAATTTTGGCCTTGCTGGCCGATTTGCAGCGTCAGCACGGCTTGAGCCTCATCATCATCAGCCATGATTTGGCGGTGATTCGCGCTCTGTCGCACCGCGTGATGGTGTTGAAAGACGGGCAGATTGTCGAAGAAGGGGATTTGGATGCGGTGTTTGCAAATCCTCATGCCGCTTATACGCAAAATCTATTGTTGCACGCAGGGGCTTGAAATTTTCCGCCATTAGCCCTATTCTGCCAATATACAAAAACCCTCATCTGAAAGGAAACACTATGAGCAGCGAACTGATTGTACACACCACTGATGCCAACTTCGAACAAGACGTTTTGAAATCAGACGTGCCGGTATTGTTGGATTTCTGGGCACCATGGTGCGGCCCTTGCAAAATGATTGCCCCGATTTTGGACGATGTTGCCGCTGAATACCAAGGTAAAGTGAAAGTGATTAAAATCAACATCGACGACAACCAAAATACCCCGAACCAATTCGGTGTGCGCGGTATCCCGACTTTGATGGTATTCAAAGACGGTCAAAATGTAGCCACTAAAGTGGGCGCGTTGGCAAAAGGCCAATTGACTGCATTCTTGGATGCGTCTATCGCTTAATTTTTGAGTGAGTTTAAAAGGCCGTCTGAAACCATATGGTTTCAGACGGCCTTTTTGCCATAGAAAAGATATAGACAGAATATTGAGACAAGCTGTCAGCAAGCTGTGGAAAAGTAGGTTTGGGCTTTGAAAGATATATGAAAAATTAAATTGCTTAAAATTTAAGCAGATTAATAATATGGAAAACAAGGCCGTCTGAAATAAAAAACACACAATTCCCATCATCAAAACTGTGTGCAGCCTGTGTATAAATCGCCTTGGCTATTGAAAGATAAACGAAAAATAATTCTGCTTAAAATTTAAGCAGGGATTGTGTTTGATCACAGTATCGCTGGCAAGCATTGTGTGCATTCTGTTGATAACTCATCTATCTTGATGAAATCTCAACATAAAAATACCATGCCTAAAAATTAAGCAAATGAGGGCAAGCGGTTTCAGACGGCCTGCGTTATAATTTCATTATTGGTTGCCACATAAAGGAACATTATGCACACATTATCGGCAGAAGTGCGCTTGGCGCAGGCCAAGGCGCGGTTGCGTCGCAGCCGCCGTTGGGCAACCGGCTTGCTGCTGGTTGCTTGTGTATTGTTTGTGTTGTCCACGCTGTATCTCAAGCATTATCCTTGGCTGGCGTATGTGAAAGCCTTTTCCGAAGCGGCGATGGTGGGTGCACTGGCCGATTGGTTTGCCGTGACTGCGCTGTTCAGACGGCCTTTGGGCTTGCCGATTCCGCATACCGCCATTTTGCCGCGCAATCAGGCGCGGATTGCCGATGAGTTGGGGCGGTTTATCGAAAACAACTTTTTGCAGGGCAAACCGATTGCGCTCAGGGTGTATCAGGCGCAGCCGAGTGAGAAGTTGTTGGGCTGGCTGGCAAGTGAATCGGTGCGCAGCCAATGGCTGCCGTGGGCGGCCAAGCAGATTCCGTTGTTGCTGAATATTGCCAAGCCCGAGCAAGTGGCGCGCTTTTCCGGCATGATGTTGGCGCAGCAATACAACGGTGAAAAAATTGCCAAAACGCTTTCAGACGGCCTGATTCTGCTTAAAGCCCACGGCATGCACGAAACCCTGTATTACGGCTTATTGAAGCAATTGCGCCGCTGGCTGAAAAATCCGGAAACGCGCGAAATGCTGGAGCAAAACCTGCGCGAGTGGGCGGCCAAAATCGAAAGCGATGCCCCGAGTACATGGGATAAATTTAAAGCCGCGCTGAAATCGACGGTGGTGGAAAAAGTGGATGATTGGGCGGCTGCCAAAGCTTTGGATTGGGCGGATGGTTATTTGGCCGCGGCCATGCAGGGCGACGACAATGCCATGCGCCGCCGTTTTGACGAGCAATACGATGCGATTATCGAGCGGCTGCAAACTTCACGCTTGTGGCACCGCCGTTTGGAAGCGGCCAAAATGCAGATTGCCGAATCACCGGCCTTGCAAAACAGCTTGGAAAGTTTCTGGAAAGGGCTGCAAAACTGGGCAGAAAATGATGTGGCCAAAACCGATTCGTTGTGCGCCGCACAATTACAAAAGCTGCTTGATCATATGCTGACACAGGCCGAAGCCTATCCGCAGTTTATGCGCAGGGTCGATGTGCGCCTGTCGCTGATGGTGCGCGATTTCGTTATGCGCTATAAAGAACAGGCCGCGCAATTTGTGGCGGATAAAGTGAAAAGCTGGGATAGCGCGCAAATGGTGGAAAAACTTGAGCTCAGCGTTGGCAAGGATTTGCAGTATATCCGCATCAACGGCACACTGGTCGGCGGCTTGGTCGGGCTGGTGATTTATGTGGTGTCGCAATGGTTGGGATAGTGGGATAAGTTTGAGGCCGTCTGAAAGCAAATGACTTTCAGACGGCCTTGTTTATGGGATGGGGAATCGAACAAAGCAAAATCATTTTCAGGTGAAATTTCTTTGCTTAATCAGGTGCTTAGAAAATTTCAGACGGCCTAAGTCAAGATTTGATGGCAGCGTATTGCTTATTTTTATCTTATTGGAAATAACTATTAAAAGTGACAAATTCTGTCATGTGCCAAAAAAAGTAACATCATACCTGCCGAGAATCACCAAAAGATGACAAAAAAAGGCATATTGCCGAAATTGTGTGCCATCGGGTAATATGGATATTTAATGATATATGGGTATTTTATATATTTTTATATATTTAAAACAATATATTATGAATTTAAAGTGTGCTTTTAAAATTTTTGGCACACACTTTGCTTGATAGTCAGTAAGAAACAAAACGGTGCGCAAGAAAATACGGCAATCTGTTGGGTTTCTTCATGAAAAAAGCAAACATATTACGCGGAAGTAATAAAACGGGAAACCGTTGCAATACTCAGCAATAAAATTGCGGGAAAACGTCATCACCATCTTCGGATGGTGGTGACATCTACAGAATAAAAAAAGTAACACGAATCTTACCAAATCAAAACAACAACAGGATTTAAAAATCCGATTATCTCCCAAAAACTATTACGGAAAACGCAAAGGCCGTCTGAAAAGCTGGTGATGAAGTCTGTATCACACCTGCTTGAAAGACGGCCACTTTTTTGCTGAACTGGTTAAGACAAATACAAAAAAGCCCTGTTGCAATCAACAGGGCTTTTTTTTCGGATGAATTACAGGCCGCTCAAGCGTGCGGTGTCGTGTGCAATCATCAATTCTTCGTTGGTTGGAATCACCACAGCAACGGCTTTGCTGTCGGCAGTGGTAATCACACCGGCATTGCCGAAGCGGGCTGCCAAGTTGGCATCTTGATCGACATTCAAGCCCAAGAAGCCCAAGTAGCCCAATACTTTGCTGCGGATCAATTCAGAGTTTTCACCGATACCGCCGGTAAAGGCCAATACGTCCAAACCGCCTGCGGCAACTGCCATGCTGCCGATGTATTTCGCTAAGCGGTAGCAGAACACTTCCAGCGCCAATACTGCGCCAGAGTGGCCGTTGGCTGCTTCTTCTTCGATGGTGCGGCAGTCGCTCGACAATTCAGACAAGCCCAGCAAGCCTGATTTTTTGTTCAGCATATCGGTCACTTGCGCGATGGTCATGTTGGCGTTTTCAGCCAAGAAACCGAATACCGCTGGGTCAACGTCGCCTGAGCGCGTACCCATTACCAAGCCTTCTAGCGGGGTCAAGCCCATGCTGGTGTCTTGGCATACGCCGTTGGCGATGGCGGCAATCGATGCGCCGTTACCCAAGTGGGCAATCACCATGCGCAAATCGTTTTTGTCTTTACCCAAGAAGCGGGCGGCTTCGTCAGACACATAGCGGTAGCTGGTGCCGTGGAAACCGTAGCGGCGCAGGCCGTATTTGCTGTACAACTCGCGCGGTACGGCATACATGTAGGCGCGATCCGGCATAGTTTGGTGGAACGCGGTGTCAAATACGGCCACATTTGGCAGGCCTTTGAAAATGTTTTGCGCGGCACGCACGCCCAGCAGGTTGGCAGGGTTGTGCAAAGGTGCCAATGGGATGCATTTTTCGATACCGGCAATCACATCTTCGGTAATCAAAGTAGATTCGCTGTACTCTTCGCCGCCGCTGACGATGCGGTGGCCGATGGCAGCGATTTGGCTGTCGAAGCCGTGTGATTTCAATTCTTCCATCAAGGCTTCCACTGCGCCGGTGTGGTTTGGATTGGCAGCCAATTCAACTTTGTGTTTTTCGCCGTTGAATTTGAAGGTGATGTAAGCATCAGGCAAGCCCAGCTTTTCAGCCAAGCAGCTCAGCAACACGTCGCCGCTGTCGTTATCCAAAACAGCACCTTTTAACGATGAACTGCCGCAGTTTAAAACCAAAATCAATTTTTGAGACATCTGTAGGCTCCTAAAGGTTTTCAGACGGCCTGTGGCATGATCGCCAAAACGTGGGGAAGCGTCTGAAACAGGTTAATAAAAACATTCAAAGGCTAGTCTATTCGATATAAAAAGTCAATGCCGCCGGGCGACTATCTTGATGTAGCTCTATTCATTTAAGCTTTGGTAACGGCAAACAGCTATGCACAAAAAGATGCTAAGATAGAAGGCCGTCTGAAAGCATAAAGCAAAGCGCATTGATTTGCCGTTCAGACGGCCTTTTATATGATTTAAAGACAAAACCATGCATTATTTCAGTATTCACACCCAACAAGGCGAGCATCTGGGCTTTTTCATCATGCTGGCTGATGACGAATCCGAAGCGCAGCCGCAGAGCGGGCAGTTTGCCGTTAAGCTGCAAAGCGAAGAAACACCCAGCGACCAAGCGGCAGTTGCTGCCTTGCAACCTTGGCAGGAAGTGGCCGAACCGCTGTTTTGGCGCGTGGAAAAAGACCGCGTCGAACTCTTTGCTGGTGACGCCAACATCGGCACCATCCGCAACGAATACCTGACCTTATCCGGCCAAATGCTGGTTTTAAACGATTTAACAGGGATGATGTAATGGAAAGTATGTTTATTTTGGTGCCGATCAGCATCATTTTGGCCTTTATCATCGGCTATTTTTTCTGGTGGTCGGGCAAACACGGCCAGTTTGACGATTTGGAAGGACCGGCACACCGCATTTTGATGGACGATGATTCCACCGACAAACTGCTGGAAAAAGAACAAGATTCCGCTAAAGACGACACCAAATGAGCGTAAAAAAAGATTATTTGAATTTCAAAACCAGCCGCCGCTTTGCGCCTTTATTTGGCACGCAGTTTCTCGGCGCGTTTAACGACAATGTGTTCAAAACCGCGCTGTTTGTGATGATCAGCTTCTACGGCTTGGGCGGCAACGAATGGATTCCGGCCAGCCAAATGCTGAATCTGGGCGCGTTGCTGTTTATCTTGCCGTATTTCCTGTTTTCCGCTTTGTCCGGCCAGTTGAGCAACCGCTTCGATAAAGCCGTGTTGGCGCGCTGGATTAAGCTGTTGGAAATCATCGTCATGAGTGTGGCCGCGTATGGTTTTTACATTCAATCCGCGCCGCTGTTGCTGTTTTGCCTGTTTTGCATGGGCACACAATCAACTTTGTTCGGCCCGTTGAAATACGCCATTTTACCTGATTATCTGAATGATAAAGAATTAATGATGGGCAATAGCCTGATTGAATCGGGTACATTTATCGCTATTTTGTTCGGCCAGATTTTGGGCACATCATTGGCAGGTATTCCGCCGCATATCGTTGGCATGGTGGTAATGGTGGTGGCGATTTGCGGCACCTTGACCAGCCTGTTTATGCCGTCGGCGCCCGCCAAAGCGCCGGATACCAAAATCGAGCTCAACATCGTCAAAGGCACGATGGATTTAATGCGCGAAACTGTGGCGCAAAAGTCTGTGTTCACTGCCATTATCGGCATTTCGTGGTTTTGGTTTGTCGGCTCGGTCTACACCACCCAATTGCCGACCTTCACCCAAATCCATCTGGGTGGCAACGATAATGTGTTTAACCTGATGCTGGCCTTGTTTTCCATCGGCATCGCCATCGGCTCGGTATTGTGCGCCAAACTCAGCCACGAACATTTGCGCTTGGGGCTGGTCACCGTCGGCGCCATTGGTTTGACAGTGAGCGGCTTGCTGCTGGTGTGGCTCACGCACGGGCAACGTTTTGCTGAATTGAACGGCATTATGTGGTTTTTGTCGCAAGCCAATGCTTATCCGGTGATGCTGACCATGACGGCCCTCGGCTTTTTCGGCGGCTTCTTTTCCGTGCCGCTCTATACATGGCTTCAGACGGCCTCCAGCGAAACCTTCCGTGCACACGCCGTGGCGGCCAACAATATCGTCAACGGTATTTTCATGGTAACGGCGGCGATTCTCAGCGCGGTCTTGCTGATGTTGTTTGAAAGCATTACTTTGCTGTATCTGATTGTGGCGCTGGGTAATGTGTTGCTGCTGGTTTATTTGATTAAACGCGAACCAAGGTTTATTTTGAAAAAGGGTAGTTAATCAACCATCCTAAAGGCCGTCTGAATTTTCAGACGGCCTTTCTTGTTTATCTGTATAATAAACGCTTATTTCAACCCGATTTTCAAGCGCATGATTTATCCGTGGCACCAGCAAGAATGGCAGCAGCTTGCCGCGCATTGGCAAAACCAGCCCAATGCGTGGTTGTTTACCGGTAAGGAAAACACCGGTAAAACGGCGTTTGCGCGTTATGTGGCGCAAGCGTTGCTGTGTGAAAGGCCGTCTGAAAACCATCAGCCTTGTGGTGAATGCACTTCGTGTCATTTGTTTTCGCAAAACAGCCACCCCGATTTTTACGAACTCACGCCCGAATTGCCGGATGATGGCAGCGTGGGGCGAAAATTGTTGCAGATTAAAATCGATGCCGTGCGCGATATTGTCGAAAATATTTATCTTACTGCAGTGCGCGGTGGGCGGCGCGTGGTATTGGTGCATCCGGCTGAAAGCATGAATGTGCAGGCGGCTAATGGTTTGCTTAAAGCCTTGGAAGAGCCGCCACAGCATGTGATTTTTTTGCTGGTGACACACGCGCGGGATAAGCTGTTGCCGACGATTAAAAGCCGCTGTCGGCAAATGGTGTTGCCCGCGCCGAGCCGTGATGAGGCTTTGGCTTATCTGCAAGGGCAGGGTGTGGATAATGCGGCTTCGTTGCTGGCATTTCACAGTGGTGCGCCTTTATTTGATGCTGCACCTGAGCTGGATGATTCGCGCCAAGAGTTGTTGAACATACTCGCTGCCCCGCGTTTGCTGGCGATGCTGGATTATGCGGCGGCGTTCGACAAACAAAAACAGCCGCTGGCCGTGGTCATTGATTGGCTGCAAAAATGGTTGATTGATGTCGGCTTGGGGCAGCAAAACATGCCGCCGCTTTATTATCCCGATTTTGCGGCGCAATCGGTAGCTGTTGCCGCCAAAACCGAACCACACCGCTTATTTGCACTCACAGGCCGTCTGAATCAACTCAGCCCTTACGGACATCATACCTTGAGTGTTAAAATGCAGCTTGAATATCTCCTGATTGAATATCTCAATTTTTGGCAAAATAAATAAGGTCGCCCGATGAGCACTAAAGAAATTCCAGCCAAGATGATGGCTTTGAAATTAAAAGAAAAAACCACGCTTTACAATTGCTATATGCCGTTTTTTGAACATGGTGGTCTGTTTGTGCCGACCGATGATGTGTTTTCGCTGGGCGAAGACATCTTGTTGGCGGTAGAAATCGGCGAGCATCCCAAGCTCTATTTGCCGACCAAAGTGGCATGGATTAATCCGGCGCGCACATCGGCCAACCGCCCGAAAGGCATTGGTTTGGCGTTTTCATCACACGAAAACTGCCTACAAACCAAATCCATTATTGAAGGCGAGCTGGGCAATGCATTGCGCAGCGACCGCGCCACGTTTACCCTTTAATTTAAGCCGATTTATTTATGCAACTTATTGATTCACATTGTCATCTGAATTTTGAAGGCTTGGCCGACCGTTTGCCGGAAGTGTTGGCTAATATGACGGAAAACGAAGTCAAGCAAGCGCTCGCCATCAGCGTGAGCAAGCAAAGCTTTGATGAAGTGTTTGCCATCGCCCAAGCACACGAGCAGATTTACTGCACCATCGGCGTGCATCCCGACAGCGAAGAAGCGGAAGAATTTACCGTGGCCGAAATGGTGGCGCAGGCGCAGCATCCGAAAGTGGTCGGCATTGGGGAAACCGGTTTGGATTACCACTGGTGCAAAGGCGATTTGGCTTGGCAGCATCAGCGTTTTGCCGATCATATTCAAGCGGCAAATGAAACCGGTCTGCCGGTAATCGTGCATACCCGCGATGCCGGCGAAGATACGCTGCGTATGTTGAAAGAATGCCAAACCCATTCCGGCGTGATTCATTGCTTCACCGAAGACGTGGCCTTTGCCAAAGGTGCATTGGATTTGGGGCTGTATATTTCGTTTTCCGGGATTGTAACCTTTAAAAACGCGTCGCAGATTCAGGAAGCGGCAAAATATGTACCGAAAGACAGAATGCTGGTGGAAACCGATGCGCCTTTCCTTGCGCCGGTGCCGAAACGCGGTAAACGCAACGAGCCGGCTTATGTGCGCCATACCGCTGAATTCATCGCCCAGCTGCGTGGCGAAGCGGTGGAAGACGTGGCTGTGTATACCACGGACAACTTTTATCAGTTGTTTCAAAAAGTGCCGCGTTGGGTGGGATAAGGCTGCCTAAATGATTTTATGTTTTTCAGACGGCCTGCCTGAAATGATGAAAAGGAAACAAAATGTTGAAAGTTTTAATGATGACTGCTATCACTGCTGCATTGGCCGCTTGCGCGCAACAAAACGAGCCTGAATCGCCGGTAGTCGGCATGGCTAATCCCGCTGCCGAATTTTGCGTGAAGCAGGGTGGCAAGTCGGTAATCAAAAAAGATGCGCGAGACAATGAATATGGCGAATGCCACTTACCCGATGGCAGTGTGGTGGAAGAATGGGCATATTTCCGTCAACACCATCAATAATGTAATTGTTTAGGGGCTTAGGAAGCAAAATCATCAAAAAACCTGATAAGCTCCTAATATGAAACTAAAAAATAAGTATCAAAAGTTCAGCAAAATTTCAGAGCAGAAATTTAGAGAAATAATTCGCTGTTTCGCTCTTGATTTGACCGCTTCCGATACCGCTAAAATGACCGGCATTAGTGTACGCAGCATCAATCCTATTTTCCTGAAAATCAGACACAGGATTGCCGCTCTGTGCGAACAAAGCTCACCACTGTCCGGTGTGGTCGAATTAGATGAATCTTACTTTGGTGCGCGACGTATCAGGGGTAAGCGCGGTCGCGGAGCGTCAGGTAGAACCATCGTATTTGGCATACTGAAACGCAATGGCGTGGTCTATACGGAAATCGTTCCGGACGCTTCGAAAGCTTCACTCATCAAGGTTATACGCGGCCACATATCCGCTGACAGCGAAATCAATACTGACGGCTGGAAAGCATATGACGGTCTTGTCGATATGGGCTATGAAAGCATTACCGTGTTCATCACGGTTCTAATGAGTTTGCTCGAGGAAAGCAACATATCAATGGTATTGAATCTTTTTGGAGTTATGCTAAGGGGCGTTTGGCTAAATTTCATGGTATTTCCAAAGAGATGTTTTATCTGCATCTCAAAGAAACGGAGTTTAGGTTTAACCACCGGCATGAAGATTTAGGTAAAATATTAATGAAGATGCTTCGAAATAACCCAATTTAATATTTTTGCTTCCTAAGCCCCTTGTTTAAAATAGAAATAATGTGATACAGCGTTACAACTTACTCATGTGTTGGGTGTACGTGGCAGCCGTTGTTGCCTTGTTTTATTTCTATGTCAAAACGACTAGATAGCCATACAAAAGACCGTCTGAAGAAAATTTCAGACGGTCTTTTATCATCAAATCAATTTATTACGCAGGAATACGCAATTTCTGACCCACGTAGATTTTATCAGGGTGGCTCAACATTGGTTTGTTGGCTTCAAAGATTTTCATGTATTGGTTGGCATCGCCGTAATATTTTTTCGCGATGGCAGACAAAGTGTCGCCGCTGACTACGTCGTGGTATTGTGCTGCTGCTTCGGCAGGGAATTGCAGGTTGTTGTCGACATCAGAAACCCCGGTCACGTTGCCCGCTGCCAAAACGGCTTTTTCGGCTGCTTCTTGTGAAGGGGCGGAGCCGCTCAAGGTTACTTTACCGCTGGCGCCATCGAAAGCCACGGCCAAGCCGGTCAGGCCTAAGTTTTGTTTTTCGATGTATGTTTGAATAGCAGCCGCTGCTTTGGTGTTCAAATCATCGACGTTGGCAGCTGCTTGTGCCGCCACTTCTTTTTCGTCTTTACCAAACAGTTTTTCGCCTGCGTTTTTAATAAAGCTGAACAAACCCATAAATCCACTCCTTTAAATGTGTTTAAAAAATTCGGTTTATCCGAATAAATCAATAATCATACGAAACGCGCCGAAATACAAGCAGGGCAAGGCTTGTATTACCTTGTTTTACAAATGCAGGCGGCCAGCCTTCATTATTGCTACAATAACAATCTGAAACTTTACCCGCAAACCTACCATGAACAACGAAATCACTTTGCTCACCCTTTTTCTGCTCGGCTTTTTCGGCGGCGGTCATTGCGCAGGCATGTGCGGCGGCTTGAGCAGCGCATTTGTGTTGCAGCTGCCGCCCAATCTGAATCGGGCAGGGCTGATTATTTTGCTGAATTTGGGGCGCGTGAGCAGCTATGTGTTGATTGGTTTGATTTTAGGCTTGGTTGGGCAAGTTGGGATTTCGCTGGATGAAACGCGTTGGCTGCAAAATATTTTGTATGTTGCGGCCAATGTGTTGCTGTTGTTGCTGGGGCTTTATTTGGCGGGCATTTCCAGCGTGGCGACCAAAATCGAAGGGTTGGGGCGGCCGGTGTGGAAGCGCTTAAATCCTGTCTTGAACAAGCTGTTACCCATCCGCTCGATTCCGGCGTGTTTCGCAGTGGGCATGCTGTGGGGCTGGCTGCCGTGCGGTTTGGTGTACAGCGCGTCTTTGTATGCTTTAGGCAGCGGCAACGCATGGCATGGCGGCCTGTATATGCTGGCGTTTGCGTTGGGTACGTTGCCGAATTTGCTCGCAATGGGTTTCTTTGCCGCGCAGTTGAAAAGCTTTTTGCAAAACCGCAAGGTGCGTTTAATCGCCGGACTACTGGTGGCGGCGTGGGCCGTGTGGCGTTTGGCCGTATTTTTTAGGTAAACTGGGCATGATGTTCAAAGGCCGAGACCTTTGCAAACTCCCCATCTTTGCACATTTCTTCGTTATGTGCTGCTCGAAAGCTTGCCTATCTTTGTGATATGTCTTCGCTTTCTGCGCTGCTACAACTTTGAACCGTACTCAAATCTAGGGTTTTGCAAAGGTCTCGGCCTTTCATTTATAACAACTTCCACAACATACGCAGTGCAATCAACAGCAACAACACACCAAAAGTTTTTTTCAATTTATCCGCAGGCAGTTTGTGCGAAAATTTCACGCCCAGCGGGGCAAACAACATGGTTGCAATGCTTAATACCAATACCGCAGGTAAATAAACAAAGCCCAGCGAGCCTTCAGGTAAATCCGCAATCTGCCAGCCTGCGGCCAAATAACCGATTGTGCCCGCCACCGCAATCGGCCACGCCAATCCGCTGGAAGTGCCGATGGCGCGGTGTGCCGGCATATTGCAATACATTAAAAACGGTACCGACAACGAGCCGCCACCCACACCAACCCAGCTTGATGCCGTGCCGAAAATCACGCCTACGCTGCTGAGTCCGGCAAAACCGGGCAGATGGCGTGAAGGCACGGTTTTGCTGTTCATCAGTGTGCGCAGGGCAATCAACGTGATGAATACGATAAAGAAAATTTGCAGCCCGTAAGTGGGGATAAATTTGGCCGAAGCCGCGCCGATAAACACACCGCCAATCATACCGGGCGACATTTTGCCGACAGTCGGCCAACCGATAGCGCGTTTTTTGTGTTGCGCATACATGCTGGATAAAGTGGTAAACACCATCACGGCAAACGATGAACCAATGGCCAAATGCTGGGCGTAAGGGTGTTCGCCGCCATATTGCAAATGCAATACCCACAAAACAATCGGCACGATAATCGTGCCGCCGCCGACGCCAAACAGACCGGCCAAAAAACCGGCCGCGCTGCCGCCAGCCAGCAGCGCGAGAATCACATCAAGATTATCCATTGAACATTAAGCGGTTTTATGGCGGCGTTTGCGCAACCAACGGCGCGCCGCCAGAATATAGCCCGACAGGCTGTAGCCGAAGAAGAATAAGAATAACACCAGCAACGGTTCCCACGTCACCAGCAGCAAAATCAACACGGCCAGCACCATGCCCATAAATGGCACCTTGCGGCGGATATTGATTTCTTTAAAGCTCCAAAACGGAATTTGCGCAATCATCGACAAACCGGCAAACAGCGTAATGCCCAGCGCCCACCAATGTACGCCGGGGAAACGCTCGACGCTGTGGTTGACCCAAATCAGGCCGACAATCAGCGCGGCGGCGGTCGGGCTTGGAATGCCGATAAACCAGCGTTTGTCCACTTTGCCGATTAAGGTGTTGAACAAAGCCAAACGCAAAGCAGCGCAGGCGCAATAGATAAAGGCGACCGAATAGCCGATTTTGCCGAACTGCCAAAGCTGCCATTTATAGGCAATCAAGGCAGGTGCCACGCCGAAGCTGACCATATCGGCCAAGCTGTCGAGCTGCTCGCCGAACGCACTTTGCGAATTGGTCAGGCGGGCGACGCGGCCGTCCATGCCATCGAGCAGCATGGCGATAAACACCGCAATCGCCGCCGTTTCATATTGGCCGTGCATGGCTTGGGTGATGGCGTAAAACGCGGCGAAAAGCGCCGCAATCGTGAAGGAATTGGGCAAAAGGTAAATGCTGTTCTGACGTAAAGACGCGCGTGGCGGAACCGGGTTGGGGTTTTCCATGTTTTCCATATTTTTCCGTAAGAATGCATGTTATTGAATGTAGGGATACCTTATACCGTTTCTCAAATGATGGCAACTCTCAAAGAGCTCAGGTATCGGCGGTTTTCGTATTTTTACCGGCCTGACGACGGCTTCACGAAAAATCAAACAAATCAGGCTGCGCCGTTTCGCCAGTAACGCGCACATCGGTTTCACCATCGGCAAACACAATATGCAGCTTTTGGCCTTGCTTCAATCCGGCCGAACTTTGCACCACTTGGCCGCGGCTGTTTTTCACCACCGAAAAACCGCGTGCCAAAATGTGTTGCGGCGACACGGCTTCCAATAGCGCAGATTGTTTTTCCAAGGTTTGACGGCGTTGTTTCAGCAAAATGGCAAACGATTGCGCTAAGGCCGTCTGAAATTGTGCTACTTCACGTTTCGGCTGCGAAACATCAAGGCGCAAATGGCGTAAAGCCTGTGTTTGGCGCGACAATTGTTGCGTGTTGAAGCGGTGGTTTTGCTGCATGGCAAAGCGCAAATGCTGCGCCAAGCCTTGCACTTGCACGCGCTGCTCGGTTAACTTTTGGCGCGGATGACGGATTTGTCGCGCCAGCCAATCCACTTTCTGACTGGCATCATAATAACGCTGTTGCAACACCGTTTTCAGACGGCCTTGTGCTTGTGCTAATTTATGCAGTGATTCCAAACGGTTAGGGCTGACCAATTCCGCCGCACCGGTTGGTGTAGGGGCGCGCACATCGGCCACAAAATCTGCCAGCGTGAAATCCGTTTCATGGCCTACACCGCTGACCACCGGAATCGCGCATTGCTCAATCGCCCGCACCACTGGCTCTTCGTTAAACGCCCACAAATCTTCAATGCTGCCGCCGCCGCGACACACAATCAACACATCACATTCCGCCCGCGCCGAGGCCGTCTGAATCGCTTGGGCAATCTGCAATTCGCTGCCTGCACCTTGCACCGCGGTCGGGTAAATAATCACCGGAATTTCCGGCGCACGGCGTTTCAGCGTCGACGCCACATCACGCAAAGCTGCCGCCGCCAAGCTGGTGACAATGCCAATGGTTTGCGGATGGGGGGGCAGCGGCTTTTTGCGTGCCAAATCGAACACGCCCTCAAGCTGCAATTTGGCTTTCAGCTTTTCATACGCCTCATACAAACGCCCCAAACCAACCATGCGTACTTCGTTGACCGTAATCTGAAATTCACCGCGCGCCTCGTAAATGCTGATTTTGCCGCTGACTTCGATGTGATCGCCTTCCTTCAAAGGCTGGCTCAAACGTACCGCTGCCCCCTTAAACATCGCACAACGCACCTGCGCGCGGCTGTCTTTCAGCGAAAAATAATAATGCCCGCTCGCCGCCCGCGTGAGATTCGACACCTCGCCCGCAATCCACAAACCGGAAAGATGGTCTTCCAGCAGGTTTTTGGCCAGCGCGTTGAGTTCGGAAACGGATAGGGAAGCAGCGGTGAATAAATCGGACATGGCGGGTGTTGGGGATTAGGGGAAAGTGGGGATTATAAAGGTTTTCGTTGCATTCAAGCTATGCTTTCAGACGGCCTTGTGAAGAAAAGGCCGTCTGAAAGCAGATTATATTGAGGGTAAACTTTATATCTTTTCCCTTTCAATGCTATATTATCGTTCCCAGTTCACAAAGGCCGTCTGAATGCCCAAGCTGCATCAAATTATTGAACAACATTGGCAACAGCCCAAGCCGTGGCTGCGTGTGTTACTGAAGCCTTTGTCGGCCGTGTTCGCCCGCATTGCGGTCAAGCGGCGGCAGGATTTTTTGGCGGGGCGCACGCCGAGCGAAAAATTGCAGGTGCCGGTGGCGGTGGTGGGCAATATTCACGCGGGTGGCGCGGGTAAAACGCCGATTGTGTCTGCGCTGGTGTCGGGTTTGCAGCAGCGCGGGGTAAACGTGGGCATCATCAGCCGCGGTTATGGGCGGACGGAAAAAAATGTGCATGTGTTGACTGCAAACAGCACCGCCGCGCAAGCCGGTGACGAGCCTTTGCTGCTGTATCGTCAAACCGGTGCGCCGGTAGCGGTCGGCAGCAGTCGGGTGGCGGCAGGGCGGGCGTTGTTGGCGGCTCATCCGCATGTGCAAATTATTGTGGCTGATGACGGTTTGCAACACTATGCTTTGCAGCGCGATATTGAAATTGTGGTGTTTCCGTTTGCCGATACCGCGCGTAACGATTTGGATTTGCTGCCCAACGGCGGCTTGCGCGAACCTTTATCGCGCTTGGCTTCGGTGGATGCGGTGGTGGTCAGCGGTGGGCAAAATCCGACCTTTAGGCCGTCTGAACATATGTTTGCCAGCCGTGTGGAAAGCGGCCAGATTTATCGTTTGAACCGGCCGTCTGAAAAATTAGATTTAGGCCGTCTGAAAAACAGCCATGTCGCCGCCGCGGCAGGCATTGCTAGGCCGGAGCGTTTTTTTAATTCTTTGCGTGCGCTGGGCATTGAATTGCAACAAACGCTGGCGCTGCCCGACCATGCCGCCATCACGCCGCAGGATTTGCCACGCGCTGATTTTGTGTTCATCACCGAAAAAGACGCGGTGAAACTTTCAGACGGCCTTGATTCCGATGCTTTAAATCATGTGTGGGTGTTGCCTATTTGTGCGATAATCGAGCCTGATTTAGCTGATTTTGTATTAGGCTGTCTGAATATCGAATCGTCAGCCAAGCGGTGTGATGAAGATTGAAGCAAACCCGTCAGACGACCGCCAACCACTTTCCCAAAGAAAGCCGAAACCATGGAAAAAAAATTCTTAGACATCTTGGTCTGCCCCGTAACCAAAGGCCCGCTCGAATACCATCAAGACAAGCAGGAATTGTGGAGCCGCCAAGCGAAATTGGCTTATCCGATTCGTGACGGCATTCCGTTTATGCTGCAAAACGAAGCGCGTGAATTGACCGAAGAGGAATTGCACGCATGACCGAATTTGTGGTGTTGATTCCGGCGCGTTTGTCGTCTTCACGCTTGCCGGGTAAGGCGTTGGCCGATATTCACGGCAAACCGATGGTGGTGCGCGTGGCCGAGCAGGCCGCCAAAAGTCATGCCGCGCGCGTGGTGGTAGCTACCGATCACGCCGACATTCAAGCGGCTTGCCAAGCGCACGGCGTGGAAGTGGTGATGACGGCCGATACGCATGAGAGCGGCAGCACGCGTTTAGCCGAAGCGGTGAAAAAGCTGAATTTGCCGCAGCATTTGATCGTGGTGAATGTGCAGGGCGACGAGCCGTTAATCGAGCCGGAACTGATCAACCGCACCGCCGAAGTGTTGGTGGAAAACAATGTGCAAATGGCCACTGCCGCGCATGAATTGCACGATTTTGATGAATTTATGAATCCGAACGTGGTCAAAGTGTTGCTGGATAAAAACCGCAATGCCATGTATTTCAGCCGCGCACCGATTCCGTTCCCGCGCGACACCATGCGCGAAAATCTGCATGAATTGCCGCAGGAAACACCGGTCTTGCGCCACATCGGCATTTACGCCTACCGCGCCGGCTTCCTGCAACGCTATGCCGAAATGAGCGTGTCACCGCTGGAAACCATTGAATCGTTGGAACAATTGCGCGTATTGTGGTACGGCTTCCCGATTGCGGTGGAAGTCACCGACCACGCACCGGCCGCCGGTGTGGACACGCAGGAAGATTTAGAACGCGTGTTGCAGGTGTTTCAAGCTTGACGTCCTTCCCTCCCTGAAGGGAGGGAATTCCTACGGCGATTTGTGAACGGCATTGAGCCATTCACAAATCGCTTCGGTGGGTTTCTGCTGCTGACCGCCTTACTGCACGGCTCACTTCACAGACGCTACGGGCACGTCCTGCCCTGAAACTTCATTTTACTTTTGCGCTGCCAAAATCTCTTGACCGCGCTTTAACACATTGATTGCACCCACAATATCCGCATTGTTTTGATAGCCACATTGCACACATTCAAAGTTTGCCTGTGTTTGACGGTTATCTTTGGCAGTATGTCCGCAAGCTGGGCAACAACGACTGGTATTTTGTGGCGGAACAGCCACCAAATGCCCACCGCGCCACAACAGCTTATAGTCCAACTGACGGCGAAACTCAAACCAAGACTGGTCTAAAATCGCACGGTTTAAGCTTGATTTGGCAGCAACGTTTTTTCCATGCTGCACGGCGTTGCCTTTAGCGGATTTGGACATATTCGCCACCTGCAAATCTTCCACATACACAATCGCGTGGTTTTGGCTGATTGCGCTGCTGATTTGGTGCAGGTAGTTTTTACGGATATTGCTGATTTTGTGGTGCAAACGGCTGATTTTTGCTTTCAGTTTCTGCCAGTTTTTGCTGAATTTGGTTTTGTGTTTGAACTGTTTTTGCAGTTTTGCTAGTTTGCCTTTCAACGTTTTGAATGCGTTGATTGGCTCAAAAAACTGACCATTGGACAATGTTGCAAATTTGGCAACACCCATATCAATCCCAGTTTCGCCACCGTTTGGCTGCGCGATTTCCTGCTCGGTTTCGGTTTGCATAGATACAAACCATTTACCGCATTTTTGCGATACGGTTACGTTTTTCAGGCTGCCTGAAACGTGTCGGCTGTTGCGATAGCGCACCCAACCGATTTTGGGCAAATAGATACGATTATTTTGCTGCTCCAATTTACAGCCTTGCGGAAAGCGGAAACTGTCTTTTTCGCCTTTGCGTTTGAATTTGGGGAAATCTGCGCGTTTGGCAAAGAAGTTTTTGAATGCGCTTTCCAAGTCTTTCAAACTTTGCTGCAAAACTTGGCTGTGGCAGTCTTTTAGCCAGTCTAATTCTCGTTTCCATTCAGGCAGCAAATTTGCGATTTTGGTGTAGCTAAATTTGAACGAATTATCTTGTTGATATTGTTCGTTTTGATACGCCAAAGCACGATTGAATACGAAACGCGAACAACCGCAAAATTGTTTCATTTTGCGGATTTGCTCGCCGTTTGGCATCAGTTCAAATTTGAATGTTTTGAGTATTAACATGATTTCATGGATAATGGAATTTTTAGCAATTTTACACTTGGTCTATGGAAAAAGAAACTGATTTAAGACGTGGTCGGCACGTTGTTTTTAATCTTCATGTACATTTGGTATTTGTCGCAAAATATCGCCGAAAAGTGTTCACAAAAGAAATTTTGGACGATATGCGCGGTATTTTTGAGAGCGTCTGCACCGATTTTGAAGCGCAACTGGTGGAATTTGACGGCGAAGATGACCATGTTCATTTACTTGTGAACTATCCGCCCAAAGTGTCTATTTCAAAACTGGTGAACAGCTTGAAAGGTGTATCTAGCCGCATGATTAGACAGAAAAATTATCCAAGCATCAAACAAAAATTATGGGGCGGTGCGTTGTGGTCGCCGTCTTATTTTGCAGGTAGCTGTGGTGGTGCGCCGATTACGATTATTCGGCAGTATATTGAACAGCAGAAAACGCCTGATTAACTGAATATCAACGGTTTTAGGACTGCTACGCAGTCCGCGCCTTATATCTCCGCCGTGAACGGCGAAGTTTTACGGCGCAGCCTGATAAATATGAGCAGGCCGTCTGAAAAAACCGTGCGCTTGCCGCAAGCCTTTTCAGACGGCGTGTAAAGTATTATGATAGTAATGTAAAAATCATGAACACAAACAGAGGACAAACCATGAAAGTATTATTGTTGGGTGCACCGGGTGCAGGTAAAGGCACACAGGCGCAATTCATTACCGCCGCTTTTGGCATTCCGCAAATCTCGACCGGCGACATGTTGCGCGCGGCCATCAAAGCCGGCACACCGCTGGGCTTGGAAGCAAAAAAAATCATCGATGAAGGCGGCTTGGTACGCGACGACATCATCATCGGCATGGTTAAAGAACGCATCGCCCAAGACGATTGCAAAGATGGTTTCCTGTTCGACGGTTTTCCACGCACTTTGGCGCAAGCCGAAGCCATGGTTGAGGCCGGCGTGGATTTAGACGCGGTAGTCGAAATCGATGTACCCGACAGCGTGATTGTTGACCGCATGAGCGGCCGCCGCGTGCATTTGCCATCAGGCCGCACTTACCACGTTTCTTACAATCCGCCGAAAGCTGAAGGCAAAGACGACGTAACCGGCGAAGATTTGATCCAACGTGATGACGACAAAGAAGAAACCGTGAAAAAACGCTTGGACGTGTATCACGAGCAAACCGAAGTGCTGGTGGGTTTCTACAGCAAATTGGAAGGCGAACACGCACCGAAATACATTAAAGTTGACGGCACGCAAGCTGTTGAAGCAGTGAAAGAGCAAGTGTTGACTGCATTGGGTAAATAATTTTGCACCCATGAAAAGATAAAAAGGCCGTCTGAAAAATTTCTTTCAGACGGCCTTTTTGTATGGAAAAACTGTTAAAATCCAGATGAACTGATGATAAAGGCCGCTGCGGATGTTGCCGCGCGGCTTGCTTTGATAGGAATCATAATGAACCCGTTAATCACTGATTTTCACCTGCCGCAAACCCGCACGCCGGTGATTGTGGCTTTGGATTTTGCCAACGAAGCCGATACGCTGAATTTTGTGCGCACGCTCGACCCGAGCTTGTGCCAAATCAAAATCGGCAAAGAATTGTTTACCGCAACCGGCCGCCCGTTGGCGGAAAAACTGATTAACCAAGGCTTTAAATTATTTTTGGATTTGAAATACCACGATATTCCGAATACCGTTGCCCAAGCCTGCCGCGTGGCGGCCGATATGGGCGTGTGGATGGTTGATTTGCACGCTTCGGGTGGCCGCCGCATGATGGAAGCTGCAGCAGAAGCCATTGCCAATCATGCGCAAAAACCTTTGTTGATTGGTGTAACCGTATTGACCAGCATGGAACAAAGCGACATGACGGAAATCGGCTTGGACATCGAGCCGGAGCAGCAAGTATTGCGTTTGGCAAAATTAACCCAAAGCTCGGGCTTGGATGGCGTGGTCTGCTCGCCTTTGGAAGCCACGCCGCTGCGCCGTGAGTTGGGCGAAGATTTTGTGTTGGTCACGCCGGGCATCCGCTTGGATATTGCCGGCAACAACGACGACCAACGCCGCATCATGACCCCAGCTCAAGCCTTAGCCGCCGGTTCGACTTATCTGGTGATGGGGCGTCCGGTCACGCAAGCGGCTGACCCGATTGCCGTGTTGCGCGAAGTAAACCGCGTGGCCAATCCGGCGGAATAATTTAAGACGGCCTTAAGATTGGTTATAAACATAAATCATTAAATTGAAAAAATAACCATATCGGCGTGAACGAAAAACCGATTCACGTCATCAAGCAGCATACTCAAATCAGGAATTGATTCAATATGGTACAAAAATTACAAGCAGCAGATGTACAGCAGCGTTTCGCCCAAGCGCGTGTGTTGGTGGTGGGCGATGTTATGCTCGACCGCTATTGGTTCGGCGACGTATCGCGCATTTCGCCTGAAGCGCCTGTGCCGGTGGCTAAAATCAACCAAATCGACCAACGCGCGGGCGGGGCGGCCAATGTGGCGCGCAATATTGCTTCTTTGGGCGGCAAGGCCGGATTATTGTCGGTTACCGGTCATGATGAAGCCGCCGATTCTCTCGATAAGCTGATGCAGCAAGACGGCGTGGAATCTTACTTAATGCGCGACGAACAAATCGCCACCACGGTGAAATTGCGCGTGGTCGCCCGCAATCAGCAATTGATTCGTCTGGATTTTGAAGAATTGCCGCATCACGAAGTACTGGAGCAAGTTAAAACACGTTATCAAGAAGTGTTGCCCGATTACGATGCGGTGATTTTTTCCGATTACGGCAAAGGTGGCCTGACCCACATCGCCGACATGATTGATTGGGCGAAACAGGCGGGCAAAATCGTGTTGATTGACCCGAAAGGCGACGATTACGAAAAATACGCCGGTGCGACCTTGATTACGCCCAACCGCAGTGAATTGAAAGAAGTGGTCGGCAGCTGGCGCAACGAAGACGAGCTGACAGACAAAGCACAACACCTGCGCCGCCATCTCGATTTAACCGCCATTTTGCTGACCCGCAGCGAAGAGGGCATGACGCTGTTTAACGACGGCGAAGCGGTGTACCAGCCGACGCGTGCGCAGGAAGTGTATGACGTGTCCGGCGCGGGCGATACGGTGATTGCCGGTATGGGCTTGGCAATGGCCGCCGGTTTCACCATGCCCGAATCCATGCATTTGGCCAATACCGCCGCCGGTGTGGTGGTAGCGAAATTGGGTACGGCGGTTTGCTCGTTTGATGAGTTACAAGCCGCATTGGCCGACCAATAAACATTGAATATTCAACGATTCAGACGGCCTTGGTTGAATAGGCCGTCTGAAAAACAAAAGGAATTGTTATGACCATCATCGTAACCGGTGCTGCCGGCTTTATCGGCAGTAACATCGTCAAAGCGCTGAATGCACGCGGCATCACCGACATCGTGGCAGTGGATAACCTGACGCGCGGTGAAAAATTCAAAAATCTGGCCGAATGTGAAATCAGCCATTATCTCGACAAACACGAATTCATCCGCCAAGTGCGCGAACATGCCCTGCCTTACGACGACATTCAAGCCGTATTCCACCAGGGCGCGTGTTCCGATACCATGAATCACGACGGCCTGTATATGATGGACAACAACTATCAATACACGCTGGATTTGCTCGATTGGTGCCAAGATGAGCGCATTCCGTTGCTGTATGCGTCTAGCGCGGCGGTGTACGGTAAGGGCGAGATTTTCCGCGAAGAGCGCGAATTGGAAAAGCCGCTGAATGTGTACGGCTATTCAAAATTCCTGTTCGACCAAGTATTGCGCCGCCGCATGGAAGAAGGCTTGACTGCGCAAGTGGTGGGTTTCCGCTATTTCAATGTTTACGGCCAAATGGAGCAACACAAAGGCCGCATGGCTTCGGTGGCATTCCATCATTTCAACCAATACCGTGAAAACGGCTACGTGAACCTGTTCGGCGCCAACGACGGCTACGGCAATGGCGAGCAAACCCGCGATTTCGTCAGCGTGGAAGACGTGGCCAAAGTAAACCTGTTCTTCTTCGATAATCCTGAATTATCCGGCATTTTCAACTTAGGCACCGGCCGCAGCCAGCAATTTAACGACTTGGCCGCCGCCACTGTCAACGCCTGTCGCTCCGCCGAAGGCAAGCCGGAAATGAGCTTGGAAGAATTGGTCAAAGAAGAACTGATTCGCTACATCCCGTTCCCCGACGCATTAAAAGGCAAATACCAAAGCTTTACCCAAGCCGACATCAGCAAGCTGCGTGCAGCCGGCTATAATGAATCTTTCTTTGATGTCAAAGAAGGTGTGAGCCGCTATGTGCAATGGATGCTGGCGAACTTGGTTTAAGCATTGAATTTAATTCAACAGGCCGTCTGAAAAATTTTCAGACGGCCTGTATCTTTTTGAGAAAGGATGGGAACTCACGCAAATCAGGATTTACAATATTTGCAGTTTATGATTTAATTTTCCTTAACCGAAACAGGGGTGCTGCGCCATGCGCAGCTGAGAATTACCCTTATACCACCCGATCAGGATAATACCTGCGTGGGGAGTTTCAGCGAGTTTATTGTTCAGACGGCCTGATTTTATCCATCAGGCCGTCTGAAAGCCCAAACACCGCTCCTGTTTCGTTTTATTCTGATAAACGAGAAACAGGAGCACTTTTTATGGCACTCAAAACCAACGGCAACGAAGCCGCCCAACTCGACCAGCTTTCCCATGATTTGGGCATTCAGTTTGCCTATCCCAATTCCGACAAAGTCTATCTTTCCGGCAGCCGCGCCGACATCCGCGTGCCTTTGCGGGAAATCCGTCAAGATGATACTGTGAGCGACCGCGGCCGTGAGCCGAATCCGCCGATTCCGGTGTACGATACCAGCGGCGCATACGGCGACCCGACCGCTAAAATCGATTTGAAACAAGGCTTGCCTCATATCCGTAGCGCATGGCTGGACGAACGCGGCGACACGGAAATCTTGAGCGGCTTATCCAGCGAATATGGCTTGGAACGAGCCCATGATCCGCAAACCGCGCATCTGCGTTTCAATCAAATTACCCAGCCGCGCCGCGCCAAAGCCGGTAAAAATGTCACGCAAATGCACTATGCGCGCCAAGGCATCATCACGCCGGAAATGGAGTTTGTTGCTTTGCGCGAGCGCATGAAGATGGACGAATTATTCAGACGGCCTGAGTACGCCAAATTAATCAAGCAACACCCCGGCGAAAGTTTCGGCGCCAATCTGCCAACCCATCCTGACCAAATTACGCCTGAATTTGTGCGTCAAGAGATCGCCGCCGGCCGCGCCATCATTCCGGCCAACATCAACCACCCCGAATTGGAACCAATGATTATCGGCCGCAATTTCCGCGTCAAAATCAATGGCAATTTGGGTAATTCGGCGGTAACGTCCAGCCTGACCGAAGAAGTGGAAAAAATGGTGTGGGCGCTGCGCTGGGGTGCGGATACGATTATGGATTTGTCCACCGGTGCGCATATTCACGAAACGCGCGAATGGATTATCCGCAATGCGCCCGTGCCGATTGGTACTGTGCCGATTTATCAGGCTTTGGAGAAAACCGGCGGCATTGCCGAAGATTTAACTTGGGATTTGTTCCGCGATACCTTGATTGAGCAGGCCGAGCAGGGGGTAGATTATTTCACCATTCATGCCGGTGTACTGCTGCGCTATGTGCCGCTGACTGCCGACCGTCTTACTGGTATTGTGTCGCGCGGCGGCTCGATTATGGCGAAATGGTGCTTGGCGCATCATCAGGAAAACTTCCTTTACACGCATTTTGACGAAATTTGCGAAATCATGAAGGCGTATGACGTGTCGTTCAGCTTAGGCGACGGCTTGCGCCCGGGCTGCGTGGCCGATTCCAACGATGCGGCGCAGTTCGGCGAATTGCACACACTGGGTGAATTGACGGCCAAAGCATGGGAACATGATGTGCAGGTGATGATTGAAGGCCCCGGCCATGTGCCGTTACAACGCGTGAAACAAAACATGACCGAAGAATTGCAGCATTGTTTTGAAGCACCGTTTTACACCTTAGGCCCGTTGGTCACCGACATCGCTCCAGCTTACGACCACATCACCTCCGGCATCGGCGCGGCCAATATCGGCTGGTACGGCACGGCCATGCTGTGTTACGTTACCCCGAAAGAGCATTTGGGCTTGCCGGACAAAGAAGACGTGCGCACCGGCATCATTACTTACAAACTTGCTGCCCATGCCGCCGATTTGGCTAAAGGCTGGCCGGGTGCACAAGTGCGGGATAATGCCTTATCCAAAGCCCGTTTTGAATTCCGCTGGCGCGACCAGTTCCGCCTGAGCCTCGACCCCGAACGTGCTGAAAGCTACCACGATGCCACTTTGCCTGCCGAAGGCGCGAAAATCGCCCATTTCTGCTCAATGTGTGGGCCAAAATTCTGCTCAATGAAAATCACGCAGGAAGTGCGTGATTATGCCGCTGCGCAAAAAGGCATGGCGGAAAAAGCGGTGGAATTTGTACAAAAGGGTGCTAAGATTTATAGCTGATAAATAAAATGCCGTCTGAAAGGAATGTGTTTCAGACGGCATTTTATTGCTGTTTAAGGTAAAAGCTTGAGCGAAGATTATTTAAAGGTAATGTCGGAGCTGATTTTCAATTTGATGGAAAGGCCATCTGAAAAATACCGTCATTTATATAGTGTTTTACAGGCAATATGAGACCTTTGCAAAATCCCCATCTTTGGTACATTTCTTCGTTGTGCGCTGCTCGAAAGCTTGCCTATCTTGATGATATGTCTGCGCTTTCTGTGCTGCTATAACTTTGAACTGTACTCAAATCTAGTGTTTTGCAAAGGTCTCAATATATTTAGGGGCTTAGGAAGCAAAATCATCAAAAAACCTGATAAGCTCCTAATATGAAACTAAAAAATAAGTATCAAAAGTTCAGCAAAATTTCAGAGCAGAAATTTAGAGAAATAATTCGCTGTTTCGCTCTTGATTTGACCGCTTCCGATACCGCTAAAATGACCGGCATTAGTGTACGCAGCATCAATCCTATTTTCCTGAAAATCAGACACAGGATTGCCGCTCTGTGCGAACAAAGCTCACCACTGTCCGGTGTGGTCGAATTAGATGAATCTTACTTTGGTGCGCGACGTATCAGGGGTAAGCGCGGTCGCGGAGCGTCAGGTAGAACCATCGTATTTGGCATACTGAAACGCAATGGCGTGGTCTATACGGAAATCGTTCCGGACGCTTCGAAAGCTTCACTCATCAAGGTTATACGCGGCCACATATCCGCTGACAGCGAAATCAATACTGACGGCTGGAAAGCATATGACGGTCTTGTCGATATGGGCTATGAAAGCATTACCGTGTTCATCACGGTTCTAATGAGTTTGCTCGAGGAAAGCAACATATCAATGGTATTGAATCTTTTTGGAGTTATGCTAAGGGGCGTTTGGCTAAATTTCATGGTATTTCCAAAGAGATGTTTTATCTGCATCTCAAAGAAACGGAGTTTAGGTTTAACCACCGGCATGAAGATTTAGGTAAAATATTAATGAAGATGCTTCGAAATAACCCAATTTAATATTTTTGCTTCCTAAGCCCCATATTTATTACAAAACAGCATCCAGAACAACATAACATAAAAGCCGTCTGATTTTTTCAGACGGCTTTTTTATATTGGTTTCCTGAATAAGCAGGAATAAAAATGAGTGGTGGTGCCCGGAGCCGGAATCGAACCGGCACGACCTGTTTAGGGTCGACGGATTTTAAGTCCGTTGTGTCTACCTATTTCACCACCCGGGCAATAGTTTTATCGGAATAAAACTATTGAAGTGGAGGCGGGAGTCGGAATCGAACCGGCGTAGACGGATTTGCAATCCGCTGCATAACCACTTTGCTATCCCGCCATAATCAAAAAGTTGCTCTATTTCAAACAACTTTGTTATTTTGGAGCGGGAAACGAGTCTCGAACTCGCGACCTCAACCTTGGCAAGGTTGCGCTCTACCAACTGAGCTATTCCCGCATTCGGTGTTACATTTAACGATAAACTTTGGAGCGGGAAACGAGTCTCGAACTCGCGACCTCAACCTTGGCAAGGTTGCGCTCTACCAACTGAGCTATTCCCGCATTCGGTGTTACATTTAACGATAAACTTTGGAGCGGGAAACGAGTCTCGAACTCGCGACCTCAACCTTGGCAAGGTTGCGCTCTACCAACTGAGCTATTCCCGCATTTGATTAAATTTGAATGGAGCGGGAAACGAGTCTCGAACTCGCGACCTCAACCTTGGCAAGGTTGCGCTCTACCAACTGAGCTATTCCCGCTCAAATTTAATCCGATTGTTACGCGCTGTAACAAGGAAGACACTATTATTATGGATTTGCTTCCGATCGTCAAGCTGTTTGTGCCATTTTTTTTAACTTTTTTGCGCCATTTCTTTCCAAGCCATTTTCAGGTAATAGAACATCGACCAAAGTGTAAGCACGGATGCGATAAACATCAACATGTTACCAATCATGATTAAGTCGAGGCCGTGAAAATTAGGCAAGCCGATGAGCAGCAATAAGATGGCGGCCATTTGCGCGGTGGTTTTTAATTTCCCGATGGTGGCAACGGCCACGCTGTTGCGCCGTCCCATTTGTGCCATCCATTCGCGCAGTGCGGAAATGGTGATTTCGCGACCAATGATGATCATGGCGAAGATGACGTAAGTGCGGTCAAGACTAACCAGCAGCAGCAGGGCAACGGCGACCATCAGTTTGTCGGCAACCGGGTCGAGAAACGCGCCGAAGTCGGAGGTTTGCTTCCATAGACGCGCTAAAAAGCCATCAAACCAGTCGGTAATAGCGGCCACGGCAAAAATGATGGCGGCTGTCCAGTTGACGGTTTGCGGGTCTATCCAGTTTTCCGGCAGATAAAAGAGTACGGTAAACACGGGAATGAGCAAAACGCGCATCCAAGTGAGAAGAATGGGAATATTCCAAGGCATTTGGCGACCTTTTCGGTAGGCTGGTGGTTCGCTTGATATCAAGTTGGCTATTATAGCGAATTTCATTGACTACCGATAATTTCTGAGGGTAAAAATTCCGCCACTAGGCGCTGGATTATTCAAATAGGTTTAGATAATCATGAAACGTCGATAACGCGGCAGTAACTGGCGCTGTGAAGGATTATCTAAAAAATCATGTAGGGCCGTCTGAAAAGCAGGCAGGTGGTGGCTATGCGGATTATGTGGTAAATAACGCGCGGCATAATAGTGGGCAAGAAGGTCGGCTTGCTGCTCCATATTTAAGTCGCTGAAGTGTTGGATGCTGTGTGGCGAGGGATACACATAGGCTTTGCGGCGAACATAGCCACCGACGGCCATCAGCAATATACCGGCATACCATGTTTTGAAACCCAGCTGATGCTGCCAAACATGAGTGAGCTCGTGAATCAGCCACATTTGATGGCTGTGGCCGGCCAGAGCAAAATCGGCAGGGCAGTTTTGTCGCGGAAAATAAATGTGGCCGTTGGGCGCAATGGCTACATTGATGTTGGGCAGATAGGGAATGCCGCGATAGATTTTGACGCGCGCATAATCGATGCCGTCTGAAAAAACGCGGCGCGCTATTTCGATTTCGTTTGCTGTCAAACGCCGCCAATGCTTACTCACGCGCTTCCTTTCGTTTGCGCCAATGGTATTGGGTGCGCAGTCGCCAGCCGATCAATACGGCGACATAACCAATCACAGCCAAAATCGAACCCAAAACAGGCACCCCGACCAGCAATGGTTTGCCCGCACCCAGCAGCCAAGTACCGAGTTCGCTGAAAAAATACGTATCCGACCAGCTTGGAAATTCTAGAGAATCGGCAGCTTCCACGCCCAAAATCAACGAACCGATTTTGTAGGCGGCATAATAAAGCGGCATATAGGTGATGGGGTTGGTGTAGAGCGTGCTGAATACAGCTACCGGTAGGTTTGTGCGTAAAAAATAGGCGACAATAAGCGCGCTCAGCATTTGCGTGGGGCCGGGCATTAAACCGCAAAACATACCCACGGCAACCGATACCGCAGCTTGGCGGCGATTGAGTGTCCAGAAATAGGGTTTGTCGAACAAAGGCGCAAAAGGCTTGCTCCAGCGTGATGCGAAAATCTGCTGGCGGTTGGGTAGTTTTTGGCGTAAACCTTTGGGCTTGGGTTGGCTCATGGATGGGCGGTAAAGTGAAACATAAAAGATAATATGGTGGATGGTGGGCGAGTTTTAAAGAGAAGGTCGTCTGAAAACTGTGCTTTCAGACGGCCTTGATTTTTATTGGGCGTTATCCGTGCCGAATAATTTATCCATCGGGGTCAGATTAATGGCATTGCCTTGGCTGGTAATCCATTTGTCTTCCACACGCCAGATACCGGCTTCATCGGCCACACGCACATACCAGTGATTGGTCGCAGGTAAAGGCTTGAACACGGCATCGTATTCCATGCGCTCGGCTGAACTGTTGCTGTCTACTGCTTTAAGCGTAATGGTTTGATCTTCCGCTTTTTTGGCAGGGTGCAACAATTGTAGTTGAACCGTCTGCTTGGTGTCGAAATCGCCGCTGACAAACACTTTGGCTTTATCCATATCTGGGCTGATTAATACCTGCGCCTGAATGTGGCGTTTGACTGCTTCTTCATCGCGCTGTAATTCGATTTCGATGTGTTTGCCGTCTTTGTAGTAATCGTCAGATACCAAGTCTGTCATGTTTTGCTTGGCCACAAAAAACATGGATACGCTGGCGATGACCACAAAAATCGGACCGACCATCAAAAACCACGGCCAGAAGTTTTTATACCAAGGTTGTACATTTTTTTTCTGCGACACATTATTCTCCGATAAAGGTTGCTTCTTCTTCAATCACCACTTTATCCGAATCGGCTTTACCTGATTCTTGGTAAACGAAGATAAATTCAATAGGGTGGCTGCCTTTGTCGGCATATTCCGGAATGGTGGATACTTGTACCGGAATGGTAATGGTTTCGCGGGCAGGCAGTTTCAAGCCTTCTTCCGGTAGGCCGGTTAATGCGATTTCTTCAAAGCCTTTTACGCTGGCGGTTAAGACTTGGTCGTATTCGCTGTTGTTGATGATGCGCAGATTATACGCATTTTCCAGCCAGCCTTGGTTGTTTTCACGAACCATTACGCCGCGGTCTTTTAAGATATCCACTTCGACCATTTTACGGGTGGAAAGACCAGTAATAAAGGCAATAATCACAACAGCCAATATGGCACCATAACCGGCCACGCGTGGGCGTTTCAAGCGTTTCTTGATGTCGGATTCAGGATATTCATGCTCTAGTGCGCCCTCGGTGGTGTAGCGGATCAGGCCGCGCGGATAGCTCATTTTATCCATGATTTCATCACAGGCATCAATACAGGCGGCGCAGCCGATACATTGGTATTGCAGGCCGTCGCGGATGTCGATGCCGACCGGACACACTTGCACGCACATATTACAGTTAATACAGTCACCCAATGGGGTTTCTTCGCGGGAAACGCTTTTCTTACGCGCGCCACGCGGTTCGCCACGTTCGTAATCATAAGAAATAATCAGCGTGTCTTTGTCAAACATGGCACTTTGGAAACGTGCGTAAGGACACATGTGTAAACACACTTTTTCGCGCATGATGTGCGCCATGAAGAAGGTCATGAAGCCGTAGAAGGCCGCGGCAAACATGGCACCGCCACCAGCTGAACCATTAAACAATGCCGGTACAAATTCGCGAATCGGGTTAAACCAACCGGCAAAGGTAATACCCGTCCATGCGCAGAATAGGAAAATCAGCAGGTATTTAGTGGCTTTGATGCGGATTTTGGTGAAATTCCACGGCAATTTCTCGAGCTTTAAACGTTTGTTGCGGTCACCCTCGACTAAATGGTCTATCCACAGCATGATTTCGGTGTAAACCGTTTGCGGGCAAGAATAACCGCACCACAAGCGGCCGGCGATGGTTGTCCACCAGAACAGACCGAAGGCGCAAATCATCAGCAATAATGCCAGGTAAATCAAGTCACCCATACCCAACGATAAACCAAAGATATAGAAATGGCGGTCGGGAATGTTGAACAATACCGCTTGGCGGTCTGACCAATTAAACCAAGGCACAATATAGAACACAAATTGCGTCGCCAATACCGCGGCAATACGCAACTTGGCAAAGCGGCCTTCGGCTTTTTTCGGGTGAATGCGTTCGCCCACCGGATGAATTTGAATCGCAGCCGATTTCAGTTTGGCAGGTTTTGGCGGTGTTAATTTTTCCGCTTTAGCTTGCGCTTGACCGTCTTTTTCCGGCTCGGCTTGCGGCTCGCTGGCATGATGTTCGGGTTCGGCGGCCGGTGTTGGTTTTTCTTCGGCAGACATAGCTTGTTCCTTAATATCAATATATTTTTAATCGTGGTAGTGGGTGTGGCAATTCCATTTCAGACGGCCTAGGCCATCTGAAAATGTTTTGCAGCGGGAACTTTATAATCATAACATTTTCTGCCGTTCCTGCCGACCAAACCACTTGCTAATTTGTAGAAATTCATCTAATATTTTTTGAACTAATGCAAAAAAAGCTTTGTATGACTCAATTAAAACCTAAAGGCAATACCGCTGTCAATATTGCCCAATCTATCGAGCAGCTTATCCGCCGTAAAGTGTGGCCTGAAGGCTACCGTTTGCCGACGGTGCGCAGTTTGGCTGATGAATTGGGTGTCAATCCCAATACGGTATCCGCCGCTTACAAACAATTGCGCGATGCCGGTATTATCGATACCGACGGCCGCCGTGGCAGCTTTGTGCCGCATAAAACCGAAATTCTGCACAGCGAAACTGCCATTCCGCAAGGCTTGGTCGATTTGGCTTCGGGCAATGTCGATCGCCGTTTGTTGCCACCTTTGGCATCGGATTTGTTGGAACATTACAGTTTGAATGCGGATGTGGGCAATTATGGCGACCACCCTGAATTGATGAAATTTCTCAAAAATTGGTTGGCCGAACATATTGGCATTGAGAGTGAAGTGATGCTGCTTTCGAGCAGCTTGGATATTATGGAGCGCATTCTGATGCAGCGCTGCATCAGCGGCAGTAAAGTCTTGATTGAAGATCCATGCTGGCCGCCGCTGCCGGCTTTGTTGGCAACTTTGCGCTTAGAGGCCGTGCCTTTGCAGATGGATGATGAGGGTGCGGTGATACCCGAGCAATTGAACGATGATTTTTCCGTGGTGACTCTCACGCCGCGCGCGCACAGCCCGACCGGTATTAATTACAGCCGCGCGCGTTGGCAGCAATGGCAGGCATTTTTAAATCAGCGTGATGCCTTGCTGATTGTCGATGACCACTGGGCGGCTTTGAGCCAGCAGCCTTTTTACGGTATGCAAGGTTTTGAAGGCGAGTGGATGTACACCACGTCTACCAGTAAATTTCTTGGTACTGATGCGCGCATAGCGATTGCAGCGGGTAACAGCAATATCCTGCATGCCATGAAAAAACGTTTTGCTTTGGGCCCGCGCTGGATCAGCAAAATTCTGCAGCATTTGACTTGGCAATTGTGGCAGCAGCTGGAAGGCGAGGCCATGCATGAGATTTCGGAAAACTACCGTATCCGCCGCCAAACCTTGTTTGCATGCTTAAATCAACACGGCATTTTCCCCTTAGGCAAAAATGGCGAAGGTTTCCATATTTGGCTGCCGGTCGCCAATGAAGCGCAGGTGATTCAGTTTTTAGCGGCGAAAGGTTGGGCGGTGCAAAGCTGCGCGGCATTTCACTTTGCCAAACGTGGCTCGGTGCGCATTACCTTTAGTAATCTGGATTTGGCTGATTGCGCACGTTTGGCTGACGATATTGCTGAAACACTGAATGCAGGCCGTAAAACCATTTACTAAGCTTAATAGGCCGTCTGAAAATTTTCTGCATAGTTTTCAGATGGCCTTTTGCTTTGTCGCAATACTGTGCTTGAAAGCCTTGCAAAATCAAGCGATAATTCAAACCGTTTCCCCATATTCACATCTTTAAAAGAAAGAAGGTACTGATGTCACAACTGGCAAACGCAATCCGCTTCCTTTCCGCAGACGCGGTACAAAAAGCCAACTCCGGCCACCCGGGTGCGCCGATGGGCATGGCTGAAATGGCCGAAGTTTTGTGGACGCAATATCTCAACCACAATCCTGCCAATCCAAAATTCTACAACCGTGACCGCTTTGTGTTGTCGAACGGCCACGCGTCGATGATTTTATACAGCCTGTTGCATCTGACCGGTTACGACGTTTCTATTGAAGATTTGAAAAATTTCCGCCAATTGCACAGCAAAACACCGGGTCACCCGGAATACGGCTACACCGACGGCGTGGAAACCACCACCGGCCCGTTGGGTCAAGGTATTGCCAACGCAGTCGGCATGGCTCTGGCGGAAAAAATCTTGGCCGCTGAGTTCAACAAAGACGGCTTGGACATCGTCGATCACTACACCTATGTGTTCTTGGGTGACGGCTGCTTGATGGAAGGCGTGTCACACGAAGCCTGCTCGCTGGCCGGTACTTTGGGCTTGGGCAAGTTGATTGTTTTGTATGATGACAACAACATTTCCATCGACGGTAAAGTTGACGGCTGGTTTACCGAAGACATTCCACAACGCTTTGAAAGCTACGGCTGGCATGTGGTGCCGAATGTTAACGGCCACGATACCGCTGCGATTCAGACGGCCATTGATGCCGCTCGCGCCGAAACCGGCAAACCTTCTATCATCTGCTGCAAAACCTTAATCGGTAAAGGCGCAGCCACTAAAGAAGGCAGCCACAAAACCCACGGCGCACCATTGGGCGCAGACGAAATCGAAGCCACGCGCAAACACTTGGGCTGGACGCACGCCGCGTTTGAAGTGCCGCAAGAAGTGTATGAAGGTTGGGATGCCAAAGAAAAAGGTGCGCAACTGGAAAACGAATGGAACAAATTGTTTGCCGAATACCAAAGCCGCTTCCCTGAAGAAGCCGCTGAATTCGTGCGCCGCATGGACAAAGAATTGCCGAAAGACTTCGACGCTTATGTTCAGACGGCCTTGAAAGAAGTGTGCGACAAAGCCGAAACCATCGCCACCCGCAAAGCCAGCCAAAACAGCATCGAAACCTTGGCCAAAGTATTGCCGGAATTTGTCGGCGGCTCAGCAGACTTAACGCCTTCTAACTTGACCGACTGGTCAAACAGCAAAGCCGTGACCGCTCAAAACGGCGGCAACTATGTGCATTACGGCGTGCGCGAATTCGGCATGGGCGCCATCATGAACGGCTTGGCGCTGCACGGCGGTGTGAAACCGTTTGGCGCGACTTTCCTGATGTTCAGCGAATACCAACGCAACGCCTTGCGCATGGCAGCCCTGATGAAAATCAACCCGATTTTCGTGTTTACCCACGATTCTATCGGCTTGGGTGAAGACGGCCCGACCCACCAACCGGTTGAGCAAACCGCTACCTTGCGTCTGATTCCGAACATGGACGTATGGCGCCCTTGCGACACCGCCGAATCGCTCGTGGCATGGGCAGAAGCAGTGAAAGCAGCCGACCACCCAAGTAGCCTGATTTTCAGCCGTCAAAACCTGAAATTTCTGCAACGCAGCGATGAGCAGTTGGAGAATATCCAACGCGGCGGCTATGTGATCAGCGAAGCCCAAGGCGAAGCCAAAGCCGTGATCATTGCCACCGGTTCGGAAGTCGAATTGGCTTTGAACGCGCAAGCGGCTTTGGCTGAAGAAGGCATCGCTGTGCGCGTGGTGTCTATGCCGTCAACCAACGCATTCGACCGCCAAGATGCCGCTTACCAAGCCAGCGTATTACCGGCTAATCTGCCGCGCGTTGCCGTAGAAGCAGGCGTGACCGATGGTTGGTACAAGTATGTCGGCTTAAATGGCAAAGTAGTCGGCCTCGACCGCTTCGGCGAATCGGCTCCGGCAGAATTGCTGTTTAAAGAATTCGGCTTTACTACTGAGAATGTGGTTGCAACCGTGAAATCTGTTTTGTAAGTCAATAGCTTGAATAAAGGCCGTCTGAACTTCAGACGGCCTTTTTATTGCATTAAACCAGCAATATTAAAACAGGCTCTTTTGTGCTTGATTGAGATAGTTTAATAAAGGTTTGGGGAGTCCGTAATCAGCCAAATCTTCTTGTGCGACCCAGAGGCCGTCTGAAACGTTTTCAGACGGCCTTTCGTCTGTGGTAAACGGGGTAATCATCAAGAGGCGATGAGTCAGGTGGTGGGTGAATGTGGCTTCTTCATTAAGGCCGTCTGAATCCAGATTAAGGACTTGGGCGTATTGTTGTAAATCGGCCAAATTTTCAAAACACGGCACGCAATATAGGCCGCCCCAGATGCCTTTGGCCGGGCGTTTGTGTAGCAGAATTTGCTTGGCTTGGTTGCGCACAATCAGCCAATACAGCGGCAGGGTATGCACTTCAACCGCTGTTTTTTTGCGCGGCAGTTCGGCAATACGGTTTTGCTTTTTGGCTTCGCAAATGTCGTTCATCGGGCATTCGTGGCACAGCGGTTTGGTGCGTTTGCACACAGTTGCGCCCAAATCCATCAAGCCTTGGATATAAGCAGGTATATCTCCGCTTTCAGACGGCAACAGGCTTTCGGCAAGCTGCCAGAGCTGCTTTTCGAATTTTTTGTCTTGTGGATTGCCGTCAAGCGCATACACGCGGCACAGCACACGTTTGACGTTGCCGTCTAAGATGGTTTCGCGTTGGTTGAAGGCGAAAGCGGAAATGGCGGCGGCAGTGCTGCGGCCGACCCCGCATAGGGTTTCCAATTCAAGGCGTGTTTGCGGAAATTCACCGCTGAATTGTGCCACTACCTGCTTGGCCGCTTTGCGTAAATTACGCGCGCGGCTGTAATAGCCCAAACCTGCCCAAAGCGATAAAACCTCATCTTCGGCAGCATTGGCTAAGCTTTCGACATCGGGAAAGCGGTTTAAAAAGCGCGGATAATAATCTAATACGGTAGCAACTTGCGTTTGCTGGAGCATGATTTCCGACAGCCAAACAGCATAAGGATCTTTGACTTGCCAAGGCAGATGATGGCGGCCATGTTGGCGTTGCCATTGAATAAGGCGATTGGAAAAAGTAGCGGATTGGGACATGGCTTCAGACTGAATCAGGAGAGTTTGCGTTGTATCAAAAATAGTTTAAAAACAATGTGTTATATTATAACATGTAACAAAACTGAAATTGACTTTCATTAGTAGTAGGGCTATAAATAGGGTATGCCGTCATTCGAAGTTTCATCTTTTTTTCGTTTCATCAAACAATAAAAGGAGTTGTACTATGAAAGCTATGGTGTATCACGGAGCGAACGATATCCGTTTTGAAGAAAAACCGCGCCCTGAGATTATCGACCCGACCGATGCAGTGGTAAAAATCGTGAAAACCACGATTTGCGGTACCGACTTGGGGATTTGGAAAGGTAAAAACCCAGAAGTAGCCGATGGTCGTATTCTCGGTCATGAAGGTGTAGGCATTGTAGAGGAAGTGGGCTCGGCTGTAAAAAATATCAAAGCGGGCGACAAGGTCATCATCTCTTGCGTGAGCAAATGCTGTACTTGCGACAACTGTAAAAAACAACTTTATTCACACTGCCGCAACGGTGGTTGGATTTTGGGCTACATGATTGACGGCACACAAGCCGAATATGTGCGTACGCCTTATGCAGACAACAGCTTGATTCCATTGCCTGATTCGGTAAATGATGAAGTGGCTTTGTTGTTGAGCGATGCGCTGCCGACCGCGCATGAAATCGGTGTGCAATATGGTGATGTAAAACCGGGCGATACCGTGTTTATCGCGGGTGCCGGCCCTGTGGGTATGTCTGCTTTGCTGACCGCACAGCTGTATAGCCCTGCTGCATTGATTGTGTGCGATATGGACGAAAACCGCCTGAAAATGGCGAAAGAGCTGGGCGCAACCCATGTGATCAACCCAAGCTCAGGCAATGTGGAAAAACAAGTATTCGATATTGTCGGCGAAGACGGTGTAGCTTGCGCGATTGAAGCAGTGGGTATTCCGGCTACTTGGGAAATGTGCCAAGAAATCGTGAAACCGGGTGGACACATTGCGGTAGTGGGTGTGCACGGTCAGTCAGTTGATTTCAAACTGGAAAAACTGTGGATCAAAAACCTTGCCATTACCACCGGCTTGGTGAACAGCAATACCACTGAAATGCTGTTGAAAGCGATCTCGACCAGCTCGGTAGATTATACCAAGATGATTACCCACCGCTTCAAATTCAGCGAATTGGAAGAGGCGTATGATGTATTCAAACATGCTTCTGAAAATCAAGCGATGAAAGTGGTGTTGACTGCAGATTAATCATTAAGATGTAACTTGCATTTTTATGATGTAAAAAAGCCGTCTGAAACATATGGTTTCAGACGGCTTTAAATTTTATGCGTTAAGCCATCATGACTGATTGATTAATCACAATCAAACTAAAAGGCCGTCTGAAAGCAAATACTTTCAGACGGCCTTTGATGGTTTAGCCTACGCTAATTATACATTCACTTTTTCGGCAACTTCGTTGTAGCTGGCGATTTCGTTGAAGTTCATGTAGCGGTAGATTTGATCACCGTTTTCATCGATGATACCGATGTTGGCTTGGTATTCTTCGATGGTTGGGATTTTGCCCAGTTTCGAACAAATTGCGGCCAATTCTGCCGAACCCAAGAACACGTTGGTGTTTTTACCCAAGCGGTTCGGGAAGTTACGGGTGGAAGTAGACATCACAGTCGCGCCTTCGCGTACTTGTGCTTGGTTACCCATACACAATGAGCAGCCCGGCATTTCCATACGCGCACCTGCGCGGCCTAATACGCCGTAGTGACCTTCGTCGGACAATTGTTTCGCGTCCATCTTAGTCGGCGGTGCAATCCACAAACGAACCGGAGTATCGGTTTTGCCTTCCAGCAATTTAGAAGCGGCACGGAAGTGACCGATGTTGGTCATACAAGAACCGATAAACACTTCGTCAATCACGGTGCCTGATTTTTCAGACATGAAGCATACATCGTCTGGGTCATTAGGGCAGGCAATGATTGGCTCTTTGATGTCGTCCATGTTGATTTCGATAACCGCTGCGTATTCGGCATCGGCATCGCCTTCCAACAATTGTGGATCAGCCAACCAAGCTTCCATGGCTTTAATGCGGCGTTCCAAAGTGCGGGCATCTTCATAACCATCGGCGATCATGTTTTTCATCAACACGATGTTAGACGTCATGTATTCGATGATTGGCTCTTTGTTCAGTTTCACGGTACAGCCGGCTGCTGAACGCTCAGCAGAAGCATCAGACAATTCAAACGCTTGCTCAACTTTCAGATCAGGTAAACCTTCAATTTCCAAGATGCGGCCAGAGAAGATGTTTTTCTTACCGGCTTTGGCAACAGTCAGCAAACCGTCTTTGATGGCATACAATGGAATCGCGTTCACCAAGTCACGCAAGGTTACGCCCGGTTGCAGTTTACCGCTGAAGCGTACCAATACAGACTCAGGCATATCCAAAGGCATCACGCCAGTTGCCGCAGCAAAGGCTACCAAGCCAGAACCGGCAGGGAATGAAATACCGATTGGGAAGCGGGTGTGTGAGTCGCCGCCGGTGCCGACTGTATCAGGCAACAGCAAACGGTTCAGCCATGAGTGGATCACGCCGTCACCCGGACGCAGAGAGACACCGCCGCGAGTAGAGATGAACTCAGGCAATTCTTTGTGGGTGCGTACGTCAACCGGTTTCGGATAAGCTGCGGTATGACAGAACGACTGCATCACCATATCGGCAGAGAAGCCCAAGCAAGCCAAGTCTTTCAGCTCGTCGCGGGTCATCGGGCCGGTAGTGTCTTGAGAGCCGACAGTGGTCATGCGTGGTTCGCAGTAAGTACCCGGGCGAACGCCTTGTCCTTCAGGCAAGCCACATGCGCGCCCCACCATTTTTTGTGCCAATGAGAAACCGGCTTTGCTGTCAGCAGGAGCTTGTGGCAAGCGGAATTTATCAGAAGCAGGCAAGCCCAAAGCTTCGCGTGCTTTGGCAGTCAAACCACGGCCGATAATCAGGTTAATACGGCCACCGGCTTGCACTTCGTCCAGCAATACTTGAGATTTCAGCGCAAATTCGGCAACGGTTTCGCCGTTTTTCACGATTTTGCCTTCGTATGGCAAGATGTCGACAACATCACCCATTTGCAGGGCAGAAACATCTACTTCGATTGGCAATGCACCAGAGTCTTCTTGAGTGTTAAAGAAGATCGGCGCAATTTTACCGCCCAAGCATACGCCGCCGAAGCGTTTGTTTGGTACGAAAGGAATGTCTTCACCAGTGTGCCAAATCACAGAGTTGGTTGCTGATTTACGTGAAGAACCGGTACCCACTACATCGCCAACGTAGGCAACAGGATTACCTTTGGCTTTCAATTCTTCCAATAATTTGATTGGACCCACTTCGCCCGGTTTGTCAGGATTGATACCGTCGCGTGGGTTTTTCAGCATAGCCAAGGCATGCAGAGGGATGTCAGGACGGCTCCATGCATCAGGTGCTGGAGACAAGTCGTCGGTGTTGGTTTCGCCGTCAACCTTGAATACGGTAACGGTGATTTTTTCTGGAACAGCTTCGCGAGAAGTAAACCATTCGGCCTCAGCCCATGATTGCAACACTTCTTTAGCGTGCGCATTGCCTTTTTCGGCTTTTTCTTGAACGTCGTGGAATGAATCGAACATCAACAAGGTGTGTTTCAAACCTTTGGCTGCGATAGGCGCCAATTGGTCATTGTCGAGCAATTCGATTAACGGATGAATATTGTAACCGCCGAGCATGGTACCGAGCAATTCGGTCGCGTATTCGGCAGAAATCAGCGAGCTGGAAGCACTTCCTTCGGCAACGGCAGCCAAGAAAGAGGCTTTCACTTTGGCGGCATCATCCACGCCCGGTGGAACGCGGTTAACCAACAGGTCAACCAAGAATTCACCTTCGCCTTCTGGCGGGTTTTTCAACAGCTCGATCAAATCGGCAGTTTGCTGCGCATCAAGCGGGAGGGCAGGAATACCAAGGGCAGCGCGCTCAGCAGCGGCTTTGCGATAGGCTTCTAACATCTCTTTGTTCCTTTATGGTGTTTTTCTTCTGAGGGATTGCAAAAATTTGCGTTAAAGATTGTGAACAATCCTTCTTCATTATCATAGACTAATTTTAAGGAATTGAAAATACTCTTGTTGTAAGATGTAATAAAGATTTTTTATCATATTAAAGAATTAGGCCGTCTGAAAAATATCTGTGTGTAAAGTAAGACTTTAAACAACAGATTTTTTCAGACGGCCTGATTGATGCAATAATCTGATATTACTGATTATTTGCTGCTTTTACGCGTTTTCTTTGCTGCTTTAGGCTCTTGGTATTCGCTGCCGTCAGCCAGCAGTAATTTTGGTGCTTCGCCTTTGTCGATGACGCTTTGATTAATAACGACTTTTTTCACGTCTTTCAAATCCGGCAGCTGATACATGGTGTCGAGCAGGCAGCGTTCAACAATCGAACGTAAGCCGCGCGCGCCGGTTTTGCGTTCCATGGCTTGCTTGGCAATGCTGCGCAGGGCATCTTCTTCTATTTCCAATTCAACATCTTCCATGCCGAACAAGATTTGGTATTGTTTAACCAAAGCATTTTTCGGTTCGGTCAGAATATTGATCAGGGCATCTTCATCTAATTCGGCCAAAGTGGCGATCACTGGCAAGCGGCCGATTAACTCAGGAATCAGGCCAAATTTGATTAAGTCTTCCGGCTCGACGGTTTCGAATAATTCGGAAATATTGACGTTTTCATCTTTGCTGTGTACTGCTGCACCAAAGCCGATGCCGCCTTTTTCCGTGCGTTGGCGGATGACTTTTTCCAAGCCGGCAAACGCGCCACCGCAGATAAACAGGATATTGGTGGTATCAACATTGATGAATTCTTGATTCGGATGCTTACGGCCACCTTGCGGCGGAACACTGGCAACGGTGCCTTCAATCAGTTTTAGCAAAGCTTGTTGCACGCCTTCACCTGATACGTCGCGGGTGATAGACGGGTTGTCGCTCTTGCGGGAAATTTTGTCGATTTCGTCAATATACACAATACCGCGCTGGGCTTTTTCGACGTCAAAATCGCATTTCCCCAGCAGCTTGGTGATGATTTGTTCCACGTCTTCACCGACATAACCGGCTTCGGTTAAGGTAGTGGCATCGGCCATTACGAAAGGCACGTCCAATTTACGTGCCAAGGATTGGGCTAGTAAGGTCTTGCCCGAACCGGTCGGACCGATCAGCAGGATATTGGATTTGGATAATTCAACATTGCCGTTGGCTTTAGGGTGGCGCAAGCGTTTGTAATGGTTGTAAACGGCAACAGCCAAGGCTTTTTTTGCGTGTTCTTGCCCGATAACGTGATCGTTGAGATTGGCTACGATTTCGGCGGGTGTCGGCAGAGGGGCGTTCTCAGCAGCTTTGGGGCCATCCGGTTCGGCAGGGCTATCGCTCTCGGAATCTTGCAGCATGACACCGCAGGTTTCCACGCATTCGTTACAGATAAAAGCGTGCTCGCCTTCAATCAAATTTTTGACTTCATGTTCTGACTTGCCGCAGAACGAGCATGAGCGTTTTTCTTCAGACATAGTTTTTATTCTTTAAAATATTAATATGACAGCAGGGAAATCTTCCTAGAATGATTTCTTGATAAAGTTGCTTAGTATAATAAGTATCGTCGGGTTTATCAAATTTGCTGTCGGATTGTTGCGAAAATTTCGACATTGGGTGAAAGGTTGGCGGGATAACTTGCAAACAAACGCAAAGATTCAATGACTTGCTTTACATTTTTTTAAAAATTGTCGAAAATGACGGAATATTTTAATTGAAATGTTGTAACAAATCCGTGAAAGATACCGCTATGTCAGTAAAAAAATGGTGTAACAAATTAAGTGCGGCCTGCTTGGGTGTGACACTTGCAGCAACGGCTTTTCCTGCTGCTGCCAATGATATGGATGTATTGGGTCAGTTTCTAGAACAGAATTTCCCAACCCAGCAAGACCCGTTGGGCGCATTTGCCGAAACACAAGCCGAGAAGGTAGAAGCCCAAGCCATGATGGCAGGGCCGTTGTTGTCGTCGCAATCTGCGCTGATTCTGAATAACCGCACGGGTGAAGTGTTGTATCAGAAAAACGCCAACCGCGTGATGCCGATTGCGTCGATTTCAAAATTGATGAGTGCGATTGTGATTTTGGATGCCAAATTGGACATGAATCAAATGGTTGAGATTACACCGGCTGAGATTGACCGCTTGAAAGGTACCGGCAGCCGGCTCAGTATCGGTACTACATTACCGCGTAGTGAATTACTGCATTTAAGTCTGATGAGCAGTGAAAACCGCGCCACGCATGCGTTGGGTCGCACTTATCCGGGCGGCATGAGTGCATTTGTGGCGGCGATGAATGCCAAGGCGCAAAGCTTGGGTATGTACAACAGCCGTTTTTATGAGCCAACCGGTTTGGATTTTCGTAATGTGTCAACGGCACATGACTTGAGCCGTCTGGTTGCGGCAGCCAGCAAATATCCGCTGATCCGTACAAATTCAACTTCTAACTATGGTTCTGTCCAGACTGTGCGCGGTCGCCAGAATTACAAAAATTCCAATGCCTTAGTGCGTGAAGGCGCATGGAATATTGAGTTGCAAAAAACGGGTTATATCCGTGAATCAGGCCGCTCGATGGTAGTGAAGGCGAATGTACAAAACCAGCCAGTGACCATCGTTTTGTTGAATTCACCAAGCTCGGTACTACGTGTTAAAGATGCACGCAGTATCCAATCGTGGATGTTGCAAACCCGTTCTTAATGATGTGATTAAGAAAGGCCGTCTGAAGATTATCGGTGAGATAGAAGGTTTCAGACGGCCTTTTTGTGTATGAAAAGCATCTGAATAAACCACATTCACACGTTATATTGTGTGCATTAACTGGGAGCGATTGATGACGATTCAGGATAAACACTATGCTTGGTTAACCGCTGCGGTGTTGGCGGTGAGCGGTTGTACTTCAGTAGCGGACATGGTCGGCTATGATTCAGCTACCTTGAACGAGGCTGCAGCAAAAAATTACACACAGGTCATGCAAAAGGCACAAAGCCAACGCATTTTGGATACGACTTCACAAACTGCGCGCCGCGTGTATGCCGTATTCAACCGTATGAAACCATACGCCAATCAGGCCAACCGCACGGGTGTGCCGTTTAACTGGCAGATGAGCGTGATTCGCAGCAACGAAATGAACGCATGGGCGATGCCGGGCGGAAAAATGGCAATGTATACCGGCATGGTCGAGTGCTTGAAGCTTACTGATGATGAAATTGCAGCTGTGGTCGGCCATGAAATGACCCATGCCTTATTGGAACACAGCAAAAAAGCCATCGGCGGCCAAGTGTTGACCGGCTTGGGCGGTTCGATTTTGGCAAGCGCCACTGGTGTTGATGGCAGTTTGATTGGTTTGGGTACGGATTTAGCGGCGACCAAACCGTTTTCACGCCGTCAGGAAAATGAAGCCGATGCAGGCGGTGTGCGCTTGATGGCGCAGGCCGGTTACAATCCGCAAGCGGCCATCAGCGTTTGGCAGAAAATGAATCAAGCGCAAAGCGGTACGTCGATTTCAGTATTGTCGACCCATCCGGCCAACGATGCGCGTATTAGCGCCATCCGTAAAATGTTGCCGGAAGTGATGCCGATTTACGAGCGCAGCAAACGTTGATTTGAGGATTAAATAGCAATAATGATGCCGTCTGAAACGAATAATCTGTTTCAGACGGCCTTTTATCATGAATCCGGCTGATGCCGTCTGAAGCCTTACATCTGAATCGAACCATCAACCGTAATGCTGATTTCTTCCGAACCTGGTGATGTGGTTTCTACTGTATCCGCCATCATGGCAGACGCTGGTGCGGCGGTACGGTACATTCTGCCTGCTGCCATGTTTTCTGATTGTACGCTGTTGCTGCCAATGTGGCCTAAGTTGATTTTGACGATTTTGTAATCGCGGTGGCCTAAGGTTTCAGCCAAGGTTTGGGCGCGTTGTTTGAAGCGGGTGATGGCGGACTTGCTCACTTCGTCAATCACCGATTCGCGTTTTTCTTTGGATACGCTGAAATGGGTGTATTGGACATGGGCATCGTTTTGGGTTTCGGCAATTAGGCGGTTGAGTGCGGCGAAATCTTTGCTTTCCACTTTGAAATCAGCGCGTTCTTCCCAACCGGTTTGGGTGCGTTTGCCGTTAGTGTATTGGTAACGCGGCGAAACATTGCGGCTGAGCAATTCGGTTTTGAAGGCGCTGTTTTTGGCTTGGCGGTTGAAACTGTTGAATTTTTTGATAAAAGCAGCATTCACTGCTTGTCGCTCTTTGCCTTCGGCGCGTACTTGAAAGCGGGCGGTCATGGTGTCGCGTGGTACTTCCATTACGGCGCTTTCGGAAAACTCAACGATGTTGTAGTGTAAAGGCTCGGCGGCTACAGGTAGGGCGGCGGCGAGTAATAAGGCAGTTAAGGCTGGGCGGAACATGGCTTTTCCTTTGGGTGATGTTATAAGGTAATAATATAGCATATTGTTATGCAAAATGGTGTAAGGCCGTCTGAAAGAATGTGTTTCAGACGGCCTTTATCATATTTTACGCGCTGGTTGGTTAGCCAAAGAAGCCCATTTTTACTTGAATCAGCTTTTCCAATTCGCGCAACACACGGCGGCGGGAAACGAAGAAAATCACATGGTCGCCTTCTTGCAGGATTTCATCGGTGTGGTGTCCCATAATCACTTCTTCACCGCGCACCAAGGCCGCAAAATGGCAGCCGGTCGGCCAGTCAACATCGCTGATTTTGCGGCCGACAATGGCGGAAGTATTTTCATCACCGTGCACAATCACTTCAATCGCTTCAGCCGTACCGCGGCGCAGCGGATGCACGGCCACTACGTCGCCGCGGCGGATGTGTGCCAGAATCGATCCGATGGTGGTTAAGTGTGGTGAAACCACAATATCGATTTTGTTGCCTTCCAATAAATCTACGTAGCTGGAGCGGTTGACAATGGCAATCACACGTTTGGCGCCGAGATTTTTGGCCAACAGGCTCGACATGATGTTGTTTTCATCATCATTGGTCAGCGCGCAATAAATATCGATTTCATCGATGTATTCTTCGTTAAGCAGCGATTCATCATTGGCCGAGCCGTGCAGCACCAAGGTATTGTCGAGATTTTCTGCCAACCATTCGGCACGGGTGGCGTTGTATTCGATGATTTTGATGTCGTATTTGTTTTCCAGCTTTTTGGCCAAGCGGTAACCGATGTTGCCGCCGCCGGCAATCATGATGCGGCGGCTGCGTTGCTCTTTCGGTCGCAATTCGCGGATGATGGCATCAATATTGTCGATGTTGGCGACAAAAAACACTTCATCGCCTTCGATAATCACGGTTTTTGATGACGGCACAATCAGGCGGTTGTTGCGGTAGATGGCGCAGATTTGGCAGTCGATGCCTTCGGGTAGGTGGGCGTTGATGTCAGCGATTTCCTTGCCGACCAGCAAACCGCCTTGTCGCGCCTGCACAATGACCATCTGCACTTTATTGTCGGCAAAGTTCAAGACCTGTAATGCGCTATTGTAGCTGAGCAGGCCGACCAATTGCTCGGTGACCAATTGCTCGGGGCTGATGGTTTCGGTGATGTCGAAGATGTTCAGGCTGTTGCTGTCCTCGCCTTCTTTATTGGGAAAACTGTATTCCAAATATTCACTCGAACGCACGCGCGCGATGCGGTTGGGCACATTGAAAATATCGGCAGCGATTTTACAGGCAACAATATTGGTTTCGTCGCTACGGGTCAGCGCGAGCAGCAAATCGGAATCGGCAGCGGCGGCGCGTTCCAATACGGAAGGCGATGCCCCGTTGCCGATGATGGTTTGCACATCAAGCTTGCTGCTGAGCAGATGCAGGGCTTTTTCATCGACATCGACAATGGTCACATCGTTGCTGGGCAGGGAAGCAAGGTTTTGGGCAACGGTCGAGCCGACTTGGCCGCTGCCGAGAATCAGGATTTTCACGGTGATTGAATTTGAGAGAAACAGAATGTGTTTATTGTATAACAAAGGCCGTCTGAAAACGAAGTTTTCAGACGGCCTGAGACCTTTACAAAACCCTAGATTTGAGTACAGTTCAAAGTTGTAGCAGCGCAGAAAGCGCAGACATATCATCAAGATAGGCAAGCTTTCGAGCAGCGCACAACGAAGAAATGTGCCAAAGATAGGGATTTTGCAAAGGTCTCGGGCCTTTGTTGATTTTAGGTCAGTTTACCGGAGTGATTACCAGGTGCCGAAAATCAGCAATTCCAACACGCTCATGATAAAGCCTGCTTTCCACCATTCTTGCATGGTAACGAAATTGGAGCCGTAAATCACCGGTGATGAGCCTGAAGCGTAGTGGGTAAGCGACATCATGATGCCGGTCGATGCGGCCATCACCAAGGCAAACAGCATAGGTGGCGCGCCCAAGGCCAAACCTGCGCCGTAGAATGCGCCGAACATGGCGGTAACGTGAGCGGTGCCGCTGGCGAACATATAATGTGAATACACATAAGCCGCCACAAATAAGGCACAACCGCCGACCCAATCCAAGCCCATGCTAGAAATACCGGCTTGCAGGTAGTCAGACAACCAGCCGATTAAGCCCAGTTTGTTTAAGAAGTTGGCCATCATCACCAAGGCGGCAAACCAAACGATGGTATCCCATGCGCCTTTTTCTTTCAGCGCGTCTTCCCAAGTCAATACGCCGGTGAGCAGACATAATGAAAAGCCTAAGAAAGTGGTGGCCGTAGCGTCGATTTTTACGCCAAACAGCATTTCCGGCACACCTGCCCACAACACCAGCAGCAACAGGAAAATACCCAGCATGATTTTTTCGTTGCGCTGCATAGGGTCCATTTTGTGTAATTCTTCTTTGGCCAATGCGGTGGCGTTCGGCGTTTGCTTGATTTCAGGCGGATACAGGAAATACAGCACAATCGGCATAATCAGCAAGGCAACCAAGCCCGGCACGACCATGGCCATAAACCAAGTGCCTCAAGTCAGGTGGATGTCGGAATTGGTGGCTTTGGCAACCAGTTCGACCACCAAAGGGTTAGGCGCGGTGGCAGTGATGAAGATACAGCAGGTGATGATGTTGGCGTGGTAGTTGACCAAGGCCAGATACTTACCGATTTTGCCTTCTGTACCGTTTTCCGGATTGGAATCAAAGCTCAAGGCAATGGATTTCATAATCGGGTGCACAATCGCGCCACCGTGGGCGGTGTTACTCGGGGTAACCGGTGCGATAAACAAATCGGCAATCGCCAAGCTGTAGCCCACGCCCAAGGTGCGTTTGCCGAATCATGAAATCAACAGATAACCGATGCGTGCGCCTAAGCCGGTCTTCAACAGGCCGCGTGAAATCATGATGGCGACACCAATCATCCAAATCAGCGAGTTGTTCAAGCTGCTCAAGGCATCTTTCATGGCTTGGCCGGCCGGATTTTTCACCGGCTCGCCGTCCACCAATTCAGGTACGGTTACGCCGGTGAGCGCCACCAAAGTAATCGCCAACATCGCCATCGCACCAATCGGCATGGCTTTGCCGATGATGCCCGCGATGATGCCGACAAACAATGCCAACAAATGCCACGCTTGCGGTGACACACCTTCCGGCACCGGAATGCCGAACCAAATCAGCAGCGTCAGCGCCAGCGCGACCGCCGCAGGGATAGGTTTAAAACCCATGTTTCATCTCCAATCAGAAGTATCGTCAAAACTGTTTTCAGACGGCCTTTTTCATCAGGCCGTCTGAAAGATTAAAAGAATGTGCAGTTTGATGTTTTTCTTATGTTTTTCAGACGGCCTTGAAAGAAACTAGGCAGCCTGTTTTGGTGTGGTTTTTATGTTTGGTAGCGATTCAGGCGGCATCATAGAGCAAAACTTTGAGGCCGTCTGAAATCTTAGCCAACACTAAAAGGATTGATGACATACATCAATTTTCAGACGGTCTTTTAAGCAATAAAGGTTTCAAGGCCGTCTGAAAGCTAGGTTTATTCGTGTTCGCTCGGCGCCAAACCGTATTCTTCCGGAAAGGTACGCAATGAGCTTTGCAACACGGTGACTGCGCCGTCAATCAAGCCGCAGCGGCCGCTTCTTGGCAGCAGTTGACACAGGCTTTGCAAAGCGCGCAAGTCGTCGGCGGTGCCGATGCCGGTGTCCACACGGTTGAGCAGGCGAGACAATTGGAAGGTGCCGCCTTTGCACGGCGGGCATTGGCCGCAAGAGTTGGCCGCGAAAAATTCCACGTATTCCGACACCTTACGCACCACGCTGGTGCCTTCCGAAATCACAATCATCGCACCGGTGCCGAGGCTGGATTTGCGTTCGCGCACGGACACGAAATCCAGCGGCACATCCAAATCTTTGGCCGTCAGCAAGGTGTTTGACGGGCCGCCGGTAAACACGGCTTTGAAAGTGCGGCCTTCGAGCATACCGCCGCCGTATTCAAAAATCAGCGTGTAAAGCGTGGTGCCCATCGGTAATTCGTATAAGCCCGGGTTCAACACGTCGCCCGATAAGGAATACAACTTGGTGCCGACAGCATCGCCCAAGCCCAAGCTGCGGTACCATTCTGCACCTTTTGCCAAAATCTGCGGGATATTGGCGAAAGTTTCGGTGTTGTTAATCAGCGTTGGTTCGCCGTTGACACCGCTTTCGGCAGGAAATGGCGGCTTGCGGCGCGGGAATGGGAAACCGCCTTCCAGCCATGAAATCACCGCGGTTTCTTCACCGCCGATGTAACGGCCGGATGTTTCCACCAGCTGCAAATCCAAAGGTTTGCCCAGATAGTTTTCAATGCGGATAAACAGATCGCTTTGTTTCCATTGCTCAATCGCCGGAATCAAGGAAGCAATCGATTCGGTTTGGTGTGGGTTCACATACAGCACCGCTTTGTTGGCGCGACAGGCGACCGCCGCAATCAACACGCCTTCGATTACTTGGTGTGGGGTTTGCGCCAGTAAGACGCGGTCTTTAAATGTGCCCGGTTCGTCTTCATTGGCATTGCATACGATGTATTTGTCGCCGTTTTTGCTTTGTGCAGTCACCGCTGCTTCCCATTTGCGCCAAGTCGGAAAACCCGCGCCGCTCATGCCGCACAAGTTGGCTTCTTGCAGTTTGGACACAATGTTTTGCGGGTCGGCCAATGCCGCCAGCAAGCCTTCGCCACCGCCGACATTGCGCCAAGCGGCTAAATCCGCGCCCACTCGGTGGGCAGGGTGTAATAAGTTTTGGTTGGCCTGATTCATGATTGCACCTCCTGCAAGCCTGCGTGTTCGCGTAAATCGAATGTGCCGTAATCCGGATACAATACCGGCGCTTTGACATCGCTGGTCAAACCGGCGCGGGTCATTTCACGTTGCAAATCATGCACATGATCGACACCGCCGCGCACTTTTTTCAATGGTAAGCCGCAGTTGGCTGCTGCCACACCGGCACGTCGGCCGAAGCTGATGATGTCAAGCAGGGCATTGCCCATCAGGCGGTTGCGGCCGTGAATGCCGCCGGTCACTTCTCCTGCCGCGTATAAACCCGGTATGGTGGTTGAGCCGTCGCTGTTGATTTCCATGCCGCCGTTTTGGTAGTGCAGCGTCGGGTGAATCATCATCGGTTCGACTTTCGGATTCACGCCGCATTTGTGGGCAACGTGGCCTAAAGTCACCAAGCGGTTCAACACTTCGGGATCGTTTTCAATCAGGCGCGGGGTATCCAAGAACACGCCGACTTGACCGTCGCGCACCACGCCGCGACCTTCGGCCACTTCGCGCAAAATCGCGGCAGCCACTACGTCACGCGGTTGCAGTTCATCCACAAAACGCTCGCCCAAACCATTCACCAATTTGGTGCCGGCCGAACGCACGGCTTCCGAAATCAACGCGCCGGCCAAATGCGGCGGATGCGCCACGCCGGTCGGGTGGTATTGGAAAGAATCGATATCGCGCAATTTCACGCCGATGCGGTAGGCCATCACCAAACCATCGGCGGTGGCGCCGTAGTGATTCGATGTGGCAAAACCCTGCAAATGCAGACGGCCTGAACCGCTGGTAGCCAACACCACAGATTTGGCGTGTACCAGCAGCAGGCTGCGTTTTTCCAAATCGTATAAAATCGCACCGACACAGCGGCCGTGTTCGTCAGACAATAATTCAATCGCCGGATGGCGGTTGAGCTGGGTGATGTTTTCGTCGAGCTCCACCGCTTCACGCAACACGCGCATCATTTCCAAGCCGGTAAAGTCGCGGTAGTGCAGAATGCGTGGCACGGTGGTGCCGCCGGCACGTTTGCGGCTCAAATGGCCGTTGCTGTCGGCACCTTGCGCCAAATCGAAGGTCATGCCCAAGCCAATCAGCCAACGGATGGCCGATGGCGCATCGGTAACCATTTGCGCGACCAAGGCTTGTTTAGCTGCGTTGTGGCCGCCTTTGATGGTGTCGTCGAAGTGTTGCTGCAGGCTGTCTTCCGCGCCGACGGCTGCTTGAATGCCGCCTTCGGCCATCACGGTGTTGCTGTCGCCGATACGCAGGTTGTTCGCCATTATCACACGGGAGCCTGTTTCGCTGGCTGACAACGCCGCCCCCGCACCGCCGCCACCAATCACCAATACATCAGTGTGAACGTGTTCGGCACGCGATAAATCGTAATCGTCAATCAAGGGCTGGCTGATTAAGAGTTTGGCCAAATCAGGGTGACAATAGTCGCCGGCATTCGGGCCAATCGGCAGCTTCACGCGCGCGCTCGGTTGGTAATCGGGGTGGTAGCGGCTTAATAATTCGTCTTTCGGCGGCAAATCGGTGCGCATTTCCAATGATGATGCACGCAGATTGGCCAGTGCGGTTTCGTAATCAATACCGGTTACTTGCTTTTCCATTTCAGACGGCCTCCTCTTCAAATTCCACGCGCATTTTGCCGCTGTCGATTTCGCGCAGACGGCGCATTAAATCTACCGGACGTAATGTACGCGCGGCTTTCATAAGGCGAGCAAACAAGCCCAAGTGGTTGGGGCGGATATGCTCAGGGCAGGCCAGCGTGCATAAATTACACATCACGCATTGGTCGAAGGTATCAGCTGCCGCACCAAAATCGCCCAAGACTACTTGCGCCACACCGTTTTCAACTTGCAAGCCTTTCGGGCAGGCGCGGTTGCAGCCGCCACAGTGACGGCAGTTTTGCGCTTCGGGGAAAGATTTGGCGGTGTCGTCGAGTCAGTTCCAGCCGTCGCCGATTTCTTTGATGTCGTAATACTGAATATGCTCGGGGATAAAGTAATCAATAAAGCTCACCTGCATACCGGCTTCGACTTTGGTTTCGCAGGCAAGGGCGGTGGTGATATCGCGTTCGCCTTCTTTGCGCACCATGCAGCGGCATGAGCCGCACACGCCTTGACCCATACAACCGACGTTGGCGGTAATCGCGCTGCCGGCACGGGCATAGGCCTGAATAATGGACGAGTCGGGCGAAGCGTGTACTTCGTGGCCGTCGATGGTGAGGGTAATCAAATCACTCATGGGTTGTGTCCTGTTGAAAAGAAAAAAGTAATGGTGGTGTGTTGCTTTGTATTTTTATTACTTGGCTTTGATTTTTAAAACCTGAGTAAACTTGTCAGGAAATTTTCGTTATAAATCAAAGCTAATTCAATGAGATAAGTGTAGCAGAAATCGAAGTTGATGGGATGGCAGGGGGAGGTAATGAGGCCGTCTGAAGGACTGTGAACAAAAAAAGCGTGATTTTAGGCCGTCTGAATACTAAAAAACTGATTATCAAAGAAAAATAATTTCATAATAAATGGAAATTGAAGTAAATTAGGATTATGTTTAAGAATAAATATCATTATTTATAAATCAGATATTTTTATAATTTATTGAATATAATATAAAAAATGGAATTTAAAATTGATGAATGGTTATGTTATTTAATTTCATTGATTGAATGTAACTTGATGTTGGTCAAACGCTGCCGTTAAAAAGATGACAAAAATTTTCTGATTGTGTAGTTTACATTATCGCAAAAGGCCGTCTGAAAACAGTGTGATAGCGAATTGTACTTGCAAAACAGTGTGCTATCATATTTATTGGATGGTATAGGCAAAGTTTAACGCTTGCCTTGATGAAATGTAAGATTATTCCAAATTGGAGTCCAGATAAAAGATTGATGTTCTCAAATTCTGAGTAAATTTATCAATTATTAAATTGAAGTAAAATCAAAAAATTAGCAAATGCAGGCTGTTTTTCTGACTTAAAAACAAGCACTATACAGCCTACCAATAGGCCGTCTGAAAACAGACTCTGCCCACAACAACACAAACCAAACTTTTTTATCTAAAAAGGAACTGCCATGACCATCATCAAACAAGAGGATTTCATCCGCAGCATTTGCGATGCCTTCCAATTTATCAGCTATTACCATCCGAAAGATTACATCGACGCACTGTATCAGGCGTGGCAGAAAGAGGAAAATCCGGCGGCCAAAGATGCGATGACGCAAATCTTGGTCAACAGCCGCATGTGTGCCGAAGGCCACCGCCCGATTTGCCAAGATACCGGCATTGCCACCGTGTTTTTGAAAGTCGGCATGAATGTGCAATGGGATGCCGAAATGAGCGTGGAAGACATGGTGAACGAAGGCGTGCGCCGTGCCTACACTTGGGAAGGCAACACCTTGCGTGCTTCAGTATTGGCCGACCCTGCGGGTAAACGCCAAAACACCAAAGACAACACCCCGGCCGTGATTCACATGAGCATTGTGCCGGGCGACAAAGTAGAAGTGACCTGCGCGGCCAAAGGCGGCGGCTCGGAAAACAAATCCAAATTGGCGATGCTGAACCCGTCTGACAACATCGTCGATTGGGTGCTGAAAACCATCCCAACCATGGGCGCGGGCTGGTGTCCGCCGGGCATTTTGGGCATCGGTATCGGCGGCACCCCTGAAAAAGCCGTGTTGATGGCCAAAGAATCGCTGATGGATCACATCGACATTCAAGATTTGCAAGCCAAAGCTGCATCAGGTGCCGAATTGTCGACCACCGAAGCACTGCGTTTGGAATTGTTTGAAAAAGTCAACGCATTGGGCATTGGTGCACAAGGCTTGGGCGGCTTGACCACCGTGTTGGACGTAAAAATCTTGGATTACCCAACCCATGCCGCCTCTAAACCGATTGCCATGATTCCAAACTGCGCGGCCACCCGCCACGTTGAATTTGAATTGGACGGTTCAGGCCCAGTAGAACTCACTCCGCCAAGCGTAGAAGACTGGCCGGACATCACCTACAATCCCGACAACGGCAAACGCGTTGACGTGAACAACCTGACCAAAGAAGAAGTAGCCACTTGGAAAACCGGCGATGTATTGCTGCTCAACGGTAAAATCCTGACCGGCCGCGATGCCGCGCACAAACGCATGGTCGATATGCTCAACAAAGGCGAGCAATTGCCGGTTGATTTCACCAACCGCCTGATTTACTACGTAGGCCCGGTTGATCCGGTGGGCGATGAAGTGGTGGGCCCGGCCGGTCCGACTACCGCGACCCGTATGGATAAATTCACCCGCCAAATGCTGGAACAAACCGGTCTGCTCGGTATGATCGGTAAATCCGAGCGCGGTGCCGCCACTTGCGAAGCCATTGCCGACAACAAAGCCGTGTATCTGATGGCGGTGGGCGGCGCGGCCTATCTGGTGGCCAAAGCGATTAAAGGCGCGCAAGTGCTGGCGTTCCCAGAATTGGGTATGGAAGCCATTTACGAATTTGATGTTAAAGATATGCCGGTAACGGTAGCAGTCGATAGCGACGGCCAATCCATCCACGCCATCGCGCCGAAACAATGGCAAGCCAAAATCGGTATTATTCCGGTGGAAAGCTAATCAGGTTTAAATCATCAAAGGCCGTCTGAAAACAGAGTTTTCAGACGGCCTTTTTTCATATTTGTCACAATCAATTCATCTATAAACCTATTAAAATCAAGGCATCTATATTGCTTTCATGCCGCTGTAACACAGCTTTGCCAAACTGAAGCCGATTTCACCACAACCATAAAAGGAACACACAATGTCTCCAAAGCTCACCGGTGGCGGCCGCAAGCTGTTTATTCTCGATACCAATGTGATGTTGCACGACCCGTCTTGCCTGTTCCGTTTTCAGGAACACGACATTTTCATTCCAATGGTGACCTTGGAAGAAATGGACAACCACAAAAAAGGCTCGTCCGACGTGGCGCGTAATGCCCGTCAGACCAGCCGTTATCTGGATGAATTGCTTAATGCCGAGCCACATGGGCTGCATCAGGGCATTGCGCTGAATGTATTGGGGCATGCCGATGCCAAAGGTAAATTGTTGCTGCAAACCGAAATGCTGCAAGCCGATTTGCCCGAAGTATTGAGCGGGCAAACCGGCGATAATCAGATTTTGGCGGTGGTGATGAGTTTGTCGCACCGCATTTGCGGCGATTACGATTATGTCGCGCTGGTGTCGAAAGACATCAATATCCGCATTAAAGCGCGCACGCTGGGGTTGAATGCCGAAGACTACATCAACGATAACGTATTGGAAGACAGCGATATTTTATACAGCGGTTTGCGCAGGCTCACGCCGGAATTTTGGGCAAACAACGGCACGCATTTGAATTCATGGCAGGAAAATGGCCGCGCCTATTACCACATCGAAGGCAATGATACGCCGCATTTACTGCTCAACGAATTATTGGTGGATGAACACGGCGAACCGCCTTTGAGCGCACGTGTTATCGAGCAGAACCACGGCAAAGTGTTGCTCGAAACCTTAAAAGATTACAGCGGCCGCAACAATGTATTCGGCATTTCCGCCCGCAACCGTGAACAAAATTTCGCCTTGAATTTATTGATGGATCCCGAAATCGATTTGGTGACGATTTTAGGGCAGGCCGGTACCGGCAAAACGCTGCTGACGCTTGCTGCCGCGTTGACACAAACCTTTGACGACAAGCGCTACAACGAAATTATCATGACCCGCATCACCGTGCCGGTGGGCGAAGACATCGGCTTTTTACCGGGCACGGAAGAAGAGAAAATGAATCCGTGGATGGGCGCGCTGGAAGACAATTTGGAAGTATTGACCCAACAAAACGACGGCGACGAATTCAGCGCGTGGGCGAAAAAAGCCACGTCCGACTTAATCCGCGCCCGCATTAAAGTGCGCTCGCTCAATTTTATGCGCGGACGCACGTTCCAAAACAAATTCGTTATCATCGATGAAGCGCAAAACCTGACCGCCAAGCAAATGAAAACCCTGATTACCCGCGCAGGTAAAGGTACGAAAGTGGTGTGTTTGGGCAATTTGGCGCAAATCGACACGCCGTATCTTACCGAAGGCAGTAGCGGCTTGAGTTATGTGGTGGAGCGGTTTAAAGGTTGGCAGCATTACGGTCATATTACACTGCAACAAGGCGAGCGCTCACGTTTGTCGGATTTTGCGGTGGAAGTGTTGTAGGCTAAAGAATAATCATGCCGAGACCTTTGCAAACTCCCCATCTTTGGCACATTTCTTCGTTATGCGCTGCTCGAAAGCTTGCCTATCTTCGTGATATGTCTGCGCTTTCTGCGCTGCTATAACTTCGAACTGCACTCAAATCTGGGGTTTTGCAAAGGTCTCATGCCGTCTGAAACGTTTCAGACGGCATTTTATTTTCCTAAAAAAGAGAGGCACATTTCATCACTTTTGCGTCAGCGCAAAACTTTGCGCCAGCAATTCCCACACCAAATCCGCATCTACTTCCGCTAAAACCAAGCTCACCCAATGCGTTTTGTTCATGTGGTAAGCCGGCAAAACACCTGGCATCTGCCGCAAGCTGCCGACCATTTCCGGCGGGCATTTCACGTTTAGCAAAGCCACATAGCCATCGCCTTTACGGCCGATTTTTTCGACAGCCACCGGCAGATAAGCGCCGAACGATTTCTGTTTGCCAGCAGCATGGCGGAACACGGCGTATTCGGGAAATTTCGCCCACAAATACTGCGGCTCGGCGCCGAAGCGCTTTGCAATGCCGCTGAATAAAGTTGCCTGATTCATATTCAGACGGCCTGTTTCGGCGATAGAAATGCATCCAAGCGCGGATTATTGTCGCGTGGAATAGGGCGCGGGCGGCCTTCGTGGTCGATGGCAACGAAGGTGAACACCGCTTCTGTGACCAGCTCAAGCGGAATATTCGGCTCATCGGCGACAAACGGCTTCACCCACACTTCCACTTCGATTTTCAGCGAGGTATTGCCCACGCCCAAACAACGTGCATACACGCCGACCACATGGCCGACTTTGACCGGCCGCAGAAAGCTCATTTCTTGCACCGAAACCGTGACAATCCGCCCCTGCGCGATTTCCGCCGCCAAAATGCCACCGCCCAAATCCATTTGCGACATAATCCAGCCGCCGAACACATCTAAATTAGTGTTGGTGTCTTTCGGCCGCGCGACCGTGCGCAGCATCAATTCGCCTTCGGGCTTGGCGTGTGTGGTTTGATTTTCGCTCATGTTTCTTCCTTTGTTGTCATACCAATCAAACTTTATTTTACGATGAAAACAGGCTGTCTGAAACCTTTATCCCGACTTTCAGACGGCCTGTTTTCAATGCTAAAATTTTGTTCCACTTTAAATCAGGATTTTCCCATGCACCCGATTCGCGAACCGCACCGCAGCGGCTTACTGCCCGTATCCGCACGCCATCAAATTTATTGGGAAGAATCCGGCAATCCCGATGGCTTGCCGGTGATTTTTCTGCACGGCGGCCCTGGCGCAGGCGCTTCGCCGGCGTGTCGCGGATTTTTCCATCCCGATGTGTACCGGATTGTGATCATTGACCAACGCGGTTGCGGCCGCTCGCTGCCTTATGCCTGCATCGAAGACAACACCACTTGGGATTTGGTGGCCGACATCGAAGCCGTGCGCCGCATGCTCGGCATTGAGAAATGGCTGGTGTTCGGTGGCTCATGGGGCAGTACGTTAGCCTTGGCCTATGCCGAAACCCATCCCGATCGCGTGGCCGGATTGGTGTTGCGCGGCATTTTCCTATGTAGGCCGTCTGAAACCGCTTGGCTGAACGAGCAGGGTGGTGTCAGCCAAATTTATCCGCAGCAATGGCAGCAGTTTCTTGCCCCAATTCCCGAACATAAACGCAGCAATCTGATTGCTGCGTATCACGAATTATTACACGGCGAAGACGAACAAGGCCGTCTGAAAGCAGCCAAAGCATGGGCAGATTGGGAAAGCTATTTGGTGCAATTTGAACCGAAAGACGTGGATAAAGACGCGCAAGAATCGCTCGCCATCGCCCGCATAGAAACGCATTATTTTGTGCATCAAGGCTGGTTGCAAGGCGATAAAGCGATTTTGAACAACATTAATCCAATCCGCCATATCCCGACCATCATCTGCCAAGGCCGCTACGATTTATGTACCCCAATGCAAAGCGCATGGGAACTGGCGCAAGCCTTTCCCGAAGCCGAATTGCGCATAGTGCAGGGCGGACATTCTTCGTTTGATGAGGTCTTAAGTACGGCATTAACGCAAGCAGTCGAGGATATATCGGCCAAACTGGGAGGGTAAAGCGAAAGGCCGTCTGAAATTTTCAGATGGCCTTTGTTTATGGTTTTAATGAGACATCATCCTCTAATCTGTTATAAGGAATTATTTTTTCCCAATCAAATACTTTAATTTCATTTGTAGGCTCTTCAGAAAAAAAGCGATAAGGGAGCTTGAGTTTGGGCTCATCAATTCCCAGCCACTCGGCAAAACCATGAATAAAGTAGAAACCACTGCGTGCAGCTTGTTGTCGAGACTGATGTGTGTCATCACTGGAAATCCTGATAAATGGCACATGATAAGCCTGTTTTTGTTTAGGAGAGTTGGTTAAAGTTACATTGGCAGAGTTTTTATTAATATGTGCTAAACCATGGTCTGATAAATAAATCAGAGAATAACTGCCAGTCGCTTGCAATGCTTTAGTAATTTCTTCTATCAATTTATCTGTTTGCTTGAGCGTTTCTAGATAGCAGGACATTTCTTTGCTTTTAAATGTTTCTGAAACCGGCTGTATCAGTCGTTTGCAGAAGTCAGGATGTGAGCCGTTGATGTGAAAAACATATAAAGATGGTTGCTTTGATTTCTGATAGTTGGCTAAGGTTGTTTTGAAATCGTCTAACACAATCATGTCACTGAATTTTCCAATTTCTGCCCGTGGTGCATTAGGTTCATAAAATTTGGTATATTTCGCTTGAATACCTACTCGTGAAGCTGCAGTATCGGCATCTTGTCCTGTTGGTTGGGTTGAAAACCAGTATGTTTGGAACCCTGCAGCATTTGCCAGTGAGATAATATTATTTGAAAAGATTGCCTGATTTTCGTGGGTAAGGTGTAGCATACGTGTTAATGATAGCTGTGTATTGGGTGATGGTGCGATAAAGTTATCTAAGATTAAGCCGTTTACATGTTTGAGATAAGGACTGGTATCAATTGGAAAACCATAGGGCGATAAATAATCAGCACGAACGCTTTCTCCAATAATCAGAACATAATTTTGATAATGAGGATGGACATTTTTAATTTTCCAAACAGTTTCATCGGAAAGAAAATGTTTGGCTTGTGCCATCTCATCCTGATATTGTTTGATGGCTTGGAACGTTTTAATATAGAAATGGATGTTGGATACAAGAGTGTTATTTAAATTAAAAGGTTGGTGTCGTTTAAGTGTGGTAGTAGTAGGTTTATGTAAAACCAATAATATGAAAATACTAAACAAAATCAGCTTGCTGTGATAGTTAAACCAGTATAATTTGCTTGCTTGCTTGCTTGCTTGCTTGCTTGCTTGCTTGCTTGCTTGCTTGCTTGCTGCAAATAATACGGTTAAACCGCTTAAGAATACGGTAAGTCCCATTAACCAGCTTTTAAGTGGTAAGGTGCTGATGAATTCCAAACTTTCATTAGAGTTAGTTTCAAAAGCAGAAGCAATAAGCCCGATATTGATATTGCCGTACAGTTGTGCGATAGGAGCAAAACAGGTGCATACAATCAGATTTAATAGAAAAACAATTTGAAATAAAGATTTATTCAATTGAAATAAGGCGTACCAAAAACAGGCCATTGCTAAAAAAGTACCGTCTTCTACAGAATAACCTAAGCTAGGGACGGTACTTAACGAGAAAATAAAAATGGTGATAAATAAGCCATATTGTTTAAGTATAGACATAAGTAATCCTTTATATATAGACGCCGTCTGAAAAACATTTTCAGACGGCATCTTTTCATTCAAGCACATCAATTAAGCCTGTTCGTTCCAGCGCTCAATCGATTCTTTAATCACTTTTTTGGCTTCCTCCACATCTCCCCAAGATTCAACTTTGGTGGTGCCTGCTTTTTTCAGGTCTTTGTAGTGGTTGAAGTGGAATTCGATTTGTTTGATCAATTGTTGCGGCAGGTCGGCCAGTGATTGGTAGGCGTTGCCGTTGTTGCGGTCGTCGGCCGGTACGCAGACGATTTTGTCGTCCACTTCGCCGTCGTCGACGAATTTCATCACGCCGATCACGCGGGCTTCTAAGAAGATGCCGGTGGCCAATGGCTGCTCGGTCACCAGCAATACGTCGAGTTCGTCGCCGTCTTCATCCAAGGTTTGCGGGATAAAGCCGTAGTTGGTCGGTTTGGCGAAAATTGCAGGCTCTACGCGGTCGAGTTGGAAAGCGGCCAATTTGCGGTTCCATTCGATTTTGTGGTTGCTGCCGCAAGGGATTTCGTTGACTACGTTGATGATGCCGCCGTCTACATCGCCCGGGGTCAGGATTTGGTTAAAATCTGCCATGTGTGTTTCCTTTGAAAATAGGTTGGGTTAAACGGGCAAAGTATAGCAAACAAAAGGCCGTCTGAACATTGGGCGGGGTTGGTGTGGTGGCAAGGGGCTGATTTATGACAACAGATGGGCCTTGAAATATTTTTGTCAAAATATTGTCATAAAAACCTGATATTTTAAGGGCTTCTTAATCTAGGAGACGAGAATGTCCGAGCATATTTCATCGCATTTCCATCAGGAATTGGAACAGGTGCGCACCGATGTATTGGCCATGGGCGGTTTGATTGAGCAGCAGCTCGGACAAACTCTGGAAGCCTTCAATGATGCCAACAAGGAAATTTTGGCGCAGGTGGTGCAAAACGACGATAAAATCAATGAGTTGGAAGTATCGATTGATGATGCCTGCCAAACGATTTTGGTGCGCCGCCAGCCGACTGCCAGCGATTTGCGTTTGGTGTTGACCGTGAGCCGCGTGATTGTGGATTTGGAGCGTATGGGCGATGAAATCAAGAAAATCGCCTTGCACGCCAATGGTTTGATTGCGAAACATCATGTCAGCTACAAGCAGCTTTATGATACGCGCCGTTTGTTGGAAATGACGGTGCCGATGTTGCGCCAGTCTTTGGATGCGTTTGCGCGTTTGGATGATGAAACTATTCTGAAAATCAATGAATTGGATAAATCTTTAGACATGGCCTACCACAATCAGTCGCGCGCCTTGTTGACGTATATGATGGAAGACCCGCACAGCATCGGTATTGGTATGGAAACAATGTTGATGAACAAAGCGGCCGAGCGGATTGGCGATCATGCGAAAAATATTTGCGAACATGTGGTTTATTTGGTGCGCGGTATTGATGTGCGCCATGTGCCGGTGGATGAGATTCACAAGAATTTTTAAGGCCGAGACCTTTGCAAAACCCCAGATTTGAGTGCAGTTCGAGGTTATAGCAGCGCAGAAAGCGCAGACATATCACCTAGATAGGCAAGCTTTTGAGCAGCGCATAACGAAGAAATGTGCTAAAGATGGGGATTGTGCAAAGATCTCAGGCCGTCTGAAGGTTTGGGGAATGAATCTGCTGCGTTTCCCGAAAAAAATGCCGTCTGAAATGTGTTCAGACGGCATTGATTATTTGTTCCCCAGCCTTTTTTGCAAAGCCAAAATCGCCCGTTTATTCGATGGCGAAAACACTTTTTCCGCCGCTTCTTCGGCGCTAAACCAGCCATACGCCACATGTTCCGCCGCTTGCAGTGTGATGGCCGTATCGCGCGGAATTTCAGCGGAGAAGATGTGTTCGCGGTTTTCAAACACGCCTTTGGGGTAGCGGTGGCGCCAGTGGTGGTAGATTTCATAGACCGTGCTTTCATGCCAATCAATCAATTGGCCGTCTGAAAGCGAAATGCCGGTTTCTTCCCATACTTCGCGCTTGGCAGTTGCGGCGATGTTGTCGTCTTCCGGTTCGATGCTGCCGGTGACGGATTGCCAAAAGCCTTGCGGGGCGGTGCGCTCGATTAAAAGAATGTTGCCGTCTTTATCGTGCAGCACCACCAAGGCGGAGACGGGGTATTTCAGCGGTTTGCTCATCGGTCGTCGTGTTCCGCGTCGAAATTTTTGTCGGAACGCGTATCTTTTTTCACTTCCATACCGGCGCGCATCATGGCGACATTATCGGGTGCGCGCTCTTCATTGAGAATGCGGATTTCGCGTTGCGGGAACGGGAACTCAATGTCGCTTTCGTTAAAGCGTTTCCAAATATCCAGCAAAATTGCTGAAAACAGGCCGACAAAGCCGTTCTCCGGGTCTTTTACCCAAAAGCCGACACGCAGATTAACGCCGTTATCGCCGAAGCTGATTAAAAAAGCTTTGGGGGCGGGGTCGGTTTGTATGCGTTCTTGTGCCTTAGCGGCTTCTTCCATAATTTTCATCGCCAAAGTCAAATCGGTGTGGTAAGCGACTTGTACGTCAATGCTCTGCCACAAAGATTTGGCGGTGTAGGATTCGTTGATTACGGTGGAGGTGATGAACGTCTCGTTCGGAATCAAGGCTTCGCCGCCTGCGACGCTTTTTAAGACCACAAAGCGCGAAGTGATTTTGGTGACATAGCCGGTGAAATTGTCCACCGTCAAACGGTCGCCCGGGCGGATGGAGCGGTCGCCCAAAATGATAAAGCCAGAGATGTAGTTGCTCGCCACTTTTTGCAGGCCAAAACCAATGCCGACACCCAGCGCACCACCAAATACTGATAACACAGTCAAATCAATGCCCACCAGCGGCAATGCAATCAAAATCGCCAACACAGTTAAAAATGCTTTGACAACTTTCGACATCACGATGCGCAGGTTGAGATCCATGTGCTCGTTTTTCATCAGCCAGTCTTCAATCCGGCGGCCCAGCCACATGGCAAAGGTTAACACCACCGCCACCCACAACAGGCCGGTGAGAATGGTGTACACGCTTAGATTAATCGAACCGATGCTGAGCTTGGTATCTTGCAAAATGCCAATGAGCAAATCATCGATACCCGACAACCAAATGACAAAACATACCCACAATGTGCCGGATAAGAAGCGTTCCAGCCAGTCGGTCACCTTATGGCTTGGTAATGCGGCATGCACCAAAGACAACACCAAGCGAATCAGAATCATCCAGCGTGCGGCCATGATGAGTAAGCGTAGCCATACCGAGCGCAATTCGAACAAATTCCATGTATAAAGCGCGATAATCGAGCAAATCAGCAGCAAAAAAGGCCACAGCAAGCGGTTGCCAATATGGCGGACACTTGCCCATTTTTTGCCGGGCAACACCGGATATTTGCGAATCAGAAATTCCGACAAATAATAAGTCGCTATCATCAGCGCAACGGTAATGCCGATTTCCAGCCAGCCGATGGGTTCGCTGAAGCTGCGTTCCAGCAGGTGGGAAGTGAATTGGTTACGTGCAAACAGATTGAAGAAAAATTCTTTCAAACCGTTGCCGGTTGATTCCAAAAGATGATTGGCGGCTTCACTTACAGGTTTGGCCGCGTTGGCAGATGAAAAAAGCATAAGCATTCTCGTGAATGAGTCGGAATAGGGTGGCGCTGCAAAGGGTAGATCGCGGCCAGATAATGGATTTTAGCATTTCTTTTGAGAAAGAAAGCAGATATGCGTTAAGTAGGCGATTTATTTGAATGTATTGTGAAATTCAGACGGCCTATTGGTCTTCTTTAGGCGTGGTGCCAAACATGCGCTTGTATTCGTGGCTGAATTGGTTGGCGCTCTCGTACCCCACCTGATAGGCGATTTGAGTAATGGGCAAATCACGTTTCAAAATCAGGTTTTTGGCATGATTCAGACGAATTGATTTTTGATACTGCAAGGGCGTATAGCCGGTAATCATCTTGAAATGCTGATAAAAAGCCGATTGCCCCATGCCCGATAATTCGGTTAAGCGGGCAACGGCTAATTTTTCCGCCCAATGCACCTGCAGATAATGGCAGGCTTTTTTAATTTTCTGCAATTGGCTGTTTTGATTGCAAAAAGCGAGCAAATGATTTTTCAGACGGCTTTCAAGTAAATAAAACGCCAATTCTGGTTTGTAACATTCGGCTAAGGCATGGCGCGTGGGGGAAGATGCATCCAGCAGTGCAATCAGGCGGCGCAAGCAATCTTGGATGGCCGGCGATATGCTGTCAAATCCTACCCCGAAAACCGGCACATTGTCGAGGTGCGATTCGCCACGGCAATCCGGGAAAGTTGGTATCGAATTTGGTTAAAATTTTCACCATATCCCGATAGGCTTGGCACAGTTTTGTATGGGTATCCAATTTGGTATACCGGTTAAACAAAAGATAATCGGCGGATTTAATATTCACCCTCCCTGTTAAACCAGTTTCCCACAACGCTCCTTTGTCAGCATCCGAAAACCAAATAACATCATCATCTAGGCATGTTGAATTGATTTTGACCGGGATAACTGTCTCACCGTCTTTCGTGTAATAGCCATAACGAAGGGAAACGAACCCTATTTCTTGCGCAATAGACATTTCAATATCTCATTTTATATAGATACAAAAAAGGCTGCAATTTAATGCAGCCTTTCGGGTTAGCTTAATTGGTTGCGTTAGCTGCCGGTTGAGTATTGTACTTCCGAGCATACTCCAAACGTGCTTGCTCACGCGCTTTCGCGCGAATTGCCTCAATTCGTGCTTGACGACCTTCGTCATAAGCCTGATTCAACACTTTTTGACGACCTTCGTCATAAGCTTTTTGAATAGTCGCTTGGTTTTTTGCTGCCAATTTTGCACCATGCGCACATGCATCAGCAAAAACGCCGCAATCATTGCCTGCAAAAGAGGTCGCTGAAACAAACAATGCGACCAGAGGCAACAGAATGTGTTTGGTTTTCATACGACCTCCTTTATTTAAGGGTAAATATTAAAACATAAATTTCTCTGTACTTTACTTTACCATAAAATCAAGACATGTCAAGACTCACTTGGCTTTGATTGCTCTGATTTTTTTCCAAACTTTGCATTTCAGCGGCAAGTTCCGCTTGCAAAATGCGCTCCTCTTCTTCTTTGTCGATTGAATTTGCACCTACCTATTGCTGCGCAGCGAAGTTTGCGCAGCAATGTCGGCCAGCCATTGCTCATCTAACACCAAACTCACGCCCGTAAATTGCGCGTGGGCATGGGGCAGAAAGCGGGTTGAAATGGGCAGTTGGAACGGAATAAACAGCATATCGCCGCCACGTGCAATGAAAGAGCGGTCACCCAGCCGCATATTTTGTTCGCCCGATAAAATAAATGTTACGGTGGTGTATTCGGAAATTACATCGATTTCGACCGGCGGCTCAGTCGCATGCACCATGATGCCTTCAAAAGGCGTAAGGCTTGTTTGATTAAGGGTTTGAATATGTCGGCTGATGCTTTCAATGGCTGCAGAATCCATAATAAAATCTTTTGATACGACAAAACGATTCTAAACAATTCGTAGGATTAGGCAAGTTTTTTAAAGAATCGGGCAAGTATTGTCCATTAAGATATTTATAATAAAAACAAATTAAGCCCATAAAAAAATCTCATAAATAAAAAGATAGTGCGCTTTACACTTTTCACTCATCAATATGCCGTCTGAACTTTTCAGACGGCATATTGAAATACGCTTTGCAAACAATGAAAGGATCTTGCCATGGAAATCCGCAGCCATATTTACTGCCCGAATTGTCAATTCGCTTACTGCCACCATACTCCCGATGGTTTGCTGCAATGCACGCAATGCGGCCATACTTGGCAAGAAGCGCAGCAAGAATTGGCAAAACACGTTGCCTATCAAAATGGTGAGGTTAAAGAAGTCAACCCTGAAGGCGATTCATAATAAATGCAGCTTTATGCGCTGATGCTAAATTTTTGATCAATCGGAATGGATGGATTTTCGAAACGGCTGTATGTGTGCGATAATGGTTACAAAATGAGTTGATGGCTTCAATAGCGCCATTTTGTCCGTTTTCAGAAAAGAACATCATGCAAAATATCCGTTTCCCCTTAAATTTCCAATTCAAAATTTTCACACCGTCGAACGATTTTTCTGTGTTCGATGCCGATGGCAAGGAAATTGCCTACACGCGGCAGAAGATTTTTAAAATCAAAGAGTCGGTGCAGATTTTTCGCAGCAGCAGCGACAAAACTGAATTGTTCAACATTCAGGCCGACCGTATTATTGATTTTAATGCGGTTTATACCGTGCGCGATTCAAGCGGCAAGCTTATCGGTAAAATCCAGCGCCACGGCATGAAATCGTTGTGGAAAACCAGCTATGTGCTGTTTGACGAGCAGGGGCGCGAAGTATATCAATTGCGTGAAACCAATCCGATGGTGGCGTTGGTCAACGGTTTGATAGGTGAGATTCCGCTGCTTGGTTCGCTGACCGGCTATTTTCTCAACCCGACTTACGCACTCACTGCGCCAGATGGGCAGGAAGTGTATCGCCTGAAAAAAGAGCCATCATTTTTTGAGCGTAAATTCAGCTTGGAGAAACTCGGCCAAACCGATGAGCGCGATGATGTGTTGGTGTTGAATGCGGTGATGATGGTGATGTTGTTGGAGCGTGGTGACGGGTAAATGGTTTAAATGAAAAGGCCCTTACATTCGCCTAACAAGTGCAATTTCCAATAACAGAAAAGGCCAGTATGCGGTAGTATACTGCCTTTCCTGACAAGAAAGATTGCAATATGGCCTACACACAACTGACCTCACACCAAAGATACTACATTTCCAGACATTACCGCAACCTACCCCTAAACCAAATCGCACAGAACATCGGTTGTCATCCCGCCACCGTCAGTCGGGAAATCAGACGGCATTCCGTCAACGGAACCTACTGTTACCGAAAAGCACAACAGCAAAGCGAAGTTAAAAAGAAAAACAAAAAGCCAACCAAACTGACTACTGCCGTCAAACAGACTGTTAACAAACTGATTACCCAAAAATACAGCCCCGAACAAGTCTGCGGCTACCTGCTGAAACATCAACACATCAAACTGCACCACAGCACCCTTTACCGCTATCTCGCCAAAGACCGTCAAAACGGCGGCGACCTGTACACCCATCTGCGTATCGTTTCCAAACCCTACCGCAGAAAATACGGCAGCGGTGCATGGACAAAAGGCAGCGTACCGGACAGAACCGACATTGAACACAGACCTGCCATTGTCGATCAAAAAGAGCGGGTCGGCGATTTCGAGATGGACACCATTGTCGGTAAAGATCAAAAAAGCGGACTGGTGGTTGCTGTTGAAAGAAAAACCAAATTTGTCGTTATCCGCAAAATCAGCAATTTCAAAGCAGAAGATGTAGCCCGGGTAGTGATTCGGGCATTGAAGCCGTTTAAAGATATCATTCAAACGATTACTTTGGATAACGGTAAAGAGTTTTACCGACATAAAACCTTTGCCAAAGCCCTGGGTGCGGAAACCTACTTCTGCCGTCCATACCATTCTTGGGAAAAAGGCTTGGTGGAGAATACCAACGAGCTGATCAGACAATACTTCCCAAAGGGGACGGATTTTAGGAAACTGGGGGCTAAAAAGATTAAAGCGGTTGAGGAGGCCCTTAACCGCCGACCGAGAAAGACATTGGACTATGAGACACCGGGTGATCTGTTTTCAGCAGCCCTTGCCAATGGCATTTGAGCGTTGCACTTGAAATGCGAATGTAAGATGAAGACTATGCAGACCAAACGCAAGAATCCCTTTATCGTCGACAAACCCGACCATGAAAAAACTCAGGCAGAGCTGATTGAAGAATTACGCTACATGAGGGCGGAGAACGACTACCTAAAGCACATGAAAGCCCTCAACGAAAAGAACGCCGCCAACGCTGCGAAACCGTTCAAACGCTGAGGGCGAAGCACCCGCTGAAATACCTGTTGCACAGTGCCGGTATACCCAAAAGCAGTTTCTACTACCACATCGGCAGACCTGATCCCGATATAGAAGCCAAAGCAGCGGTGAGTGAAGTCTATCACCAACACAAAGGCCGCTACGGCCAACGGCGGATTGGTGCCGTATTGTCGTGGAATAAAAAGAAAGTGCAACGTATTATGAGACTATTGGGGCTAAAAGCCAAAGTGCGCAGTAAAAAAGCCTATCGTCCGCAAGTCATAGAAGAAACGTCGAAAAACATCCTTAAGCGTGCATTCACTGCCGATAAAGCGGGAGCTAAATGGTTGACCGATGTGACCGAGTTTAAACGCACCGACGGCAAACTGTACTTATCGCCGATATTGGATGTATTTAACCGTGAGATTGTGGCTTATGAGCTCAGTAGAAAGCCGGACAGCAAGATGGTCATGCAGATGCTGGATAAGGCATTCGGCCGTCTGAAAGGGCAGACCCCGCTGCTGCATTCCGACCAAGGTGTGCTTTACTGAACTCAGGCTTATCGGGAAAAGCTGGCCGAGAAGGGCATTGTGCAAAGCATGTCGCGCAAAGGGAATTGCTGGGATAACGCACCGATGGAGAGTTTCTTCGGGACATTAAAAGTGGAAAGCTTCTATCAGGAAGGTGTGTTATCGGTGACAGAATTGACCAAAGTGATAGATGATTACATACGTTACTACAATTATGAACGTATTAGTTTGAATTTAAAAAAGCTGAGTCCTGTGGCTTACAGAACCCAGCTTGAACAGGCTGTTTGAGAAAGATTATTAACTTGTCCAAGAATTGGGGGACAGTTCACATGGGTTTCAGACGGCCTTTTAAATCATAGATTTAAGCTTTACCGGTACTGCCGAATCCGCCTTCGCCGCGTTCGCTGGCGGCAAATTCGTCCACCACTTTAAACGCCGCCTGAGTCACCGGCACAATCACCATTTGCGCGATGCGTTCCATCGGTTCGATGGTGAATGCGGTTTGGCTGCGGTTCCACACCGACACTTTCAATTCGCCCTGATAATCCGAGTCGATTAAGCCAACCAGATTGCCCAGCACAATGCCGTGTTTGTGGCCAAGGCCGGAGCGCGGCAGCAAGACGGCGGCGTAGGCAGGGTTGGCCAAATGCACGGCCAAGCCGGTTGGCACCAGATAGGTTTCGCCCGGTTGCAGCGTTACGGCTTCGTCTAAACACGCTCGTAAATCCAAGCCGGCAGAGCCGGGGGTGGCGTAGGCGGGCAGCTGCTCGGCCATTTTCGGGTTTAAGATTTTCAGTTCGACTTCTGTTTGCATGGTTTTTCTCGCATGGATATTTTTCAGACGGCATTATAACAAATAACAAGCTTGAGGCCGTCTGAAAAAAAAGCGTATCATTAGAGTAAACCACAGGAGAACCATCATGGATCTGCACAATATCCGCGAAGACTACAGCAAACGCGAGCTGTCGGAATCAGAGTGCGACAGCAACCCCATTACCCAATTTGAACAATGGCTGCAAGAAGCCATGCATTCACAAGTCAACGAGCCAACAGCGGTGAACGTGGCTGCGGTCGGTGAAGACGGCCGCCCCAATAGCCGCATGGTTTTGCTGAAAGAAGTGAACGCGCAAGGCTTTGTCTTTTTTACCAATTATCACAGCCGCAAGGGCAAATCGTTTGCCGCAAACCCGTTTGCTGCGATGACGTTTTTTTGGCCGGAATTGGAGCGCCAAGTGCGCATTGAAGGGCGCATTGAAAAACTGGATGCCGCTGCTTCTGATGAGTATTTCGACAGTCGCCCTTACACCAGCCGCATCGGGGCATGGGCGAGCAATCAGAGCGAAGTGATTTCCGGTAAAGCCATGCTGGTGGCGAAAGCCGCGGCAGTTGGCGCGAAACACCCGCTGCATGTACCCCGTCCGCCACATTGGGGCGGCTATATCGTGATTCCCGATCGCATTGAATTTTGGCAAGGTCGCCCGAGCCGTTTGCACGACCGCATTCAGTATCGACTGGAAAACGGCGTGTGGGTGAAAGAGCGTTTGGCACCTTGATGGGCTTGAGTTTCACAATGGGGATGAATGGCTGAAATAAGTTGTGTTCAGACGGCCTTTTCTCAATTAAAACCAACACAAATTCAATAAAATAGGGTAAAATCGCCGTTGATATAAAAGGCCGTCTGAAAGCGCTTATTTTTCAGACGGCCTCAGTATTCCCCCAGTATTTATTGTTCAACCATCCTGCCGCATGTGCCGCAGAAGAACCGTTGTTTTCAACATATCCAACGTGTTAGGAGATTCATCATGGCCAAAAAGCCGACCAGCAAGCGCGAATGGCGTGACGGCGTGTCCACCGCCGCCAAAAAGCCCGCCAAGAAAAGCGTATCGTTCAAAAGCAAACCGAAAGCCGAATCCGGCTTTAAATCCAAATCACAAGAAACCGAATTCAAAGGCGGCCGCCGTGCGCGCGGTGAAGCCGTTTCAGACGGCCTGAAAACAGGCAAAAACGCAAAATCAAGTTTCCGTGACCAAGCGACCGAGCAAAATCCGCGTGCGCCGAAGCAGCGTGCATCCAAGGCGAAAAAGCTGATGGTGCGCAATCCGAACCAAAAAATTATGGAACACGCACGCGATTTGAAAGAGCGCCGCAGCGATTTGTCGCGCTTCGAGCCGGAGCGTTTGCAAAAAGTGCTGGCCGCTTCGGGCGTGGGTTCACGCCGTGAGATGGAAGAATGGATTACCAACGGCTGGGTGACGGTCAATGGCCGCGTGGCCGAATTGGGCGAAAAAGTCACGCCCGATGACCATGTGACGGTGAAGGGCAACGTCATCAAGCTGAAGTGGGCCGACCGTTTGCCACGCGTTATTTTGTATTACAAACAAGAAGGCGAAATCGTGTCGCGCGACGACCCGCAAGGCCGCGTGAGTATTTTCGACCGTTTGCCGCAAGCAGCGAGCAGCCGTTGGGTGGCGATTGGCCGTTTGGACATCAACACCAGCGGTTTGCTGATTTTGACCACTTCAGGCGAATTGGTGCAGCGTTTTGCCCACCCGAGCTTTGAAGTCGAGCGCGAATACGCCGTACGCGTGTTGGGCGAATTGAGTACCGAGCAAATGCGTATGCTGACGCAAGAAGGCGTGATGCTGGAAGACGGTTTGGCCAAAGTCGAGCGTATTTACGAGCAGGGCGGCGAGGGCATGAACAAATGGTATAACGTGGTGATTAAAGAAGGCCGCAACCGCGAGGTACGCCGCATTTTTGAAAGCCAAGGTTTGACCGTGAGTCGTTTGGTACGCGTGGGTTTTGGCCCGATTGGTCTGCCGAACCGTTTGAAACGCGGCCAGTTTTACGAATTGAACCCAGCAGAAGTCGCCAACATCATGAAATGGGCGGATATGCTGCTGCCGGGTGAGTACCGCCGACGCCGTTCGTAAGTAGTTGAGTGAAATCGATGCCGTCTGAATGTCTGTGAAATGATTTTCAGACGGCATTTTGTGTATGGAGAAATGAGCGAAGATGTTCAGCCTTGATTTATCGGAAGAAACCATTGTATTAACCTACAGCGGCCAACGTCGCGCCGAAATTTACACCTTTGGCGCCTTGCTCAACCGCTATGAAATCCTGCAGCCTGACGGCACTTGGTTCAACACCATCAAAGGGCATCAATCGCCAGAGCAATGCCGCCAAATGCTGACCGATGGTTTTCACAGCGCCAAACTCAGCCCGTTTGCCTGTCGCGTGCGGCATGGTAAATATGTGTTTGACGGGCAGCATTATCAGCTTGAGGGCAAATTTCAGGCAGCCGGCCACGCGTTGCACGGTTTGATATATGACTGTGATTTTGTCATTGTCGATAGTGGCGCGGATGCGCAATCGGCTTGGGTAGAGCTGGCGGCAGATTACCGCCAAGATGACAGCGGCTATCCTTTTGCCTATCGCCTGAATATTGTGTACCGATTGGCTTCAGACGGCCTGAGTGTCACCACGCGCGCAACCAACACCGGCAACCGCGCCATGCCGCTGGCCGACGGCTGGCATCCTTATTTCACTTTGGGCGGCAAGGTGGATGATTGGACGATGCAGCTCAACAGCAGCGAGCGGTTGGAATTCGACCAAGATTTGGTCGCCAACGGCAATATCCTGCCCGATACCCGCTTTCAGATGGCCTTGAGTATGCAGGGCATCACGCTGGACAACAGTTTCGTGTTGACTGATTTTAACCAACCGGCTTGCGTGTTGAGCGGTGAAAAGCTGCAACTGCGCATTTATCCGGATTCACGCTATCCGTATCTGCAAATCTATGTTCCGCAGACACGCGATTCGATTGCTTTGGAAAACTTGAGCGGTGCGCCGGACAGTTTCAATAATGGCTTGGGCTTGCAGGTATTGCAGGCAGGGGAAACGCAGGCGTTTGCTACGCGCTATGTGTTGTCTTTATTGTAGGAATGCGTTTTGAAATTCCAATAAAAAATGCCGTCTGAAAACATTTTCAGACGGCATTTTGATGTGTAGGTTTACTGTTCTGCTTTCAACACCCGCTGACGGCGTGTTTCGCTCAACACCATACCGGCGGATACCGACACATTCATGCTCTCGACCGTGCCGAACATTGGAATCGACACCAGCATATCGCAATGTTCGCGCGTCAGTCGGCGCATGCCTTCGCCTTCGTTGCCCATCACCCATGCCACGCTTTCGGGCAGGTCGGTGTGGTACAAATCGGATTGGCCGCCCATATCGGTGCCGACAATCCAAATGCCGTATTCTTTCAATTCGCGCAAGGTGCGTGCCAAATTGGTGACGGTAATGTAAGGCACGGTTTCGGCCGCGCCGCAGGCCACTTTGCTGACAGTGGCATTCAAGCCCGCGCTTTTGTCTTTGGGTGCAATTACCGCATGCACACCCATGGCATCAGCGGTACGCAGACACGCGCCGAGATTGTGTGGGTCGGTAATGCCGTCGAGCACCAATAAAAAGGCCGGTTCGCGCAGGTTTTCCAATACGTCTTCCAAGTGGACGTGGTTTTTAGACGCGTCGATAAAGCCGACCACGCCTTGATGGCGCGCGCCTTTGGCGATGGTATCGAGACGGCTGGCATCGGCAAAATGCAGGCGCACGTTTTCGGCGGCGGCTTTTTCCAACACTTCGCGTGTGCGGGCATCGTTTTTGCCTTCTTGAATGTAGAGTTCGGTAATGGATTTCGGGTTTTGCCACAAGCGGGCGTTAACGGCGTGAAAGCCGTAAATCAATCTTTGGTTGGCCATTGTTTTACTTAAGAAAATGTTTCAGACGGCATTATACGGGATTTGCGTGTCGGCGCGTGAAAATTGTGGTGTAGAAGCATAACAATTTGAATCGATAGATAAGCAGAAGGCCGTCTGAAAATTGATTGTTCAGACGGCCTTGTTGTCGAAAAATCAAACCCAATCAAGCAATAAAGGCTTTGATTTCTTTATACATTTCTTTGAACTTGCCTTCAGCTTCGTTCATGCTGCTGCCGACGGCTGAAATGTAGAATTTGATTTTCGGCTCGGTGCCGGAAGGGCGCACGGCTACCCAAGAACCATCGGCCAAGTAGTATTTCAAAACATTGCTTGGCGATGTGTTCAAAGCAGTAACCTTGCCGTCTGAATCGGTGGCGGTTTGCGCTTGGAAATCTTCTACTTTGATGATGTTTGTGCCGTTAAACTGCTTCGGCGCGTTGGCACGGAATTTGTCCATAATCGCTTGGATTTCTGCCGCACCGTCGATGCCGGTCATGGTGATGGAAATCGGTTTGTCGAAATAATAGCCGTATTCGCGATAGATTTCGTCAAGACCATCGGCCAACGTCATGCCGCGCGAGCGGTAGTAGGCGGCGATTTCTGCAAACATCACTGCGGCTTGCACCGAGTCTTTGTCGCGGGCGAACGGTTTGATTAAATAGCCGTTGCTCTCTTCAAAACCGAACAAATAATCATAAGCTTGCGTGCGCTCGAATTCGGCGATTTTTTCGGCCACGAATTTGAAACCGGTCAAAACATTGAATACGGTCACGCCATAGCTTTCGGCGATTTTGCCGACTAATTCGGTGGAAACGATGGATTTGCAAATCGCGCCGTTTGTTGGCAGTGTACCGGCTTGGCGGTGGGCTTTCAAAATGTATTTCGCCATGACCGCACCGATTTGGTTGCCGGTTAAGGTCAAGTAGCTGCCGTCGGCTTGGCGGATTTCCACGCCCAAGCGGTCGGCATCGGGGTCGGTGCCGAGCAGCAAATCAGCGCCGACTGCTGCGCCCAGTTTTTCGGCCAAAGCAAACGCGGCTTGGCTTTCGGGATTTGGCGAAGGTGCGGTGGTGAAGTTTGGATCGGCGATGGCTTGTTCTTCAACCAGTTCAAACGACTCAAAACCGGCTTGCTTCAAGGCGCGGCGCACCATCATTTCGCCGGTGCCGTGCAGCGGGGTATAGACGATTTTCAGGTCTTTGCCGTGTTGGGCAATCAATTCGGGATTAATGGTGACGGTTTTGACGGCGGCCAAGTATTTTTGGTCCATCTCTTCGCCCAGTAGCTTGATTTTACCGTCGGCTTTGGCGGCATCGAAATCGGCCACTTGGATGGTGAACGGGTCGTCCACAGCGCGGATGAGTTTGGTCAAAGCTGCGGCATCATCAGGCGACAATTGGCCGCCGTCTTCACCATAGACTTTATAGCCGTTAAATTCAGCCGGATTGTGGCTGGCGGTAATCATGATGCCGCCGGCGGCTTTGAGTTCGCGCACGGCAAAGGATAATTCAGGGGTCGGGCGCAAGGATTCAAACACATACGCCTGAATGCCGTGTTGCGCCAACAAAGCAGCGGAATCAAAGGCAAATTCTTGCGAAAAATGGCGCGAATCATAGGCAATCACCACGCCGGCGTTTTTTGCGGCTTCGCCTTTGGCGGCAATCAGTTGGGCAAAGCCTTCGGTGGCTTGGCGCACCACATAGCGGTTGATGCGGTTGATACCGGCGCCGATGACGCCGCGCATACCGGCAGTACCGAATTCCAGCGGGGCATAGAATGCGTCTTCTTTGGTTTTTTCATCCATGTCCGACAATTCTTGTTTTAAGAAGTCGGGCATGTCGGCAAAATCCAACCATTTTTGATACGTTTCTTGATAGGCCATCTGAATCATCCTTTGAGGGTAATAAACGGATTATGAACAAGATTATACGTGATTGCGACGCGATGCGTGCGATAAACCGATATACGGCAGCATCAACGCATCAAGTAGCCGAGTATGCCCGATGAAGCCACGCCGATGATGACGGTAACCAACATCGAAAAACGGCTGGCGGCCAAGACAGTCAAGGCGATGGCAATCAGCTCATGCGGTTTGTCGGACACAAAATAAGGCGCAATCACCGAAATCAACACACAGCCAGGCGCGGCTTCCATTACTGTTTGCGCGCGTTTGCTCAAGGTGCGGTTGCGTAGGGCGAAAAAGCCGATAAGGCGGGTGGAATAAGTCACGCACAACATGGCGCAAAAAAGCAGGAAGGAATCAAGCGTAATCATTCTTGTTCCCCTAAGAGATAGGCGGTGAGTAAGCCCGATAATGCGCCGGCCGGTACATACCAAGGGCCGTCAATACTCAAGCAGGTAATGCCCGCCACAATCAGGCTGACAAACCAAGGTCGCGCTGCCGAAAAGCTCTTCCACAAGCCGCGCATAATCACCAAAAATACCGCCGGAAACGCCATGCCGAAGCCCCACGCAGCCACATCGCCGAACATCGGGCCGACCGCCGCGCCGATGGTGGCAAACAAAATCCAAGTGGTGTACATAATGAAACACGTGCCGCCGTAATAGGCAAAATTAAAGCCGCTCAAACCGGCCGCTTTGCGTTTTTGTGCATCGGCCAAACCCAGTTCCCACGATTCGTCACACATAAAAAACAGCGACGGCAACACTTTTTTCATCGGCGCATTTTTCATATAGGGCGCATAAGCCGCCCCCATCAAAATATGGCGCGAATTGATCATAAAGGTTACGCTGGCAATCAGCAGAATTGGCAGTGGATGCGTCCACAAATCAACCGCAGCAAATTCCGAGCCGCCGGCAAAATTCATCCCCGTCATCAGCATCATTTCCAGCCAACTCATGCCTTTTTGCCCGCCTTGTACGCCCAAAATAATCGCCCACGGCAATAAGCCAATGAGCATGGGCGAGCAGTCTTTAATGCCGCGTAAAAATTCTTGTTTGGGGGAAGCCATCATGGTGTGGGGGAACATTTCAATATTAAAAAGGCGCATTATACACTCATTGATTTTCAGACGGCCTGAGACCTTTGCAAAATCCCTATCTTTGGCACATTTCTTCGTTGTGCGCTGCTCGAAAGCTTACCTATCTAAGTGATATGTCTTCGCTTTCTGCGCTGCTACAACTTTGAATTGTACTCAAATCTAGGGTTTTGCAAAGGTCTCGGTCTATTGAGATATTAACTGAATGAATTAGTTCTTTATGAGTATAAAAGGGTATTGGGAGAAGTGGTACAACAACGTTTTTTATCCATCGGGTAGGCCGTATGAAAATCCCTTATGCCTTTTTGTTGACTTGTTTTGTTGCAAGCCAAGTATCCGCGGCGGAAATCACTGTATCCGCTGCCGCGAGCCTGAAAGATGCGTTCAACGACATCATCACGCGCTATCACAAACAATATCCGCAAAGCAAAATCAAGCTGAATACCGCCGGTTCAGGCGCATTGTTGCAGCAGGCAGTACAGGGCGCGCCGGTGGATGTATTGGCGTTTGCCGATGAAGTCACCATGAATCAGGCGCAGCAGAAAAACGTGATTGATGCGGCCAGCCGCAAAACGTTCGCGCTCAATGACTTGGTGATTGCTGCGCCGAAAAACAGCCGATATGCGGTCACGAAACTCAGCGATTTACAAAGCCGACAGTTCGGCCGCATCGCCGTAAGCAATCCGGCCAGCGTACCGGTCGGTCGTTACAGCAAAGCCAGCTTGGAAAAAGCCGGTTTGTGGGCAGGTTTGCAGCCGAAAATCATCACCACGCAAAACGTGCGCCAATCTTTAGATTACATTGCACGCGGTGAAGTCGATGCCGGTTTTGTCTACCGAACCGATGCGGTGTTGATGAAGGACAAGGTCAAAATCTTGGCAACCGTGCCGACACAAAACCCCGTGTCTTACCCGATTGCGGTGAGCAAAAACGCCAAACAAGCGGCGGAAGCGAAGCGGTTTGTGCAGTATGTGTTGTCGGCGCAAGGGCAGGCGGTGTTGAACCGTTATGGTTTTAGAAAGCCTTAATATTTTGAATGAAAAATAAAACAGGCCGTCTGAAAGCATATTTTTCAGACGGCCTTGAATCCATCTATGAACGAAACCTTACTCACTACCTTATTCCTTTCGCTCAAAATCGCCGCAACCGCCACGCTGTTGAATACTGTGTTGGCGGTGGCGGTCGGCTTTACTTTGGCGCGTTGGCGTTTTATCGGGCGCAATGTGCTGGATACGCTGCTGACTCTGCCGATGGTGCTGCCGCCGACGGTGCTGGGCTATTATCTTTTGGTCGCATTCGGCCGCAACAGCGCATTCGGCGTGTGGCTCAAAGACACGTTCGACATCAACCTGATTTTTACATGGCAGGGCGCGGTGATTGCGGCGATGGTGGTGACGTTTCCGCTGATTTTCAAACCGGCACGGGCGGCTTTTGAAGAAGTGAATCCGCAATTGGAGCAGGCGGCGCGGGTATTGGGCTTGAGTGAAGCGGCGGTGTTTTTCCGCGTCAGCCTGCCTTTGGCGTGGCGCGGCATTTTGGCCGGTATTTTGTTGGCGTTTGCCCGTGCCTTGGGTGAATTTGGTGCGACTTTGATGATTGCCGGCAGCATTCCGGGGCAGACGCAGACTTTGTCGATTGCGATTTACGAAGCGGTACAAGCCGGAGATGATGCGCTGGCCAATGGTTTGGTGGTGCTGGTGTCGGCGGTGTGTATCATGATTTTGCTGGCTGCCGGACATTTAATGCGCGTGAAAGACGGGAGAAAATAATGCTGTTTGATATTGAATTACACAAAAAGCTGCCGTCGTTTGCCTTGAATGTCGCCCTGAAATCCGATGCGCAGCGCATTGTGATTTTAGGTGCATCCGGTTCGGGCAAAAGCCTGACCTTGCAATTATTGGCCGGTTTGCTCCAACCTGACAGTGGCCATATCCGCATCAACGGCGAAACATGGTGGGACGAGCGCACAAAACTGAATACGCAAGCGCGCAAGGCCGGTTTGCTGTTTCAAGATTATGCCTTGTTTCCGCATTTGACCGTGGCGCAAAATATCGACTTTGGTTTGAAAACAGGTTGGTGCAACCCAAGTAAAAGGCCGTCTGAAAAAGCGCAGTATTGGTTGGATTTACTTGAATTGGCGCACATTGCCGACCATTATCCCAACCAAATTTCCGGCGGCCAAAAGCAGCGCACTGCCTTGGCAAGAATGTTGATTACCGAGCCAAAATTGCTGCTTTTGGATGAACCGTTTTCCGCATTGGATGCCCAATTGCGCGAACACACCCGCCGCGAAGTATTGGCCTTGCGGCAAGCGGCTGGCGTGCCGATGATTTTGATTACCCACGACCGCGCCGATGCCGAAGCCTTGGGGCAGGAAATTTGGCACATGGAAAACGGGGTGTTGGAGTTGGAGAAAGAGTATTCATATTAAATGATGAATGGAATAAAAGAGCTCAGGCCGTCTGAACGGATTTCAGACGGCCTTTGAGGTATCAATGTTAAAGAATCGGCATAACCTCGCAGGCGCATAGTGGTTTATCCATTATTTAGGAGCGGTACTTTGCGTTATAATCCACGCAAATCATTTAGAAAGGCAGAATCATGAGCATGAACACAGTGGCCGTTATCGGTGCGATGGCGCAGGAAATTGAATTATTGAAAACGCGTATGGACGACATTAAAGCACATCAATTCGGTAAATTTAATGCCTATGAAGGTACGCTCAACGGCAAGCGCATGGTGTTGGTGTTGAGCGGAATTGGTAAAGTCAACGCCGCAATCGCCACCGCATGGGTGATTCATCAGTTTCAACCCGATTGTGTGATCAATACCGGCAGCGCGGGCGGCTTAGGTAAGGGTTTAAAAGTTGGAGATGTGGTGATTGGCGAGCGCGTGGCGCATCATGATGTGGATGTGACCGCATTCGGCTATGTGTGGGGACAAGTGCCGCAGCAACCTGCTGTGTTTGAAAGTGATGAACAATTAATGGCCGTAGCCAAAGATGCCGCGCAAGCATTTGAACACGCCCAAGTCAGCCGTGGTTTGATTGTCAGCGGCGACCAATTCGTCCACAGCAGCGAGCGTGTGGCGGAAATCCGCGGTCATTTTAATGATGTGCAAGCGGTAGAAATGGAGGCAGCCGCCATTGCCCAAGCGTGCCATCAATTGAATACGCCATTAGTCGTGATTCGAGCGGTATCCGATTCTGCCGATGAAAAAGCAGATATTAGTTTTGAAGAATTTTTGAAAACTGCGGCAGTGAGTTCGGCGAAGATGGTGATGGAGATTGTCGCCAAGCTTTAAAAACCCATGCAAAAACAGTAAATTTCCGCTAAAATACACAGCTATTTTAATTCTATTTGGAAGGCCGTCTGAAAGCTTACCGTGTTTTTTCAGACGGCCTTTTGAACCATCGAACTTCTCATCAAAATAACTACATGAAAAATATCCGAAATTTCTCCATTATTGCCCACATCGACCATGGTAAATCAACGCTGGCCGACCGTTTCATTCAGTATTGCGGTGGTTTGGAATTGCGTGAAATGAGCACGCAGGTGCTGGATTCTATGGATATTGAAAAAGAGCGCGGCATCACCATTAAGGCGCAAACTGCGGCTTTGAGCTACAAAGCGCGTGATGGCCAAACTTACCAGCTCAACCTGATTGACACCCCGGGACACGTTGACTTTTCTTACGAAGTGTCGCGTTCGCTGTCTGCTTGCGAAGGCGCGCTGTTGGTGGTGGACGCGTCGCAAGGCGTGGAAGCGCAAACCGTGGCCAACTGCTATACCGCCATTGATTTGGGCGTGGAAGTGGTGCCGGTGTTGAACAAAATCGACTTGCCTGCTGCCGACCCTGAACGTGTGGAACAAGAAATTGAAGACATCATCGGCATCGATGCCATTGGCGCGGTGCAGTGTTCGGCCAAGAGCGGCTTGGGCGTGGAAGATGTGTTGGAAGAAATCGTGGCCAAAGTGCCGGCGCCGGAAGGTGATGAAGATGCGCCTTTGCAAGCGATGATTATCGACTCGTGGTTTGACAATTATGTCGGCGTGGTGATGTTAATTCGTATCAAACAAGGCCGTCTGAAACTCAAAGACAAAGTGCGTTTCATGAGCACCAAAGCCGAAACGCAGGTTGAGCAATTGGGCGTGTTCACACCGAAATCGGTGCAAAAGCCGGAATTGAAAGCCGGTGAAGTGGGCTTTTTGATTACCGGTATTAAAGAATTGGGTTCCGCCAAAGTGGGCGATACCATCACGCTGATGGCCAACCCTGCCGCCGAGCCGCTGCCGGGCTTCCAAGAAGTGCAAAGTCAGGTATTTGCCGGCCTGTATCCGGTGGAAAGCCACGACTACGAAGCCTTGCGCGATGCTTTGGAAAAACTGCAACTCAACGATGCAGCTTTGAAGTTCGAGCCGGAAGTGTCGCAAGCCTTGGGTTTTGGTTTCCGTTGCGGCTTCTTGGGTTTGTTGCACTTGGAAATCGTGCAAGAGCGTTTGGAACGCGAATTCGATATGGATTTGATTACCACTGCGCCGACGGTGGTGTATGAAGTGGTGATGAAAAATGGCGAAAAAATCGAAGTGGAAAACCCATCTAAGCTGCCCGACATCAGCCAGATTGAAACCATTCTCGAGCCGATTATCACCGCCACTATTCTAGTGCCGCAGGAATATGTCGGCAACGTGATGACGCTGTGTAACCAAAAGCGTGGCGTGCAGGTGAATATGCAATACATGGGTCGCCAAGTGATGTTGACCTATGATTTGCCGATGAATGAAGTGGTGATGGATTTCTTTGATAAGCTCAAATCCACATCGCGCGGCTATGCTTCTTTGGATTATCAGTTTAAAGAATTCCAAGCTTCTGACTTGATTAAATTGGATATTATGGTCAACGGCGAAAAAGTCGATGCCTTGAGCCTGATTGTGCACCGTCAAACAGCAGTACATCGCGGCCGCGAATTGGCCGCCAAAATGCGCGAACTGATTCCGCGCCAAATGTTTGACATTGCCGTGCAGGCCGCCATCGGCAGCCAGATTATCGCCCGTGAAAACGTCAAAGCCCTGCGTAAAAACGTATTGGCGAAATGTTACGGCGGTGACATCACGCGTAAGAAAAAACTGTTGGAAAAACAAAAAGCCGGTAAACGCCGTATGAAACAGGTGGGCAATGTGGAAATTCCACAAAGCGCGTTCTTGGCGATTTTGCAAGTGAGTGACAAATAATGGGTACGAATTTATTGTTTGCAGCCATCGCTGCCTTTGTGTTCGGCGTGGTGCTGTATCTGAAAAGCAGCAAAGTGCGTGAAGACAACGGCGAATGGAGCGGTGGCCTGCAATGGGGCTATCTGCTGATGATGATCGGCGTGTTCGGCGTGTTGTCGTTTTTCATGAGTTTTACCGCCGTATTGCTGGTGTTTGTGGTATTTACCGGCATTGTGTGGTTTATCCATAAAGGCCGTCTGAAAAAAGATCCTGCGCATCAAGACGAAGGCCACTTCACCGATTACATGAGCGGCTTTTTCCCGATTATCTTAATCGTGTTTGTGTTGCGCACCTTTATCGCCGAGCCTTTCCAAATTCCGTCAAGCTCGATGCGCCCGGGTTTGGTGGTGGGCGACTTCATCTTGGTGAACAAGTTTTCATACGGCATCCGCACGCCGATTATCAATAATGTGCTGATTCCAACCGGAAAAGTCGAGCATGGCGATGTGGTGGTGTTTACTTATCCGGAAAATCCGAGCATCAACTACATCAAACGCGCCATCGGTTTGCCGGGTGATATTGTTGAATATAAAGACAAAGTCTTGAGCATCAACGGCCAAACCATTACCGAGCAGTCCGAAGGCATGCAGACCTACGCTGAAAACACCCGCCAATACGGCATGGTGGATATCGAAGCCGAAGCCTTCCGTGAAAACATCGGCAGCCACAGCTTCCAAGTGCTGAAAATGGCTGAACAACCAAGCTTCCTACCGCAAGCCGTGCGCGCCAATTTTGCCCACCGCGAAAACTGCGAATACGCGCAAGACGGTTCCGCCTTTAAATGCACCGTGCCGGAAGGCCATTATTTTATGATGGGTGATAACCGCGACAACAGCGAAGATTCCCGCTATTGGGGTTTTGTCAGCGACAAACTGATTGTCGGCAAAGCATTTTTTGTGTGGATGAACTTCGGTGACATGAGCCGAATCGGTACATCGATTAAATAAAAGCTGATATGAAAAGGCCGTCTGAAATTTATTTTTCAGACGGCCTTTTGTTATGTAAATTAATCTGCCGATTTACTTTTTAGCGAGCCCAAATAAATCGCCAGCAAAGTCATTGCTGCGCCCAGCCACTGCAGGCCGTTGATGGGTTTGTCGAGCCAGAAATAGTCGATGACCAAGGCGGCGACGGGTTCGGAAAGCAGCAGCAAACCGGTGAGTGAGAGCGACAGCAGCGGAATGGCGTAAGCAATCAGGCCCCAAGCGAAACACTGCATCACCACGCCGTAAATCAATACTAAGCCCACATCGCGCAAAGTGGTCGGATACAGCGCGCCCGCATCGAAAATCAAGGCTGGTAAAATCAGCGAGAATGCGCCGCCGAAGCTCAAAATCATCATTAAAGGAAACAGCGCGGTTTGTTCGATTTGATGGGTTTTGCGGATAAACACCATCGATAGAGCCAACATCGCACCTGAGGCAATGCCGCTAACAAAACCCCATACGGCATCGCTGTTGTAGCCGAATTCCGGACTGCCGATGAAGGCCACGCCGGTAATGGCAATCAGCAAACTGAGCATTTGCAGCTTGCTTAGGCGTTCGCCGAAAAAGAAAAAGCCGATGGCGGACAGGAAAAAGATTTGCAGGCTGTTGAGCAGGGTGGAAATGCCGGGGCCGACAGCGTGGATGCTTTCGTGCCACAGCGCCAAATCAAACGCAAGAAATACACCGGAGAGCAGGGCGGTGTAAACGGCTTTTTTGTTTTGCGGCAATTTTTGGCCGAAAAAGCGTGCCAAAAAGAAAAACACCACGCCGGAAATTGCCAACCGCCAAAAGGCAATGGCATACGAGCCGACATCGACAAATTTTACAATCAGGCTGCCCAAGCCGAAAATAATGCAGCCGACCACCAGCAGCGGCGCGGCATGTGAGGCGTGTCGTTCAGACATGATGTTCCTATAAATATGGAGAAATCGGGCTTTGGATTGTGCCATATTTTTGACGCAAATTGAATCATTGTTAAAGGCCGTCTGAAACAAAAAGCCGTCTGAAAAGTAGTTTCTCATACTTTCAGACGGCCTCATCAATAAATAAGGTTTATACCAAATCTTTTACCGCTTCTTGTTCTTCCAATAATTCGTTTAAAGTCAATGCAATGCGCTGTTGGCTGAATTCGTCGGATAAATCCAAACCTTGCACAATCTGATAATCGCCGTTTTCACAAATCACCGGAAAGCCGAAAATCACATTTTCAGGAATGCCGTATGAACCATCCGACGGCACGCCCATGGTAACCCATTTGCCGCTGGTACCCAAAATCCAATCGCGCAAATGGTAGATGATGGCATTGCCTGCGGAAGCTGCGGAAGACGCGCCGCGCGCTTCGATGATGGCCGCGCCGCGTTTAGCGATTTTCGGCATGTAAACGTCGGTGTACCACGCTTCATCGTGAATCATATCGACCACCGAATCGCCATCGCTGGTGGCGTAGCGGTAATCGGCATACATGGTCGGGCTGTGGTTGCCCCATACGCACATTTTTTCGACCGAAGTGACTGGGCGATTGATTTTTTCAGCAATTTGGCTGACTGCACGGTGATGATCAAGACGCATCAGTGCGCTGAAGTTTTTCTTCGGAATATCCGGTGCCGATTTCATGGCGATGTAAGTATTGGTGTTGGCCGGATTGCCTGCGACCAAAACTTTCACATCGCGGCTGGCCACTTTATTCAAGGCTTCACCCTGTGTTTTGAAAATTGCCGCATTGGCATTGAGCAAATCCGACCGCTCCATACCTTGCGTGCGCGGACGCGCACCAATCAAAATCGCAATATCTGCATCTTTAAATGCCACTTCCGGATCATCGGTGGCAAACACATCCAACAGCAGCGGAAACGCGCAATCGTGCATTTCCATGATGACACCCTGTAAAGCCTTTTGCGCATGTGGCAAATCCAGCAGCTGCAAAATCATCGGTTGGTCGCGCCCCAACATAATCCCGCCGGCAATGCGGAACAAAGTCGCATACGCAATTTGTCCGGCCGCACCGGTGACCGCAATACGGATAGGGGGTTTCAAAGTCATCATCAATCTCCGCAAGGAAAACAAAAATTTAAAGAAGTAGGATTATAACAAAGAGTGATGGCAGTAATGTGGCAAAAAGAGAAAATTTATTACAAAAATAGAAAAGGCCGTCTGAAAAGCAACAATAGATTGTTGCTTTTCAGACGGCCTTCATAGCATGATTATTCACAATTCAAATTTTTGACCTTTTCCGGAAAATCATGCAGCGCGATTTCACACATTTTCACGCGCTGTTTTTCATCGGCAGCAGGCAGCGATTGGCGCAAGAATGTCGTATTGCCGCTCTGAAACAATGCCTTTTTCTCACCTACCTTGCGATAACACGCTTCCGCACGCTTGAAATATTCTTGGCAAACCGGCGGCATTTCTTCCAAAGCCAAAGGCTTGTGTTTGTGCATACTGCGCGCCGAAGCAGCAGAAGCCGAAGCTGCTATGGCTGCCAACAGCAGCCATCTGAAAGCATGATTCATCATGAATTCCTTTAAACAATTAACTTCATCATTATAAAACTGTATATCTAAAAAATCAGAAGAGTGTGCATAAAGTTTGATAAAAGATAAACAAAAGGCCGTCTGAAAAATTTCGGGCGGCCAACAAACCAAAAAGCAGCCCTAAAATTAATCAGGCTGCTTTTTTAAATGGTCGGAATGAGAGGATTCGAACCTCCGACCCCCTGCACCCCATGCAGGTGCGCTACCAGGCTGCGCTACATTCCGGTTGGGAAGTAGGAATTATAAAGATTGTTGGGCGATTTGGCAAACAGGGTGGGAGGTAGATTTCAATATATGCGCTTGATGATGGAAAGCAAACTTACTTGCCGTACAGGCAAAGCTTTACTGATGGCAAGACCTTGTGAAACAAGGGGGTATGGCGCAGACACGCAAGCGGTGGGCGGGTGATGCGGGCTGCGCTTGCTACATCTGAAATCGCAAGCGTTGAACCGTCGGTAGAGTGTGTGGTGTAGCCACGCACGCGGTGTGGGGTGATGCGGGGATTCGGGTTGTTTTTTATCTCAACGAGTTTTATAAAAATGAATAGAAAAAGGCCGTCTGAAATCAATAATTCAGACGGCTTTGAGTGTATGGATTGACCGATCCCAACCAACACGCGTGCCTTAGGGCTCACATCCTACATCTGACGATGCTTTCAGACGGCCTATAGGATAGACGTGTAGCGGCTTTTATTTCTGACAATCCGATTTGCCCGTTTTATGGTTGATTGCACCTTGCGCAACCAAGTATTCCACCACCGCCGTATGGCCTTTTTCACAAGCAAACGACAGCGCGCTTTGGTCTTTTTTGCTGACCAAGTTCAAATCCGCACCTTGCGAATGCAGATATTTCACCGTTTCCAAGCGCCCGTTGCTGGCCGACACAATCATCAGCGTTTCCGCATCGTCTTCCACCGTTTGATCGTTCAAATCCGTTTCCGCGCGCAGCAGGTTATGCACTTTCTTCACGATATTGGTGTTTTTACCCAAAGTCGCCGATTTCAAAACGTTATACACATCGCCGCGGTCGGTCGCACGCAAGTCGGCACCTTTTTCAATCAAATAGTCGGCAATGTCTTCATAGCCGATAAACGCCGCCCAGCCCAAAGCCGTTTGCCCCAAAGCCGCTTCGTCTTTTGCTTCCAAATCCTGACCGGCTTCCACCATCTGCTTCACCTTGGCAAAATCGCCGCGTTTTACCGCATCAAACCAAGCCGCATCTTTGCCTTCCGACGGCTTCTCGTAAAAAATACGCCAGCGCAGCTTATCCGGATTGGCAATATCTTTCATTTCCGCACGGCTCAAACGCCAGCCCTTATCCGCCGCAGGGCTTGAAGCTTGAAGGTTTTGCGCAGAATGGCCGTTGCAGGCCGCCAAAGCAGTCAGGCTGCATAAAGCAAGCAACAAGGTTTTATTCATCATCGTTTCCTTATCTGAAAATCAAACGAGGTTTGCTATATTTCGGCTGCTATTAGTAACACAGATTAGCGGCTGCACGCAAATTTGCGGGGGGAGGAAAAGGCCGTCTGAAACATCGGTTTCAGACGACCTTGCGTATGGGGATTGCTTAACCCAAACAACGCGTGCGTGCCTTGGGGTACACACCCTAGCAAGCGTTAAATCAGAGGTAGTGTGTGGCGTGGCCACGCACACGGTCGCTTGTTTGCTTACATTTCCATCATTCCCCAAAATTCATTATCCGGGTATCAATCGTTCCACCCCAATCCGGCGGCAATAAACCATCGCGCACAAAGCGGTGAAACGAAGAAAACGGCCAATCTTTCACACAATCCGAAAAACCATGCTTCACCGGATTGAAATGCACATAATCCACCACGCGCCGCAAATCCGCATAATCGCGCACGGTATGTTCATAAAAACGGCGCTGCCAAATCCCCTTTTCACGCCGCCGCTGCTTGCTGGCGGATAAAACAGTCGAAGCAGCAAAATGATGTGAAAAACGCGTTTTGATTAAACGCCAGCGCAGCGGATAATCACTGTCGCCATCGGGCAAAGTCCAAACGGCATGAAGATGATTGGGCATGACACAAATGGCAACCGTTTCAAACGGATGGCGTTTTTGCACAAAAGCATAGGCTTCACGGAGCAGGTCGATATGCTCAACCAGCAAACGCGATTTCGGGTCGGCAAGTTTGACGGTAAAGAAAAAAGTACCGCCAGCGACGTAGCTACGGCGATAGCGCGACATTTGTTTCCCTTGTGATTATTTTGATTCGTGTCATCATAACAAAGGGAGTAAGAAAGCAAAAGGCCGTCTGAAACATCGGTTTCAGACGGCCTTAAAGTATGGTTGCTTATTCCAAACAACGCGTGCGTGCCTAGGGCACACACCCTACGTCTGAAGTCGGCAAGTGTTGAACCGGCGGTAGGGTGTGTGGCGTAAGCCACGCACGCGGTTTTGAACGGAACAACGCATATCGGCCGTCAAAGTTTGAAAATCACGCCACGTTATTTATGCACAAAGCAATGCCGTCTGAAAAGAAAGTTTCAGACGGCATTGGAGCAGAAGCCCGAACAACGCGTGCGTGCGTACCGCACACACCCTACGCATGGGTTTTAGATTTCATGCAGGCTACGGCTTGCTTTGGGGTTGTTGGTTTCGGTTTTGGTTTTAGACAAAGACGAAACGGCGATGACGAAGTTTCGTTTGGCGATGTCGATGCCTGCACAGTTGTATTGGGTACTCATCATAAACCTGCCTTGCATTCGGTTGTGTTGTCCGGCAACTGTCCGGTTGTGTCGATGGGTTGCCCGGCCGCTCCCTGAGCTACGCAACGGTTGTTTGCCTTGGTCGGATGCGGGTGGCGACCGGGCGGTTTGTTGCTATGATACGAGAGTTCCGATATACAAGGGTGTGTGGCTAAACCACGAACGCAGTCGGTCGGATATACAGGCTACGGCTTGCTGTGGTGGTCGCGGTTGGTACGGCATTGGCTTGGATGTTGAGCGGTAAAATCGCTGAAGCCACCGGCATTACCGCCATCGACAGCGTGATTGCCTTAACCGCCGCTGCATTGGTGGTGATTTTGGGCACGGTCGGTTGGCGTGAGGTAGCGCGTAACGTGGATTTGGGTGTGTTGTTGCTGTTTGGCGGCGGCATTACCTTGAGCAGCCTGATGCAGAAAACCGGTGCTTCGGCTGCGCTGGGTAATGAAGTGGCGCAAGTCTTGAGCGGCACGTCGCCATTATTGGTGACGATTGCGGTAACCGTGTTTATTATTCTTGTTTATTATTCTATTGACCAACTTCACAAGTAACACGGCTTCATCTGCTTTGCTGATTCCGATGTTTGCTTCGATTGCCAAGCAAATGGGCTTACCGGAAACCGCACTGGTGTTGATTATCAGCATTGGTGCATCGTGTGCGTTTATGTTGCCGGTGGGTACCCCACCGAATGCGCTGATTTTTGCTTCGGGCAAAATTCGCCAGCGGGAAATGCTCTCAGTAGGTTTGGTGTTGAGCGCATTTAGCGTGGTGATTATTACGATTTGGTCATATTTCTTTTTGATTTAAAATAGCTTTATTCAAAGGCCGTCTGAAACGTTCAGACGGCCTTTACTTCATGATGACGTGTCACTACAATGTTTTGATGTCAGCACATACTAGGGCGTGTCCTCAATTTAACTTAGCATGAATAATAGAGCAAGCCAAGTAAAGCATCGATTTAAAATTACGAGCTAATTTCTCATAGCGAGTAGCAATACTACGAAACTGCTTTAATCGTGCAAATGCATTCTCGACTAAGTGGCGTAATTTATAAAGGTAGCTATCAAAATCAGGGTTAGGTTTCTTGGCATTTTTACGCTTTGGTATAATAGCTTTCATACCGTGTTCTATCGCTTTATCTCTGATTTCTTGCGAGTCATACCCTTTGTCAGCGATAAAATACTGGGCTTCTTGTATGACTTCTATCAAGTCGTTTGCAACTTGACTGTCGTGCACGTTACCCCCAGTGACTTTAAAATCGAGCGGATTTCCATGCGAGTCCACACATAGGTGTATTTTTGTCGTGTTTCCGCCACGGCTTTGTCCAATTGCTCTATCGAAACCACGCCGAGCTCCACTTGCATGTTGATGACACCGTACATAACTTCCGTCGATGAATACCCATTCTTTGTCAATTTCTTTTCGTAGATCAAAAAAAAATTCTGCCACAAGCCTTTTTTAGACCATCGGTTAAAGCGGTTATAAGCGGTTTTCCATGACCCTAGCTCAATAGGTATGTCTCGCCATGGTGCACCTGTTCTTAGCTTCCATAGTATGGCTTCCATCACGGTACGGTCGTTCTTCCATTGATGACAGCCGTGCGCTTTCATGGTTGTTTGTAATTGTTCCCATATGTTGTCAGTTATTGCAGTTCTCGCCATTGTTTGTGTTTGCCTATATTTCGTTGGAATATAGGGTTAAAATAGGGCTCTTTTGGGCTTATTCAAATTAGGGACACGCCCTAATATTAGCGATACAAAGGAGACTATGATGACTGCTTCACAACTGATTCAACGTTTAACCGAGATTGTCGGCGATAAATTTATTCTGACCGACCCTGCCAAAACCGAACCTTACCGCCAAGGCTACCGCTTCGGTGAAGGGCGGGCATTGGCGGTGGTGCGGCCGGGTACGCTTTTGGAACAATGGCAGATTCTGCAAGCCTGTGTCGAGGCCGACGTGATTGTGATTACGCAGGCGGCCAATACCGGTTTGACTGGTGGTTCCACGCCTGATGGCAACGATTACGACCGCGATATTGTGATTGTGAACACCATGCGCATAAACATCATCCAGCCGATTAACAATAACGAGCAAGTGGTGTGCTTACCCGGTTCAACCCTGAATCAGCTTGAGCTTTTGCTGAAACCTTTAGGCCGTGAGCCACACTCGGTGATTGGTTCGTCGTGTATCGGCGCATCGGTGTTGGGCGGTGTATGCAACAATTCAGGCGGCGCATTGGTGCAGCGCGGCCCAGCTTATACCGAAATGGCTTTGTTTGCGCAAATTAATTCAGACGGCCAATTGGAACTCGTAAACCACTTGGGCATTGATTTGGGCGACACGCCGGAAGAGATTCTCACCAATCTGCAAGGCCATCACTATCAGCGTAAAGACATCACGCAAAACGCCGGAAAAGGCCACGACCATGCTTATTGCGACCATGTGCGCCAAGTGGACGAGCCGACCGCCGCGCGTTTCAATGCCGACCCAGCGCGTCATTACGAAGCTTCGGGCTGTGCGGGCAAATTGATGGTGTTTGCCGTGCGCTTGGATACTTTCCCGCAAGAGCCAAAAACTGCCGTGTTCTATATCGGCACTAACGATATTAACGAACTCACCGACATCCGCCGCGCAGCATTGGCCGATTTCAAATCGTTGCCGATTTCAGGCGAATATATTCACCGCGATGCCTTCAATATTGCGGAAATCTACGGCAAAGACACTTTTTATGTGATTAAGAAATTTGGTACGCATCAACTGCCGAAATTATTTGACTACAAAGCACGTGCCGACCGCTTCAGCAAAAAATTATCTTTCCTGCCGAAGCATTTTTCCGACAAAGTCCTGCAATGGGTGGGCAAGCTGTTGCCGCAACATTTGCCGCAATCTTTGCTCAACTACCGCGACCAATACGAGCATCATCTGATTGTTAAAATGGGCGGTGAGGGCGTGGACGAAGCACGTGCCTTTTTGAAAGATTATTTTACCAACCACAGCGGTGCGTATTTCGAATGTAATGCCGAAGAAGCGCAAGCAGCGATGTTGCACCGTTTTGCCGTGGCTTCCGCTGCCATTCGTTACCGTGCCGTGCATGATGATGAAGTGGAAGATTTGGTCGCGCTCGATATTGCCCTGCGCCGTGACGACCGTGATTGGTATGAACATTTACCGAAAGAAATCGACGACAAAATCATCCACAAGCTTTATTACGGCCACTTTATGTGTCACGTGTTCCATCAGGATTATGTGATTAAAAAAGGCAACGACTGCATGGCTTTGGAGCATGAAATGTTGATTTTGCTCGACCAGCGTGGCGCGCAATATCCGGCAGAGCATAATGTCGGCCATTTATACGAAGCGAAACCTGCACTAAAACAGTTTTACCGCAAGCTCGACCCGACCAACAGTTTTAACCCGGGAATCGGGCATACGTCTAAGAAGAAAAACTGGGCAGAATAAGGAAGTTTGATGATAAAAGGCCGTCTGAAAGAGAAACTTTCAGACGGCCTTTCCTTATTCAAACAAAAAAGCTGCTTAAAAATAAGCAGCTTTTTCTAAAAATGGCGGAAGCGGTGAGATTCGTTTAATTTTATATCTTATTGATACTAAAAGATTTTAAATATACAAAAAACAATAATACCAAATCTAATAACAAATAAGCTTTTCAAAAAAACCGCCCGAACTTTAATTCAGGCGGTCATTTGACGGTTATTTTTAATATTCCTGTTCATTTTTTGCATGATTTTTTGGTTTATTTTTCTTGCACGCTTGCCAAATCAGCAAGCGGCGGCGGTGTTGCTGGTTAATTCTTTTTGTCATTTTTTTTTGTTACTCACAATTATGACAATTAGGACTAGTTTTTTCAGCGGCACTTATAAAACCCGCCAAATTAGGTTTTATATAGTATTTTCCTTTCGCGATTTTTCCGCTCTCACTAAACACTGGCTTGCCGCTCTCAAATTTTAACCAGTTTGAGTGGTTAACCTCTCTTAATGCTCCTTCAACATCCATGCCAAACATGTATGCAATCCCGACAGCGGTGATGATTTGATCGCACAACGCATCTAGCAACTCAATGCGCTGCACCTCATTTAAATTTTCCAATTGTTTTTTATAAGGCTCAAAATTATTTTTAAATCGCTCTTCATGGATGCTGACTTCCTCTCTATAAACGCCCAAGACATCACTCATCTCTTTAATTTCTTCAAAGTGACAGCCAATTTGTACACATTGACTGTCACTTGTTGGGTTTGGTATAGCTGTTTCAAACCATGCGCTGATTGCTTTGATTAAATTTTGATTATGCACTTTCATTTTTTTGATTCACTCCATTTTTTTTAACATTTCGCGGTAATTTTTAATTTCACGGTTAGCGACCTCCCATGTTGGGTAGTCACCATCTTGATTTGTCATACCCTCACCCCGCCAAATATTCATCGCGCAACTTGATCACATCGTCGCGCTTGAACAAGTTATCCCGACCGACCAATTTCGGCGCGGGGATTAAACCGGCGCGGCGGCGGTGCCATATGGTTGTTGTTGAGGGCGGTTTCTTGCCCGGCAACGTCCATAATTCTTTTACTTGCTGCAAGGTGATGTATTCATTCATTTTTTTTAGTCCCCATTAGTCAAAACGGCGGTTAAATTGCTCGGTTTCTTTTTGTGCGGCGCGGGCTTTGGCCAGCGCGGTTTCAACGGTGTCATATTGCGGCGGGGTGTAGCGGCGCGGTTTGCGCACGACTTTATCCGCCGACAGGTCAAATTTTGGTGTTTTTGGCACGATACCGGCGCGCACCGGCAGGGCGGCGCGGTCGAGTGAGGCCAAATAATTGCGATAAATGCGCAGGTTTTCCGATTGACGGGCGGTTTTTTCCGCTTCGATGACTTGTTTTTCAATTATGCGCGCGATGGCTTCTTGGCTCATTGGCGGATTGGCGGTTTCGGCGCGGTCGATTTCGTCTTTATCGGCCTCAAATTCCGCTTTCAAATCGCCGTCAAACGGCCACACGTCTAATTGAGCGGCCGACACGCCTTTTTTCCACATCAGCCATTCTTTAAATTCAATTTCTTCGGTATCGATTGGCTGATTTTTGCCTTTGAAAACAGCCGTTTCAGGCTGATTTTCATTTTTCGTACAGTTATTGACACGAGTCCAAGCGGCGGCGGTGCCGCCGATTTTATAAACCTCCCAAGTATGCACACGGCTCACGGCGACCTCGCCCGTGCTTTTTTCATACACGCCTAAGGTGTAAGGGGCAGGCGTTTCGCCATAGGCATTGACTACACCGTCTTCGGCCTCCTCTTTATACAAGGCCAGCGGCACATCAGCACGCTTCACCGCCTCGCCACCAAGTAACATCACAAACGCGCTCCAGTCGCCACGGTCGGCGGCGCGTTGCGCCAACATCAAAACGCTGTCGTCATCGGTCGGCACGATGCGGCGCAGCTCACGCCACAAAGTCACCGGCACGCCGCCAATCTGCTGAAATTGGCGGGTGCCGTGAATCGATGCCCATGCGTCCACGCGTTGCGCGGTCGTGGCGGCATCTAATAATTCCTCGGATTCAAAATCCACGCCCATGCTGTCGCCGCTTTGGGTTTTGCCGTCAATATTCTTGGCAATGTATTTGGCGATGTAGCCCGCTGCGCTGCCGCGCGCCCAGTTAATACTTTCAAAATCCACGCGCGCGCTGGCTTTGGTCTGTTTCCAAAATTTAAAATACTTGTTTGCCCAGTAGTCGGCTTCGGTTTTCAAACCGGCCTGAATGGCTTTTAAGGTCGGCGCGCTGCCGTTTTCCGCCAACAGGCGGGCGCGGATTTGGCGCGCTTCGGCGGCCGCCTCTTTTTTACTGGCAAAATAACGCAAGCCCAATTCTTCGCGGTCTTCGCGGCAACCGTGTTTTGCCACCACGCGGCGGAAGGTGTCGCGGCTTTCTGGCGGCATAAACAACAGGCCATGCCAATGCGGCGTGCCGTCATGATGCGGCTCGGCCACGCGAAAACCATAAACCTTAATATCCAAGCGGCCTAATTCGGCGCGAATACGCTGCCAAACCTTGTTTAAATAGGCCACCACCTCGCGCGGGGTGTCGCCGTTGAATTTTTCGTTCGGCTTGCCAAAGTGATGCATTTTGTGAAATTTAGACGGACAAGTCAGCGTGAAAAACTCGCCGACATGGCCTTTCAAGCGGGCAATTTCTTCAAAGCCGCGGATACGCACCATCAACTCAGCACGGCGGATGGCTGGGTTTGACACCCCCACCGCGCTCAGTTCATCGAGCGTAAATTCTTGCCCCAATTCATTCACCGCCGCCATCGTGGCGAGCAAGGCCGCATTGCGCGCTTTTTGTGCTTGGCGGCGTCGCAAACCCTCATTGCTGACGTATAAGCCCGATTTGCTGGATACGCCGCCCACTTCGCGCAACGCTTTTTCGGCGGCGCGGGCGACAAAACGGCGCAACTGACGACGCCAAAACCGCTCATCTTTCAGACGGCCTAAAATCCCTTCTGCCTCTTTGCCGTCAAATACCGCTACATTCAGGCCGTATTCTTTGGCGGCCTTGTCTTGTAAGGCTTCAAGGCTGTAACCAATGCGCTCAAAGCGGAAAAAATCTTGCGCTGCGCGCTCGGCCACACCGCAAATCTCTTCATCGGTCGCATTCAGGCCGACGGCACGCAGGCCGACAGGCAAATCAACAAAGGGCTTGGTCAAATCGCGCAGCCAGCTATCCGCCGCCATCTTGGCAATGAGGCTGTCATCTGCCACATTGGCGCGCTTTACCCACTCACTCACCGCCTTATCACGCCACGCGGCGGGCATGGCTTCGACGCGCGAAAGCAGCGCAGCGGTCGGGGCTACCCAACCGCTCTCACCAATCTCACCAAATTTGCCAACCCATGCCATACTTGCCCCGTCTTATCATTAAGGCCGTCTGAAACAGACAGCCCGCCAAACCATTTAATTAAACGTCCCAACCCTCATCGCTGCCATAAGTGCCGGTTGCCAACATGCAACCGATGGCAAACGCCGTTACCATCATCGATATAATCCACAGCGCGAAAAAGCCTACAATCAACCACAGCCACATCATCGCGACACCTCCGCATCGCCTTGGGTGTAATCAATTAAGCCCAAATCGGCCATGCGCTCGGCTTCGGCTTCGGCCATGCGCGCCGCCACATCTTGCGGCGCAGATTCGGCCACCGGCTCACCGGCCACCGCCAAACCCATCGCCACCGCACCGCCTACCACCATCAGCGCCAACACCTCACGAATACGCAGCTTCATTTTCCAACCTCGCTTTAAAATCTCTTAAAATCTGCTCATTTCCTACCGGCCAATATTCATTATTCGCCGCCGGAACTACTGCATTAAACGCATACGACACCAGTGTCGTGTTGCGCGGTGTCCCCATCTGTCGGCGGCAGGGAGCACACAAGTCATAAACCTTGCTACCCATCTTTCCTTTGCGATCTACCCAATGCCGCTCAAAGCTTTTAAGCTTTTGATGTTTGCGACAACGCGGGCATTCTTTTCTTGGCTGGCTAAGCCGCTCGTTTAATTTTTTTGCCATTTTCCAACTCCGTCCCAGTTTTAAAATCATCGACCACCGCATTCACGCCCAGCTTTTTCGCGGCGTGAAAACTTTGGCCGACTTTACCGTCCAGCTCGGTCATGTAGCTGCTTAATTCAGACAGCCTCAACATCTCTTGCCCCAAGCTAAACACGGCATTTTGTTGATTGATAAAATCGGCCAAACGCTTGATTTCCAAGGCCAGCCGCTGAATATTGTCGATGGCCGCTGCTTGACTTGGTGTCAGCAGCCAGCCGCGCAAGGTTGCCTCATCGGGGGCGGCCAACATCTCTAGCGGCGGCTGATGGCGGCTTAGCAGCGCATCGCGCGCCATACCGTCCATCACTTTTGCTTGCGCCGCCTTGCCCTTGGCAATCACTCTACCCATCACCATCATGCGGCGGGCGTGGTCTTTGCTTTTCCACAAGCGCACCGTTTGCGGCGATTGGCGCCAACTGGCGCGGGCAGCTTCTTCCGGCGCCAACAGCTTTTTGCGGTCGATTACTTTCGGTTTGATAATGTTCATGCTTCACCCCTTTCAGACAGCCTTAGCAGTCGATTAAATTCGGCTGCATGTTGTCTTGTAGCTCCTCGATTTCCGCCAAATCCAACGGCGGCGGCGCATTGCCATATATCGGAGAGGGCGGGGAGATGGTGCGGATAATCTCAATCGCCGCCACTCCCGACCAGCCACATAAAGCATTGAGGCATTGCACTTGCGCATTGCGCAGGTTTTCCGTTACCTGTCGGCTCGAGGCCACCTTGCATTGCGTGCCGCAACACGGGCAAGTGATTTGCGCGCGCATGTTGCCGTATTTGCGCTCAGGATTACTGAGCGATCGATAGCTACTCATGGCGGCCCACCTTGATTTTTTCGGCCAAATCCTGACAGGCCGCGTCATACGCATTGAGGTACAGGTCGGCATATTCGGCGGCAGCAAAGGCGATAAACTCTTTTACCGGCATACCCTTGGCGCGCGCCGCCTCGGCAACTAAATCGTAGTCCTCTTCATACACCGCCTCCGGCTCTTGCGCGCCAAACACCTCATCGAGCACACTCAAATCACCGGCCGACCAAATCGCCTTTAATTGCTCATCCGTTAATTTGACGGCTTTCACACGCACCTTGCAGCTTTGACATTGCTCACACATCACACACCTCACTTTTACATTTCAGACGGCCTTGAATGCCGTCGCCGATTGCCCCTAAAATCGAATCTCTCACCAAACAACCTTAAGGATTGAAAATGACACTTAACTAACGGCCTATTTTCGCCAAATCCTCAAGCGTCAAGCCCTGAGCAATGCGCTTGATTTCCGCCAAACTTTGGCGCAACGCCTGATTGCGCTTGCCGCTGCCGCCCGATTTCGGGCGGTTTTCCTTTTGCTCACACATTTCCCACTCCTTAAAAAAATCTAAAAAATCCCAAACGCCGGCTGTCCGGCGGTCAAACGTCTTTCCGCTTTGTCACGCCTCCGCTAAAATCGAAGTTCCTACACAACAACCCAACGGAGGGAAAATGACCAACCCAAGCATCACCATCTCAGTTGACGCACCGCTCGACATCCATTTCAACGCCGCGACACAATCATTAAGCCTGACTTGCCACCAGTTTGCTTCAGACGGCACAGGGCTGGCGATGCGTCTTGAGCTGACACCGCAGGCCACACAGCAAATGCTTCAGGCGCTGGAATACCTGCAAACTCAGCACGGTGTAAGCAGCGCAATGCCCACCAAGCCACACGGCGTGCAATAACCAGTTTCCAAGCCGCCTGAGGGCGGTTTTCTTTTTGCTCACACATCACTTGCCCTCCTTAGCCTCAACCGCTTTTTGATAATCCGTTTTCTCACCGCAAAATGGGCAACGCGGAAAAACAATATTCATTTTTTGCTTTTTCGGTTTTTTCGTGCCATTTCGGGCAGTTACTTCTTCAGTCCATGTGATTGCCGTACCCATCGCGCTGTATATATTTAAATCCAACATCGGCAACACTTTTCCTTGCATTTCGGGCTCAGCTAAATATTTAACACCACGCTCGGACAATGCGGCTTTAACCTTTTCCTGCATTTTTTGAATACAGTCGCACATCACCTAACCCTCCTTAGCTACAACGCGCTTAGCGCTTGCCACCGCTGCTTTAGACGCAAAGGCCGACAGCGACAAACCTTTGATGGCGGCGGCTTTTTCAACAATTTCCAACTCATCAGGCGACACAACCGCCTGCAAGCGGCGTGGATAAACCCGCTTCAAACCGTTGACTTTTTCTTGATAATTCATACAATAGCCCTTATTGGCGATTAACTATGCGATTAACATTTATATCGTCTGCCTTAAGGCTGTTAATCACTTGCTTAAGGCGAATATTACGGCCTTTTGTGCCGCAAAACAATAGCATTTACGGCCTTATGGCTTAATATTTATTTATCCTATTGTTTTGAAAGAATATATTCTTATGAATAATTTTGAACGCGCCAAAATTGCGATTAACGCTAAAAACGATGCTGAATTAGCTCGATTTCTTGGCATTACGACTAGCTCCGTTGCAAAATCTAAAGCCCGAGAAAGCCTATCAATGGAACTTTTAATTAAGGTCTCCGAAGAAACAGGCGTATCATTAGACTGGCTGATTACCGGCCGCGAGCATATCGGTAGGGTCGCACCCGATGCGGAAACGCTGACGAAATACCTGCCGCTCGACGAACAAATGCTGTTGGCCTCTTACCGTGTATTGCCCGAGGCCGCGCGCAAAGAACTGATGGCCGCCGCGTTTGATTTGACCGGCCACAAAAAAGCCACTGTCACCATTGCAGGAGACAGCGGCCAAACCAACGCCGGAGACGGCAACATCGATACTCTCACCATCAACAAATAAGCGGCCGCCGCTCACGCGGCCTTTTTGACACATTATTGATTACCAACAAAACTATGAATATCAGTATTAACGGGGATTCCGGCGCAACTGCCGGACGTGACATCAATATCGATAAAGTCGTCATCAACCAAAACGACACCGCCGCCGTGCCGCTGCCTCAAGCCGCCGAGCAAGTGGTGAGTGGCTGCGGCCAGCAATACAGCGAGGCGGTGCAAGCCGCGATGAACGCCTGCCTGATTGACTTTGCCGCCTTTGCCAACGGCGGGGCAGACTACTACATGCTTACCGGTACACAAATGCAAACGATGAGCCAATTCCGCGCCCGCCTAGAAACCTTGATTGCGGCAGCGCAAGCGGATGACCAATAACAAACCGGCCGCCTGAATCTTGCAATATGGTTCAGACGGCCTTTTATCAGGCTGCGCCGTAAAACTTCGCCGTTCACGGCGGAGATATAAGGCGCGGACTGCGTAGCAGTCCTAAAACCGTTGATATTCAGTTAATCAGGCGTTTTCTGCTGTTCAATATACTGCCGAATAATCGTAATCGGCGCACCACCACAGCTACCTGCAAAATAAGACGGCGACCACAACGCACCGCCCCATAATTTTTGTTTGATGCTTGGATAATTTTTCTGTCTAATCATGCGGCTAGATACACCTTTCAAGCTGTTCACCAGTTTTGAAATAGACACTTTGGGCGGATAGTTCACAAGTAAATGAACATGGTCATCTTCGCCGTCAAATTCCACCAGTTGCGCTTCAAAATCGGTGCAGACGCTCTCAAAAATACCGCGCATATCGTCCAAAATTTCTTTTGTGAACACTTTTCGGCGATATTTTGCGACAAATACCAAATGTACATGAAGATTAAAAACAACGTGCCGACCACGTCTTAAATCAGTTTCTTTTTCCATAGACCAAGTGTAAAATTGCTAAAAATTCCATTATCCATGAAATCATGTTAATACTCAAAACATTCAAATTTGAACTGATGCCAAACGGCGAGCAAATCCGCAAAATGAAACAATTTTGCGGTTGTTCGCGTTTCGTATTCAATCGTGCTTTGGCGTATCAAAACGAACAATATCAACAAGATAATTCGTTCAAATTTAGCTACACCAAAATCGCAAATTTGCTGCCTGAATGGAAACGAGAATTAGACTGGCTAAAAGACTGCCACAGCCAAGTTTTGCAGCAAAGTTTGAAAGACTTGGAAAGCGCATTCAAAAACTTCTTTGCCAAACGCGCAGATTTCCCCAAATTCAAACGCAAAGGCGAAAAAGACAGTTTCCGCTTTCCGCAAGGCTGTAAATTGGAGCAGCAAAATAATCGTATCTATTTGCCCAAAATCGGTTGGGTGCGCTATCGCAACAGCCGACACGTTTCAGGCAGCCTGAAAAACGTAACCGTATCGCAAAAATGCGGTAAATGGTTTGTATCTATGCAAACCGAAACCGAGCAGGAAATCGCGCAGCCAAACGGTGGCGAAACTGGGATTGATATGGGTGTTGCCAAATTTGCAACATTGTCCAATGGTCAGTTTTTTGAGCCAATCAACGCATTCAAAACGTTGAAAGGCAAACTAGCAAAACTGCAAAAACAGTTCAAACACAAAACCAAATTCAGCAAAAACTGGCAGAAACTGAAAGCAAAAATCAGCCGTTTGCACCACAAAATCAGCAATATCCGTAAAAACTACCTGCACCAAATCAGCAGCGCAATCAGCCAAAACCACGCGATTGTGTATGTGGAAGATTTGCAGGTGGCGAATATGTCCAAATCCGCTAAAGGCAACGCCGTGCAGCATGGAAAAAACGTTGCTGCCAAATCAAGCTTAAACCGTGCGATTTTAGACCAGTCTTGGTTTGAGTTTCGCCGTCAGTTGGACTATAAGCTGTTGTGGCGCGGTGGGCATTTGGTGGCTGTTCCGCCACAAAATACCAGTCGTTGTTGCCCAGCTTGCGGACATACTGCCAAAGATAACCGTCAAACACAGGCAAACTTTGAATGTGTGCAATGTGGCTATCAAAACAATGCGGATATTGTGGGTGCAATCAATGTGTTAAAGCGCGGTCAAGAGATTTTGGCAGCGCAAAAGTAAAATGAAGTTTCAGGGCAGGACGTGCCCGTAGCGTCTGTGAAGTGAACCGTGCAGTAAGGCGGTCAGCAGCAGAAACCCACCGAAGCGATTTGTGAATGGCTCAATGCCGTTCACAAATCGCCGTAGGAATTCCCTCCCTTCAGGGAGGGAAGGACGTCAATTATAACAAAGGGGACAAAATGGATTCACAAGCCGCCATTGATTATGCCGCCAAACATTTCCCAAACCAGCCGATTCGCGATTTTGGGCGACTGATTGGGTTTAGATATCACAATAATCCGAGCGCGTGGCGCTGGGTTATTATTGAGCAGGTTTATGCGGATTATGCAGAGGGCTATTGCCTATTGAGACACGCCCAATGCAACAATCAAGCGCAAGCGCGGCGGAAGTTTTGGTTTGACCATATTGTGAGCGACATTATCCTAATTGACGGTCACGATTTAACTTGCCGCCAATACTATGAATCTTTTGTCACAAAATACTACCCCAAGCGTCATTTTGGCTATCAAATGATTGACGGTTTACGGATTAATAAGGGTAAGCCGCAGGTTTATTTTACCGGCTTTCCGGCCGCCGAGAAAAAGGTGCTTGAAGCGATTGCCAATAATAATGGCTTTTGGGTGACAGCCGGAATGACCGAGCAAATGGCCTATCTTGTATGCGGCCCACGCGCGGGCGCGAAAAAAATCCAAAAAGCGCAAGAGATGGACACCATCATCACCGATAAAGACGGCTTTATGACGCTGCTTGATAGCGGCGAAATTATCAGGATTTAAACCATGAACGACACCGATTTAAACAACCGCCTTGCCGTCTTTGCCCGACAGCATAAAGCCGCCTTATCAGTACTTTCCCGCCTTGCCGCCGCCGAAAAAGATACGCGGCAGCGCAATTATCGCTATGCTTTGCTTGGTAATTATCTTTTACGCGGCATCGGAGCCGAAAGCTTAAGCGACCAAATGCAAAATAGTGAGCGCCTACTTATCCAAAAGCGCATCGTCAACCAATACAACAGCCTTGCCAATCTTATTGAGCAAGCCAAAAATATTGATGATTTGAGCTCCTTTAACCAATGGATGAGCGACCACGCCAAAGCAATACCCGATGGCTTGCAGTTTGATGAACTGCCTGACTACATCGCAGGGCGGCGCGAAATACTGGCACAATTGCAATCTGATTTTCAGACGGCCTCAAACATTTTAGCCACCGATAAAATCATGCGCGACACCGCCGCCGACTTTGCTAAATCCATCATCCCGGCGACCAATCTTGTAGAGGCGCTGGAAACTGCTAAAATTGAAAGCGCCGAAATATTACCCGACCTTGCAGCCGCCAGCGGTGATATTGTTGTTTACGGCAGGGCAGAAACTAACGATCAACCCATCAGCGACACCGAGCGCGAAATTCACACGCAAATCAAAAGTGCATGGGCTGTTTAAAACAAAGGCCGTCTGAAAGTTTTCAGACGGCCTTTTGCTTAGCTTTTATTTTGCCCAATCGTGGCCTCGCCCTCATAAAGGGTAATCTCAAAATCAATCAGGCTCTCCAGTTTGATTTTGGTGGTTAGGCCGCCGCTGTCTAGGGTGTGGGCGACTTCCACGCCAACCCAGCTTTCTGCGTCCACCTCTTTTTTAAAGCCCTTGAGGGTAACAGGGCTTTCGGGGGCGACATCGGGGCGGCCAACGGCCATTTGCATATCAAATTCCATCGCCCCGCGTTTGAGTTTGCGATAGGCCGCGCGCGCGCCGGTGGCGGCGGTTTTGGCGGATTGGTAGGTATGGCGCAGGGTTTTGATTTTGTGGCCGGTGGTGTCGATTTTTTTGGTTTCTTCCACCTGCTTGGTGGTGGTTTTGCGGGTTTTGCCGGCTTTGCGCGTGGTGGTAACGTTTTTTTTAACGGGGTCGTAATTGCCCTCGGCGATGACAATCTCTTGCTTTTTGCCGGTCTTTTTATCGATGTAGTAGGCGCGCACGGCGTTGTAGCTCTCGGTGGCCGAGTAGCGAAAATTAAAGCTGTCGCCATCGTGGCGGGTCAGGGTGATGGCGGGCAGGGGCTCGCCGTTGGCGGTGGTGGCCTCACCGGCGGAAACAAACAGCAAGCGGCCGCCTTTTACCGTGGCGATGGCGTCATAGCGTTGCGCCAAGCGACTTAAAAACGCGGCATCGCTTTCGTTGCTTTGGTCGATGTGGTCGATGGTCTCTTGGGCAAATGCCTTGCCGATGATGGGCTGATAGCCGTGTTTTTGCGCAATCTGCTCGACAATGGCCTTGATGGTTTGCTTATGCCAGCTTTTCTCAACGCTTTCGGCAAATTTTTCGGCAACATCGGCGGAATGGGCGGTAATGCTGATGGTATCAGGCGCGCCGCTCCATGTGACCTCGGCAATTTTGTATTTGCCTTTATCGACCACGCCTGTCTCCATATAGCCTAGCTGCACGGTGATTTCTGCGGACTTGGGCGGCAGGGCTAAGAGGCCGTCTGAATCGTCAAGTGTGATGGTCAGCTCATCGGCCTCAAATCCGCGCTTATCGGCCAGATTGAGGCTGATGATGCGGCTGAGGGCATCGGTGCCAAACGGTTTGCCGTCAATGGTGAGGATGGCCACCGGCGTTAAGTGATTGCCGCCGGTATCGGTGAGGGCGGAAAAGACTTTGACGGCGGCATCTTTGGCCATTTGGCCGAGATTAGATAAATCCATTTAAATCCCCACCATTTGGCGCACGGTTGAGACGGCGGCGGTTAAGGCCGTGCCATACATGCCGAGCGGCGAATCTGACACTTTTTTTAACTCCATGGTAAAGCTGATGGATCGGGCTTTGCCATCCCACATCAGCTCCTTGCGACTCTCTTTTATCGAGGTGACGACAAACGCGCCTAAGACATCGCCATTGCCCATAATCAGATTGTAGGGCTTGCCCTCATCGGCCATTTGGCGCAGCAAGGCCAGCGAGGTGTCGCCGCCGGTGATTTCGGGGCGCAATTCGGCGGCTATGCTGATGGTCTCGTTTTCGCGGCCAGTGTATTGCACGGGCGAGAGGCCGCCGCCCACGGTGTTTTGCGTAGGGTGTCGCCATGAGTTGGTGCGGTCGTAGCTGCTAAATGGCACGGTGTCCGTCTGAAACACAAAATATCCCAAAATCGCTAAGGCCATAATTAATCCTTATCAAAAAATGCCGAGCGGGCGCGGCGGGCTTGTTGGCGCGCCAAATCCTCGATTTGACGGGCGACTTCGCGGGCAATATCGACCGGCGAGCCGCCGCCGCTGATGTTGATGGAAATATTCATCGGCATGGTGTGGCCGACCGACCGGCTGAAATTGGCAGGCACCGGCACCGCCCCCACCAAAGTGGGCGCAGCGCGACCGCTTTCAGACGGTGCATGCGATTGCTGGCCGCTGGCAAAGGATTGCACCGCGTCAAATTTGCCGCGCCCCCAGTTTAAGGCGGCCATGCCGCCACGGCGCAGGGCTTCAACGACACGCCAGCCGCCGAATTTGGCGACATCACGCTGACTAAAGACAACCTCGCCACGGTGGACAATACCAGCCGCCTCATTGACACCGCCCGCGCCGGTGTAGCCGCCCGATGAGAAGCCCGCCACGCTTTTGATTTTGCTGCCCACCCATGAGGCTGCGCCGGAAAAGCTCATATTGCTGAGGGCGTTTTTAACTTGTTTGGCCTTACTGATGAGGCGGTCAAAATTGGCAATCAAGCCCACGATGGCACCAATCGGACCGGTAAAGGCGGCGAGCAGCGGATTATCGCGGAATACTTTTTTAATCCACTCCCAGCCTTTAATCAGCGCGGCTTTGACGGTATCCCAATTGCGCCATAACAAGATCAGCGCGCCAATGGCGAGCATGGCAAACAGGGTGATGGGGTTTAAGGCCATCACGACCTTTAAGGCCACAAATGCCATCCTCAGCTTGCTGAAAATACCGATGACCGTTCCTACCGCACCAAAAACCAAAGAAAAAGCGGCCACAAAACCATGAATTACCAATGCACCGGCAGCGATAACAGCAAAAGCCAACCCCGCGCCGGCGGCGACTTTCATTAAAGTATTAGCCAACGCAGGATTTTGCGCCGCCCAGTTTTGCATTTTTTCGGCCACGCCGCCAATCCATTCTGTAAGGGCTTTTAACTCCGGTGCAATGGCCTCGCCCATGGACACTAAAAAATTGGTAAACGTACCGCTTGCAGCGTCCCACAGATTTTGTAAAGTCCCCAGCTGAGCATCGACGCGCTGCTTGAGTGACGCCTGCTTGGCGAGCTTGGCCTCAAATTCTTTGTACCCATCCAAGCCCTTATCAATCATGACATTCAGGGCTTGCATGGTTTCGGCATCATCCCCCCAAATGCCGCTGATAATCTGCCTTTTTTGCACATCACTCAAGCCTTTGAGTTTTTCTAATTCGGCATAGACTTTTTCCATTCCGCCGAAATTGCCTTTACCGTCGGTAAAGTCAAGACTAATTCCCGTGCCTTTTGTTGCTTTTTCAATTTTTTTCTGGTCAAGTGTACGGTCAAATACTTTGCGCAAAGCATTACCAGCTGATTCCCCAACCAATCCGGACTGGTCGAGCATACCGACTAACGGCGCCATCATTTTCATGGCCTCCTCACCCTTGACTTTCATCAAGTCAAGGGCAGGGGCGAGCTTGGAAAACGCGCCCAAAATATTGCTGTCGTCCACACCCGAATAAAATAGCCGCTGCACCTGATCCATGATGGCAGTCATCTCTTTTTCGCTGCCGCGCGTGGCATCTTGCAATTTAGCGGCCATTTCGGCGGCGGCTTCGGGCGTTTTTTTAAGTTGCACAGCCAACAGGGCGGCGGCCTCACCCGTGCCGCCCAAAATGGCTTTTGTACTCATGCCCTGCCGCACAAGCATGGTCATCAGGTTTTTAAAATCGGCAGTCGTTCCGGGCAATTTATTGCCCAATCGGGTTGCCAGCGCATCAATCTCTTGATAATCCGCGCCGACTTTCCCGCCGCTGTCCATCATGGCCACGCGCAAATCGGTGCCGGCAGTTTCGGTATCGGCATAGGCCTTGACAGGTGCCATCATGCCGCGACCAATCACCGCCGCATGAGCACCGGCGGCCAAACCCACGCCTGCCATACGCGAACTTGTATCACTCAGGCTTTGGCGCATATTGCGGATTTTCGCCAGCCGCTCCATCGCGGCGGTTTCTTTTTTAATTGCCGCCTCGGTATCTTTATGCCTTTGGGCAAGTTTGCGCTGAGCATCGGCAAAGCGACTGGTCGACACGCCTGCCTCTTTCAGACGGCCTGAATATTTATTCAGCTCCTGTCGCTGTTTTGACTGGGCAATATTAAGCTTTTCCGCCTGTTTCCCCAGCTTCGCCATCTCGTCGCTTTGCGCTTTGGTGGCCTTGCCGCCTTTGCGGATTTCGGCAAGCAGCTCTTTTTGGCGGCCGCGCACCTGATTCAAAGCCTGCGCGGTTTCATTCAGCTTGCCGCGAGCCGCCGCCAAGCGGTCGAGATTGCGACTAGCCTCGTTTGTTTCTTTCAGCTCTTTTTGCAGCTTGTCGAGATTACCCGACAAACCCGATGCCGCATTTTTCACACGGGCAAACTGCTGGCTTGCCTTATCGGCGGCATTTAGGATAATATCTATTTTAAGTGATTTGCTCATTTATCTTTTTTTCCAAAGGGCAAGCAATGAAACATTCAAAGCGATATAACCATTATTCTTTTTTAGACTTTATTTGCGACCTCCCCTATACAATCGGCTTGGCCGTCTTTATTTGGTTTTGCGCAAAGTTTATTTTTTAATTCACCCAAAAATAAAGCCCGTATTTCATGGGCTTTATTTTTTCGCCGCCGCCTCAGCCTCGGCTTCACTAATTTGTATCGCGCGGTCAACCCAACACAATAGCCCCCACAAGTCCAACTCATACCAAGCCGCCGCCCCACCGCCGAACTTAACCGCACAATGGGCGATACAGTCATCAATCCGGCAGTAGTATTTTTTATCGGCATCATTTGCAACCTGCCAGATATCCGGATCTTGACTGATTATTCGCTCAAAGTCGGCTGCTCTGATTCGGATTCCGAAAGGTAGCCCAACTCGACCATCGCCGCCTTCATTTCCTCCTGCGCCGACGGGGGCGCGGAAAAAAAATCAATGGCCGCATTTAACACCTGAGAATCGGACAGACTCAATTTAATGTATTGCAGCTTGGTGATCTGCGGCTGGGTAATACGGCCAATCAGTTTTTGGATGGTATCCGTATGTTTGATGCGGATTAAGTCTTGCGCCAAACCCTCCATATCTTTGACCATCGGCGCGCGGATTTTAAAAGTTTGCCCGTTTGACAATGTTGCCTGCAAGGTTTCATCATCCAAAACGGTTAATGTTTGATTATTCATGTTTTCTTTTCCTATTGAGGCCGTCTGAATGGTTCAGACTGCCTTTACTTTAGTTATCATCGTAGCCGTCGGCTTTTTGCCAGCCGTACCATGCCTCGCCCATGGCTACAATCCCAAGTTTTTACGCATACCAGCAAAGTAGTCGCGTCCACCGATGATGACTTTATTATTCATTACATCGATTTCCAACACGGTATCGCCGTTTACCGACTCTTTCCAATAGGTGAGGGCGTATTTAAATGTATGCTCACCGCCTTCACCGGCTTTGTCTTCGCCCGGGTCAACTTCGACAATGCGGCCGCGAAATTCGCCGACCAGCATCTCATGCTCGTCTTCATCTTCTTTATGCAGGCTGCCTTGGTAGCGGATTAAATTGCCGCCGATTTTGTGTGAGATTGATTTAAATAATTCGGCGTCATAGCCTTTGCTGACTAATTCGAGCTCCAACTTTTCAATGCCGTGGACTGCCGACAATTCGGCAATCATGCCGCCCGGGGTGTAGTCTTCGGTTTTAAATTTCAGCGGCGGGCGCTTCACGGTCATGGTGACGCCGTGTTTGTTGAGGCCGTCGGCAAAGACGTTAAAGCCTTTGAGTAATCGAGGTAATTGCATGGTTTATTTGCCTTTATACGGTAGTCGGTTTCAGGTTGCTTGCGAACTCAATCACTTTTTCGGTCAGGTTGACAATAAACTTGTCGCTGACGTGTTGATTTAATTCGATGTTTTCCAGCGGCGGTGGCACGGTAAACTCATAATCAAAGGCAAAAATGCCGTTTGACACGCGCGCGCTGTCAACTTTGGCGCGGTCGATGCGCACCTCTGCGCCGAGCAACCAGCCTTTGGCCACGTATTCGGACAGCTTGGCGTTGATGCTCATGATGATGTCAATCATCAAGCTTGGGTGCATTGGTTTATCCATCGCCCACAAGAAACTTGAGGCAATGACCTCTTTAACCAGCATGCTCATGCGCACGGTCGGCTCAAATGCCCAAATCGGGTCAGCGGAGCAGGTGCGGTTGCCCCACACGCGATAGCCGTTTTCGCGGATCAGTGTGGTAATGTCGGCATTGTTGATGGTGTTGGCTTCGCTGTTTTTATCCAGCAGGCCAAAGGTGCGCGGGGTCTGAATGCCGCTCACGCCGAGAATCTCGGTGTTGGAGATTGATTTGTGCGGACCAATTAAATCATCCAATTTGGCGCGCGCGCCAAGAATACGGCCGATGGTGGCGGCGGTGTCGTTTTGCTGCGTGGCGTCATTAAAGGCCATAAAATGGCCGTCAATCAACATCAACTGGCGATTGCCGAAACCTTGGCGATAGCGTTTTAATTCGGCGATTTCGGTTTGGTCGCCGCATGAGGCATAGACAAACGCGCCCAAGGCTTCGGCCACGGCCACCAATTCGGCGGTGACATCGGCATCGTCGATTTCCGGCGCGCCGATGATGTTGGGCTTAAAGCCGGTGTAGGTCGCAGCCTTGCGCAAGGCTTTGACGGCGGTAATAACGTTGGCTTTTTGGGTTTCGGTGGTCTCATCGGCCTCAGCGCGGACAACAATCACGCGCGCATCGGCTTGATCCAAGATGCCATCGAGCGTTTTGTACAACGTACCCTTGCTGCCCGCCTTGTCGATGATGGCGGAAACGGTGGCTGAAAATACCGGCGTAGCCAGCGGAAAGACGGTGTCATCGGCATCTTCGGCCACGGCCACGATGCCGATAATATTGCTGGTGAGGTCGGAAATCGGGCGCAAGCCCTTGGTGTACTCATTGGCGGTAACGCCGTGCATGCGGTCTGCTTGAGACATGGGATAACCTTTTAAAAATTCAGAAAATTTAGGCTTTAAAGCCTTTTTTTACCGCGATTTCACGCGCGGTGCATTAGGCTGGGGGCTTGGGTGTGATTTTTAGGGATTGGTTTTGACTGCCAAATCATTAGGCGACAGCCGCCACGGCTCAGCTAAACCCAAGACATGGGCGCACCACTCCGAGCAAAACCACTTATCCGGCCGGTTGCCGACGCGCAAGACCACACCAAGCGAGCCGAGCACATCGTACGACTTGCCTTGTGTCATCAGCCAAATCATCTGCAATTGGGCAGTTAACACGTCCGCTGCCGGAAGCTCAACCAAATCCCACTTACTCTCAGGCAAGCGCATAACCTTGCAGCGCACGCCGCCATCACGCAGGCTGGCGGAATAGCACTCAAACACGCCGCCACCCAAGGCCACGGCAATCTCGCAATGCGAGTAAATGCCGCGCGTGGCCTTGCGAATCACCCAATCCGCAAAGCGCATGGCCAATGCCTTAGGGCTGCGGCCTGATTTGCGGCCTTTATACAATGCTAAATAGACTTTTGCCATCAGACGGCCTCCGGCGCGGTGAACTCAATCTTGATTTTATCGAGCGCGGTAACCGTTTTAGCCGCCCCAATCTTGCTTTGCAAGGCTTGACGTTGCCCTGCCACATGGGCAGACAAGGCGGAATAGGCCAAGGCTTTGCGCAAGGCGGCGGCCTTGAGTTTGTCTGGCTCCATGCCACGCGCGGCGGCAATGCGGTCTAACACGGGCGTGGCGGCGGTGTTGTCGGCTGCCCACGCTTGCGCCTCGGCTGATTGCAGCGGCCATGTTTGCAGCTCAAAATCGGGGATGCTATCCAAATCGGCCGCCTGATTTACAAAGGCTTGCGCGGCTGCGTTAAGCTCAACCAGCTTGGCGGCTTTGGCTTGGGCAAGATTGATGGCGGGGCTGTTTTTGGCTTGCAAAATCAGCTCGCCGTTTTTATAAACGGCGGTTTGGTTGCCGCGGCCGCACCATTGCTGATATTGACTGATGCTTAATTCGGGCAGCTCGTCGATGTTGATATCGGGATACAGCTGCGCCAATGTGCGGTCGATTAAGTCAAATTCGCCGGCCTCGTTGTTGATGCTGACGCAATATCCGCTCAGTTGTGTATTAATATCAATCATTTAATAACCCTCTACTTTAATGACCATATCGATTAATTCATCACCGGTGCCAGCCCAGCGGCGCGAGTTAAACGAGACTTTATTTTTATTTGTGCCGCGAGGATTCCAGCTGTATTTATGCTCAGAGGCCTCATGTTGCCATCTTTGCGATATATTCGTATCGGTGGCGCGTACAAATTGGATTGAGGCATAACAGACTTTATTGGGCATAGCTGTCCATAAGTCGATATCTATTAATCTCCCCGCATCAGTACTCCCATCTTCAAAACCAAACCAAAGGGGCTTAGCATTCTTGATGTTAAAATACTGCACAACGCTGCCATCGGGACTGATGACCGTCTCGCCTGTGACGCGCATGGTTTGTTCGGTACGACCGGATGCTGTGCCGTTAATGGTGCGGCTGTAGCTGCGGCGGGTTGCGGTGGCCGCCTTAACAGCTTTGTCGTAGGCGGTTTTGACGCCAGCAACACTTGCCGGTGTCGTTGAGCTTCTGCTGTTGACTGCATTGCTCAATGATGATTGCAACAAAATCGGGTCATTACTGTATGCGAGCGAGCCGTCGTTTTTGAGCTGCAAAAACTTTCTTGTCTGCGTATTTTCAATATACGTATCACTAGTATTTGAGCCCAATCGGCCGGTATTATCGCCATTCGAGTTGCTGAATGTGACGCCGCCGTTGTGATATGTGCGATGATTAAATGTTTTCTCGCCGTCGATTGTTTGACTGCCGCTTGTCATGACAGCATCGCGGCCGTCAACGCGCAGCCAGCTGCCCCACGACGAAGAGAATACGCGCACATACTCGTGACCATCGATTGTTGTGTAGCGCTGCATACTGCCGCCGCTGTATGACACGACTAGTACGCCGGCACGTGCCTCCGGATAGTTGTTACTTAGAGACGCGTTTGCCGTTGCCGCTTGATAATAAAAACCTTTTGCAGTGAGGCTGTTTAGATTGTCGCTACTTGATAATGAGATGCCGCTTACAACCCAGTCTTCAATGCCGTATCCCGCCAATGTTGTTGATTTTGTGGCTTTTATTTCATTTAGTTTCTTCGCAACCGCTGCCGTTGCCGCTAAGTCCGTCGCTGTGCTTCCCAAGCCGTTATACAGTTGCACGACGCCGGCTGTTGTAGTGCTGGCTTTGTCAATCTCGTGCGTGTGCGACGTGCCGGAGACACTGTTGTTTGTCGACGCGGTGATTTTGCTCGGCGTGCCCAGCGCGATTGTGCGGTTTGCAGTCAAATTTCCGCCACCGCTTAAGCCGTTGCCTGCGGTGATGGTGGTGTTGGCGTTGGCTTTGGTATTTAACGCAGCCTCGACCGCAGACTCATTGCGACCAATGCTTTCGACCGCCTTGGCCAATTCGGTTTTGAGCCAAACTGTGCGGTTATTAATGCCCATCAGGCAAATATTGATGGGGGCGTTTAAGCCACCAATCACACTATCTCCTGGCTCAATTTGTCGGACGGAGTTTGTCCATAAATTTTGATCGATTAAATTACCCATTATTATTTATTGCTCCGAATGTAAAATCACCATTAAATTCAATTTCGCCATTCCAATACAAGGGATTGGCGCGATAATCAATATAAATAAGCTCGCATCTTATTGGTGTGATTTCGTTTAGTATGGCCTGTATTAATTTGGCTTGGCTGCCGCTAATCACTCTTTTTAAAATGATGGCGTATTTCGCCCAATCTTCCGGCTGCCCGCCAAAAATGTATTGCCCATTAAATACCGCTTTTCCATTCCATCTTAAACGTGCGACTTTTTCAATTATTTCTATCTCACCCAAACCCAAATCTCTAAACAGGTTGCGGATAACGGCGGCGGTGCCTTTTTTTTGATGTTTTTCAATATAGTTGGCAATTAAGCGGCGTTTTTCTTCTTCGGTTTGGGCAAACCTCCAGCCTTCGGCATCTGATATGCTGTTTTCCCACGCGAGCCATGGCAGCCATTCAGCTTGACACACAGCGGGATCATGCGCGTTTAAAATCACCCGCCAATCTAAGGCGGCTATCCTGTCTTCTGTGAGTCGGGCCAGGGTGTGCTGGAGGGGCGTGTTATTTGATGGGATCACGCTATTCATTTACTACCTCTCGGTCGCGGATGAATTCAACTTGAATAAATTCGTCGGCGGCGCACACGATATCGGCCGCCGGTTGCCGGAGGTTGATGCGTTTTGTGCCGATGGTATCGAGGCCGCCTATAATTTTTGAGCGAGCCAGCGATGCGGATAATCCGGCATTGTCTGCCAGTACCTCCTCTAAATCGCGCCGCTGCTGCTCTTTTACCAGCGCTTTATCCGGCCCGTCTTCAAATTCGGTTTCGTATTCGATGGTTATTTTTTTTGCGCGTGCCGCCTTAACCTCAACGGTATCGCATAGCGGGCGGCGGTCTTCGGCGGACAGATAATTTTTGACTTTGCTAAGCAGCGCGGCAGAGGGGATGCCGTCATTGCTGTAGCTTTTGATATAGACACACACGATACCGGCGGCGGCGCGCACCGGATTAGCGTCTGCGACATCATCGACATCAAGAGCGTGGGCGATATATGCGGCGCGGGGCCCTGCGGCGGCCAACTTTTCGGGATGCATTTGTATGCGTTTGCGGTATTCGGCATCGCTCTCTTTAATTTCGGGGCGCGGCGGTGTTTGGGTCTCATCGGCGGACTGGATAATTTTTCGGGCTATGCCACGACCGGCACCGATGTGATCCAGATCTGTACCTGTAGCCAATGCTAAAAACCCTGCTTTAGTTGCCTCGTTAATGCGGTGGCGGATCAGCATCTCGCTGTATGCCTGCTGCTGCAAATCAATAGTGAGCGGCTCTGATTCGAGCTCCAGTGTTTTTTCGATTGCTGGTTTGATACTGTCGGGACACAGCTCAATTAATTGTTTTTTTTTGCGCGCAAAAATTGTCTCAAAATCTAATTGCTCAATAGCATCAGGGGCAGGGAGGCGAGTCAAATCAATTTCAGCCATGGTTAAACATCCGTAATTTCAAAAGTTTCTTTCACGCCGCTGGATAAAATGACGGTTTCCAGCCAAATTTTCAGACGGCCTTGCGCGGCGGCTTCGGCATCAAAGCGCACGGATTCGATTTTGACGCGCGGCTCCCACGCGGCGATGGCGGATACGATGGCTTGCTGCAAGGCCAAAACCACCGGCGGAATCAAGGGCATATCGATTAAATCGGGCAGGATTGAGCCGTAATCCTCACGCATGATGCGGCTGCCGATGCGGGTAAATAAGATATTGTTGATGCTTTGGGCGATATGGGCTTTTAGCGAGATTTCGCGGCCTGTTTCGGCGTTGGTCATGGGTTTGGCTCTCCGGTGTTGCCGCCTGAGGTCAAATCAGGGTGGGTGTGGCTATGCAGCACCACGCCGTTGCTTGACATCGTGCCGGTATTCGTAAAGCTGCCCGTATGGTTCAGGCTGCCGGTGATGGTGGTGCCGCTGCCACCGCCACCGCTCATGCCGCCTTGATAGGTCAGCAATCCGGCCACGGTCAGCGCGCCGGTCATGTTGGTTTGCGGGGTGTCGATGGTGACGGAGGTTGCGGCGGACAGATTGGCGGTTTTCACGCCGGTAGCGGTGAGCGCGCCGGATTGGTGGTTGTAAGCCAAGCGCGCGCCATCCGGAAACTGCATGACGGTTTCATCTGGGCTGTTTGACGGGGCGGGGTATTGGCTTGAGGCCATGCCGAGCAGGACAATGCCGTTTTCGGTTTCGCCGCTCGGGCTTAACACGACACACATCTTACCGACCGATGGCAAACGCCACACGGACACACCTCCGGCGGCAGGGACGAGATAGGGCAGCCAATCGGTTTGCAAGCCGCCATGCGATACGCGCAGGCGGTTGGTTTGCGGGTCGACTTCGGCCACGGTGCCGACTTTAATGAGGTTTTCCAATTGTCGATTCATGCGACCACCCAATCACCGGCGCGACAAGCTTCGGCTTGGGCGCGGGGTTGAAAATTGGATATTGCGCAAGGCCAGCACGCCGCCGTCAAAGCGGCACAGGGCACGGCGGTAATACACGCCGCAGAAAAACAGCGGCGGGGTGATGACTTGGATAATTTCGGCATCGTGCATGGGTGTGGCCTTTATACTGATTGAGCCGCCGACTGGGGACGGCAGGCGGCGGCTCGGGGTGCCGTCTTTCCGGCTGTCATCTACAAAAAGGAACATTCAAATGGCTTTGAGTTCAGGGCTATTATTTATCGGGCGCGTGCGGGTGTAAATTTGTTGGCGGCTTGGGTGTGATTTTTAGGTTTTTGGAGGATAAAAAAGGCCGTCTGAAAGGCTTCAGACGGCTTGGTTTATTTAAGTTTGTTTAATCAGTACAAAAACATTCGGCCAGCCCATCGACATCAGCTATTTTCTGCTCTGCGACAGCCATTTTTTGCAAATCTGCATAGGAGGGGGCATTGCGGCGGAATGGCTGGCCGATTTTTTGCTCTTGCTCAATCCACCATACGGCTGCTTGCGGATTTTCGGCAATCAGCTCAATGCGCTTGGCGGTTGATTTTAAAAAGCACAAATCGCAATTGCCATGATTGGTGACGCCGTTGAGATTGGGCAGATTTAAATCAAATTCTTGCGCCTGCCAAAATTCGGCCACCTGCTCTTTGGTAATGCCCATTTTGGCGAGTGGGGCTATCCGCTCAAATGGGTCGCGATGATTATTGAGCTTTGCAACGCGGCGAGGCTCATCGGCGCGAAAACCAACGGCAACCTGCCAATTCTTCCAGCCTAAGACTTGCTGCGCATAGTATTTAATCGGGCGTATTTTTAATTCTTGGGTGCAGTAGCGCATAACGGGATTGGGCGGATAGCCCCTTAAATCCATCAATCCGGCAAACGGCTCACCCTTTCTTGAGGCCGTCTGAAAGTCGGTAATTTTCCAGCGGTGCTTTGCTTTTTCGGCAGGGCACCACTCCAGCCAAATGATGCTTACCGACCATCGTCGCGCGCATTCGTCAACAAATTTTAGTGTTTCTTCGGCCTCTTTGCCCGTATTGGCAAAGACGACTTTAATATTTTCGGGCAAGCGGCCGCCGTGTTGGTCGATGATGGTTTTTAACATCATTGCGCTGGTTCGACCGCCGCTAAAGCTGATGATTGTATTTTCGGTCATTTTTTAAATCCCCTTTGAAACCGCAGCCAAAACCTCATTATGTATATAGCTTAAATCGTCGGTATTAAAACCAACCAACTCACGCGCCGGCAGATTTTTCCTACTATTGCCGTAATGGTGCTCATAGGCGATATTTGCGGCCAATCCGCTGAAAAATCCGATAGATGCGCTCTGACTATCTGACTTAAAGCGAAGATATTTCCCGCCTTTAAGTTTTTTAAACATCCTTAGCTTTTTATTTCCGTTGCGCTTTTTTAAATAAATCCATTCATTCACATACCCCGTTGCCTCTCTGGGTTCATCCGGATGCCGCCCCTGAATCACAGGGTTACCGTTTCGGCTGACGGCCTGACGGGTAAAGGCTAACTCCAAATCTTGATCTTTGAAAAAATTAAATTTCTGCCTGATCCACAACTTTTCTCCATCCCTCAACCTCCTTAAATCCCAAGCATGGGCGCGCGGCGCATAGGCTATATGTTGAGGGTCAACGTTATCGGCGATTCTCTGCCGATTCCGCTTCTGCATTTCCCGCGCGATTTTGGCGGTCAGTTTTTTTCGTTCAGGTGCCGATAAGTTTTTTATTAGCGATTCCAAATCATCAAGATATTTATTTAATGGGTCGGCACTGTACTTTTCGCTATCTGCATCACGATACGCCATTTTAACCACCTATCTGATTGTCGTTTGGCACGCCCAATGCGGCGGCGTATTGGCCTAACGCGTCCTCGAGGTCGTATTGCGGCTCGGCTTTGGTTTTGATGTTCAGACGGCCTTTGTCATCCATGCGGACTAGGATGTTTTCGGTTAATTTGAGCTGGATTAAAACATCCCACACGTCGGAGGTGAGCGGCTCTGCCTCAAAGGTGTAGGCTTTGTTGCCGTTGGTGCCGGGATTGAGGATATCGGGCTGATTGCGTTGCAGCCAATGGATGATGGCAATATTCAGGCGGGTGAGTTTGTCTTTGGCGATTTCTTGGGCAAACAGGTTGAGGGTGTAGGCGGTTTTGTGGCTGAGGGTGCCGCGCGCGGGCTCGATTTCGCCGCCGTCGACATAAATGCGCAGGCGGTCGGGATCGGTTTTAAATTCGGGCAGGGCGGCTTGGATGGCTTCACGGAGCGCGGCGGGTTTTTCCATATTGTTCAATCTCTTCTTGGCATTCTATACAACAGCGACAGCCGATTACGGCTTGGCGGCGGGCTTCGGGGATGGGCTCGCCGCATTCTTCGCATTCGTAGGCGGAGGCGCTGTATTCGGTTTTTTCGCGCTGCTTTTTCAGCCAGTATTCGCGCTGGCGGGCTTCGAGTTCGGCGGCTTGGTCGAAAATATCAGTCATAGCTTGGGCTTTCAGACGGCCTATTGTTGACCGACACAGGCGGCGAGCGCGTTGCGGTAGGCTTGGCAGGTGTTAAAGGCGGCTTTGTACGCGACAAAGCCTTGCAGCAAGTCGGCGTGGGTGTGGATTTCGCCGACTTCGGCACGGCATTGTGGCACGGGCGGGCATGAGTGGGCAGGCGCAGGGGCGGCAGGTTTGGCGCAGCCGACCAGCAGCCACACGGTCATGAGCAGAATAAAAAATGCTTCTTTCATTTCAGACGGCCTTATGGTTGATTGAGGGCGGCGGCGACATCGGCGGGCAGGGCTTGGCTTGCCCAGCTTGGATTGCGGGCGATGGCGGCAGACACGGCAGCGGCTTGGGCGGCAGCGGCTTGATTGAGCCGCTCGACTTCGGCTTGCAGGGCTTGGGCGCGGGCGCGGCTTTGGGCTTCGGCGGCTTGGGCGGCGGCCAATTGGCTTTGCAGGGTGTCGATTTTGTCGGCACGGGCAGCGCTGATTCGGCCTTGCGCGATGGTTGAGACGGCAAGGGCAAACAACAGGGCGACGGCTAGGGCGTATAGGGTGAGTTTGGTTTTCATGGTGTTTCAGTTTGTCATTGAGGCCGTCTGAAACTTTTCAGACGGCCTTTCATTTATGGAAGGGTTTAGCCGTGGCGGAAAAACTCTTTTTGCTCGGCGGTGCGGCGGTTGCTCAAGCCTTTAATGACGCGGCCACCGGCTTTATTCCACAGGGCAAAGGCGGCGCATGCGGCTTGGTATTTGCGCTCGTTGAGGCGGCGGACAACGGTGGAGCGGGCAAAGGCGGCCACGCCGATGTTGTAACAAAGACTGACGCAGGCGTTAAATTGGGATTGGGTTAACGGCACGGTTACGACAGCTTTGACGCCGTCTTCGTAGGTTTTGATTTGGTTGGTAAATTCGGCTTGGATTTCGGAATCCAGCAAGACATCGCCCAGCTTGACGCGGCGACCGGCGCGCGCGCCAATGGTGTAGCGGATAAAGCCAATGCCGATGGTCGGGATGCGGACTGAATCGAGGTAGGCCGCATTGCGCTTGCCCTCCCACTTAGCGATAAATTGATAACCGGCATCGTCGATGTGTTTGTGTTGATTTGGGTTGGTTTGCATGGTTTTATCCTATTTTTTAACGTAATAAATGCCTTGCGGGTTAAATTTTTTCTTGCGCTTTTTCGGCGCGGGTTGCGCGGGCTGGGCCGCGGGTTGCGGCGGTGTGGGTTTATGCTCAAAGGGGTGCAGGCGGCTTAAATTGCCGCGCGCTTTGATTAAGGCTCCGGTATGCAGGGCAAGGCCGAAAATGAGCAGCCAAACGGCCACATCGGCCAATTTAAAGACGGCGGCCACAACCAAGCCCAACAGCCATAAGACGGTAAAGTAAGCGAGCCACACTGAGACGGGCTTGCGGGTTTTGCCGCGTGCGTCAAACAGCATGACGCGCAAGGCTCCGGTGGCGGCCAGCGTGATGATGGCGATGTATTGGATGTTACTCATTGGCTTCCTCCTTACTTGGGGCGGCTTCGGGTTTGCAACCAAAGCGGCCAAAGCTGATGCGGCCTGTTTCGGCGAGGTTGATCAGGCGGGTGCAGACGACAACAATCAAAGCCGAAAACAGGGCGGCGCCGGTGAACTCGTTCAGGTGCAGGGGGATGGCGCTGGGGATTGCCCAATTGACAATCTCGGCGGCACCGTTGCCGCCAAAAATACCGCTTAAAAATGAGACGGCAAACAGCCACGCTTTGCTGATGATGCTGTGTTGTTCGCGGGTCAGGATAAACAGGCTGGCGCCAACAATTGCGCCCATAGCCACGCTGGCGGGCAGATGATAGCTGCCGACGATGATGAGGGCGGTGTTGATGGCGGTGGAAATTTGTGAATCAGTCATTTTTTTAATCCCACAGATTTATTGTTTTGAGGGTCGGGACGGCTTGGGTGTCGATGGCGGGCATGACGACTTTTAAACCGGCAGGGAGCAAGACGGGATACAGGCTCAAATCGGGATTGGCTTGTAATACTTGGACGACATGGCGGGAGCTGCCGTAAAAGGCGGCGGTGAGCGAGGCCACGGTGTCGCCCTCTTTGGTGGTAATGGTGTTGATTTTTGCCATTTCAGACGGCCTTAAATCAGCTCGGCATCACAACGGCGCTGCCCCATGATGGCGGCCACGGCAAAATGCCCCTCTCGACGGTAGTCTTCGGCTTGCTGTTGTTTGGCTTCGGCGCGCTCGCCTGTTTTGCCGGTGGCATCTGCGTCAGCCCATTTTTCAAGCATAAGGGCTTTGGTGTAGCAATAGACGGCGCGGCGGTAGTGGGCAACTTGAGGGGCTTCGCCGTTGATTTTGTCGTCTTCTTCGGCGACATCGGCAAGGGCGGTAAATCCGCGCTGCTGAGCGGCCATGCGCCAGCCTTTTAATTGCCCGTTGACGTGGGCGACTGATTCAAGGGCGGTGTGGTAGAGGCGGTTTGAATTGATGTTGTTGTCAATCCGCATGACATCGCGCAGTTCTGACAGGTCGATGCGCGGCCAAAAGACGGCGCTGACGATTTCATTTTGACCGATGGATTGGCGGCCTTGGGTGTCGGTATCGGCAAAAACGAGTGACATAGCTTGCTTTCAGACGGCATGAAATAGAAAACGGCCTTTTCCGTTTGTCGCGGGCTGGCAATCGGCACAATGGCGGCATGGCAGACAGGACAGCGGCGGCCGTTCCGTGGGGGGAGACGTTACGCGGCCAATTGTTTTTTCAGGGCTTCGATGCGCTTTTTCACGCCGACATTGGCGTTGTAGCTGACGGCCTTTTCGTACAATTCGAGGGCGCGGGCGGGGGCGGCATCCTCAACACGCTCGCCGCAGGCTTTTAAAAACTTGGCGCGGATTTGGTCCATGATGTTCAACTCATGCAAGCCGGTATCGGGATTGATGGCGGTGATTTGCTCAATCAGGCGGCTGGCGGCTTGCTCGGACAATTCTGCGGCATCGTTATTGGCCAATTGCTCGGCCATCTCTTCAAACAGGCGGTCTTTCAGGTCGCGCTTAAATTCATCGGCGGCGACCATGTTTTGCGCAATGGCAAATTCAATCAGGGGCGCGGCGGTTTCCAATTCGCCAATATCGACCAGCCACAACAGGCCGGTGGTGAAAATCACGTCATCTTGATTGGCTTGGCCGCTCTCATACACTTGATTCAGCCAATCGCGATATTTTTCAATAGCTTGGCGTTTGGCGGTGATTTTATCGGGGATGCCTTTAATTTGTTTGAGCATTTGGCGGTCTTGCGCCAGTAGGTATTGCAAGCGTTGGTAAGGCTCGGCGGCGGTCAAGTCGATTTCGGCGGACTTGGCGGCCAAAATGGCTTGCTTATGGGCGCGGGCGGGTGAGGTCATGGGCTTGGCTCCGATTGAGGCCGTCTGAATGGTTCAGACGGCCTTGGCTGTTTTACTCTTCAGCGATTTTGATGTTTTCAATCAAGGCCGCCGCGCCGAACTCTTCGACCACGTAGTCGATGTTTTCGGACTGGTAGTCGGATACGCGGTCAAAGCGCGGCTCGTTAATCAGCTCGCGGCGGTGGCCGGTCTTGTGGAAATAAATCGACAAGTTCGACAGCGGGGTGATGAGCATTGTATTTTTTGGAAAATACGGCACGGCAATGGCTGTCAGGCCGCCCAAGCGTTTGCTGGCGGTGATGGCATGTGCGGCCACTTGCTCGGTGGCGGTTTGCTCGGCGGCGTTGGTGACGGCAAAGTATTTATCGCCCAGCAAGGTGCGATGGCACAGTACGACCATATCCGGCATTTCGGCAAATTCGTCATCGATCAGCTCGTTGCACGCGTCAACCACGATGGCATCAAGGTTTTTGTATTTGCCGGTCGCGCCAACGGTGACGGCTTCGGCGCTTGAACCCAAGACGTTTTCGGCTTTGCCTTCGCGCAATTGTTGCAGCCAGCCTTTTTTAATATCTTGCAGCAGCGGATTTTCTTCGGCGTTGGAATTGTCGGCGGATTTGATGCCGTTAAAACCAATGGCGATGAGGCTCAAGGCTTTTGATTTGACGATTTGACGGTTGACCAGCTCAATATAGTTATCATGCGCTGACCAGTTATCCATATCCTCATAAGTGATCATGGTGTCAAAATTGACTTTTTCGCAGCGGTATTCGCGGCCTGTCTTGGTGTGGACGGCTTTTGGTTTACGCGCCACGGTTTCGCCTTTCGGGTCGGTTTTGGTGCGGCTGGCATTCAAACCGGCACCAATACCAATGATTTCACCGGCAATATCTTTTTTCTGCACGATGTTGATTTGTTTCAAAAATGCGGAGCTTTCGCGCACTTTTTCGCGCATTTTTTGAGACACGGAAGGGCTGACGCTGAAGTTTTCGGCTGGGTTTGCCACGCCGTTGGCTTTGGCGACGGCGGCGATGTATTTTTGAATATGAGCGTGCATCTTGTTTTCCTTAAAATTCAGAGGTTTCGACAACCGTGCCGCCTAAGTGTGGGGCTTGGGCATTGACCGGTGTTTGCTCGATTTCGGCTTTAAACGCGGCAAATTCTTGCTGCAATTTGGCAAAGGCTTCAGCGGATTTTTTATTGTCGTCAACCAATTGGCTGACCACTTCGGCGGCTTGCTCAAGCTGCTTGTTCAACGCGGTAAAGTCTTGCTGCTCGGGCTGAGGGGTTTCGGGCTTGGTTTCGGTTGCCGGTGTGGCCGGTTGCTCGGGCTGAGGGGTTTCGTTTTTGGCAAACAGGGCGGCGTGCAAGGCTGCCCACAAGGTTAATTTTTTTTCAGACATTTTTTCGGCCATTTCGGTGTAGCTGGATAAGATTTGATCGCGGTCGGCAGCAAGGGAAAATTTAAGCATTGAGGTGCCGAGCGCTGCGGGGCTGTCGGTCAGGGCAAGGCCGACCAGATAGGTTTTGCCGGTGTCGGCAAAGTTTTTTTGTAATTCCATTGAGGTAAAGACTTTTTCGCGGTCTTTCATCATTTGGATGGTTTTTTCGGTTGGGTCGATGCGGGCGTAAAGTTTGGTCACGCCGTCGGCGGTTTCGGCTTTGAGTTCCAACACGCTGCCTAAGCCGCTCATTTCGCTTTTTGGGAAAAATGGGCGGTAATGCTCAACATTTAAAACGGCGGTGTAGGTGTCGGGATTGTAGGATTCTGCGGCTTGCGTCAGCATTTGCGGTTCGATTTGGCGGCCGTCGACGGTCGCGCCGGATTGGCCGATGCAAAACCATTTTTCTTGGATTTTCATTTTTTTTGCGCAAAAAATTGATTAGAACAAGCTTATTTTGCTGTTTTCTTTGGCTGATTCAATCAGGGGCGGGATTGGGTGTGATTTTTAGGTTTGTGCGGCAATGCGCGGGCTTTCAGACGGCCTGAAAATGCTGAAATGTTAAAAAAATCAGCAGCAAAATGGAAAAACGAAACCAAGTAGAGATTGCGGCGAATATTGACCCGCGCACGGTGGCGCGCAGCCTGTATTGGCAGGGCTGGCGCATTTCGGCGATTGGCCGTCATTTGGGGATTAAGCCCGCCACGGTGCACAGCTGGAAACAGCGCGAAAACTGGGACGGCGGCTCACCAATTCAGCGGGTGGCGGCTTCGGTAGAGGCGCGCTTGATTCAGTTGATTCATCTGCCGAAAAAATCAGATGGCGACTACAAGGAAATTCGCCAGCTTTCGGGCTTGATTCAGGGGGCGGCGGAAAAAATGCCGTCTGAAAAATCGGCGGCAAAACCGAGCGCGGAAAAGTTTATTGCGGATTTGACCGACAATATCCCGACCATCGACAATCCGCCGCGCGAGCGGGCGGAGCGCGGTCGAGATGCGAAAGAGCGACCGGCAGGAAAGCCGCATAAGAATTTTCTCCATCCCGACCAAATCAAGCGGATGGAGGAAATTTTTATTGAGCAAAGTTTTGGTTATCAGCGTTTTTGGAATCAGCAATATGGAAAACGCCGTTTCCGCAATTTGCTGAAGAGCCGCCAAATCGGTGCGACTTTTTATTTTGCGCGCGAGGCGTTTTTAAATTCGCTTAAAACGGGGATTAATTCCATCTTTTTGTCGGCTTCTCGGGCGCAAGCCTATTATTTTCGCCGCTATATTTTGGATTTGGCGGCGATGGTTGATGCGGAGCTTAAGGGCGGGGATGTAATTCAGCTCCACAACGGTGCGGAGCTTTATTTTTTGGGTACCAACAGCCGCACGGCGCAAGGTCGAAACGGTAATTTGTATGTGGATGAGTATTTCTGGATTGAGGACTTTGAGAATCTGCGCAAATTGGCCTCGCCGATGGCTTCGCAAGCCCATCTGAAAACGACTTATTTTTCAACGCCGTCTTATGAGGCTCATCCGGCTTATACGTTTTGGTCGGGCGAATTTTACAACAAAAACCGACCGAAAAATGAGCATATTTCGCTTGATGTTTCCCCTGCTGCTTTAAAGCATGGCCGTTTGGATCCTGATGGTCAGTTTCGCCATGTGGTGACGATTCATGACGCGCTGACGGATGGCTGCCATCTTTTCAACATTGATGATTTGCGGCGCGAATACCCGCCGCACGAATTTCGCCAGTTGTTTGAGTGCGAATTTGTGGCGGCTAAAGACGGCGTGTTTGATTTTGCGGAATTGCAAAAGTGTGGTGTGGACTCTTGGGACGCGTGGGCGGATTGGTATAAATCGTTTGCGCCTAAGCCTTGCGGTGATGCGCCGGTGTGGATTGGCTATGACCCGTCACACACGGGCGATGCGGCGGGCTTGGTAGTGGCCACTGCGCCGGTGCGTGGTCGTGATAAGTTTTGCGTGGTTCAAAAAACTTTGCTGCAAGGCGCGGATTTCGAGAGCCAAGCGGCGTTTATTCGCAATCTTTTGAGCGTTTACAACGTGCAAAAGATTGTGATTGATTCTAACGGGATTGGTGTGGCCGTTGCCGATTTGGTTAAAAAGTTTTTTCCGGGCGTGATTTGCATGACTTACACGCCGGAGATTAAGGGCTTGATGGTGCTAAAAATGCTTAACCTGCTTAAAAATCGGCGCGTTGAATGGGACGGCGGCGACATCGATATGCAGATGGCGTTTTTATCGGTGCGGCGCACGATGACGGCGAGCGGTCGACATATGACTTATGAGACGGCGCGCACAAAAGAGGCGAGCCACGGTGATTTGGCATGGGCGGCGATGATGTTGTTTTATCAGGAGCCTTTAGACGGCGTGGCGCATGGCCGCGTTGAGATTGATAGTTAAGGATTTAAATCATGAGTATTGAGACTAAAAAAACTGATGTTGAGGTGTTTTCTTGGGGCACGGATGAGCGGGTTAATTGGTTGTCTGATTTGTGGGAGTGTGTGGACAACGGGAAATATTATGAGCCGCCGATTAATTTAAATGATTTGGTGGCGCTGCTTCGCGCTGGTATCCATCACGCGAGCGCGTTGCAATGTAAGCTTAACGTGTTGACGGCGACGTTTGAGCCTACCAAATGGCTGAGCCGAGCGGAGTTTAAAAAATTGGCTTTCGGTTTTTTAGTGTTGGGCAACGGCTATTTGCAGGTTGAGCGCAACCGCCTTGGCCAGCCGCTTAAACTTAAAAACCGCTTGGGGCTTTATATGCGCCGAGCCTCTCATAAAGAGGGCTACTACTACATGCGCCGCCATGTGGTTTGTGATGATGATTTTATTCCGGCGGGTGATGTAGTGCATTTGATTCAGCCTGATTTGTCGCAAGAGGTTTACGGGGTGCCGGATTATTTGTCGGGCATGAGTTCGGCGGAGCTTAACCGCTCGGCGACCACATTCCGCCGCCGCTACTATGACAACGGCAGCCACGCGGGTTTTATTGTTTATGCCACCGACAACAACCTTAATGAGGAGGACTGGGCAAACCTCAAACAGCAATTCAAACAGGCGCAGCGAGAGGGCAATTTTAAAAATGTTTTCTTACGCTCACCAAACGGCGGGCAGGACGGTATTAAACTGATTCCGATTTCTGAAGTTGCCGCCAAAGATGAGTTTATCAATATCAAAAATACAACCGCGCAAGACATGCTGACAATTCACCGCGTGCCGCCTGCGCTGATGGGCGTGGTTCCACAAGCGGCCGGTGGTTTGGGTGACGCGCGCACGGCAGCGGAGGTATTCGCGGCCAATGAGATTGAGCCGATTCAGACGGCCTTTCTTGAGGCCAATGAGCAACTGGGCGCAGAGGTGTTTAAGTTTAAGCCGTATTCGCTGGCCGTTTCGGCTAACAAATAGCGTTTCCAACGCCCAATCGCCCTCCCAAATCCGCCTGATTTTTTCAGGCGGATTTTTTTTGCGCCCATCGCCGCCAAGTGCCACGGCGCGCGCTCCCCCTCCACGCCCGCGGGCTTAGTGTGGGTGGCATTTTTTATGCGTTTTTTGACAACCGCCGAGGCCTTATATTTTATAGGGTTTTGCGGCGGTTTTGATGTTGGTTTTTTTATGCGTTTTTATTCAAAAATTGGCATTTTCATGCTTAATTATGCAAGCCATAAAAAGGCCGTCTGAAATATGCTTTTCAGACGGCCTTGAATTGTTATTTTTATCGGTATTTTTGGCGTAGTGCCATCACGTCTTGCCCCCACAATTCCAACGCTTCGCGCCGCTCATCCAATAATTCTGACCGGTCATACGCCCGCTCTGTCTTGTCGCCAACACCATGAGACAAAAGCAATTCGCCAACATCACGCTGGATCTTATGCACCTCGCGCAAATATGTGCGCGCCAAGCTGCGTAAGCCGTGGGCGGTTGTTTCGATTTTCATTTTGCTGCGCAATTTCAGCCGCACGGTTTCACGGTCGATTGCCTTAACGTAGCCGCGCCCCTCAAACAAATAAATACCGGCCACATTTAGCTTTATGGCCTCTTGATAAATTTGCAGTAAGGCACTCGATAGCGGCACCACATGCGGGCGCGTTTTCATGCGCGCAAGAGGGATTTCCCAAACTTTTCGGCTCAAATCAATTTCAGCCAACATCGTGCCCGCCGCTTCAGACGGCCTTGTCATACTCAATAATTGCCAATAAATCAACAATCTTGCGCGCTCGCCAATCCCTTCTGTTGTTTCAATTTTTTCAATCAACATCGGTAAATCTTCGGGTTTCAGCGCGGCAAAATGCCGAGATGGCGCACGGTCAAAAACTTGGCGGCCGATAATTGATACAGGATTTGTTTCAATCGTGCCGCTTGCGACAAAATAGTCAAACATCAAATTCAGGCTACTTTTCACGCGGCGCAAATACTCCAGCACACCGCGCTCTTCCATTTTTCGCAGCACATCGACCACGTCGGCGGTTTTGATTTTCCGAATATCTCGGCCTTTAAAAACAGGCAAAACATTTATTTCCAAAGCCGCCAATATTTGCCGCGCGTATTTTTCCGACTTCCCTTTACCCATCTTTCCGCCACCACGCGCCCATCGCTCAAACCAATCGACCATGCAATTTTCAAATCGATACCGTGCGGCCACATCCTCCGATGTTAGTTTAGGGTTTTCACCGGCGGCAATTTTCCGCAAAACCTCCTCGCGCCACGTCCGCGCATCGGCCAGCCCAAACTTCGGGAACATCCCCAACGTCAACGTATCCGCGCGGCCATCATCAGGCCGTTTGAATTGTATTCGCCACGATTTTTTGCCCGATGGCAAAACCCAAAGCGCAAGCCCGCCGCCATCCGGCAGCTTATAAACTTTGTCTTTCGCGCGAGCCGCTTTGACCTGCGCAAGGGTTAGCGGTGTTACAATTTTCGGCATTTTTTTTCGCCCCTTGTTATCAAAAATCGATTCGATAACAAATAAAATAACACATAAAAATAAAAAAGATTTAAACGCGTTTAAAAGCGTTTAAATCTAAAATAAATAAAAATCCCCGCAAATATTTGATATTTACGGGGATTTTATCCGTTTTAAAAGCATTGTAAATCTTTTAAAAATAATCTTGGCGGAAGCGGTGAGATTCGAACTCACGGAGGGCTATCAACCCTCGACGGTTTTCAAGACCGTTGCATTAAACCGCTCTGCCACGCTTCCTTAATAAAAAAATAAATTCAAGAAAATGGCGGAAGCGGTGAGATTCGAACTCACGGAGGGCTATCAACCCTCGACGGTTTTCAAGACCGTTGCATTAAACCGCTCTGCCACGCTTCCGTTTTCTTGAAGACGATATAGTAATGAAAACTTGCCTGTTTGCCAAGTAAAATTTACGCATTCAGGCTTAGTTTTTTGTTTTTACTTGGTTTGTTCTTTTCGTAAAAATACCCACTCTTTATCATTTGAAGCAGCGGCGTTGAATTCATAGCCTTCGTAATCAAAATTTTGCAAATCTTGCGACTCGGTAATGCCGTGTTTGGCGGCGTAGCGCACCATCAAACCGCGCGCGCGTTTGGCATAGAAGCTGATGATTTTGTATTGGCCGTTTTTCTCGTCTTTAAACACCGGTGTAATCAACTTAGCCTTGAGTTTTTTGGTGTTTACCGATTTGAAATATTCTTGCGAAGCTAAGTTGATCAACACTTCGCTGCCGTTGGCGGCAAGGGTTTCATTCAGGAGGTCGGTGATGCGGTCGCCCCAGAATTCATACAGATTTTTACCGCGCGAATTGGCAAATGCTGTGCCCATTTCCAAGCGGTAGGGCTGCATTAAATCCAGCGGGCGCAGCAAGCCGTAAAGGCCCGACAATAAGCGCACATGTTGTTGCAGGTATTGGATTTGTGCTGGATTGAGCGATTCGGCATCAATGCCTTCGTACACATCACCGTTAAACATATAAACCGCCTGCTTGGCATTTTCAGGGGTAAACGGCGTGTGCCATGCGGCATTGCGCTCGGCGTTGAGGAGGGCGATTTTGTCGGAAACGTGCATCAGCTCGGCAATTTGCTGTGGCGCAAGTTGGCGCAATTCGCGCATCAGGATTTCAGATTCTTGCAGCAAATCAGGCTGGGTAAATTCTTGAATGGGGGCGGAATCTTTTTCGTTGAGATTTTTCGCCGGAGATAAGACAAAAAACATAGTCGCCTCGTATCGTGATTAAGATGAATGGATTGATTTTAGTTTTAAATGATAAACACGGCAAGAATCGGGGCGGTTGAAATGCTTAATCGTATTAGCAAATAGGCCGTCTGAAAGCTTCAGGCGGCCTATGCGTGACGCAAACATTAACGATACAGCGATACGATGGTTTCTGCTGCTTTGACACACGTTTCTACATCAGCAACCAAAGCAATGCGCACATAGCCTTCGCCCGGATTGCCTTGCTCGGTGTCGCGTGCCAAGAAGCGGCCGGGTAAAACTTGAATCGCGGCTTCCGTCCACAGGTGTTTGGCAAAAGCCAAATCGTCGCCGTCCGGCACTTTCAGCCAAATGTAAAACGACGCATCAGGGAAATCGACCTCAAACACTTCGCGTAAAATCGGAATCACTTTGTCGAATTTTTCCTGATATAGGCGGCGGTTGTCGATGACGTGGGCTTCGTCGTTCCACGCGGCAATGCTGGCGCGCTGTACCGGAATGCTCATCGCGCTGCCGTGGTAGGTGCGGTAGAGCAAAAATGCTTTCAGCAAAGCGGCATCGCCTGCCACAAAGCCCGAGCGCAAGCCCGGTACGTTGGAGCGCTTAGACAAGCTGGTAAACATTACCAATTTATCGAAGCCGCGGCCTAATTGCGCCGCTGCCTGCAAGCCGCCGATGGGCTTTTTGCCGTCGAAGTAAATTTCAGAATAGCATTCGTCGGAAGCAATCACGAAGCCGTATTTGTCTTGCAGAGCGAACAATTCTTGCCAGTCTTCGAGTTGTAAAACGCTGCCGCTCGGGTTATTCGGTGAGCAGACCAACACCATTTTGGTGCGTTGCCACAGGTCATCTGAAACGCTCGACCAATCAGGGTTGAACGACGGCGCAGGACAGTTGGCAAAATGGATTTCGCCGCCGCCGAGAATGGTGCCGCCTTCGTAGATTTGGTAAAACGGATTCGGGCTGATGACCACAGGTTTGCTGTCGGCAACCGGATCTAAAACGGTTTGAATAAAGGAAAACAAGGCTTCGCGGCTGCCCAATACCGGCAGGATTTCGGTAGCCGGGTCAACTGCTAAACCGTCATAGCGGCGCGCCAACCAATCGGCGCAAGCTTGGTGTAATTCCGGCAAACCGGCGGTCAGCGGGTATTTTTCCAATTCGCTTAACGAAGCCGTGAGCGCATCGGTGATGACTTTGGGCGTGGCGTGTTTCGGCTCGCCGATGTGCAGCGGCACGATTGACACGCCTTCAGGCGCTTCCAAGCCTTGCATGGCTTCGCGTAAACGGGCAAACGGGTAGGGTTTGAGTTGGGATAATAATGAATTCATGATGGTTCCGAGCCTAAAATTTAACCGCTATGTTAACATTTTTCTGATTTATTTTGTTAACAATCTGCGTGGATTGTGATGGATGGGAGGCCGATCTGAAAAGTTTGATAGGGTGAATTTGAGCAGACAATAGAGGGCCGAGACCTTTGCAAAATCCCTATCTTTGGCACATTTCTTCGTTGTGTGCTGCTCGAATCTTGCCTATCTTGATGATATGTCTGCGCTGCTATAACTTTGAGTTGTACTCAATCTAGGGTTTTATAAAGGTTTCAGGCCGTCTGAAATCATATGGTTTCAGACGGCCTGTCAGCTTATTTTGCCGCAACGGGCAGAGCGCCGTTTAGCAGATAGTGAATGGTTTCTTGCACCGTGCGCATGGCGTTACCAAATGGCAGCGGATCTTTGCCTCGGAAAAACAAGCCTTTATCGACTTCGCCACGGAAAGCGGCGGAAAGCTGGATGTCAATACAGAATTGGCCGGCTTTATCCAAACCGTCGCGCAAACCGCAACTGGTCAGGCAGTTTAAGCCTTGGGTGCAACGGCGTGGGTCGGCTTTGGCTACCGATTGCAATTTGGCCTCGCGCTTGATGTAATTATCAAGGAATTTGGTGCGTACACCGCGAGCGGGCAAACCGGCGACAGACATAAATTCAACCACTTGCTCGGTGTCGGCACCAGCTAAGGTTTTCTTGAAATTGATGTGGGCGTCGCCTTCTTGGGTGACGGCAAACGCGGTGCCGATTTGCACGGCATTGGCGCCCCATGTTTTCAGCGCAGTGGTGACTTTTTCAAAATTCGCCATGCCGCCGGCCAATACCAACGGGATTTTTTCGCTTTCCAAGCCCAGATTTTTAAACACTTCCAAGGTTTCTTCAATCACGCGTTTAAACTCGAATTTTTCATCGTTGACACCGGCTACGGTGGCCGCGCCCAAGTGTCCGGCAGCGTGGGCAGGGTGCTCAATCACAATGGCATCGGGCAAAATGCCTTTTTTCATCCAGCGTTTCAACACGATATTGATGCCGCGCGATTCCGATAAAATCGGGAACAAAGCCACATCTTTATGGTAGCCCTCGGTCATTTCCGGTAAATCCAACGGCAAGCCCGCTCCCATCACAATCGCATCCGCGCCCGATTCGCAGGCTTGGCGCACATAAGCGGCATGGTCTTTCACGGCTTTCATCACGTTCACGGCGATCATGCCGTTGCCTTCGGCGCCGCTTTTGGCTTTTTGGATTTCACGGTCAAGCGCGATGCGGTTGAGCTTGGTGTATTTTTCTTCGGTCGAGTTGACGGTAGATTCTGCCAGCAAGTCTTCGTGCAGATGGCGCAAATCCACGCTGGCGATGGTGCCGATGCCGTTTTCACGGGCAACCGCGCTGGATAATTTAGACGCTGAAATACCCACGCCCATGCCGCCTTGAACGATGGGAATCAATGACTTGCCGCGGATAACCAATGGATCGAAAGAATGTGACATGTAATGGCCTCAGGTAGGGTGTTGGAGTGAGTGTTGCGATGTGTGTGTCGGTGTGTTTTTAAATTTTTAGGCATTATACTCTAAAAAATCTAAAAATTAGAGTAATTCTATAGTTTTTTCAAAAGGTAACATAAAAATGTGAATTTACTATGACGCAATAGGAAGATAAATTTATATAATTCAATTATTTATATAAATTTATTGCTGTCGTGAAGATGTCAATGAAAATAAAAGCAGCGGCAAGACTGATGGGGAAAGCAGAAAATGTTTAATTTTGTATGGGTAAAATAAAGGCCGTCTGAAGCGAGATTTTTCAGACGGCCTGGGCACTTTGCAAAACTCTTTCCAAAGCCAGCGTAAAACAAAACCGACGTTATTCCCGCGTAGTCGGGAATCCATTTTTAAGCATGGTAAGCCATTAAATAAAATAGGTTTCTTAAATATTTCGATGGATTCCCGCCTACGCGGGAATGACGTCAGCTTTGTGTGTGTCAGTTTTTTGAAGGCGTTTTGCAAAGGTCTCAGGCCTTTTATCGCCGTCCAAAATAAAAATCATACAGCGTTATCAGAACCCTTATGTCGTGAGTGTTACGACGGTTGCCGTTGTCTTAACTTCTATTCGAAACGACCAAATTTTTAATCTTTTTTCAAGGCGGTACGCCAATCCAAGCCGTTGATGGCGGGAATTTGGGTCACGACTTCCGTGTCGAGGTTGATGGCGGTGAGTTCGCCGCCCCACAATGCGCCGGTGTCGAGCGAGATGATGCCGTCGGTGTTCATGTAGCCGAGTGACGACCAATGGCCGAACACGATTTTATGGCTCAGGTTTTGGCGGTTGGGGACGCGGAACCATGGGCGCAGGTAAATCGGCATTTTGTCGAGCGTGGCTTTGAAATCGAAATCGAGTTCATTTTGATAAGTGAGCGCGCGCATTCGGCTGAACACGTTGACGATAAAGCGCAAACGGCTGTAACCGCTTAAATTTTCGTCCCATGCGATTGGGGTGTTGCCATACATTTTGGCAAAGAACTTTTCGTATTTGCTGCCTTGCAATTCGGCTTCGGCTTCACGTGCCAATTCTTCGGCTTGGGCAACCGACCATTGCGGCAGGATGCCGGCATGCACCATCACATGGCTGTCGTTGCGGATCATCAAGGGCTGATGACGCAGCCAGTCGAGCATTTTGCGGCTGTCGGGGTGATTCAGAATAGGGGTGATGGTGTCGCTGCGTTTGGTGGTGCCGTAACCATAGCCGACGGCAAGCAGGTGGAAATCGTGGTTGCCGAGAATGATTTGAACGCTGTCGGGATGTTGCATAGCAAATTGCAGCGATTCCAAGGATTTGGGGCCGCGGTTGACGATGTCGCCGGTGAGCCACAGGGTATCCGTGCCGTGGTTGAAGTCGATTTTTTGCAGCAAAACCGAAAGCTCGTCGTAGCAGCCTTGGATGTCGCCGATTGCATAATGCGCCATGTTGATTTTGATTCCTGATGTGGGATTTCAGACGGCCTACAGAAAAATAGGCCGTCTGAAAACAATATTGCTTGAGGCCGTTTCAGACGGCCTTTATTTTTGAAATAAATAGTTTACGCGTTTAACACCAATACCGCTTCGGCTTCAACCTGCACACCTTTAGGCAGGCTGGCGATGCCGACGGCGGCGCGGGCTGGGAACGGCTCGGGGATGAATTCGGCCATCACTTCGTTGAAAATGGCGAAGTTGCCCAAGTCGGTCAGATAGGCGTTGACTTTAACGATGTCGCTCAAAGAGCCGCCAGCCGCTTCTGCTACGGCTTGCAGGTTTTTAAACACTTGCACCGCTTCGGCACGGAAATCGCCGTCGCCGACTACTTGCATGGTGGCCGGGTCAAGCGGGATTTGGCCGCTCATGTAAACAGTATCGCCCGCGCGCACGGCTTGGCTGTAAGCGCCGATGGCGGCAGGGGCGTTGTCGGTGTGAATGATGGTTTTCGCCATGATGTTTCTCCTGAAAAAAAGCAGTTGGAATAGGCTGTTATGATACAAAATTTTGCGTGGCTTAGGAAGCTGGGCGGTGAGGTTGACTGCGTTTCAGACGGCCTGTTTTGAATCAAGGCCGTCTGAAAAAATTTAAGGATAAATTTCAGACGGCCTTTATCTTGTTTTATCAATTATCTACAAAAAACATTGCAATAAATCATTTAAAAACAGGCGGCCTTGTGCGGTGGGTTTTAATACGGTCGGGTCAGGCTCGAGCAAGCCTTTTTGGCGCGCGGTTTCGATTTGCGGCATGATGTGGGCGGTTGAGATGCCGGTGCGCTGCTGCAGCATGGCCGCGGGCACGCCGTCGGTCAGGCGTAGGATGTTCATCATGAATTCAAAGGCCAAATCATCGCGCTGAATGGTTTTTCGCTCGATGCCATCAGTCGGATTGCTTTGCATGGCGGTAAGGTAATCGTTGGGATGGCGGCGGCGTGTGGTGCGCTCGATCCGGTCGGCATAGGAAATTTTGCCGTGCGCACCCGCGCCGATGCCGATGTAGTCGCCGAATTGCCAATAATTGAGATTATGGCGACACTGCATACCGGCGCGGGCAAAGGCAGAGGTTTCGTAATGGATAAAACCGGCGTGCTCCAACGCGGCATGCACGGCATCTTCGATGTCTAAAGCGTTTTCATCGCTCGGCAGCCCCTGCGGTGGTGTGTGGCCGAAAGCGGTGTTCGGTTCCATGGTAAGGTGGTAGGCGCTGATGTGGCTCGCGCCGGTGGCGATGGCGGTGCGGACATCGTTTAAGGCCGTCTGAACGGTTTGGTTTGGCAGCGCATACATTAAATCGATATTGACTTTATCAAATAAATTCAAGGCAGTATCGATGGCGGTTAAAGCTTCGCGGCTGTTGTGCACGCGGCCTAAGCGGGTCAGCATTTCGTCGTTGAAACTTTGCACGCCAATAGAAAGGCGGGTAATGCCGGCTTCTTTAAAGCCTTGAAATTTTTCAATTTCAAATGTGCCAGGATTGGCTTCGAGCGTGATTTCTGCATTGGGCTGCAATCGCACCAGTGAACGTACGCCGCTCAGTAGTCTGTCGATGGCTTGCGCGCTGAACAGGCTCGGTGTGCCGCCGCCAAAGAAAATGGTTTCGACCGGCCGCCCCCAAATATTGGGCAATTCGGTTTGCAAATCGGCCAGTAAGGCATCGACATAAGCATCTTCGGGCAAACCACTTGGGGCAGTTTGCTTGGGCGTGATGGTGGCAAGTGGTTGATAACGCGAAATATTGTGTGAATTAAAATCGCAATACGGACATTTTTTGATGCACCACGGGATATGGATGTAGAGCGATAAAGGCGGCAGAGCGGTGAGTTGGCCTGCTTGGTTGAAGGTGATTGGGGTCATGGTGTGGAGTGTGTGCGGCCGTCTGAAAGCTTTCAGACGGCTTGTTTGAATGGATTAGATGGCGGCTTGGATTTTTTTGAGCAATTCTTGCAACGCTAAGCCGCGGTGGCTGACAGCATTTTTGACTTCAGGCGCGAGTTCGGCGGCGGTGCAGCCGTGTTCGGGTAGGTAAAAATGCGGGTCGTAGCCGAAACCGTTGCTGCCGGAGGGTTGTTGCTGCCATTGGCCGCGCCAAATGCCTTCGGCGATAATCGGTTGCGGGTCGTGTTCGTGGCGTACGAAGACCAACACGCACACGTAATAGCAGCTTTGGTCGGCTTTATCGGCCAAGTCGGCAGAGAGCTTGGCGTTGTTGGCGGCATCGGATTTTGGGTCGGCTCCGGCATAACGGGCAGACAATACGCCCGGTGCGCCACCTAAAGCATTGGCACAAATGCCGCTGTCGTCGGCCAAAGCGGGCAAGCCGCTGTGTTTGGCGGCGTGGCGCGCTTTGGTCAGTGCGTTTTCAATAAAGGTGAAATATGGCTCGGGGCATTCGGGTGTGTCAAATTGCGATTGCGGCAGGATGTCGATATTGTGTTCGGCAAACAAGCGGGAAAATTCTTTGAGTTTGCCGGCATTGCCGCTGGCCAAAACGATTTTGTCAAACATGGTTTTTTCCTTGATTGTCTTGCACCTGCATCTGCATATATTGCATCTTGGCTTTTAAACGCAGATAAAGTGCCAAGCTGGCAATTTGGCCGAAGATGGCAGCAAATGCGAATAAAAATGCGGCCACGGCAAATTGTTTGCTGCCGATGGAAAGCAGATAGCTGCCCAGCAGCACCAAGGCCATAAACAGCAGGGTAAAAAAGACGATGCAGAGTAGGTAGGTTTTGCGTTGGTTCATGAGCCGGCTTGCCGCAGAATGAAATGCCGTATTATAGCGGATACAGAAGGCCGTCTGAAACTATTTGCATTTCCGATGTCCTTGCTATAGACAAACAAAACCGCTTTTGAATATTGAATTCAAAAGCGGTTTAATCCATTTGAACGAATGGTTTAACGTAATTCTGAATGCAGGCGACCAATCAGGGTGGAGGCATCGCTGCCTTTGTAGCTGCTGCCGTCTTTGTTCAACAGGCTGATGCGTGCGCCATTATTCGCCGGCTCAACGTAAACAATCAGCTCAGGGTATTGCACTTGTTTGGTTTCGGCTTTTTTGCCTTTTCCAAACCAGCGGCTGAACATGCCCGGTTTTTGATTTTTCACAGCTTCGCTTTCGGTTGGCGCTTGTTGTACCAAGAAGGCGTGGCGTTCGGCGTTTTGACCCAATACGGTCAGACCGATGCGATCCAGTGCCAGCGCGGTGCGGCGCCAGTTGCGGTCGTAGTCGCCATTGAGCAGCAGGGTTTGGCCTTCCACTTTGGCCAAATCACCGGCATTGGCGCGTGGTGCCACGCTTTGACCCAAAGCGTTTTCAGCTTGCTTTTCGTCCATGCCCAAATATTGCATGAAACGTGCCAAGAAAGCGGCTTCTAAATTCGGGTCGTTCGGGCGCGGCTGCCACATGGTGGTGTCTTTGTTTTTGTCGCCATACACTTCTTCCATGCCTTTGTGGGCGAAGAAGACATCGGTGGTGCCGTTTTTGCCTTTTTCAACGCGGATAATGAATTTATCGCGTTCGCTGGTTGAATAAATGCCGCCTAAGCCGACTTTGTCAAACAAGCGGCGTAAAGTGTCTTGCGGAATTTTGGCGCGGTTTTCCGCCCATTCGGTTTCCATTTGGCCGATGGCAGGCTCTTCCGATTTGATGTCGAAGCCGTTTTCTTGCCAGAAGGCTTTCAGCAATGGCCACAATTCGGCCGGCTGTTTGCCGTCAACCACTACCCAGCGTTGGCTGCCGTCGCGCTCTAAGCTCACGCCTTTTACCGATTGCAATACGGCTTGGTTGGCCGGTTGCTGCGTGGCTTGGGTGCGGCTGCGGCGGTTGTCGAGTTCGGTTGCACGCACGGCACCATTACCCGCAGGCAGGTTGTACAGATTGCCTTGATCCGGATTGGTCAAGTCAGGCGGTACTTCCAAATTCACGATTTTGCGTGTTTGGCTTTGGTAATCCAGCTTAGGTTGCTCTTTTTTGCCGCTAGAGCAGGCGGTCAGGCTAATCAGGGCGATAGCCACGGCTATCGGTTTGAGGTAAGTCATCTCGGTTTCCTGTGAGGTTAAATCAGTTTGGCTGCTTCCAATGCGCGGCGTACTTTGGCTTGACCGTCTTCAGTCAGGGCAACCAAAGGCAGGCGAACATGCGCTTCACATTTACCCAATGCTGCGGCAGCCCATTTCGGTGCGGCAGGGCTTGGTTCGCAGAACATGGTGTTGTAGATTGGAATCAGTTGGTTATTGAGTTGACGTGCCGCCGCAATGTCGCCGGCCAATGAGGCACGGCAAATATCGGCAAATAATTTTGGTGCAACGTTGGCTGCAACGGTAATTACACCGTGGCCGCCCGAGAGCATAAAGGCCATGCCGGTCGGATCGTCGCCCGACAATACGGTAAAGCCTTCCGGTGCGTTGTTAATCAGCTCGATGTCGCGGCCGATGTCGCCGCTGGCTTCTTTGACACCGACAATGTTTGGGAGTTCGGCTAGGCGCAGAATGGTTTCATTCGTCATGTTTACCACGGTGCGTCCCGGAACATTATAAATAATCATCGGAATCGAAGTGGCTTCAGCAATGGCTTTGAAATGTTGGTAGATGCCTTCTTGTGAAGGTTTGTTGTAATAAGGAACCACCGACAAGCTGTAATCGGCGCCGACTTTTTCGGCGGCTTTCGATAAAGCGATGGCTTCGGCGGTGTTGTTGGCGCCGGTGCCGGCAATCACAGGCACACGCTTGTTGACGTGTTTCACCGTGGCTTCAATCACGGCCAAGTGTTCGTCAACATCTAATGTTGCGCTCTCGCCGGTGGTGCCGACTGCCACGATGCCGTCGGTGCCGTTGTCGATGTGCCAGTCAATCAGGCTTTTCAGGTGTTCGAAATTAATGCTGCCGTCTTGATTCATCGGGGTAATCAGGGCAACCAAGCTACCTTTTAACATAATGAAACCTTTATTCGATAATGATGAGGTCGGTTATGTCGGCGATTGTAGCTTACTTTGTTGTTGCTGTGAAACACTGCTTAAACAGACGGTCGTGCAATGGATGGGTGTGTTAGGGCGGTTTTAACGAATAAATTTATTAAAAACATATAATTGCTTGTGAATTTGGGGCTTTTTTGTGTCAAGGCTAAAAAGTGTTAAATCTTCAAAAACGTACTTATGCCGTCTGAAAGTAATAGGCTTTCAGACGGCCTTTATATTGGCATCCTTCCTATGCATCTAAACTTATCTTGTGACGGCGGAATCATTTGAGAATCTCAAACAATCAATTGCCAATATTGATGCATCAGAAAACAAATTGAGTCAATTATTTAGCCAGTGTTGCGATTACATGCCATTACACCTTGCGGGTCGTCTGAAAAATTGCCCAAATGTCAAAGCTTGTATACAATTTCGCCCTTACAAAAATTATCTGTTTATTACTAACTTTAAAGGATGGATATGGCGCACGTGACGGACAAACAGGCTCAATCGCCTGATTTGGTGTATGGTTTGGAAGACAAACCGCCTTTTATGAATGCTTTGTTGAGTGCCATTACGCACTTGCTGGCGATTTTTGTGCCGATGATTACGCCTGCACTGATTGTCGGCGGTGCGTTGAATCTGCCGGTGGAAATGACCGCTTATTTGGTGTCGATGGCGATGGTGGCTTCCGGCATCGGCACTTATTTGCAGGTAAACCGCTTCGGGCCGATTGGCTCGGGTATGCTGTCGATTCAGTCGGTCAACTTTTCGTTTGTGACCGTGATGATTGCCTTGGGTACAGGCATGAAAGAGGGCGGCCTGACTGAGAGCGCGATGATTTCGACTCTGTTGGGCGTGTCGTTTGTTGGTGCGTTTTTGGTGTGTTTTTCTGCGTGGCTGCTGCCTTATTTGAAAAAAGTGATTACGCCGACTGTGAGCGGCGTGGTGGTGATGTTGATCGGTTTGAGCCTGATTCACGTCGGCATTACCGATTTCGGCGGCGGCTTCGGTGCCAAGGCGGACGGTACATTCGGCTCGATGGAAAATCTGGGCTTGGCATCGCTGGTGTTGTTTATCGTGTTGCTGTTTAACTGTATGAAAAACCCGCTGTTGCGCATGAGCGGCATTGCCGTGGGCTTGATTGTAGGCTATATCGTGGCGCTGTTTTTGGGCAAAGTGGATTTTTCCGCGCTGCAAAACCTGCCACTGATTACCATTCCGGTGCCGTTTAAATATGGCTTTGCGTTTGATTGGCACGCGTTTATCGTGGCCGGTGCGATTTATTTGTTGAGCGTGTTTGAAGCGGTGGGCGACTTAACCGCTACGGCAATGGTGTCGGACAAACCGATTGAAGGCCCTGAATACACCGAACGCCTGCGCGGCGGTGTGTTAGCCGATGGTTTGGTGTCGGTGATTGCGACCGCGTTGGGTTCGTTGCCGCTGACCACGTTTGCACAAAACAACGGCGTGATTCAAATGACCGGTGTGGCTTCGCGCCATGTGGGCAAATACATTGCCGCAATTTTGATTTTGCTGGGCTTGTTCCCCGTGATTGGCCGCGCGTTTACTACGATTCCGAGTCCGGTATTGGGTGGTGCGATGGTGTTGATGTTCGGTTTGATTGCGATTGCCGGTGTGCGCATTTTGGTGAGTAACGGCATCCGCCGTCGCGAAGCGGTGATTGCAGCCACTTCGGTCGGCATCGGTTTGGGCGTGGCGTTTGAGCCGGAAGTGTTTAAAAATCTGCCGGTGTTATTCCAAAACTCGATTTCTGCCGGCGGTATCATGGCGGTGATTTTGAACTTGGTGTTGCCGGAAGACAAAACCGAAGCCACAATTCATGTGAATACCGACAGTTTGGAACACTAATTTAAAAGCACATTAAAGGCCGTCTGAAACAATTGTTTCAGACGGCCTTTTTCTATATTAATTAGTTAAGTTAAATCATGCTTATAAAAATTTCCTATGTTAAGCAAAAATCAGATTTAAACTTAAAAATACCATATTTGGTATTAATGTGATTAAATGCGCACTAAATATAGTATTTAACCATCCAATATGCAAACGCTCACCTTTACTACCGAACACATCGTCTGGCAGGAAGTGCCGAATGAAACTTCATTGGCATTCCTGATTGCGGGCTGTCCACTGCGCTGCCCGGGCTGCCATAGCGCCGACAGTTGGAAAGCCGGTTTGGGCAAGGCGTTAACTGCCGAATATTTGGCAGGCCGTCTGAAACGCTATCAAGGCTTGATTAGTTGCGTGTTGTTTATGGGTGGTGAATGGCAGCCTGAATCATTGCTGCCGCTTTTAATGCTTGTTCAATCCGCCGGATTGAAAACCTGTCTCTATACCGGTTTGGAACGTGCCGAGCTGAATGCGGTTTCAGACGGCCTGATTGAACATTTGGATTATTTGAAAACCGGCCGCTGGGTGAGGGAATTGGGCGGACTCGACAGCCCGACCACCAATCAACGGTTCACGGATTTACACACAGGCGAAGTGCTGAATCACTGGTTTATCAAAGACCATCCGCAAAAAACGTTCGCCATCACACCGGCACACCCCAACTTTTTTCAGACGGCCTGACCGCCGCTGCTTATTCACCAACTTTATTAGGAGAACGACATGATTCGGCTGCATCCCGATCAGTTAAACGGCAAGCTCAATTTTATGCACGACTACATTCACGCGGCCAATGCGGCCGATGGCTCGAAGATGGACGCGAATGCCAATGTCACGCAGAAAAACATCGCCACGATGGAAGCGGAATTGATGAAAGATTTCTTCGTGCAGATTAACCGCAGTCAGGTGTCACGAAAGATTGCCGAATTGTTCGGGCAGGGCGCAGCCGATGAATACATCCGCCAAATCGAGGCGCACGAAATTTATGTGCATGACGAAACCAGCTTGAAACCATATTGCGTATCGGTGACGCTGTATCCGTTTTTGCTTGATGGTCTGACCAAGCTAGGCGGCGAATCGAAAGCACCCAAGCATTTGGCTTCGTTTTGCGGGTCTTTCGTGAATCTGGTGTTTGCCATCAGTGCACAATTTGCCGGTGCGGTGGCGACGGTGGAGTTTCTGACTTATTTCGATCACTTTGCCCGCCGTGATTTTGGTGACAATTATTTGCAAACCCATGCTGATGAAGTGGCCAATCATCTGCAGCAGGTGGTGTACAGCATCAACCAGCCTGCTGCCGCACGCGGTTATCAAAGTGTGTTTTGGAATATTTCGGTGTATGACCAATATTATTTTGAAGCGATGTTCGGCGATTTTGTGTTCCCCGATTTCAGCAAACCCGATTGGCACAGTGTGGCCAAGCTGCAAAACTTTTTCCTGAAATGGTTTAATCAAGAGCGTACCAAAGCCGTGTTGACGTTCCCTGTCGTTACCGCTGCCATGCTCACCGATGAAGGCAAGTGCAAAGACACGCAGTTTGCCGATGAAATGGCGCAGGAATTGGCAGAAGGCAATTCGTTTTTCGTGTATTTATCGGATAACCCTGATTCGCTGGCTTCGTGCTGCCGCTTACGCAACGCCATCGAAGACCGCACCTTTTCCTACACCTTAGGCGCGGGTGGCGTGGCGACCGGTTCGATTAACGTCATCACCATCAATATGAACCGCTTGGAGCAAGACGGGCGAGATTTGGCGGCGGAAGTGGCGAAAATCCATCAATACCAATATGCCTACCGCAAGTTGATGGAAGAATACCAAGCCGCGGGCATGTTGCCGGTGTATGACGCAGGCTTTATCACGCTGGATAAACAGTTTCTCACCATCGGCATCAACGGCATGGCCGAAGCGGCAGAGTTTCACGGCATCAAGGTCGGTTACAACGAAGACTATGTCGCGTTTGTGCAAGGCCGTCTGAAAACCATTTTTGAAGCCAATCAAGCCGCCAGCAAACATTACGGCGTGAAGTTCAATACCGAATTCGTGCCGGCGGAAAATCTCGGCGTAAAAAACGCCAAATGGGACAAAGCCGACGGCTATCAAGTCAGCCGCGATTGCTACAACTCTTATTTCTATGTGGTGGAAGACGAAGAAATCAACGCCTTGGATAAATTCCTGCTGCACGGCAAAGAAATGGTCGATTGGCTCGACGGTGGCTCCGCCCTGCATTTGAACTTAGACGAAGCCCTGCCGAAAAGCGGCTACCGATCGCTGCTTGATATTGCCGCACAAACCGGCTGCAACTATTTCTGCGTCAACGTGCGCATCACCATCTGCAACGAATGCGGCCACATTGACAAACGCACCTTACACGCCTGCAGCAACTGCGGTTCGCACAACATCGACTACGGCACACGCGTCATCGGCTATCTCAAACGCGTATCGGCCTTCAGCAGCGGTCGCCGGAAAGAGCATGCTTTAAGGCATTATCACCGCCAAGCGGCGTAATGTTGACTAAAACAAAGGTCTCAGGCCGTCTGAAAGTAAATATTTCAGACGGCCTGAGACCTTTGTTTTAAAAATGATTCAAAGTTTCTTAACGCGGATGCACCATATCGGCAGGCACGACCAATTCGTCAAATTCTTCGCCGCTCAATAAGCCCAGTTCAATGGCGGTTTCGCGCAGTGAGCTGTCATTTTTATACGCGGTTTTGGCGACTTTGGCGGCGTTTTCATAGCCGATTTTGCGGTTTAAGGCGGTAACCAGCATCAATGAGTGGTGCAGGAAATAGTCGATTTTTTCCGGTACCGGCTCGATGCCGACGGCACAATGCTCGTTGAAGCTGTTGCAGGCATCGCCCAGTAGGCGGATGGATTGCAGCAGGTTGTAGCCGATGACGGGCATGTACACGTTCAATTCAAAATTGCCCGATGCGCCTGCCATGCCGATGGTGACATCGTTGCCGAATACTTGGCAGCACACCATGGTCAGCGCTTCGCATTGGGTCGGGTTGACTTTGCCCGGCATGATGGACGAACCCGGCTCGTTTTCCGGAATTTTGATTTCGCCCAAGCCACAGCGCGGGCCGGAAGCCAGCCAGCGGATATCGTTGGCGATTTTGTTTAAGCTCGCGGCCAAGGTTTTCAGTGCGCCCGAAGCGTACACGGCGGCATCGCGTCCGGCCAAGGCTTCAAATTTGTTCGGCGCGGTAACAAACGGCAAGCCGGATAATTCGGCCAGTTTGGCGGCTGATTTTTCGGCATATTCAGGGTGACTGTTTAAGCCGGTGCCAACCGCAGTGCCGCCCAACGGCAATTCATAAAGCCCTTGCAAGGCATCGTTCAGACGGCCTAAACCGTGGTCGAGTTGGGAAACGTAGCCGGAGAATTCCTGACCCAAAGTCAGCGGCGTGGCATCCTGCAAGTGGGTACGGCCGATTTTGACAATCGGTTCAAACGCTTTGGCTTTGGCATCGAGTGTGTCGCGTAGGGCTTTGACTGCCGGAATCAGCAGACGGTTGATTTCGATAGCGGCGGCAACGTGAATCGCGGTTGGGAAGCTGTCGTTGGTCGATTGCGCGTGGTTGACGTGGTCGTTGGGGTGAACAGGCTGATAGGCCGCCAAGCCGCTGCCCGCGATTTCATTGGCGCGGTTGGCGATGACTTCATTCATGTTCATGTTAGATTGCGTACCCGAGCCGGTCTGCCACACCACCAGCGGGAATTGGTCGTCGAGTTTGCCGTTCAATACATCATCCGCTGCCTGTGTAATTAAATTGCCTTGCTCGGCTTTGATGCGACCCAAAGACACATTGGTCGCGGCGGCGGCTTTTTTAACCAATGCCATGGCATAGATTAACGGCTGAGGCAGGGTTTCGCCGCCGATTTTGAAATTGTCGCGGCTGCGCTGGGTTTGCGCACCCCAGTAGGCTTCAGACGGCACTTCAACATCGCCCATGGTGTCGTGTTCGGTACGGGTAGTCATGATTTCTCCTGTCTTAATTTAAAATGCGAACCATTCGCATAAAGTCATTATAGCCAGTCATGCTTGTTGTGAAAAGGCCGTCTGAAAACAATTTATTTTTAGAATGATTGAACTATTTTTTTTGAACTTGGTCTCTAGTTGATACAGCCAAACCGCCGGCAAATATTTGTCGGCGGTTTGTTGTATATCAATAAAGTTGATAGACCATGATATGCCTTTCTATAGCAGGCATTATTGGTGGTGAAAAAACAATAAAAAAGCGGATTAACCGGTAATCATCCCACTGTTATATGGTTGTCGGTGAGTTTGGAAACTTGGAACTTATATAATGACAACAATGACAACCATTAGCCGGGAGCGGGAAAGCAGATTGCTTGACCGTGTGTTATGGACGCTTTGCAGCAGCAATATTTTGGTGTGTATATTGAGCTTCTGTTTGCAACTGATTGCGCCTGAAGACGGAGGACAGGATTTAGAAAGCAAGCTACTGTTTAGATTGCATCGTTTTTTCGGTGTCAATGTTGAATCAAGCTTTGCTACTTGGTACAACGGCAGTTTGTGGTTTTGTGTTGCGGTGGCTTCAGTATTGATTGCGTTTCTGGGTAAGGATGATCGGTTTTTACGCCGCGGCGGTGTGTTTTTAGCATTGGTTGCAGCCGCAGCTTCTTTAGATGAAATTGCCCAAATGCATGAAAGCACAGCGATATTGGGCCAATTGGTAATGGGTTCTGCACAGGAAAATATGCCTATTTACGCGCATTTTTTATGGGTGGTACCGGGTTTGATTGTGAGTGCGCTGATTGGTTTATCATTGCTCAAGTTTATCCGTCGTCTGCCTGTAAGAGCCACACGCGGCATTATCGCAGGCGGTGTGATTTTTTTGCGGGAGCGCTGGGCATGGAAACACTTTCCGGATTGTGGAGCTTTCGCTACGGCGAAGAGGCTTATTATCAACTTTTGGTAACATTTGAAGAAGGCATGGAAATGACGGGTATTTCTGTTGCGCTGGTGTCTTTGCTTTCCGTGATTCATTTTCAGCCACAGCAAAAAGGCGTTAGCATGACACTTCAACAAAAGTTGGAGTAAATACTAAAAAAATACTTTCCTTTTTTTGTAAAAGGTGTATCATTGCGCCCACTTGCCAGTACGCTACGGGTCGGTTTTGCCGATTCCGGGCGTTTTTTCTTTTTAGTACCTACCGATTCAACCCATGGTCATAATCGGCGGCATACTATTCGAGACCGCGTACTGCATGGGGTGCGCAGCTTTTGGCTGTTAGCACCCATTGTGGGGGTTTTATCAAACGGTAAAACCTGTTCTTTAGGGCATTTTTATCTTTCCTGCCCGATAACCCTTATCCGAGATGGTAATCAGATATGAGCGTTACGCCTGTAAATCCTATTTCCAATGCCAGTAATGAGCATTACTTAACCCGTCAAAACGAGATGGAATCCAATGTCCGCAGCTATCCGCGCAAATTGCCGTTGGCAATTGCCAAAGCACAAGGCTGTTGGGTGACTGATGTTGAAGGCAATGATTATTTAGACTGCTTGGCCGGAGCCGGCACCTTGGCCTTGGGGCACAATCATCCTGCCGTGATTCAAAGCATTCAAGACACATTGGCCAGCGGTTTGCCCTTGCATACCTTAGACATCACCACGCCGTTGAAAGACGCGTTTTCCGAAGCTTTGTTGGCACATTTCCCCGGCGGCAAAGAAAATTATCGCCTGCAATTTTGCGGCCCGACCGGTGCCGATGCCACCGAAGCAGCGGTAAAACTGGCCAAAACCTTTACCGGACGCGGCAATGTCATCAGCTTTTCCGGCGGCTACCACGGTATGACCCAAGGCTCGTTGGCCTTAACCGGCAATTTGAGCGCGAAAAATGCGGTGCAAAACCTGATGCCGGGCGTGCAGTTTTTGCCGTATCCGCATGAATACCGTTGCCCGCTGGGTATTGGCGGTGAAGCCGGTGTCGATGCGCTGACTTATTATTTTGAAAACTTCATCGAAGACGTGGAAAGCGGCGCGGTGAAACCGGCTGCGGTGATTCTGGAAGCGATTCAGGGTGAAGGCGGTGTGGTGGTTGCGCCAACCAAATGGCTGAAAAAAATCCGCGAAGTGACCGCCAAACACGGCATTTTGATGATTGTGGACGAAGTGCAGGCCGGTTTCTGCCGTTCGGGCAAAATGTTTGCCTTCCAACATGCCGAGATTGAACCGGATGTGGTGGTGATGTCGAAAGCGGTTGGTGGCAGCTTGCCGTTGGCTGTGTTGGCGATTAAAAAAGAATTTGATGCTTGGCAGCCGGCCGGTCACACCGGTACTTTCCGCGGCAACCAATTGGCAATGGCCACCGGCTATGCTTCGCTGGAAGTGATGAAAACGCAAAACTTGGCGCAAAACGCGCAAACGCAGGGTGATTTCATTCAAGCCGAGTTGAACAAAATGGCACAAGAATTTCCATGTATCGGCAACGTGCGCGGTCGCGGTTTGATGATCGGCATTGAAATTGTCGATGAGCGTCTGCCTGCCGACCACATAGGTTCGCTGCCGGCCGATGCCGAGTTGGCAGCAGAAATTCAAAAAGCCTGCTTTGCCAATAAATTATTGCTGGAACGCGGCGGCCGCAACGGCACAGTCGTGCGCATCTTGGCTCCGCTGATTATCAGTCGCGAAGAGAGCGAAGAATTTTTGCGCCGCTTCCGCCAATCATTGGCTGACGCGCTGAAGAAAGTGCGGGGCGCATAATGGCAGATTTTGCACAACACCAACGCGCATTGCTGTGTAATCATCCGCAATCAGTTGCCGATTATCAGGCGGCAATGAATGATGCGGTGCAAGCGGTGGCAGCGTGGTTAAACGAAGACAAAATGTACACCGGCGGCAGCATTCGCCAATTGCGTGAAAAAGTATCGTTTAGGCCGTCTGAAAACGGTTTGGGCTTGAATGATGCCTTGCAACGCGCGGTAGAACTATTTTTAAACAACAGCTTAAAGGTACATCATCCGCATTCTTTGGCGCATTTGCATTGCCCGACCTTAGTCGCGAGCCAAGTGGCGGAAGTGTTGATTAACGCCACCAACCAATCAATGGATTCATGGGATCAAAGCCCGGCGGCTTCATTGATGGAAGTGCAGATGATCGACTGGCTGCGCCAAAAGCTCGGCTACGGCAAAGGCACGGCGGGTGTGTTTACCTCCGGCGGTACGCAATCCAATCTGATGGGCGTATTGCTGGCACGCGATGCCTGCATTGCCAAACACTGGCAAACTTCAGACGGCCTCGAATGGAGCGTGCAACGCGATGGCTTGCCGCCCGATGCGCTACAAAAAGTGAAAGTGGTTTGCTCGGAAAACGCGCATTTTTCGGTACAGAAAAACATGGCGATGATGGGCATGGGCTTCCAGTCGGTGGTCACTGTGCCGACCAACCGCTATGGCCAAATCGATACCGCTGCATTGGCGCAAACGCTCGACCGTTTGACAGACGAGGGCAAAATCATTGCCTGCGTGGTCGCCACTGCGGGCACCACCGATGCCGGTGCGATTGACGATTTGAAAGCCGTACGCGCCGAAGCCGACCGCCACGGCGCGTGGGTGCACATCGATGCGGCATGGGGTGGTGCTTTGCTGCTGTCGAATGAGTTCCGCCATATGATTGACGGCATTGAGTTGGCTGATTCGGTGACGCTTGATTTTCACAAACACTTTTTCCAAAGCATTTCCTGCGGTGCGTTTTTGCTGAAAAACGAAGCAGATTTCCGCTTTATTCATTACGAAGCCGAATATCTGAATTCTGCTTACGATGCCGAACACGGTGTGCCGAATTTGGTGTCGAAATCGCTGCAAACCACACGCCGCTTCGATGCCTTGAAATTGTGGCTCACCATCGAAGCTTTGGGCGAAACGCTGTACGGTTCGATTATCGACAACGGCATTAAGCTGGCAAAAGAAGTCGAGCAGCACATCAACGCCACCGACGAATTGGAAATGACACTTGCGCCGCAGTTTGCCTCAATTTTGTTCCGCGTTAATCCGCAAGGCTATCCGGCTGAACACATCGACAGCCTGAATCAAAACGTGGCCGACGAATTGTTCGCACGTGGGGAAGCCAATATCGGTGTCACCAAAGTCGGCGGTGTGCAATCATTGAAAATGACCCTGCTCAGCCCGATTGCCACGCTGGAGAACGTGAAAAAGCTGTTGGCACAAGTGCAGCAAGAAGCTGAACGCATTAAAGATGCGATTGAGGCGGGCAGCTACACGCCGCCGATTGATTAATGCTTTGATATAAGTAATCAAGCCCAAAGGCCGTCTGAAACAAATCCTGTTTCAGACGGCTTTTTTTTGTGAAGTGAGTTATTTCGGGTGCCGCGTTAAATTTGACCTATGTTAAACGACTATTGTATTTTTTAAAATTATATTGTTCAAAATATAAAATGCGCGTATGATGGTTTTCATCGTATTAAAAGCTGGTTGAGCTTGAAGAAATATTGTTTCCCTGTAAATCATTGATGACAATTTGGAGTAATTACCATGATTAAACTGCATTACTTAAACAACTCTTGTTCGCACCGTATTGCGTGGTTGTTGGAAGAATTGGGTGTGGATTACGATGTGGCGGTGTATTACCGCTTGCCGGAGACCAATCTTGCACCGGATGAATTGAAAGCGCTGCATCCTTTGGGCAAGGCGCCGGTGTTGCAAGATGGTGCGCTGACCTTGGCTGAGGGTAATGCGATGATTTTGCATTTGCTTGACCGCTATGATGACGAGCGCCGCTTTATGCCGGCTGCAAAAAGCGATGAGTATTCGCAATTTGCTTATTGGTTAAGCGTGGCGGCTTCGATGTTTTCTGCCAATTTATTGGGCATGATGTCGAAGAAATTTGATTTCGGTGCCTACAATGATTACGCGGCAGGGCAGGTGGCTTTGTATTTTAATCATGTTGAGCAAACACTTAACGGCAAAACATGGATTACCGGCGAGCAGCTGACCGGCGCAGATTTTGCCTTGAGTTTTCCGCTGCAATGGGGTTTGGGGCAGGCGAATCCGACCGATTACCCGAATATTGTGCGCTATGTGCAGCAAATCGAATCGCGTCCGGCTTATCAGCGCGTGGCAGAAAAAACCGGCTGTGAATTGTGCTTAAACCAATTCTGATTTAAATTTTCAGACGGCCTGAAATAAATAGGAAGCTGTAGTAACCTATTGACTTTATTTGAATTCGACAGTGGTGTATTGCTTTAGAATGACTTTGTTGTTGCGTAAATAATCAGGCCGTCTGATTTTTCTGTTGGGCAGTGAGCCCGATTAAATTTAGGTTGGGTGGTGCAGGTTTGGTTTAATCACAGCATGGATATTCGATGAGTAATTACCTACTGAATTAAAAATTTTACAAAATTACATTGTACACAATTTAATTGTTAGATATAATGTTTCAATGTCTAAGTTTGGAGCAAGCAAATGAATAAAATCCACGATTTATTAAATGAGATGTTGGCGGTTTATTGGTCAGCAAGTATTCAGCACCGTAGTCATGTGGCGGTGATTGATGCGGAAGGGGCAAGCTTGATGGCGACTGAGATGGAAAGCAAAATTGCTGATGAGCCGGAAACGATTATCAAGCTGCAAAATCGCCTGCTTGATTTGGGTGGCCAAATTCGTTTTACCATCAAGCAACCCAATATTGGCAGTAATTTACGCGAAGCTTTGGAAAATGATTATGAGCTGCAAAAAATGCGCGTATTGGTTTAAATCAATGGGCAGAAACAGCAAGCAACGAACACGATGCCACCACGCGCATCTTAATTGAAGAAATTTTGGCAGACGAAGAAGAGCATTTGTCTTGGTTGGAGCAAGAATTGAATTTGCTGGAAAAACTGGGCGAGCCGCTTTATTTGTCGAAAAGAATGTAATTTAAGTTTTGATTTTATTTTTGATTTTCCCAACTTATTAAATTGAAAGGAACGTAACATGAAAATTTTCTACCACACTTCAGCCACAGCTACCGGCGGCCGCGATGGTCACACTCAAGTTGATGACGGTTCAATCGGTTTCGATTTGGTCAGCTTTCAAAACGAAAGCGGCAAAACCGGCACCAATCCTGAGCAGCTTTTCGCCATGGGCTATGCGGCTTGTTTCGACAGCGCGATGAACCACGTTGCGCCGACTTTGGGTCTCAAACCAACTAAATCCAGTACTACCGTGGGTGTGGGCATCGGTCAAAAAGCCGGTGGCGCATTCTCTTTGGATTTGGATATCACCATCACCGTAGAAGGTTTGAGCGTAGAAGAAGCAAAAACACTGATCCAAAAAGCACACGAAGTCTGCCCATACTCAAATGCGACCCGCGGCAATGTGGACGTACGCTTGCATGTGAATGTGGTACAAACATTTGATTTGTAAAATCAAGCAAGAGGCCGTCTGAAATTTCAGACGGCCTTTTATCTTGATAATCAATCGGAAAAGGATATGAAAATGTTAGATTTTTCAACAACAGCCCAAACACGCAAATCCATTCGTGAATATCTGCCTGAACCATTGAGCCAAGCAGAGCTGGACGCGGTATTAAAAGATGCGCTGCGTGCCCCGTCTGCCGTGAACGCACAACCTTGGTTGGTGCATATTGTTTCGGGTGAGGAGCTGAAACGTTTGTCCGACAAGCTGGTTGAAGGATTCCGAACCGGTAATCTTGCGCCTGATTTTGTTTATGATCAGCACGCTTTTACTGGGGTGTATGAAGACCGCATGCGCGATTCTTACCAACGTCTGTATGACGCATACGGCATTTTGCGTGAAGACAAAGCAGGGCGTAAAAGTTTTGCCGAAGAAAATGCCCGCTTTTATGGCGCACCGCATGCCGCTTTCTTCTTTATGCCCGATATTACCGACAACGTGTTTACCGCATTGGATGTGGGCATGCTGGCGCAAAATTTTATGTTGTCGCTGACTGCACGCGGTTTCGGTAGTGTGCCGCAAATCGCGTTGATCTACAGCCCTGATGTGGTTCGCCAAGAATTGAATGTGCCTGATAACTACAAACTGGTGTTGGGCATGTCGTTTGGCAGACCCAAACCGGATTCTACTGCCAAGAGCTATATCCAACCGCGTGCCCCGCAAAGTGAAACAGTGGTATTTCATTCATAAGTTTTTGCAAATGTTTTGGATTTATGAGCGGTGATATAACTGGTTCACATTTATTTAAAATCAAAGGCCGTCTGAAATTTCAGACGGCCTTTGCTTTATGCAAACCTACAATTTAATGTCAATCGGCATTTCAGCTGCCAATTCAAACAATACGGAAAACGTGCTGCCTTCGCCCAATGCACTTTCCACTTCGATTTTGGTGTCGTGCGCGGCCAAGGCATGTTTGGCGATGGCGAGCCCTAAGCCGGTGCCGCCGCTTTGGCGCGAGCGGCTGGTGTCAACACGGTAGAAGCGTTCGGTCAGACGCGGAATGTGTTCGGGGGCGATGCCGGGGCCGGTGTCACTGACGCTGAAGCGGACATGGTGTTCGCCTTCGGGTTTCAGGCTGATGTGTACTTTGCCGCCTTCGGGTGTGTAGCGCACGGCGTTGAACGCGAGATTGCTTAAGGCGCTGTACAACACAGGCTGAATGCCGCGAATGCTTAATTCCGGTTCGATGTCTTCGGTGATGTGGTGGCGGCCGTCTGAAAAGGTTTTGGTGCTTTCAAACAATTGTCGGCTCAGCAGGCTTAGGCTGATCAGCTCTTTGTTTTGCTCTTGGTGGTGCTGGCTTTCAAGCTTGGATAGGGTGAGCAAATCGTTGAGCAAATCGAGCATGCGGCTACCTTCTTTTTGCATCAGGCTGATGAATTGCTGGCGCTGCTCATCGGGAATATCGGGCATATCGCGCATGGTTTCCAAAAAGCCGTTGATGACGGTTAGCGGCGTGCGCAATTCGTGTGATACGTTAGCCACAAAGCTGGTGTGGCTGGCTTGCACCTGCTCGACGGTGCTGACGTCTTGGCTGATGAGCATTTGGGTGTTTTTTTCAAATGGGCAGCGGGTAATTAGCAGCGTGCGCGGAATCGGGTGATTTTGCGGCACGGCCAAGCGGATTTGTACCTGCTCGGTTTGTTCCATAAAGGCATGAAACTCGGGCAGGCGGATGAGGTTGAGCAAAATGCCGTTGCGGTCACGCTCGCGGTTGAGGTTGAAATGGGTGGCGGAAAGGCGGTTTTGCCATTCGATGCGCATGTCTTTATCCAAAATCATCACGCCGGTGGGCAGGGCTTCGGCAGCGCGGTTGAAACGCATCAAGGCATTTTTCAGTTTGCGCTTTTGCTTGCGGCGGTTGCGGCTTTGCTTGAGCAGGGTGGAAAACACTTCGTCCCAAATGCCGCTGGCAAAGGGAATGGATTCCGGCTCGGGATTTTTCAGCCAGTCGAGCAGTTTGTACATCTGGCGGATGTGCAGCAAACTGATGAAGCTGAGCGTGGCAAAGGCGACAATAAACGCGCCGGACACGCCCCAAAAGGCCAGTCCGGCGGCTGCGGCAAACAAAATGCCGAGTATGGAAGGAATCAGGTAAACGAGATTATTCATTGTTGTTGCCGAAACGGTAGCCGCCGCCGCGGACGGTTTGCACTAAATGTGACAGTTGGGCTTTTTCCAAGCCTTGACGCAAACGGCGGATGTGCACGTCAACGGTGCGCTCTTCAATAAAAACGTGATCGCCCCAAATCATGTCGAGCAATTGGCTGCGGCTGTAGAGGCGGTTGGGGTGTGCCATGAAAAAGTGTAAGATTTTGAATTCGCTTGGGTTGAGTTGCAATTCAATGCCTTCGGTGGTGCTAACTTTGCGGTTTTCTGCATCCAAGCGGATGCCGAAAATTTCTAAAACCTGTTTGCTTTTTTGCGGTGCCATGCGGCGTAGCAGGGCGTTGATGCGGGCGATGAGTTCGCGCGGTGAGAAAGGTTTTGTGATGTAGTCGTCGGCGCCGATGTTCAGGCCCAGCTCTTTGTCGCTTTCCTCGCTGCGGGCAGTGAGCATGATGATGGGCAGGTTTTGCGTGCGGGTCTGGCCGCGCAATTGTTGAATGTATTCGACGCCGGACACGTCGGGCAGCATATAGTCCATCAAGATAAGATCGGGCAATTCGTTTTTCAAAAGCTTCTCGGCATCGCTGACGCGCTCGGCGGTGGCCACGCGGTAACCGGCGGCTTCGAGATTGAAACGAATCAAGGTGGCAATCGCAGGCTCGTCTTCTACAATCAGGATATAGGCGGACATGTTTTTCTCTCTTTGTTGGGTTGCGTTTGACTTTCAGACGGCCTTGCAATCGGTTTGAAACACCATACGCAACATGGTTTTCATCAGGCCGTCTGAAAGGTATGGCTTCGGTTTCAGACGGCCTATTATTAAAGCGTTAAGCCATTCAAGTTTAACCGAATTTACCGGTAATATAGTCTTCGGTTTCTTTTTTGCTCGGCTTGGTGAAGATGGTTTTGGTGTCGCCCACTTCGACCAATTCGCCCAAATACATATACGCCGTGATGTCGGACACACGCGCGGCCTGCTGCATATTGTGGGTCACGATGGCGATGGTGTAATCGTGTTTGAGTTCGGTCACCAATTCTTCAATATAGGCGGTCGAAATCGGGTCGAGCGCGGAAGTGGGTTCATCCAGCAGCAAAACTTCGGGCTTGGTGGCAATCGCGCGGGCAATGCACAAACGCTGCTGCTGGCCGCCGGATAATGAATTGCCGCTTTGCTTGAGCTTGTCTTTCACTTCGCCCCACAGAGCCGATTTGTTTAATGCCCATTCTACACGGTCGTCCAATTCGCTGCGACTGAGTTTTTCATACAGTTTTACGCCGAAAGCGATGTTGTCGTAAATCGACATCGGAAACGGCGTTGGCTTTTGGAAAACCATGCCGACTTTGGCACGCAGCAGGTTCAAATCGACGTTTTTATCGAAAATGTTGCGGCCGTCGAGCAAAACTTCACCTTCGCCGCGGTTGCCCGGATACAGGTCGTGCATGCGGTTGAGTGCGCGCAGCAGGGTGGATTTGCCGCAGCCCGATGGGCCGATGAAGGCGGTGACTTGTTTTTCCGGAATTTCTAAATTGATGTTTTTCAACGCATGGAACGAGCCATAGTAGAAGTTGAAATCTTTTGTCACGATTTTGGCGGTCATTTTGTTTCCTTAATAGGATGAATGGTGTGGAGGGCGTATCGCCGGTCGGCTGACCTTATGATTTTTTCGCCGCCCCTAAATAGCGTGCCAGAATGTTGGCGACTAATACCGTTACGGCAATCAGCAAGGCCGCAGCCCAAGCCAGTTGGTGCCAGTCTTTATACGGGCTCATGGCAAATTGGTAGATGACGTTGGGCAAGTTGGCAATCGGCTGATTCATGTTGGTGCTGAAAAACTGGTTGTTCATTGCGGTAAACAGCAGCGGGGCGGTTTCGCCGGTGATGCGGGCAAAAGCCAAGATAATGCCGGTCAATACGCCTGCTTTGGCGGATTTTAAGGTCACCATCGTTACCAGCTTCCATTTCGGCGCACCGAGTGCAAAGGCCGCTTCGCGCAGGCTGTTTGGCACCAGCTTCAGCATGTTTTCGGTGGTGCGAACCACGACCGGAATCACCAATAACGACAGCGCCAACGAGCCAGCCCAGCCGGAAAAGTGGCCTTGTTTCACAACAACCAATTCATAGATAAACAAACCGATCACAATCGATGGTGCCGACAGCAAAATATCGTTCATAAAACGCGTGGCTTGTGCCAGCTTGCTGTTTTGGCCAAATTCCGCCAAATAAATGCCGCACATCAGGCCGATGGGTGTGCCGACCAACAGGCCAAACAAGGTGATCATAAAGCTGCCCAAAATGGCGTTGCGCAAACCGCCTTCCATGCCCGGCGGCGGGGTGTCGAGCGTAAACAGCGTGCCCGACAAACCGCTGAAGCCGTTGCTCAATAAGGTGTAGAAAATCCACGCCAGCCAAAATAAGCCGAATGCCATGGTGACGTAGGCCACGCCCAGATAAAAGCGGTTTTGCCACAAGCGGCGTTGGTAAATGCTGTTGCTCATGATTTTTTCCCTTCAGATTGCTGCATTCTGAGCAATAAGATTTTGGCGAAACACAGCACCACAAAAGTGATGAAAAACAGAATCAAGCCCAAGTAGAGCAGTGAGGATAAGTGCAGCGGGTCAACCGCTTCGGCAAATTCGTTTGCCAGTGCGGAAGTAATCGATACGCCGGAATTGAACAGGCTCGGGCTGATGTTGAAAGTATTGCCAATCACGAAGGTCACCGCCATGGTTTCGCCCAAAGCGCGACCCAAGCCCAAAATAATGCCGCCGATAACACCGGCTTTGGTGTAAGGCAAGACCACGTTGCGGATGACTTCCCATTGTGTGCTGCCCAAGCCGTAAGCCGCTTCTTTCAAAGGCTGCGGCGTGATTTCAAACACATCGCGCATCACGGAAGCAATAAATGGAATAATCATAATCGCCAAAATCAGCGAAGCGGTGAAAATGCCGATACCCATCGGCGCGCCTTGAAACAGCGAACCAATCACCGGAATCGCACCGAAATATTCAATGAAAAACGGCTGAAAGTGCTCAGCAAAGAAGGGCGCAAACACAAACAAACCCCACATACCGTAAATAATCGAAGGAATACCGGCCAATAATTCCACGCAAATGCCCAAAGGCTTACGCAGCCAAACCGGACAGAGTTCGGTCAAAAACACCGCAATACCGAAGCTCACCGGTACGGCAATCAGCAAGGCTAAGCCGGATGTCACAATCGTGCCGTAAATCGGTGCCAGTGCGCCATATTCGCTGGCCACGGCATCCCAGTTGGAAGAAGTAAAAAAGCCGAAACCGAATTTTTCAATACTCGGCATCGCGCCCAAAATCAGCGAGAGCAGAATCCCGCCCAAACTGGCCAAAACCAGTATGGCAAAAAAACGCGTCGAGCCGACAAACAGCGCATCAAGCTGCTGCTGGCGTTTGAGTTTCTGTGCGGAAGAGGTTTGCATGAGTGTGCCTTTTATAGATTTAATGAGGCCGGATACGCAGGGTGTGATGTAAAGAGGCCGTCTGAAAAAATGTATTGGCTAAAGAATACATTTTTGCTTTCAGACGGCCTGATTCATACATTATTTAGTGAAAACCGCCTGACCGTTTTCATCTTGGATGTTGGCCCATTCTTGACGTACCAAGTCTTTCACTTCGGCAGGCAACGGCACATAATCCAGTTTTTGAGCCGCTTCGTCACCGCTGGTGTAGGCCCAATCAAAGAATGCCAAAGCTGCTTTTGCTTTCGTCGCATCCGCATTTTTCTTGTGCATCAAAATGAATGTTGCCGCCGCCAAAGGCCACGCGTTGGCATCAGGCTGGTTGGTCAACACCAAGCTGAAGCCTTTTACGCTCTTCCAATCCACTTTAGAAGCCGCAGCGAAAGTTTCTTGCGAAGGCTGCACGAAATTACCGGCCGCGTTTTTCAATTGGATGTGCGACATATTGTTTTGTTTGGCATAGGCATACTCAACATAACCAATAGAGTTGGCCACGCGTGATACATAGTTCGCCACACCTTCGTTGCCTTTACCGGCTACGCCGCTGGCAGCCGTCGGCCATTTCACGGTATTGGCCGCGCCGACTTGGTCTTTCCAGCCGCTAGATACTTGGCTCAAGTAAGTGGTGAAAATGAAGCTGGTGCCCGAGCCGTCTGAACGGAATACGGTGGTAATATTCGCGTCAGGCAGTTTCACATCAGCGTTTAATTCTTGGATTTTCGGGTCGTTCCATTTGGTGATGGTGCCCAAGTAGATTTCGGCCAACAATTCACCGGTTAATTTCAATTGACCGGCTGCTACGCCTTCAACATTTACCACAGGCACCACGCCGCCAATTACGGTAGGGAATTGAACCAAACCTTCTTGTTCCAATTTTTCCGCATCCAAAGGTGAGTCGCTGGCGCCGAAATCAACGGTTTTCGCGGTAATTTGTTTCACACCGCCGGAAGAACCGATTGATTGGTAGTTGATGCGGTTGCCGCTTGCTTGTTGGAAAGCATTTGCCCATTGCACATAAACAGGTTGTGGGAATGATGCGCCGGCACCGGTCACATCCAAGCCCACCGGCTGCTGCTGGCCGTCAGCCGCTTTAGGCGCTTCATTTGTTGTTGCCGCCGCACCGGCTTTAGGTGCTTCAGGTGCTTTGGATTCGCCGCCACAAGCAGCCAATGCCAAAACAGTTGCGATACTTACCACGAAAGCAGATTTTTTCATTTTAGGTGTCCTTGTTAGGAGGGTTGTTTGGATAACGCGGCAAGTTTATCCAGCAAGTATTACAACTTCATGACAAATTCAAGGAAATGTTACAAACTGTTACATCATTCTGAAATGATACAAATCCGCCACGACGCAGCATTTAAAATCATCAATAGCTTGTGTACTCAATCCATAAACGTTATAATCGAACGTTTTCCAACCTTGCCTTTTACTTTTCGCATGGTAGAAGGCTGTTTATGAATCCATAAGGAGATAACATGCGTCATTACGAGATCGTGTTTATCGTTCATCCTGATCAAAGCGAGCAAGTGCCTGCGATGGTTGAACGTTACAAAGCCATGATTACCGAAGCCAACGGTACCATTCACCGTTTGGAAGATTGGGGTCGTCGTCAATTGGCTTACCCAATCAACAAAATTCACAAAGCACACTATGTTTTGATGAACGTAGAAACCACACCTGAAGTTGTGGCTGAGCTGGAAACTGCTTTCCGCTTCAATGATGCTGTATTGCGTCATCTGACCATCAAAACCAAAAACGCTGTTACCGAGCCATCTGTCATGATGGGCGGCGAGAAAACCAAAAACTTGCTGAACGGTGCGGCTGAAGAAGTTGCAGCAGCCGAATAAGATTGAATAATCTTATCCGCCTTACCGCCCGGCTCGCCGAAATCGGCACGCTGAGGTACACGCCGGCAGGCATTCCTGTATTGGATATTGTGCTCAAGCATGAATCATGGCAGGAAGAAAACGGACAACAATGTCTGGTCAAATTCGACATGCCCGCGCGGATTTTAGGTAAGCAAGCTGAAGAATGGCAGTATCGGCAAGGCATGATGGTTGAAGCAGAAGGCTTTTTAGCGCAACGCAGTCAACGCTTCCCGCGACCGATACTCCGCATACAGAACATTAAAGAATATAAAGGTTAAACGACAATGGCTCGTCAATCATTCAAACGTAGAAAATTCTGCCGTTTCACGGCTGAAAAAATCCAAGAAGTTGATTACAAACAAGTTGACTTGTTGAAAGACTTCATTTCTGAAAACGGCAAAATCATCCCTGCCCGCATCACCGGTACTAAAGCACACTACCAACGTCAATTGGCGGTTGCTGTGAAACGCGCACGTTTCCTGGCTCTGTTGCCTTACACCGATCAACACAAATAATTGGAGCTTAGAACATGCAAATTATTCTGTTAGAAAAAATCGGCGGCTTGGGTAATCTGGGCGACATCGTGACCGTGAAAAACGGCTATGCCCGTAACTTCCTGATTCCAACCGGTAAAGCCAAACGCGCTACCGAAGCCAACATGAAAGAATTCGAAGCACGTCGTGCCGAATTGGAAGCCAAACAAGCCGAAATCTTGGCTGATGCTAAAGCGCGTCAAGAAAAATTGGACGGTCAAACTGTTACCATCGCTCAAAAAGCCGGTGTTGACGGTCGTCTGTTCGGTTCTGTAACCAATGCCGACATCGCTGAAGCCATCGTTGCTTCAGGCGTTGAAGCTGCTAAAGCCAACGTACGTTTGCCAGAAGGCCCATTGAAAGCCGTTGGCGAATACGAAGTTGAAGTGGCTCTGCACACTGACGCTGTTGCGAAAATCAATGTTGTGGTGGTTCCTGCTGCCGAATAATCATTGATGAATCGTGATTGATTAAAAAGGCCGTCTGAAATTCAGACGGCCTTTTTTTATGGGTTTTATAAAGGCATTATTTTCAGATGGCCTGAGATAAATCCAAATATTCCACGTTTAATCTCAAAGGGTTTATCTAAGCGCTTAATTTTGTTACACTCAAGCCCTTTCTCACATTTACGGATATCCCATGAAAAAGTCTCTTGTATTCCTTTCCGTTGCCGTTATCGCGGCATTGGCTGCGTGCAGCACATCGAACAAGCCGAGCATCACCCGCGATGCGCAAGCAGTGAAACCGGTGAAGCAAGCCGAGAAGCGTCCGACTTTCGATGCTGCTGCCGAATCAGTGGCGAGCAGCGGTTTCAATGCCAATCCGAATGTGCAGAATTTTATCCGTTACGAAGCCGCTAAAGGCCGCTTGAGCGCTGCCGAATTGCAAAATTTCTTTGATGGTGTGGTGTACAAAGGCAACATCATCAATATTGTGTACCGCCCGGGCACATCGCGCCCATGGTATGAATTCCGCACCGGTAATTCGGGCGCGGCTAAATTCAACAATGGCCGCCAATTCTATGCCGACAACCGCGCAGTGATTGACGATGTGGCGCGCAAATACGGCGTACCGGCTGAGTTGATTGTGGCGATTATCGGCATTGAAACCAATTACGGCCGCAACACAGGCAGTTTCCGTGTGGCCGATGCCTTGAGCACGTTGGCGTTTGATTATCCGCGCCGTGCTGAGTTTTTCCAAAACGAATTGAGCGAATTACTGCTGATGGCGAAAGAAGAAAACCGCGATGTATTCAGCTTTAAAGGCAGCTACGCCGGTGCGATGGGTATGCCGCAATTTATGCCGTCGAGCTTCCGCAAGTGGGCGGTGGATTACGATGGTGACGGCCGCCGTGATATTTGGAACAACATCGGCGATGTGGCCGCATCGGTGGCCAATTACATGAAACAACACGGCTGGCAGACCGGCGGCAAAATGGTGGTGCCTGTGCGCCTGAACATCACGCCACACTTGCAGGCGATTATCGATGAGAAAACCGCGCTTACCCGCACCGTGGCTGATTTCAAAGCCTTGGGGGTGATGCCGCAAACGCCGGTAGCCGACCATGAAAAAGCAGTGTTGTATCGTTTGGAAACCAGCCCGGGTGTGTACGAATATTATTTGGGCTTGAATAATTTCTACAGCGTTTGGAAATACAACAACAGCCGCATGTATGTGACCGCCGTGCGCGATATTGCCAATGCCGTTGGCGCTGCCGGTTTGTAATCTCACTTACGCCAAAACCACTTTGTTGCCGCAACAAAGTGGTTTTGTTTATGGCGGCAAACAATGCATTTGCACGTTTATGCGCCAAAAATGTTAAAATGCATCATCTTTCAATAGGCCGTCTGAAAGAATAGATTGTTCAGGCGGCCTGATTATTATGAAGTAGAGAAAAGACATGGCTTATCAAGTGCTTGCCCGTAAATGGCGTCCGAAAACATTTGCCGATTTAGTCGGTCAAGAACACGTTGTCAAAGCATTGCGCAACGCTTTGGACGAAGGCCGTCTGCACCATGCCTATCTCTTGACCGGTACGCGCGGTGTCGGCAAAACCACTATTGCGCGTATTTTGGCCAAAAGCCTCAACTGCGAGCATGCCGACCACGGCGAACCGTGTGGCGTGTGCCAAAGCTGCACGCAAATTGATGCCGGCCGCTATGTCGATTTGCTGGAAATCGATGCCGCCTCAAATACCGGTATCGACAATATCCGCGAAGTATTGGAAAACGCGCAATACGCGCCGACTGCAGGCAAATACAAAGTTTATATTATCGATGAAGTGCATATGCTGTCGAAAAGCGCGTTCAACGCCATGCTGAAAACGCTGGAAGAGCCGCCTGAGCATGTGAAATTCATTTTGGCGACTACCGATCCGCATAAAGTGCCGATTACCGTGTTGAGCCGCTGCTTGCAGTTTGTATTGCGCAACATGACCACGCAGCAAGTGGCCGACCACTTGGCGCATGTGTTGGACAGTGAAACCATTCCTTACGAAGCCACTGCTTTGCAACTACTGGGCAGGGCGGCGGCAGGCTCGATGCGCGATGCCTTGAGTTTGCTTGATCAGGCGATTGCAATGGGTTCGGGTAAAGTGGCCGAACACGATGTGCGCCAGATGATTGGTGCGGTGGATAAACGCTACCTGTATGAATTGCTGCAAAGTGTAGTCAATCAAGATGGTCAAGCCTTGCTCAACAAGGCGCAAGAAATGGCCGCCCGCGCAATTGGTTTCGACAGCGCATTGAGCGAACTGGCAATGCTGTTGCAACGTTTGGCGCTGATTCAGGCCGTGCCCTCTGCCGTGGGCAATGACGACCCCGAGCGCGAAGCCTTGCTGCAATTGAGCCAAGCCATGAGCGGCGAGCAGATTCAGCTGTATTACCAATGCGCGATTCACGGCAAACAGGATTTGAGTTTGGCACCCGATGAATACGCCGGATTTGTGATGACTTTGCTGCGTATGCTGGCGTTTGCGCCTTTGGCCGCTCAAGCGCATGGCGTGAATGATGTGGTTGAACACACGCAATTGCAGGAAGTGGAACATAAGGAAACCGCTGCAAAAAAGCCGCTGACGATTCCGACGCCGTCTGAAAATCAACCCAATATTCAGACGGCATCAACTGCTGCGATCATGCCGTCTGAAAAAGAACCGCAAGCAAAAGACATTCCGCCGTGGGAGGAGCAGCCGGAAAATGAAACGGCAGAAACCGAGCCGTTTCAGACGGCCTCTGTTTCAAATGAGCTGCCTGCTGTTGCAGAAGAAACTCAGCCGCAACACATTGAAACGGAAAGCATTCCGATTCAACACTCAGCAGAAATTCAGACGGCCTCTGACGAATCTTATCAGCCGTCTGAACCCGATGAAGAAGACATGCCGCCGCCTTATTTCGGCGAAGATTCGTATGATTTTGCGGTAGAACCGGATACGCTGCCTGTGCCGCCGATTGCGGATGAAAGCGCTGAAACTGATGATGAGGAAGAGGACGAGCCGCAATTTATCGCCGTGCCTGATTTCCAGCCGGAAAATTGGGCATTGTTGGTACAGCGTTTTGCGAAAAAGCTTGGTGCCGCGCAAATGTTGGCGCAGCATGCCGCTTGGGTGAATTACAATCCTGATACGCATTTGATGACCTTGTCGCTCACCAGCGAAGCCAAAGCCACCACCAACAAAGAGCGTTTGGACAAAATCCAAAACGTGTTGGCCGCAGCTTATAATTTGCCGCTGAAGCTGCAAACCCAGCCGTGGCAAGATGATCAAGGTTGGGAAACGCCGACCATGCGCCGCCGGCGTTTGCAGCAAGAAGGGCGGCAACAGGCACAGGATTTGTTGGATGCCGATCCGACCGCGCAGCAGATTTTGCAAACCTTTGAAGCGCAATGGCTGCCGGATACGCTGGAATTAAAGCAAACCAACGAATCTTGATACTAAGGAATCAATACTTGAATCAGGCCGTCTGAAACCGATTGTCGGAAATATACGTTCAGACGGCCTTGAATCCTATTTCATCATTAGCCCGTGCAAGCAGGGGCAAAACCTGATAGGATTCGCCTTGAATAATTTTCTCATACACGCAAATTAGGAGCATACGATGTTCGGAAAAGCCGGATTAGGAGGGCTGATGAAGCAAGCCCAACAAATGCAGGAAAACATGAAAAAAGCCCAAGCCAAATTGGCTGAAACCGAAGTGAGTGGCGAAGCGGGCAACGGTTTGGTGAAAGTAACCATGACTTGTGCGCATGTGGTACGCAAACTCGACATCAGCGAAGACTTGATTAAAGAAGCGGCTGATGACAAAGAAATGTTGGAAGATTTGATTTTGGCCGCAGTAAACGATGCGTCTGCCAAAGCCGAAGAAACCAGCAACAAAACCATGGGCGCGTTTACCCAAGGTTTGCCGGCCGGTATGGGTGATTTTTTCCGTTAATCGGCCAAAGGGTTTGCTCAAAAATAACAAAACCGCTGTTTTGCTTAGGCAGAAACAGCGGTTTTGTTATTGATGAGTTTAAAGAGCGAAATGATAAAAGGCCGTCTGAAAGATTATCTTTCAGACGGTCTCATTCAATCAATCATGGAAAATCAATACATGCCTTCGCGCTCTTCGCGGGTAGAAATGTAGATGTTTTTCACTTGAGTGTAAGCAGCCAACATCATTTTGTGGGTTTCACGGCCGATACCGGAAGTTTTGTAGCCGCCAAACGGTGCGTGTGCAGGCAGGCGGTTGTAGCAGTTTACCCAGACGCGGCCGGTTTCCAAGGCGCGTGATACGCGCAAGCAACGGTTGATGTCTTTACTCCAAACACCGCCGCCCAAGCCGTATTCTGAATCATTGGCCATTTTGATGACTTCTTCTTCAGTTTTGAACTTGATGACAGTCGCTACCGGGCCGAAGATTTCTTCTTGGGCAACGCGGGCATCGTTGTCTTTGGCTTCGATCAAAGTTGGCTCCAAGAATGCGCCGCCGGCCAAATCGCCTTCGGCTTTTTTACCGCCGGTAATGATGCGGCAGCCTTCTTGTTCACCGATTTTCACATATTTCAAAATGGTTTCCAATTGGCCGGCGTTGACTTGCGCGCCCATTTGGGTATCGTCTTCCCAAGGCAGACCGACTTTGACTTTCTTGAATTCTTCTGCCAAAGCTTCAACGAATTTGTCGTAAATACCTTCTTGCACGAAAATACGCGAACCGGCACAGCACACTTGGCCTTGGTTGAATAAAATACCTTTTTGCGCACCTTCAAGCGCTTTGTCAAACGGCATGTCGTCGAAGAAAATGTTGGCTGATTTACCGCCCAATTCCAAAGTGGCCGGAATCAACATTTCTGCAGCTGCGATACCGATGCGGCGGCCGACTTCGGTCGAGCCGGTAAAGGCCAGCTTGTTGAAGCCTTTGTGATGCAGCATGTATTCGCCGGATTTCGAACCTTTACCGGTGATCACGTTGAACACGCCTTTTGGCAACACATCATTCACTTTTTGCGCGAAAGACAGCAGGCTCAGTGAAGTGCTGGAAGAAGGGTGCAATACGATGGTACAACCGGCCGCCAATGCAGGCGCGATTTTCCAAGCAGCCATCAAGAATGGGAAGTTCCACGGAATGATTTGACCAACTACGCCGATTGGCTCGCGCAAAATCAGCGACAAATCTTCTTCGTCCAATTGGGTGGCCGTGCCTTCTTCGCCGCGAATCACACCGGCAAAGTAGCGGAAATGATCGGAAGCCAACGGAATGTCGGCAGCACGGGTCTCGCGGATTGGTTTGCCGTTATCGAGGGTTTCTTGCAGGGCGAACAATTCGGCGTTTTCATCAATGATGTCGGCGATTTTGTTCAAGATTGCGGCGCGTTCGGTAACGGTGGTTTTTTTCCAGGTTTTGAATGCTTCTTGGGCGGCGGCAACGGCGGCATCTACGTCAGCATCGCTGGCATCAACGAATTTAGCCAATTCTTCGCCATTGGCCGGGTTAGTGGAAGTCAATAATTTACCTTCGCTTCCCTTGGTCCATTCGCCGTTGATTAATAAGCCGTATTCTTTGTCAAAAACGTTTAAATCTTTTGCCATGTTGCTGTCTCCTGTATTTTTTAGCAGTTGTAGTTGACTGTAAGCGAAACGCTTAAGGGCTAGCATAGTATTTTTTGCTATTGAGTTCAAGCGTTAAAAATGCAAAGAAATATGAATTAACAAAGCGAAAGAATGCGGAAGAAAATCAATTAATTCAATAAAATCAATTGGTCAGGGATTGAGGCCGTATGAAAAAATAAATTTTATTTAAATATAATCAGTTGCTTGTTCGATTGGAAAATACATCAATAAATATGTTATGTTATAACAAATTTTAATAAATTCAATACGATGCAGCTTGACGGAACTAATTTTGAAGTACATACTTAAATCGTGATGTAACGAGCGAAATCATCATGTGTATGGTTTGTTCATGTATGATTGAATGCGTGCATCCCGTTATTGCAATGAAATACCATTCTATCAGTTAAGCCAAACAAGGAGTGTTACTATGAAAATGCGTGCAGTGGTAGTGAATCAAGCTGTTGAAGGTGATGTAGAAGTTGTAGAGCGCGACATCCGCGAATTGGAAGCGGGCGAAGCTTTGGTAGAAATTGAATATTGCGGTGTGTGTCATACTGACTTGCACGTTGCTGCGGGTGATTACGGCGAAAAACCGGGTCGTGTTTTGGGTCACGAAGGCATCGGTAAAGTCAGCAAAGTAGCTGATGACGTAAAAAGCTTGAAAGTCGGCGACCGTGTGAGTATCGCGTGGCTGTTTGAAAGCTGTGGTTCTTGTGAATATTGTAATACCGGCCGTGAAACTTTGTGCCGTACTGTATTGAATGCCGGTTATACTGCAGATGGCGGCATGGCGACACACTGTATCGTTACTGCCGATTACGCGGTGAAAGTGCCGGATGGTTTGGATCCTGCGCAAGCCAGCTCGATTACTTGCGCCGGTGTGACCACTTATAAAGGTGTGAAAGTATCGAATGTGCGTCCGGGTCAATGGATTGCCGTATATGGTGCTGGCGGCTTGGGTAACTTGGGTGTGCAATACGCGAAAAAAGTATTTGGCGCGCATGTGATTGCCATCGATATTAATGATGACAAACTGGAATTTGCCAAAGAAAGCGGCGCTGATTTGGTGATTAATCCGCAAAAAGAAGACGCAGCCAAAGTGATTCAAGAAAAAGTCGGTGGCGCGCATGCCGCGATTGTGACGGCCGTTTCTTCCGCTGCATTTAATTCTGCCGTCAATGCCGTGCGTGCCGGTGGCCGCGTGGTGGCTATCGGTTTGCCACCAGAGTCTATGGATTTGTCGATTCCGCGCTTGGTATTAGACGGTATCGAAGTAGTCGGCTCTTTGGTGGGTACGCGCCAAGATTTGGCTGAAGCCTTCCAATTCGGTGCCGAAGGTTTGGTGGTACCAAAAGTACAATTGCGTGATTTGGATGAAGCGCCTGCGATTTTCCAAGAAATGCGTGAAGGTAAAATTACCGGCCGCATGGTAATTGACATGAAATGCGCTTGCGGTCACGAGCATTAATCTGACTTATTTATGAAGATTAAAAGTCGTCTGAATTGTTTTCAGACGGCTTTTTTGTTGGGGAATGAATAGAATCAGGCCGAGATCTTTGCGAGACTAGTCAATTTTTAGAAATCTTTAAACCGTCATTCCCGCGTAGGCGGGAATCTAGGACTATCGGATTCAGAAATATTAACTATATCAGCAGTTTGACGTACTGGATTCCCGCCTACGCGGGAATGACGAGCATAGTTTTCTTGGTTTAAATTGAGTTTTACAAAGGTATCAGGCCGTCTGAAATATTCAATATTTCAGACGGCCTGATTCATGTCATTGAATCAAAACGATTCATTGGCTTTCAAATAGCGCCATTTACCCGGCGGCAGTTTGCCCAATTTCACTTTGCCCATGCGGATACGTTTCAAACCGACCACGCGTAAACCCACCAGCTCGCACATACGGCGGATTTGGCGTTTCTTACCTTGTTTCAAAATAAAGCGCAGTTGGTCTTCATTTTGCCATTCTACTTTTGCTGGGCGCAGCTTTTCACCATCCAAGCTCAAGCCGTGGTTGAGTAAGGCCAAGCCTTTGTCATCCAGCTTGCCACGTACACGCACTAAATATTCTTTTTCGCTGTTGCTGGTTTCACCGATTAGTTGCTTGGCGATGCGGCCATCTTGTGTCAACACCAGCAAACCCACCGAATCAATATCCAAACGTCCGGCAGGGGCGAGGCCGAATTTGTGTTTCTCGCTAAACGCAATGCGGCTGTCGTCACCTTCCCATTGATTTTCGGCAGTAATCAATTCAGCCGCTGCTTTATAGCCTTTTTCCGCTTGCGCGCTGACATAACCCACCGGCTTATTCAGCAAAATCGTCACACGGTTTGCCTGCTGCTCATGCGCCAGTTTGTTTAAATCAATGCGGTCGCTTTCGGTCACTTTTTGGCCGAGCACGGCGGTTTGGCCGTTGACTTTGACCCAGCCTTGTTCGATGTAGCTGTCGGCTTCGCGGCGCGAGCAGAGACCGAGTTGCGCCATGCGTTTCGACAGGCGCATGGGTTCGTTGGTGGATTCCATGGTCTTTCACTTTAAAAAATATTGCCGAATTATAGCATTAACGTGCTTTCCACGCTGCGTGAGAAACAGCGTTTCAGACGGCCTATCAAATAATATGCCGTCTGAAAAATTACATCAAACAACAAATTTTAAGCGTGTATAATCCGCGGTTAATATTCATTTTTATCTACAAGTTTTATAGCAATAATATGTTGACGATTCTCAAACAATTCTATTAGTTTCTCAAAGATTACTGGTTTCGCAAAGACAATCTGCTTTCGTGGCTGATTCTGATTGTTTTGGTTGCACTCGGGTTTGGTGTGGTGGAAATCAATGTCCGTATTAATGAGTGGAGCAAGTCTTTTTACGATACCTTAGAAGCCTTTAAAGCAAAAGAACTCTATGTTTTAATTCAAGAATATTTGGTTTATGTAGCGATTTTTGTGGTGGCTGCTGTCTATCGGGCGTGGCTGCGTAAGCTATTGATTATCCGCTGGCGCACACATTTGACCGAGCGTTTACTGGCCAATTGGTTGCACAAGCGCGCTTATTACCGCATTGCTTTGAAGCAGACCACTGACAACCCCGACCAGCGTATTGCCGAAGACGTGAATATTTTTGTGTCGCGCACGATTGAGCTGTTCATTTCTTTGCTAACTAATTTAGCGCAGCTTTATTCATTTATTGCGATTTTGTGGCGGCTATCCGGCACGCACACTTTTCATATTATGGGGCACAACATCACGGTAACCGGCTATCTGGTTTGGATTGCAGTGGTGTATGCCTTATTGGGCAGTATGTTCACGCAAATCATCGGCCGTAAATTGCATGCACTGAATTACCGTCAACAAAAATTTGAAGCTGATTTCCGTGCTTCGCTGGTGCGTAAAAATGATCATGCCGAGCAAATTGCGCTGTATCACGGTGAGGCGCGTGAACACACAACCTTACGGCAGGAGTTTAACGAAATCATCAACAATTGGCGCGCTTTGATGAACCGCGAGCGTAATCTTGGTTTCTTTACCACCGGTTACGACCGTTTTCCCTTAATGCTGCCGGTGTTGGCAAGTGTGCCGCTGTTTATGGCCAAAGCCATTACGTTAGGTGGCTTGATGCAGATTCGCAGCGCTTTCTCGGCGGTGTTTAATTCATTGAGCTGGTTTGTGTTTGCCTACACCATTCTGCCGGAATGGAGCGCAACGGTGCAGCGTTTGTACCAATTCCGTGAAAACATCTTAAAAGAGCAGGCCAACGATAAAACACCGCCTCAAGCTGACTCCCTTGCCATCAATGGTTTGAATATTTACACCCCAAGCGGTGAACCGATTTTGTGTAATGTAGCAGCCAATGTCAGCACGCAAAAATGGACGCAATTGGCCGGTGAAAGCGGTTTGGGTAAATCAACACTGTTGCGCACCATTGGTGGTTTATGGGCAGATTATGACGGTAACTGGCAGGCGCCGAAGGGCAGTAGTTTGTTGTTGCCGCAGCGTACTTATTTGGGCAGCGGTACCTTGGCTGATATCATCAGCTATCCGTCGCACCAACGCCATGATGACCCTGTTTATCAGCAGTTGCTTGTTGATGTCGGTTTGGAAAAATGGCAAAACCATCTGCACATTGCGCAAAATTGGGCGCAGACCTTATCTGTAGGCGAACAGCAGCGCATTGCCATTGCCCGCGCTTTACTCACGCAGCCGGATTATCTGTATTTGGATGAGAACACATCGGCGCTGGATATGAAGTCGGCGCGCCACTTGCTGAATTTGCTTAAAGCACGGTTGCCGCATACCACAGTAGTGATTGTGAGCCATCAGCCGGAATTAACGGATATGTATGACGAAGTATTGGATTTGACGCCGTTTAAAGCGGCTTAATGTAAGTAAAAGGTCTCAGGCCGTCTGAAAATGTTGATTGTAAGCATTTTCAGACGGCCTTTTGAGTTGAGAACCTGTTTGCACTTGATTAAGAAGTAATATATTGAAATGTAAATCAAATATAAATTATTTAACAAAAATGCAACATATTATTATCTCAAATATTTATATTTAATTGATAAGCAATTCACTAATAGTAAAATTGCATGAATTATTAGCTCAAATATTTTTGATTTTTGAAAGTAATTACCCTGTTTAATCAGTAGGGTAAATATTTTTTTGAGTTAGAGAATAATAAGAACCATTATCTATTTTCAGCGAGCTTGGATGGATATTAGGGTCAAGGCCGTCTGAAAGATTTTTTACATTTTATAGCCTAAAAAAAGAGATTGAAACATGAAACCCAACGCAATCATGCTGGCCTTGCTGCCGGTTTTTGCTGCTTCAAATGGTTATGCTGCGGATGAAGTCCAGCAGGCAGAGCAGCAGGCCAATTTGAATGAAATTGTGGTTTACGGTACGTTTGCCCAAGAAAAAGGCACGCAGCGTGTGACCCAAAAAGACATTCAAAACCGCGTAACCGGCAATGGAACCATCAGCGAAGTATTGAAAAACAACCTGAATGTTCAGTTTAGTAATCCCAATCATACCAGTAACACTGCAAACTGCCCCAAACTAAATCAAAGGCCGTCTGAATGATTGCTTGGCTTTTCAGACGGCCTTTATTGCATTGAGATTGATTTATTAATCTATTAAAAACATAACGTTCAGACAATTCAGCCGAATATAGGCCGTCTGAAATTTAAGAAAAGCAACCATGAATTCCCTTATTCCTCAAATCATTCTCACCGCAGCACTTTCAACCGCTGCATTTTCCGTTTGTACCGCCAATACCTATTCCACAGGCCGTCTGAATAATGGCTTGGTTTATCATGTATTGAATGTGCCGTCTGAACCCGGTCGCATTGATGTACGCATTCAAGTGGGCGTGGGCGCCAGCGATGAAAACGGCACCAGCGAAATCGGTGTGGCGCATATGGTCGAGCATATGGTATTCCGCAGCGCACCCGAATTTCCCAATGGGATAGGCGATACTTTGATTGCACAAGGCTGGCGGCGCGGTGCGAATTTCAATGCCATGACCAATTACGAGCGAACGCTGTATATGTTCAGCCCCAATCAGGGTGTGAAGCAATTGGATGATACGCTTCACGCCTTATCGGCCATGATGTCGCCGCATGAATTTTCTGCCGAAGATTGGCAAAAAGAGCAGCAGGTGATTGAAGCCGAATGGCGCAACGGTTTGGGTGTGAACGAGCGGATGAACCGCCGCCGCAATGAAGTCAACCGCAGCGGCAGCCGCCAAGCACGTTTTGCCATTATCGGCACACAAGAAAGCATACGCAACACGCCGGTAGAAGTGTTGCAGGCATTTCATCAGCGTTGGTATGTGCCGAACAATATGCAGGTTATGATTTCCGGTGACATCACGCCGAAGCAGGCGCGAGCTGCATTGGAAAAACATTTTGGCCATCTGAAAGCAGGGGCATTGCCTGACCGCAGTGGTGATTATTACGAGCCGAAATTGCAAAAAGGCTTTCACATCGACCAACTGCAAGACCGTGACAGCGGTGGCAGCTTTGTGGCGCTGCTGTTCCGCCAAAACGACCGGCCATCACGCAATTATGCTACCGACAACGGCATCCGCGAGCGCTATATCGACCGCTTTGCCAGCCGAATCTTGGCGCAGCGTGTGAAAAATGAGATTCACGATTTACCCAAAGCCGTCAGTACCATCACCGCCCGCAAAGCCGACATTGGCCGCGAAACGGTTGCGGTGGGCTTTGTCGCTTCAGTCGCACCCGACGGCCATCAGCAAGGCTTGACCGAAATCCTGAAACTTCGCGAGCGCATCCTGCGTGCGCCGGTGACGCAAGCCGAATTTGATGAATATAAGGCAACGTTGCAAAGTGCCATCGAACGGGCGAAAAAGAAAACCACTCTGCCTGAAGCCTTTGGTGATGCGATTCAAACGGTCAGCGAAAATGCCTTTGCCGGTAAGCCCGTTCGTACGCAGGCAGAAAATGCCGCTTTAGCAGCAAAAGTATTGCCGACCATTGCGCCTGCCGACATCAGCGCACGTTTACAGCAATGGCTGAATGCCGACGATAAATCGGTGCAAATCCAAGCACCGAGCCTGACTGAAATCAAAAGTTTTCCCAATGCCGCGCAAATTCAGGCTGAAGCAGATAAATGGCAGCAAGCCGATTTGCCTAAATTGCGTGCCAAAGTCGAATATGGCAAAGGTGTGTTTATTGCCAAACCGATTGACGGAAAAATTGTTGCCGAACAATATGATAAAAAACTCAATATCACGCGTTGGACATTGCAAAACGGCGATAAAGTGGTGGTGTTAAATCATCCTATCGCCGATGGCGAAACCTATTTGCGCGCATTGAGCGAAAACGGCTTCATGAGCCCGAATCTGAATCCGTGGCAATCGCAGCTGGCACAGCAAATCGTGTGGCAGTCGGCACCGCAAGGTTGGCGCAGCGAGCAGCTTGATGATTGGAAAAAACAGCACAAACTCAGCTTAAGCATGAGCATGAAAGCAAATGAAACCAAGTTGGAAGGCAGTGCGCCGGATAAGGCAGCAGAAAATCTGTTCCGTCTGTATCACGCTTATGTGGCCACGCCGCAAGTAAGTGAGGATTACCGCGATGCCATCATACCGATGATTCGCCGCATTCCGATGGAGCAAACATCCAGCCGTGCGGCTAAAGACAAAGCACTGACCGATATCCGCTTTGGCGGCAAAGCATATGCCTCGCCGGGCCAAGCTGATTTGGAAGCAACCGAAGAGACCGAAATTTTGGCGCAATGGCAGATTTTAAGCCGGGCGCCGATGACGTATTATCTGCTGAGTGAGCAGAAACCGAGCCAACTGAAACCCTTGGTGGCAAAATATTTGGCCGCCATCGAGCGCAGGCCGTCTGAAAAGCCGCAACCTTATTTGGCCTTGAGCGGGCAAAAAGTTGAGCGTAAAGCAGTGAATCCGGTTAAGCAGCGCAGTGATGTAGCCGCATGGTTGTTTACCCCGTACACATGGTCGCCGCAAACCGCTGCGCAGATTTCGATTTTACGCACGCTGGCTTATGAGCAGCTTAAAGCCCAATTGCGCGACAAGGCTTTGGGTGTGTATAGCTTAAAATTTGAAACCTCACTCAATCCAGATAACGACCGCGTGGAAAGTGAATTACGGTTTGCGACCACTGCTGAAAAAGCAGATGAATTATGGCAACTTGGTGAAGCGACTTTGGCTAAATTGCCGCACACCATTATTGAAAAACAAATCGCACCCTTACGCCGCAATTTTATCCAACAGGAAAAAGGCCGTCTGAAACGAGCTGAAACGTGGTTGAACCGATTGGTTTTGAGCGAACAGCATTTAGGGGACGCACGTTATTTGCAGCAAATGCATCATTTGGCAGATGAATTAACAGCTGAAAAATTGCAGCAAACCGCGCATCTGGTGTGGAATCCGCAAAACCGCCGTGTGCTGATTGCCGATCCGGTTGAGTGATTGGGAAAGATAAAGGCCGTCTGAAAGCATTCGCTGTGAATGTTTTCAGACGGCCTATTTAATATTTGATGATTAAAAAATCAAATGCTTATTCCCATTCGATTGTGGCGGGCGGTTTGCCGCTTACGTCGTACACCACGCGGTTGATGCCTTTGACTTCGTTGATGATGCGGTTGGATACGCGGCCGAGCAGTGAGTATGGCAGCTCTGCCCAATGTGCGGTCATGAAGTCGCTGGTAACCACAGCGCGCAAGGCCACGACGTAATCGTAGGTGCGGCCGTCGCCCATTACGCCCACGGATTTGACCGGCAGGAACACGGCGAAGGCTTGGCTGGTGAGGTCGTACCATGATGTGCCGTTTTCATCGGTGGTGTTGCGCAATTCTTGGATGAAGATGTCGTCAGCTTGGCGCAGCAAGTCGGCGTATTCTTTTTTCACTTCGCCCAAAATACGCACGCCCAAGCCCGGGCCCGGGAATGGGTGGCGGTACACCATTTCGCGTGGCAGACCGAGCGCAACGCCCAGTTCGCGTACTTCGTCTTTAAACAAATCGCGCAATGGCTCCAGCAATTTGAGTTTCATGTTTTCCGGCAAGCCGCCGACATTGTGGTGCGATTTGATGGCGTGGGCTTTTTTGGTTTTTGCGCTGGCGCTTTCAATCACATCAGGGTAAATGGTGCCTTGTGCCAACCATTTGGCATTGGTGAGTTTTTTCTCTTCGGCATCAAAGACTTCAATAAATTCACCGCCGATGATTTTGCGTTTTTTCTCAGGGTCGGTTTCGCCGGCGAGTTTGGCCATGAATTGGTTTTCGGCATCAACGTGAATCACGCGCACGCCTAAGTTGCGGGCGAACATGTCCATCACGTTTTTGCCTTCGTTCAGGCGCAGCAGGCCGTGATCGACGAAGACGCAGGTGAGTTGGTCACCGATGGCACGGTGAATCAGTGCGGCGGCTACCGATGAATCGACACCGCCGGACAGGCCCAAAATCACTTCGTCGCTACCGACTTGCTCGCGGATTTTGGCCACGGCTTCTTCGATGTAGTTTGGCATGGTCCAGCTAGGTTGCGCGCCGCAGATGTCGAGCACGAAGCGGTTAATCAGCGCACGGCCTTGCTTGGTGTGGGTGACTTCCGGGTGGAATTGAATGCCGTAGAATTGTTTCTCGGCGTTTTCCATCATGGCAATCGGGCAAGACGGAGTATCGCCGATCACGGCAAAACCTTCCGGTAATTTAGATACTTTGTCGCCGTGACTCATCCACACGTCAAGCGTGTTGGGCTGGCCGTCGAAAATGTCGCGGGTCAGTTCGCTGTCGATGGTTTTCACTTGCGCGTAACCGAATTCGCGTTGGTTGCCCGGAGATACTTCGCCGCCCAAGTGGTGCGCCATAAACTGCATGCCGTAGCAAATGCCCAATACCGGCACACCCAAATCAAACAGGCCGGTGTCGGCTTGGTAGTCGGATTCGTACACGGAATTAGGGCCGCCTGAAAGAATAATGCCTTTCGGATTAAAGGCTTTGATGTCTTCCAATGACATGTCGAACGAATGCAGCTCGCAGTAAACATGGGCTTCGCGCACGCGGCGGGCGATGAGCTGGGTGACTTGTGAACCGAAGTCGAGAATCAGGATTTTGTCTTGGGTCATGATGTTGGGCTTTGTGGAATGAAAAGAGAATGCGGCGCAATAAAAGGCCGTCTGAAAAATGGCGATATTGTACCAGTTTCAGACGGCCTTTGCATAAGCAAATCGATGGTGAATAGATGAATTGCAATACGGTTTGAAAACTTTTCAGACGGCCTTGATGAGATGAAATAGGCCGTCTGAAAGTAATTTAGATTCAAGTGCCTGCTTTATAAATCGCTGCCTTTCAAATCACGTGTGTACACTTTGTCGGCGACATTTTCCAAGTTTTCATGCAGGCGGTTGGCCAAGATGATGTCGGCGCGTTTTTTGAATTCGTCTAAATCCTGCACCACTTCTGAGCCGAAGAAATCGCTGTCGTGGTATTCGGGTTCGTACACAATCACCGGTACGCCGTGTTCTTTGATGCGTTTCATCACACCTTGAATGCTGGAGCTGCGGAAATTGTCGGAACCGGATTTCATCGTCAGGCGGTAAATGCCGACGGTGGACGGTTGGTGGCGCAATACGTCTTCGGCAATGAAGCCTTTGCGTGTGCGGTTAGATTCGACAATCGCTGTAATCAGGTTTTGCGGAATGTTTTGGTAATTGGCCAGCAATTGTTTGGTGTCTTTCGGCAAACAGTAGCCGCCGTAGCCGAACGATGGATTATTGTAATGCGTGCCGATGCGCGGGTCGGCAGATACGCCGTCGATGATGTCGGCGGTGTTGAGGTCGAAGGTGGCGGCAAACGAATCCAGTTCGTTGAAAAAGGCCACGCGCAAAGCCAAGTAAGTATTGGAAAACAGCTTAATCGATTCGGCTTCGGTCGGATTAGTCAAAATAATGGGCGTATCCGGCTTCAGGCTGCAATCGCGCAAGGCTTCGGCAAATTTTTGCGCTGCTTCGCCGGTGTCGCCCATAACGATGCGCGACGGGTAAAGATTGTCGTATAAGGCTTTGCTTTCACGCAAAAATTCTGGTGAGAAAATGATGCGGTCAGTTTGGAACTGCGCGCGCATTTTGTTGACAAAGCCAACCGGAATGGTGGATTTGATGATGTGGCCGTGGCTGTTGGCTGCCAAAGCGGTGGTCAACACGGATTCGACCGAGCCGGTATCGAAATAGTCGGTTTCGGGATTGTAGTCGGTGGGGGGGCGACCACGATGTAATCGGCATCGGCATATACGGCAGACGCATCGGTGGTGGCGTGCAGCGTGAGCGTGCGTTCGGCCAAATATACGCTGATTTCATCGTCTTGAATCGGCGAGATTTTCTGGTTAATCAAATCCACGCGCTCTTGGTTGACATCCAAAAGCGTGACGTTGTGTTGTTGAGCAAATAAAACGGCGTTGGATAGGCCGACATAGCCTGCGCCGACAACGGTAATTTTCATGGTATTTCTCGTTATGGTTGTTTGAGGTGGGTATTCAGGCGGCTTTCACACAGCAGCAGCTCGGTGGTATGGCTGCGTTCGTCGAACAAAGTGCTGATGCGGATATGGCGCGCCAATGTTAATGTTGTATATGCTTCCACGGTGTTTGCGACTTGTGGGTTGTAGGTTAGAAATTGCCGTCTGAACGCGCTTTCGTGGGCGCACAATGCATCGGTTTTGCCATAGCGGCGCAAGGCCAGCTCTTGAATATGGGCAAGATAATTGCCGGCATCCAATGCGCCATCGCCGCGGCAGGCCAAATCTAAATCCAGCAGCACCATGCGGCCGGGTGTGCCGTAGGGCTCGAGGATTTGGTCTTGGTAAAAATCGCGGTGTAAGGTTTCAGACGGCCTTTCGGGCAGCGAATCAATCAATGCTTTGCACTGCGTGGCAACTTTGGCAATGCGTTCGGCCAAATGCGGCAGCTTGGTTTACGCTTCGGTTAAGGCTTTATTGAGCCCCCCATTCGTCTGCCGGTTGCCAGCAAGGCAAATCCAAATCGTTACCCACACCGCTTTGATGCAAGGCAACCAAGGCATTGGCAGCGGCTCTGCCTAAAAAGGCCAAGCGGCGGTTTTCCTGATACAGCAGCGCGCTGATGGTTTGGCCGTCGATGCGGCTTTGAAACCAAGTGTTTAATTCAGGCAATAAGCCCAACACTTCCGACACACCGGTTTCAGACGGCCTGTTAAAGCCTTTTTGCCACAAGGCTTGTTGAATGCGTGGCGAGCGTTTGTCCAAGCCTTTGGTGCGGTATTTGCCGATAAAACGCCGATTGCCGTGTTGTTTAGGCAAGGCGTATTCCACCAAAGCGCGGCGGCCGAGTTTGTGATGGCGCAAACTGGCAGAAGCAAGGTGTTCTGCGGCACCGATAATGCCGGCTTGTTGCAGCAGCGGCTGCATTTTTGCGGTATCGAGCAAATCGGCGATGATTGTGTCTTGCACCGAATCGTTGGCGAGCGCAGGGGCAGGCGCAGAAACGGTCTGCTCCGCATCCAGCAGGGCTTGTGCGCGTTGCTGGATTTGCAGGATGTATTGATCCCAATGCGGACTGCGTTTACGAAACGGCTCGGCGGCCAAGCGCAAGAGTGCCGACGCGGTAAACAGGCGCAAGCCGGCTTCATCGATTTCTTGTTTTTTGCGATAACTGTGCAATAGGCCGTCTGAAAGGCGGTTGGCTTCATGGCGTGTTACCGAACCTTCAATCAGCTGCAATTCCAATCGGGCAATGAAGCTTGCCAAATCCAATAGCGGATGGCCTTGCGCAGAACGATCCCAGTCGAGAATGTGCAGCTTGATTTCGCCGCTTTTTCTGGTGCGGCGAATCACTTGGTCGAGCGAAAAATCACCGTGGATTAACGTGGCTTGTTCCGGTAAATGGGTCAGGCCGCAGGTAATACGGTTTTGCAGCGTTTCAAACCAATCGATGCATTCGGGCAGAATGTGGCGGAAGGTATTGGCTACGCCGTTCACCGAGCGGATTTTGTCAGCCAGCGTATAGCGGGTAGGGTGTTGATAGCTGGTGCTGTGGATGCGCGCCAGCTTTTTACCTAATTCCGCAATAAGCTGATCATCAGGCGCATGGCCTTCTTCCGGACACAAGCTGTCGCCTTTCTGCCAGCGAGTGGCTAAGGTGCAACTGGTGCCGTCGGCGCCGGTCAACACCACACCGCCGTGTGAGACGCCGAAGGCATTACCAATCAACATTTTGCTGAATTCGTCAGGTGTGCTGCTGCGCAAGATGGCCACAGGCACATCGCCGTAGCTGACTTTGGCCACTAAGCGGCACTCGGGTTTGTAGCGCAGAATATTGACTTTGGGTTTCCCTGTTTCAAAAGCAGGCAGCGAGCAGGCTTTGAGCATGCGACGTAGGGCGCTGCTGGAAACCAACCAATCCATTTTGCCGATGGGGCGGTCGTGTATCGGGTGTAGTAGCATGATGCAAAATTCAGGCAACGCTACTGGCGCATAAGCGCCGCCTTTTTTCACCGGCTTTTGGCGGGAAGGTTTGTTCCATGATTCTTCGAAACGCTTGGGCGTCAGGGCCTTGGCGTAATAATGCACACAAGAGCCGTCGCCCAATTCAATATACAAAGTGCTTGCGCAGCTATTGCCGGGTTTGTAACGCAGATATTGAATCTCTACTTTGACGGCATGCTGGAAAGGCTCAAGAGTTTTGAGCTTTTCCAATCCGTGTAGGAAATCATCGCGTTGTTTACACCACAGGTTGAGAAAAATAAGCCTGCAAGACCTCAAACGGCGTATCGCCGTTCAAACTGCGGTGCGGCTTCACAGTGTTATAGAAATTAACAAAGCGGCACAACTCCTTTCGCCGGTGTTCCGGACTGTCAAACAACTGTTTCTCATGCCACATCTCCATCAGGGTGCGGATAACCCGTTCCGCCTTACCGTTGGTCTGCGGACGGGCAACCCGGGTAAACTTTTGACCAATCCCGTTCTCATAACAGGCTACACCGAAAGCATGGTTGGCTGAGCCTTTATATTCCGTACCGTTGTCGGAGTAAACGCACTCAATCAGGTATGGGCAGGGATCAATCAGGTGTTCGGTCAGAAACTTGGCGGCACTGTCTGCGGTTTTATCCGGCAAAATGGCGGCGTATAGCTCCCTTGAGAAATCGTCAATGGCGACAAACAGGTAATCCCGCTTATCGGTGGCTTTCTGCCCTTTGAGCAGCGGCAGCCGTTTGGTATCGAGATGTACCAGCTCTCCGGGATAGGATTTATTGTAGCGTTTGGCCTGCCTTTTGAGTTTTTCCTGAATGCCGCGTTCTACCTTGGCCAGGCGTTTCATTCCGTACTTTGCCTGTTTGAAACGGTTGTTGGTACTGGTTTGGGGTTTGAGCAGTCTGCCTCTTGCGGCTTTAAGTGCGCGGTAAATGGTGACGCGGCTGACTTGGTAGCGGCGTGCCAGGGAGGTGACGCTTTCCTTTTCCTGCGTGTAGGCCAGCCAAATGGCTTGGCGGTGGTGCGGGGTGAGACGGGTGTTTTTGTGCATGTTCATGTTTTAGTATTCTCCTGGAAATACTGTAAACAACGCTACTAGTTTCTACACAGATTTCGGTGGTGGTGTTGTAGCCGCCCATCGAAATAATGCATTCCGCTTCACGCATGATTTTCAAAGGCTCAGGCACAAAATCGACCACTTTGATGTCTTGCAGCGGCCGCTCTTTGGCCATGGCATGCAGTTGGACGCGTTGCTCTTCTGGCATCAATGCGCCGGTAATCAACAGCCCGCGCCAATTTGCAGGCAGGGTAGATTGCATAAAGGCATGCGCCACTTCAAAACCATCTTGCCCGCCGCCCAGAGCGCACAAAGCAAACGGGCTTTCGATTTCAGAAGCACCGACGCGCAGGCCGCGAACTTCCATGCGGCGGCTTTGATCGAGATAACCGACATAACGCAGTTTGTCGACAATATCGGGCGCAATTTGGTATTCATCGGCGAAGTTGTAGAGATTCGGGTCGCCATACACCCAAATACTGGAAAAATACAGACGGATGATTTCGATGTTTTGCAGCTTTTTCCATTGAGCGCGTACGGCTTCCGGTTCATCAATGATGTCGCGCACGCCCAATACGATGTGCGTGCCGCGGCTGGCCAGCTCGGGGAGAATGTTGTCCAGCTCGTTCATCGCACCGCGTGGCACGTTGTCCACCACCATGATGTCGGGTTTGAAGGCTTCTAAAGTTGCGTGAATGATGTTTTTGCGGATATGGGTCAGACGCTTGACGCTTTTGCCCAGCGAGCGTGGAATGTATTCACCCTTCACCGTTTTGAAATAAGTCGGCAGGGTCACACTATCGGCGTCTTTAGGCAGCTTGAATGCGCCGGATTCGCGTACGCCGGAAATTAATAAAACTTCGGCATCGGGATACGCTTCCAAGGCAGATTGCGCCAGCAGAATATTGCGGCGGATGTGTCCTAAGCCCATTGTGTCGTGTGAATAAAAGGCTATGCGGGGGGAGGTTTTACGGTCTCTTGCCATGTTGAATCATTACTTCAGTTGTGGGGTAAAATTGCCGGCAAATGCGCCGGCAGTATGGTGAAATGCTTGAAAAGGGCGCTAATGTAGCATTAACGGCAAATATCGACCATTTCGATAATTTACGGATTGGTTTGTTTTTCTTAACATTTATGCTATTGCGAGCAACTTGATATTGGCACAGGGCAGCAATCAAAACATGGCTGGCATTAGTCAAACCAGCGTTGCGTATATGGTTTGCATAAACTTTATTGCGCTCGGCATTGTTAAAAGAAAGTAAGACGTAAATATAATTTTTCTTTTCTTAGCAAAACTAAAAATAAAACAGGAAATGATTAAGGTAAATCGTTAAATTAACTACAGGTATTGTTTATTTGTTTAAGTTTGGGTATTTCTTTGTCAATAAAACACAGATAGGCTTGCGGCAATTTAACCAGATAGCCAACCTATTTTTAAAGGAATCTCAACCATGAATAAAACGGCACTGACGTTTTTATTATCTGCCGCCATCGCTTTACCGGCCGGCGCGGCAACGGTATTCGAAAGCGATGAAACCGGCACCAAAATCGATTTTGTCGGCTCTGCTCGTATCAAATGGGAAACCACAGCCGATAAAGAAACCGATGTTCGCAAAGGCGAGGTCACCAAAGAAAGTAAAAATCATCCGATTACCAACAATGGCTCACGTTTCGGCTTTAAAGCCAAACAGTCGCTGGGTCATGACGATCTTTATGCTTTAGGCCGTGTGGAATGGCGCTTCCGCGGTAAAGACAGTAACGGTGTCGACCGCCCATCTAACCATGATTTTGACCATATCTACACCCGCCAACTATACGGCGGAATCGGTCATAAACGCTATGGTGAACTGACATACGGTAATCAAACAGTGATTACTGATGATGTGAAGCAAACCGACTTGGCCAACACTTTGAGCCTAAGTGATGGCTTGTTGGCATCAGGTGCGCGCCGCTCAGTTCAATATAAATATGAAAACAAAGAGCAAGGCATTAAAACCGGCGTATTTTATGGTGGCCGTAGCCCGCGTGGTAATGATGGCTTGAGTGAAACACGTAAAGATATTATTGGTGCCGGCTTGGTGAAAACATTTGAAGTCAATGATGGTGACGAATGGAATGTTGGTTTAGGTGCAACTCGCGAGCACTATCGCCAAGAAGAGCCGGTAGACTATGTTCGCACCGCTTATGCGTTCGGTACGGCGTACACATTTGACGACACCACCGTTGGTATCGACATCGAACGTCGTATTCGCAAAGATGAAGAAGAAGCGGGCTATAAACGCACCAATAATGAAATCCGCACGGCGATTTACCACAAATTAACCAGTGATTGGCGCGCTTACGGTATGTATGCTTACAAGACTGAAAAACGTGACCAAGTGTCTTCTTCTGACCGCAAAGAGAAACAGCATCAGTTTATGGTCGGCACGGAATATTATCTGATTCCAAAAGGCGAATTGATTGATGTGAAGACATTTGCCGAAGTGCAAACCACACGTTCTAAGCAATATCGCAATGGTGAATTACGCAGCAAAGAACGCAATTACACCACCGTAGTCGGTTTGCGTGCTTCTTGGTAAATCCTGTTTGATGGGACAAATAGAAAGGCCGTCTGAAATGTTCAGACGGCCTTTGTCGTAAATAGGCAGCAAATATATTGCTTGAGACCGTTGCAAAATCCCTATCTTTGGTACATTTCTTCGTTGTGCGCTGCTCGAAAGCTTGCCTATCTTCATGATATGTCTGCGCTTTCTGTGCTGCTACAACTTTGAACTGTACTCAAATCTAGGGTTTTGCAAACGTCTCTGCTTGATTAGGCTGCTGGTGATCGATTGCGGCGGTTAATCCAGGCCACTAACGACAGCATCACCGGCACTTCTACCAACACGCCGACCACGGTGGCCAATGCGGCGCCGGAGTGCAGGCCGAATAAAGAGATGGCAACCGCAACAGCCAATTCAAAGAACTTGCTGGTGCCAATCAGGCAAGCGGGGGCGGCGATTTCATGCGGCAGGTTCAGGCGCTTGGCAACCCAATGACCGAGAAAGAAAATGCCGTAGGTTTGCACCAGCAACGGAATGGCAATCAGCACAATGATAAACGGCTGGCTTAAGATGGTTTGCGCTTGAAAAGCAAACAACAGCACCACAGTCAGTAATAAGCCGAAAATCGAAAAAGGCTTAAGTTTGGCGGTGAACGAGCCAACTGAAAGGCGTTTTCCCAGCAGTATTTTACGCGTGATTAATCCGGCCAAAAGCGGCAGTAATACATATAAAATCGTGCTGTACACCAAGGTTTGCCAAGGAATGCTGATGTCGCTCACGCCCAATAAAAATCCGGCAATCGGTGCGAAGGCAAAAATCATGATGATGTCGTTGACCGAGACTTGCACCAGCGTGTAATTCGGATCGCCTTTAACCAATTGCGACCACACAAAAACCATCGCTGTGCAGGGCGCGACACCGAGCAAAATCATGCCGGCGATGTATTCTTGTGCCGACTGCGGATCAACCCAAGGCGCAAACAGCCAGCGGAAAAACAGCCAGCCGATAAGCGCCATGGTAAATGGTTTCACCAGCCAATTGACCACGACCGTCATCAGCAGACCTTTCGGTTTTTGCCCGGCATCTTTGATGGCCGACCAATCGATTTGAATCATCATCGGATAAATCATCAGCCAAATCAACACGGCGACGGGTAAGTTGATGTGCGCCACTTCCATTAAGGCAATGTATTGTATGGCTTGCGGAAAGAGGGTGCCGATGATGACGCCGGCGACAATGGCGAGCGCCACCCAAATACTGAGAAATCGTTCGAAAATACCCATGTTTATCTAAAAATCATTAGTGGTTAGCAAAGAAAAAGGTCGAGTGATTCTCGGCCTTTCGGTTTAGTGTGACAAACGGTCGGGATGCTTGGGCATTTTATACGGAATCATGCTGCTGCGCGAGAGCAACAACAGGCAGCCCAGCACCATCATGCCTAAGGCAATTAGTGGCGAATAGGCAAACCAGTATTCAGTGCGCAAATAAATGGCTGCACCAATATACATCAAAATCGGGCCGGAAATAATCGATTGCTTGTTGATGCCATCCATGATCATCACGGCCAATCCGGCTACACCTAAGCCGATGGCAATCAGGGTGGCGGTGGCGGGCAGGATGCCGGTGGTTTTTAAAAACCAAACCGCGCCAAACAGAATTAAAAACAAAGGCAGGGCAAGTGAGGCTTGTCGCATGGTGTTTTCCTTCGCAGGATAATGAGTTTTCAGACGGCATTATTATTGTGGCAGAAGCGCATCTTGAAAAGCGGATAAAGTGCAATCTTGCGTGTTTTTGAGAAAGGATTGAGGCGGAATATGTAAAACGCTATCCGCTGCAAATATTTCAGACGGCCTTGAAATGATGTTCAAAGGCCGTCTGAAAAATATTAACGCGTTACTTTCATCAAACGCTGTTTTTCACGCTTCCAATCGGCTTCTTTCAGGCTTTGGCGTTTGTCGTGTTGTTTTTTACCTTTAGCCAAGCCGATTTCCATTTTGATGCGGCCGCGGTTGTAATGCAGATTGAGCGGCACAATGGTGTAACCGGCGCGTTCGGTTTTGCCGATAAGCTTGTTAATCTCGGCTTGATTGAGCAGTAATTTACGCGGACGCACCGGATCGGGTTTGACGTGGGTCGAAGCGGTCGGCAAGGCAGTGACGTGGCAGCCAACCAGATAAAACGCGTCTTTTTTCCAGTAGATATAGCTTTCTTTGAGCTGCACACGACCAGCGCGGATGGCTTTTACTTCCCATCCTTCCAGCACCAAGCCGGCTTCGATTTGGTCTTCAATAAAGTAATCGTGAAAGGCTTTTTTATTATTGGCAATACTCATAATGCTGATTCTTGATAGGTTTTCAGACGGCCTATTTTATCAGGCCGTCTGAAAAAGGGAAATAATAGGTCAAAGGCTTTGAGGCCGTCTGAAAATTTAAAACGCTTTCACGAGGGCAAAACGTGCCACCGTTTCGCCGTTGAATTCAACGGTTTCGGCAAACATGGCGGCAGGGCGCACCCATAAACCGAATTCGCCGTATAAAGCGCGGTAAACCACCAATTCTTCTTCGGTTTCGCTGTGGTGGGCAAGGCCGGTGACTTCGTACAGATTGCCTTTGTAATGGCGGTAAATGCCTGCAGGAATAGAATGTTTCATGATTGGATATGGCCCTGGTAAAAAAGGTTGATGTTGGCGATGTCTTGGGTGTGCTGCGGTTTTAAATCGATTTTTAAATCCGCCAGCTTGATTAACAGGCGGTCTTCTGCTTCTGCAACAGCACAGGAAACTTCGCCTTGGCTGCGAAAATGTGCAATTAACTCATCGAGTTGCTTTAATGCACGTTGATAATCGTCCATGTCGTACCCACAATAAAAAATGGCGGGAAATCCCGCCATCACATTACGGCTGACGCCGCGCACTCATTAAGCAGCTTGAATGTTAGCAGCTTGTTTGCCTTTAGGGCCGGTGGTCACTTCGAAAGACACGCGTTGGCCTTCTTTCAGGGTTTTGAAACCATCCATGTTGATCGCAGAGAAGTGAGCGAACAAATCTTCGCCACCTTCATCTGGAGTGATGAAACCAAAACCTTTAGCGTCGTTGAACCATTTTACGATACCGGTTGCCATTGAGAACTTCCTATACTTAAAAATTTAACAAAAACAGCAAATAAGGCAATACGTCAAACCAAAAAGTTTCAAGTTTCTCCCTAAAAACAATATGCTTCTTCGAGTGCCGACTCTGCTTAACCGTCTTTTTACATTCGTTAATGTCTGTAGTCAAGTAATGTTTGGGAAAAAGCCAAAAATTTATTAAAATAGTACAAAATACAACAGAAATGACCCGTTTTTTATTTATTAAGCATAGATTTGCGCATGGTGCGTGATATTGTGCTAAGCCCAGTTTAAAAACGGTTTTGGAGCCATATATATACATGAGCAATAGCCATACTCATCACGAATCGGAAACATTAATAAATGACCGACAAACCCAGCCGCCGAAACGTTACGGCGTTTTCCTGTTAAACGACGATTACACGACCATGGATTTTGTGGTGGCGGTGTTGACTGAAATTTTCATGTTGAGCGAGGAACAAGCCGTCGCGGTGATGCTGCTGGTTCATCATGAGGGCAAGGGCTTGTGTGGCACATACACACGCGACATTGCCCAAACCAAACAGCAGCAAGTCATGCAGCGAGCCAAGGCAGAAGGCCATCCGCTGCAATGTATCGTTGAGGAGGTTTAATCCATGCTGTCATCAGAATTAGAACGCATTTTGCAAGTGCTTTATACCGAAGCACGCGGCGAACACTATGAATTCATCAGCCTAGAGCATTTATTGCTGGTGTTGATTGATGAAAACGAAGCTGTCAGAAACACGCTGGCCGAGTGTGGCGCCGATTTAAAATTATTGTCCGACCAGCTCACCGACAGTGTGACCGAAAACACGCCGCAGATTCCCGAGCATTTGTTGGACAACACCGAAACGCAACCGACTTTAGGCTTTCAGCGCGTGATCCAACGTGCCATGGTGCACACCCAATCGGCAGGCAAAAGCGAAGTTTCGCCGCTGGACTTGCTGGTGGCGCTCATGAGCGAGAGCGACAGCCATGCCGTGTATTTCCTGAAACTGCAATCCGTGAGCCGTTTTGAAATTTTGCGCAGCATTGCGCATGGCGGTTTGAATGCCGCCGCGCAAGAATCTTTAGACGGCCAAGATGCCGAAGCAGGCGAGCAGGGAGAAGAAAAAGGTAATCCGTTGGCCAAATACTGCGTGAATTTGAATGACGAAGTGAATGCCGGCCGCATCGATCCGCTCATCGGCCGCAAACATGAAATGGAACGCTTGGTGCAGATTTTGTGCCGCCGCCGCAAAAACAATCCTTTGCTGGTGGGCGAAGCCGGTGTCGGCAAAACCGCCTTGGCAGAAGGTTTGGCGCATCAGATTGTCAACGGCAACGTGCCGGAAACGCTGCAAAATGCCGTGGTGTATTCACTGGACATGGGCGCATTGCTGGCCGGTACCAAATACCGCGGCGACTTTGAAGCGCGCGTGAAAGCCGTGTTAAAACAATTGGAAAAAGTTGAACACGCCATTTTGTTTATCGATGAAATTCACACCATTATCGGCGCGGGCAGCACCAGCGGCGGTACGATGGATGCGTCCAACCTGCTCAAACCGGCATTGGCCAAAGGCCTGTTGCGTTGCATTGGTGCGACCACTTACGACGAATACCGTACCATTTTCGACAAAGACCATGCCTTGAGCCGCCGTTTCCAAAAAATCGATATTGTCGAGCCGACCGTGGACGAAACCGTGCAAATCCTGCGCGGCTTGAAACCGATGTTTGAAAGCTTCCACCAAGTGCGCTACACCCAAGGCGCGTTGGAAGCCGCTGCCGAGCTTTCCGCACGCTACATCAACGAGCGTTTTCTGCCGGACAAAGCCATCGATGTGATGGACGAAGCCGGTGCGGCGCAACGTATTCTGCCGAAATCCAAGCAGAAAAAAGTCATCGGCAAAGCGCAAATTGAATCGGTGATTGCCAAAGTTGCCCGCATTCCGGAGAAAACGGTGTCGCATGATGACAAACAAGTGCTGCAATTCTTGGCGCGTGATTTGAAAAACATGGTTTACGGCCAAGACGATGCCATCGAAGCCTTGGTCGCTGCCGTGAAAATGTCGCGCTCCGGTTTGGGCTTGCCTGACAAACCGATTGGCAGCTTCCTGTTTTCCGGCCCGACAGGTGTGGGCAAAACCGAAGTCGCCCGTCAATTGGCCTTCTCGCTGGGTGTGCCGCTGCAACGCTTTGATATGTCGGAATACATGGAACGCCATGCCGTGTCGCGCTTAATCGGTGCGCCGCCGGGCTATGTCGGCTTTGATCAAGGCGGCTTGCTGACTGAAGCCGTGAATAAGCAACCGCATTGCGTGCTGCTGTTGGACGAAATTGAAAAAGCGCATCCCGATATTTTCAACGTGTTGCTGCAAGTGATGGACGCCGGTCGCTTGACCGACAACAACGGCAAAAGCGCCGATTTCCGCAACGTCATTCTGATTATGACCACCAATGCCGGTGCCGAAAGCTTGAGCCGTCCGACCTTCGGCTTTACCAGCAAACGTGAGCGTGGTGATGAAATGCAGGCCATCAACAAGATGTTTACGCCTGAATTCCGCAACCGCTTGGATGCGATTATTCCATTTGCGCCGTTGTCTGAACCGATTATCATCAAAGTGGTGGACAAATTCCTGCTGCAATTGGAGCATCAGCTGCTCGACAAAAAGGTCGAAGCCGAATTCACACCGGCATTGCGCCGATACTTGGCTGAAAAAGGATTTGATCCGCAAATGGGCGCGCGCCCGATGCACCGCCTGATTCAGGAAAAAATCCGCAAAGCCTTGGCTGATGAGTTGCTATTTGGCAAATTGGCAGATGGCGGCTACGTCAAAATCGACTGGAACCGCGAGAAAGGTGAAGTAGTGTTGAAGTTTCAAAAAGGTGCAGCCAAGAAAAAAACGCAAGAGGCCGTCTGAAAAAGATTGCTGAGCGGGATTGAAAAGCGGTGAATACTCAGGCCGTCTGAAACAGGGATAATCCGTTTCAGACGGCCTGAGACCTTTGTAAAATCCCCATCTTTGGCACTTTTCTTCGTTATGCGCTGCTCGAAAGCTTGCCTATCTTCATGATATGTCTGCGCTTTCTGTGCTGATATAACTTCGAACTGTATTCAAACCTGGGTTTTTGCAAAGGTCTGACTCTTTCATTATATAATTTAAGCTTAGGCAAATATTGTTGATTAATATGATGAAAATCTTGTTTTCCCTATTTATTTTTTCATGCACACCATTGCTTTATGCTACGGATACTCATGGTTATATTGCATTTTGGCAACACCCCGAGCAAACAGAAATTGTGACCGTGACCAAAACCACTGCGGAGAATGCAAGCGCGGAAGAAGCAAAAGCAGAATTAGATGCATTTTGCCAAGCGCAAGACCGTTTGTGGAATGTGAATACGCAAACAGCAAGCGGTTGCCGGAGCGTGACCGCATTGAATAACTCTTGTGCGGCAGCAGCATGGCCGCGTGCGCAAGGATTATTGAAACATGAAAATGTAGTGGTGGCGCAAAATCCGGCGTTTAGTAAGGTGGCGGCACAGGCTTTGCAACAATGCCGTCTGAAATACGGCAGCGAAGGCGAATGTGCGCTTGAAACCGTATTTTGCACATCTTCAGATGCTTATGCTAAGAAAGGGCGCTTGGCTGAAATGTTGCATAAATTCAAGTTAAAATAAATGAAAATGGTTTGAAAATACATCATCTGAGCCCATAATCACTTTCAAACTGATATTTGTTTTATAATTAAATCTGAATTTAAAATCATCGAGAATCACCATGAAGAAAATTCTCTCAGCATTGCTATTGAGCAGCTTGGCTGCTACTGCTGCGGCAGCCGATACCTACGGCTATTTGGCTTTTTGGCAAAATCCAAGCGACAGCAGCGATGTGTTGCATATCAAAACCACACGCGAAAACCTGAACCAGCTTGATGCCAGCAACGAATTGGCTGCTTATTGTCGTGGACAGGATGCGTTGGCCGGTGTCCAAAAAGATCAAGCTACCGGCTGCCAATCGGTGATGCCTTTGCAAAATACCTGTGTTGCCGTGGCTTATCCGCGTGCGCATAACCGCATGACCACCGAGAATGTGGTGGTCATCAGTTCGCCTTTGTTTAAAAACATCCACCAAACAGCGATTACCCAATGCAGCAAGAAATTCGGCACCGAAGGGCAATGCGCTATTGAAGCTTCATATTGCACGTCAAGCGATTATTACGGCGGTGCGATGAAAACTTTATGGAGCAGAATCAAGTCTTTGTAATCCATAAAATCATTTAGGCCGTCTGAAATCTTTAAGATTTCAGACGGCCTAAATTATTTGAAATAGAGATTAAGCAAGAAAGCGTTTAAATAAGGGGAAAATCCTTTTTAATCCTTCAACGCCACAAATTTACCGACAAACACCGCAGCCAGCTCGCCTTCTGAGAATACGTCAATTTCCAATACCACTTTGCTTTTGCCGCGTTTGGCAAACATATCATTCATGTGCTGCCAGCTTTCGGCGGCAACGGGGCGGGTTTGGATGGTTAAATCGCCGCGGGCAGGGCGCAGGTATTGGGTTTCGCCTTGTTGAATCACGATATTACCGGCCGCTTCGGGCAGATGGCTGTGTACCAATGCCCAGCCGCAGGTGGTCGCACCTAAGGCGATGGAGCCGCCGAATGCGGTGTTTTTATGGTTGCGGTTGGGGATGTGTGGCATGGTGAGGACGACATGTTCGCGATCGGCTTCCTGCACTTGAATCTGAAGCGCGGCGGTGGCGGGGATGTGGGTGTGCAAAAATGCTTGTAATAATTGTGATGTCATGATTGGATTGCCTTACGGTTTGGTATAGAATTTCATGATTAATTAGATTGAAAGATTCAATCTTTAAATAGGTCGCCTGATAACGGAATGTGATGATGTTTCAAATGACGGCGGACATAAAATAAAACAAGCTTCGGAGTCAAATAATGCGGACTTTTTTCGGCGTGTGTTTGTTGGTCATCGGCGGCTGGGTGTTGACGCTTTTGGATATGTTGCTGTTTTTTGATATTTTGGCAGAAATCCGTGGCATGTTGTTTGGCATTTTGGCTTTGTCTGCGCTGGTGTTGATTGGTTTGGGCGTGTTGGCGATGAAGGCGCGGCGTTATTATGTGCTGGGTATGACGCTGTTGCTGTCGTCTTTGGTGATGTGGGCAACGGTTATCGGTTTTGGCATGATTGATTCACACCCGCACTGGAGCCGCTATCTTCCGACGGATTTTACCGAATCATTCAGCAATCTTTCGCTGGCGTTTGCGTGGCTGCTGTTGAAAACCGTGGTCGGATTCGGCTTAGTGTGGCGCTATCGTAAAGCCTAATATTTTCAAGGCCGTCTGAATCGTTCAGACGGCCTTGTTGACTAATCAAGCAAACCAAATTCACCGGCTTTAAACGCGCGGATTTTTTCCAAGATTCCTTCGCGCGTGTTCATCACAAACGGGCCGTAGCCGACCACCGGCTCATCAATCGGCACACCACCGAATAAGGCCAGCTTCACATCTTCGTCTTGTGCCTGCAAAGTGATTTTGCCGCTTTCGATTTCAAATGTCACCAATTCGGTCGGCTTAACCATGCGCCCATTCACCGACACATTGCCACGCAAGCTTACCAGCATCACGTTGTGATTGGCGGGTAAGTCAAATTCGGCACAGCCTTGGGCGGGCAGGTCAATCGTCCATAAATTGATTTCGCTGAACGTACGCGCCGCGCCTTTTACGCCGTTGAGTTCGCCCGCAATCACGTTCACTTTGGCATCGTCTTGCGGTACCACCGGAATCTTTTCCTTAGGTAAGGCTTGGTATTCGGGGGCAACTTCTTTAAACTCGCGCGGCAGGTTGACCCAAAACTGCAATTCTTCCAGCACACCGCCGCGTTCGCTGAAATCTTTGCTGTGAAATTCTTCGTGCACAATACCGTGGCCGGCGGTCATCCATTGCACATCGCCTTCGCGGATAATGCCGCCGCCGCCCGAGCTGTCGCGGTGTGCCACTTCGCCTTGCAGCGCGACGGTGACGGTTTCAAAACCGGCATGCGGATGGCTGCCCACGCCGCGCGGTGCACCGAAGTTGGGAGAAAATTCGGTGGGCACGCCGTAATCGAGCATAAGAAACGGGCTGGTCTGTTTGCTGACTTCGTCCATGTGGGAAAACAGCGGCGACACGTGAAAACCATCGCCCACCCAATGTTTCGGCGGCGCTTGGTAGATTTGTCGAATGGTGCGCATGGTGTTCCTTGGTTTTATTTAAATGATAAAGTGATTATAAGGGCTATTTTAAAGAAAACAATCCGGTTATACGAAACGATTGCTTTCTTTAAAAGAAACAAAAGGCCCTCTGAAACCAATTGTTTCAGACGGCCTTAAATAAATATTTGGATTATTTCACCCAAGTCACCAATTCATCGAGCGGACGGCGGAATTTGTGGGTAATCTCTTTGGCGCGGTAGCCAAATGTACACGCCACGGAAACGCCCCATTCTTCGGGATCAAACAGGCCTTCTTCAACCAAAATACGGTTGACTTCCTTATAATCCAAGCCTTCTACCAGACAAGAATCAATGCCGATTAAGGCCGCGCCGGTCATCATATTGGCCAAGGCGATGTAGGTTTGTTTGCCGGTCCAGTCAAACAGGGCGCGTTCGCTGCCGTAGATTTCAATGTCGTGTTTTTGGAAATTTTCATAAATGGCCACGCTTTTGGCCATTTGCTCATCGGTCAGGCCGCGTTTTTCCAAACCGGCGCGCAGGAAATCGGAATCATAAGTGGCGTTTTTCTTCGCCAAATACACCACCAAATGGCTGCATGCATCCAATTGTCGCGCCATGCCCCAGCTGAAGGGCTTGAGTTTTTCACGCAATTCGGGGTTTTGAATCACCAGAAATTTCCACGGTTCAGAGCCGACCGAGCTTGGCGACAAACGAGCAAGCTTCAACAGATAATTAAAATCTTCATCGCTGATTTTGCGCTCGGGATCGTAATAGCGGCAGGCGGAGCGGAAGGTGAAAGCGTCTAATACTTGTTCTTTAGTGATACCAAACATATTGATTCCTTTACGGGTTTGGAAGTTGAGAAAATTGTTTTCATATTATAGACCTATCTAGGCCGTCTGAAAAAGCATCTCAAAAAGATTGTTGTGTAAAGTTCAGACGGCCTCAAGCTGCTGCCCGACAAATTCCACAAACGCCCGCACAATGCTGGAAGGATAGCGGTGCGCCGCGTAAATCATCGAAATGTCGTAGCGCGGGAAATCCACATCAGCCAAAACTTCCACCAAACCATGCTGCGCGATCAACCGATTGGCCGAATAATCCGCCAAATGGCATACCGCTTTGCCCACGATGGCCATATATTCCAAGGCTGAGCTTTCATTGCAGGCAAACACATAAGGCACAAAATGCACCTGTTTGCCCACCATCACTTTAAGCGTGTTTTCGCCATTGCGCGCCCAACCGGCTACGGGCAAAGCGGCCAATTCGGTCAAATTTTGCGGTGTACCGAATTTGGCCAATAAATCTGGGTGCGCCACCCACTTGGCGCCGACTGACAATACTTTTTTGGCAATAAAATTGTCGCCGTGCAATTCGCCCATGCGGAAAGCCACGTCAATGCCGTCTGCCGTCATATCCAGCACGCGGTCAGTCATGGTGCAATGCACTTGAATCAACGGAAACTGCGCTTGAAATGCCGCGATCCAAGCCAGCACCGGCGTGCAATCGGGTGGGGCGGAAATGCGCAATAAACCTTTCAGACGGCCTTGTTCGGCAAACAAGACTTGCTCGGCGTTAACCAAATTATCCATGCTGACATACACCTGCTCATACAGCCGTTGCCCCGCCATGGTCGGCTTCACGCCTGATTTGAAGCGGTCAAACAATTGGATATTCAGTGATTTTTCTAGCTCGCTGATTTGGCGGCTGATGGTGGCAATTGGTACGCCTAATTTTTCTGAGGTTTTCGACAAGCTGCCGTCTTGCACAACGGCAACGAATAAACGTAGGGCATTGAGATTCATAAAATTTCCGTTTATGGAAGGTAGGTTTCCATTTTAGTGGCTTCTTATTTTGTTTTCAACAAAATAAACTGAACGCCATTGCATTGTTCAATCAAGAGAACGCCATGTTAGATTTTGAAACCACCGTCAAAACCCGTCAGTCTATCCGTAAATTTTTGCCGACCGAGATGACCGAAGCGGAAATCAAACAAATTCTTGCTGATGCGCAAAATGCGCCATCTGCCTGCAATACCCAGCCTTGGTTGGTGCATATTGCTTCGGGCGAAACCTTGCAGCGCTTGCATAAAATCATCGGCGAGCGATTCCGCGAGGGCAAATTCAGCCCGGATTTTGAGTTTGATCAAAGCAAATTTACCGGCATTTATGAGCCACGCTGGCGTAATCAATATGCGCACGTGTTCACGACCAGCTTCGGTGTGCCGCGTGAAGACAAAGCCGGCCGCCAGCCGGTGATCGAGCAAAACATCACCGGCTACGGCGCGGCGCACATGGCGTTTTTGTTTATGCCGAGCGTGGATAATCATGATGTCAACATCGCTGCCGACATGGGCATGTATTCGCAAACCTTTTTACTGTCGCTGACCGCGCGTGGCTTTGGCGGCATTCCGATGTTGTTTTTAGGTTTGTTTGCCGATGATATCCGCCGTGAATTGGGCGTATCCGATGAATATAAATTGCTGCACGGCATTGCCTTCGGTTATCCGGATTGGGAAGCGCAACAAAACAAAACCCATTTAGGCCGCGTGCCGATTGAAGAGAGCGCAGTATTGCATTGGTAAGCGTTAGGCAGGCCGTCTGAAACGTTCAGACGGCCTTTATCATGGTCGCTATGGTTATCTTTAGAAAATTAAATTTTGAACAATATAATGATGTGATAGAATTGTCTTTATTTCATCTAGATAACTGCCATGTACGAGCAACTCAAGCTTTCAAACCAATTGTGTTTTCCGCTTTATGCCTTATCCAAAGAAATCACCCGCCGCTATACGCCTTTTCTGCAAGCGCTGGATTTGACCTATCCGCAATATCTGGTCATGCTGGTGTTGTGGGAACACGGCGAACAAAGCGTGGGCGAGTTGGGCGAAAAGCTGCATCTCGACAGCGGCACACTCACGCCACTGCTCAAACGTTTGCAAGCCAAAGAATTGGTCGAGCGCACGCGCAGCATTGAAGACGAACGCAGCGTCATCATTCGCCTGACCAACAGCGGCAGAGCCTTAGAGCATCAAGCAGTAGAGATTCCCGGAAAAATGGGCACATGCCTGAATTTATCGGCTGACGAAATTGCATTGTTGCGCAAAATTGCGACGCAATCTGTGTAACCATCGAAATCAACTATCTAATCATGGCAAACCATGATTTTGGTTTTATTATTAAATTGTAAAAAATATAATTTTACAAAATTATTAAATTGGCACTCAATCAACGTAGCACAGAGGTATTTATGACTGATTTATTCACCCCTTACCCCTTAAACAACGGCGTAACCATCAAAAACCGATTAGTAGTCGCGCCGATGACGCATTTTGCATCCAATTCTGACGGCACATTGGGCGAGCAGGAAGAGCGATTTGTCGGCAACCGCGCCGGCGACATCGGCATGTTTATCACTGCCGCAACCTTGGTGGCGAAAAACGGCAAAGCGTTTGCCGGCCAGCCTGAAGCCATTGACGAACGTCATCTGGCAGGCTTGAAACAGCTTGCGCAAACCTTGCAAAATCAAGGTGCCAAAGCGATTTTGCAAATTCATCACGGCGGTAAAGAAGCAGTCAAAGACTTGCTCGACGGCCAAGCATTGATTGCGCCGTCCGACCATGAGCCAAGCGGTGCCAAAGCAGCGACGGAAGATGAAGTTTTATCGTTGATTCAAGCATTTGCCAATGCCACAGAATTGGCTATTTTGGCCGGATTTGACGGCGTGGAAATTCATGGTGCCAACGGCTATTTGATTCAGCAGTTTTTCTCGGGCGAATTCAATAAACGCGACGATGCTTGGGGAGGCAGCCTTGAAAAACGCTTAAAATTCCCATTGGCGGTGGTCAATGCCGTGGTAAATGTGCGTGAAAAAAATCAAAAGCCCGACTTCATCATCGGCTACCGTTTTTCACCGGAAGAGCCGGGCGAACACGGCTTGACCATGGCGGATACCTTCGCCCTGATTGATGCATTGTGCAACAAGCCCTTGCAATATCTGCATATTTCACTGTGGGAATTCAGCAAAAAAGCCCGCCGTGGCGCAGACACCAATCTCACCCGCATGGAGCTGGTTCACCGCCAAATCGCCGGCCGCCTACCTTTAATCGGCGTGGGCAACTTGCTCAGCGGCCAGCAAATCCGTGAAGCCTATGCCACAGGTTTTGCCGAATTTATCGCCTTGGGTAAAGCCGTGATGATGAATCCAAATATTGGCACGCTGCTGAAAAACGGCCAAGATGATCAAATTGTCAGCACGCTTGACCCGCAAAAAGCCGACCATTACGGCATCCCAGATATGCTGTGGGGCTTCTGCCAGCAAGGCGGCCAATGGCTGCCGCCTGTTCAAGGACAAGATTGGCAACCGGTGGATTTATAAATAGATTTTTGAATTCAATGTTTAAATAAAAGGCCCTTACATTCGCATTTCAAGTGCAACGCTCAAATGCCATTGGCAAGGGCTGCTGAAAACAGATCACCCGGTGTCTCATAGTCCAATGTCTTTCTCGGTCGGCGGTTAAGGGCCTCCTCAACCGCTTTAATCTTTTTAGCCCCCAGTTTCCTAAAATCCGTCCCCTTTGGGAAGTATTGTCTGATCAGCTCGTTGGTATTCTCCACCAAGCCTTTTTCCCAAGAATGGTATGGACGGCAGAAGTAAGTTTCCGCACCCAGGGCTTTGGCAAAGGTTTTATGTCGGTAAAACTCTTTACCGTTATCCAAAGTAATCGTTTGAATGATATCTTTAAACGGCTTCAATGCCCGAATCACTACCCGGGCTACATCTTCTGCTTTGAAATTGCTGATTTTGCGGATAACGACAAATTTGGTTTTTCTTTCAACAGCAACCACCAGTCCGCTTTTTTGGTCTTTACCGACAATGGTGTCCATCTCGAAATCGCCGACCCGCTCTTTTTGATCGACAATGGCAGGTCTGTGTTCAATGTCGGTTCTGTCCGGTACGCTGCCTTTTGTCCATGCACCGCTGCCGTATTTTCTGCGGTAGGGTTTGGAAACGATACGCAGATGGGTGTACAGGTCGCCGCCGTTTTGACGGTCTTTGGCGAGATAGCGGTAAAGGGTGCTGTGGTGCAGTTTGATGTGTTGATGTTTCAGCAGGTAGCCGCAGACTTGTTCGGGGCTGTATTTTTGGGTAATCAGTTTGTTAACAGTCTGTTTGACGGCAGTAGTCAGTTTGGTTGGCTTTTTGTTTTTCTTTTTAACTTCGCTTTGCTGTTGTGCTTTTCGGTAACAGTAGGTTCCGTTGACGGAATGCCGTCTGATTTCCCGACTGACGGTGGCGGGATGACAACCGATGTTCTGTGCGATTTGGTTTAGGGGTAGGTTGCGGTAATGTCTGGAAATGTAGTATCTTTGGTGTGAGGTCAGTTGTGTGTAGGCCATATTGCAATCTTTCTTGTCAGGAAAGGCAGTATACTACCGCATACCGGCCTTTTCTGTTATTGGAAATTGCACTTGTTAGGCGAATGTAAGGGCCTTTAAAAGTCAGCAAACATAAAACGCCGTCATTCCCGCGTAGGCGGGAATCCATTTTTGAGTATGGCAAATTATTGAATAAAATAGGTTTCCTGAATTCTGAGATAGATTCCCGCCTGCACGGGAATGACGGCAGTTTGGGTTTTATTGATGATTCATCAGTCTTGCAAAGGTCTCAGGCCGCGTTTTAATTCGGCTTAATCTGCCAAATTTCTTCTACACTTTGTTTCAACAGTTGCAAATCGGGGTTGTCTTCATATTCGCTGGCGTAAATAAAATGCATCGGCATGGTTTGGCGGTATTCTTCCAACACCGACAGCGGACGGCCATCGCGAATAGCGGCATCGGCTTTGTTGCTCGGCACCATCGCCACACCTATGCCGTTAATCACCAAATCCAAAATGGCTTGTGGATAATCACATAAGATTTGGCGCTTTGGCGACAGGCGGTTGGCGCGCCAGAATTGTTGCAGGTGCTTGCTGCTGCCGGATACGCCCGACATTTCGATCCAAGTGTAATTTTCCAGGCTTTTCGGGTTGGCGCGAATGGCGGCTTCTTCGCCTTGCGGGCAAATCAGCGAGTAAGACAGGTTTTGCAGAAACAGGCTGCAAATGCCGCGCTGGTTGATGTTGCCCAAGAAAAAGCCGCCGTGCAGCGTTTTATTTTGAATGCGTGAGAGAATTTCGCCGCTCATGCCGTATTGGATGTGCAGGCGGGTATTGGGTGCGTTTTGGTTGATGAGGGCGGTCAGGTTGGCGAGTTTGGTGGAATCAATCGGGTGGATGATGCCGAGCTGGGTTTCTTCGGTGAAATCTTGCGCCAATGTTTTGGCAAATTGCTCGAGCTTGTGCTTGTGTTGCAGCAGGGCTTCGGCTTCAGGCAGGAACACTTCACCGGCGCGAGTAAGCGTCATGCCGTTACTGGTACGGTTGAAAAGCGGGGTGCCTAAATCATTTTCAATGGCTTTGATTTGGGCAGAAACGGCAGGTTGCGAGAGAAAAAGACGTTCGGCCGCTTGGGTCAGGTTGCCTTGATGCGCGACGGTCACAAAGGATTTTAATTGGTTGATGTCCATTTTTCGGCTTGATTTTGTTTTCTTATAATCGATTTTTAACATAATTTTGCCTTTTCTGAAAGTCAAAACAGGCTATCAAATCAAGGCTTTCAGTAAACATCATCAATAAATCGGATAGCAGCTATCAGAAAATAAGATTTGTTTCATTGTTCAGACGGCCTTTTAATAGGCAGCGGTTTGCTGTTGGAGGAGAATGAAATACGGCAAACCGTGACACACGAATTTATAAAAAAAATAGGAAGTAAATAATGGACACGCAAGAAAAAAGCTATGCCGAGCTGCATCAACCGAGCTCGGCCTTCGAATCGCGCGATGCGTATTTGAACCATGAATTGCAAATCATGCAGCCTAAGCGCTGGCGGCCGAATCTGCCGTTTCGCGATTACCGCTTTGAGTGGGAGGACATGATTCCGGCGATTGCGGCGACCATCGGTAAAGTGGTGATGGTGGGTGCAGTGGCCGCGGCTTTCGCAGGCCCTTTGGGTTTGCCGGAAGATTTCATTTTGGAAAACGTGCGCTATGAATTGTTGATTGCGGCGGCGTTTATTTTGATTTTGTCGGGCTTTTTGCTGCCCGGTGCCAACTTACCCGGCACCCACGGCCCTTTGATTCCACTGATTCCGATTGTGGTGGCGGCAGGTGGTCATCCCTTGGCTTTCGGTATTTCGATTGCAATATTGGGCTTGCTGATGGCGATATTCAAAGGCGGCTCGCTGATGGCCAAGCTCACGAGTAACGGTGTGTGCGGCGGTTTACTTCTGTATCTCGGTTTTATCGGCACCACGGGGCAGGTGAAAAAGCTCTTTGATTGGGCGGGCACCTTTGGCAAACCGCATATTGCCTTTATCGTGATTATGGGCACGATTCTGATGTATGCCTTGTTGGAGCATTGGAAAAAACGCTGGCTGGCGGTGCCGCTCGGTTGCGTGTTGGCCGGTTTTACAGCATTTATCTTGGGCGCGCCGTTTGCTTTTGAAACCGAACCGGGTTTGCCACCAATGAGTCCTGCTTACTGGTGGGGTGAAAACAGCGGCTGGATGCTGGGCTTGCCGGACATGAACAGCTTCTTGGTGGTGTTCCCGTTTGCTGTGTTGGCGGTGGCGATGTGGTCACCGGATTTTCTGGGGCACCAAGTGTTCCAAAAACTGAGCTATCCTGAAAAAACCGAAAGAATGCACATGAACATCGACGACACGATGGTGAGCTGCTCGATGCGCCAAGCAGTCGGCTCGGTATTGGGTGGTGCCAACTTCACTTCATCGTGGGGCACTTATATTGTTCCTGCTTCGATTGCCAAGCGTCCGATTCCGGCTGGTGCGATTTTGACCGCGTTTTTGTGTATCATCACTGCCTTGTGGGGCTACCCGATGGACTTGGCGATTTGGCAGCCGGTGTTGAGCGTGGCTTTGGTGGTGGGTGTGTATGTGCCGCTGCTGGAAGCGGGCATGGAAATGACGCGTAAGGGTAAAACCACGCAATCTGCTGCGATTGTGGTGTTCTCTTCGGCGCTGGTGAATCCGGTGTTTGGCTGGTCGCTGACCATGCTGCTGGATAATTTAGGTTTAATCGGCGACAAGAAACGCAGTATCGAATTGGGCTTTGCCGGTCGTGTGCTGGTGCCGGTGATTGGTTTTACCGTGTTGTGTTTGGCAATGGGTGCTGTGGGCATGCTGCCGGGCATTCCGGCCTTCCTGCCACAGTTTAGAACGTAAAAACCATCCATAAAAAATGCCGTCTGAACATTCTTCAGACGGCATTTTTTATGGTTGAAACCACATCACAAATGCTGCTTGAGGAAATTTAAAACGCGGCGGTTGTTGGCATCGTTATGAAATTCCGGTGCCATGTGGCCTAAACCTTCAATCAACACCCATTCGCTTGGAACATTCACGCTTTGCAAGGCCAAATGCATTTTCAGCGACTGGGTGTGAGGCACGGCGCAATCTCTGTCGCCGTGGAACAACAGCGCCGGCGGCATATTTGCATGCACTTGATGAATCGGGCTGGCGGCATCGGTCGCGCGATTGAAAGCGGCGCTGTCAACCGCTTCACCGACCAATACGCCTTCACGCGTGTTTTCAGACGGCGTGGCTTTGTTGTTACTACAATTTTTGGCCATGTGTTCCATTTTCATATTGCGCAAATCGGATACGCCGTAAAAGCTAACCAATGCGCGGATTTTGTCACGGCCATGCGCAGCGGCGGCAAGCTGCGCCAAATGTGCGCCTGCGGAATCGCCTATCACTGCAATGCGCTTGGTGTTAAAGCCGTATTGTTTGGCGTGGCGGCTTAAATAATCTATGGCTTGGTTAATATCTTGCGTTTGCGCTGGGAAATGTGCTTCACCGCTTAAACGGTAATTGACCGACGCCACGGCATAGCCTTCGTTGAGCAAGGCTTTAATCAAACGATGCACACCGGTTTTGGCTTGGAAGGCGGCAAAATCTTTATCCCCCCACTTTCCAGCCGCCGCCGTGAATATACACAATCAGCGGCGCATTTTTTGTGTGCTTGCTTGGCAGATAAATATCCAGCACATGAGCTTTACCGCTGCTGCTGCCTTGCACATAGGCAATATCGGCATAAGCAGGGCGGTTGGCTTCGGCGGCATCAAACGATACGGCTGCGGTTGCCATTAAAGGCAGGGCGCATAAGGCGGCAAAAAGTTGAGTCAGTTTCATGATGTTTCTCCTTTATTTTTCAGACGGTCTTTTAGCAAATAAGTTTACTTGTTCAAAGTGCCAAACCAGCCTTGGCGCTGGTGTTCAGCCAATTGATGATGGATATATTGCCATAATTCGGGGAACACCGACTCAATCGGCTGACGAATGCGCTTGACCACTTGCTCGTAGCTGACACCGTTTTCAACCCAGCTTTGGCCGTTGCTCGCCAGATTGAGCAAGGGCGGCATGGCGCGGTCGAGTGCATTGGCAAATTGGGCGGTTACGGTTTGATTGTGTTCGAATTCCAGCCATAAATCCAGAAATTCCTGCTCGGTTGCGGCATGGTTGAGCAAACCGAATATGCGTTTTACCGCCGCCAATTCTTTTTCTTTTTCCGCCTGCCAATCGATATTGGCGTAGATGATGGTGTCGCCAATGTCGATTTCACCGATGTCGTGGAGCAGTAGCATTTTAATGGCGCGGTTAATATCGACTTCAGGTCGGGCAAAGCGTTGCATGGCCAGAGCCAATAAAGCGATTTGCCAACTGTGCTCGGCGGCATTTTCATTACGGTTCTGGCCGACGGGCTTGTTGGCGCGGATGACGTTTTTGAGTTTATCGACTTCTAAAATAAACTGAATAATGTGTTGCATGGTATTTCCGATAGAGCAAGGCCGTCTGAAAAATATTTTTCAGACGGCCTTTGATTGGCTTAAAAGTTAAGCGACTTGGGTTTGGTGTTCGTCGCCGTTGCGCTCGCGGATTTCGCCCAAGCGGTAAACGGTTTCACCTTGTTCGCGCAAGAAGGCGGCCACTGCTTCGGCATCTTCTGTGGCGATAATCACGACCATGCCGATGCCGCAGTTGAAGGTGCGGTACATTTCCTGCTGCTCGACATTACCGGCTTGTTGCAGCCATTGGAACAATTTCGGCAACTCCCATGCTTTGGCATCGATTTGGGCAACGGTGTTTTCCGGCAAAACGCGTGGTACGTTTTCAGTAATGCCGCCGCCAGTGATGTGCGCCATGCCTTTAATGGTGAATTGTTGCAAAGCGGCCAAAATTGGTTTCACATACAGACGGGTTGGGGCGATGATGGCTTCGCGCAGGGTTTTGCCGTTGTCGAACTCGGCATCCAAATCGGGATTATCACGCTCGATGATTTTGCGTACCAATGAATAGCCGTTGGAATGTGCACCATTCGATGCCAAGCCCAACACCACGTCACCGGCCACAATCGAGTGGCCGTTAATCACGCGGTCTTTTTCGACCACGCCAACCGCAAAACCGGCCAAGTCGTATTCGCCTTCCGGATACATGCCCGGCATTTCGGCGGTTTCGCCGCCAATCAATGCGCAGCCGGATTCTTCGCAACCTTGGGCGATGCCTTTGATTACGTCGGTGGCGCGCGCCACATCGAGTTTACCGCAGGCAAAATAATCCAAGAAAAACAGCGGCTCGGCACCTTGCACCAAAATATCGTTCACGCTCATGGCCACCAAGTCGATGCCCACGGTGTCGTGTTTGTCCCAATCGAAAGCCAATTTCAGCTTGGTGCCGACACCGTCGGTACCACTGACCAAAACCGGATTTTGGTATTTTTTGCTGATTTCAACCAATGCGCCGAAGCCGCCCAAATCACCCAGCACTTCAGGGCGCATGGTTCGTTTGGCAAAGGGTTTGATGTTTTCAACCAGTTGGTCGCCTGCGTCGATATCGACACCGGCATCACGGTAGCTTAATGAAGTACTCATGCGGGTAATTCCTCGTATAAGGGATGGGACGAAATAATTGCGCGCTATTTTACCTTATTTTGCGCAATTTGGCGTGATTATGTCGGCAAATTTTTGCTGATTTTGTAAACAATCAGCAAGTGGCTTTTGTTCAAAGCGTTTCTTTATTCTGCATTCAGACGGCCTCTGCTATACTTTAAGCCGTCTGAATGTTTATGAACGGTTTAACCCATGTATCAAAAGAAACCGCGCGGCCATAAGCCGTGGATTATCATGACCGTGGTGTTGGTCTTGCTGGTGTGGTTGCTTTATGCGCTCGGCAATATTCTGACGCCGTTTATTGTGGCGGCGGTGTTGGCTTATGTGCTCAATCCGATGGTGGAATGGCTGCAGCGCAAGCGTTTTAAGCGCGGTATCGCTTCCATGATTGTGATGATTTTTGCATTGGCTGTGCTACTCGCCTTGCTGCTGATTATTGTGCCAATGTTAATCGGTCAGTTTAATAATTTAATCGGTCGCTTACCGCAGATTGTTGATTTTCTGCAAAACACATTGTTGCCGTGGGCAGAGCGGGTTGGTGGTGATTTTATCGACTTTGATACCGAATCACTGATTGCTTGGGTGCAGTCAAATACGGGCGAATTGAGCAATACGCTTAAATCGGTGATGCCCACTTTAATGAAGCAAAGCAGTAATGTGGTAATCGGTTTGACCAATTTAATGCTGCTGCCGTTTTTGCTGTATTACTTTCTGCTCGACTGGAAGCGCTGGTCTTACGGCATCAGCGCCCTAGTGCCACGCCGATTCATCGACAGCTATACACGCATCACCAATAATATGGATCGCGTGCTCGGCGAATTTTTACGCGGTCAGTTGATGGTGATGCTGATTATGGGCTTGGTGTATGGCATTGGCTTGATGTTGGTTGGTTTGGACTCAGGTTTTGCCATTGGTATGATTGCCGGTATTTTGGTGTTTGTGCCTTATCTGGGTGCGTTTACCGGCCTGCTGCTGGCGACGATTGCGGCGGTGTTGCAGTTCGGTTCGTGGCCGGGCTTGCTGATGGTGTGGGGCGTGTTTGCTGTGGGGCAATTCTTAGAAAGCTTCTTCATTACGCCGCAAATCGTTGGCGACCGCATTGGCTTGTCGCCATTCTGGGTGATTTTCTCATTGATGGCATTTGGCCAATTAATGGGGTTTGTTGGCATGTTAATCGGCTTGCCGTTGGCCGCGATTACGCTGGTGTTGGTGCGTGAAGGCGTGACCAATTATTTCGACAGCCATTTTTACAAACATAAATAAATACGAGTTGATCAGGCCGTCTGAAACGTTCAGACGGCCTGTTGTTGCATTTTTTATCGATAACCGTTAAGCTAAATCCGCTTGATATTCAAAGGAGAACATTATGCTGGCAGTAATCGGCGGAAGCGGCTTTACTAAGCTGCCCCAATTGAGCATAACCAATCGCCGAATTGTGCGCACGCCTTATGGTTTGACCAGCAGCCCTTTGCTGTTTGGCAAGCTCGGCAGCCAAGACATTGTGTTTTTGGCGAGACACGGTTTTGGCCACACCATCGCCCCGCATGAAATCAATTATCGCGCCAATATTTGGGCGTTGCATTCTATTGGTGCGCAAGACATCATTTCCGTAGCTTCCGTAATCAGTATCAATGAAGACTTGGAAAGTGGCAGCTTGGTGATACCGCATGATTTAATCGACTACACCCACGGCCGTGGTGCTACTTTTTTTGAAGGGCAGGAACAACCGGTTGTCCACACCGATTTCACCTCGCCTTATACCCAAAGCTTGCAAGCAAAAATAATTGCACATGCGCAAGCACATGACACGCCGGTTTACCGCAAAGCCGTGTATGGCTGTTTGCAAGGCCCACGCTGGCCGACCCGTGCCGAAATCAACCGCTACCGTCAAGACGGTGTCGATGTGTTGGGCATGACTGGTATGCCCGAAGCCATTTTGGCGCGCGAATTAGACATGAATTATGCCCATTTTTGCGGCATCATCGGCATGAGCTGCATTGGTGAGGGCGCGAGTCAAGATGGTTGCGTGATCGAATCGCACCAATCTATTGAAAAAATCCGCCGTTTACTGGTTGATTTGTAAATCAGTTTTAGGCCGTCTGAACATTTATCATTGATTTAATCCGCAGGCCGTCTGAATGTTTCAGACGGCCTGCTTCAAGTAAAAGAGAACAACACATGAGCGAATCTACTTTAGCCACCATCACCATCGGTTTGGTGTCCACCAGCGACCGCGCCAGCAGCGGTGTGTATGCCGATGAAGGCATTCCTGCACTGAAGGATTGGCTGCAAAGCGCGGTAAAAAATCCGATTGATTTTGTCGAAGCCTTGATTCCTGATGAGCAAAGCGAAATCGAACAGGCTCTGAAAAACATGGCCGATGCGCATCAATGCGATGTCGTGTTCACCACCGGCGGCACAGGCCCAGCGCCAAGGGATGTCACCCCCGAAGCCACCTTAAATGTGGTTGAAAAAGAAATGCCCGGTTTCGGCGAGCAAATGCGCCAAATTAGCTTATATTATGTGCCGACTGCCATTTTATCGCGCCAAACCGCCGGTATTCGTGGCAAAACTTTAATCGTCAATCTGCCCGGTCGCCCCAAAGCCATCGCCGAAACACTGGGCGGTGTGCGCGATGAACAAGGTGAAATTAAAGTGCACGGCTTATTCAGCGCAATTCCGTATTGCGTGGATTTAATCGGTGGCGCATTTATCGAAACCGATGCCGCAGTGAGCAAAGCGTTCCGCCCGAAACAGAAATAATCAGAAAAGTCTCTCGAAAGGCCGTCTGAAAAGCGTGAATTGAAGTGCAGATTCACGAAAAAAACGTTACAATACGCGTTTGCCATCCACATATCTTTATTGAGTTGTTATGTTCCATTCCGTTGAAAAATATAAATTGCCTGCCCAGATTTTATTGGGTTTGATTGCGTTGACCTTTGTCGGTTTCGGTGTGAGCACGGTTGCTGCGCCGGGTTCGGATTATATTGTTAAAGTTGGTGATCAGAAGGTGAGCGATCACGCTTTAAACGTGGCCATGCAGAATGCGCAGGCTGCAGGTGGCAATGAATCACGTGATGCAGTGTTCCAATCTTTGCTGCAACGCGCCTATCTGACCCAAGGTGCGAAAATGATGGGCATTGCGGTGTCGCAGGAACAAATCAAACAAATCATTGTGGATGACCCAAGTTTTCACGATGCCAGCGGCAAATTCAGTCAAGCGATGCTGACGCAGTATCTTGACCAGCGCCGCATGAGTGAAGACCAATTTGTCGATGAAATCCGTGAGCAATTTGAATTGCAAAATCTGCTCAACTTGGTTCAAAACGGCACCATCGTCAGCGATGCGCAAGCGGCGCAATTGGTAAATCTTACTCAAGCTACGCGCACGGTGCGTTCGGTGACTTTTAGCCCGGAAATGTTGGCCGGTCAAATCAAGGTTGACGATAAAGCGGTGCAAGGTTTTTATGATGCCAATAAAAAAGATTATGTGATTCCGCAAGCAGCCAAAATCGAATATGTGGCTTTGGATGCCAATGAGTTGGCGGCCAAACAAAGCGTGAGCGAAGAAGAAGTACGCAAAGCATTTGATGAGCAAGCCGCAGCGGCTCCGGCCGACAACAAGCCAGTTTTCGAGCAGGAAAAAGCCCGCATTGAAAACGAATTGAAGCTGAAAAAAGTTTCCGGCGAATTCAACAAGCTTAAAGAGCAATTGGCTGAAGAAGCATTCAATAATCCGAATAGCCTGACTGAAGTCGCCAAAAAACTGAACCTGAAAATCGAAGTGCCTGATGAATGGTTGACCCAAGCCAACGGCAAGGCGGCCGGTATGCCGGATGAGCTGATTGCGGCGATTTTCAGCGAAGATGTTTTGCAGAAAAAACACAATTCCGAGCCGATTACCGTTGCGCCGGATGTGGTGTGGGTAGTTCGCGCCAAAGAAGTGCGTGAAGAGAAAACCGCACCATTTGAAGAAGTGAAAGAAGAAGTGCGCTCGGCTTATTTGCTGACCGAAGCGCGTAAAATGGCCGAGAAAAAAGCCGATGAAGCTTTGGCTGATTTGAAATCAGGGCAGAAAACAGCAGTGGAATGGTCGCCGGTTTCTGATTTGAATGCCCAGCAAGCGCGTCAATCTATGCCGCCTGAAGCCTATGCGGAATTGTTGAAAGCGCGTCCGGCTGAAGACAAACCGGCTTATGTGAAGCTCGAAGGCTTGCCGGTTCCGGTGATTTTGGAAGTGCAGGCCATCAAGTCGCCGGAAAATGTCAACGAGCAATTGCCGGCAGCTAAGCAGGCTGTGGTGCAGCAGCAAACTGCCAATGTGTTTGACCAATTGTTGCAATACCTGAACAAAAAAATCAAACAAGAGCAAGGCGCTCAAAAAGTGAATCCGACAGAATAACGGATGGATTCAGACGGCCGGTGTTCCGGCCGTTTTGTTTATTAAGATTCATGGAAAGCGGCGAGGCCGTCTGAACAATATGAGTAAACAACCCGACGCATTCGGCCGATTGATTAATGCCTTGAAAGTGCTGCCCAATGTCGGCCCCAAATCCGCGCAGCGCATGGCGCATCAATTATTGCAACACAAGCGCGAAGAAGCGCAAGAATTGGTTGATGCCCTGCAACATGCGCTGAAACAAGTACACCATTGCCGCTTGTGCAACACGTTTACCGAAAACGAGATTTGCGACATTTGCGTCGATGAAAGCCGCGACAAAAGCCGCCTGATGATTGTGCATATGCCGGCGGATGTGTCGAACATGGAAACCGCGCATTGCCACGATGGTTTGTATTTTGTGCTGATGGGGCAGATTAGCCCGGCGCAAAACATGGATATCTCGGCGATTGCTTTGGATAAGCTGATTGAGCGTTTGCAGCAAAGTGAAATCGATGAAATCATCATCGCCACCAACTTCACTGCAGAAGGTGATGCCACAGCCTATGTGTTGTCGGAATTATTTAAAAACTTGCCTTATAAAATCAGCCGATTGTCACGCGGCATTCCGCTGGGCGGAGAATTGGAATATGTCGATGCGGGCACCTTGGCGCAGGCGGTGTATGAGCGGCGCATGGTGAAAGAATAAAAGAACAAATATGCAAAAGGCCGTCTGAATTTTCAGACGGCCTTTGATATTGGAAGCAGATTATTTGCAGTTTACGCCCTGAATTTTTGGGGCATCGCCTTCGCCTACTTTAAAAGTGCATTTGGTGCTGCCGCTGCCGGATACGATGACATTGCCACCTGAACGGGTGAGGCTAACCGGTTCTTTCACGCCCATGCCCAAGGCAGTGGCGGCTAATTGCTGAACGTGTGTATCAGAGTAAGGTGTGTTGTTGGAAGCAATTTTAACTTCTTTAGCGGCATACGCATTCACGCTGAACGCTAAAGCAGCAGCGGCTACGGATAAAGCTAAGAGTTTTGTGGTTTTCATTGGATATTCGTCCTTATTGATGGCACCAAGCAGGTACCGTTGAGGCTAGGATAAAGCCGATTTGCTGCAAATGCAAATTTTTCGGCGGATTTTACCGAAATTGTGGTTTACAAGGTCAGTCTTTACAGTTGTTTTTTATGCCGTAGGCGTTTCAGACGGCCTGCACGTTTTACGGTACAATACCGCTTTTATTGTAAAACGAAGGCGCTTTAAATAAATGGCTTCTTTAGAATCTTGGATCGGCCTGCGTTATCTGCGGGCGAAAAAACGCAACGGATTCATGTCGTTCATCACCATGATTTCGATTGCGGGCATCGCATTGGGCGTGACCGCGCTGATTGTGGTGCTGTCGGTGATGAATGGCTTTCAAAAAGAAATCCGCGGGCAGTTGTTAAACGTCGCACCGCATGCCGAAATCGGTTATTTCGACAATGGCAACGGTGCCGAATGGCAGGATTTGCGCCGTTATATTAAAGACAAAAAAGAAGTCTTGGCCAGCGCGCCTTATGTATCCGACCAAGCCTTGTTGGCCAATTCGGGTGAAGTGCGCGGTGTACAGATTCGCGGTATTTTGCCGTCTGAAGAAAAAAATGTGGTCGATTACGGCAAAGACATGCCGGTCGGCAGTTTCGATGATTTGAAACCGGGCAGCTTCGACATTATTTTGGGCGAAGGCTTGGCACAGGCGTTGGGCGCGGAGCCGGGTGGAAAAGTGACGGTGATTACACCTGAAGGCAACGTCACGCCGGCGGGTGTGGTACCGCGTTTGAAGCAGTTTAACGTGGTCGGCATTGTCAAAACCGGTGTGTATGAAGTGGATAACTCACTGGCAATGACGCATATTCAAGATGCGCAGGTGTTGTATCGCTTGGGCGATGGTGTCGGCGGTTTGCGCCTGAAACTGGCCAACCCGCAAAATGCACCTGACTTTATCGCCAACCTGATTCCGGCAGCCGAGCAGCAAGACGTTTGGGTGCGCGATTGGACGTTTAGCAACCGCAGCTATTTTGAAGCGGTTGAGTTGGAAAAACGCATGATGTTCATCATCTTGACGCTGATTATTGCTGTGGCCGCGTTTAATTTGGTGTCGTCATTGGTGATGGCGGTGACCGAGAAGCAGGCCGATATTGCGATTTTACGCACTTTGGGTTTGTCGCCTGCCGGTGTGATGAAGATTTTCATGGTGCAGGGCGCGTTTGCCGGCTTTTTCGGCACCTTAATCGGCGTGGTCTGCGGCGTGTTGCTGGGCTGGAATGTCGGCAAAATCGTGGCATTCTTTGAAAAACTCTTCGGCGTGCATCTGATTAATTCACAAATTTATTTCATCGATTACCTGCCAAGCGATGTCAACATGAAAGATGTAGCCGTGATCGCTTGTATTTCTTTGGCTTTGGCCTTTATCGCCACGCTGTATCCAAGCTGGCGCGCGGCGAAAACCCAACCTGCGGAGGCTTTGCGCTATGAATAATATCGTGTTGAAATGTGAGAACGTCGGCAAAAGCTACAAAGACGGCGCGCTGAACGTGCAGGTATTAAACGGCTTGGATTTGGAAGTGGCGCAAGGTCAGAGTGTCAGCATTATTGGTTCGTCAGGTAGCGGCAAATCAACGCTTTTACACATTTTGGGTGGCTTGGATATGCCGTCTGAAGGTCGTGTAACCTTGATGGGTCAGGATTTGGGGCAAATGAGCCAAAAGCAGTTGGGCTTGTTGCGCAATCAATATTTAGGCTTCGTGTATCAATTCCACCATCTTCTGCCTGAATTTTCTGCTTTGGAAAATGTGATGATGCCTTTGCTCATCGGCAAAAAAACAAAAGCCGAAGCTGAAGCACAAGCGGCGGTGATGTTGGAAAAAGTCGGTTTGAAACAGCGTATGCTGCATCGCCCGAGCGAATTGTCAGGCGGGGAGCGACAACGTGCCGCCATTGCCCGTGCGCTGGTGACGCAGCCGAAATGTTTGTTGGCCGATGAGCCGACCGGTAATCTCGACCGTAAAAATGCGCAAAACGTACTCGACATGATGCTGGATTTGAAAAACGAACTCGGCACCAGCCTGATTGTGGTCACGCATGACGATGAATTGGCTGTGCGTTTCGAGCGCGTGATGACCATGCAGGACGGGCGTTTGCAAGACAAATAATCCGTATGGCAAATAGATGTAAAACGGTATAATAGGCCGTCTGAAAGTGTGATGTTAAACTTTCAGACGGCCTTTGACCTTTGTAAAACCCTATCTTTGGCACATTTTTCGTTGTGTGCTGCTCGAAAGCTTAGTCTTTTTGTGATATGTCTGCGCTTTCTGCGCTGCTACAACTTTAAACTGTACTTAAATTTAGGGCTTTGCAAAGGTCTCAGTTTATTTCGTGAGAAAACAAAATGAATGCGCCCATCGATTTGAACCAAGCAGCGGCCTTGGCTGCAACCCAGTTTTTGCAACACTACGCGCCCGAAGATGCGGTGGTGGTGACCCCTTATGTTGAAGCCTTGTTTAGCGCGCTGCAAAGCGGGCATTCGTTTATCTGGGTCAGCGATAAAGAAGCGGCAGCCTTGAAACGTGCTGTTTTGGTGGTGGGCACCGATGGTGAAACGCCGCTGGTGCTGAACGGGCGGCGTTTGTTTTTGGGCAGGCTTTGGCAGTTGGAACACGATTTAGCGGTTGAAATCAAGCGGCTGGCCATGGCCTCTGTTGATGATGTTGATTGGCTGCAGGCTTCGCAAAATCTGCAAAACTGGTTTGCCGAAATAGGCAGCGAAGGACAGCGCGATGCCGCCGGTTTGGCTTTGCTGCAAGCGTTTATGCTGATTACAGGCGGGCCGGGCACCGGTAAAACGACCACGGTTGCCAAATTATTGGGTTTGATTTGCGATAATGCCACCAGCTTACCGCGCATTGCCTTGGCTGCACCGACAGGCAAAGCAGCCGCGCATATGGCACGCGCGCTGCATCGTGCTTTAGATCGCTTTGATTTGCCTGAACGTATTAAGCAACACTTGTTGCTTTTAGAAGGCCAAACCGTGCATCGCCTATTGAAGCTGCGCCCACCGCAAATGCAATCGGCCTTTCATGCAGAACAGCCTTTGCCTTTGGATGTGTTGGTGGTGGATGAAGCATCGATGCTCGATTTATCGCTGTTGTTGCAATTGCTCAAAGCCATTCCGAGCGGTTGCCGCGTAATCTTTTTGGGGGATGAATTTCAATTGCCGTCGGTTGGTGTGGGCGCAGTATTGGCCGCCTTATCGCGCGAAACCGTTTTGGATGAAGACACTCATCGCCGTTTAAGCGAATATTTGCCGCAGCATACATTTAAAGTTGCCGAACATCCGCCGGCTTTATCGCAAAACATCGCCCATTTGCAGGTTAGCCACCGTTTTGGTACGGATAGCGGCATCGGTTGCTTGGCGCGGGCAGTGGTTTCAGGTGACAGTGAAACAGCGTGGGCGCAGTTTGAACGCTTTCCCGATGAATTGCAGGTATTGCATGCCGACATGAAGCATCAAGCCGAATACTTGTATCACAAGCATGAAAAATACTGGCAGGCAGTTGAAAGCGGCAATGTGGCACTGGCATTTGGCCATGCAGCGGATGTGGTGGTGTTAACGGCTTGGCGACAAGATGCGGAAAACTTTAATCAGGCTTATTTCCGCCATTTACAGGCTAAACAGCGTATATCGGGCGATATGCCATGGTTTGCCGGACAAATGATAATGATCACGCGCAATGATTATGCGTTAGATGTGTTCAATGGCGACATCGGCTTGATTATGCCGGATGGCGAATCAGCTAATGGCTTGGCGGCGTATTTTCCGTTTGCAGACAGTTTCAGAAAAATCCCAATCAGTCGGCTGCCGGCTTTTGAAACAGCATTTGCCATGACCGTGCATAAAAGCCAAGGTTCAGAATATCGGGAAGTGTGGTTGCTGCCGCCGAGTATTGATATGGCCAATGAAAGTGATGACGTGTTAAACAGCTTAAATAATGCGCTGTTGTACACAGGTATCACTCGTGCGCAGAAGCGTTTTGTGTTTTGGGGCAACAAAAAAATCTTTGAATGGGCAGTAAAAACCCAGAAAAAGCGTCAAACAGCCTTAGATGAAATAATTAATGCCTTGTTTTAAAATAAATTAAATAAAACTACATTATATTTCTTTTTTGCTGATTTATAGTAGTTTTGCATAAATTTTTAGCGAAATGCCGTTCAGGTGGTCTACCGTAAAGTTGACTTTCATCAAATTAATCGGTTTATTTTTTAATTCATGTAAAATTTTATTGATGTAATACAGTAAACTACATAGCATTATTGTCACATTAGTTACATAATTTAATATGTTGCGTGATATAACACGGAAAATTTTTAAGCATGTAACTGAGTAACACCGATGTGGTTGGCAGTTGGTTCAACCACATTATCCATAAATTGTTGTCGCTTGTTTTATTTCAAATCTGGCCACAACAATCAAAACAAAACGGTTGTTTACTGCTTCGATAAATTGGAGATTTGCATGAAAATTCAAAAAACTTTTGCTGTTGTTTGTGCTGCTTTAGCTGCTGCGCCTTTTGCTGCGGCCAATCCCGCCGATAGCGAGCGTGATGCCGTTGCGTTATCGACCACCGGTGATTATGTGAATTCCGGCAGTATTATTCGTAAAGATGACGATAAAATCAGCATTTTTAATGATTTGCTGACTGTAAACGGCGCTTTCCGTGTGCGCGTTGACAGTGAAGATACCAGAGCCAACAACAGTGGCGTAAATCCGACTCCGGAGAATACACACAGCGAATTTAACGCTGAATTTTGGGTGCGTGCAAATCTGTATAAAGACTGGAAAGCCGTAGCGCAAATTGAGCCAAACATCGATTTGGAAACCGGTAAATTCCGTGGCGACCATGATGTGCCGGTGAACAAACTCTATGCTGAAGGTACAGTTTACAATTTTGGCGACCACAGCATCAAAGCACGTGTGGGTAAATTTGGCGCATTCTCTTCATACGGCCGCGTTTGGGATACCGAAGTAACCGGTGCTGAATTGTTCTTTGATAACAAAGTATTGCCAACTAAAGTGAGCGCAGGCCGCCGTACCGGTTACTTTAACGACAATATCTGGGGTATAGGCGGCCGTCGCAAACATTTCGCTTCGATTCAAAGCACTTACCCGGTGAATGAAAACATCAATGTCGGCGCAACTGTCAGCTACATGAAAGACGTAGACATTGGCAATCGTCATGATGCCAAAAATGCCGTATTCGGCGAATTGGGTACCGACATCAAATTCAACGATGATTGGCGCTGGATGGCTGCGGTCAGCAAATCCAACATCAAAGCCTACAACGATGTCGGCCAAAAAATCAAAAATGACGGCGTATTTACCGAAGTTCGCTACAAATTGGCGGATTGGGATGTGCGCAATTCGTATGACGTGTTCTTGAACTACCGCCGCGTGGGTTCGCTGTCGGGCGTGTCTTCGGTTGAAGACTACAGCAAAAACGTTCAAGGCGTTCAATTGGGTGCAACTTACATTCCTTGGAAAAACTGGAAAGTAAAAGGCTTCTACCTGCACGATAAACAAGTTACTGCCACTGTTGGCGGCGACAAACAAGATGTGAATGTGGTGCGTGGCCAAGTAGAATATAAATTCTAATTTTTTCTTAGCATACATTAAAGAGGCCGTCTGAATTTTCAGACGGCCTTATTGATATGTATTGACCAAGCAATAGTAGGTCGGATACTTGTATCCGACATTTCTAAAATGCCGTCTGAAAGATAATAAAACTTTTCAGACGGCATAAGAGCTTCCCCTTTACTTTTTGCCACAATCATCGCACGTAAATTAGGCAGTAAGCGTAGGTCGGATACTCGTATCCGACATTCTCAATGCCGTCTGAAAGATGATAAAACTTTTCAGATGGCATAAAAAGTTCCCCGTGCTTTTTGCCGCAATCATCGCACGAAAATTGACCAAATGGTTTTTGTATTTTTCTTTGCTGGCAATCAGTTTCTACCTAGCGGCCTAATATTTTCAAATTTTCCTGAGCCATTTTATCCATAAGCCGACTAGCCTTACAGTGCGTTTAAGATTGTCGGATACAAGTATCCGACCTACATTTTTTAGGATGTTCAAACGCTTGTTTTTCTTATATTTAAGGCCGTCTGAAATTTCAGACGGCCTTGTTAATATTAGGTTTACCAAGTATCGCGTTTAACTTTATCCAATTGTCGGCGGTCGCGTTTCGTCGGCCGGCCGTCAGGGTAGGCGGCGGTAATGCGGCTGGCCTGATCCAGCAGCTTTTGGTTTTCGCGCTCGGTGGCTGTTTTGGTATCTTCTTGATAGAGCAATCTGGCTTCCGGCGCAGGGCGGCGTTGGTGATTGAGCGCCAATACTTTGAATTTATAAGGCAGTGAATTTAAGGTCATGTTGATGGTGTCGCCAACCACGATGTATTTGCTGTTTTTCACTTTGGCACCGTTTACCTGAATGCGGCCAAGCTCGATGTGTTTTTGTGCCAGTGCACGGGTTTTGAAAAAGCGCGCGGCCCACAGCCATTTATCCAGGCGCATGGTGTGATTGTCTTGTTCGTTTTTCATAAGCGTGTCAGAAAAGATTTGAATTGATTCTGAGTTTATCATAAGATACGCCACCTGATGTATTAGTGTATCTATACTAAAAATCAATCAGGCCGTCTGAAAATCATGGGGAAGCCCTGATTTTTACCAAAATGCTGCATATTTTTTGTGCAAACTGCTGCTAAAATTGCCTGATTAGCGTATGATTGCAGCAGAATCTTATTCATGAGAGCTTCATCGTATGAAACCTGTTTTTTTAGATTTCGAACAACCTATTGCTGAGCTGACCAATAAAATCGACGAGCTGCGCTTCGTTCAAGGTGAGTCGGCTGTTGATATTTCAGACGAAATTTCCCGCCTGCAAAAGAAAAGCAATGATTTAACCAAATCTATTTTCAGCAAGCTGACACCTGCCCAGATTTCACAGGTTTCACGTCACCCTCAGCGTCCTTACACCTTAGATTACATCAACGCGATTTTTACCGATTTTGAAGAGTTGCACGGCGACCGTCATTTTGCCGACGATTATGCCATTGTGGGCGGTTTGGCACGTTTCAACGGTCAAAGCGTGGTGGTCATCGGTCACCAAAAAGGCCGTGATACCAAAGAAAAGATCCGCCGCAATTTCGGTATGCCGCGTCCTGAAGGTTACCGTAAAGCCTTACGCCTAATGCAAACTGCTGAAAAATTCGGTTTGCCGGTGATGACTTTTGTTGATACGCCGGGAGCTTATCCGGGCATTGGTGCGGAAGAGCGCGGCCAATCAGAAGCCATCGGCCGCAATTTATACGAATTAACCCGCTTGCGTGTACCGGTAATCTGCACCATTATCGGTGAAGGTGGTTCGGGCGGTGCATTGGCGATTGCCGTGGGCGATTATGTGAATATGTTGCAATACTCGACTTATTCGGTGATTTCACCGGAAGGTTGTGCATCGATTCTGTGGAAAACTGCTGAAAAAGCCGCCGATGCCGCACAAGCTTTGGGTATCACTGCCAAGCGCTTGGAAGAGTTGGACTTAATCGACCGCATTATTGACGAGCCTTTGGGGGGCGCACATCGGGATACGGAGGCAGTGATGTTGAGTGTGAAACATGTTTTGGAAGAGCAATTGCGTGATGCGCAAAGCATTCCGATGGCAGATTTATTGACTCGTCGTTTCGACCGCATCATGGCATACGGTAAATTCACCGAGAAATAATTTTTGTAATTATGATTATCATGAAAACAAGCAGGCTAGTGCCTGCTTGTTTTTGCATTTAGGCCATCTGAAAACAATGGAATTGGAAAATGGATTTATTAGCTTTATTGGCAGCAGCATTACCGCAACCAAGCAATAAATTGAGTATTGAGGTGGGCTTAAGCGGCGGATTGGATTCGGTAGTCTTGCTGCATTTGCTGGCTCGTTTGCGCGAACAGAAAAATTTTAGGCTCAATGCCGTACACGTCCATCACGGTTTAAGTCCGTTTGCCGATGAGTGGACAGCGTTTTGCCAAGTATTGTGCACCCAATTGAATGTTGATTTGCGCATCGCCAAAGTGACCATTCATGCAAAAGGAAAAGGCATTGAAGCGGCGGCAAGAGCAGAACGCTACCGTGTATTCTCAGACGGCCTGTGTGATATTTTGGCTTTGGCTCATCATCAAAACGACCAAATCGAAACCTTTATGCTTGGAGTAGCCCGCGGTGGTGGAGTCCGCTCACTCGCCGCCATGCCGAAATGGCGTGATTTAAACCAAAGCATCAAAATTTGGCGGCCGCTTTTAGATGTGCCAAGAGCTGTTTTAGAACACTATGCTGTCGAGCATGACTTAGCTTATGTGACAGACGAAAGCAACCAAGACGCCAGCTATTTGCGCAATTGGATCCGCCACGAAGCTTTGCCGCAATGGCAGCAGAAAGTGCCGAATATTCATCAGCAAATTTTGGCCAATGTACGCAGTATGCAAGATGATTTGGCTTTGTTGAACGAAATCACGCAAGATGATTATCGCTATATCCTTTCAGACGGCCTGTTTCAGGTTGGCCGGTGGCGTGGGTTGAGTGATTTGCGTCGTCGTCGCGTGTTGCATCATTTTTTTCAAGTTCACGAAATCCGTTTGCCGTCGCATAAAACTTTATCCGATATGGCCAGAGTTTTACGGGAAGCGGAATCTGCGCAATGGCAGTTTGATGATAAATCCGTCGATTTTTACCGGGATGTTTTGTATATCAGAGCCATGGCAACAGAGCATTATCCATGGGTGTCCCATGAAGGGGGGCATCGAGGCCGTCTGAAAGATATCTTGTTAGAAAATGGGTTTATTTTAAAACCACATAAATTTGGATTGAGCGAACAGGTATTAATGGATGTAGGTGTGCTTCGTAACATGACCAATAAAGATGTAATAAAGTCGATGTTTGGTCATAAATCAGTTAAAAAAATATTGCAAGAATGTTATGTTTTGCCGTCTGTCAGACAAGTTTGGCCAATTATTACACGTCCTGATAATGTATCGTTAGCAGTGGCCAATTTACAGGTTAATCAGGATTTTCAGGTTAGTAATGGATTTTTGCCTGTTTATAAGCCGTTTATAAAATATATCGGGAAACCAAATATATTAGAAACATTGTTAAGCTAGAGCAGTATGAAGCCCTTCGTTATTGAAAGAACTCAAAAAGCCTTTACATCATGTAAAGGCTTTTTTATTTTCAGACGGCCTCACCATGCCGTCTGAAAGCAGCTATAATGCACGGCATGAAACTGATTACTTCTGCCCAAAATGAGCAGCTCAAGCATTTGGCCAAGCTGCTTTCCCAATCCAAAGCGCGCCGCCAACACGGGCAAACCGTATTGGAAGGCGTGCATCTACTGCAAAGCTATCTTGATGCGGGTGGCAAACCCGTGCAGGTCTATTTGCCTGAATCCAAAGCCAATCATCATGAAATCCGCCGTTTGGCCGAAGCCATTCCGGTCAACCTGATGACGTGGGTCAGCAATGAAGCCTTATCCAAAATCACCAGTCTGACCGATTCTGATGATGTGATGACCTTAATCGATATTCCGCATCAACCAGCATGGCCGAAAGAAGGCGATTGCGTGGTGTTGGAATGCGTGCAAGATCCTGGCAATGTCGGCACCATCATCCGCAGCGCTGCAGCTTGCGCTGTGCCACATTTAATACTCAGCCAAGACAGCGCAGATGTGTGGTCGCCAAAAGTATTGCGAGCGGCAATGGGCGCGCATTTTTTGCTGAACATCCACAGTCGCGTGCCAATGATGCAATGGCTGGCAGAATATCAAGATACGGTTTGGGCAACCGCCTTGAGTGAGCACAATAATTTTAATCTTTACGACATGAAACTGCACCAACCGGCCGCTTGGGTATTTGGCAACGAAGGCAGCGGTGTCAGTGCGGAAGTGTTGGAAAAGGTGAGTGCCAGCGTCAAGATTCCGATGCTGGGGCAAACCGAATCGCTGAATGTCGCCATGGCGGCTACTGTCTGCCTGTTTGAGCAGATGCGCCAAAGAATACACCATTAACGGTTTAGGCCGTCTGAAAATATTGAAAAGGAACCTCCATGCAAGTAAGCACTTTTGACGAAGCCTCACGCAACCGCCTGATTGAGTTGCTCGATGCCAAATCTTTAGAACACAACACCATGCGCTGCGACGAAGTGCAAGGCTTTATGATGGCCTTGTTGAGCGGCCCTGATGCCTTGAATCCAAACGACTGGTTGCCGGAAGTGTTGGGTGATGAATCATTGTTTGAAGCCAAAGAGCGTACCGAAGTCGAGCGCTTGGTATTGGCTTTGGCGATGGACATGCGCAGCCAATTGGCGGATAAAAAACTGCCGGATTTGTGGCTGTATGAAGACGATGCGGGCAATCCTGATTTTTACACATGGTGTAACGCTTATCTGTATGCCCTAGATGTGGTGCCGACCGATTGGTTTGAAGCGGTCAACCAAGAAGAATTTGAAGATTTGTTCTACCCGATTATGGCGCTGGGCGGCATTTATGACGAAGAAGAAAATGGCGAAGTAATTCTGCATTTGACCGACAAAGAATTGACCGAGCTGGAATCCGACCTGCCGCATGTATTGCTGGATATCTACAGCTACTGGCAAGCCGTGATTAATAAACCGCAAACCGTGCGCCGCGAAGGTGACAAAATCGGTCGCAACGATCCTTGCCCCTGTGAGAGCGGTAAAAAATACAAAGCCTGTTGCGGTAAAAACTAATTGATTTTTAATAGAAAAGGCCGTCTGAAAAATTTCAGACGGCCTTTGTTGTTGATTTAAAATAGATTAAAACAGGCTGACAATCCACACGGTCAGTAAAGTCAAGATAATCGCCAATGCGCAGCCGACTTTGGCAACCGTGCCGATGATGAAGCCGATAAAAGTGCCGATGCTCACTTTACCTGCCTGCCACATATCTTTGCGGGTCAGAAATTCGCCGATGCCCGCACCCAATAATGGGCCAAACAATAAGCCAGGCAAGCCTAAAAATGCACCGACCACACCACCGATAAATGCGCCCCAAATGGCTAATTTACTGGCACCGGTGTATTTCGCCCCCAGCATCCCTGCTACATAATCCATCGCCGTACCGATGACGGTAACGATGCCCAAAAATACCAATGTCGTGGTACCGAAAATTTGATAATCGTTAACATGCGCCAGCAACCACGCGCCGCCGAACATCAGGCCCAGCCCCGGAATGGCAGGGTAAATCGTGCCGAGCAGGCCGACGAGAATCAGGATTAAAGATAGGGTGATTAAAGCAGCAGTCATGCGTGTTCCTTAAGGATAAGTGTGTGTTATATTCAGACGGCCTATTGTAGGGTAAAGCCTTGCATTACAGGTTAACACTTTGCAAAAATATCAAAATCCGGGCAAATACTGTCCGGATTTTGAGTTTAGCCTATCAAGAGCCGCAGTTTTTCGGTTTGCTGGCCAAAATATTAATCACTTTGCGGCTGGGCTTTTCCGTTTCGATTTTGACTTCGCTGTCATCTTCATCATCGAGGCCGTCTGAAACAAAACGTTCAGGCACGGTTTCGCTGTCAAATGCCAAATCGCCGCCGTGTTTCAAGCTCTGGCCGCGTTCCAAACCGGCAAAATCGAACAATTCAGGGTCGGCCAAATGCGACGGCACCACGTTTTGCAGCGCAGAAAACATCGATTCAATACGGCCGGGGAAGCGTTTATCCCAATCGCGCAGCATATCGCCGATCACTTGGCGTTGCAGGTTGGGTTGCGAGCCGCACAAATTACACGGAATAATCGGGAATTGTTTCAATTCGGCGTATTTAATCAGGTCTTTTTCTTTTACATACGCCAGTGGGCGAATGACGATATGCTCGCCATTGTCGCTGACCAATTTAGGCGGCATGGCTTTGAGTTTGCCGCCATAGAACATATTCAAAAACATGGTGGCCAAAATATCATCGCGGTGGTGGCCAAGTGCGATTTTGGTGCAGCCCAATTCTTTTGCCGTGCGATACAGAATACCGCGGCGCAAACGGCTGCACAGCGAGCAGGTGGTCTTGCCTTCTTCAAGCACGCGTTTCACGGTGGAGTAGGTGTCTTCTTCGACAATTTTGTAATCGACACCAATGCTTTGCAGATACTCCGGCAACACATGCTCTGGGAAACCGGGCTGCTTTTGGTCGAGATTCACGGCGACCAAATCAAATTCAATCGGTGCACTGGCTTGCAGTTGGCGCAAAATATCCAACAGCGCATAGCTGTCTTTACCGCCCGACAAGCAGACCATAATCTTGTCGCCCGGCTCAATCATATTGAAATCATTAATCGCCGCGCCGACCGCATGGCGCAAGCGTTTGTTGAGTTTGTTGTTTTCTAATTCTTGTTTGGTTTTTTTGGACATGGTTTTATGGGGAAATAATGGAAACATTCAAGCGCGTATTTTACCTGAAACTGCGCTGCGATGTTTTATTGATTCAGATGATTCAAATGGATAGGCCGTCTGAAGATTTATCTATTCACTCAACAAATACGCAATCGCTTTAGCCATACGCTGCGGCACTTGCTCGAAGTAGCCGCCGCTGTTGAGCTCAAATGCGGTATCAATGCCTTGCTGCTGCCAGTTGGCTTGCGTGGCGCGTGTGGCATCTTCCACAACACTCATGCGCGGATTTTTGGTGTTTTTCTCTTTATCGCCGACTGAAAAATAGGCTTTTTGCGGCGGTGTTTGTAAGCTGTGTTCGGCCACAAATTCTGACCAACTGTCGAACCACAGCGAGCCGGAAACCGAAGCAATACGGCTGAATGGCGTGGCCTGATAAGCGGAATACGCCGCAAACAAACCGCCTAAGGAATAGCCAATTAAGGCTGTCCATTGCGGTTGCAAAGAAAATGATTGGGTCGCTTCGGGCAAGACCGAATCAATCAGCCAGCACAAATAGTCGTCTGCGCCGCCGCTGAAATCAGGTGCTTTTTTAAACGCAGCCGGTGCCTGCCATGGTGTGAAAGCATGTTCCCAATTGGGTTCGTCGATGGACACTAAAAGGGCTTGGTCTGCAATCAAGGCGGCTAAATCGTTGGCTTCTTCTTGGCTTAAAAAAGTTAAGAACAGCGGCGTATTTGCTTGGCTGCTTAAGTAAACGGAAACTGTTTTATCGTTGAGATGAAGAAGTTGTTTGTTCATGAAATACCTTGAATAAAATGCCGTCTGAATGTTTCAGACGGCCTCCTATTAATTCACAGCGTTTTTCTTACCGAAATACACAAAACCAACCGCACCCAACACAATCATCGGTACGCTCAGCCATTGTCCCATTGACAAGCCCAACGTCAATAAGCCCAAATAATCGTCGGGTTGGCGGGCAAATTCGGCAATGAAGCGGAAAAAGCCGTAGCCGCCCAGAAATAAAGACGCCACTTGTCCGGCAGGGCGCGGCTTTTTAGAAAACACCCACACCAAGATAAACAGGCAAATGCCTTCCAGCGCGAATTGGTAAAGCTGCGAAGGATGGCGCGGCAACATGCCGAATCGGTTGAGCCATTCTGCCCATTGCGGATTGTGCGCCGCGGCTTCCAAGTCTTCGTAACGGGCTTGCGGGAAGCCCATCGCCCAGAAAGCGCTCGGGTCGGTGACGCGTCCCCACAGCTCGCCGTTGATGAAGTTGCCGATGCGGCCGGAAGCCAAGCCCAGCGGAACCAGTGGCGCCACAAAATCCATGGTTTTCCACACGCTGATGTTGTGTTTGCGGCTGAAGAGCCACATTGCCACGACCACGCCCAAGAAACCACCGTGGAACGACATGCCGCCTTCCCACACTTTGAGCATGCTGATTGGGTCGGCCAGATAGTCGGACAATTTGTAAAACAAAATATAGCCCAAGCGGCCGCCGAGAATCACGCCCAAAATGCCCCAAGTGAGAAAGTCATCCAGCATTTCTTTGGTGAACAAAGTGTTGCCTTGTGCAATGCGGCGACGACCCAGCCAGATAAACAGCACAAAGCCGACAATATAGCTTAAGGCATACCAGCGGATGGCCAACGGGCCTATGCTGATGAGTACAGGGTCAAACTGGGGGTGAATAATCATGGGGAATCCTTAAATAAATGCAGATAAAGGCTGAGACCTTTGTAAAATCCCCATCTTTGACACATTTCTTCGTTATGCGCTGCTCGAAAGCTTGCCTATCTTTGTGATATGTCTGCGCTTTCTGCGCTGCTCTCACTCCGAACTGTACTCAAATCTGGGGTTTTGCATAGGTCTCAGGCCGTCTGAAAAAATGTCTCGCTTTCAGACGGCCTTTTAATCATTAAAATACTTAGCGCAAATCGCCCGATACATTCCAAATTGCCGAAACCATCGCTTCGCCCAAACGCAGCGAGCGTTGGCCGTTCCAGCCGAAATCGTCGTCAGGCAGGTTGTTGTTGTCTTTAAACGGCATTTCCAGCGTGTAAGCCAAGCATTTGAATTGCTCGCCGACCCATGACGTGGCCATGCTCAAATTGGCTTGGCCGGCTTCGTCTTTCGGATAGCCGATTTCGTCTTGGAAATCCGGGCTGGCGGCGAGCAGAGCTTGTTTGAACTGGGTTTCCAACGCGGCAATGCGTTCGTTATAGCTCGGCACGCCTTCGGTACCTGCCACGAACACAAACGGCAAACCTTCGTCGCCGTGAATATCAAGGAACAAATCCACGCCGGTTTCACGCATTTTTTCGCGCACCACATACACTTCTGGGCTGTGTTCCATGCTTGGATTTTGCCATTCACGGTTCAAATTAGCACCGGCGGCATTGGTGCGCAGGTTGCCCAATACCGAGCCGTCAGGATTCATGTTTGGTACGATGTAAAATGTGGCACGGTCGAGCAGGGCGCGGGCGGTTGGGTCTTGCGGGTCGAGCAGACGGCCTAAAAAGCCTTCGACAAACCATTCCGCCATGGTTTCGCCCGGATGTTGGCGCGCGATAATCCACACTTTCAAATCGCTTTCGACTTGGTTGCCGATGGTCAGCAAATTGATGTCGCGACCTTGCACGGTGCTGCCCAAATCATCGATTTGACACAAGCCGCTGCCTTGGGCGTCGCCCAATAAGTTCAAATGCTGCTCGTGTGAATAAGGCTCGAAATAAGCGTAATACACACTGTTGGACAAAGGCGTGTGGTTGATGGTCAGCACGCCGTTTTCATAATAAGTCGGCACGCGGAACCAATTTTGGCGGTCGTAAGAGGCGCAGGCTTGGTATTCTTCCCAGCCGTCGGGATAAGCCGCTTGAGCCGCATTGTCGAAATGCATCACGCAATTTTGATACGCTGCGCCTTGCAGACGGAAATAAAACCATTGTGCAAAATCGGCGGCATTGTCGGGGCGAAGCGACAGGCGGATATTGCCCGGGTTGCTTAAATCGTTCACAATCACCGAACCGGCGTCAAATTGGCTGCTGATTTTCATCATGGGGGATTCCTGTGTGGAATAGAAGTTTAATAGCCCGTTATTCTAAAACATTTCAGGCAAATCATAAATCCTTTTACGTTTCGGCTTGTTTCAGACGGCCTTTAGTATTAATATTCCAAAATTAAAATTGTTAACAATTAAAGAGTAGATTCATGAGCGATATGAAACACATTTCCGCCGCCGACAAAGCCGCGATTTTATCCGAAGCCCTGCCGTATATCCGCCGCTTTTCCGGCTCGACCATCGTGATTAAATACGGCGGCAGCGCCATGACCGAACCGGCCTTGAAAGAAGGCTTTGCCCGCGACATCGTGTTGCTGAAACTGGTGGGCATCAACCCCGTGATTGTGCATGGCGGCGGCCCGCAGATTAACGATATGCTCGAGCGTGTCGGCAAAGAAGGCGTGTTCGTACAAGGCATGCGCGTGACTGATGGCGAAACCATGGACATCGTTGAAATGGTGTTGGGCGGTCATGTCAACAAAGAAATCGTGTCAATGATTAACACTCATGGCGGCAAAGCTGTCGGCGTGACCGGTCGCGACGGCCATTTTATCAAAGCAAAAAAACTGCTCATCAACACCCCTGAAAACCCGGGCGTGGACATCGGCCAAGTCGGTGAAGTGGAAAGCATCGACACCACACTGATTCAAGGCTTGATCGACAACGGCCAAATCCCTGTGGTTGCCCCGATTGGCGTGGGTAAACGAGGTGAAGCGTTCAACATCAATGCCGACTTGGTGGCCGGTAAGTTAGCGGAAGAGCTCAACGCCGAAAAACTTCTGATGATGACCAACATCACCGGTGTGCTGGATAAAGAAGGCAATCTTTTGACCAACTTGACCCCGAGCCGCATTGATGAATTGATTGCCGACGGCACGCTTTACGGCGGTATGCTGCCGAAAATCAGCTCGGCAGTAGAGGCTGCAGTTAACGGTGTGAAGGCTACACACATCATCGATGGCCGAGTGCCAAATGCGTTATTGCTGGAAATCTTTACCGATTCCGGTATCGGCTCAATGATTTTGGGCGCGGATAAGGCGTAAGTGAAATTAATAAAATCAAGGCCGTCTGAAAATTATTTTTCAGACGGCCTTTTGTATTTTAAGGCATTATTTGTGCAAACCACATTCTTTGCTGTCTTTGCTTTCCCACCACCAGCGCCCCGCGCGGATGTTCTCGCCTTCTTTTACCGGGCGGGTGCACGGTTCGCAGCCGATGCTCGGGTAGCCTTGGTGATACAAATCGTTCAGCGGCACATCATGTGATTGCGCATACGCCCACACATCTAATTCTTCCCAATCAAAAATCGGGTTAAACTTAGCGATATTGCGGCCTGAATCATGCTCTTCAAAATTCAATTCACTGCGCGTATCCGACTGGCTGCGGCGTTGACCAGTGAGCCATGCGGGCGCGTTGCCCAAAGCGCGGTTGAGCGGTTCGATTTTGCGGATATGGCAGCATTGGCGGCGTAATTCTACGCTGTCGTACATGGCGGTGGTGCCGAATTGCGCTTCAAAAGCTTGCGCATTGGCTTCAATCGGGTGGAATACTTCCAGTTCGGTTTGATAACGCGCATTGGTGGCGGCAATTAAGGCTTCGGTTTCGGGATTGAGTTTGCCGGTGTTGAGTGTGATGATGCGGATAGGCAGTTTCAGACGGCATATCGCATCGGTAATCACCATGTCTTCAACCGCCAAGCTGGAAGCAAACACAGATTGCGGAAAACGTTCGGCAATTTCTTGCAGACGTTGCTCTAAAGTGGTGGTGGGTTGGGGCAGGCGCTGGCGCTCTTCGGCGGTTACTTCGGGAATCTTCCAGAAGCTCGAACGGAAAAATGAAGTCATGGCAGGTGTTCCTTATTGTGTTTCAGACGGCCTTTTATGATTTAAGGCCGAGGCCTTTGCAAAACTTCAGATTTGAGTACAGTTCGAAGTTAGAGCAGCACAGAAAGCGCAGACATATCACGAAGATAGGCAAGCTTTCGAGCAGCGCATAACGAAGAAATGTGCCAAAGATGAAGATTTTGCAAAGGGCTCGGGCTGTCTGAAATTATTGTCATACCCTCATTGTCCGCCTGTCGCAAAGCGAAAGGAAAGAATGCTTTTCTATTTCTTTATAACCAAAGTGATTGCTGCTGGTTTTTCGGCAATAAGTGGCTGACGCCGATGCCGATTAAGCGAAACGCATCTTCCGTTTGCGGCGGCACGCGTTCGACCAAGGTATGCGCGGCTTTGAGTAGGGCTTGGCGGTCGGGCAGCACCGAAGAGTAAGTCTGCGAACGGGTGATGATACGGAAATCATGGGTTTTGAGTTTGAGCGTCACGCCTTTGACATCGACATTTTTACGCTGGATTTGTTGCCATAAATCTTCGGCCAAATGCGGTAAGTGTTCGATCGTTTGCGCCAGCGATAAATCTTCCGGCAGCGTGATTTCGGTCGAAATCTGCAAACGCTCGCGGCTGGCTTTCACCGGCCGTTCATCCACCCCGCGTGCCAAATCATAAAGCCGGTAGCCGTAGCGGCCGAAATGGTTTAAAAGTTCGCCACGCTCGAAGCGGCGCAAATCACCGGCAGTTTGCATGCCCAGCGACTGCATTTTTTTCAACGTGACTTTTCCCACACCCGGAATTTTGCCCAGCGGCAGCGTTTCCAAAAAAGCCTCGATTTTTTGCGGATGCAGCACAAATTGGCCGTTGGGCTTGCGCCAATCAGACGCAATTTTGGCGAGAAATTTGTTGGGTGCAATACCTGCGGAAGCAGTCAGCCCCGTTTCGGCAAAGATTTCGGCACGGATTTTTTCGGCGATTTCTCTGGCGTAGCGGATATTTTGTTTGTTGACTGTCACATCCAAATACGCTTCATCCAAAGAAAGCGGCTCGATTAAATCGGTATGCCGTCTGAAAATCGCGTGAATCTGCGCGGATACCTGGCGGTAAAGCTCAAAATGCGGCGGAATATAGACAGCCTGCGGGCAAAGCCGTTTGGCCGTCGCCACCGACATCGCCGAATGCAAACCGAATTGCCGCGCTTCATAAGAAGCCGCACAAATTACCGAACGCGCGCCATCCCAAGCCACTACCACGGGCTTGCCTTTCAGGTGCGGCTGTTCGCGCAATTCTACCGAAGCGTAGAACGCGTCCATATCGATATGGATGATTTTGCGGTCGGACATTTAAATCCTAAAAAACAGAAAGCATTATTTTAACGGAAAACAAGCAGCAAAAGGCCGTCTGAAAACGCAAATCCATTTTCAGACGGCCTGTTTTTACACACATCAAATTTTATTTCTTAGGCGACAGTTGATCCACCAAACCGCCGTCGGCAAAATATTTCTTCATGATGTCTTCCCATGCGCCGAATTTTTCGTTTGGCGTGAAGGTTTCAATAGCCGGGAAATCGGCTTGGTGTTTGGCCAAAACATCGGTATTGCGCGGACGCAGGTAAAGCTTGGCTGCCAATTCTTGTGCCGGTTCGCTCCACAGATATTCCAAATATTCTTTGGCAGCTTCCTGCGTGCCTTTTTTCTCTACGACAGAATCAACCACGGCAACCGGGCTTTCCGACAAAATGGTGTAGCTCGGGTAAACGATTTCAAATTGGTCTTGGGTCAGTTTTTTGCTGACGTGGTTGGCTTCGTTTTCAAACGTGACCAATACATCGCCGATGTTGCGTTGGCTGAAGGTGGTGGTGGCTGCGCGGCCGCCGTTTTCAAATACGGGCGCGTTTTTCAGGAAAGCTGCGACAAATTCGTTGGTTTTGGCTTCATCGCCGTTGTTTACTTTCAAGCCGTAGCCGTATGCGCCCAAGAAGGCATAGCGGCCGTTGCCGGTGGTTTTCGGGTTGGCCAAGACAATTTGCACGCCTTCTTTGGTTAAGTCGCTCCAGTCTTGAATCTGTTTCGGATTGCCTTTGCGCACCAAGAAGACGGTGGTGCTGGTAAACGGCACGGCGTTATCCGGCAGGCGTTGCGTCCAGTCGTTTTTCACCAAGCCTTTTTGCTCGAGCAATTCGATGTCGGACGTTTGGTTCATGGTCACCACATCGGCTGCCAAACCGTTGGCCACAGACAAAGCCTGTTTGCTTGAGCCACCGTGTGACTGCTGCACATCAATCTCCGCGCCATTGTGTTTGGCTTGGTATTCTTTGATAAACAGCGGGTTGTATTCTTTATAGAAATCGCGTGCCACATCGTAAGACACGTTCAACAGGGTAATGCCTTTGCCATTGGCAGCAGGTGCAGCAGCATTGCCGTCGGCGGCTTTTTCTTCTTTCGGGGTGCAGGCGGTTAAGGCTATGGAAGCTGCGATGGCAGCAAGGGTGAGGTTACGGATGGTCATGTGTTGGCTCCTTCAATCGATGGGCGTACTTTATACCGCCTGATTGAACATGAGAAATAATGTTTGATTTGATGGTTATCAGTTTTGGTTATAAGTAGCAGGCCGTCTGAAAGGCTTTCGGACGGCCTGAGATATCTACAAAATCTGATGAAAAATTAATAAAAACTAAAACCGCTGTCATTCCCGCGTAGGCGGGAATCCATTTTTGAGCATAACAAGCTATTCAATAAAATAGGGTTCTTAAATTTTGAGATGGATTCCCGCCTGCGCGGGAATGACGGCTATTGTATGTAGGCTGGTTTTGGCAGGAGTTTTGTAAAGATCTCGGCCTAAAGGTTTACTTTGCGGTAGTCGTCAATTCGTCAAACATGCCGCCGTCGGCAAAAAATTTCTGCATGATGTACGACCATGTGCCTAAGGTTTCGTCGGGGCGGAAGGTTTCCAAATCGGGAAAATCGGCATGGTTGGCGGACAAAATAGATTTGTCACTCGGGCGGAAGTAGAGTTCGGCCGCCAACTCTTGCGCCGGCTTGCTCCACAAGAATGCTAGGTATTCTTTGGAAATGGCTGCGGAATCTTTTTTATCGGCCACGCTGTCAACCACGGCGACGGGGGTTTGCGCTTCGACGGTGTAGCTTGGGTAAACGATGTCGAATTGGCCTGGCGCAAGGTGGTGGCTGACGATATTGGCTTCGTTTTCCAAGGTAATCAACACATCGCCGATTTGGCGCTGGGTGAAGCTGGTGGTGGCGGCGCGGCTGCCGTTTTCAAACATTGGCACATTATTCAGCAGCTTGCGCATAAAGTTTTTCGCGTCGGCTTCATTGCCGTTATTCGCTTTCAAACCATAGCCGTATGCGCCCAAGAAGGCATAACGGCCGTTGCCGCTGGTTTTCGGGTTGGCGAACACAACTTGCAGGTTATCACGCGCCAAGTCTGCCCAGTCGTAAACGTTTTGCGGATTGCCTTTGCGCACGAGAAATACAGTCACGCTGGAAAATGGCACGGCATTATTCGGTAAACGTTGCGTCCAATCAGATTTAACTAAACCGCGTTGTTGCAGTGAATCGATGTCGGAAGTTTGGTTCATGGTCACAACATCGGCAGGCAAGCCGTTGGCCACCGACATGGCTTGTTTACTCGAGCCGCCGTGTGATTGCTGGATATGTAGGTCGATATGCGGATGATTTCTGCTGAAATGTTCGATAAACAAGGGGTTATACGCTTTGAAAAAATCGCGCGATACGTCATAGGATACGTTGAGAATTTTCTTATATTGGCTTTTTTCGGTATTGGTTTTACCGCTGCCGCAAGCAGCCAAAGACAGCGCGGTTAAGGCGATGATGAAGCGGATTTTGCCCATGTGTGTTCCTTTGTGTCATCGTGTTGTCGGACACACTTTAATCGGCAGGCAGAAAAAAAGGAAAGAATGGTTGATTGTATCGAAAGGATTTTTAGTTATATATTTTATACACTTAACAAATAGGCCGTCTGAAAATTTTCAGACGGCCTGATAACTGCTATACATATTTGCGCATTAATTCGCATTTGACTTTGACCTGTTCGTTTAAGGGCAATACCGCTTCGCCTAAGGATTCGTAGCCGTTTAAGCGGTAAAACGGCACGGAATTGAGTGAAGCATACAGTTTCAGGAAGCTCAAGCCTGCGTCGTGTGCCAATTCTTCAGCACGCTGCAACAGCGCCGTACCCAAGCCTTTGTTGTGCATTAAAGGATGCACATAGAGCGCATCGAGCTGTGCTTCTTTGAAATCGACCTGGAAAAAGCCTTGAATCACACCACGGTATTCCACTACCCACAAAGCCTTGGTTTTATCGGCCATGGTGGCGTGATAGCTTTCCATGCCGAGTAATTCTTCCCATGCCTGCAATACGCGCTCGTTGTAGCTGCGGATGCAGGTGTATTGCACGGCATGCAGATGCGCGCTGTGAATGAAAGGGCAGTCTTTTTCGGTCGCGGGGCGGAGCACGGTGAGCAGGTTCATGGTGGTTTTCACATTAAAATATCAAACAAAGGCCGTCTGAAAATCAATAATCGATAAGGTGATTATAGCAATAACACAGCTGATTCAGACGGCCTTTAAACGGAATTTTTGCTGCTGTCATTCACTTTTGAAATGCTTGCGCAACACGAAAAACATAATGCCCATGCAGCTGAACATCACAATCAAATCGCCGAATGCGGTAAATTCGCCCCAATATCGGCCACCGGCAAACACAAAGGCAAAAAAAGCATGCAGCGCAGCCAGCAGGAAAAACATGCCCGCCCAAGCCCAATTGAGTTTCTTCCAGCCATCGGCTGACAACACCAGTACAGAATCAAACATTTTTTGTACGGCAGAGCGGCGGTCGCTGAAGAAAAAGTGCGACACCAGCATGCCCACGCCGAATGCGGCATTGAGCAACACGGCTTTCAGGCGGATGTAATAATCGTCGCTCAAGGCCAGCGTCACACCGCCGAACACCACTGTCATCGCCAGCACAAACCATTGCTGGCGCTCCAAACGGAATTTCTGTTTCACCAATTGATAGCCGTACACCAGTACCGTGGCAATAATCAAACCGGCGGTAGCGGCTAAAACGTGATTATTGTCGCTGCCTGCCGCTCCGGTCAGTTGTAGCAGCGGATGGTTGGTATCGGTAGGCTCGACGGTTTTATACAGGTAGAAAAAAACAATCAGAGGCAGGAAATCGAGTAAAGCTTTCATAATGGGGAACTTAGGATTTCAGACGGCTTTGATAAAAATAGGCCGTCTGAACAATCAATAAAAAATGTCGGATATAAAATCCGACCCGATGTAGATGTTTTCAGACGGCGTATTGTAGCGCAAATGCCGTCTGAAAACAGAAAACGATTGCAAAGCCCTTAAGCGCGTTTCAATGTGGCGTGTAAGGCTTGGGCTTTTGCAAAAGCGGCATCAGCATCCTTGGCCAGCGTGACAAAATGCCCCATTTTACGACCAGCACGCGCGGCTTTTTTGCCGTAGAGATGCAGGAAAGAAGCCGTATCGCTTTGCAGCGGCAGCCAATCCGGTTCGCTGCCGTCTTCACCCCAAACATCACCCAAAATATTCGCCATGCAGCAGGCCGAGAGCAGGAGGGTGTCGGCCGGCGGCAGATTGCACATAATGCGCACTTGCTGCTGATATTGGCTGACCGCACAAGCGTCGATGGTGTGGTGGCCGGAGTTGTGCGGACGCGGGGCGATTTCATTAACCACCAATTCATGCGTATCGCCGACAACAAACATTTCCACCGCTAACACGCCGACATAATCCAATTCATCGGCTAAGCGCTGCGCCATCTGCCGCGCCTGTTGCTGAATATCAGCACTCAAACGCGCCGGAACGATGGAGTAGGCCAGAATACCGTTTTCGTGAATATTTTCCGCAGGGTCAAAGGTTTGCACATTGTCGCTGTTTAAGCGGCAGACTACCACCGAAATTTCGCCGCGCAAATCGACCATTTTTTCCAACACACAATCCACGCCGCCATGCTCGGCAAAAGCAGCTTTCAGATCATCCAAGGTCTTCACGCGGATTTGGCCCTTGCCGTCGTAACCCAGTGTGGCAGTTTTCAAAATCCCCGGTAAAAATGCTGCGCTCTCTTCGGTAATGTCTTCCATTTTAAAGACGGCCTGATACGGCGCAGTTTGTAAACCGGCTTTTTGAATCCATGCTTTTTCCTGAATGCGGTTTTGCGCCACCGCCACACAATCGCCGCTTGGGGAAACATTGGTGTGCTGTGCCAAAAAGCGCATCGCATCAGCGTTTACGTTTTCAAATTCGGTGGTCACCGCCGCGCATTTAGCCAATTCGTTTAAGGCATCGGCATCGTCAAACGCCGCGCACAAATGACGGTCTGCAAATTCCGCCGCCGGAGCGTTGGGGTCGGGGTCGAGCACGGTTATGCGGTAGCCCATGGTTTTGGCGGCAACGGCAAACATACGGCCAAGCTGGCCGCCGCCGAGAATGCCGAGGTTGGCGGGGGGGAGAATGGGGGTGTTTTGCATGGTTTTGTTTGTTAAAAATGTAAAATCAAATAGCTAAATCAAGAGGCAAGTCGGAAATATCTTTCAATCGTTTGCCATTTACCATGATGTAGAATAAGTCCAAAGCATCTTCATAGCCTGAAGTTTGTAAGGTTTTTTCTAGCTCATATAAGGCAAAATGGTAAACACAGTCAATTTCGCCTGTACCTAAAGCAATGGATGAAATCCGGCTGGGTGTCGGTTCTGCGGTAACAACAACCACATGTGGCAGGCGGCCTTTGCGGTTGCGAACTAAATTCAAACCTTCAGAACGGGCATTTTGGGCGCGGTCGCTGCGGATTGTCCATTTGCAGGAAATACTGGCATGAAGCAATGGCAAGACATTGTTTTTTCTCAGACTGGCAAGCTTAGCGATATTGTTATCCACTAAAAATTCATGACGGTTGATTTCTTCATCATCAACCAAATCACGAGTAACGATAATATCAGGTGTAATAGTGTAGTCACTGCCTAATGCGGCTGCCAATTCAGGATTGTTTTCTGCGGCGTGGGCAAGTGCAACCAAATGTGCATATTGCTGATAATTAGCAATTTCCAAACGATTGCGTGAACCGATTTGACGCACGTTCCAATCCCCGGGGCGCAGATGATTTAATTTTTTAAAAGCAGATTCTACAAATTGGCTGCAAATTGCTTCAAACGCATTTCCGGAGGTTTGTCCTGCGGCACGTTCAGTAACTGTTTCGGCTTCCAGTAATTCTGCAATACCTTTTGCGATGGTGCAGCTTCTACCGTTGTTGCCATCTGCATTGCTGACAATACCTTTGGCATTGGTAGTCAGAATGCTGCCTAATAATTTTCGATGAAATATTTTCCGTTCAAGTTCAAAAATCGGGTTCATATCAGCTTTCTTTTTTTAAGGCTTTGATAATCTGCTTGCCGACTGCCTCGGCAACAGGCGGAGGGAAAGCGTTGCCGATTTGACGGTAGGCAGGTGTTTTTTTTCCGAAGAATTGCCAGCTGTCGGGAAAACCTTGTACCCGAGCCGCCATCCGTGCGGTTAATCGTGGCATACCGATAAAGTCTTTAGGAGGGGAGGTATCCCATAATCCTGAACCATCTACACCTAGCTCTGCCCATGCACGTTTAGAACGTGTCGGGCCAAGGTCGGCTCCTCCGTGTTTTTTAGAACCGCCCACTAGTGTCGGAGCAATTTGATTTGCACTTAGATGCCACTCATGTGCTTGAGGCCAACCGTCTTGTGCCATTAAATCCACCAGTAATTCGCCTACGGTCGGCGGAGTAATACCGGTACTTTCAGGCCACCTGAAAAACGGGGCATATTGCTGTTGTAAGGCAACGAAAATGACCCGAGGGCGTAATTGGGAAACGCCAAAATCAGCCGCATACAGCAGTTTCCAATCACCGACATAACCTAACTCAGCAAACTGCTGCGTGATGCGTTCTCGGTACTCTCTAAATTTAGGGTCAAGTAGACCGCGTACATTTTCCAGCATAATAGCTTTGGGGGCGGTTTCTTTCGTCAAGCGGATAGCTTCAGGAAATAAATCACGTTCATCATCTGCCCCTAATTGTTTGCCTGCTTTGGAAAATGGGGGACAGGGCACGCCACCAGCCAATAAATCAATATTGCGGTATGGGGAGCCGTCAAATTGACGGACATCAGTTTCGATAATATTCCAATGCGGGCGGTTAAGGCGAAGTGTTTGGCAGGCGGCAGGTTCGATTTCCACTAAAGCAGCATGTGTAAATCCGGCACGCTCCAAACCTAAAGCCTGTCCACCGGCTCCAGCACAAATTTCTAATGAATTAAATTGCATATTTTCCTACGGTACCAGTAAATATTTCAGACGGCCTATAGTTCAGGCCGTCTGAAAAAAAACAACGGTTACTTATCCAACCCTTCCTGAACCATCTGCGCCGCGCGTAAAACGGCGCGGGCTTTGTTTTGCGTTTCCTGCCATTCGGATTCGGGCACGGAATCTGCCACCACACCTGCGCCGCTTTGTACATAAAGCGTGTCGTTTTTAATCACAGCGGTGCGGATGGCGATGGCCAAGTCCATATCGTTGTTAAAGCTCCAGCAGCCGACGGCGCCGCCGTAGATGCAGCGTTTGGCCGGCTCCAGCTCTTCGATGATTTCCAGCGCGCGCACTTTGGGGGCGCCGGAAAGGGTGCCGGCAGGGAACGTCGCGGCCAGAATTTCCATGTTGGTGATGTCGTCTTTCAGACGGCCTTCGACATTGGAAACGATGTGCATCACATGGGAATATTTTTCTACCACCATTTTGTCGGTAACGCTGACTTGGCCGGTTTGGCTGATGCGGCCGACATCGTTGCGGCCGAGATCAATCAGCATAACGTGTTCGGCAATTTCTTTGGCATCGCTTAATAAATCTTGCTCATTGACCAGGTCTTCGGCAGGGGTTTTGCCGCGTAAACGGGTGCCGGCAATCGGGCGCACGACTACGGTGTCCTGTTCGCGGCGCACGAGAATTTCCGGTGAAGAACCGACAATGTGGAAATCGTCGAAGTCGTAGTAAAACATATACGGCGACGGATTCAGCGTACGCAAGGCGCGGTAAAGTGCCAGTGGGCTGTCGGTGTAGGGCATGGTCATGCGTTGGCTGGGTACGACCTGCATGCAGTCGCCGGCGAAAATGTATTCTTTGATTTTATCAACACAGGCTTTGAAAGGCGCTTCGCCAAATTCGCTGGTCGGCTGGGTAGTGGCGCTACCTAAAGATAAGGGAATGGCGCAGCTTTGGCGCAATTGGGTGCGTAAGTCTTCCAAGCGTTCGCGTGCGGCTTCGTAGCCGTTGGTTTGGTTTGGGTCGGTATAGACAATCAGGTAGATTTTGCCGGAAAGGTTGTCGATTACCGCCAATTCTTGCGACAGCATCAGCAAAATATCCGGCGTGCCGAGCGGGTCGGCTTTCGGCGGGTTTTTCAGGCGGTGGGCAAAATGCTCGAAATTGTAAATGGTTTCATAGCCGAAATAGCCGACTAAGCCGCCGGTAAAGCGTGGCAGGCTTGGAATTTCAGGGGTTTTGAAACGTGCGTGGAAAGCTTCGATAAAGGGCAGCGGATTGCCGTCGTATTGCTCGACAATCTCGCCATTGAGATACACATCGACATGTTTGCCACTGGCTTTTAAATAATGATGGCAAGGCAGGCCGATAAAGGAATAACGGCCGAAGCGCTCGCCACCGACCACGGATTCCAGCAGATAGGTAAAGGGCTTGTTGGCCAGCTTGAGATAGAGCGACAAGGGGGTGTCGAGATCGGCGAGGACTTCCTGCACCAGCGGAATGCGGTTGTATCCTTGTGCGACTTGGGCTTGATATTCTTGTTTGCTGATCATGTTCAGACGGCCTTACCTGAAAAATGCGATGCGTGTATGCAGCGAAATGGTCGATGTTAAAGAGTGCAAAGAGTATAGCAGCTTATGGGGGTATTGTTAACCGATTTGCCGATGCGCTAGAGGCCGTCTGAAACAAAAAATAAACACCGTTTTGATGGAAAACGGTGTCGGGTAAAATTAGAAGCTGGAAGCTGTATCGATTTTGGTTTGACGCGCGCGCTTGAATTTAATGAAATAGCCAAGCGCAACCGGAATCAGCGCCAAAATAATTTTAAATGTCCAGCTGGCATACCAAGGCTTGGCCACCACAATCGCTTGGCTTTCCGCACCGGGTACGATGAAATTTTTAATCGCAAACCAATCGAGAAACGGCCACCAACAAGCCACCAACAAACCTAAGAAACAAGGCCAAATCATGCGGCTCAAATCACGTTGCCACAAGATAAAACACACCACTGCCCAAAGCAGGGTAAAGCCGGTAATCACTAAAGAAGTGTAGGTGTCGGCACCAAGATAAGTGGTGAGAAAATAGGTAAAAGCAACCCACAATAATCCTAAAACGAATACGATTAATTCTTCAGGACGTTTGAACATTCGGTTTCTCCAAAATAGCGCATATTTTATCAACTTGATGAGTAGAGAATACTATACCTGAAAAGCGGTTTTGTGAAGATGATTCTGACCTAGGATATAGGCCGCCTGATTTTTCAGATAAAAAGAACTATGGCAAAATATCGTTTACCTTGAATCCATCAAACGGAACCTGTCATGCGCCAAAAAATCATCATTACCGGACATTCCAGCGGTTTGGGCAAAGCCTTGGCCGCGCATTATCTGCAAGCAGGTATAGAAGTGTTGGGCATTGCTCGACGTGAATTGTCCGCAGAAAACGGTTTGCAGCAGGTAGCGCTGGATTTGGCCGATGCAGAAAAATTAAGCGCATGGCTACAAAGCGGGGCAATCAATAATTTCATGCAAGATGCCGATGAATTGGTGCTGGTGAATAATGCCGGCATGGTGGCGCCAAGTTCGGTATGCGGTAAGCAAAGGCCGTCTGAAATTGCGGCGGCGGTGAGTTTGAACATCATCGCGCCCTTATTACTCAGCAACCATGTTTTAGCGACAAAAGCAGATAATCAGGCAGTAAAAATCGTGCACATCAGCAGTGGTGCAGGACGCAATGCTTATCAGGGCTGGAGTGTTTACGGTGCGACCAAAGCAGCGCTAGATCATCATGCGCGTTGTGTGGAAGCGGAAAATCACCGCAATGTGAAAGTATGCAGCATTGCGCCGGGTGTGGTTGATACCGATATGCAGGCGCAGATTCGGGCGCAAGATGGCGATGATTTTCCGATTTTGCCGCGATTCCAGCAGCTTCACGCCAATCAGGAATTGAGTTCACCCGAATCAGTGGCCAACATAATGGCCGAAATGATTGCTGATGCGGATTTTGGGGATGAAATTATCCAAGATGTCCGCACATGGCAATCATTGAAACAGACTTTTCAGACGGCCTTAGCGCAAACATCGTCAAACAGGCCGTCTGAAAACTAAATAAGGAACATCAAATGAATATGGATTTTCAAGCCACATTAAAAGCCTTGGGCAAACAAGCAAAAAAAGAAGCCGAGCAGCGCAAAATCGAAGCAGTAGAAGCCAAAAAGCGTGAAGAAGAGCAGGTTGATTTTGCCAAAGCGGTTGGTGCGGTAACGCCTTTGAAAAACTCGCAACGCTATGAAGCGCCACGCCCGAAAACCACCATCAAGCCGCGCCCAAAAGCGGAAAGTGATTTGGCGGAAGAAGATTATTTTTATGTCGGTCAAGGTGGTTGGGACGAGCCACCGGCTACCTTTAGTAAAAACGGTCAAGGCAAAAACGACATTCAACGTTTGCGCAACGGCCATTATCCAGTGGTGGCTGATGTGGATTTACATGGCTATACGCAGGAAGAAGCGCAGCAAGTGTTGAATGAATTCATTGAATTCACTAAAAAACGCGGCGTATGTGCTGAAATCATACATGGTAGTGGTCTAGGGTCTTCCGGCTACAAACCGGTTTTGAAAAACATGACCCGCCGTTGGCTGATACAGCATCCGGATGTGTTGGCTTATGTTGAGCCGCGTCAAGGCAATGATGGTGCGGTACGGATTCTGCTGAAGCGTCCACGCCGTGAAGAAGAATAATTGAGCGATGATATACAAGGCCGTCTGAAAGCCAAAAGGTTTTCAGACGGCCTTGATGTATTTGGGTAAGCGGATTAAATGGTTGATCTTACCTTTGCATGAGAGTGAGACAGACCGGCATCTCATCGGATTATCTGGTTGATGCTTCACCTACTGCTGGTGCATGTTTCCTTCGCTAATTCCAGCAAGAACCCCACACGCCTCAACTTCCCGGTCATCGTTGCAACTCGCTCTCAGTGAAACGAGTTGTTTCTCAAGCGCTTGCAGAGCGGTTATCTGCGACCGCACATGAGAGATGTGATCATCGAGCAAGGTGTTGACGGCGGTACAAGGCTGATGAGGGTCGTCCTGATAGCTCTGTAGTTCGTGAATCTCAGCCAGTGACAGGCCTAGGATTCTGCAGCGACGAATGAAGGCCAGCCCCTCACCATGCTTCTCGGTATAGACACGGTAACCGTTGTCCTGCCGATCAGGCGGCGGCAACAAGCCCTGCTGTTCATAGAAGCGGATCGTCTGTGTTTCGACCCCTACCAACTGTGCCAACTGACCAATGCGCATCAGCCTCCTCCCCAACGGATTCTTTACTCTATTGACCTTATAGTAGCTTTATAGTTTAAAATGGTACCACAACATTGTTCAAGTGGAGTCATATCATGAGTAAATCCTGTGGTGGCGCCTGTGGCGGTGATGCAACGTCCGCAGCGGATACCGATATACAGGCCTCCTCCGAGGGGCCAGGGAGATGGGTCAGTGTTTATGCCGTGCCGAAGATGGACTGTCCATCAGAAGAACGAATGATTCGCCTGGCCCTGAACGGCGTTGAGGAGATTCGGGCACTGTCCTTCGACTTGTCGAACCGCCGGCTGAAGGTCGTGCATGACGGCGAGGCTGAGCCCATTACCGCGAAACTGAAGACCTTGGGGCTAGGCGCCTCGCTTCAGGAAACCGTCGCTGCAAATCCGGAGACCATCAAGGCCGCCGAGTTTTCGGCAGCTTCTGCTAAGCAAGAATCCGGGACCCTGCGCTGGTTGCTCGGCATCAATGCACTTCTGTTCGTGGTGGAAATGACTGCCGGTCTGATCGCCCGGTCCACCGGCCTGATTGGAGAATCCCTGGACAATTTTGCCGATGCGGCGGTGTACGGGCTTACCCTTTATGCGGTTGGACATAGCGTGAAAGTGCAGGTACGTGCCGCGCATCTTGCTGGTGTACTGCAACTGATCTTGGCTGTGGGCGTGCTCGTCGAGGTGGTGAGACGCTTTGTATTCGGTAGTGAGCCTGAATCGCTGGTGATGATGGCTATCGCATTCGTCGCATTGATTGCCAATACCAGTTGTCTGCTGCTCATATCCAAACATCGGGAAGGCGGGGCGCACATGAAGGTAAGCTGGATATTCTCGGCCAACGACGTGGTGATCAACCTGGGGGTCATCACCGCCGGCGCTCTGGTCGCGTGGACCGGGTCCAATTATCCGGATCTGATTATCGGCACCATCGCGGGGGTAATTGTACTTAACGGTGCCAGACGCATTCTGGCACTCAAGGATTAAGCAATGTCCATTTTTGGCAAACATCTGTCACCGTACGCTCTGTTGTCCATATCGGGCCTGCTGGCAGCGTCTGATCAGGCCGTAAAATGGCTGGTGCAACAATCAATGGCATATGGCGAGTCTATTTCAGTGACCTCATTCTTTAACTGGGTACACGTATGGAATACCGGTGCCGCATTCAGTCTTTTTGCGAATGGTGGAGGCTGGCAGCGCTACTTTTTTATCGGAATCGCGGTAGTGGTCTCGATTTTTCTGATCAAGCTGATCCTTGAAAATCGTCATAAAGGAGAAGCCATCGCTTACAGTCTTATCCTCGGTGGCGCCATGGGTAACCTGATTGACCGGGTCTTTCGCGGCTATGTTGTGGATTCCTTTGATTTCTATTGGCGAGACTGGCATTGGCCGGCCTTCAACCTGGCTGATATTGCAATTGTCCTCGGTGCCTTACTTTTCGTTTCCAGCAGCTTGTTGGGTAAAAAAGCAAACACCAATGCCGAGCCGGATGGATCTGACTGACACCTACGCCTATACAACACCATGACCGAACTTCCCGACAACATCCTTCACCTGCCGCAATACCAAGTACTGGGCTGCAAATCAACCGACGACGAAATGCACTTCCAGGTGGACGTGCCCGATCCCATCGCCTGCGAGGGATGCGGCATGCAGGGTGAGTTCGTACGGTTCGGCAAGCGTGACGTTCTCTATCGTGATCTGCTCATCCACGGCAAACGGGTCACTCTCTGGGTGGGGGCGCCTCAGAAATCGGAAAATAAAGCACGCTAAGGCATAGCTGACCTTGCCAGGCCTGCTTCGCCCTGCAGTGACGCAATCAGCGGGCAGGAAACGTTCCCTTTCCGCGCATGGCAGGCGCACACCAGTTCAGACAGCACGGCCTCCATGCGTGCCAAGTCGGCCATCTTCTCGCGCACATCCTTGAGCTTGTGCTCGGCCAGGCCGCTGGCTTCCTCGCAATGGGTGCCATCCTCCAGCCGCAGTAGCTCGGCGATTTCGTCCAGGCTAAAGCCCAGCCGCTGGGCCGATTTCACGAACCGCACTCGTGTTACATCCGCCTCGCCATAGCGGCGAATGCTGCCATAGGGCTTGTCTGGCTCCGGCAGCAGGCCCTTGCGCTGGTAGAACCGGATGGTCTCCACATTGACCCCGGCCGCCTTGGCAAAAACGCCAATGGTCAGATTCTCAAAATTAATTTGCATATCGCTTGACTCCGTACATAACTACGGAAGTAAGCTTAAGCTATCCAAACCAAATTTGAAAGGACAAGCGTATGTCTGAACCACAAAAGTCTGAACCACAAAACGGGCGCGGCGCGCTCTTCGCCGGTGGGCTGGCCGCCATTCTTGCGTCGGCCTGCTGCCTGGGGCCGCTGGTTTTGATCGCCTTGGAGTTCAGCGGGGCATGGATCGGCAACCTGACGGTGCTGGAACCCTATCGCCCGATCTTCATCGGCGCAGCGCTGGTCGCGCTGTTTTTCGCCTGGCGGCGCATCTACCGCCCGGCGCAAGCCTGCAAACCGGGTGAGGTCTGCGCGATTCCCCAAGTGCGAGCTACTTACAAGCTCATTTTCTGGATCGTGGCCGCGCTGGTCCTGGTCTCGCTCGGATTTCCCTACGTCATGCCATTTTTCTATTAATCACAGGAGTTCATCATGAAAAAACTGTTTGCCGCCCTCGCCCTCGCTGCCGTTGTTGCCCCCGTGTGGGCCGTCACCCAGACCGTCACGCTGTCCGTGTCTGGCATGACCTGCGCCTCTTGCCCGATCACTGTCAAGCACGCGCTTTCCAAGGTTGAGGGCGTGAGCAAGACCGACGTAAGTTTCGACAAGCGCCAGGCCGTCGTCACCTTCGACGATGCCAAGACCAACGTCCAGAAGTTGACCAAGGCGACCGAGGACGCGGGCTATCCGTCCAGCCTCAAACGCTGATCCGTTAACCGAACTCGGGAGCGACACATGGGACTCATCACGCGCATCGCTGGCAAAACCGGCGCGCTCGGCAGCGTCGTTTCCGCGATGGGCTGCGCCGCCTGTTTTCCTGCCATCGCCAGCTTTGGCGCGGCCATCGGACTGGGCTTCTTGAGCCAGTACGAGGGGCTATTCATTGGCATCCTGCTGCCGATGTTCGCCGGCATCGCGTTACTCGCCAATGCTATCGCTTGGCTCAATCATCGACAGTGGCGACGCACGGCGCTCGGCACGATAGGCCCGATCTTGGTGCTGGCAGCGGTGTTTTTAATGCGGGCTTACGGCTGGCAGAGCGGTGGACTGCTCTATGTCGGCCTGGCCTTGATGGTTGGGGTGTCGGTCTGGGATTTCATCTCGCCAGCACATCGCCGCTGCGGGCCGGACAGCTGTGAATTGCCAGAACAACGTGGCTGACGGCAACAGCCGTAGCCACCACAGAAAAGGAAAAATACATGACCACCCTGAAAATCACCGGGATGACCTGCGACTCGTGCGCGGCTCACGTCAAGGAAGCCTTGGAGAAAGTGCCCGGCGTGCAATCGGCGCTGGTGTCCTATCCGAAGGGCACAGCGCAACTCGCCATTGAGGCGGGCACGTCATCGGATGCGCTGACTACCGCCGTGGCCGGACTGGGCTACGAGGCAACGCTTGCCGATGCGCCACCGACGGACAACCGCGCCGGCCTGCTCGACAAGATGCGCGGCTGGATAGGGGCCGCTGATAAGCCCAGTGGCAACGAACGCCCGTTGCAGGTCGTCGTCATTGGTAGCGGTGGAGCCGCGATGGCGGCAGCACTGAAGGCCGTCGAGCAAGGCGCGCAGGTCACGCTGATTGAGCGCGGCACCATCGGCGGCACCTGCGTCAACGTCGGTTGTGTGCCGTCCAAGATCATGATCCGCGCCGCCCACATCGCCCATCTGCGCCGGGAAAGCCCGTTCGATGGCGGTATTGCGGCAACTGTGCCTACGATTGACCGCAGTAAGCTGCTGGCCCAGCAGCAGGCCCGCGTCGACGAACTGCGGCACGCCAAGTACGAAGGCATCCTGGGCGGTAATCCGGCCATCACCGTTGTGCACGGTGAGGCGCGCTTCAAGGACGACCAGAGCCTTACCGTCCGTTTGAACGAGGGTGGCGAGCGCGTCGTGATGTTCGACCGCTGCCTGGTCGCCACGGGTGCCAGCCCGGCGGTCCCGCCGATTCCGGGCTTGAAAGAGTCACCCTACTGGACTTCCACCGAGGCCCTGGCGAGCGACACCATTCCCGAACGCCTTGCCGTAATCGGCTCGTCGGTGGTGGCGCTGGAGCTGGCGCAAGCCTTTGCCCGGCTGGGCAGCAAGGTCACGGTCCTGGCGCGCAATACCTTGTTCTTCCGTGAAGACCCGGCCATCGGCGAGGCGGTGACAGCCGCTTTCCGTGCCGAGGGCATCGAGGTGCTGGAGCACACGCAAGCCAGCCAGGTCGCCCATATGGACGGTGAATTCGTGCTGACCACCACGCACGGTGAATTGCGCGCCGACAAACTGCTGGTTGCCACCGGTCGGACACCGAACACGCGCAGCCTCGCGCTGGACGCAGCGGGGGTCACCGTCAATGCGCAAGGTGCCATCGTCATCGACCAAGGCATGCGCACGAGCAACCCGAACATCTACGCGGCCGGCGACTGCACCGACCAGCCGCAGTTCGTCTATGTGGCGGCAGCGGCCGGCACCCGTGCCGCGATCAACATGACCGGCGGCGACGCAGCCCTCAATCTGACCGCGATGCCGGCAGTGGTGTTCACCGACCCGCAAGTCGCCACCGTGGGCTACAGCGAGGCGGAAGCGCACCACGATGGCATCGAGACCGACAGTCGCACGCTGACACTCGACAACGTTCCGCGAGCGCTTGCCAACTTCGACACACGCGGCTTCATCAAGCTGGTCATCGAGGAAGGTAGCGGACGGCTCATCGGCGTGCAGGCGGTGGCCCCGGAAGCGGGCGAACTGATCCAGACGGCGGTGCTCGCCATCCGCAACCGCATGACGGTGCAGGAACTGGCTGACCAGTTGTTCCCCTACCTGACAATGGTCGAGGGGTTGAAGCTTGCGGCGCAGACCTTCAACAAGGACGTGAAGCAGCTTTCCTGCTGCGCTGGATAAAAAAAGGAGGTTTTCAATGAGCGCCTACACCGTGTCCCGGCTGGCCCTTGATGCCGGGGTGAGCGTGCATATCGTGCGCGACTACCTGCTGCGCGGATTGCTGCGTCCGGTGGCGTGCACCCCGGGCGGCTATGGCCTGTTCGATGATGCCGCCTTGCAACGGCTGTGCTTCGTGCGGGCGGCCTTCGAGGCGGGCATCGGCCTGGACGCGCTGGCGCGGCTGTGCCGGGCGCTGGATGCTGCGGACGGCGATGAAGCGGCCGCGCAGCTTGCCGTTCTGCGCCAGTTCGTCGAGCGTCGGCGCGAAGCGTTGGCCCATCTGGACGCGCAACTGGCCTCCATGCCAGCCGAGCGGGCGCACGAGGAGGCATTGCCGTGAACGCCCCTGACAAACTGCCGCCCGAGACGCGCCAACCCGTTTCCGGCTACCTGTGGGGTGCGCTGGCCGTGTTGACCTAGAGAGAGTGCGCAAGGGCCTCAGAAAGGAGCTGAAACCGTCCCAGAGCCGGACTCTCAAGGGAGACCGGAAAATCCTGCTGAAACGCGCTCACGAAGTCTCAGACCGGGAGCGCCTCATCATGGAGACCTGGACAGGCGCGTTCCCGCAACTGCTGGCCGCCTACGAGCACAAGGAGCGCTTCTACGGCATCTGGGACGCCACCACACGGCTCCAGGCAGAAGCCGCCCTGGACGAGTGGATAGCCACCATCCCGAAGGGCCAAAAGGAAGTCTGGAGCGATCTGGTCAGGGCAGTGGGAAACTGGCGCGAAGAGACCATGACCGACTTCGAGACGGACATGCCCGTCACCAACGCTTACACGGAGTCCATCAACCGACTGGCCAAGGACAAGAACCGTGAAGGGTGCGGTTACTCCTTCGAGGTGATGCGGGCACGAATGCTCTACACCACGAAGCACAAGAAGAAGGCACCGACTGCGAAGGTCTCTCCTTTCTACAAGAAAACCATCGGTTACGGACTGCCGGACTTCGCAGAGGAACTCAACTACGGAGTCGATCTATCAACCATCTGAGGGTGGTATCAGATTGATGGGGTGAAGGTGACCCATCAACCATTAAATCCGTATACCCAAAAGATTAAAGCGGTTGAGGAGGCCCTTAACCGCCGACCGAGAAAGACATTGGACTATGAGACACCGGGTGATCTGTTTTCAGCAGCCCTTGCCAATGGCATTTGAGCGTTGCACTTGAAATGCGAATGTAAGGCCGTCTGAAAAGGATTATTTTTTCAGACGGCCTTTTAATAGCGCGCAAAATCGCCATTTGGGACATTTCTTTGACTTGCGTTGTGCTTGTTTCTAGCAATATACAGATTTGGTTTTGGGAAAGGCTTCAGGCTACCAGCGGCTGTCGTTTTCGCACGGAATGCCGTCGTTGTCGCTGTCCATTTTGGTGTTCGGGCAATGTCGGATAAAAAATTCAGCTTCTTCACGCGAGTTCATTTGCGAACAATATTGCCGCCCGTCGCAACTGAATTTGGCTGACGGCTTTGCCGAAGCGGGGGATTTGACGGCCTGATTCCATGCTTTACGCTCGGCTTCCATCTGCGCCGCAATGGTGGCAACCATAGAATCGGGCGGCGTGGTGGTGTGAACCGTTTGCGCGCGGTGATCTTGCCAAGCCTGCCAGCCGTACCAAGCGCCGCCAAGCAGTGCCGCGCCCAATAAAATCGCCAGCAACACACCGCCTGCACGCGAAGGGCTACCGCCTTGTTTGCGGTAGGCTGCATGGGATGGTGATTCGGCTTCGTCGTCAAAGTCATCGATAAAGCGGACATCTTGAGCCTCGCTGCGGCCTTGCCGGCCTTTGGCGAGATAAAAGGAAACCCGTTGGCCTTCAAAAGGGCCTTCGGTGTGGCCGTTGAACGTAGAAAGCGCGACAAAAATTTCGTTTTCGGTGCTTTCCTCCCGTATTGCACCGAAGCGACGGCTTTCGTTCCAACGGACAATAGTGCCGTAATAACGCATGATTTTTAAGATATGAATAATTATTTGGAATATTTTAAATCAATCTGCCCGATAATGTGATGCTTATTTCGTTGCCAGACTTGTTCTCAGACCTGATTTTATGCGTAAAGGTTTCCCAGGCCGTCTGAAAAATATTGATTTTGAGAGAAAACCACTGATTTGTCATGCTTTCTTTATGCATAGTGTCAGGCGCGAGTATCAGGGGGGGGTGAGTTGTGGGATGGAGACAAAGGGTTTCAGACGGCCTGATACCTCTATAAAACACATTTGAATCAAGAATACTAAGGCCGTCATTCCCGCGTAGGCGGGAATCCAGATTCATCTGCTTCAGAAACATAAAAAGTGACCACAATTCAACGTTCTGGATTCCCGCCTACGCGGGAATGACGGATTATAGATTGCTGAAAATTAATGAATTCAAGAAAGTGTAGGTCGGTATTCAAAGCAACGACTGATGGCGCACAATCGCCCGAATCACAGCGCGGTTGGGATGCAGCGCGGCTTTCAGGCGTGGCGACAAAGGTTGCGGCAGGTTTGAGATTTCCGCCACCAACGATGCGGCGCAAATCGGTGCCGTCGCCAAACCGCGCGTGCCGTGGGCGGTGTTGAGCCAGACGTTGGGCAGATAAGGGCAGGGAGCAGTCAGGCGGTAATGTTTGTCCAAAGCCAGCTTGGCGTATACGTCCTGCATGGCGGCAATGTCGCCCACCGCACCCACCATCGGCAGATGGTCCAAGCTGTCGCAGCGCAAAGCGGCATGGCCGTGGGCTTCGGTCAAAGGATTGAGGCCGTCTGAAAACAGCGAATCGGCCAAAGCAGGCTGTAAATCATGCAAAGCGGCTCGGTTTGCCGATTCTTCGTGTTGGTGCCATGCTTCGTCGCTGCTGTTTAACACAAATGTCGCACCGTAGCAGTGTTGCCCCTGCCAGCTCGGGCTGATGTAGCTTTCGCCCGATACCGCGCAACTCAGTTTGGCCGACAACGCGCTTGCTGTAGCAACACCGGTTTGGCCGCGGATTTGGCGAAACGGCAGCGCGGACACGTTGCGCTCGGGTGAGTTGGGGCTGTGCGCGCCCATGCAATAAATCAGGTGTTCGGCGGTGAAACTGCCTTGCGTGGTGTGCGCCGTCCAAGCCGTGCCATCAAATTCGGCGGAAAGCAGCGGCGCGTGTTCTTGCACATCAATCAAGGGGTGATTCAATAAAGCGCGCACCAAAGCAGGCGGATTGAGCCACACACCATGCGGCCAATAGAGGCCGTCTGAACCAATATTGATCTCCGCGATTTCTGCCGCTTCTTGCTGGGAAACGGTGCGGTATAAATGCGCATGATGGTGCTGCAAACCTAATGCCTGATTGCGTTTGCGCTCGGCTTCGTTGAAATTGACGTGCAACACGCCATTGCCGCCCCAAGCGTGTTGCTCGGGCAGTAAATCGGCCAACAGCCGCCGCGTGTAGCCATAGCCCGCCAGCAGCAATTCGGTTTGCTCGGTTGGGTGCGGCGAGATTTTGGCATACAGCAAACCTTGGCGGTTGCCCGAGCCGGCATTGGCAATATGCTTGGCTTCAAGCACAGTCACGCGCACGCCGTGTTCGGCCAATTCCCGCGCGGTGGCTGCTCCGGCGATGCCTGCACCGATGACGATGGCGCTGGTGGGTTTGGCTTGGTTTTCCGTCGGGCGGAACCACGGTTTGACTGTGGTTCCGCGTTGCGTGACGGGCACGGTTTGCCATTGCAAGGCATGCGGAAAATGCGTTTGAATATCCGCAGCATGCTCAGACGGCACCAGCCATAAATGCACATCGGGCAACACGTTGGCTAACACATTCACGGCATTGAATTGCAGGCAGCCGATTTTGCGCGCAATGGCTTCAGCTAAAGTTTGCTCTAAGGCACAAGGGTTTTCAGACGGTCTGAATACTGGCATTTCCCGTGCAGGCAGGCACACCACCCAATAAAGCGGTTTGGCATGGTGAGCAAGCGTATGCACGAGTTCGGCGAGCGAGGGAATGCCGTTCCAAGCAAGGTAATTCATGATGAGGCCGTCTGAATAAAAAGTGTATTGTAATGCGGAAATGCGCTTTGTTGATTGCGCTGCCGCAAAAGCGCTTATTTTTCAGACGGCCTTTGCTTTATAATAGGCCGTCTGAAACGCTGAATCTAAGGAACACACATGACCCGAATCCGAACCAAAATCTGCGGTTTTACCCGCCCTGAAGATGCCCGAGCCGCGGCGCAATTGGGGGTGGATGCTGTCGGGCTGGTGTTTTTTGCCAAGAGCAAACGCGCGGTAGACACTCAACAGGCGCAGGCGATTGTGGCCGCTTTGCCGCCGTTTGTGACGGTGGTGGCGCTGTTTGTCAATGAAACAGCCGAGCAAATCCGCGAAACGCTGCGCCAAGTGCCGATTGATGTGATTCAGTTTCACGGCGATGAAGACGATGAATTCTGCCGCCAGTTTGACCGCCCATATCTGAAAGCGGTGCGCGTGCAAAGCTCGGCAGACATTCAGACGGCCTCAAGCAAATTTCCCCATGCCCGCGCGGTGTTGTTTGACGCGTATCACCCCGATGAATACGGTGGCACGGGTTTGCAGTTTGATTGGAAACTGCTCGCCGATTACCGCGACAAACCGTGGGTGTTGGCAGGCGGCTTAAATGCAGGCAATGTGGCCGAAGCGGTACGCATCAGCGGTGCGACGGCGGTGGACGTGTCCGGCGGGGTGGAAAGCAGCAGCGGTATTAAAGATGCGCAAAAAATGGCAGCATTTTTACAAGCCGTAGCGAAAGCGGGGGCACAGCGATGAGCAGCGAACCCATCGTGGAAACCCATCCTTTTCCACCGATTCTGCCGCCCAATGCCACAGCGATGATGATGGGCACGTTCCCGCCCAAAGACGACAAACGCGCCATGCAGTTTCATTATCCAAATTTTCAGAATGATATGTGGCGCATTTACGGCGAAGTGTTCTTCGGCGACAAAACGCATTTCCAAAGGCCGTCTGAAAAAGCGTTTGACGCGGAAAAGATTATCGCTTTTTTGCATGAGCGCGGCATTGCCTCTTGCCCGACGGTGTGGAAAGCCGTGCGCGAGCAGAACAACGCTTCGGATAAGTTTTTGAAAGTGGTCGAGGCGGTGGATTTGGCGGCGGTGTTGCACAAGCTGCCGCATTGCAGGCATGTGTTTACTACCGGCGGTAAGGCCACGGAAGTGTTGCTCGGATTGCTGCCCGAGAAAACCGCGTTACCGAAAACGGGTGAAACCATCGATTATGTGTACCAAGGCCGCGCCTTGACGCTGACACGTTTGCCGTCCACTTCACGCGCGTATCCTTTGAGTTTTGACAAGAAAACGGCGGCGTATCGGGCGTTTTTTGAGTTTGCAGGCTTATTGTAGGCCGTCTGAAAAAACAAGGATTTTTGCACGCGGATAAGCGCGTTCACACGAAAAATATGTGTATAATCGGCATTCATTAGAATTATTGTTTTCAGACGGCCTAAATATCCATCAGGCCGTCTGAACCCCCACAGAGGAATTCATTCATGCAAAATTATCAAGCACCCGACCAACAGGGCTTTTTCGGCGAACACGGCGGCCTGTATGTTTCAGAAACGCTGATTCCCGCGTTGGAAGAATTGAAACAGGCTTACGCCGAAGCGAAGCAGGATCCTGATTTTTGGGCGGCATTCGAGCATGATTTGAAACATTATGTCGGCCGCCCAAGCCCGGTTTACCATGCCGAGCGTTTGAGCGAGCATTTGGGCGGTGCGCAGATTTGGTTGAAACGCGAAGACTTAAACCACACTGGCGCACATAAAGTAAACAACACCATTGGTCAGGCGCTGTTGGCCAAGCGCATGGGCAAAAAACGCGTAATTGCGGAAACCGGCGCTGGTCAGCACGGCGTGGCTTCGGCTACGGTAGCTGCGCGTTTTGGCATGGCTTGCGATGTGTATATGGGTGCGGACGATATTCAGCGCCAAATGCCGAACGTGTTCCGCATGAAATTATTGGGTGCGAATGTGGTCGGCGTGGAAAGCGGCAGCCGCACGCTGAAAGACGCGATGAGCGAAGCCATGCGCGAATGGGTGGCTCGTGTGGACGATACTTTCTACATCATCGGCACTGCCGCCGGCCCTGCGCCTTATCCTGAAATGGTGCGCGATTTCCAATGCGTCATCGGCAACGAAGCCAAAAAGCAAATGCAGGAAGCCATCGGCCGACAACCTGATGTTGCCGTGGCCTGCGTGGGCGGTGGCTCGAATGCGATTGGTTTGTTTTACCCGTATATCAGTGAAGAAAACGTGCGCTTGGTGGGCGTGGAAGCGGGCGGTCATGGTGTGGATACACCGGAACACGCCGCGCCGATTACTTCACGCGCACCGATTGGCGTGTTGCACGGTTTTCGCAGCTATTTGATGCAAGATGAAGACGGCCAAATTTTGGGCACACATTCGGTATCGGCCGGTTTGGATTATCCGGGCATCGGCCCCGAACACAGCCACTTACACGACATTGGCCGCGTAGAATACACCGTTGCCAATGACGAAGCGGCTCTGAATGCGTTTGATTTATTGTGTCAATTTGAAGGCGTTATTCCGGCTTTGGAATCCAGCCATGCTCTGGCTTGGGCGGTAGAAAATGCGCCGAAAATGGGCAAAGACCAAGTGATTTTAGTGAACTTGTCCGGCCGTGGCGACAAAGACATCAATACCGTGGCGACATTAAAAGGTATTGAATTGTAATTTTGATATGAGAGAGGCCGTCTGAATGTTCAGACGGCCTTTTTATATCGGTTTCAAACACCGTTTCTTTGTAACCAAAAGTAAAAAATGATGATATCGCCATCGCAAAAACGGATAATGCCACGCGGTTTAGACTATAATGTCAAATAAAACGTGTTTGAAAACATAATATTCCGTTTGTCATGATTTCTTGATTTCCCATTCACACATGAACATTAGACGATTACTCCTGCGCTTTTTACCGCGTTATGCCGTTGGGCGCATTTTAATTTACGCGCGGCTGATGCGCGTGGAAAAGCCCATTGGCACTTTACTATTGCTGTGGCCGACTTATTGGGCCATGTGGGTGGCCGCTGAAGGCCATCCCGGCCATACCATTTTTTTCGCCTTTACCATCGGCACGTTTTTAATGCGCAGCGCCGGTTGCGTGATTAATGATTATGCCGACCGTAATTTTGACGGCGCGGTTGAGCGCACGAAAAACCGCCCGTTTGCCCGTGGACAAGTCACCAAAGCCGAAGCCTTGCTGCTGACCTTGATTTTGTGTTTGCTGGCGGCGATGTGTTTGGTGCCAATGAACATGCTGACTTGGCTGATGAGCTTGCCGGCCTTGTTTTTGGCGATGACTTATCCGTTTACCAAGCGTTTTTTCCCGATTCCGCAATTTTATTTGGGCTTGGCATTTTCATTCGGTATCCCGATGGCGTTTGCTGCGATCACCAATAATGTGCCGCCGATTGCATGGCTGATTTTTGTCGCCAATGCTTTATGGACGCTGGCTTACGATACGATTTACGCCATGGCTGATAAGGAAGACGATTTGAAAATCGGCATCAAAACATCGGCCGTGACGTTTGGTCAGCATGATATTGCGGCGGTGATGTTGTGCCATTTTTGGTTTACTGCGCTGATGGTGGTGTTGGGTTTGCAAATCGGTGCCACATGGCCTTATTGGCTGATGTTGCCGGTGACGGTGTGGTGGCAGATTAATCAATACCATGCGATTAAAACGCGCGACCGCCAAGTGTGTTTCCGCACTTTTTTGGAAAACAACCGCATAGGCTTGGCTTGGTTTTTAGGTTTGGTCGGCCATTATTTGTGGAAATTGGTTTAAGCAAAAATGGCTGAAAGGCCGTCTGAAAAATACCCGTCACTAAGGCGGGTATTTTTTATGGGTGCTGATGGCGTGCGGTAAAAACGGGTTAACCGAATTTAAAAAAAACGATTATTTTCAGTTTGAGAAATAGCGCAAAGCAATAATATACCTATGGATTAAATGTTTAAATAATTCTTTCATTTTAATGATTTAAGATGAATGTAGAGCAAGATGGCGATGTTAAGAATCATTAAAATGCCGTCTGAAAGCGTAAGGCTTTTAATATAAATTGTACGCTTAGGATTGAGATTTGTGCCGACTGTCGGTACAATTCCATCTTGTTTTGCTACCTCTTAAAAGAGATTCCTATGAGCCTGATTGGCGAAATTCTACCGTTGTCCCATATTGAATTGGATGTGGAAGTCAGCAGCAAAAAGCGCTTGTTTGAGCAAGCTGGTTTGTTGTTGGAAAACGAAGCAGGGCTGCCGCGCGCAGATGTGTTTGAATGCCTGTTTGCCCGCGAAAAATTAGGCACCACCGGTTTGGGGCAGGGTGTGGCGATTCCGCATGGCCGCGATGCTTGCGTGCAAAAAGCGGTAGGCGCATTTATCCGCACCAAAGAGCCGATTTCCTTTGATGCACCCGATGGTAAGCCGGTTTCGCTGGTGTTTGTGTTGCTGGTGCCGGAAAACGCTACCGGTGAGCATTTGGAAGTGTTGTCGAAACTGGCCGGCAAGTTCTCCCAAAAAGCCGTGCGCGAAGCCTTGATGACTGCTTCGACCGCCGAAGAAGTGCAAAAATTATTAACTGAAGAGTAACTTATGCCGAGTATATCCGTCCGCCGTCTGTATTCCGATAATCAGCATAAGCTGCAATTGGCTTGGGCCGCAGGTAATTCAGGCGCGGATAACCGCATCGGTGTTGAGGCCGACAAGCCCGTTTTGGCGCTGGTCGGCCATTTGAATTTTATCCACCCCAATCAGATTCAAGTGGTTGGCGTGGCGGAAGCCGAATATCTGAGCCGCTTGGAATCGGGCGAGCTCAACTACGATTTCGGCGAATTATTCGATATTCCTATGGCTTTGGTGATTGTGGCCAACGGCTTGCCCGTGTCGTCGAAATTGCGCGATTATTGCCACACCAACAGCATTCCGCTGCTGACATCCAAGCTGGAAAGCCCATATTTAATGGACGTGTTGCGGATTTATCTGCAACGCACGCTGGCCACATCGGTCACGAAACACGGTGTATTTTTGGATGTATTTGAAATCGGCGTGTTGATTACCGGCCATTCCGGCTTGGGTAAAAGCGAATTGGCTTTGGAACTGATTTCACGCGGCCACAGCCTGATTGCCGACGACGCCGTCGAATTGTTCCGCACCGGCCCTGAAGTATTGGAAGGCCGCTGCCCGCCAATGTTGCGCGACTTTTTGGAAGTGCGCGGTTTGGGTGTGTTGAATATCCGCCATATTTTCGGTGAAACCTCAATCCGCCCGAAAAAAATCCTACAATTAATCATTAACCTCATTCCGGCCGACGACGAATACATGAAGCAGCTTGACCGCTTGAGTATTCGTACCGAAACCGAATCCATTCTCAACGTCAATGTCCGCTCGGTCATGCTGCCTGTGGCAGTGGGTCGAAACTTGTCGGTATTGGTTGAAGCTGCGGTGCGCAATTATATTTTGCAATTGCGCGGAAAAGACAGCACGCGAGAATTTTTAGAACGCCATCAAACACTGCTGAAAGAAAACGAACAAAGCCATGAAAATAGTATTAATTAGCGGCCTTTCCGGTTCGGGAAAATCTGTTGCCCTGAAACAACTGGAAGACTTAGGTTATTACTGCGTCGACAACCTGCCCTTAGAATTAATGCCCTCATTGGTGTCGCATCACGTTGCGCGCAATGAAGTGGATAGCTTGGGCGTGAGCGTCGATATCCGTTCCAAAATCGATATTGATCAAGCTGAAGAGCAAATCCAATATTTGCGCGAACAAGGCCATCAGGTTGAAGTGTTGTTTATCGAAGCGGAAGAGAGCGTGTTGGTACGCCGCTTTTCCGAAACCCGCCGCGGCCACCCATTGTCCGGTCACAATCTGACCCTGCTCGAAAGCCTGCGTGAAGAACGTGCATGGCTGTTCCCATTGCGTCAAATGGCCTATTGCATCGATACATCCAAGATGAACGCGCAACAATTGCGCTATACGGTGCAGCAATGGCTCAATATCGAGCGCCATGGTTTATTGGTGATTTTGGAATCGTTCGGTTTCAAATACGGTGTGCCGAACAATGCCGATTTTATGTTCGACATGCGCAGCCTGCCCAATCCATATTACGACCCTGAATTGCGCCCGTTTAACGGCATGGATAAAGAAATTCAAGAGTATCTTGACCAGCAGCCGCTGGCGCAAGAAATGGTCAACGACATCGATCAGTTCATTAACCGCTGGTTGCCGCGTATGCAGCAGGAAAGTCGCAGCTATGTGACGATTGGCATCGGCTGTACCGGTGGCCAACACCGTTCTGTGTATGTGGTGGAGAAACTGGCCGATCGTCTGGCTGGAAAATACGAATTAATGGTGCGCCACCGCCAAGCGCAAAACCTTGCCGGCCATTGATTTTCAGACGGCCTCAATATAAAGGACACAATCATGACTGCAAAAATCATGTTCCCATTATGCGTTGCGTTAGTGTTGGCAGCCTGTAACACCACCGTCAGTCCATACCGTTGGCATCAAACTGGTATGAGCGAAAGCGATGTTGCCCGCCAACAGCGTATCTGTATTTCACAAGCCAATCATGATGCCAAGCAAGGCAAGCAACCGAAATCGTTGGAACAATGTATGGATGAAGCCGGCTATTACCGCTACATTACCGGTAATATGTAAGTATGAAACATACCAAAGGCCGTCTGAAAAGGTTAAAATCCTTTTTCAGACGGCCTTTCATGCTGAATCAGCCACCTTAAACAATACCTTATTATAGAAAGTACAACATGGCAATCCAATGGTTCCCCGGCCACATGAACAAGGCCAAAAAAGCCATCGGCGAACGCATCAAATCTGTCGATATGGTCATCGAAATGCTTGACGCGCGTTTGCCCGCTTCAAGCGAAAACCCTTTGTTGGCGCAATTGTCGCGCGGCAAGCCAAAACTAAAAATCCTGAACAAACAAGACCTTGCTGACCCAGAGCGCACACAAGTTTGGCTCAATCACTACAACAGCCAGACCGACACCCAAGCCATCGCACTCGATTCATCTGAAAAAGGTGCACATGCCAAAATTACCCAAGCATGCCGCAAAATGATGCCCAACCGTGGCGGTCTCGACAAACCTTTGCGTGTATTGATTTGTGGCATTCCCAATGTCGGCAAGTCCACCTTAATCAACGGCATGATCGGCAAAAAATCAGCCAAAACCGGCAACGAACCCGGCATCACCAAAGCCGAACAACGCCTGTTTCTCGCCGATGATTTTTGGTTATACGATACCCCCGGTATGCTGTGGCCTAAAATTATCGTTGAAGAATCCGGCTACAATTTGGCCGCCAGTGGCGCCGTTGGCCGCAATGCCTTGGATGAAGAAGAAGTCGCGCTCGAATTGCTGGACTACCTGCGCCGCCACTACCTGCCGCTTTTGCAAGAACGCTACCAAGCCGACAAAGACCCAAGCAGCCATTGGGACGATGTGGCATGGTTTGAATGGATTGCCAAAAAACGCGGTTCCTTACTCGGTGGCGGCCGCATCAATTACCAAAAAGCCGCTGAAAATATCCTGACTGATTTTCGCGACGGCCAAATCGGCCGCATCACCTTGGAAACGCCAAACCAATGGGAAGTATGGTTGAAAAAAGCCCGCCAAAAAGAAGCCGAGCTCAAGGCCATGCGTGAAGCGAGAAAAGCAGAGCGCAAAGGGCATAAGCCGCAGGAAAGTGGTGAGTAGGTTTCAGACGGCCGTCTGAAAAAAGTAGGGTGGGTGTCAACCCACCATTTAAATATAAGCATGATCGCGGTGGGTTTACACCCACCCTACTTGATGAAAAATATGATGCCTTTAAAATCTTTAGCTTGTTTATGTGTTGCACCGCTTTTAAGCGCATGTGCCGTTTCAGATGGCAAGCCATCGCAGGCGGAACGCATTTCGGTGTATAAATCTGATGGTTCGCGGCAATGTGGAAGTGGCAGTGGCGTGAGTGCACAAGAAATGCTACGCGAATTAGACGGCATGAAAGTGTATGCCGCGCGGGCGGATGTGTTGCATGGTGTGGCATTTCCGGCGGTTTGCGGCGGTGGTACGCCAAACATCAATGTTTATGTGATTGATGCGAAAAATCTGAAAAAAGCGCAGCAGCGTGGATTTCATTTGTTGCAAAACAAAGGCTTTGGCGTATTTTGACGGTTGAGGCCGTTTGAAAAGATTGACGATTAAAATGAACGAAAAAATTTCCCCTGATGCGCTGATTGAAGCAGCTTTACTGACACAAGTCGAGCCTTTAAGCGAAAAAGCGATGCGCGAATTGTGTGTGCCACCGTTGTCGCAGGATAAGTTGATTGATGTGTTGTCGAATTTGAAAACACGCTGGCAAAACCGTGCGCTGCAATTGGTGCACACACATGAAGGTTGGCGTTTTCAGATTGCGCAGGCGGCGTTTGAGCGATTGGGTAGTTTGCAAGAGCAGCGTGCGCCACGCTATTCGCGTGCGGTGATGGAAACGCTGGCGATTATTGCTTATCAGCAACCGGTGACGCGTGGCGACATTGAAGGCATCCGCGGTGTGGCGGTGTCGCAAAATGTGATGCAGACTTTACAGGATCGGGGCTGGATTGAAGTCATCGGGCATCGTGATTCAGTTGGCAGGCCATCGCTTTGGGCAACTACGGCGCGGTTTTTGAGCGATTTGAATTTGGAAAGTTTGGAAGAATTGCCGCCGCTGACGGAGCTGGGCGAGCTGGTGTTGCCGGATTTGATGGATACGCCGCCGACAGGTGATGAAGAGGAAGAGCCGGTAGAATCTGCCGAACATTCGGGGCAGTTGTTGAATTGAGGTGAGGCCGTCTGAAAGTTTTCAGACGGCAAGGGTGTTTTGCAAAATCGCTATCTTTGGCACAGTCTGGGGCATATTTTTTCGTTATGGGCTGCTTGGAAGCTTGTCTATCCTTAATGGTATGTCTGCGCTTTTTGTATGCTTCCAACTTTGAATTGTTCTTAAGGCTGGGTTTTGCAAGAATCTCGGTATGGTTTGATTCAGGTTGTTGAAGATAATGTACAAATCCATCATAAAGGCCGTCTGAAAATTTTTCAGACGGCCTTTGTTTTGATGGCTATTAATGGGTTTTAATGCGTTATGCCCAGAAATCACGCGGTGCATCGAGTACCGGTTGGACGATGCCGGTGCGGACGGCGAAATCGCCGAAGCCTTCGTCTGCTTCGCGGTTTTGCGCCCATGCGCCGACCCATTCGTCGATGATGGCCAAAATTTCCGGCTCGGTGATGTTTTCTTTAAACAGGCGCGGAATGCGGGTACCTTCTCGGTTGCCGCCGGTGTAGAGATTGTAGCGGCCGACGGCTTTGCCGACCAAGCCGATTTCGGCAATCATGGCGCGGCCGCAACCGTTGGGGCAGCCGGTGATGCGTAAAACGATATGCTCTTGCGACAATTGATGGCGCGCGAGGATTTCGTCGATTTTATCGGTAAAGCTCGGCAGGAAGCGTTCGGCTTCGGCCATGGCCAGCGGGCAGGTCGGCAGAGAAGCGCAGGCCATGCTGTTTTCGCGTTGCGGCGTGACTTTGTCGCTGATTAAGCCGTGTTCGCGGGCGATTTTTTCGATAGTGTCTTTTTCAGACGGCTTTACATCGGCCACGATCAGGTTTTGGTTGGCGGTCAGGCGGAAGTCGCCAGTGTGGATTTTGGCGATTTCGCGCATACCGGTTTTCAGCGGTCGGCCGGGGTAGT